>CAVWEU010000001.1:0-2063634 GCA_963754155.1 uncultured Actinomycetota bacterium | reverse complement strand
CTGGTCGCCCAACTCGCGCACCACTACGTCCAGGCCCGGGCGTTGGGACACGGAAGAAGGCGGTCCACTACCTGGTGCTGGCAGCCCAGCAGGCGGTGCGCAGCATCGCGCCCGGCGAGGCTGCGGCGCTGTACGAGCGGGCAGCGCAGCTGCACGTAGCCCACGGGCCGCCTCGGGTCGAGCTGCTGCTCACGGCAGCCCGCTGCCACATGCACGCCGGCGACTTCACGACCGCCCGACGACTGTATTCCGACCTGGCTTCGAGCAAGAGTCCCCGGACCCGACTGCTCGCGGCGATCGGGCACGAGGACGCGTCCGCACGACCCGGGGTCAACGGCCACCCTTCGCTGGTGATGCTCACCGAGGCACTCGAGGAGGCGGCGCTGGACGCGGGCGATCCGCTGTACGTACGAGCTCTTGCCAGCATGGAAGGGCGCCGCGTTCACGGGGGACACCCACCGGGCTCGTGCGTGGGGGGAGGAAGCGCTGGCCCGAGCCCGGGCCGACGGAGACGAGGAGCTGGTCGCCCACGCGCTCGGTCGCGCCCTGTGGCAGGGGATGACTCCTCAGCTGGCACCCGAGCTGCTGGCCAGGTCGGTCGAGCTCTACGAGATCGGCTCACGTCTCGGAGACGACGACCACCTCGGATCGGCGGCCTTCTACCGCTCGGTGTTCGCCTACATCGTCGGCGACGAGCCGGCCTGGACCAGTGCTCAGGGTGACCTCACCGATCTCGCTCTGTCCCGCGGGCAGCCGTTCTTCAGGTACGTCGCCGGATGCAGCCGCTACGCCCACCGGTACTCCGTCGGGGACTACGCAGCAGCCGAGCGCATCGTGGCGTGGCTGGAGCAGTTCAACCATGACTTCGACGGTGCCACGGAGGGATCCTGGGGGGTTCAGCAGTTCATGCTCCGACGGGTCACCGGCCGCCTCGCGCAGGTGAGACCGTTCCTCACGGGGGAGGAGGCTCTCGAGGACCACTGGCTCCCGGGCCTGCTGGCGCTGTACACGGCTTGAGATGTGGTCCGCGGCCGATCGCATCCTGACCCACTTGTGTGCACAGATCGACGACCACAGCATGGGCGCCCAGTGGGGCGGGGTACTGGCGTTCATGACCGAGGCGACCGTGAAGCTCGACGACGCACCGGCGGCGCAGCTGCTGCGGCCGTTCGTGGCCGAGTACGCCGACGGGAACCTGATGGCCGGACAGTTCGTCGGCGTGTTCGGGAGCGCCGATCGCCGCCTGGCTGAGCTGGACTCGGTCCTGGGTGCGCCGACCGCCGACCTCCACTTCGAGCGGGCGCTGGCCGTGGACCGGCGGATGGGTGCGGTCACCCACCAGGCGGAGACCCTCGCTTCCTGGAGCCGCCATCGAGCCCGTGGCTCGGGCACGGCGGCTGGACCGACGGCCGGACCGACGGCCGGACCGACGGCCGCCGGGCTGGCCGACGAGGCGGGCGCGCTGGCACGACGGATCGGCCACCAGAGCGTGCTGAGGGACCTCGACGCCGTCCCGGCTCCCGACGTCGTGCACCCACCGCTGCCCAACGGGCTGACCGAGCGGGAGGTCGACGTACTCCGCCTCGTCGCCGAGGGGCTGTCGAACCGGGAGATCGGTGAACGACTGTTCCTCAGCGCGAACACGGCCGCCAACCACGTACGCAGCATCCTGGGCAAGACCAATGCCCCCAACCGCACCAAGGCCGCGATCTTCGCCACCGAGCACGGTCTGCTCAGGCCGGGGTGGATGACCCGAAGCCGGGCGACTACATCGGTGTGAACGAGCCGTCCGGAGAGACCGTGCCGGACAGCTCCATGATGGCGTCGGCCGGTAGGCCCGCCCTGACCGCGGCCGTCCGGATCGCCTCGATGTCGTCGGCCTCGTAGAGGCAGAAGGTCTTGCGCTTGTCGGCCGAGAGGAACGAGGAGAGCCAGCGCACGCCGGCGTCGTCGTTGATCGCATTGATCTCCACGGCCGTCTCCGCAGGAACGTCCAACTGCTCGGCGAACTGACGCTCCACCATGAAGACCGGCATATGGGGGTACCTCTCGTCGTGACCCGGTGGCGCCCTGGAGGGACACCGTTGGTGACTGCGGGTCCGGGGTCTCAACGTACCCGTCGACTGCCCTCTTCGCAGCGGACGGCGGTGGAGGACGCCGGTGACGCAGGTCGCTGATGAGCTGACCCTGAGCCGGTCGATCATGGCTGCGGCGACGACGTCGTCGCCAAGTACCTCGCCCCAGCGGCCGAAGGTTGTTGGGGGTGACGGTGAGCGAGGCGCGTTCATGTCGGGAGGAGGCCAGTTGGAAGAACAGGTTGGCGGCCTCGGGTTCGAACGGGATGTAGCCGACTTCGGCGAGCCGGTCGACCCACTCACTCGCGGCGGCGAGCAGCACCCGTTGGTCACGACCGCACTCCGGCGCCTAACGGCGCGAACCTGGCCCGTCGGCGTGGTTCCTCGCCGAGCAGCCTGAGGATCAGGCGTCGTACATCACCTCAGCGGATGGGACCGCTGGTGGGGGAACCGAGCGCATGGTCGAACAGGCTGCCAGCTCCTCCACGCGGCGCGGCGACCCCGCGGAACGGGAACACTATGGGTGGTCTAGCGCGATCTGGACCTCTATTCCCATCTTTCCACGTTCCCAAACGTCCCGGGTGATCCGGGACCTATGGTAGGGGTCCTGGCGCGGCATCTGAGACCCGCCAGGGCGGCCAGCAATGGGAGTTCCGGCCGTTTCGCCCGCATAGCTGTTGGGAGGCAGTCATGCATGTCCTTTTGCGCGACCATCGCGGTCGCTTCACTCGGGCTGGTAGCCCCGACCGGCGCGGCAGTAGCCGTGACCTTGGTCCCGACCATGAAGTCCGCGCCGCTGCAAGCTGCCGAGAAGTCCGGCACCTACTGGCTCGACCGCACGATCACGGACGACAACATCCGTGAGTCGAGTGGCCTGGCGATGAGCCACTTCGAGTCGGGGTTGCTGTGGACGCACAACGACAGCGGCGGTCGCGCCCGGATCTTCGCCGTCGACAAGACCGGCAAGACGAAGGCCACAGTGGAGATCAGCAACGCCGCGGTTCGTGACTGGGAGGACATGGCCGCGGGACCCGACAACAGCCTCTGGATCGGAGACATCGGCGACAACCGCGAGGCGAGAACCGAGATCCACGCGTACCACGTGACGGAGCCGAGGAGGGCGGTCAGTGGCACGCTGACCGCGAAGAAGTACACGTTCACCTACCCGGACGGCGCGCACGACGCCGAGACCTTGATGGTGAACCCCGTGACCGGTCGCCTCGCCGTCGTCACGAAGAACACCAACGGAGGTCAGGGCGCCGTGTACCAGGCGCCGTCGACGCTGAGTGGCTCGTCGACCAACAAGCTGAGCAAGCTGGGCTCCGTGCCCGGCCGCATCACCGCCGGCGACTGGGCCCCGGACGGGAAGTCGTTCATGGTCCGCACCCAGATCAACGGCTACCTGTACGACTCGCTGCAGGACACCACCCCGACCATCATCAAGCTGCCCGACATGCCGCAGGGTGAGTCGCTGACGTACTCGCGCACGGCGTCCTACGTCTACCTCGGCAGCGAGCGCGCCGATAGCCCGGTCTACCGGATGGCCACCGGCGTGCCTAGCCCGACGCCGACGCCGACGCCGACCCCGACGCCGACCCCGACCCCGACCCCGACCCCGACGCCGACGCCGACGCCGACGCCGACGCCGACGCCGACCCCGACCCCCACGCCGACCCCCACGCCGACCCCCACGCCGACCCCCACGCCGACGCCGGCCCCGCCGGCCCCGGCCCCGGCCCCGGCCCCGGCTCCGGCGACCTATGGCCCTGTCGCGAAGGGCGCTCCGAGCACGGCCTGATGTGTCCCCCGAGCAGTACGGTGCCAAGGGTGACGGTCGGGCCGACGACACGTCCGCGATGATGAGTGCGCTCAAGGCAGCAGCTGGGAAGACGCTGTGGTTGCCGGCGGCCAAGACCTACAACGTCGGCCAGACGCTCTCGATCCCGAGCAACACAACCGTCCTCGGGGCGGGTCCGTCGTCGGTCATTCGGTTCACGTGGACCGGCGTCAACTCCGCCGGCTCCGGGGGCGGCTCCAACATCCGCTCGAGCGGCGAGACGGCCACCAATATCCACCTTGCCAACTTCGTCCTCGAAGGCGGAGGCGACGGGCTGCCTGGCGGCCTGAAGGCGACCAACCCCGCCGGGCTCGTCCCGCTCGTGAAGCTCATCAAGGTCAACAACTTCAGCGTCAAGAACATGGAGCTGCGTAAGGCCGAGGGGCTCACGATCTCCTACACCGGCAGCACCAACGGCGTCTTCCAGCACAACTGGGTCCACCACTCCGGTCGTGACGGGATCACCGGCTACCGCAACACCTTGGCGAACGTCACCGACATCGTGGTCGACAGCAACCTCATCGAGAAGGTCGGAGACGACGCGATCGCCATCAACGGACTGGTGCCGGGACACAACATCCCGGTCCCCAGTGACGGATCGAGCCCGCTGCCCAAGCGCATCACGATCACCAACAACGTGATCCGCGGTTGGGAGGACGGCCCCGCTGACACGCTCGGACGAGGCATCGCCCTCAACGGCGTTGCCGGTGTGCGGGTGGAGAACAACACCGTGCACCACCCCGACAGCACCGGGATCCTGCTGACCGGCTGCAACCCGCACATCTGCCAGGGCAGCAGCACGGACTGGTCGTCGACCAACGCCCAGCTGCTGAACAACACCATCACGTACTCCACCGGCGGTAGCCGACCCGGCGCCATCGCCATCATCAAGACGACGAGCTCGGTGGTCCGAGGAAACACGGCGTCCTACTCCTCGCCGTACGACTTCGCCGGCTGCACCAGCTGCTCGATCAGCGGCAACACGCAGTGACGCGAAGCTGAGGTTCCTGGCTGTCAAGGCTGGGCGACCGCCCTTCAGCGGCCGTCCAGCCGACGTCGCGTGTCGAGTGAGTGCGCATCGCGGACCCGGGCGTGGTGACGCGTGCATGGCGGAGTAGCCCGCTGTGTCAGCGCCGGTTGAAAGCTGACGTAGATGATGGGCGCTGGCGCTGCTAGCCAGGTCTGACTCGAAAACTGAAAACTGTGAGCGCCCCGTGCGCAACCCTGTGACGGCGTCGTCAAGCCAGGGTCGAAGCGCCCCCATCAACGTCATTGAGACGGCCGGATGGGGGCGTCTTCGCGTTGCGGCGAGTGTCTCCGGACGGAATCCCACCACGGATTCTCGATGGCGAGCACCCGATGCAAATCGGATGCGGCTTAGGAGTCAGAAGTGCCCCCGGCCGCGTTTCAGCAGTGTCAGCGCCGCCTGAAAACTGACCCCGGAGCGTCGGGCGGGTTCTAGCTCTCGTCGCAACACATCTGCTACTTCGAGGGGTGTGGAGATGACGAGACGAGGTCGTAAGCGACGGCTGGTGGTAGAGGACGAGTACTGGAAGCTGATCCTCGACGGAGTGCCCACCGTTGAGGCCTGTCGGCAGGTTGGGATCGGTCGCAAGACCGGATACCGGTGGCGGACCGAGGCCGGTGGTCTCCCGCCGGCCAGAGTTGCGGAGGAGGCCCGTTGCTCCCGGTACCTGTCGTTGCTCGAGCGGCAGCGGATCGCCACGCTGCGCGAGCGCGGCCATGGTGTCCGGGAGATCGCCCGACGGCTCGGTCGGTCGCCATCGACGGTGTCACGCGAGCTGCGCCGCAACCTGAAGCCGCACGACAAGAACGTCTATGACGCCGACCTCGCCCACGCCCGGGCACGCGACAAAGCGCGACGCGAGCGGGCCGGCACCCTGGTTCGCGACGTCGAGCTCCGCGCCATCGTCCGGGCGAAGCTCGAGGAGACGTGGAGCCCTCAGCAGATAGCGGCGTGGCTGCGCACGGAGTATCCCGACCGGCGGGAGTGGCACCTCTGCCACGAGACGATCTACCAGGCCCTCTATCTGGGCCGCAAAGGCGGGCTGAGCAGGGCGTTGACCGCCAAACTGCGCACCGGGCGCCCGCTGCGGAAGCGACGCCGGAAGGCCACCGAGCGCAGCACCCGTTTCCTCGCGCCGGCGGTCCTCATCCACGCTCGACCTGAGATCGTCGAGACGCGAGGTCGGATCGGTGACTGGGAGGGCGACCTGATCGTCGGCCGGTCCAGTCGATCAGCGATCGGCACCCTGGTCTGTCGCAACAGCCGTGCCGTCCGCCTGGTCCACCTACCAAAGGGGCACTGCGCCGACGATCTCGTCGCGGCCATCACCCCGGTCCTCCAATCTCTCCCGTCCGAGGCTCGGCGCACCCTGACCTGGGACCAAGGCTCGGAAATGGCCCGTCACGACCTGGTGGCTGAGCACTTCGCGGACGGCGTGTTCTTTGCCGAGCCCGGCAGCCCCTGGCAGCGCCCGACCAACGAAAACACCAATGGCCTGCTCCGCCAAGTTCTTCCCCAAGGGCCGCGACCTGTCGATCTACACCGTCGAGGACCTGCAACGCGCCGAGCGCCTCCTCAACACCAGGCCGCGGCGCATCCTTCAGTGGAAAACACCAGACGACGTCTTCCGCGCCGGACTGACATGATCAGACCTCGGTGTTGCGACGGTCGATCGAAACCGCCCTAGAACCCGCCCGGCGGAAAGGGGTCAGTCTTCGACCGGCGTTGACACTCGTGGTCGCCGGATTCATCCTGGCCACCATTAAGGAGTGCTTCGCGGTCGCCCCGAGTATCGGCACAGCCCGGGTTGCCGCCGTGCGTCGCGGTCCCGACGACAATTCCGGAAGTGATGATGGCGGTGACTGTCGACCGCAGAAGCCTTCGCGCCGCCCGATGGGATTCCGCGGACGCGGCCACGATTCTCAACGAGTGCGCACGCGAGCTCGTGATGCGGGAAAAGGGCGTGACCAAGGCGCTGCAGCCACTCGACCTGGCGCAGAACACAGACTTGGAGCGTCTCGTCAACGTTATTGACTTCGATGACTTAGCTGGAACGCGCGTCAGGGAGGAACTCGGAGTATGAGCGCCGAACCTGGCTGGCATCCTGACCCTCAGACGCCTGAACAACTGCGCTACTGGGATGGGCACACCTGGACCCATTTCACTGTCAGGGCCCCTTCCGTGCCGCCCGCAGTTGACTTGACGCCACGTCGGCACCGGCTCCTAACGGTGGCAATCGTCCTGGTGGTGCTGCTCAGCTCCATCGGCGTACTAAGCGCGCTGTTCAGCGATGATCCGGCCACGGAACCAGTCACCGCGACTGACCGTATCGAACCGGAGACGGACGAGGAGGTCACGGAGGCTTCAACTCCCACCCCCGAACCGACACCTGAGACGGCCCCCGTACCCAAAGTTGTCGGACAAACTGTGGCCCGAGCGCGCGACAACATCGAAGACACAGGACTTGACGTAGGGAGCATCACGAAGCGGACGTCAGTCAAGAGGCCGGGCACTGTTCTGCGACAGTCGCGGCGCCCCGACCGTGAAATGGAACTCGGATCCAGTGTTCATCTGGTGGTGGCCGGGCCCTGGCCTCGTGCGCCGAGAGTCCTCGGAATGAACTCAGGTGTGGCCATCGATAAACTCAGAACGGCCGGGTTCAGAGTGAACACAACTCTACGCCGCACGACCAGTGGACGGGATGGGGCAATTCTCAGCCAGGTTCCTGCAGGTGGGCGAACGATCAAGCCGCGCTCCACCATCCGACTGGTCGTGGCAGATCTGCAAAAGCCAGACCCGCCACCGCCACCGCCACCGCCATCCAACTGCACCACGGGTTACAGCCCCTGCTTACCGCCAGCGAGCGACTACGACTGCGCGGGCGGCTCCGGCGACGGACCAGCGTATGCCCAGGGCCCAATCACGATCACAGGCTCAGATCCATACGACCTTGACCGAGACGGCGACGGCATTGCTTGTGAAAGCTGATACGCAGACTCATCGGCCTATCGGGCGACGTGATCGTGCGAATGGGACCGGACCAGCGGGTCATCGCTGACTCAAGACGGACGCTAGCGGTGGTCCCGGCATGGCTGGGCGGTTTGACAGATCACCGCCGTACGGAGGCTCAGCGTGAACCGGAGAGGAGTCAGCTTGCAAGAATGAGCGTCGCCGCCTCGAACGCGATCTCGGGCAGGGGCTGGCGCAGTTTCCAGGTCAGCGCGACGGGTCGATCACCCTCGAGTTCGCCGTGAAGGTCGACCTGGCCGAAGCACCGAAATGTACCTTCGGTCGCGCCGATGCTTCGTTCGCGCACAAAGAGGAGGCGGTGTTGCGAACCCTCGGGACCGGCGCCGATGCACCTCTGCATCGCCGGGCCCTGCTTGCGCCAGTTGTTGGGAGACTCCCAGTGAAAGAGGTCGCGGGTGATCGCGTGGTCCTTGTACTGCGTCGTCGACGAGAAGCGGGCGTTGTCCTTATGCAGCGTCACGAACATCAACTGGCTTCGGCTCGATGGCTCGAAGTGCACTCCTGACTGCTGTGGAAATGTCCGATCGATGTTACTGACACCGGTCGCGGCGAGCACCTCAGCGCGCGTGTATCGGGCGTGCGCCATGAGCGGGACGTCGCCAAGCCCAAGTAGCGGCGACGGTGAGGCGTCGATCATGGAGCGAGTTAGCGCGAGCAACTCCGCAATCTCGTCACGGACCGAACGGTGCCTCCAGAGCACCTCGAAGCCCGCCTCGAGCGTGGAAGGTTTCAGATTCAGCCCATGCATGAGCTGAATCGCCAGCCGCTGCTGGAGGAGGGTGAACGTCGATGAGTCGGGATGCGTCGGGCTGGTCAGCCAGTCGAACCAGGCGTCCGCGCGCTGAGGATCAGTGACGTGCTGGAGATAGCCGATGCGTCGCAGTAGTGCTGCTTCTTCATCCTGGAGCTCCGCCGTTGCTGGCTTCGGCGGAGCGTCCGAGCTCTCGGCAAGGCGCCGGAGTCGAGTCCACGACAGCGCGCGCTGGTCCGTCCCGTAGAACTGTTCGATACTGCGCCCCGTCTCGGTGACAAAGCGCTCGAGAGAGAGCGGCCCCAGCGCGACCAGATCCTTCGTGAGGCTCTTGATCCCCGGCCGCGCTGTCACAGCCTGGAGCGCGGCGATGACTCGTTCCTTCGCGACCCGCTCGAGGTTGATGGAGCATCCGGCGGGCAGGAACGGGAAGTCGAGCGAGAGCTGCTCCTTAACCGTTCCGCGGGAAAGGTCGACGAGCGCCTTGAACCGTTCCTCGAAGCGGTACTCGGTGCGGTGCTGGCCGATCAGGTCGACCACCAGGCAGCTAGCCTTCCCTGGCGACGTCCTCAATCCGCGGCCCAGCTGCTGCGCGAACAGCACCGGGCTCTGCGTGGGACGGAGTAGGAGAAGGGTGTCGACTTCGGGAACGTCGACGCCCTCGCCAAGCACGTCGACACTGAAGACGACCTGAAGCTCGCCGGAGCTCAGCTTGGACAGGACAGCATCACGGTGGGCAGGGTCGTGCTCGCCCGAGAGATAGTCCGCCTGGAAGCCGATCTGCCTGAACTGCTCCGCCATAAAGATTGCGTGGTCGACCGTCACGCAGAAGCCGAGGGCGCGCATGTTCGCCGGACTCTCCACCCACCGATTCAGGGCGTCTACCGTTCGGCGTACTCGCTCGTGGTCCGCGGTGTAGAGCGCCGAAAGAGCACCGATCGCGTAGTCACCTCGGTGCCATGCGAGCGACCGCAGGTCCGTGCCGTCGTCGACGCCGACGTACTGAAACGGGACGAGCAGCTGGTCGTCAACGGCCTCCCAAAGCCGCAGCTCGGTCGTGTACTCGCCCCCGAAGAGTTTGGCGATAGCCACTCCGTCAGTGCGTTCCGGTGTGGCCGTGAGTCCGATGATCTCGCGTGGTCGGAAGTGTTCGATGACCTCGCGCCAGCTCGACGCGGCCCCATGGTGCGCCTCGTCGATGTAGATCACGTCATACGAGTCGGAAGCCACGTGCCCAAGGCGGTTGTGCAGCGTTTGCACCATCGCGAAGACGTGCGCGTCGTTGGTCGGTACGCCGGCCGTACCCGAGAGCACCTGCCCGAAGGTCGGGTCGCGTAGCGCGTTGCGGAAGGTGGAGAGTGCTTGCATCAGGATCTGGTCGCGATGGGCGACAAATAGCAGCCTCGGCCTCGGCTCGCCGGCCTGGCAAAGCCGGGCATAGTCGAGCGCAGCCATCACCGTCTTGCCGGTTCCGGTGGCGGCGACGACGAGGTGACGGTGCTCGTCGAAGACCTCGCGGCGCAGGGCGAGCGTGTCGAGGACCCGCTGCTGATGCGGCTTGGCCAGTAGGTGGAGCTGCTCGTAGGCCTCCGCGAGCTGGTGCTTGTACTGGTCGATCGTGCGTTGCGCTTGCTTGCTGAACGCGTCGGCGGCGTACCCCTTGGCGTCGGACAAAGCCGCCTCCAGGCGCTCACGGTCCTCGAGCCTGTACGGCTCGAACGCCGCGGTGTGCCAGTAGCTGTCGAAGGTGTTCTGGATCCGGGTGAAAACGCCGGGGGCGTCGGCACGGGAGAGGCGGACGTTCCACTCCAGACCGGAGTAGAGCGCCGCTTCCGACAGGTTGGAGGAGCCCACGAAGGCCGTGTCCAGCTCCCCCGGCCTTCTGAAGAGCCAGGCTTTGGCATGCAGTTTGGTGGCGTGCCCTTGATAGTTGACGCGCACGTCAGCGCCGAGCTTGACCAGCTCGTGGAGCGCCTTAGCGCTGGTGGAGCCGAGGTAGGTCGACGTGATGACGCGGACGCGACCGCCGCGTTCGACGAGGGCTCGGAACTCGTTCTTGAGCGGCTCGAAGCCGGTGAAACCGACGAAGGCACAGATCAGGTCCACCTCTGTGGCGCAGCGCAGCTCATCGAGGAGAACCGTGCCGAAGGACGGTTCGTTGGCGCCGTTGACGAGGAGTTCGCTGGTGGTCAACGGAATCATCGGGTGGTTCGGCAGTGAATTGCGGGCCAGTCCGGACGTGGGCCGTACGCCCTGCAGGATCCGGGCTGGTGCCTCCACTTGATCGCCCCGGAAACTTTCACCCAGCACCTCGATCGCGGCATTGACCAGGGCTGTAGTCTCGTCGACCTTCTCTTGGTCGCTCGGCGCACGCAGCCGGCGGGCTACACGAAGAAGGTGCTTGCCGAGACGTTCGAGCGCCTCGCTGGGGTCCAGCGGCCTCGACTCCGTTCGGCCGGCAGCCGCTTGCAACAGGTCCGCGAGCTCCCCCGGTGATGAGCTCGTCGCGCAGACCAGGCGCCAGCGGGTCCTGAGGCATGCGTCCCCCTCGCAGCAGCTTGGCTTCAAGCGAGCTCGAGCATAGGGGTCAGAAGCCACATTCGGGCCCATCGGCCCCTTCATCGTTACCTGGGAGCTTAATTGAGGCGCGAACCCACCGCGTACCCAAGAAGTCACCAGACCTTTCCCATGGGCGAGTTGTCTTGCTCGCCGACACCGCAGAGGCGCTCGCCGCCTGTTCCAGGCGGTCCGCTGTTACAGCGGCGACGCTCAGCGGGCGGCCGTACGACTCGGCCCAAGACGCTACGGATCACGGTCGACTCGATCAAGCGTCCATCGACGCCAGGCCGGTGGACTACTGGCGAGCCGCCGCCCGAGGAGGACACTCAGCTGACTGGCCGCGCCGCGGATCGCTGGTAAGCCTCGAGCTCACGCAGCAGCGTCTCCGCTGTGGACCGCTCACACGGTGCGGACCGGTGTTGACGCAGCCAGCTGCGAATCTTCCTGCCACTGATGAACTCGATGCCGCCCACCTTCCTGCCGTGGAGGTCGGCCTGCGCCCCGCCCCACACGGCTACGACGGCCCTGACCGACTTGGTCGACTCAAGTTGGCCGAGGACGGCTGCTGCGCGCCGTGCTGAACGCTTGGCGGCTTCGGCGTCGGACTGCAGCCGCACCTGGTCCTCAGGGTCCCGTCGCCACTTCGAATCGATCGCTATAACCTTGCCACACCTCATCACGACGAGATGGTCGACGTCGGCGCCGTTCCTCTCAATGCTGTCGACCCATCCCCAGATCAGGCCGCGCCGCTTGGCCTTGCTCAGCTCCTCCCGGGTGAATTCCCGCCCCAGGCGCCGGCGAGCTGGCCAGCCGAGTTGGTGTGCACAAGGAACGACGTCGTGATCGCGAGCACCAATAGCCCGATAAGGAGGCCGTGGATGGCGCCCACGACGTACCCGTCGAGGACCAGCGGGATAGCGGCCCCCGGCACCAGGAAACAAGCCGCGCCGATTGCGACCGCAAGCCAGTTGGTGAACAACCACCGGCGTAGAGCCGCTCGATATCTCCGACGCGAGTACGGGGCCGTCTTCCATCGCTGCATGAGTTAAGTCCAGCGCGTCCGGCGGGACGGCGGGACGAAAATCGAGAGGTTCGTCGACTTCTGGCGGGTCTTCGCCGGGCGATGAGGTGGTTCCGAGGATCGCTGCGCTCGTAACTCAACCCCGGAGGACAGGTCGGCGACGAGACAGGAGCGGCCAGAAGTAGCCGCTCCTTGTTCCCCGAATGTTCCCTGTTTCAGATCCGGTTCCAGAAAACCGCCTCTGACCTGCGTTTACTGGTGGGCGATACTGGGTTTGAACCAGTGACCTCTTCCGTGTCAAGGAAGCGCGCTACCACTGCGCCAATCGCCCTTCGGTGCTTCGAGGTGGAGACGGGATTTGAACCCGTGTAGACGGATTTGCAGTCCGTTGCCTCGCCTCTCGGCCACTCCACCAAAGGAGGGGCTCCGACCCTACGATGGGACCCTTCTCCGAGCGGACGACGAGGCTCGAACTCGCGACCTCAACCTTGGCAAGGTTGCGCTCTACCAACTGAGCTACGTCCGCCTGCAAGTCCCGGACGAGCGTTGCTCGTTCGGTCGTGCGGGGGAAACTGTAGCCGACCTCGACGTCACGTCCAATTCGGGGGGCTTGTGCGTGTCCCATGCTCTGCGTCGTACGGTGACCCGATGCGCGCGTGGGTGAACGGCAGCCTCCTCGACGACCCGACCGCTCCGGCGATCCCGGTGTCCGACCACGGGTTCACGGTGGGGGACGGGGTGTTCGAGGCCGCGAAGGTGGTCGACGGTCGTCCGTTCGCCCTCACCCGGCACCTGCGCCGACTGGCCGCGTCGGCCCGGGCGATGGGGCTTCCGGAGCCCGACGAGGCGGAGGTACGCCGCGGGGTGGCCACCGTCTTGGAGGCGGAGCCGCTGGACCGCGGACGGCTGCGGATCACCTACACCGGTGGGGCTGCGCCGCTCGGCTCCGGGCGGGGGGACGAGCGGCCGACCCTGGTCGTCGTCGCCGCGCCGCTGGCTCCTGCGCAGGACCGCGTCGCGGTCGTGACGGTCCCGTGGCCACGCAACGAACGGGGCGCCCTGGCGGGCGTCAAGACGACGTCGTACGCCGAGAACGTCGTGGCGCTGGCGCACGCAGCCGAGCGAGGGGCGGCGGAGGCGCTCTTCGCGAACACCGCCGGCAACCTCTGTGAGGGCACCGGCTCGAACGTGTTCTACGTGGTGGCCGGCGAGCTGCGCACGCCGACGCTCGCCGCCGGATGCCTCGCCGGCGTCACACGTGCCCTCCTGGTGGAGTGGTGCGACGTGCGCGAGGTCGACGAGCCGGTGGAGGTGCTCCGGACCGCGGACGAGATCTTCCTCGCCTCGACGACCCGGGACGTCCAGCCGGTGAGCCGGTGCGACGGGCGCGAGCTCGGTGAGCCTGGACCGGTCACGCGCGCCGCCGCCGAGACCTGGCGGCGGCGAGAGGCCGAGAGCCCCGACCCGTGAGGGCTCGGAGCTCTCGCTGGTTCCCGAGAGCCCAGGGCTCCAGGGGTCAGGCAGCCTCGGCGGCGAAGATCGCGGCGATGGCGGCGTCGATGTCGAGCTGTGCGGACTCCGCGCCGGGGGCGACCGCGGCGGTCATCCGCTCGACGAAGGAGGTCATGTCGGCGCTGCGCGCCTGCACGAGGGCCTCCCCGTCGGGGCTGCAGAGCTCGATGATGACGACCGAGTGCGCCTCGTTGTCCAGGCACGGCCACACGTGGACGTCGCCGTCGCCGGTGGGCTCGTAGAGCCCGCCGATGAGCAGGTCGCGGCCGAAGGTCCAGCGGACCTGCCCGGCGACGGTGAGGAACGTGGCGGACACGGCGAACGGGTCGCGCGGGTCGTAGCTGAACTCGGTCTCGAGCGGGCTGGCGGCGCCGGTCGCGTCGATGAGCTCCAGCGTCACCGTCTGCGTGATCGCGGCCGCGGTGTTCCGAGTGTTGATCTTGAAGTCCATGGTGCTTGCCTCTCCCTTGGCAGTTACGTCAGAGAGACGACCTCCCAGTGCCTCTATGACGCGGATTCACGGAACTTTTCTGGGACCTACTTCCCGGGCCGTTCGTCCGTTGCTAAGGGTGCAGCCTTTTCCTTCCCCGTGTCGACCGGAGACCCCCTTCTCAGGCGGAAATGACCCGGATGACTAGTCCGCGATGACTAGGGGACCAGTGGCCTGCAGCCGAACGGCCGATGGACGAGAGTGACCAAAGGTCCGGAGACGGACAGAATGGTTAAAACGGACTAACGGCCCGACGATCCCTGGGACGGGTCGGCACGGCTCCTGAGGAGGGGGGCCGGCGCACCTGGGACGCCGTGACCAGGGCCACTCCGAGGATGGGGTAACCTTTCCGGCGCACCGACCGGCACCGGTCGGAGCCTGGGGCGATTGGCGCAGTGGTAGCGCGCTTCGTTCACACCGAAGAGGTCACTGGTTCGAACCCAGTATCGCCCACCCCAGCTGGACGGCCGCCGGTCCGCGGCCACGGCTCACCGCTGGTCGGTGACCCGCGAGGGGGAGTCCGAGGGCTCGCGCTGAGCGGGCGGATGTGGCAACCGGCCGGGGGGCAGCGGCGGCCGGACAGGGGGCCGGTTCTTCCTGGTGCCGTAGGCGCGTACGGCGACGAAGACCGCCAGGCTCACCAGCCACACGGTGACGATCCAGACGACGACCATGGTCCCTCCCCCCGAGTCTCCTTCTTATTCTCTTCCCAGCACCCTGTTTCAGCATGCCACGACGCGCCACCGCTCTAGACCGACGAGCGGCACGCGCGACGGTTCGACCCGGCACGAGCGACGGTTCGACCCGGCACGAGCGACGGCTCGACCGTGGATACCATCGTGAGGTCCGCCGTACGGCGGTCGCGAACCGGCCAGGCAGGAGCCCCAGGTGTCCGAGATCCCCCCGATCAAGGTGACCGTCATCGACGCGGGCCAGCGTGCCGAGCGTGCGGTGGCCACGGGCACCCGGGCCTGGGAGCTGTTCGCAGACGCCCCCGACGTGATCGCGGCCCGGGTCGACGGCACCCTCCGCGACCTCTCCTCCGAGCTCGCCGACGGCGACGAGGTCGAGGGGGTCGCCATCTCCGAGCCGGACGGGCTCGCGATCCTGCGGCACTCGACCGCCCACGTGCTCGCCCAGGCGGTCCAGGAGCTCCACCCGGACGCCCGGCTCGGGATCGGGCCGCCGATCGAGAACGGCTTCTACTACGACTTCGACGTGGCCGAGCCGTTCCACCCCGAGGACCTCGAGAAGATCGAGACCCGGATGCGCAAGATCGTCAAGGAGGGCCAGAAGTTCTCCCGGCGCGTGGTCTCCGACGACGAGGCGCGCGCCGAGCTCGCCGACGAGCCCTACAAGCTGGAGCTGATCGGGCTCAAGGGCGGCGCCGACGAGGCCGCCGAGGGCGCCGCGGTCGAGGTCGGCGGCGGTGAGCTGACGATCTACGACAACCTGCGCCGCAACGGCGACCTCGCCTGGAAGGACCTCTGCCGGGGGCCGCACCTGCCCACCACCAAGCGCATCCCCGCGTTCAAGCTGATGCGGAGCGCGGCAGCGTACTGGCGCGGCAGCGAGAAGAACCCCCAGCTGCAGCGGATCTACGGCACCGCCTGGGAGTCGAAGGAGGCGCTCGAGGCGCACCTGCACCGGCTCGAGGAGGCCGAGCGCCGCGACCACCGGCGGCTCGGCACCGAGCTCGACCTCTACTCCTTCCCCGACCTGATCGGGCCCGGCCTGCCGGTGTTCCACCCCAAGGGCGGGGTGGTCAAGCGCGAGATGGAGGACTACGTCCGCCGCCGGCACATCGACGAGGGGTTCGAGTACGTCGGCACGCCGCACATCGCCAAGGAGGAGCTGTTCTACACCTCCGGGCACCTGCCGTACTTCAGCCACGGCATGTTCCCGCCGATGGACCTCGACGGCCAGCAGTACCGCCTCAAGGCGATGAACTGCCCCATGCACAACCTCATCTACCGGTCCCGGCAGCGGTCCTACCGCGAGCTGCCGCTGCGCCTGTTCGAGTTCGGCACCGTCTACCGCGACGAGAAGTCAGGGGTGCTCCAGGGGCTCACCCGGGTCCGGATGATCACGCAGGACGACTCGCACTCCTACGTGACCCGTGAGGGAGCAGCCGACGAGGTCAAGCACCTCCTCGGCTTCGTGCTCGGCCTGCTGCGCGACTTCGGCCTCGACGACTACTACCTCGAGCTGTCGACCCGGGACGAGCAGAACACCGACAAGTTCATCGGCTCCGACGAGGAGTGGGCGGCCGCGACCAAGGTGCTCGAGGAGGTGGCCGTCGAGACCGGCCTGGAGCTCGTCCCGGACCCCGGCGGTGCGGCGTACTACGGGCCGAAGATCTCCGTGCAGGCGCGGGACGCGATCGGCCGCACCTGGCAGATGTCGACGATCCAGTACGACTTCAACATGCCGACCCGGTTCGGCCTCGAGTACGTCGCCGCCGACGGGTCGCGGCAGCAGCCGATCATGATCCACTCCGCGAAGTTCGGCTCGATCGAGCGGTTCCTCGGGGTGCTCGTCGAGCACTACGCCGGCGCGTTCCCGCCCTGGCTCGCCCCCGTGCAGGTCGTGGGCATCCCGATCGCCGAGCGGCACCAGGGGTACCTCGACGAGGTGGCTGCGAAGCTGCGTGCGCGGGGCGTCCGGGTCGAGGTCGACGTCTCCGACGACCGGATGCAGAAGAAGATCCGCAACGCGCAGCTGCAGAAGGTGCCGTTCATGGTGATCGCCGGCGACGCGGACATGGAGAGCGGTGCGGTGTCCTTCCGCTACCGCAGCGGCGAGCAGGAGAACGGCGTTCCGGTCGACGACGCGGTCGCGCGGGTCGTCGCTGCCGTCGAGCAGCGGGTGCAGGTGTGACCGACGAGCACCGCCAGGACGGGGTGGGGGTCCCCGACGAGCTCGACCGGCTGTGGACCCCGCACCGGATGGCGTACATCTCCGGGGAGAACAAGCCGGTCGGCGAGACCTCGCAGGAGTGTCCCTTCTGCCGCATCCCGGCGCTGGGCGACGAGGAGGGGCTCGTCGTGCACCGGGGCGAGCAGTGCTACGTGGTGCTCAACCTCTACCCCTACAGCCCCGGCCACTCCATGGTCTGCCCCTACCGCCACGTCGCGGACTACACCGACCTCACGGCCGAGGAGACCACGGAGCTCGCCGGGCTGACCCAGCAGACGATGCGGGTCGTCCGCACGGTCAGCGGCGCCCACGGCTTCAACCTCGGGATGAACCAAGGGGCGATCGCCGGCGCCGGGATCGCGGCGCACCTCCACCAGCACGTCGTGCCGCGGTGGGCCGGCGACCAGAACTTCATGCCGATCATCGGCCGCACCAAGACGCTGCCCCAGCTGATGACCGAGACCAGGCGGCTCCTCGCCGACGCCTGGCCGACCTGAGGACCGCATGCTCGACAGATTCCGCGCCTTCTGGACACGGGTGTTCACCCCGGTCGTCGACCTGCTCCTCCGGTGGGGGGTCAGCCCGGACGCGGTCACGCTCGTCGGCACCGTGGGGGTGGTCACCGGCGCCGTCGTGTTCTTCCCCCGGGGCCAGCTGTTCGTCGGCGTGCTCGTCATCACCGCGTTCGTCTTCTCCGACCTCGTCGACGGAGCCATGGCGCGCAAGTCGGGCCGGGTCAGCCCGTTCGGTGCGTTCCTCGACTCGACCCTGGACCGGATCGGTGACGCGGCGATCTTCGGCTCCCTGGCGATGTACTACGCCGGCCCGGGTGACAACGACGCCTTCGCCGCCCTCGCGGTCTACTGCCTCACGATGGGCGCGGTCACCTCCTACGCCCGGGCCCGAGCCGAGGCGCTGGGGATGCAGGCCAAGGTCGGGGTCGCCGAGCGCGCCGACCGCCTCGTCGCGATCCTGGTCATCACCGGCCTCGCCGACCTCATCCGGCTGCTCGGTGGCGGGGACGAGGTGCTCTACGCCATCCCCGTGACCCTGGCGGTGCTCGCCGTCGCGAGCACCGTGACCGTCGTCCAGCGGATCCTCGTCGTGCGCGAGCAGGCGAAGGGGCTGGAGCGGCCCGCGTCCGGCCCCTCCACGGACTGACCATGACGGCCTCCCGACGGCTCCGGCGCAGCCTCGACCGGGTGGGCTCGGCAAGCGCCGACCATGCGGTCGCGGTCGGTTTCGTCGCTGCCTGGCGGGTCGTCCGGGTCCTGCCCGAGGAGCGCGCGCTCGGCCTCTTCGACCGGATGGCGAGCCGGATGTACGCCGGCGACGGTCGCGGGGTCCAGCGGCTCCGGGCGAACCTCCGCCGGGTCCGCCCCGAGCTCGACGAGGCGGCGCTGGAGCAGCTCACCGAGGCGGGGGTCCGCTCCTACCTGCGCTACTGGTGCGAGTCGTTCCGGCTGCCCTCCTGGCCGCCCGCCGACCTGGTCGCCCGGACCCGCACCGTCCACGAGGAGCGACTGCGCGCGCCGTACGACGCGGGGCGTGGCGTCGTGGTCGCCCTGCCGCACCAGGCGAACTGGGACTGGGCGGGCGCCTGGGCGTGCGCGACCGGGATGCCGCTGACCACGGTGGCGGAGCGGCTGCGCCCCGAACGGCTCTACGACGAGTTCGTCGCCTTCCGGAGGGGGCTCGGGATGACGATCCTCCCGCTGACCGGCGGGGAGCCGCCGCTGCCGGCGCTGGCCGCCCGGCTCCGCGAGGGCGGGTTCGTCTGCCTGCTCGCCGACCGCGACCTGAGCAGGAGCGCGGTCGAGGTGAGCCTGTGCGGCCACCCGGCACAGATGCCCACCGGACCGGCGGCGCTCGCCCGGCTCACCGGAGCGGCCCTGGTGCCGGCCACGCTGGCCTACTCCGGCCGGGAGCTGGAGATCCGGTTCCACCCCGAGGTCACGGTCGGGGAGGGCACCGAGGGGATCCGGGCGGCGATGCAGGAGGTCGCCGACGCGTTCACCGCGGGGCTCCGCGAGCACCCCGAGGACTGGCACATGATGCAGGCGGTCTTCTCCGAGGACGTCGGCTCCAGGAGGGTGGGGCGATGAGGGTCGGGCTGGTGTGCCCCTACTCCTTCGACGTCCACGGAGGGGTGCAGAGCCACGTGCGCGACCTGGCCGCTGCGCTGCAGGGGCTCGGGCACGACGCGGCGGTGCTGGCGCCGGGGGAGCAGTCGGCCGACCTGCCCGGCTACGTCACCACGACCGGCCGGACCGTCGCCATGCCCTACAACGGCTCGGTGGCCCGGGTCTCCTTCGGTCCGCTCGTCGCCGGCCGGGTCCGGAGGTGGCTCGTCGACGGCCGGTTCGACCTGGTGCACATCCACGAGCCGGCGACCCCGAGCGTCTCGGTGCTCGCGCTCTGGGCGGCCCGGTCCCCGCTCGTCGCCACCTTCCACACCGCCTCCCGGCGGACCAGGACGCTGGAGACCTCCGCGGCCACGTTCCTCCGGGCCGGGCTCGCGAAGCTCGACGCGCACGTCGCGGTCTCCGAGGAGGCCGCGCTCACGATGGGGCGCTACCTCGACGCCGAGCCGGTGCTGATCCCCAACGGTGTCGACACCGGCCGCTTCCCCGCACCGAGGCGGCGGCCGGGGCCGCCGACAGTCGTGTTCGTGGGCCGCGTGGACGAGCCGCGGAAGGGGTTCGACGTGCTGCTGCGGAGCTGGCCGGCGGTGGTCGCCCACCATCCGCGGGCGCGGCTGTTGGTGGTCGGCGCCGGAGCCCGGCCCGCGAGCCTGCGGTCGCTGCCGCCGGGCGTCACGCGCACTGTCGAGCTGCTCGGCCCCCTGGACGACGCAGCCAAGGCGGGGATCCTCGCGGAGGCCGACGTGCTCGTCGCCCCCAACATCCACGGCGAGAGCTTCGGGATCGTGCTCGTGGAGGCGATGGCCGCAGGTGCCGCGGTGGTCGCCAGCGACCTCCCCGCCTTCCGACGGGTCCTGGAGGACGGCAGCTGCGGGGTGCTGTTCCCCACCGGCGACGCGCACGCCCTCGCCCTCGCCACCGCGCGGCTGCTCGCCGACCCGACGCGCAGCGCCCGGCTGGCCGAGCGCGGCCGCCGGGCCGCGGCGGCGTACGACTGGTCGGCGGTGGCGCCGCGCGTGGTGCAGGTGTACGTCGACGTCGTCCGGGACCGCCGGGACGCGGCCGGTCGCCCGGCCGCAGGCTGACGGACCGCGGTTCGTGCGACGACGATTCGGGACGTAGGCTGGGACCATCCAGAAACCCCACCGGGCCGCCGTCAGGGTGTCCCGGTCACAAGCGCGAAGAAGAGCACCCGTGACTGACGCAACGAACTCCCCGCAGGACCACACCGGCGCGACCGGCACCGACGGCGTGAAGCGCGGCATGGCGGAGATGCTGAAGGGCGGCGTGATCATGGACGTCGTCACCGCCGAGCAGGCGAAGATCGCCGAGGACGCCGGCGCGGTCGCCGTCATGGCGCTGGAGCGGGTCCCCGCCGACATCCGCGCCCAGGGCGGCGTCTCCCGGATGAGCGACCCCGACATGATCGACGGGATCATCGAGGCGGTGTCGATCCCGGTGATGGCCAAGGCCCGGATCGGCCACTTCGCCGAGGCGCAGGTCCTCCAGAGCCTGGGTGTCGACTACATCGACGAGTCCGAGGTGCTGACCCCCGCCGACTACGCCAACCACATCGACAAGTGGCAGTTCACCGTGCCGTTCGTCTGCGGTGCCACCAACCTCGGTGAGGCGCTGCGCCGGATCACCGAGGGCGCGGCGATGATCCGCTCCAAGGGCGAGGCCGGCACCGGCGACGTGTCCAACGCGGTCACCCACATGCGCACGATCCGCGCCGAGCTCCGCCGCCTCCAGGGGCTGGAGAAGGACGAGCTGTACGTCGCGGCCAAGGAGCTGCAGGCGCCGTACGCCCTGGTCAAGGAGGTCGCCGAGGCCGGCAAGCTCCCCGTCGTCCTGTTCACCGCGGGCGGCATCGCCACTCCCGCCGACGCGGCGATGATGATGCAGCTCGGCGCCGAGGGGGTCTTCGTCGGCTCCGGGATCTTCAAGTCCGGCAACCCCGCCCAGCGTGCCGAGGCGATCGTGAAGGCCACCACCTTCTACGACGACCCCGACGTGGTCGCCAAGGTCTCGCGCGGCCTCGGCGAGGCGATGGTCGGCATCAACGTCGACGACATCCCGCAGCCGCACCGGCTCGCCGAGCGCGGCTGGTGACGACCACCCCCCGGATCGGGGTCCTCGCCCTCCAGGGTGACGTGCAGGGAGCACCTCGCGACCCTGCGCGGCCTGGGGGCCGACGCGCTCCCGGTCCGGCGGCCCGCAGAGCTCGACGGCGTCGACGGGCTCGTGCTGCCCGGCGGCGAGTCGACGACGATGTCGAAGCTCGCCCGGATCTTCGACCTGCTCGAGCCGCTGCGGCAGGCCGCGAAGGGCGGGCTCCCGATGTTCGGCACGTGCGCGGGGATGATCATGCTCGCCGACCGGATCGAGGGCGGCACCGCCGACCAGGAGACGATCGGCGGGCTCGACGTGGTGGTCCGGCGCAACGCCTTCGGCCGCCAGGTCGACTCCTTCGAGGCCGACGTCGCGGTGGCGCACCTCGAGCGCCCCTTCCACGCCGTCTTCATCCGGGCGCCCTGGGTCGAGGAGGTGGGTCCGGACGTCGAGGTCGTCGCCACGGTCGCCACCGGACCGGCCACGGGTAGGATCGTCGCGGTCCGGCAGGGGCACCTGCTCGCCACCTCGTTCCACCCCGAGGTCACCGGGGACCCGCGGCTCCACGGCTACTTCGTGGACGTCGTGCGCGAGACGGCCGGCTGACCCCGGCTGACCCCGGCCGGCCGGCCGACGCACGACGACGACGACGACGAAGGAAGCCATCCCATGTCCGGGCACTCCAAGTGGGCGACCACCAAGCACAAGAAGGCCGTCATCGACGCCCGGCGCGGCAAGCTGTTCGCCAAGCTGATCAAGAACATCGAGGTCGCGGCGCGGATGGGCGGGGGAGACCCGGCCGGCAACCCGACGCTCTACGACGCCATCCAGAAGGCGAAGAAGTCCTCGGTCCCCAACGACAACATCGACCGGGCCGTCAAGCGCGGCTCCGGCGCGGAGGCCGGCGGCGCCGAGTACCAGACGATCATGTACGAGGGGTACGGCCCCGGACGGCGTCGCGCTGCTCATCGAGTGCCTGACCGACAACCGGAACCGGGCCGCGATGGAGGTCCGCACCGCGACCTCGCGCAACGGCGGCTCGCTCGCCGACCCGGGCTCGGTGGCCTACCTGTTCAACCGCAAGGGCGTCGTCGTGCTCCCCAAGTCCCAGGAGGACAAGGAGGTCAGCGAGGACGACGTCCTCGAGGCGACCCTCGACGCGGGCGCCGAGGACGTCAACGACCTCGGTGACGCCTTCGAGGTGCTCAGCGAGGCGACCGACCTCGTCGCCGTACGCTCCGCGCTGCAGGAGGCCGGCCTCGACTACGACTCCGCCGAGGCGCAGTTCGTGCCGACGATGGAGGTGACCGTCGACGCCGAGGGGGCGGGCAAGGTCATGCGGCTCGTCGAGGCGCTCGAGGACCTCGACGACGTGCAGAACGTCTACGGCAACTTCGACATCCCCGACGACGTCCTCGAGGCGCTCGACGCCTGAGCCGGCGGCGAGTCGTCCGAGGCCCGGCCCCGGCGCTCGGTTAGGTTGGCCCGAACACCTGTTCGGACGAAGGGCTCTCTCGATGCGCGTGCTGGGGATCGACCCGGGGCTGACCCGCTGCGGGCTCGGCCTCGTCGAGGGGTCGGTGGGCCGGCCGCTCACGCTGGTCGACGTCGGCGTCGTGCGCAGCGGCGCCGGCCTCCCCGTCGCCGAGCGGCTCCGGATCATCGACGCGGGCATCGAGGAGTGGCTGGAGCGGCACGCGCCGGACCGGGTCGCCGTCGAGCGGGTGTTCAGCCAGCAGAACGTCAGCACCGTCATGGGCACCGCCCAGGTCAGCGGGCTGGCCCTGGTCGCCGCCGCCCGCCGCGGGATCCCGGTCGCGCTGCACACGCCGAGCGAGGCGAAGGCCGCCGTCACCGGCAACGGCCGCGCCGACAAGGACCAGGTCGGCGCGATGGTGACGCGGCTGCTCCGGCTCCCGGCACGACCCAAGCCCGCCGACGCCGCGGACGCCCTGGCGCTGGCGATCTGTCACATCTGGCGCGGCGGCGCCCAGGAGCGGCTCGACGCCGCCGTCGCCCTCGGAAGGAGCACCACGTGATCGCGTTCGTGCGGGGCACCGTCGCCCAGGTCGGGCTCAGCTCGGTGGTCGTCGACATCGGCGGCGTCGGCCTCGAGGTCAACTGCACGCCCGGGACCATCGCCACGCTGCGCGAGGGGACGACCGCCCACCTGCCGACCAGCATGGTGGTCCGCGAGGAGTCGCTGACGGTCTTCGGCTTCCTCGACGAGGACGAGAAGACCGTCTTCGAGCTGCTCCAGACCGCCAGCGGCGTGGGGCCGAAGCTCGCCCAGGCGATGCTCGCGGTCCACGGCCCCGACGACCTGCGGCGGGCGGTGACCCGCGAGGACGTCAAGGCGCTGACCGCGGTGCCCGGCATCGGGCAGAAGGGCGCCCAGCGGATCATCCTCGAGCTCAAGGACCGGATCGGCCCGCCCACCGGGGGTGCCGCTTCACCGCACCACGTGGTCGCGGCGGAGCCCGCGTGGCGGGTCCAGGTCCGGGACGGGCTGGTCGGGCTCGGCTGGTCGGCCAAGGAGGCGGACAAGGCGATCGACGCGGTCGCACCCGACGACGACCCGGCGCCGGACGTCGGCGCCCTCCTCCGGGACGCGCTGCGCGCACTGAGCAGGACCTGACGTGGCGAGCGACGACGAGCTGACCGCAGCGGAGGCGGCGTACGTCGCCGGCCGCGGCGTCGTGGACGCCGCCGCGGACGCCGACGACCGCGCCGTCGAGGCGGCGCTGCGGCCGAGGACCCTCGACGAGGTGATCGGCCAGGAACGGGTCCGCGAGCAGCTCTCCCTCGTCCTCGAGGCGGCGCGGGCCCGGGGCCGCGCCCCCGACCACGTCCTGCTCAGCGGCCCGCCGGGGCTCGGCAAGACCACGCTGGCGATGATCATCGCCGCCGAGATGTCGGTGCCGTTGCGGGTCACGAGCGGTCCCGCGATCACCCACGCCGGCGACCTCGCGGCGATCCTCTCGGGGATGAACGAGGGCGACGTGCTCTTCGTCGACGAGATCCACCGGATGGCGCGGCCGGCGGAGGAGATGCTCTACATGGCGATGGAGGACTTCCGCGTCGACGTCGTCATCGGCAAGGGGCCGGGAGCGACCGCCATCCCGCTCGAGATCCCGCCGTTCACCCTGGTCGGGGCGACCACCCGCGCGGGGCTGCTGCCCGGCCCGCTCCGGGACCGGTTCGGCTTCACCGCCCACCTCGAGTTCTACGAGCCGGCCGACCTCGAGCAGATCGTCCGTCGCAGCGCCCGGCTGCTGGAGGCCGCGGTCACCGACGAGGGAGCGGTCGAGGTCGCCTCGCGCAGCCGGGGCACCCCGCGGATCGCCAACCGGCTGCTCCGCCGGGTCCGCGACTATGCGCAGGTCCGCGCCGACGGCGTCTGCACGCTCGAGGTCGCCCGGCGGGCCCTCGACCTCTACGAGGTGGACCGGTCCGGGCTCGACCGGCTCGACCGGTCGGTGCTGGAGATGCTCTGCCGGCAGTTCGGCGGGGGCCCGGTGGGGCTCAGCACGCTCGCCGTCGCCGTCGGCGAGGAGCGGGAGACCGTCGAGGAGGTTGCCGAGCCGTTCCTGGTCCGGCTCGGGCTCCTCGCCCGCACCCCGCGAGGTCGGGTCGCGACCGCCGCGGCCTGGGCGCACCTGGGGCTCACCCCGCCGCGGCCGAGCGAGCAGACCCTCTTCGACGCCGGACGGCTTCCGGGGCCGGCGGAGCGGTGACGCCACGGAACGACCGTGGGACGGTTAGACTCGGCAGTCGGCCCGCGACACGCCGTCGCTGCTGGCCGTCCTGAGCCGCAAGGCGACCCCCTGACATCGAGGAGTACCGGTTCGTGAACGATCTGGCACAGCTGCTTCCGTTCGTGCTGATCGCGGCAGTCTTCTGGTTCCTGCTGATCCGCCCCCAGCGCAAGCGCCAGATGGCGCTCCTGCAGACCCAGCGCGGCCTCGAGGTCGGTGACGAGGTCCTTCTCGGCTCCGGCATGGTCGCCCGGGTGGCCGATCTCGCCGAGGACGACGAGTACCTCCAGCTCGAGCTCGCCCCGGGCGTCCGCGTGAGGGCGCTCCGCGGTGCGGTCGTCCGCAACCTCACCGAGCACCAGCACCCCGCCGACGACTCCGCCTCCGAGCTCCCGGAGGACCCCTCGGCCGGTCCCGGCCGGGACTCCTGACCACAACGGTGCGCGGCCGTTCCCCAGTCCGCGCGTTCCAACGACGAGGAGCATGATGGCGAAGAAGGCGTCCCGGCACGGGCGCACGCTGGTCGTCTTCCTACTGGCCGTGGTGGCCATGTACGGCGGTCTGGCCCTCAACAACGAGTGGACCCCGAAGCTCGGGCTCGACCTCCAGGGCGGCACCCGGATCACCCTCGAGGCCTCCACCGAGACGGGGGAGGAGATCACCCCCGAGAAGCTCGAGGAGGCCGCGACGATCATCGACAGCCGCGTCAACGCCTACGGCGTCGCGGAGTCGGAGATCTCCACCCAGGGCGAGCGCAACATCATCATCGAGATCCCCGGTCCCAGCCAGAAGTCGATCGTCGACAGCGTGCGGCAGACCGCCCAGCTGAGGTTCCGCCTCGTCGCCGGCCAGCCGGCGCCGGGCACGCCCGACGCCCAGGAGCCGGCGCCGTCGGACGGCGCCACGCCGGCTCCCGGCGAGCCGGGAGCCGACGAGGCCACCCCGAGTGACGGCGAGGGCGACGGCGAGGGCGCCGGCCCGGGCGCCGGCGAGACCGGCGGCGACGGCGGCGAGCCGGCGAGCGAGTCGGCCACCCCCGCGGGCCGGGCCCTCTCCGAGGGGCTGGTCCGGGCGGACGAGACCCCGGCGGGCGAGGACGCCCCGGCCGATGGGGCCCCGGCGACCGAGCAGCCCGAGGAGCCCCCGGCGCAGCCCGAGCAGCAGCCCGTCCCCGACGGCGAGCCCGCCGCCGTACCCACCGACGAGTCGTCGGTGCAGGAGATCCTCGCCTGGACGCGCAGCCCCGACCAGGCCTCGCTGCGCCGCTTCGAGCGGTTCGTCTGCGGGGAGACCCGGGTCCGCGACGTGCCGGCCCGGCCGATCATCGCGTGTGACGACGAGGGCAACAAGTACCTCCTCTCACCGGCGATCATCGAGGGCACGCAGCTCTCCGACGCCGGCTTCGGCATCCCGCAGAACGACGTGCAGTACGTCGTCAACCTCGACTTCAACGGCGAGGCGACCGACACGTTCGCCGACGTGACCCGGGCGATCGTCGGCACCAACGAGATGTTCGCGATCGTGCTGGACGGCGAGGTCCTCTCGGCCCCGGTCGTCACCTCGCCGATCACCGACGGCAACGCACAGATCAGCGGCGACTTCACCGCGTCCACCGCCGAGTCGCTCGCCAACAGCCTCAAGTACGGCGCGCTGCCGCTGCAGTTCGAGCTGCTCGACATCACCGACGAGGGTCCGCAGCTCGCCGCCGGCCAGCTCGACGCGGGGATCTGGGCCGGCATCGTCGGCCTGCTGCTCGTCGTGGTCTACGCGATGGCCTACTACCGCGGGCTCGGCATCGTGGTGGTCGGTTCGCTGGCGGTGGCGGGGGCGGTGCTCTACGGCACCATCCTGTTCCTCAGCGAGACCGCCGGGTTCACCCTCACCCTGCCCGGCATCGCCGGGCTGATCGTCGGCGTCGGCATCACTGCCGACTCCTTCATCGTGCTGTTCGAGCGGATCCGTGACGAGATGCGCGACGGCAAGTCGGTGCGGGTGGCGATCGAGAGCGGGTGGGACCGCGCGAAGATGACCTGCGTCATCGCCGACGCGGTCGGGCTTCTCGCAGCGGTCGTCCTCTTCATCTTCGCCATCGGCGTCGTCAAGGGGTTCGCGTTCGCGCTCGGCATCACCACCCTCATCGACCTGCTGGTCTTCTTCTTCTTCACCAAGCCGCTGGTCTCCTGGCTCGCCCGGTTCCGGTTCTTCTCCAGCGGCCATCGGCTCTCCGGGCTCTCGGCCGAGCAGGCCGGCATCGACCGCATCGGGGCCACCCCGGCCACCGCAGGAGGGATCGCCCGATGAGCAAGCTCGCCCGCCTGGGCCAGGCGCTCTACGACGGCCACGTGTCGATCGACTTCGTCGGCCGCAAGTGGCTGTGGTACTCCCTCTCCGCCGTCATCGTCGCGATCTCGGTGTTCGGCCTCGTCGGCCCGAAGCTCAACCTCGGCATCGAGTTCGAGGGCGGTGTGGAGTACCGCGTCGCGATGGCGCCGGGGGAGGCCAACGAGGAGAACGTCGAGGCGGTCCGCGAGGCGGTCGCCGACTCCGGCATCGAGAACGCCTCCTCGCCGATCGCCAACACCTCGGGCGAGGACATCATCCGGGTCCAGACCGAGCCGCTCACCACCGACGAGACCAACGAGATCGCGGAGCTGATCCGGGGCGCCGTCCCGACCGAGGACCTCAGCTTCAACCTCATCGGCCCGAGCTGGGGCGAGCAAGTAGCCGACCGGGCCCTCACCGGGCTGGTCGTCTTCCTGTTCCTCGTGGTGCTGCTGATCTGGGCCTACTTCCGTGAGTGGAAGATGTCGGTCGCGGCCCTGGTCGCTCTGGCTCACGACGTCGTCATCACCGTCGGTGTCTACGCCCTCTCGGGGTTCGAGGTCACCCCGGCCACGGTCACCGGCGTCCTCACCATCCTCGGCTTCTCGCTCTACGACACCGTCGTCGTCTTCGACAAGGTGCGCGAGAACACCAAGAACCTCGACCGGACCCACCAGACCTACGGCGAGGCCGCGAACCTCGCGGTCAACCAGACGCTGGTGCGCTCGATCAACACCTCCATCGTCGCGCTGCTGCCGGTCGCGGCCCTGCTGTACGTCGGCGTGGTGACGCTCGGCTCGGGTGCGCTGAAGGACCTCGCGCTCTCGCTGTTCGTCGGCATGGCGGCCGGCATCTACTCCTCGGTCTTCATCGCCACCCCGCTCCTGGTCCAGCTGAAGGAGCTCGAGCCGGGTGTGCGGGCGGGCGACGCCAGGGTGAGGCGCCACCACAGCCGTCGCGACGTCGACCGGTTCGCGCAGGTGCCGGTGTTCCGCGAGGACATGCCGATCCACGACGACCCGGGCGCGGACGGCGGACCCGACGCCGCCGCGACGAGGCCGCCCGGCGGCCCGGGTGCCCTCGGCGCCCCGCCCTCGACCGGAGGCAACCGGCCGGTACCGCCGGGGGCGCCCGGCCGGTTCACCGCCGGTGAACGACCCGGGTCCGCCCGGCCCGTCGCCGACTCCACGGCCGCCGGTCGGCCCCAGCCGAAGCGGAAGCCGCGGTCCCAGCGCGGCAAGGGCTGACGGCGGGCATGCCGATGACCGACGACGCCCTCGCGGGTCACCTCGTCCGGCTGATCCGCGACGTGCCGGACTTCCCCAAGCCGGGGATCGTCTTCAAGGACATCTCGCCGCTCCTCGCCGACCACGACGGGCTGAGCGCGGTCGTGCGCGCCCTCGCGGAGGCAGCCGTCGACAGCAAAGGCAGGTGCCTGGTCGACAAGGTGGTCGGCATCGAGGCACGCGGGTTCATCCTCGGCGCACCGGTCGCGCTCGCCCTCGGCGCGGGGTTCGTCCCGGTGCGCAAGGCCGGCAAGCTCCCGGGACCCACGCACCGGGTCTCCTATGCGCTCGAGTACGGCGAGGCGGTGCTCGAGGTGCACGCGGACGCCATCCGCCCGGGCGAGCGGGTCCTCATCGTCGACGACGTCCTCGCGACCGGGGGCACGGTCGCCGCGACCCGGTCGCTGGTCGAGGACTGCGGCGGAGAGGTCGCCGGCGCCGCGATCCTCATGGAGCTGTCGTTCCTTGCCGGGCGGGAGACGCTCGCCGGGATGCCGCTCACGGTCCTGCACACGGTCTAGCCCGACATAGACTGGCCGCTCGGAGCCGGAAGGAGACCGGGGTGGCGGACGAACGGGCAGGCAGCGCGGTCGCGCCTGACGCTGCCCCGAGCCCGGAGCCCGCCCCGTCGCGGCCCTCCACGACGCCCGAGGCGGCCCCTCCCGACGCCGCGACCGTCGCCGGCACGCCGGCCGGCCGGATGCGCGCCCGCCTGGCCCGGATGGGCACCCGCGGCCAGTCGGGGAACCCCGTCCTCGAGCCGCTCTTCCGCGCCGTCCGGACCAACCACCCCAAGGCCGACCTGGCGCTCCTCGAGCGGGCCTACGTCACCGCCGAGCGCATGCACCGCGAGCAGCGGCGCAAGAGCGGCGAGCCCTACATCACCCACCCGCTCGCCGTCACCACGATCCTCGCCGAGCTCGGCATGACCGAGCCGACGCTCGTCGCGGCGCTCCTCCACGACACCGTCGAGGACACGCCGTACACCCTCGCCGACGTGCGGGGCGACTTCGGCGAGGAGGTCGCCCAGCTCGTCGACGGCGTCACCAAGCTGGACAAGGTGAAGTACGGCGACAACGCCGAGGCGGAGACGATCCGCAAGATGATCGTGGCGATGAGCCGTGACATCAGGGTGCTCGTCATCAAGCTCGCCGACCGGCTCCACAACATGCGCACGCTGCGCTACCTCAAGCAGTCGACGCAGGAGCGCAAGGCGAAGGAGACCCTCGAGATCTTCGCCCCGCTGGCGCACCGGCTCGGCATGAACACCCTCAAGTGGGAGCTGGAGGACCTGGCGTTCGGCACGCTGCACCCGAAGATGTACGACGAGATCGTGCGGCTGGTCGCCGACCGGGCACCCTCCCGCGACAGCTACCTGACCCGGGTGATCGCCCAGGTGGAGCAGGACCTCCGGTCGGCCAGGATCAAGGCGAAGGTGACCGGCCGGCCGAAGCACTACTACTCGATCTACCAGAAGATGATCCTGCGGGGCCGCGACTTCAGCGACATCTACGACCTCGTCGGGATCCGGATCCTGGTCGAGGACGACCGGGACTGCTATGCCGCGCTCGGGGTCATCCATTCGCGGTGGAACCCGGTCCCAGGCCGCTTCAAGGACTTCGTCGCGATGCCGAAGTTCAACATGTACCAGTCGCTGCACACGACCGTGATCGGCATCGAGGGCAAGCCCGTCGAGATGCAGATCCGCACCTTCGCCATGCACCGGCGGGCGGAGTACGGCATCGCGGCGCACTGGAAGTACAAGGAGAACGTCCGGGTCGGCGCCGACACCGACCGCACCCTCGTCGACTCCGGCGGCGACATGGCCTGGGTCCGCCAGCTCCTCGACTGGCAGCAGGACACCGAGGACCCCGGCGAGTTCCTGGAGTCGCTGCGCTTCGAGATCAACTCCGCCGAGGTCTACGTCTTCACCCCGGCCGGCGACGTGGTGGCGCTGCCGACCGGCTCGACACCGGTCGACTTCGCCTACTCCATCCACACCGAGGTTGGCCACCGCACCATCGGCGCGCGCGTCAACGGCCGCCTGGTGCCGCTGGAGTCGACGCTGGAGAACGGTGACGTGGTCGAGGTCTTCACCTCGAAGGCACCGAGCGCGGGGCCGAGCCGCGACTGGCTGGGCTACGTCAAGTCGCCCCGCGCGCGGAGCAAGATCCGCCAGTGGTTCACCAAGGAGCGGCGCGAGGAGGCGATCGAGCAGGGCAAGGACCAGATCGCCCGGTTGATGCGCAAGGAGGGCGTGCCCCTCAAGCGCGTGATGACGCACGAGACGCTCAGCACGGTGGCGGCCGAGCTCCGCCTCTCCGACGTCTCCGCGCTCTACGCCGCGGTGGGGGAGGGCAACGTCGGCGCCCAGACCGTCGTACGCCGGGTCATGGACCTGTTCGGCGGCGAGGAGGGCGCCACCGAGGACCTCGCCGAGGCCGTGCAGATCACCGGCCGACGCTCGCGCGGGCGGCCGACCGGTGGCGACGCCGGCGTCATCGTCAAGGACCTCACCGACGTGTGGGTGAAGCTCGCCAAGTGCTGCACGCCGGTGCCCGGTGACCAGATCCTCGGGTTCGTCACCCGCGGCTCAGGCGTCTCGGTCCACCGGGCCGACTGCACCAACGCCGGGGAGCTGAAGAGCCACCCGGAGCGGCTCGTCGAGGTCGAGTGGGCACCGACCGGCCAGTCGATGTTCCTGGTGAACATCCAGGTCGAGGCGCTCGACCGGGCGCGGCTGCTCTCCGACATCACCAAGGCGCTCTCCGACATGCACGTCAACATCCTCGCGGCGTCGCTGAACACCGGGCGCGACCGGGTCGCGAAGAGCAGGTTCACCTTCGAGATGGCCGACCCCAAGCACCTCGGCCACGTCCTGAGGGCCGTGCGCCACGTCGAAGGCGTCTTCGACGCCTACCGCGTCACCGGTTGAGCCGTCACTCGTGCCGGTCGAGGTTGAGCCGTCACTCGTGCCGGTCGGACACGGCGACCGCCGCGCGTCCGCAGGCCGACGACCGGCACGCGTGACGGCTCAACCCGGCACGCGTGACGGCTCAACCAGAGAACTCGTCGAGCGCCTTCCTGGCCTCGACCAGCCAGGAGTGCCGGGCCCCGAGGGCGGCGGCGTGCTCGGCCGCCTTCTTCTCGTTCCCGGCGGCCATCGCGCTCTCCCGCTTGCGGTCGAGATCGGCGATCGACGACTCGAGCTGGGCGACCGTGTCCGCCGCGCGGGCCCGGGCCTCGGGGTTCGAGCGGCGCCAGGCGTCGTCCTCGACCCCCCGGATCGCCTGCTCGACCTTGCGCATCCGGCCCTCGAGCTCCTTCATCCGGTCGCGCGGCACCTTGCCGGCCGCATCCCACCGGTCTGCGATGTCGCGGAACGCAGCCTTGGCCGCGGCCAGGTCGGTGACCGGGACGAGCGCCTCGGCCTCGACGAGGAGCGCCTCCTTCTTGGTGGCGTTCTCCGCGAACTCGGCGTCGGTGGCCGCGGCGGCCGCGTCGCGAGCGCCGAAGAAGACGTCCTGCGCCCCCCGGAACCTCTTCCAGAGCTGGTCGTCGACGCCCTTCGGAGCCGGACCGGCGGCCTTCCAGCGCCGCATCAGCTCCCGGTAGGCACCCGCCGTCGGACCCCAGTCGGTGGAGCCGGAGAGCGCCTCGGCCTCCTTGACCAGCTTCTCCTTCACCGACCGGGCGCCCTCGCGCTTCTCGTTGAGCTCGGCGAAGTGCTGCTTGCGCCGACGGGTGTAGGTGGTGCGGGCGGTGGAGAAGCGGCGCCAGAGGGCGTCGTCGGCGGCCTTCTCCAGCCGCGGCAGCTCCTTCCACTCGTCGAGGAGCGCGCGCAGCCGGTCCGCCCCGGCCTTCCAGTCGTCCCCCGACGCGAGCTCCTCGGCCTCGGCGGCGATCCGCTCCTTCTCGACCTTCGCGTCGGTCAGCCGCCTCGCCCGCTCGGCGCGGCGCTTCTCGCGCTGGACCCCGATCAGCTCGGTGAGCGCCGCGATCCGCTTGTCGAGCGCGTCGAGGTCACCGACGGCCTGCGCCTCGGCCAGGGTGGCGCGGATCTGCTTGAGCGCCCCGGTCGCGTCGTCCGGAGCGACCGCCCCCGAAGCCACCCGCCGCTCGAGCAGGTCGATCTCCAGGGCGAGCGCGTCGTACTTGCGGGCGAAGAACTCCAGCCCCTCGGCCGGGTCGCCGCCGACCCACTGGCCGACCTTGCGCTCGCCGTCGGAGGTGCGGACGTAGACGCTGCCGTCGTCGTCGACGCGACCCCAGGCGGCCGACGCGCTCGGCTCGGCGGGAGCCGTGGCCGGGTCAGCAGCGGGAGCAGGGGGAGCAGGGGGAGCAGGGGGAGCAGCCGAGCGGGGCGGACGCGGCCGCGGAGGACCGGGAACCGGTCGTGGGGCGTCGCCACCGGGCCCGGGCGTTCCGGGGGTGCTGGGGTCGGTCGCGCTGTTCACGGCGGTCACCTCGGGTCGGCATCGGCTGGAGCGTCCGCCATCGTAGTCAATGACACCCTCGCCAACCGCGGCGGTCAATCCGTTTGGGGCGGAGGCAGGGCCGGTCGGTAGGCTGCCGGGGTTGCCCACCGAGTCAGGAGCCGTGCCGTGTTCATCGCTGGATTCCCCGCCGGGCCGTGGGGGACCAACTGCTACGTCGCCGCCACCGCGCCCGGTGCCGAGTGCGTCGTGGTCGACCCCGGCAAGGACGCCGCCGCCGGTGTGGCCGAGGTCGTGCGCGAGCACGGCCTGAAGCCGGTCGCCATCCTGGTGTCGCACGGCCACGTGGACCACATGTGGTGCGTCGCGCCGGTCGCCGGCAGCTACGACGCCACCGCCTACATCCACCCTGACGACCGGCACCTGCTCAGCGACCCGATGGCCGCGATGTCCCCGGAGACGGCGGGCATGCTGCTCGGCGGCAGGTACGAGTTCGCCGAGCCCGACGAGGTCACCGAGGTGGGGGACGGCCAGCCGCTCGAGCTGGCCGGGATGACCTTGCACGTCGACCACACCCCAGGCCACACGCCGGGGTCGATCACCTTCCGCACGCCGTACGACGCCGCGGACGTCAGCGAGGTGATGTTCTCCGGCGACCTGCTGTTCGCGGGCTCGATCGGCCGCACCGACCTGCCCGGAGGCGACCACGCCACCATGCTGAGGAGCCTCACCGAGAAGGTGCTGCCGCTGCGCGACGACATCGTGGTGCTGCCCGGCCACGGAGAGCAGACCAGCATCGGCCGCGAGCGGGCGAGCAACCCCTACCTGCTGGACCTGCTGCGTCAGGACGACACCGCCCCGGCCCCCCGACGAGGGCTCTGATGGCCAAGCCGACCCCGCTGAGCGGCTTCCCCGAGCTGCTCCCCGAGCAGCGCGTGGTCGAGACCCAGGTCGTGGACCGGCTGCGCCGGGTGTTCGAGCTGCACGGCTTCGCCAACGTGGAGACCCGCGCGGTCGAGCCGCTCGACCAGCTGCTGCGGAAGGGGGAGACCTCGAAGGAGGTCTACGTCCTGCGCCGGCTTCAGGCCGACGAGCAGCAGGGTGACGCCGGCATGGGGCTCCACTTCGACCTCACCGTCCCCTTCGCGCGCTACGTGCTGGAGAACGCGGGCCGGCTCGAGTTCCCGTTCCGGCGCTTCCAGGTGCAGAGGGCCTGGCGCGGCGAGCGGCCGCAGGAGGGGCGGTTCCGTGAGTTCACGCAGGCGGACATCGACGTCGTCGCGAAGGACACGCTGCCCTTCCACTTCGACGTCGAGGTCGCGCGCGTGATGGCCGAGGCGCTGTCGACGCTGCCGCTGCCGCCGCTGACCCTGCGGGTGAACAACCGCAAGCTGATCCAGGGGTTCTACACCGGGCTCGGAGCAGAGGACCCGGCCACGGTCATCCGCATCATGGACAAGCTGGACAAGCTGCCGGCCCGCGCGGTCGCCGACCAGCTGGTCGGCGAGGCGGGGCTGACCGAGGAGCAGGCGGCCCTGTGCCTCGCGCTCGCCGAGATCACCACCTCCGACATCTCGTTCGTGGACCGGGTGCGCGCGCTCGGCGTCAAGGACGCGCTGCTCGACACCGGGCTCGAGGAGCTCGCCGCGGTGGTCGACGGATGTGCCGGGCTCAACGGCAGCCGGTTCTCGGTCGAGGCGAGCCTCAGCCTCGCGCGCGGCCTCGACTACTACACCGGCACCGTCTTCGAGATCCACATGGCCGGGTTCGAGTTCCTCAAGTCGGTCGGCGGGGGAGGGCGCTACGACGCGCTCGCCTCCGACGGCAGGACGACCTACCCCGGCGTCGGCATCTCGTTCGGGATCTCGCGCACCCTCGTGCCGCTGATCCAGCGCGGGCTGCTGACCTCCGACCGAAAGGTCCCCTCGGTCGTGCTCGTGGCGCTGGTCGCGGAGGAGAGCCGGGCGGCCTCGGACGCGGTCGCCCAGCGGCTGCGAAGCCGGGGCATCCCCACCGAGGTCGCGGCGTACCCGCAGAAGTTCGGCAAGCAGATCCGCTACGCCGAGCGCCGCGGCATCCCCTTCGTCTGGTTCCCCGCCGACGAGGGCCAGCCGGACCAGGTCAAGGACATCCGCAGCGGCGACCAGTCCGAAGCCGACCCGGACCGCTGGAAGCCGCCGGCCGGCGACCTCACCCCCACCATCGTCTCCCACACCGCACAGGAGCTCACGTGATCCGCACCCATGACGCCGGCGCACTCAGGTCGGAGCACGTCGGCCAGACCGTCACGCTCGCCGGCTGGGTCGCCCGCCGCCGCGACCACGGCGGGGTCGCGTTCCTCGACCTCCGCGAGGTCAGTGGGGTGGTCCAGGTGGTGGTCCGGGACGAGGCGGTCGCCTCCCAGCTCCGCTCGGAGTTCTGTGTCCGGGTCGTCGGCGAGGTCGCCGCGCGCCCGGAGGGCAACCAGAACCCGCAGCTGCCGACCGGCGAGGTCGAGGTGATCGCCGCCGAGGTGGAGGTGCTCAGCGCCTCCGCGCCGCTGCCGTTCCCGATCGACGAGCACGTCGACGTCGGCGAGGACGTCCGGCTCAAGCACCGCTACCTCGACCTGCGCCGCTCGGGCCCGGCGGCCGCGATGCGGCTGCGGAGCCGGGTCAACCACGCCGCCCGCGAGGTGCTGCACGACCGCGGCTTCGTCGAGGTCGAGACGCCGACGCTCACCCGGTCGACTCCCGAGGGTGCCCGCGACTTCCTCGTCCCGGCCCGGCTCCAGCCCGGCAGCTGGTACGCCCTGCCGCAGAGCCCGCAACTGTTCAAGCAGCTGCTCATGGTGGGCGGGATGGAGCGCTACTACCAGATCGCCCGGTGCTACCGCGACGAGGACTTCCGGGCCGACCGGCAGCCGGAGTTCACCCAGCTCGACATCGAGATGTCGTTCGTCGAGCAGGACGACGTCATCGCGCTCGCCGAGGAGGTCCTCCGCGCGCTGTGGTCGCTCATCGGCCACGAGCTGGCCACGCCGGTGCCGCGGATGACCTACGCCGAGGCGATGGCCCGCTACGGCACCGACAAGCCGGACCTCCGCACCGACCTCGAGCTCACCGACTGCACGGAGTTCTTCGCCGACACCTCGTTCCGGGTCTTCCAGGCGCCGTACGTCGGGGCGGTCGTCATGCCCGGCGGCGCGAGCCAGCCGCGCAAGCAGCTCGACGCGTGGCAGGAGTGGGCCAAGCAGCGCGGCGCCCGCGGTCTCGCCTACGTGCTGGTGGGCGAGGACGGCGAGCTCGGCGGACCAGTCGCCAAGAACCTCACCGACGCCGAGCGGGAGGGCATCGCCGCCCACGTCGGCGCGAAGCCGGGGGACTGCATCTTCTTCGGGGCGGGGGCCGTGAAGTCCTCGCGCGCCCTCCTCGGCGCCGCTCGTCTCGAGGTGGCCCGCCGGTGCGGGCTGCTCGACGAGTCGGCGTGGAGCTTCCTGTGGGTCGTCGACGCGCCGCTCTTCGAGCCGGCGGACGAGGCCACCGCGTCCGGCGACGTGGCGGTCGGCAGCGGTGCCTGGACCGCGGTGCACCATGCGTTCACGTCGCCGAAGGCCGAGTCGGTCGACACCTTCGACACCGACCCGGGCAACGCGCTGGCCTACGCCTACGACATCGTCTGCAACGGCAACGAGATCGGCGGCGGGTCGATCCGTATCCACCGCGAGGAGGTCCAGAAGCGGGTCTTCTCGGTCATGGGGCTCGGCGAGGCCGAGGCCCAGGAGAAGTTCGGCTTCCTCCTCGAGGCGTTCAAGTACGGCGCGCCGCCGCACGGCGGGATCGCCTTCGGCTGGGACCGGATCTGCGCGCTGCTGAGCGGCTCGGACTCCATCCGCGACGTGATCGCCTTCCCGAAGACCGGCAACGGCTACGACCCGCTCACCGCGGCTCCGGCGCCGATCACCGCGGAGCAGCGCAAGGAGGCCGGTGTCGACGCCAAGCCCCAGCGCGTCGCTGCTGCGTCACAGCACGGCGATGAGCACGTAACGGTTTGAGCACGACTGCCCGTTTCGGGCGGGCGCCTCGTGACGGCGCGGACGGCGTGTGGTGAGGTGGAAAGGTTCGCAGCGCGAGCTGCGTCACACCGTTCCACACCCACATATCCATCACGATGGAGGAATCCATGAGGCGACCGAAGCGTCTAGCGACCTTCGCCCTCCCCGTAGCCACCGCCCTCATCCTCGCCAGCTGCTCCGGCGGCGAGACCGAGGGTTCGGGCAGCGGGGCCAGCAACGAGAGCAGTGGCCAGGAAGGGCGGCAGCTTCAGCGTCTCCAGCTCGGAGCCCGAGGCGTTCGCGCCCACCAGCGCCTGCTACTCCTCGGACTGCTCCCAGATCATCAACCTGGTCTGGACCGGCCTGCTCCAGGTCGACCCGGAGACGACGGAGCAGGAGCTCCGGATGGCCGAGTCCATCGAGTCCGAGGACGGCCAGAACTGGACGATCAAGCTGAAGGACGGCTTCACCTTCCACAACGGTGAGCCCGTGAACGCCGAGTCGTTCCTCCGCGGCTGGAACTACGCCGCCTACGGCCCGAACGCCACGCAGGTCGGCTTCTTCTTCAACAAGGTCGAAGGCTACGACGAGATGCAGGGCAAGAAGCCCGAAGGCCGAGGAGCTGTCCGGCATCACCGCCGTCGACGACCTCACCATCGAGGTGCAGCTCAAGCAGCCGTTCTCCCAGTGGCCGTTCGTCATGAGCTACACCCCCGCCTTCGCGCCGATGGCCGAGGAGTGCGAGGCCGACGTCAAGGCGTGCAACGAGCAGCCGATCGGCAACGGCGCCTACCAGTTCGCCGAGGCGTGGCAGCACAACCAGTCGATCACGCTGGAGAAGTACGCCGACTACGCCGACGAGGAGAGCGCCGGGCTGGCCGACGAGATCCAGTTCAAGATCTACGGCGACCTCAAGACCGCCTACCGTGACTTCCAGGCGGGCAACCTCGACATCGTGAACTCGGTCGACCCGAGCCAGCGGCTGCAGGCCGAGGGCCAGTACGGCGACCAGATCCTCAAGGCGGAGAGCGGTGGCTACTACTACTTCGGCTTCCCTCTCTACGAGAAGGCGTTCCAGGACATCCGGATCCGTCAGGCACTGTCGCTGGCGATCGACCGTGAGGCGATCATCGACCGCGTCCTGAACGGCGACTACGAGCCCGCGACGGACGTGATCCCCGGATTCGTCCCCGGCAGCCGCGACGACGCCTGCGAGTACTGCGAGTACGACCCCGAGCGCGCCAAGGAGCTCTTCGAGGAGGCCGGCGGCATCCCGGGCAACACCATCAACATCTGGTTCAACAACGACGGTGGCCACGAGCAGTGGGTCCAGGCGATGGCGCAGGGCTGGCAGCAGGACCTCGGCCTCGACTTCGAGTTCAAGTCGCAGCCGTTCACGCCGTACCTCGCCGCACTGGACACCCGCAGCAAGGTGGACGGTCCCTACCGCCTCGGCTGGCTCCCGGACTACCCGTCGCCGGAGAACTACCTCGACCCGATCTACGGCGCCGGCAGCTCCAACTACGGCGACTGGAGCGGTCCCGAGCACGAGGAGTTCCTCTCGCTCGTCGACGAGGGCAACGCCGCCGCGACGGTCGGACGAGGGCATCCCGTCCTACCAGTCGGCCGCCGACATCGTCCTGGACGACATGGTCGTCATCCCGCTGTGGTTCGGCCAGACGTTCATCCTCTACAGCGACAACGTGGAGAACGTGAACTACAGCCCGCTCGACCAGCTGCTGCTGAAGCACGTCTCCGTCACCAGCTGACCGGCTCCAGCGGTTAGATTGGGCGGGTGCGGACCTCACGGTCCGCACCCGCCTCACTCTCGCCCATCAGCACAGAAGGAAGAGAGACCGTGGGTCGTTACACGATTCGACGCTTGCTGCACTTCATCCCGGTGCTGCTGGGCACCCTGTTCCTCCTGCACTACCTCCAGACGCTGTCGTTCCAGATCAGCGGCAACCCGATCCGGTCCCTCTTCGGCGACCGGCAGCCGCCGCAGGAGACGATCGACGCGCTGACCCGGTCCTTCGGGCTCGACAACGCCTGCCTCGGGCCAGCCAGGCAACCCCTGCATCGGCATGTTCTTCGACCGGCTGGGGCAGTACGCCTCCGGCGACTTCGGCACCGACTTCAACCGCCAGGACGTCCTCGACCTCATCCTGCGCGCGGCGCCGATCACCATCCGGCTCACGATCCTGGCCCTCGTCTTCGAGGCGATCATCGGCATCACCGCCGGTGTCCTCGCCGGGCTCCGCAAGGACCGGTTCGTCGACAACTTCGTCCGGCTCTCGACGGTCCTGCTCATCTCCGTCCCGGTCTTCGTGCTCGGCGTGCTCATGCAGATCCTCACCGGCCTCTACATCGGGAACTGGGTCCGCGACCTGGGGGCGCCACCCTGGGTGGAGGCGATGTTCTCGGTCACCTACCGGAGCGACCATCCCTGGGCGAGCCTGGTCGTGCCGGCGTTCGTCCTCGGAGGCCTCTCGCTCGGCTTCATCGCCCGGCTCACCCGCACCAGCCTCATCGAGACGCTGCGCAGCGACTACATCCGCAGCGCCCGCGCCAAGGGGCTGAGCAACCGGCGGGTGGTGGGCATCCACGCGCTGCGCAACTCCCTCATCCCGGTCGTCACCTACATCGGCATCGACATCGGGGCGCTGATGGGCGGTGCCCTCGTCACCGAGGGCATCTTCAACATCCCCGGCATCGGGGGGCTCGTGTTCGGCGCCGTCCGACAACAGGAGACACCGGTGGTCCTTGCCGTCGTGACGCTGCTGGTGCTGGTGTTCCTGGTGGCGTCCCTGCTCGTCGACCTGTTGTACGCCGTACTCGACCCGAGGATTCGCTATGAGTGAGAACGTCTCAACGGTGGAGTCCGGCCCCGGCGAGCGCAAGGCGCGGTGTCCTCCGGAAGCCTCTGGAGCGACGCCCGCCGTCAGCTGCTGCGCAGCCCGGTCTTCGTCGTCGCCCTGATCGTCGTGGTCGTCGTGATCTCGTGGGCGGCCTTCCCCTCGCTGTGGACGAACACCTCTCCCGAGCGCTGCGTGCTCATGGAGAACCGGCAGCCGCCCGGCGACGGACACATCTTCGGCACCACCGTGCTCGGGTGCGACATGTACACCCACGTGATCTACGGGGCCCGCCCCTCGATCGTCATCGCGGTGCTGGTCACCGGTGCGACCGCGCTGGTCGGCGGCACGCTCGGGATCCTCGCGGGCTACTTCGGCGGCTGGCTCGACACGATCATCTCGCGGTTCACCGACATCGTCCTCGGCCTGCCGTTCATCCTCGGCGCGCTCGTCTTCCTCGCGCTGCTGCAGCGGCAGAACATCTGGTCGGTGATGTTCGTGCTCATCGTGCTCGGCTGGACCTCGATGATGCGGATCGTGCGCGGCACGGTGATCTCGCTGCGCGACCAGGACTTCGTCGAGGCGGCCCGGGCGATGGGCGCGACGAACTCGTGGATCATCTTCAAGCACATCCTTCCCAACGCGCTGTCGCCGATCATCGTGCTGTCGACGCTCTACGTCGGGACGTACGTCGCGGCGGAGGCGACGCTGACCTTCCTCGGCGTGGGGCTCCAGCCGCCGGCGATCTCGTGGGGCATCCTCATCGCCGAGGGACAGGGGCTCGCGGTCTCCGGGCTTCCGCACCTGCTCGTGTTCCCGAGCGCCGCACTGATCCTCACCGTGCTCAGCTTCATCATGCTGGGCGACGCACTGCGCGACGCGCTCGACCCGAGAGGACGCTGAATGAGCAGCTCCGCAGAGACGATGACGATGGGCGACCCCGACCGCGCCGCCACCCGTCGCAAGGACCCCCTCGCCGACATCGGGTTCGACGAGTCGGCCCCGCTGCTCCAGGTCCGGGGCCTGAAGGTGGAGTTCCACACGCGCGAGGGCGTCGCCCGGGCCGTCAACGGCGTCGACTTCGAGGTCCACGCCGGCCAGACCCTGGGCATCCTCGGCGAGTCCGGGTGCGGCAAGTCGGTCACGTCGCAGGCGATCATGGGAATCCTCGACATGCCGCCGGCGAAGATCACCGGGGGTGAGGTCATCCTCCAAGGGGTCGACCTGCTCAAGCTGCCGGAGAGCCAGCGGCGTCAGGTCCGGGGCAACCGGATCGGCATGGTCTTCCAGGACGCGCTCAGCTCCCTCAACCCGGTCTTCTCGGTCGGCTGGCAGCTCGCGGAGCAGTTCCGCATGCACTGGGGCTACTCCAGGGGCGAGGCGAAGAAGGAGGCCGCGAGGCTGCTCGACATGGTGGGGATCCCCGACGCCAAGAACCGGGTCAACGACTACCCTCACCAGTTCTCCGGCGGCATGCGGCAGCGGGTGATGATCGCGATGGCGCTCGCCCTCGACCCCGTGCTGCTCATCGCCGACGAGCCCACCACCGCGCTCGACGTCACCGTCCAGGCCCAGATCATGCGGCTGCTCGAGGAGATGCAGCAGGAGCGCAACATGGGGCTGATCCTCATCACCCACGACATGGGCGTGGTCGCGGACGTCGCCGACGAGATCTGCGTGATGTACGCCGGCAAGGTGGTCGAGCCCGCCGACGTCATGTCGATCTACGAGGCCCCCGCGCACCCCTACACCAAGGCGTTGCTCGAGTCGATCCCGCGGGTCGACATGAAGGGCACCAAGCTCGCCTCCATCGAGGGGCTGCCGCCGAACCTCACCGACCTGCCCTCCGGGTGCAATTTCCACCCGCGGTGCGGCTACGCCCAGGACGTCTGCCGGGTCGACCCGCCGCCGCTCTACGAGGTCGCCCCCGGGCGCCGCAGCGCCTGCCACTTCTACGAGGAGGTCTTGAACTCATGAGCGAGGTGGTCCTCTCCGCTGTCGACGTCAAGAAGCACTTCCCGATCACCCAGGGCATCCTGTTCAAGCGGACCATCGGGCAGGTCAAGGCGGTCGACGGGATCTCGCTCGACCTCCACCGGGGGGAGACCCTGGGGCTGGTCGGCGAGTCCGGGTGCGGCAAGTCCACGCTGAGCCGCGTGCTGATGGGGCTCGAGAAGGCCACGTCCGGCTCGGTGAAGCTCGAGGGCGAAGAGCTCGTCGGGATGAGCGAGAAGCGGCTCCGCAAGGTCCGCCGCAACGTGCAGATCATCTTCCAGGACCCCTATGCGTCGCTGGACCCGCGCATGACGGTCGGTGACATCGTCAGCGAGCCGTTCCGGATCCACAAGGACGCGGTGCCCAAGGGCGACGTGAAGAAGACCGTGCAGGAGCTGCTCGAGGTGGTCGGGCTGAACCCCGAGCACTACCACCGCTTCCCGCACCAGTTCTCCGGCGGCCAGCGGCAGCGGATCGGGATCGCCCGGGCGCTCGCCCTCAAACCGAGGGTCATCATCTGCGACGAGCCGGTCTCCGCGCTCGACGTGTCGGTGCAGGCCCAGGTGATCAACCTGCTCGAACGGCTGCAGTCCGAGTACGACCTCTCCTACGTCTTCGTCGCCCACGACCTGTCGGTGGTGCGCCACATCGCGGACCGCGTCGCGGTCATGTACCTCGGCAAGGTCGTCGAGGTGGCTGACGAGCAGACCCTCTACGAGCGGCCGACCCACCCCTACACCCAGGCGCTCCTCTCAGCCGTACCGGTGCCCGACCCCACGATGCGCGGCCACCGCGACCAGATCGTCCTCCAGGGCGACCTGCCGTCGCCGGCCAACCCGCCCTCGGGGTGCCGGTTCCGGACCCGGTGCTGGAAGGCCGAGGACCTCTGCGCCCGTGAGGAGCCCGCGCTGGTGGACCGGCCCGCCGACCCCCACCCGTCCGCCTGCCACTTCGCCGAGGTCCGCAACGTCGTCCACGCCACCGACTAGCAAGCCGTGCCGCCCGTGAGCACGCTGGAGCGGACCCTGCCATCGCTCCTGATCTCGGTGCTGGCGCTCGGCGCGCTCGGTGGCTGTGGCAGGAGGACCCGGTTCAGGTGCCCGACGCGCAGCCCGCGGAGTCGCCCTCCGCCTTCGACGCCACCACCGCCACGCTGCTCTCCGAGCCGTTCTGCGAGGAGGTCGACGCCACCCTCGTCGCCGGGGCGCTGCGGATGCCGGCGGACGAGGTCGCGCTCCTCTCCCAACGGGTCGTCGACCAGGAGCGACCGGGCACCGAGCAGCGAGCCGGCTCCGTGGTCAACTCGTGCACCTTCGGGTCGGACACGCAGCGTCTCGTCGTGGCCGTGCAGCCGGAGGAAGCCGAGGCGGCGGTCCGGAGGAGGGTCGACGGCTACCGGGACGGCCGACGGGGGGACGGCTGCCAGGTGACCGACGACCCCTGGTTCGGCACTCCGGGCGTGGTCGTCGACTGCGCGGACGAGAGCGGCATCCGCTCCGTCGCCGTCGTCGGGCTGGTCGGCGGCAGCGGCTTCTTCTGCTCGGCTGCGGTCGACGCGGCCGGACCGGACGTGCTCGAGGCGACGGTGGAAGTCTGCCGCGACACCGTCGAGAGCCTCGGGGTCCCGGACTGACATGGAGGGGCTCTTCGACTACGACGGACCGGGCGATCGACCGGCACCCGCGGGTGGCGGCACCCTGGCCGGCAACGCCCACGACTCGGCTCCGCTCGCCGTCCGGATGCGGCCCCGCACCCTGGACGAGCTGGTCGGCCAGCGGCAGCTGCTGGCAGCCGGGTCGCCGTTGCGCCGCCTGGTCGAGGGCGACCAACCGATGTCGCTGATCCTGTGGGGGCCGCCGGGCACCGGCAAGACCACGATCGCCTCGATCCTCAGCCGGCAGACCGACCGGCACTTCGTGGAGGTCTCGGCGGTGGCCGCCGGGGTCAAGGAGGTCCGGGCTGCGATCGACGCGGCCCGCAGCCGGCTGGCGCGCAGCGGCCAGGAGTCCGTGCTGTTCGTCGACGAGGTGCACCGGTTCACCAAGGCCCAGCAGGACGCGCTGCTCCCCGGCGTGGAGAACCGGTGGGTCACGCTGGTCGCGGCGACGACGGAGAACCCGTTCTTCAGCGTCATCTCCCCGCTGCTGTCCCGCTCGCTGCTGCTGACCCTCGAACCGCTCACCGACGACGACGTGCGCGGGGTCCTCGAGTCGGCCCTGGAGGACGAGCGTGGGTACGGCGGTGCCGTCGCGGTCGAGTCCTCGGCGCTCGACCACTTGGTGCGGCTCGCCGGCGGCGACGCCCGTCGAGGGCTCACCTACCTGGAGGCGGCCGCAGGTGCGGCGACGGCGACCGGCGGCGACACCGTGACCCTCGAGGTGGCCGAGACCGCCGTGGACCGGGCGGCGGTCCGCTACGACCGCGCCGGTGACCAGCACTACGACGTCATCAGTGCCTTCATCAAGTCGATCCGCGGCTCCGACGTCGACGCCGCGCTGCACTACCTCGCCCGGATGGTGGAGGCCGGCGAGGACCCACGGTTCATCGCGCGCCGGCTCGTGATCCTCGCCAGCGAGGACATCGGGCTAGCCGACCCCACGGCGCTGACGACGGCGGTGGCCGCAGCGCAGGCGGTGCAGCTGATCGGGATGCCCGAGGGGCGGCTCAACCTCGCCCAGGCGGTGATCGCGCTCGCGGTGGCGCCGAAGTCCAACGCGGTCATCAAGGCGATCGACGCCGCCTCCGCCGACGTGCGGGCCGGCAAGATCGGCCCGGTGCCCTCGCACCTGCGCGACGCCCACTACGGCGGGTCCACAGCGCTCGGCCATGGCAAGGGGTACCGCTACGCCCACGACGCGCCCTTCGGCGTGGCCGAGCAGCAGTATGCGCCCGACGTGGTCGCCGGGGCGGCGTACTACCAGCCGACGAGCCTCGGCGCGGAGGCGTCGGTCAAGGAGCGCTGGGAGCGGCTACGCCGCATCGTGCGAGGTGAACGCGACAGGTAGGGTTCCCTCCCATGGGTCCGGTCGCACTGACAGCAGCGCTGGTCGCTGCGGTCGTCGTCGTGGCGATCCTCCTCGTCGCGACGGTCGCGCTGCTGCGCAGCGCCCGGGCACAGCGCGAGCGCCTCGACCGCGAGCTGCTCGCGTCGCGGGCGGAGGTCGGCCGGCTCAGCCAGGCGGTCGCCGCGCTCTCCGACGAGGTCACCGACACACGCCGGGCCGCCGAGGTCGAGCGGGACTACGTCATCACCTCGCTCTCCGGGGACGGTGCGGACCACACCAGGCTGGCTCCGTACGGCGGAGAGCGCGACCGTGCGGCGGTGGGGCGGGTCGTGGAGGACCAGCTCGTGGGCGTGCTGGCCCGCAACCGTGACGCCACCCGGCTCCGCGCCCGTGCGGTCGACCTCGTCGTGCACACCGTCGCCCTCGGCCACGGCGTACGCCGGGCGCTGTCGCCCGACGTCCTGGACCGCGCCGCTGCCGAGGCCCACGTGGCGCGGCGCCGCTCCCGGCGCGAGCGACGCCGCGAGCTGCGGGAGGCCCGCCGGCTGGTGCGCGGCACCCGGGTGGCCGGTGACCCTGAGCACGGGAGGACGCCGGGCCGGGGCCGGGAGGACGCCGCCTGATGCGTGCGCTCTGGTTCGTCGCCGGCACCGCGGCCGGGGTCTACGCGACCGCGAAGGCACGCCGGGCGGCCGAGGCGGTGACCGTCGACGGGGCTGCACGACCGGTTCACCGGGCTGGTTCGCCGGCGCCCGGGTCATCGCGCACGAGGTGCGGGCCGGGACCGCCGAGAAGGAAACCGAGTTGCGGGCACGGCTGAGCCTGGTGCCTGATGGCAGCGAGGGAACCCGACGGCGTCCGAGGACTCGACGAGCGGCCACGAGAGCCGCACCACGACACCGACAGGGCGACGACTGATGGAGACCGCGGAGATCCGGCGACGGTTTCTCGCACATTTCACCGAGCGCGGTCACACCCGGTGCCGTCGGCCTCGTTGCTCCTCGACGACCCGAACCTGCTGTTCGTCAACGCGGGCATGGTCCCGTTCAAGCCCTACTTCCTGGGCCAGGAGACGCCGCCGTACCACCGCGCGGTCAGCGTGCAGAAGTGCGTCCGGACCCTCGACATCGAGGAGGTCGGGAAGACCACGCGGCACGGCACGTTCTTCCAGATGAACGGCAACTTCTCCTTCGGCGACTACTTCAAGGAGGGCGCCGTCGAGCTCGCCTGGGAGCTGGTCACGAAGTCGCAGGCGGACGGCGGCTACGGCTTCCCCGAGGACCGGCTCTACGCCAGTGTCTACGCGGACGACGACGAGGCCACCGGCTTCTGGCGCAAGGTGGCGGGGCTCCCCGACGACCGGATCATCCGGCTCGGGCCGCAAGGACAACTACTGGTCGATGGGCGTGCCCGGCCCCGGCGGCCCGTGCAGCGAGATCCTCATCGACCGGGGCCCCGAGTTCGGCGCGGAGCGGGACTGGGAGGCGGGCGACCGCTACCTCGAGTTCTGGAACCTCGTCTTCATGCAGGACGAGCTGTCGGAGGTGCGGTCCAAGGAGGACTTCGACATCCGCGGCCCGCTGCCGAAGCGGAACATCGACACCGGCATGGGTCTCGAGCGTGTTGCCTACCTGCTCCAGGGCAAGGACAACATGTACGAGATCGACGAGATGTTCCCCGTCATCGAGCGGGCCAGCGAGCTGTCCGGTCGCCGTTACGGCGCGGCGGGCAGGACGGCCACGACGACGACGTGCGGTTCCGGGTCGTCTGCGACCACGTGCGCAGCGCGCTGATGCTGATCGGTGACGGCGTCACGCCGGGCAACGAGGGGCGCGGCTACGTGCTGCGCCGGCTGCTGCGCCGCGCCGTCCGCTCGATGCGGCTCCTCGGCGTCGAGGACCGCGTGCTGCCCGAGCTGCTCCCGGTGAGCCGGGACCGGATGAAGGCGTCCTACCCCGAGCTCGAGCCGTCCAGTGGGAGCGGATCTCCTCGATCGCCTACGCCGAGGAGGACGCGTTCCGGTCGACGCTTCGCGCGGGCACCCAGATCTTCGACGTCGCGGTGGGGGAGCGCCCGGCGGAGCGGGGCGAGCGTCCTCGGCGGTGACAAGGCGTTCGCCCTCCACGACACCTACGGCTTCCCGATCGACCTGACCCTCGAGATGGCCTCCGAGCAGGGGCTCTCGGTCGACGAGGAGGGGTTCCGCCGGCTGATGGGCCAGCAGCGGGAGCGCGCCAAGGCCGACGCGCGGTCGAAGCGGGCCAAGCACGGCGAGACGCCACCACTACCGTGCGCTCGCCGACACCCTCGGCCGCACGGTCGAGTTCACCGGCTACGACGAGGTGGTCAGCGAGGCCACCGTGCGCGGCATCCTCTCCGGCGCCGGCTCGGCCGACTCGGCGCGCGAGGGGGACGAGGTCGAGCTGGTCCTCGACCGGACGCCGTTCTACGCCGAGGGCGGCGGCCAGCTCGCCGACCAGGGCGTCCTCGAGCTCGGCAACGGGGCGCGGCTCGAGGTCCTCGACGTCCAGTCGCCGATCAGCGGCCTCATCGTGCACCAGGTCAAGGTGCTCTCCGGCGAGGTGCTGGTCGGCGAGCAGGCCCACGCGCTCGTCGACATCGAGCGGCGTCGCTCGATCAGCCGCGCGCACACGGCCACCCACATGGTCCACAAGGCGTTCCGTGAGGCGCTGGGCGACACCGCGACCCAGGCGGGCTCGGAGAACGCGCCGGGCCGCTTCCGGTTCGACTTCTCCGCCTCGGTGTCGGTCCCCGCGTCGGTCCTCGCCGACGTCGAGGCCCGGGTCAACGACCTGGTCCTCGCCGACCTGTCCGGTGCACGCCGAGATCATGAGCCAGGCGGAGGCGGTCCGCTCCGGCGCGATGGCGCTCTTCGGCGAGAAGTACGGCGACGAGGTGCGGGTGGTCTCGGTCGGCGACTGGGCGCGCGAGCTGTGCGGGGGCACCCACACCGGCCGATCGGCCGCAGCTCGGCGTCGTCAAGCTGCTCGGTGAGTCCTCGATCGGCTCGGGCGTCCGTCGCGTGGAGGCGCTGGTCGGCGCCGACGCCTACCGGTTCCTCGCCCGCGAGCACGTCCTGGTCGCCCAGCTCAGCGAGGCGCTCAAGGCGCGCCCCGAGGAGCTGCCGGAGCGGGTCGCCGACCTCGTCGAGCGGCTGCGCGGCGCGGAGAAGGAGATCGAGCGGGTCCGGATGGCGCAGCTCCTGGCGTCGGCGGGCACGCTCGCCGCGGCGGCGGAGGACGTCTCCGGGGTGGCCTTCGTCGGCCACCGCGTGGACGGCGCCAACGCCGGCGACGTCCGCCGGCTCGCGCTCGACATCCGCGGCCGGATCCCGGCCGCCCGCCCCGGCGTCGTCGCCGTCGTCGGCACGGCCGGCGACAAGCCGGCGGTCGTCGTCGCGGTCAACGACGAGGCCCGGAGCCGGCGGACTGTCGGCCAACGCGCTGGTCGGGTCGCGGCCGCGACGTCTGGGCGGCAAGGGCGGCGGCAAGGACGACGTGGCGCAGGGCGGTGGCGCTGACGCCCCCGCGCCGACCAGTCGCTCACCGACGTACGGGCGCAGGTGGCCCGGGCCGTCGCCTCCGGATGAGCCACCGGAGATGAGGCTCGCGGGATGAGAAGAGGGCGTCCGGCTCGGGCGTCGACGTCGGCGACGTGCGCATCGGGGTCGCCTCGAGCGACCCCTCGGGGCTGATCGCCACGCCGGTGGAGACGGTCGCCCGCGGCCCCGGCGACCTCGGCCGGCTCCGCGGCTCTCGCCGACGGAGCTCGGCGCCACCGAGGCCGTGGTCGGGCTGCCCCGCTCGCTGTCGGGTGGCGAAGGGCCGGCCGCGGCCAAGGTGCGGTCGCTTCGCCGGGCGGCTCGCGGCACGGCGTTCGCCGCGGACGGCGTCGCCGTACGGCTCTGCGACGAGCGGCTCAGCACCGTCTCCGCCGAGGCGGTGCTGCGCGAGCAGGGGCGCAAGGGAAAGCGGCGACGTGCCGTCGTGGACCAGGCTGCCGCCGTGGTGATCCTGCAGAATGCACTCGACACCGAGCGCGGCACCGGACGGCCCCCGGGGGAGCTGGTGCCACCGACGACGACCGACGAGGGAGCGCCGTGAGCGACGATCGCCATGACCCGTTCGACGACGTGCCGCGCGACGACCCCGCCGACGGGCCCTGCCGACGAAGCGTTCGCACCGGAGCCGGAGGCGGACGACGGGTTCTTCGGCGGCCCGTCGAGGAGGACGAGCAGTTCCTCGAGGACGACGAGCCGTTCCTCGGGGAGCGCGCCCGACGACGGCCCCACCGTCGGGCGGAGCCGCGGTGGGCTGCTGAGCTGCCTGGTCGTCGCTGGTGGTCGCTCGCCGCCCTCGCCATCGGCGGGGCGTACGCCGTGGTCGCCGGGAAGGACCGGGTCGCAGGACGCTGTTCGCCGGCCCCGAGGACTACTCCGGCGAGGGCACCGGCGAGGTGGTCTTCGAGGTGAGCGAGGGTGACACCGCGTGCCGCGATCGGGCGCAACCTCAAGGACGGCGGGCGTCGTCAAGAGCGTCGAGGCCTTCACCGAGGCCGCGGCCGAGGACGGCAGGGCGCGCGGCATCCAGGTCGGCTTCTACACCGCTTCGGGAGCAGATGCCGGCCGAGGCGGCGCTCGAGCGTGCTCGTCGACCCGGCGAACCTCGTGCAGAGCTCGGTGACGGTCCCCGAGGGGCTCCGGGTCGAGGACACCGTCAAGCTGCTCGCGAAGAAGACCGACGTCCCGCTGCGCCAGTTCCGGCGGGTGCTCGAGTCGCCCGGGAGGCATCGGGCTGCCGCGCTACGCCGACGGCAACGCCGAGGGGTACCTCTTCCCCGCCACCTACGCGTTCGGGCCCGACGCGGACGCCGAGTCGATGCTGTCGAAGATGGTCGACCGCTGGCGGCAGGCGGCCGAGGAGGCCGACCTCGAGGCGCGCGCGAAGGAGCTCGGCTACACGCCGGGCGAGGTGATGATCGTCGCCAGCCTGGTCGAGTCCGAGGCGAACCGGGAGCAGGACCGCGGCAAGGTGGCCCGGGTCATCTACAACCGGCTGGAGACCGACGCCACCAACGGGTTGCTGCAGATCGACGCCACCGTCAACTACGCCCTCGGCCGCGACCTCGGCCTCGCGCTCACCACCGAGGACCTGCAGGTGGACTCGCCGTACAACACCCGCCGCTACCCGGGGCTGCCGCCGGGGCCGATCGAGTCGCCCGGCGACGCCGCGATCGAGGCGGCCGCCAACCCGACCGAGGGCGACTGGGTCTACTACGTGACCGTCGACCTCGACACCGGGGAGACCAAGTTCACCGACGACTACGACGAGTTCCTGCAGTTCAAGAACGTCGAGCTGGCCGAGTTCTGCGCCGGCTCGGACCGGTGCTGAGCGGCTGGCCGCGCCGCTGCGCGGTCCTGGGCAGCCCGGTCGGCCACTCGCTGTCGCCGGTGCTGCACCGGGCGGCGTACGACGAGCTGGGGCTCGACTGGAGCTACGGCGCCGTCGAGCTGGGAGACCGACGGCTGCCGGGGTTCCTCGGCCTCCCTCGACGCGTCGTGGCGGGGGCCTGTCGCTGACGATGCCGCTGAAGCGGGCCGTCGTGCCGCTGCTCGACGACCTCGACCGACCGGGCCGCGTCAGGCGGGCGCCGCCAACACGGTGGTGCTCGAGGACGGGCGGCGGATCGGGGCACAACACCGACGTGCCCGGCGCCGCCGCCGCCCTGCGCCGAGCGGTAGGACGGTCCGGTCGGCCGGGCCGTGGTGCTCGGCGGCGGCGCCACCGCGGCGTCGGTGCTGCTCGCCCTGGCCGACCTGGGGTGCGGCCGGGCGACCGTCGCTGGTGCGCGAGCCGGCTCGCGCGGCAGGCAGACGCTGGCCGCCGTACGCCGGCATCCGCGGCCGCCGCGAGCTCCGACGTCGACAGGCTCGGCACGGCCGCCCGACGACGGAGCCGGACGTCCTGGTCTCCACGATCCCGGCGTCGGCGCAGGGGCAGGACGAGCTGCGGCTCGGCCGCGCGGCCGAGCGTCGTCTTCGAGGTGCTGTACGACCCGTGGCCCACGCCGCTCGCCGCGGCGGCCGAGGAGGCCGGGTCAGACGCTGGTCGGCGGGCTCGACCTGCTCGTCCACCAGGCCGTGATGCAGGTGCAGCTGATGACGGGGGCGGCGTCGGCGCCGCTGGCCGTGATGCGAGCCGCGGGCGAGCGCCGCTCTCGCCGCGCGTTGGGGAGAACGGCCGTCGGGTGGCGGGCCGGTCGCCTAGGCTCGCGGACCATGGGCTGGTTCCTCGACACCGCTGCGGTCATGGCCGTCGTCGGGCTCGTGCGCCGGCGCTCGGCGTACCCCGGCTGATCGCGCGGATCCCGGAGCCCGTCGACGACGAGGCCGAGGTCGACGAGGCGGACACGAGCACCCCGGAGCAGCTGAGCCACCCCATCGGCTCGGTGCAGCCGCCGGACACCGTCGTGGAGGAGCCGAAGGAGCGGTACGCCGCCATCGCCGCCCTGCCCGGGCTGACCTGGCGGACGGCGGTCGCCGGCGCGGTCGTCGGCGGGCTGGTCGGTGCCCGGACCGGGTGGGAGTGGGAGCTGCTGCTGCTCGCCTACCTCGTCCCGGTCGGGCTGGCGCTGGCGGTCGTCGACTGGCGGACCCGGCTCCTGCCCACCTGGCTGATCGCGCCGTCGTACCTCGTCGTCGTCGGGCTCGCCGCCACGGCCTCCCTGCTCTCCGGTGACTGGGGCGACATGGTCCGCGCGGGCTGGGGATGGGCGGTCGCGGGCGGCACCTTCCTGCTGCTGTGGCTGGTCTACCCGCGGGGGATGGGGTACGGCGACGTCCGGCTCTCGGGCGTCCTCGGCATCGTGCTGGGCTACCTCGGCTGGGGGCCGCTGCTGGTCGGCGTCTACGCCGGGTTCCTCCTCGGCGGGGTCGGCGGGGGGCTGCTCACCGTGCTGCGGCTCGTCGACCGCAAGGCCTACCCGTTCGGGCCGTTCATGCTCCTCGGTGCGCTCGTCGGGCGTGCTGTGGGGCCCGCCGATCTGGTCGTTCTACCTCGGCAGCTGACCCTCCCGCCTCCCCGGGACCCCGCCTCGTCCGATTGGGAGTGCGCCATGGCGCACTCCCAATCGGACGAGGCGGGGCTGGGCAGGGGCTGGGCAGGGGCTGGGCAGGGGCTGGTGGGTGGGAGGGGCCGTGAAAGACTCGGCACATGCTGCGTTGGCTCACTGCGGGCGAGTCCCACGGCCCTGCCCTGGTCGCGATCCTCGAGGGGCTGCCCTCCCACGTCACCGTGACCACCGGTGACATCGCCGCCGCGCTCGCGCGCCGGCGCCTCGGCTACGGACGCGGGGCCCGGATGCAGTTCGAGCAGGACGCGCTCGAGGTGATCGGCGGTCTCCGCCACGGCGAGACCCAGGGCGGACCGGTCGCGATCCGGATCGGCAACAGCGAGTGGCCCAAGTGGGAGAAGGTCATGGCGGCCGACCCCGTCGACCGGGCCGAGCTGGAGGGGATGGCGCGCAACGCCGCGCTGACCCGGCCACGACCGGGCCACGCCGACCTGGTCGGCATGCAGAAGTACGACTTCGCCGAGGCCCGGCCGATCCTGGAGCGCGCCTCGGCCCGGGAGACGGCCGCGCGGGTCGCGCTCGGGGCCGTGGCGTCGGCCTTCGTGCACCAGGCCACCGGCGCCGAGATCGTGTCGCACGTCGTGCAGATCGGGACCGCCCGGGCGCCCTACGGATCGGTGCCCATGGCGGCGGACGTCGCGGCACTCGACGCGGACCCGGTCCGCTGCCTCGACGCGGACGCGAGCAAGGCGATGGTCGCCGAGATCGACCAGGCCCACAAGGACGGCGACACCCTCGGTGGGGTCGTCGAGGTCGCGGTCCACGGGCTGCCGCCGGGGCTGGGATCACACGTCCACTGGGACCGCCGGCTCGACGCGCGCCTCGCCGGCGCCCTCATGGGAATCCAGGCGATCAAGGGCGTCGAGGTCGGGGACGGCTTCGGCCTCGCCGCCGACCCCGGCTCGAAGGCCCATGACGAGATCGTGTCGACCGACGCCGGCATCCGCCGTACCTCCGGCCGGTCGGGCGGCACCGAGGGCGGCATGTCGACCGGCGAGACGCTGCGGGTCCGGGCGGCGATGAAGCCGATCGCCACCATTCCGCGAGCCCTGCGCACCGTCGACGTCGCGACCGGCGACGCAGCCGTCGCCCACCACCAGCGCTCGGACGTGTGCGCGGTGCCGGCCGCCGGCATCGTCGCGGAGGCGATGGTCGCCCTCGTCCTCGCCGAGGCGGTGCTGGAGAAGTTCGGCGGCGACTCGGTCGGGGAGACGCGGCGCAACGTGGAGGGCTACCTCGACACGTTGAGGTTCCGCTGATGGCCGGACCCCGGGCGGTCCTGGTCGGCCCGATGGGCGCCGGGAAGACGACGGTCGGCCGGTTGCTCGCGGAGCGGTGGGGTGTCGGCTTCCGCGACACCGACGCCGACATCGAGGCCGCCGAGGGCCGGCCGATCTCCGAGATGTTCGTCGACGAGGGGGAGGGCTGGTTCCGCGAGCGGGAGCGGGCCGCCGTCGCGGCGGCGCTGGCCGGGCACGACGGGGTGCTGGCGCTCGGCGGCGGAGCCGTCCTCGACGCCGGGACGCGAGCGGCCTTGTCCGGTCACCCGGTGGTCTTCCTCAAGGTCGGGCTCTCCGACGCCGTGAAGCGGGTCGGGCTCGGCCACGGTCGGCCGCTCCTGCTCGGCAACGTCCGGTCCCGGGTGAAGAGCCTGCTCGACGAGCGGCTGCCCGTCTACCTCTCGGTGGCGCAGGTGGTCGTCGACACCGACGGTCGCGCTGCCGGGGAGGTCGCGGACGAGGTCGCCGACGCGCTGGCCCACGACGGGACGCCCCGTGGTTGAGCCCACGACGCTGCGGCTCGAGGGGCCCGACACCACCGCGCCGTACGACGTGGTGGTCGGTGAGCAGCTGCTCGACCGGCTGCCGGGGCTGCTCGGGGAGGGGGTGCGCCGGGTCGCGGTGCTCCACCCGGCCGGGTTGGCGGACCTGGGCGGACGCGTCCGTGCCTCGCTCGCCGAGGCCGGGTACGACGCGCACGCGCTCGAGCTGCCCGACGGGGAGGCCGCCAAGGACGTCTCGGTGGCGGCATTCTGCTGGTCGGTGCTCGGCCGCTGCGGTTTCACCCGCTCCGACGCCGTCGTCACCGTGGGCGGCGGGGCGACCACCGACATGGGCGGCTTCGTCGCGGCGACCTGGCTGCGGGGCGTGAAGGTCGTCCACGTGCCGACGACGGTGCTCGGGATGGTGGACGCGGCGGTCGGCGGGAAGACCGGGATGAACACCCCCGAGGGGAAGAACCTGGTGGGTGCGTTCCACGAGCCCACCGGGGTGCTCTGCGACCTCAGGACGCTGGAGGGGCTGCCCCGCAACGAGGTCGTGAGCGGGATGGCCGAGGTGGTCAAGTGCGGGTTCATCGCGGACCCGGCGATCCTCGACCTGGTGGAGAGGTCGCCCGAGGCGGCGCTGACGGTGGGCTCGCCGGAGCTGCGGGAGCTCGTCGAGCGGGCGATCCGCGTCAAGGTCGACGTGGTCGCCCACGACTTCCGGGAGGCGGGCGGCGCTGCCGGTCATCCCGGCCGAGAGGCGCTCAACTACGGCCACACGCTGGGCCACGCGATCGAGAAGGCCGAGCGCTACGCCTACCGTCACGGTGCGGCGGTCTCGATCGGCATGGTGTTCGTCGCCGAGCTGGCCCGGCTGGCCGGCCGTCTCGACGACGCGACCGCGGCGCGGCACCGGACCGTCCTCGACGCCGTGGGACTGCCGACGACCTACCAGGGCGCGGAGTGGCACGAGCTCCTCGCCACCATGCGGATCGACAAGAAGTCGCGCGGCGACGTCATGCGGTTCGTGGTGCTCGAGGGGCTCGCCCGACCGGTGGTCCTCGAGGGCCCCCCGCCGGAGCTGCTCGAGGAGGCGTTCCGCGCTGTCGCGGGCGGCTTCTTCCGCACCGCCCGTTGAACCGTCGCTCGTGCCGGGTTCAACCGTCGCTCGTGCCGCGTCGAACCGTCGCTCGTGCCGGTGTCAGAGGATGTCGTGGACGAATTCGGTGAGCTGGGCGAGGTTCCGGCACTCGACCATCGGCACGATGCCGGCGTACGTCGAGGCTGCGGAGTCGCCGGTGTCCCACTGTCGCGGGTGCTCGGGGTTGAGCCACCAGGCGTGCCGGCAGCCGGCGACCATCGTGCGCAGTGACCCCGGCCGCGGGTCGGTGTAGTTCGAGCGCGCGTCGCCGAGCACGAGCAGGCTGGTCTTGGGGGTGAGCGCATCGGCGTGGCGTTCCTCGAAGGCCCGGAACGCGCGGCCGTAGTCGGTGCGCCCCCATCGGGAGGCGTGCCGTGCGCTCTCCGCGAGCCGTGCCAGGGTCTCCGCCGGGTCTGCGCCGGGCCGCAGGTCGGAGGTGACTTCGTGCACGTCGTCGACGAAGGTGAACGCGCGGACCTTGGCGAACTGCTCCCGCAGCGCATGGACGAGCAGCAACGTGAACGACGCAAAGTTGGCGACCGACCCGCTGACGTCGCACAGCACCACCAGCTCGGCGCGGTGCGGTCGCTTGGGCCGGTGGTGGGTCGTGAGCGGGACGCCGCCGGTCGAGACGGAAGCGCGGACCGTACGCCGGAAGTCGAGCGGACCGCGCCGTCGCGCGTGCTGCTCCTTCGCCATCCTGGTCGCGAGCCGTCGGGCCAGCGGGTAGACCTCACGTCGCATCTCGTCGATGTCGGTGCGTCGGGCCGAGGTGAACGACAGCTGGTCGATCGCCGGCCGCAGGGTCGTGCGCGCGACGTACTCCGGTGTGCGGTCCTCCGCCATCCGGCGGCGTACGTCGCTCTCGACCAGGCGCTTGAACCGGTCGACGCGACGGGTCGCGGTCAGCATGGCGACCGCGTCGGCACGCGGTGCCCGGTCCTCGCTCCCGGCCATCAGCGCGCGGGCCAGCCGCAGGACGAGCGTCTCCGCATCGAGCGCTCGGAGCGTGTTGTACGACGACCACGCCGACAGCCCGGGACGGCGACCCGGCATCGCGCCGAGCTGCTCGACACCCGCCACGGCGAGCCGCCGCATCTCCTGCCGCGTCGTCGGCGGTGAGCGCCTCGACGACCTGGTCGCCCAGCTCCTGTGTCCCCTGGCGGCCACCCTCGTCGAGGGGCGGCTCGGCCGTGGGGCCGGCAGCGGTCACGCCGCCTCCCAGGAGCGCCGGGAAGTAGAGGTCGAAGAGCTCGTCGAAGCCGGGCCGGTGGCTCTGCCGCTTGACGAGCGTGGCCGCGAGCCCTGCCCGCAACGTCTCGCGCTCGGTGAGGCCCAGGCGGGCCACCGCCGCCACCGCGTCGAGGTCCTCGGTCAGCGACACCGGCATCCCCGCGGCGCGCAGCGCCTCGACGAACGCGATGTGCCGTTCGAGCAGGGCCATCGCGGTCCTACCGCCGGTGGCCGCGCAAGGCGGCCAGCGCCTTGTCGTGGTCCGAGGCGTGCTTGAGCACCACTCCCAGGGTGGCGGCCACCGCCTCCTCGTCCAGGTCCTCGACCTCGAGAGCGATCAGCGTGCGGGCCCAGTCGACGGACTCCGCGATCGACGGCGCCTTCTTCAGCTCCAGCTCGCGCAGCTGGGCGACGGTGTCCACCAACCGGTGCGCGAGGTCGTCGGAGATCCCGGGCACCTGCGAGACCACGATCTCCTTCTCCCGCGCGGGGTCCGGGTAGTCGAGGTGCAGGTAGAGGCATCGGCGCTTCAGTGCCTCGGAGAGCTCGCGGCTCGCGTTGGAGGTGAGCACGACGAACGGACGGCGTACGGCGCTCACCGTTCCCATCTCCGGGATCGTGACCTGGAAGTCCGAGAGCACCTCGAGCAGGAGCCCCTCCACCTCGACGTCGGTCTTGTCGACCTCGTCGACGAGCAGGACCGTCGGCTCCTCGCGCCGGATCGCCGTCAGCAGCGGCCGCGTGAGCAGGAACTCGTCGGTGAAGATGTCGTCGTGGGTCTCCTCCCACGCCTGGTCCTGCCCGGTCGCCTGGATCCGGAGCAGCTGCTTCTTGTAGTTCCACTCATAGAGCGCGCGGGCCTCGTCGAGCCCTTCGTAGCACTGCAGCCGGACCAGCTCCGCCCCGGTCGCCCGGGACACCGCCTTGGCGAGCTCGGTCTTGCCGACTCCGGCGGGCCCCTCGACGAGGAGCGGCTTCTGCAGCTCGCCGGCGAGGTACGCCGTCGTGGTGGTCGCGGCGTCCGCGAGGTAGCCGACCTCGTGCAGCCGCTTGCCTGCCTCGGAGGGCGAGTCGAACCAGGTGCTCATCGAGCCAGCGTAGGGCGCGGGCAGCCAGCACGGTCCGGCGCTGAGCATCTTGTGGCGGAGCAGAAGAGTCCTCGCTCGTCGAGATCAACTGCGGAATCAGCCTGGCCCGGAGGCAGGGTTAAATGTCCTGGTTCGGGTGGACTGCATGGGTTTGGTCGACCATCCTGGGTGCACGACCACCAGGGGTAGCAAACATGATCTGCAGAGAAGTGAAGTCACGGACGTGGAAGCGGCTGGGCGCGCCGCTTGCCGCCATCGTCGCGGTGGGTCTCACCGCCGCGCCTGGCGCAACCCCAGGGCTTGCTGCCTCTCCGGCCTCCGGTCCGGTCGTGACGACCCAGGCCGCGTCGGGCCCGGGAGCGGGCACGGGTGGATTCCTCGACGAGGACTGGGGTGACGACGACACCCGCGAGGACGAGAAGGCATCCAAGGCGACGGGCACGTGGCAGTCCGACCACGATCTCGGTTCGGTGTTCAACGCCGCCAAGCTGGTACGGAGCTCAAGATGCCTATGGAAAGACCGACGTTCGTGGCGTGAAGATCACGGGCCGCGGCATCGACGTGGCGCTGATCGACACCGGCGTCTGCCCCGGTCGCAGGGCCTCACCAGCACGCCGGCAAGGTCGTCAACGGTCCCGACCTGTCGTTCGAGTCCCAGACCGCCAAACCCGGCACCTCGACGGCTACGGCCACGGCACCCACATGGCCGGCATCATCGCCGGCCGCGACCCCGAGGTCGCAGAACGGCAACGAGAACGACGCGACCACTTCATCGGCGTCGCGCCCGGACGCGCGCCTCGTCAACCTGAAGGTCGCCGCCGCCGACGGTGGCAGTCGACGTCTCCCAGGTCATCGCCGCCATCGACTGGGTCGTCGCAGCACCGCGACGACCCGGGCCTGAACATCCGCGTCATCAACCTGTCCTACGGCACCGCACTCGACCCAGCCGTACACCGTCGACCCGCTCGTCGCTACGCCGTCGAGGCCGCCTGGCGCAAGGGCATCGTCGTCGTGGTCGCCGCCGGCAACGACGGCACCGGCGCCCCAGCTCACGATGCCCGCCGCCAACCCGTACGTGCTCGCCGTCGGCGCCAGTCGATCACCTCGGGACGGACAAGCGCGACGACGACGATCGCGCGCCACCTTCACCAACCCCGGCACCACGCCCGCCGCGCCGACCTGCTCGCACCCGGCAAGTCCGTCGTCTCCCTGCGCACCCCTGGCTCGTACGTCGACGTGGGACACCCCGAGGGGCTGGTCACCGGCGACGCCGCCCAGCGCTTCTTCCGCGGCAGCGGCACCTCGCAGGCGACCGCCGTGGTGACCGGCGCCGTCGCGCTGCTGCTGCAGCAGCGCCCGACCCTCACCCCCGACCAGGTGAAGTACCTGCTGAAGAAGACCGCGGACAGGGTCCGGCAACGGGGCCAACGGCACCGGCGTCGATCGACCTCAAGGCCGCTTTCGAGGCCGGCACGCCCTCGGCCACCCGGTCCGAGCAGAGCTGGGCAACCTCGACCGGCACCGGGAACGCTCGAAGGCGCCCGCGGCGACAGCCACGTCGTCGACCCGGTCACCGGCGCCATGCTGACCGGCGAGGTCGACGCCATGGGGAACCCCTGGGACGCTCGATCCTGGCGCACGGCCTCGGCCGCCGGCGAGGCCTGGACGGGTGGCACCTGGAACGGCCGGACCTGGACCGGTGCCGACTGGTCCGGAAGCTCCTGGACGGCCCGCTCCTGGCGCGACGCCACGTGGACCGGCAACAACTGGTCCGGCACGGCCTGGCGGGCGCGCAGCTGGCGGGGCGACCGCTGGACGTCGAAGGGCTGGGCATCACTCGACGTTCCGGCCCGCAGCTGGTCCGAGGACGCGTGGCGCGCCCGCTCCTGGCGTGACCTCGACTGGGTCTACAGCAAGACCTGGTGAGAGCACCGTCCCTCCCAGGCCTCGATCTTTGGTGTGTACGGGAGAAGATCGGCGCGGCTCTTCAACAAGGCACGGTACGTCGCGCCGTCGGCGTGCCACGCGCCCGGCACCGGTGACGGCTCGACCCGGCACCAGTGACGGCTCGGCGGGGGTTACATCTGGTCCGGAGCGGTGATCCCGAGGAGCCCGAGCCCGGTCACGAGCACGTCGAGCGTCACCGCGCAGAGCGCGCAGCCGGGACGCCGCGGACCGACGGGGTCCTCGGCCTTGAGCACCGGGCACGCCTCGTAGAACGTCGTGAACGCCTGGGCCAGCTCGAAGAGGTAGCCGCAGAGCCGGTGCGGCTCGTAGGGCGCCGCCGACCTGCGCCGACGACGTCGCCGAACCCGAGCAGCGTCATGGCCAGCGCGCGCTCGGCCTCGCTCGGTGATGACGACGTCGCCGGCCGTGGCGCCGGCCGCCTCGGCCTTGCGCAGGATCGAGCGGATCCGGGCCGCGGCGTACTGCAGGTAGGGGCCGGTGTTGCCGGTCGAGCGCGAGCATCCGGTCGAAGTCGAAGGTGTACTCGCTGTCGTGGGAGACCGAGAGGTCGGCGTACTTCACCGCGCCGATCCCGACCTGCCTGGGCGATCACCGCCCGCGTGCGGCGTCGAGCTCGGGTCGGGACTCTCGCCAGCACCTGGCCGGCCCGGTCGACCGCCTCGTCGAGCAGGTCGCATCAGCTTGACGGGGCGCCGCTGCGGGTGCGCAGGATCTTGCCGTCGGCACCGAGCACGTTGCCGATCCGGACGTGGACGACCTCGACGTCGTCGGGCAGCCAGCCGGCCTTCCGGGCGGTGTCCCACACCATCTGCAGGTGCAGCGCCTGCGGGGCGCCGACGACGTAGAGGACCCGGTCGGCGCCGAGGTCGCGCACCCGATGCCGGATCGTCGCGAGGTCCGTCGTGCCGTAGCCGTAGCCGCCGTCGCTCTTGCGGATGATGAGCGGCACCGGCTTGCCCTCACGGCCGGTGTAGCCGTCGAGGAAGACGCAGAGCGCGCCGTCGCTGACCGTGGCGATCCCGGCGTCCTCGAGCTCGTCGCAGATCTCGGCGAGGACGTCGTTGTAGATCGCTCTCGCCGGCCAGGTCCTCGTCGGTCAGCGTGACGTCGAGCAGGCCGTAGATCGCGGTTGAAGTAGGCCTTGGAGAGGTCGATCAGCTCCTCCCAGAGCCGCATCGTCTCGGGGTCGCCGGCCTGCAGGGTCACCACCCGGCGCCGGGCCCGTGCCGCGAACGCCTCGTCGCCGTCGAACTTCGCGCGCGCCGCCTGGTAGAAGTCGTTCGGGCTGTCCACGAGGGCGCGGGCCTCCTCGGAGTCCTCGCCGACGTCGAGGAGGTGCTCGATGAGCATCCCGAACGGCGTCCCCCAGTCGCCGACGTGGTTCTGCCGGACGACCTGGTGGCCGAGGTGCTCCAGCGTGCGGGCGAGCGCGTCGCCGACCACCGTGGTGCGCAGGTGTCCGACGTGCATCTCCTTGGCCACGTTCGGCGCGGAGTAGTCGATCGGGACGACCTGCTGCTCCTGCTCCGGCACGCCGAGCCTCGGGTCGGCCGCCAGGGCGGTCACCTCGCCGGCCAGCCAGGACGGGCCGCAGCGTCAGGTTGACGAACCCCGGGCCGCTGATCTGCGGGGGCTCCGCGACGTCGTCGATCTCCAGCGCCTCCACCAGCCGGGTCGCCACCTCGCGGGGGTTGCTGCCCAGCCGCTTGGCCAGCGCCAGCGCGACGTTCGCCTGGAGGTCGGCGAACTGCGAGGGGCGGATCACCGGGTCGGCCGCGGCGTGCTCGGCGCCGAACGCGGTGCCGAGCGCCTGCTGGAACCGTGCGGTGATGACCTGTGCCGGGCTGCTCATGGGGGAAAGGTTATGTCCGGGCACGGTAAACTCCACCGTTGGCCCTCCGGCCCGCCCCCTACCCCAGACCCGGAAGAGGTTCCTGCGCGCATGGCGACGACGAACGACCTGAAGAACGGCATGGTGCTCAACCTGGACGGCCAGCTCTGGCAGGTCAGCTGGTTCCAGCACCACAAGCCCGGCAAGGGCGGCGCCGTCGTGCGCACGAAGCTGAAGAACGTGGAGTCGGGCAAGACCGTCGACAAGACCTTCAACGCCGACGTGAAGGTCGAGGTCGCCAACGTCGACAAGCGCACGATGCAGTACCTCTACAACGACGGCACGAGCTACGTGTTCATGGACACCAACACCTTCGACCAGCTTGAGATCGACCCCGCCATCGTCGGGGACGCCGCCAACTTCCTCCTCGAGCAGCAGGAGGCGATCGTCGCCACCAACGAGGGCCGCGTGCTCTACATCGAGCTCCCGGCGTCGGTCGAGCTCCTCGTGGAGTACACCGAGCCCGGGCTGCAGGGGGACCGCTCCACCGGTGGCACCAAGCCGGCGCGGCTGGAGACCGGCCACGAGATCAACGTCCCGCTGTTCATCACCACCGGCGAGAAGGTCAAGGTCGACACCCGCGACAGCAGCTACCTCGGCCGCGTCAACAGCTGAGGCGGCGGACCGTGTCGGCCCGATCGAAGGCCCGCAAGCGCGCGCTCGACGTCCTGTTCGAGTGCGACGCCCGTGACGTCGTCCCCACCGACCTGCTCGCCGAGCGGATCGCCGAGGCCGACCCGCCGGTCAACGACTACACCGCCCGGCTCGTCCGGGGAGTCCAGGAGCACATCGGCCGGATCGACGAGCTCCTCTCGTCGTACTCCGAGGGATGGACGCTCGAGCGGATGCCCGCCGTCGACCGCAACGCGCTGCGGATCGGCGTCTTCGAGGTCGTGTACGTCGACGACGTGCCCGACGCGGTCGCGGTGACCGAGGCGGTCGACCTCGTCCGTGACCTGTCCACCGACGAGTCACCGGCGTTCGTCAACGGGGTCCTCGGCGCCATCGTCCGCAACAAGGCGACACTCAAGGGCTGAGACACGGCTCGGCGCGGGACGCGCGGCCGCCGTCGGTGGCAGGCTGGCGCCATGACTGAGTCCAGCGATATGTCCGAGGTCGATGTCGTCGTGATCGGGCTCGGTCCCGGCGGTGAGGCGACGGCCAACAAGCTCGCCGAGGCAGGGTTGTCGGTCGTCGGCGTCGAGAAGGGGCTGGTCGGGGGCGAGTGCCCCTACTACGGCTGCATCCCTTCGAAGATGGCGATCCGCGCGGCCAACTCGCTCGCGGAGTCCCGGCGGGTTCCCGCGCTCGCGGGCGAGAGTACGACGGTCCCGGACTGGACGCCGGTGGCGAGCCGGATCCGTTCCGAGGCCACCGACGACTGGGACGACACCGTCGCCGTCGAGCGGCTGGAGGACCACGGGGCGACGCTGCTGCGCGGACACGGCCGGCTCGTGGGCGAGCGCGAGGTCGAGGTCGACGGCCGCCGGTTGCGGGCCCGGAAGGCAGTCGTCCTCAACACCGGCACCGACCCGGGCACTCCGCCGGTCCCCGGGCTGGACGCGACGCCGTACTGGACCAACCGCGACGTCGTGAAGGTCGAGCAGCTGCCCACGACCCTGGCGGTCCTCGGCGCCGGCGCGATCGGGTGCGAGCTGGCGCAGGCGTTCGCCCGCTTCGGGGTGAAGGTCACGCTGCTCGAGGCCGCCGACCGGATCATGTCGGCCGAGGAGCCGGAGACCAGCGCGTTGATGACCACGGTGCTCGCGGGCGACGGAGTCCGTGTCATGCCGGGCGTCGAGATCAAGGAGGTGGCCCACTCCGACGGGCTGTTCCGGCTCACGCTCGCCGACGAGGTCGTGACCGCCGAGAAGCTGCTGATCGCGGCCGGCCGGGTCCCGCAGGTCGCGGGCGTCGGTCTCGAGACGGTCGGCGTCGACCCCCAGGACGGGCACCTGGAGACGGACGGGCGGATGCGGGTGGTCGCCGGCGACGAGCCGCTGGACTGGCTGTTCGCGGTCGGCGACATCGTCGGGAAGGGCGCCTACACGCACACCTCGATGTACGAGTCCGCGGTCGTCGTACGTCACCTCCTCGGGGAGGACGGTGACGAGGCGCAGTTCCACGCGGTTCCGCGGGTCACGTTCACCGACCCCGAGGTGGGCGCCGTGGGGCTGACCGAGGCCCAGGCCAGGGAGCAGGGGCTCGACGTTCGGACCGGCACCATCGACCTCACGAAGTCCTCCCGCGGCTGGATCCACTCCGCCGGCAACGAGGGGCTGGTCAAGCTGGTCGCGGACGGTGACGTGCTGGTCGGTGCGACCTCCGTGGGGCCGATGGGCGGCGAGGTGGTGGGGATGCTCACCACCGCCGTCCATGCCAGGGTGCCGGTCAGCACGCTGATGACGATGATCTACGCCTACCCCACGTTCCACGGGGCGGTCCGAGACGCCTTGAGCGACCTGGGGCGTTCCTGACCGCGCACGGGGGTAGCGCTGGTACGTTCCCCACGTCATGAGCAGGCGCTCGGCCCTGGATCCCCAGCGGCAGTTCTCGGCCGCACTGGGTGCGGCGGTCCTTCTGTGCGTCCTTTTCGGGTTCCTGCTCACCAGTGACCTGGACGCGGAGACCAAGGAGACGGCCAGCGCGGCAGGGCTGCTCCTCGGCGGTGCCGGCATCATCGGCGGGGGCACCCGTGCGATGCTCCGGACCACCGGCCGCCGTCGTCGGGCGTGGCTGCTCATCGTGTCGGCCGGCGTGGTCGCGCTCGCCGGGAACCTGTGGTCGACCGTGCGCGACGTGGACCCGGTCGACGACCCGAGCCTCGTCGCCGAAGCGTCGCTTGCGCTGGCCCTCGTGCTGGGAGCCTTCGGCCTGCTCGCGCTGGGGGAGGCGCTGCACCGGGGCGCCGAGCGCCTCGTGCTGGTGCTCGACGGGATCGTCCTGGGCTGTGCCACGCTCCTGATCACCTCGGTGCTCGTCTGGAACGAGGTGCTCGAGAGTGACGGTCCGAACCAGCTCCGCCGGATCCTGTCCCTCAGCCTTCCCATCCTCGACGTCGCGCTGGCGACGCTCGCGCTGTTCCTCATCGTGCGCAGCCTCGGCAACCGGACGTTCTGGTTCCTGATCGGGGGCGGGTTCATCCTCTATGCGATGGCGGACCTCGCGTTCGCCGTGGAGGCGGCCCGGGGCGACTTCGTGTTCGGCACCCCGATCGACCTGGGGTGGATCGTCGGCTACGGGATGCTCTCGGCGGCCACCTGGCACCCCGACGCGACCGTCCCCCGGCAACGGGAGACGCCAGCGGGGAGCTTCGACGTCCAGGGCACCGTCCTGGTCTTCGGCACGCTCGTCGCGGCCCTCGTCGTGCAGAGCATCCAGTGGGGGCAAACCCGGGAGGACGTGACGGTCCTGCAGGGCGGGCTCTGGGTCCTCCTGCTCCTGGCGGCGGGGTTCCGCCAGATCCTGCTGACCGCCGACAACGCGGCGCTGCGGCAGGGGCTCGAGCAGCGTGTCGACGAGCAGACCGCCGACATCCGGCGGATGGCGAGGGAGACGGAGGTGCTGCTCAGCTCGGTGGGCGACGGCATCTACGGCGTCGACCTCGACGGACGGGTGACCTTCCTCAACCCCTCCGGCGCGGCGGCGCTCGGGCTCCGACCCCGGGACCTGCTCGGCCAGGGTGCCCACCACCGGTTCCACGCTCCGCGCGACGACGGCACGCCGTACGACCCGTCCGGCTGCTATGTCACGGATGCGATCAGGCAGGGGTCGGTGGCGACCGGCGAGGAGGACGTCTACGTCCGCGCCGACGGCACCCGGTTCCCGGTCGAGATCACCGCCAGCCCGGTTCGCCAGGGGGAGCGGGTCACCGGCGCCGTGGTCGTCTTCCGTGACGTCACCCAGCGCCGCGAGGTCGACCGGATGAAGAACGAGTTCCTCTCCGTGGTGAGCCACGAGCTCCGCACACCGCTCACCTCGATCCGTGGCTCCCTCGGGCTCCTCGGTGGCGGTGGGCTCGGCGAGCTGTCGGCCCAGGCCTCGCGGATGGTCTCGATCGCGATGGACAGCAGCGATCGGCTGACCCGGCTGATCAACGACATCCTCGACATCGAGCGGATCCAGTCCGGGCGGCTGTCGATGAGCCTGGTGCCCCTCCAGGCAGCCGAGCTGCTCCGGATGACCGCCTCGGAGATGGACGGGTTCGCCCGAGCCGCGGGGGTGCGGGTCGAGGTCGCCGCGAGCGCAGGCACCGTGCTGGCCGACTCGGACCGGATCGTCCAGACCCTCACCAACCTGGTCGGCAACGCGGTCAAGTTCTCCGGCGCCGGGGACCTGGTCCGGCTCGAGGCCGTCGAGAACGAGGACGAGGTCGTCTTCGCGGTGCACGACCATGGACGGGGGATCCCGGCCGACAAGACCGAGGCGATCTTCGAGCCGTTCGAGCAGGTGGACTCGTCCGACTCGCGGCAGAAGGGCGGGACGGGCCTCGGGCTGGCCATCAGCCGCGGCATCGTCGAACGGCACGGCGGCAGGATCTGGGCCGAGAGCGTCGAAGGGGAGGGCACCACGCTCCGCTTCGCGCTGCCCCGGGTCGCCGCGGCCGCCCACGCCGATGCCCCGCCGTCGTCCGGCGGGCGTCCGGTCGTGGTCCTCGCCGACGACCCGCACACCGTCGTACGCCTCTCCTCGCTCCTCGGCGGGCGCGGCTACCACCCTGTCGGCGTCACCGACGGTGAGCACGCGGTGGACCAGCTCATCATCGAGGTCTCCACGGCGCTGCGCGGGCGCCGGCTGGGCGCGGGGGTGCTGCTCGTGCAGCCGGACGACTCGCTGACCCGGGCCCTGCGTCCGAGGCTGGAGGGGCAGGGGCTCCGCGTCGCGCACGCGCTGTCGGCCGAGGACGGCCTCCGGCTGGCGCAGGAGGCCGACCTCCGCGTGGCCGTGGTCGACCTCGGGCTCGCCGACCCTCGGCTGATGCCCGCGCTGCAGGCTGCCGGAATCGCTGTCGTCCTGACCGCATCGAGGATGTCGCCGGGGGAGCTGGAGGCTCGCCTGGTGCTCCTCGACCACAACCACCCCACCCCCGAGGAGACGAGATGACCGACCTACCCAGCCAGCTGGCACCCGCGGTCTCCATCGAGACCCGGGTCGACGAGGCTACCGCCACGAGGTTCTGGCAGCTGTACGTCGAGACCTTCGGGGACCTCGCGACGCTGGCGGTGGCCCGGCAGCTTCTCCACGAGCACGAGTTCATGGACGAGATGTACGACGAGCGGGTCGACAAGTACCTCGCCCGGGACCAGCGTGGTGAGGCCGTTGCCATGTGCACGCTCACCAACAACCTCGAGACCGTGCCCTGGATCAGCCCCGACTACTTCGCGCACCACTACCCGGAGCACACCGCCCGCGGGGTGGTGTTCTACCTCGGCTTCATCCTGGTGGCCCACGAGCACCGGCGCAGTCGCGTCTTCCTCGAGATGATCCAGCGGGTTGCCGCGACCATCATCGACCAGCGGGGGATGTGCGCCTACGACATCTGCGCCCACAACGTGGAGGTCCTCGGGCTCGCCGATGTCATCGCCTCGATGCTCCAGGGGATGGCCGACGTGCACGTGACCACGGTCGACACCCAGCGCTACTACACCGCGGTCGCGATGGGCCCGCGCAGAATGCCCGAAATGCGCACGCGGCCCTCCGGCGAGTCCTAAACTTGCTGGTGTGAAGCCCTGGGAGGAGGCGGCATGACTGGTCGGACGATCCTTGTCGTCGACGACGACGACGAGATCCGTGAGATCACCTGTCTCGCCCTGGAGCTGATGGGCGGCTGGAACGTGATCTCCGTCGACCGGGGCGCCGCCTGCCTGGAGCGCGCGCGCATCGACCGCCCGCAGGTGGTCCTGCTGGACGTGATGATGCCGGAGATGGACGGCCCCACGACCTTCCTGCGGCTGCAGCAGGACCCGATGACCCGGCACATCCCGGTGGTCCTGCTGACCGCCAAGGCGCGGGTGGGGGACAACCAGACCTGGGACGGCCTCGACATCGCCGGCGTCATCTCCAAGCCGTTCAACCCGACGACGCTCAGCTGCGAGGTCGACCGGCTGGTCGACGAGCACCTCGGCGAACGCCGCCTCTCAGCCTGACCCCCCTCCCCTGTCGAGCCGTCACTCCTGCCGGGTCGAACCTCGCTCGTGCCGGGTCGAACCGTCCCCGGTGCCGGCGGTTCGGAGCGCACCGGCACCAGCGACGGCTGAACCCGGCACCAGCGACGGCTGAACCCGGCGCGAGCGACGGCTGAACGCGGCACGAGCGACGGCTCAACGGGGGGTGGCGAGGGTGAGCGTCGCCTCCTGCACGACCACGCCGAGGTGGCGGCCCGGGCGCAACCACGAGGCGAGGGGGCCCTCGGAGACCACCTCGACGGTGACCAGCGCCGGCCGTACCCGAGCGTGCACCGACAGCCGGCTCCTGCCGATCCGGCCGTCGGGCAGCACCTGCCTCACCTCACCGCTCACGCGGGCCGGGACCGCCGGGCCGAGCGAGCGGGAGGAGACCGCCACCCGCCACCCGACCAGGTCGGCGCCCCGCGCGGTCACTCCCGACCCGCCGGTCACCTCGCCCTCGAACGCGGCGAGCGTCTTGGGCAGCCCCCAGTTCTCACGACCGCCGACCAGGCTGGCCGGGGAGTCGACGGCCATGAACGCCACCGACCCCCAGGGCCGCAGCCCGGTGCGCGAGCCGACCGCCCCGAAGACCTCGTCGTACGCACCGACCGGGGTGTCGCGGTAGCCGACCATCCCGCCGACGACCCCCCGACCCCGGGACGTACGCCGCAGCGCCTGCGGCAGCGCGGCGGTCGCGGCACGCGATCCCCGGCCGAACCACAGCACCGCCTCGCACGAGCAGCTCCACGGAGCCGGGGCGCGGCTCTCCGGGAGCGCGTCGAGCAGCGCCCGGCCGAGGACCGTCTCGGGCACGCCGGGTACGCCGGCGAGGTCGGTCGGCGAGGGCAAGGGTGTGCTCCTGGACGTCCGGGAAGGGCGGTCGGTCTCGAACCTAGAGACTTCCCGGCCCGTCGGCCAGGCGGAACCGTCGCGGCTGTTAGGGTGACCGCGATCGACATCCTTTAACGAGCCGTCCTGTGAGGCGGAGAAGGAGGTCCGGCAAGCGCATGCCTGCCCTTACTCCGGAAGACGGACCACCCGTCGCCCCGTCGGACGAGACCGCTCCCGAGCACCAGCCGGTAGGCCGGACCGTCCTCGACGGCCACGACATCGCCCGGGCCCTCACCCGCATCGCGCACGAGATCCTTGAGCGCAACAAGGGCTCGCAGGACCTGGTGCTCCTCGGCATCCCGACCGGCGGCGTGCCGCTCGCGCGCCGGATCGCCAGGCGGATCGCCGACGTGGAGTCCACCGAGGTCCCGGTCGGCTCCCTCGACGTCACGATGTACCGCGACGACCTGCGGCTCCGCCCGGTACGGGCGCTGCTGCCCACCGACATCCCGCCGGGCGGCATCGACGACAAGGTCGTGGTCCTCGTCGACGACGTCCTCTTCTCCGGTCGGACGATCCGGGCCGCGCTCGACGCCATGAACGACCTCGGGCGGCCGCGGACGGTCCGGCTCGCGGTCCTGGTCGACCGCGGCCACCGCGACCTGCCGATCCGCGCCGACTTCGTCGGCAAGAACCTGCCGACGTCGCTGGTCGAGAACGTCACCGTGCGCCTGGAGGAGATCGACGGCCCGGACGGCGTCGTGATCGCCGGCCCCACCGACACCCCGGAGGACGACCGATGAAGCGGCACCTGCTGAGCGCGGCCGACCTCACCCGCGACGACGCCGAGCTCGTGCTCCGCACCGCCGAGGAGCTGCGCAGCCTGGCCGACCGGCCGATCAAGAAGCTGCCGGCGCTGCGCGGACGCACGGTGGTCAACCTGTTCTTCGAAGACAGCACCCGCACCAGGATCTCCTTCGAGGCAGCGGCGAAGCGGCTCTCCGCCGACGTCATCAACTTCGCCGCCAAGGGGTCGAGCCTCAGCAAGGGCGAGAGCCTGAAGGACACCGCCCTCACGCTCGAGGCGATGGGCGCGGACGCCATCGTCATCCGGCACGGCGCCAGCGGGGCACCGCACCGGCTGGCCAACACCGGGTGGACCCGGTCGAGCGTCGTCAACGCCGGCGACGGCACGCACGAGCACCCCACCCAGGCTCTGCTCGACGCGTTCACGATGTGGCGCCACCTCGGACCGCTCGACGGTCGCCGGATCGCCCTGGTCGGCGACGTCCTGCACAGCCGGGTCGCCCGCTCCAACGCGCTGCTGCTCCGCACCCTCGGCGCCGAGGTCACGCTGGTCGCCCCGCCGACCCTGCTGCCGGTCGGCATCGAGGGGTGGGACGTCGAGACGTCCTACGACATCGACGCGGTGCTGCCGAAGGCGGACGCCGTGATGATGCTGCGGGTCCAGCAGGAGCGGATGAACGCCGCCTTCTTCCCGACCGTGCGTGAGTACTCGCGCCGATACGGTCTCGACTCGCGCCGGATGGCGATGCTGCAGGACCACACGCTCGTCATGCATCCGGGACCGATGGTGCGCGGCATGGAGATCACCGCGGACGTCGCCGACTCCAGCCGCTCGGTGATCGTCGAGCAGGTGACGAACGGGGTCGCGGTGCGGATGGCGGTCCTCTACCTCCTTCTCGGCGGCAGCGACGCGGTCGAGCCCACCAGCCCCTCCACCACCCCCGAGGACGGTGCCCTGTGAGCCGCAGCCATCTGCTGAGGAACGTCCGGCCGTACGGCGGCGATGCGACCGACGTGCTCGTCGAGGACGGCGTCATCTCCGCGATCGGGCCCGGGACGGCGGCCGCCGACGGGGTGGAGGTGGTCGATGCCGGTGGCGCGGTGCTCCTGCCGGGCCTCGTCGACCTGCACACCCACCTGCGCGAGCCCGGCCGCGAGGACGCCGAGACCGTCGAGAGCGGCACCCGGGCTGCGGCACTGGGCGGCTTCACAGCCGTGCACGCGATGGCCAACACCAACCCGGTCGCTGACACCGCCGGCGTCGTCGAGCAGGTCTGGCGGCTCGGCCGGGAGGCCGGCCACTGCGACGTCTACCCGGTCGGTGCGGTCACCGTCGGGCTCGGAGGGCACCAGCTCGCCGAGCTCGGTGCGATGGCCGACTCGGCTGCCCGGGTGCGGGTCTTCTCCGACGACGGCAAGTGCGTCTCGGACGCGGTGCTCATGCGGCGGGCACTGGAGTACGTCAAGGCGTTCGACGGCGTGGTCGCCCAGCACGCGCAGGAGCCCCGGCTCACCGAGGACGCGCAGATGAACGAGTGCGAGCTCTCCGGCCGGCTCGGCCTCCGGGGGTGGCCCGCGGTCGCCGAGGAGGCGATCATCGCCCGCGACTGCCTGCTCGCCGCCCATGTCGGAAGCCGGCTCCACATCTGCCACGTCTCCACCGCGGGGTCGGTCGAGCTGATCCGGTGGGCGAAGGGCAACGGCTGGAACGTGACCGCCGAGGTCACCCCCCACCACCTGCTCCTCACCGACGAGCTCGCCGCGACCTACGACCCGATCTACAAGGTCAACCCGCCGCTGCGCAGCGCCGCGGACGTCGAGGCGGTCCGGGCCGGGCTCGCCGACGGCACGATCGACATCGTCGCCACCGACCATGCGCCGCACCCGCACGAGGACAAGGACTGCGAGTGGGCGGCGGCCGCGTTCGGGATGCTCGGTCTCGAGTCGGCGCTCTCCGTCGTGCAGCGCACGATGGTCGACACCGGTCTGCTCAGCTGGCCCGAGGTGGCGCAGCGGATGTCGGCGAAGCCGGCGGAGATCGGCCGCGTGGCCGACCACGGCCGGCCGGTCGCCGAGGGCGAGCCGGCCAACCTCGTGCTCTGGGACCCGTCCGCGAGCCGGGTGGTCGAGGCGGCCGAGACCGCCAGCCTGTCCCGCAACAATCCCTACGCCGGCCGCGAGCTGCCGGGCCGGGTCGTCGCCACGTTCCTGCGCGGCACCCCGACCGTGCTCGACGGGAAGCTCGCGTGAGCTGGCTGCGTCGAGGGACGCGGCACGGCCTGCCACCGCTGGTGGAGCCCCCCAAGGTGGCCGACCTGCCCGCGGTGCTGCTCGACGCGGGCGCCTCCTACCTCGGCACCTACGTCGCCGGTGACCTCGCGGCGCGGGTCCGGGACCGCGGGCTCCGACCCACCGGCGCGACCAGGCTGCGGCTCTCCGACGAGGCGCTCGACGTGGTCCGGCTGGCCGGACCCTTCCGGGTGCCGGTCGCGGCGCTGCGCGGCGCCAGGCGCACCGAGGACGTCGGAGGGCGACCGGTGCCACCCCACGGCGCCCTGGTCTTCACGTGGGAGCACGGCGGGCTCGTGCTCGACACGGCGTTCCGGCTCGTGGACCTGAGCTTCGACGGCACCTCGGGCGCGGCATCCAAGCAGGACGACTGGGTGCGCAAGATCAGCAAGCTCGTCAGGAAGCAGGAGGACGTCGCATGACCACGACCGCCCAACCAGCGCTCCTGGTGCTGGAGGACGGCCGCGCTTTCCGCGGCGAGTCCTTCGGCGCCGAGGGGGAGACCTTCGGCGAGGCGGTGTTCTCCACCGGCATGTCCGGCTACCAGGAGACGCTGACCGACCCGTCGTACCACCGCCAAGTCGTCGTGATGACCGCGCCGCACGTCGGCAACACCGGGATGAACGACGAGGACCCCGAGTCGGCACGCATCTGGGTCGCGGGGTACGTCGTCCGCGACCCCGCCAGGGTGCCGAGCAGCTGGCGCTCGACGCGGACCCTCGACGACGCGCTGCGCGAGCAGGGCGTCGTCGGGATCAGCGGGGTGGACACCCGCGCACTGACCCGGCACCTGCGCGAGCGGGGCGCCATGCGGGTCGGCATCTCCACCACCGAGACCGACCCGGACGCGCTGCGGGCACGGGTCCTGGAGGCGCAGGAGATGACCGGCCTCGAGCTCGCCGACCAGGTGACCACCGACCAGCCGTACGTCGTCTCCGCGGTCGGGCCGAAGCGGTTCACCGTCGCGGCGCTCGACCTCGGCATCAAGGCCAACACGCCTCGGATGATGGCCGACCGCGGCATCGAGGTGCACGTGCTCCCGGCGACGTCGACGATCGAGGACGTCCTGGCCGTCGGAGCCGACGGGCTGTTCTTCTCCAACGGGCCCGGGGACCCGGCCGCCACCACCGACCAGGTGGCCCTGCTCGAGGCCGCCCTGGGGCGCGGCATCCCCTACTTCGGCATCTGCTTCGGCAACCAGCTGTTCGGACGGGCGCTCGGCTTCGGCACCTACAAGCTGGTCTACGGCCACCGCGGCATCAACCAGCCGGTGATGGACCGGACGACGCGGAAGGTCGAGGTCACCGCCCACAATCACGGCTTCGCCGTCGACGCCCCTCTGGACCGCTCGACCACCACGCCGTACGGCGAGGCGACCGTCAGCCATATTTGTCTCAATGACAACGTCGTCGAGGGCCTGGAGCTGCGGGACGGGGACGGACGGCTCAAGGCGTTCTCGGTCCAGTACCACCCGGAGGCCGCGGCCGGGCCGCACGACGCGGCGTACCTCTTCGACCGGTTCTGCGACCTGATGGAAGGCACCGCCTGATGCCGAAGCGCAACGACATCCACTCGGTCCTGGTGATCGGCTCCGGTCCGATCGTCATCGGCCAGGCCTGCGAGTTCGACTACTCCGGCACCCAGGCCTGCCGGGTGCTCAGGGCCGAGGGGCTGCGCGTCGTCCTGGTCAACTCCAACCCGGCGACGATCATGACCGACCCCGAGTTCGCCGACGCGACCTACGTCGAGCCGATCACGCCCGAGTTCGTCGAGAAGGTCATCGCCGAGGAGCGTCCCGACGCGCTGCTCGCCACCCTCGGCGGGCAGACCGCCCTGAACACCGCGATGGCGCTCGACGCGGCCGGGGTGCTGGAGAAGTACGGCGTCGAGCTGATCGGCGCCAGCATCGAGGCGATCGAGCGGGGCGAGAACCGGCAGTCGTTCAAGAAGATCGTCGAGGAGCTCGGCGGCGAGGTGGCGAGGTCGGCGATCTGCCACAGCCTCGACGACTGTCTCGCGGCGGCCGACGACCTCGGCTACCCGATGGTCGTCCGGCCCAGCTTCACGATGGGCGGCAGCGGGTCCGGCATGGCCTACGACGAGCGCGACCTGCGCCGGATCGCCGGGTCGGGGCTCGCCGCCAGCCCGACCACCGAGGTGCTCCTCGAGGAGTCGATCATCGGCTGGAAGGAGTACGAGCTGGAGGTGATGCGCGACCAGGCGGACAACGTCGTGATCGTGTGCTCCATCGAGAACCTCGACCCGATGGGCGTCCACACCGGCGACTCCATCACGGTCGCCCCGGCGATGACGCTCACCGACCGGGAGTACCAGCACCTCCGCGACCTCTCGATCGGCATCATCCGCTCGGTCGGCGTCGACACCGGGGGCTGCAACATCCAGTTCGCCGTCAACCCCGTGGACGGGCGGGTCGTCGTCATCGAGATGAACCCCCGGGTCTCCCGGTCGAGCGCCCTGGCGTCGAAGGCCACCGGCTTCCCGATCGCGAAGATCGCGGCCAAGGTGGCGATCGGCTACACCCTCGACGAGATCCCCAACGACATCACCGCCGAGACGCCCGCGTCGTTCGAGCCGAGCCTCGACTACGTGGTGGTCAAGGTGCCGCGGTTCGCCTTCGAGAAGTTCCCCGGCGCCGACCCGACGCTGACCACGCACATGAAGTCGGTCGGCGAGGCGATGGCGATCGGCCGCAGCTTCACCGAGGCGCTGCAGAAGGCGCTGCGAAGCCTGGAGAGCAGGAGCGCGCCGTTCGACTGGTCCCACGCATGGGTCGAGCTCGACAAGGACCGGCTGCTCGCCGAGATCGGCGTCCCCCACGACGGCCGGCTGCGCAAGGTGATGGACGCGCTCCGGGCCGGCGCGACCCTCGCCGAGGTGCACGCGGCCACCGGCATCGACCCGTGGTTCGTCGACCAGCTGCAGCTGCTCAACGAGGTCGCCCAGGAGATGATCGAGGCTCCCGAGCTGACCCCCGGGCTGCTGCGCCGGGCCAAGCGGCACGGCTTCTCCGACGACCAGGTCGCGCGGATCCGCGACCTCTCCGAGGACGTCGTCCGCGGCGTCCGGCACGCGCTGGGGGTCCGACCGGTCTACAAGACCGTCGACACCTGCGCGGCGGAGTTCGCCGCGCGCACGCCGTACCACTACTCCTCCTACGACGAGGAGACCGAGGTCCTCGCCCGCGAGCGTCCCGCGGTCCTCATCCTGGGCAGCGGCCCGAACCGGATCGGCCAGGGCATCGAGTTCGACTACTCGTGCGTGCACGCCGCGCTCGCGCTGTCGGGCGCGGGCTACGAGACGGTCATGGTCAACTGCAACCCGGAGACGGTCTCGACCGACTACGACACCAGCGACCGGCTCTACTTCGAGCCGCTCACGCTCGAGGACGTGCTGGAGGTCTACCACGCCGAGCGGGCCGCGGGGCCGGTCGCCGGCGTGATCTGCCAGCTCGGCGGGCAGACCCCCCTGGGGCTGGCGCAGGGGCTGGAGCAGGCGGGCGTCCCGGTCGTCGGCACCACACCCGCGGCGATCCACCTCGCCGAGGAGCGGGGGGCGTTCGGCCGGCTGCTCGCCGACGCCGGCCTCGTCGCCCCCAAGCACGGCATGGCGACGTCGTACCCGGAGGCCCGGCGGATCGCGACGGAGATCGGCTACCCGGTCCTCGTGCGCCCGTCGTACGTCCTCGGCGGCCGGGGCATGCAGATCGTGTACGGCGACGACGCCCTGCGCTCCTACATCGAGGCCGCGACCGAGATCAGCCCGGACCGGCCCGTGCTCGTCGACCGGTTCATCGACGACGCGGTGGAGATCGACGTCGACGCGATCTTCGACGGCGAGGAGCTGTTCCTGGGCGGCGTGATGGAGCACATCGAGGAGGCCGGCATCCACTCCGGGGACTCGGCCTGCGTGCTTCCCCCGATCACGCTGGGAGCCGCCGAGATCGGCCGGATCCGCGAGGCGACCGAGGCGATCGCCCGGGGGATCGGGGTCCGCGGGCTGCTCAACATCCAGTACGCCCTCGGGTCCGACGTGCTCTACGTCCTCGAGGCGAACCCGCGGGCCAGCCGCACGGTCCCGTTCGTCTCCAAGGCCACGAACACGTCGCTGGCCAAGGCGGCGGCGCGGGTGATGATGGGAGAGTCGGTGGCTGCGCTGCGCGCCGAGGGGCTGCTGCCCGAGCGGGACGGCGGTGATCTGCCGGGCGACTTCCCGATCGCGGTCAAGGAGGCGGTGATGCCGTTCAACCGGTTCCGCACCGCCGAGGGGCAGAACGTGGACACCGTGCTGGGGCCGGAGATGAAGTCGACGGGCGAGGTGATGGGGTTCGACGCCGACTTCGGCGCCGCCTACGCCAAGTCCCAGGCGGCCGCCTACGGCTCGCTGCCGACCGACGGCAAGGTCTTCGTCTCGATGGCCAACCGCGACAAGCGGACGATGATCTTCCCGGTCAAGGTCCTCTCCGACCTCGGCTTCGAGATCCTGGCCACCCAGGGCACCGCTGAGGTCCTGCGCCGCAACGGGGTGGCGGCGACCGTGGTGCGCAAGCACTTCGAGGGCCGCGGCCCCGACGGGGAGCCGACCACCGTCGACCTGATCCATGACGGCGAGGTCGACCTCATCGTCAACACCCCGCACAGCGCCGGGGCCGGCGGGTCGGTCCGGGCCGACGGCTACGAGATCCGCACCGCCGCCGTGCTGGCCGGCGTCCCCTGCATCACCACCGTGCAGGGGCTCGCCGCCGCTGTGCAGGGGATCGAGGCGCTGCGCCGGGGGAGCATCGGCGTCCGCTCGCTCCAGTCCTGGGCGGCCAGGTGACGGCCTACGAGGCCCTGTTCCGGCGGGTGCTCACCCGCACCGACGCCGAGCGCGCGCACCAGGTGGCGTTCCGGGCGGTCCGGGCGGCGCGGCCTGTGCTCGCCCCGGCCGGGCGGCGGGTGCGGAGCCGGTCCCGGCAGGTGGAGGCGATGGGGCTGACCTTCCCCGGCGTCCTCGGCCTGGCCGCCGGGTTCGACAAGAACGCCGAGGGGGTGGACGCGCTCGCCGCCCTCGGGTTCGGCTTCGTCGAGGTCGGGACGGTGACCGGGGAGCCGCAGCCGGGCAACCCACGGCCCCGGCTCTTCCGGCTGCCGGACGACCGGGCGGTCGTCAACCGGATGGGGTTCAACAACGACGGGGCCGAGGTGGTCGCCCGGCGGCTCGCCGCCCGCGCCGCGCGCGCGCACGCCGACGTGGTGCTCGGGGTGAACATCGGCAAGTCCAAGGTGGTGCCCGAGGAGCAGGCGGTCGGCGACTACGAGACGAGCACCCGGCTGCTCGCCCCGCACGCCGACTACCTCGTGGTGAACGTCTCCTCGCCGAACACCCCCGGGCTGCGCGACCTGCAGGCCGTCGAGAAGCTGGGCCCGTTGCTCACCGCCGTGCGGTCCGCCGCCGACGGCGTCTCGGAGCGGCACCTGCCGCTGCTGGTGAAGATCGCGCCGGACCTCTCCGACGACGACGTGCTCGCCGTGGCCGACCTCGTCCTCGAGCTCGGGCTCGACGGCATCGTCGCCACCAACACGACCGTGCGCCGCGAAGGCCTCGCGACACCTCCGGCCGGAGTCGACGCGGTCGGTGCCGGCGGGCTGAGCGGCGCGCCACTGGCCGCCCGCGCCGACGAGGTGATGCGCCTGCTGCGCGGCCGGGTCGGCCCCCGGCTCACGCTGGTCGGGGTCGGCGGCATCGCCGACGCCGCCGACGCGAGACGGCGGCTCGAGGCCGGAGCCACCCTGCTCCAGGGCTACACCGGGTTCGTGTACGGCGGCCCGCGCTGGCCGGCCAGGATGCAGCGGGCCCTCGCCACCACCGTCCAGGAGGCCCCGGCATGACCACCTTCGGTGAGCGGCTCGAGTCCGCCAAGCAGGCCCGCGGCCCGCTCTGCGCCGGCATCGACCCGCACGCGTCGCTGCTCGCGGACTGGGGGCTCACCGACGACGTGGCCGGGCTCGAGCGGTTCACGATGACCGCGGTCGAGGCGCTCGCCGGCACCGTGGCGGCGGTCAAGCCGCAGTCGGCGTTCTTCGAGCGGCACGGCTCGGGCGGGATCGCCGTGCTCGAGCGAGCCGTCGCCGCCTGCCGGGAGCTCGGCGCCCAGGTGGTGCTCGACGTGAAGCGCGGCGACATCGGCTCGACCGCCCAGGCGTACGCCGAGGCCTACCTCGACCCGTCCTCGCCGCTGGCCGTCGACGCGATCACCGCGAGCCCGTTCCTCGGGGTGGGCTCGCTCGCGCCGCTGTTCCGGACCGCGGAGGAGCACGGCGCCGGTGTCTTCGTCCTCGCGCTCACCTCCAACCCCGAGGGGCCTCAGGTGCAGCACGCCCGCACTGCGTCCGGCGAGACCGTCGCCGGGGCCGTGCTCGGCGCGCTCGCCTCGCTCAACGCCGCGACGGCGCCGCTCGGGTCGTTCGGCGCCGTGGTCGGTGCCACCATCGGCGGCACCGAGGAGCGGCTCGACATCGGCGGGCCGCTCCTGGTCCCCGGGATCGGCCCGCAGGGCGGCTCGGTCGACTCGGTCCGGACGATCTTCGGGACCGCCGTACGGCAGGTGCTGCCGGCGAGCAGCCGGGAGATCCTCGCGGCGGGCCCCTCGGTCGCCGCGCTGCGCGAGGCTGCGCTCCGGGCCAACGACGCGTTCGCCTCACTGGTGCGCTGATCCGGCTCCGGCTGGAGGCTCCCGACGACCCGTCCGACGACCTGGCCGACGAGCTCGCCTCGACCCGGGTCCGGGACGCCCTGGCGGGGATCCAGGGCCATGCTTCGGAGGTCTGCGAGGTCGACTTCGCCGGGTGAGCCCGGGCCGCGTTGCCAGCGGCGGCAGGCGATGACTAGATTTCAGGGCGTCCCTGCCCCGACCCGTGATTGAGGTTCCCAGTGGCTCTGCCGCCGCTCACCCCCGAACAGCGCCGGGCCAACCTCGACAAGGCAGCCGAGTCGCGCCGGCGGCGGGCCGAGGTGAAGAACCGCCTCAAGCACTCCAACGGCTCGATCCTCGAGGTCCTCCAGCAGGGGCAGCAGGACGAGGTGATCGGCAAGATGCGGGTGGTGGACCTGCTGCAGTCGATGCCGGGGCTGGGCAAGGTCCGGGCGCGCCAGATGATGGAGCGGCTCGGCATCTCGGAGAGCCGGCGGGTCCGCGGGCTCGGCATCAACCAGGTCGCGGCGCTGCAGCGCGAGTTCGCCGCCCGCGACGGCCTCCCCGAGGCGTGACGGCCGCCACTGAGGACCTCCCCCCCGCCCGGCTGACGGTGCTGGCCGGTCCGACCGCGGTCGGCAAGGGGACGGTGGCCGCCTACGTGCGCGAGCGGCACCCCGAGATCTGGATCTCGGTGTCGGTCACCACCCGGGCGCCACGGCCCGGCGAGGTCGACGGCGAGCACTACTGGTTCGTCGACGACGCCGAGTTCGACCGGATGGTCGCCGGGGGCGCGCTCCTGGAGTGGGCGGTGGTCCACAAGCGCGCCCGCTACGGGACCCCGCGAGCCCCCGTGGAGGCCGCCCTCGCCGCCGGACGGCCGGCGCTGCTCGAGATCGACCTCCAGGGCGCCCGGCAGGTGCGGCAGACGATGCCCGAGGCGCTCTTCGTCTTCCTCAAGCCGCCGTCGTGGGAGGAGCTGGTCAGCCGGCTCGTCGGGCGGGGGACCGAGTCGGAGGAGGAGCGCACCCGTCGGCTCGAGACCGCGGTCGAGGAGCTGGCCGCCGAGCCCGAGTTCGACGTCACCGTCGTCAACCGCGAAGTTCACGCTGCGGGCGAGGAGTTGGTAGCCTTGATGGTGGACCCGCCCGCCTGAGGCGAGAGGTCCGTTCGACCGGTCACATCCGACCGGCACCCCGACCAAGAAGCTGTGAGGCTCAACCACGTGTCTGGCACCCCTGTCGTCGCCGAGGGCATCACGAACCCGCCCATCGACGAGCTCCTGACCAAGACCGACTCGAAGTACCGCCTGGTGCTCTACAGCGCCAAGCGCGCCCGGCAGATCAACGCCTACTACTCCCAGCTCGGCGAGGGGCTCCTCGAGTACGTCGGCCCGCTGGTGGACACCGCCGTCCAGGAGAAGCCGCTGTCCATCGCGCTGCGCGAGATCAACGAGGACCTCCTCACCTGCGAGGAGTACGACCCCGAGGCCGAGCCCGAGACGACGGTGCCGGCCAACGAGTCGATCACCCCCGGGGACGTCGAGGGCTGAGGCCCCACCGGTGAGCAGCGGTCCACGCGTCGTCCTGGGCGTGAGCGGCGGTATCGCGGCGTACAAGGCCTGCGAGCTGCTCCGCCGCCTCACCGAGTCCGGTCACGACGTGACGGTCGTGCCGACCGCGTCCGCGCTGCGCTTCGTCGGTGCGCCGACCTGGGCCGCCCTGTCCGGCAAGCCTGTGTCGGCGGAGGTGTGGACCGACGTCCACGAGGTGCCGCACGTCCGGATCGGCAAGCAGGCCGACCTCGTGGTGGTGGCGCCGGCCACCGCTGACGTGCTGGCGAAGGCCGCGCACGGCATCGCCGACGACCTGCTCACCAACACCCTGCTCACCGCCCGGTGCCCCGTGGTGCTCGCTCCGGCGATGCACACCGAGATGTGGGAGCACCCCGCCACCCGGGCCAACGTGACGACCCTCCGCTCGCGCGGCGTGGTCGTCGTCGATCCCGCCGAGGGGCGGCTGACCGGCGCCGACACCGGCAAGGGCAGGCTTCCGGAGCCCACCGAGCTCTTCGCGGTCACCCAGGACGTGCTGACCCGCGGCGCCCAGCCCGCCGACCTCGCCGGCCGCCACGTCGTGGTCTCGGCCGGCGGCACCCGGGAGTACCTCGACCCGGTGCGGTTCCTCGGCAACCGCTCGTCGGGGCTCCAGGGGATCGCGCTCGCCCGCACCGCCGTGGCCCGCGGCGCCGAGGTGACGCTGGTCGCCGCGAACATGAGCCACCCCGAGCCCGCGGGGGTCAAGGTCGTGCGGGTGGAGACCACCGCCGAGCTCCGAGACGCCGTCCTCACCGCCGCCCGCTCCGCCGACGCGGTGGTGATGGCCGCCGCGCCGGCCGACTTCCGGCCCGCGAGCACGAGCGTCGCCAAGATCAAGAAGACCGACGACGGCGGCGCCCCCGACCTTGCGCTGGTCCAGAACCCCGACATCCTCGCCGAGCTCTCCCGGGAGCGTCCGCACGACGGGATCGTCGTCGTCGGCTTCGCCGCGGAGACCGGGGACGAGCACGGGTCCGTGCTCGACCACGCGGCTGCCAAGCTCCGCCGCAAGGGGTGCGACCTGCTGGTCGTCAACGACGTCAGCGGCGGCAAGGTCTTCGGCAGCGCCGACAACGAGGCCGTGGTGCTCGCCCCCGACGGGCAGGCGACCGCCGTACCCCACGGGTCGAAGGGGGCGCTCGCCCACGTGGTCTGGGACCAGGTGGCGTCCAGGTGGCAGACCGACTGACCCTCCCCGGGAGGCTGCCGGTTATCGTGGCCCGGGACATCGCACACGACATCGCTTGACCGAGCGCCCGACCGAGCGCCGACGGAGCGCACGACGGCGCAGCGCGCGCGGACAGGGGCAGCTGAGACACCGTGACGGGACGACTATTCACCTCGGAGTCCGTGACCGAGGGGCACCCGGACAAGATCGCCGACCAGATCAGCGACAGCATCCTGGACGCGATGCTGGCCGACGACCCCGACAGCCGCGTCGCGGTCGAGACGCTCGTCACCACCGGGCTCGTCGTCGTCGCCGGCGAGGTGACCACGAAGTCCTACGTGCCGATCGCCCAGCTCGCCCGCGACCGGGTGCTCGAGATCGGGTACGACGACAGCGCGAAGGGGTTCGACGGCGCCTCGTGCGGGGTCTCGATCGCGATCGGCCAGCAGTCGCCGGACATCGCCCAGGGTGTCGACGACGCCTACGAGGAGCGGCACGACCACTCCACCGACCCGCTCGACCGGCAGGGTGCCGGCGACCAGGGCATCATGTTCGGCTACGCCTGCGACGACACCCCGCAGCTGATGCCGCTGCCGATCACGATCGCCCACCACCTCTCGCACCGGCTCAGCGTGGTGCGCAAGGACGGCACGCTGCCCTACCTCCGCCCGGACGGGAAGACCCAGGTCACGATCGAGTACGACGCCGACGACCGTCCGCTCCGCGTCGACACCGTGGTGGTCTCGACCCAGCACGCCGGCGACATCCACCTCGACAACATGCTCACCCCCGACATCGCCAAGCACGTCGTCGACCCGGTGCTGGGCCAGTTCGACGTGCCGTCGGAGGACTACCGACTGCTGGTCAACCCCACCGGCCGGTTCGAGATCGGCGGGCCGATGGGCGACGCCGGGCTCACCGGCCGGAAGATCATCATCGACACCTACGGCGGCATGGCCCGCCACGGCGGCGGGGCGTTCTCCGGCAAGGACCCCTCGAAGGTGGACCGCTCGGCCGCCTACGCGATGCGGTGGGTGGCGAAGAACGTCGTCGCGGCCGGGCTGGCCCGGCGGTGCGAGGTGCAGGTCGCCTACGCGATCGGCAAGGCGCACCCGGTGGGGCTCTTCGTGGAGTGCTTCGGCACCGAGACCGTCCCGGAGGAGCGGATCCAGGCGGCGGTGCTGGAGGTCTTCGACCTGCGGCCCGCGGCGATCATCCGGGACCTCGACCTGAAGCGCCCGATCTACGCCCAGACCGCGGCCCACGGCCACTTCGGCCGCGAGCTGCCCGACTTCACGTGGGAGCGGACCGACCGCGTCGACGCCCTCAAGGCCGCCGCCACCCGTTGAGCCGCCAAGCGTTGAGCCGTCACTCGTGCCGGTGCCGGGCACGGCTGGGAACGGCGGCGACCGCGGCGGCACCGAGCGTCGGGGCCGGCTGGTTGAATCTGCGGCGTGGTCGACGACGAGGGTGAGGGTCAGTTCGAGCTGATCCCTGCCCTCGCCCAGGCCCGGGCCCGGGCGGCCGCGGCGACCGAGCGGACCACCGCGAAGGAGCGCGCGGCCGTGCCGTTCGAGGCGGCCCCTGAGCTGCCGGTGGCCCGGGTGCTCGTCGACGTGCCGCTGGCCCACCTCGACCGGCCCTTCGACTACCTGGTGCCGGCGCGGATGCACGACCAGGTGGTCCCCGGGTCGCGGGTGAAGGTGCGGTTCGCCGGCCAGGACGTCGACGGCTTCGTCGTGGAACGGACCGCCGAGAGCGACCACACCGGCCGGCTGGCCCCGCTGCGCCGGGCGGTCAGCGCGGAGCCGGTGCTCACCCCTGACGTGGCGTCGCTGGTGGGTGCGGTTGCGGAGAGGTACGCCGGCACCCGCTCGGACGTGCTGCGCCTCGCCGTACCCCCTCGGCACGCGACGACGGAGAAGAAGCCGACCCCGCCGGCACCCGGCGGCCCCGGACCGGACGTCGGGCCGTCCTCGGCCTGGTGGCAGCGCTACGACGGCGGAACCGGTGTCGTCGCGGCGCTGCACGAGGGTGGCTCACCGCGCGCGGTGTGGACGGCGCTCCCCGGAGAGCAGTGGGAGACCGGGTTCGCGCAGGCGGCGGCGGCGACCCACGCCTCCGGACGGGGCGCCGTGCTCTGCGTCCCCGACCGCCATGACCTGGTCCGGCTCGACTGCGCGCTGACCGAGGTGCTGGGGAAGGGCCGGCACGTGGTGCTGTCCGCCGAGGCCGGCCCGGCCGAGCGCTACCGCTCGTTCCTGGCGGTCGCACGGGGGCAGGTCCGGATCGCGGTCGGGACACGCGCAGCGGCGTTCGCGCCGGTCCGGGACCTCGGGCTGGTCGGCCTGTGGGACGACGGCGACGACCTCTACGCCGAGCCGAGGGCGCCCTATCCGCACACCCGTGAGATCCTCCTGCTCCGGGCCCACCAGACGGGGTGCGCCGCCCTGGTCGGCGGCACCGCCCGCAGCGTCGAGGCGTCGGCACTGGTGACCAGCGGGTGGGCGACGGAGCTGCGGGCGAGTCGCGAGGACGTCCGCCGGCACGCGCCGGTCGTCCACATCGCCGGCGGGAGCGACCGGGAGCTCGAGCGCGACCCCGCCGCCCGGGTCGCGCGGCTGCCCAGCACGGCGTACGCCGCCATCCGCGCCGCCCTGGAGAGCGGGCCGGTGCTGGTGCAGACACCACGCGCCGGTTACGCGGAGGCGCTGGTCTGCGACCGGTGCCGGCAGGCGGCGCGGTGCCGTCACTGTGCCGGGCCGCTGCACCTTCCCGCACCGCACCTGCCTCCGGTCTGTCGCTGGTGCGGGACCGCCGAGCCGGCGTGGAGCTGTGCGGAGTGCGGCGGCCGGGGGTTGCGGGCTCCGGTCCTCGGCGACCGCCGCACTGCGGAGGAGCTCGGCCGGGCGTTCCCGCGCGTGCCGGTGCGCCGCTCGTCGGGGGAGCGTGTGCTCGAGGAGGTCGAGCCGACCCCGGCGATCGTGGTGGCGACCCCCGGTGCGGAGCCGAGGACACCCGGCGGCTACGCCGCAGTGGTCCTCCTCGACACCTGGCTGATGCTGGCCCGGGCCGACCTGCGGACCGTCGAGGAGTCGGTGCGACGCTGGTTCAACGCCGCGACACTGGCCCGCCCCGCCGGGGACGGGGGCCAGGTGGTGGCCGTCGGTGACCCGGGCGAGGTGGCTCTGCAGGCACTGGTGCGTTGGGACCCCGCGGGGTTCGCGGACCGGGAGGCCGAGGAGCGGCGGTCGGCGCACCTGCCGCCCGCGTCCCGGTTGGCGGTGCTCAGTGGCGCCGAGGAGGCGGTCGAGGCGGCGGTCGCCGACCTCGTGCTGCCCCCTGGTGCGGAGCTGCTCGGCCCGGTGCCCGACCTCCGGCCAGGCACGCCGGGGCCGGAGCCCCTCGACGAGGAACCGCGGGTCCGGGTGGTCGTCCGGGTGCCGCGCCACTCGGGCGCCGAGCTCTCCAGGGCGCTGCGGGAGATGCAGGGCGTACGCGCCGCGCGGAAGCTGCCGGCGGTCCGGATCCAGGTCGACCCCTACGCGCTGGGCTGACCGGCCCTGCGCGCCTCGCCCCCGCACCGAGGCCGGCCCGGGGCTCCGTAGACTGACGGTCGCCGTCCGACCCCTCCGAGAGGACCCCTCCACGTGACCGTCCAGCCGATCCGCCTCTTCGGCGACCCGGTGCTGCGCACCCCGGCCACACCGGTCGTGGACTTCGACGCGGAGCTCCGCCGGCTGGTGAAGGACCTCACCGAGACGATGCTCGACGCGCCGGGAGCGGGGCTCGCTGCGCCGCAGATCGGGGTCGGCCTGCGGGTGTTCACCTGGCACGTCGACGGCGAGCTCGGCCACCTCGTCAACCCCGACCTCACGCTCTCCGAGGAGATCCAGGACGGTGAGGAGGGCTGTCTCTCCCTGCCGGACCTCGTCTTCGACTGCCGCCGCGCGCTGCGCGTCGTGGCGCGGGGGTTCGACATGCACGGCGAGCCGGTGACCATCGAGGGGTCGGAGCTGCTCGCCCGAGCCATCCAGCACGAGACCGACCATCTCGACGGGATCCTGTTCGTCGAGCGGCTGGACGCCGAGACGCGCAAGCGGGCGATGCGCGCGATCCGGGAGTCGGACTGGTTCGGGTCCCCGCCCACCATCAAGGTGAGCCCGCACCCGACCCGGGGGCTGGGGCTGTGAGCCGTCCGGACCGCCGGCAGGGCTCGCGCTGATGCGTGTCGTCTTCGCCGGCACGCCCGCCGTCGCGCTCCCGACCCTCCGCGCCGTGGCGCAGAGCGGGCACGACCTCGTCGGCGTGGTCACCCGACCGGACGCACCGGCCGGACGGGGCCGGCGGCTCGTGGCGTCACCGGTGGCCCAGGCGGCCGAGGAGCTCGGCGTGCCCGTCCTCAAGCCCGAGCACCCCAGGGACCCGGCGTTCCAGGCCGCGCTGCAGGCGCTCGAGCCGCAGTGCTGCCCGGTGGTGGCGTACGGCGCGCTGCTGCCCCAGTCCGCGCTCGACATCCCCGAGCACGGCTGGGTCAACCTGCACTTCTCGCTGCTGCCCGCCTGGCGCGGCGCCGCCCCCGTCCAGCGGGCGCTGTGGGCAGGTGACGAGTTCACCGGCGCCACGACGTTCCGGATCGTCCGGGAGCTCGACGCGGGGCCGACGTACGGCGTCGTCACCGAGCGCGTCCGCCCGACCGACACGGCGGGGGAGCTCCTGGACAGGCTCGCCGACGCAGGTGCGCCGCTGATGGTCGCCACGCTCGACGGCATCGAGGACGGCTCGCTCGAGGCCCGCCCTCAGCCCTCGGACGGTGTGTCCCTCGCACCGAAGCTGCTGGTGGAGGAGGCCGAGCTGCGGTGGAGCGACCCGGCCCAGGCACTGGACCGGCAGGTGCGCGCGTGCACCCCGGCTCCGGGAGCGTGGACCACCTTCGCCGGCGAGCGGGTCAAGCTCGGCCCGCTGCGACCCGACCCCGACGCCGCGCCACTGGCCCCCGGGGAGCTTCGCACCACCAAGAACGCCGTCCACGTCGGCACCGGGACCGCGCCGGTGCGGCTGGGCGAGCTCCGCCCGCACGGACGCAGACCGATGGCGGCGGCCGACTGGGCCCGCGGTGCACGGCTCGCCCACAACGCCCGCCTCGGCTCGTGACCAGCGACCCGCGTTCCCCCCGGGCCCGTCGACCCGGCGGCCGCCGACCCCGCGGCGCGCCACGCGTGGACCCGGCACGGCTCGCCGCCTTCGAGGTCCTGCACGCCGTCACCACCGACGACGCCTATGCCAACCTGCTGCTGCCCGCGCGGCTGCGCGCCCACGCCCTCCAGGGGCGCGACGCCGCGTTCGCGACCGAGCTCGTCTCCGGCACGCTGCGCCGGCGGGGGACGTACGACGCGGTGCTCGCGACCTGTGTCAGTCGGCCGCTGGACCGGATGGACCCCGGTGTCCTCGATGTGCTCCGGCTCGGCGCCCACCAGCTGCTCTCGATGCGGGTCCCCGTGCACGCGGCCGTCGCAACCTCCGTCGACCTGTGTCGTGCACGGGCGAGCCACGGGGCGGCCGGGCTGGTCAACGCGGTGCTCCGTCGGGTCGCCGACAAGCCGCTCGACAGCTGGGTCCGGCTCGTCGCCCCCGACCCGCTGACCGATCCCCACGGGTTCGCCGCGGTGAGCCAGTCCCACCCCCGCTGGGTCGTCGACGAGCTGGCGGCGGCGCTGGGGGACCGGTCTGACGAGCTGCCGGAGCTTCTGGCGGCCGACAACGAGGCGCCCCACGTCACGCTGGTCGCACGACCAGGGCTCTGCAGCCGCGACGAGCTCGTCGCCGCCGGTGGCGAGCCCACGGCACTGTCACCGCTGGCTGTGCGGCTCCCCGGGGGCGACCCCAGCGGCGTCCCGGCGGTCGCCGACGGACGCGCGGGCGTCCAGGACGAGGGGTCGCAGGTCGTCGCCTGGGCGCTCGGCACGGCGCCGGTCACCGGCCGGGACGAGCGGTGGCTCGACCTCTGCGCCGGCCCCGGCGGGAAGGCCGCGCTGCTCGGTGGGCTGGCCGCCGGCAGCGGCGCCCGGCTGCTCGCCGTCGAGCGCCAGCCGCACCGGGCGCAGCTGGTCAGGAGGAGCGTGGCCGCACTGCCGCCCTCGGTCGTCGAGGTGGTCGCCGCGGACGGCACCCAGCCGGTCTGGCAGCCGGGCGGGTTCGACCGGGTGCTGGTGGATGCCCCCTGCAGCGGTCTCGGCGCGCTGCGCCGGCGGCCCGAGTCACGCTGGCGTCGTACCGCCGACGACCTGGACCAGCTCGTGGCCCTGCAGGGCCGGCTGCTCGACTCGGCCGTCGACGCCGTCCGGCCCGGCGGCGTCATCGCCTACGTGACCTGCTCGCCGGTGCTGCGCGAGACGACGGGGGTCGTCGCCGACCTCCTGGGCCGCAGGCAGGACGTGGAGCTCCTCGACGCGGCCGGTGTGCTTCCCGACGTGCCCGACGCGGCTGCCGGGTTGCCGGGCACGATCCAGCTGTGGCCCCACCGGCACGGGACCGACGCGATGTTCCTCGCCCTGCTCCGTCGTCGCTGACCGGGCCGCTCAGCTCCTGCCGGTGCCGGGAGTGGTCGGTGGACGGTTCGGGTCGCTCTCGTCGTGGGGGTCGTGCGCCCCCGCCGCCGGGGCGTCGCCTGCGGCATGGCGCCCGGTGGTCGTCGGGGGCGCGCCGGGCTGCGGCGGCGCGGGGACGTAGCCGTCGGAGCGGTGGTCGACGTCCGGGTCGAGCCGGTCCGCCTCGCGGACCGCGTCCTCCACCCGGGCCTCCTCGGCGAGGTGGGCCTGCCGCGCCTCCTCGGCGTGCTCCTGCTCCTTCTGCGCCTCGACGCGGGCGCGCTCGGCGCGCAGCTCGGCCTCCTGGGCCTGGATCCGCGACTCCTGGAGGGTGCCGGAGCTCGCCGCCGCCTCGCTGCGCAGGTGGTGGGCCTGCTCGCGGTTCTCTGCCGTCCGTGCTGACTTCTTCTTCCGGGCCGCGGCGGCGACCAGTGCTGCCACGGCGAGCAGCACCAGAAGCGCCACCACGATCCAGACGATGTCCGAGGTCTCCATCTGCTTCCTCCCGTCGGGGGTGTTCCCACCCGACTCCCTACCCACCCGGTCGAGCCGTCACTCGTGCCGGTCGACGGTCGCTGCCTCGGTGCCGGTCCCGGCGCAGCGACCGGCACGAGTGACGGCTCGACGCGGCACGAGTGACGGCTCGACATTAGGATGGCGCGGGTCATGGGAATCCAGATCGCACCGAGCATCCTGTCCGCCGACTTCGCGAACCTGGCCGAGGAGGCCCGGCGGATCTCCAACGCCGACTGGCTCCATGTGGACGTGATGGACAACCACTTCGTCCCCAACCTGACCCTGGGCGTCCCGGTCGTGGAGGCGCTCGGCAAGGCCACCGACACCCCGATGGACCTCCACCTCATGATCGAGGACCCCGACCGCTGGGCGCCGGCGTACGTCGAGGCCGGGGCGGGGTCGGTGACCTTCCACGTGGAGGCCGCGACCGCGCCGGTGCGGCTCGCCCGTGAGCTCCGCGCGCTCGGCGCCAGGGCCGGCATGGCGCTGCGGCCGGCGACACCGGTCGAGCCCTACGAGGAGCTCCTTCCCGAGCTCGACATGCTGCTGGTGATGACGGTCGAGCCGGGGTTCGGCGGCCAGGCATTCCTCGACCTGTGCCTGCCGAAGATCCGCCGGGCCCGCGAGCTGCTGGACCGCCGCGGGCTCGACCTGTGGCTCCAGGTCGACGGCGGTGTCTCCGCCGACACGATCGAGCGGTGCGCCGAGGCGGGGGCAGACATGTTCGTCGCCGGCTCCGCGGTCTTCGGCGCCGACGACCCGGCGAGCATGGTCGAGAGCCTCCGCGAGGCCGCTGCGGGCGCCGCGGCCGGCTAGGGCGCGAAGACCTGGACCCGGTCGTTCCACCCGTCCGCCACGAACAGCTCACCCCCGCTCGAGACCGCGAGGCCGTTGGGGGCGCTCAGCTGGTTGGCCCCGGTGCCGCGGCTGCCGCCGACGGTGTCGCCGGTCCAGCTCCCGTTCGCGGAGTACCGGCTCGCCCGGTTGAGCGCCGGGCTGGAGACCCAGAAGCTGCCGTCCGGCGTCACCGCCAGCCCCCGAGGCCCCTGGACCTGCCCGGGCCCCGAGCCCTTGACGATCGGCATCACCCGCAGGAGGGCACCGGTGGCGAGGTCGACCGCGATGACCCGGCTCGAGCCGGTCTCGGCGACCAGCAGCCTGCCGCGAGCGGCGTCATGGGCGACCGACTTCGGCTGCGGGACGCTCGTCCGGGTCCAGCGGACGGACAGGTCGGAGGCGTAGGACACCACCCGGTTGTTCTTGGTGTCGGCGACATACATGTTCCCGACGGCGTCGAAGGTGACGTCCATCGGCCAGTTCAACCCGGTGACCTCCCGGAACGGTCCCTGGCCCTCCGGGCCGATGCCCAGCACCCGTGAGTTGTGGGTGTCGGCGACCCAGATGCCGCCGTCGGTGGGATCGATCCCCATTCCCATCGGCCAGTTGAGCTCGGCCGCCGTCGCCTTGCGGCCCTTGCGACCGAAGGTGACCGGGTCGGATCCGTCGACCTGCCACCGGGTGATCCGGTGGTTGTTCATGTCGACGGCGTAGACGTGCCCGTCGAAGAGCTCGACGTCCATGACCTCGTTGAGCCCGCCGGCCGTGGGCTTCACGCCCGCGCCGACCCGCCACAGCGGTGAGGCGAGCGTGCCGTTGGCGTTGAACAGGAGCACCTTCAGTCCCCACAGGTCGGCGGCGTAGATCGTCGGGTGGGCACCGGCCCGGCTGACCGCGACCCTCCGCAGCTGGCTGAGCTGGGTCGGCCCGGTGCCGTTCTGCCCGTAGGTGCGCAGGCACTGGCCGGTCTTGGTGAACGAGCGCACGAGATTGTTGTTCGACGCCGCGACGTAGACCCGGTCGGAGGCGTCGACCGCGACGCCGTACGGCTTGGGGATCTTCTGGCAGGCGGGGCCGGTGCCGCCCCAGGACATGAGGTAGGCGCCGGCGGGGGAGTACTTGTCGATCTTGTTGTTGCGGTAGTTCGCGACGTAGACGTTGCCGGCCGAGTCTGTCGCCGCGTCCCTGGTCCCGTCCCGCGGCCCGGAGCGAGGCGGGATCACGAGCACACGCTGGTGGGCGCTGTTGAAGAGGTGGACCTGCCCGGTCTTGCCCTCGGACACCACGATCCGATGTTGGCCGGCGGCGCTGACGCCGATCGTGACCCCCATGACGCTGCCCCAGCGCTCACCGAGCCGGCCGACATGCCGTCCGTCCAGGTCGAGGACCTGGACCAGCCCGTTGGCGTTGTCGGCGACGTAGATGCGGCTGCCGCTGACCGCGATGTCGCGCGGGTCGGCGAAGCTGCCCTGAGCGATCGACGCTCCGCGTCTGCCCACCACCCACTCCGCTGTCGCCGAGCCGGCCGGGTACTTCGCCACCGTGTCGTTGCCGGTGTCCGCGACGTAGATGTTGCCCGCGGCGTCGACGTCGACGCCGCCCGCATGCAGCTCCGCATGCCCCGGTTGCCCGATCGTGCGGCTGTACGGCGGCGCCGCCTCCGCGACCGCGCCGACTCCGCCGACTCCGCCGACTCCGCCGACTCCGCCGAGCCCGGCCGCGGCGAGCACCAGGCCCAACGCCGACCCTCCTGTGACGGCGCGCCGATGCCGACTGCCCGAGTACCTCATGATGGGCCCCCTCCGAGTTCCGTTCAGGTGGCCGCGTTAGCCGCTGGACCACAGGGAGATGCGGTTGTTGTTGAAGTCGCCGACGGCGACGGTCCCGGTGACCGGGTCCACCGCCACCGAGCGAGGTGAGCTGAGCTGTCCGGGCCCGGACCCGCCCGACCCGAAGGTGTCGACGGCAGCGCCGGCGGTGGTCATGACCACGACGCGGTTGTTGTTGCCGTCGGCGATGTAGAGCAGTCCGTCCTCGACGTCGAGGTTCCACGGCCCACGGACCTGCGTGGGTCCCTTCCCGGCGGTGGCCAGGGTGGCCAGGTGCACGCCGTTCGGGGAGAGCTTCAGGACCTGGTTCACCCCGCTGCTGGCGACGTAGACGTTGCCCGCCGGGTCGAGCGTGAGCCCGCGTGGTGTGCGGATGCCCTCGGTGACGGTCCGCAGGACCACCCCCGTCGCGCTGAGCCGGAGCACCCGGTTCTTGTTCGTGTCCGCCACCCAGAACGAGCCGTCCGCGGCGAGCCCGGTCTGGTGCGGCCACCCGGTCCGGTCCCCCTGCGCCTTCACCGAACGGACCAGCACCCCTGCGCGGGTGTAGAGGTCGATCCGGTCGTTCTCGCTGTTCGTGACCACGACCGTGTCGCCGTCGGCGCTCACGTCGAGCCCGCGGGGGAACTGGAAGGAGCCGGACCGGGTGCCGAAGCCGCCCCACTCGGTCCAGCCGCCGGACGGGGTGCGCCGCTGCATCCGGTGGTTGAACATGTCGGAGACGTAGAGGTCGCCGGACGGGCCGTAGCGGACGCCGAACGGCTGGTTGAAGCCACCGGGCACCGGCCGAGTTCCCCCGAGGGAGCCGGCGTACGACGGGTTGCCGGCGGCTGGGGCGGTGAACCGCTGGACGACGTACTCGAAGGTGTCGCAGACCGCGACGCCGCGCCCGTCGGGAAAGACGCAGGCGGGCGCCCGGAACCGGCCGGGTCCGGAGCCGTAGCTGCCGACGACGCCCAAGGAGGCACCCTGACCGGTCACGTGCTGGAGGCGAGGTGCCTGCGCCTCGGCGACCCACAGCCCGCCCGCGCCGTCGCTCGCCAGCGAGCGTGGCGCGCGGAACTGGCCGGGCCCCGTCCCGGCGGAGCCGAAGGCCCGCCGACAGGCGCCGGTCGTCGGGTCGAGCACGACGACGCGGTTGTGGTCGGTGTCGGCGGCATAGATCGAGCCGTCCGACCCGACGGCGACGTCGCGGGGCCGGGAGAGCGCGCCGTTGCAAGCGCCCTGGGTCCACAGCTTCACCCCGTCGGACTTGCGCAGCTTGAAGATCCGGTGGTGGTAGGTGTCGGCGACGTAGACGCCGGTCTGGTCGACGGCGATGCCGAAGGGCGCCTTGACGTAACTCCCGCCGCCGAACGTCGACACGACCCTGCCGTCGGTCTCCAGCGAGACGATCTGGTTGTCGGTGGTGTCGGTGACCCAGAGCCGCCCGGTCGAGGGGTCGAGGGTGATGTCGCGGGGGCGCTTCCACCCGACGGCGCTGACCGTGGACTGCGCGCCGGTCGGCGAGAGCCGGACGATCCGGTCGGCCCCGGAGTCCGCCAGGTAGCGGTTCCCGTCGGCGTCGGTCACGCCCCCGGCAGGGGTCAGCGGCGCGACGCCCCCCGACGAGAAGTGCTGGCCCACGTAGCGGTGGGCGACCTGGGACGCGGCCGCACCGCGCTCCGGGCCGGGTCGCTCGGCGGTCGCATCTGCGCGCACGAGCCCGACGCCGAGGAGGAGTCCGAGAGAGGTGGCGGTTGATGCCGTCGCGACGAGGAGTCGCACATGACCAACGTAGGCTTGCCGCCGGCCTTGTCGAGCCCTGTCTTTCCCGGGACCACCGGCTCTTGTACCGACGACCGGAACGTGACTGGGTGATCACGACCACGGCGGACGCCGCTCCCGTCACCTCGTCGGGTGTGGCAGGCTGTGGTCCGACGAGTTTTCAAGCTCGCGTGCTCTGGGGTCGGTGCAATTCCGAACCGGCGGTGAAAGCCCGCGACCCGGTCACCGCCAGTGACCGGTTGACCAGGTGGAACTCCTGGACCGACGGTGAGAGTCCGGATGGGAAGTGCACGCGTTGCCTCGTGCCCGTCCGGGTGACCCCGGCCGTGCCGAGCGCGCCGCTTCCCCCGTTGCCCCGGGGCGCGCGCCGGACGAGAGGGCACCCATGCCGGACGCAGCAGCGACCGCAGCCGAGCTGGCCGCCATGCAGCGTGCACTGCGGATCGCGACCACGCCGGGGGTGCCGCTCGGCCCGAACCCCCGGGTCGGCTGCGTGCTGCTCGACGGGACCGGCACCGAGGTGGCCGAGGGGTTCCACCGCGGCGCCGGCAGCCCGCACGCCGAGATCGAGGCGCTGCGGGCCCTCGACGGCGCGGCCACCGGGCTGACCGCGGTCGTCACCCTCGAGCCGTGCAACCACACCGGCCGCACCGGGCCCTGCTCCCGAGCCCTGCTCGAGGCAGGCGTACGACGCGTCGTCTTCGCCCAGGCGGACCCCAACCCGGTGGCCGCCGGGGGAGCGGCCTACCTGCGCGAGGCGGGTGTCGAGGTGGTCGGCGGCGTGCTCGCCGACGAGGTGCGGCTGGTGAACCGTGCCTGGACGTTCGCGGTCGAGCACGATCGGCCCTTCGTCACCTGGAAGCTCGCCACCAGCCTCGACGGGCGCAGCGCAGCCGCCGACGGCACCAGCCGCTGGGTGAGCAACGAGGCCGCCCGGCGGGACACCCACCGCCTGCGGTCCACCTGCGACGTCGTCCTCGCCGGCACGGGCACGGTGCTGGTCGACGACCCGCGGCTCACCGTCCGCGACGAGACCGACGTGCCGTGTGCCGCGGGAGCAGCAGCCGCTGCGCGCCGTCATGGGGCTGCGCGAGCTGCCGGCGGGGAGCCGGGTGCTCGACGGGGACGCCGACACCGTCCACCTGCGCACCCGCGACCCGCACGCCGCCCTGTCCGCGCTGCACGCGCGCGACCGCCAGCACGTCTTCCTCGAGGGCGGTCCCCGGCTCGCCGCGGCGTTCCTCGAGGAGGGGCTGGTCGACGAGGTCGTCGCCTACGTGGCCCCGATGTTCCTCGGTGGGGGCGCGCACGCGGTCGAGGGGCTCGCCATCGGCACGATCGCCGACGCGCGGAGGCTCGAGGTCGTCGACGTCGAGGTCCTCGGGATAGGCCCTGACCGCAACGTACGGCTGACCATGCGTCCGGGGCGTGCCGCGCCACCCGAGAAGCCCGCACCGACCGTGGAGGAGGACTGAGATGTTCACCGGGATCGTGGAGGAGCTCGGAGTCGTCGAGGCGCTGGACGACCTGGGTGACGCCGTCCGTCTCACCGTGCGCGGTCCGCTGGTGGTCGAGGACGCCGCGCTCGGCGACTCGATCGCGGTCAACGGCTGCTGCCTGACGGTGGCCGGACAGGGCCGCCAGACGTTCACCGCCGACGTCATGCGCGAGACGCTCGACAAGACCAGCCTCGGCGCTCTCGCCCCGGGCAGCCGGGTCAACCTGGAGCGTGCGGTCACGGCGACGAGGCGGCTCGGGGGTCACCTGGTGCAAGGACATGTCGACACCACCGGCACGGTCGTGGCCAGGACGCCCAGCGAGCACTGGGAGGTCGTGAGCGTCTCGTTCCCGCCGGCGCTGGCGCCGTACCTCGTCGACAAGGGCTCGGTCACCGTCGACGGTGTCTCCCTGACCGTCGTCCGGGTGGACGACGCCACCGGCACCTTCGAGGTCTCACTGATCCCCGAGACGCTGGCCCGCACCACGCTCGGCCGACGCAGCCCCGGCGAGGTCGTCAACCTCGAGGTCGACGTCGTCGCCAAGTACGTCGAGCGCATCCTGGCGCTGAGGGACCGACCAACGAACGGGCCCGGCGACGGGTCGGAGGAGGACTCGTGAGCACGCTCGCCGAAGACCACCCGGGCATCCGGCTGGACACCGTCGAGGAGGCGATCGCCGCCATCGCCGCCGGCAAGGCGGTCGTCGTCGTCGACGACGAGGACCGCGAGAACGAGGGCGACCTGATCTTCGCCGCCAGCAAGTCGACACCGGAGCTGATGGCGTTCACGATCCGCTACAGCTCGGGCGTGATCTGCGTGCCGATGCCCGCGGCGATGCTCGACCGGCTCGAGATCCCCCTGATGACCCCGCACAACCGGGACAAGATGCGGACCGCCTACACCATCTCGGTCGACGCCCGCGACGGCGTCACCACCGGCATCAGCGCGACCGACCGGTCCCGCACGGTCCGGGTGCTGGCCGACTCGGCGACCGAGCCGTGGGAGATCACGCGCCCGGGACACGTGTTCCCGCTGCGCTACCGCGAGGGCGGCGTGCTCGCCCGCCGCGGCCACACCGAGGCCGCGGTGGACCTGGCCCGGATGGCCGGGCTCACCCCGGCCGGCGTCCTCGTCGAGGTCGTCAACGACGACGGCACCATGAAGCGCGGCCAGCAGCTGCGCGACTTCGCCGACGAGCACGGGCTGAAGCTGATCTCCATCGACCAGATGGTGCACCACCGACGGCGCAACGAGAGCCACGTCGAACGGGTCGCCGAGACCCACCTGCCCACCCGGGCCGGCACCTTCACCGCGTTCGGCTACCGGATCGCGATCGACGGCTCCGAGCACGTCGCCCTGGTGTACGGCGACCCGCGCCGCGGTCGCAGACGGCGAGCCGGTCCTGACCCGGGTGCACTCGGAGTGCCTGACCGGCGACGTCTTCGGCAGCCACCGGTGCGACTGCGGCCCGCAGCTCGACGAGGCCATGGAGCGCATCGTGGCCGAGGGCCGCGGGGTCGTGGTCTACCTGCGCGGCCACGAGGGCCGCGGGATCGGGCTCCTCGCCAAGCTGCAGGCCTACCAGCTCCAGGACGGCGGTCGCGACACCGTGGACGCGAACCTCGACCTCGGCCTTCCCGCGGACGCCCGCCACTACGGGGCGGCGACCCAGATCCTCAAGGACCTCGGGGTCGGCTCCGTTCGGCTGCTCACCAACAACCCGGCGAAGACCACCGGGTTGGAGGCCTACGGGATCGCGGTGGCCGAGCGGGTGCCGCTCACCCCGCACCCCAACGACCACAACCTCGCCTACCTCCGGACCAAGAGGGACCGGATGGGCCACCACTTCCCGGACCTCCAGCCGGCCGACGACCAGGAGCTGACATGAGCGGAGAAGGATCGCCGACCTCCCACTACCAGGCCGAGCCGGTCGACTGCCACGACGTGCGCGTCGCGGTGGTGGCTGCGAGCTGGCACGCCACGGTGATGGACGGGCTGATGGCGGGTGCCCGACGCGCGCTGGACGACTTCAAGGTCGAGTCGGCCCAGCGTCGTCCGCGTGCCCGGCTCCTTCGAGCTGCCGGTGGTCGCCGCGGCGCTGGCCGAGGACGGCTACGAGGCGGTGGTCGCGCTCGGCGTCGTGATCCGCGGCGGCACCCCGCACTTCGAGTACGTCTGCACCTCGGCCACCGACGGTCTCGGGCGGGTCGCCCTCGACCACGGGGTGGCCGTCGGCTTCGGGCTGCTGACCTGCGACACCGAGCAGCAGGCGCTCGACCGGGCGGGGCTCCCCGGCTCCGTCGGAGGACAAGGGCTACGAGGCGACCTCGGCCGCCCTGGTCACCGCTGTCGCGCTGCGCGAGATCCGTCGCCGCGACGAGACCGGGTGAGCCGGGGCCGGCGGACGCCGTACGCTGGTCCGCGGCCTGTCCGACCCTGCTCGAGCCGTCGTGGCGCGGGCGGCCGCACACCGAAAGCGTGGAGATGAAGACGTTCGACGAGCTCTGGGACGAGCTCAGTGAGAAGGCCCGCACCCGCCCGGAGGGCTCCGGCACCGTGGAGGCGCTCGACGCCGGCGTGCACGCGATCGGCAAGAAGCTGGTCGAGGAGGCCGCGGAGTCGTGGATGGCGGCCGAGCACGAGAGCAAGGACCGGGCGGCGGAGGAGATCAGCCAGCTGCTGTACCACGCGCAGGTGCTGATGCTCGCGACCGGCATCTCCCTCGACGACGTCTACTCCCACCTGTGAGGACTCGATGACCGACATGAACGACGGGCCACGGGCCCTCCGGGTCGCGGTGCCGAACAAGGGCGCGCTGAGCGCGTCCGCCTCCGAGATGCTGCGGGAGGCGGGCTACGCCCAGCGCAGCGACACCAAGCAGCTGTCGCTGAGCGACCCGGCCAACGGCGTGGAGTTCTTCTACCTGCGCCCCCGGGACATCGCGCTGTACGTCGGCGAGGGCACGCTCGACGTCGGCATCACCGGCCGCGACCTGCTCCTGGACTCCGGCGCGAAGGCCGACGAGGAGCTCCAGCTCGGCTTCGGCCGCTCGACGTTCCGGTTCGCCGCCCGGCCCGGCGTCGTCTCCCGCTCCGCCGACCTGGCCGGCAAGCGGATCGCCACGTCGTACGACGGGGTGGTGCAGCGGTTCCTGGAGGAGCGGGGGATCGGGGCGACCGTCATCCGGCTGGACGGGGCCGTCGAGACCAGCGTGCAGCTCGGGGTCGCCGACGTCATCGCCGACGTGGTGGAGACCGGGAGCACGTTGCGCCAGGCGGGACTGGAGATCGTCGGCGACGTCATCATGGAGTCCGAGGCGGTGCTGATCAGCCGCGCCGACGCCGCCGAGCACGCGGGGCTCGAGGTCTTCCTGCGTCGCCTGCAGGGCGTGCTGGTGGCCCGCTCCTACGTGATGATGGACTACGACATCCGCGCGGCCCGGGTCGAGGAGGCGGTCGCCCTCACCCCCGGCATCGAGAGCCCGACGGTCTCCCCGCTCCACCGCGAGGGGTGGGTGGCGGTGCGCTCCATGGTGCCGCGGGCCGACGCGCAGCGGATCATGGACGCGCTCTACGAGATCGGTGCGCGCGGCATCCTGACGACCGACATCCATGCCTGCCGCCTCTGACCCGCGAGGCGCCGGCGCGGCACCCGAGCTGCCGGTGCGGCTGCGCCCGATGGGGGTCCGGGTCGCGTCGGTGGTGCTCTCCGCCGTGCTCGTCGGGACCGTCGTCGCTGTCTGGTATGCCATGCCGCCCGACGTCCGTGTCCAGTTCACGGCGTTCCAGAAGGGCACCGTCCTGGCGATGATGCTCGTTCGTCTTCGTGATCGGCCACGCGCTCGCGCGGTGCCGGGTCGACGCCGACGAGGGCGGGCTGACGGTGGTGAACGGCTACCGGTCGCACCGGCTCGACTGGAACCAGGTCGTGGCGGTGACGCTCCGGCCGGGCAACCCGTGGGCGGTGCTCGACCTGAGCGACGGCACCACCCGCTCGGCCCTGGGGATCCAGGGGTCGGACGGCGCGCGTGCCCAGCGGCAGGTGCGACAGCTGCGGGCGCTCGTCGACGCGCACGCCGCCTCAGAGCCGCGGGACTGACCGCCCGGTCCCGTCGACGACCACGTCGGCGCGCTCGCGGGTCCGCTCGCGGGTGTGCAGCTCGCTGCTCGGCGACGAGCCAGCGGCGCCACTGCGGCTCGAGGGCGGCTCCGTCCCGGGCCAGCCCCCGGGAGAGGCGGAGCTCGTCGGGTGCCTCGACCCAGACCAGCAGGGTCACCCGATCCGCGAACCCGGGATGGCCGGCGCCGACCCCCTCGAGGACAGCCACGTCGGGTGGCGGGACCTCGTGGTGCTCGGCGAAGGCGGCGCGGTGCCAGTCGTACCGCCGGTAGCCTCCCGCCCTTCCCTCGGCCCACGGCTCCACCAGCAGCCGGTGGGCACTGCGCCCCACCCGGTCGAGGTCGTCCCACCCGTCGAGGAGGTCGTCGAGGTGCACGACGACCGCTGTCCGGCCACGGTGCTCGACGGCGCGGGCGAGCGCGGCGGCGAGCGTGGTCTTGCCGGAGCCGGCCGGGCCGTCGACGCAGACCAGCCGCGTCGACCCGCAGCGGGCCGGACCGGCGAGCACGCATGCGGCCAGCCGCTCCGGGGTCACTGGATCCCGCGCCTGCGCAGGATCTCCTCGATCTCGTCCATCTCCGCGTCGCCCGTCTTGCCGCCTGCTCTGCTGCCCGTCTTGCCGCCTGCCTTGCCGCCCGTCTTGCCGGTTGCCGTGCCGCTCGCTTGGGGCGCGCTCCGGCGCTGGGGGAGCTCGCCCGCGGTGGGGTCTCCGCGGCCCGACGCGACGGCCCGTCGGCTGCCGACGCCTCGCCGCTGCATCCAGCCGCTGACGACGAACAGGACCAGCGAGACTCCTGCGACCACCAGCCCCACCCACACGACGGGGCTGAAGACGAGCCGGGCACCCCAGCTCACGACCGAGTCGATGATCTCCCAGCCGAGCCTGAGCACTCCGGTCAGGCCGGCAGCGAGGGGGAGCAGGCTCCAGGCCACTCGCGCGGAGCCCGCTGGCCGGGCCGCGGCGTGCCCACACGAGCGCCGAGACCGCCAGGCCGGCGACGGTCAGCAGCAGTCCGAGGGCCTGCCAGGTCGCGCTGTCGAATCCGTCCACGACACCCAGCCTATGCCGCCGCTGGGGCGCCGAAAGTCGTCCACCTGGATGGCTTTCCAGCCCCTCGGGCGGGTGGCCGCTCGATTTCCGTCCACGTGGACGACTTTCGCCGTACGGCGGCGCCTGCGAGGCTTGCGGCGATGCGGCGGAGGTCGGCTGCGCTGAACCGGGCGAGGTCGGTTCCCTTGGTCAGCCAGTGGCGCAGGAGCCGGTTGGTGTTCTCGTTGGTGCCGCGCTGCCAGGGCGAGTGCGGGTCGCAGAAGTAGACCGGCATCTCGAGCTCGAGCTGGATCTTGTCGTAGCGGGCGAGCTCGGTGCCACGGTCCCAGGTCAGGGACTGGCGAAGGTGCTCGGGTAGCTGCGTCATCTCCCGGATCATGGTCTCGGCGACCGTGTCGGCGTCGTGGCGTCCGGGCAGATGCAGCAGGAGCGTGAACCGGGTCGTCCGCTCGACCAGGGTGCCGACGGCCACGCCGCCGGCGATGCCCATCACCAGGTCGCCCTCCCAGTGGCCGGGCACCGCCCGGTCGGTGACCTCGGGTGGCCGTTGGCTGATCCTGAATGCCTCCCGGTAGGGGCTGTTCGACCGCCGTAAGCCGGTCCGCGGCTTGCGGCGCGGTCGTTTGGTCGACAGCTGTTGGTACAGGTCTTTGCGCAGGCCGCCGCGGGTCTGGACGTAGAGCGCCTGGTAGATCGTCTCGTGCGACACCCGACCCATGATCACCCGTGGCGACTCCTCGGTGAGGACCCGCGCGATCAGCCGGGGCGACCAGCCTTCGTCCGTCCAGGCTTCGATCCGCCGGCACAGGGCGGGGTTCTCGACCAGCCGAAACGGCTTGGGGCGTCGTCGTCGCTCATGGGCGGCCCGGTGCGCGACCGGTCCCCGGTAGGAGCCGTCCGGGCCGCCGGTCGATCTTCCTCCGAGTCGGACGGCTTTCGGCGTACGACGGCGACCCACCGGCGGGCCGCCGGCTGGCCCGCCGTGCCGTGGGACGATGGACGGCGTGCGCACCATCCCCGACCCCGGCTTCTCCGGCGACGACGGCGCGGCGGCACCCGAGGTGACGGCCGCCCTCGCGGCGTACGCCGAGGATCCCGCCCGTCGGCACTCCGCCACCCTGGCGGCCCTGCAGGACAGCCGGCTCCTCGTGCCGGTGACCGCGGTGGCCGGGGAGGTCGAGCACGACGAGCAGGGGCTCGCCCACGACAAGAGCTCGGACATGGCGACCGTGCTGATGCGGGGCCGTGACGGCCGGATGGCGCTGCTCGCGTTCACCGGCACCGAGGCGATGCGCCGCTGGGACCCGGCCGGCCGGCCGGTGCCGGTGATCGGTGCGCGACGCGGCCCGCGCGGCCCGCCACGACGGCGCCGACGCCCTGGTCGTCGACGTCGCCGGGCCGGTCCTCTTCGTCGTCGAGGGGGACGCGCTCGCCGCGCTCGCGGACGGACTGGCGCTCACCGAGCTCGCCGGGCGGTTCGGCTGGGTGCGCGCCGACGCGGCGGGATGACCGACCCGGCGCTGAGCGCGATGTGCGTCGGGAGCCGTCGGTTGCTATCCTTGCCGGTGACCGACCTGAGGTCGGCCGACACCCTCGGCCGTCAGCAGGTCTGACAAGCGGAGCTCGTCTCCCACCCGCACCGACCGAACCAGGTCGTCGGGTTCCGGTCAGGGGAGCGGATCGCAGGATCCGCACTCCGAGAGTGCTGTGCGTTGGCAGCGAGGTGGGACACGACCCATCCGTCGGCGCGCCGTGCCGGACTGGCTTCCGCTGTCGACGACGCGGAGGCCGTTTCTGGTTTTCGGGGCCGCCGCCCGGGGTCAGTCCAGGAACCATCTTTCAGGAGGACCCATCAGCAACGAGCTGCGCATCAACGACCGGATCCGGGTGCCCGAGGTCCGGCTCGTCGGCCCGAACGGCGAGACCGTGGGGATCGTCCGCATCGAGGACGCCCTCCGCCTGGCACAGGAGGCCGACCTCGACCTGGTCGAGGTCGCCCCGACCGCGCGCCCGCCGGTCTGCAAGCTCATGGACTACGGGAAGTTCAAGTACGAGAACGCCCAGAAGGCCCGTGAGGCCCGCCGCAACCAGACCAACGTGATCATCAAGGAGATGAAGCTCCGCCCGAAGATCGACGCGCACGACTACGAGACCAAGAAGGGTCACGTCGTGCGGTTCCTCAAGCAGGGCGACAAGGTGAAGATCACGATCATGTTCCGTGGGCGTGAGCAGCACCGGCCGGAGCTCGGCCTCCGGCTGCTCGAGCGGCTCGCTGACGACGTCACCGAGCTCGGCTTCGTGGAGTCGGCCCCCAAGCAGGACGGCCGCAACATGATCATGGTGCTCGGCCCGCACAAGAAGAAGGCCGAGGCGAAGGCCGAGGTCAAGGCAGCCAAGGTCGAGCGGGCGGAGCAGCGCCAGGCCGAGGTCGACGCCGAGCGTGCGGAGCAGCGTGAACGCGCCGCCGCCGCGGAGCCGAAGCCCGAGAAGCCGAGGCGGCGCTCCGAGAACGTCGACGAGGACGCCTGACCGGCCTGCCGGCCCCCCAGCCCCGACGCCGCACGCGGTGTCACCCGGATCGCTCGCCACCGCCAGCGGTCGACCAGCAAGTGACGAGAAGGACGATCGAATGCCGAAGAACAAGACGCACTCCGGTGCGAGCAAGCGGTTCCGGGTCACCGGCTCCGGCAAGCTGCGCCGCCAGAAGGCCGGGCTGCGCCACAACCTCGAGAAGAAGCCCTCGAAGATGACCCGCCGCATGTCGGGCACCACCGAGGTCTCGAAGGCCGACACGAAGGCCGTCCGCAAGCTGCTGGGTCGCTGAACCCCGCTTTTCACCGAAGCTTTCCAAGGAGTAACAAGTGGCACGCGTCAAGCGGGCGGTCAACGCCCACAAGAAGCGCCGGGTGACCCTCGAGCGCGCCTCCGGCTACCGGGGTCAGCGCTCGCGGCTCTACCGCAAGGCCAAGGAGCAGGTCACCCATTCGCTGGTCTACAGCTACCGGGACCGCAAGGCCAAGAAGGGCGACTTCCGCAAGCTGTGGATCCAGCGGATCAACGCCGCCGTCCGCGCGCAGGGGATGACCTACAACCGGTTCATCCAGGGGCTCAAGATCGCCGGCGTCGAGGTCGACCGCAAGATCCTCGCCGACATGGCGGTCAACGACCCGGCCGCGTTCACCGCGATGGTCGAGGTGGCCAAGGCCAGCCTGCCGGAGGACGTCAACGCGCCGGCTCAGGCTTCCTGAGCCCTCGCTGACGTCCTCGCACGTGGCGAGCTTCCCAGCCGACCCCCCGCCGCTCTCGACGAAGAGCGGGCGGGTGCGGACGGCGAGGAAGCTCGCCCGTCGTGCGTTCCGGGCCGAGCACGGACTGTTCCTCGCCGAGGGGCCCCAGGCGGTCCGCGAGGCGCTGGCCGTCCCGGGGCTGGTGCGTGAGGTGTTCGCGCTCCCCGGTCGTCATGACGACCTGCGCGCGCTTGCCGGCGACATCGCCTGGCTGCCGGCGGACGAAGCGGCGATCGACGCGCTGAGCGACACCGTCCACCCCCAGGGGGTCGTGGCGGTCTGCCGCACCCTCGACGTGCCGCTCGAGGAGCTTCTCGACACCGGCCCCCGGCTCGTCGCGGTGTGCGCGGCCATCCGCGACCCCGGCAACGCCGGCACCGTGGTCCGATGCGCGGACGCCGCCGGAGCGGGCGCGGTCGTCGTCACCGGGGACAGCGTCGACCTCTACAACGGCAAGGCGGTGCGCGCCTCCGTCGGCTCCCTGTTCCACCTGCCGGTCGCCGTACGCCGCGACCCGGTCGACACCGTCCGCACGCTGCAGGGCTCCGGGCTCACCGTCCTCGCCGCCGACGGGTACGGCGAGGTGGACCTCGACGAGGCCGCCGACTCGGGGCTGCTCGCCGGCCGTACGGCGTGGCTGTTCGGCAACGAGGCGTGGGGGCTCCCCGACGAGCTGGGGGCGCTCGCCGACCACCGGGTGCGCATCCCCATCCACGGCCGGGCGGAGAGCCTCAACCTCGCCACCGCCGCCGCGGTCTGCCTGTACGCCAGTGCCCGCGCCCAGCGCTGAGGCTCCGAGGGTCACCAACTGGTGTGCCGCACCGCGCGACCGGCGGGTTCGTGACCTCCGGCCCGGCTGGTCTGGGATTGTCGGGCCAGCCGGCGGGGCTCGTGCGTGCTATGTCGGCGCGGACGGAGTCGGCGTAGCGTCAGTGACGTCCTTCGCACCGGGAAGCACCGGGGCCGGCGCACCTCGACCCGAGAGCACCCGTGCTTCCGCTCAGCCGGCGCAGGAAAGGACCCAACTCCCATGCGCACTCTGCTTCGTCCCGTCGCTGCCGCCGTACTGACCGCAGCGCTCGTCATGTCGGCAGGCGCCGTCGCCGCCGCCCCCTCGACGGGCAGCAACACCAGTGATGGCGCCTTCACCGAAGGCGCGACCAGCCCGACGCGGGCCCGAGCCGTGGGCGTGGTCGACTCGATCACGTCGCCGACCCAGATCCCGGACCGCTGCCATCCCTACGGTTTTGCTGGCGACGCGGAGGGCTCGACGCCCTCGACCTTCCGCAACGGGACGCTCGACGGGGGCGGCCTCGTCGTCGTGGTCGGCAGCAGCTGGGGGACGTGGAATCCACAGACCAACGGGAAGCACCTGCTCTTCGCCTCGGACGGTGTCGAGCGGATCACGTTCAACAAGAGCACCCGTGCCGCCATGGTGAAGGCGGAGCCGAACAACTTCGACCTCTACGACATCACGATGACCGCCTACGACAAGTTCGGCCACCCGCTGGGCTCGGCGACGCGAGAGATCCACGGCTTCGCGGGCGCGGCATACCTGGGGCTCCTGAGCGACACCGCCGTGATCAAGTCGGTCCGGGTGGTGAGCGAGGCAGCCGCCGGGGGGTTCGGGTTCTCCGACATCAACTGGTCCGGCTCGACGTGCGTCCGGCCGAGGTAAGGATCTCGACCGCGGCGTTCCGCCTCCTCACCGGCGCCCTCGTCCGGCGCCTCGCGACCAGCCTCCGTGGGCGAACGGGGCAATGGTGATACCCATGGAATGACGGTTCGCGAGACGAGGAGCGCCACCATGCCGACTGCAGACCCCCACGCGGAGCAGAAGTCACGAGGACTGTCGGGGCTGATGCGACCGGTCAACTCGGTCGTCGAGCGCTACATCCCCAGCTCGCTCGTCTTCGCCATCGTGCTGACCTTCGTGGTGGCGGTGCTCGCCCTCTTCCTCACCGAAGCCGGGCCCGTCGACGTCGTGCGCGGGTGGGGCGAGGGGCTGTCCGGGCTGCTGGAGTTCATGACCCAGATGGCGCTGATCCTGCTGCTCGGCCACACGCTGGCCAACACCGGCCCGGTGCGCCGGCTGCTGACGCGCCTGGGCGGACTCCCGAAGACGGCGCTGCAGGCCTATCTGTTCGTCTTCCTCGTGGCCGGCGTCGCCTCGCTCATCACCTGGGGTCTCGGGCTGGTGGTCGGCGTGCTGGTCGCCGTCGAGGTGGCCCGGCAAGGACGTGAGAAGGGGCTGACCCTGCACTTCCCGATGCTCGTCGCGGCCGGCTACTCCGGCTACGTCATCTGGCACATGGGCTACTCCGGGTCCGGCACCCTGGCCGCGGCCACCGAGGGGTCGTTCGTCGCCGAGCAGCTCGGCCGGACGGTGCCGATCAGCGACACCACGTTCGCCTGGTGGAACCTCGTCACGATCGTGGTCACCCTGCTCGTGGTGGGCGCCGGGCTCGCCCTGGTGGCACCGCGCCCGGGCGACCGGATGATCGAGCTCGGGGTGGACGCCCGGCTCGACGACGGCGTGCCGATCGACGACGAGGTGGTCACCCCGGCCGACCGGGTGGACGCCAGCCGGGTGCCCACGATGCTGGTCGGGCTGGCGCTGGTCGCCTACCTGGTCGTCCACTACGCCGACGGTGGCGGCGCGACCCTCGACATCGTGAACTGGACGTTCCTGGCCCTGATCTTCCTGCTGGTGCGCCACCCGCTCGAGCTGATCGGTCTGATCAAGGACGCTGCGTCGAACGTGGGGGAGATCCTGCTCCAGTTCCCGCTCTACGCGGGGATCATGGGGATCATGGCCACCTCGGGGCTGATCACGGTCTTCTCCGACTTCATGGTCGAGACCGCCGGTCCCTCGACGTTCGGGCTGCTGGTGTTCCTGTCGGCCGGAGTGGTGAACTTCTTCGTCCCCTCCGGCGGCGGGCAGTTCGCCGTGCAGGGACCGGTGATGCTGGATGCCGGGGCGAGGCTCGGCGTCGACCCGTCGGTCACGATCATGGCGATCGCGTACGGCGACCAGTGGACGAACATGATCCAGCCGTTCTGGGCCCTGCCGGTGCTGGCGATCTCCGGTCTGAAGATCCGCGACATCCTCGGCTACACGATGGTGACCCTCGTCGCGTCCGGGCTCGTGTTCGGCACCACCATGCTGCTGCTGGGGCTGGCCGCGGCATGACCTCACCGACCCTGCCGGGCGACCCGCTGCTGGACCTGCTGCCGGACGGCATCGTCGTCGCCGACGCGTCGGGAACGGTCCGGCACGCCAACGACCAGGCCCGCCGGCTCCTGGTGGCCGGCTCCCTCGTCGGGCGGTCCCTGCGCGAGGCGATGCCGCTGCAGGACCTCGAGGGCCGCGACTGGTTCGAGGTGACCGCGCCGTACGACGGGCTCTCGATCCGTCGGATGCAGGCCGAGCAGGCGTGGCGGCTCAGTGACGGCACCGAGCTGCTCGTGACGACGAGGATGTGCCGTCGGACACCGCACGCGCCCGTCGAGCACGTCGCTGTGTCCCTTCGGTCGGCCAGGGCGCGGAGCCGGCTCGACCGCGAACGCTCCGACCTCGTGGCCACCGTCGCCCACGAGCTGCGCTCGCCGCTCACCGGCGTCAAGGGGTTCACCGGCACCCTTCTGGCCAGGTGGGACAAGTTCAACGACGACCAGAAGAAGCTGATCATGCAGTCGGTCCACGCCGACACCGACCGGCTCACCCGGCTGATCGCGGAGCTCCTCGAGGTGGCGCGGATCGACACCGGCCGGCTCTCCCTTCACCCACGGCCGGTCGACACCGCCGCTGCGGTCGAGCAGGTCACGAGCTCGGTCCGGGCAGGGACCGGCCGCATGATCCACCTCGACGCCGCCCCGGCGCTCCCGCAGCTGCTCGCCGACCCCGACCGGCTCGCCCAGGTGCTCACCAACCTCGTCGACAACGCGGTGCGCCACGGGGAGGGCGAGGTCCGCGTCCTCGCGCACCCGCGGACCGTGGACGGCCAGCGGTTCGTGGAGATCGTCGTCGAGGACGAGGGGGAGGGGATCAGCCCGGCCATCCGCAAGCGGGTCTTCACGAAGTTCTGGAAGCACGGCACGCGTGGTGGGTCGGGGCTCGGCATGTATATCGCCCACGGTCTCGTCACCGCGCAGGGCGGCCGCATCGCGATCACCGACGCGGCGGAGGGCGGGGCTCGCATCGAGGTGCTGTGGCCGGTGTTCGAGGCCGACGACCTCGCTTCCTAGACTGTCCGCGCACGGCAACGAATCCAGCACAGCATGCCCGCGTGGGCAGCGAGAGGCAGCAGCGATGTCCGGCCCGAACAAGGACTACGACCCCGTCGAGGTCACCCCGCTGAAGGCGGAGGAGGTCGAGGCGATGCGTGACGCCGCGCTCGCGGCCGTCGCGGCGGCCGGCACCCTGGAGGAGCTGAAGCAGGCCCGGCTCGACCACGCCGGCGACCGCTCGCCGCTCGCGCTGGCGAACCGAGAGATCGGTGCGCTGCCTCCGCAGGCGCGCAAGGACGCCGGCCGGCGCCTCGGGCAGGCCCGTGGCGCTGTCAACCAGGCCGTCGCCGCTCGACAGGCGGTGCTCGAGGAGGAGCAGGAGGCGCGCATCCTGACCGAGGAGGCCGTCGACGTCACGCTCCCGTGGGACCGCTCCCCGGCCGGTGCGCGGCACCCGGTGACCACCCTGTCGGAGCAGATCGCCGACGTCTTCGTGGCGATGGGGTGGGAGGTCGCCGAGGGGCCGCTCGTGGAGGCGGAGTGGCTCAACTTCGACGCCCTCAACCTCGGCCCCGACCACCCGGCGCGGACGATGCAGGACACCTTCTGGATGGAGCCGGCCGAGAACGCCCTCGTGCTCCGCACCCACACCTCGCCGGTGCAGGCCCGCACGATGCTGACCCAGCAGCCGCCGATCTACGTCGTGTGCCCGGGCCGGGTGTTCCGCACCGACGAGTACGACGCCACGCACAGCCCGGTCTTCCACCAGGTCGAGGGGCTGGTCGTGGACGAGGGCATCTCGATGGCGCACCTCAAGGGGAGCCTCGACCACTTCGCCACCGCGATGTTCGGGGAGGGGATCACGACCAGGTTCCGTCCGTCGTACTTCCCGTTCACCGAGCCCAGCGCCGAGGTCGACCTGGTCTGCTTCGTCTGCCGGGGCGGGGCGGACGTCGCCGACTGCCGCACCTGCCGCGGTGAGGGATGGATCGAGTGGGGTGGCTGCGGGGTCGTGAACCCACGCGTGCTCGTCGCCTGCGGCGTCGACCCGGAGCGCTACACCGGGTTCGCCTTCGGCATGGGCATCGACCGGACCCTGATGTTCCGCCATGGGGTCGAGGACCTGCGGGACCTCTTCGAGGGCGACGTCCGCTTCACCACCGCGTTCGGGACGGAGATCTGATGAGCACCCCTCCACGCCACTCGCCGCGCTCACGCGTCGCCGGGGACCCCGCATGAGAGCGCCGGTCTCCTGGCTCCGTGACCACGTCGACCTCCCCGATGAGGTGACGACCGAACGGCTCGCGGCCCGGCTCACCGCGCTCGGCCTCAAGCTCGAGGCGCTCGAGGAGGCCGGTGGCGGCATCTCGGGTCCCCTGGTCGTCGGACGGGTGCTCTCGTTCGTCGAGGAGCCGCAGAAGAACGGCAGGGTGATCCGCTGGTGCCACGTCGACGTCGGGGACGCCAACGGCACGGGGGCTCCCCAGGGGATCGTCTGCGGCGCCAGGAACTTCGCGGAGGACGACCTCGTCGTCGTCGTCCTTCCCGGCGGCGTCCTGCCGGGCGGCTTCGAGATCAGCGCTCGCAAGACCTACGGCCACGTCTCCGCGGGGATGATCTGCTCCGCTCAGGAGCTCGGGCTCGGCGACGACCACGACGGCATCATCGTGCTGCCGGCCGACGCGGGTGCTCCGGGGGACGACGCCTTCGCCGTGCTGCACCTGCGCGACGAGGTCATCGAGATGGAGATCAACCCCGACCGCGCCTATGCGCTGTCGATCCGAGGGGTCGCCCGGGAGGCAGCCCTCGGCTTCGGCGTGCCGTTCCGGGACCCGGCGCAGCGCGACGTGCCCGCGCCGAACGATGAGGGCTACCCGGTCGTCGTCGACGCGCCGGACGGCTGCCCGGTCTTCGTCACGCGCACCGTGACGGGGTTCGACCCGGCCGCGCCGACACCGTCCTGGCTCGCGCGCCGGCTGCAGCTGGCCGGGATGCGACCGATCTCGCTGGCCGTCGACGTCACCAACTACGCGATGCTCGAGCTCGGCCAGCCCATCCACGGGTACGACGGCGACCTGCTGTCCGGACCGATCCGGGTCCGCCGGGCATCCGCGGGGGAGCGGCTGACGACCCTCGACGGCGTGCAGCGCGAGCTGTCGCCCGAGGACCTGCTCATCACCGACGACAGCGGCCCGATCGGGCTCGCCGGGGTCATGGGCGGGCAGACCACCGAGCTGTCGGCCACCACGAGCCACGTCGTGATCGAGGCGGCGCACTTCGACCCGGTGTCGGTGTTCCGGACGCAGCGGCGGCACAAGCTCCCCAGTGAGGCCTCGAAGCGGTTCGAGCGCGGTGTCGACCCGACGCTCCCCGAGGCGGCCGCGGACCGCGTCGCCGAGCTGCTCGTCGCCCACGGCGGCGGCACCGTCTCCGGCGGGGTCACCAAGGTCGGGACGGCCCCGGCTCCGCGCCGGGTCGGCGCCGGGACCGATCTGCCGGCGCGGGTGACCGGCATGCCGATCGACGAGGGCACGACCGTGGCGCACCTCGAGGCTGTCGGGTGTGACGTCACCGTCGAGGACGGCCGGCTGACCGCGGTGGTCCCGCCCTGGCGCCCCGACCTCCAGGACCCCTTCGACCTGGTCGAGGAGGTGGCCCGGATCGTCGGCTACGACAAGGTCCCCTCCGTGCTGCCGACGGCGCCCGCCGGGCGTGGGCTCACCGCCGGTCAGCGGCTGCGGCGCCGGATCGGCCGGACGCTCGCGGGCGCCGGTCTCGTCGAGGTGGTCACCTTCCCGTTCGTGGGCCGCGACACCTTCGACGCGCTCGGGTTCGCCGAGCACGACGGGCGCCGGTCGGCGATGCGGATCGCCAACGCGCTGAGCGCCGAGCAGCCGCTGATGACGACGACGCTCCTTCCGGGGCTGCTCCAGGCCGGGGCCCGCAACGTCGGCCGTGGCCAGGGCGACCTCGCGCTGTTCGAGACCGCGACGGTCACGCGTCCGCGGGGCAGCCTCGCCGCGCCGATCCTCCCGGTCGACCGGCGTCCGACGGAGGGCGAGTGGGACGACCTCCAGAAGGCGCTGCCGGACCAGCCGCTGCACCTCGGGCTGCTCCTCGTCGGGGAGCGCGAGCGGTCCGGCTGGTGGGGGCCCGGCCGCCGGGCGTCGTGGAGCGACGCGATCGAGGCGGTCCGCCAGGTCGCCGACCGCCCTCGGCGTCGAGCTCACCGTCCGGTCCGCCGCGATGGCCCCCTGGCACCCCGGGCGCTGTGCCGAGCTGCTGGTGGACGACATGCCGCTCGGCCACGCCGGCGAGCTGCATCCCCGGGTCTGCAAGGCGTTCGGCCTGCCGGACCGCGCGGCAGCGGCCGAGATCGACCTCGACCTGCTGATGAGCCACGCCACCGACGTGGTCGCGCCGTCGTACTCCTCGTTTCCGGTCGCCAAGGAGGACGTCGCCCTCGTCGTGGCCGACTCGGTGACCGCGGCGGAGGTGACCGAGACGCTGCGCGAGGGGGCGGGGGAGCTGCTGGAGTCGGTGCGCCTCTTCGACGTCTACACCGGCGCCCAGGTGGGGAAGGACCGCAAGTCCCTGGCGTTCGCCCTGCGGTTCCGGTCCCCCGACCGGACCCTCACCGTGGAGGAGACGAGCGCCGCGCGGGACGCCGCGGTGGCGCTCGCTGCCGAGCGGCACGGGGCGGTCCAGCGCACCTGAGTCAGTCGATCGGCTGGCTGAGCACCGCGAGGAACCGCTCGAGCACCGGCCGGTCTCCGTCGAACGTCAGCCGCGAGTCGTCCCGGCGGTGCCACAGCCAGGCGTCGAGGTCGCCGGCGGTGCCGGTGACCACCGCGGCGGGGGCGGCCGTGCCGTCCGCGGCCGACACGGAGATGTCGTCCTCGTCGTAGCTGACGCCGTCGTCGGGGTCGGTCCCGCGGAAGTGGCCCAGGGCCACCGGCACGTCGAGCCCCGTGTCGCTCACCCGGACCAGCACCTGCTCGCCCGACGGCGCGAAGGCGCCCCAGGGCGGGCACCCGCCGTACATGACGTCGAGGAGCTCCAGCACGCCGTCCGAGGCCAGAGCGGGGTCCAGCGGCGTCACGTCGCCGGTCACCAGCTCCGCGTCGAGCCGGTGGATCATCGCCTCGTGGGCCTGGCGCCGCCGGATGTAGCCGACGTTCTTCTCCGCTGCCCACATGTAGACCTCCTCCGCCGGGTCGGCGGCCGCCAGCTCACGGTGCAACCGGTTCGACTGCTCCTCGAGGAACGCCACCAGCCCCTCCCGCGTCCGCGGCCTTCCCGGCTCCGCCAGCCCGTCGACGGACCGGAGCCGCTCGGCCACGACGGTCGCCCAGAACCACTGCACCGAACCGAGGTGCCACAGCAGGTCGTCGGCGTCCCACGCCGGGCACGACGGGACCGGCGCCGTCGCCGGAGTGTCGCGGAGCACGTCGAGGAACCGGGCCGAGTCCGTGCGGAGGTGGTCGAGATAGTCAGGAGCCATCGTCCCGTCCTACCTGCACGCGACGGGGGAGTCCACGCGTTTCCGGGGCGTCCCAGAGCATCTATGCAGAGTTGTGTATAGTCATGCGCATGTCCGTCACAGTTGCCGTCGCCGGCGCGAGCGGGTACGCCGGCGGGGAGCTGCTCCGGCTGCTGCTCGGCCACCCCGAGGTTCGGATCGGAGCGCTCACCGCTGGCTCGAACGCCGGGCAGCCGCTCGGCGCCCTGCAGCCGCACCTGCTCCCGCTCGCCGAGCGGATCCTGGAGGAGACGACGGCCGAGGTCCTCGACGGCCACGACGTCGTCTTCCTCGCACTCCCGCACGGTCAGTCCGCCGAGGTCGCGGAGCGGCTCGGGGTCGAGACCGTCGTCGTCGACTGCGGCGCCGACTTCCGCCTCGGCGACCCGGCCCTGTGGGAGCGGTTCTACGGCGGCGACCACGCCGGCTCCTGGCCCTACGGCCTGCCGGAGCTCGGGACGAACCGTGAGGCGCTCCGCGGCGCACGACGGATCGCCGTCCCGGCTGCTACCCGACGGTCTCGAGCCTCGCCCTCGCGCCGGCCGTGGCCGACGGCCTCGTCGACACCGGCGGGATCGTCGTCGTCGCCGCCAGCGGGGCCAGCGGCGCCGGCAAGGCGGCGAAGCCCCACCTCCTCGGCAGCGAGCTGATGGGCAGCGCGAGCGCCTACGGCGTGGGTGGGACCCACCGGCACACGCCCGAGATCATCCAGAACCTCGCTGCGCTGCGTCCCGGGGCCGAGGTGCGGGTGAGTTTCACGCCGCTCCTGGTGCCGATGAGCCGGGGGATCCTGGCCACCTGCTCGGCACCCACTGCGGCCGCGCCGTCCGAGGTGCGCGCGACCTACGAGAAGGCCTACGACGCCGAGCCCTTCGTCCACCTCCTGCCCGAGGGGAGCTGGCCGCAGACCCAGTCGGTCCTGGGCTCGAACGCCGTCCACCTCCAGGTCACCGTCGATGAGAGCGCAGGCCGCCTCGTGGCGGTCGGCGCCGTCGACAACCTCGCCAAGGGCACCGCTGGGGCAGCCGTGCAGTGCATGAACCTCGCTCTCGGGCTTCCCGAGGAGACGGGGCTCTCGACCGTGGGGATGGCGCCGTGACCGACCAGCCCGAACTCACGCTCCTCCACCACCCGGAGCACCTCGCCGTGGTCCGGCTCGGACCGGGTGCGGAGATCCCCGCCTGGGCCACCAGCGCCACGCTCTTCTCGGTCACCGCGACCGCGACGGAGACCTCGTTGGTCTGCGCCCGGGCCGGGGTGCCGCGGAAGGCGAGGCAGGGAGGGCCCTACGTCGCGTTCTCGGTCGAGGGAACCCTCGACCTGACCCTGACCGGAGTGCTGAGCCGCATCCTGGCCCCGCTCGCCGAGGCGGAGGTGCCGGTCTTCACGATCGCCACCTTCGACACCGACTGGGTCCTGGTTCCCGCCGCCGACGCCGCGAAGGCGACCGATGCCTGGCGACGAGCCGGGTTCGCGACCCGTCCCGCCCTCGACCCAGCCGACCTCGAAGGACCCTGAGTGAGCGTCACCCGACCCCGCGGCTTCCGTGCCGCCGGAGTGCCTGCCGGACTGAAGAGCAGCGGCGCGAAGGACCTAGCGCTGGTGGTCAACGACGGCCCCCGCCACGACTCCGCGAGCGTCTTCACCGCGAACCGGTGCAAGGCGAACCCGGTGCTCTGGTCGGAGCAGGTCGTGAAGGACGGGGTCGTCCGGGCCGTGGTGCTCAACTCCGGCGGCGCCAACTGCTACACCGGCGCCGAGGGGTTCCAGACGACCCACGCGGTCGCCGAGCAGGTCGCCGGCAACCTGCACATCGGCGCGGTCGACGTCGTGGTGTGCTCCACCGGGCTGATCGGTCTGGCGAACCCGCGCCGCCGGCTGCTGGACGGCGTGGACCGGGCCACCGAGGCGCTGAGCGCCGAGGGCGGCCCCGATGCTGCCGAAGCGATCATGACGACCGACTCGGTGAGCAAGCAGGTCGTGGTGGAGGGCGGTGGCTGGTCGGTCGGCGGCATGGCCAAGGGCGCCGGGATGCTCGCGCCCCAGCTGGCGACGATGCTGGTCGTGCTCACCACCGACGCGGTCGTCGACGCACCCGTCGCCGACCGTGCGCTGCGAGCGGCGACCCGGGTCTCCTTCGACCGGCTCGACTCCGACGGCTGCATGTCCACCAACGACACCGTGACGCTGATGGCGAGCGGCGCGAGCGAGGTGGTGCCGAGCGAGGAGGAGCTCGCCGACGCGCTGGCCCGCGCCTGCACCGACCTGGCCATGCAGCTGCTCGCCGATGCCGAGGGGGCGGACCACGAGATCGCCATCACCGTCCTCGGCGCCGCGTCCGAGGACGAGGCCGTGGAGGTCGGGCGGAGCATCGCGCGCAGCAACCTCTTCAAGGCAGCGGTCTTCGGCAAGGACCCGAACTGGGGCAGGGTCCTCGCCAGCATCGGGACCACGCACGCACAGTTCGACCCGGCCGACCTCGACGTCGCGATGAACGAGGTCTGGGTCTGCCGCTCCTCTGCGCCGCACGAGCCGCCGGAGGCCGTCGACCTGACCGGCCGCCAGGTCACCGTCACCGTCGACCTCAAGGCGGGCCGCGAGCGCGCCACCGTCTGGACCAACGACCTCACGCACGCCTACGTGCACGAGAACTCCGCCTACAGCAGCTGAGCACCGGAAGAGACACCGTGACCGACCAGGACAAGTGGAAGCGGGCGACCGACAAGGCCGCCACGCTGGCCGAGGCACTGCCGTGGCTGATGAAGTACCACGGCCGCACGATCGTCGTGAAGTACGGCGGCAACGCGATGACCGACGAGGCGCTCAAGGTGGCGTTCGCGGAGGACATCGTGTTCCTGCGGTACGCCGGCTTCAAGCCGGTGGTGGTGCACGGCGGCGGACCTCAGATCTCGGCGATGCTCGACCGGCTCGGCATCTCCTCGGAGTTCCGCGGCGGGCTGCGGGTCACCAACGAGGAGGCGATGGAGGTGGTCCGGATGGTGCTGGTCGGCCAGGTGCAGCGGGAGCTCGTGGGGCTGCTGAACAGCCACGGGCCGCTCGCCGTGGGGCTGTCGGGCGAGGACGCCGGCCTCTTCACCGCCGAGCGCACCGGCACGGTCGTCGACGGTGTGGAGGTGGACCTCGGTCTCGTCGGCGAGGTCGCGCACGTGCGTCCGGAGGCCGTCCTCGACGTCATCGAGTCGGGGCGGATCCCGGTGATCTCCTCGGTGGCTCCGGACAAGGACGGCGTCGTGCACAACGTCAACGCGGACACCGCCGCCGCCGCCCTCGCCGCCGCGCTGGGGGCGGAGAAGCTGCTGGTGCTCACCGACGTCGAGGGGCTCTACCGCGACTGGCCGCACTCCGACGACGTCGTCGGGGAGATCAGCCCCGAGGCTCTCGCCGAGCTGATGCCGTCGCTGTCCAGCGGGATGGTGCCGAAGATGCGGGCGTGCCTGAGCGCGGTCACCCAGGGCGTCCCGCGCGCCACCGTCATCGACGGTCGCGAGCCGCACGCCGTCCTGCTGGAGATCTTCACCGACGAGGGCGTCGGCACCCAGGTGCTCCCCGGCGTACCCACCAAGGTCCGCAGCGCGCTCTACCGCACGAGCGCGCACCCCGCCGCCGAGACCAAGGAGGGCATCGCATGAGTGACCTGGCGACGCGCTACGCCGCCTCGGTGATGAACACGTTCGGCCCGCCCCGGCTCGTCCTCACCCGCGGCGAGGGGGCGCATGTCTGGGACGACCAGGGCAACCGCTACCTCGACCTCCTCGGCGGGATCGCCGTCAACGCACTGGGTCACGGCCACCCGGCCCTCGTCGACGCGGTGACCGATCAGCTGCGCACCCTCGGGCACGTGTCGAACTTCTTCGCCACCGAGCCACAGGTCGCCCTCGCCGAGCGGCTGCTGGCCCTGCTCGGGCAGTCCGGCCACGTCTTCTTCACCAACTCGGGGGCCGAGGCCAACGAGGCCGCCCTCAAGCTGACCCGGCGCACCGGGCGCACCGGGCTGGTGGCCGCGGAGGGGTCGTTCCACGGCCGCACGATGGGGGCGCTGGCGCTCACCAGCAAGCCCGCCTACCGCGAACCCTTCGAGCCGCTCCCGGGCGACGTCACGTTCGTGCCGTACGGCGACGTGCCGGCCCTCGAGGCCGCGGTCACCGACGACACCGCCGCCGTCGTCCTCGAGCCCATCCAGGGCGAGGCCGGCGTGGTGCTCCCTCCCGACGGCTACCTGGCGGCCGCCCGGCGGGTGGCCACCGAGCGTGGCGCTCTGCTCTGGCTCGACGAGGTCCAGACGGGGATCGGCCGGACCGGGGCGTGGTTCGCCCACCACCGCGCCGCGGTCGAGCCGGACGTGGTCACGCTCGCCAAGGGGCTCGGCGGCGGCATCCCGGTGGGCGCCTGCATCGGCGTCGGCAGGGCAGGCGCGCTGCTGCAGCCCGGCAACCACGGGACGACCTTCGGGGGCAACCCGGTGGCAGCGGCCGCCGCACTCGCCGTCCTCGACACGATCGAGTCGCAGGGGCTGCTCGCCCACGTGCGGGACGTGGGCGCGCGGCTGCGGGCCGGCCTCGGGGGCGAGCACGTCACCGAGGTGCGGGGGGAGGGGCTGCTCGTCGCGGTGGCCCTCGACGCCGCGAGGGCACCGGCCGTGGCTCGCGCCGCTCTGGCCCGCGGGTTCATCGTGAACGACTGCACGCCGTCCTGCATCCGGCTCGCCCCGCCGCTGGTGCTCACCGCCGCCCAGGTGGACGACTTCCTCGGTGCATGGCCGATGATCCTCGCAGACGGCTACGCAGAGGAGCAGACATCATGACCCGGCACTTCCTTCGAGACGACGACCTGGACCCCACCGAGCAGGCGGAGGTGCTGGCCCTGGCAGCAGAGCTCAAGTCCGGCCGCTCCGAGGTCAACGCCTTCGGCAGCCGCAAGGCGGTCGCGCTCGTGTTCGACAAGCCGACGCTGCGCACGCAGGTCTCCTTCTCGGCCGGCGTCGCCGAGCTGGGTGGCTACCCGATGGTCGTCGACGGGAAGCTCGCCGGCATCGGGACGCGCGAGTCGGTCGCGGACACCGCGCGGGTGCTCGGCCGACAGGCCGCCGCCGTCGTGTGGCGCACCTACGGCCAGGAGCGGATCGACGAGATGGCCGCCCACGCCGGCGTCCCTGTCGTGAACGCGCTCACCGACCAGTTCCACCCCTGCCAGCTCCTCGCCGACCTGCTCACGATCACCGAGCACCGAGGCGAGCTCCGCGGGCAGACGCTGGCCTTCCTCGGCGACGCGGCGAGCAACATGGCGCACTCCTACCTGCTCGCCGGCGCCACCGCCGGCATGCACGTCCGCGTCTCCGGTCCGGACCCGTTCACACCCGACCTGGCGGTGCTGGCGCGCGCGCAAGAGATCGCGGCCGGGACCGGCGGCTCGGCCGACCTGGTCTGCGACCCGGTCGAGGCGGTGGCCGACGCCGACGTCGTCGCGACCGACACCTGGGTCTCCATGGGCAAGGAGGGTGAGGCGGAGGAGCGGGAGGCACCGTTCCGGCCGTGGGCGCTGACCTCCGAGCTCCTCGGCCACGCCGCGCCCGACGCCACCGTCCTCCACTGCCTGCCGGCCTACCGCGGCAAGGAGATCGCCGCGGAGGTCATCGACGGACCGCAGAGCGTGGTCTGGGACGAGGCGGAGAACCGGCTGCACGCCCAGAAGGCGCTCCTCGCCTGGCTGCTGATGCGGGAGGACCCCCGGTGAGCATCCCGTGACCGAGCCCCTCAGCCACCCCGACACCCGGTCGATCCCGACGACCAAGGGAGCCCGCCAGCAGACCATCGTGGAGCTGCTGACCCGCCACGCCGTGCGGTCCCAGACCGAGCTGGGTGAGCTCCTCGCCACCGCCGGGCTCCACGTCACGCAGGCCACGCTCTCCCGGGACCTGGTCGAGCTCGACGCCATCAAGGTCCGCTCGGCGACCGGCGCGCTGGTGTACGCCGTACCCGCCGAGGGCGGCGACCGCACACCCCGCCCGGCCGCGGAGACCGGCGCGTCGGCCCGGCTGGCGCGGCTCTGCACGGAGCTGCTCGTCTCGGCGCAGGCGAGCAGCAACCTGGTCGTCCTGCGCACCCCTCCCGGCGCGGCGCCGCTGCTGGCGTCGGCGATCGACAAGGCGGAGGTGCCCGACGTCCTCGGCAGCATCGCCGGTGACGACACCGTGCTCGTCATCGCCCACGCCGAGGAGGCGGGCGACCCGGTCGCCCGCCGCTTCACCGCCCTGGCCGACGGCCACCCGCCCAAGTGACACCCACCCTCGAAGGAAGAGACACACCGTGAGCAAGGTCCTCACCTCCCTGCCCGTCGGCGAACGCGTCGGCATCGCCTTCTCCGGCGGTCTCGACACCTCGGTCGCCGTGGCGTGGATGCGCGAGAAGGGCGCGGTGCCGTGCACCTACACCGCCGACCTCGGGCAGTACGACGAGCCCGACGTCGCGAGCGTGCCCGGGCGCGCGATCGCCTACGGCGCCGAGATCTCCCGGGCCGTCGACTGCCGGGCGCCGCTGGTCGAGGAGGGGCTGGCCGCACTCGCGTGCGGGGCCTTCCACCTGCGCTCGGCCGGCCGCGGCTACTTCAACACCACCCCGCTGGGCCGGGCTGTCACCGGCACCCTCCTGGTCCGTGCGATGCACGAGGACGACGTCGACATCTGGGGTGACGGCTCGACCTTCAAGGGCAACGACATCGAGCGGTTCTACCGTTACGGTCTGCTCGCCAACCCGGACCTGCGCATCTACAAGCCGTGGCTGGACGCCGACTTCGTGCACGAGCTCGGCGGTCGCACCGAGATGAGCCAGTGGCTGACCGAGCGCGACCTTCCCTACCGCGACAGCAAGGAGAAGGCGTACTCCACCGACGCCAACATCTGGGGGGCGACCCACGAGGCGAAGACGCTGGAGCACCTCGACGTCTCCCTGGAGACCGTCGAGCCGATCATGGGCGTCAAGTTCTGGGACCCGTCGGTGGTGGTGGAGGCCGAGGACGTCACCGTCGCGTTCCGCCAGGGACGGCCGGTGTCGATCAACGGCAAGGAGTACGACGACCCGGTCGCGCTGGTCCTCGAGGCGAACGCCGTCGGCGGGCGCCACGGTCTCGGGATGTCCGACCAGATCGAGAACCGGATCATCGAGGCGAAGTCGCGCGGGATCTACGAGGCGCCGGGCATGGCGCTGCTCTGGATCGCCTACGAGCGGCTGCTGAACGCCATCCACAACGAGGACACGATCGAGAACTACCACGCCCAGGGGCGCCGGCTCGGTCGGCTGCTCTACGAGGGCCGCTGGCTGGACCCGCAGGCGCTGATGATCCGTGAGTCGATCGAGCGGTGGATCGCCTCGCTGGTCACCGGTGAGGTGACCCTGCGGCTGCGCCGCGGCGAGGACTACACGATCCTGCGCAGCGACGGCCCCGACTTCTCGTACCACCCCGACAAGCTGTCGATGGAGCGCACCGACAACGCCGTGTTCGGTCCCGACGACCGCATCGGGCAGCTCACGATGCGCAACCTCGACATCGCCGACTCGCGTGCCAAGCTGGAGATGTACGCCGCCCAGCCGCTCGACCAGGGGCACGTGCTCGTCGAGCACGGGACCCTCTTCGGCGAGCTGCCCTCCGGAGGCGCGGAGCGCATCGAGGCGAACCCGCAGGTCGCCGAGGAGGCCGACGAGCGCGCGCTCGACCACGCCGCCATGGAGCTCGGCACCGACTGACCACCCGCGACCGAAGGAACCCATGAGCGAGAGCACCACCAACACCGGCAAGCTGTGGGGTGGCCGGTTCGCAGGCGGACCCAGCCCCGAGCTCGAGGCCCTGTCCCGGTCGACCCACTTCGACTGGCGATTGGCGTCGTACGACCTCGACGGCTCCCGCGCCCATGCGCGGGTGCTCCGCTCGGCCGGGCTGCTGACCGAGGAGGACCTGGCCGGGCTCCTCGAGGGGATCGACGAGCTCGACCGCCGGGTCGCGGCGGGGGAGTTCGTCGCCGCAGCGTCCGACGAGGACGTGCACGGTGCCCTCGAGCGGGGGCTCGTCGAGCTGCTCGGCCCCGACCTCGGTGGCAGGCTCCGGGCCGGCCGCAGCCGCAACGACCAGATCGCGACGCTGTTCAAGGTCTACCTCCGCGACCACGCCCGTGTGGTCGCCGGGCTGGTGCTCGACCTCGCCGAGGCGATCGCAGGACAGGCGGAGACGCATCTGGGTGCGGTCATGCCCGGCCGCACCCACCTTCAGCACGCCCAGCCGGTGCTGCTCTCGCATCACTTGATGGCGCACGCCTGGCCGCTGCTCCGCGACGTCGCCCGGATCCGGGACTGGGACGCCCGGGTCGCCGACGACTCGCCGTACGGGTCCGGAGCGCTCGCGGGCACCAGCCTCGGGCTGGACCCCGCGGCGGTCGCCCGGGACCTCGGTTTCACCGGGTCCAGCCCGAACTCGATCGACGGCACATCCGCCCGGGACTACGTCACCGAGCTCGCGTTCGTGCTCGCGCAGATCGGGGTCGACGTGTCCCGCCAGGCCGAGGAGGTGATCCTCTGGGCGACGCGCGAGTTCGGCTTCGTCCGGCTGCACGACGCCTACTCCACGGGGTCGAGCATCATGCCGCAGAAGAAGAACCCCGACATCGCCGAGCTGGCCAGGGGGAAGGCCGGACGGATGGTCGGCAACCTGACCGGGCTGCTCACGACCCTGAAGGCGCTGCCGCTCGCCTACAACCGCGACCTCCAGGAGGACAAGGAGCCGGTGTTCGACTCGGTCGACACGCTCGAGGTCCTGCTGCCGGCCTTCACCGGCCAGGTCGCGACGCTCACCTTCGACACCGCCCGGATGGCCGAGCTCGCCCCCCAGGGCTTCTCGCTGGCCACCGACATCGCGGAGTGGCTGGTCCGCGAAGGCGTGCCGTTCCGGTCTGCTCACGAGCTGGCCGGCGCTTGCGTGAGGGTCTGCGAGGAGCGGGGGACCGACCTCGAAGGGCTCACCGATGCGGACTTCGCTGCGATCGACCCGCGGCTCACGCCGGGAGTGCGCGACGTCCTCACCGTCGAGGGGTCGGTGGCGAGCAGGGACGCCCGCGGCGGCACCGCTCCGGTGCGGGTCGCCGAGCAGCTCGACGAGCTGCGCGAGAAGCTCGCGGAGCACCGTGCCTGGCTCGGCTGAGCTGCTGGAGCGCCCGTCCGTCGAGGTGGCGCCGGCGCTGCTCGGCGCCGAGCTGCGGCACCGCACGCCCGAGGGTGAGGTCGCCGTGCGGCTCACCGAGGTGGAGGCGTACGCCGGAGCCGACGACCCGGGCTCGCACGCCTACCGGGGGATGACCCGTCGCAACGAGGTGATGTTCGGCCCGGCCGGGTACCTCTACGTGTACTTCACCTACGGCATGCACCACTGCTGCAACGTCGTGGTGGGAGCCGAGGGGACGGCCTCGGCCGTCCTGCTCCGGGCGGGAGCGGTCGTCGCGGGGCTGGAGTTGGCCCGTGCCCGCCGGCCCGGCTCCTCCGACCGCGACCTGGCCCGCGGGCCGGCGCGGCTCTGCAAGGCGCTGGCGATCGACGGCCGGCACAACGGCGTGGACCTGTCCTCCGGCGACCTGACGCTGGCGCCGGGTGCGACGGTGCCGGCGGCGTCGGTCGCGACCGGTCCCCGGGTCGGCCTGCGGGAGGCTGCCGACCACCCGTGGCGGTTCTGGGTGCGCGACGACCCGACCGTCTCGACGTACCGGCCCGCGGCGCCGCTGCGCCGTCGCCGACCGCCGACCGCCTGAGCGGGTTCGGCCCAGCGGCTGCGATGCGGCAGGCTGTGCCCGAGACCACCGAAGAACGAAGGGATCCCCGTGTCCACACCGCTGCACCCCCTCGACGACCTCGAGTGGCGCGGACTTCTCGCCCACTCGACGGACCTCGACGCCCTCCGCGCCGAGATGGACGCCGGGCCGGTGCGCTTCTACGTGGGGTTCGACCCGACCGCGCCCAGCCTGCACATGGGGAACCTCCTCCAGCTCCTGACCGCGAGGCGGCTGCAGGAGGCGGGTCACGTCCCCTACATCCTGGTCGGCGGCGCGACCGGGCTGATCGGCGACCCGCGGGACTCGGGCGAGCGGACCATGAACGCCGTCGACACCGTGCACGAGTGGGTCCGGCGGGTGCGTCGCCAGATCGAGCCTTTCCTGGCGTTCGAGGGCGACCACGCGGCCACGATGGTCGACAACTACGACTGGACCTCGCAGCTCTCGGCCATCGACTTCCTCCGCGACGTCGGCAAGCACTTCCCGGTCAACCGGATGCTGGCGCGCGACGTGGTCCGCTCCCGCCTCGAGAGCGGGATCAGCTACACCGAGTTCAGCTACGTGCTGCTGCAGTCGATGGACTACCTGGAGCTCTACCGGCAGCACGGCGTCCGGCTGCAGTTCGGCGGCAGCGACCAATGGGGGAACCTGACCGGCGGCGTCGAGCTGGTCCGGCGTGCCGACGGAGGGCACGTTCACGCCTTCGCTACGCCGCTGATCACCAAGGCGGACGGCACCAAGTACGGCAAGACCGAGGGCGGAGCCCTGTGGCTCGACCCGGCGATGATGTCGCCGTACGCCTTCTACCAGTTCTGGCTCAACGCCGAGGACGTCAAGGTGGGGGAGCTGCTGCGGGCGTTCACGTTCCTCAGCCACGAGGAGATCGAGGCGCTCGAGCAGCAGACCGCGGAGAAGCCGTTCCTCCGGGCCGGCCAGAAGGTCCTCGCCCAGGAGGTGACCACGACGGTGCACGGGCGGGACGAGACCGAGCGGATCAGGGCGGCCTCGGCGGCGCTCTTCGGCGGCGGCGAGCTGCGGGCGCTCGACCCCGGAACCCTCGCCGCCGCGCTGCAGGAGGCGGGCGGGGGCGAGGCGACGCGCTCGGCGGAGCTCCCGACGATCGTCGACCTCCTCGTCGCGGCCGGCCTGGCCGAGAGCAAGGGCGCCGCCCGGCGGACCGTGAGCGAAGGCGGTGCCTACCTCAACAACGAGCGTGTCTCCGACCCCGAGCACCGGCCCTCGGACGCCGACGTCGTCGCGGGCCGGTGGCTGGTGCTCAGGCGTGGCAAGAAGAGCTTCGCGGGCGTCAAGCTCGTGTGAGCGGCGTTACCAGGGGGCGATTTGACGGCCTCCGGACACAGGGTGCTAATGTTTCACCTGTCGCCAGGGAGCGGCGGGACGCAAGGCTGAGCGCCGGGCGGCCGGCCCCCAGGTCAGACCCCCTCCACCTCTCCTCGATCGAGACGAGACGAGTGCGCGCCACGGCGGCCTCGGAACGGCTCCACGAACGGAGAGCGGCGGGACAGCCCCAGGGCGCGGTCGGAAGGCTGTGTTGTGGTGCGCGCTTGATCCTTGAGAACTCAACAGTGTGCTAAAAGTCGACGAATTAGTTTGTTTGTTTGACCCCGTCGGCAGGCTACGGGATCCGGTTTCGGCTGGTTTCCTGGTGTCTGTGGACGGTTCCTTTGGTGAAGGAAGGTCTCCCTTCGGGGAGTGCCAGCTCTTTGCCGGGATTGCTCCATGAGTCGATGGTTGGTCTTCGGGCCGGCATCAGTAGATTTCAACGGAGAGTTTGATCCTGGCTCAGGACGAACGCTGGCGGCGTGCTTAACACATGCAAGTCGAGCGGTAAGGCCCTTCGGGGTACACGAGCGGCGAACGGGTGAGTAACACGTGAGCAATCTGCCCATCACATCGGGATAACTCCGGGAAACCGGTGCTAATACCGAATATGACCACTTCAGGCATCTGACGGTGGTGGAAAGTTCCGGCGGTGATGGATGAGCTCGCGGCCTATCAGCTTGTTGGTGGGGTAATGGCCCACCAAGGCTTCGACGGGTAGCCGGCCTGAGAGGGTGACCGGCCACACTGGGACTGAGACACGGCCCAGACTCCTACGGGAGGCAGCAGTGGGGAATATTGGACAATGGGCGAAAGCCTGATCCAGCAACGCCGCGTGAGGGATGACGGCCTTCGGGTTGTAAACCTCTTTCAGCAGGGACGAAGCGAAAGTGACGGTACCTGCAGAAGAAGCACCGGCCAACTACGTGCCAGCAGCCGCGGTAATACGTAGGGTGCGAGCGTTGTCCGGAATTATTGGGCGTAAAGGGCTCGTAGGCGGTCTGTCGCGTCGGGAGTGAAAACTCAGGGCTTAACCCTGAGCCTGCTTCCGATACGGGCTGACTAGAGGTATGCAGGGGAGAACGGAATTCCTGGTGTAGCGGTGAAATGCGCAGATATCAGGAGGAACACCGGTGGCGAAGGCGGTTCTCTGGGCATTACCTGACGCTGAGGAGCGAAAGTGTGGGGAGCGAACAGGATTAGATACCCTGGTAGTCCACACCGTAAACGTTGGGCGCTAGGTGTGGGACTCATTCCACGAGTTCCGTGCCGCAGCTAACGCATTAAGCGCCCCGCCTGGGGAGTACGGCCGCAAGGCTAAAACTCAAAGGAATTGACGGGGGCCCGCACAAGCGGCGGAGCATGCGGATTAATTCGATGCAACGCGAAGAACCTTACCTGGGTTTGACATATGCGAGAACCCTCTAGAGATAGAGGGCTCTTTGGACACTCGCATACAGGTGGTGCATGGCTGTCGTCAGCTCGTGTCGTGAGATGTTGGGTTAAGTCCCGCAACGAGCGCAACCCTCGTCTTATGTTGCCAGCACGTCCTTCGGGATGGTGGGGACTCATAAGAGACTGCCGGGGTCAACTCGGAGGAAGGTGGGGATGACGTCAAGTCATCATGCCCCTTATGTCCAGGGCTTCACGCATGCTACAATGGCCGGTACAAAGGGCTGCGATATCGCAAGATGGAGCGAATCCCAAAAAGCCGGTCTCAGTTCGGATTGGGGTCTGCAACTCGACCCCATGAAGTCGGAGTCGCTAGTAATCGCAGATCAGCAACGCTGCGGTGAATACGTTCCCGGGCCTTGTACACACCGCCCGTCACGTCACGAAAGTCGGCAACACCCGAAGCCGGTGGCCCAACCCTTGTGGAGGGAGCCGTCGAAGGTGGGGCTGGCGATTGGGACGAAGTCGTAACAAGGTAGCCGTACCGGAAGGTGCGGCTGGATCACCTCCTTTCTAAGGAGCAGCTGGCGGTCGCCGTCCTCGTTCGAGGGTGGTTGGTCGTCCATGTCGATGGTTGCGGAGGCGAATGTCCTTCGGCTGTCGATGCTCACTAGTGGAACGTCGACTATTTGGCTCAGTCGTGACGAGTCCTCGTCAGTACAACCGGTCCATGGTTCGCCGTGGTCGGAGTGGAACCTCGAGGATGGGTTGCGGGTGGGTCTGGCACACTGTTGGGTCCTGAGGGATCGAGTTTGATCTCCTCGTCGGGCCATCATCCCCGCGAACTGCCGGTGTCCTCCTTCGGGTGGGTGCCGGTCAGCGCGGACCGGGTGGTGGGACCGCCCGTTATTTGAGAACTACACAGTGGACGCGAGCATCTTTGTAGTAATGACAAGCTACTAAGGGCACATGGTGGATGCCTTGGCACCAAGAGCCGATGAAGGACGTAGGAGCCTGCGATAAGCCCCGGGAAGTTGGCAACCGAGCTGTGATCCGGGGATTTCCGAATGGGGAAACCCAGCTGGAGTCATGTCCAGTTACCTCTGCCTGAACACATAGGGCAGTTGGAGGGAACGTGGGGAAGTGAAACATCTCAGTACCCACAGGAAGAGAAAACAAAAGTGATTCCGAGAGTAGTGGCGAGCGAAATCGGAAGAGGCCAAACCTAGAGCGTGTGATAGCCGGCAGGCGTTGCGCTTTAGGGGTTGTGGGGCCGTTTAGCTGGTTCTGCCGGACCAGCACAGAGTAAGAAACCATCGTTGAAGTGGAAGTGGACTGGAAAGTCCCGGCGTAGAGGGTGATACCCCCGTATACGTAAGACGATGGCTCTGAGACGTCACCCCAAGTAACACGGAACCCCTGAAATTCCGTGTGAATCTGGCGGGACCACCCGTTAAGCCTAAATACTCCTTGGTGACCGATAGCGGACAAGTACCGTGAGGGAAAGGTGAAAAGTACCCCTGGCGGGGAGTGAAATAGTACCTGAAACCATGTGCCTACAAGCCGTCGGAGCGAGTCCTTGTGACTTGTGACGGCGTGCCTTTTGAAGAATGAGCCTGCGAGTTTGCGTTGTGTGGCGAGGTTAACCCGTGTGGGGCAGCCGTAGCGAAAGCGAGTCCGAATAGGGCGTTTGAGTCGCACGACCAAGACCCGAAGCGGAGTGATCTATCCATGGGCAGGTTGAAGCGCGGGTAAGACCGCGTGGAGGACCGAACCCACCAGGGTTGAAAACCTGGGGGATGACCTGTGGATAGGGGTGAAAGGCCAATCAAACTCCGTGATAGCTGGTTCTCCCCGAAATGCATTTAGGTGCAGCGTTGCGTGTTTCTTGCCGGAGGTAGAGCACTGGATAGCCGATGGGCCCTACAAGGTTACTGACGTTAGCCAAACTCCGAATGCCGGCAAGTGAGAGCGCAGCAGTGAGACTGCGGGGGATAAGCTCCGTAGTCGAGAGGGAAACAGCCCAGACCATCAGCTAAGGTCCCTAAGCGATAACTAAGTGGAAAAGGATGTGGAGTCGCACAGACAACCAGGAGGTTGGCTTAGAAGCAGCCACCCTTGAAAGAGTGCGTAATAGCTCACTGGTCAAGTGATTCCGCGCCGACAATTTAGCGGGGCTCAAGTTATCCACCGAAGCTATGGCATTCGTGCATATATCTCGGCCCAGGTTCGCCTGGGTCCAGGAGCATGGATGGGTAGGGGAGCGTCGTATGGCGAGCGAAGCGGCGGAGTGATCCAGCCGTGGACGCCATACGAGTGAGAATGCAGGCATGAGTAGCGAATGAGGAGTGAGAAACTCCTCCGCCGAATGATCAAGGGTTCCAGGGTCAAGCTAATCTGCCCTGGGTAAGTCGGGACCTAAGGCGAGGCCGACAGGCGTAGTCGATGGACAACGGGTTGATATTCCCGTACCGGCAAAGTAGCGCCCATGACGAACCTGATGATGCTAAGTGCCCGAAGCTCCGGGACTCCTTCGGGAGGCCGGAGCGGAGCGCACGACCCGAATCAGTAGTAGTCAAGCGATGGGGTGACGCAGGAAGGTAGCCCAACCGTGGCGATGGTAGTCCACGGGTAAGTATGTAGGGCGAGACGTAGGCAAATCCGCGTCTCATGTGCCTGAGACACGATACGGAGTCCTTTGGACGAAGTGGGTGATCCTATGCTGTCGAGAAAAACCTCTAGCGAGCTATGCGCCGCCCGTACCCCAAACCGACTCAGGTGATCAGGTAGAGAATACCAAGGCGATCGAGTGAACCATGGTTAAGGAACTCGGCAAAATGCCCCCGTAACTTCGGGAGAAGGGGGGCCGGATCCGTGAGAGGACTTGCTCCTCAAAGCGGTGATGGCCGCAGAGACCAGGCCCAAGCGACTGTTTACTAAAAACACAGGTCCGTGCGAAGTCGCAAGACGATGTATACGGACTGACTCCTGCCCGGTGCTGGAAGGTTAAGGGGACGTGTTAGTTGCTTTTAGCAGCGAAGCGCAGAACTTAAGCCCCAGTAAACGGCGGTGGTAACTATAACCATCCTAAGGTAGCGAAATTCCTTGTCGGGTAAGTTCCGACCTGCACGAATGGAGTAACGACTTGGGCGCTGTCTCAACCGTGGACTCGGCGAAATTGCACTACGAGTAAAGATGCTCGTTACGCGCGGCAGGACGGAAAGACCCCGGGACCTTTACTACAACTTGGTATTGGTGTTTGGTTCGGCTTGTGTAGGATAGGTGGGAGGCTGTGAAGCGTGGACGCCAGTTCATGTGGAGCCAACGTTGAAATACCACTCTGGTCGTACTAGATATCTAACCTAGGTCCGTTATCCGGATCAGGGACAGTGCCTGGTGGGTAGTTTAACTGGGGCGGTTGCCTCCTAAAATGTAACGGAGGCGCTCAAAGGTTCCCTCAGCCTGGTTGGCAATCAGGTTTCGAGTGTAAGTGCACAAGGGAGCTTGACTGTGAGAGTGACAACTCGAGCAGGGACGAAAGTCGGAACTAGTGATCCGGCGCTGGCATGTGGAAGCGGCGTCGCTCAACGGATAAAAGGTACCCCGGGGATAACAGGCTGATCTTCCCCAAGAGTCCATATCGACGGGATGGTTTGGCACCTCGATGTCGGCTCGTCGCATCCTGGGGCTGGAGTAGGTCCCAAGGGTTGGGCTGTTCGCCCATTAAAGCGGCACGCGAGCTGGGTTTAGAACGTCGTGAGACAGTTCGGTCCCTATCCGCCGTGCGCGTAGGAAACTTGAGAAAGGCTGTCCCTAGTACGAGAGGACCGGGATGGACGAACCTCTGGTGTGCCAGTTGTTCTGCCAAGAGCACGGCTGGTTAGCTACGTTCGGAAGTGATAACCGCTGAAAGCATCTAAGCGGGAAGCACGTTTCAAGATGAGGTTTCCCACCGGGTTAACCGGGTAAGGCCCCCAGTAGACGACTGGGTTGATAGGCCGGAGGTCGAAGGTAGTGATACACGGAGCCGACCGGTACTAATAGGCCGAGGGCTTGTCTTACTAACAAACTTGTTACGCGTCCACTGTGTGGTTCCCGAGGAACGGTCGGGAACCAGGATCCACGCTCCCATGTCATCGAACCTTGGTTCGCATGATGTGGGGGAGTCGGGGTCCTGGTCCGATCCAACTCCATAGAGTTTCGGCGGCCATAGCGAAAGGGAAACACCCGGCTCCATTCCGAACCCGGAAGTTAAGCCTTTCAGCGCCGATGGTACTGCAAGTGAGAACTTGTGGGAGAGTAGGACGTCGCCGGACATTACTTTCGTAAGGGCCACCCGTGCAGGGTGGCCCTTACGCTTTTTTCTGTCGGACCCACCCCAGGGGTCCGGCCCGGGTGAGGTGAGGGAGCCAGATGGCAGACGGTGCCGGGCGAGGACGCAGCAGCGACAACAACAACAACCAGCGCGGTGCCCAGCGCGGCAACCAGCGCAACAGCAACCAGCGCAGTGACCAGCGCGGGGGAGACCAGCGCAGCAGCAACCAGCGCAGTGACCAGCGCGGGGGAGACCAGCGTGCGACCGGCGCGCCGGCACCGCCCGCGACGTCGACCAGGCCCGCTACGACGGACCCGAGCTGCCCGCCGAGATCACCGGCACCGAGCTCGACCGCAACGTCGCCGCCCAGCTCCGCGGCCTCCCCGAGAAGCTCGCCGCCCGCGTCGCCCGCCACCTCGTCGCAGCCGGCACCCTGATCGACACCGACCCCGAGACCGCCTACCAGCACGCCCTGGCCGCCCGCGCCCGCGCCTCCCGCGTCGCCGTGGTCCGCGAAGCCACCGGCGAAGCCGCCTACGCCGCCGGCCACTACGCCGAAGCCCTCGCCGAGCTCCGCGCCGCCAAACGCATGAACGGCGCGATCGACTACCTCCCGGTGATGGCCGACTGCGAACGCGCCCTCGGCCGCCCCGAACGCGCCCTCGAGCTCGCCAAGTCCCCCTCAGTCGCCAAGCTCACCCAACCCCAACAAGTCGAGATGACCATCGTCGAAGCCGGCGCCCGCCACGACCTCGGCGAAACCACCAGCGCCCTGCGCACCCTGGAGAACGCCCCCCTCCGCTCCGCCTCCCGCGAGGAATGGGTCGTCCGCCTCCGCTACGCCTACGCCGACCTCCTCACCCACGCCGGCCGCACCGACGACGCCATCGAATGGTTCCACCGCACCGCCGCCATCGACTCCCACCACACCACCGACGCCACCACCCGCCTCACCACCCTCGAACAGAACACGCAGTAACCGGGCGCTGAGAAGCAGCCGTCGGGGGCGGGGACGTGGCATCCTCGGGCCGTCGACCGATTGCGCGGGGGCTTGGGCTTCCGGGCCCGAGGACAGGCGAGCACCATGACGCGTACGGAGGAGACCGAGGGGCGCGCAGCGGACCCGCCACGCTGGCGGGTGGTGGGTCCCGGCCTGGTCGTGGCGGCGACCGGTGTCGGCGCGGCCGACCTGGTGGCAACGCTGGTGGCGGGAGCGAAGTTCGGCTACACCCTGCTGTGGGTCGCCGTCGTCGGTGCGATCATCAAGGTGGTGCTCGTCGAGGGCGCCGGCCGCTACTCGCTCGCCACCGGACGGACGATCTTCGAGGGGTGGCGGAGCATCGGACGGTGGACGACGTGGTACTTCGCGCCGTACATCGTGATCTGGGGGCTGGTGTACGGGGCGACGGCGATGTCGTCGACGGCGCTGCCGCTGGTCGCCCTGTTCCCCGGCCTGTCGCTGCGGTGGACCGCGATCGCCATGGGGCTCGTCGGGCTCACGCTCGTGTGGGCGGGGAGCTACGCGACCTTCGAGAAGGTGGTCGCTGCATTCGTCGGGATCATGTTCATCACCGTGGTCGGAGCGGCGGTGCTGACGTTGCCGAACCTCGGCGAGATCCTTCTGGGGCTGAGACCGATCTTCCCGGAGGAGTCGATCGTCAACGTGCTGGCCATCGCCGGCGGGGTGGGCGGCACGATCACCCTGGCTGCCTACGGCTACTGGCTCCGGGAGAAGGGGTGGCACACACCGGCGTTCATGCGCGTGATGCGCCTGGACAACGGCGCCGCCTACGTGATGACCGGCATGTTCGTCGTGGCGATGCTCGTGGTCGGGGCGGAGCTCTACTACTCCGCCGGCATCGCCATCACCTCGGGCGACCAGGCGCTGGTGCAGCTCGCGGACGTCCTCGAGGACCGGTACGGCGAGGTGTTCGGCAAGGTCTTCCTCGTCGGATTCTTCGCCTCCTCCTTCTCCTCGCTCATCGGGGTGTGGAGCGGGGTGAGCCTGATGTTCGCCGACTTCGTGGGGGAGATGCGGCGGCTGCCCGCCGGCCATCCGGACACGCGAACCGGCGGCAAGTACTTCCGCGCCTACATGCTGTGGCTCACCTTCCCACCGATGCTGCTGCTGCTGCTCGACCGGCCGGTGGGCCTGATCCTCACCTACGGGGTGCTGGGGGCGTTGTTCATGCCGTTCCTCGCGATCACGCTGCTGGTGCTGCTCAACCGGCGCAGGCCGGGTGCCCTGCCGCACTCCGAGGTCCCCGAGCAGTGGCGCAACGGCTGGACCTCCAACGTGCTGATGGCGCTGTGCGCGCTGCTCTTCCTCGTGCTGGCGGGCAATGAGCTGCGCACCACGCTGGCGGAGTACGTGACCTGGTGACGGGGTCGGTCCCTCGTGCTCGAGCACCCGCAACGTCGTGTACAGTTGGTCTTCGTTCGGGCGCGGCAGGCGGTTCAGCCGCTGCGACCGGGACGAACCCCCCACGACACCTCGAACGAGGCCCGTCGAGCGCGCATCTCGTGCGACTCGGAGCGGCTCGGGCGGACGTGATCAGGGGGGCCGGGAAGGGAACGGCTCGATTTGACGGGCCGGGAGCGGACCGGTAAGTTTGACCAGGTTGCCCCAGGGCGCGGTCGGAAGGCTGTGTTGTGGTGCGCGCTTGATCCTTGAGAACTCAACAGTGTGCTAAAAGTCGACGAATTAGTTTGTTTGTTTGACCCCGTCGGCAGGCTACGGGATCCGGTTTCGGCTGGTTTCCTGGTGTCTGTGGACGGTTCCTTTGGTGAAGGAAGGTCTCCCTTCGGGGAGTGCCAGCTCTTTGCCGGGATTGCTCCATGAGTCGATGGTTGGTCTTCGGGCCGGCATCAGTAGATTTCAACGGAGAGTTTGATCCTGGCTCAGGACGAACGCTGGCGGCGTGCTTAACACATGCAAGTCGAGCGGTAAGGCCCTTCGGGGTACACGAGCGGCGAACGGGTGAGTAACACGTGAGCAATCTGCCCATCACATCGGGATAACTCCGGGAAACCGGTGCTAATACCGAATATGACCACTTCAGGCATCTGACGGTGGTGGAAAGTTCCGGCGGTGATGGATGAGCTCGCGGCCTATCAGCTTGTTGGTGGGGTAATGGCCCACCAAGGCTTCGACGGGTAGCCGGCCTGAGAGGGTGACCGGCCACACTGGGACTGAGACACGGCCCAGACTCCTACGGGAGGCAGCAGTGGGGAATATTGGACAATGGGCGAAAGCCTGATCCAGCAACGCCGCGTGAGGGATGACGGCCTTCGGGTTGTAAACCTCTTTCAGCAGGGACGAAGCGAAAGTGACGGTACCTGCAGAAGAAGCACCGGCCAACTACGTGCCAGCAGCCGCGGTAATACGTAGGGTGCGAGCGTTGTCCGGAATTATTGGGCGTAAAGGGCTCGTAGGCGGTCTGTCACGTCGGGAGTGAAAACTCAGGGCTTAACCCTGAGCCTGCTTCCGATACGGGCTGACTAGAGGTATGCAGGGGAGAACGGAATTCCTGGTGTAGCGGTGAAATGCGCAGATATCAGGAGGAACACCGGTGGCGAAGGCGGTTCTCTGGGCATTACCTGACGCTGAGGAGCGAAAGTGTGGGGAGCGAACAGGATTAGATACCCTGGTAGTCCACACCGTAAACGTTGGGCGCTAGGTGTGGGACTCATTCCACGAGTTCCGTGCCGCAGCTAACGCATTAAGCGCCCCGCCTGGGGAGTACGGCCGCAAGGCTAAAACTCAAAGGAATTGACGGGGGCCCGCACAAGCGGCGGAGCATGCGGATTAATTCGATGCAACGCGAAGAACCTTACCTGGGTTTGACATATGCGAGAACCCTCTAGAGATAGAGGGCTCTTTGGACACTCGCATACAGGTGGTGCATGGCTGTCGTCAGCTCGTGTCGTGAGATGTTGGGTTAAGTCCCGCAACGAGCGCAACCCTCGTCTTATGTTGCCAGCACGTCCTTCGGGATGGTGGGGACTCATAAGAGACTGCCGGGGTCAACTCGGAGGAAGGTGGGGATGACGTCAAGTCATCATGCCCCTTATGTCCAGGGCTTCACGCATGCTACAATGGCCGGTACAAAGGGCTGCGATATCGCAAGATGGAGCGAATCCCAAAAAGCCGGTCTCAGTTCGGATTGGGGTCTGCAACTCGACCCCATGAAGTCGGAGTCGCTAGTAATCGCAGATCAGCAACGCTGCGGTGAATACGTTCCCGGGCCTTGTACACACCGCCCGTCACGTCACGAAAGTCGGCAACACCCGAAGCCGGTGGCCCAACCCTTGTGGAGGGAGCCGTCGAAGGTGGGGCTGGCGATTGGGACGAAGTCGTAACAAGGTAGCCGTACCGGAAGGTGCGGCTGGATCACCTCCTTTCTAAGGAGCAGCTGGCGGTCGCCGTCCTCGTTCGAGGGTGGTTGGTCGTCCATGTCGATGGTTGCGGAGGCGAATGTCCTTCGGCTGTCGATGCTCACTAGTGGAACGTCGACTATTTGGCTCAGTCGTGACGAGTCCTCGTCAGTACAACCGGTCCATGGTTCGCCGTGGTCGGAGTGGAACCTCGAGGATGGGTTGCGGGTGGGTCTGGCACACTGTTGGGTCCTGAGGGATCGAGTTTGATCTCCTCGTCGGGCCATCATCCCCGCGAACTGCCGGTGTCCTCCTTCGGGTGGGTGCCGGTCAGCGCGGACCGGGTGGTGGGACCGCCCGTTATTTGAGAACTACACAGTGGACGCGAGCATCTTTGTAGTAATGACAAGCTACTAAGGGCACATGGTGGATGCCTTGGCACCAAGAGCCGATGAAGGACGTAGGAGCCTGCGATAAGCCCCGGGAAGTTGGCAACCGAGCTGTGATCCGGGGATTTCCGAATGGGGAAACCCAGCTGGAGTCATGTCCAGTTACCTCTGCCTGAACACATAGGGCAGTTGGAGGGAACGTGGGGAAGTGAAACATCTCAGTACCCACAGGAAGAGAAAACAAAAGTGATTCCGAGAGTAGTGGCGAGCGAAATCGGAAGAGGCCAAACCTAGAGCGTGTGATAGCCGGCAGGCGTTGCGCTTTAGGGGTTGTGGGGCCGTTTAGCTGGTTCTGCCGGACCAGCACAGAGTAAGAAACCATCGTTGAAGTGGAAGTGGACTGGAAAGTCCCGGCGTAGAGGGTGATACCCCCGTATACGTAAGACGATGGCTCTGAGACGTCACCCCAAGTAACACGGAACCCCTGAAATTCCGTGTGAATCTGGCGGGACCACCCGTTAAGCCTAAATACTCCTTGGTGACCGATAGCGGACAAGTACCGTGAGGGAAAGGTGAAAAGTACCCCTGGCGGGGAGTGAAATAGTACCTGAAACCATGTGCCTACAAGCCGTCGGAGCGAGTCCTTGTGACTTGTGACGGCGTGCCTTTTGAAGAATGAGCCTGCGAGTTTGCGTTGTGTGGCGAGGTTAACCCGTGTGGGGCAGCCGTAGCGAAAGCGAGTCCGAATAGGGCGTTTGAGTCGCACGACCAAGACCCGAAGCGGAGTGATCTATCCATGGGCAGGTTGAAGCGCGGGTAAGACCGCGTGGAGGACCGAACCCACCAGGGTTGAAAACCTGGGGGATGACCTGTGGATAGGGGTGAAAGGCCAATCAAACTCCGTGATAGCTGGTTCTCCCCGAAATGCATTTAGGTGCAGCGTTGCGTGTTTCTTGCCGGAGGTAGAGCACTGGATAGCCGATGGGCCCTACAAGGTTACTGACGTTAGCCAAACTCCGAATGCCGGCAAGTGAGAGCGCAGCAGTGAGACTGCGGGGGATAAGCTCCGTAGTCGAGAGGGAAACAGCCCAGACCATCAGCTAAGGTCCCTAAGCGATAACTAAGTGGAAAAGGATGTGGAGTCGCACAGACAACCAGGAGGTTGGCTTAGAAGCAGCCACCCTTGAAAGAGTGCGTAATAGCTCACTGGTCAAGTGATTCCGCGCCGACAATTTAGCGGGGCTCAAGTTATCCACCGAAGCTATGGCATTCGTGCATATATCTCGGCCCAGGTTCGCCTGGGTCCAGGAGCATGGATGGGTAGGGGAGCGTCGTATGGCGAGCGAAGCGGCGGAGTGATCCAGCCGTGGACGCCATACGAGTGAGAATGCAGGCATGAGTAGCGAATGAGGAGTGAGAAACTCCTCCGCCGAATGATCAAGGGTTCCAGGGTCAAGCTAATCTGCCCTGGGTAAGTCGGGACCTAAGGCGAGGCCGACAGGCGTAGTCGATGGACAACGGGTTGATATTCCCGTACCGGCAAAGTAGCGCCCATGACGAACCTGATGATGCTAAGTGCCCGAAGCTCCGGGACTCCTTCGGGAGGCCGGAGCGGAGCGCACGACCCGAATCAGTAGTAGTCAAGCGATGGGGTGACGCAGGAAGGTAGCCCAACCGTGGCGATGGTAGTCCACGGGTAAGTATGTAGGGCGAGACGTAGGCAAATCCGCGTCTCATGTGCCTGAGACACGATACGGAGTCCTTTGGACGAAGTGGGTGATCCTATGCTGTCGAGAAAAACCTCTAGCGAGCTATGCGCCGCCCGTACCCCAAACCGACTCAGGTGATCAGGTAGAGAATACCAAGGCGATCGAGTGAACCATGGTTAAGGAACTCGGCAAAATGCCCCCGTAACTTCGGGAGAAGGGGGGCCGGATCCGTGAGAGGACTTGCTCCTCAAAGCGGTGATGGCCGCAGAGACCAGGCCCAAGCGACTGTTTACTAAAAACACAGGTCCGTGCGAAGTCGCAAGACGATGTATACGGACTGACTCCTGCCCGGTGCTGGAAGGTTAAGGGGACGTGTTAGTTGCTTTTAGCAGCGAAGCGCAGAACTTAAGCCCCAGTAAACGGCGGTGGTAACTATAACCATCCTAAGGTAGCGAAATTCCTTGTCGGGTAAGTTCCGACCTGCACGAATGGAGTAACGACTTGGGCGCTGTCTCAACCGTGGACTCGGCGAAATTGCACTACGAGTAAAGATGCTCGTTACGCGCGGCAGGACGGAAAGACCCCGGGACCTTTACTACAACTTGGTATTGGTGTTTGGTTCGGCTTGTGTAGGATAGGTGGGAGGCTGTGAAGCGTGGACGCCAGTTCATGTGGAGCCAACGTTGAAATACCACTCTGGTCGTACTAGATATCTAACCTAGGTCCGTTATCCGGATCAGGGACAGTGCCTGGTGGGTAGTTTAACTGGGGCGGTTGCCTCCTAAAATGTAACGGAGGCGCTCAAAGGTTCCCTCAGCCTGGTTGGCAATCAGGTTTCGAGTGTAAGTGCACAAGGGAGCTTGACTGTGAGAGTGACAACTCGAGCAGGGACGAAAGTCGGAACTAGTGATCCGGCGCTGGCATGTGGAAGCGGCGTCGCTCAACGGATAAAAGGTACCCCGGGGATAACAGGCTGATCTTCCCCAAGAGTCCATATCGACGGGATGGTTTGGCACCTCGATGTCGGCTCGTCGCATCCTGGGGCTGGAGTAGGTCCCAAGGGTTGGGCTGTTCGCCCATTAAAGCGGCACGCGAGCTGGGTTTAGAACGTCGTGAGACAGTTCGGTCCCTATCCGCCGTGCGCGTAGGAAACTTGAGAAAGGCTGTCCCTAGTACGAGAGGACCGGGATGGACGAACCTCTGGTGTGCCAGTTGTTCTGCCAAGAGCACGGCTGGTTAGCTACGTTCGGAAGTGATAACCGCTGAAAGCATCTAAGCGGGAAGCACGTTTCAAGATGAGGTTTCCCACCGGGTTAACCGGGTAAGGCCCCCAGTAGACGACTGGGTTGATAGGCCGGAGGTCGAAGGTAGTGATACACGGAGCCGACCGGTACTAATAGGCCGAGGGCTTGTCTTACTAACAAACTTGTTACGCGTCCACTGTGTGGTTCCCGAGGAACGGTCGGGAACCAGGATCCACGCTCCCATGTCATCGAACCTTGGTTCGCATGATGTGGGGGAGTCGGGGTCCTGGTCCGATCCAACTCCATAGAGTTTCGGCGGCCATAGCGAAAGGGAAACACCCGGCTCCATTCCGAACCCGGAAGTTAAGCCTTTCAGCGCCGATGGTACTGCAAGTGAGAACTTGTGGGAGAGTAGGACGTCGCCGGACATTACTTTCGTAAGGGCCACCCGTGCAGGGTGGCCCTTACGCTTTTTCTGTCGGACCCACCCCAGGGGTCCGGCCCGGGTGAGGTGAGGGAGCCAGATGGCAGACGGTGCCGGGCGAGGACGCAGCAGCGACAACAACAACAACCAGCGCGGTGGCCAGCGCGGCAACCAGCGCAACAGCAACCAGCGCAACAGCAACCAGCGCAACAGCAACCAGCGCGGGGGAGACCAGCGCAGCAGCAGCCAGCGGAGTGACCAGCGCGGGGGAGACCAGCGCAGCAGCAGCCAGCGGAGTGACCAGCGTGGGGACCGGCGCGCCGGCACCGCCCGCGACGTCGACCAGGCCCGCTACGACGGACCCGAGCTGCCCGCCGAGATCACCGGCACCGAGCTCGACCGCAACGTCGCCGCCCAGCTCCGCGGCCTCCCCGAGAAGCTCGCCGCCCGCGTCGCCCGCCACCTCGTCGCAGCCGGCACCCTGATCGACACCGACCCCGAGACCGCCTACCAGCACGCCCTGGCCGCCCGCGCCCGCGCCTCCCGCGTCGCCGTGGTCCGCGAAGCCACCGGCGAAGCCGCCTACGCCGCCGGCCACTACGCCGAAGCCCTCGCCGAGCTCCGCGCCGCCAAACGCATGAACGGCGCGATCGACTACCTCCCGGTGATGGCCGACTGCGAACGCGCCCTCGGCCGCCCCGAACGCGCCCTCGAGCTCGCCAAGTCCCCCTCAGTCGCCAAGCTCACCCAACCCCAACAAGTCGAGATGACCATCGTCGAAGCCGGCGCCCGCCACGACCTCGGCGAAACCACCAGCGCCCTGCGCACCCTGGAGAACGCCCCCCTCCGCTCCGCCTCCCGCGAGGAATGGGTCGTCCGCCTCCGCTACGCCTACGCCGACCTCCTCACCCACGCCGGCCGCACCGACGACGCCATCGAATGGTTCCACCGCACCGCCGCCATCGACTCCCACCACACCACCGACGCCACCACCCGCCTCACCACCCTCGAACAGAACACGCAGTAACCCGCACCGGAGGACGGTCCCGGAGCCGTCCCCAGCCGGCGTCACCCTTGCGCGCTCCACAGCGAGAGCCGCGCCGCGCGGCGGACCCGGCGCGCCGCGGGATCCTTGCCCCAGGAGGTGCTCCATGGGACGAGCGAGCGAGACCCGGGCGGACGCAGACGGTCCGGGGCCGGCGAACGTGGTGCGGCTGCGAGGCAAGATCTCGACCGCCCCGGAAGAGCGGGTGCTCCCGAGCGGAACCCCTATCGTCACCCTCCGGGTCTCGGTGGGGCGTGAGCCCACCCCGATGACGAACGGGTCGAGACAGGGCTCCGACTGGGTCGACTGCACGGCGTGGGGAGCGAGGGCGCGCCGCGCGGCGCTGCGGTGGCGCGCAGGTGACGTCGTCGAGCTCGAGGGATGCCTGCGTCGGCGGTTCCAGCGCGGGGCGGGCGGCACGTCCACCCGGCTCGAGGTCGAGGTGCTCACCGGCCGGCTGGTCACGAGGGCGACCTCCCGACGTCCGAGGAGGACCGCGGCCTCGGCCGGTTGACCCTCGGTCACTAAGGTCGAGACGCCGTCCGACAGGGTTCGGCGAGCAGATGGGGAGGACGGATGAGCGTGGGCAGTGCCCTCGGGTCGAGCGGGGAGCCGTTGTGGTCGGCCTATGACCTGGCGATGCTCGATCTCGACGGAGTCGTCTACATCGGGCCCGACGCCGTCCCGGGCGCAGCCGGCCACCTCGCCGCCGCAGCCGAAGCCGGCATGGCGCTCGCCTACGTGACCAACAACGCGGCGCGGCCGCCGCGGGCGGTGGCCGCGCACCTGGTCGAGCTGGGAATGCCGGCCGGCCCCGACGACGTGGTCACCTCGGCGCAGGCAGCCGCCCGCCTGGTTGCGCAGGAGGTGCCGGCCGGCGCCGCGGTGTTCGTGGTCGGCGGCCTCGGCCTGTTCGAGGCGCTCGAGGAGCTCGGACTGACCCCCGTCCAGCGGATCGAGGACGCGCCGGTGGCGGTCGTCTCCGGCTACCACCCCGACCTGCGGTGGAAGACCGTGGCGGACGGAGCGATCCTGGTCCGGAACGGCACGCGGTGGTTCGCTTCGAACACCGACACGAGCGTCCCGACGCCGCACGGGCCGGGGCCGGGGAACGGGGTGCTTGTCGGGGCGGTCGCCCAGTTCACGGGGGTGCGTCCGGTGGTGGCGGGCAAGCCCGAGCCCACGCTCTTCCACGAGACCCGGCGAAGGGTCGGCGGGGAGCGACCACTGGTGGTCGGGGATCGGCTGGACACCGACATCGAGGGTGCGGTGCGCGCCGGCTTCGACAGCCTCCTCGTCATGACCGGGGTCACCGGGGTCGCCGAGCTGGCCGTGGCGCCGCCGGGCGCGCGGCCGACGTACCTCTCGGCGACGCTGGCGGGACTCGCCCAGACCCACGAGCCCCCGGTGCGGACCGACGGCGGCTGGTGCCGAGGTGGCTGGCGTGCCACCACCCGCGGAGCGGCGCTCACGGTGCAGGGGGACGGTGCACCGGACGACTGGCTCGCTGTCGTCGCTGCGGCGGCCTGGGACCACCTCGACACCTACGGCGAGCCGGTCCGCCTCGACGGGATCGAGCCGCCTGAGGGGTAGCGTGGACCCGCGCGTCAGGTGGCGGGCCGTCGGCGAGCCGGAGAGGGAGCACGATGACCGAGACCCACGAGGTGGCATCCACGCAGCCGGCACCCACGCAGCCGGCCGCAGCCGAACCGGCAGCCGGAGCGCCGGCGACCGGGAACGACCGGGTGGACGCCGTCGTGCGCAGCCTCGACTCCTTCGACGGGCGACCTGCCGAGGAGCACGTGGCCGTCTTCGAGGCGGCGCACCGGGAGCTTCGCGACATTCTCAGCAGCACCGACGACCCCGCCTGAGCCCCCACCTCGGCACCGAGGAGCGACCGAGGAGGAGCCGTGCCCCGCCGTCTGCGTCTCGACGCCGAGCTGGTTCGTCGCGGGCTGGCCCGGTCGCGGGACCACGCCGCGGAGCTGGTCGCCGCCGGACGAGTGACCGTGCAGGGGGCGACCGCCACCAAGCCGGCGACCGGCGTCACCACCGACGTCGCCCTCGTGGTCCGCGACGACCCCGACCGCCCCGACTACGTCTCACGCGGTGGCCACAAGCTCGCCGGCGCGCTCGACGTGCTCACCCCGCTCGGGCTCAGGGTCGCCGGGCGGCGGTGCCTGGACGCGGGCGCCTCGACCGGTGGCTTCACCGACGTCCTGCTGCGCGCCGGGGCTTCCCAGGTGGTCGCCGTCGATGTCGGCTACGGCCAGCTCGCCTGGTCGCTCCGCCAGGACGAACGCGTCGTCGTCCACGACCGGACGAACATCCGCGAGCTCACCCCGGCGCTGGTCGGCGGCCCGGTCGACCTGGTCGTCGGCGACCTCTCGTTCATCTCCCTCGAGCTGGTCCTCGACGCGCTGCTTGGGGTCTGCGCTCCCGATGCGGACCTGGCGCTGATGGTCAAGCCGCAGTTCGAGGTCGGCAAGGAGCGGGTCGGGAAGGGCGGTGTCGTCCGTGACCCGGCGCTGCGTGCCCTCGCGGTGACGGCCGTGGCAGACGCAGCCGCCGCTCGTGGGTGGGGGGCCCGCGCGGTCACCACGAGCCCGCTCCCGGGCCCGTCGGGCAACGTGGAGTTCTTCTTGTGGCTGCGCCGTGGGGAGCCGACCGTGGGCGCGGACCAGATCGACGCCGAGGTCCGGCGCACCCCGGACGCGGGGGCGGCGGGTGAGAGGGTGGATCCGTGACCGAGCCCGACCCCTCCGTGACCGCGCTCCGGCGCGTGCTCCTCGTCGTCAACACGCGGCGGGTCAAGGCGCTCGAGGTCGCGGGTCAGTTCTGCGGTGCCCTGACCGCGCACGGCATCGTCGTACGCCTGGTCGACGAGGACGCGGCAGAGCTGAATCTCGACGCGGACGGACTGGTCGAGGTGGTGCCCGCCGACGACGACGCGGGCGCCGCGTGCGAGCTGGTCGTCGTGGTCGGCGGGGACGGCACGATCCTCCGCGCGGCCGAGCTCGCCCGGGAGTCCAGCACCCCCCTGCTCGGCATCAACCTGGGCCACGTCGGGTTCCTGGCCGAGGCCGACCCGGAGGACGTCGAGCACATGATCGACGCGATCATCGAGCGCCGCTACGACGCCGAGGAGCGGCTCACGATCGACGTCGCGGTCTACCGCGACAAGGAGCTGGTCACCTCGACCTGGGCGCTCAACGAGGCGAGCGTGGAGAAGGCGGCGCGTGAGCGGATGCTGGAGCTCGTCGTCGAGGTCGACGGCCGCCCGCTGTCGCGGTGGGGGTGCGACGGCGTGGTCTGCTCCACGCCGACCGGCTCGACCGCCTACAACTTCTCCGCCGGCGGCCCGATCGTCTGGCCGCAGGTGCAGGCGCTGCTGCTGGTGCCGATCTCCGCGCACGCGCTCTTCGCCCGCCCGATGGTCGTCTCCCCGCACTCGGTGCTCGCCGTCGAGGTGATCGCCTCCACCCAGGGCGCGGGAGTCCTGTGGTGCGACGGCCGCCGCACGGTCGACCTGCCTCCGGGCGCCCGCATCGAGGTCCAGCGCGGCCACGTCCCGATCTGGCTCGCCCGGCTGCACGAGGCGCCGTTCACGGACCGGCTCGTGGCCAAGTTCGGCCTGCCGGTCAGCGGCTGGCGGGGCGCGGCCGAGCAGCGCAGGCGAGGCGAGAGCGATGCTTGAGGAGCTGCGCATCCGGGCCCTCGGCGTCATCGACGAGTCGGTCCTCGAGCTCGGCTCCGGGTTCACCGCGATCACCGGCGAGACCGGAGCCGGCAAGACGATGGTGGTGACCGCGCTCGGCCTCCTCATGGGCGGTCGCGCCGACTCCGGATCGGTCCGCACCGGCTCCAAGCAGGCCAGGGTGGAGGGGGTCGTGGTGGTCGCCGGGCTTCCCGAGGTGGCCGCGGCGCTCGAGGCGGCCGGGGGAGAGGTCGAGGACGACCGGGTCGTGCTGGCCCGGCAGGTGTCCGCGGAGGGACGCTCGCGGGCGTACGCCGGTGGGGCCGGCGTCCCCGCCACGACGCTCGGGCAGCTCGCCGAGTCCCTCGTCGCGGTGCACGGACAGAGCGACCAGCACCGGCTGCTGAGGTCCGGGGCCCAACGGGAGGCGCTCGACCGGTTCGCCGGGCCGGAGGCCGCACGGCTCCGTGCGGAGTTCGCCGAGGGCCACGACGCGCTGCGGACGACCGTGGCCGAGCTGGCGGAGGTGGTCGCGACCGTGCGCGAGCGGGCCCGGGAGGCCGACCTGCTGCGCTTCGGTCTCGAGGAGATCGAGCGGGTCGGCCCGCAGCCCGGCGAGGACGTCGAGCTCGCCGCGGAGGAGAGCCGGCTCGGCTACGCCGACACGTTGCGGACCGCCGCGGAGCAGGCGAGGTCCGCCCTCTCCGCCGACGACGACGCACCCGACGCACTCGGCGCGGTCGCCGGTGCCCGCCGGCTCCTCGACGGCGTCCGCGACCACGACCCGCAGGCAGCCGAGCTCGCCGACCGGCTGGCCGAGCTGAGCTACGTCCTGTCCGACCTCGCCGCCGACGTGGCGTCGTACGCCTCGGGGCTGGAGACCGACCCGGCCCGCCTGGCCACGGTCTCCGAACGCCGGGCCGCGCTCACCGCGCTCACCCGGAAGTACGGCGACACGATCGACGAGGTGCTCGACTGGTCCGAGACGTCGGCGCGGAGGCTGCTGTCGCTCGAGGACACCGACGGGCAGATCGAGCTGCTCGGTCGACGACGCGACGAGCTGCTCGGGGAGCTGGCCGGCCTCGGAGCGGCCCTGTCGGCGGTGCGCGAGGAGGCGGCCGGCCGGCTGGCGGAGACGGTGACCGCCGAGCTCGGAGCCCTGGCGATGCGGCACGCCCGCGTCACCGTGGAGGTGACCCAGGTGCCCGACGAGGGCGGCGTCGACGTCGACGGACGGCGGGTGCGGATGACGTCGACGGGGATGGACGAGGTCGAGCTGCTCCTGGCCGCGAACGCCGGGTCGGAGCCGCGCCCGCTCACCAAGGGCGCCTCCGGCGGCGAGCTCTCCCGGGTCATGCTCGCCCTCGAGGTGGCGCTCGCCGGCACCAACCCGGTGCCGACGTTCGTCTTCGACGAGGTCGACGCAGGCGTCGGGGGCAAGGCCGCCGTCGAGGTCGGTCGACGGCTGGGGATGCTCGCGCGCACCGCCCAGGTGGTCGTCGTGACGCACCTGCCCCAGGTGGCGGCGTTCGCCGACCACCACGTGGTCGTGGCCAAGAGCGAGGACGGCCGGGTCACCACGTCGGGGCTCACCGTCCTCGACGAGGAGGGCCGGGTCCGCGAGCTTTCCCGGATGCTCGCCGGGCTCGAGGACTCCGACACCGCCCGCGCCCACGCCGAGGAGCTGCTGGCCACGGCGCGTGGCGAGTCGGCGGACTGACCACCGGCCGCGACACGGCTGCCCCGTGGTCCCGGGATCGAGCACCGTGCCGTGACAGCATGAACCGGTCATGAAGTTCCTGCCTCGCCGCCACTCCGCCACCTCGGGCACCGACGGGGTCTCCGGGACGATCCGGTCGGACCGGCGGCTGGCTACCGTGCTGCGCAAGGCGCGTCCCGGCGACATCGTGGTCATCGACCACCAGGACATCGACCGCGCCTACGCCGAGGCGCTGCTGGACCACGGGGTCAGCGCCGTGGTCAACGCCTCGCCGTTCATCTCGGGTCGCTACCCCAACCTGGGGCCGGAGCTGCTCGCCGGTGCCGGGGTGGTCCTCGTCGACGAGGTGGGGCCGGAGATCTTCAAGCAGGCGAAGGACGGTGCGCGGGGACGGGTCCACGCCGGCACCGTCTACGTCGGGGAGCGGGCCGTCGCGGCCGGGCGCCCCCTCACCCTCGACGACGTCCGCGAGCAGATGGACAACGCGCGGCTGGGGATCTCCAGCCAGCTGCAGAGCTTCGCCCACAACACCGCCGAGTTCCTGCGGCGGGAGCAGGCGCTCCTGCTGCACGGCCAGGGCGTGCCCGACCTGCGCACCTCCATGGACGGCCGGCCGGTCGTCGTCGTGGTGAGGGACTTCGACCACGAGGCGGACCTGCGGCGGATGCGGCGGTTCGTCCGCGAGCAGCGGCCGGTGCTGCTCGGCGTCGACGGCGGCGCGGACGCCCTGCTCGCGGTCAAGCTGCAGCCGGACCTGGTGGTCGTCGGCGCGGGCGGGTTCTCCTCCGGCGCGCTTCCCGGGCACGCGGTCTCCGACGAGGCGCTGACCAAGGCAGGTGAAGTGCTGCTGCACGCCGACGCCTCGGACCGGGTGGTCGGCGCCGAGCGGCTCGACCGGCTCGGCGTGCGCCCCCAACGCATCTCCGCGAGCGGCTCGACCGAGGACATCGCACTCCTGGTCGCCGACGCCAAGGGCGCGTCCCTCATCGTCACCGTCGGCACCCACGCCACGCTCGACGAGTTCCTCGACCGGCAGCGCAGCGGGCTCTCGTCGACGTTCCTCACCCGGCTCAAGGTGGGGCCGCGCGTCGTCGACGCCAAGAGCATCCCCCAGCTCTACGCCGGCCGCGTCCGGCTCTGGCACCTGCTGCTGGTGCTGCTCGTCGGCCTGCTCGCCGTGGCGCTGGCGGTCGCGGCCACTCCGGCAGGGGAGCAGTGGGCCGCCGAGCTTCGCGACGCGGTGCAGTCCCTCTTCGACCAGGTGCAAGGACAACTCTCGTGATCTCGTTCCGCTACCACGTCGTCTCGCTCGTCGCCGTACTCCTGGCGCTCGCCGCCGGGGTGGCCCTCGGCAGCGGACCGCTGCAGCGAGAGGGCCCGGACGGGTCCGGCGACCGCGAGGCCGAGGCCCTCGCGGTCGCGGAGGCGCGGCTCGAGGAGCTGGAGGAGGGGCAGGCCTTCGAGGAGGCGTACGCCGAGGCGACGGCCGGTGAGCTGCTCGGCGGGGTGCTCGACGGACGCACGGTCACGCTGGTGAGCCTGCCCGGCGCGGCCGATGCGACGCTGTCCACGGTCAGCGACATGGTGGCGGAGGCCGGCGGTGAGATCAGCGCACGGGTCTCCTTCGAGGAGAAGCTCCTCGACGTCGCCAACCGGCAGCTCGTGGACGAGCTCGCCACCCAGCTGCACGACTCGGTCCAGCGCAGCGTGGACGTGCCGGCCGGCGCAGGCGGCTACGAGCGCGCGGGGGTGCTGCTCGCGAACGCGATCGCCAGCACGCGGGCGGGCGGTCGTCCGGTGAACGACGTGAGCGACCGTGTGCTCGCCGGCCTGTCCACCGCCGACCTCGTCACCACCCAGGGCAACATCGACCGGCGCGGGGGGCTGGTGCTCCTGGTCGCCGGGGCGCCGTACGGCACCTCCGACCAGCGGGACGGCGCGGGGAGCATCGTCGCCACGCTCGCCACGGCCCTCGCCGAGGGGAGCAACGGCGCCGCCCTGGTCGGGCCGCTCGAGTCCGCGTCCGAGGACGGGGTGGTCGGGGCGCTGCGTGCGGACCCGACAGCGGCCCGCGAGGTGTCCACCGTCGACGTCGCCGACCGCGCCTCCGGGGCGGTGGTGTCGGTGCTGGCGCTCGCCCGCGAGATCACCGGCGAGACCGGCCACTACGGGAGCGCCGACTCCTCCGACGGGCCGCTGCCTCGCCCCTCCGACCGCTGAGACCGCCCCTGCATCCGGTGGGAAACTGCACGGTCACCGGCGCGGGTTGCTGGAAACGACGGCGGTGTTGGTAGCCTAGAACCCCGTGGACGGGCGAGCGTTCTCGCCGCACATCTGATCTCCACGGGAGTCCTCTTGGCCGCCGCCTTGACCAGCACCACGGTCACCAAGCACGTCTTCGTCACCGGCGGCGTCGCCTCGTCGCTCGGCAAGGGGCTGACGGCCTCGTCGCTGGGGAGCCTGCTCAAGTCGCGGGGGCTCCGGGTGACGATGCAGAAGCTCGACCCCTACCTCAACGTCGACCCGGGGACGATGAACCCCTTCCAGCACGGCGAGGTCTTCGTGACCGACGACGGGGCGGAGACCGACCTCGACGTCGGCCACTACGAGAGGTTCCTCGACACCGACCTCTCCGGGATCGCCAACGTGACGACCGGCCAGGTCTACTCGACGGTGATCGCCAAGGAGCGCCGCGGCGACTACCTCGGGGACACCGTCCAGGTCATCCCGCACATCACCAACGAGATCAAGGAACGGGTCCGGGCGATGGCGGTCGGGCCGGACGGCGAGCAAGTCGACGTGGTCATCACCGAGGTCGGCGGCACCGTGGGCGACATCGAGTCGCTCCCGTTCCTGGAGGCCGCCCGTCAGGTCCGCCACGACGTCGGCCGGGACAACTGCTTCTTCCTCCACGTGTCGCTGGTGCCCTACATCGGCCCCTCCGGCGAGCTGAAGACCAAGCCGACCCAGCACTCGGTGGCCGCGCTGCGCTCCATCGGCATCCAGCCCGACGCGATCGTGATCCGAGCCGACCGCCACGTCCCCGACGGTCTCAAGCGCAAGATCTCGCTCATGTGCGACGTCGACGCGGAGGCCGTCGTCGCCGCCGTGGACGCCCCCTCGATCTACGACATTCCCAAGGTCCTGCACCGCGAGGGGCTCGACGCCTACGTCGTCCGCCGGCTCAACCTTCCCTTCCGCGACGTCGACTGGACCCGCTGGGACGACCTGTTGCGTCGGGTCCATCACCCCCTCGAGGAGGTGACGGTCGCGCTGGTCGGCAAGTACATCGACCTGCCCGACGCCTACCTCTCCGTCGCCGAGGCGCTCCGCGCAGGCGGGTTCGCCCACGAGGCCAAGGTGCACATCAGGTGGGTCCCCTCCGACGAGTGCCAGACCAAGGAGGGCGCCGCCAAGCACCTGGCCGACGTCGACGCGGTGCTCGTCCCGGGCGGCTTCGGGATCCGCGGGATCGACGGCAAGATCGGTGCTCTCCACTTCGCGCGGACCAACCAGATCCCCACCCTCGGCATCTGCCTGGGGCTGCAGTGCATGGTGATCGAGTACGCCCGCAACGTCCTCGGGCTGAGCAAGGCCGGGTCGACCGAGTTCGAGCCGGACATCCCGGAGCCGGTGATCTCCACCATGGCCGAGCAGAAGGCGGTCGTCGCCGGCGAGGCCGACCTCGGCGGGACCATGCGGCTGGGGCTCTACCCCGCCGACCTCACCCCCGGCAGCGTCCTCGCCGAGGTGTACGGCGCAACGCGGGTCGAGGAGCGGCACCGCCACCGCTACGAGGTCAACAACGGCTACATCGAGCAGCTGGAGGCGGCCGGGCTGGTCTTCTCGGGCATCGGGCCCGAGAACGGTCTCGTGGAGTTCGTCGAGCTTCCCCGCGACGTGCACCCCTACTACGTCTCCACCCAGGCGCACCCCGAGCTCCGCTCCCGTCCGACCCGGCCGCACCCGATGTTCGCGGGGCTGATCGGGGCTGCGGTGGCCCGGCAGAAGGAGCTGGAGATCCCGGTCGGCGAAGCCGCGGTCCGGCGGGCCGAGAACGACGACCCGGCGTGAACGCGCCCGACCACGAGCCCGACTGGTTGCAGGACCGCCCGGAGAGCTGGCCGGTCCACGGGTCGGAGGAGCTCTTCCGCCGAGCGGCGCCGTTCGCGGTCCGGCTCGACGAGATCAGCGCACCCGACCGCGACGTCCGGTTCCACCGGCTCGTCGTGGAGCACCCCGGTGCGGTCGTCGTCCTCGCCGTCGACGACGACGACCGGGCGCTGGTGCTGCGGCAGTACCGCCACGCCGCCCGGATGCGGCTCGTCGAGCTGCCGGCCGGCCTCCTCGACAACGAGGGGGAGGACCCGGTGGAGGCGGCGCGTCGTGAGCTCCTCGAGGAGGGCGCCCACGAGGCTGCGGAGTGGACCCGGCTCGGCACGATCCACAACTCCCCGGGGATCAGCTCCGAGCGGATCGAGCTGTACCTGGCCCGCGGGCTCACCCCGGTGCCGGACCGCGGCGGGTTCGAGCTCGAGCACGAGGAGGCCGACATGACGGTGCACCACGTGCCCGTCGCCGACCTCGTCGAGGGGGTGCTGGACGGGCGGCTGACCAACGGGCCGCTCGTGGCGGCGGTGCTCCTCTACGCCCGGACCGCCGGACGCGGCACCCTCCCAGGGGTTCGCTGACCGTCGTACGGCGGGGTCTAGACTCTGGCGCAGCCGCCCCGACGATGTGGCGGCCGTCACGAGAGGGAGCCTGGCCGATGCGCGTCGGTGTGCCGAAGGAAGTCAAGAACCACGAGTACCGCGTCGCGATGACGCCGGCCGGGGTCCACGAGCTCGTGGTCCACGGCCACGAGGTGTTCGTCGAGAAGGACGCCGGCGTCGGCTCCTCGATCCCGGACGAGCAGTACGTCGAAGCCGGGGCGTCGATGCTCGACACCGCCGACGAGGTCTGGGAGACCGGGGAGATGATCCTCAAGGTCAAGGAGCCGGTGAAGGAGGAGTACCACCGGATGCGCGAGGGGCAGGTCCTCTTCACCTACCTGCACCTCGCCGCCGACAAGCCGCTGACCGAGGAGCTGATGAGCCGCGGCGTGACCGCCATCGCCTACGAGACCGTGCAGACCCCCAACGGCGCGCTGCCGCTGCTGGCGCCGATGAGCGAGGTCGCCGGCCGGCTGGCACCCCAGGTGGGTGCGGCGACGCTGATGCGGGCGCAGGGCGGCCGCGGGGTGCTGATGGGCGGCGTCTCCGGGGTGTACGCCGCGAAGGTGGTCGTCATCGGCGCCGGAGTGTCGGGGATGAACGCGGCGGCGATCGCCCTCGGGATGCAGGCCGAGGTGCTGCTGCTGGACAGGAACATCGACGTGCTGCGGCAGGCCGACCGGATCTACCAGGGCCACATGCAGACGGTGGCGTCGAACACCTACGAGATCGAGCGGGCCGTGATCGACGCCGACCTCGTGATCGGGGCGGTGCTGGTCCCGGGAGCGAAGGCCCCCACGCTGATCTCCAACGAGCTGGTCTCGCGGATGAAGCCGGGGGCGGTGCTGGTCGACATCTCGATCGACCAGGGCGGCTGCTTCGAGGACTCCCGGCCGACCACACACGCCGAACCGACCTACCCCGTCCACGACGCGGTCTTCTACTGCGTCGCGAACATGCCTGGCGCGGTGCCGCACACCTCGACCTACGCGCTGACCAACGTGACCATGCCGTATGCGGTCGCGCTGGCCAACAAGGGGTGGCAGCAGGCCTGCGGCGACGACCGGTCCCTGGCGCTGGGGCTCAACACCCACGCCGGCCGGCTGACCAACGAGCCGGTCGCGCACGCCCACGAGATGGAGTCGGTCGCGCTCGACGAGGTCCTCGCCCCCGGCTCGTGACCAGCGTCGTTTCCGGCGCCGGCGCCGGCACCGGCGTCGGCACCGCCCCGGTCGGCCCGTCGCCGCTCCAACGGGCGGTGCGGACCTACCTCGACCACCTCGTGGTCGAGCGCGGGCTGGCGGAGAACACCGTGAAGTCCTACCGCCGCGACCTGCGCCGCTACGTCGGCTTCCTCGCGGGCCGCGGGGTCGACGACCTCGGTGCGGTCGACGAGTCGGTGGTGGCGGAGTTCCTCGTGCACCTGCGCGAGGGGGACGCCGACCACCCACCCCTCGCGGCGGGAAGCGCCGGCCGGACCGTCGTCGCCGTCCGGGGGTTCCACAGGTTCGCGGTCCGCGACGGGCTCACCCAGGGCGACCCCGCGGCCGCCGTACGGCCTCCGGCGCCGGCGAAGCGGCTGCCGAAGGCCCTGCCCGTCGCCGAGATCGAGCGGATCCTGGAGGCGGCGTCGATCCCCGGGACGGCGCTGGCGCTCCGGGACCGGGCCCTGCTCGAGCTGCTCTACGGCTGCGGCGCCCGGATCTCCGAGGCGGTCGGCCTCGACGTCGACGACCTCTCCCTGGAGACCGCCACGGTCCGGCTGCGCGGCAAGGGCAGCAAGGAGCGGCTGGTGCCGTTCGGCCAGATGGCGGCGGCCGCGCTCGACGCCTACCTGGTCCGCGGGCGTCCTGCGCTCGCGACCGCGGGCTCCGGCAACCCTGCGGTGTTCCTCAACGCCCGCGGCGGCCGGCTCTCGCGGCAGAGCGCCTGGACGGTGCTGGCGCGGGCCGCCGGAGTCGGCCGGGGTCAGCGCCGAGGTCTCGCCGCACACGCTGCGCCACTCGTTCGCGACGCACCTGCTCGACGGCGGGGCCGACGTCCGGGTGGTGCAGGAGCTGCTCGGCCACGCCTCGGTGACCACGACCCAGGTCTACACGCTGGTGACGGTCGACAGCCTCCGCGAGGTGTACGCCACCGCGCACCCGCGCGCCCTGGGGTGACCTCGAAATGTCGACTTGTGGACGGCGCGCCTGCATCGCTGTGAGCCCCGCCCGGGGTTGAGTGAGAGCCGTCCCAGCAGCGCGAGGAGAGTGAGCGACCGTGAACGACTACGGCCCGGGTTCCTACGGTTCGAGTGCCACCGAGATGCCTCCGCTGATGCCGGTGCCGAGCCGGTGCCGCGCCGGTGCCGCAGCCAACGGCGGTGCCCCACGGCGCGGTCGCGCGCTCCCGCCGAGCCGATCCCGTTCCCGCGACGCGAGGAGCCGGCCCCGACCGCTGAGGCCGCAGCCGAGCCCGAGGTGGTCCTCGGGCCGACCGGGCGGCCGTGGCCGACCCTGCCGGAGCCCCGCCCGATCGGCATCCACGGCAACGCCCGCATCATCGCGATGTGCAACCAGAAGGGCGGAGTCGGCAAGACGACGACGACGATCAACCTGGGCGCCTCGCTGGCGGAGTACGGCCGCAAGGTGCTCCTCGTCGACTTCGACCCCCAGGGCTCCCTCTCGGTCGGGCTCGGGATGAACCCGCACGACATCGAGCTCTCGATCTACAACCTGCTCATGGAGCGCGACGTCGCGCTCGACGAGGTCATCGTGCCGACCGACGTGCCCGGCATGGACCTCCTGCCGTCGAACATCGACCTCTCGGCCGCCGAGGTGCAGCTGGTGCACGAGGTCGCCCGCGAGCAGACCCTGTCCCGGGTGCTCCAGGGGGCGGTCAACGACTACGACGTCATCCTGATCGACTGCCAGCCCTCGCTCGGGCTGCTCACCGTCAACGCGCTGACCGCCGCTCACGGCGTCATCGTCCCGCTGGAGTGCGAGTACTTCGCGCTGCGCGGGGTCGCCCTGCTCAAGACCACGATCGACAAGGTCAAGGAGCGGCTCAACCCCAAGCTGGAGATCGACGGCGTCCTCGGCACCATGTTCGACGGGCGCACGCTGCACGGCCGCGAGGTCATGGAGCGGCTCGTGGAGGCGTGGGGCGACGACGTGTTCCACACCGTGATCCGGCGGACGGTGAAGTTCTCCGACTCCACGGTCGCCGGCGAGCCGATCACCAGCTACGCCAGCGCCTCGCCCGGTGCCGAGGCCTACCGGAACCTCGCCAAGGAGGTGCTCGCCCGGTGGCTCGACGTGTGACCGTCCCGGCGGCCGACGACCTCTTCCGGCCCACCGTCGTCCCCCAGCCGGTCGAGCCCGTCGATGTCGACGAGCCGCCGGCTGTCGTGCCCGAGGCCCCGGAGAAGCCGGCCGGGCGCACGGCGAGCGGCCGGGTCAAGCACGACGAGAAGATGACCGTCTACGTGACCGCGGACGAGCTCCTCGACATCGAGCACGCCCGGCTCGAGCTGCGCCGCCACCACGGGCTCGCGGTCGACCGCGGCCGGCTCGTGCGGGCGGCCGTCGCGTTGGCGCTGGCCGACCTCGACGCCCACGGCGCCGAGAGCGCGGTCGTCCAGCGGCTCCAGGAGTCGTGACCGGCGGATGACCGCGACGGCCGCGCCGGAGACGACGGGACCGGAGACCGGGCACGTGACGCCGGCGTTCCTCCTGCAGCTCGACAACTTCGAGGGTCCCTTCGACCTCCTGCTCTCGCTGATCGCCAAGCACAAGCTCGACATCACCGAGGTCGCGCTGTCGCGGGTGACCGACGAGTTCATCGCCCACATCAAGGCGGCCGGGGAGGTGTGGGACCTGGAGCAGACCTCGTCGTTCCTCGTCGTCGCGGCCACGCTGCTCGACCTCAAGGCCGCCCGCCTCCTCCCGCAGGCCGAGGTCGAGGACGAGGACGACCTCGCGCTGCTGGAGGCGCGGGACCTGCTGTTCGCGCGGCTCCTGCAGTACCGCGCGTTCAAGCAGGTCGCCTCGGTCTTCGAGGACCGTCTCGAGCACGAAGCGAAGCGGTTCCCGAGGGCGGTCGGGCTCGAGGAGCGCTACGCGACGCTGCTGCCCGAGGTGCTGATCGGACTCGGCCTCGACGAGTTCGCCTCGCTCGCGGCGCGGGCGCTCGAGCCCAAGCCGGTCCCGGAGGTCTCGTTCGCCCACCTGCACGCGCCGGCGGTGAGCGTGCGCGAGCAGGCGGCGATCGTGGTCGACCGGCTGCGCCGGCAGGGCACGATGACCTTCCGCTCGCTGTGCGGTGACGCCGCTGACACGCTCACGAAGGTGGCTCGCTTCCTCTCCCTGCTCGAGCTGTTCCGGGAAGGTGCCGTCGGGTTCGACCAGGCGAGCCCGCTCGGCGAGCTCACCGTGCGGTGGACCGGCGCCGAGGACGGCGACGTGGAGATCACCGACGAGTTCGACGGCGACCCCGAGACGCAGGACACGGACGGGCCGGGGAAGACTGACACGTCCGACCAGCCCCCGACGACGGAGGAGCAGGAGTGACCGAGACCCTGGACCAGGCCGCCGAGATGGCCGGCACGAGCGTCACCGACGAGCCGACGCTCGACGTACCCCTGGCCGAGCTGCGGCCCTCGCTCGAGGCGATCCTCATGGTCGCCGACCAGCCGCTCGACCACCTGACGCTGGCCTCGGCGGTGGGGCACCCGGCCGAGGAGGTCGCGCAGGCGCTGGCCGGGCTCGCCGCGGAGTACGACGAGCAGCGGCGCGGCTTCGAGCTGCGTCACGTGGCCGGTGGCTGGCGGTACTCCACCCGTGAGGAGCTCGCGCCTGTCGTCGAGCAGTTCGTGCTCGACGGCCAGCAGGCCCGGCTGACCCAGGCGGCGCTGGAGACCCTCGCCGTCGTGGCCTACAAGCAGCCGGTGAGCCGGGCCCGGGTCTCCGCGGTCCGCGGGGTCAACGTCGACGGCGTCATGAGGACGCTCCTCGCCCGGGGGCTGGTCGAGGAGGCCGGCCACGACGCGGACACGACGGCGACGCTCTACCGCACGACGAGCTACTTCCTGGAGCGGATCGGCATCGCCTCGCTCGCCGAGCTACCCGAGCTGGCGCCGCTGATGCCGGACCTCGCCGACCTCGACGACCTCGACCAGCCGGAGGTCGTCGCGGAGGTGCCGGTCGTGGCGTCCGAGCCGACCGAGGCATGACGGTTCCCGAGGCCGACGACGACGGGCTGGTCCGGCTCCAGAAGCTCCTCGCCCAGTCCGGCGTCGCCAGCCGGCGCAAGTGCGAGGAGCTGATGCTCTCGGGGCAGGTCGAGGTCGACGGCGAGGTCGTGACCCGGCTGGGCACCAAGGTCGACCCGCGTAGGGCGGTGGTCCGGGTGGCGGGCAAGCGGCTGCCGCCGGTGTCCCCGCACGTCTACCTGGTGCTCAACAAGCCGCGGGGCGTGGTCTCGACGATGTCGGACCCGCAGGGCCGGCGGACCCTCGGCGACCTCGTCGCCGACCGCCCGGAGCGGCTGTTCCACGTCGGGCGGCTCGACACCGACACCGAGGGGCTGATCCTGCTCACCAACGACGGCGACTTCGCGCAACGGGTGGCCCACCCGTCGTACGAGCTGCTCAAGACCTACGTGGCGGAGGTGGAGGGGGTGGTGGAGAAGGCGACCGTGCGCAGGCTGCGCGACGGGGTCACCCTCGAGGACGGTCCTGTCGAGGTGCGCCACTCACGGGTCGTGTCCAGCACCGCGGACCGCTCCATCGTCGAGCTCTCGATCCACGAGGGGCGCAACCGGATCGTCCGCCGGCTGCTGGAGGCGGTCGGTCACCCGGTGCGGCGGCTCACCCGGACCGCGATCGGCCCCGTCGTGCTCCGCGGGCTCAGGGTGGGGGCGGTCCGCGACCTGACCCGGGAGGAGCTGGGCACCCTGCTCGACGCCGCCGAGCTCTGACGCGGCTAGGGTTTGACCGGTCGTCGGAGTCGACGGCCGGGTCGGTCGAGTCGTGGTGGAGGTGGCGGTCGTGCGGGTGCGGGCGGTCCGGGGTGCGACCCAGCTCGAGGAGGACAGCCGCGACCACATGCTCGAGCGGGTGGCCGAGATGGTCACCGGCGTCATGGAGTCCAACGACCTCACGGTCGACGACTTCATCAGCATCATCTTCACCGCCACCAGTGACCTGCGGTCGGAGTTCCCGGCGTACGCCGCCCGGCTGCTCGGCTTCGACGACGTGCCACTGGTCTGCGCCCGCGAGCTGGAGATCGGCGGGTCGATGCCGCGGGTGGTCCGGATGATGGCGCACGTGGAGACGTACCTGTCGCGCGCCGAGGTGACCCATGTCTACCTGCACGGGGCAGCGAACCTGCGCCGCGACCTCAGCCGGGTGCGCGAGGTGCCCGACCAGGACGCCGGGTGAGGGCTCTTCCGGACCCGGTCCTGGTGGTCGGTGCCGGCCTGCTCGGCACGTCGGTGGGGCTCGCCCTCCGTGCCCACGGAGTGGACGTGCTCCTCGCCGACCTGGTGGAGGAGAACCTCCGCACCGCCAGCGGGCTCGGGGCGGGGCGTCCCGCCCCAGCGGACGCCGACCCGCGGCTGGTCGTCGTCGCGGTTCCTCCCGACCATCTCGCCGAGGCGATCGCCGCCGCGCTGCAGGGAACCACGGCCGTGGTCACCGACGTCGGCAGCGTCAAGGGCGCGCCGCTCGCCTCGGTGGCGGGCCAGGTGGACCCGGCAGCGCTGGAGAGGTACGTCGGCAGCCATCCGATGGCCGGGAGCGAGCGGTCCGGCCCGCTCGCCGCCTCGTCGGTGCTGTTCGACGGGCGGCCATGGGCGATCGCCCCGCACGCGACGTCGTCGCCCGAGGCCGTCGCGCTCGTGACCGCCCTCGCCGAGGCGTGCGGGGCGACGCCGTTCACGTTCACCCCGGAGGAGCACGACGAGGCGGTGGCTCGCACCTCGCACCTGCCGCACGTGGTGGCCGCGCTGGTGGCCGGCCGGCTCGCCGAGGCACCGCAGCAGCACCTGGCGCTCTCCGGCCAGGGCGTGCGGGACGTCACCCGGATCGCTGCCGGCGACCCCCGGTTGTGGGAGCAGATCCTGACCGCGAACACCGGCGCGCTGACCGCGCTCCTGCGCGAGGTGCGCGACGAGCTGGACGGGGTGCTCGACGCCCTGGAGGCCGGCTCGAGGGTCGCCCTCACCGCGATCCTGGATCGCGGGGTGGCCGGCACCACGGTGATCCCCGGCAAGCACGGAGGTCCGGCGGGAGCGGAGACCGGGGTCTTCGTCGTCGTACCCGACCACCCGGGGGAGCTGGCACGGCTCTTCTCCGACGTGGGGGAGATCGGGGTCAACGTGGAGGACGTGCGGATCGACCACGACCCGGGGCGTCCGGTGGGGCTCGTCGAGCTCACCGTCGCCGCTGACCGGGCGGAGCACCTCCTCGAGGCGCTGGCGGCGCGCGGGTGGTCGGGACACCGGTAGAATCGGCGGTTGCGCCCCACATCCGTCGGGGCGCTGTCCGTGTGGACGTCTCGGTGGATGGGGTCGCAAAGGTGAGCAGCTCGGTGGTCGTGGCCGTCGACGGGACCTCCGGGTCCGGGAAGTCGAGCACCTGCCGCGGTGTCGCGACCCGGCTCGGACTGCGTTACCTGGACACCGGCGCGCAGTTCCGTGCGATGACCTGGTGGATGCTCGACCGTGGCGTCGACGTGTACGACGCCGACGCGGTGGCGGCCCGCTGTGCCGAGCCGTCGGTCGAGTCCGGCACCGACCCGGCGCACCCGACCGTCGCGGTGGACGGCCGCGACGTCTCCGTCCCGATCCGGTCGGCCGAGGTCACGGCGGCGGTGAGTCCGGTGAGCACTGTCCCGGCCGTGCGGGCAAGGCTGCTCGAGCTGCAGAGGTCGCTGATCGGGGACGGCGGGATCGTCGTCGAGGGCCGGGACATCGGCTCGGTGGTCTGGCCGCAGGCCGAGGTCAAGGTGTTCCTGTCCGCGGACCCGGGCGCCCGCGCCCGCCGGCGGATCGCGGAGCACGCCCACCTCGGTGACGTCTCGACCGCCGAGGCCGGGCTGCTGGAGCGGGACAAGATCGACTCGGGACGCGCGACCGCGCCCCTGACCATGGCCGAGGGGGCGGTTCACATCGACACCACCGGCCACACGCTGGACGAGGTGATCGACCTGGTGGTCGCCCTCGTGGAGGAGAGCTCATGACCTCGGTCGCCACCCCTGTCCTGGCGGTCGTCGGCCGCCCCAACGTGGGGAAGTCGACGCTCGTCAACCGGATCATCGGCCGCCGCGAGGCGGTCGTGCAGGACGTGCCGGGGGTCACCCGGGACCGGGTGTCCTACGACGCGAACTGGAACGGCCGCGCGTTCACCGTCGTCGACACCGGTGGATGGGACCCCGACGCGCGGGGGCTCGCCGAGCGGATCGCCGCCCAGGCCGAGGTGGCGGTCTCCGTCGCCGACGCCGTCCTCTTCGTCGTCGACGCCACGATCGGGATCACCGACATCGACGAGGCGGTCGTCAGGATCCTGCGCCGCGCCGGCAAGCCGGTCATCCTGGCCGCCAACAAGGTCGACGACCTCCGCGGTGAGGCCGAGGCCGCCGGGCTGTGGAACCTGGGGCTGGGGGAGCCGTATCCGGTCTCCGCCCTCCACGGCCGTGGCTCCGGAGACATGCTGGACGCGATCCTGGACGCACTTCCCGAGACGCCCTCGATGGACGACGAGACCGCCGGCGGTCCGCGGCGGATCGCGATCGTCGGGAAGCCGAACGTCGGGAAGTCCTCGCTGCTCAACAAGCTGGCGAAGGAGGACCGGGCGGTCGTCGACGACGCGGCCGGCACGACGGTCGACCCGGTCGACGAGCTCGTGCAGCTCGGGGGCCGGACCTGGCGGTTCATCGACACCGCCGGCATCCGCAAGCGGGTGAAGGAGGCGTCCGGCCACGAGTACTACGCCTCGCTGCGCACCGGGGCCGCCATCGAGCGCGCCGAGGTCGCCGTCATGGTGGTCGACGCCTCGCAGGCGCTCACCGAGCAGGACCAGCGGATCATCACCTCCGTCGCCGAGACCGGGCGGGCGCTCGTCATCGCCTTCAACAAGTGGGACCTCGTGGACGAGGAGCGCCGCTACTACCTGGACAAGGAGATCGAGCGCGAGCTGGTCCGGGTCCAGTGGGCGCCCCGGATCAACATCACCGCCCGGACCGGGTGGCACGTCGACCGGCTGGTGCCGGCCCTCGACGCGGCCCTGGACGGGTGGGAGACCCGGATCACGACCGGTCAGCTCAACTCCTTCCTGGGCCGGCTCGTCTCCGAGCACCCGCACCCTGTCCGCGGCGGCAAGCAGCCGCGGATCCTGTTCGGGACCCAGGCGTCGACGGCGCCGCCGACGTTCGTTCTCTTCACCTCGGCGAACCTCGACGCGGGTTACGTGCGGTTCATCGAGCGCCGGCTCCGGGAGGAGTTCGGGTTCGTCGGATCTCCGATCCACCTGCAGGTCCGGCCGCGGAAGAAGAACGAGAAGAAGGGTCGTCGCTGACGTCGTACGGCGCCCAAAAGTGTCGGTGCCGCCGCATAGCGTCTAGGTATGTCGACGGCCACCGCTCCTCCCACCCTCTTCCCGGGTGAGTCCGAGGAGGTGCTCGGCCTCGGAGCCGACGCGACCCTTGCGGTGGTGCTCGAGGAGCAGCGGCGAGAGCACGAGGCGGCGGCTCGGAGGCTGAGAGCGGTCGCGCACTGGGCGGAGCTGCACCGCAGCGACCACGTGGGGGCGGTGGACCCCGCCTTCCGGGACTACGCCGATCGCCCGGTGCCCGGCGTCGAGGGCGAGCTGCGGCTGGCGGGGGAGGGCACCTTCAGGGTCGAGGAGTTCGCGGTGTGCCAGCTCGCCGCCGGCCTGGGCATGTCCGAGCCGGCTGCTCGCCGCTACGTCGGCCAGGCGCTCGAGCTCCGCGACCGGCTGCCGCGCTGCTGGGCCCGGGTCATGACGGGCGAGCTGCCGGCATGGAAGGCCTGCCAGATCGCCGCCGAGACCATCCCGCTCGGCGCGGCTGCCGCGGCGTACGTCGACTCGCACCTGGCGCCGTTCGCGGCGAAGATGTCGCACGCGAGGATCCTCAGGGCGGTCCACGCCGCGATCCTCCGGCACGAGCCCGCGCTCGCCGCCGACCGAGCCGCTCAGGCGTGCGAGGGCCGCGGGGTCTGGCTGACCGACGACATCGACGGGACCTCGACGATCACGGCGGTCGCCGGCACCCCGGACGCCTGGGCGTTCGACAGCGCTCTGGACCAGGTCGCCTTGTCGCTGGCGACGCTGGGCGACGTCGAGCCGGCGCAGGCACGCCGCGCCCGCGCCCTGGGGATCCTCGCGGACCCGCAGTACGCGCTCGATCTGCACGCGTCCGCCGAGCTCGCCGGCGACGGCGAAGCGGCCGGCCCGCCTCGTCGTACGAGCGGTCCCCGGGCGGTCCCGACACTGCACGTGCACCTGCACACGGACGCGCTGACCGCCTTCGCGGGCAGCGAGGCGGTCGGCGGCGTAGCCCGGGTGCAGGGAGTCGGCCCCCGAGCCGTGGCCGCGATGGAGAGGTGGTTGGCCGACCTCACGCCGGGTGCAGAGGTGCGAGTGACCCCGGTCGTCGACGTGAACGAGCGGGTGAGCGTGAGCGCCTACGAGGCGCCCGACCGGCTGCGGGCACTGGTCGAGGAGCGCGACGACGGGTGCCGCTTTCCGTGGTGCGGCCGGCAGGGTCGCTACGACCTCGACCACATCGAGCCCTACGTCGACCCTGACGAGGGCGGGCCACCGGGGCAGACCAACGACGAGAACGTAGCGAGACTCTGCAGGTTCCACCACCGGGTGAAGACGCACTCGGCGTGGCGATACGCCCGCGGTCCCGACGGGGTGCTCCTCTGGAGGTCCCCGCTCGGCCACCGGTACGCCGTCGACGAGCACGGCACCTACGCGCAGTCCTGACCTGGTCGTCCGCGCCCGGGTGCAGGCTGGAGCTGCTCCTGAGGTAAGGTTCCCTCGTTTGCTCCGCATGGTCGGGGCAGACAGCCACGGGCTGTGGCGCAGCTTGGTAGCGCACTTGACTGGGGGTCAAGGGGTCGCAGGTTCAAATCCTGTCAGCCCGACCGAAAAACCGCCTCTGACCTGCGGAAACGTGGATCGGAGGCGGTTCGCGTTTTGAACTATGTCTGGGTGTCGCTCGTTCAAGTGCTCGGCGGGCGCAAACCTCACGTGACCTGCGCAAACGCTGGGCGAGGGGCGCGCATCGTCAGCTCGTGTTGTTGGACGTTTGTGGGCGCAAACGTTTCGATGTCGTCGAGCCACGCCTCGTGGCGAGCACTCGCTGGCCGTCGCTGTCGATGCCCTTTCCGTCCATCAGCCCCGCGCTGTCGATGATCTCGGCCCCGCGGCGCAGGAACTTCGGGTCACATCCACGGAGTGCGCAGGTGCCGCCGTAGGGGAGCGAGTCGACCGATCGCGACCTTCCATCCCTGGGCTGCGCACTTGTTGGCGGCGGCCACCCCGGCCATGCCGGCGCCGATGACGATCAGGTCGAAGTGCTGACTCAAATGGTGTATCCCTTCGTGGTGATGTCGGTGGTCGTGCTGTCAGCGGGCTGTTGAGGGGAGTTGTCTAGGGGAGGATCGTCGTCGCAGGTCCGGTCGCGCAGCCGACCTCGAGACCATCGTGCCCACCCGGCGGCGGCGAGCACGAGCCCCAGCCCGATCAGGGTCCGACTCTGTAGCGACCAGCCGACAATGGCTCCCGCCGGGCCCAGCGACAGCAGGATCGGGAGACCACAGCACAGACCGAGGGCGCCCGCGCCGCCGCGGCCGGCCCGATGGTGGCGAGGCGGTCACGCACAGGCCAGAACCTCCCGTAGCTGCTCAAGCGTCGGCGCGCCTTCGTACCCGTCCGGCGTGCGGTAGCGGCGGCAGGCCAGTCCCACCCCGGAGTCCGGCTCGGCGAAGACGTCCACGCCGTCGACCAGGATGCTCGGTGAGCCGCGGAAGCCGGTCCTCTCGGCTTCCTCCGGGCTCTCAACCAGTCGGCGGGTCACCGTTACATCGCCGCGCTCGGCTGCGATCAGAGCCAAGCGCTCGTCCGCGACCTTCCAGCTCGGGCAGTCCTCGAAATAGAGCAGCGTGATGTCCACGCCCCGACGCTAAACCTTGAACCGCGGTACAAGGTCAAGCGGTAGACTCAGATCATGCGCATCGGAGAAGTCGCCGAGGGCGTCGGGGTCCCGACCGCCACCATCCGCTTCTACGAACGCAAAGGACTGCTGCCGCAACCGCATCGGGACCCTAACGGCTACCGCGAGTACGACGACTCGACACTTATTACGCTCGCTTTCATCCGCAACGCTCAAGCCGCCGGCCTCACCTTGGTTGAAATCGCCACGATCCTCGACCTGCGCCGACAAGGCGCCACTCCGTGCGGACACGTGCAGGACCTCCTTGCCGCGAAGCTGCTCGACGTACAGCAGCGGCAACGCGAGCTGGCCATCCTAGAAGCGGAGCTCAGCCAGTTGATCAGCCTCAGCCGTCGGCTCGACCCGGCTGACTGCTCCGACGAGGCGATCTGCCACATCATCGCCGAGCCGCTGGCCCCACGACCACGAACCGTGCCCGGGGCCCAGAGGTAGATCTACCGGGATGAGGCGCCGCATCATCATCCTGGTCACGCTCTACCTCGCTGCGGCGCTGGGGAGCCGGGCCGCCGAAGCGGTGGGCTATCAACGGTGCCATTGCTCGGAAGCGTGCTGGTGCCGGACGCCCTTGCTGAGCGCCTTCCGTTGGGTCCTGCCGATCAACCACCGCTAGCGCTCGACCGCTCGAATCGCACCATGGGTCGAACGCTCAACGGGGCGCTGGCTTTCTCCGGCGTCGACACCGGATCGCCCTTCGCAACCCTAGGTTCCCGCCTGGCACCCGGTGCGCTGCGACGGCGGCATAGAAGCATTGGGCGTCGGGGGTAAGCGCTGGTCCAGGCGGGCTCAGCGAAGGTACGCTCAGACCACTACTGACCCTCTCGGCGCACTGGGAAAACGAGCGCCGTGTTGGTCAGCACCAAGGCGATCACGGCTGCTGCCAGCCACGCTAAGTGGGTGGTGAGGGGATGAGGGACGAACATCGTGTATCCCACTCCGACCAGGGTCACGACCAAGAGGGCCAGCGCCGGTGGCCACACGCGGCGTAGTGCAATCACCAGTGCCGCGGCAGGCACCCAGTAGGAGATCTCGCTGGCGAGGCTATCGAGGTCGCGCACTGCGGCTGCCGGGGCCTGCGTGAATGGCACTGCGTTCACCCAGTCGGCGAAGAACATTGCGGCGCAATGGAACACGAGAACCGCAACTGCTATCGCAGCCACAGCGAGGTCGCCCGTTGAGATCGCGCTGGATCGTCTCCGCCAGAGTGGACGCCGAGCGACGAGTCGTGCTCCGGCTAAGAAGACGGCCGTCGCCGCAAGCACTCCCCAATAAGTCGGTTGGTCCACCGTCGAACCATCTTTCATATTCTGTGACGCGACCCGTTCGACGACGAACAGGTTGGCCTCTTACCGTCGATACTAGCGCCCGATCGAAGCCGAGCTCGGCAGCCAATCCAACGTCCGGATCTGGCGCATTCCGCGCGTCGCTCGCGTAATCCCGGATGCCGAACCGGCTACGGAATTGCCGCAGGTCCAGTTGGGCGACCGGCAGCTCGCGTTGCGTAGAACCGTCCGGTGAAGGTCGACGCAACGGTGACTTGCACGGGCGACGCAACTGATGGCTACGTCACGTCGCTGCCGGTCGTGGGCCCGCTGATCTCATGGACGGATTCGCCGAGAGATACAGTGCCGGGGTCGGTTCTCGGGGTCCCACACGCTCGCTGGGGTACGGCGCAGGGCAAGTGCCGTCGTACGAGGCGCCGGGGGAGTATGCCACTTGACTGAGTGGACGAGTATGGGTCGTTGACCGGCGCAGAAGTGCGCCCAGCCGAGCCGGTCGCCGCAATCATGCGCAAGACACCGTCGGCGCCATTCCGCAGGTCAGGGCCCAAGTCGGCGCAGCAGCGCATAGAGGCGCCGCAGGGCGGTCGCCGGTCAAGGGGCCGCAGGTTCAAATCCTGTCAGCCCGACCGAAAGAACCCTCTCTGACCTGCGCAAACGCTGGGCGAGGGGCGCGCGTCGTCGGCTCGTGTTGTTGGACGTTCATGGGCGCAAACGTTTCGATTTCGTCGAGCCACGCCTCGTGGCGAGCACTCGCTGGCCTCGTCGCGGGGAGCTGATGTCGTCCGAACGGCGGCTCGCGATGGCAGGCGCAATAGGGATGCGCACCGTTGTCGATGGTGCTCCTACTCGATGGTTTCGATGAGGTCGCCGGTCTTGAAGTCCCCGTCGCTGAGAACGTCGGCGCGGAGCCCGCCGCGGTGGATCAGTCCGCGGAGGGCCCCTTTGGTGGTGAGACGTTCCAGGTGCGCGCACGGCTCACAGAGCCGCTGACCCAAGCACTCGACATTGCCCACTCGGAAGCGTCGCCCGACCAGGGCGTTCAAGTCGATTCCGCGGGTGACGACGTTGCGGCGCGCTTCGGCAAAGCCCAGGGTCCGCCCCTCGGGCAACGCGAGGTCGTCGGTGGGGGCATCCGCATCAGCTCGACCGACTCCTGGGGCGCCGGGTAGGGGTGGAGGATCATGTCGGTCGAGGGCTACGCACGAGACCAAGCAGGACGAGGGTGGATAGGCTCCCATCCGAACCGCTCCGAAGGGCTGGACGACGCGACGCTCATCAGCGCCTACCGCCAGAAGACCGACCGTTGAGCGACTCTCGGCGCGGCTTGGCGCTCGCCCTCGGGCGGTTGAATGCCCTGACGAGCCGCTCCTAGCGAGGATAAGGCAGAGTCCGAACATGATGAGCGTGGACGGCCCCCAGCCGAACCGCTCCCAAGGGCTGGACGAGGCGAAGTTCATAACCGTGCCCAGTCCCAAGACCACGACGAGCACCCAGGTTCCCACCCGAGCGACTGCCGGGGGTACAGGAACGGAGGCGCGACCACCCCTGGCCAGTACCACCATGGCAGCCAAGAACCAGGCCAGAGTGGCGAAACCAGTCACGAGTCGTACCGCGTCAGGAAGCTTCTCGGGATTCGTCCCGCCCATGGCAGCGGCGCCGAACGGCGCACCCAAGGTCAGCGCGGCCTGGAAACCGGCCACGATCAGGAGGCCTGCTGCAAGGACGGTGGCAATTGCGAGCTGCACAGGGCGGGCGTCGGCGCGTCGCACATTTGTCTCAGTGGTCATTGGCTTCCTATGGTGGTGACAGAGCTACGAACCGTCTGGTCCTGGAGCGGGGGACATCTGGGGTGCAGGTGCAGGTGCCGGTTGCGGCGCCGCGACAGGCGCGGCTCGGGCTGTGTGGCTGCTCTCGAGGCTGGTGCGTGGGCACTTAGCCCGCTGTTGCGGTAGCACTGTTCTTGTGTGCCGTCATCGACCGATGCGACCGAGGTGTGTGTCCTTGAAGTCAGTGTCGTACTTGAGTCCGTAGCCCAGCGCCCGATCCATCCCGATGTGCGCGAACCACACGAGGGCGACTCCCTGCCACAGCGGTTGCTCAGCCACGGACGCCAGCACCCCGAGGACCGCAGGTGCGGGGTAGGAGTGGGCGAGGTTGTACAGCGCCGCGCCAGTCCTGCTCGACTTCGCGTAACCGACCATGAAGACGTCAGGGACAAACAACAGCACGGGCACGAGCCACCAAGGCTCGTCCAGTCCGGCGAAGAAGCCCGCCAGCGCGGCGAGGAGCAGGACGACGCCCTCAGATCGAAGGATCCGCAGCGGGGTGCCTGTGACGGACGGCACCGCCGTCTGGGCTTCCATGGCTGTTTCCGTTGTCATCTGTGGACGCTCCTTCAGTGTCGATGTCCGCCGAGCCGCACTGTTCCTCTGCGCGACGTGACGGGCGGTTTCTAGGGTCAGGTTGTGCAGCACCTCTGCGGTCGCTGGTGTTTCCTTCTCCACCGCGGCGTCGAACGCGGCCATCCCGGCATAGGGGAGCCCTCTGGGCCGGGTTTCGAGCCGCCCGATCTCATGCTGGGATCGGAGTCGCATCGCGGGGCTGAGGGTGCTGTGCGTTCCGCGGGCTGCGGACTCCGACGGTCAGCAGGTAGAAGAGCATCCAGATCTCCGCGATGGCGGGGACGATGGTGAAGAAGACGTGGAGCTGCCCGGCGAGGTCGGGGAACAGGAAGGCGACGACGACGTCTGCCAGGTAGCTGATCGTCGCCGCGACGAGGATGATGCCGAGCGGCTTGGGGAACAGCCGCGACCGGTAGGCGAGGTAGCCCAGCGGCGTGAGCCACAAGGCGAAGAAGACCTGGGCTGCGCGGATGCCGTAGTGCTCGATCTCCAGCAGGAGCAGCGCAAGCGCGTCTGTCTCGGCGGCACCGAACGCCCCCGTGTAGGTGTCGGTGGTTGCTACTTGCAGGGCGACGAACATGAAGACGGTGCTCATGGCCTTGATGCCGGCTGCGATCACCACGGGGAGCACCAGGAGGCGCGCGGCGTGCTTGCCGGCGTGCTTGAGCAGCACGTAGAGCGTGATAGCGGTCAACACGAAGAAGACAGCGTCTGCGAGGTGAGCGACGACCCCGAGGCGAACCAGTCCGGGGTTGGCTGCCAGATTCGCTGCGGTGGCTGCCGGGTCTCCTTGGACGTAGAGCGAGGGCCCCAGGTAGCCCTCGGAGAACCCACCGGTGATGGCCACAGCGAGGTAGAGGAGACCCGCAACGCGAGCTAGCCGCTTGGGGTTGGTGGGCGGAACGCCGGGGAGCTGTTCGGTGAAGATGCTGCTTCGGACGCTCATCGCGTCCTCCTTCTACTAGGGATGTTGGCCGGGGGTTTGAGGTGGCCCGGGGTCCTGCGGGGGTCAGTGACCCCGGGCCGTTCCGCGCGACGGGATCGGGGGTCCTTGTCGCGCGGAGCTGGGTGGCCGCGGTAACGGCTGAGGCGAGCGTCGGTGCTGCGGCTCGGCTGGCCTGAACGTGTTCGCGCCGCGGTGGGTGGTGCTCAGCTGCGGGTGCGGGTGAGCAGGCGGATGCGGATACTGTGCAGCTGCGGCATGAGCCCGTAGATGACGATGGGCACCGCGATGGTTGCCAGCACGAAGGTGCGCAACACCGGTGTCATGGTGGCGAGCCAGTCGCCGAGGGCAAGGTTGAGGACGGTGAGGGTCGGGAACACCGCGACCCAGATCATCAGGGCGAGCTGGTGCTTGGTCGGCGGTCCGGCCTTGGTCGGACGGCGGGTGTCAATGGGCGTGGTGGTCATGTGAGCTCCTTGGTCGGGGCGAGGTTCAGTTCTGAGGGGTGCGACGGTCGGTGGGGGTGTAGCCGAGGTTGAAGGCGGTCACGGCGTCGCCGACGTCGTCGTCGACGAGCTCGGCGTTGATGGCGATGGCGGCAGCGGAGCCGGCGCCGGCTGCGGTGATGACCTGGGCGCGGGGGTCGGTGACGTTGCCGGCGGCCCAGATGCCGGGGACGCTGGTACGTCCGGTGCCGTCGACGACCGTCCAGCCGTCGTCACCTGTGGTGCACCCGACTCCGGTGAGCAGCTGGTCGTTGGGCACGAATCGGGGTGGTACGAACAGCGCTCGTCGTGGGACGACGCAGCCGTCTGCCATCTGGATGCCGACGAGCTGGTCGTTGTCGATGACGAGTTGTTCGATGGTGCCTTCAACGACCCCGATGGCCCGGGCCACGAGCCCAGCCCGTTCCGCTGCGGTGAGCGTGTCGGGAGGGGTGAAGTAGACCAGGTCGTGAGTCCACTGGCGCACTATCTGGGCGTAGCGGACCGCTCCAGGTGCGCCTCCGACGACACCGAGCTGTTGGCCGGAGACCTCGTAGCCGTGGCAGTAGGGGCAGTGCAAGACGTCGCGTGCCCACCGATCGGCAAGGCCGGGGACCTCGGGGAGCTCGTCACGTAGACCGGTGGCGACCAGGACCTTGCGAGCATGGATGCGAGAGCCGTCTTCGAGCAGGACCCAGAAGCTGTTTTGGCCCTTGGGGACGAGCTCGGTGACTCGTCCGGGGGTGAACTGGCCTCCGTATCCTTCGACCTCGCCGCGCCCGACGGTGAGCAGGTCGGCAGGGTTCATCCCTTCGCGGGACAAGAACCCGTGCATGTGGGTTGCGGGGGCGTTGCGCGGCGCGGCTGAGTCGATCACGATCACCTCGCGGCCCGCGCGGGCGAGGACTAGGGCTGCGGACAGGCCTGCGGCGCTGCCGCCGATGACTGCTACGTCGTACTTGTTCATGTGCACCAGCCTCGGACCGCGCCTTCTCGTAAGCCATCGTTGTTGCCGTTACTGGGAAAGCGCGGTGAGATGAGGCCGTGAGCAGCCCGACGGGACAAGACGCGCGGGACAACGGAAACCTCGGGTCCGCTGTCGAGTCCGCGGTCGCGGCTGCTGGACCCAGGCTCCGGAGCGTCCGTATGCAGCGCCGGATGACGTTGACCTCGGTCGCGGAGCTGACCGGGATCTCAAAGAGCACGCTGTCGCGGCTCGAGACAAGCCAGCGGCGCCCCACCCTGGAGATCCTGCTGGCGCTCTCGGGCGCATACCGGGTCCCGCTCGACGACCTGGTGGGCGCCCCCGACGTCGGGGACCCGCGCATCCGTCTCAAGCCTGGCCAAGTCAAGGGCCGCACTGTCATTCCGCTGACCCGGCAGCCCGACGGCGTGCAGGCGTGGAAGATCGTCATCCCCGTCGACAAGGTCGAGCCGGAACCGCGAGCCCATGAGGGGCATGAGTGGATCTACGTGCTGTCTGGACGTGTGCGTCTGGTGCTGGGTGGGGAGGACTGGGTGCTCGGGCCCGGTGAGGTGGTCGAGTTCGACACACTGGTTCCGCACTGGTTCGGCAGCACCGGGCAGGAGCCGGCCGAGATCCTGAGCATCTTCGGCCGGCCAGGAGAACGGATGAGCGTCCGCACCCCGCCACGCAGCCAACCCACCTGATGCGCGGCGGCCAAACCCGCCTGTCGGCCCAGCTGGACTGGTAGGGACGAATGTGCGGGAGTGTGTCATCCCAGAACGGGTCAGGTGAGTCCGCGGACCGCACCCTCGACCCAATCGGCGGCGTCACCCGCGACGGTGGGCTAGCACCAGCCTGCAAGCGCGCGTCCACACCCGTCACGCCGTTCTCTCGCTCTACCAGGAACGCTTTTGGCGAGCCCGACTCGGGCGTCACAGCCGCTCGACCAACTCGTAGAGATGCCCGTCCGGTGCGGTGAAGTGCACGTATCGTTCCACGGCATCGGAAGCGGGCTTCGGCCGCCGATCCGGGTGAGCATGGCGGCGGAGAACACGTCGAGTCCGGGACGGTCGTCGGCCTCGATGACCGTCAGCACCTCGGCGTCGAGCTCGTCGATGACGCGGGCGGTGTTCTCGGTGGCGCGTTCGTTGACCGCCACGGTCTTGAGCTCCACTCACCGATCCACGACGCGCGCCCGGTCGCCACGACCTGGACCGGTCCGGTGCGGGGCCGTTTCAGGAGCTGGCCGCGGAGCTTGCGGAGGCGGGCGAACTCGCCCTCGTCGTTGGTCAGGACACCCAAGGTGTTCAGCAGCGTGAGGATGTCGGCCTCCACGCCGGCGTAGGCGGGCAGGTCGAACAGCTGGGACAGCTGGGCGTGCGCGGCCAGCACCCGTTTGCGGACCGCTGCGTCGACCGCAGTCGAATCATCGCCTTGGGACGCGCGAACAGGTTCTCTACATTGAACGACGCCAACCGCGTCCCTCACCCTGCGGCCCACCGCTCGATAGGCGCAATGACCCGAAAGCACCACTGCGCACCCTCGCCCGGAGCTACCGCACCCGGATGGCTCGAATCAGCGTTTGGAAAGTCACGAGGCAGCCGTCTTCTTGGTCGGCGGCTCGCCATATATGTACTGTTCGATCCGCGGGGCATCGACATGGAGGAATACGTGGCGCAGAGGACGATCATTGAGCTCGTGAGCGACCTGAGCGGTGAGGAACTGGGTGAAGACGAGGGCCGCACCGTCAACTTCAGCTACGACGGCGTCGACTACACCATCGACCTGACCGAAGCCGAGGCGACCGAGTTCGACCACGTGATGGAGCACTACACCGAGGCGGCAACGAGGATTGGCGGGCGCCGCAGTTCTGTGCGCCGGAGCAAGAAGGCGAACGGCGGGAGGAGCAGCCAGGACCTCGGCGCTATCCGTGAGTGGGCCCGGGACAATGGCTATGAAGTTTCTGACCGGGGCCGTATTGCGGCTTCAATCCGGGAGGCGTACGACGCGACCCCCCACTAACGGACGCAACGATGGCCGGATGCCGATAGTCGGCGGCCCGGCTCAGAGCGGTCGACTGGCGGTTGAGACCAGCCTATGGGGACGAAGTCAAGGGCTTGGTTTTGTTGATTTGTGCAGGGGTGAGTCGGCTCGCCGGGTTCGCCGGCGGGCTGATGGTCTGGTGGGGTCGGGGTGCGCTCGTTGCGTGGGCGGGGGCCGCGCGCCCGTCTCCTGCCCTACGTAGCGTGCAAGCGGGTTCGTTCCCGACAGCCTTCATCCGGGCTTTGGTGGAGACGGGCGGGGCTGCCCATGGTCTATCGCGGGATGTGATCCCGACGCACATGCGGGCTCGCCCCGTCCGGTCGAGCTACGGCGCGTGGGGTCATGCGGCAGCGGCGGCCCCCTTCGCGCGTTCCGGGTGACTGCGGGTCGAGTCCGCCGGCGATGGCGGGGTCCCAGGCGGTGCCGGTGGTGAGGACGGCGTGGAGCTGGCGCAGCAGGCTGCCGGCGACCGCGACGCGGGCCTGGGTCTTGGTGAGCTTGTTCTCGGCGCGGCCGGTCAGGTGCGCGTACCGGGCGGCGAGCACCGGGTTGTTGCGCAACGCGGCCCACACCGCCCGCCAGGCCGCCAGCCGGAGCTGGGGGCGGCCGCGGCCGCTGATTCCGGTCTTGCCCTGGTAGGTGCCCGAGGCGTTGTCGCGGGGGCAGAGCCCGGCGTGCTTGACCAGCGCCCGGGCGCTGGAGAACCGGGTGGGGTCGCCGGTCTCGGCGAGGATGGCGGCGGCGCCGACCGCGGAGAGCCCGGGGATGCTGGTCGCGAGCCCGGTCAGGCCCAGCTCGTCGAGCACCTCGACCATGCGGGCCTCGACCACGGCGGTCTCGGCGCGGGCGTGGGCCAGGTCGGCCAGCGCGAACCGGGTCCGCTCCAGGGCGCCGGCGCGCTGGTCGGCCACTCCGGCCGCGGCCCGGGCCGGGTCGGTCGCGGCGTCGAAGACGGCCCGCACGATCGTGGAGTACCAGCGGGTGGCGCCGTGGCGGGGCAGCTCGCGGCGGACCGCCGCGGCGAACCGGGTCCAGCCCCAGCGGCGGATCACGCTCAGGTCGCCGCTGGCGCCGACCCGGTCCAAGACCACCGTCATCGCGGCCAGCCAGCTCTTGGACTTCATCGGCTTGCCGGCGGCCTCCAGCGCCGCCGGCCAGGCGCACTCGAGCAGGTCGCGTGACCTGCTGGCGGGCGGCGGTGGCGTCAGTGACCAGGGCGGCCCGGCGGGCGCCGAGGTGCCGCAGCCGCGCCCAGGCGGGTTCGGCTCGTTCGGGCAGGTAGCAGCGCAGCTCGGTGACCAGCCGGGCGATGATCATCGCGTCGGTCTCGTCGCTCTTGTTGCGGGTGAAGTCCTCGCTCTCCCGAGCCCGGTGCACCAGCAGCGGCTGCACGCAGACCAGCCGGACGCCGGCCTCCGCGGCGATCTGGTCCAGCACCCGCCAGCGGTGCCCGGTCGGCTCGCAGGCGACCACGACCGAGGAGAACCCCGCCGCCGCTGCCCTGGCCAGCCCCCACTCGACCGCCTCCTGGAGTTGCCACGCCTTCGCCTTCACGGTGCGGCGGGCCGGCTCGGGATGAGCGAACGAATCCTCCACCGCCGGCTCGCAGATGAGGGCGAGAACTTCCAGTCCCTCGTCACCCGTTCGCGCAGGGAGGCGGCGGAGGCGCTGCTCAGCGACGATCGGCACTCGCTCGTCGAAGTCGCCTTCTTGACCGGCTTCTCCGACCAGAGCTCCTTTCAGCGAGCGTTCAAGGGCTGGACGGGTCAGACACCGACCACCTACCGGACCACCCTCGCAGCCCGCTCGGCGGGGCATGCTCTCCGTACCATTGAACTTAGCCAAAAGGCGGAGTGATGCGGCCCCGAGCCTGCCGGCTCGCGGCGAAGTGCGCCCGCAAACTCCTGCAACCGAAGGGTCGAGAACTTGTTCATCATTGTCGGCCGCCGCGCCTTCGCAGGTTTGCCGAACCGCGACGGTGCATCGCATGGGAGGGACGGCCCGGAGGGTCGACTTGTCACCCCTCTCATCGCAGGGCGTCCCCATCCCTTCGGTTTGTGGAGGACGATCCGGCTTCGGGTCTAGTGTCGTGTCCATCTTCCGCTGAGGAGCCGGCATGGTCGACACCTATCCGATCTTGACCCTCGTGCCACCCCTGCTCGCCATTGGCTTGGTGGTGGCCACACGCAAAGTGTTGCTGAGCCTTGGACTCGGAGTCGTGACCGCGGCGCTACTGATCGAGGGCTTCGCCCCCTGGGACTCACTCTTGGAGGTTCTCGGAGCGTTCGGAGACATCTTTTGGGTCGACGGCGCGGTGAACACGACGAAGGTCTACATTCTGATCTTCACACTCATGCTCGGCGTGATCACGGCCTTCATCATGATGTCGGGCGGCACCCGTGCCTTCGCCGACTGGGCGCAGACGAAGATCAGAACCCGCCGCGGGGCGACGATGCTCCCGGCAGGTCTCGGCGTGGCGATCTTCGTCGACGACTACTTCAACGCACTGGCTGTCGGCCAGGTCAGCCGACCCGTGACCGACACCCACCGGGTCTCGCGGGCCAAGCTGGCCTATCTGGTCGATTCCACCTCGGCACCGGTCGCTGTGCTGGTGCCGTTCTCGAGCTGGGGAGCGTTCATCCTCGGCCTGATCGGGACCGAGGTCGCGGCCTCGTCACTGGACCTCAGCGACATCAGCGCGTTCCTGCAGGCAGCCTGGGCCAACTACTACGCGTTCGCTGCGCTGCTGCTGGTGGCCCTCGTGGCCACGGTGCAGCTGGACCTCGGGCCGATGCGCTCCGAGGAGCGTCGCGCGATCGTTGAGGGCGAGTGCTTCGACGAGAGCGAGGAGATCCCCGGCCAGCTTGCCCAGGACCTCCCGGTGCACCGTCCGGGCGCCAAGAACGCCCTCATCGTGCCGTTCGCCCTGCTGGTGGTCGGCGTTCTCGGCGGCATCGTGTGGACTGGCCAGCGGGCCGCCGGTTCGTGGTCGGTCGTCGACATCCTCGCCTCGACCGACGTCACGTTCGCCCTGATCGTGGGCGGGCTGTTCGGCCTGGCCGGAGCGCTGTACTACTACGTACGCGACACCTCCGCGAACCCCAAGTTCGGCACCGCCACGCTCGGCCGCGCGTGGCTCGAGGGCGTGAAGTCGATGATGCCCGCAGTCAGCATCCTGATCCTTGCCTGGATGCTCGGCGCCCTGATCGAGGCACTCGGCACCGGCGAGTACCTCGCTGACCTGATCGAGAGCTCTTCGATATCCCCGTCCTGGCTGGTCCCACTCGTGTTCCTGCTCGCCGCGGCCATGGCCTTCGCCACGGGCACTTCATGGGGCTCCTTCGGCCTGCTGATCCCGCTGGCCGGCGGCATCATCAACTCCCTCGACGCTCCCGAGCTGCTGCTGCCCACGCTCGGGGCGGTTCTCGCCGGAGCCGTCGCGGGGGACCACGCCTCGCCGATCTCCGACACCACCATCCTCAGCGCCACCGGGGCTGGGTGCAACGTGATCACCCACGTCACCACCCAGCTGCCCTACATGATCACCGCAGTCGTCGCCTCGACGGTCGGCTACGTGATGGTTGCCCTCGTCGGCTCGGTGACCCTCGGCCTCGCGGTCACCCTCGTGGTCACCGGCGGCCTGGCACTACTCGCTCTGCGGGTGTGGGGCCCGGTCGTCGATGACGCGGACATGCCCCAACGCCAGGATACGGAATGAGTACGCGGCGCGCCCGAAGTCGTCGGTTCCACTTGGCGCGTGGGCAGGAACAGAAAAGCGAGGGTGCTCGGTTGACTTCCCGGGCCGGCCAACTGGTAGCTGGCATACAGTTCTCAGTTCCCGACCGGGAGTCTGCGGTAGTAGTCGCGGGCCCGGAAAGCCTGTAGCGCATCTGTTGCAGGTCCGCTGGCTGGAGGCGGAGGCGCATTACCCACTTGCGAGGGGCGCACTCAGCGGCTGACCGGAACTCGCGTCGTCGCGCACGCTGCGCTTGGGCGGCTTTGCGTTCGACCGGGACGCCGAGGACGGCGATCCGGGCCCGTCGCCTTGGCCCCCGCATCCCGGCGATCGCGGGCTCGGTGTCGACTGGGAGCCAACCGACCACGAACTCGAAGTCGACCTTGGCGACTGGGCCAATCAGTTCCTCTGAGACTCGATCAACTGGGACGACACCGGGCAGGCTGGATAGGTCTGCGAAAGCCGGATGATCGCCGCCAGGCAGCGACCGTTCCCGGAGGCCACCGTCGTGGGCGCGTTGCGGCGAGGCTACGACCCGTTGCCGCGGACCGCCCGCTGGCTGCCCTTCGTTAGACGCGCCTCGACCACCGGCCGCACGACCCATACGAAGGTCAGCCAGGTCACCAGCAGGACGACGAGGAACGGGACCGTGGTCAGCATTGCCACGACCAGCGCGAGCGCGAGCGCCGGGATCAGCGGGAACCGCGCCGGCCGCGGGCGCCGGGTGACCGGACGCGGCTGTGTGCCGCCGGCATGGGGCTGCGGCAGGTCGGCGAACAGGACCGAGAGGTCACCGCCGGTGCGCGCGGCGTAGGCGGCGCTGGACCGCTCGTCGAGCTCCTCGGGGGTGAGCCGGCCGGCCGCGAAGTGGTCGCCGAGCGCCGCGACCGCGGCCTCCCGCTCGGCGTCACCGACGCGGAGGCGTGAGGACCGGTTCCACCCGGCGCCCGGCGAGCCCGGGGAACGCCGGCGCCTGCGCCGAGCGCTCCGACCAGCCACCGGCGGCCGAGGACGACTGCGACCTGGAGGACCACGTGGACGACCACGCTGCCCCGTGGCAGCGGCCGCTCACGGCTCCGACTCCGGGTCGCCGTCGGCGAGCAGCCCGTAGAGCTGCCTCCGTGTCTCGGCGAGGATCTCGGCAGCCTCGGCCTGCTGCTGCCGGGTGCCCGAGGTCATCACCTGCCACACTGCCGCCATCACCTGGCCGGCCACTGGTTTGAGGTCCGGGCTGCCGTCGGTTGGCTGTTGCTCCTGATCGAATGGGCGCCATGTCGCGGCGAGCTCGTCGCGGTGCTCCTCGACGTACCGAAGTCCTTCGTCGGTCAGCCGGAGGAGTCGGCGGCCAGACCCCGCGGTGCCCTCGACGAGCCCCTCGTCCTCGAGCTGCTGGATGGTCGGGTAGACCGACCCCGGGCTCGGCTTCCAGACCCCGCCGGAACGCTCTGCGATCTGCTGGATCACCTGGTAGCCGTTCATCGTCTCCATGGCCAGCACGTCGAGCACGGCGCTGCGCACGTCACCCCGGCGCACCTTCGGCGCCCGGGTTGCGCCCTGGGCGAGACCGAGCAACCCCATCATCCACGGCGGGGGCGCCCCGTGCTTCCATGGCTGCTGGCCGCCGAATCCGGCGCCGCCGCAGCTGGCGTCCCAGGGTCCACGACGTGACATCGGGTCCTCCTCGCGACTGTTCTTAGAAGACTGACGATATATCGCGAGTGTTCGGAAGCCAAGGGTTCGGCCCTGCCTGCTCCGGTGAGCGTGAAGCTGGCGGGTCCCGAAGGTTCGGTACCCGCCAGCGGCGTGCAGAGAGGAACAGGGCTCAGGCGGCCGCACCGACCGGGTGGTTTGCGGGTGATCGCCTTTCGCCGCGCACGGCGAGGCCACTTGGTCCGACGCCATCGCCGCCGCCCCGCGTACTGGGCCGAGGAAGGCCACCGAGGAACCGCGTCCGCTGGCGGCGGCATGACGCGGTCGTACGGGGGTGCCCGGGCCTATCTGCGACACGTTTGTAGCGGAAATGGCGAGTCTGCGCCCGATGTGTCACCGCGCCGGCGCGTGCCATCCTTTCGGGATGGCGCGGGCGTGGTTGTCGGTGACGGTGGAGCTGCTCGGCGGTCGCGGTGAGGAGCTGTGGCCGTGGCCGGGGCGGGTCTTCGCGGTCGGACCGTCGCACACCTTCATGGACCTCGCCAATGCGGTCAACGATGCCTTCGCGCGCTGGGACCGGTCACACCTGTCGATGTTCACCCTTGCTGACGGTCGGCTGGTCGCTGACAGGGAGACGGGGGCCGAGGTGGCCGTGTCGATCGGCGGTCCGATCAAGGCGACGCTGGACATCGAGGCGGTCAAGGTAGTCCAGGTCGTGAGGCCGGGGGAAGAGTTCCAGTTCACGTTCGACCTCGGTGACGATTGGACGCACCGATGCCTGGTGCAGGAGGAGAAGGTCGACCCGCTGGAGGTGCTGGGTCTCCGTCCAGACGCCCCGATGCCTTATTGGGGGTGGGGGAGCATTCCAGACCAGTACGGGCGTCGGTGGGCTGGCGACGACGGACAGGGTCGGGCACCGAGAAGACCTGATCAGCCGCATCCGATGCTGCTGCACACGTGGCCGGCGCAGGAGCCGGGGACCGCGATGGACCTGTCGGAGTTGCGGATAGCGATCGCGACAGCGGATGCGACCCGCTTCCTCGCCGCGGTGACGGGCCGCGACGTCGACGACACGCTGCAGCAGGTAGGAGCCGGTATACCGATGGCGTTGGAACAGCGACGGGAGGAAGCCGAGCCGGTGGCTTTGTCGGTGATCAACCGGCTGACCTGGCGTGCCGAGGCGGGGGATGAGGTGTTGGCTGAGGATCTCCTGGCCCGTCTGCGCGGGGAGCCGCTGAGGGGGCGGGTGGCGCCGGTCGACCTTGAGATGCTCAGCGCCGAGCTGGAGGGCGACCTGAGCTTGTCGACTGGTGGCTACGTCGACCTGCGCACCGGGGAGGCCTACGGCGACAGTGCCACGGACGCGATGATGGTCGGCGAGGATGCAGCCATCGATGTGGAGGAGGAGCCGGAGCGTTGGCTTCGGTTCGACTGCACTGGTTCGCGGGGCGGATGGCGAGACATGGCCGCGTTCGCCCAACGGCAGCGCGACGTGGCGCTGCGGGATCGGCTGGAGCGGGCCATCGAGGGCAAGGGTGCCTTTCGCCGATTCCGCGAGCTCGTCCACGAGAACGACCTCTCCGAACAGTGGTACGCCTACTCATCCGACCGTCAACTGGGCCGTGCTCGCGAGTTCCTCGCCGACGAAGGCATCCGGGTCGGGTGATCGCCCGGCCCGGTTGATAGTCGGTGGTTTCGGCGCGCTGATGCGGCGGTGTGACGCGCCAACGCAACTGCCGTCGACCCGGTGCCCGCACTGAATCGCCCCGGGTCTGATGGAGGCTCTCAATCCTGGGAAGGATGATGAGAGTCATGGCAGCACCAAGGAAGTACAGCGTCGAACTGCAGGAGCGGGCGACGCGGATGGCGTTGGACGCCGGAAGGACCCGGACCGACGCGTCGGGAGCGATCAAGCGGATCGCCGATCAGCTGGGCGTGCACCCCGAGGCGTTGCGGAACTGGGTCCGTCAGGCCGAGGTCGACGGCGGAGTCCGACCCGGCACGACCAGCGACGACGCGCAGCGGCTGGCCGAGCTCGAGCGGGAGATCCGCGAGCTGCGTCGGGCCAACGAGATCCTGAAGACGTGCGCAGCTTTTTTCGCGGCCGCGGAGCTCGACCGCAAGATCAAGTAGAGGTGCCCACCGCGGTGCTGGTCGACTACATCGACCAGCACCGCGACCGGTTCGGGGTCGAGCCGATCTGCACAGTCCTCAAGGACGCTGGCGTGCAGATCGCCCCGAGCACCTACTACGCCGCCAAGACCAGGCCGCCGTCGGCGCGCGGCGTGCGTGACGCCGAGCTGGTCGCTGACATCACGGTCGCCCACAAGGCGAACCTCGGTGTCTACGGCGCCCGCAAGATCCACGCCGAGCTCAACCGCGAAGGCGTCAAGGTCGCCCGCTGCACCGTGGAGCGGCTCATGAGAGCCGAAGGGCTGCGCGGGATCCCGCCGGGAGAAGACCCGCAAGACCACCATCGGCGACGGCGCGGAGACCGAGCGGCCCGAGGACCTGGTCGAGCGCAAGTTCATCGCCACGGCGCCGAACCAGCTCTGGGTGGCGGATCTGACCTACGTCCGCACGCACGCCGGCTGGACCTACGTCGCGTTCGTCCTCGACGTCTTCTCCCGGATGATCGTTGGCTGGCAGGTGTCGACCTCGCTGCGCACCGACCTCGCCCTCGACGCCCTCGACATGGGGCTGTGGGCTCGGCGGCGCGCCGGTCAGGACGTCACCGGCCTGAACGCATCACAGCGACCGAGGAGTCCAATATCGAGCGATTCGCTACACCGAGCGGCTCGCCGAAGCCGAGGCCGTCGCATCCGTTGGCAGCAAGGGCGATTCGTATGACAACGCGATGGCCGAGGCGCTGAACTCGCTGTTCAAGGCCGAGTGCATCCGCAACCCCGTCATGCGCCCCAAGGGCGGCTGGAAGTCGGTGAGCGACGTCGAGATCGCCGTCGCCGAGTACGTCGACTGGTTCAACCACAGGCGCCTGCACGGCGAGATCGGACTCGTCCCACCGGCCGAGTTCGAGGCCAACCACTGGGCGGCACAGGCCACCGAGCACTACCGTGAGAACCCGGTCCTCACCGAGGTCGGATCCAACTAACCGAGCCTCCACGAAACCCGGGGCGATTCATCTCGTGTCGAGCACTCGCCAAGCCGGCGGATGCAGTGTGATCAATCCTGAGCACCTCAATGCGGTCGGCGAGGTCGCCGTCGGGGCACTCCTCGCACTGGAACCGACGTCGATGTCGAGCCGGCTCGCCGGGCCTCGGGCACCGGAGTTCAGTCCCGGCGCGGGGGGACCGGCGCACGATTGGTTAGAGAGTGGAAGGAGCAGGGCCAGCGTCCAGGTCGCTGGAGTTCGTCTCTTCGGGCGGCGCTGGTGCGGTCATGCCGCCTGCGGTGGCGATTGCATCGAGCAGCCAGGTAGGCGGGGCGCCGCCGTCGACGGCACCGTCGGGTGGGCCGACCTGGGCAGTATCGGCATTGTCGACGCCAGGTGCCGGCCCAGCGTCTACCGCGACGTAGGGCGGCGCTCCGGCTGGTGCGGCTGTGTCGCCTTTGCTAGCGCCCGCGGCCACAGGTTGGCCGGTTTCGCTGTCAACGATGATGGTGGTCTTCATTGGCCGGTTCCCCTCAGTTCAAGATCGCGTAGCGACCCTCGAAGTTGATCGGCCCGCTGCTCAGGTTCCGCACGGTGAGCCAGTAGGTGACACGGGTGGCGTCGGCGCGCTCTACTTCGACTTCCCACTCGACCTCCGGGGCACCGATGGCGGGGGTGATGGGCATCATGTACCAAACGACGTGCCAGTCGGCGGGCCAACCGAAGGTGAACCATCGCCGCGATTGCCCTGCGTTGAGCTGTCCGGTGAACTGGGTTCCCACGCGCATTGCTTGCTCCTCTTACCAGCCGAGAACCGCGAAGCGGCCCTCGATGTCGACGGGACGATCGGTCAGGTTGACCACGGAGATCCAGTAGGTCGCGTAGTAGTCGGTGGCCCGCTCCACCCGGGTGCGGAACCGGATCTGCGGTGCGCCAACCTGGGCACTGGTCGGCATCACCGTCCACACCACGTGCCAGTGCGCCGGCCAGCGAAAGGTGAACCACCGTTGAGTCGCGCGCGGTGCCACCTGTCCGCGGAACTGGACGCCGGTCCAGCTAGCGGTTGACAATGCCGCGGGGATGAGTGCCCGCAGATTGGGTCGGTTACCGATGCGCTGACTGGCTGGACGGCCCGGGGCGTCTTGTTGCGTTGAGCCGGTGACGCGGAGCAGCTCGCGGGCACGTGCCGGGCTGAGCCGCGGTCGTCCATGGGCACGCAGCACGCCCTGGGTGCAGGCCACAGCGCCCACAACGATGGGCGAGGCGCTGGAGGTTCCGCTGAAGGAGTCGGTGTACCACAAATCGACGTTGGTGCCGCCCTGAAGGTTGCCGTAACCGGTGCTGACGACCTTCCGCCCCCATCCCTGGGCGTCCACACAGGCGCCGAAGTTCGAGAAGTCCAATCGGGAGCGGTCAGGGCCGGAGCCGCCCGAAGGCGGCGCTCCGGCGCCGACGACGACGGCGCCGGAATCCAGTGCGGTGCGCCGGAACGGGTTACGCCACCAGGACGGAAAACCGCCCGCCGGTGTGTCGTAGACCGGATCGTCGAGATTCTGCGAGCCGTTGCCGGCCGCCTCCACCACGACGATTCCCTTGTTGACGGCGTACCGGATCGCCAGGTAGTCATCGGGCCACCACTCGATGGCGATGAACCCGAACTGAGTGTCGCCGCCTGGGTAGTTCGGCCCGGCGCGGTGGATCTCCAGGAGCAGGATGTCTCCCTGGCCTAGGCGGTCGGCCGCGCTGCGGATCGCCGTCGAGCTCGCGACCGAGAACGCCGAGGCGCTGATCACGGCGTCAGGCGCGATGCCGGTGATACCGATACCGTTCACATCACCGCTGATCTCGCCGAGTACGGCGGTGCCGTGGTTCGTCGCCCGACTATCCGGCGTCGGGTCGGCCGTTCCAGCGATCACCCCGCCCTGGTTCTGTGTGAGGTCCTCGTGGGTGAAACGCCATCCCCACTCGCAATCCACTACTCGCACCCCGTCACCGCGACCGCCCGGCTGCGTCCATGCCCAGCGAGCATCGATTCCTCCCGGGGCCGCGTCCAGGTAACCCTGCCGCGAGGTGAAGTCGGGGGTCGCGGGGGGAGCGTCCGCGACGTCGGCGACCATGTCGTTGAGTTGCTCCATCACCGCTGGTGCGACCGGAAGACCGGCTGGGGGTTTGATGTACGCCGACTCCACCGCGGGACTCATGCGAAGCTGCTCGAGAAGTTCATCGAGACGAGCGTCCGGGGCCTCGACGTGGTAGAGCCTGGCCATCTGTTCGCCTAGCAGGGGGCCGCCCTCATCGGAGGTCACGGGCGAGGAGTTCGGTGTCGAAGCCCGCACGCGCTCCTCACTGGGTCCGAACAGCGGGCGGATGACGACCTCTGGATCACTGGCCACATCAGCCAATGGCCCCAACTCAGCATCGCTCAGCGAACGCGCCCGGATCGGCGAGATCCGCAAGTCCGCATCGGGAGCGCCAATCATGATGAGCTCACGCCCACCGGGGCCCGGCGAAGGCGGAACCGGCCCCCCGGCATCCGCATCGGACTCGCTTGACGGATCAGTCATGCGTCCTCCCGGGTTCGGATCGCTGTGGGGCGACTTGGCCTCCGTCGAACAATCAGACGATCGCGGTCACCCTTCTTTCCCAACGTCGCGCCTTGCCCGGTGCCCGGCAACCCCCCAACGTCGAAATGACGAACTCGGGCCATTCCTCGCCTGCGCGGACCTAGGCATCTCCGATAGTCCGACAGAGCGCAGCGCGGGGTAGTAGACGTGTTGGAGTTGACCCGGTCCGGTGGACAGAAGCAGGCACGCGCGGTCTTGAGCCTTCCCTTCGGCTCCGCCGTCCGCTACGACGCCATGCGTGAGAACCCGGTCCGCGACACCGCTCGTCTCCGCAAGCCGCCCGTTCAGGCGATGTCGCTGACCATCGAGCAGGTTGATGGGATTCGTCGGGCAGTCTGCCAGTGGCGCCGCGGATCCGGCCTGCCCGGCCCACCGCCGGACGGCCAGCTGGAGCAGACCATCGAGGTCATGCTCGGCACCTCGGCACGGATAGGCGAGGTGCTCGCCATCCGCACGTGCGACGTGGACGCTACGAGGTCTCCGGCGACGGTCCGCCTGTGCGGAACGATCGTGTCGCCCACCGGCAGCCCACGCATCGCCATTCCCACCCGAAGGCGACGAAGTCCACCAGGACCTCCGTGCCGTCGTTCACCGCGGAGGTCCTACGCGCACGGCCGGTGGCCATCGCATCAGATGCACCAGACCAATTGATCTTCTGGGGGGCGGACCTGGCGGCAGGGATGCTGGGCCACACCTCGTCCAAGATCACCAAGGAGCACTACATCGAGCCGGACGAGGCGGTGAACCCCATGACGGCTGAAATCCTCGAGTTGCTCGCACCACGCCCGTCCGAGGACGAGCGATGACTTGCGGCAAGGTCCTGACGCCCAAAGACGGCGATCAGACGCACCTCGGCGAGACCAGGATGGTGCGCGCATCGGCAATAGGATCGACCGGTGATTGGTGACCGGTGGGGCGTCACGGACGCCGAGACTTCCCAGGAGTATCCGTGCGATGCACTAGTTCCCAACCCCGCGTGGCAAGCGTGGCGAGGGGTCACGATCGAGGCGAACGCCGACAAAGTGTGGCCGTGGATCACGCAAATCAGGCTCGCCCCGTATGCCTACGACTGGATCGACAATCTGGGTCACCGATCGCCCCGCGAGCTCCGTGGACTCAACGAACCGAAAGTCGGCGAGCCGTTCACGGCCACCGCTGGCCACCCCGTTGGAAGGATCGTGGCGATCGAACCCGGGGTCCACTTGACGGCGAAAATCATGGGGGTCCACATGTCCTACGTATTGGTGGATCGAGACCATACGACCCGACTCCTGTTGAAGATCGCCGCCGGCAAGGGGCGCAGGCTCGGCCCCTTGTTAGCCGTCGGTGACCTCGTGATGGCGCGAAAGCAACTACTCAATCTAAGAGATCTTGCAGAAGGTCGGTACGCGGCGCGATAGCACTGCCGCGCAGCGGAGGCTATGGCGGGGAAAGGACACTCCTCGACTGGCTGCGTGCCGACGCTGCAACGCAAGGGCTAGGCAGGGTCAGGTGCAGGCTCCCGCCTGCTCATCTAGGCGTAGTCGAATGCAAGTGCCCGTCCGGAAGGGGCTCGGGGCTCGGGTCATGTGGACTGTGATCGTACTCATCCTCCTCGTCGTCGTCCTCGTCGCCGTGGGCTCCGTTGCTTCGTTCACCCGCTCGCCCGGTCGACGGCGTCAGGAAGACGACTACGAGCAGCGCTTTGGCCCACTCGGTTGACGACCCGATCCCGAGCCGCCGCTTTACGGCCTCTTCGCGTCATATTCACACCCCTCCCACCTAGCAGGTGTGTTGCGACGAGGCCTAGAACTCGCCCGACTGTTCTGGGGCTTGCTCCACCGCCACCGCCACCGCCGAAGGCTCAAGCCGTCCAACCGAAGAAGTACTCGGTGGCCCAGAGTCCACCGAACCAGAACGTGACTGCGAGCACCGGTGTCAACGGACAGCGGGATCTCCTTGTGGGCGGACAGTTCATCTCCCTTTCTGCGGACAGGTGATGTCCTTGTCGGCGGACAGCTGATCTCCCTGTCTGGGGTCATTCCAGGGGCACCACTCCTCGTCCGGCGGTGGCTTCGGAGAGCCGCAGCGAGGTGCCCTCGGTGAGCACGACGTGGGCGTGGTGCAGGAGCCGGTCGACGGTCGCGGTCGCCAGCGTCTTGGGCATGATCGTGTCGAACCCGGAGGGGTGCAGGTTCGAGGTGACCGCCACGGATCGGCGTTCGTAGGCGGCGTCGACGACGCGGTAGAACGCCTCGCCGGCGGCTTGTCCGGCGGGAAGCATGCCGATGTCGTCGATGACGATGAGCTCGGCGCGGGTGATCCGGGCGACGGTCTTGGCGATCGAGGCGTCGACCGAGGCGCGGCCGATCGTGGCGGTCAAGGACTCCAGGGTGAACCAGGAGACCCGCATGCCGGCGTCGATGACCTTGTGGGCCAACGCTTCGACGAAGTGGGTCTTGCCGGTGCCGGAGGGGCCGGCGATGGCGAGGTTCTCCGCGCGGCCGACCCACTCCAGCGTGGCCAGCCCGGTCTGGGTGCCCGGTGGGATGGAGGAGTCGGTCTCCCGCCAGGACTCAAACGTCTTCCCGGCCGGCAGCCCAGCTGCCTTGCGGCGCATCCGACGGGTCGCTTCGTCGCGGCCGCGGATCTCTTCCTCGAGCAGGACCCGGACGACCTCGGCGGGGTCCCACCGTTGCGCCCGTGCAGTCGCCAGCACGTCGGGGGCGATCGAGCGGAGGTAAGGCAACCGCATCCGCTTCATGACTGCGAGCAGCTCCTCGGGCAACTCCGGGGCAGCCGGAACAGTGCTGCTGTTCCTCGAGGCCGTCGTTGTGGTCGCGGTCCTGGTCCTCGCTGCCGCCCTGGTGGTCGTGGTCATCAGCAGTGCTCGGTTCGGCCGAAGGTGGCCCAGGCGCTGGTGCCGGGTTGGATCGAGGCGTCCTCATCAGGGATCACCAGCGCCGCGGCTGAGGAGCCGGCGGCTTGGTGGTCGACGATGGCGAGCAGGTCGCCCTCGGCGAACCGGCCGGCAGTAGCCGCGGTCCCCAGGGCGGCGTCGACCGGTGCGATGCCGATCAGGGCGGCGAGCTCGACCGCGGCGGCCATCTTCGAGCGGACCTTCTGCGCCCCGGTCGCGGCGGCTTCGACCAGCCAGGCTTGGGCGCCGGGTCCGAGGGAGAGGAACGCCTCCTCGGCCCGGTTGCGGGCCCGAGGCCGCGGCGGACGCGGCGACCCGTCCGGCTGCTGCGGGTGGTCGGGGTAGTGCGCCAGGTCGATCCTGGGATTCCCCGGCGTCGAGAGCCGGTGCCGCGCCACCTCCACCAACCCACCGTCCAGATTGGCGGTGATCGAGCAGCTCTTCGCCCTCGACCCGGACCCAGACCTCGGTGCCGACCAGTCCGGGTGGGGTCGAGTAGCGCACCGACCCGAACCGGATGGTCTGGTCGGTGTTGACCAACCGGGTCTCTCCGGCCGCGGCGGTGAACGCCTCGACCGGCACCGGATGCATCCGGGCCTGCTCAGTCTCCAAGGCGTCGGCCGGGATCCGGGCGGTCTCCCGATGCACCCGGGTGTTGACCTTGATGCAGAACGCCTCACAGGCCTCGACGAGCTCGGCAAAGGAGTTGTAGCCGGAGCGGAGGTTGGCGGTGGTGGGGACCAGGTCGGCCTTCGCGACCCGGACCGTGGCCTCCGACCCGCCCTTGGACTCCGGATCGGCCGGAACGCAGGTATGCACAGTGAGCCCATAGTGGCGGGCGGCGGCGACGACCATCGGGTGCCGGACCGGGACACCGGCGACGTGTTCGACGGTGACGGTCTTCTCGTTGTCGGTCAACGCGAACGCCGGCACCCCACCACAGGTCCGGAACGTCGCGTCCAGGCACGAGAGCAGCGTGCCCATCCGGCGGTCCCAGGTCGGGATCACCACCCGGAACCGCGACCACGCCAACCAGGCGCAGAACAGCATCGTCGGCCGCGGTCGGCCGTCGGGGCCGAACACGACCGGGCCGGCGCCCCAGTCGAACTGCAGCCACAACCCCGGCTCGGTGATCCACGGCCGATACGACCTCCGATGCCCTGCTACATAGGTGGCCTTCGCTGCTGCGACCGCGCGGCGGGTGGTCCGCTCATCACCGAGAAACCCCATCGCGACCAGCCGCTCATGCAGCACATCGGCGCGGATCGCACCCTCGGAGACCTCCACAACCTCCTCGATCTTGGCCACGAAGGGGTCGATCAGCTTCGGCCGGCGCACCGGCTCATCGACCGGCACCCCGGCCTGGCGCTTGGCGACGTAGGACCGCACCGTCTTCGGGTCCACCCCCGCCAGTGCTGCCGCCGAATGCGCACACCCGGTGGCGTCGAACGCTTCGAGAATCTCCATGATCTCCCTGTCAGACTTCTTCACAGTCCCTCCGTCGGGTTGCTCGGGCGTGGTCAGAGACCTCGAGCCAACCCCGGAGGGACCTCTCGTTTCGGACCGACACGACGGCCCACAACACCTACGGAAAAGGGAGATCAGCTGTCCGCAGGAAGGGAAGTGACGTGTCCGCCTACAGGGATCTTGGACTGTCCGCCGTCACACCGGGCCAGCGGCCGACCAGAAGCTATTCCGTCGCGCCTGCCAGATCGTCCAGCCGAGCAGCATCAAGTACAGGATGATGGCAACCGCGGCCGCAGACGCCGGGACAAGCAGTCCCACCATCAAGTAGTACAGGCCGATCGGCAGCATGAGCGTCATTGAGACGACGGAGACGACCCGGTGTTCGGTTGCGTAGTCAACCCCGGGCTCTGCCTCCCGCGCGATGATGGGCATGAGCACCAGCGCGAGAGCGACCAGCATCGGAACCGCCGCCACAGGCGGCGACTCATCTAACCAGCTGAAGAGGAGCGCCAGCAGAAGCCCTAGCCCGAGCAGCCACGCGGTCCACCGCTGCGAGCGTCGAACGACTCCTGCTGCAGCAAGGACGGCCGCGACCGCCACACACCCCACCACGGTCTGCTGCACCCGGACCGACACCAAGATGGCGTCGTTCTGCGCCGTACTGATGATCCCGACTCCGAGGAGAGCCGCCCCGAGCCCTGCAAGCCCGGCTTGAGCGGCGGCCCGGCCGCGGCCCACGCCTTGGTCGGTCGAACCCAAGGTCGCGGGCGTCTTCATACTTCGACCCTCCCCAGGCTCGCCGGGACCGGCAAGGGACCCCCGACAGGCCCAGCGTGCTCTAGGTCCTACTGGGCGCAAGGCCGCGCCGTCTGGACAGGACGCTATGCCGACGGGCGGTGCTCGGTTCGCGTCTCGTGGCGCCACACCCTTGCTGGGACATGGCGCAGGGCAAGTGCTGTCGTGCGAGACGCCGGGGGGGAGTGTGCCACTCGACTGAGTGGACGAGTACGGGTCGTTACCTGGCGCAGAAGTGCGCCCAGCCGAGCCGGTAGGCGCAATCGCTCGCAAGTCACCGTCGCCGCCTTTCCGCGGGTCAGGGCCTACGTTGGCGCAGCAGCGCATGAGGCAGCCGAAGGGCGGTCGCCGGTCAAGGGGTCGCAGGTTCAAATCCTGTCAGCCCGACCGAAAGAACCGTCTCTGACCTGCGGAAACGCTGGGCGAGGGGCGGGCGTCGTCGGCTCGTGTTGTTGGACGTTCATGGGCGCAAACGTTTCGATTTCGTCGAGCGACGCCGTGTGGCGAGCACTCGCTGGCCTCGTCGCGGGGAGCTGATGTCGTCCGAACAGCGGCTCGCGATGGCAGGCGCAATAGGGATGCGCACCGTTGTCGATGGTGCTCCTACTCGATGGTTTCGATGAGGTCGCCGGTCTTGATGTCCCCGTCGCTGAGAACGTCGGCGCGGAGCCCGCCGCGGTGGATCAGTCCGCGGAGGGCCCCTTTGGTGGTGAGACGTTCCAGGTGCGAGCACGGCTCACAGAGCCGCTGACCCAAGCACTCGACATTGCCCACTCGGAAGCGTCGCCCGACCAGGGCGTTCAAGTCGATTCCGCGGGTGACGACGTTGCGGCGCGCTTCGGCGAAGCCCAGGGTCCGCCCCTCTGGCAACGCGAGGTCGTCGAGCACTTCGGCCTCGATCAGGGTGAGGTCATAGCCTCGAGCGGTGTCGTTGGCGGGGGTGAACGTGCCCGCCTTGGCGGCGTAGCGGTCACCATCCAGCCCCCGGCTGGCGAGCGCCCTGGCCTGGTCCACGGTCTGCATATCGCCGGTGGCACGCTGCGCCAGCGCGATCGCCTCGACTGTGCCGCTCAGATCCGGCAGCGCTGAGGCGGGTGCGATCGAAGCCGGGTCGAGACCGGATACGACGTAACCCTCCCGAACCGGGAGGTCGGCGGCAGCGCGACCGAGCAGGGCCGGGTCCTGAGGACTCAGCACGACCCCTGACGGAGTGCCGAACATCAACACCGCCGTCACGTCGTCAACGGCGGGGCCTGGCTGCCCCAGCACGGCCAGCCAATACCCAGGCCAGTGGAACGAAGACGGCTTCGCCAGCCTCACCAACCCCGCGCCCCGACCGGCGAGCCACCCGCGCCAGTGAGCGACCGCCCCCGAAAGGTCTGCCCGAGGCTGAGGAACGTGTTCAACGGGCGTCTCGGTCACCGACGCTAAACAGGCTGCGAAGGACCTGGTGACTTGCGGAACCGCCTCGTCCTCCGGCAGGTCGACTTCGATCACGATAGGCATGTTGGCACGTCGACTATCAGGATCGCACGCAGCCTGATGGTGCTGGGCTGTGGCTGGTGACCGCGGGTGCGACCCCCGGAGCGACTGGCTTCGTGCCTTGCTGCGACCTGTCCGCTCGTGGTCACCGGCCCCGGCCCGTTAGAGGTGCTGGCCTGATCAGGAGCAGGACCACCGGGTGTTAGCAGCGCCGGCTGTGTCTTATCACAGTCTGCTCGAGCCGACCCGGCGATACTGGCGGCGTTGCCGCGATCGGCAGCGACGGGGGCGCCGAGGGTCAATCTCAAGCCTGTTAAGAACGATCGGCGAAGACCGGCGGAGAGCTGCGGAGAGGCTGTTCGGTCGTCGCCATTGACCTCCACCGCACTCGCCACTAGCGTCCGCATATGTGACGCCGGTCACTTTGGCTTTCCGGAGGTCCAGTGCAGCAGGCGCATCTTGCCGACGACTTGCCGCGGAGGCGGTCGGCACCGCGATGCTGATTCTCGTCGGGACGGGGTCGGTCATCGCTGCGCTGACCGTGGGAGAAGGGTCGTCGGACCAAGCTGGACTGGGCCTTATCGCTCTGGCCTTCGGAATCGTCGTCGCCCTGGTGATCTACGGCTTCGGCCCGGGGTCCGGTGCGCGCGTCAACCCGCCCGTGACGCTCGTTCTGGTGTTCATCCGGCGGTTCCCCTAACGCGAGGTCGCTCCGTACGTCGCCGTTCAGCTGGTCGGCGCCGTCGTCGGCAGCCTCCTAGTGGTCGTGGTGTTCGGCACGGGGGCGGTCGACCAGGGCCTGGGAATGACGGCGGTCGCGGAGGGCGTGTCCGTGGGGCAGTCGGCCGTGGCGGAGGAACTGGGGACGTTCCTGCTGATGTTCACGATCATGGCCGTCGCCGTGCACTCGCGGGCGCCGCTGCGGTGGACGATTTTTTCACTCCCACTGACGAGGGCTCTGAACGACGCAACCGCACCGCCGTTCGCGGCACAGACCAGACAAACCCAGCTCGATGCTAGCGAGCACCGAAGCAAGCAGCCATCAAACAGAAGGGAAGTCCCATGACGGGAAACCGAGTAGTGGTGTACAAGGGGCCGGGTGAGGTAGCCGTCGAGGCGATCGACTACCCGAAGCTGGAGCTCCCCGACGATGTCGTCAGCGGTCTGGGGATCAAGAAGCAAGCGCCGCATGCTGCGATCCTCAGACTGGTCACCACTAACATCTGCGGAAGCGACCAGCACATGGTCCGTGGACGTACGACTGCACCGATCGGGCAGTCGTTGGGTCACGAGATCACCGGAGAGGTGGTCGAAGTCGGTGACGACGTGCTCTTCCTCAAGGAGGGTGACGTCTGCTCGGTTCCGTTCAACATCGCCTGCGGCCGCTGCAGGATGTGCAACGAGGGCAAGACCGGGATCTGCCTCAACGTGAACCCTGCGCGTGCCGGCGCGGCCTACGGCTACGTCGACATGGGCGGCTGGGTCGGAGGACAGGCTGAGTACGTGATGGTGCCCTACGCCGACTTCAATCTCTTGAAGTTCCCGGATCGGGACCAGGCGCTGGAGAAGATCCTCGACCTGACGATGCTCTCCGACATCTTCCCGACCGGCTATCACGGGGTGCTCACCGCCGGGGTGACCAGCGGCTCGACCGTATACGTAGCCGGAGCCGGCCCGGTCGGCCTCGCCGCGGCCTACTCGGCTCAGCTGTTGGGCGCGTCCGCGGTGATCGTTGGCGATATGATCCCGGACCGGCTGGCCCAGGCGGCGAGCTTCGGGTGCGAGACCGTGGACCTGAGCTCTGGGGCGGAACTGGTCGACATGATCGAGCAGATCCTGGGCGAGCCCGAGGTGGACGCTGCCTGCGACGCGGTCGGCTTCGAGGCCCGCGGGCACGGCTCCGACGCCGGCGAGGCGCCGGCGACGGTGCTCAACGACATCATGACCGTCTCTCGGGCGGGTGCGGCACTCGGCATTCCAGGCCTCTACGTGACCGGGGACCCGGGCGGCATCGACGAGAACGCCAAGGTGGGTCAGATCGGGGTCCGGCTCGGGCTCGGCTGGGCCAAGTCGCACTCGTTCACCACTGGTCAGTGCCCCGTCAAGCGCTACAACCGGCAGTTGATGAACCTGATCCTCGCCGACAAGGCGCACATTGCCAAGGCGGTGAACGCGACGACTATCAGTCTTGACGACGCGCCGCAGGGGTATCAGGAGTTCGATCACGGTGCCGCGCGCAAATACGTCATCGACCCGCACGGCATGGTCACGGCCTGAGCCTTGCCCGGCGCCGGACGAGCCGCCGCGTCGCGCCGCGGCGGCTTGTCCGGCGCCGCCCACGGCATCCTGGCCAAGCCGACGACAGGTCCGGAAGTTGGTGTAATGCGACCGGGCAGGGGACTGCTCAGACGTAGGGCGCCTTGCGCAGACAACGAAAGCCGGCGCCGACCGCGAGCGTCACGACCTGAGCTTCGGGGGGCAACGTCTGGCCGACGCGCAGTGCCGCGACGAGGTCGGCCCCGGTCGAGGTGCCGCACGGCAGCTCGCGGTCCGGAACCCGTTCCGGTTTTCCTTCGACGCCGCCGACGACACCGGCGGGCGGGTCCGACCTCAGCCCACGACGCGCCGTGAGGAGGTGTCGAGGATGACGGCGTGCAGGCCACCGCAACCGCATCGGTCAAGAACTCCCCGCCTGCCAGGCTGCCCAGAACGGCTGGTGCAGCTCACGGACCACCTGGTTGGAGAAGCGCACGGTCATCAACACCCTCACAGGATCGATCAGGTGTTGCGACCACCGCACGAACTCAAGGTTCCCCTTGCGGTTGGGCCGGACTCAAGACTCACCCGGGCGGGCGCACCAGCCCCGACTCGTATGCCGTGACCACGGCCTGGACCCGGTCGCGGACCCCGAGCTTCATCAGCACCCGAGCGACGTGTGTTTTCACGGTGTTCTCGGTGACGAACAGCGTGTGCGCGATCTCGGAGTTGCTGAGCCCGCGGGCGACGAGGCGGAGCACATCGGTCTCCCGTTCGGTCAGCCCGGACATGTCTGTCGCCGGCTTGTCAGGTCTCTTGGCGAACTCCTCGATCAGCCGTCGGGTGACGCTGGGCGCGAAGAGCGACCCGCCTTCGGCCACCACTCGGATTGCGGTGGTTAGCCGCTCTTCGGGGGCGTCCTTGAGGAGGAATCCGGACGCGCCGGCCCGCAACGCGTCGTAGACCACCTCGTCCAGGTCGAAGGTGGTGAGCACGAGCACGCGGGGTGGGTCGTCCACAGCGGTGACCGCGCGGGTGGCGCCGATGCCGTCCAGCTCGGGCATCCGGACATCCATCAGCACGACGTCCGGGTGGTGCTGTGCCGCGGCGGCCACCGCCTCGCGGCCGTTGATCGCCTCGGCGACCACCTCGATGTCCGACTCGGCGGCCAGGATCATGCGCAAGCCGGTGCGCACCAGTGGCTGGTCGTCGGCGAGCACGACGCGGATCATGAGGACTCCACAGAGTAGGGCAGTCGGGCGGTGACGACGAAGCCCCCATCGGCGCCGGGGCCGGCGCTGACTTCACCGCCGACGACCGCGACCCGCTCCCTGATGCCGAGCAGGCCGTGGCCGGAGTCGCCGATGGTCCCGCCCGTACCGTCGTCGGCGATAGTGACGCGCAACTGGTCCGTAGCGTAGTCGATCCGCACCCGTGCGGTCGCCGATCCCGCGTGCTTGAGGACGTTGGTCAGCGCCTCCTGAACGATCCGGTACGCCGAGAGGTCGACGCCCGGCGGCACGGCCCGCGGGATGCCTGTCACCTCGTGGGCAACCGGGAGGCCGGAGCCGCGCAACTGGTCGAGCAGTTGGTCGAGGTGCTGCAGCGAGGGCTGTGGAGCGTGGCCCTGGGTGTCCCGGCTGTCCGGCTCGGTGTCGCGCAGGATCGCGAGGAGGCGTCGCATGTCGCTCAACGCTGCGGTGTTGGTTTGCTCGATCGCGTCCAATGCACGGCGCACCTGCCCCTCGTCGCGGCCGAGCGTCCGCCGCGCCCCCCGCGCCTGCAACACGGTCACAGAGATGGCGTGGGAGACAACGTCGTGCAGCTCGCGGGCGATCCGGGCGCGCTCCTCGGCGACCGCGCGACGTGCCCTTTCCTCCTGGTCCCTTTGGAGCTCACGGTTGTGGGCGTCGAGCACCGTCTCCCGCTCCCGACGCAGCCGGATCGCCAGCCCGGCGGCCCACGGCCCGCCGACGAAGATCATGGTGAAGGCGATGCCGCCGAGCCCGACCTCGAACAGCGGGACGTCGTTCTGCACGCTGTCGCCGATCGCGAACGCCACCATCGAGGCCAGCAGGAGGACCACTCCGACCCAGGCCTCCCTGCCCGCGGTCCACCGGCCGAGGGAGTAGTGGGCGACGAAGAAGATGACGATGAACGCGAGAGACTCACCGTCCACTCCGGCAGCGAAGGCCTGCACACCGCCGAGGCCGGCACCGGCGAGCAGGAACGAAGCCAGCGCGAGCCGGCGGCGCAGCGCCAGCGCCAGCCCCGCCAGCAGCGCGGCCGGCACCGCCCGAGCGGTGTCCCCGCCCTCGTGTGCCCACACTTCGATCGCCATGAGCACAGCGAGGCCGATCCCGAGCAGCAGGTCGGCGTTGCGGCGGAGGAGGGCCATGGACTCACGGTAAGGCGGCATCGGGCGACATGGGGTCGCTCCTAGGGATGACACGGCAGCTCACCCTGACGAGGGACATGCAGCCGTCCTGGGGCGTGACGACCCGGCGCCGGATTCGGCGAAGAGTCGTGGTCAATGACAACCACCGCCTTGAAGGGACTCATCATGACCACCACCTACGCCACCATGGAGACCAGGCTTCGGTCGCTCGCACCGATCGGCGTCGCCACCGCCCTCGCCGCCGCAGCCGGCACCACGTACGGCGCCCACGATTGGACCGAGATCGTCGTCACCGTGGCCGTGATCGCGGTCGCCGCCGGCCTCATGTTCGGTCTCGTCGTCCCGCGCGCACTGCGCAAGGACAGCCCCGGCGGCACCGCGCTCGGGCTCTCCGTCCCCGCCGCGTTGCTCGCCCTCCCGGCGTTCTGGACAGGCCTACCGCTGGTGCTCGGGGTTGCCGGCATCATCGTCGGCGGCCGCGGCCGGACCGCTCAGTTGGGCGCCGGGAAGTGCATCGCAGCACAAGTGATCGGGGGGCTGGCGGTCCTCGCCTACCTGACCATCTACTTGTGGGACGGGTTCGTCGCCGGCAATGCCGGCTTCCTGTTCGACTGACACGTGGGCGTTCCTGTCCCTGTCCCGGGACCTGATCTGCTCGTGAGGGCCGAGCACCGGAATCGCCGCCGGCCTGGTCACCCTCACCTCGGTGGCGTCCGCGTTCCTCCGCGTCACTGGCTGACCCCGCCCGACATCCACGCCTACCCCATGGAGACACCATGTCCAGAATCTTCAGCACCCTCCTCGTCACCGCAGCTCTCACGCTGACCAGCGGCACCGCGGCCATCGCCGCGCCTGCCCAGCACGAAACGTTCGTCGAGTCCTGGCAGGGGGAGGAACACCTCTCCGCCGAGGACAACATGTGCGGCCCCTGGGCCGCGACCATTGACGAGGCCCGGTCCGGCACCTACCGAATCGTCAAGGCACCCGGCGGCCGGTCCGAGGGCGAGTTCCATGTCAACGGCAGCGTCGACGGCCAGATCATCCTGACTCCCGACAACCCCGCCCTGCCGACGTACTCCGGCAGCTACCTGGAAAAGGTCAACACGATCGTCATCGGCGTCGACGACGACGGCGACGGCGACCTCGCCCGGGTCGGGCACTTCCGTCTGCGTGCCCCACTCGCCGGCAGCGACGGCTCGGATTTGGTGCTGACGATGTCCGGCCGGTTCACCACAAACGCCCTCGGCGAGGTGGTCACCGAGAGGTTCTCGTTCACCTGCTCGTGAGGACCCCCACCGGTGTCGCGGCACGCGTCGCGACACCGGTGGCGGATCGTCATGCGGAGCGTGACCAGAGCGGTATCCATGTGCGGTGACGGACCGGCGCCTGTAAATGAGGGCGACCGGGTGCTCCCCGCCCGCCGAATGCCGTTTGTCTTGCGGAACGCAGCTCGCTTCTGGGCCCGGAGGCGCGCCTGCGGCATGTCAGGAGTGGACGGTGCCGCGCCGTAACCCGGCCGCGACGAGCGGTCCGGCGACGATGAGCGTCACCCAGACGATCGAGATCACGATGAGCTCGAAGACCCTTCCCCGGTCCGTGCCGTATAGCAGCGACACGGCCACGAGCGAGCCGACCACTGCTACAAGGTTCAGCGGGAACACCCAGCGGATCGCGCGCTCGACTCTGTTCCTCCCGATGAACACCGGAGCGAGAAGCGCCAGCGCGAGGCTCATCGCGAGGTATCCGAGTTCCTCAAGCGCGATGAAGACACCGTATGGGTTGTACATGGTCAACATCGCCCAACCATCGAGCTGCCCCTTCTCGAGGCTCACCGGCACCACCGTGACCTGGATGAAGTAGTCGATGAGCAGGACCGCGGCCGCGACGCTCGCGACGGACAGACCGAGCAGGCTGAAGATCTTCCGCGGTGAGGGAGCGTAGAGATGCACTGACGCGACCAAGGCGATGAAGAGGAGCAGCATCAGCATGGCCGGAAACATCCACACGTAGTCCCAGGGCCACTGAGCGGCGATGACGTCACTCGTGAACGGATAGGGGACGTCCTCGGGGACAGCCGTCAACGCCAACGCGAACGTCACGACCGTGACGCCCGTCAGCGAGAGCGCGATCCAAGACCCCAGAAGCATGGCGGGACCCAAGTCCGTGCCGTGGGACCCCGACGGTCTCGCTCCGATCTCCTCGCCGTCAGAGGTCTCGGACATGCTCACACTGCCATCGCCATGCATAGCGCCCCCTCCAGGCTCACCATCGGCCGCGAGGGCAAGCATGCACCCAGGAGACGTTCCCGCTGCCCACGAGTCGCGGCGACGAGGATTCGGTTCGGTCTGAAGCCACCTCGCCCTAGCCCGTCAGCAGTCCGGCCAGGGTCACGCCCCAGGCGTGCGCGCGCTCAGGTTCGCCGGGCTCCAGCGGACCCTTCATGCCGGCCACGCGGAAGTGCTCGGCGGGCACCAGGCGCGTCCCTCCGAGTTTCGCCAGGCCCTTCTCGATGCTCTTCGAAGCATGGTCCATCGCCACGACGGCCTTGGGATGCGAGCCGCGGGTGTCATAGGCGACCGTCCGCAGCCCCGGGACGAGGGAGGCGCTCCCGAGCCACTCGCGCACCCCAACCCCCTGGCTGACCAGTGGGAGGTCTGCCTTGGTCTCGGCGCTCTCACGAGTGTTGGGTCTCGGCATGCTCCAGGCGTGGTTGGGCGACCCCACGACGAGGAGGTCGACGTCCGAGCCGATCGCAGTCGGGGCGGTCCCCACCTCGATCGCCTCTCCTGCAACCCCCGCCTCGACCAGCCCAGCCGCGATGGCCCCCGCCACCTGCTGATTGTCGCCGAACATCGACTCATAGATCACCACGGCCCGCATACGGCAACCCTATGCCCGCAACGTCGCGAGGGATCCGGCTGCGGCACGCTCCGCGCGCCGATCGGCGGCGGAGCGTGCCACAGCGGAATGCCCCGGTTCTCGCGGTGGTCGCAGCACCTGATCCATGCCGTGAGGGTGGGTGACGTGGGCTCGCGCTCACGAGCGCCTCAGCTCTGCCCATCCCCTCGAAGGTCACCTAGCATCGAGGCACGGCGTCATGCTCACCGGAGATGTAGGGGGAGACCGTGATGACCACCCGCACTGTCGAAGTACATCTGGAGGAACTGCTCGGGGACTCCTGGTTCGCCAAGGCCCTGGGGGGGCGCCGCTGGCGGGGCGTACCGATTCGTCGCCCGCTCAGCCGACGACGACTCGGGCGCTGCGACGACCGTACTTTAAGGCGCCACCTTCCCCATGCTGCCCTTTCTAGACCTCAACGCCCTGCAGGAGCCCAACCCATCTACCGACATCGCACAACGGTTGGCGGACCTGGACCGCGACTTGGTGGCGGACGGGTGGCGTCGACAAGAGACGTCCGGACAGCATTGGTGGTCACGGACCTATGAGAAAGCCTGTTGACTTCCCTCGGTGTTGGCCCGAAGTGCCGGAGCAACTGTTCACCGGCTGCAAGAGGACAGTGAATCCCCCTGACCCCCGGGTGTCCGCCGCGGGCGCTAGCAATCGCTCCTGATGAAACCGCGCCGCCGCACCCGGACCAGGACGCGTGACCCGCGCGCATCATTGGTCCCCATTCGGTGACGACGACGACCTCGGCTGCGCTGTGTCCGCGCGCCGCTGGTCACCGCAGCCCGTTCGGCTTGCGGGACCTCGCCAGCGCCGAGCGCGAGGTCGGCGTCTGGGCTTCGCGACGAGACCCGCGGAGCCGACGAACTTGCATAGGCAGGTATCTGCCTGCATGATGATGGACATGACCGACGAGGCGCTAGGTCCAGTTTTCAAGGCGTTGGCCGACCCGACGAGGCGCCTGCTGCTCGATCGTCTCCGGCAGCGGAACGGGCAGACCCTCACTGAGCTCTGCGGAAGTCTCGAGATGGCCCGACAGTCGGCAACGCAGCACCTCGACCTCCTCGCCGAAGCCAACCTTGTCACCGTGGTGCGTCAAGGGCGAGAGCGCCTGCACTACCTCAACCCAGCGCCCATCCATGAGATGGGCGAGCGCTGGATCGCGGCGTACGACGCACCTCGACTGGCCACGATCAGCGCCATCAAGAACCGAGCAGAGGAGTATGCAATGACCGACACCGAGACTTCCGTGCCCACGTACGTCTACGTCACCTACATCCGTGCGAGCAGTGAGGACGTTTGGAAGGCCCTGACCGACGCCGACCTGACCGCACGCTACTGGGGACACGCCAACGTGTCCGACTGGCTGCCTGGCTCCCCCTGGGAGCATCGAAGGGTGGACGGGTCCGATGCCATCGACGTGACCGGCACGGTGCTTGAGGCCGAGTCACCTGCTCGGCTCGTGATCACGTTCGAGGACTCCGAGGACGATCGGCCGAGTGGACCGTCCGTCGTCACCTTCCTCATCGAACCCCACGACGACATCGTCCGGCTGACCGTGACCCACGAGAACCTCCCGAACGCCGACATGCTGAACGGGATCTCGCGCGGCTGGCCAGCAGTGCTCGCCAACCTCAAGTCCCTGCTCGAAACGGGCGATGTCCTGCCAACGGCACCCTGGAACATGCCGCAGCGGTCGCGGGCATGAACACCGCACTACTCGGACGTGCCACCGACTACGCGCGTGGCGTCCTGGCCGAGCTGACCAACGACGATCTACGACGACCGACGCCCTGCGAGGGCTGGGACGCGGGAACGGTCGTCCTGCACCTCGCCGACGTCACCGACGCTCTCCTCGCGCTGCTCGAGACGGGAACGCTCGCCCTCCCGCAGACACCACGCACCAACGATCCCGACCCCGTGGCGCTGGTGGACGAGCGGTTGGCAAAGCTGACGCACGCATTCTCGGTCCCAACCGATGCGACGAGGGTCGAGAACGCAGCAACGGCCGGCGCGGTCGAGTTCACCACGCACGGCTGGGATATCGGCGCGGCCCGCCACCCCGAGCACCGGATCCCGGAGTCGCTGGCCGAGGACGTACTAGCGCTGGTCTCACCGGCCCTCGACCTCAGCGCGCGGGGCGAGAACTTCGCTGCGCCGATCGACCTCCCCGGCAACGCCTCCGCAAGCGATCGCCTGGTGGCCTTCCTCGGACGCGACCCGAGCCACTGACGGTCAGGAGATCGAGAAGCCCCCGACCCGTCATTCACCCGTCGTGATCGTCACGACTCACATCGAATCCGTAGCGCTCGACAGGCTCTCCGCGAGCGGATCCGCCGCCGGCACGCTCCGCGTGACCATCCCGTTGTGGTTCACAGATCGTCAACCGGGCTGGTGCGGTCGATCCTGGTGAGCCGGATCGACTCGTCGTAGCCGCCGACGATGGCGAGTTGGCCGTGGGTGACACCGACGGTCGAGAACGACTGCCGGCCCCGAGAACTGGGTGATCGCCTCGAGTGGCCTGAAGCGAGGTCGATCAGCTCCGCGCCGTCGCCGCCGCCGGCCACGACGATACGGTCGCCGGGCAGGGCGGCGACCGAGTCTGTCGGCGTGTACCGAGCCGAGACCACCTCGGGGCCGGGGCGAAACCGTCGGGTAACGGGACGGTAGAGCTCGGTGCTGGCCAGAAGCCTGCTGACGTGACTGGGCAGAAGCGGGACGGCTACTTGGAGTGGTTCCCGCTGAAGGCAACCGAGACGCCAAGCCCCATCATCGAAACACCGCCGACCGTTCCGAGCAGCCTGCCGCGTCGTGGGGAGCGGCTGAGCCAGCTGCGCAGACGGGCGGCGAGCAGAGCCCACACGGTGTCGGACGCAAGGTCGATCGACACGAGGGTGACGCCGAGCAAAGACACCTGCAACCCGAACTGTCCCACGCCCCGGCCAACGAACTGGGGCAGTACAGCGGCGACGAGGATGAACGACTTCGGGTTCGAGACACCCACGACGAACCCCTGGCGCAAAGACTTCCTCCACGAGATCATCGCGGGCTCGGGCCCCTGCGAGTCGGCGCCGAAGTCGTGCCGGAAACGGATGGCCTGGATCCCGAGGTACACCAGGTACCCGGCGCCCAGGATCTTGATGACCCAGAACAACACTTCGGATCGGGCCACCAGGGCGCCCAGGCCGACCGCGACCAGGACGACAAGCAACAGCAGACCGACCGCGTTGCCAACGACGCTCGCCAAGCGCCTGTGGATCGTGGACGTCGACGGGCACCGCCTCATGCTCGTCGCCGGATACTTCCCCGGCATCAAGGGACCGACCCGCAAGCAGGTGGACGAGATGACCCAGATGGCCGAGAGCGCCACCTTCATCGACGCCGACCAGGTCGCGCCCTGACGGGATCACCATGTGCCGGAGGCGCGGCACGGTTTCCCCGCCGGCGGATCGACGGCAGCACCCCGAGAGTCGGCGAGACCCGTGGCACACGGTTCGCACCGACCTGGTTTGGCTCCGTTGGGTCGATCGCCCGCTGCGACAGGCAAGTCGGGGTCTTCCACCCCATCAACGGTCGCGACCTGACCTCGGTCGACGAGGCCGAACAGCTGATGCTTTCCGCCGCGACCGGTGGCATGGACGTGGCGAACGACGCCCGCTGGCTGCACCATCACACCGCGTGATAGCGACGCGTGCCGGACGAGATTGCCGGCTGAAGGGGCGCGCGTCCGTCCGTGCGGGGAGCAGGCGCCGCCGAAGGACTACAGTCGGAGGGTGGAAGCACCCGATGACCGCTCGGGCTGCGCAGAACCTCAACAGGACTTTCGCAAGCTTCCCCCGGACGCGTGTCTCGATGAAGCCATCTTGAGCGTCGACGCGAGTTCGGTGCTGGATCCCGAAGCCGGGCGCAACCTCGACCAGCATCGAGCACTGCGCGACGACTGATCGGGCTCGCCTGGGCCCCGCGACACACGTGACCGCACGAACCGCAAGATGGTGTGCCCCGCGTCGACCCGCCGGAACTGCCGCGACAAGCGCGTCACACCCCCGCTCGCTGGATCCCTCAGAGCCATGCGAACCTCAGCCGAGGTGCAGATGGGGGAGCGCGTTATAGACCCGCCGTGGGCCGATTCGCGCTCGCGGAGGCAAGGCCGGACAGCAGGTCTGAAGCAACGTCTGCGCCAGGTCAGAGCGCCTCTCGGGACAGCGCCCCGCTGGGTGGTGGAGTTCCGCCGGTCGTTCCCTCGTGTAAAGAAGGGCGGCTCCGTGCGGGTCAGCTGGTTGATCCGGCGGGCGAAGACTCTGCCCGACGTAGCCGCGACGCACCCCGAGGCGACGCGTTCCTACAGGGCGGCGAGCAGGGTCCGGGCGTCGCCGAGGTACTCCAGCTCCCGACGCAGCGGCACCTCACGCTCGGCGTGCTCGTGGTCGCCGACCGACTGCCGCGCCGCGAGGACCTCCAGCTCCAGCCGGACCCAGTCGGTGGCGGCATCGAGCACGGCCGGCCCGGTCGTTCGCCACGTCTCCGCCTCCGCTTCGAGGTCGGCCAGCCGCGACCGCTCCGTGCGCAGCCGGCTCCGGTACTCCTGGGTCAACCGGTTCCTGGCCTGTTGCTCGACCTTGCCGGAGCCGGCGTCCCCGGCCAGTAGCTCGATGCGCCGCTCCAGGGAATCGACGCGCTCACGAGCCTCGGCGATGCCGTGGGCGAGCTCGGGTACGACGACCTCGGCCGCCACCCGGACGCCGACAGCGCTGGCCTCGCCGGCCGTGACCTCTCCGATGCATGCTCGGATCTGGGTCTCCTGCAGCTCCAGCAGCACCTCGAGCAGCGCCACGTCTCGCGCCAGTGACTCCACACGCCCCGGCAGAGCGCGCACCGAGTCGCGCACGTCCAACAAAGGTCGCATCAACCACTCGCGAAGCTCGCCCGACCGATCGGTCGCTCGGCTCTGCGCGTCCTCGATGCGCCTGCGCAGTGCGCCGCCGAAGCCGGAGCCGCCCGAGTCCGCGGCCGCGGCCTCGTCCTCCACCGGCAGCGAGCCGATGTCCGCCTGCAGCACGGCCTCGACCACCTGACCGACCTGGGAGATTCGCCCGAGCCAGGCCTTCCACCCCGCGGTCTCCCAGCGGAGCTCGGCGAGCGCTGCGGCATCCTCGCCCGCCGTCGGCCCCGGCCGCTCTCCGGCGTACCGGTGCGCCATCGCGGAGACCTGGGCCAGTCGGGCGCCGTACTGCTCCATCTCGTGAGCGGCATCCGTGACCAGAGCGAGCCACGCCACCAGCGACGCGCCGGTCTGCTGCCGGACGTAGTTGTTGGCCGCCGCCCTGGCGGCCCGCATGGCGCCCTGCACCGGGAGCCCCAGCAGGCCCATCTGGCCCCAGGACTGCGAGGCTCCCGGACTCTGGGTCACCGAGCCGAGGGCGTCGCCGAGCAGCCGCAGCGTCGTGCTGATCTCACCGCAGCCGTCGTCGACGCTCCGGGCCGTGCGCTGGATGGACGCGAACGTCGCGCGCACCGTGTCGATGCTGGGGTCCGCCGGCGCCGCTTCGGCCCGGTCCGGGTCTGGGGAGTCACTCATCGCTCACCGCCACGTCATTGCCTCACTCCATCATAGTCGCGCAGGGCGTCCTTGGGCTGGGGAACGTGCTGGGGGATAGTTTCTCGTTCAGGCTGAACGGAGGCATATGACACTCGACATCCCGCACGCCGTGTCGCCACAACGGCGTTCGGCCTGGATTCGCCGGCCGCGCACATGAGCGGCGCAACCAGGAGCACCACGTATCCAGAGCTCGGGGCCCGGGCCGCCGCCGCGCTCGTCTTCGGATCCTCGGCCGCGGTGCTCGTCGTGGAGATCGTCGCGCTCAGGCTCCTCGCCCCGCACTACGGCCTCACGCTGGAGACCAGCACCTTCGTCATCGGCACCGCCCTCGCCGCGATCGCGGCGGGCTCGTGGGCGGGAGGGCGTGCTGCCGATCGCGTCTCTCCGCGACGGCTGCTCGGGCCGCTGCTCGGGATCTCTGGTGTCGCCGTGGCCGCGACCCCGTCGCTGGTCCGCGGCGCGGCGGCCACCGGCGATGCCGGCCTGCTGCTCCTCGCGGCTGTCCTCACCATCCTGGTGCCCGGCGCTCTGCTGTCGGCGGTCACGCCGGTCACCATCAAGCTCCGGCTGACGAGCCTGCACGAGACCGGGACCGTGGTGGGCCGCCTCTCCGGCATCGGCACCGTCGGCGCCATCGCCGGCACGGTGATCACCGGGTTCGTCCTCATCTCCCGTGTGCCGGTGAGCGGGATCCTGGTGGGGCTCGGCATCGCCCTGCTGGTCACCTCGGTCCTGGTGCAGGTGCACAGCCGCCGGGGCCGCCGCGACGTGCTGGCGGCCGCGGTCGTGGGGCTCGCCGGGATCGGAGCAGTGGCCGCCCCGGACGGATGCGACCTGGAGACGACGTACCACTGCCTGGCGGTGGAGACCGACCCTGGTCGGCAGACCGGACGCATCATGGTCCTCGACGGAGTGCGCCACTCCTACGTCGACCTCGAGGACCCGACCTACCTCGACTTCGAGTACGTGCAGACCATGGCGTCGGTGATCGACACCGCCTTCCCGCCGGGTGAGCCGGTCGAGGCCTACCACCTCGGCGGCGGCGGGTTGACCCTCCCGCGCTACCTCGAGGAGGTGCGCCCGGGCACCAGGAGCCGGGTGTCGGAGATCGACGCCGGGGTGGTGCGCGCGGACATCGAGCTCCTCGGTCAGGGCACTGGGTGACGGTGTGGACGTCCGTGTCGAGGACGGCCGGCTTGCGCTCGAGGACCTCGAGGCCGGGGCGTTCGACCTCGTCGTCGGGGACGCGTTCGGCGGGATGAGCGTGCCGTGGCACCTGACGACGGTCGAGGCCGTCGGCGGCATCCGGCGGGCATTGGACGACGATGGGGTGTACGCCGCCAACCTCATCGACCGCGGTCCGCTGGACTTTGCTCGCGCTGCGGTTGCCACGACCGCTGAGGTGTTCGACCACGTCGTGCTGCTCGCTGAGCCCGACGTGCTCGCCGGTCAGGACGGCGGCAACCTCGTCGTGGTCGCCTCCGACTTCCCGATCGACGTCGCCGCGATCGCTGAGCGGGTGGACGACCGGGGGACCGGCTGGGACCACCTGACCGGCGCGGCGCTGCGCAGCTGGTTCGGCCAGGCGCCGGTGCTCACCGACGACTACGCGCCGGTGGACCAGCTCCTCACGCCCTACGCCAGCTGAGGACGACGACATCGTCGAGTGGGCCCGTGAGGCCGAGGAGCCGAGTGCGGGTCTAGTCGTCGGGCGGCCCGAGCTCGCCGAACCCCTTCAGGATCATGTCGCGGGTGGTGTCGAGGGCGCGCTGCGCGTCGGCACCGGTGGCCGAGACGGTGACCTCGGCCCCTTGCCCGGCGCCCAGGGTCAGCATCTCCAACGAGCTCGCACCGTCGGCGTGACGACCGTTCGAGCTGACGACGACCTCCGCATCGAGCCGGCCGAGCGCGGCGGCGAGCTCCGCGGCCGGGCGGGCATGCAGCCCTGCGGGGTTGACCAACGTGAGGGCGATCGAGGCCGCGTCCGGGTCAGGTTCGCTGGAGGTCGGAGTTCCGGGCTCCTCCGGCGTGGGTCCGCCCAGCGCCTCCCGCTTCGGCCCCAGGGCCTTCTCGGCCTCGCGTGCCACCGTGTCGAGGTCGGCTCCACCGGCGGCGCGTACGACGGCCGCGACGAGCCCTTCGACCAGCGGCGCGGCGCTCAGCCGTACCTCGACGTCGGCGAGGCCGGCAAGCTCGACGGCGAGCTCGGCGTTCATGATCGCCGAGCCGAGATCCATCAGGACGAGGACACCGTCCGGAGTCGCCGCAGCCGAGAGAGCCTCCGCCACCTCCGTCGCGTCGGTGCCGAGCCCCCCGGCCGCACCGCCCGCGAAGACCACCGTCGGACCGTCGTCGCGCGTCATCTGAGTGGCCAGCTCCACGACCGCCTCGGCCAGGGCCCTGCTGTGGGAGACGACCACGATTCCTATCACCCGAGGGCGTCCGCGAAGGCCTCGAGGAGCAGCGTCGCCGAGGCGGCGCCGGGGTCGGTGTGGCCGATGCTGCGCTCGCCGAGGTAGCTGGCCCGGCCCTTGCGTGCCTGCATGGGCGTGGTCGCGTCGCGGCCCGCGGCCGCCGCCTCCGCGGCCGCCCGCATGGCGGTGGCGAGCGTGTCACCGTTGGTCACCGCGTCGGCCAGGGCCTCGACCGCGGGGGACAACGCGTCGACCATGGTCTTGTCGCCCGGCTCCGCCTTGCCGCGTGCGGCCAGGCCGTCCACCCCGGCTCGCACCATCGCCACCGCCGTCTGCGCGTCGACGGTCTCGACGTGTCCCACGGTCGTGGCGGCCCGCAGGAAGAAGGTGCCGTAGAGCGGGCCGCTGGCACCTCCCACGGTGCTGACCAAGCGCATCCCGACCGTCTTGAGCAGGTCCGCCGGGTCGGGGAGCGCGTTCTCGTCAGCGCCGAGGGCCTCCATCACCGCGTCCATGCCCCGGGTGAGGTTGGTGCCGTGGTCGGCGTCGCCGATGGCGGCGTCGAGGTCGGTCAGGTGGTCGCGGTGCTCGTGAACGGAGTCACGGAAGGTGGACAGCCAGGCCAGGAGCTGAGCCCGGGTGACGATGTCGGTCATGCTCAGATGCCCCAACGCAGCCCGGTGGTGCGCACGGGCGCGTCCCAGAAACCGAGCATCTCGTCGTCGGCGGCGAGCAGGGTCAGCGATGCTCCGGCCATGTCCAGCGAGGTGATGTAGTTGCCCACCAATGACCGGGCCACCCGGACGCCTGCCTGCTCGAGCAGCTCGAGCGACCTCGCCGTACATCAGGTACAGCTCGAGCAGGGGCGTGCCCCCCATGCCGTTGAGCAGGGCGATGGTGGGCCCAGCGGTGAAGTCGTGGTCGGCGAGCACGGGGTCGACTAGCAGGCCGGCGATCTCGGAGGCGCCGACCAGCGGCTGGCGGTGCCGTCCGGGCTCGCCGTGGATGCCGACGCCCACCTCGATCTCGTCCTCGGGCAGGTCGAAGGTGGGTCGACCGGCGGACGGCACCGTGCAGCTGGTGAGCGCAACGCCCATCGAGCGACCGGCAGCGCTGACCCGCTGCGCCAAGCTGTCGACGGCATCGAGATCGGCTCCGGCCTCGGCGGCGGCGCCGACGATCTTCTCCAGCAGCACCGTGACGCCGACCCCGCGTCGGCCGGCGGTGAAGGTCGAGCTCTCCACGGCCACGTCGTCCTGCGTGATGACCGTGCGCACCTCGACGTCGCTCTCGAGGGCCGCAAGCTCGCCGGCCATGTCGAAGTTCATCACGTCGCCGGTGTAGTTCTTCACGATGTGCAGCACCCCGGCGCCGCGGTCGACGACCCGGGTCGCCTCGGCCATCTGGTCGGGCGTGGGCGAGGTGAACACCTCGCCCGCGCAGGCGGCGTCGAGCATGCCCTCGCCGACGAACCCGGCGTGCAGCGGCTCGTGCCCGGAGCCGCCACCGGAGACCAGGGCGACCTTGCCATCGTCCTTGGCCGTCGCGCGATAGACGATGCGGTGCTCGTGGTCCACCCGCAGCTCGGGGTGCGCCGCGTCGAGACCGCGGAGGGATTCCCCGAGGACACCGCCCGGGTCGTTGATCAGCTTCTTCATGGCTGGGCTCCCTACCTCACGAGCCGACAGCCCCGGTCCTGGTACCGGTGATCGACCCCACCGTTGACTCGCCCGAGTCTCGAACCCTGGACCCACCACGTCAAGAGCCGTGCGCGACCGGTGCGTCGCGACGTGCCCTTGACGCTGACGACCTCCGCCCCCTATACCTGGGTCGATGGTGACGATGTGAAGGCGCAGCGGCTCACCGCATCATCGAGACGACAGGCGCTCGACACCCTGGCCCGAAGCAGCGACACGGGGGCTGTGCTCGACTGCCTCGTCATCGGCGGCGGAGTCACCGGCGCGGGTGTCGCCCTGGATGCCGCCACCCGCGGTCTGTCGACCGTTCTGGTCGAGGCCCAGGACTACGCCTCGGGCACGTCTCAGTGGTCGACCAAGCTGGTCCACGGTGGGCTGCGGTACTTGCAGATGCTGGACTTCAAGCTGGTGCACGAGGCGCTGACCGAGCGTGGCCTTCTCCTCACCAAGCTTGCTCCGCATCTGGTCAAGCCGATGCCCTTCCTGATCCCGCTCGAGCATCGGATCTGGCAGCGGGCCTACTACGGTGCCGGCGTCACGCTGTACGACGCTCTGGCGAACATCATGCCCGGGCGCCGCGCTCTGCCGATCCATCAGCACCGAAGCCGCAAGGGGCTCAAGCGCAAGTTCCCCGACCTCAAGCACGAGACCGCGATCGGTGCTGTCGAGTACTACGACGCCACCGTCGATGACGCGCGGCTGGTCGCGACGCTGGTGCGCACCGCTGTGACCTACGGCGCCCAGGCGGCGAATCGCACACAGGTCGTCGAGATCACGAAGGACGCTCAGGGGCGCGCCGACGGTGCCGTGCTCGTCGACCTGGAGACTGACGACCGGATCGTCTGCAAGGCCAAGCACATCATCAACTGCACCGGTGTGTGGACCGACGACGTCGAGAAGCTGGCCCACACCGACGGCGGGTTGAACGTCCTGGCCTCCAAGGGCATCCACATCATCGTGCCGCGAGAGCGACTCAGCGGCACGTCAGGTCTGCTCTTGCAGACCGAGAAATCCGTGCTGTTCTTCGTGCCCTGGTCCCGCTACTGGATCATCGGCACCACCGACACGACCTGGGACCTGGACCGACAGCACCCGGTCGCTTCGGCCAGCGACATCGACTACGTCCTCGAGCACGCCAACTCGGTCCTGACGACCGATCTCACTCGCGACGACGTCATCGGCTGGTACGCCGGGCTGCGACCGCTGCTCCAGCCCGGCACCAAGGAGGGCACCAGCTCGGCGAAGGTCAGCCGGGAGCACACCGTTGCCAGCCCCATCCCCGGCCTGACGGTCATCGGCGGAGGGAAGCTGACGACGTACCGGGTCATGGCCAAGGATGCCGTGGACTTCGCGCTCGGTGGACGGGCCGAGGAGCTGAGCTGCATCACCGACGAGATCCCGCTGCTCGGCGCCGTCGGCGAGGCCGCCGTGCGCCGTCATATGCCCGCGCTCCAGGCCCGGTTCGGTTGGTCCGACATGATGGTCGACCACCTGTTGCACCGGTACGGGTCCATGATCGACGAGCTGGTGGAGCTGATCGACGAGGATCCGTCGATGGCCGCGCCCCTGGAGCAGGCGCCCGCCTATCTGCGGGCCGAGATCGCCTACGCCTGTTCCCATGAGGGTGTGATGCACCTGGAGGACCTGATGTGCCGCCGGACCCGGCTGGTCTACGAGGTCGAGCGTCAGGGCCTGGCCGCGGTGCCCGAGATCGTCGAGATCGCGGCTGCCGAGCTCGGATGGGACGCCGCACGCACCGAGCGCGAGTCGGCTGCCTACGAGTCCCGGGTCCGCGCTGAAGAGGCCGCGACCGCGACCTACGACGACGAGGCTGCCGTGGCTGCTCGCAGCCAAGCGGTCGACATCGCTCCGCTGCGCCGTCATCGGCGCCACTGAGGTGCCGGCCGCGGAAGCATGACGACCGACTCCTCCGACTCCCGACGACGTGACCGGGCCCAGCCCTGTCGCAGGTCACGATTCATTCAGGTTCAACAGACAAGAGGAGCGTGAGTGATGGGCGCGGTGTTCGTCTCTGAGGTGCTGGGCACCGGCATGCTGCTGCTGCTCGGCTGTGGGGTTGTGGCCAACGGGATCCTGCCCAAGACGAAGGGCAACGGCGGTGGCTTCCTGATGATCAACTTCGGCTGGGGCCTTGCTGTGTTCGCGGGTGTGTTCGTCGCCTTCAAGTCCGGCGCCCACATCAACCCGGCCGTCACGCTGGGCCTGCTGGCCAACGGGGCCGACGAGTTCGCGGCCGGCGTCGACGCCTCGGTGGGCAACGCGGCCCTCTACATCCTGGCTCAGATGCTGGGTGCCTTCGTCGGTGCGGTGCTGTGCTGGCTGGCCTACAAGGACCACTTCGCCGAGGACGCCGACCCTGGAATCAAGCTGGCGGTCTTCTCCACCGGTCCAGAGCTGCGCAACTACACATGGAACTTCATCACCGAGGTGATCGGCACCTTCGTGCTGGTCTTCGTCGTGATCTCCTTCGGCAACACCCCCAACCAGATCGGCCCGTTGGCCGTCGCCCTCCTCGTCGTCGGGATCGGTGCCAGCCTGGGTGGTCCCACCGGGTACGCCATCAACCCGGCGCGTGACCTGGGTCCGCGCATCGCCCACGCGCTGCTACCGATCCCGGGCAAGGGGTCCAGCGACTGGTCCTACTCCTGGGTCCCGATCGTCGGGCCGATCGTCGGGGGCGTCCTCGGCGGGCTCGTCGCCGCCGTCTACATCTGATTGCATCAACGGGGCCGTCCTCGCGCGGGCCCGACCGACAGCCCACTCACCGCGACGCAAGGAAACCAGAGATGACCAAGTACGTTCTCGCCATCGACCAGGGCACCACCAGCACCCGGGCCATCGTGTTCACCCACGGCGGCACCATCCACTCGGTGGGCCAGATGGAGCACGAGCAGATCTTCCCCAAGGCAGGGTGGGTCGAGCACGACCCTGCGCAGATCTGGGACAACACCCGCGAGGTCATCGGCACAGCACTCGGCAAGGGCAACGTCAGCAACGACCAGATCGCCGCGATCGGCATCACGAACCAGCGTGAGACGGCGGTGGTCTGGGACAAGAACACCGGCGAAGCCGTCTACAACGCGATCGTCTGGCAGGACACGCGCACCGACAAGATCGTGGCCGAGCTCGGTGGGTCGGAAGGCGCGAACAAGTACAAGGATGTGTGTGGCCTGCCGCTGGCGACCTACTTCGCCGGCCCCAAGGTCAAGTGGATCCTCGACAACGTCGAGGGCGCCCGGGAGAAGGCCGACAACGGCGACCTGCTCTTCGGCACCACGGACTGCTGGGTGTTGTGGAACCTCACGGGCGGCACCGACGGCGGCGTGCACGTCACCGACGTGACGAATGCCTCGCGCACCATGCTGATGGACCTCCAGACGCTCTCGTGGGACGAGTCGATCGCAGCGGACATGGGCATTCCGATGTCGATGCTGCCCGAGATCAAGTCCTGCTCGGAGGTCTATGGCACGAGCACCAAGCTGCAGGTCCCGATCGCCGGCATCCTGGGTGACCAGCAAGCAGCCACCTTCGGACAGGCGTGCTTCGAGAAGGGCATGTCGAAGAACACCTACGGCACCGGCAACTTCATGCTGCTCAACACGGGCACCGAGATCGTGCCCAGCGAGAACGGCCTGCTGACCACGCTGTGCTACAAGATCGGCGAGCAGGACGCGGTCTACGCGCTCGAGGGCTCCATCGCGGTGAGCGGCTCACTGGTGCAGTGGCTGCGAGACAACCTCGGCCTGATCAACTCGGCCCCCGAGATCGAGACGCTGGCCCAACAGGTCGACGACAACGGCGGCTGCTACATCGTCCCCGCGTTCTCCGGGCTGTTCGCGCCGCACTGGAAGGACAACGCTCGCGGCGCGATCGTCGGGCTGACCCGATACATCAACAAGGGCCACATCGCACGGGCTGCCCTGGAGGCCACGGCTTTCCAGACCCGCGAGGTGCTCGACGCGATGAACGCCGACTCGGGAGTCGACCTCGCCGAGCTCAGGGTCGACGGTGGCATGGTGGTCAACGAGACCCTGATGCAGTTCCAGGCCGACATCCTCGGCGTCGACGTGGTGCGTCCGGAGGTCGCCGAGACCACGGCTCTCGGCGCCGCCTACGCGGCTGGAATCGCCGTCGGCTTCTGGGACGGCGAGCAGGACGTCATCGACAACTGGAACGAAGGCAAGCGCTGGTCGCCCTCGATGGATGAGGCCGAGCGCGAGCGCCTCTACCGGAACTGGAAGAAGGCCGTGACCAAGACCTTCGACTGGGTCGACGACGACACGCAGTCCATCGACTAGACAGTCGCAGCGGGCGGAGGACGGGGTTCGCGCATCGGTGGAGGGGCGTTCCGGCCGCTCCGAGGGGGATAGGCTGACGACCTACCAACGCCGACGTCAGGACGATCATGTCCGTGTGGTTCGAGGGTGAGAGCAGGATCGACTGCGACATCGAGCGGGTGGGGAGCGCTGTCGCCGACTACGGCGCGATGATCGCAGGCGTGGTGGGGCAGATGCCGGGGATGACCGAGGTGGAGCTCGTCGAGGAAGGGCCCGACTGGGTGACTCTCCGGACCAACGAGGGGCTGATGAAGCGGACCGGCATCATCAAGCGGGTCGAGCCGGGCACCGTGGTCGTCGACTGCGACGAGGAGTACCAGGCCGGGTCGAGGGTCTCCGCCACGTCACACTTCCGCAACGAGTTCACCACCAGTGGAGCGGGCGTGGTCCACCGGACCGTCGTCAGTGATGTCCAGGCGTCCGGTTTGCTGGGCTTCTTCTACCGCAGGTTCGCCAGCCGCAGCATGGGGAAGGCGTTCCTGTCGTCGTACAAGGGCTACCTGGAGCTGCCGGACTCATGAGGCCGGCGTGCCTGGTCACCCGGCGGCCAGCTCCTCGATCTCCTCGTGGAACGCGCGCAGGATCCGCTCGGGGTCAGGGATCACTCGGGCGTCGGTCTTGAAGCCGACGCGCACCGTGCCGGCGTAGGTGAAGATGCAGGTGCCGAGCGTCTGGTCCCCGGAGCCCGGCACCCAGCCGAGCAGCCCGGTGATCCTGGTCCCGGCGAGGTGGCGGGGCTCCCGCGGACCGGGGACGTTGGTGGTCACGCCGCCGGCCTTCCCCGCGAAGAAGGTGACCAGCAGCTTGCTCAGCCGCTTGCCGAGCAGCCCGATCCCCTGGATGAGCGCGAAGGTGATCACCGGTTCGGGGGACCGCTTGATCGCGTCCATCCTTCGCTTCGTCTCGGCAAGCCGCTCCGAAGCGCTGGTCAGCCCGGACGGAAGCAGGAGCAGCACCAGGGCGAACCGGTTGCCGAGCTCGCGGGGCAGCGGCAGGTGCATGGGGCGCAGGTTCACCGGGATCATCGTCGGGATGTCGACGGTGCGGCCGTCGTGGTCGAGCTGGTACCGCTCCAGGGCGCCGGCGAGCGCTGCGACCAGCACGTCGTTGACCGTCGCGCCGGTCCGGGCGGCGATGTCCTTGATGAGCTGCAGCTCGACCGGTTCGGACCACACCGCCTTCTTGACCTGGCCCGCCGCGCCGGCCAACGAGGACGTCGGGTTGCGGATCGTCAGCAGCTTGCGCACCACCGCCAGTCCGCTGAGACCGAGCCGGATCGAGGCGACGATGCCGGAGCGGACCCGGGCAGGTTGCAGCAGGTGCGGCACCTCGGGGGCGGCTCGCCGCGCCGCGTGCACGACGTCGGCGAGCGCGTGGTGTCGCTGCTGCGGAGCATGCGTGCCCTCGAGGTCGCCACCGGCAGTCGCGTCGGTCAGTGAGAGCAGCACCTGGGTCAGCGCGATGCCGTCCGCCAGCGCATGGTGCAGCCGGATGTAGATCGCCGACCCCTCCGACAGCCCCTCGACCAGGTGGATGTCCCACAGCGGGCGGTCCCGCGGCAGCGGCGTGCCGAGATGGCGACCGACGTACTCCTGGAACGCCTCGTCACCGCCGGGCGCCGGCAGCCGGACCTCACGCACGTGCTGGGAGAGGTCCAGGCCGGCGACATCGCGCCACCTCGACCGACGCCTGCGGCCCCGAGTGACCGGGCGGCGAGAGAAGACCGGGTAGGCGTCCAGCAGCCGGGTGCGCAGCACCCGCTCGAGCCGCGCCCGGTCCACCGGGCCGTCTAGGAACATCACGCACTCGATCACCATCAGGTTCTCGGCGCGGTCCATGTTCAGCCAGATGGCGTCGACGGGGTTGACCCGGTGCTCCCTCATCACCCGAACTCTATGCCCTGGCAAGACCAGCATCCCCACCTCGTGGGCGTTTCGTGTCCGCGCGAGAGCGACGTCGGCCCAGCCCCGCGGAACGTCGCTGATCGGCTCGGACAGTGCGCGTGGAGCGCTCAGGTGAAAGCGCTCTCCCCGGTGATGGCGCGGCCCACGATGAGGGTGTTCATCTCCCGGGTGCCCTCATAGGAGTAGAGCGCCTCCGCGTCAGCGACGAACCGCCCGACGTGGTGCTTGAGCAGGATGCCGTTGCCGCCGAGCACCTCACGTGCCCAGCCAACGGTCTCCCGCATCCGCACGGTGCTGTGCGCCTTGCACAGCGACGCATGCTCGTCGCGCAGCAGCCCGGCGTCCTGCAGCTGGGATGCGCGGACGTTCATGGCGGTCGCAGCGGTGACGTTGGACAGCATCTTGACCAGCAGGTCCTGGACCATCTGGAAGGAGGCGATCGGGCGCCCGAACTGCTCCCGGGACTTCGTGTAACGCAGGGCGTGCTCGAAGGCCCCCCGCGCGCAACCGGCGGCGGCCCAGGCCACGCTCATCCGGGTCACCCTGAGGACGTTCGCCGTGGCACGGAAGGTTTCCGCACCCTGCAACCGGTTCGTCTCCGGGACGCGTACGTCGGTCAGCGTGATCTCGGCGTTCTGCACCACCCGCAGGGCGATCTTGTCCTCCTGCTTGGAGTACTCCATGCCATCGGTGCCCTTCTCGACCACGAAGCCCTTGACCTGCCCGTCGTCGGTGTCGCGTGCCCAGATGATCACGAGGTCGGCGAACGCCGCGTTGCCGATCCACTTCTTCGCGCCGTTCAGGACCCACGCCTCGCCGTCTCTCGTCGCGGTAGTGGCCAGTCCTGCCGAGATGGCCGACCCCACCTCGGGCTCGGTCAGGCCGAAGGCGCCGATCAGCTCCATGCGGGCCATCGGCGGCAGCCATCGCTCACGCTGCTCGTCGGAGCCGCACAGGTGTATCGATCCCATCGCCAGCCCGCCGTGAACGCCCATGAACGTGCCCATCGACGGGTCCACCCGGGACAGCTCCATGGCCACCAGGCCGTCGACGAGCGCACCGCGACCAGGACACCCCGGACCGTCGAAAGCCAGTCCGGCGATTCCCAGATTCGCGAACTGCGGCACTAGGTCGTGAGGAAAGCTGGCGCGGGTCCAGTGGTGGTTGATCACCGGCTCGACCTCGCGCGTCATGAACGCCCGCACGTTGCCGAGCAAGTCGCGGTCCTCGTCGGACAGCAGCAGCTCGAAGCCGAGGAAGTCCGACGCCGGGGAGTCCTCCAGGGTGAGCTCGTCGAGCTCGACGGCCCGGCTCGGCTGCGAGGTCTCGTGGGTGGACGTTCGGTCTGCACTCATCTGTTCAGCTCCTCATCCAGGAAGGCCTCGACGACGGGTGCGAGCTCGTCGGCCTCGGTGACGATGCTCAGGTGGCCGCCTTCGTAGAGGTGCAGCCGGGCGCGAGGGATCAGGCGCGCCTGCACACGAGGGTTCGCAATCGGGATGATCGGGTCGTCGGTGCCACCCAGGACGAGGGTGGGTTGGCGCACGAGACCCAGGAACGGAAGGCTGGACCACCCGGTCATGGCCAGCAGCTGGTAGTAGTAGCCACGTCTCGGCCCGGATCTGGTGACTGCGTGCAACAGCGCCGCCCCGCGCTCAGGATCCGTGCGCATCGACCCACCGTAGATGTCTGCCGCGATCGCCGCGGCGTACTCGGGGTCGCGATGTCGCCGTGGGGTCATCATCTTCGCCAGCACGGTTGGATGGGCCGGCTTCATCATCCAGCCGGTGCCGGTGGCCGCCAGCACCACCCGATGTACGCGTCTGCGTGACTGCACGGCCAGCTGCTGGGCCAGCCCACCGCCCCAGGACAGCCCCAGGACGTCGAAGCGCAGGTGACCGAGCGACTGCATGACCGCGGTCACCCACGAGGCGAGGCCAGCGATCGCATACGGGTACGGCGGCAGCGGGCTGCCGCCGACACCGGGCACGTCGAACCGGATCACGCCGCGATGCGGGTTCAATGCGTCCACGAAGGGCTGCAGCGCCTCGAAGCTCACCCCGATCCCGTTGCACAGAAGCAGCGGAGGCTGCCCGACATACCGCCCAACCCCAGGTCGCACCGAGACGCGCACCTGCACGCCACGCACCGCCACCATCCGCATCCGGTCCGGGGCGGGCGTGAGGTCGCGGTCGGTCGTCATCGAGGGCACGAGGTCAGCGGTCGTGGACGTACTCGCCCGGGGCGTCGCAGATCGGCTGGTGCGACTCCGAGCCCAGACGCTTCGGCTTGGCACGCTCCTCGCCGGTGCGCTCGGCCAACCAGGACACGTAGTCGTCCCACCAGCTGCCCTTGATCTTCGAAGCCACCGCCAACCAGTCCTGCGCCTCGGGCGGGTTGTCCGGCGCCGTCTGGAAGCTAGCCTTGTCGTTGCCCGGGGGGTTGACCATCGCCGCGATGTGACCGCTGGTGGAGAGCACGAAGCGAACGGCCCCGCCGAGGAGCTGGGTGGTGCGGTAGCACGACTCCCACGTGCAGAGGTGGTCGGCGATACCGGCCACGACGTAGGAGTCCACGTCCACCTTCGACAGGTCCACCTTCGATCCGAGGATCTCCGCGGCCTCGGGCTCCACCAGGGCGTTCCGGATCGCCAGGTCCATGAAGTCGCGGTGCATTCCGGCTGTCATCCGGACCGGGTCAGCGTTCCAGTAAAGGATGTCGAACGCCTTCGGCGCCTGCCCCATCAGGTAGCTGTTCACCCAGTAGTTCCAGATGAGGTCGTTGGGTCGCAGCCACGCGAAGATCTCGGCCAGCGCGCGACCGTCGAGGTAGCCCTTCTCCCTCGACGCCCGGGTCGAGGCGGCGGCGGCCTTGTGCGACAGCAAGGCGCTCGGCAGGCCAGCCTGCGCCTGGTCCAGCACGGTGACGGCAAGGCTGAACGCCGCGACCTGGTCGAGCTCGCCGATCGCGGCGAGGTGGGCGAGCACCATGCTCGCGATCATGCCGCCCGAGCAGACCGCGAGCATCGCGACCTTGTGGCTGCTCGAGATCTCCCGCGAGGCCTGCATCGCATCGAGGATCGCTCGGCCGTAGGTGTCCAGGTCCCAGTCGGCGTGCCTGGCGTCGGGGTTCCGCCACGAGATGCAGTAGACCTGCTGGCCCCCCGCTACGAGGTGCTCGACCAGGCTGCGCCGCTCGGCGAGGTCGAGCACGTAGTACTTGTTGATCGTGGGCGGAACCATGAGCAGCGGCACCTCGCGGACCTTGGCCGTCTGCGGGGTGTACTGGATCAGCTCGAAGACCTCGTTGCGCAACACCACCGCCCCAGGGGTCACCGCCAGGTCGACGCCTACCTCGAAGGCGTCCGGCTCCACCATCGAAGGCACCCGGGGTGAGCTGGCGAAGTCCCGCACGAAACGACGACCGCCCTCGGCGAGGTTGCCTCCGCCGGTGTCGATGACGCGCTTGGCGACCTTGGGATTGAGGAACGGGTTGTTGCTGGGCGCCGCCGCCTCGACGAGGTTGTCGGCGATGAAACCGATGCGCTGGCGGTCGCCCCAAGTGAGGTCGGCGTCGCCGACCAGGCCGCGGACCGCCTCTCCCCAGGCGAGGTAGCCCTGCATCGTCCGCTTGTAGAACGGGTTGTGCGCCCATGCCTCCTCGCTGAAGCGACGGTCCTTGGGGTGAGGCTCCAGGTCGGACCTGCCGAAGCCGACGCGGGCGAGCTCTGCCCCTAGCCCCATCGCGCGCCCCAGAACCCTCTGAGGTCGCCGGGCAAGAGAGGATGCGAAGCGAACCCCCGACATGCCCGGTAGGAACCGCCGCAACGGGCTCGAGGTGGCGTCCGCCAGCAGCAGGTCGAGAGGTGTGGAGAGCTCAGTGCTGTACTCGTCGGCCTCGTCCCGGGCGGCGTCAGGAGTCGCGGTGTCGGTGCTCATCCGTTCTGCTCTCCCGGGGCGCTGACCTCACGGCGAAGGATCTTGCCGGTCGGACCCTTCGGCAGTTCGTCGACCACCCAGACGACCCGTGGATACTTGTACGCAGCCAGCCTCTCCTTCGCGAAGTCCCGCAGCTCCGCCTCGGAGGCTGGGCTGTCTTCTTTGAGCGCGACGGCGGCGCCCACCTCTTCGCCGAGCTCGTCGTGCGGGATGCCGACGACCGCGACCTCGGCGACGGCGTCGTGCTCGTAGAGCGCCTCCTCGACCTCGCGCGGGTAGACGTTGTAGCCGCCGCGGATGATGAGGTCCTTCTTGCGGTCGACGATGAAGTAGTAGCCGTCCCCATCCCGCTTGGCCATGTCGCCGGACAGGAACCAGCCGTCGGGGATCGCCTTGCCGGTCTCCTCTTGACGCTGCCAGTAACCCTTCATGACGTTCTCGCCGCGGATCGCGATCTCGCCGACCTCGCCCTCGTCGGCATCCTTGCCCTCGTCGTCGACAAGCTTCATCTCCACGCCGCGCACGGGCAGCCCGATCGAGCCGGGCTTGCGCTCGCGACCAGGCTGGTTGAACGACGCCACCGGCGAGGTCTCCGAGAGGCCGTAGCCCTCCAGCACGACACAGTCGAAGGTCTTCTCGAAGTTCTTCATCACCTCGACCGGCATCGCCGAGCCGCCAGAGATGCAGGTGCGCAGGCTGGAGACGTCGAAGGCGTCCGCGTCCTTCACCTGCAGCATGGCGGCGTACATCGTAGGGACGCCCTCGAAGACGGTGACCGTGTCGCGACCCACCACCTCGAGCGCCTTGGCGGGGTCGAAGCGGGGGACCAGGGTCAGGCAGGCGCCGGTGAGCACCGACGCGTTCAGGCCGCAGGTCAGACCGAAGCAATGGAAGAGCGGGAGGCACCCCATCACGACGTCCTCGGGAGTGAGCTCGATGAGGGTCTCCGCGCTGACTGCCGCGTTGCTGATCATGTTCCCGTGCGTCAGCTCGGCGCCCTTCGGCTCACCGGTGGTGCCGGAGGTGTAGAGCAGCACAACGGTGTCGTCGCCGTCGCGGTCGACGACATCGGTCGCCGGTTCGTGCTGCGTGAGCATGTCTGCGAAGTCGGCCGGGCCAACGGCCACGCACTCGATCCCGACAGCCTCGGCACCCTTGCCGGCCTCCTCGGCCATGTCCTGCCAGGCGAAGACGATCGAGGCACCCGAGTCCTCGAGGTAGTACTTCACCTCGCGCCCCTTCAGCAGCGGGTTCATCGGTACGACGACCGCTCCGGCCATCAGCGCGCCGTAGAAGAGCATCGGGAACGCCGGCACGTTCGGCAGCACCAGACCTACCCGGTCCCCCGGACCGACGCCCCTGTCAGACAGGAGCGTCGTCACCCTTCGCGCGCTCTCCTCCAGCTCGCGGTAGGTGAGGACGGCGTCGTCCAGGCGGACGGCGGGACGCCCCGGATGCTCAGCGGCTGTTCGGGTGAGGTTGTCAGCGAGGTTCGTCATGGGAGGACTCCGAAATGAAGGGCTGGCCACGGGCCGCGGTCAGGTAACCTTCCTACCCACCCTGTGGCGTAGAACACACGGGTGTCCACCCACGCACTCCCGCTGTTCACGGGCAGCTACAGGTACATCGACGCCGGTGGCCGGGCAGCCGGCTCGGTGGGCGGCGCGCTGGACCTCTCTTGGCGCATGGGGCCATCCGTCCTGCGTGGGCCACCCTCGTCGTGGTGCGGGGTGAGCGGTGGCTCGCGGCCTGGTTCTGACCACCCAGAGTCGTCGGTGCGCCGAGCAGCAGGATCTCCAGCCCTCTCGCGGACTGTGTCTGGTGCACCGCTCGGAGCTCCTGCAGCTGCGCGGGGAGTGGACCGAGGCGCTGGAGGAGGCCGAGGCCCAGTGGGCGTGCGCGCACGTCTCCGGACCGGCGAACGACCCGGTGATGGGCATGGCCCGCTACCAGCAGGGAGAGCTGCTCGGCCCCCCCATCGAGCGGAACTGCCCGAACTACCACTCCCAGGGCCAACCAAGGGCGCAGCGCGGCGACGACAGCCGTCGATCTGGCTGAGCCGAACCTTCAGGGCCGGACGGTGGACGGCGCTTCGCTCGCCCTCCCCGACGACGCCTTCGACGTGTCGGCCTCCCGGAACGGCGTCTCGCTGTTCCCGGACATCGCAGCGGGCCTGGCGGAGATGGTGCGGGTCACGCGACCCGCCGGGCAGGTGGTCGTGGCGTCCTTCGGACCCACGCCCCGCACGGGGTTCGGGGCGCCTTCAGCCGATCAACCCCCACTTCCGTTCCAGGTCTCGGCCCCCGATGATCTCCGGCACGCTCTGCTCCGAGCCGGCCTGACGGGTGTGCACGCCGAGACGGTCACGTGGGAGACGGTTAGCCGAAGCGCCGGTGGGTATCGACCCAAGCATCAACACGAACTCATCAACACGAACCAAGGGGCCCAACGTGTCGGACGACAAGCAGGTAGCGAAGGAACTGGTCGAGACTCTGAAGGACGGCGAACGAGGCTTCGCGAGTGCCGCCGAGAAGCTGCGGGACAGTGACCGCGGCGAGTGGGCGGCGACGCTGCAGCGCCTGTCGGAACAGCGCGCGGGCTTTCACCGCGAGATCGTCGCTCTCGGTCACGACTACGGAGATGACGTCGACGAGAGTGGCACCCTGACCGCAGCCCTCCACCGCGGGTGGATCACGTTGAAGGACGCGGTGAGCGGCGACGATGCCGGCAGCGTCCTCGCCGCCGCCGCCACCGGTGAGGACCACGCGGTGTCCGAGTACGAGAAGGCGCTCCAGCAGGACCTCAGCCCCGGCTTCCGGGAGGTTGTCAGCCGACAGCACGCCGCGGTCGTCACCGCACGAGACGAGGTCAAGGCTCTCCAGAAGGCCGACTGAGACGGCGACCCGTCGGGGCTGCTCTCAGCCCGAACTGGGGCGAGCTCACCTGCACCCAGCGGGTGGGTTGAGACAGCGCCGCTGCCACTGCGGCGAAGACGCTGGACCCAGGGTCGCAGCAGCACCAGGATGGAGTTCGTGACCGAGCTCGAGCGCCGGCTGGAATCCGCGATCCTGTCGCTGCTCTCCGAACGCGATCCAGGCAAGACGATATGCCCGTCGGAGGCAGCGCGGGCCGTGACCGCTGCTGCGGGGGAAGGCAATGCGAGTCGTCCGTGGCGCGCGCTCATGGGGCCGGCTCGCGTGGCTGCCGCACGCCTAGCCGCCGCCGGTCGGATCGACGTCACCCAGAAAGGCGAGGTCGTCGACATCGAGGCGGCCCGGGGCCCGGTGCGACTGCGCCTGCGGTCCGAGGCGCAGAACGAGCGGCGCCGGGCACGCCGGCGCAACTCGCCTCCGCCGTGACGAGGCGAGCAACCCCGGCCGGGGCCACTTTGCGAACGCAGGCAGTCGTTCAGCGGCAGCGACTGCTCGAGCTGACTCGCCCGGGGGCTCGGCAACAGTCCTGATCGCCGCGTAACCTCTACGTCTCCGAGGCGACCGTGACGTCTCACCTGTCGCACATCCACGCCGAGCTCGGCGTCGAGACTCGATCCGGGCCGTCGCCACAGCTATCGGACAACGCATCATCCGGGCCTGACCTCCTTCCGCAATCTCGAAAGCCATTTCCTCACGTCACCGGGAGGTTCGGCGACACTCCCAGTCGGAAGAAACGTGCCACCCAGCATCGTCGTTGGGACGCCGTGCGTGCAGGTGCCGGCCGCGCTCCACTAGGTTGAGGGCCTGAGCTCCCACCTCGGGGAGCTGGCCAGCAGGACGGTCCAGAGCGACCAGAAGGAGCGTGCACATGCTGTCCGAACTGAGAGCCTGGGGAGATCGACTGCGCAGCAGCCTCTTCTTCGTCCCGATGCTCTGTGTCATCGGTGGCGTCATCCTGGGTGAGCTGATGCTCGGGGTCGACGCGCTCGTCACGGGCATCGACCCCCGTCTGACTGCCACGGTCGACAGCGCTCGGACGGTGCTCACCACCGTGGCTGGAGCGACTCTGACCTTCGCCGGCATCGCGTTCTCGGTCAGTCTGCTGCTCATCTCGCTCGCGTCGAGCCAGTACTCACCACGCGTCGTGCACGGCATGTTCCGGGACCCGTTCAACAAGCGAGTGATGGGCCTGGTCATCGGCACCTTCACCTACTGCTTGGTGGTGCTGCGCGCTGTGCGCGGGGCGTTGGAGGGAGCCGGCGACGCTGTCGTCCCGAGCGTGTCGATCCTGCTCGCCGTCGCACTCGGCATCGCCTCGATCCTCGGCATCGTCGCGTTCATCAACCATGCGGCCCACTCCATGGACGTCTCGAACATCCTCCGCCGTGTCACCGAAGAGGTGCTGGCCCAGGCAGACTCGGCGTGGCCGGAGCCGGAACCCGAGTCGGTCCCGACGAGCATGGGCATCCGGCGAGCCTGCCCGGCGGTGCTGCGGCGGTGCGCTTCTCTGGCTACGGCTGGGTGCAGAACGTGGACTACGACCGGCTCCTGACCGTGTTGCCGCCGGGGACGACCATGCGGTTGGAGACCTTCGCCGGGCAGTACGCGATCCAGAACACACCCATCGGCCACAGCTTTCCGGCACCGGAGGACGAGGAGGGGTTCGGCGACGCCGTACGCGCGGCCGTCATGGTGGGCGAGAGCCGGACCCTGCAGCAAGACCTGGCGCTACGGCGTGCGCCAGCTCGCGGATGTGGCGCTGAAGGCGATGTCTCCCGGCATCAACGACCCGACCACGGCGCACGACGCGATCTCCCACGTCGGCACGGTCCTCGCCGACCTGCTCCGCCGACAGCCACCGGCCCGTCAGCTCGTCGGCCAGGACGGGCAGGTGCTCCTGGTGCCACACGCGACGACCCACGAGGCCCTGGTTGGGCTCGCGTTCGACGAGGTGCGGATCGCGTCGGTGGACCAGCCGACGGTTCTGATCTACCTCATCGACGTGCTGCACCAGGTCGAGCAGTCGCTCGCGGGGTTGCACCGCCCTCGTGCGGTGCAGGCGCTCCGCCATCAGGTCGAGTCGATCCGGGCATCGAACGAGGCGGCCGACGTGGCGGAAGCCGACCGAGAGCGGGTCCGAGTCGCCTACGACCGGCGCTACGGGGCCGAGCCGGTCGGTAGGAGATCGGAGCCCTCCCAGTCACGGCTCTGGCGGGTCTAGGGTGAGCGTCATGGACGCCGGTTCGGGCCCGCGCAGGCAGGCCGGTGAGGTGAACGACGACGTGAGGTTCGTCGGGTCGATCCCGGACGTCTACGAGCGCCTGCTGGTCCCCCTGATCTTCGTCGACCCTGCTGCCCGTCTCGCCGAGACAGTCGCGCAGCTCAGCCCTCGGGACGTGCTGGAGACCGCTGCCGGCACGGGAGTCCTCACGCGCGCGCTCGAGAAGCGGATGCCGTCAGCGGCGATCACGGCCACCGACCTCAACGAGGCCATGCTCGCCCAGGGCCGCGCGTCGTCCGCCGACCTGTCATCCGTCGACTGGCGAGAGGCCGATGCCCAGGCGCTGCCGTACGAGGACGCGTCCTTCGACGTGGTGGTGTGCCAGTTCGGGGTGATGTTCTTCCCGGACAAGCACGCCGGCTACCTCGAGGCGCGGCGGGTCCTCCGCCCTGGTGGCCGCTTCCTGTTCAACGTCTGGGACAGCCTCGAGGCCAACCAGTTCCCCGCCGTCGTACAGCGAGTCGTCAGCGACGCGGCACATGAGTCCCCGCCGGAGTTCCTGGCCCGGACGCCGCACGGCTACTTCGACCGCGACCGCCTGGTCGCCGATCTGAAGCGTGCCGGGTTCCGGGTCGACCTGGAGGTCTGCGACGGGGTGAACCGCGGTTCCGCGCACGAGGTGGCCACGGCCTACTGCCAGGGCACGCCGTTCCGCCTCGAGCTCGACTCCGTCCCGGGTCTCGGCGCCGACCGGGCGACCGCGCTCGTCGCCGAAGCGCTGACCCGCGAGTTCGGAGACGGGGTGATCGAGGGCAGGTCGCGCTGGATCCAGGTCGTGGCGGAGCCGATCGACGGCGTTCGACGACTGTGATCAGGAGCGCACCACCCGAAAGGCAGCGCGGGAGGCTGTCGTCGACCGACGGCGCTCAGAGGCCGGGGGAGCGGCGGTGCGCCGTCTGCCTCTCGTAGCCGGCGGCCAGGCGGAACGCGGTGGCCTCGTCGTACGGACGGGTGACGATCTCGATCCCGACGGGGACGCCGTCGTCGGTGAACCCGGCTGGCACGGTGATCGACGGCATCAGTGACTGCGAGGCGATCAACGTGTTGGTCGGGAACGTCAGCACCGTCCACTCCTTCCGCTCCTCGCTGGACGGTGCCGGGATCCGGGTCGCGGGGTAGGTCAGGGCGTCCAGCCGGTGCTGCGCCATGACGTTCAAGATCGCGCGGGTGAAGGCCTCCCGGGCCACGAAGCGCTTGGTGTACTCGGGGTCGTTCTCCGGCTCCTCCGGGCCCTCCACGACGGCCTCGAGGAGGTCCAGCTCGGGGTGGTACCGGCCCGCCTCGACGATCCCTGCGACATCGAGGTGCTTCAGCGACGGGCGCTGCCGGAGGTAGACGTCGATGTCATGGCGTGAGCAGGCGATGTACTGGCTCGTCTCGACGAGGTAGTCGTCGAGCCGGGGGATCTCGACCTCGACGACCTCGGCGCCCGCGGCCCGCAGGTCCTCGACGGCCTTCCTGGTCAGGGCGTTCACCGCCGCACTGCGGGCGTCGTCGTCGGGGCCGAGCGCGTTGGTCACCAGGCCGATGCGGGAGCCCTCCAGGCCGTCGCCGGTGAGCGCCTCGCTGTAGCTGGCCGGGGGACGCCCCATGGTGGCCGACACCGAGAAGGCGTCGCCCTCGTCGTAGCCGGAGATCGCGTCGAAGATGGTGACGGCGTCGGCGACCGTCCGGGTCAGCGGCCCCACGGTGTCCTGGAACTCCACGAGGAACCCGGTCCCGGTCCGCGGGACCACTCCCGGGGTGGACCGGATGCCGACCAGGTTGCAGAAGGAGGCCGGCAGCCGCACCGAGCCGCCGCAGTCGGTGCCGAGCCCGGCGGTCGCGAGGTTCGCCGACACCGCCGCGGCCGAGCCGGAGCTGGAGCCGCCGGGGTCGTGGTCGAGGCGGTGCGGGTTCTTGGTGTCGCCGCTCACCGAGGAGTAGGAGAACCACGACGTGGCGAAGTCCGGCAGCGTCGTCTTGGCGAGGAGGACCGCGCCCGCCTCGCGGAGCCGGGCGGCGACGACCGCGTCCTTGTCCGGCCGGTGCCCGAGCAGGGCCTCGTTGCCGCAGGTGGTGTCCATGTCGACGGTGTCGATGTTGTCCTTGAGGACGACCACGACCCCGTGCAGCGGGCCGGCCGGCTCGCCGGTGCTCGCCAGCTGCTCGTCGAGCTCGTCCGCGCGGGCCAGCGCACGGTCGTTCGTGGCGATCACCGAGTTGAGCGTCGGACCGGAGCGGTCGATCGCCTCGATCCGGTCGAGGTACTCCTGCACGACCTCGCGGACGGTGGTCCTCTTCTCGGTGTAGGCATCCACGAGCTGCTGGATGGTGACGTCCTCCAGCGAGAAGGACTCGTTCGTCGTCATGGCACTGCTCCTTCGTGGGTGGTCGTTCAGGACTGGTCGAGGACGGCGCGGACGGCGCGGGCGACCTCGGGAGCGCCCGGGATGTCGGAGTGGACGCAGATGCTCTCGAACTCGATCTGCAGGCGCGTGCCGTCGTCGGCGGTCACGCCCTTCCCGGCCAGCACCCCTCGGACGCGAGCCGTGACCTCGGCCGGGTCCTTCGGCACCGGTCGGCGCTGGATGATCAGGGACCCGTCGGCGCGGTAGTCCAGGTCGACGTAGAGCTCGGCGACGAAGGGGATGCCCATGTCGCGGCAGACCTGCTCGTGCATCGTGCCGGCCATGCCGAGCATCGCGACGTCGTACTGCCGGGCCACGGACGCCGCAGCGCGCATCAGCTCCTCGTCGCGCGCGAGCATGCCGTAGAGGGCGCCGTGCGGCTTGACGTGGTGCAGCGGGACCCCATGGCGGGCGAGGAAGCCGGTGAGCGCACCGACCTGGAACAGCATGAGGTTCTCCACCTCGGAGGGGGCCAGCTTCAGCTCGCGGCGCCCGAAACCGACGAGATCGGGCAGGCCGGGGTGCGCGCCCACCGCCAGGCCGCGCTCGGCTGCTTCGCGAACGGTCGTAGCCATGGTGTCGGGGTCACCGGCGTGGGCTCCGCACGCGACGTTGACCCAGTCGGCGGAGTCCATCACCGACGAGTCCATGCCGAAGGAGTGCAGTCCGACAGCCTCGCCGGCGTCGGTGTTGATGGTGATGGCAGTCACCCCTCGGACCGTACCCGCAGCACCCAGCCCCCAGCATCCCTCGGGAGCGACGGGGCCGCCCGTGGCTCCAGAGGGATGGCGCTCCTCGAGCGGGTCCTCGCAGCTCTCCGACGAAAGGCGCCTGCCGTGAGCTCCGGGAGGAGCTTCTCGTCGGGCAGCTCCGCGCCCGACCGGTCTGGTGGGTCAGGAGACGCGGCGCCGGCGGCGGGACCGGTGGCTCACCAAGAGCACGGAGCCGAGCAGGGCGAGGCCGGCGGCCAGCCACCCCACGGGCCCGATCGCGTCGACCAGTCCGGCGAGCTCCTGCTGGAGGGTGGCGGCCGTGTCGATCACGGGGTCCGCGGCGTCCCCACCACCCAGCACGCGCAGCTCCCACCAGCCGTAGTAGGCGACGTAGGCCCCGGCGGCGGCCAGGAGGACGCCGGCCGCACGGGGTGCCCACCTCCCCGCGCCCCGGAGCCGGCCGACCGTGGCCGGGGAGGCGAAGGCCGTGGCGACGGCCAGGGTCCCGACGACCAGCCCCATGCCGGCGGCGTAGGCCAGGAAGAGCACGAACCCCTCGACGGCCGAGCCGCTCCGGAACCCGCCGACGACCACGGCGAGGAACGGCGCGATCGTGCAGGTGAGCGAGGCCGTGGCATAGCTGGCACCGAAACCTGCCATGGACACGAAGGAGCTGGACAGGGGGCGGGCGCCGCCCTGACCCCGTCCGGGCCGCTGGAGGCGCGGCAGCGACAGGCTCCGGCCGGAAGCCAGCCACAGCCCCATCAGCGCCAGCGTGACGCCCAGGGCCACCGTGAACCACGGGAGGTGGCGCTGCACCTGCCCCGCCACGGGTGCGATCACCAGCCCGAAGACCGCGAAGACGCCGGCGAATCCCGAGGTCATCGCGGCGCTGAGCACGAGGGCCCGCCACGCCGCGGCCGGCCGCGAGAGCGACTCGGAGCCGGCCAGCAGCAGCGAGACGTACGCCGGCAGCAGCGCGAAGCCGCACGGGTTGACCGCGGCGAGCATGCCGGCGCCCAGGGCGACGGCGAGGAGCCCCTCGGACACCGGCTCAGCCGACCAGGTCGTCGACCAGGTTCGCCAGCTCGCCGTCGTCGAGGTACCCCTTGGCCTGCTCGTCGCCCTCCGCGTCGAGGACCAGGTAGGTGCTCTGGGCGGTCACCCCGAAGTGCCGCCAGACGGCGCCCTCGGCGTCGCTCAGCAGGGTGACGTCGGGGGACACCTGGTCGGCGAACTCCTCGATGGCGCCCGCCTCGTCGAGTGAGCCGACCCCCACCACGTCGACGTCAGCGCCGTGGTCCGCCGCGAGGGCGCCCACCCCGGAGATCTGGGCGCGGCACGTGGGGCACCAGGGTGCCCAGAACCAGAACACGGTGGGCGTGCCGGCGAGCTCCGTGCCGTCGAACGCCTCGCCATCGACCGTCTCGGACCGGAAGTCGAGGACTGCGGGCACCTCGGCGTCATCTCCGCCGCCGGACGGGGACTCCGCCGGCGCCACCGTCGCCGAGGAGGCCGTCGTGTCCGTACCGGCGCTCGAGGCCTCCTCGGTGTCCGTCCCGCAGGCAGCCAGGAGCAGGGCGAGGGCGCAGACGAGGGCTGCCAGGGGGCGCATGCTTCCACGGTAGGCCGGGCACGAAGCGCCCTCGGTGAGCGCGGTCACAGACCCGTCCCCGCTACAGGCCCGCTGCGTGTCGCACCCGGTCGAGAGCCAGCACGTTGATCCGGCCGCGGCCCAGGCTGACCAGCCCCTGCGCGGCGTAGTCGTTGAGGATCTTGGTCGTCGTCTCGCGGGAGGTCCCGGCGAGGGCGGCCAGCTGCTCGTGGGTCAGCTTGACCTGGACGCCACGGCCGAGCGGTCGGGCGGTCTGCCCGCCGGCCAGGGTGACCAGGGTGGCTGCGATGCGTTCGGGGACGCTCTTGAAGATGGCGTCGGAGAGCCGCTGCTCGATGTCGCTGAGGCGTCGGCCGAGAGTCTCGGAGATGCGTGCGGCGATCCGGGGGTCGCCGAGCAGGAGGCGCCGTACGTCGGCGTTGCTCATGACGCACACGACGACGTCGTCGAGGGCTTCGGCGAAGCTGCCGTGCATCTGCTGCCCGACGATCACCATCTCTCCGAAGATCGTGCCGGGCTCGATGATCGCGGTCGTGAGGGCTCGACCGTCGGGGGAGATCCGGAAGATGCGGATGCGGCCCCTCTTGAGGATGAACAGGGCTTCGACCGGCTGGTGCGGGGTGTAGACCAGCTCACCCGGGGCGTAGCTCTGCATCGGAGCGGCCGTGGCCATGGCGTCCATCTCGCTGTCGCTGAGGTCGCAGAAGATGTCCACCTCGGACATGCACCAGACCCGGCCGTCCGGCCTCGCCGCGGCTCGCTCGATGTCCACGTCTTCCTCTCGGTTGCCCGGAGCCCAGGGGCGGGTCCCGCCGGTCAGGGCCTCGGTCGGCGTCGCGCTGAGGCAGTGCCGTCGTGCACCTTCCATGGTGGCACTCCTTCTCCCGATCAGGGACGGGCTTCCGGACGGGAGAGGCGCACCGGGTCGCCGGGCTGGTCAGCGGACGTGCACAGCGCTGTCGGTCTCGGCGCCACGGCGGCTGCGTGCGAGCGCGAGCAGCAGCCCGAGGACGAGCCCGAACAGGAGGTGCTCGACGACGAACGTGCCCCAGCCGGCCATCTCGGCCATGTTCGCGATCGGGTCGCCGGAGTCGAAGATCGCGGCCGCAACCGGGAGGCCGACGAACGCGCTGCCGGCGAACACGGCCGCGCCGTAGACCAGCCCCGCGCCGGCGAGCACTGCGAGCCCGACGTCGAGTCGGGAGACGAGGAGGCCGAAGGCCGCGCCGTACATCGCGCCGGTCGCCATGTGGATCATCGCTCCGAGGACCGCGGTGCCGACGACGAGCCGGAAGTCGTTCCCGGACGCCGCCGCCTCCATGGACGTCATCATCGCGTCGCCGGGAGCCCACAACGAGGCGATGTGGTGGAGCGGGGTGAAGAAGCCGGTGCCCTTCTCCCACGACGCGACCATCGCATAGGCGCCCATCGCCAACGAGGCGATGACGCCGGCGCCGGCTCCGTACCCGGCGGCTTTCAGTGGACTGCGCTTGGTGGTGGTCATGACTCCTCCTGCTGGTCGAGGACAGGAGAGATTCTCGTCAAGCGGGACCGTGCCGTCGGTGAGCGTGCTCACACAGCGGCGACCGACCGGACCGGGCGCGTCGATCGGAAGGGCAGTCAGCGGACCTGGAACTCCACAAGCGTGTCCCAGTGGTCGCCCTCCATGAGCGTGTTGCGGACCTTCGGCGTCTCCTGGAGGTACTGCGGAAGGTCCTTCTGGGCCTGCTTGAAGTGGTCGCTGCCGACGTGCGCCTCCGCGGCGTCGTCCTTGAACGCCTCGATCAGGACGTACTCGTTGCCGTCCTCCACGCTGCGGGACCAGTCGAAGAAGAGGTTGCCCACCTCCTTGCGGGTCCCCTCGGTGAAGTCGCGGGCGATCTCCGGCCAGGCGTCGGCGTGCTCGGGCTTCACCTTGAACTTGACGCAGATGAAGATCATGGGCGCTCCTGAGGTAGGGATCGGGTCGACCGTGGATCCTGCCAGCCCGTGTCCGGGGCGCGCACCCACGGCTCTCGGCAGGTGAGAACACCGGGCTACGCTGCGGACGTGGCAGCATGCGAGAAGCCCAACGGGGAGGATCTACGGAGCCGGCCCGGGTCGGTGCACCGGACGCTTGAGATCCTCGAGGTGGTCGCCGCCAGGGGAGGGGCCTCGGCGAAGGAGCTCGCCGAGGTCACTGGGATGCCGCTGCCGACCGTCTACCGGTTGAGTCGCGAGCTGCTGGACAGCGACTACCTGGTGCACATCCGCGAAGAGAAGCGTTTCGAGCTCGGATACAAGCTTCATCAGCTCGGCGTCTCCCTGCACCAACAGATCGGCGTGCCGCGCGAGGTGCGTTCCGAGGTCACCGCGCTGCACGAGGAGCTGGGCGTCGCCGCGTACTTCGCGGTGCACCGTGGCTCGCAGATCGTCGTGGTCTTCACCGCCGACTCGCCGCGCTGCCCTCGGCTGCGCCCGCTCGAGTTCGGGTTCCACGAGGCGGCGCACGCCACCGCTCTGGGCAAGATCCTGCTGGCCAACATGGATCCTGCGCAGCGCGCCCTCCACCTCGACGAGGAACCGATGCCGCGGTTCGGGCCCGGCACCATCACCACACACCGCGAGCTCGCCGACCAGCTCGCGGTCGTCGCCGACAGTGGCATCGCCTGGGAGTTCGGGGAGTTCCAGGCAGGAGCCACCTGCGTCGCTGCCGCCGTCCGGGCGGCCAACGGGGTGCTGGTCGGCTCGGTGGCGATCTCGGCGCCCGAGGCACGCCTCGCCGACTGCCGTGAGCCGGTGGAGGCGTCGCTGCGCGCCACCGCGGCCCGGGTCAGCAGGTTCTACCGGTCCGGACGGACCCGCTGACCGGGAGCCGGAGCGCGGTGGCGAGCGAGAACGCTCGTCGTTCTCACGGGCCGAGAAGAGTGCTGGGTTCGCGCCGCCGCCCGACCTAGCGTGACGGGCCTCACAACCTCGCCCCGGAGGGTGCCCATGCCTGAACCGTCCTACCACCCCGAACCGAGCGCGGAGATGCGGCAGAACCTGATCGCGCTGCTCCGGGCGGCGTATCCACACCCTCGCTTCCCGCAGGGGCCCTATGAGCGCACCGCGGACAAGATCCTCGCCCAGGTCGGTTCGTCGCTGACGCACCGTCTGCTGCTTACCCATGGGCTCGCGTCGCTCGACGCCCGCGCCCGAGGGCGGTTCTCCGAGCTCTCCGCTGAGCAGGCTCTGACCGTGCTGGAGGGCATCGCCGACGCGGAGTTCTTCCGCTTCGTCCGCGGTGTCGCCGTCGTCACCCTCTATGACGACCACGAGGTCTGGGAGCTGCTGGGCTACGAGGGCGAGTCGTTCCACAAGGGCGGCTATGTGCACCGCGGCTTCGACGACCTGGACTGGCTGCCGAACCCGCGCATCGAGGAGTACGACGGTCCCGAGCAGCTCGTCGAGGTGGCCCCCGACGACGAGCCCACCCGGGTGTGAGGAGAGACGGCATGAGCATGGAACAGACCGCACAGCACGGGAACCCGATCCCGCACGACACCGAGGCCGTGGTCATCGTCGGCTCCGGTGCCGGTGGCGGCACCCTCGCCTACGAGCTCACCGCCCGGGGGGTCCCGTGCGTGGTCCTCGAAGCAGGGCCGTTCCTCAAGCCGGAGGACTACGAGAACGACGAGTGGGCCGCGTTCAACCAGATGGCGTGGCTCGACCAGCGCACCGCCTCCGGTTCCTACCGGCTGGCCACCGACTTTCCGAACCTGCCGGCGTGGATCGTCAAGGCGGTGGGGGGCTCGACGACGCACTGGTCCGGCGCGACGCCACGGTTCCGGGCCTACGAGTTCAAGACGCGGACCTACTACGGCGACATCGAGGGCGCGAACCTTCTGGACTGGCCGATCGGCCTGGACGACCTTGCGCCCTACTACGACCGCGCCGAGATCGCCATCGGCTCCACCCATCGGCACGGACGCCCCCCGCTGCCGGCGAACAACAACTACAAGGTGTTCGCGAACGGCGCCGAGAAGGTCGGCTACAAGTTCTACGCGACCGGTCCCTACGGCACCAACGCCGAGCCGTACGACGGCCGTCCCGCCTCCATCCAGGACGGGTTCAACTTCCAGGGAGACAAGCACACCGCCAAATGGAGCACAGCCGTCCGGGAGATCCCTCGTGCGCTGGCGACCGGACTGTGCGACCTGCGCCCGGAGTCCCAGGCAGTCCAGGTGACCCACGACGCGTCGGGCCGGCCCGACGGCGTGGTCTACCTCGACAAGGAGGGCGCCCTGCATCGCCAGGCGGCGCGCATCGTCTGTGTCGCCGGCAACTCGATCGAGACCGCCCGTCTGCTCCTGATGAGCGCCAGCGCCCTGCATCCGGACGGGCTGGCCAACTCCTCGGGGCAGGTCGGCCGCAACTACATGCGGCACACCACCGGCTCGGTCTACGCCCGCTTCGACCGCCCGGTGCACATGTACCGCGGGGAGACCATGGCTGGGATCGTCGCCGACGAAGCCCGACAGGACACCTCGCGCGGGTTCGCCGGCGGCTACTACATGGAGACGCTGTCACTGGGACCTGCGTTCTTGGCTGCCTTCGTCGACCCGGGGACCTGGGGGCCGGGGTTCACCGAGGTGATGGACGCCTATCAGAACACCGCAGGGATGTGGGTGGTGGGGGAGGACATGCCCCAGGAGAGCAACCGGGTGACCCTGAGTCCGGGGCGGCAGGACCAATGGGGCCTGCCGGCTCCCGACGTGCACTTCGACGACCACCCCAACGACGTCGCGATGCGCGAGCACGGCTACGGGCGCGCCGACCTCATCTACGAGGCCGTCGGGGCGGTCGGCACCCACCACACGCCGCCCTATCCGGCCACCCACAATCTCGGCACCTGCCGCATGAGCGAGCGGCCCGAGGACGGCGTGGTCGACCGGTGGGGCCAGGCGCACGACGTCCCTGGGCTCTTCGTGAGCGACGGCTCGGTGATGACCACCGGCGCCGCGGCGAACCCGACGCTGACGATCGTGGCGCTGGCGATCCGGCAGGCCGACCGGATCGCCGACGAGCTGGCGAAGGGTGCGCTCTGAGCACCTCGACGACAGCGCTCGCCGAGGACCTGCGTCGCGCGCTCGGTGACGCCTCCTGCGGGGTCACCGGGCGCGCGCTGGACCTGCGGGCGATGGCGCACGACGCGTCGCACTACCTGGTGCACCCGCGGGCCGTCGCTCGGCCGAAGGACGCCGCCCACGTCGCGGAGATCATGCGCGCCTGCTCGCGACTCGGCGTGCCGCTCACCTTCCGCAGCGGTGGCACCTCGCTGTCCGGTCAGGCGTTAAGTGACGGGGTCCTCGTCGACACCCGGACCGCGTTCACGGGTCTGGAGGTCCTCGACGACGGCCGGCGGGTGCGGGTGCAGCCAGGAGTGACCGTACGCGCGGTCAACGCGCGGCTGGCGCCGTACCGTCGGCGCCTCGGACCGGACCCCGCGAGCGAGATCGCGTGCACGGTCGGCGGGGTGATCGCGAACAACTCCTCGGGCATGCAGTGCGGCACCGAGCTGAACACCTACCGGACGTTGGAGTCGCTGGTCGTCGTCCTGCCGTCGGGAACGGTCCTGGACACCGGCGCAGCGGACGCCGACGCCCATCTGGCCGACACGGAGCCGGCTCTGCACTCCGGGCTGCGCCGAGTCAGGGACGAGCTTCGCGCCGACGCCGACGCCGTGGCCACGCTCGAACGGCTCTTCGCGATCAAGAACACCATGGGCTACGGGCTGAACGCCTTCCTCGACCACGACGAGCCCGCGCAGATCCTGGCCAGGCTCATGGTCGGCAGCGAGGGGACCCTGGGCTTCATCGCCTCGGCCACCTTCCGCACGGTCGAGGTGCTTCCGCATGCGGCAACGGGGCTGCTGGTCTTCGACGGCCTGGACGCCGCCTCCGGGGCCGTGCCCCAGGTCTCGGCGACCGGCGTCGCCACCGCCGAGTTGCTCGACGCGGCGTCGCTGCGGGTGGCCCAGGCCGCGCCCGCCTGCCCGGCCGCGATTCGCGGCATCGCGGTCACCGACCAGGCGGCCCTGCTGGTGGAGCTGCAGGCGGCGACGACCGACGATCTTGCGGCGCTGCGCACGGACGCCTTGCGGGGGCTCGCGGACCTGCCGCTGACCGGCGGGGTCGACCTGACCATCGACCCGGGCGAGCGCGCAAGGCTGTGGCACACGCGCAAGGGGCTGTACAGCGCGGTCGCCGGTGCTCGACCACAGGGCACCAGCGCTCTGCTCGAGGACGTCGCGGTCCCGGTACACCGGCTCGGATCGCTGTCCAGCGGTCTGACGGCACTATTCGCGGCGCACGGCTACGAGGGGTCGGTCATCTTCGGCCATGCGCGGGACGGGAACCTGCACTTCCTGCTCAACGAGCGATTCGGATCCACCGCGTCGATGCAGCGGTACGAGTCGTTCACCGAGGACATGGTGCGCCTGGTCCTCGACCTGGGCGGCACGCTCAAGGCGGAGCACGGCACCGGTCGGATCATGGCGCCGTTCGTCGAGCGCCAGTACGGGCCCCGGCTGACCGCCGCGATGGTCGAGGTGAAGCGGCTGGCCGACCCCCTGGGGACCCTGAACCCCGGGTCGGTGCTCACCGACGACCCTGGGCTGTGGCTGCGCGACCTCAAGAGCTCGCTCCCGATCGAGGAGGAGGTGGACCGTTGCGTGGAGTGTGGCTTCTGCGAGCCGGTCTGCCCGTCCCGGACCCTGACCACCACGCCACGCCAGCGGATCGTGTTGCGACGCGAGATGGCGGCGGCGACAGCGCGCGGTGACCACGACCTCGCCCGGGCTCTGGCAGCAGATTACGAGTACGACGCGGTGCAGACCTGCGCGGCCGACGGGCTGTGTGCAACCTCGTGTCCGGTGCTGATCGACACCGGGGCGCTCACGCGGCGGCTCCGGGCGGAGGCCTCCACTCCCGCCGCGAACCGGGTCTGGCTGGGTGCCGCCCACCGGTGGGCGGCGGCGAGCCGGCTGGCGTCGGCGGCGTTGACGGTCGCCGACCAGCTTCCGGCGTCGGTGCCGGCCGGCCTGTCCCGAGCGGCCAGACGGGTGGCAGGAGCGGAGAACGTGCCCCGATACGACGCGGACCTGCCGCGCGGGGGGCGGCGGCGGCCCGACGTCGACGACGCCACACCGGCAGCCGTCCTCTTCGCCGCATGCGTCGGCACGATGTTCGGCGGCGGTGTGAGCGAGGCGGTGATCCGGTTGTCCCATGCGGCCGGGGTGGGGCTGCGGAGCGCAGCCGGGCTCGACGGGCTGTGCTGCGGCACTCCGTGGAAGTCCAAGGGACACCTGCCCGGCTACGACGTGATGCGCGCGAAGGTGCTGACCTCGTTGCGCGCGTCCACCGAGGGTGGCCGGCTGCCGGTGGTCGTCGATGCCAGCTCCTGCACCGAAGGGCTCGCCCTGCTCGTCCGGGGAGCCGGCTTCACGGTGCTGGACGCTGTCGACTTCGTCGACCAGCACCTTGCGGACCGGCTCATCGTCGACCGCCGCCATCACAAGGCGGTGGTGCACCCCACGTGCTCGACCACCGCACTGGGCAGCACCCCGGCCCTGGTCCGGCTCGCCGGCCTCGTCGCCGAGGAGGTCACGGTGCCGTCCGACTGGGGTTGCTGCGCCTTCGCCGGTGACCGCGGGCTGCTGCATCCCGAGCTGACCGCGGCGGCCTCGGCGGCGGAGGCGGCCGAGGTGGCGCTGGTCGAGGGGGCCGATGCTGTGTTCGTCTCGGCCAACCGCACCTGCGAGATCGGGATGGCGCGGGCGACCGGCCGGGAGTACCGGCACGTGCTGGAGGTGCTCGACGAGCTCCGGACAGCCGGCTGATCCAGCGGGCCCCTCGCTCGTTGGATTGTCCACGAACCTCAACGACGGCGCCGGTAGACGGCGGCGAGGCAGGCGAGATCCTGCGGTGAGCTGGTCGAGGCCCCCTGCGCCGCCGGCGCCTTCCGCATGCCGAAGCCGCCCGACTTGACGCGAGGCAAAAAGTCCGTACATTGAATACCCCAGAGGGTATCAATCCTAAGGAGAAGCCTCGTCATGCAGATCCACTCGTTCCGGACGCCCGGACTCGGTGACCAGACCTACCTGCTCGAGCACGAGGGCAAGGCGGTCCTGGTCGACCCGCAGCGCGACATCTCCCGCTTCCTCGACGAAGCGGCCGCGCGCGACCTCGACCTCCGCTTCGTGCTCGAGACCCACCTGCACAACGACTACGTCTCCGGTGCCGAGCAGGCCGCCGTCCGCACCGGCGCGGAGCTGGTGCTGCCGGCCGCGGCCGCGGCGGCGTACCGCTACACCCCGGCGTTCCACCTCGAGGAGCTGAAGGGCGAGAACGGGCTGTCGATCCGGCCGCTGCACACGCCCGGCCACACCCCCGAGCACACCAGCTACGTGATCCTGCTCGACGGCAAGGAGGTCGCGGTGTTCTCCGGCGGCAGCCTGCTCGTCGGCTCCGCCGGGCGCCCCGACCTCCTCGGTCCGGAGCGCGCCGAGACCCTGGCTCGCCTGCAGCACCAGTCGCTGCACCGGCTGGCGGCGCTCCCCGGCGACGTGGAGCTGCTGCCGACGCACGGCGAGGGCTCGTTCTGCACCTCCTCGGGCGCCGGCATCTACACCTCCACGATCGCGGACCAGGTCCGCGACAACCCACTCCTTCAGCTCGCCGGGCCCGACGAGATGGCCAAGGAGATGCTGCGGCTGCCGATGCCGATCCCCGGGTTCTACCGCTACATGGGTCCCACCAACACCCTGGGCGTCAAGCCGATGCCGGAGGTGACCAAGCCGGTCCTCACCGGCGAGGAGCTGAACCGCGACGAGCTGCACGTGGTGGACATGCGACCGCGCGAGCGCCAGGCTGCGGGCATGGTGCCGGGCAGCGTCGGCATCGAGATGGGCATCGACTTCGGGAGCTGGGCCGGCTGGCTGGTGCCCTACGACGAGCCCGTCGCCATCGTCGCCGACCACGACCAGGACGCGCGTGAGGCCGTCACCCAGCTCGCCCAGATCGGGTTCGACAACGTCGTCGGCGTGGCCGACGACCTGCCGGCCGATGCGTTCGGCGCCGGGTTCACGCTCGTCGACATCGACGAGGCCCGTCGCCTCGTCGCCGACGACGTCCAGGTCCTCGACGTCCGGATGCCGAGCGAGCTCGAGCAGGTCCGGCTCCCCGGCGCCGTCGAGCGGTTCGTCGCTGACCTGTTCACCGACGCCGTCCCCGAGACGCTCGACCCGCAGAAGCCGGTCCTCGTGGCCTGCGCCAGCGGCCGCCGCGCCTCCATCGCAGGCTCGCGACTGGTCGCCGACGGATATGCCGACGTCCGCGTGCTCAACGGCGCCGGCATCCCCGACCTCGCGTCCTGACCGTTTCCCACCACCCCCAACATCCCGCACCATCCTCCAGGAGAGACCGATGTCAGTTCCCACCTCCGTCCAGACCGTCGGCGTCGCCGAGGCGCGGCAGCTGCTCGCGCAGGCCAGCACGCTGGCGCTCGACGTCCGCACCCCCGGCGAGTTCGAGTCCGCCCGGATCGACGGCGCCGTCAACATCCCCGTCGACCAGCTCGACCCGCACCTGCGTGAGATCGTGGCCGCCGGCGGCGGCACGCTGCTGCTGGTCTGCCAGAGCGGCGGCCGAGCCGAGCAGGCTGCCTCCAAGCTCGCGCGCGGCGGCCACGCCGACCTCGTGCTGCTCGAGGGCGGCATGAACGCCTGGGTGGCCCAGGGCGCACCGGTGAAGCACAGCGAGAACCAGAAGTGGGCCCTGGAGCGCCAGGTGCGCCTGGTCGCAGGGTCGATCGTGTTCCTGGCCGTGCTCGCCAGCCTCGTGCTGCCGTGGACCAAGTGGATCGCGGCCGGCGTCGGCTTCGGGCTGGTCTTCGCCGCGCTCAGCAACACCTGCATGATGGGGATGCTGCTCGGCAAGCTGCCCTACAACCGCGGGGCCGGCTGCGACATCGACCAGGCGCTCACCCGGCTCGGCGCGCGGTGATCGAGGGGCCGAGCTTCGGCGCGGCCCTGACCTGCATCGACGGCCGGATCACCGATCTGGTCGTCGACCGGCTGCGCCGTGAGTGGGGGGTCGACCACGTCGACCTCGTGACCACGCCCGGGCCGGAGACGCTGGCACACGTCGGCGACGGCGAGGCCGCTCTGTCGGCGCTGCAGGTCTCGGTCGACCGTCACCGGAGCCGCGAGGTCGCGGTCGTCGCCCACACCGACTGCGCCGCCAACGACGTCGACGACGAGTTGCGCCGGCGGCAGGTGCGCGAGACCGTGACCGCGACACGCAACCGGCTCCCCGCGTCCACGGTCACGGGGTGGCTGGTCCACACCCACGAGCAGCGCATGGAGGAGATCCGGTGAGCGACCGCACGTCCCGTCTCGCCCAGTTCGTGCCGATCGCCGGCTGGCTGCCGTCGTACCGGCGCGACGACCTCGCCGCGGACCTCCGGGCCGGCGCCACCGTCGGCGTCCTGGTGATCCCCCAGGCGATGGCGTACGCCGCGCTCGCGGGCGTGCCCCCGATCGCCGGGCTGTACGCCGCGATGGTCAGCCTCGTGGTCTACGCGGTCTTCGGCACCAGCCGGTTCATCTCGGTCGGGCCGGTGGCCATCGACTCGCTGCTCACCGCGGCGGCGGTGGCCCCGCTCGCCGACGGCGACACCGGCCGCTACGTCATGCTGACCGCCCTGCTCTCGGTCATGATCGGCGTCATGCAGGTGGGGGCCGGTCTGGCCCGGCTGGGGGCCCTGGTCAACCTGCTCTCGGTGCCGGTCATCGCCGGCTTCACCAGCGCCGCCGCCCTCACGATCGGGCTGACCCAGGTCAAGGACCTCCTCGGGCTGGAGCTGACCGGCTCCAGTGCCACGTTCGTCGACGCCCTGGGCGGAGTGGTGCCGGCGCTCTCCACGATCGACCCGACGACCGCGCTGATCGGGGGGCTCTCGCTGGCGGGGCTGCTCGCGGTCAAGCGCTGGCTGCCGAAGGTGCCCGGACCGCTGCTGCTCGTCGGGCTGGCGACGCTCGTCGTCGCCGCTCTCGACCTGTCGGTCCGGCAGATCGGCGCCATCCCGTCCGGGATCCCGGCACCCCGATGGCCCGACAGCGCATGGTCGGACGTCACCGCCTTGCTGCCGTCCGCCGCCGCGATCGCGCTGATCTCCTACATGGAGTCGATCAGCACGGCCAGCGCCTTCGCCCGCCGGACACGCACGCGGATCCAGCCCGACCAGGAGCTGGTCGCCGTCGGCCTCGCGAACTCCTCGGCAGGGCTGATGCAGGGCATGCCGGTCGCCGGCGGGTTCTCCCGCGGCGCCGTGAACTTCAACGCCGGTGCGCGCACCCCGCTGTCGGGAGTCGTGGCCGCGGTGCTGGTGGCGATCAGCCTGCTGCTGCTCACGCCGCTCCTGGCGCTGATCCCGAAGGCGGTGCTTGCAGCGGTCATCCTCGCTGCGGTGGCCAGCCTGGTCGACGTGCGCGGTGCCCGGGCCGTCGGGCGGGTACGCCGCAGCGACCTGGTGTCACTGCTGGTGACCGCGCTCGCGACCCTCGTGCTGGGCCCGACCTGGGGACTCGCCGTCGGTGTCGGTGTGAGCTTCGCGCTGTTCCTGCGCCACCTGAACCGGCCGCACATGCCCGAGCTGGGCTACGCCCCCGGACACCGCGCCTTCCGCAACGTCGAGAGGCACGAAGCCGTCACCCATCCCGAGGTCCTGGTGGTGCGGATCGACGCACCGCTGTCGTTCGTCGGGGCCCGGGCGATCGCGGACGACCTGGCGGAGAGGTTGCGGGTCCGCCCGCAGGTGCGCCACCTGGTCCTCGACGCGACCGCGGTCAACGCCGCCGACTTCACCGGCACCGAGATGCTGGGCGAGCTGGTGACCGACCTCGGCGAGGCCGGCATCGAGCTGTGGCTGGGCGGGCTGCGGGGGCCGGTGCGGGACGTGCTGGCTCGCACGGAGTGGTACTCGGAGCTGGCGGACGCCGGACGGGTCCACGAGACGGTCGTCGACGTGGTCCGTGCACTGCCCGTCGACGCCCAGGCCCAGCCGTCGGCCTGGCCCGGACCGGCCGGACACCGCGGTCAGGGCGACCCCGCGACGTCGACCTGATAGGCACGCGAGCTCGACCAGGTGGCGGTGAGGCTGAACCGGCTGCCGCGCACCAGCGTGCGCCGGAACTCGACCGGTCGCGCACCGGCGAACCCGACGCGCTCGATCATCAGCGCTGCCTCGTCACCGGCCATGGCGAGGAGGTCGCGCTGCCCCGGGGTCGGGACGACGGCCCGGATGGTCTCCCGGCCGCCGGTGAGCCGGACTCCTGCGACACGGTGCCACTCGTCGTAGAGCGCGGTGTGCCTCAGGTCCACGTCGAGAAGCGGCGCGGCCAGCCCGGGGTCGAGCCAGGCGCAGTCCCAGGCCAGCGGCAGGTCGTCGGCGTGGCGCAGTCGCTCGATGTAGACGACCGCGGAGCCGGTGGGCAGGTCGAGCCGGTCGGCGACCACGTCGTCCTGCCGCCGCTCGACGACGCGCACCTCGCTGCGCTGCTCGATGCCCCGGCTCTCGAGCTCGTGGAAGAGCGAGTACATCGCGCCCAGGTCCTGGGAGATCACCCCGGGGTCGACCACGCTGGAGCGTCCGCGGGAGGACCTGATGATGCCCTCCCGGCGCAGCCGTCCGACGGCTTCGCGCACCGTGTGCCGGCTGACGCCGTAGGCGTTCATCAGCTCGATCTCGCCCGGGAACACGTCGGGGAACTCCGCCGCCTCGATCCTGCGCACGAGGTCGTCATGGAGCTGCTGCCACAGGGAGGCCGACCCGGAGCGGTCGAGCTCACCGGGGCCCGCGGGGCGCGGTGTCATCGGGCGGCTCTCCGTCCTGGCTCGGCTGGTGCGTCGAGCGCCGGTCACGCTCGCGCGTTGCCCGAGTGTAGTCAACGGGCTCGTCGGCCATGACCGCCTCGACCAGCTGTCGCCACTGTGGTTGCACGCCCGACATCGAGACCCGGACGCCGCCCCGCGCCAGGTCGCGGCAGATCGCCCGCAGCACCAGCGCGCCGGTGAGGTCGATCCGGCCGAGGCGCTGCAGCTCGAGGGCCACCCGGCTCACCTGCGGATGCGAGGCGATCTCGGCCAGCACGCGGGTCTCCAGCCGCGGAGCGGAACCGAAGTAGAGCACCCCTTGGGGCCGGACGTGCAGGGTCCGCCCGCTCCGCCAGATCTCCACGTCGAGCCGGAGCTCGCGCCACAGGTGGACAGCGAGTGCCGCCACGACCCCGGCGACCACACCCCACTGGACCTGGGGGGCGGCGAGCAGCGACACGGCGAGGGTGACCACCGCGACGGCCAGCTGTGGCCGCGACATCCGCCAGGTGCGCAGCAACGGGCGCGGATTGAGCAGGGGGAGCACCGACACCACCACCAGGCCGGCGAGGGCGGCGGTGGGGAGCCCGGCCAGGAGGTGGGCGACCGGCAGAACCGCGGCGACACACGCGCCGGTGACCGCGCCGCTCCACCGGCTCGTCGCCCCCGAGAGCCGGTTGAGGGCCGAGCGGGAGAAGGAGCCACCGACCGGATAGCCGCCGAAGAGGCCGGCGCCGAGGTTGGCGAGCCCCTGGCCGACGAACTCCCGGTCCGGGTCCCACGGGGCACGGTCGGCACTGGCGTACTGACGCGCGATCGAGGACGGTTCGGCGAAGCCGACCAGGGCGATCACGACCCCGGGCACGATGAGCTGGGGGAGCGCGGCCCAGGGGAGGTCGAGCATCGGAGGCGGGAGGCCGGCGGGCAGCGACCCCACGACCCCGACGTCGAGTGACCAGAGCTCGACCGCGACGACGGCAAGGACGGACCCCAGCAGCGCGCCCGGGAGGAGGGGGCTCACCCGGCGGGCCAGCAGGGTCAACGCGCCGACGGCACAGCCGACCGTGAGCGCCGCGAACTGCCAGGACCCGGGCGCAGCCAGTGCGGCGCCTGCACCCAGCACCGGGTTGGACGAGGTGACCTCCACGCCGAGCAGCGCGGGGAGCTGGGAGCAGACGATCATCAGGGCGGCTGCGAACGTGAAGGCCGCCACGACGGGCTGGCTCATCAGATAGGCCACCACGCCCGCGCGCGTCACTCCCACCAGGACCCGCACGGCGCCGACGACGAGCGCGAGCAGGGCGGCGAGGGCGACGTACTGAGCGTTGCCGTCGGCCTCGAACGGCGCCAGCGCGCCGAGGACGAGCAGGCTGGTCAGCGCGACCGGCCCGGTCTGCAGGTAGGGGGAGGAGCCGACGGGGGCCGCGAACAGCGGTGCCGCGGCAGCGGCGTAGAGGCCCGCTTCAGGTGGCAGCCCGGCGAGAGCCGCGTAGGCGATCGACTGCGGGACGAGGACCATCGCCACGGTCACCCCGGCCAGCAGGTCTCCTCGGCTGGGCGGCCTCACCGCGGGACCCCGGGCTGCGCGATGATGGTCCGGACGATCGCGGCGGCGCGACGAGACGGAGGTGCCCGATGTCCCGACGCGGTGGAGCGGCGGAGAAGGTCGGCGAGCACCCCGACTACCGGTTCAGCCTCGCGAACGAGCGCACCTTCCTGGCCTGGGTCCGCACCGCGCTCGGTCTGCTCGCCGGCGGCGTGGCGGTCGTGGCGTTGCTCGACGACGTCGGCCACCCTGCGCTGCGCCTCTCGGTCGGAGCGCTGCTCCTGCTCCTCGCCGTGCTGCTGCCGCCGCTGGCCTACCGACGCTGGTCGGCCACCGAGCGCGCGCTGCGCACCGGTCAGTCGCTGCCGGAGCCAGGGCTCCTTCGCCTCGTCGCCGTCGGCCTGGTCGTCGTGGCCGTGCTGGTCGCCGCCCTCGTCGTGACCTGAGGGTGCCGTGTCCCGCCAGAACCGCCGGTCCCAGCCGCTCGTCCACGACGTGGCGGCCCTGGAGCGCACGGCCCTGGCCTGGGAGCGCACCGCGGTCTCGCTCGGGGCGGTCGGGCTGCTGCTGGCCAAGGTCGTGGAAGGCGGATGGCCGCTGGTGGCGTCCGGAGTCCTGCTGCTGGCAGTCGCCGTCGTGATCGTGCTGGTGGTCGTGCCCCTCGGGTACCGGCGGGCCCGCGCACGGGTGGACCCCACGGAACCCTCCGCGCCGTTCGCCACAGGCGACCGCTGGCGCCCGCGGGTCCTGCTCGGCACCGCCATGTGCGTCAGCGTGACGGTGGTGGCGGTGGCGGCAGACATCTGGCTGACCGGCGCCCACTGACCGCGCGGGTCAGTCCTCGTCGACGAAGTAGGCGCGCCGTTGCGGCATCACCGGGCGCATCATGAACTCGGGCCGGCGCCGGCCGCCGGGTCCGAGCGTGGCCCGGGTGAGGCCGAGCCACTCCTCGTAGACCTCCCGTGACTTCGCGGTGTCGACGACCACGTCGCCGTACTCGTCGCCGGAGTGGGCCTTCTCGACCGTGACCTTCTGCAGCCAGCAGTGCATGCCGGACCACGGGTCCGGCTGGACCGGGAAGGTCAGGTTCTGGTGGACCCCTGGGTCGTCCCAGAAGATCCGGCCGGAGTCGGGATCCTCGGACTTGAAGGGCTTGATGCCCTCGGTGTAGCGGAGCCGCCACTCGGTCCCGTCGTTGCGGAGGTCGACCTTGCCCATCGACCACCGGGAGCCTTCGCCGTCGCGGAGCCGCCAGCGCCCCATGTGGTGCGAGAGCGCCGTCACCCCGGGCCGGATGCCCTCGGTGGCCCACACCCGGGCGACGAACCAACCGATCCGGGTCGAGACCCGCACCAGGTCACCGGTCGCGATGCCCAGGGCTCGTGCGTCGGCCGTGTTGGTCCACAGCGGGTGGCTGTTGGAGATCTCGTTGAGGTACTTCGCGTTGCCCGACCGGGTGTGGATCATCGTGGGCAGTCGGAAGGTCGGCACCAGCACCCGCTCACCGGCGGCGAGGTCGATCATGCGTCGGGAGACATGGGACTCGATGTAGCCCGGTGTGGCGTGCTCCGGCCAGCCCCAGTCGCGCATCGACGGCGAGTAGAGCTCGAGCTTGCGGCTCGGCGTGAGCCAGCCCTGGGTCCGTGAGCCGTCCTCGTGGACGAGGCCGACCGCTCCGGCCTCGCCGACGAGCGGGACCTGCGTGTCGAGGTCGACCGGCTTGCGGAGGACGCCGTGCTCGTCGGGGGTGGCGCCCGCGCACTCGGCGTCGGTCAGGACCCTCTCGTCGATGCGGTACAGCTCCTTGTCGACCTCGACGACGCCGTAGCGGCGCATGTACTGAAGGGGGGTCAGCCCCTCGGCCGCAGCCTTCTCCGGCAGGCCCGGCACGCTGTGGTCGAAGACGTGCCCGTAGTACTCGTCGACGGTGATCCGCTCGCCGGGGCGGGTGGGCGACTCGAAGTGCTTGCGGATGCCGAGCTCTCCGTCGGGGTCGATCCGCCAGGACAGCTCGAACCAGAACTCGGTCTCCTCCCACACCTCGCCCGGGTTCCAGTCGCGGCTGTCCCCGAACGACTTGCCGTCGGGAGGGGTGCCGCCCAGCTTCTCCATGGCGACCCGGCGCACGGGCTGGCGGAAGCCGAGCCACTTCCCCGCGTGGGTCTCGTAGGAGTGCGTGTCGTGCCGCTCCGTGGCGTGCCCCATCGGGAGGACGTAGTCGGCGAACTCGGCGGTCTCCGACCACGTCGGCGTCAGCGCGACGTGGCAGCCGACCCGGTCCTCGTCGGTGAGCGTCTCCATCCACGAGAAGCCGTCCGGGTTGGTCCAGATCGGGTTGTAGACGCGGGAGAAGTAGACGTCGAGCTTGCCCCTGCCCTCGCGCAGGAAGTGCGGCAGGAGGATCGAGAGCTCGTTGGTGGCCAGGGGGTACTCCCTCGGCCAGGTCAGCTCGTTCCAGCGGTCGTGACCACCCGGCATGCTGGGCCCGTGCGGGATGATCTTGTCCCAGCCGTTGGGGCTGGTCCCGCCCTTGGTCCCGACCGACCCGGTCAGCACCACCAGGAACATCAGCGCTCGGGAGACCATCCAGCCGCCCCGGTTGCCCGCGGTGGCGCTGCGCCACACGTGAGCCGACAGCCGGCCCTCCGCCATGGCCACGATCTCGGCCAGCTCGCGGACCTGCTCGACCGGGATGTCGGCCTCCTCCGCGGCGTACTCGAAGGTGTACCGCTGGTAGTCCTCGGTCAGCCGCGCGCAGAACTCCTCGAAGTCGAGGGGGGAGTCGGGGTGCAGGTTCTCCAGGTAGGCGCGCCAGTTGACCCAGCGCTCGAGGAAGGCGCGGTCGTAGCGGCCCTCGCGCAGCAGGTACGCCGCGCAGGCGAGCAGCAGCGCGGCCTCGGAGCCGGGCCACGGTGTGAGCCAGGCGTCGGCGTGGGAGGCGGTGTTGGACAGGCGCGGGTCGAGGACCACCAGCTTCGCGCCGTTCTGCTTGGCGGTCATGATCCGCTGCGCGTGCGGGTTGAAGTAGTGGCCGGTCTCGAGGTGGCTGGAGAGCAGCAGCACGACCTTGGCATGGGCGTAGTCGGGGGAGGGGCGGTCGTATCCACCCCACAGCGAGTAGCCCAGCCGAGCGCCGGCCGAGCAGATGTTCGTGTGCGAGTTGTGGCCGTCGACGCCCCACGCCAGCAGGAACCGCTCGGCGAAGCCGTCCTCGCCCGGCCGCCCCACGTGGTACATCACGTCGTTGTGCCGGTCCTCGGAGATCGCCTTGCGGATCCGGCCGCCGATGTCGTCGAGCGCCTCGTCCCAGCTGACCCGGGTCCACTCGCCGGCGCCGCGCTTCCCCGTGCGTCGGAGCGGGAAGAGGATCCGCTCCGGGTCCTCGATCTGGTTGATGGTGGCCGGTCCCTTGGCGCAGTTGCGACCCCGGCTGCCGGGGTGGGCGGGGTTGCCCTCGACCTTGCGGATGGAGAGGTCCTGCTTGTCGACGTAGGCCAGCAGCCCGCAGGCGGACTCGCAGTTGAAGCAGGTCGTCGGGACCAGCATGTAGTCGCGAGGCTCACGCGTCTTCGGGTCGCGCTGGGTGTGGTGGTCCCACTCCTCCACCGGTGGGAAGTTCCGGAGCCCCCACCGGGTCCGGTCACCGGGCAGGGGGTGGGAGGTGGCGTGCCCGGGTTCCGTGCCGGTCTCTGCCTCGTCGTGGGTGGTCACGAGAGCGGAACCTCCTGGGCGGCACGCACGAAGACGTGCTCGTAGGCGATCAGGGACGGGTGGACGAGAACGGCGGCGACCAGGCCCAGGGCGACGGAGCCGGTGAGCAGGGCCAGGGCGCTGCACGCGAGCGCCACCGCCCCGACCAGGAGCGCCAGGTGGTAGGTGCGGGCGTGCCGGCCCCGGGTCATCATCATCCGAGCCGCCCGGGCGTTGGCGGTGCCGTGCTCACGCCCGGACCAGCCGTGCTCGGCGAGCGTGACGGCGAGGTGTCCGAGGGTGCCGACCGCGAGCCCGACCAGGGTGAGGGTGATGAGGTCGTCGGAGGCGTCGAGGAGCGGGGCGAGCAGCAGCAGCGCGCCGCTGCCGACCATCAGCGCCTGGACCAGCAGGTGCCAGAACAGCCAGTCCGACTGCCACAGGTCCCTTCCCTCGGCCTGTCCGAACAGGAAGGCCGTGTAGCCGGCCGTCAACAGGCCCGCCACCGCGCCCAGGACCGCGACGAACGGCATCGGGCCGTCGAGGTCCAGGAGCCCCAGCACGAACCACAGGAACGAGACCGCCGCCGCGGCCGCCAGGACGAACCCGCCCTTGACCAGCCACGAGGAGAGGTGGGCCTTGGTCACCAGGTAGAGGAACCGTCCCGGTCGCTTGAGGTCGGCGACCAGCAGCACCGCCGTGGCGAGCAGGCCGACCATGGCCAGCAGTGGTGCTGCCACGTCGGTCAGAGCGGTGCCGCCGAGGCCGAGCAGGGTGGCAGCCGCGGCGGTCACGAGGGCGCCCCCCGCCACCCCCTTCGTCCACAGGTAGGAGGTCACCTTCCATCCCCAGACGACCGGGTGGGACGTGTTCAGCGTGGTCCGGGCGTTGGTCGCCGGGTCGACCGGGAGGTCGCGGGCGACGGCCAGCCGAAGGCTGTCCGGCTGGGCCCAGATGTAGGTGTCGTCGACGGGGGCGGCCAGCGGCTCGAGCACCGCCGACGAGGCGCCGACGTAGTGCACGTTAGGGCCCGTGTTCTGCTCGGGAGCACGGACCTGGGTGTCGTTGAGGGCCACGAACTGGGAGATCGCGCTCTCGGGGTCGTCGAGGTCGCCGACCCAGATCGACTCGGTGGGGCACACGACCACGCAGGCGGGCTCCAGGCCGTCGTCGACCCGGTGAGCGCAGAAGTTGCACTTCGAGGCGGTGTGCGTGTCCTCGTCGATGTAGATCGCGTCGTAGGGACAGGCCTGCATGCAGGCCTTGCAGCCGATGCAGATGTCGGAGTCGAAGTCGACGATCCCGTCCTCGCGCTTGAACAGCGCCTCGGTGGGGCAGATCGCCACGCACGGGGCGTCGGTGCAGTGGTTGCACCGCATCACCCCGAAGTCACGGGTGCTGTCGGGGTAGGAGCCGGAGTCGACGTACTTCACCCACGTCCGGAACTGCCCTACCGGCACCTCGTGCTCGGTCTTGCACGCAACCGTGCACGCATGGCACCCGATGCACGTCCGGTGGTCGATCGCGAACCCGTACTGCACGTCGTGGCCTCCACTCAGCTGCGTCCGGCCTCGAGGCTATGCGGGAGTGAGCCACGCCACAAGCATATGTACGGGCATTTTCATGATGCGCCGACGGTGTGCTGCTGCCGACGCCGTTGCCGGTGCCGGTGTCGGGCCACCATGACCGCGGTGAGCAGCACGGCTGCGGGCAGCGCCCACGCAGGGACTGCCGCGGCCCACGCGGCGATGGCTCGCTGGGCCTCGAACTCGAGGTCGACGGTGTCACCGAACGCGCCGGTGAGCCCTGCGGTGCCGTCGAAGCGGAGGAAGAGCGCGCCGATGATGAGAAAGAGGACCCCGGCGGCTGCGGACGTCGTGTGGACGCGCAGCCGCCCCCAGGCGACGGTCCGCCCCTTCAGCCAGCCCCGCCCGGCGAGGTCGAACCGGTCCCAGAGAAGGGCCAGTGCGAGAAGGGGTGCGGTCATCCCAAGTGCGTAGACGGCGAGCAGCGCGCCGCCGCGCCAGGGCGTGTGCTGGGTGGCCGCCACCGTGAGGATCGCACCGAGCACCGGACCCGAGCAGAACCCCGCCAGGCCGTAGACGGCGCCGAGGGCCACGGTGGAGAGCCACGTGGTTCCCTCCCGGCGGCTCGCCCAGGTCTGGAGCCGGCCGGCGTACGGGATCGAGAAGCCCCGGCCGAGCAGCTGGTAGATCCCGAACCCGATGATCGTCCAGCCGGCCACTGCGATCAGCAGCGGACGGTGGCCGTAGAAGAGCGCCGACGCGGCGGCGGCGCCCGTCCCCAGCGGGACCAGGGTGACCAGGAGTCCGGCGTAGAACAGCAGGGTCCGGGCTACCAGGGCCCGCGCGTCGGCGAAGGCATAGGCGAAGAACGACGGAAGGAGCAGTGCGCTGCATGGCGAGAGCAGGGTGAGCACACCGGCAGCCAGTGCCGCGAGCAGGCCGACCTCGGTCACGACCCGCGCGCAGCTCGCCCGATGACCTGCTCGAACACCTCCGTCGGCTGGGCGCCCACCACAGGGGTGCCGTTGATGACGAAGGAGGGGGTGCCGGTGACGCCGAGCGACTGGCCCTCGCGGAAGTCGGCTTCGACGGACTTCCTGGCCCTGTCGGACGTCAGGTCGGAGCGGAACTCCGCGACGTCCAGCCCGATGTCCTCGGCCACCGTGGTGACGTGCTCCTCGTCGAGCTTGCCGCTGTTGGGCGGAAGCTGGTCGGCGTACATCGCGTCGTGGAACTCCCAGAACCGCCCCTGGTCGGCGGCCGCGCGGCCTGCCAGTGCAGCGGTCGTCGACTCGGGCCCGAGGTAGGGGAAGTCCCGCCACTCGATGCGCAGCGTGCCGTCCGCGACGTACTTCTCCTCCAGGGTGGGGGCGGTGTCGCGGGCGAACTTCCCGCAGAACGGACACTGGAACTCGGAGAAGACGACGAGGACGACCGGGGCGGAGACGTCCCCCTTGGCCATCGGATCGCCCTGCTGGCGGCGGGCGACCCGCGTCAGCGGATCGGCCGAGGGTGCGCTCGTCGAGGGTTCGCGGTCTGCGAGAGCAGGCGTCGGCCCTTCCTGGCTGTCGGTCGAGCCGGGGATCCCGACGAGGGTGAGTAGGAGCGCGACGGCCGCGACGGCTGCGACCAGCAGCGGCCGCACGACGCTCGAGGTCTTCTTGGGGTCAGGCATGAGCTTCCTTCCGGGTGGCAGGGCAGGCGAGCTCGCCTCGCAGCCGCGTGCGCAGCGCCCAGGCGAGAAGGACCACCGCGGCGACCTGCAGCAGCGGCTGGAGAGGTTCGAACCAGGCCAAGGCGCCAGCGGAGCCAAGAGCGAGGAGGACCAGCTTGTTGCACACCGGGCAGCCGACTGCGAAGAAGGTCAGTGCCCCACCCGCCCAGCCGCTGCGCACGGCGGCGCGGTCGGACGATGTGCGGTCGGTCGATGCGCGCTCGGGTGCGGTCGCGTAGGTGCCGACGAGCAGGCCGGCGAGCACTGACGAGAGCAGCAGGGACGGCCAGGCCCACCACGTCGGCGGAATCTCCCGGCCGAAGACCGGGGTGTCGACGAGGTCGGTCGGGACCGCGACGACCAGGGCGGACGCCACCGCGGACAGCGCAGCCACCAGCCACCGGCGCAGCGGCCAGGTGCGCAGTGCGGCCGTCACCCGCCCACCTCGACGGGCTGGCCATGGGTGCGCCACTCCAGCATCCCGTCCTCGAGCCGCAGGGCCGTGATGCCTTCACCGCCGAGCAGCCGGACGGCGTCGTGGGCGAGCACGCAGTAGGCGCCGCGGCAGTACGCCACGATGCGTCCTTCTCGCAGCTGCTCCACGGCGGCGGCGAGCTCCTCGAACGGCAGGCTCTGGGCGCCGGGGATGTGGCCGGCGGCGTACTCCTCTCGCGGCCGGACGTCGATCACCTTCGCGTCGCCGGTGGCGAGCAGCTCGGCCAGCTCGTGGCGGCTGACGATGCCGACCTCTTCGGAGTCGGGGAGGTTGAGGTAGGCATCCAGTGCGCGACCGACGTCGGCCGAGCGCATCCGTGCGATGGTCAGCATCGCGTCGTACAGCGCGGCGACGTCGTCACCGGCGAGCCGGTAGTGGACCCGGGTGCCCTCCCTGCGGGTCTGCACCAGGTTCGAGAGCTTGAGCACCTGCAGGTGCGCCGAGACGGTGCTCAGCCCCATGCCCGCTGCCCGCGCCAAGCTTTCGACAGTCCGCTCGCCCTGGGCGAGCAGGTCCACGAGCTCGAGGCGCTTGGCGCTGCCGAAGGCTTTGCCGACCACGGCCAGCTCCTGGAACACAGCGTCTCTCGGGTCAGTCATCCAGTCCTCCAATGATTATTGGAGGACTGTAGCGGACGTGGTGACGTCAGCGGGGAGCGGGCGCCAGCTTTCCCGCGATCAGGAATAAATCCGACCGGCGGGGTTGACAAGCCGCCCACCATGCGGTTCACGCCTGGCGAACTACAGATCTGTAGTTCGCGCGGACCCCTTCTCAGGGCTCAGGACGGCTGTGACAGTTGTGACTGATGTGACTCGAGAAGAGTCGGGAAGACGTCGTACGTCGCCTCGAGGGTCACACCACATCAGCTGGAAGTCGAGGAGAATCATGACCGAGCCCGTCCGCCGACGCATCGTCAGGACGTCGGCTCTCGGACTGGTGCTGGCCATGCTGGTCGCGGCACCGACCGGGTCCGCGGACGAGCTCGACGAGCGCGGGGCCGGCGTGGAGAGGCAGCTCGAGAGCGCCGAGGAGCACCTCCACCACTCCAGCGAAGAGCTGACGGCCGCCGCCGACCGGCTGCACCAGGCGCAGACGGGGCTGGCGGATGCGCGCGCGGTGCTCGCCCGGACCCGTCGCGAGCTGGCAGCGGCCGAGCGGCTCGACCGGCGGATGCAGGTCGAGCTCGCCCAGGCCGTCAAGGACCTCTCCCGGGCCCGGGCGGCCCTGGCGAGCAGCGAGGTCAGCGTGGCGCGGCGCGAGGACGCCTTGCGGGCGATCGTCGTCCAGCAGCACGCCTCCGGAGGCTCCGATCTCATGGCGATCTCCACGGTGCTGAGCACCCAGGACACCATCGACCTGACGCACCGGCTCACCTCTTACGAGAGCGTGCTCGACGCGGAGGCGGCCACCCTGTCCCGGTTGGCGGCGTCACAGGTGACGCAGCAGGTGCAGGAGGCGACGTTCGAGGAGCTCGAGCGAGAGGTCACGCGGAGACGGAAGGCTGCCGCCGCCAACCTCGAGGAGAAGGCACGGTTACAGGCCCGGGCCGAGCGGACCGCGTCGAGCATCGAGTCCTTGGTCGCCGAGCGCGCCGAGGCACGGCAGGAAGCGGTCCAGGCGCGGGCCGATGACCTCCGCCGGCTCGAGCAGCTCGAGGCGGAGAAGGCCGACATCTCGGCGTTGCTGAAGCAGCGGGCCGAGGAGGCCCGGAGGGCGGCGGAGGCCGCCGCGGCAGCGGAGGCGGCAGCGGCGGCCGCGGCTGCGGCTGCGGCGGAGGCCGCCGAGGAGCGCGATGCCGCCGGTGGCGGCGCCGGCCGTCCCGACAGCGGGCCGCCCGAGCAGCCGGCCGCCCCGGCGCCGGCGCCGGCGCCCGCCACCCAGGGGTTGGGCTACCCGGTGGACGGCTACCTCACGTCGCCGTACGGCATGCGGTTCCACCCGATCTACAAGGTCTGGAAGCTCCACGACGGGACGGACTTCGGCGCCGGCTGCGGGACCCCGGTGCGCGCAGCCGCGGACGGCACCGTGGTGTCGATGTACTACAACGGCGGCTACGGGAACCGGATCATCATGGACCACGGTCTCCGCGGCGGCGTCGGCCTGGGGACGACGTACAACCACCTCAGCGGCTACGCCGTGTCCGCCGGTCAGCAGGTCTCGCGTGGTCAGGTCATCGGCTACGTGGGCTCCACGGGGGCCTCCACCGGGTGTCACCTGCACTTCATGGTGTTCGAGGACGGTGCCACCGTCGACCCGATGAGCTGGCTGTGACCGTCGGTGCTCGAGACCGGGTCCTCACGACGCGTGCCGCAGGTCGCGGCGCTCGCCGGTGGGGATGACCATGACCGGACACCGTCCATGGGCGATGGCTGCTCGTGTGACCGACCCCAGCCGCCGCGGCACCAGGTGGGCGGCGCTGTGCCGTCCCAGCACGAGCAGGTCAACGGAGTCCGACACCTCCACCAGGGCGTCGGCCGCCCAGGAGTAGCGGACGTCCGTCACCACGTCGACGTCGCCGTACTGCTGCCGGAGCGGGGTGACGACAGCGTCCAGCACCGGCTCGATCCGGCTCACCCAGCCGGCGGGATCTGGGACCTCTGCTTCGTACGCCGAAGGAGGGCGCGAAGCGTGCACCACCCGGAGCGCGCAGCGGTGCGCTGCGGACTGAACGAACGCTGCCTCGAGGACCGAACGCGGGCCTCCGTCCTGGTCGACCCCGACGGCGATGGTGCCGGTCGTGTGTGCCGGCACCGATCCGGGCACCGACACGATCGGGCAGTGCGCGTGGTGCGCGACGGCGGCCACGGTGGATCCGGTGACGAGCCGGTGGAGGCGCGACAGGTCCCGGTGCTGCAGCACGATCATCCGGGAGTCCGTGCTGAGCTCGGCGAAGACCGGCCCCGGGTCGCCGTAGCGCGTCACCGCGCTGGTCGGGACGTCGCGCTGGTTCAGCCCGCTCAGCTCCTCGAGCACCTCACCGACAACCTTCGAGCCGACGTTGGACCACGTGTCGTCGGTCATCGGGACGCCGGTCGGGGGCGGAGGGAGGAACGGGTGGACGGCGTGCACCACCGTGACGCCGCACTGCAAGCGCTCGGCCTCCGACAGCGCGTGCCGGAGTGCCAGGGTGTTCTCGCCACGTCCGGTGACGCCGACGAGCACTGCGTTCGGGAGCGGTTCCATGGTCTTCGTCCTGTCCACGAGGGGCAGGGCACACGGGCCCTTGGCACCTCCAGCGTCGGACGCCACAGGTGTCGCAGCCAGGGTAGGAAGTCATCGAAGCGCGGTCCCGGTGGACCGGACGCCGTGCTACTCCTTGGGCATCAGGACCCAGAGCACGATGTAGGCGATCTCGCCCGCTCCGAACAAGCCGAAGACGACGAAGAGCAGGCGCACCAGGCCGGTCGAGATGCCGAACCGGCGGGCCAGCCCGGAGCAGACGCCGGCGATCCACTTGTCGTTCCGCGGGCGAACCAGTGCTGAAGAGGCCATGTCGGAGCCATTACCCCGCGGCGGGCCGTTCAACCCGGTGACCGCGAGTCCGGCCGGCTCACCCCTGACCCGAGCCGCGGAGCGACCGCGGCTCGATCGGGTCGTAGCACTCGCCGCTCCCGAGCTCCTCCAGCCCGGCCAGGTCGCCTGCCTGAAGGCCGGTCACCTGACGGCCGTACATCACCGGGTTCATCAGCTGGCTGCGGTCGTCGACGTGGGCGAGCCCCACCAGGTGGCCCAGCTCGTGCAGCATCACGGCCTGCATGGCCCCCTCGCCGCCCATCGACGTCATCTGGTCCACGTCGAAGACCACCGACCCGCTGACGTACCGCGGCGTGCCGCCACCAAGGCTGACGTACGCCGGACCGCCGTACCCCGCGGCCTGTCCGGACAGCCGGCTGTCCTCCTCCGGGGTGGAGTAGGCGATGAGGACGGGAGCCCAGCGGTCGCCGTACCGGTCGGGCTGGTAGAGCCCGCGCCTGCGCGACGGCGCCTCGTCGGTCGTGCCGGCGTCCTCGAACTCGAGCCCGGTCGCCTCGGCGATCCGCTGGATGCTGTCGGTCAGCAGGGCCCGGGCACCGTCGGGCTCGTTGCTGGGCCGGACGACGTAGCGGATCGGGCGGCAGGTGCTCCAGCGCACCGGCGCGCCGTTGTCGCGGGTCTGCACGAAGGCGTACCCGTCTCCGCCGCCGTTCCCACCGCCGCCACCGCCGCCACCCCGCCGCCTCCGCCACCGGAGCCCTGGCCCTGGCCCTGGCCCTGGCCGGATGGTGGGGCGGGCGGCTGGGTGTCGCTGACCACGACACACCCCGGAAGCAGCAGCGCCACCGCCGCCGTCGTCGCCGCCAGCCAGAGCCGCATCGGTCCTCCTCCGTCCCCTCCGAGGCTAGCCGGGCGGAGAAGGCGCGGTGGGTCAGCTCGGGTCGGCCGGCCACTGCTTCGCGACGAGCGTCAGCACGTCGTACGTCGCCACCGGCTGGTCCTCGCCGTTGACGACCAACGCGTCCCACCGCACCTCGCCGTAGTCGGCGGTGGCTCGGGGGGTGATCTGCTTGACGGTCAGCGTCACCCGGACGGAGTCCCCGGCCTTGACCGGCGTGAGGAACCGCAGGTGGTCGACCCCGAAGTTCGCGAGCACCGGCCCCGGGTCGGGGTCCACGAAGAGACCGGCGGCCAGCGACACCACGAGGTAGCCGTGGGCGACGATGCCGCCGAAGAGCGGGTTCGCGGCCGCTGCCTCGGCGTCGGTGTGGGCATAGAAGGTGTCGCCGGTGAACTCGGCGAAGTGCTCGATGTCCTCGAGGGTCACCTGGCGGGAGGCGCTCTGCACAGTGTCGCCGACCCGCAGCTCGGTCAGGCTCTTGCGGAACGGGTGCACGTCCTCGACGATCCGCCGCGAGCCGCTGGTCCACCGGCCGGTGATGGCGGTGACCATGTCCGGCGAGCCCTGGATCGCGGTGCGCTGCATGTGGTGGAGCACGCCACGGATGCCGCCGAGCTCCTCACCGCCGCCGGCCCGCCCTGGTCCGCCGTGCACCAGCACCGGCAGCGGGCTGCCGTGACCGGTCGACTCGCCCGCGTCGTCGCGGTCGAGCACGAGGATCCGGCCGTGCCACGGCGCGACGCCGAGCGTGACCGCTCTCGCGACCTCGGGGTCGTGGGTGACGAGGGACCCGACGAGGCTGCCCCTGCCGCGGGCGGCGAGGGCGACCGCCTCGTCCAGCGAGCCGTAGGTCAGGACCGTGCTGACCGGGCCGAAGGCCTCCACGTCGTGCGGCTCGGCCGCTCCGGGCCGGGCGCGGAGGAGCACGGGGGAGAGGAACGCGCCCCGCTCGGCGTCCGCGTCCACGAGGTCGACGTGCCGGGGATCGCCGTACACCACCTCGGCGGAGCTGCGCAGCGCCTCGATCGCCTTGCGCACCTCCTCGCGCTGACCGAGGCTCGCCAGTGCGCCCATCCGGACGTCGTCGTGCCGGGGGTCCCCGACGGTGACAGACGCGAGGCGCGCCGCGATCGCCTCGACCACCCGGTCGGCGACCGGTTCGGGCACCAGCACCCGGCGGATCGCGGTGCACTTCTGACCGGCCTTGACCGTCATCTCGGTGACCACGGACCTGACGAACAGGTCGAGCTCCGGGTCGGCGTCGGTGACGTCCGGACCCAGGATCGAGCAGTTCAACGAGTCTGCCTCGACCTGCAGGCTCGCACCCCCGTGCAGCACCGACGGGTGGCTGCGCAGCACCCCGGCGGTGTGCGCCGAGCCGGTGAACGCGATCGAGTCCTGGACCCCGAGCAGGTCGAGGAGGCTTCCGGCGCTCCCGGTGAGCAGCTGCAGCGAGCCCTCCGGGAGGAGTCCGGTGCCGATGATCCGGCGGACGACCGCCTCGGTGAGGTACGCCGTCTGGCTGGCCGGCTTGACGATGGTGGGCAGCCCGGCCAGGAACGCCGGCGCCAGCTTCTCGAGCATCCCCCAGACGGGGAAGTTGAAGGCGTTGACCTGCACGGCGACACCGGGGCGCGAGGAGTAGAGGTGCTGCCCGACGAAGGTGCCGCCGCGCCCCAGCGGCTCGAGCGGCCCGTCGAGCACGATCGTGTCGTTGGGGAGCTCGCGGGTGCCCTTGCTCGCGTAGCTGAACAGGGTGCCGAACCCGCCGTCGATGTCGACGGCGGAGTCCCGCCGGGTGGCGCCGGTCCGAGCGGAGAGGGCATAGAGCTCGTCCTTGTCGGCGGAGAGCTGCTTGGCGATCGCCTTCAGGACGCCCGCGCGCTCGTGGAAGGTCAGCTCGCGGACCGCCGGGCCGCCGGTCGACCGCGCGTGGTCGACCATCGCCCCGAGGTCGACGCCGCGGGTGGAGACGCGGGCCACCTCCTCGCCGGTGGCGGCGTCCAGCAACGGCTCGCCCTCACCGGCGGGTCCCACCCAGCTGCCGGCTACGTAGCTCTCCAGAAGTCTGCTCACGATCGGTCGTCCTCTCCTCGGCCGCTCCGACGCGGCGCGGTGGCTCGTCCGCACGCTAGCCGAGAAGGACGCCGGCGATGGCCGCGCTCATGAGGTTCGCCAGGGTCGCCGCCAGAATCGCGCGCAGCCCCAACGCGGCGATCTCGGGCCGACGCTCCGGCGCGAGGCCGCCCAGCCCGCCGAGCAGGATGCCGAGCGAGCCGAGGTTGGCGAACCCGGTCAGCGCGAAGGTGACGATCGCGGCGGTCTTGTCGCTCAGGCTGTCGACGACCGGGCCGAACTCGCTGAAGGCGACGAACTCGTTGACCACCGTCTTCTGCCCGACGAAGCTGCCGGCCTGCACAGCCTCCTCCCAGGGCACGCCGATGACGGTCATCAGCGGCGCGAACAGCCAGCCGAGGAGCTGCTCGAAGGTGAGGTCGCCGTAGCCGAACCACCCACCGACACCGCCGATGGCGAGGTTCGCCAAGGCGATCAGCGAGATGAACGCCAGCAGCATGGCGCCGATCGTGGCGGCCAGCCGGAGCCCGTCCGCGGCACCGGAAGCGGCTGCGTCGATGACGTTGCGGTGCGTCGGGTCGTCCGTGGAGCCAGCCTCCGACGAGGGCTGCTCCGACGAGGCCTCGTCCGATGCGGGCCCGTCCGACGACGACGGCTCCGCGGTCTTCCGCCGCCGCGCTGCCGATGCCTCGACCCGCTGCCGCTCCGCGGCCACCGCTTCCTCGTCGTCCTCGGGCAGAAGGATCTTGGCCATCAGCAGAGCGCCCGGTGCGGCCATGAAGCTGGCAGCGATGAGGTACTCCAGCGGCGCCCCGAGCAGCGAGTAGCCGACCAGAACCGACCCGGCGACGGTCGAGAGCCCGCCCACCATGACCGCGAACAGCCCGGAGCGGGAGAGCCCGCCGATGTAGGGACGGATCACCAGGGGCGCCTCGGTCTGGCCCACGAAGATGTTGGCGGCGGCGTTCACGGACTCGGCGTGCTCGGTGCCGAGCAGGCGGCCCAGCGCGCCGCCGAGCCCCTTCACGACCCACTGCAGCACGCGGAGGTGGTAGAGCACCGCGGTCAGGGAGGCGAAGAAGATGATCACCGGCAGCACCTGGAGCGCGAAGACCACGCCCTCGTCGCTGGCCGGCAGCACCGGCCCGAACAGGAACCCGATGCCCTCCCGGGAGGAGTCGATCACCGCCTGCACCCCGCGCGACGCCGCTCCCAGCGCCCGCTGGCCGGGCGACCAGTAGAGGACGAGGATCGCGAAGCCGACCTGCAGGGCGAGCGCCCCCGCCACCGTCCGCAACCGGATCGCCTTGCGATTGCTCGAGAACGCCACCGCGAGCGCCAGCAGGAACGCCATCCCACCGAGGCCCCACAGCACGTCGATCATCGTCAGCACCATCCTCCCGCCGAGTGCGCACAGCCCGGTCCCGCCGTACGTCCCCACATCCTGGCGAGAACCCGGCCGGCTGCGCCACCTCCGCCAGGCGGGTGCCGGGGGTCGCCCGTCAGCTTGCGGCGGCCGGCGGCGACGTGAGGGCGCAGTGGTGGTGGGCGACGTCCGGCTCGTGCTCGGTCGTCCGGGCGGGCACACGCAGGACGAGCGCCGACAGCGCGGCCCCGACGACGAGCACGCCTGCACAGGTCAGGGCGATCGTCTCGAAGGCGTCGCGGACCACCACGGGGTCGGTCAGGCCGTCGCCGCCCAGCCCTCCGACCAGGGGCACCGCCGCAACCGCGAGCAGCCCCGCGGTGCGGGCCACGGCGTTGTTCACCCCACTGGCCACGCCTGCCTGCTCGTCGGGCAGTGCGGCGAGCACGGTGGCGGTGAGCGGGGTGACCAGGAGGGTGAGACCGGCCCCGAAGACGGCGCTGGGCAGCAGGACGTCCAGGACGTAGTCGGAGTCGGCGTCGATGCGGCTCATCAGCCCCACGCCGCTCGCGGCCACCAGGAGGCCGAGCGTCATCGGCAGCCGCGGACCGGTGCGCTCCATCAGCGCACCGCTCCGAGCGCTGAACAGCAGCATCAGCACCGTGACCGGCAGCAGGGAGAGCCCGGCGGCGAGCGGATCGAAGCCCGCGCCGACCTGCAGCGCGACCACGAGCGAGAAGAAGATGGCGCCGAGCGCGGCGTACACCACGAAGGTGACCCCGTTGACGGCGACGAAGAGACGAGACGCGAACGCGCTGGCCGGCAGCAGCGGGCTCGGTGCCCGGCGCTCCCACAGCGCGAGGACGACCAGCAGCAGCAGCCCGGCCACGAGTGCCCCTCCGGCCCACGGGGCGGCGGCGTCCTCCGACGGCAGCGCGGTCAGCCCGAACGTGACCGAGCCGAGTCCGGCCACCAGGAGCGCCGAACCGGTCACGTCCAGAGGCCTGCTCCGGGCCGCTGGGTCACGTGTCTCGGGCACGTGACGTCGGGCGACGAGCAGCACGACCAGCGCGACGGGCAGGTTGACCAGGAAGACCCACCGCCAGCTGGCCACCTCGACGATCCAGCCGCCGAGGAAGGGGCCGATCGCCGCCGCGACGCCGGTGAGTCCGGACCAGGCCCCGATCGCCCGTCCGCGGTCGCCCCGCGCGAAGGACGCCTGCAGGATCGCGAGGCTGGCGGGAGTGAGCAGCGCGCCACCGACCCCCTGCGCCGCCCTGGCTGCGATGAGCGTCTCGACGTTCGGTGCGAGCCCGCACAGGGCGGAGGCGCCCGCGAAGACGACGATCCCGACCTCGAAGACGCGGCGTCGGCCGAACCTGTCGCCGACCGACCCGCCGAGCAGGACCAGTGCTGCCAGCGTCAGCGCGTAGGCGTTCACCACCCACGTCAGCGCCGACGTCCCGGCGTCGAGCTCGCCTCCGATCGTCGGGAGGGCGATGTTCACGACCGTCGCGTCGATGAAGGTCAGCGCGGAACCGAGCACCGTGGCGGTGAGGACCCACACCGCACGCGGGTGACCCCAGGTCAGCGCTGCCGCGGGTTCTGTGGTCGTCACTCCCCGAGAACCGTCAGCAGACGCCGGTCATTCCCGCCGGCATCGGCAGGGTCCCCCCGGAGGTCACCAGGCGTAGGCCTCGGGGGCTGCCCCACCCGGGCCCGGGAAGATCTCGTCGAGGCGGGCCGACGCCTCGTCGGACAGGGAGATCTCCGTGGCGCGCAGCGACCCCTCGAGCTGCTCCAGCGTCCGTGGACCGATGATCGGCGCGGTCACCGCAGGCTGGTCCAGCAGCCAGGCGAGGGCGACGTCCGCAGGGTGCTCACCGAGCTCGTCGCAGAGCGCCTCCCACTTCTTCAACGCCGGGCGGTGCTTCCTCAGCCCCTCCTTCGCTTGCCCGGAGAGCCGGCGCCCGCCCTTCTCGGTCTTGCGGATGATCCCCCCGAGCAGCCCGCCCTGGAGGGGCGACCAGGGGATGACGCCAAGACCGTAGTCCTCGCACGCCGGGAGCACCTCGAGCTCCACCTCGCGCTTGAGCAGGTTGTAGATCGACTGCTCGCTGACCAGGCCGAACCGGCCCCGGCGCCGGGCGGCCTCCATGCCCTTGGCGATGTGCCAGCCGGCATGGTTCGAGGAGCCGAAGTAGAGGACCTTCCCCTGGGTGCGCAGCACCTCGAACGCCTCCCAGATCTCGTCCCACGGCGTCGACCGGTCGACGTGGTGCATCTGGTAGAGGTCGAGGTGGTCGGTCTGGAGGCGACGGAGCGAGGCATCGCAGGCGCGACGGATGTTGCGGGCCGACAGGAAGGTGTCGTTCGGCCAGTCGCTCATCGACCCGTAGAGCTTGGTGGCCACGACGGTCTTCTCGCGCCGGCCACCGCCCTGCGCGAACCACCGGCCGATGATCTGCTCGGTGATGCCCTCGCCCTTCTCCCAGCCGTAGACGTTGGCGGTGTCGAAGAAGTTGATGCCGAGCTCCAGGGCCCGGTCCATGATCGCGTGCGAGTCCTCCTCGGTGGTCTCGGGTCCGAAGTTCATCGTGCCGAGGCAGAGACGACTGACAGAGAGGCCGCTACGGCCGAGGTGGGTGTAGTCCATGGAGTCATCGTGCGTCGCGAGCGGCGCACGGAAACCAGCGGACCGTCAGAGTTGCATCCGGAGCCGGACCTGGGTCCCCTGCTCGCCCGAGCGCGTCTGCACCAGGTCGCACAGCTGGTTGGCGATCCACACCCCGCGGCCGTCCTCGGCCATCGGGCTCGGCAGGCGCCGCCCCACCAGCGGGTCGTCGATCCGCCCGTCGTCGCGCACCTCGACGACCACGCTGTCGGGCTCGTCCCAGAAGTAGATCGCTCCGTGTCCTCCGCCGTGCCGCACGCTGTTGGTGGTCAGCTCGTGGACCGCCAGCGCCAGGTCCTCGGACTCGGCCGCGGGGAGCCCCGACGCCTGCGCGAGGCGCACCACCAGCCCGCGGACGGCGCCGAGGTCCGGCCCCTCGAAGTCCACCCCCGTGGCGTCGGCGGGGACGGCGGGCAGCGGCGTCGTGAAGATCCGCTCGGCGTGGCCGTGACCGGCGTACCCGTCCTCGGTGCGGTCGTCGTTGCGCACGCCCGGGTGGGTCCGGCGCGCCTCCTCGAGCACCTCCACCGGCAGGGCGGTCAGGTCGTAGGGGCACATCAGGCGCCACGGCCTCCCGCCGTCGAAGGCCACGTTGAGGAGGCTCTCGTGCAGGGCCGCCTCGACGTAGTCGTCGGCGCCCCGCCCTGCCCAGGCCGGCTCGCCGATGCCGCGCACCGGTCCGCCGCTCTCGGTCTCCTCGAGGAACTGCTGCCACCGGGGGATGATCCGCGCGGGGTTGCCGCCCAGCTCGCGCATGTCGGCGTACTGGACGAGGTCGGTGTCCAGGTCGAGCGCCTCGTGCAGGGCCTCGTTGCGCTCCGGGGCCAGCGCCACCAGCACCGGCTCCTGCTGCTGCACCGCCTCCCTGACGAACCCCAGACAGGCTCCGAGGGCACCTTCGGGCCCCGCGTAGAACGCTGCCACGTGCTCGAATCGAGGTGGTGCACAGGTGCCTTGTGCGGTCGGTGACACGATGTCCCACTTCCCCAGCCTGGATGGCCCTTTCCTGCCATTGTGCTCGTCGACACCAAGACACGCCACCCGCAACAGCACGGCACACCCCGGCTGACCTGCACAGGATCTTCACGAGTCGTCCCCGGTTCCCGGCCGCGGTGACTCCTAGGCTCACGGACATGAGCCATCCTGCCCGCCGGGTCCTCGTCGTCGAGGACGAGCCGGTGATCAACGGCGCCGTCACCGACCGGCTCGTCGCCGAGGGGTACGACGTCGTCCGCGCCTGGGACGGTCCCGGAGCAGTGGCGGAGTTCACCGCATCCTCCCCGGAGGTGGTCGTGCTCGACGTGATGCTGCCCGGCTTCGACGGCCACGAGGTCTGCCGACGGATCCAGGCGGTCCGCCCGGTGCCGGTGCTCATGCTCACCGCACGCGACGACGAGGCCGACATCCTCGTCGGGCTCGGCGTCGGAGCCGACGACTACCTCACCAAGCCGTTCCGGATGCGCGAGCTCGTCGCACGCGTCGGGGCCCTGCTGCGCCGGGTCGACCGGGCCTCGCAGCTGGCCGCCGGCGCGGCGGACGCGACCGTCGTCGGTGACCTGCGCATCGACGCGGGCGGCCGGCGGGTCTGGTCCGGTGACGACGAGGTGCACCTGACGCCGACCGAGTTCGACCTCCTGCTCTGCCTCGCCACCAGCCCCGGCGTCGTGCTCACCCGGGAGAGGCTGCTGGCCGAGGTCTGGGGATGGCCGGGCGCCTCGGGGACCCGCACGGTCGACAGCCACGTGAAGGCACTCCGCTCGAAGGTGGGGGCGCACCGGCTGCGGACGGTGCACGGGGTCGGCTACTCCCTCGAGGGCGGTGACGACCGGTGACGGTCCAGCCGCTCGACCCGGTGCGGTCGGTGAAGGTCAAGCTCGGCCTGCTGGTGGCGGCCAGCGTGACGGTCGCGGCCGTCCTCGCCACGATCGGCTCGGCCGGCGGCGTCCCGATCTGGCTCAGCATGCCCGTCACCGTCGTCCTGGCGCTCGCGGTCACCCAGCTGCTCGCGGTCGGGATGACCTCGCCGCTCCGGGAGATGACCGTCGCCAGCCGGCGCATGGCGACCGGGGACCACTCCGTGCGGGTCACCGCCACGTCCCGCGACGAGGTGGGGGAGCTCGCCAGGGCCTTCAACCGGATGGCGGAGGAGCTGTCCGGGGTGGACCGGAACCGCCGCGAGCTCGTCGCCAACGTCAGTCACGAGCTGCGCACCCCGCTGACCGGCCTCTGCGCGCTCCTGGAGAACCTCGCCGACGGCGTCGCGGAGCCTGACCCCCGGACGTTGCGCGCAGCCCTCGAGCAGGGGGAACGGATGACCGCGCTGGTCAACGACCTGCTGGACCTCGCCCGCGTCGACGCGGGCAAGACCCCGCTCCTCCGGGAGCCGGTCCCGGTCGGAACGCTGCTGGAGAGCGCGGTCGCCGAGCTCCGCGTCGGCGGCCGCGACCTGAGCTGCACCGTCCAGGTGGACCCTCCCGACCTCGTCGTCGAGGGGGACCGGGCCCGGCTCCGCCAGCTCGTCGTCAACCTGCTCGACAACGCCTCGCGGCACAGCCCGCCCGGCGGCACCGTCATGGTGCGCGCCTTCGCGCGGAGGGACCGCTGGCTGCTGGACGTCGCCGACGAAGGCCCGGGAGTCGAGCCGGCGAACCGCGAGCGTGTCTTCGAGCGGTTCGGGACCCTCAGCGACGTGGACGGCGGCGGCGGCACCGGGCTCGGGCTCGCGATCGCCCGGTGGGTGACCGACCTCCACGACGGCACCATCGGCTTCACCGACCCCGAACCCGGCAGGCGGGGTGCCCGGGTCCGGGCCGACCTGCCTCTGGTCCCCACCCGTCCGCTCACCGAGGAGCCCACGATGTCGCCCACCCCGACCCCGCCGGTCGCCGGCCGCCCCCGGCACCGGTCCCGGCGCGGGACCGCGGTCGCGGCTCCGGGGGCGGCTCCGTCCGTCACCGACTCGCTCTTCGGGGCCTTCTGGCCGGAGCGCTCGGTGCCGGGCAACGTCCCCGTGCTCGTGGGTGCGACGGCCGTCGGTGTCCTCGCCGCCGTCGTGGTGCCCTTCCGGGACGTCGGTCTGGGGTGGTTCCTGGTGCTGGCCGCGGCCGGCGGAGTCCTGCTCGCCGCCAGCCGGCACCGGAGAGACCCCTTCACGCTCACGTGCGCCGTGCTCTGCCTGGCCCTCTCCTCGGTCGTCGTGCTCAGGGACGCCGACTGGATCGTGGTGCTTTGTCTTGTCGCCGGGGCCGGGCTGTGCGCGGTCGGGTTGGTGCGCGGCCGCACCGCGCCGTCGTTCGTCCTCGCCGCTCTCGCCTGGCCGCTCGCGGGGCTGCGGGGGCTGCCGTGGCTCGGCCGCACGGCGCGGCGGTTGACCGGGCTGGGCAACGGGGCCGCGCTGCTGCGTACGGCGGTGTGGTCGGTGATCGGGGTCGCGGTCTTCGCCCTGCTGTTCGCGTCGGCCGACGCGCTCTTCGCGGAGTGGGTCGGCGCCGTCGTCCCGGACCTGGGCTCCGACGACCTCGCCCTGCGGGCGTTCCTCATGGTCTTCGTCGGCGGGATCGTGCTCGCCGGCGCCTACCTGGCACTGAACCCGCCAGCGGTCGGGCACGGTCGGCGGGCGTCCCGCCCGGTGGCGCACCGGTTCGAGTGGCTGGCCCCGGTGCTCGTCATCGACGCGGTGTTCGTCGTGTTCCTGCTGGCGCAGGCCGCGGTGATCTTCGGCGGTCACGACTACCTCGAGCGCACCACCGGGCTGACCTACGCGGAGTACGTCCACCAGGGGTTCGGGCAGCTGACGGTCGCCACGGGGCTCACCCTGCTCGTCGTCTGGGCGGCGACCCGCAAGGCACCGACGGAGACGTCGGCCGACCGCACCTGGATCCGCGTCGCCCTCGGCATCCTCTGCCTGTCGACGCTGGTGGTCGTCGCCTCGGCGCTCTACCGGATGCACGTCTACCAGGACGCCTACGGGTTCACCAGGCTGCGGCTGCTCGTCGACGTCTTCGAGGGGTGGCTGGGAGCGCTCGTGGTGGCGACCATGGTGGGTGGTGTCGCGCTCCGGGCCGCCTGGCTGCCGCGCTTCGGGCTCTTCAGCGGTGTCGCGCTGCTGCTCGGCCTCGCAGCTCTCAACCCCGACGCTTGGATCGCGCGCCAGAACCTCGAACGGTACGACGCCACCGGCAAGGTGGACTGGACCTACCTCGAAGGGCTGTCGGCGGACGCGGTCCCCGTGCTGGCCGACTTCGGCGACCGGGCCGGCTGCACGGTCGAGGCGGACCGCCGCGAGCAGGACGACTGGCTGGAGTGGAACCTCGGACGTGCCCGCGCCAACCAGGTCGAGGCCGACGCGCCCGCCGTTCAGTCCTTGAGCGGGTCGTGCCCCCAGTTCATCAGCGAGTAGCGCCACGCGGTGTCCGAGACGTCGCCGTCCGGCCGCTGGGCGAGGTGTCGGTGCACGTAGCCGACGACCTTGCGCATGTGCCCGGCGTCGTCGTCGCCGAGGTCGCCCTTCTTCGTGCGCAGCAGGTCGACGATGCGCCTGCCCGACTGGTGCCCCGTCGACTCGCCGTCCGATCCGGTGTCGCCCTTGTCGCCGACGCCCTGGGACTCGTCGGTGGCCAGCCACTTCTCCAGCTCAGCAGCGGTCATGTTGACCGCCTGCTTCCAGTCGTCCCAGACCTCGTCCACGCCCTCGTCGGTCACGGTGGTCCTCCTGCTCAGGCGGTCGGCTCGATGAACGCGGCCGTGTCGTAGTAGGTGGCGAACCGCCGCACCGTGCCGTCCTCCGCGAAGGAGAGCAGCGACACGCCGCGGTAGTCGATGGACCGCCCGGTCGAGAGCTTTCCGCGGGAGGCCCACTCCAACCAGGCGTGGCTGTCGCCGTCCTCGACGTGGGTGAACTCGGTGGCGATCTCGGAGAACTGCGCGAGGTAGCTGTCCCAGAAGCCGGCCGCATCGTCCTCCGACACGTGGGACCCGTTGGCCTCCGGGCGGAGCAGCTGGGCCTCGCCGGCGAACCGGTCGACGAGCCCGGCGTGGTCACCGCTCCGCTCGTACTCCTGGAGGGCGTCGGCGAACTGCTGGGCTGGGGAGTCATCACTCATGACGCGAGGGTGCCCGCCGGCGCATGGGTCAAACCGCGCGCCGCAGCTCCTCGACGAGTGCGCGGGTGCCCGGCACCTCGCCGGCTCCGGGCCGGTGCACCAGGCCCACGTGCCGCTCGCCGAAGGCGGTCAGCGGGTGGACGACGACCTCCGGGTGGCGGAACGCCCGGAGGGCGAGCCGGGGGAGCACGGTGATCCCCAGTCCACTGGCGACCAGGTTCTGCACGACGACATAGTCGTCGCTCTCGTGCGTCAGGCGCGGCTCGAACCCTGCCGCACGGCACCGCTCGACGAGGTGCTGGCGGCAGCGCTCGCAGCCGGCGATCCAGGTCTCGTCCGCCAGCCAGGCGGTCGTGCGCTCGTCGGTCCCGGGGTGGCCCGGCGGCAGCACGAGGTAGAGGGGCTCGACGCCGAGCGGGACCCAGGCGAGCTCGCCGTCGTCCGGCGGCGGGCCGTCGTACCCGAACACCAGCGCGACGTCGGCCTCTCCCGAGCGCACGGCGGTCCAGGCCTCGGGCGGCTCTGCCTCCACCATCGTCACCTCCAACCCCGGATGGCGTGACCGCAGCTCCTGCAGCACGCCGGGCACCAGCGCGGCGGCAGCCGAGGGAAAGGCCACCAGCCGCACCCGTCCGACGCGGAGCTCCGCCACCGAGGAGAGCTCCTCCTCGGCCATGTGCAGCTGGCTCGCGACCGCGTCCGCCCGCGTCAGCAGCAACGTGCCGGCCTCGGTCAAGGTGACGCCGCGCGACCCGCGCAGGAGGAGCGGCGTGCCTGCCTCGCGCTCGAGGTGACGCAGCTGCTGGCTCACCGCGGGCTGCGTCATCCCGAGGGCCCGTGCGGCCGCACTGAGCGAGCCGGCCCGTGCGACCGTGCGGAACATGAGCACGCGGCGCGGATCCACGGTCAAAGCCTACCTAAGGGCCGCTCGAAGGAGATGACGTCTACCTTTCAGCCGAACGGTGCCCGAGAGTGGGCGCATGGAGATGCGAACCCTCGGGCTCATCGGCGGGATGAGCTGGCACTCGACCGCCACCTACTACCGGCTGATCAACGAAGCGGTCGCGGCAGAGCGGGGTGGCCACGCCTCGGCGCGGATCGTGCTGCAGTCGCTCGACTTCTCCGAGATCCGGGCATGCCAGGTCGCCGGCGACTGGGCCGGTGCCGGGCGGCTGCTCGCCGAGGCAGCGCGCCGCTGCACCGACAGCGGCGCCGACGTGGTGGCCATCTGCACGAACCTCATGCACAAGGTGGCCCCGGTGGTCGAGGCCGCAGTCGACGTGCCACTGCTCCATATCGCGGACGCGGTTGCCGCCGAGGCGGAGCGGCGGGGCTGGGAGCGGCTCGGGATCCTGGGCACGCGGTGGGTGATGGAGGAGCCGTTCTACAGCGACCGGCTGGCACGTCACGGCAAGAAGGCAGTGACGCCCGACGAGGGCGACCGGATGCTGGTCGACCGGGTCGTGTTCGAGGAGCTGACCCAGGGGAAGGTCCTGGACCGCTCGCGCGCCGCCTACCTCGACGTGGTCAGCCGGCTCGCCGAGCGCGGCGCCGATGCGGTGGTGCTCGCCTGCACCGAGATCGGGCTCCTTCTCGACCCGGAGGACAGCCCGCTGCCGGTCATCGACAGCGCCGAGGTGCATGCCCGCGAGCTGGCCCGGACCGCCCTCGCGCCGTCGGCGACCCCGGCCGTCGCTCACTCGTAGACGAACTTCTGCGGGCCGGGATAGACCCACGACAGCGCATCGCGCAGCTGGTCACGCCAGTTCTCCCAGTTGTGGCCGTCGCGGGTCTCCACGAACCGCACGGTCATCCCGGCGGACTCGAGCGTGGGCACCATGGAGCGGTTGTGCGTGATCAGCGGCTCGTAGACGCCGCAGCTCACGAACAGCCGCTCGGCGACGTGGGTGGGACGGGCTCGGTACTTGTTGACGAACTTCACGACCGGGTCGAACACCTCACCGCCGCCGTGGTCCATGCCGATGTCGGTCGAGACGAACGACCCGGACATCAGCACCAGCGACCCGTAGGTCTCCGGGGAGCGGACCGCGGCCGAGAACGACGCGACCGCCCCGAAGCTCGAGCCGAGCAGGCATCGGCCGGACGGCTTGGCCACCAGCGGGAACTGGGTCTCCAGGGCCGGAAGCAGCTCCTGGGCGAGGAACCTGGAGTGCGCCGTGGAGTTGGCGTACTCCGTGAGCCGGTCCTCGGGCCGCAGGAACGCCACGACGGTCTCGGCGACGTCGAGCCGGTGGATGAGGTTGTCCAGGACGGTCCCGGCCGCGGCGTACTGCAGGAAGTCCGGGCCGTCGTGCACGACCAGCAACGGGTAGGACCCGGTCGGCCTGAACCGGGCCGGGAGGTAGACCTGGACGGGGACCTCGCGGCGCAGGGCCCGGCTCCTGACCCGGACGTCGACCAGCTCGCCCGGCCGGGAGTCCGGGTCGTGCATCGTCCACTCCGGGGTCTCGTACCCCGGCCCGAAGCAGACCGACGACGTGCCGACCGGGCTGTAGGAGAGCTTCGGGTTCAACGGGTCGTTGAACCGCTCGACGTGGTCGCCGCGCCGGACCTCGATCTGGTAGTTGACCCGTGAGCCGTGCGGCAGCTCCAGTGCGAGGTACCACAGGTCGGTGCCGTACAGCCGCCGCAGCGGGATCAGCTCGGGCAGCCCGACGATGCGCTGGGAGAGGAGCACCTCGTCGGCCTCGCCGCGGAACAGGAACGTGCAGTGCGACCCCTCCACGACGGGCACCTCGTGCCGCGCCAGGAACGTGTCCACGGCGGCCGCGTCGAGCTGCTTGCGGTCCTTGAGCCGGTTGATCGCGAGCTTGCCGGTCCGTCCCGCGCTCCTCATGCCGCCTCCACCGACGTCACGCGGCCGTCCGAGGCGATGACCCGCGCGTCCGTCGGCAGCCGGCCGTCCTCGGTGAGGTCGACGCGGAGCTCGTCGTCGAGCACGAGGCAGGGGACGGGGTCGAACCTGCGGGCGAGCACGGACATCCGCGCCTGGTCCTCGACGCGGAGCCGGCGCCGGGCGTGCGGCAGCATCACGAGGTCGCGGATGACGCCGAGCCCCTCGCCCAGCACCTCGGTCTGCGCGATCCCGTGGGGGACGAAGTCGTGGAAGAGCACCACCCGGTCGGTCAGCGCCATCGCCCCGGCGGACCAGGCGATGACGGTCGGCGGCACGTGGGGGCGGAGGTGGAAGAGGTGCAGGAGGCTGACCAGCTCCCCGACGTGGCCGCCCGCGACCACGAGCGCATCCGTCGTGCCGAGAAGCCGCCGGACCTCCTCCCGGTGGCCTGCGACCAGCTCTCGCTCCTGCGGGCGCCACGCGTCGAAGAACGCCAGCTGGGCCTCGCGGACCCGGACCAGGTGCTGCTCGTCGAGGAGGCGCACCACCTCGAGTGCGTCGGTCAGCGCGCGCTGACGCAGCCGAGGCCGCCCCTCACGCCGCTCGGAGACGGAGTACGTCGCGCGCAGCGCGTGGTCGAGCTGGATCAGGTAGAGCGAGCGGAGCTCCGCGAGCGCCGCCTGGTGCTCGCGCTCGGCGTTGGCGTACTCACGGTCACGGTCGAGCACGTCGAGCCAGCGGGCGTGCAGGGCGAGGTTGACCGCACGGCCGCCGAGGAGCTCGCGCATCTCCGCGTCGTCGGACTCCCGCTCCTGCCACCCTGCGGTCACGATGGCGAACGCGGTGCCGGGGTCGAGGTCGCGCACGACCTGCTGCACGGTCGGCCGGCGCTGGGGGCCGAGCAGCGTGACGGCCGGCATCAGCCGGCGTGGAGGTGGACCGAGCGGCCCACGTCGTCGAGCATCTGCCGCAGGACGTCGTAGTCCGGGTGACGCATCCGCACGTAGGCGTTCGCCATGTAGCCGGCTTCGGGGCCCTGGGTCGGCGTGCCGGGACCGGGCAGGTGCGCGTCGATGACCCACTCGCCGTACCTGCTCTGGATCTCGTCGACGCCGGAGTAGCCGGCGACGTGGCCGTCGCGGTCGGGGCGGAGCGCGACGATCCCGGTGGCGAACCGGCGCGAGGGGCGGCTCGCCACGTGGTTGTGGACGATCGCGTTCGCCCACTCGCGGTAGACGTCGAGGTCGTTGCCGGCCGAGTAGAGGTCCCAGGCGCCGACTCCGGGCGGGCGGCAGCCGATCTCGGAGAACCGCAGCCCCTTGGGGCCGAAGAACCACTCCATGTGGGTCGGGCTGGTGCCGATGCCGAGGGCCTGGTTGACGCGGTGGCCCATCTCCTTGAGCTCGTCGTAGTCGGCGACCGAGTCGACCCGGTTCGTGCAGACGAACTGGGGCGAGATCCACCGGGTCCGCATCGCCTCGAGGACATTCGGGTAGTAGTGGGACACGAAGTCGAGCGCCGGGACGCCGTCGACGGACATCGTGTCGTAGAACCCCTCGTGTCCCTCGACGAACTCCTCGACCGCGATCGAGGTGACCCCCTTGCCGCCGAACATCGCCAGCGCCGCCTCGAGCTCGCCGGAGCCGTCGACACGTGTCGTGTCGAGCGCTCCGGCTCCCGCGCGCGGCTTGAGGATGAGGGGGTAGCCGACCGCCTCGGCGAACGCCCACACCTGCTCGGCGTTGTCCGCTCCGGTGGAGGCGGCGGTGGGTACGCCGGCGGCACGGAGAGCGTCCTTCATCGACGGCTTGTCGCGGCACAGCCAGGTCGTCCGCACCGACGTGCCGGGGATCGTGCACCGCTCCCGGACCTGCGCGGCCGGCAGCGTGTGCGACTCGATCACGGCCTCCAACCGGTCGATCCAGACCTTGTCCTGGAGCCACCGGACGGCGTGGGTCATCTCCTCGACGTCGACGACGCTGCGCACCTGGTGGTAGTGGGTCATCCAGCCCCTGAGCTGGTCGTCGAGGTGGTCGCCCGAGGACTCGCCGATGCCGATCACCTCGGCGCCGACCTCCGCCAGGGCGCGGACGAACTGGCGCTGGTTGTTGGGGAAGGACGGCTCGACGAAGATCACGCGCATCCGGCCATGCTAGGTGACTGCTCGCGCTCGTGACCTGTCCGAGTCGTCCTCGTCCCGGTAGGGTCCGCGACATGGTCGCCGCAGCGTTCGTCGCGCCGTACCTGCTCGAAGCCACCACGCGCTTCGTGACGGCCGCTGCCGCCCTGCCCGGGGTCCGGCTGGGGCTGGTCACGTGCGAGCCGCTCGAGCGCGTGCCGCCGCCGCTGCGGAGCAGGCTCGCCGGCCACTGGCGGGTGGAGAACGCCCTGGACCCGCGCCAGGTCGCCGAGGCGGTCCGAGGTCTCGCCGGACAGATGGGCCGGGTCGAGCGGCTGGTCGGCGCGCTGGAGCAGCTGCAGGTGCCGCTCGCCGAGGTCCGGGAGGTCCTCGGCATCGAGGGGATGGACGTCGGCACCGCCCACAACGTCCGGGACAAGGCGCGGATGAAGACGGTGCTCCGGGAGGCCGGCGTCCCCTGCGCGCGGCACGCCCTGGTGCACCACCCGGACGAGGCGCGCCGGTTCGCGGCCGAGGTCGGTTTCCCGATGGTCGCCAAGCCCCCGGCCGGCGCCGGGTCGCAGGCGACGTACCGGCTCGACGGGCCGGACACGCTGGCGGAGTGGCTGGCAGCGGTGCCTCCTACCGATGCGGTCCCGGCCCTGCTCGAGGAGTTCCTGGTGGGGGAGGAGCACACCTTCGACAGCGTGACCATCGACGGCGGCCTGGTCTGGTCCTCGGTGGCCGACTACCAGCCGCCTCCGCTGGAGGTGCTGCGGAACCCGTGGATCCAGTGGACGGTGACGGTGCCGCGCGACACCGCCGGCCCTGAGTACGCCGGGATCCACGAGGTCGGTCCCGCGGCGCTGCGGGCGCTGGGCGTGCGGGACGCCCTGACCCACATGGAGTGGTTCCGCCGGCCGGACGGCTCCGTGGCGGTGTCGGAGGTGGCCGCCCGTCCGCCGGGGGCCCAGCTGACCTCGATGCACGGCTACGCCCATGACTTCGACGTCTACAGCGCCTGGGCCGAGCTGGTCGTCCTCGGCCGCTTCGAGGTTCCCGAGCGCAGGTACGCCGCCGGCACGGCGTACCTGCGGGGGATGGGGCGCGGGGTGGTGCGGGCGGTCCACGGCGTCGACGAGGTGCAGCGGCAGGTCGGCCACCTGGTCGTCGAGTCCAGGCTCCCCCGGCAGGGGCAGCCGGCGGCCCACGACTACCTGGGCGAGGGCTACGTGATGGTGCGCGACCACGACACCGCCGTGGTCAGGGAGGCGCTGCGGCGCATCGTCGGCGGCATCCGGGTCGAGATCGCGGAGACACTGTGACCACCGTCGTGATGCTGTCGCCGGGCTACCCGCAGGAGATGGCCTACTTCACCCGCGGGCTGGCGGCCGTCGGCGCCACGGTCATCGGCGTCGGCGACCAGCCCCCGCACGCCGTGCCGGAGGTCGCCCGGCACGCCCTCGCCCACTACGAGCACGTCTCCCTCGCCGACGAGGGTGCGGTGCTGGCGGCGTTGCGAGGGCTGTCCCAGCACGTGCGGATCGACCAGGTGGAGTGCCTGTGGGAGCCCTACATGGTGCTTGCCGCGCGGATCCGGGAGGAGCTGGGGCTGCCGGGGATGACCGTGGTGCAGACCCTGCCGTTCCGGGACAAGGAGCTGATGAAGCGGGTCCTCGACGCGGCCGGGATCCGCACGCCGTGGCACACGCGTGCCACGAGCGTGGCGCAGGTGTGGGAGGCGGCCGAGCGGATCGGCTACCCCCTCATCGTCAAGCCGATCGACGGCGCGGGGTCAGCGGACACCTACCGCGTGGACTCCGTCGGCCAGCTCGGCGAGGTGCTGCCGATGCTCCGCCACGTCCCCGAGGTCAGCGTCGAGGAGTTCGTCGACGCCGAGGAGCTCACCTACGACACCGTCTGCGCCGGCGGTCAGGTGCTGTTCGAGCACGTGTTGTGGTACCGCCCGCGGCCGCTCCAGATGGCCACGAACGAGTGGGTCAGCCCGGTCGCGATCTCGCTGCGCGAGCTGGACACGCCGTACCTCGACGGCGGTCGGCAGATGGGCCGGCAGGTGCTCGAGGCCCTGGGGTTCCAGAGCGGCTTCACCCACATGGAGTGGTACCGCAAGGCGGACGGCGAGGTGGTCTTCGGGGAGATCGGCGCCCGGCCGCCGGGGGCGCGCGTCGTCGACCTGATGAACTTCAACACCGACGGCGACGTGTACGTCGGCTGGGCCGACGCCGTGGTCAACGGGGGGATGCGGCCGCTGGAGCGGCGCTACAACGTCGGCAGCATCTCCAAGCGCGCACGCGGCGTCGGCCACATCACCGGCGTCTCCGGGCTCGACCACCTCATGGCGGAGTTCGGCGAGCACGTCGTGCTCATGGACCTCCTGCCGGTCGGCGCGCCTCGCCGCGACTGGCGGGCGACGACCGTCGGAGACGGGATCATGGTGGTCCGCCACCCCGAGCTCCAGCGGGTGATCGAGATGACCGAGCGATTCGCCGCCGAGGTCGAGATGCACGCCGGTTGAGCCGGTCGGTGGAGGAGCTGCGCGACGCGCTCCGGTCGGTGCTGCCCCAGGTGCGCTCCGGCCTCGAGCGGCTGGTGCGGATCCCGTCGGTCTCCTCCGACCCCGCTGCCGGTCCCGACCTCCGCGCGAGCGCGGAGGAGGTGGCCCGCCAGCTGACGGCGGCGGGGCTCGCGGAGGTGGAGCTGGTGTCCGCCGGCGGCCACCCTGCCGTGGTCGGGCGCCGTCCCGCGGCACCGGGAGCACCCACGGTGCTGCTCTACGCCCACCACGACGTGCAGCCGGTCGGCGACCTCGACCGGTGGTCCAGCGACCCCTACGTCGCCCAGGAGCGAGGCGGGCGGCTCTACGGCCGGGGGGCCGCGGACGACAAGGCGGGGGTGGCGGTGCACTGTGCCGCCCTCCGGACGCTGCTCACCCTGGAGGGCGACCCGCGCGTCGGGGTGGTCGTGCTCGTCGAGGGCGAGGAGGAGATCGGGTCGCCCACGCTGCCGGCCCTGCTCCGCGACCACCGGGAGCGGCTGGCCGCCGACGTGCTCGTGCTCGCCGACTCCACCAACTGGCGCATCGGCGTGCCCGCGCTCACCACGTCGCTGCGCGGTGGCGTGAGCGTGGTCGTGACCGTGCAGACCCTCGACCACGCGGTCCACAACGGCGTGTACGGCGGTCCCGTGCCGGACGCGCTCACCGCCCTCGCCCGGCTGCTGGCCACCCTGCACGACGACCGGGGCGACGTCGCCGTACCCGGGCTCGTGCGCGAGGATGCCGACGCGCTGGACCTGACCGAGGAGGAGCTCCGGGCCGAGGCAGGAGTCCTCGACGGGGTCGAGCTGCTGGGCACCGGCACCCTCACCTCGCGGTTGTGGGCCGGGCCCGCGCTGTCGGTGGTCGGGATCGACGCGCCGCCGGTGGACGGGTCAGGGATGGTGCTGGTCCCGTCGGCGCGGGCCAGGATCGCCCTGCGCATCGGGCCGGGCGACGACGGTGCGGCGGCCCGGGACGCCCTGGTGGCGCACCTGCAGTCGAACGCGCCGTGGGGCGCCCGCGTGACGGTGAGCGCGGGGGAGCCGGTGACCCCCTTCCGGGCGGCCACCTCCGGACCCGCCTACGCCGTGGCCCGGACGGCCTTCGCCGACGCGTGGGGGACCGCGCCGGTCGAGGTCGGGGTCGGCGGCTCGATCGGCTTCCTCGCCCCGTTCGTCCGCACGTTCCCGGACGCGGAGGTGCTCATCACCGGTGTCGAGGACCCCGACACCCGGGCGCACGCGCCGGACGAGAGCCTGCACCTCGCCGACTTCGAGCGTGCCTGCCTCGCCGAGGCCCTCTTCCTGCAGCGGCTGGGGGATCAGCAGAGCTCATCGAGGTAGTGCGGGAGCATCCGCAGCCACGTCGGCCAGTCGTGCTCCCACTCCGGACCCCAGGAGTCGACGCGGTTGGGGACCCCCTTGGCGCCCAGGGCGTCGGCCATCGCCCACGACGATCCGATGTTCTCCCACGCCCCCTCGCCGGACGCCAGGATCACCCGGCGTTCCCGGAGCAGGTCGAGCTGGGGACCGTTCAGCCCCGGGAGGAAGTCGATCGGCGAGGAGTAGTACAGGTCCTCGTTGAACTGCCCCTGCAGGAACTGCTGGAGCCGGTAGGTGCCGCTCATCCCGACAGCGGACCGGAAGACGTCGGGGTAGCGGCAGAGCACCGCGACGGCGTTGAAGGCGCCGATCGACGCCCCGGCGGTCACGATCGGCACGCCGTGCCCACCGAGGTCGGCGTGGATGGCGGGCACGACCTCGTTGCGGATCGCGCTGTGAAACTGGTTGAACAGCCACATCCGGTGCTCCGGGCTGCCGTAGCCCATGGCGAGGGCGCGCCCGGCCACGCTGTCGCAGGAGTACAGCTTGACCCGCCCGCTCTCGACGAGGTGTCCGCAGGCCGCGACGAGCTGGTTCCGCTCGATCTCCTCCGCGTCGCCGCCCGCGGTCGGGAAGACCAGGACCGGTACGCCGAAGTGGCCCCACCGGGCCACGGAGATCTCCTGCTGCAGCCGGTCGGAGAACCACCGCTCGGTCACCTTCACGGGCCACGCTCCTCACCTGGTCGGTCGAATGGCGCCATTCTGCCCCTCGTCACGTCCGTCGGCTCGCACGCATGGCTTCCACGTCGATCGTCGCCATAGACTGCGAGCGCCCACAGGGACACGACGTCGCGCTGGCTCGGGTCGGTGCACCACCGAAGGAGGACGCGAGTGCCGGACCATCTGATCGGGCTGCTGCTGGGTGCGGAGCAGGACTGGCCGCAGGCGTTCGAGAGGATCCTGCGCTCCGTGGGACCCGTCGACGTCGACGGCGAGACGCACACCGTCTCGAGCGAGCGGCTGACGATCGAGCCGTTCCGGCTCGACGACCCGGTCCGGACGCCTCTGGTGATCGACCGGCTCGCGCACTGGTACTACCACCCGCGCGAGTGGCTGAAGAAGGCGGCGCTCGTCAACGGCACCTACCTGCTCAACAGCCCGTTCACCTTCCAGTCGATGGAGAAGCACAGCGCCTACTGCGCGATGGTGCGGCTCGGGCTCAAGGTGCCGCCGACGACCCTGGTGCCCTACAAGAACCCCGTGGACAACGCGCGGTGGGCCTACACCGCGGAGCGGTACAACGAGCCGTTCGACCTCGACGCGATCGCCGATGAGCTCGGCTACCCGCTCTACATGAAGCCGTTCGACGGTGGCGGCTGGCGTGGGGTCTCCCGGATCGACGACCGCGAGGACCTGCACCGCTCCTACGACGAGTCGGGGGAGATGCTCATGCACCTCCAGGCCACCGTCGACTTCGAGCACTTCGCGCGCGCCCTGTCGATCGGGCCCGAGACGATGGTGATGGACTTCCGTCCCGACCAGCCGATGCACAACCGGTACGCCGTCTCGCACGGGTTCCTCTCGGAGTCGGCCGGTCACCAGACCGCCGCGATCAGCCGGATCGTCAACGCCTTCTTCCACTGGGAGTTCAACTCCGCGGAGATGCTGGTCGTGGGGGACGACGTCTACCCGATCGACTACGCGAACGCCTGCCCGGACGTGGCGCTCACCTCGCTGCACTACTACTTCCCGTGGGCGATGACGGCGCTGGTCCGCTGGTCGACCTTCTGCGTGATGACCGGTCGCCGGACGAACGTCGACCTGAAGACCTCGCGCTACTTCGACATCGCCGACCAGCCCGAGCTGTCGTACGACGAGAAGCTCGCCGCCTACTCGAAGCTGGCCGACGAGTTCTTCCAGACCGAGCAGTACTGGGAGTGGTGCGCGCAGCACCTGCCGCACCTGGAGGAGCAGGTCTACGAATGGGTGACCTCCGACGACTTCGACCGGCTGCTCCGGGAGACCGTCGCCGCGACCTACCCGAAGCACGAGTTCGAGCAGTTCGTCGGCCACTTCCGCGGGCTCCTGGACCTCTGGATCTCCGACAACTCCCGCTGACCGTGGGCGCCCACCGACCGATCGAGGTCGCCGACGACGCGGCGCCCACCCCGTCGCGTCGGGACGACGATCGCTACACCAAGAAGGGGCGGCTGAGGAGCTCGGCGTACGAGGCCGAGATGGAGCGGCTGCAGGAGCAGCTGGTGCTGCTCCAGTACTGGATCCAGTCGCAGGGGCTGAAGGTCCTCGTGATCTTCGAGGGTCGAGGGTCGGCGGGCAAGGGAGGCGTGATCAAGCGCATCACCGAGCGCACCAGCCCCCGCACGGTGCGCGTCGTCGCCCTGCCGAAGCCGACCGAGCGGGAGCGGACGCAGTGGTACTTCCAGCGCTACGTCGAGCACCTGCCGGCGGCCGGCGAGATGGTGCTGTTCGACCGCAGCTGGTACAACCGCTCGAACGTCGAGTGGGTGATGGAGTTCTGCACCGAGGAGGACCACCAGGAGTTCCTCCGCAGCTGCCCGGAGTTCGAACGGATGCTGGTCCGGTCCGGCATCGTCGTCCTGAAGTACTGGTTCTCGGTCAGCTTCGAGGAGCAGCGCAGGCGGTTCGAGGCCCGCAACGCCGAGCCCCTGAAACGGTGGAAGCTCTCCGACATGGACCTCGCCGAGCACGAGCTCTACGTCCGCTACTCGATGGCCAAGGACACGACCTTCCAGTACACCGACATCAAGCAGGCGCCCTGGTTCGTCGTCCCGTCCGACGACAAGAAGGCGGCGCGGCTGAACTGCATCCACCACCTGCTCGGGCAGTTCGACTACGAGGACGTGGCGCCCGACCCGGTGGAGCTGCCCCAGGCGCAGGAGATCCCCTACGTCCGGCCTCCCCTGCACGAGCAGACGTTCGTCCCCCTGCGCTTCTGAGCTCCGTCACTCCGCCGGTTGAGCCGTCACTCGTGCCGGTCGGGCACGGCGACCGCCGCGCGTCCGCGGGCCGGCGACCGGCACGAGTGACGGCTCAACGACCGACGGCTATCGCACGAGTGACGGCTCGAACGGGGCAGACTGGGGTGCATGGCTGACAGCACGCGCAAGACGACCGCGAACGACGCCGACGTGGAGACCTTCCTCGGGTCGGTCCAGGACGAGCGCCGCCGGGGGGACGCCCAGCAGGCGCTGGAGCTGATGCACCGGGTCACCGGCGAGGAGCCGGAGATGTGGGGCAGCTCGATCATCGGTTTCGGGCACCGTCCCTACACGACGGCCGACGGCAAGGAGCACGACTACTTCGTGGTGGGGCTGTCGCCGCGCAAGGCGGCGCTGACGCTCTACGGGCTGACCTACTACGGCAGCAACGACGACCTCCTCGAACGGCTGGGGCCGCACACCACCGGCAAGGGGTGCCTCTACGTCAAGCGTCTCGAGGCTCTCGACGAGGAGGTGCTGCGCGAGCTGGTCGAGCGGTCGTGGTGCACCGACTGGCGCGACCAGCCCGGCTGACGGCGCGACGCCACCTGCCCAAAAGGACAAGTGTGGATCACGTCGCCTCGGTCCTACGGTGCGGGGAACAGCCGCTCGCCACCGAGGAGGAACCGTGGACGACGTCACCACCGGCAGCGCCATCGCCGAGCCGCCTGAGGGCATCAGCCGACGACAGGCGCTGGGGTACGGAGGTCTCGCGACCGCGGGACTGGTCGCCGGCCACCTGGCTCCGGCTTCGGCAGCGGCCGCCGAACGCGGAGGTTCGCTCGTCGCCCGCACGATCAGCCTGGCGCAGGCCAAGCAGGTGGTGCGCGCCGCGGTGCGCTACGTGAAGCGCACGCCCGGCATCCCGCCGATGTACATCCTCGTGGTCGACTCGGCGGGCGACGTCAAGGCGTCGGAGAGGATGGACGGCAACGGCCCGGCGTCGACGGCGTTGGTGCCGGTCAAGGCCCACACCTCCCGGTCGTTCCGTGCGGCGACCGCTGACCTGGCAGCGCGCACCACGGACCCGGCGCGCATCGCGTCCTTCACCACCGCCGGCTTCAGCCTGCTCGGGGGAGGCAGGCCGATCTTCGAGGACGGGGAGCTGATCGGCGCGATCGGCGTCGGCGGTGGGTCGCCCGAGCAGGACGACGAGGTGGCGGTCGCCGCTCTCGAGGCGCTCTGACGGGGGCGCACGGCATCCTCGGCGTCAGATGACGCCGAGGCGTCGGAGCTCCTGTCCGAGCCCGGACCCGTGTGGCGCCGCGACGGTGGGCACCGGTGCGCCGGACCCGACATCGTCCGACGGGGTCACCGTCCCGTGCCCCACGACCTGCTGGGTGAGGGTCAGCTGCCGGATCGCGACGGCGAGCACGCTGTCCGGCGCCGCAGCGGCCGCCTCGGCGTACAACGAGGGGTCGTGCTGCCCGTCGTCGCCGACGAGGAGCCACCGCAGGTCGGGGAACTCGGTGAAGAGCCGCTGCAGCTCGGTGCGCTTGTGCGCCTGCCCTGACCGGAACCACCCGGTCTGGGTCGGCCCCCAGTCGGTGAGCAGGAGGGGACCCGGCGGGTACCCGTGCCGGGCGAGGAAGCGGCCGAGCGGGGCGGCGATGTTCCACGCCCCGGTGGAGAGGTAGACGACGAACACGTCGTCGTGGCGCTCGAGGACCTGCCGGTAGAGCCGGGCCATCCCCGGCACCGGTCGCCGGGCGCTCTCGAGAACGAGGAAGGCGTTCCGGAAGGCCACCAGGGGACGGGGCAGCATCGTCACGATGACGGTGTCGTCGATGTCGCTCAGCAGCCCCAGCCGGGTGCCGGGCCCGACGATCCGCAGCGGTGCCTCGACAGCGCCGGCGGCCCCCGCCTGCAGCGTCGCCGTCGTCCAGCCGGGTCGCGCGTCATGGCTGACCACGACGTCCACGTAGCCGTCCGGGCGGCTGACGGTCTCGTGCACATGCGTCCCCACCCCCAGCCGCACCGGGACACCGCCGCTCCAGGGGGTGAAGAAGCGTCGCCAGCCCCGGACGTCCTCGAGCTCCTGGGCGGCGCTCCCGGCGGGCGCCAGCACGACCCGGGCCAGCACCCGCGCCCAGTCGGCTCCGCCGTACCCGACGTAGGGCACGACCGTCGGGACCCAGCCGCGGCGGACCAGCCGGCGCGCGACCAGGCGGTGGACCCGTGCCTCCAGCCGCGAGGCGCGGTGCGGCTCGGCCGCGGGACCAGGGGACGTCGTCATCCCGGCTGCCCCGTGCGGGTCCGGGCCACCAGGTACAGCCGCTGCGTGGTCTCGCCACGAGCCGTGACCGGCCCACGGAGGTACCACTCGACGTCGACCAGCCCGGCACCCTCGACGACCGCGACCACCGAGGCCGGGTCGTGCAGGACGACGTCGAGGTCGACCTCGCGGCCGAACCACTCGCCGAGGTGGCGGACCTCGTCGCCGGCGTGCATCGCGAGGACCAGCCACCCGCCCGGCAGGAGCGGGCGGGCCAGGGACGCGACGGCCGCGGGGAGCTCGGAGGCCGCGAGGTGGATCAGGGAGTACCAGCCGAGGACCGCCGCCCACCCGGCGCTCGTCGCGGGCCGCGTGAGCCGCCGCAGGTCACCGGGCTCGAAGCGGCCGCCGGGGAAGCGTCGCCGAGCCTCGTCGACCATCGCGGGCGAGAGGTCGATCCCCGTCGCGTCGGCGCCGCCGTCGGCGAGGTACGCCGTGACGTGTCCCGGACCGCAGCCGACCTCCACGACAGGGGCGCCGGCAGCATGGGCGGCCACCCGGTCCAGCAGCCACCTCTCGAAGGGCATCTCGGCGAGCTCGCCGACGAACGTCTCCGCGTAGGCGGACGCGACAGCGTCGTAGGACGCGCGGACCCTCTCGTCGCGCTGGTCGGCGCCTCCGGCGACCACCGACTCGCGGTCCACCGCGGGTGCCGCGACAGCCGCCTCCTGCTGCGGCACCGGTCCGAGGAGGTGGAGCCAGCGGCGGTCCTGCTGACCGGGTCGCCGCTCGAGCTCGCGCACGAGGGGCTGGGGCCGGGCCGCCATCCGGCGCAGGCACTCCTCGACCTCCCCCCGGTCGGCGAAGGCGTGCAGCCGCTCGGTGCGGCTGCGCAGCTCACCCGGCGCCTGGGCCCCGCGCAGCAGCAGGACGGTGACGAGCGCGCGCTCGTCGGCCTCGAGCCCGAGCCGCTCGTCGAGGGTCTGGTGGTACTTCAGGGTCCGCCTGCCGGAGTCGGACCAGACGATCCGCAGCAGCCCCCGCTCCTTGAGCCCCCGGGCCGTGCTCTCGACGGTCGGCTGGTCGAGGTCGAGGACCGGGTCCCGGGCGCTCGTCTGGTTGCAGGCAGACCGCAACGCGTTCGCCGTGAGGGGGTACGACGCCGGCACCGTCGTCTGCTTCTCCAGCAGGCCGCCGAGGACCCGCTGCTCCTCGGGCGTCAGGACCGGTAGCTCGCTCACGGCCACGACCTTAGGCGTCCGGAGGGAGCGCGAGCAGGTCGAGGTGGTGCACGGCCACCGACAGCCGATCGGCGTCGAGCTCGGTGAGCCGCCGCTCGACGTACCCCGCGGCCGCCGAGGCGAGGCCGGGATCCTGGCGTCGGGCCGCGGCCACCCAGCCGCTGAGCCACGCCCTCGTCAACGCGGCGTGCCGGCTGCCGAGCCGCCAGGGGCTCGACGCGCTTCGCACCTGCCACCCGTGCCGGGTGAAACGGTCTGCGGCCTCGCGGGCCGCGTCCGGCCCGAGCAGCCGGCCGGCTCCCCGGTCGCGGCGCTGGTGGGCGTTGAACGCGACCCGGACCGGCTCGTCGAGCGGGTCCGGTGGCGAGAGCTCGACCTGGCCGGTGACGCTGAGCGCCACCAGAACCGGGCACCGGGCGTCTACGCAGGAGTCGACCAGCCGTTCCAGCTCGTCGGCGGTCATCATGTCGAGCAGCGCCGAGGCGGTGACCAGCGATGCGTCGGCGAGCTCGTCGGACCCCAAGAGCGTGATGTCGTCGTGGCGGGTCTCCGCGGCCACGCCGGTGCCGACCGGTCCGGTGCGCGCGACGTCGAGCAGCTCGGCGTCCCGGTCGTGCAGGACCCACCGCTGCGGCCCGGGCAACCGGGGGGAGAGCCACCGGAGCATCGAGCCGGTGCCGCTGCCGAGGTCGTGGACGACCATGACCGTCCCGGACGGCAACCGGCCCCGGAGCTCCTCGACGAGCCCGACCGAGCGGGCCTCGGCGTCGGCTGGCTCGCGCAACGCGAGCCAGCCGGAACCGGCTCGCACGGGTTCGACGGGCATCGCACCTCCCTGCCCACGTCGCGGAGACCGAGGTGGGTGAACCGGACGCTAGCAGTGGCCGTAGGAACAGGCAGGAACCGAAGGCAGGAGGGTCCGATGCCGGCCAGGGTTCGCGGAGCCCTGGTGACGGGGCTGGCCGCGCTCGGTGCGCTGCTCGCGGTCCTCGCGGTCGCGGTCGGGCTCGGCGCCGCGGGCGTGGTCGCCGGGCTGACCTGCGGGGTGGTCGTGAGTGCCGTCGTGGCCCGCAGTCCGAGCCGTGGCGACGCACTCGGTCCCGCCGACCTCGTGACCCTCGGCCGCGCCCTCCTCGCATGCGCGGTTGCCGCCCTGGTGGCCGACGCGTTGCTGGGAGCCGCCTCGACCGGGCCCATGCTCACGCTCGCCGTGGTCGCGCTGCTGCTCGACGCCGCGGACGGTCAGGTGGCCCGGCGCACCGGGACGACCTCGTCGTTCGGCGCCCGCTTCGACGGGGAGGCGGACGCGTTCCTTCTCCTGGTGCTCAGCGTGCACGTCGCACCGCTGCTCGGCTGGTGGGTGCTCGTGATCGGTGCCGCCCGCTACGTCTTCTGGCTCGCCGGCCTCGCGGCGCCGTGGCTGCGGGCGCCGCTGCCGTTCCGCTACTGGCGCAAGGTGGTGGCCGCCGTTCAGGGGGTCGTCCTCGTCGTCGCGGCCGGCGACGTGGTGGACCGGTCGGTGGCACAGGTCGCCCTCGTGACCGCAGTGGCGCTGCTGGCGGAGTCCTTCGGTCGTGACGTGCTGTGGCTGTGGCGGCGCCGCCGCGAGGACCCGGAGCCCGGACTTCGGCGGAGCCCGCCCGCGACGGGCAGGCCGTGCGATGACGGCCGACGACCGCGCCTGCTTCGACGACGCGCTGCGCCGGGCGCGAGTGGCGGCGTACCCGCCGGGGGAGTTCGTCGGGCAGGAGAGCTTCATGCAGGCAGGGGAGATCCTGGCGCTGGCGCGGTCGGCCGGGGTCGGGCCGGGCACCTCGGTGCTGGACCTCTGCTGCGGTGTGGCGGGGCCGGGCCGCTTCCTCACGAGCCGGCTCGGGTGCGACTACCTCGGCGTGGACCGCAGCGCCGCCGCGGTCGCCGTCGCGCGGGCGAGAGCAGCGACCGGAGGACTCCGCTGCCGCTTCGAGGTGGCCTGCGTGCCGCCGGTCCCGCACGGCTCCTACGACGTCGTGCTGCTGCTGGAGACGCTCCTCGCCTTCCGTGACAAGGATCCGCTGCTGAGCGGGGTCGCGGGGGCGCTCCCGGTCGGCGGCAGGTTCGCGTTCACCGTCGAGGAGGGCTTCCCGCTGACAGCCGCCGAGCGCGCCGCCATGCCCGCGTCCGACACCGTGTGGCCGGTCGAGCTGCCGAAGCTGGTCGACGCGCTCGGGCGAGCCGGGCTGGTGCTGCTCAGCTCGGAGGAGCACAGCAGCTCCCACCTGGTCACCGTCGAGGCCCTGGTCGAGGCCTACGCCGCCGACGCCGCGGAGATCGCCGCCAGGATCGGCCGGGGCGCGGTCGACGACCTGCTGGCCGCGCACCGGCTGTGGGCCGCCTGGCTCCGCACCGGCCGGGTGCGCAAGCTCGCGATCGTCGCGGAGCGGGTCCCGACGGACGGACGTGGAGCACTCAGGCGGTCAGCCTGAGCACGACCCGCCCGTCGAGCGTGCGCACGTCCACCGAGGCGATGTCGCCCCGGCTGGCGGCGGTCGCGGCGGAGAGCCGCATCGTCCGGCCACCGACCGACCGCCAGCTCCCCACCTGCTCCGTGCGGCCGTCGCGGGTCGAGACGAAGATCGTGTAGTCGACGGCGGGCGGCAGGTCGCCCTCCGCCGAGGCCGGGTCGTAGGTGCAGGTGAGGTCGAGCCGGGTGCCCCACAGGACCTGCTCCAGCACGACGCTGGCCCGGACCGGCACGTCGCCGACCGGGGCCATCGCCAGGGCGGCCTCAGGGGAGGGTGTGGCGGCCGGCGCCGGCGCGCCCGACTGCTGCTGCTCCCCGCCGAGCCGCCCCACGACCGCGGGTGCGGCGACGGCGACGGCCACCGCGGCCGCCGCCGCCCCGACGGCCAGAGCCGTACGACGGCGCCGGCTGTGCCGCACCTGCCGGGACAGCGACGGCAGCAGCGTGACCGGCACCGGCTCCTCGGCCATCAGCTCCTCGAGCAGACTCGGCTCCACCCTGCTGAGCAGCCCGGGCAGTCCCGCGGACGTGCGGACGGCCCGGGCGCACTCGGCGCACTCGGCCAGGTGCTGTTCGAAGGCGAGCCGCTCGGCCGGAGAGAGGGCGCCGAGCAGGTAGGCGCCGTCCTCGTGGGCGAACCGGCAGCTCACGCGCTCACCCCCATCTCCTCCAGTGCCAGCTTCAGCGCCCGCAGCGCGTAGTGGGTGCGGGACTTGACCGTCCCCTCGGGCACCCCGAGGCGGCGCGCGGCCTCCGCCACCGGGAGCCCCCGGTAGTAGCACGCGAGCAGCACCGCCCGGTGCTCCGGCGTCAGGCGGGTGACGGCCTCGGCCACGACCCACGCCAGCAGCAGCTGGTCGCTGGCGTCGTCACCGAGCCCACCCTCGGGCACCTCGGCGACCGAGGTCTCCACGCGGGACCGGCGGCTGCGCCACTCGTCGATCACGATGTTGCGGGCGACCCGGTAGAGCCAGGCGCGCAGGGCCGGCGGCGAGCTCTCCAGGACCTTGCGGTGCCGCCAGGCGCGGAGCATCGTCTCCTGCACGACGTCCTCGGCGCGGCCGCGGTCGTTGTCCACCAGCCGGAGGGCGAACCGCCACAGCGCCGGCGCGTGCTCGTCGTGCAGCTGCTCCATCAGCGCGACCTCGTCGGACATCCTCACCCTCCTCCCCGGAAGACGTGCGGACGGCCGTGCGGGTTCACCCGGCGTCTTCCCTCAGTCTGGGCCCCCGGGCGGCCCGCCGGGGAGGTCGACGGCGCTGAACACCTCGACGAACCGGTCGCGGAAGGCGTCCATCCGCCAGACCGGGGCCTCCGGCCCGGGGTGCAGCCCCGGCTCCCACCGCCACGAGCCGATGCTGTCGAGCACCGCCGGGTCGCGGGCGATGACCGACACCGGCACGTCGTGCCCCGCGTCCTCGCCGGAGACGATCGTGGCGGGCTGGTGGTCGCCGACGACGAGGACGACGAGGTCGTCGTCGCCGTACGTTGCGACGAAGGACAGGAGCGCGGTGAGCGAGTACTCGACGGCCTCGCCGTACGCCGCTCGGACCCGTTCCGGGTCGGGCCAGATGTCACCCGCCGACGGCAGCTGGGAGGGCATCCCGTCGTACACCGACCCGTCGCCGACGGCCTCCCAGTCGACCATCCGCGGGATCCGGGACCACGGCGCGTGGCTGGTGACGAGGTCGATCTCCGCCATCACGGGGCGCCGCGGCCGCGGTGCCAGCTCGAGCCGGTGGAACGCCGCCAGCGTGTACTGGTCGGGCATCGTCGGGTAGCCGAACCGGGGTCCCCGGTAGCCGACGTTGCGCGAGTCGTAGAGATGGTCGAAGCCGTAGAACGCCGCCTGCGGCCAGTCGCGGGTGTTGGCCGGGACGTCGCCGACGGTGCGCCACCCCGCCCGGGCGAAGAGCCGGCTCAGCGTGAGTCGCGGGCTCGTCACGAGCACGTCGTACCGACGCTGGCTGTCCGCCCACAGTCCCGACTGCAGGGTGGCGTGCGCGAGCCAGCTGATCGCGCCGAACGCCGGTGAGGTCAGGAAGGCGCTGCGCGCGGAGAACCCCTTCTCCGCCAGCTCCTGCTCGCCGGTGGCGAGGCGCTCGGTGACACCCGACGAGAACGCCGAGTCCTCCACCGCGACCCTGCCGTAGCTCTCCACGAAGACGAGCAGGACGTCCTTGCCGCGGAGCCCGGTGAGCAGCCGCTCGGAGGGGACGCCGGCGAGCGGGTCCTCCCGCGTCGCCTCCGTGAACTCGCGCTGGTCGCGCAGCACCGACGGCACGCGGGTGACCTGGGCGGCGGCGTAGCCGGCGGTCTCCCGGGACGCGACGGCCCCGGCGCCGCCGCGCACGTCGAGCAGGGCCAGCCCCAGCCAGACCGGCGCCGCGACGGCGACGACCCCCAGTGCGGCGCCCCGGTGCCGGGTCGCCGCGCCGGTGAGCCGGAGCACCGACAGCGGCAGCAGGACGAGAAGGGCGGCCACCGCGGCGACCACGGACGCGAGCACCGCCACGCCGACGCCGCCCTCGAACGAGCCGCGCACGGTCTCGACGAACGAGCCGGTGTAGCCCCAGTCGGTGACGGTGTCGAAGGGCCGGTTGAGCGCCTCGCGGAACCCCATGTCGAGGATCCGGACGACCGTGGTCGCGGCGAGCAGCACACCGACCGCGACGGCGAGGACCACCCGGGTCCGGACCAACCGGGGGGGCAGCACCAGCACCACGGCGACGTACACCAGCGGCTCCAGCGGCAGCCGCAGGAACGTGGCCGGTCCGAGCTCGCCGAGGCGGTCGGGTGTGTTGAGCGCGAGGAGCACCAGCAGCGCGGCGAGGACGGTCCGCACAGGGCCGCGTTGAACCGTCCGCACGCTCACTCCGTTCCCCAGGGCAGAAGGCAGCTTCACGTAGGTGGACGGACGGGCCGCGGCTCCGGTTCACCCGAGGAGGACGAGGTGGTCGATGCCCGGTGAGGCGGTCGCGTTCTGGGTTCTCGAGCCGGGCGTGGGCGAGCTCCGTCGCGAGCCGCTCGTCCGCCCCGGTGCCGGCGAGGTCGCCGTGCGCACGCTGAGGTCCGCGGTCAGCCGCGGCACCGAGACGCTGGTCTTCCGCGGCCGGGTGCCGCCCGACCAGTACGACGTCATGCGGGCGCCGTTCCAGGAAGGCGCCTTCCCGGGGCCGGTGAAGTACGGCTACCTCAACGTCGGCGTCGTCGAGGAGGGTCCGCCGGCGTTGATGGGCCGGACCGTCTTCTGCCTGCACCCGCACCAGACCGTGTACGTCGTCCCCGCGACCGCCGTGACCGTGGTGCCGGACCAGGTCCCGGCGGCCAGAGCGGTCCTGGCCGGGCTCGTCGAGACCGCGGTCAACGCGCTGTGGGACGCCGGACCGCTGGTCGGGCACCGGGTCGCGGTCGTCGGTGCCGGCACGCTCGGCTGCTGCGTCGCCCGACTTCTTTCCCGGATCCCCGGAGTCGTGGTCACGCTCGTCGACATCGACCCCGGACGGGCCGGAGTCGCCGACGCACTGGGCGTGCCGTTCTCCCTCCCGGAGGACGCCCCGACCGGCCGCGACCTGGTGTTCCACACCAGCGCCACCTCGGCGGGGCTGCAGCGCTCGCTGGAGCTGCTCGCGGCCGAGGGCACGGTCATCGAGCTGAGCTGGTACGGCGCCGACCCCACGTCGGTGTCCCTGGGCGGCGCCTTCCACTCCGGGCGGCTCGGCGTCCGCGCCAGCCAGGTGGGCACGGTGGCGCCGGCGATGCGCGGCCGCCGCTCGGCCGCCGAGCGACTCTCGCTCGCCCTCGACCTGCTCACCGACCCGGCGTTCGACGTGCTGCTCACGGGGGAGTCGCCCTTCTCCGAGCTCCCCTCGGTGATGACGAGGCTCGCGGACGGGCGGCTGCCCGCCCTGTGCCACTCGCTGACCTACCCCCGGGAGCTGCCGTGTTCAGCGTGACCGTGCGCGACCACGTGATGGTCGCGCACAGCTTCTCCGGGGCGGTGTTCGGGCCGGCGCAGCGGCTGCACGGCGCGACGTTCGTCGTCGACGCCACCTTCCGCGGCGAGTCCCTCGACCGGGACGGGATCCTCGTCGACATCGGCCGGGCCGCCGAGGCGCTCCACGAGGTGCTGGCGCCTCTCGGCTACCGCAACCTGGACGACCACCCGGAGTTCTCCGGCGTCAACACCACCACCGAGGTGCTCGCGCGGCACGTGGCCGACCGGCTCGCGGACCGGGTCCGGGCAGGCGACCTCGGCGGCCCGGGTGTCGCCGGGATCGCGGTCACCCTGCACGAGTCCCACGTGGCGTGGGCCAGCTATGAGCGGGCGCCGTGAGCGCCGTGCGGCGCCCCCTCCACGTCGTCGTCCCCGAGGGGTTCGACGACCCGGCGCGGCCCAGTGGCGGCAACCACTACGACCTGCGGCTGAGCTCGGCGCTCTCCGACCTCGGCTGGTCGGTCGCGGTCCGACCGGTCGCCGGGACCTGGCCCTTCGGCGGGGACGGCGGGTGCCGCGCCCTGGCTGCGACGTTGGGCTCGCTGCCGGACGGAGCGCTCGTGCTCGTGGACGGGCTGGTGGGCTCGGGGCTGCCGGAGCCCATGGTCCCCGCGGCTCGACGGCTCCGGCTGGTCGTGCTCCTGCACATGCCGGTCGGGCTCGCGTCCGTCCCCGGCTCCGGGAGCCGCGAGTGCGCCGTGCTGTCCGCGGCCGCGGCCGTCGTCACGACCAGCGAGTGGTCCCGGCAGTGGCTCCTGGCGGCGTACGCCCTGGACCCGCGCAGGGTGCACGTGGCGCACCCAGGGGTCGCGCCGGGGCCGGCCGGCGTCCCAGGGGCCGGCACCGGCTCGGGAGGCGGCCTGCTCTGCGTCGGCGCAGTCTGCTTCGCGAAGGGCCACGACGTCCTGGTCGCGGCGCTGGCTCGGCTCGCTGACCTGCCGTGGCGGTGCGTCTGCGTCGGCTCCCTCACGCGCGCGCCGACCGAGGTGGCGACCGTGCGGCGTCGCATGGAGACGGCCGGGGTGGCCGACCGGGTGGTGCTGGCCGGTCCGCGCGCCGGACCCGCGCTCGAGGCGTCGTACGCCGCGGCCGACCTGCTCGTGCACGCGAGCCGAGCGGAGACCTACGGGATGGTGGTGACCGAGGCGCTGGCCCGAGGGCTGCCGGTCGTGGCGACCGACGTCGGCGGGGTCGCCGAGGCGCTGGGGGTGCTGCCGGACGGACGCCGCCCCGGCCGGTTGGTCGCAGCCGAGGACCCCGACGCGCTGGCCACGGCGCTGCGCGGCTGGCTGACCGACGGGGAGCTGCGTCGGGACCTCCGGGCGGTCGTGGCCGAGCGACGAGCCGGGCTCACCGGGTGGGACCTGACCGCGCGACGCGTCGCCGCCGTGCTCGACGGGGTGGCGGCATGACCGGCGCACCGGTCGGCACCGGGGGCGCACCGGTCGGCACTGGGACAGTGGAGCATCTGACGCACCTGGTGCATCGGATCCTCCACTCTCTTCGTCGCAGCGGGGGCTGGCTCCGGGTGGGCTCGGGCGCGGCGGTTCTCGGCGCGGTCCTCTGGTGGACCGGGACCGGTCCGTTCGTCGCGGGGCTCCGCTCCCTCGACCTCGAGGCTCTCGCGGTCGCCTCGCTCCTCGCGCTGACGGCCACGGTCGCCTGCGCATGGCGCTGGCAGCTGGTCGCGCGGGGGCTGGGCGCCGGCCTGGACCTGCTCCCGGCGGTCGCGAGCTGCTACCGCGCCCAGCTCCTCAACCTGACGCTTCCGGGCGGCGTCGTGGGGGACGTCCACCGCGGGGTGTTGCACGGACGGGAGACCGGGGACACGGCTCGGGGGTGCGGGCGGTCGCGTGGGAGCGGCTGGCCGGCCAGGTCGTGCTGGTCGTCGTCGTGGTGGCGGTGCTGCTGCTCCTGCCCTCGCCCTGGCGGCCTCCCGGCGAGGCGGCGCTGCTCCTGCTCGCCGTCGTCGGCGTCGGGGTGCTCGTCACCCGGCGGCTCCGTGCGGCGCCACCGAGAACGCGGCTCACGGCGGCCGTGCGCGACGACGTGCGCAGCGGGCTCCTCGGCCGGCGCACCTGGCCCGGGGTGGTGCTCGCCTCGGCGGTCGCGGTCGCCTGCCACGTCGCGACGTACGTCGTCGCCGCTCGGGCGGTCGGGGTCGTGCTCCCGCCGGACCGGCTGGTCCCGCTCGCGCTGCTGGTGCTCCTCGTGGCGGGAGTGCCGATGAACGTCGCCGGATGGGGACCCCGCGAGGGCGCGGCAGGCTGGTTCTTCGGCGCCGCCGGGGTCGGCGTGGAGCTCGGCGTGGCGGCCGCGGTGGCGTACGGAGCGCTCGTGCTCGTCGGGAGCCTGCCGGGGGCGGTCGTGCTCGCCGTCGGGAGGGGGGCTCGCCGTGGGTGAGCGCCCCTACACGGTCCTCAGCTGTGGGATCTCCCTCGACGGCTACCTCGACGCGGCATCGCCGGAGCGGCTCGTGCTCTCCAACGCCGCCGACCTCGAACGGGTGGACCGGGTCCGGGCGCACTCCGACGCAATCCTGGTGGGCGCCGCGACGGTCCGCAACGACAACCCGCGGCTGGTCGTGCGTGCTCCCGAGCTCCGGGAGCGGCGGCGGCGCCGGGGTCTGCCGGCGACCCCGATGAAGGTCACCGTGACCGAGCGGGGACGGCTGGACGCCTGCAGCAACTTCTTCACCACCGGCGACTGCGAGAAGGTCGTCTACTGCGCGAGCGCCACGGTGGCCGACGTGGGGTGCCGGCTGGGCGGGGTCGCGACGGTCGTCGACGGTGGTCAGCCGGTGGATCTCCCGTGCGTCGTCGAGGACCTGCACGTCCGTGGGGTCCGGCGGCTGATGGTCGAAGGGGGAGGTCAGGTGCACACCCAGTTCCTCACCGCCGACCTCGCCGACGAGCTGCAGCTCGTGGTGGCGCCCTTCTTCGTGGGCGACTCCCAGGCGCACCGGTTCGTGGGCGACGGTGCCTTCCCGTGGAACCCCGGGCGCCGCGCCCAACTCGTGGAGACACGTCAGATCGAGGACGTGGTGCTGCTCCGCTACGCGTTGTCCGCGCGGTTCGGCTCCTCGTCCTGAGTGTGGGGCGGTCACCCGCCTCGGCGTACCCTCGAAGGGTGAGCGTCGCACCTTCCACCGTCGTGTCCCTCGGTGACCGCTACGCCCGTGAGCTGCATGAGCTGGCGGTGCCCTGGAAGGCAGAGAAGCCGCCGGCACCGCAGCTGCTCCTGCTCAACGAGGCGTTGGCCGGTGAGGTCGGGCTCGACCCGGCCTGGCTGCGCACGCCGGAGGGGACCGGGCTGCTCGTCGGCACCACGCTTCCCGAGGGTGCGTCGCCGGTCGCGCAGGGGTACGCCGGCCACCAGTTCGGCGGGTTCGTGCCGCGGCTCGGCGACGGTCGTGCGCTCCTGCTCGGCGAGCTCCACGGGGCAGACGGCCGGCTCCGCGACCTGCACCTCAAGGGTTCCGGCCGCACGCCGTTCGCGCGGGGCGGGGACGGGCTGGCGGCGGTCGGCCCGATGCTCCGCGAGTACGTCGTCAGCGAGGCGATGCACGCCCTCGGCATCCCCACCACCCGGTCCCTGGCGGTGGTGGCGACCGGTCGACCGGTGCAGCGGGAGACGGTCCTCCCGGGCGCCGTCCTCGCCCGGGTGGCGAGCAGCCACCTGCGCGTCGGGACGTTCCAGCTCGCCCGGTCCACCGGCGACGACGAGCTCCTGCGCCGGCTGGCCGACCACGCGATCGCTCGTCACCACTCGTCGGCGGCGGAAGCCCCGGCGCCGCACCGTGCGCTGTTCGAGGCCGTCGTCGCCGCTCAGGCCGACCTGGTGGCGCGCTGGATGCTCGTCGGCTTCGTCCACGGCGTCATGAACACCGACAACATGACGATCTCGGGGGAGACGATCGACTACGGCCCGTGCGCGTTCATGGACGCCTTCGACCCGCGCACGGTGTTCAGCTCCATCGACCACGGCGGGCGCTACGCCTACGCCAACCAACCGGTGATCGCGGAGTGGAACCTCGCGCGGCTCGCGGAGGCGATGCTGCCGCTGTTCGACGCCGACGAGGAACGGGCGGTCGAGCTGGCGGTGGAGTCGCTCGGGGGGTTCCGCCCGGCCTACAGCGCAGCCTGGTCGGCGGGGATGCGAGCCAAGCTGGGGATCCCGGAGGGGCTCGAAGCGACGCTGTCGCGCGGGCTCGTGGACGAGCTGTTCCCGATGCTGCAGGAGAGCCACGTCGACCACACCTCCTTCTTCCGGCTCCTGGCCGGGGCCGCCCGCGGCGACGCCGAGCCGGTCCGCGGCCTCTTCCTGGACCTGCCCGCCTTCGACGACTGGTGCTCCCGCTGGGTCGCCCTCGGGCCCGACGCCGAGGCGATGGACCGGGTCAACCCGGTCCACGTCCCCCGCAACCACCTCGTCGAGGAGGCGCTCACCGCGGCCACGGACGGGGACCTTGCGCCCGTCGAGCGGCTGCTGGAGGCCGTGACGCGGCCGTTCGAGCCACGCAGCGGCTTCGAGCGGTACGCCGCGCCGGCACCGCGGGACTTCGGCGACTACCAGACGTTCTGCGGCACCTGAGTGGGGTTCGAGCGCACGGCTGCCCTGCCCGCCGACGTCGGGGACCGAGCGGTCGAGCTGCTCGTCGAGCTGGTGGGGATCGACTCGGTGAACCCGGTGCTGGTGCCGGGCGCGGCCGGGGAGAGGAGGATCGTCGAGCACCTCGAGCCACGGCTGCGTCGGGCCGGCTTCGTGACGACCGTGGTGCCGGCAGGGAAGGAAGGCGATCGGCCGAGCCTGGTCGCGGTCCCACCGGCTCCGCCCGGCTCGCCGACGGTGGTGCTGAACGGCCACCTCGACACCGTCGGGGTGCGCGGCATGAGGCAGCCGTTCACGCCGAGGGTCGAGGGTGACCGGCTCTTCGGACGGGGCGCGGCCGACATGAAGGGGGGAGTGGCCGCGCTGGTCGCCGCCGCGGAGACCCTGGTCGCCGCGAGCGCACCGGTGCGACCGGTGCTCGCGCTGGTGGCCGACGAGGAGGATGCGAGTCTCGGCAGCGAGGCGGTCATCGAGGCACTGCCGCGGCTGGGCGTGGCGGCGGACGCCTGCCTGGTCGCGGAGCCGACCGACGTGGCAGTGTGCCGGTCCCTGCGCGGGTTCGCCGTCGTGCGGGTCGTGTTCCCGGGGCGCGCCGCGCACAGCTCGCAGGCCGAGCTCGGTGTGAACGCCGTGACCCACCTGGGGCGGCTGCTCGCGGCCGTCGACCGACAGGCTGCGGCGGTGCGCTCGGCCGGAGGCGACCTGATGGTGACGCTCGTGCGCGGCGGGGAGTCGCCGTTCGTGGTGCCGGACCACGCCGAGTGCCTGGTGGAGGTGCGGACGACACCCGGCCAGGACAGCGCCGCGGTTCTCGCCGACGTCCGGGCGCTGCTCGACCCTGCGTGGGGCGCCGACGTCGAGCTCGTCATCTCCCGCGACGGCTGGCAGCTCGACGCGGCCGGCCCCGCCGCCGAGCTGGCCGCTCGGCTCGGGACGGCCTTGACGACCGGTCCGACGTTCGACGCGCCCTACTGGATGGAGGCGCCGATGTGGCAGCGGCTCTGCCCCACGCTCGTCTGTGGCCCCTCCGGTGGTGGACTGCACGCGGTCGACGAGTGGGTGGAGCTGGGCCAGGTCCGCGCCTTCGCGTCCGCCCTGGTCACGGTGCTCGGCGACGGAGGCGTCGGTGCCGACTGACCCCCGCGGCCTTCGCGGAGACGCGCCGCTGCTGGACGCCTGGCTCCGGTTCCAGGAGCGGCCCCCGACCCCGTTCACGATCCCGGGCCACAAGCAGCGCACGGACCTCGTCGGCGACGTGGTCGCCGGGGACGTGCCGCTCTACGCCGGCCTCGACACGATGAAGCTCAGCGGCGGGCTGCTCGTCGAGGCGGAGTCCCGGGCTGCCCGCCTCTGGGGAGCCGACGTCTGCCGCTTCGCCACGGGCGGCGCGACCCAGGCCAACCAGGCCGTCGCCCTGGCGGTGGCCGGCGACGGCGACCGGGTCGTGGTGAGCCGCACGCTGCACCGCTCGCTCCTGATCGGGCTCGTGCTCGCCGGCCTCACGCCGGTGTGGGTGGGTCCCGAGGTGGACCGGGAGACCGGCCTTCCGCTCGGCGTCTCCCCGGAGACGGTCCGGAAGGCGATCGCGGACAACCCGGACGTCCGCGCGGTCTTCGTGGGCGACCCGTCGTACGTCGGGACCGTCGGCGACGTCGCCGGCCTCGCGGAGGCGGCTCACGAGCGCGACCTCCCGCTGGTCGTCGACGCGGCATGGGCGGCGCACTTCGGCTTCCACCCCGACCTGCCGCGGCACGCCCTGCAGCTGGGCGCCGACGTGATGGTCACCAGCGCCCACAAGACCCTCCCGGCCTGGAGCCAGGCAGCGCTCGTCCTGGCCCGCACCGACCGGATCGACCCGGCCCGGCTCGACGCCGGGGCGGAGGCCACCGCGACGACCAGCCCCGCCGGTGCGGTGCTCGCCAGCACCGACGCCGCCCGGGCCCTCCTGGAGCGCGACGGTCACGCCTTGATCGACGACGCCGTCGCCGCCACCCGCACGAGCCGCAGCCGGCTGAGCGACGTCGCCGGCCTCGTCGTGCTCGAGGGGCCTGACGTCGACCCCCTCAAGCTGACGCTGGTGCTGTCCGGGACAGGCGCCGACGGCAACGCGGTTGAACGCGACCTCCTCGCCGCCGGCCTGCCGGTCGAGTCCGCCGACCGTGACGTGATCGTCGGCGTGGTGTCGCTCGCCGACACCGCCGAGACGCTCGACCGCCTGGTCTCGGTCGTCGCGGCCTCCATCGAGCGGCATCGCGGCGCACCGCGTGCTGTCGTCGGGCCCGCCGCCTACCGGGTCGAGCCGTCGATGGCCATGTCGCCGCGCGCGGCGTTCTTCGCCCCGACCGAGACTGTGCCGGTCGCCGACGCCGTCGGCAGGACCTGCGCCGAGCTTGTCGCTCCCTACCCACCGGGCATCCCCGTCCTCGCCCCTGGCGAGACGGTCACCGCCGGGACCCTCTCAGCCCTGGAGGAGGCACGGGCAGCAGGAGTTCGGATCGCCTATGCCGCGGACGCGACCCTCGCCACCCTCAGGGTGACCACCGCGGCGACAGCCTCGCGCTGACCTGCGCCTCCCGGCCCGCTCAGGGCCAGCCGTGGGACTGCCCGCTCGACCGGTCGGCACGCCCGAGCCACCAGGCGGCCAGACCGCCACCGATCGCGCCGAAGAGGTGTCCCTGCCAGGAGATGCCCGGCTGCCCGGGCAGCACCCCCCACAGCACCCCTCCGTAGACGAGCAGCAGCAGCACCCCCATCGCCAGCTGGCCCGGACGTCCGGAGAAGACTCCTCGCAGCAGCAGGTAGCACAGCCAACCGAAGACCAGGACCGACGCCCCGATGTGGAGGGTGTCGGCCCCGCCGGTGAGCCACACGCCGGCGCCGCCGACCACCCACACCACGGCCGTCACCACGAGCCAGCGCCGTACCCCGGCCAGCAGGAGCAGGAACCCGAACACCAGGAGCGGCACCGTGTTGGCCAGCAGGTGCTCCCCAGGGCCCGTGCAGGAGCGGTGCGAAGAGGATGCCGTCGAGGCCGTCGGTCTCCCGCGGCTCGAGGCCGCCGAGGCGTTGCAGCCGGCTCCCGGAGAGCTGGTCCAGCAGCTCGACGAGGTACAGGGTGCCGACGAAGAGCAGGATCACCTGCAGGGCTGTCGCGGCGGTCGACCGCCGTCGCTCCGGTGCGGGTGCCTCCTGCCAGCTCACCCCCTCCACGGTAGCCGGGCCGTGCCAGCCGGCCCGCGGCGTCCGGGGATCCGGGCTACGAAGGGGACCGTCCCGGTGACGCGATCCCCAGGCTGACGTGCGTCTCGTCGCCGACCCGCTGCACCTCGACCCTGCCGCCGTGAGCGTGCACGATCTCGCGGACGATGGCCAGCCCGATGCCGGCTCGGCCGGGCGCGGACGCGACGGCCGACGCGAAACCCGCCCCGGCATCGACGACGGTCACGACCGCGCCGCCGGGGGCGGCCCGGACCGTGACCGAGATGTCGCCGGCGCCGTGCCGGAGTGCGTTGTCGACGACGTTCGACACCGCCCGGTCGAGGCGGTGGGCGTCGCCTTCGACCTCGAGCCGTCGCGGCGCTGCCACCCGGATCGTCCGCTTGCCCGCAGCCCCTCGGAACCGGTCCACGACACCGGTCGTGAGGGCGACGAGATCGACCGGGCGCGCCTCGATCGGCAGCCCGCGTCCCTCGGTGGTCGCGCGCTCCAGGAGCTCCTCGGCCAACGCGACCAGCCGTCGGACCTCCTCGTCGACGGAGCGAAGCGCCTGCCGAAGCTCGTCCGCCGGCCGGGGCCGGTCCAGTGCCAGCTCGACCTCGGTGAGCATGAGGGCCAGTGGCGTGCGCAGGTCGTGGCTCGCCTCGGCCACGAACCTCCGCTCCCGCTGCATGCCGTCGTCGAGCCGGTCGAGCATCGCGTTGAGGGTGACCGCCAGCCGCCCTAGCTCGTCGTCGGCCTCGGGAACCGGTAGTCGTTCCCCGGCGTTGCGGGCGGAGATGGTCGCCGCGCGGTCGCGCATGCGGTCGATGGGCCGCAGCCCGGCTCCGGCGACGACATAGCCGAGCGCGCCTGCGAGGGCGAGCGCGAGCGGGCCGGCGGTCCAGAGCTGGTTGCGCAGAGCGGCCAGCGCCTCGTCGGCATCCTCACGTGACGTGCCGACGACGATCGTCCCGTCGTTCGTCGGCCGCACGAGCAGCACGAGCCTCTCTCGCTCAGGTGAGCGTCCGCCTCCAGCCGTGACGTCGTCGTCGAGCACGGTTGCCGTGACCTCGTGCCAGCCGGGTCCCATGACCTCGAGCGACCCGCGGGCGCCAGACGCGGTGAGGGGCTCCACCAGGAGCCTCGACGACGCCCGGAGCTCTCCCGAGACCGCGAATGCCTGGGCATGGACCTCGCCGCCGAGCGCCCGGACGGCAGCCGAGCGACGCGTCCCCTCCAGGCTCACGAGGCGATCGGCCTCGACTGTGACGGCGTCACGGAGCCGACCGTCCAGTGTCGCTGCGACCCGCACGTGGACGAAGACGCCGAGCGCGGTCAGCGCGACGCCTGTGGTGGCGAGGAAGGCGAGTGCCACCCGGGTCCGCAGCGACCAGCGAACCCGGAGTCGGGCAGTCATGTCCCAGCCGCCGTCAGCCGATAGCCCACTCCGCGAACGGTGTGCAGCGTCGTGACCCCGAAGGGCAGGTCGATCTTGGTTCGCAGGTATCGCACGTAGACGTCCACCACGTTGGACGTGACGTCGTCGTGGTCGCCCCAGGCCGATCCGAGCAGCTGTGCCCGGGTGAGGACCTGGTCGGGCCGGCGCATGAGGCTCTCCAGGAGCGCGAACTCCCGGGCCGACAGCTCCACCTCGGTGCGGCCGCGCCAGACGCGCCGACCCGCCGGATCGAGCCGCAGGTCGCCTACCTCGAGCTCGGTCGGGCGCGGGACCGGTCCGCGCCTGGTCAACGCGCGCATCCGGGCGAGCAGCTCCTGGAACGCGAACGGCTTGGCCAGGTAGTCATCGGCACCACTGTCGAGGCCGGCGATGCGGTCGGCCACCGCCGTGCGTGCGGTCAGCATCAGGACCGGTGTCCAGATCCGCCCCTTGCGCAGCTCGCGGCACACCGCGAAACCGTTGAGGTCGGGCAGCCTGATGTCGAGCAGAATGAGGTCGTAGGCGCCACCGCGTGCTGATGCCAACCCCTCCCGCCCGGACCCGACGACGTCCACCACGTTGCCGTGCTCGCTGAGGCCACGCGCCACCAGGGCGGCGAGCTTCGCCTCGTCCTCGACCAGCAGCACCCGCACAACGCCCATGCTAGAGAGGCAGATGAGGGGTCGATGAGGGTCTCATCGCCCCCTCATCTCGCCGACCTAGCGTGGACGCATGAACCTGAACATCAAGCTCATGCGCAGACGCACCGTCGTCGTCCTTGCCATCGGCGCCGGTCTCACCATCGGCTCGGTCGGCGCAGCCGCTGCGCTGTCGGCCGACGACGACGCCGCGGATCGCCCGATCCCCGCCTCGATCGTCGCCGACGCGGAGGAGGCGGCACTCGAAAGCACCGGCGGGGGCACGGTCACCGAGACCGAGGTCGACGACGAGGACAGCATGTACGAGGTCGAGGTCACCCTCGACGACGGCACCCAGGTCGACGTGCAGCTCGACGACGAGCTGAACGTTGTGGGCACCGAGCAAGAGGACGCCGGAGAGGCGGCCGCCGAGGACGAGTCCGACCGGGACGGCTGAGGGCGGTGGTGACTGTGCGCAGCACCATGATCGCTGCCGGCGTCTGCCTCCTGGGCGTCGCCACCGGTTGCACCGAGGACCCGACCGCCTCGACCGGACAGGACGCCGCTCGCACCGAACCGGCGAGAAGCCTCCCCCAGTCCGACGAGCCGGTCGACCTCGACCCGGCCGACTTCACCGCCGACGTGACGAACCCATGGTTCCCGCTCCGCCCTGGGACCCGATGGACCTACCGCGAGACCACCGAGGACGGCGAGGTCGTGCGCGTCGTCGTCACCGCCACCGCCCTGACCCGCATGGTCGCCGACGGCGTCACAGCGCGCGTGGTGCGCGACACGGTCACGCTCGACGGGGACATCATCGAGGACACGTTGGACTGGTACGCCCAGGACTCCGAGGGGACGGTCTGGTACCTCGGTGAGGACACCGCCGAGTTCGAAGACGGAAGGATCACCACGACAGCGGGATCCTTCGAGTCCGGCGTCGACGGCGCGCAGGCCGGCGTCATCATGCCGGCATCCCCGGCCGTGGGCATGACGTATCGCCAGGAGCACTACCAGGGCGAGGCGGAGGACGAGGGCGAGGTGCTGACGCTCGGTCGGAGGGCCGTCGTGCCGGCTGGGGCCTACGACGACCTGATGATGACCGCCGACACGACCCCACTCGAGCCCGACGTGCTCGAGCACAAGTACTACGCGAAGGGTGTCGGCCTGGTGCTCACCGTCGACAAGGAGGCGGAGGGCCGCGAACAGCTGCTGTCCGTCGAGCGCATCCCCGCCGCCGAGGCGCGCCGGGCCGGGCGGGCGCCGCTCGGCGAGCCCTACTGACAGAGCGCCGGCGTGCCGCCTGGAACGGCGGGGGGCGACGGTAGGCTCCGGGCATGTTCATGCTGCACGGTCGGCTCGGCGCCACAGCAGGAAAGCGTGACGAGCTGCTGGCCGTCCTCTCCGAAGGCGACCAGGACGAACCGATGCCGGGGTGTCGGCTCTACCTGGTCGCAGTCGACGAGACCGATCCCGACGGCGTCTGGGTGACCGAGGTCTGGGAGTCCGAGGAGGCGCACCGGGGCTCGCTGGAGCTGGACCGGGTCAGGGCGCGGATCGCACGGGCGATGCCGATCCTCGACATCGAGGGGTTCCGGCGCCAGCAGCTCGACGCGCGAGCGGGCATCCCCGGCTGACGAGCGACTCTCCGGCACCGCCGGCGAGGGAGGTTCACCCAGTCCGGTCGGGTGCGGGCTCGGCGAGCTCCGCGACGAACGCCCGGCGCCCTGCGGGAAGCCGGTGGGCGCTCAACGTCAGCTCCACGTCGACCTCCGAGCCGTCCCTGCGGAGGGCCGGCACCACCACCGAGGTGCTCAGCAGGGGGCTCCGGCCGGCGAACAGGTGCAGGGTGAACCCGGCCAGGTGGGCCTGCCGGTAGCGGCGGGGGATGATCGCGACGAGCCGTCGGCCCACCAGCCCGGCGGCGTCGTCGTACCCGAGCAGGACGAGCGCGGCCGGGCTGACCGCAAGGATCCGGTTGGTGTCGTCGGCGGCGATCATCGCGTCAGCGGCATCCGAGACGAGGTCGGGGTGCCAGCGGGCGGGCGCCCGCGGGGCGATGTCGTCCTCGAGGTCGGCGTCCCAGGGCTCCGGCGTCCGCCCCGAGCCTGCTGGACCACCTGGGCGCAGAGCCAGGCCCGGAGCGACTGCACCTCGGGCTGCGTCGGCGGGGTCAGCAGCGTGCCGGCATCGGCCATGGCGATCGCGGTCTGGAGGATCTCGTGGAGCAGCGTGAAGTGCGGGACCGATGCAGCCGGGACCTCGATGACGACGCGTTCGGCGGTGACGTAGGGCTCCACCGCAGCGGCCATGATCGCGTCCGGGGCCTCGTCGATCTCCGGCACCGGCAGCTGCTCCGCGAGCAGAGCCATCGCGTCGGACGCGGCCGCGTGCCGCTCGATCTCGTCGATGCCGTTGGTGTCGTCGAGCCGGCTGAGGAGGTACTCGCGGAGCAGGGACTCGGCCTGCATCTGCCAGGCCGCGTGCAGCAGCAGCGGCACTCCGAGCAGCTCGACGGTCACGCAGTCGGCCGCCGGCGCCGTGGCGTCCTCGCGACCGAGCTCCATCGGCTGCCGCCCCGGTCCGGGACCCTCCAGCGTGCCGAGCTCGAACCAGACCGTCTTCCCGGTGTCGTGCGGGTCCACGCCCCACCGGTCGACCGTCTGCTCGAGCAGCTGCAGCCCGCGGCCGGTCGAGGCCAGGTCCGCGTAGCGCTTGGTCGCCGGCAGGTGCGGGCTTCCGTCGGTGACCTCGACCCGGACACCGTGACGGCCGACGTGGGCGGCGACCTCGACCTCGGTGCCGGCGTGCACGAGGGCGTTGGTGACCACCTCGCTGATCACCAGCTCGGCGGCCTCGCTCAGGTGGTCGCGGCGGCACTCCCGCAGGACCTCCCGGATGAACCGGCGTCCCTCGCCGACACTGGCAGGGTGCGGCGGCAGCCGACGACTCTTCGTCGCGCTGCCGAGGCTCATGGAAAGGTTCTATCAGGAACCGGGAACCGCCACCGGACACACCCGGCGGTCAGGACCCGCCGGCTGCCTGGACGGGCGGCGGCTCCCCGCCGCGTATCACCTCGCGCGTCCCCGCGCTCCTCCTCGACGAGGGCCCGTGCCCGGCCGCCGTACGACGAGAGGGCGACACGATGGACACCACCGCGGACACCACCATGGACACGACCACCTGCCCCGAATGCGGGGCGCCGGCTGAGGTCGAGTGGCGCGCGGTCCTCGAGAGCACCGACGGTCCGGTGGAGCACGCCAGGGTCGGCTGCGTGCAGCGGCACTGGTTCCTCCTGCCCGTGGCAGCCCTTCCCGGCGCCGAAACACGCCGTTCACCTTCCCGTACCCGCCGCGACTTCTTCGTCCCGCAGACTCCCTGACCAGGGGGTGGGTCGACCGCACCGGCAGGGGGCTGCCGCAACGGTGCACGAGCCAGGCGAGGCCCCGTCCGAAAGGGCGGGGCCTCGACCCTCGTCAGCGGTACTCCGGGTTCTCGAAGTCGAACCTGGCGCCGGCATCCCACGCGGGGCGCTGGTTGCCGTGCGACGGGACTCCGCCTGCATCCTTGAGCAGCTTGGCGAGGTGCATCAGGTTCCAGGTCATGAACGTCGTGTTCCGGTTGGTGAAGTCGTTGTCCGGGCCACCGCTGCCGGGGTCGAGGTACGACGGCCCGGGGCCGGCCTCGCCGATCCACCCCGCGTCCGCCTGCGGCGGGATCGTGTATCCGATGTGCTGCAGGCTGTAGAGGATGTTCTGGGCGCAGTGCTTGATGCCGTCCTCGTTGCCGGTGAGCAGCGCGCCCGCGACCTTGCCGTAGAAGACGTACTGACCGGCGTCGTTGAGCATCCCGGACAGCGCGTAGAGCCGCTCGATGACCCGTTTGGTCACGCTCGAGTTGTCGCCGAGCCAGATCGGCCCCGCGACGACGAGGATGTCGCTGTCGAGCACGCGGGGATAGATCGCCGGCCACGCGTCCTCGGCCCAGCCGTGCTCGGTCATGTCCGGATAGACGCCGGTCGCGATCGCGTGGTCCACCGGGCGGCACACCTCGACCACCACGCCGTGCTTGAGCATGATGGTCGCGCTCGCGTCGACGAGCCCCTCGGTGTGGCTCAGCTCCGGCGTGCGCTTGAGGGTGCAGTTGAAGAACATCGCCCGGAGCCCCGAGAAGTCCGGGCCGTCGGAGGGCGCTGCCATGTGCCGAACCCTTCCCTCCGACCCCGCTGCTGGCAAGGGCCGGTCGTCCCCTGAGCACGGACTACGGTGACGCCATGACCAGGGTCCTCTTCCTCGGCGGCAGCGGTGTCATCAGCTCGGCGTGCTCGGCGCTGGCGGTGCGCACCGGGATCGACCTGACGGTGCTCAACCGGGGGCAGGCGACCACCCGGCCACTGCCGGACGGCGTGCGCCTGCTCCGAGCCGACGTGCACGACCGCGGCTCCGTCGAGGCCGTGCTGGGCGAGGACGAGTACGACGCGGTGGTCCACTGGGTCGCGTTCGACCCGGAGACCGTGGCGGAGGCGGTCGACCGTTCCGGGGCCGGACCCGTCAGCTCGTGCTGATCAGCTCCGCCTCGGCGTACGAGACGCCGCCGAGGCGGCTCCCGGTGACCGAGGCGACCCCGCTGCGCAACCCGTTCTGGGAGTACTCCCGGCGCAAGATCGCCTGCGAGGAGGTGCTGGTCCGTGCCTACCGCGACGAGGGGTTCCCGATGACGATCGTGCGCCCTTCCCACACCTACGACCGGACCATGGTCCCGTTGCACGGCGGCTGGACGGTGCTCGAGCGGATGCGTCGCGGCCAGGAGGTGGTCGTGCACGGCGACGGCACGTCGCTGTGGACGCTCACCCACCACGAGGACTTCGCGCGGGGCTTCGTCCCGCTGCTGGGCCACCCGCAGGCCGTCGGGCGAGCCGTGCACATCACCTCCGACGAGGCGCTCACCTGGGACGCGATCACCTGGACCCTTGCGGACGCGCTCGGCGTGGAGCCCCGCATCGTGCACGTGCCCTCCGACGTCATCGCGTCCGTCGACCCGGGGTGGGGGGACAGCCTGCTCGGCGACAAGGCGCACTCCATGGTCTTCGACAACGCCCTGCTGAGGTCGCTGGTCCCGGGTTACGCCGCCACTGTCCCGTTCGCTCGGGGCGCCCGGGAGATCGTCGAGTGGTTCGACGCCGACGCGTCCCGCCGCCAGGTCGACCCCCGCCTCGACGGAGTGCTGGACGACCTGGTGCGGCGGTGCCGTCCGTGACGGTGGTCAGTCGCGCCTGACGGAGCGGCGGACCCGGCCGAGCAAGGCCGACAGCACGAACGCACCCCCGACCATCCCGGCCGGCACCAGGACGCCGGAGGAGGGTGCGCTGAGGAGATGGCTCGACGTCGCGTCCGGCACCGCGCCCTTGCCGTCCCCGGGCACGTCGACGGCGTAGACGTCGAGACCGCGGAGCAGGTCGATCGAGTAGAGCAGGTTGGTCCGGCCACCCGTCTGCCGGCCGTTGCGGTACGTCGGCACCCACATGGAGTCCCACACCTCCGACGCTCCCCAGACCGACGCGGCGTAGGAGCGGATGTTGCGCGGGTCGCGCACGTCGAGCACCTGGGTGCCGCCGCCGTAGAAGCCTGCGGCGACCAGCCCGCCCGCCCGGTAGTCGAACCAGTGCGAGGAGCAGAACGCCCCGCGGGGCAGGGGATAGGTGCCGAGGTCGGCGAGCTCGACCTTGTCGAGCGGGACGATCGCCGACGGGGTCCCGTCGAGCCGCTTGACCCACCAGGTCTGGAACGACCCGGCGGTCGAGCAGTCGGTGTCCTCGTAGTCCTCCTCGGTGACGAGCAGGATGTTGCCGTTGCGCAGCGCCGGTGCCTTGCCCGGCTGGAACGCCGCGGCGTTCGGGCGGAACGCGTTGTGGAGGATGAAGTCGTTCCAGCCGGGGTGCTTCGGGTCCTCGCCGCGGCCGACGCGGCCGGTGGTGGTGAGCAGCCGCGGCCGGCGGGGCCGCTCGGTGCTCCACATGGAGGCTCCCTCGAACCCGGTGTGGGTGCCGACCCCGGCCGCGTCGAAGTTCCACTTGTGGCCGGCGGTGGGGGAGGAGAACGGCTGGACGCCGGCCACGGCGGCGTCGGCGTCGACCTCGCGGGGGGCGTCGAGGTTGCGCAGGTCGAAGATGCTGAAGCCCACCCCGTTGTCGCCGGCGCTGTAGGCGTGCGTGCAGTCGGTGTCGTCGACGCAGGCGACCGTGTGGGTGCTCGTCGTGCCGGGCGCGCGGGAGCGGATCCTCGGCGACGACGGGTCGGTCACGTCGACGACGATGAGCTCGCCGCCGCCGACGTTGACGTGCTCGACGTCGCCGGGGGCGGCCTGCACCAGGTCCACGCCGATCAGGGCGAACCGCTGCACCCCCTTCGACGTACGCCGCTCGCCGCAGTTCATCGCCTCGTTCTCGAAGATGACGTTCGGCAGCACGCCGGTGAGCTTCGGCTTCGCCGGGGTGCTGACGTCGTACACCCGGACCGAGTCGAGGCCGCTGGTCACGAAGATCGGCGCCGTACGCAGGAAGCACCCGGAGATGCCGACCTGACCGGGGTTCGCGCCCACGTGCGCGATCCGGTCGGTCTGGACCGGTGAGGCCACGGCACTGACCCGCGACGCCGCGCGGTCCTTGTCGAGGTGGTCGCCGTGGGCGAACGCGGGGGCGGCGAGCCCCAGGGACGCGAGAGCGGTGGCGGCGGCGACGGTCAGACGCATCTTCCTCATGATCGGGCAACGACTGACCTCGCCCGGGGTTACGGCCGGGGGCGATCTCTGCCCCGAAAGCACCTCTCCGCCGCCTGCCCGACCATAGAATCGGACTAACAGGAAGAATGGGGCATCATGCACTCTCGGGCGTTCCAGCGCGCGATCGGGCTCGGCGTGCTGCTCGCAGCGGCCGCCGGCGCCGCGGCGTTGCTGTGGCTCGCCATCGCGGCCGGGGGAACCCTTCCCGCCCAGGCGCCGACGCGGGGCCTGCTGTTCGGGACGTGGAGCGTGTTCTACGACACCCAGGCGCCGGCCGCCCGGGTCATCTGCGCCGCGATCGCGCTGGCCGCCGTCCTGGCCGCCGGGGTGGCGATGCTCGAGCAGCGGATCGGCAACCGGGCACGTCGCTCGGCCGACCGCCATGCGACGCCGCTGTCCCCCAAGGTGGTCATGACCGCCACCGAGGCTGTCTTCGCGGGACCGGTCACCGTCACGGTGCTGATCCCCGCCCACAACGAGGAAGGCACGCTCGCCTCGACGTTGACCTCCCTGATGGCGCAGTCGCACCGTCCGGAACGGGTGGTCGTCGTCGCCGACAACTGCACGGACTCCACCGCCGCGATCGCCGCTCGGGCAGGGGCGGAGGTCGTCACCACGGTGGGCAACACCAGGAAGAAGGCCGGTGCCCTCAACCAGGTGCTCCAGCAGCTGCTCCCGGGGCAGGGGGACAACGACGTGGTGATGGTGATGGACGCCGACACCGTGCTCGACCCTGGGTTCCTGGAGGCGGCGGTGCGGCGGTTCACCGCCGACCGCGCGCTGTCGGCGGTCGGCGGCCTCTTCTACGGGGAGGACGGAGCCGGGCTGCTCGGCCAGTTCCAGCGCAACGAGTACCTCCGCTACGCGCGGGACATGGGTCGGCGGCGCGGCCGGGTCTTCGTGCTGACCGGGACCGCCTCGATCTTCCGGCCGGTGGCGTTGCGCACCGTCGCGGCGAGCCGGGGCCGGGAGATCCCAGGGGTCCCGGGAGACGTGTACGACACCGCGGCCCTCACCGAGGACAACGAGCTCACCATCGCGCTCAAGTCGCTCGGCGCCCTCATCGTCTCGCCGCAGGAGTGCACGGTGGTCACCGAGGTGATGCCGACGTGGCGCATGCTGTGGGCGCAGCGGCTCCGGTGGCAGCGCGGGGCGCTGGAGAACCTCGGTGCCTACGGCATCACCAAGCAGACCTTCCGCTACTGGACCCAGCAGTTCGGGATCAGCTACGGCATCATCGCGCTCGGCGCCTACCTGCTGCTCATCGGCGTCGCCGCGCTCTCGATGGCGCAGTGGATCGTGTACCCGTTCTGGCTGGGACTCGGGGCCTTCTTCATGCTCGAGCGCGTCGCGACCGTGTGGCACGGCGGCTGGCGCGCGCGGCTGCTCGCCGTCGCCCTCCTCCCTGAGCTGCTCTTCGCGCTCTTCCTCAACGCCTCGTTCGTCAAGGGGACCGTCGACATCGGCCTGGGACGCCAGGCCGGGTGGACGCACCTCACCCGCGCGACCTCGCCTGCCCTGGAGCCTGTTCCCGCCACCGTGGCCGTGGGCTGACGAGCGTCCCGTGCTGCCCGAGTCCGTCGTCCACTCGACCCCGTTCCTGGTCCTGGGGACCTTCGTCGCGATGAACACGATGATGTACGTCGTGCTGGCGGTCGCCAAGCTGCTGCCGAAGGTCTACCTCAGCGACCTCGGCCGTCGTCGGGACCAGCGGATCGACAACCGGAGCATCTACCCCGTGATCCCGCCGCTACCTCACGCGAACGCTGCACCGGCCCCCGTGAGGCGTCACCCGTGCGCTCCGCAGTCACAGCCCTGATGATGGAGGCATGCGGTTCGCGATGACAGGGGCCACCGGGTTCCTCGGCGGGGAGCTGGCCGGCCAGCTGTGCTCGGTGGGTCACGACGTGGTCGCGCTGGTCCGCGACCCGGCGCGGGCCACAGGCCTGCGCGGGCTCGGAGCCGAGCTCGTCGTCGGGGACCTCGACGACCTCGCCGCGCTCGACCGGCTGCTCGAGCGCGCGGACGGGTTCTTCCACGTGGCCGGCTGGTACAAGCACGGTTGGCGGGAGCACGAGACGCTCCGCCGGGTGAACGTGACCGGCACCCGCAACGCGCTGGACGCGGCACGGCGTGCCGGGGTGCGGACCGTGTACACGAGCACGACGGCCGTCAACTCCGACACCCGAGGCGTCGTCCACGACGAGTCATACGTGCACCACGGCCCCTGGGTCACCGAGTACGACAGGACGAAGGCGGAGGCGCACCGGGTCGCCGAGGAGCACGCCGCCCGCGGGCTGCCTCTCGTGGTCGTGATGCCCAGCGTCATCTACGGTCCGGGTGACACCGGCAGCACCCTCGGCCAGCTCACCCGTCAGATCATCAAGGGGCGACCGGTGCTCGCGCCCGAGGAGGGCGCCTGCTCGTGGGTCCACGTGCAGGACGCTGCACGTGGTCACGTGCTGGCGATGGAGAGCGGCCGCTCCGGGGAGTCCTACATGCTCGCGGGCGAGCCGGCATCGTACGGCGAGATCCTCGGGCTGGTCGCCGAGCAGGCAGGGCGACGTCGTCCCCTCCTGCTGCCCGCCGGCGTGGTCCGGGTGGTCGCCACGATCACGGCGCCGCTGGAGCGGGTCCTGCCGATCCCGCAGACCATGACGGCCGAGGCGGCACGCGCGGGCCTGGCGACGTACCTCGGCAGCAGCGCGAAAGCCGAGCGCGAGCTCGGCTGGACGCCTAGGCCGGTGCGCGACGGGATCATCGAGACCGTCCGCGCCGAGATGGCCGCCGGCTGACCGGAGAGGCCCTCCCGGAACGATCCAGGGATCGCCGCGTCGAACAGCCGGCGAGCCGCGACGTGGGTGGTACTTTGCGACCGACCCCGTGCCGGCAGAGAGGCCGCGAACGTGAGCAACCACAGCGAAGAGACAGCCGACCACAGCAGCTTCACCCGGGTCCTCGGACGCTTCGACGTCCTCGCGGTCGCCTTCGGCGCCATGATCGGATTCGGCTGGATCGTGCTGACCGGAGGGTTCCTCGACGACGCCGGGACCCTGGGAGCCGCCCTGGCGTTCGTCATCGGCGGCGTCATCATGGGACTGGTCGGCCTCACCTACGCCGAGCTCGTCTCGGCGATGCCGAGCGCCGGCGGTGAACACAACTACGTGCTGCGCGGCGTGGGATCCCGAGCCGCCTTCGTCACGTCGTGGAGCCTCGTCTTCGGCTACGTGTCCGTCGTCGCGTTCGAGGCGGTCGCTCTTCCCCAGACGCTCCTCTACCTCGCCCCGGACATGCTGGTCGGCAAGATGTGGACCGTCGCGGACTACGACGTCTACGCCTCCTGGGCGGCCGTCGGCATCGTCGGCGCGGTGGCCATCACCGCCCTGAACTACGTCGGGATCCGGCCGGCGGCGGTGTTCCAAGGCATGGCCGTGCTGTTCCTGCTCGCCGTCGGTGCGTTGCTGGCCGTCGGCTCGTTCGTCGGCGGGAGCTCGGAGAACATGGAGCCCCTGTTCTCCGGTGGTGCTGCGGGGATCGTGGCGGTCCTCGTCGCGGTGCCGTTCCTGTTCGTGGGCTTCGACGTCATCCCGCAGTCCGCGGGGGAGATCAACCTGCCGTTCAAGCAGATCGGCAAGCTCGTCGTGGTCTCGGTCCTCGCGGCCTCGGTGTTCTACATCGTCGTGATGCTCACGGTGGGGTCCTCGTTGCCCAAGGACGTGCTGCTCGCCTCGGAGCTGCCGGCCGCCGACGGCATGGCGGAGCTGTGGGGCAGCCAGGTGTTCGGAGACATCCTCGTCCTCGGTGGCATCGCGGGCATCCTCACCAGCTGGAACGGGTTTCTCCTCGGTGCCAGCCGCCTGCTCTACGCGATGGCCACCTCGGGGATGGTGCCCGGCTGGTTCGCGAAGGTGCACCCGAAGTTCCGCACGCCGAGCAACGCGATCCTCTTCATCGGTGGCCTCTCGGTGCTCGCCCCGCTCTTCGGCCGCCAGATGCTGGTGTGGCTGGTCGACGCGGGCGGCATCTCGATCGTGCTCGCCTTCTTCCTGGTCGCGGTGACCTTCCTCGTGCTGCGTCGCCGCGAGCCCGAGATGGAGCGACCGTTCCGGGTCCCGAACGGGCAGGTCGTCGGTGTCCTGGCCGGCGTGCTCTCGCTCGGGCTCGCGGTCCTCTTTCTGCCCGGCATGCCGGCTGCCCTGATCTGGCCCTACGAGTGGGTCATCCTCGGCGCCTGGTGGCTGGTGGGGATCGTGCTCGTCCTGCGCCTCCCGAAGGTCGGACCGGGCCGGAACGCCGAGGCGGAGCTGGTCGCGGCGACACGCCGCAGGGACGGTCGCTGACCGGAGGTGTCAGACTGCCCGCCATGACCAGGTACGGCCCGCAGTACGGCCCCGACGTGACCTTCCTCGGCGTCCCGAGGTGCGACCTCGACGACCCCTCCACCTACGCCGACGCCGACGTGGTCGTGCTGGGGGCGCCGTTCGACGGCGGCACCTCCCACCGGCCCGGGACCCGCTTCGGTCCCTCGGCCATCCGGACCCAGGACTACCTGCCGCAGGACGGGTCCCGCCCCAGCCTCGCCCTGCGCACGGACGGGCTGCGTGACCTGACCGTGGTGGACGCCGGTGACGTGGAGATGTTCTCCGGCGACATCGAGGTCGCGCTCGCGGCCCTCGAGGCGGCCGTCGAGAAGGTGGCCCGCAGCGGCGCGATCCCGGTCGTGCTCGGAGGGGACCACTCCATCGCGCTCCCGGACGCCAAGGGCGTCGCGAACGTGCTGGGGCACGGTCGGGTGTCCATGGTCCACTTCGACGCCCATGCCGACACCGGCGACATCGAGTTCGGCTCGCTGTGGGGTCACGGCCAGCCGATGCGCCGGCTGATCGAGTCGGGCGCCCTGCGCGGGGACCGGTTCCTCCAGATCGGGCTGCGCGGCTACTGGCCACCCCCGGACACGCTCGGCTGGATGGCGGACCAGCGGATGCGCTCCTACGAGATGACCGAGATCGTGCACCGCGGGCTCGACGAGTGCCTGACCGAGGCGTTCGGGATCGCGGTCGACGAGTGCGAAGGGGTCTTCCTCTCGGTCGACATCGACGTGTGCGACCCCGGGCACGCCCCGGGCACCGGCACCCCGGAGCCGGGTGGCCTCACGGCGCGGGAGCTCCTCGACTCGGTGCGTCGGGTCTGCCTCGAGCTGCCGGTCGTCGGGATCGACGTCGTCGAGGTCAGCCCGCCGTACGACCATGCCGACATCACCGCGGCCCTGGCCAACCGGGTCGTCCTCGAGGCTCTGTCCGCGATCGCGCGCCGGCGTGCCGACGCGGCGGGTGGTCCTCCCTGGGACCCTGCCCAGCCGCTGCTCGAGGGGCGCGGTTCAGCCGCCGACCAGGAGGCGAGCTGATGCACACGGTCGACCAGACGACGGAGCAGATGGTCCGCAGCGTGCTGGCCTATGCCGAGAACCGCCTCCGCATGGACCCGGTGCCGCTCGACAAGGCGACGCTCACGCCCTGCGCAGCTCTACGAGCGGCTCGGGGACGTGATCCAGGAGAGTCCCGCGCCACCCGGACGAGGTCCTCGGCGTCTACACGTCGGTGATCGCCCCCAGCGTCATCTCCGCGGACAGCCCGCGGTTCCTCGGGTTCATCCCGGCAGCGCCGACCAAGGCCAGCCTGCTGTTCGACATGCTGGTCTCCTGCGCCTCGATCCAGGGGATCTCCTGGCTGGAGGCGTCCGGCGCGATCGCGGCGGAGAACTCGGTGCTCCGGCTGATCGCCGACGAGGCCGGGCTGCCATCCGCTGCCGGTGGCACCTTCGTCTCCGGTGGGTCTGCGGGCAACCTCTCCGCGCTCGCGGTGGCCCGTGAGACCGGCAAGAAGCGGCTCGGAGCGGCCCTGGCCGGCCGCCGCCCGCGCGTGGTCGTGAGCACCGACGCGCACTCGTCGATCGTCAACACCCTGCGCCTGCTCGAGATGGACGCCCTCACCGTCGAGACCGACGACCACCGGCTCACCCGTGCCTCGGTCGAGGCGGCGCTGGCCCGGGACGAGGACGTCTCCGACGTCGTGGCCGCGGTCTGCACCTCCGGCACCACGAACGCGGGCATCATCGACGACCTCGCCGGCGTCGGCGCGCTCGCCCGCGAGCGGGGGTGGTGGTTCCACGTCGACGGCGCGTACGGCGGCGCGGGGCTGTTCGTCCCGTCCCTCAAGCCGAGGTACGCCGGGGTGGAGCTCGCCGACTCGTTCATCCTCGACCCGCACAAGTGGCTGTTCACGCCGTTCGACTGCTGTGCGCTGCTCTACCGCGAGCCGGCGCTGGCCCGGTCGACGCACACCCAGGACGCGTCATACCTCGACGTCATCCACTCCGACGACGGCGAGCCAGGGGAGTGGAACCCGACGGACTACGCCTACCACCTGACCCGGCGGGCGCGGGGGCTGCCGCTGTGGTTCTCGTTGGCGGTCAACGGGGTCGAGGCCTACCGTCGCACGATCGAGACCGCGGTCGAGCTCGCCCGGGAGACCGCCGAGCTCGTCCGCCGCACCCCGCACCTCGAGCTGGTCCGTGAGCCGGACCTCGGGATCGTGCTCTTCCGCCGGGAGGGGTGGAAGGGCGAGGACTACGACGCCTGGGCCCGCGGATTGCACCAGGACGACGTCGCGTTCATCCCGCCGAGCAAGTGGGACGGCGAGACCGTCGGCCGCTTCGCCTTCCTCCACCCGCACACCACCATGGACGTGGTGCGCGAGATCCTCGACCGCACCGGCTGAGGCGCGCCGCGGGGCCGGTCAGGTGGCGAGGCGCACGGCGACGAGCGCGACGTCGTCGTCGGTGCGGTCGGGGCGCATCCGGGCCAGCGTCTCGTCGCACAGCGTCTCGAGGTCGACGACGGCGTCGCCGAGGTCGGTCAGGGTGTCGCGGAGCAGCTGGAGCCCCACGTCGAGGGACTGCCCGCGTCGCTCGACCAGGCCGTCGGTGTAGAGCAGCACGGTCGCCCCAGCCTCGAGCGGGGTGACGTGCTCGGTGCGTTGCGTCGACGGGTCCAGACCGAGGAGCAGGTCCGAGTCCGGCGCTCCGAGCGCCTGCACGCTCCCGTCGGGAGCCATCACCATCGGCGGCGGGTGGCCGGCGTTCGACCAGCGGAGCTGGGTGACGCCGGGGACCTCGGTGCGCTCCAGCCGAGCGACGACCGCGGTCGCGGTGGTGTCCACCTGCAGGGTCCGCATCGCGCTGTCGACCCCCCGCAGGACGTCGGCCGGACCGTCGCCGGTGTGGACCGCGATCCCGCGCAGGAGCCCGCGCACCTGCCCCATGGCCGCGGCGGCCGCCGTGTCGTGGCCGATGACGTCGCCGATCACCAGGACCGTGCAGCCGTCCGACTGGACGAAGGAGTCGTACCAGTCGCCGCCGACCTGCGCGGCGCTCGTCGCGGGCACGTAGCGGACGACGACCTCGAGCTCGTCGGACTCCAGCGGCGGCGTGAGGAGGCTGCGCTGCAGCGCGGTCGCGAGGTCGCGCTGCTGCGCGAACAGCTGCAGGTTGTCCACCGCCAGGCCGGCCCGGTCGGCCACCTCGCGCAGCGTGCGCACGTCCTCGTCGTCGTACGCCGGCCGCTCTCCGGTCCGCACAGCGGTGAGGAGTCCCACCGTGCTGTCGCGGCCGATCAGGGGCACCACGACCATCGACGCGGGGTCGAGCCGACGCAGCAGCTCCTGGGCCTCGGAGGTCCGGTGCGAGGTGCCGACGATGTGGTCGAGGGCGCTGTTGACGACCGCCGGTCGTCCCGTGCGGAGGCAGCGCGCGAGCAGCGAGGCGTTGACCAGCTCGGGGAGCCGGACCGCTGTGTACGCCTCGAGCGCGGGGCGCAGGTCGGCGTCGACGTGGTGACCGCCGACGTCGGTGAGCCGGCGGCGCCAGTCCGGGTGGGTGTCCTCGCCGACCAGGGTGACCAGGCACCAGTCGGCGAGCCCGGGCACGATGAGCGACGCCAGCCGCTCCCCGGCCTCCTCGGCGTCGAGGCTGAGGGACAGCTCGGAGGCGACCGTTGCGAGAAGCTCGCTGCGCCGTGCTGCTCGCTGCACCTGCTCCTGCGCTGCGCGCCGCTCGGTGACGTCGTTGAAGTAGACCGCGAGACCGTCGGGGCTCGGCCAGGCGCGGGCTTCGTACCAGGCGTCGAGTGGTGCCGGGTAGTAGGCGTCGAAGCCGACCGGCTCCCCGGTCGCGGCTGCGCGCCGGTAGTGGCTCTCGAACGGGCTTCCCACGGCTGCCGGGAAGAGCTCCCAGATGTTGCCGCCGACGAGCTCGTCGCGGCTGCGCTGGAGGAGCCGCTCCGCCTCGGCGTTGACGTAGGTGAACCGCCAGTCGTCGTCGAGCTGGAAGAAGGCGGACGGCATCGCCTCCAGCACCCGTTGGACCCGGGCCTCGCCCTCCTGGACGGCTGTGGTGTCGAACGCAGCGCCCATGAGCCGGGTTGCGGCCCCGCCCGGGTCGTCGGTGAGCGCCCGACCCTGGGCGGTGATCCAGCGAAGGTCACCCGCCGGGGTGATGATGCGGTACTCGACGGCGTACTCGCCGCAGCTCTCGATCGCGGTCTCGAGCGCCGCGGTGACCCGGGGGAGGTCGTCGGGGTGCACCACCTCGTTGAACGCCTCGATGGTGCCACCGAACGTCGTGCGGTCGAGGCCGAACATGTCCAGCAGCCGGTCGTCCCAGCGCAGCTCCCCGCTCCTGAGGTCCCAGTCGAAGGCGCCGATCTCCGCCGCCTCGAAGGCGAGCTGCCACAGCAGCCGCTCCGCCTGGAACTCGGCGGTGAGCGCCGCCAGCGACAGCTCCGCCGCGACCGGTCCGGCCAGCTGCTGGAGCAGCGACACGTCGCGCTCGGTCCACGGGCGCGGGTGCGGGTCGAAGACGCACAGCGCGCCGACGGCCACCCCCTGGTCGGTCAGCAGCGGTACGCCGAGGTAGGAGCCCACCGCGCCGGAGGTGACCGGCGGGAGTCCGGCCACCCGCTCGTCGGTCGTGGCGTCCGGCACGACCAGCGGGGCGCCCGACCGGAGCGTGACGGTGCACAGCGACTCCTCGAGCGGGCCCGTGCTGCCGACGGCGTCGTCGTCCAGCCCGGCTCCGGCCGCCACGTGCTGGATGTCGGCCAGCAGCGACACCTGTGCCGAGCGGCTGTCGAGGAGGAGCGCCGCGAAGTCGGCCAGCCGGTCCAGAGCAGCGTTCCCGGTCCCCTGCGGCACCAGCCGTCGGGTGACCTCGGCCCGGGCGGTCTCCTCCGCCGGTCGGTCGCCGTCTCCCACCCGTGCCTCCTGCTCGTCTGCTCCGGCTTCGATGCTATCCGGAGCGTTACAGCGTAAGGGCCACCGCATGGCTCGAACGCCCTTGACGCTCCCGCGACCAGGGAGAAGTGTTCGAGGATCAGCCACTGCTGGGGGAGGCCGCGATGCCCAAGACCCTTCCGCCGGGAACCGTCGACGTCGGCGCCGACGCGTTCGTCGCCAACGTCGTGCCGGACGTCTTCGACGCCCGTGACCTGGAGTACCGCCCGCGGCTGCAGCCGCTCGCACCGTCGCTCGACAGACGGCTCGGCGACCGCCGGGTGTCGATGCAGACCGCGAGCTCGTGCACCGGCCACGCCGTCGCCGCGATGATCAACGCGGTGCTCCGCAACCACCGGATCGCCACTCGTGGGCAGGAAGAGGAGCCGGCGGGGAACGAGCTCGAGCAGGAGCCGATCCGGGTGAGCCCGGCGATGCTCTACGCGATGGCGCGCCGGTACGACGAGTTCGAGGGGGAGGAGGATGCCGGGTCCTCGCTCCGCGGGGCGCTGAAGGGGTGGTTCTACCACGGCGTGCTGCCCGAGGAGGACTGGCCCGAGGGCGCCACGGTGGAGGTCGACCTGGATCCGGTGCTCGCGGAGAAGGCGATGCGGCATCCGCTGGGCGCGTTCTACCGGGTCAACCCGTTCCGGCTCGACGACATGCAGTCGGCGGTGAGCGAGCTGTACGGCATCGCCGCGTCGTCGGTGATCCACGAGGGGTGGCAGCAGCCGCGGGTCGTGGTCAAGGGCGGCCGCCGGATGACGGTGATCGAGAGGGCTCCCGGCGCCGCGCTCCTCGGCGGCCACGCCTACGCGATCGTCGGCTACAACGAGGTCGGCTTCCTCGTGAAGAACTCGTGGGGCAGCGACTGGGGGAGGAACGGCTTCGCCACGCTGCCCTATGACGACTGGCTGCAGTCGGCGTACGACGCCTGGGTGGCGCGTCCCGGCGTCCACTCGGTGGTCTCGTTCCGCGAGCGCAGCAAGCTCGTGCAGGACACTACGGGAGGGCTGGCCGCCGGCCCCGGTCCCGACCTCGTCCGGCTGCAACGGCACGTGGTCAACCTCGGCAACGAGGGGCGGCTCTCGACCTCCGGCCGGTTCCGCTCCACGCCGAAGCAGGTCGACCTGGTCTTCTCGCGGATGCAGGAGTACCACGAGCGGTGGCAGCGGACCGGCTCCGCTGCCGGACCGCGCCGCGTGGTCCTCTACGCCCACGGCGGCCTCAACAGCGAGGGCACCGGGTTGACGATCGCCCAGAAGCACCTCAACTGGTGGCTCAACAACCACGTCTACCCCGTGACCTTCGCCTGGCAGAGCGGTCCCGTCGAGTCGCTGCTCGACCACCTCTCCGACACGGTCCGGGACAAGCTGCCCTTCGGCGGGCTGGGAATCGACCTCGTGGAGCAGTTCGACCGGCTCGTCGAACGGCTCGCCCGCTCCCACGCCCGCTGGATGTGGGACGAGATGAAGGAGAACGCCCGGGCGGCGTCGGGAGCCACGAGCCGCAAGATCGTCTGGCCGCAGGACGGCAGCGACCCGGCAGCGTCCCTGGCGTCGGTGCCGGGGGCGACGTTGACGGTCAGCCGGCTCGCGTCCTACGTCGCGGCGGCACCCAAGGGCTCGGTCGAGGTGCACCTCGTCGGCCACAGTGCCGGCTCGATCTTCCTCGCGGCGATGCTGCAGAGGCTCGCCGCAGCAGAGGTCCCGGTGGCGTCGGTGAGCTTCCTCGCCCCGGCGATCACCGTCGACGCGTTCGCCGAGGAGGTGCTGCCGCACCTGACCAGCCGCACCGTGCCCCGGTTCATCTCGTTCGGGCTCACCGACCGCCGCGAGCTCGACGACGTCTGTGCGGTCAAGGGCAGGGCGATCTACCAGAAGTCGCTGCTCTACCTGGTGTCCAGAGCGCTCGAGCGTCCCGGGAACCCCCAGCGGTCGCGACGGGGTTGGCCCAAGGATGTAGCCGAGGTGCCACTCCTTGGCATGGAGCGGTTCCAGGACGTCCCGGTCGGTGGCGCTCCGCTGCGCCGCACGCTGGCACGGCTGCGCGACGCCGAGCTGGTCTGGGCGCCGACGGGCCAGCCGCCCGGGCGCCGAACCGACGCCGACACCCACGGTGACTTCGACGACGACGCCCCGACGATGACCGCGGTGATGTCCGGGATCCTCGGTCATCCCGAGGAGCCGTCCGAGCGGATGGTGTACGCGGCGAACACCGCTCTGCTCGACCCCGCCGATGCTCTCGAATCGCCGGCTCCCAGCGCCGGTGGGGCCACCGATGCGCAGGACGCGGGCGTCGTACCGGTGACCTCGACCGCGGCTCCGCAGCCCGACGGTGTCGAGGTGCCGGACGCGCGCGAGGGGCGGCAACCGGAGCAGGAGGTGGCACCGCGGTCGAGCAGCGGCGTGCTGGACGCGTTGCTCCGTGAGGGCTGGGAGACGACGCCGGCGAAGCCGGCACGGAGGCGGAAGCGCCGGTGAGCAGCTCGACGCCGACGCCGAAGGGCGGGCGTTCGGCCCATGACGCGGGGGCCGAACACCGCTACCGTCGCCGGCATACCGACGCGGGTCTCCGAGAGGGGTAGAGATGGCGGCCGAGAAGAACAGTCCACGTGGGCACTGCGACGTGAAACCACGCACGGTGCCGGTGATCCGGCCCGACCTCGAGCCCGGACGGGCCAGCGCCATACGGCTGATCCGTGCCAAGTGGGTCAACGGGACGGTGCTGCACTACCACTTCCTCGAGGGTCCGAAGGGCCAGAAGGACGCGGTGCGCAACGCGTTCGCGGAGTGGAAGGGGCTCGGCGTCGGGCTCGACTTCGTCGAGGTGGACGACCGGCGGGAGGCGGAGATCCGGATCGCGTTCGCCGACGACGGCTCGTGGTCCTACGTGGGCCGGGACGTGCTCGGGATCAACGTCAACGAGCCGACGATGAACTTCGGCTGGGACCTCACCGACGACTACGGGCACTCGACGGCGCTGCACGAGATCGGCCACACGCTGGGGATGCCGCACGAGCACCAGAACCCGTTCGCCGGCATCCAATGGGACGAGGACGCCGTCTACCGGTACTTCGGTGGGGCGCCGAACAACTGGCCTCGCGAACAGACGTTCCACAACGTGCTTCGCAAGCTCGACCGGCAGGAGGTCGAGGGGTCGAAATGGGACCCGAACTCGGTGATGGAGTACTGGTTCCCCGATGGGCTGATCGTGGAACCGGCGAAGTACGCCGCGGGGCTCAACCCGCCGGGCGGGCTGTCGCCGGCGGACAAGCGGTGGATGAAGAAGTGGTTCCCGGCGCTGCGGCCGACCACTCCGACCTTGAAGCCGTTCACGTCGCAGCCGCTCTCGCTCGGCCCCGGCCAGCAGGTCGACTACGCGGTCGTCCCGGACGCCACGCGGACCTACCGGTTCAGCACCTTCGGCGCCTCCGACACCGTCATGGTGCTCTTCGAGGAGGTCGACGGCGAGCTGCGCTACGTCACCGGCGACGACGACAGCGGCGAGGACCGCAACGCCACCTTCGAGGTGAAGATGTTCAAGGGCCGGCGCTACGTGGTGCGGCTACGCCTCTACTGGGCAGGGGAGTCGGGGGACACCGCCGTCATGTACTGGTGACGAAGAGCCGAGGCCCCCCGGGTCCTCTGCCCCTTCCCAGCCGTGACCGCTTCTCGGAGATTGAGAGCTACCTTCCTCCCTCTCGGACGGAGCTCCCATGGGCCCTCGTGCAGCTGTCTCCCTCGTCCTGTCAGCGACCCTGCTGGGCGGCGCCTTCGCCGGTGTGCCCATGGCCGGTGGGGCGGCTGCACCGCCCGGGCCCGGGTCACCGGGGGTAGGTGACGCGTACTTCCCGCTCGCGGGCAACGGCGGCTACGACGTGCGCCACTACGGCCTGCACCTCCGCTACCGTCCGTCGACCGGCCGGCTGGCCGGCGTCGCCGTCGTCTCCGCCCGCGCCACCCGGGGGCTCACCCGGTTCAACCTCGACCTCGACGGCCTCCGCGTGCACGAGGTGCGGGTCGACGGGCGCCGCGCGGGCTGGTCGCGCTCGGGGGGTGAGCTGACGGTGACCCCTGCCAGGACGCTGGGTGCCGGGGAGCGGTTCCGCGTCCGGGTGCGGTACGGCGGCGTGCCGCAGCCGGTCCCCGACGGGCCGGGGTTCATCCGGACCGACGACGGCAACCTCGTGATCGGAGAGCCACGGGGGGCGTCGTCCTGGTTCCCCGTCAACGACCACCCCTCCGACAAGGCCTCCTACTCGTTCCATGTCACGGCTCCCAAGAACCGCAAGGTGGTGGCGAACGGCGAGCTCGTCGGCCGTCGTACCGCCCATGGCTGGACGACGTGGCACTGGAAGGCCCGCGAGCCGATGGCGCCGTACCTCGCCACGGCCAACGTGGGCGAGTGGTGGCTGCGCGGCTACCGGCACCAGGGCATCGAGATGTGGGACGCCATCGACCCCGACCTCTTCACCCCGTACGCCGCCCCCCGCACGGGTGACCGGCTCGCGATGTCGCAGCCCGCGGATCTCGCCTATCAACGGCTCAGCCGGCGGATCCACGTGCCGTCCGGAGGTGCGACGGTCTCGTTCTGGGTGACCCGGAACACCGAGCCGGACTGGGACCACTTCCTGGTGGAGGCGCACACCGTCGGGACGGACGACTGGACGACCCTTCCCGACCTGAACGGCCACACCAGCCGGTTCCCCGGCAACGCCTGCTCCTTCTGGCAGGAGCTCCACCCGTTCCTCGGCCACTACCAGACGGTCACGCCCGCGGGTGAGTGCACCTCGTCGGGCACCACCGGCGACTGGCACTCCGCCTCCGGCTCCTCCGACGGCTACGAGAGGTGGACCGTCGACCTGGCCCGCTACGCCGGCCGTCACGTCGAGCTGTCCCTCACGGTCGTCAGCGACGACGTGGTCGCGTTCCCCGGGGTCTTCGTCGACGACGTCGTGGTCTCCACCGGCAGCGGCAGCACCTCCTTCGAGGCGGACGGGAACCCGCTCGACGGCTGGGTGGTCCCCGGCGCTCCCACGGGCAGCCCCGGCAACGCCGCCGACTGGATCGCAGGAGGAGTCGAGGACGAGCCCGCTCCGCCGGGTGACGTGGCACGCGCGTCACTCGACCGGCAGGGCGAGATCATCGACTTCCTGGAGCGTTGGGCCGGCCCCTACCCGTTCAGCTCGGGCGGCGGGATCGTCGACGACATCCAAGGGCTCGGCTTCGCGCTGGAGAACCAGACCCGGCCGATCTACGCGCCGGACTTCTTCACCGACTCCGTCTCCGGCGACTCGGTCGTCGTGCACGAGATCGCCCACCAGTGGTACGGCGACAGCCTCGCCGTCCGGCGGTGGCGCCACATCTGGCTCAACGAGGGGTTCGCGACGTACGCCGAGTGGGTGTGGAGCGAGCGGGAGGGGCTGGGCACCGCCCAGCAGATCTTCGACTTCTTCCACCGGGACGTGTTCCCGGAGGGAGACCCGTTCTGGGAGCTCCGGATCGGCGACCCCGGCCCGGACAACCTCTTCAACTTCGCGGTCTATGCCCGCGGTGCGATGACGCTGCACCAGCTCAGGCTGCTCATCGGGGACCGAGCCTTCGCCACCACGGTGCGTCGGTGGGCCCGCGAGAACCGCAACGGCCTCGTCACCACCCCCGAGTTCATCGCGCTCGCCGAGCAGGTGTCGGGGCGGCAGCTCGACCGGTTCTTCCGTCGGTGGCTGTTCACGCCGACCCGTCCCGCGGTCGCGCCGGCCATGCGCAGCCGCGCAGCCGGTGCGGCGAGCACTCCGCCGGTCGCCAAGGCGCAGCTGCGGCGTCTGTCCTGAGGCCGTCGGTGGGACCGTGGTGGTCTCAGGCTCGCCTGCACGCCCGGGAGGCGCCCCGCGCCTAGGATGGACCGGCGAGCCGATCACCGAGGCCCCGGACGAGGGTGGATGACAGACAGCACGGCCACGACCTCCCGGCGGGCTCCCGAGGGCGGGGGGTCCGTACCCGGACGTGGTCGCGCGCGCCGGACCCGGACGTTCGGCGGGGCCCTGGGGGTGACCCTGCTCGGAGCGGTGGTGCCCGGCGCCGGGCTGCTGTGGGCACGCCGCTCGGTGCTCGGGCTGCTGGTCCTCGTCCCCGCTCTCGCCGTGGTCGCCGCGGTCCCGTTCCAGGTCCGTGACCTCGAGACCGCGCTCGACCTGGCCGTCGACCCGGAGCGGCTCGAGGTCGTTGCCTGGACCCTCGGCGGGGTCCTGCTGCTGTGGTCGGCGACTGTTGTCGCGACGTACGTCCTGGTCCGCCCGCGGCCGCTGGGCCGCGTGCGGGGGTTCCTCGGCGGCGCCTTCGTCGCCCTGCTCTGCCTGGCGATGGCGGCGCCGGTCGCCCTCGGGGCCCGCTACGCGACGGTGCAGGCCGACCTGGTCACCCACGTGTTCGAGGACAACCGGACGGCGACCGCGCCCCTGGTCACGATGGAGGACCCCTGGGGCGGGCAGGACCGGGTCAGCGTCCTGCTTCTCGGTGGCGACGGCAGCGTCAGCCGGGACGGCGTCCGCACCGACACCCTCATCCTCATGAGCATGGACACCCGGACCGGGGAGTCGGTGATGTTCAGCCTGCCGCGGAACATGATGAACGCGCAGTTCCCGGAGGACAGCCCGCTCCACGACCTCTACCCGGAGGGATTCGGCGGGGAGGGCGACCCGGCGGCGTGGATGCTCAACGCGGTCTACGGCCAGGTGCCCCTTCTCCACCCCGGTGTTCTCGGGGGCTCCGACAACGAGGGCGCCGACGCGGTCAAGCAGGCGGTTGCCGGCTCACTGGGCGTGCCCGTGGACTACTACATGCTCGTGAACCTCGAGGGGTTCCGTCAGATCGTCGACGCGATGGGCGGCGTCACCGTCAACATCAACAAGCCGGTGGCGATCCACGGGAACACCGACCTCGGCATCCCCCCGGTGGGATACCTGGAGCCGGGGCCGGACCAGCGGCTCGACGGCTACGAGGCGCTCTGGTTCTCGCGGGGCCGATGGGGCTCGGACGACTACGAGCGGATGCTGCGACAGCGGTGCATGGTCGACGCGCTCGTGGAGGAGGCACAGCCGCTCAACCTGCTGCGTCGCTATCAGGCGCTGGCGGCAGCCGGCAAGGAGATCGTCCGGACCGATGTGCCCTCCAGCCTCCTGCCGGCCTTCGTCGACCTCGCGCTGCGCGTCAAGGACTCGTCGGTGCGGTCGGTCGCGTTCGTCTCGTCGGAGAGGTTCTTTCCCGGCGACCCCGACTTCGCGTGGCTCCACGGCGCCGTGGAGCGGGCCCTGGCGCCACCGCCCGACCCGAAGGAGCCGCGCCCGTCCGAGTCGGTCACGCCGACCCCCGCCGACCCCGGCGAGCCCACGCCCACGCCCACGGTGGACCCGGGTGCCGCGGTCGAGGTCGACGAGAGCTGCGCCTACGACCCCGTCGGGTGAGCGGGGGCCGGCGGCTCGAGGAGGCTCGTACGCCGGCACCGTCGACGGCTCAAGCCGCTGCCTGGTGATTCCGCCGGTGGTGTTCAACCGCGACAACCGGGGACTCCACGACCTAGCCGTCGGGACGGTCACCGTCAACCGCTGACCCGATTCAGCCGGCTCGGCTGGGTCGGCCGGGTCGGCTGGGTCGGCCGGGTCGGCCGGGTCGGCCGGGTCGGAGCAGGTCAGCGGAGGTCGGAGGGCAGGGCAGGGCAGTGCCGGTCGGGGCCGGTCGGTGGCCACCGCCGAGATCCGTCCGTGCGGACGGATTTCGCGGCGGAACGGCCCGCGGAGGCGACAGAACCGTCCAGGTGGACGGAGTTCGGCGGCGGAGCGGGAGCGGCTCGGCTCGGGCGCGCTCGTCGTACGGGCTCAGCGTGGCCCACCGCGGCGCCGTCTGCCGAAGCGTGGCCCACCGCGGCGCCGACCATCGCCCACCGCCGAAATCCGTCCGCGCGGACGGATCTCGCGGCGAAACGGCCCCGAGACGCGCCAGAACCGTCCAGGCACGGTCGACGGCTCAAGCAGGCACGAGTGACGGCTCAGGCAGGCACGAGCGACGGCTCGGCGGTGAGGGTGCGGCGGGTGCGGAGGAGGCTGGTGCCGCCGAGGAGGAGCGCGGGAAGCCACGCGATGGTCGCGGTGAGCGTCACCGCGGCCGCGGCCGCGACGACCGGGACCCCGAGGGCGACCAGCCCCACGACCAGGGCCCCGTCGCGCGGTGACGCGCCGTGCGGCCCGGGGATCGCCCCGGCGAGCTGGCTGGCTCCGAAGGCACCGACCAGCGCGAGCGGCGAGAGCGTGTGCCCGGTGGCGGCGAGGGTGGCGAGCAGGAGCCCGGCGGTCGTGGCCTGGAAGAGCGCCGAGAGCCAGAGTCCGTGGAGGAGCGCCCGGGGCGTCGGCAGCAGGCGGCGCGGCAGCCAGGCCGGCCGGAGCCGGCGTACGAGGAGGACCGCGACCAGCACCCCTGCCGCGAGCCCGCCGGCAGCGGCGAGCAGCGAGACCGGGAGCGCTGCACCGGCGCAGGCGACGAACGCCGTCAGGCCGATCGCACCGACGAGCCGGTCCGTTCCCACGCTCGTGATCGCGTCGCCTCGGGCGAGCCCGGAGTGGGTCAGCCGGCGGACCCGCCAGACGTCGGTCCCGATGTTGCCCGGGGTGAACAGGCCGAGCAGCTCCGCCTCCGCGGAGGCGCGGATGTGCCACCACCGGCTGAGTCCGGCGTCGGTGAGGACCCGCCACCGCAGCGGGCAGAGGAGGTACTTCCCGACCACCCAGGGCAGCAGCCCCAACAGCACCGGCCAGAAGGTCACGTCCGGGAGCCGCGGCAGCGTGAAGGCGGGAACCGCGACGGCGACGACGACCCCCAGGCCGAGCACGGCCTTGGAGTTGAGGACAGCGCGGATCACGGGTTCCCTCTCGGCGACGGTGGGTGCGCCTTCAGTGAAGCACCGGGAGAGGCGAGGTCGTCCCAGGATCCGACGAACTGGGGAGGCCCGACGGTGCTACCGCGCCGAGAGCCGGGAGAGGCTTAGGAGCCGGAGAGCCGTGACCCGCCCAGCAGGGCGTCCTCGATCGGGGTCTCGCCGTCGGCGAACTGGATGAACCGGCCTTGCGTCTCCGGCGTTCCCAGGGCGGCCACCGCGACCTGCGCCACGGTGCCGCGCGAGACCTCGCCGTGGGGCGGGTCGAGGTCGATCGCCCCGGTCGCGGCCGCGTCGGTCAGGGCGCCCGGTCCGAGGATCGTCCAGTCCAGGCCGGTGCCCCGCAGGTGGTCGTCGGCGGCCAGCTTCGCGTCGGCGTAGGAGAAGAACGCGTCGTCCTCCGGGATGCCGTGGTCGGCGCTCGAGCCTGCCCACGACACCATGATGTAGCGAGACGCGCCGACCTGTTCGGCGGCGACCATCGAACGGATCGCGGCGTCCCGGTCGACCGCGTAGGTGCGGCCCGGGTTGCCGCCGCCGGCACCGGCCGCCCAGACCACGGCGGTGTGGTCGACGAGCGCCTCCGCGATCTCCTCCACCCCTGCGTGCTCGACGTCGAGGAGCACCCCGTCGGCGCCCTGGTCGGCGAGGTCGGGGAGGTGCTCCTCGGAGCGCACCAGCCCGCTGACGTCGTACCCCTGCTCGCGCAGGAGGGGGATCAGAAGGCGGGCGACCTTGCCGTGGGCGCCGATGACGGCGACGCGTCCGGGATGCGTGTTCATCGTTCGAGCGTAGTCCCGGACGGAAGCCCGGCGCGTGAGAGGGTGAGGCGTCCAGCACCGTGCCCTCCTGCGGGAGCGGCCGAGCCGACGAGGGAGCGCCATGTTCGCCAAGGTCCTGGTCGCCAACCGGGGTGAGATCGCCATCCGCGCGTTCCGCGCCGCCTACGAGCTGGGTGCTCAGACCGTGGCGGTCTTCCCGTTCGAGGACCGCAACTCCGAGCACCGGTTGAAGGCCGACGAGGCCTACGAGATCGGGGAGCGGGGTCATCCGGTCCGGGCCTACCTGGACCCGCAGACGATCGTGGACGCGGCGGTGCGGGCCGGCGCCGACGCGGTCTACCCGGGCTACGGGTTCCTGTCGGAGAACCCGCACCTGGCCGAGGCGTGCGCCCGGGCGGGGATCACCTTCGTCGGTCCGAGCGCCGAGGTGCTGACGTTGACCGGCAACAAAGCGCGCGCGATCGCGGCCGCCAAGGCGGCGGGGGTGCCGACCCTGGCCGGTGTGGAGCCGGGCACCGACCCGGACGCGCTGGTGGCCTCGGCGGAGGGGATGCCGTTCCCGCTGTTCGTGAAGGCGGTGGCGGGAGGCGGCGGCCGCGGGATGCGTCGGGTCGAGGAGCCGGCGCAGCTGCGGGAGGCGGTGGAGACGTGCATGCGGGAGGCCGAGGGGGCGTTCGGCGACCCGACGGTCTTCATCGAGCAGGCCGTGGTCGAGCCGCGGCACATCGAGGTGCAGATCCTGGCCGACGCTGACGGCAACGTGGTCCACCTCTTCGAGCGGGACTGCTCGGTGCAGCGGCGCCACCAGAAGGTCGTCGAGATCGCGCCGGCACCGAACCTCGACCCCGGGCTGCGGGCGCGGATGTGCGCCGACGCGGTGCGGTTCGCCCGGGAGATCGGGTACGTCAATGCCGGCACGGTGGAGTTCCTGCTGGACCGCAACGGCGACTACGTGTTCATCGAGATGAACCCGCGGATCCAGGTCGAGCACACGGTCACCGAGGAGGTCACCGACGTCGACCTGGTGCGGGCGCAGCTGCGGATCGCGTCGGGGGAGACGCTGGCCGACCTGGGGCTGGACCAGGACGGCATCCGGCTGCGGGGCGCGGCGCTGCAGTGCCGGATCACCACCGAAGACCCGGCGAACGGGTTCCGTCCCGACACCGGGGTGATCACGACGTACCGCTCCCCGGGTGGGGCGGGGATCCGGCTCGACGGCGGGACGACGTACACCGGGGCAGAGGTCTCGGCGCACTTCGACTCGATGCTGACCAAGCTGACCTGCCGTGGCCGGGACTTCGCCACTGCGGTGTCGCGCTCCCGTCGGGCGGTCGCGGAGTTCCGGATCCGTGGTGTGGCCACCAACATCCCGTTCCTGCAGGCTGTCCTCGACGACCCGGACTTCGCGGAGGGGCGGGTGACGACCTCGTTCATCGAGGACCACCCGCAGCTGCTGACGGCCCGCTCGAGCGCGGACCGGGGCACCAAGCTGCTCACCTTCCTGGCCGACGTCACGGTGAACCAGCCGCACGGCGCGGCGCCGGTCGACGTGAGCGCGGCGACCAAGCTGCCGGCGGTCGACCTGGCAGCGGCGCCGCCGGCGGGCAGCCGGCAGCTGCTGGGCGAGGTGGGTCCGGAGGAGTTCGCCCGCCGCCTGCGCGCACAGGGCTCGGTGGCGGTCACCGACACCACGTTCCGCGACGCCCACCAGTCGCTGCTCGCGACCCGGGTCCGGACCCGCGACCTGCTCGGCGTGGCCGGTCACGTGGCCCGGACGACACCGCAGCTGTGGTCGCTGGAGGCGTGGGGCGGGGCGACGTACGACGTGGCGCTGCGGTTCCTCTCCGAGGACCCGTGGGAGCGGCTGGCCAGGCTGCGGGAGGCGGTGCCGAACATCTGCCTGCAGATGCTGCTGCGCGGGCGCAACACGGTCGGCTACACGCCGTACCCCACCGAGGTCACCGACGCCTTCGTCGCCGAGGCGGCGGCGACCGGCATCGACGTGTTCCGGATCTTCGACGCGCTCAACGACGTGGAGCAGATGCGGCCGGCGGTCGAGGCGGTCCGGTCCACGGGAACCGCGGTAGCCGAGGTGGCGCTCTGCTACACCGGCGACCTCTCCGACCCCGCCGAGCAGCTGTACACCCTGGACTACTACCTCGGGCTCGCCGAGCGGATCGTCGAGGCCGGTGCGCACGTGCTGGCGATCAAGGACATGGCGGGGCTGCTGCGCGCCCCAGCCGCCCGCACGCTGGTGACGGCGCTGCGGGAGCGGTTCGACCTGCCGGTTCACCTGCACACCCACGACACCCCGGGCGGCCAGCTGGCGACACTGCTCGCCGCGGTGGGCGCGGGGGTGGACGCGGTCGACGCGGCCTGCGCGGCGATGGCCGGGACGACCAGCCAGCCCGCGCTCTCCTCGCTGGTCGCCGCCACCGACCACAGCGACCGCGAGACCGGGCTGGACCTGCAGGCGGTCTGCGACCTGGAGCCGTACTGGGAGGCCACGCGCCGGGTCTACGCGCCGTTCGAGTCGGGGCTGCCGGCGCCGACCGGCCGGGTGTACACCCACGAGATCCCCGGCGGGCAGCTGTCGAACCTGCGGCAGCAGGCGATCGCGCTGGGGCTGGGGGAGAAGTTCGAGCAGATCGAGGACATGTACGCCGCCGCCAACGGCATCCTCGGCAACATCGTCAAGGTCACCCCGTCCTCTAAGGTCGTCGGCGACCTCGCCCTGCACCTGGTGGCCGTGGGGGCGGACCCGGCCGACTTCGCCGAGAACCCCCAGAAGTTCGACGTCCCCGACTCCGTGGTCGGGTTCCTCTCCGGCGAGCTCGGCGACCCGCCGGGCGGGTGGCCCGAGCCGTTCCGGACCAAGGCGCTCGAGGGGCGCTCGGTCAAGCCGCGGGTCGAGGAGCTGACCGACGACCAGCGTGCGGGCCTCGCCGGCGACCCGGCCGCCCGGCGACTGACGCTCAACACGCTGCTGTTCCCCGGTCCGACGAGTGCGTTCGCGGAGTCACGGCAGAAGTACGGCGACGTCTCGGTGCTCGACACCCGCGACTACCTCTACGGGCTGCGCAGCGGTGAGGAGCACGAGGTCGTGCTGGAGGAGGGCAAGACGCTGCTGCTCGGCCTCGAGGCGGTCGGCGACCCCGACGAGCGCGGCTTCCGCACCGTCATGTGCACGATCAACGGGCAGCTCCGGCCGGTGAGCGTGCGGGACCGTGCCGTCGCCGCCGACGCCCCGACGGCGGAGAAGGCCGATCCGGCCGACCAGCGCCACGTCGCCGCACCCTTCGGTGGCGTGGTCACCCCGCTCGTCGCGGCGGGCGACCAGGTCGAGGCCGGCCAGACGGTCGCCACCATCGAGGCGATGAAGATGGAGGCCTCCATCACCGCCCCGCTCGCGGGCACCGTCCACCGCGTCGCCCTCGGCGGCACCGCCCAGGTCGAGGGTGGCGACCTCGTGCTGGTCCTCGCCTGACCCCGCCGGTGCCGGCCGGGGGGAAACCGTCGGGGCACGCGAGGCCTAGGGTGAGTGCATGACGCGGCGCATCCTGGCGACGAAGCCGAATCCCGAGCTGCTCGTGCTGCCGTGGGACACCCCGCTCGAGGAGTGGGACGACCAGCACCTCATCCAGCTGCCGCGTGGGCTGTCGCGGCACGTGGTCCGGTTCGTCCGGGTGGGCGAGTACACCTGCGCGGTCAAGGAGACCGACGAGCTGATCGCCCGGCGCGAGTACCACCTCCTCCGCGACCTGCAGAAGCTCGGGCTGCCGAGCGTCGTGCCGCAGGCGGTCGTGACCGGCCGCAAGGACAAGAACGGCGAGTGGCTGCCGTGCGCGCTGGTGACCCGGCACCTGCGGTACTCCCTGCCCTACCGGTCGCTGTTCTCGCACGGGATGCGTGCCGACAGCCTTCCGTTGCTCGTCGACGCGCTCGCCGTCCTCCTGGTGCGGCTGCACCTGGCCGGGTTCTACTGGGGCGATGTCTCGCTCTCCAACGTCCTCTTCCGGCGCAGCGCGGGCGAGTTCGCGGCCTACCTCGTGGACGCCGAGACCGGCGAGCTGCGCCCCGAGCTCTCCGCCCAGCAGCGGCACTACGACCTCGAGGTCGGCCGCGAGAACGTCTACGCCGAGCTGCTCGACCTTCAGGCGGCCGACTTCCTCGAGGAGCACCTGGACCCGATCGACATCGTCGACCTCATCGAGGAGCGGTACGCCGACCTCTGGCGGGCGCTGACCGATGCCGCGGAGTTCGCGACCGAGGAGCGGTGGCGGATCGAGCAGTGGGTGGAGTCGCTCAACGAGATCGGCTTCGACATCGACGAGATGGACATGGTCAGCGAGAACGGCGGCACCAGGGTGCGACTGCAGCCGCGGGTCGTGGAGGCCGGTCACCACAGCCGCGAGCTGCGCACCCTGACCGGGCTGGACGTCGAGGAGCAGCAGGCGCGCCGGATGCTGAACGACATCGCCCGCTTCAGCGCGCAGAACGACCTGACCGAGCAGCCTCGCGAGGTGTCGGCCAACCGCTGGATGCTCGAGATCTACGAGCCGCTCATCGAGCTCGTGCCCAAGAAGCTGCGCGGCCGGCTGGAGCCGGCGGAGGTCTTCCATGAGGTCCTGGAGCATCGATGGTTCCTCTCCGAGCGCCGCGGTGAGGAGGTGGACATCTTCGAGGCCGCCCGGGACTACGTCGACACGGTGCTCACCACGAAGCCGGTCGAGGCGATCTCGGCGGAGTGAGGCATCATCGGGTCGTGGCTCCGACAACTCCGCACTCGCTGTCCTCCGGTCCCGGCGTGGTCGGCGTCGAGGGACGCTACCCGCTCCACGAGCGCACCCCACCGGCGCTACGGCTCGCCGGGCAGGAGCTCCTGCCGGTCGGTCCGCTGCGCATGTACACCTGCGGGATCACGCCGTACGACGTCACCCACGCCGGTCACGCGGCGACGTTCGTGTGGGCCGACCTCATCGCCTCGCTCGCCCATGCGACCGGCAGCGAGGCGGTCGTCGCGCGCAACGTCACCGACATCGACGACGTCCTCACCGAGGCGGCCCGGACGCGCGGGTGGCACTACGACGAGCTGGCGCTGACCCAGGAGTTCCTGTTCGACCGGGACATGAAGACGATGTCGGTGGCACCGCCGTCCCTTGCACCGCACGCCCGCGCCCACATCCCCGCGGCGGTCCGGCTCGCCTCAGCGCTGCTCGCCTCCGGCGCTGCCTACGAGGTCGACGGGCACGTGATGTTCCGCGGGGACGCGGTACCGGCGCGAGCCGGGCTCGAACCGGAGGCGGCCCTCCGCGCCTCGCACGAGCACGGTGACCAGGACGGGATGCCCGAGCGCGAGTCGCCCTTCGACGTGCCCGTGTGGCGGCCGTCCCCCGCGGAGCACCCGGCCTGGCCGAGCCCGTGGGGCTGGGGACGGCCCGGCTGGCACGCGGAGTGCGCCGCGATGGCCGTGTGCAGCCTGGGCAGCTCGGTCGACGTGCTGCTCGGCGGTGTCGACCTCACGTTCCCGCACCACGCCTACCAGGCCGCGATGATCGAGGCGGCGACCGACGTACGCCCCTTCGCCAAGGCGGTCGTCCACGTCGGCGAGGTGCGCCGCGGCGGGACGAAGATGGCGAAGTCGACCGGCAACCTCGTGCTAGTCACCGAGCTCCTCGAGCGGCACCCCCCGTCGGCGGTTCGGTTCGGGCTGCTGCACCGGCGGTGGCCGGACCCGTGGGAGTGCGACGACTCGGTCTTCCTTGAAGCGGCCGCGGAGCTCGGCGAGCTGCACGACCTGGCGGGGGACAGCGGCGAGGCGAGCACACGGGACGACGACGTGCTCGGCGCGCTCGCCGACGAGCTCGACGTGCCGCGGGCGGTCTCGGTCGCACGCGACGCGGGACCGCTCGCGGTCCGCTACCTGCTCGACGTCCTCAAGGTGCGCCACCCCTGACCGGCGGGGTTCCAGGGCGGCGCCGTCAGTCCGTGAGCAGCTCCACGACCGCACGGTCGAGGTGGTCGCGTGCGGCGTTCTCGTCCGCCGGGAGCTCGGCCAGGGCGGGAGCGATCGTCACGTCGGACTCGTAGAGGTCGATCACGCGCGGGTCGACGTACGACGACCGGCAGACGGTCGGGGTGTTGCCGAGGAGCTCGGAGGCGCCGACGATCGCGTGCCGCACCGTCCGCGCGCGCGCCGTCTTGGAGCGCGCCGGCTTCGGGTCGTCGAGCACGCTCTCGCCGAGCGCCGTCGCGACGTGCACGGTGGCGTGCCAGGTGCGGAAGTCCTTGGCGGTGACCTCGAGCCCGAAGAGCTCGCGGATGTAGTCGTTGATGTCGGAGGCCTGGAGCGGCACCCATCGGCGCCCCTGCCGCAGGCAGAGCACCCTCTCCTCCGGCTTGCGCCGCGTCGTGAGCTTGTCGACGACCTGGCACAGCTCCGGGTCGGTGAGGCAGATCTCGTGGTCGACACCGGACTTGCCGGTGAAGGCGAAGATCCGGTTCTCACCGTTGCGTCGCACATGGCGTCGCTCCAGCGTCGTGAGGCCGTAGCTGCCGTTCTGCTCGGTGTAGGTGTCGGAGCCGAGGCGGAAGCATCCCAGGTCGACCAGCCGCACCGCCGCGGCCAGGGCCGTGTTGCTGCCCAGGTCGGAGGGGTCGAGGTCGGCATGGAGCCGGCGGCGGACCTCGGGCAGCTTGGCTGCCATCTCGATCACCCGGTCGAACTTCGCCTCGTCACGCTTGGCGCGCCAGGCGGGGTGGTAGAGGTACTGCCGGCGTCCGGCGTCGTCGGTCCCGACCGCCTGCAGGTGGGCGTTGGGGTACGGCGAGATCCACACGTCGCGCCAGGCCGGCGGGATCACGAGCGCCTTGACGCGCTCGACCTCCTCCGTGTCCAGGGGCGAGCCGTCGACGTCGAGGTAGCGGTAGCCGCGGCCGTGGTGCACCCGCCGCCACCCGGGGTCGCGGGTCGAGACGGTGCGCAGTCGGGGCATGCACCGGAGTTACCCCTGCCAGGTTCCGCACAAACGGTCGACCCGACGGGCCCCGGGGGACGCGGACGAGGGGGCCCGGGCATGTGCCCGGACCCCCTCGTGCCGTGCTCGGGTCAGGTGAAGATGCTGACGCCGCCAGGACCGACCAGCAGCCCCAGGACGATCATGACGATGCCGGGCAGCACGCCGCCGCGGACGATCTGGACGATGCCGGCGATCACCAGCACCACAGCGATGATCCACAGAATGAATGCCATCAGAGTCCCTCCCAGTCACCGACCGTTGGTCGGTTTGTTGTGCGGAGCCGGATCGGTGTCGAGCCGTGCGGAGTCCTCGGCGACCGAGTCGGAGCGACCCTTGTCGCGCGACCACAGGAACACGAACACTCCGACCATGATGACGGCGAGCACGCCGACGAGGATCGCCATCGAAGCGAACGAACCCATGACCAACTCCTTAGTGTCATGCAAGGTGTACCCACGGTGAGGGCGGCCAACCCCGTCGGGACCGGTCAGTGGTCGAGGCCGAGCGGCGCCAGGGACCCCTCCCGCATCTCCACCTTGCGCACCGAGTACCCGTTGGTGCACAGCTCGCCGGCTTCGCCGCGGGGGAGCGGGTGTGGCCGGACGTGGGATCGGCGACCTTGATCTCGAGGTGCGGACCGTCCCACTCGGCGGTAGGTCCATCGGGCGCCACCCGCCACGTCCACGAGGGCGTCGTGGTCGGGGAACCGGGCTGCGGTGGCATCGAGGTCGTCCCCGATGGTGCGCTCGAGCAGAGCAGGGCGGTCCGCGCCGCTCGTGTGGCTGAGGGTCATCGGCTCTCCTCGTGGTGCGTCCCCGGAGGTCAGGACGAGGCGGGGCGCTGGGCCGGGAGCCGCTGGGTGAGCAGCGCGCGCCCCGACGCGGCCGCCAGTTCGCCGAGGGTGCCTTCCGGGGCGATGCCGGCGATCCGGGCGAGCAGGGCGTGCTCACGTGCGACGTGCTCCCAGAGCACGGGGTTCGCGGCGTGGGCGTCGAGGATGCGACGGAGGGTGCGGTGCTCGCCGCTGACCTCGTCGTAGAGGTCGCGCACGTTGGCCGGCGAGCGATCGGGGACCACGGCTCCTCGGTGCAGCCTCGCGACGAGCAGCCGGACCCACTCCAGGTGCAGCTCGACCAGGAGGTCGTCGGAGCTCTCGAAGTGCTCGTCGACCTCGCTGACCTCCCGCCAGGGCGCGACCGTGTCCCCGGTGTGCTGTGCGTTCCGGAGGACGGCGCGCATGACGCCACGCCGTCGTGCGGTGGTGATGCCCATGTCGTCCCGCCCCATGCCGGTGGTGCCGGCGGCGACCCCTCGCCCTGTGCCGGCGGCGCACCCCTCGCGCCTGGTGGAAGTATCGCGGAGCCAAGGTCGTCCACCAAGCCCACAACGGACATTTGCCATGAAACCATCCTGTCGCGACGGCGATGGGGCACGCCCGGGCCACCCGGTTCGGGACCATAGGCCCGAATGACTAGGTCATGTAGTCATTCCTGCGCGTGGCGCGTTGCCGACCGGCTGATTTCGGATCACATTCGAACCATTGAAGGCGAGTTGCGTTGTGGGGACACCTGACCGGCTGTTCTCCTATTCGCACCAGCCGACGGAGCTGGCGGGGAGGTCATTACCATGGGGACGCAGGCACACACGGCTGCATCATCGGGCACGGCGCGCAAGGCGGCGCCTCCCGGCCGCGGCAGGAGCACCAGCTGTCGCTGCGGTCAGCAGCTCGACTGCTGCGTGCGTCAGCACTGCCCCCGGTGCGGCCGCAGCATCCAGGGCAGCTGACCACCCGAGCGATCCGCACGACCCGCACCACCCACCCAGTCTCGTCCGGGAACCCCCCGTTCCGGGCGACCGCCGCGAAGCCCACCCCCCTACGGGCTCGCCGGCACGAGAGGCCGCGCTTCCCCCCAAGAGCGCGGCCTCTCCTCATGTTCTCCCCGTGTCCCTACCCCGTGTCCCGGGACACTGGTGGGGCCGGCCGCGGGCTAGTCTGAGCGCGACAGGATGACGGACGAACGCTGACCGGAGGCGAGCGGTGGGCACCCATGCGCAGGGGAGCCCGACGAGCCGTGTCCTGACCATCCCGAACCTGCTCAGCATCCTCCGACTGGGCCTGCTCCCGGTCTTCCTGTGGCTCCTGCTCGGCCTCAAGGAGGACGTCCTCGCCGCCCTGGTGCTGATGCTCGCGGGGATCAGTGACTACCTCGACGGCTACCTGGCCCGGAAGCTCGACCAGACCTCGAAGCTGGGCGCCGTCCTCGACCCGGTCGCCGACCGGCTCTACATCCTGGCCACGGTGGTCGGGTTCGGGCTCCGCGAGATCATCCCGCTCTGGCTGGTCGTCCTCCTGCCGGCGCGCGACCTGTTCCTGTGGGTGCTCGTGCCGTTCCTGCGCACCCGCGGCTACACCGCGCTGCCGGTCCACTTCCTCGGCAAGGCAGCCACGGCAGCCCTGCTCTACGCCTTCCCGCTCCTGCTCCTGGGGTCGGGGGAGGGCGAGTTCGCCCTCGTCTGCCGGGTCTTCGGATGGGCGTTCGTGATCTGGGGTGTCGGCATGTACTGGTGGGCCGGGCTGCTGTACGCCTACCAGGTGCAGCGGCTCCTGGCCACGACCGAACGCAGGCCCGTGGTCAGCGGTGGCTGACCACGAGCAGCCGACGCCGTCGTACGACGCGGACGGTCGGCCGCTGCCACCTCAGGCGCGGATGGGGTTGCTCGGCTACGTCACCGCCCACTCGCTCGACGAGGACTATGCCCAGGTCGCGGCCGACCGAGCGGGGAACGACCAGGAGGAGGGCGGCCCGCCTGGGGCACGACGGCGGCTCCGGACGCTGCTGGTGCTGGCTCTCTTCGGCGGGCTGGTGACCACGGCCGCCGTCCAGACCGCTCGCAACGAGCCGGTCCGCCAGAGCTCGCGGGAGTCGCTGGTGGCACAGGTGGAGGACCGGCGCGAGGAGCTGGTCGCCGCCCGGGAGCAGATCGACGTCCTCGAGGGGGCGGTCGAGGAGGCCAGGACGCAGCTTCTCCGGAGCACGGGGACCGGGCGCGCGCTCGACGACCAGCTGGAGACGCTGGCGCTGCTGGCCGGCACCGCGCCGGCGACCGGACCCGGCGTCCGCATCGTCGTCGACGACAGCGACGACGCAGCGGAGACCCAGCAGATCGTCCTCGACACCGACCTGCAGCTGCTCGTCAACGGGCTCTGGTCCTCCGGCGCCGAGGCGGTCGCCGTCAACGGGCAGCGCTTGACCAGTCTCAGCTCGATCCGGGTGGCCGGGGACGCGATCACCGTCAACCTGCAGTCGCTCACCCGCCCGTACGTCGTCGAGGCGCTGGGCGACCCGGACCAGCTCGCCGCGCGTTTCCTCGAGTCCGAGGCCGGCACGTGGTGGTTGAATCTGAGGGCCGTCTATGACCTGAAGTTCTCGATGAGCAGTGAGGAGTCGCTGACCGTGCCGGCTGCCCCCACGCCGATCCTGCGCCGCGCCCGACCACTGAGGACCGGCTCGTGATCGGCGCTCTCGGCCTCGCGGTCGGAGTCATCCTCGGGCTGCTCCTCCAGCCGGACGTGCCGTTCTGGCTCGAGCCCTACCTGCCGATCGCGGTGGTGGCGGCCCTCGACGCCGTCTTCGGAGCCCTCCGCGCCTATCTCGACGGCATCTTCGACGACAAGGTCTTCGTCGTCTCGTTCGTGAGCAACGTGCTCATCGCCGCCCTCATCGTCTACCTGGGCGACCAGCTCGGCGTCGGAGGGCAGCTCTCGACCGGCGTCATCGTCGTGCTCGGCATCCGCATCTTCTCGAACGTCGCTGCCATCCGCCGCCACGTGTTCCATGCCTGACCCCGCGAGCACGCCACCGGACACGGCTGGCCCGACCGGACGTCAGCGGCTGGCTGCGGCGCTGCACACGAGATGGTCGCGCGGACAGGCGGTGGTGGGGGTCCTGCTCGCGGTCCTCGGGTTCGCCGCCGTCGTCCAGGTGCGGGCCAACGACGCCGATGAGGTGTTCGTCGGCGCACGCGAGGGGGACCTCATCGCCCTCATCAACAGCCTCGGCCTGGCCACCGACCGCGCCGAGGCCGAGATCGCGGAGCTGCGGAGCACCCGCGACTCCCTCCAGGACGACGCCGATGCGACCGCGACCGCAGTCGCGGTCGCCCGGGAGCGGGCGACCACCCTGGGCATCCTCGCCGGGGCGCTGCCCGCGGAGGGCCCGGGCATCCGGGTCACCGTCGAGGCGCAGTCCGGGGAGCTGGGCACCGAGCAGCTGCTCAACGGGCTGCAGGAGCTGCGCAACGCGGGCGCCGAGGCCGTCGAGATCAACGACGTGATCCGGGTCGTGGCGCAGAGCGGGCTGACCGAGGGCGCGGACGGTCGGCTCGCCGTGGACGGCGTCTTCCTCGAGCCGCCGTACGTCATCGACGTCATCGGCGCCCCCCACACGCTGTCGACCGCGCTCGGGTTCGACGGAGGGTTCATCGAGGAGGTCGAGGAGGTGGGCGGCAGCGTCACCGTGCAGCAGCTCGACACCGTCGAGGTCACCTCGACCCGCAGGACGGCGACGCCCCGCTTCGCCAACCCCGTCGAGGAGGAGTAGCGTGCCGCCCCTACCGAGCAGCAGGACGAGAGGACAGCCGTGTACCCCGAGGAGCTGAAGTACACCGCCGAGCACGAGTGGGTGCGGAGCCCTGGCGAGGCAGAGGGGTCGATCCGGGTCGGGATCACCCACTATGCGCAGGACGCCCTGGGCGACATCGTCTACGTCTCGCTGCCCGAGGTGGGCGACGACGTGGAGGCGGGAACCGCGGTCGGTGAGCTGGAGTCCACCAAGTCGGTCAGCGACGTCTACGTGCCGGTCCCGGGAACCGTGGTGGCACGCAACGAGGCGCTCGACGCGACCCCCGAGCTGGTCAACAGCGACCCCTACGGGGAGGGCTGGCTCTTCGAGCTCGTTCCCGCCGAGCCGTCCTCGGTCGACAGCCTGCTGAGCGCCGAGGACTACCGAGCGTCCCTGGACTGAGGGGCACCGACCCCTGGTAGGTTTCGGTCAACCATCAACCTCGACCTGTGGTTGAAGGTTCGCGTTCCAGGAAGGGATCAGATGCCGTTCTGCACCGCCTGCGGCCACCAGAACCCGGACGACGCCCGGTTCTGCTCACAGTGCGGGACCCGGATCGTCACCGCGGAGCCACCGGCCGCCCCCGCGGAGCCCGAGGACCCGACGGCGACGATGACCTTCCGGGCGCCTGCGACGAGCGAGCAGGCTGAGGAGCGTACCCTCAACGACGCCGACGCCGCGGCTGTCGACGCGCTCCCCGCCGGGAGCGCGCTCCTCGTCGTGCAGCGCGGGCCCAGCGCCGGCAGCCGGTTCCTCCTCGACACCGACCTGGTGACCGCCGGCCGCCACCCCGACAGCGAGATCTTCCTCGACGACGTGACCGTGTCGCGTCGCCACGCGGAGTTCAGACGGGGCCCGGACGGCTTCACGGTCAGGGACGTAGGCAGCCTCAACGGGACCTACGTCAACCGGGACCGCATCGACGCGGTCACCCTGCAGGGCGGCGACGAGGTGCAGATCGGCAAGTTCCGGCTGGTGTACTTCGCCAGCCACGCCGACGCCACCCGGTGAGCCGGATGAGCGAGCCAGCATCCTCGGTCGGCCGCATGAACATCGGCGAGGTCCACGCCAAGCTGCGCGAGGACTTCCCGAACCTCGAGCTGAGCAAGCTGCGCTACTTCGAGGCGATGGACCTGGTCCGGCCGACCCGCACGCCGGCCGGCTACCGGAAGTACTCCACGGACGACGTCGAACGGCTCCGCTACGCCCTCGGGCTCCAGCGCGACCACCACCTGCCGCTCAAGGTGATCCGCGAGCACCTCGACGCGCTGGACCGCGGGTTGGAGCCGCCGGCACTGACCACCGGCCCGCAGGTGCCGAGGCTGGCGCTCGCCCCCGACGGCTTCCCGACGCCCGAGAGCTTCCACCCCGACACCTCGCGGCTCCGGCTGACCCGCCGGGAGTTGCTCGCCGCCGCCGAGATCGACGACGAGCTGCTCGGCGAGCTCGAGAGCTTCGGGCTCGTCGTGCCGAGGCCGGGCTCGGCGCCGTACGACAACGACGCCATCGTCATCGCCCGCACCGTGGCCGACCTGGCCGCCTACGGCATCGGCCCCCGCCACCTCCGCGCCTGGAAGACCGCGGCGGACCGCGAGGTGGGGCTGGTCGAGCAGGTCGCCGCCCCGATCCGCCGCAGCCGCGAGGCCGGCGCCGAGGGGCGCGCCGAGGAGACGATGGCCCAGATCGCGGCGCTGTCCGTGCGGCTCCACGCCACCCTCGTCAAGGTCGGCCTCCGCGGGCTGCGCTGACGGCGTCCCATGGGCATCCGACGCCCTGGCGCGCAGAGTATGTTGGGGTCGTGCGAGAAGTCGATGTGGTGGGTGTCCGGGTCGAGATGCCGTCGAACCAGCCGATCGTCCTGCTCCGCGAGGTGACGGGGGACCGTTATCTGCCGATCTGGATCGGGGCGGTGGAGGCGACGGCGATCGCGTTCGCCCAGCAGGGGGTGGTGCCCCCCAGGCCGCTGACGCACGACCTCATGAAGGAGCTGATCGGGGCCACCGGCAACGAGCTGTCCGAGGTCAGGATCACCGAGATGCGCGACGGGGTGTTCTACGCCGTCCTCGTGCTCGCCTCGGGGGTGGAGGTGGGAGCGAGGCCCTCGGACTCCATCGCGCTCGCGCTCCGCACCGGCTCCCGGATCGTGTGCGCCGAGGACGTCCTCGACGAGGCCGGGCTCGAGGTCCCGGAGGAGGACGAGGACGAGGTGGAGAAGTTCCGCGAGTTCCTCGACAACGTCTCTCCGGAGGACTTCGAGCGGCCTCAGCCCTAACCCTCACGCACAGGTTGAGGGTTGCGACACGCGCGTTGCGGTGGGCACCAGGTCTTTGACCGGCGCGGTGCGCGGGCTTACGGTGAACTGTCTTCGTTGTAGTTCCACCGCTGTGCTCCACCCGGGGTCAGGCGGCTTTCCCGGACCTGCAGGACTCACGAAGAGACGAAAGCAGAGGTCACCGTGGCTGGTAACAAGGACAAGACGGCCCCCCAGGGCGACCCTGTCGCGAGCCTCGACGCCGAGGCGGCGGCGGGGGAGCAGGGGCTGCTGTTCAGCGACGACGTGTCGCCGCTTCCCTCCGACGTGGGCTACCGCGGTCCCACCGCCTGCAACGCGGCCGGCATCACCTACCGCCAGCTCGACTACTGGGCCCGCACCGGCCTCGTCGAGCCGACCGTCCGAGGAGCCACCGGCTCCGGGACCCAGCGGCTCTACTCCTTCCGCGACATCCTGCTCCTCAAGGTGATCAAGCGGCTGCTCGACGCCGGCATCTCGCTGCAGCAGATCCGTACGGCGGTCCAGCACCTGCGCGAGCGCGGCACCGACGACCTGACGCGCGTCACGTTGATGAGCGACGGCGCCAGCGTCTACGAGTGCACCTCCAACGACGAGGTCATCGACCTGCTCCAGGGAGGTCAAGGCGTGTTCGGCATCGCCATCGGCGGCGTCTGGCGCGAGATCGAGGGCTCCCTTGCCGAGCTGCCCAGCGAGAAGGCGAGCCGCGAGGACGAGGCGAGCGACGAGCTGTCCGCGCGCCGCCGCGCCAAGCTCACCGGTTGAGCACCGGCTGCTAGCCTGGACTCGCCGTTGACCTGCGCGGGAGAGTCCGGGCCACCACGGTCGGACGCCGAAGGGGCAACTCCTCCCCGGAACCTCTCAGGCACCAGGACCGCGCAGCACAGGCAACTCTGGAGCAGCCCCCTAGGGCTCCGACAGAGGGGGAGGCGACCAGACCCGCCATCGGCCGTCAGGAGCCTCCGTGACCTCCCAGGACCCCTTCCCCCGTTCCGACCAGGACCGGCCGCTCCACTTCGTCGACCGCCATGTCGGACCCGACGAGCCGCAGCAGACCGAGATGCTCAAGACCCTCGGGTTCGACTCGCTCGAGCAGCTCATGGCCGCCGCCGTGCCCGGGGGGATCCGCTCGGCGGCCGAGCTCGACCTCCCGGCGCCGGTGGACGAGGCGCAGGCCGCCTCGGAGCTGCGCATGCTCGCCGCCCGCAACCTCCCGCTCGAGCCGATGATCGGCCTCGGCTACCACGGCACGGTCACGCCCGCCGTCATCAGGCGCAACGTCCTCGAGGACCCGTCCTGGTACACCGCGTACACGCCGTACCAGCCGGAGATCTCGCAGGGCCGGCTCGAGGCGCTGCTCAACTTCCAGACCGTCGTCGGCGACCTGACCGGGCTGCCGACCGCCAACGCGTCGCTGCTCGACGAGGGCACCGCCGTCGCGGAGGCGATGACGTTGGTGCGGCGGGCGAACCGCAAGGCCGAGGGAGCCTTCGTCGTCGACGCCGACGCGCTGCCCCAGACCATCGCGGTCGTCCAGACACGCGCGGCGGCGATGGGGATCGAGATCGTCGTGGCCGACCTCGCCGACGGGCTGCCGGACGGTGACGTGTGCGGCGTGCTCGTGCAGTACCCCGGCGCGTCCGGAGCGGTGCGCGACCCGCGTCCGGTCATCGAGGAGGTGCACCGACGCAACGGGCTCGCCGTGGTGGCGGCCGACCTGCTGGCGCTGGCGCTGCTCGAGTCGCCGGGAGCGATGGGTGCCGACGTCGCCGTCGGCACCACCCAGCGGTTCGGCGTCCCGCTGTTCTACGGCGGTCCGCACGCCGGCTACATGGCGGTCCGGAGCGGCCTCGAGCGGCACCTCCCCGGCCGGCTCGTCGGCGTCTCCGTCGACGCGGACGGCCGTCCGGCCTACCGCCTCGCCCTGCAGACCCGCGAGCAGCACATCCGCCGCGACAAGGCGACCTCGAACATCTGCACCGCCCAGGTCCTGCTCGCCGTCGTCGCCGCGATGTACGCCGTCCACCACGGGCCCGCGGGGCTCCGCCGGATCGCCCGGGAGACGCACCGCAAGGCGTGCCGCCTGCGGGACGGGCTCGCCGAGGCCGGGGTGGAGCTGGTGAACGACGCGTTCTTCGACACGGTGACCGCTCGGGTGCCCGGGCGTGCCGCCGAGGTCGTGCGCGCCGCCCGTGACGGCGGCGTGCACCTCCGGGAGGTCGACGCCGACTCTGTCGGGATCTCCACGTCCGAGACGACCCGCGACGAGCACCTGGCGACGGTGCTGGCGGCGTTCGGCGCCGGTGAGCTCCCCGACGTGACCGACGACGTCGCAGTCCCTGCCGGGCTCGGACGGACCACCGACTACCTCACCCACCCGGTGTTCTCCACACACCGCTCCGAGACCTCGATGCTGCGGTACCTCTCGCGTCTGGCGCGGCGTGACTACGCCCTCGACCGGGGGATGATCCCGCTCGGGTCGTGCACGATGAAGCTCAACGCCACCACCGAGATGGAGCCGATCAGCCTGGCCGGGTTCGCCGACCTCCACCCGTTCGCCCCGGCGGACGACGTGACCGGCTACCGCGTGCTCATCGACCAGCTGGAGACGTGGCTGGCCGAGGTCACCGGCTACGACCGGGTCTCGATCCAGCCGAACGCCGGTTCCCAGGGGGAGCTCGCCGGGCTGATGGCGATCCGCGGCTACCACCGGGGCCGCGGCGAGGGGGCGCGCGACGTCTGCCTCATCCCGTCATCGGCGCACGGCACCAACGCCGCCTCCGCCGTGATGGCCGGGATGCGCGTCGTGGTGGTCAAGGCCGGCGCCGACGGCGCGGTCGACCTCGACGACCTGCGGGCGAAGTGCGAGGCGCACGCCGACGACCTCGCGGCGATCATGGTGACCTATCCGTCGACCCACGGCGCCTACGAGGACACGATCACCGACCTGTGCGAGGTCGTCCACGCCCACGGCGGCCAGGTGTACGTCGACGGCGCCAACCTCAACGCCCTGCTCGGGTTCGCCAAGCCGGGGGAGTTCGGCGGCGACGTGTCGCACCTCAACCTGCACAAGACGTTCTGCATCCCGCACGGCGGCGGAGGGCCCGGTGTCGGCCCGGTCGCCGTCCGCAGCCACCTCGCGCCGTACCTCCCCTCCCACCCGGCCCACCCCGAGCCCGACCGCCGCGACGGCATCGGGCCGATCAGCGCCGCGCCGTACGGCTCCGCGGGGATCCTGCCGATCTCGTGGGCCTACGTCCGGATGATGGGAGCCGAGGGGCTGACCCGGGCGACCGCGGTGGCGGTGCTGAGCGCGAACTACGTCGCCAAGCGGCTCGAGGAGCACTACCCGGTGCTCTACAAGGGGCACGGCGGGCTCGTCGCCCACGAGTGCATCCTCGACCTGCGTCCGCTGACCAAGGAGACCGGCGTGAGCGTCGACGACGTCGCCAAGCGGCTGGTCGACTACGGCTTCCACGCGCCGACGATGAGCTTCCCGGTCGCCGGGACGCTCATGGTGGAGCCCACCGAGTCCGAGGACCTCGCCGAGCTCGACCGGTTCGTCGACGCCATGGTGGCGATCCGTCGCGAGATCGAGCAGGTCAAGGCAGGGGAGTGGCCGGTGGAGCAGTCGCCGCTGCGCCGTGCGCCGCACACCGGCGACGTCCTGGCGGCCGAGCCGTGGGACCGCCCCTACCCCCGGGAGCTCGGAGCGTTCCCCACCGGGTTCGACGCGGACAAGTACTGGCCGCCGGTGGGCCGGGTCGACCAGGCGTACGGCGACCGGAACCTGGTCTGCTCGTGCCCGTCGCCGGAGGCGTTCGAGCAAGGATGACCGCATGGCTCTCGTCACCGAACTGACCGCACGCCGGCTCGAGGCGGTGCTCGCCGAGGAGCAGCGCCAGGGCCGGGTGCCGTCGGTGGTGGCCGCCCTCACCCGGGACGGTTCCCTGGTGTGGCGCAGCAGCCGCGGCGACGCCACGGGGGTCCCCGGGGCGCACCCCGTCGACCTGCAGTACCGGATCGGTTCGATCACCAAGACGATGACCGCGGTGGTCGTGCACCAGCTCAGGGACGAGGGTCGGCTCCGGCTCGAGGACCCGGTGGCCGCGCACCTGCCGGAGCTGGGACGCGACGACCTCACCCTCCGGATGCTGCTGTCGCACAGCTCGGGGCTCTCCGCCGAGCCGCGAGGGGAGTGGTGGGAGCGTGTCGACGGCACCTCGTTCGCCGAGCTCGTGGGTCGCGTCGACGTCGCCGCGCTCGCGCCCGGTGCCACCCACCACTACAGCAACCTGGGGTACGGCCTGCTCGGCGAGATCATCGCCCGGGTCGACGGCTCCTCGTGGTGGGAGAGCCTGTCCACGCGGCTGCTCGAACCGCTCGGGATGGTGCGCACCAGCTACGACCCCGTCGAGCCGCACGCCCAGGGCTGGTCGGTGGCGCCGTACTCCCCGGTGCTGGCGGCGGAGCCGGCCGCGGACACCCGCGCGATGGCGGCGGCGGGCCAGGTGTGGAGCACCGCCTCGGACCTGGCCACCTACGCCGACCTCCTCGTCGCCGGCCATCGGGACGTGCTGGCGCCGACGACGCTCGAGGAGATGACGACCCCGCAGTCAGGAACGCAGGCGGCGGGGATGGCGAGCGGCTACGGGCTCGGGTTGCGGCTGCTCGCCGGAGGGTCGGGCACGCTGGTCGGGCACACCGGCTCGATGCCGGGGTTCCAGGCGGCGCTCTTCGTGGACCGGCCACGTCGGACCGGCGCCGTCGTGCTGGCCAACTCGACGACGGGGCTCCGCCCCGAGACCGTTGCGCCGCGGCTGCTGGCGGTGCTGGAGGAGTGCGAGCCCACGATCGCCCCGCCGTGGGAGCCGGTCGACGCCGTGCCGGCGGACGTCGAGGAGCTGCTCGGCGTGTGGCACTGGGGCAACACCCCGCACCTCCTGGTCTGGGACGGCGCCGCGCTGCACCTCGAGCATGCCCGGACCGGGGCCCGCAGCTCCCGCTTCGACCGGGTGGAGCAGGCCGGGCAGGCGGGTGCAGGGTTCGTCGCCTCGTCCGGCTACCACCACGGCGAGCCGCTGGAGGTCGTACGCCGAGCCGATGGCGAGCTGAGCCACCTCGTCGTCTCGACCTTCGTGCTGACCCGGACGCCCTACGACGCCGCCGCACCGATCCCGGGCGGGGTGCCGGGCAGGGTCAACGGGCCTCGCTGACCGTCGACATGTTGAAGTCGGGAACCCGGAGGGCCGGCGTGGCGGTGCGGGTGAAGTAGTCGCCCCACTCGCGCGAGAACGACGGCACCGTCGCCGAGGCCGCGGTGAACCGGTCGAGAAGCTCGACGGGGCTCTCGTTGAAACGGAAGTTGTTCACCGCGCCGGTGATCTCGCCGCCCTCGACGAGGTAGACGCCGTCCCGGGTCAGCCCGGTCAGCAGGAGCGACTGCGTGTCGACCTCCCGGATGTACCACAGGCAGGTGAGCAGGAGACCGCGGTCGACGTCTCCCACGAGGTCGTCCAGCGAGGCGTGGGCGCCGGCGACCTCGAGCGCGAGGTTGTCGACCATCGGCGTCGTCGGCTGACCGGTGAGCCCGGCGGTCTCCCGGGTCTGGACGAGGGCGGCGAGGACGCCGTCCTCGACCCACTCGGTGCGACCGAGCGGCATCCCGTTGTCGAAGACGCTGCCGGTCTCGCCGCTGGAGTCGACGGTGAGAAAGGGGATCGCGGCCAGGTCGGGATGGCGCGGGTCGCTGAAGAGCCGCACCGGGTGCCTGCTCAGCCGCTCGCCGATCCGGGTGCCGCCACCGGGCCGGGCGAACACCGACTGCCCGTCCTGGGCGGTCCGGGCCGCCATGGACCAGTAGGCGTAGATCATCAGGTCGGCCACCGCCGTCGGGGGGAGCACGGTGTCGTAGCGGGCAGCGGGGAGCGCGACCGTGCGGCGCGACCAGCCGAGCCGCTGCTCCAGGTCGGCGTCCATCCGTGCCGCGTCGACATCGCGGAAGTCCCGGGTCGCACCGCCCACCCAGGCGCTGCTGGCCAGGTCCGCGGTCTTTCCGGTGCATCCCCAGTGACCGGTGGGCTGCACGTGGCGGCGCCGGAGCCCGGTCGACGAGCCCAGGTAGGTGGTGGTGACGTCGTGGTCGACGAACCCGTAGAGCACGCGCCGACCGGCGTCTGCCCGGGAGAACGACTCGCCGAGGGCGGGCGCGAAGTCGGCGTAGACGGCGATGTCGGTCTCCGCCGGCGGCTCGTCCCAGTCGGGGTCCGCGGAGCCCTCGACCAGGTCGGCGGCGTCGTCGGCCGGCTGGCTGGCCAGGGCTGCCGCGTCGGCGGCCTCGACCAGCCGGGACAGCTGCTCCCGGGTCGCCGCCGTACCGCTGACCGAGCCGGCGGCGGTGCCGCCGTCCTTGTCCACCAAGGAGACCACGGTGACGGCGCTGTGCCGCATGACGCCGTTGGTGGTCAGCGTGTTGTTCGCCCATCGCAGGTTGGCGCTGCTGCCGGCGCGGGCGAGCACGAGGCAGCGGTCGGCGCGGGATGCGGCCAGGCCGTGCTCGACGAGCTCCTGAGGTCGCAGGACTGCCATCTCACGCCCCTGCCTGGCCGGTCTCGGCCGCCGTGTTCAGCACGTTGACGTCCCGGAAGAGCGCGGTGGGACAGCCGTGGGAGACCGACGCGACCTGTCCGGGCTGCGCCTTGCCGCAGTTGAACGCCCCTCCGAGCACCCACGTGTCCGGGCCGCCGACCGCGGCCATCGAGCCCCAGAACTCGGTGGTCGTCGCCTGGTAGGCGACATCACGGAGCTGGCCGGAGAGTCGGCCGTCCTCGATCAGGTAGAACCGCTGCCCGGTGAACTGGAAGTTGTAGCGCTGCATGTCGATCGACCACGACTTGTCGCCGACGACGTAGATGCCGCGGCGCACGCCGGCGATCAGCTCCTCGGTGGTCGGGCCGTCGGCAGCGGACTGCAGGGAGACGTTCGCCATCCGCTGGATCGGCACGTGACCGGGGGAGTCGGCGTAGGCGCAGCCGTTGGAGCGTCCGCCGTTCAGCTCGGGGTGCAGGTGTGCCATCGACCGGTCGAGCTGGTACCCGACGAGGAGACCGTCCCGCACGATGTCCCAGCTCTGTCCGGCGACCCCCTCGTCGTCGAACCCGATGGTCGCGAGCCCGTGCTCGAGGGTGCGGTCGCCGGTGACGTGCATGATCGGTGCGCCGTACCGAAGCGTGCCGAGCTGGTCGATGGTGGCGAACGAGGTGCCCGCGTAGTTGGCCTCGTAGCCGAGCGCGCGGTCGAGCTCGGTGGCGTGGCCGATCGACTCGTGGATCGTCAACCAGAGGTTGCTCGGGTCGATCACCAGGTCGTAGCGACCCGGCTCGACCGAGGGGGCGTGCAGCTTCTCCTCCAGCAGCCCCGGCAGCGTGGCCAGCTCCGCCGCCCAGTCGTGTCCGGTGCCGGTGAGGTACTCCCAGCCCCGACCCACGGGTGGGGCGACGGTCCGCATGGAGTCGAAGACGCCCGACGCCGCGTCGGTGCCGAAGACCTCGACCTCCGGGTCCACCCGGACCCGCTGCTGTGTGGTGGAGGTGCCCGCGCTGTCGGCGTAGAACTTGTTCTCCAGCACCAGCTGCACGGTCGCCCGAGCATGCTCCACCCGGTCGTCGGCGCAGAGGGCGGAGGTCCACCCGGAGAGCAGCGCGACCTTCTCCTCCAGCGGTACGTCGAACGGGTTCACCTCGTAGGAGGAGACCCACACGGCGTCGGTGTGAACGGGCTCGGGAGCGAGGACGACCGGGGTGGAGGTCATCGCCGCAGCCACCTGAGCGGTGCGGACAGCGCTCTCGGCCAGCCGGACGGCCTCCTCGGCGGTGAGCAGGACCCCCGAGGCGAACCCCCAGGCGCCGCCGTGGACGACCCGGACGGCCAGGCCCAGCTCCTCGGTCTCGCCGGCGCCCTGCAGGTGTCCGTCGCGGACCCGGAGCCGCTGGTAGCGGATCCGCTCACACCTGAAGTCGGCATGCTCGGTCCCGAGCGCGCGGCAACGGTCGAGGGCGGCGGTGGCGAGCTCTCGCAGCGGAAGCGCACGGAACTCGGGGTCGATCTCGGGCACGGAGCCGACCCTAGCGGGCGCAGCGGTGCCGGCGCCGCAGCCGCTCAGGTGCGTCCCTCTGCCTCCTGGGCCTCGTGGAGCAGCGGCGCGTCACCCATCCAGGTGGCGGGTAGGACGTCGAAGCCGGCCTTCCGGGCAGCGTCGAGCACGTCCGGGTCGTCGTCGACGAGCACCGAGACCGGTGCGCGGCTGCGGAGCCGGCGCAGCACCTGCACCTTCACCTCGCGGGCCGGGCGGAGGTCGTGGCGCGGCCGGAGGTGGAGCTCGCCCTCGGGCAGCCCGTGCCGGCGGAACCACTCCTCGGTGTCGCGGCGGCAGTGCTCGGGACGGCCGGACAGGTAGACCACCTCGCAGACCTCGGCGAGCCGGCGCACCGTCTCGAGGCCGACCGTGAGGGGCGGGTCGCGTGGTGCCGCCCGGAAGAAGCCGCCCCAGTCCTTCGGTTGCCGGTCGAGGTGGTGGAGACGGTGGCGCACGTCCGCCAGGACGCCGTCGATGTCGACGACGGCGAGGGGACGCGGTGCAGCGCCGGGCTCCGAGCTCATTCCGACGAGCGTACGCACCGCCACGGTGGACCCGGTCCGGTTGCGGGTGACGTGCAGCTGGGTGGGGATCCGCGCCCGCAGCTCGGTCACGTGGCTGACGACGCCCACGGTCCGGCCGCCGGCGCGCAGCGCGTCGATCCGGTCCATGACGTCGTCGAGGGTGTCCGCGTCGAGCATCCCGAACCCCTCGTCGATGAAGAGCGTGTCGACCCGCAGGCCGCCTGACTCCTGCTGCACGACGTCGGCAAGGCCGAGGGCGAGGGCGAGGGAGACCACGAACGTCTCGCCCCCGGAGAGGGTCGAGGGCGCACGCACCTCGCCGGTCCAGTCGTCGAGCAGCTCGAGCCCCAGTCCCGCCCGGCCGGCCCCGCGCGCCTTGCCCTCCCGCCGCAGGGAGTAGCGCTGGTCCCGCATCTGGCCGAGCCGCTCGTTGGCTGCGTCGAGCACCTGGTCGAGCCGGGTCGCCAGGACGTAGGAGGAGAGCCGCATCTGCAGCTGGTTGTCGGTCCCGAGGCCGCGGACCAGCCGGTTCATCCCCTCGGCGACGGCGTGCTCGGCGCGCAGGGGCTCCCACACGGCGACGGCCTGGGAGAGGTCGGCGACCAGCACGGCGACGGCCGACCTGGTCTCGTCGGCCGACCCGGCCCGGGCGCTCCAGCGGCGCCACTCCGCGCGGGCCTCCTCGAGGGCGGAGCGGGCGGCGGCGACGTCGACCTCGTCGAGGTCGGCGACGCGGCGGACCTCGTCATCGGCCAGGACCGCGAGGGCGGTGCTGCGGGCCTCCTCGCGTGACCTGGCGGCCGCGCGAGCCGCCCGCTCCGCGGGGGCCGGGAGCAGGAACGCCACCGCGTCGTCCAGGGTCGCGAACTGCTGCTGCCGCGCAGCGGCCTCCGCCCTGCCCCGGGCCTCCGCTGCTGCCACCGAGCACCGGGCATGTCGGTCGAGGGCGTCGACCGCCCGGTCGAGCAGCTCCGCGCTGCGTTCCAGCTCGGCGAGAGCCTCGCGCACGGTCGGGAGGCCCCCGGTGACCGCCGCGAGCTCGCGACGGTGCGACGTCGCGGTCGCCTCCAGCACGCGTGCGTCGACCTCCAGCCGTGCCAGCCGGTCGCCGGCGCGCTGCAGCACGGCGTCGACCTCCCTGCTCTCGGCCACGAGGACGCGCTCCTCGGTCTCGAGCGGCGGCAGGGCTGCCTGTGCGGCCTCGGCCGTGTCGACCGCCGCCTGGGCCTCGCGGCACTCCCGTGCGGCCTCCTCCGCGCTGAGCCCCTCGGCGAGCCGGTCCAGGGACGAGAGGGTCCGACCGGCCTCGGCGAGCCGGTCCTCCACGGCCGTCTGCTCGAGCCGGAGCCGGTCGGCCTCGCTCCGCGCGGCCTCCTGGTCCTGACGGGTCACCGGGTCGGACGCCGGCGCTGCCGCGTCCGGGTGCTCGGTGGCGCCGCACACCTGGCAGGGCTCCCCGTCGACCAGCTGGCCGGCCAGCTCGGCGGCCATCTCGGCCAGCCGGCGCTCGACCAGGTCGAGGTGGCGCTCCCGCGCGTCGGCGGCTCGGTCGCGGGCCTGCCGGAGCTGCTCGGCGAGTGCGGCATGGGCCCGGCGCGCCTCGGGGAGCGCGGTCGCTGCCGCCAGCCGCGACGTGGCCGTGACCAGGACGGTCCGCCGGGTGTCCAGGGCATCGGCGTCGGTGCGGGCCGTGGCCACAGCTGCAGCCACCCGCTGCAGGTCGGCCGGAAGCTCTCGGTTGCGCAGCCGGGTGTGCTCGACGGTCTCGCGGAGGTCGGCGAGCTCTCGCTGGCGCGCGGTGAGCTCCGCCTCCGTCCCGGCCAGCTCCAGCTCACGGGGAAGCAGACCGACGAGGCGGGCGATCCGGTCGCCGACCTCCCGGCGAAGCCCTTCGTACCGGGCACGCGGCTCCGAACCGCTCACGTCGTCCGGTCGCGCGAGTCCCGGCGCTGCGGACTGCTCGAGAGCCGTCAGCGCGGTAGCGACCTCGTCGGCTGCGTGGTCCCGCCGGTCGTCGAGCTCGGCGACCGGCTCGAGGAGCGGCCGCACCAGCAGCGCCCGGTCGTGAGCGGCGAGGGCGGCCGCGTCCGCGTCGGCCCGGTCGGCCGACGCGTCCAGCTCCGCGAGCCTGGACTCGGCCTCGCGCCGACGGCGAAGCGCCGTGGCGCTGCGCACGGCCTCCCGCTCGACCTCGTCGGCCCGCTCGGCGGCCACCTGCGCCGCGCGCTCGCTCCGCCGGGCCTCGTCGACCGCCGTCTCGGCCTGCCCGACCACCTCGGCCGCCCAGCTCCGGGCCAGGTCGGCCACGGCACCGAGCCGGTCCTCGGCGAGCGGCGCCGGAGGAGGTCGACCGGCTCGGTTGGCCAGGGTGCCGAGGAGCTGGCCGACCCGCCGCTCCGCCGTCGCTGCGCGCCCCCCGAGGTCGCGGCTGTGCCCGCGGACCCACTCCTCGATGCGAGCGAACCGGTGGGTCTGGAAGAGCCGCTGCAGGACCGCCTGACGTTCGTCGGTGGTCGCACAGAGGAAGGTCTGGAACTCGCCCTGGGGGAGGAGCACCACCTGCATGAACTGCTCCGAGCTCATGCCGAGCAGCAGCCCGAGCTCGTGACCGACCTCCTGGATCCGGGACGAGACGAGCCGCTCGTCCCCGTCGGTCAGCTCGAGGAGCCGGGCTGCGGCGTTCTCCCGCGTCTCACCCTGACCGCGCTTCTTCGGACGGCGCCACTCGGGTGACCGGACGACTCGGAACCGTCGCTCGCCCAGCGTCACCTCGAGCTCCACCTCCGGACGGACGCCGGGCGCGGCATGGTGTGAGCGGAGCGAGCGGACCTCCCGCGCGCCGGGCACGACGCCGTACAGCGCGAAGCAGATGGCGTCGAGGATGCTCGTCTTGCCGGCGCCGGTCGGACCGGTCAGCAGGAAGATGCCGGCGGCGTCGAGGTGGTCGAAGTCGACGACCTCGGTGCCGGCGTAGGGGCCGAACGCGGTGACCCGGAGGCGGTGGAATCGCATCAGCCCACGTCCCGCCACGACGGGTCGAGACCGTCGGCGGCCGTGACGTCGACCGCGCGGTCGGCGTCGGGGTCCTCGTTGACCCGGCAGGAGTCGCACGCGAGCCGGAGCAGGAGGGCCTCCTCGGTGGTCGCCTCCAGCTGGCGCACCTCCTGGACGAAGCCAAGGGCGATGTCGTGGTCGCTGCGGCCGGTGACACGGGGGCAGCCAGGGGGCCCCGGTCGGCGCGGCGGCCCTCCGGCTCGAAAGCGACGGTCAGCGCGTGGGGGAACCGCAGGCGCAGCCGCTCCATCGCCGCCTGCGGTCGCTGCGGGTCGGTCAGCGTCACCGCCAGCCAGCGGTCCTCGAGCGGCGCATGGGAAGGGTCGCGGAGCAGCTCCTCCAGCCGGCCCGAGAGGGTGGCGAGCCGGCGGGGGACCGGAGCCTCGACGAAGTCGGCCCGCTCGAACCCGTCGGAGCCGAGCTCCACGAGCCAGGAGCCCTTGGTGTGCCGCGCCTCGGAGAAGGAGTAGGCGATCGGCGACCCGCTGTACCGGATGGTGTCGGTGAGGGAGGCACGACCGTGCAGGTGGCCCAGCGCGGCATAGGACACCTCGGTGAACAACGCCGTCCGCGCCACCTGGAGGCCGCCCACCGACAGGTCGCGCTCGCTGTCGCTGGCCATCCTGGCGGCGGCGTCCGGTGACCCGGCGACGAACGCGTGCGCCATCACCACCGACCGACCGCCGCGACGGGCGAGGTCGCCGTGGACCCGCCGCATCGCGGCGGCGAGGGCCGCCTCGTGGCTGCGGGCCTCCAGGCGCCAGGAGGCCCGCACGGCGTCGGGCTCGAGGTAGGGCAGGCCGTAGACGGCCACCTCGCCGTGCTCGTCCGGCACGACGACGGGCGTGCCGACCTCCTGCCACCGGGTGCGCAGGTGGACCCCGGCTGCGTCGGCCAGCCGGGCGTGGGAGCCGAGCCGCACCGCGGAGTCGTGGTTGCCGCTGGTCACCACCGTGCGGACACCGGTCGCTGCCAGCCGGGCCAGCGCATCCCCGGCCACCTCGACGGCGTCGACCGGTGGCAGGGCCCGGTCGTAGACGTCCCCGGAGACGACCACCAGGTCGACCCGCTCCGCTGTCACCGTCTCGACGAGGTGGTCGAGGAAGGTCTGCTGGGCGTCGAGCAGCCCGACGCCGTGGAACGAGCGTCCCAGGTGCCAGTCGGAGGTGTGGAGGATGCGCACACCAGGAACGTAGGAGACGCCGCCGACAGTTCGGCTCTCACACGCCGATGCGGTCGGCTCCGGCGTAGACGACGAACCGGTCGGCCGACAGGAAGCCGACCAGCCCCAGCCCCGCCTCGTCGGCGAGCCGGGCGGCCAGCGACGAGGGGGCGCCGATCGCGACGAGGAGCCCTGCACCGGCGGCGACCGCCTTCTGGACGATCTCGAAGCCGATCCGCCCGCTCACCAGCAGCACCGGGGTGGCGGTCGGCTCCCCGGCGAGCACCCGCGCGCCGTACACCTTGTCGACGGCGTTGTGCCGCCCGATGTCCTCCCGGACCACCAGAAGCTCCCCGGCCGCGTCGACGAGCGCAGCCGCGTGCAGCCCTCCGGTGGAGTCGAAGACGCGCTGCCGCTCCCGGAGCCGGTCGGGCAGGGCGTGGAGCATGCCGCTGCTCACCCTCGCGGCACTCGCGGTGCCCCGCACGGCGGCGAGCCGCAGCACGTCGTCGATGCTCTCGGTGCCGCAGACGCCACAGGCCGATGCCGCCGCCGTGACCGTCGAGGCGCGGGAGGTGAGATCGCGTGGCGGCGGTTCCGAGGCCGTCACGGTGACCACGTTGAACTCCTGCTCCCGGGTCAGCCGTACGTCGGTGCAGTAGGCGACGCTCGACAGCGTCGACGGCGCGAGCAGCCCCTCGGCCAGGAGCATGCCGACAGCGAGCTCGAAGTCCTGCCCCGGCGTCCGCATGGTCACGCCGACCCGGCTGGGGCGGCTTCCGGGCCAGGCCAGCCTGACCTCGAGCGGCTCCTCGGTCGCGAGCCTGTCCTCACGGCGCACCACCCGTTGGGCTCCGGGGTCGGTCCCCGGGTCCGTCCGGTGCTCCTGGACCCGGACGCGGACCGAGGGTCCGGGTCGGCGGGTGAGCTCCATCCGGCCAGCGTAGGCGAGCCCTGGAAGCAGTGCGCGGGACGGATCGCGTGCAAGGGTGACTCCATGACGGTGCCCAACCCACGTGCAGTCGAGCTGACCCGGCTCCGCAAGGCCCGGTTCCTCGCCCGCAACCCGCGCGGTGGTGAGCTCGAGCTCGGGGAGGGGGACGACGAGGCGTTCAGCCCGGTCGAGCTGCTTCTCGCCGCGATCGCCGGGTGCACCGCGATCGACGTCGACTACCTCACCGCGAAGCGAGCCGAGGCGGACAGCTTCGCGGTGCGGGTGACCGCGGACAAGATCCGCGACGAGCACGGCAACCGGCTGACCGACATCCTGGTCCGCCTGGATGTCTCGTTCCCCGACACCGACGGGGGCGCCGCCGCGCGTGGGATCCTGCCCAGCGCCGTACAGCGTTCGCACGACCGGCTGTGCACGGTGAGCCGCACGGTCGAGGTCGGCACCCCGGTCGACGCCGCCGTCGTCGACCAGAACGCGCCCGAGACAGGCATCCACCCGGTAGGTTCTTCCCAGGCGAACGACGGCGGGAGAAGCACCGATGACCGAGCGTGACCCCCACGCGGACGAGCCGGAGACGGGCAGGACCGACGAGCAGTCGGCGGGACGCGCGTCGAGCGCCGACGCGGACCCGCTACGAGGCTCCCGGACCAGCGGATTCTGGGCAGCCGTCGTGGTCCTGGTGATCGTGCTGGTGCTGCTCGCCGTCTTCGTGCTGCAGAACACCCAGGAGGTCCGGGTCGCCTTCTTCGGCTGGGAGGGTGGCGCACCGCTGGCCGCCGCCCTGCTGATCGCCACCGCCGCGGGGCTGCTCATCGCCGTCTCGGCCGGCGCCCTCCGGATCCTCCAGCTGCGGCGGCGGGTGCGTCGGTCGCTGAGGCACTGACGTGCGCCGCAGCGGAGCGGCGCTGAGACGGCTGCTGCTGGAGATCCTGGGATGGGTGCTGGTGGTCGCCGGGATCGCCGCGCTCATCCTCCCGGGTCCGGGACTCCTGATGCTCTTCGGCGGCCTGGCGATCCTGGCCAAGCAGTACGAGTGGGCGGAGCGGTGGGTGCGCCCGGTGGAGGTGCGCGCCAAGCGGACGGCCGCCGAGAGCGTGCAGTCGCCCTGGAAGATCGCTGTGTCCGTGCTCGGCGCCACCTGGGTCACCGCCATGGGGGTGCTGTGGGTCTGGCGGCCGGCGGTGCCCGGCTGGTGGCCGCTCGACGACGAGTGGTGGCTCGCCGGCGGGCTGGCGACCGGGATCACCCTCGTCACCTCCGGTCTCGTCGCCTTCGCGCTGATCGTCTACAGCTACCGCGCCTACCACGGGCTGGAGCCGGACGAGATCGAGCATGCCGTGGTGCGCTCGCACGAGTAGGGCGCTTCGGAAGCCGCGGCGTGGGTAGGACGTGGCTGCCACGAGCGGAAGGCGGAACGATGCGGACGCGGATGTCACTGAGGGTCGACGGCGTCGAGCGGACCCTCGAGGTGGACACGCGGACGACGCTGCTCGATGCCCTGCGTGAGCAGCTGGGGTGCTTCGCCCCCAAGAAGGGGTGCGACCACGGCCAGTGCGGTTCCTGCACGGTCCTGCTCGACGGCCGCAGGCACCTCACCTGCCTCGCGCTCGCGGTGGCGTACGACGGCTCGGAGGTCGTGACCGCGGACGGGCTGGCGGAGGACGGCGAGCTGCACCCCGTCAGCCAGGCGTTCCTCGACAGCGACGCCTACCAGTGCGGCTACTGCACCCCGGGCCAGATCTGCTCCGCCGTGGGGGTGCTCGACGAGCTGAAGCAGGGCCATCCCAGCCACGTCACCGAGGACCTCGAGGCGGAGGTCGACCTCGACGACGACGAGCTGCGGGAACGGATGAGCGGCAACCTCTGCCGGTGCGGCGCCTATGTCAACATTCTCGCTGCGCTGCGGGACGCGGCCGGGAAGGAGGAGCAGTGAGGGAGCTCCACTACCAGCGCGCCACCGACGCGGCGTCCGCCGTGGCCGAGGTCGCGGGAGACCCGGCGGCCATGTTCCTCGCCGGCGGCACGAACCTCGTCGACCACCTGAAGCTGGGCATCCGGTCCCCGGAGCGACTCGTCGACGTCAGCCGGCTGCCGATGGACGAGGTGACCTCCTACGACGGACCCGGGGGAGCGGGACTGCGGGTCGGCGCCAACGTCCGCAACAGCGATCTCGCCGCGCACCCCCAGGTGCGCTCCGAGCACCCCGTCGTGGCCCGCGCCCTGCTGTCCGGGGCATCCGGCCAGCTGCGCCACCAGGCGACCACCGGGGGCAATCTGCTGCAACGCACCCGGTGCGTGTACTTCCAGGACGTCACGACCCCCTGCAACAAGCGCGAGCCCGGCAGCGGGTGCTCCGCGGTCGAGGGGTACGCGCGCCACAACGCCGTTCTCGGCACCTCCGAGCACTGCGTCGCCGTCCACCCCTCCGACCTCGCGGTGGCCCTCGCGGCCGTCGACGCCGTGGTGGTGGTGCTGGGGCCGACGGGGGAGCGGAGGATCCCGGTGGAGGCGCTGCACCGGCTCCCCGGCGACCGGCCGGACCTGGACACCGTGCTCGAGCACGGTGAGCTGATCACCGCGGTCGAGCTGCCGAGGTTCCCGGCGGCCCGCCGGTCGACCTACTACAAGGCACGGGACCGGGCGTCGTACGCCTTCGCCCTGGTCTCGGTGGCAGCGGGGCTGGAGCTCGACGGCGACGTCGTGCGCGACGTCAGGATCGCCTGGGGCGGGGTGGCCCACAAGCCGTGGCGGGCGTTCCGGGCCGAGGAGGCGCTCCGCGGCCGGCCACTGACCGAGGAGGCGGTGCTCGAGGCGGCCGACGCCGAGCTGTCCGAGGCGAGGTCGGGTCCGGACAACGCCTTCAAGATCCCGATGGTGCGCAACGTGACCGCGCTCGTGCTCGGCCGGCTGGCGTCGACCGGGGAGGGGTCCCGATGAGCGACGTCGAGCGGCGGCGGACGCGCCCACTCGACGTGAGAGCGGTCGGCGCCGCGATGGTGCGGGTCGACGGTCGCGCGAAGGTGACGGGGACCGCGCCGTACGCCGTTGAGCACGCCGCAGCCGAGCTGACCGGTCAGGAGGGCGGGTCGACGCTGCACGCCTGGCTCGTGCAGTCCACCGTCGCCCGTGGCCGCGTCCGGGACGTCGACGCGCAGACGGCTCTGGCCCACCCGGGTGTGGTGACGGTCCTCGACCACCTGAGCGCGCCGAGGCTGGTGCCGGACGGGGGAGACGGCGAGGAGCCGGACCCGGAGCTGATGGTCCTCCAGGACGCCGAGGTCGCCTTCCGGGGGCAGATCGTCGCGGTCGTGGTGGCCCGGTCGCCGGAGGCGGCGCGGGAAGGTGCAGCGCGCGTGCAGGTCTCCTACGACGCGGCGCCGCACGAGGCGGAGCTGCGGGCCGACTCCTCGGCGTACGAGCCGGACAGCGTCAACGGTGACATGGAGACCGACACCGACGAGGGCGACACGGCCGCGGCGCTCGCGGCGGCCGACGTGGTCGTCGAGCAGACCTACCGGACGCCCTACGAGCACAACAACCCGATGGAGCCCCACGCCGCGACGGTGCTCTGGGAGGACGCCCCCGGCGGACCGCGGCTCACGATGGTCGACTCGACGCAGAGCGTCCGCGACGTGGCATCGACGCTCGCCCCGATGCTGGGGCTGAGCGTGGACCGGGTGGTGGTCCGGGCACCGCACGTCGGGGGCGGCTTCGGCAGCAAGGGGCTGCCGCACGCGCCGGAGATGGCCGCGGTGCTCGCCGCCCGGGCGATGCCCGGGACCGTCGTCAAGCTCGCCGTGACCCGGCAGCAGATGTTCGCGCTCACCGGCTACCGGTCGACGACCGTGTCGCGGTTCCGCCTGGGCGCGCGGAGGGACGGCACGCTGCTCGCCGTCGACCACCGGGTGCTGGGACAGACCTCGCGGTTCAAGGAGTACGTCGAGCAGACCGCCGCGCCGACCAGGATGATGTACGCCGCGCCGCACCGGCACACGAGCCACCGGATGGTGAAGCTGGACGTCGCCGTCCCGTCGTGGATGCGGGCGCCGGGGGAGATGCCCGGGATGTACGCCCACGAGGTGGCGATGGACGAGCTCGCCGTCGCCTGCGGGGTCGACCCGATCGTGCTCCGTGAGCGGAACGAGCCCGATCGCGACCCGGAGACGGGGAAGCCGTTCAGCAGCCGTCGGCTGCTCGACTGCCTGCACCGGGGTGCCGAGCGGTTCGGCTGGGCCGACCGGCCGGCCGCGGCGCGGGCCACCACGGACGGGGAGTGGTGGGTCGGCACCGGGGTGGCCGCCGCGACGTACCCCGCCTCGGTGATGCCGGGCAACGTCGCGCGGGTTCGTGCGCTCGCCGGCGACCGGTACGCCGTCGAGATCGGCGCCGTCGACATCGGCACCGGTGCCCGCACGGTGCTCACCCAGATCGCCGCGGACGCGCTCGGCTGCTCGCCGCAGGCCGTCGAGATGGCCATCGCCGACACGCGGCTGCCTCCGGGGTCGGTCGCGGGCGGCTCGTCGGGGACCGCGTCCTGGGGGTCGGCGGTCGTCGCCGCAGCGCAGGCGTTCCGCGAGCAGCACGGCGACGCGCCGCCGCCGGGCGCGGAGACCACGGCGGCCGCCGAGGACGACCCGAGACGCGAGACGCACGCGATGCACTCGTTCGGTGCGGTGTTCGCGGAGGTGCGGGTGCACCGGTGGACCGGGGAGCTGCGGGTCCCGCGGCTGCTCGGCGTCTACTCGGTGGGTCGCGTGGTCAACCCGGTGACCGCCCGCTCACAGCTGGTCGGGGGGCTGACCATGGGACTGTCGGCCGCACTGTTCGAGGAGTCCCACCGGGACCCCAGGTTCGGGCACGTCGTCACCCAGGACCTCGCGAGCTACCACATCGCGGCGCATGCGGACGTCGCCGGGATCGAGGCGGAGTGGCTGGACGAGGCCGACACGGTCTCGACGCCGTTCGGTGGGCGCGGCATCGGTGAGATCGGGATCGTCGGGTCGCCGGCGGCCGTGGTGAACGCCGCCTACCACGCGACGGGGGTGCGGGTCCGGGAGCTGCCGCTGACCCCGGACAAGTTCATCGTCTAAGTGGCCGTTCTGCGTTAGTTGACATAATGTGCATTATCGGCGATGTGGATCGGCTTCGTCGTACGAGCGGAAAATCGTCCACGCGGACGGATATCTGCCCTTGGCCCGGCCTCCTGGCCACGAAAGTCGTCCAGGCGGACGAAAATTCGGTGGTGACCCGGCCGCGCGGCCCGCGAAAGTCGTCCAGGCGGACGGATTTCGGCGGTGACCCGGCCGCGCGGCCCGGGAAAGTCGTCCGCACGGACGGATTTCGGCGGTGACCCGGCCGCGCGCCGCCGGCAGCCTCAGCCCACCTGGTTCCGGACGTCGTCGCTGAAGCTGTTTTCGCATTCGGCCAGCGCCGCCTGGTCGGTGCCGGCCTGCTCCAGGCAGTCGCGGTACTCCTGCACCGTGTCGCTGTTCCAGAACGCGCCGATGGCGACCACGATCACCACGCTGATCACGATGCTGACCAGTCCGAGCACGATGCCGGTGATGGCCATCCCGCGGCCGCCCGCCTGTCCTCGCTTGGCCCGTCCCGAGGCGATGGCCCCGAGGACGACCGCGGCGAGGCCGAACAGGATGCCGCCGATGACCGACCAGCTGGTCAGCAGCGCGATGGCGCCCAGGACCAGGGCGGTGACCGCCATGCCGGAGCCGCGCTTCTGCGGCTGCTGCTGCTGGTAGTAGCCGCCGGGGCCCTGGGGGTCGCCGGGTGGCGGCGGAGGCTGGTACTGCGTCATCTGTCTCCCTTTCGTGGGTGCGGGCTCGCCGGGCTCCTACCCAGCTTCGGCAGTCAGGTCACCTCGCGCGAGCCCGGCCGTTGCTGTCGATGACGACATCGGAGACGGTCCGCAGCGTCGGGCGGTCATGGCGACCGTCCTCGACCTCGCCGGTCATCCAGGACATGTGCAGCCCGTCGTCGGTGACCTCGAGGAGCGCCAGGTTGTTGTCGAACCACGGTCCCTGGACGCGGTCCCACCGGAACGGCGGGGCGGGCACGTGCGCGGAGCGGGCGGCGAGCAGCCCCATCGGGCCGGCGATCCCGTAGGACAGCGCGGCCGTCGCGAACCGCATCGGACGGGGCAGTGGGTTGCGGATCGGCGAGCAGACCGCCTGGAGGATCGTGCAGCCGTCGGGGGTGTCGACGACCTGCGAGACATAGCTGTGGTGCACGTCGCCGGAGAGGAAGGTGACCGTCCTCGGGGCCGTTCCGCGGCTGCCGGAGGCCACCTCGAGAGCCATCACGGCCACCTCGCGGAATGCGTGCTGGAAGGCGCCCCAGTGCTCGAGGTCGACGGCCTGGCGCAGCCGTTCGCCGATGCGTCCCCCGAGCCGGCCCCAGGCTCCCCCGGCGAGCGCCTCGCTGAACGCCTCCAGGTGGTGCAGCCCCTGGGGCAGCAGGAACGGCAGCGAGGTGCCGACGAGCAGGTGCTCGACGTCGCCGCGCATCTGCTCGTCGAGCCACGCCAACTCGCTCGGGTCGAGCAGCGAGCGCTGGTCCTCCTCCAGCACCCGTGCCGCGCGTGAGTCGACGACCACGAGCCGGTTCCCGCCGAGCTCGCGGGCGTAGCTCCACCGGTAGGCGGTCGGATCCTGGTCGGCCCGGTCGGCGAAGGCGTCGAGCGCGTCGCTGAGGTCCAGCTCGTCGTCGCCCTCGTGGTCGAGCACCAGCTGCCAGATCTCGTCCTTCGCGCGCTCGGCGGGCGAGAGGTTGCCGAGGTGCTGGTAGACCCAGTACGACGCGAGGCCGGCGACGATGCGGCCGTGCCACCACGACGTGGCCTCCATCTCCCGGCGCCACTGCGCGGAGGTGTTCCAGTCGTCGCGGATGTCGTGGTCGTCGAAGATCATCGCGCTGGGCAGGGTCGACAGCAGCCACCGGTTCGCCGGCTCGGTCCACGCCAGCCGGTAGAGGTGGGCGTACTCCTGGTAGTCCGCCAGCTCCTTGCCCGGCGGCTCGTCGATGTTCCGGCGCGACTCGATGAACTTCTGCATCTCGTCCGTCGTCTCGTCGGCGTACACCTGGTCGCCGAGGAACAGGACGAGGTCCGGTCTCCCGAGCTCCCCCTCGGGGCGGGTGACGCCGCCCATCGCCAGCGCGTAGGCCCGCAGCGCGTCGATGCCGTGGGTCAGGTTGCCCCGCTCGTCGTGGCCGACGCTGGTGCGGCAGGACCCGAAGGCCAGTCGCAGGGGCCGGCCCGGTTCCAGGGTCGCGATCACCGACGGCGGCAGCCGCGGCTCCTCGGGACCGGGGTCCTGCGGGGGCCAGACCGGCTCGTCGCCGACGAGCACGGAGTACGGCGTGACGGTGCCCGGCTCCAGCTCCTCGCACGAGACCAGCGCGTAGTGGTGGTCGTGAACCCCGAACGTGCGGGCCGACCACGACCGGTCCCCGGCGCGCACGGTCACGGTGGCGGGCTCGGCCGTCTCCACCCAGACCGCCGCCGAGCTCTCGTCGACGTGCCTCAGCAGCGGACCCAGCACAAGGGGGCTCACGACGGCGTCCTGCATCAGGGCTCGAGGAGCACCTTGACGGCCCTCCGCTCGTCCATCGCCCGATAGCCCTCCGCGACCTCGGCCAGCGGCAGCCGCAGGTCGAAGACCGGGCTCGGGTCGATGGCCCCGGAGAGCGTGAGGTCGAGCAGCTCGGGAAGGTACTTGCGGACCGGCGCGAGGCCGCCGCCGACCGTGACGTTGCGGCCGAACATGGCCCGGACCGGGAGCTCGACGCCGTGCGGCGCACCGACGAAGCCGACCCGGCCGCCGGGCCGGGCCGACCGCAGCGCCCCTCGCATCGACTCGTCGGTCCCGACGCACTCGAGCACGGCGTCGGCGCCGAGCCCGTCGGTGATCTCGAGCACGGCCTCGGCGCCCTGCTTGCCACGCTCGGCGACCAGGTGGGTGGCGCCGAACTTGGTGGCGATCACCTGGCGCGGCTCGTGGCGGGACATCGCGATGATCCGCTCGGCGCCGAGCTGGCGCGCGGCGAGCACGCCGCAGAGCCCGACCGCGCCGTCACCGACCACGACGACCGAGTCGCCCGGCTCCACCCGGGCAGCGACCGCGGCGTGCCACCCGGTGGCCATGACGTCGCTGAGGGCGAGGAGCGCCGGGACCTGCTCGGCGGCGGGGGGCTCGGCGGTGCGCACCATGCTGCCGGCCGCCTGGGTCACCCGGACGTACTCCCCCTGGCCGCCCTGGGTGAACCCGAGGTTCCGGCACGCCGACTGCATGCCCTTCCGGCAGACCGCGCAGGTGTTGTCGCTGTGGCAGAACGGGACGACGACGAAGTCGCCGCGTCGGAACCCCTCGACGTCGGCGCCGAGCTCCTCGACGACCCCGACCACCTCGTGGCCGATCGGGCTGCCCGCCTCGACCTCGTCGGCGCCGCGGTAGGGCCACAGGTCCGAACCGCAGATGCAGGCGGCGACCACCCGTACGACGGCGTCCGTGGGCGATTCGATCCGGGGATCGGGGCGCTCCTCGAGGCGGATGTCGCCCGGGGCGTGGATGGTGGTGACGCGCATGCGGGTCACCCTAGACCGAGACGCAACACACCCCCGCTCCGGTTTGCGTTATCTCACATCTGAGATAACGTCGCCCGCATGACGCAGACCTACTTGGCCCGCATCGGAACTCTCATCCGCACCGCACGCAAGCATCGTGGCTGGACACAGCAGCAGCTCGCCGACGTGCTCAACACCAGCCAGAGCGCCATCAACCGCATCGAGCGCGGCCACCAGAACCTCACCCTGGAGACGGTCGCCCGGATCGGCGAGGCGCTCGACTCCGAGCTCGTCTCCTTCGGCACCGGGCCGGTCCACCTCCGGGTCACCGGTCCCACCACCCTGGCCGGCAGCATCGACGTGAAGTCCTCGAAGAACGCCGGAGTCGCGCTGCTGTGCGCCTCCCTGCTGAACCAGGGGCGCACCACGCTGCGCAAGGTCGCCCGGATCGAGGAGGTCAACCGGCTGCTCGAGGTGCTGCACAGCCTCGGCGTGCAGACCCGGTGGCTCAACGACGACAACGACCTCGAGATCGTCCCTCCGGCCCAGCTCGACCTGTCGCGCATCGACGAGGAGGCGGCGCGCCGCACCCGGTCGATCATCATGTTCCTCGGCCCGCTGCTGCACCGCGCCACGGCGTTCGACCTCCCCTACGCCGGCGGCTGCAACCTCGGCACCCGCACCGTGGAGCCGCACATGGCCGCGCTGCGGCCCTTCGGCCTCGAGGTCAAGGCCACCGACGGGCTCTACCGCGCGGCGGTCACCCCCGAGGTCTCCCCCACCCGGCCGATCGTCCTCACCGAGCGCGGCGACACCGTCACCGAGAACGCGTTGATGGCGGCGGCGCTCCACGACGGGGTGACGGTGATCCGCAACGCCAGCCCCAACTACATGGTCCAGGACCTCTGCTTCTTCCTCGAGCAGCTCGGCGTCCACATCGAGGGCATCGGCACGACCACCCTGCGGGTGCACGGGCGCCCCGCGATCGACGTCGACGTGGACTACGCCCCGTCGGAGGACCCCATCGAGGCGATGTCGCTGCTCGCCGCGGCGATCGTGACCGGGTCGGAGATCACCATCCGCCGGGTGCCGATCGAGTTCCTCGAGATCGAGCTGGCGCTGCTGGAGGAGATGGGGTTCCGCTACACCCGCGGCGAGGAGTACGTCGCCGAGAACGGCCACACCCGGCTGATCGACCTCACCACCCACGTCTCCCTGCTGCACTCCCCCATCGACAAGATCCACCCGATGCCGTTCCCCGGGCTCAACATCGACAACCTGCCGTTCTTCGCCGTCATCGCGGCGACCGCGCAGGGCCAGACGCTGCTGCACGACTGGGTCTACGAGAACCGCGCGATCTACCTCACCGAGCTCAACCGGCTCGGCGCGACCGTGCAGCTGCTCGACCCGCACCGGGTCCGGATCGAGGGGCCGACCCACTGGTCGGGCGCGGAGATCGTCTGCCCGCCGGCGCTGCGCCCGGCGGTCGTCATCCTGCTGGCGATGCTCGCCTCGAAGGGCACCTCGGTGCTGCGGTCGGTCTACGTGATCGAGCGTGGCTACGAGGACCTCGCGGCGCGGCTCAACGACCTCGGCGCATCGATCGAGATCTTCAGCGACCTGTGACCGGGCAGCGGGCCGGGGACGAGGTCAGCCGAAGAGGGTCTCGACGAAGCTCGACGCCCTGGGTCGGTGGGCCGGCGGCGGCGGTGCCATGTCGGTGGTGATCCGCGGCAGCGGCTCGGTGTGCGGACCGGTCCCGCGGTGCCACTCGGTCTCCGCCTCGCTCAGCAACCCCAGGTCGGCGCGGGCGAGGAAGATGCCGTGGCAGGACGTGCACCGGGCGACCTCGATGTCGATCAGTCGGTGGGACCGCATGGTTCCCTCGCACTGGGGGCAGGTCATCTCGTCCATGCCCCTCACGCTACTCCTCGTGGCGGGACAGCGCGGGCGGTGAACACGCCGCGCACCGGGTTCCCCTACCTCGACGAGCCGCGGGAGCGGGGCGCGGTGCTGGCCCTGGCCCACCGCGGCGGCGCGCTGCACCCGGAGTGCGTGGGCTACGAGAACACGCTGCGGGCCTTCCGGTCGGCCACCGCCCTCGGCTACCGCTACCTGGAGACCGACGTCCATGCCACCGGCGACGGCCAGCTCCTCGCCTTCCACGACGATCGGCTCGACCGGGTCACCGACCACGTGGGACTCGTCCTCGAGCACCGGTACGAAGCGCTGGCGGCCGCCCTGGTCGGCGACAGCGAGCCGATCCCCCGCCTCTCCGACCTTCTCGAGGAGCTTCCGCAGGCCCGGTTCAACGTGGACCTCAAGGCGCCGGGAGCGGTGGAGCCGCTGGCCGACCTGGTCCGGCGGATGGGGGTCCAGGACCGGGTCTGCGTCGGGTCCTTCTCCGAGCGGGTGCTGCGCCGGTTCCGCAAGCGGCTCGGCGCCGACGCCGCGCGGGTCGCCACGGCCACGGGTGTGCTCGCCTCTGGTGCGGTCGCCTTCCTGCCGGCCGGCCACCGGCTCGGCCGGTGGCTCCGCGACCCCGGCGCGGTGCTCCAGGTGCCCCATGTCCACCGGGGGGTGCGGGTCGTGGACCGGGCCATGGTCCGCAGGGCGCACGCCGACGGTCGGCATGTCCATGTCTGGACCGTCGACGAACCTGGTGAGATGGAGCACCTGATCGACCTCGGCGTGGACGGGCTGATCACCGACCGCACCGACGTCCTCAAGGACGTCCTGCTCGCCCGCGGCCTCTGGGAGGGACCTGATGAGCATCGCTGACCTGGAACCGCTCAACCGGCGGCGCGAGCAGCGGGCGTGGTACTGGTACGACTGGGCGAACAGCGCCTTCGCGACCACGATCGCCGGGGTCCTGTTCGCGCCGTACCTCATCGAGATCGCGGAGAACGCCGCGGTCGACGACCGGATCAGCGTGCTCGGGATCTCGGTCGCTCCCGGCGCGCTCCCCTCGTTCGTGATCACCGCCTCCACCCTGCTCTCGGCGCTCGCCCTGCCGGTCATCGGGGCGATGGCCGACCGGACCGCCGAAGAAGGAGCTGCTCGCCGGCTTCGCCTGGTCCGGGGCGGCCTTCGCGAGCCTGCTGTTCTTCGTGACCGGCGACAACTGGCAGCTCGGGGCGTTCGCGTTCCTGGTCGCGAACTTCCTGTTCGGCGCCTCGACCGTCGTCAACGACTCCATCCTCTGCCTCATCGCCGACGAGGACGAGCGCGACCGGGTCTCCTCCCGCGGCTGGGCGTTCGGCTATGCGGGCGGCGGACTCCTGCTGGCGCTGAACTTCGGCCTGGTCACCTTCCACGACACGTTCGGGATGGGCACCGCGATGGCGGTGCGGATCAGCATGCTCTCCGCCGCACTGTGGTGGGCAGGGTTCACCTGGATCCCCTACCTGCGGCTGCGTCACCACGCCCCCCTCCACGTCGCCGAGGTCGAGGGCGGGCTGCTGCGGCAGAGCTTCGGACAGCTCGGCACGACGCTGCGTCACGTGCGGGGCTACCCGGTGACGCTGACCTTCCTGCTCGCCTACCTGTTCTTCAACGACGGGATCCAGACCGTCATCGCCTCCGCGTCGACGTTCGGGGTCGAGGAGCTCGGCTTCGGGACCGGCACGGTGCTCGCGACGTACCTGCTCGTCCAGTTCGTCGCCGTGTTCGGCGCCCTCGGGTTCGGCCGGCTCGCCGAGCGGTACGCCGCGAAGCCGGTGATCCTCGGCGGGCTGGTGATGTGGATGGTGATCGTCACCGTCGCCCTCGTCGTGCCTGCCGGGCAGGTGGTGCCGTTCCTGCTGCTCGGGGCGGCGATCGGCATCGTCCTCGGCGGCACCCAGGCGCTCGCCCGCTCCTACTACAGCCTGCTGATCCCCCGCGGCTTCGAGGCGGAGTACTTCAGCTTCTACCACGCCATGGAGCGCGGGACCTCCTGGTTCGGGACCCTCGTCTTCGGCCTGGTCTTCCAGCTCACCGGCTCCTACCGGCCGGCGATCTTCGCGCTCATCGGGTTCTTCGTGGTCGGCGGGATCCTGCTGGCCAAGGTGGACACGGTCCGGGGCATCCGGGAGGCCGGGAACGAGCGGCCGTCCACGGTCTGAGCCGCGGGCGGTGCCGGACGGGTGCCGTGGACCACACCGGTTCCGTTCCGGAAGGTGTGAGCGGCGCGAGGACGGGCACAGTACCCTGGAAGGGACCTACGGGAGCGGAACATCTCAGGCGCCCGACCCGTTGTATCTGACGGAGGGGTCACGGGACGTGCGCCGAAGCGATGCGATGCGTCCCTCACCCGAGCCTCATCAGGGCGATCACAACCAGCCTCACCAGGGCGATGCAACGACGGAGGACCAACATGGCTGAGCGGACACTGCGAGGCGCCCGGCTGGGCGGCCAGAGCTTCGAGGACGAGCGCGGCATCGAGTTCGCCGCCCGGCAGCGCGTGGCCTACGTCTGCGCCCAGGGTCACGACTTCGAGATCCCGATGGCGGCCGAGGCCGACGTGCCCTCGCTGTGGGAGTGCCCCCGCTGCGGCGCCGAGGCGCTCCGACGCGACGGCCAGCGTCCCGAGCCGAAGGCCGAGAAGCCGGCCCGGACCCACTGGGACATGCTGCTGGAGCGGCGCTCGATCACCGAGCTCGAGGAGATCCTCGCCGAGCGGCTCGAGCTGCTCCGCGGCGGCGAGATCGGGCCCGCCCACCTGCACCGTCCCTCGAAGTCGAAGTCGGCCTGAGCCTCACTCGTCGTCGACCACCTCGCCCCGGATCACCTCCGTGTGACCGGGGCGTCGTGCTGTCACGACGAATCGCCGCCGCACGACCTGGGCGAGCGCCCGGCGCGCCACCGGCCGGGTGAACGGCAGGATGCAGAACAGCCCGACGAGGTCCGACATGAACCCGGGGGTGATCAGCAGCGTCCCCCCGATCAGGATGAGCGCCCCGTCGGCGAGCTCGGTGGCCGGCATCCGGTGCGAGGCCAGGGCCTCCTGGAGCGCGCGCCACGCCCGGCCTCCCTCGCGCTTCACGAGCACCGAGCCGAGGATCCCCGTCGCGATCAGCAGCAGGATCGTCCACCACGGCCCGACCACCTGGCCGAGCTGCACGATGAGGAAGATCTCGGCGAGCGGCACCACGACGAACAGCACCGCCAGCACCGCCCAGGGTCCACGTCGCCTCACCGTCGTACCTCCTCGGGTGCGGGCCGGCCGGCACGGTGCCGCCGGAGGTGGCTGCGGACGCGCTGCATCCGCTGGTCGAGTCCCCACACGGGTGATCCGGCGCAGCGACTCGACCGCGACCGAGCGGTCCATCTTCGACTCGCCGCGCTCACGCTCGAGGAAGTCGATCGGCACCTCGCGCACCCGCAGCCCGGCCCGAACCGTGCGGAGCGCGAGGTCGGCCTGGAAGCAGTACCCCACCGACTCGACGCCGTCGAGGTCGATCGCGCGGAGCGTGGCGGCGTGGAAGAGCCGGTATCCGGCGGTGAGGTCGCGGACCGGGACACCGAGCAACAGCCGGGCGTAGCGGTTGCCGCCGACCGAGAGGGCCCGGCGGAACCAGCTCCAGTTGACGACGCTGCCGCCCGGGACCCACCGCGACCCGATCACGAGGTCGGCGTCGGCGAGCGCGTCGAGGAGCCGGTGCAGCTGCTCGGGCTGGTGCGAGCCGTCGGCGTCCATCTCCCCCACCACGTCGTAGCCGCGCTCGAGGGCGACCGCGAAGCCGTGGAGGTACGCCGCACCGAGCCCTGCCTTCTCGGTCCGGTGGCAGGACGGAGACCCGCGGCTCCCGCGCCGCGATCTCCGTCGGCGAGCCGTCCGGTGCCGTCCGGCGAGCCGTCGTCGACGACGAGCACGTCCGTCCGCGGGCACCGCGGCGAGGAGCCGGTCCACGATCCAGCCGAGGTTGTCGGCCTCGTTGTAGGTCGGGCACCACCATCACCATGCGCCCGGCGGTCATCGGGTCCCTCCGGTCGCCGTCGGCTCCGCGACGCCGTCAGCGGACCGAGCAGCGGCTGCGGGACCCGGCGCTGCCGCCGGGGTCGCTACGGCGGCGGCGCGGCCGGAACGTCGCGGCGCCAGGGCGACCGAGAGCGCCAGGGCGACGAGCAGTGCCTCGACCCACCCGGCGACCCGAACGCCGACCGTGACGTGGGTGAGGAGCGGCACCTCGGCCTCGAGGACCACGGTCTCGCGCACCGGCGCCCGCTCGACGACGCGACCCGTCGGGCGCGACGATCCCGGACACCCCGTTGGTGGCGACCACCGCGACGTAGCGGCCCACCTCGACGGCGCGCAGCCGCGCGATGGCGAACTGCTGCTCGACCTGGCCGGTGCCCATGTAGGTGGCGTTGTTGGTCTGCACGACGAGCAGCTCGGCGCCACCGTCCACCAGGTCGTGCACGACGCCGTCCCAGGCCACCTCGAAGCAGATGACGTCGCCGACGGTGGTGCCGGCGAGGTCGAGGAGCCCGGGCTCGGTCCCCGGCACCATGTCGCGGGGGATCTGGTCGAGCCGCTCGAACAACCGGGCCAGCTGGGCGCGCATCGGGATGTACTCGCCGAACGGCACCGGGTGGATCTTGGAGTAGCTCTCCCCCGGGCCGGTGCCCGGCTCCCAGACGATCCCCTGGTTCCGGACGTCGACCGGGCCCGGGCCGCGGACCATCGCGCCGACGAGGACCGGGAGCGCCGACGGCGTCGGCAGCGTCCGAGATGTCGGCGTGGACGGTCGGGTCCTCGAACGGGTCGATGTCGGTGGAGTTCTCCGGCCACAGCACGAAGTCGGGGCGCTCGGTGCCGCCCGGCGTCGACCCGCTCCGCGAGCTCCCGGGTCGCGCGGACGTGGTTGTCCAGCACCGCCCGCCGCTCGGCGAAGGCGTCCATCCCCTCCCCCGGGACGTTGCCCTGCACCGCCGCGATCCGGACGGTCCCGCTCCGCTCCTGCTGCTGAGCGGGCAGCACGGACGGTGCGGCGGCGGCTGCCAGCACGCCGGCGGCTGCCAGCGCCGGCGGTGCGCCGCCGACCGGAGGCCACCGGTCACCAGCCACGCGGCGGTGGTCCCGAGGAGCGCGACCAGGAACGAGGTGCCGGAGGTGCCGACCCACGTCATCGCGGGGGCGAGCGGGGTGTCCACGGTCGCGAAGGCGAGCCGCCCCCACGGGAAGCCGCCCCACGGCACCGCGGAGCGCAGCGCGTCCACCGCGACCCAGCAGCAGGCCGCCCACACCGGCCACGCCGGCAGTGTCGCGACCCGGGCCAGGGCCACGCCCAGGAGGCCGTAGAACGCGGCCTCGAGCAGCGACAGACCGATCCAGGCGTCGACCCCGATCACCTGCAGCCACGGCAGCAGCAGTGCCATGAACGCCGGCGCCGAAGACGAGCCCGGTGCCGAAGCGCGCGGCGGCCGCGGGTGCCGCGGACGGCGTACGACAGCCCGGCCACGGCCGGGACGAGGCAGCACGGCCCAGCCGAAGGGCTCGAAGGCCAGCCCGGCGAGGAGTCCGGAGACGACAGCGATGGCTCCGCGCCGCACCGTCCTCACCTGCCCTGCTGGTCTGCCCACGTGGTCCCCGCGCTCCTGGGTGGGCCCAACCTACCTGGGCAGGACACGGATGAGGCCCGGCACCCTTCGGACCGACGGTGCTCGCGCCGGCTGCGCGAGTCACCTGCCGTTGTCTACTGGGCGCCGGGCCTATCCGGCGTTCCAACCCCGTCGACCCACGGTCGGTGCGGGACGGCCGCGCCCTCCCTCGATCGTGGATCCCGACCGGGGCCTCGCGGCCACCTCACGCGCCGTCGTGGATCGCGGCCTGCTCGGTGGACAAGGCCAGACCTTGCCGATCCTCGGCGCCGTAGTCAAGCCCCGCCATGACCTGCGGCTTTGCTCGAAGTCCGCAGGTCAGCGGAGCGGCCCTGGGCACCTCGTGGCCACCACGAATTCATCAGGAACGGCGTGTCGCCTCAGACACGCGGGCCCGGGACCACCACGACGCCGGTCGCGGTGGTGGCGACGAGCGGCTCCTCCAGCAGCTCCGCCGCCGACTCGCCGCGGTCGGGACGTCCGCGGGCCACGACCGAGAGCGTGAACTCGACGGTGCGCGACCGCGACCCCACCTTGACCAGCTCGGCGGTGACCTCCACGCAGTCCCCGGCCCGCACCGGTGCGCGGAACTGGACGTCGGAGTACGACGCGAACAGCCCCTCGTCGCCGTCGGTGCGGATGCACAGCTCGGTGGCGACGTCGCCGAACAGCCCCAGCCCGTAGGCCCCGTCGACGAGGTGCCCGGCGTAGTGGGCATGGCCGTAGGGGACGTAGCGGCGGTGCACGACCGTCGTCCCGGTGCGGGGGTCGCTCATGATGCCTGCTCCTGGTGGGTCGGCGCGGTCTGGTCTCGGCCCCGGCGCACGGCGAGGGTGTGCACGAGGTACGACGCCACGTCGGCGGGTGTGGTGCCCCGGGCGAAGATCCGGTCCACCCCGAGCTCGGCGGTCATCGCCTCGTCGAACCGGGGGCCGCCGGCGATCAGCACGGGGCGCGCCGCGGCCGGATAGGCCTCGCGGAACGCCGCCGACATCTCCTGGGTGTTGAGGAGGTGGGCGTCGCGCTGGGTCACCACCTGGGAGACCAGCACCGCGTCCGCCTTCTCGGCCCGGGCCCGGGCCACGAGCTGGGGCACCGAGACCTGGGCGCCCAGGTTCACCACCCGGATCTCGCGGTAGTACTCCAGCCCCTTCTCGCCGGCGAACCCCTTGATGTTGAGGATCGCGTCGATCCCGACGGTGTGCGCGTCGGTGCCGATGCAGGCGCCGACCACGACCAGCCTGCGCCGGAGCAGCTTGCGGATCGCGAGGTTGGCCTCCTTCGGCGACAGCAGCGGGTAGTCACGCTCGACCACCTGCACCTTGTCGACCTCGACCAGGTGGTGCACGCGGCCGTAGACGACGAAGAAGGTGAAGTCCGGTCCCATCGCCTTCGCGTGGACGACCATCGCGGGCTCCATGCCCATCTTGTTGGCCAGCTGCTGGGCCGCGCCCTCGGCGACCTTCGAGTGCGGCATCGGCAGCGTGAACGACATCTGCACCATGCCGTCGCCGGTGGTGTCGCCGTACGGGCGCAGGACGGTCACTTTCCCTCCAGCTGCTCGGTCGCGGGGTTGTAGTAGGAGTCCGACTTGGGCGCCACGCCGTCGAGCCCGCGCCCCCCGTCGGCCGGCCGCCGCATGAGCCCGAAGGTGCCGTCGGCGATCGCGGCGAGCAGCGGCGGGTGCGCGCTCGCGGAGTCGGCGGCGATCGTCTCGAGGAGCGTGACCGCCTCCCTGAGCACCTGGTTGGCGCGCTGCGCGATGAACCCGTCGGGAGCCGGCTGGAAGTCCTCGTGGAGGTTGCCGGCGGCGTTGAGCACGTAGCGCACGTTCTGCAGCGCCAGGTCCCGGTCGGAGAGCCACGGGGTGACCACCGCCTCGGTCATCATGCCGACCAGGAGGATCCCCTGGCCGGTCATCGCGCCGGCCAGGTTGAAGAAGGCGTCGAGGAGGTAGCCGCGGAACACGTCCCCGGTCATGTGCCGGGTCGGCGGCATCCACTTCAGCGGCGCCTCGGGGAACAGCTGCCGGGCCAGCAGTGCGTGCGCCAGCTCGAGGCGGAAGGAGTCCGGCACCGCCGGGTCGATCTCGAAGGCGTGCCCCAGGCCGAGCTGCCAGTCCTCGAGGCCGGCCTCCTTCGCGAAGTACTCGTTGAGCAGCTGGCTGACCGTGACGGTGTGCGCGGCCTCCATCGCGTCGGCGGTCGTCAGGTAGTTGTCCTCGCCGGTGTTGATGACGATGCCGGCCCGGGCGTGGACCTGGCGGCTGAACCGCTGGTCGACGAAGGTGCGGACCGGGTTGATGTCGCGGAAGAGGATGCCGTACATCGAGTCGTTGAGCATCATGTCGAGCCGCTCGAGCCCGGCGAGCGCCGCCATCTCGGGCATGCAGAGCCCGGAGGCGTAGTTGGTCAGCCGCACGTAGCGGCCGAGCTCGCGGCTGGTCTCGTCGAGCGCGGCCCGCATCAGCCGGAAGTTCTCCTGGGTGGCGTAGGTGCCGGCGAACCCCTCGCGGGTCGGCCCCTCGGGGACGTAGTCGAGGAGCGACTGCCCCGTCGACCGGATCACCGCGATGACGTCGGCACCCTCCCGGGCGGCCGCCTGTGCCTGCGGGATGTCCTCGTAGATGTCGCCGGTGGCGACGATGAGGTAGATCCACGGCTTGCTGGGCGGGTCACCGAGCTTCTTGACCAGCCGGTCGCGCTCCCGGCGGCGGGCGTCGACCTGCCTGAGCCCGGCGCCGACCTGCTTCCTCGCCGCGGAGCGGGCCCGGATCCGCTCGCGTCCCTCGGGCAGCCGGAACCGGACCGAGCCGGCCGAGGCCTTCTGGGCGAGCGTCGTCAGGTCCTCGGCCTCGCCCCTCAGCAGCGCGTCCCAGACCGGGAGCGCGGCGCCGTGCTCGAGCCCCACATCGGCGCGCACCGCGTCGAGGAGCCGGTTGACCCACGGCGTGCCGTCGGGGTCCGCGCCGGTGATCCCGGCCAGCCGCAGCGTCGCCCGTTCCACCGAGACGGTGGTGTGCTGCTGGGCCAGGTCGACGATCGGGCGCCCGACCCGCTCCGCCAGCGTCCGCGCGTCGTGCACGGCGGCCTCGTCGAGCACGAGCTTCATCGGTTCCTCACGACTGCAGTCCTCCTCCGTCGTACGCGACCTCACCGGCGACCAGCGTCAGGACGCAGGTGGGCAGCGGGTGGTCCGGGTCGCCGAGCGTCTCCAGCGGGTCGCCGTCGGCGTCCCAGACGGCGAGGTACGCCGGGGCGCCCGCGACGAGCGTGCCCCCCTCCCGGCGGGCGGCGAGCCAGCCGCCCCGGGTGTGGGCGTCGAAGGCGGTCTCGGCGTCCAGCCGCTGCGTGGGGTCGTGGTGGCAGACAGCGGCGCGCACGGCCGCCCACGGGTCGAACGGGGTGACCGGGCTGTCGGAGCCGAAGGCCAGCGGCACGCCGGCGGCGGCGAGCGAGGCGAACGGGTTCATCCCCCGGGCCCGCTCCCCCAGCCGGGTCTCGTAGAGCCCCTCGGGCCCGCCCCACCAGCCCTCGAACAGCGGCTGCATGCTGGCGGTCAGCCCGAGCTCGCCCAGCCGGCGTACCTGCTCGGCGGAGACCATCTCGAGGTGCTCGAGCCGGTGGCCGGCACCGCGGAGCCGGTCCGCTCCGACGCGCGCGGCGGCCTTCTCGAGACCGGCGACCACCTCCGCGACCGCCCAGTCGCCGATGACGTGGAACCCCGCCTGGAGCCCCGCCTCGGTGCACGCGACGACATGATCGGCGACCTGCTCGGCGGTCAGGTAGAGGTGGCCGCTGCCCGACGGCTCGTCGGTGTACGGCGCGGCCAGCGCCGCGGTGCGGGAGCCGATCGCCCCGTCCATGCAGAGGTCCCCGGCCGCGCCCGCGCAGCCCAGCCGGCGAGCCGTGTCGAGCGCCCCGAGCTCGCCCCAGTAGCCGACCACCCGCGGCAGCGCACCGCCCTCCCGAGCGGCCTCGTCACGCACCCGCTCGGCGAGGGCGAAGTCGTCCGGGCTGGAGATGTGGGGCGCACCGAGCTCGTGCACCATGCCGATGCCGCGGGCAGCGGCCACCTGCAGGGCGTGCCGGATCGCCGCGGCACGGTCGTCGGCGGAGAGCAGGGTGCGCATCGCGTCGCGCGCGGCGTGATGCGCGTCGCGGTTGACCGCTCCCTGCTCGGACCACCCGTCGAGCGACTCGACCACGTGACCGTGGTGGGTGCGGGCCGCGTCGAGGAGCGCGGTGGAGGCGAACGCCGAGTGCAGGTCCACGCGGGAGACGTACGCCGGGCGACCGGCGACGGCCCGGTCGAGCTCCTCCCGGGCGAAGGTGGTGCCCCCCGCCCAGCGGGTCTCGTCCCAGCTGTGGCCGAGGACCACGCCGAGGCCGGTGGAGCGGGCGTGCACGGCGAGCAGGTCGAGCGCCTCCGTCGCCGAGCGGGTCTCGGTGAGGTCCACGCCCATCGCGTTGAAGCCGGTGAGTGCGAGGTGGACGTGGGAGTCGACGAAGGCAGGGGTCACCAGCCGGCCGTCGAGCTCGACGGTCACGTCGACGGGCCGGTGGGGGGCGGGGAGCTCGTCGTCCGCGCCGGTCCAGACGATGCGGTCGTCCTCGACGAGCAGGGAGGTGGAGCGAGACGCCGGCAACAGCCGTCCGCCACGGAGCAGGGTGCGGGTCACGGGATCATCACCGGGGCATTCTCGCTCAGAGCCGACGCTCGAACAGCCGGCGCACGCCCGGCTCCGACCGGAGCAGCTCCAGCGCGTGGTCGGCGTGCCCGGGGACGTAGCCGTTGCCCACCAGCATCGTGACGTCGGCGGCGAGCCCCTCGGCGCCGAGCGCGGCCGCGGCGAACGAGGTGGCCATCGAGAAGAAGACGACCGTGCCGCCGTCCCGGGTGGCGAGGATCGCGCCGCCCTCGCAGCCGGGCACGTCGACGCAGACCACGGTCACGTCGGCGCGGCCCGGCGCCGCCTCCTCGACGGCATCCTTGAGCGCCACCGGGTCCCGGGCGTCGGCCACCACGACGTGGTCGGCGATCGCGGCGGCGGCCAGCAGGTCGGCCTCTCCCTGGTGGGGCACGACCCCCACCGTCGTACCGGCTCCCGCGCGGCGCGCGGCTGCGAGCGCCAGCGATCCGGACTTGCCGGCGCCGCCGACCACCACCACGGTGGGGCTCGCGTAGCCGGCCACCACGCGGGAGGTCAGCGCCGGCGCGCCGCAGACGTCCATCACGCTCAGCGCCAGCTCGGGCGCCAGGTCGTCGGGGAGCCGCGCGGCGATGGAGCGGCCGAAGAGGATCGCGTAGCCGTCGGCCGGGACCTGCTCGCCGCGTCCGTCCCAGCGGGCCAGCCCGTCCTCGATGACCAGCGGGGTGAGGGTCAGCGACACCAGCGTCGCCACCCGGTCCCCGACGGCGAGCCCGAGGGGTGAGTCCGGGCCGACCTCCTCCACGGTCCCGACGAGCATCCCGCCGGAGCCGGTCTCGGGGTTCTGCATCTTGCCGCGGGCCGCGACGATCGCGAGCACCTCGGCCCGCACCCGGTCGCCGTTCCCGCCGTGCTTGCGCTCGAGCTGGCGGTACGACGCCGCGTCGAGGTTGAGCCGCTCGACCCGGACCCGCACCTCGTCGGGCCAGAGCTCGCGGCGGGTGTCGAGCCGCTCGGCTGCCTGGGGCAGCACCCCGGCGGGTGCCACCACCCGGTGCAGCCCGACGGGGTCCCCGACGCGGTGGTCCACGGTCGACACGGGATGAGTCTCCTAGATTACGGCTCTGTAACGGGAAATCTTCCGGCGTGGCGTTGGACAGGCCGGAGAATCTGCATCTACTCTGGCAGAGGTGGGGCGCGACACACAAGCCGACCCACCGGCGAGAGGAGCCTGGGGAATGCAGCCGTACGACTACCGACGCGTGGAGCTCGTCGAGCCCGACTGGACCCGGTTCCCGGGGTGGGCCGACGTCACGGCGGACGAGTGGCGCTCGGCGCAGTGGCAGCGCGCCCACTGCGTCAAGAACCTCAAGCAGCTGCGTGCGCTGTTCGGCGACCTCGTCGACGATGCGTTCTACGACGACCTCGAGCGCGACCAGCGGGAGCGCGCGACGATGTCGATGCTCGTCCCGCCGCAGATGATGAACACGATGGTGCCGCACGAGGTCCCCGTCGGCCCTGGCTCGCTGACCGAGGCGTTGTACGCCGACCCGATCCGCCGCTACATGGTCCCGGTGCTCAGCGACCGGCGCACCGACTGGCCCTCGCACCCGCACGCGAGCCGCGACTCGCTCCACGAGCACGACATGTGGGTCGCCGAGGGGCTGACCCACCGGTACCCCACCAAGGTCCTCGCCGAGCTGCTCCCGACCTGCCCGCAGTACTGCGGGCACTGCACCCGGATGGACCTCGTCGGGAACTCGACCCCGTCGGTCGACAAGCTCAAGTTCGACCTCAAGCCGGTCGACCGGCTCGACTCGATGATGGAGTACCTCCGGCGCACCCCGTCGGTGCGGGACGTGGTCGTCTCCGGCGGGGACGTCGCGAACATGCCCTGGGCACGGCTCGAGGGGTTCCTGCTCCGGCTCCTCGACATCGACAACATCCGCGACGTGCGGCTGGCCACCAAGGCGCTGGTGGGGCTCCCCCAGCACTGGCTCCAGCCGGAGGTCGTCGAGGGGGTCGGTCGCGTCGCCACCCTCGCGCGCGCCCGCGGCGTCTCGATCGCGATCCACACCCACGCCAACCACGCGCAGTCGGTCACGCCGATCGTCGCGGAGGCCTCGAAGGCGATGCTGGACGCCGGGGTCCGCGACGTCCGCAACCAGGGCGTGCTCCTCAACGGTGTCAACGCCCACCCGCACGACCTGCTCGATCTGTCCTTCGCGCTCCTCGACGGCGCCCAGGTCATGCCCTACTACTTCTACATGTGCGACATGATCCCCTCCAGCGAGCACTGGCGGGTCTCGGTGGCCGACGCGCAGCGGCTCCAGCACGACATCATGGGCTACCTCCCCGGCTTCGCCACCCCGCGGATCGTCTGCGACGTGCCCTTCGTCGGCAAGCGTTGGGTGCACCAGCTCGCCGACTACGACCGCGAGAAGGGCATCTCGTACTGGACCAAGAACTACCGCACCTCGATCGAGGCCACGGACGTCGAGGCGCTCTCGCGCACCTACGCCTACTACGACCCGATCCACACGCTGCCGGAGTCGGGCAGGCAGTGGTGGCGCGAGCAGGCCGCGGCCGGCGCCCTCGACGAGGGCGTCTCCCACCTCGTCACCGTCTGACCGTCGAACCGTCACGCGCGCCTGGTTGAGCCGTCACTCATGCCGGTCGGGCACGGCGACCGCCGCACGCCCGCCGACCGGCGACCGGCATGAGTGACGGCTCAACCAGGCAGCGGTGACGGCTCAACCAGGCAGGTCGGTCAGCGTCTGCACCAGCCGGGCGGTCGGGCTGTCGAGGCCCCAGCGGTCCGACAGCGCCACCAGGGCGTCGGGGTCACGTGGCGTCCTCGGCAGCTCCAGCTCGGGTGTGCCGAGGTCGATGTCGCATGCGACCCGCACGACCGTCGGGGCGACCGCGAGGTAGTCGGCGGCGTCCCGCAGCTTGCGCCGCGGACCCGGCGCGAGGTTCTCGTCCCCTCTCTCCACGGCGGCGAGGAGGGTCGCCATGTCCCCGAACCGGGCGAGGAGCGAGGCGGCGGTCTTGTCCCCCACACCGGGCACTCCTGGCAGCCCGTCCGAGGGATCGCCCCGCAGGGTCGCGAAGTCGGCGTACTGGCGCGCGTCCACTCCGTACTTCTCCCGGACGACCTGCTCGGTGACGCGCTCGTGCCTGCCGACCCCGCGGGCGACGTACAGGACCCGCACGTCGCGGTCGTCGTCGACGAGCTGGAAGAGGTCGCGGTCCCCGGTCACGATGTCGACCGGCATCGTGGCCCGGGTGGCCAAGGTCCCGATCACGTCATCGGCCTCGTAGCCGTCGGCCCCGACGACCGCGATGCCGAAGGCCGCCAGCACCGCCTGGATCACCGGCACCTGCGTCTGGAGGGCGTCGGGCACCACCTCGAGGTCCGGGGCATCGGCCTTGACCGCGACGACACGGTGCCCCTTGTACGACGGCAGCAGCTCGGTCCGCCAGGCCGGCCGCCAGTCGTTGTCCCAGCAGCAGGCGAGGTGGGTCGGCTGGTACTCCCCCACCAGCCGGCTGATGAAGTCCAGCAGCCCCCGCACCGCGTTGACCGGGATCCCGTCCGGCGAGGTGACTGAGTCCGGCACGCCGAAGAACGCGCGGAAGTAGAGCGAGGCGGTGTCGAGGAGCATCAGGCGGGGCACGGCCCCGATCCTCGCACCCTGTGGACTCCGACGGGCGCACCTCGACGCTAGCCTTGCGGCGTGGAGGACATCGACCAGCAGCTGCTCGCCCTGCTCACCGCGGACGGGCGGATGTCGTTCACCGACCTGGCGAAGGCGACAGGGCTCTCCACCTCCGCGGTCCACCAGCGGGTGAAGCGGCTGGAGAGCAAGGGGCTGATCAGCTCCTACACCGCGGTCCTCGACTACGACCGGGTCGGGCTGCCACTGACTGCGTTCATCTCGATCCGGCCGATCGACGCCTCCCAGCCCGACGACTCGCCCGAGCGGCTGCGCGGCATCAACGAGATCGTGTCGTGCTGGTCGGTGGCCGGCGAGGAGTCCTACATCCTCAAGGTCCGGGTCGCCACGCCGGTGGACCTCGAGGTGCTGCTGGCGCGGATCCGGGCGGCGGCCAACGTCTCCACCCGGACGACGATCGTCCTCTCGACGCCCTACGAGGGCCGCCCCGTCCTCGGCTGAGGTTGAGGTTGAGCCGTCACTCGCGCCGGGTTGAGCCGTCACTCGTGCCGGTCGGGGACGGCGACCGCCGCGCGTCCGCAGACGCACGACCGGCACGAGTGACGGCTCAACCAGGCGGCGGTGACGGCTCGACGGCTACTCGGTGAGGGAGGAGTAGGCGACGACTCCACGGCGCAGGGCGTCGACCGTGGCCCGGGCGGTCTCGCGCAGCGGCGTGCCGCCCGCGGCGTCGGCCACCTGGCCGGCCAGGTCGAGCAGCTGCTTCATCCACCGGACGAAGTCGCCGGCCGCCAGGTCGGTCACGGTGAGCACCTCGTCGAGCGCGGCCCCCTCGGCCCACCGCTGCGCGGCCCAGGCGAAGCCGAGGTCGGGCTCGCGCAGGAAGTCCAGCCGGTTGTCCTTCTCGAGCTTGTCGAGCTCGGCCCAGAGGTCGACGGTCCGGGCGATCACCTCGCGCACCGGCCCTCGCGGCATCCGGGGTGAGCTGGCGTCGTCGGGGCGCCGGTTCTCGAAGACGAGCACCGACAGCGCAGCGGCGAGGTCGGCCGGACCCAGCCGGTCCCAGACCCCGGCCCGCAGGCACTCGGCCGCGACGAGGTCCATGTCGGTGTAGATCCGCATGAGCCGCTTGCCGTGGTCGGTGACCTCGTCGTCGGCGTCGAGGTAGGCCAGCGAGGTGAGCACGTCGCACACCCGGTCGAACTGGCGGGCCACGGTGTTGGTTCGCGACTCGATGCGCCGGCGCAGCGCGTGGGTCTCCCGCTGCAGCTTGCCGTGCCGGTCGGCCCACCGCGCGTGTGACTCGCGGTCCTCGCACTGGTGGCAGGGGTGCCGGCGGAGCTCGGCCCGGACCCGCCCGATCTCGGCCTCCTCCGGTGCACCGGTCGGAGCGCCGCCGCGACCGCCGCGACCGCGTTGCGACGGCGCCCCCGGGTCGAGGCTCCCGGCCCGCCGGGACAGGTTGATCGCGAGCTCCCGGCGCGACTGTGCGTTGCGGGCGTTGAAGCTGCGCGGCACCTTCATCCGGGTCAGTGCCCGGACCGGCCGGTCGAAGTCCACCAGCGACAGCCGGCGGGCGTGCCGGTCGACCGTCACGACCTGGGGCCGGGGCTCGTGGCGGTCCGAGCGCGTGCCGGGGTCGATGACGACCGCCAGCCCGGCGTACTTGCCCTTCGGCACCTCGATCACGTCGCCCGTCCGCAGCTCCTCGAGCGACCGCACGACCTCGTCGCGGCGGTCGGCCCGGCGGGCGCGGGAGGCGGACGCCTCGACGTCGCCGAGCCGTCGGCGCAGCCGGTGGTACTCCATGAAGTCGCCGAGGTGGCACTGCGCCGCCTCGGCGTACCCCTCCAGCCCCTCCTCGGCCTTCCGCAGCTCGCGCGCGAGCCCGACCACCGCGCGGTCCGCCTGGAACTGCGCGAAGGACGACTCGAGCAGGTGGCGTGCGGTGTCGCGACCCGACCTGCTGCACCAGGTTGACCGCCATGTTGTACGACGGCCGGAACGACGACCGGAGCGGGTAGGTCCGGGTCGAGGCCAGCCCGGCGACCGCCTTCGGGCTCATGCCCGTGCTCCAGAGCACGACACCGTGGCCCTCGACGTCGATGCCACGCCGGCCGGCCCGGCCGGTGAGCTGGGTGTACTCCCCCGGGGTGATGTCGGCGTGCGTGTCGCCGTTCCACTTGACCAGCTTCTCGATCACCACCGACCGCGCGGGCATGTTGATCCCCAGCGCCAGCGTCTCGGTCGCGAACACGACCCGGCACCGCCCCGCGGCGAAGAGCTCCTCGACGCACTCCTTGAACGTCGGCAGCATCCCGGCGTGGTGCGCGGCGACGCCGCGGGTCAGCCCCTCGACGAAGTCGTGGTAGCCGAGGACGAAGAGGTCGGCGTCCGGGATGTGGGAGCACCGCTCCTCGACGAACGCGCGGATCTCGTCGGCCTCCTGCGGTGTGGTCAGCCGGAGGTTCATCGCGAGGCACTGCTCCACCGCGGCGTCGCACCCCACCCGGCTGAAGATGAAGTAGATCGCCGGGAGGAGCGCGGCCTCGTCGAGCTTGTCGACGACCTCGAACCGGGTCGGCAGCCCACCGCGCGGCGGGGTACGACGGCCGCCGCCCCTGGCCTGCCGGCGGTCGCTGGTCCGGGGCCGGTCGTCGCGGCGGGCGACCTCGAGCAGGCGGGGGTTCACCTCCGACTCCGGCCCGGCGAAGCCGGTCCGGTCCGCGAACAGGTCCATCAGCCGCCGGCCGACCATGACGTGCTGGTAGAGCGGCACCGGCCGCTTCTCCTCGACCACGGTCGTCGTGGAGCCGCGCACCGTGCCGAGCCACTCGCCGAACTCCTCGGCGTTGGAGACGGTCGCGCTCAAGGACACCACGGCCACCGACTCCGGGAGATGGATGATGACCTCCTCCCAGACCGCCCCGCGCATCCGGTCGGCCAGGTAGTGCACCTCGTCCATGACGACGAAGCCGAGGCCGGAGAGGGTCTGGGAGCCGGCGTACAGCATGTTGCGCAGCACCTCGGTCGTCATGACGACGACGGGCGCCTCGCCGTTGACGGTGTTGTCACCGGTGAGCAGCCCGACCTGGTCGGGACCGTAGCGGCGGACGAGGTCGTTGTACTTCTGGTTCGAGAGCGCCTTGATCGGCGTGGTGTAGAAGCACTTGCGTCCCTGGGCGAGCGCGAGGTGGACCGCGAACTCGCCGACGACCGTCTTGCCCGAGCCCGTGGGAGCGGCGACGAGGACGCCGTCGCCGGCCTCGACCGCCTTGCAGGCCCGCACCTGGAAGTCGTCGAGCGGGAAGTCGTAGAGCGCCTGGAAGTCCGCGAGGACGGGCGCCTGCTGCTCGGCGCGGAAGCGAGCGTAGCGGTCGGACGGGGAGCTCACGAGGCGTTCACCAGGACCTTCAGGGCGGCGGGTACGACGGACACGGTGACCGGAAGCGGACCGAGCCGCTCACCGTCGGCGTAGGCGATGATGCCGGGGGCGGCGACGGTGACCTGGCGGACCCGGTGGTGCTCGTAGCAGGGGTGGCTGCGGTGGGTGCCGTTGAACAGCCGCGGGTAGGTCCGCACGAGCTCGCGCTTGCTCATCGGGTGGAAGAACACGACGTCGAGCAGGCCGTCGTCGAGGAGCGCGCCCTCGGTGATCCGCAGGCCACCCCCGAACGAGGGGCCGTTGCCGACCGCGACCATCATCGCGGTCACCCTGCGGGTCTCCCCGTCGAGGTCGAGGGTGTAGTCGAGCGGCTCGAAGACCCGGAGCTCGGCGAGGGTCGCGAGGTTGTAGCGCATCTGGCCGCGGGGCCAGGTCATCCGGTTCGCCCGCTCGTTGACGATGGCGTCGAACCCTGCCGAGAGCACGCAGAGGAAGTACGTCGGACCCGCCTTGGCCAGGTCGACGACCCGGTGCCGGCCGGCGACCACGACGTCGGCGGCGGCCTGCGGGTCGGAGCGCGGGATGCCGAAGTAGCGGGCGGCGTCGTTGCCGGTCCCGGACGGGATGATCCCGAGCGCGGTCCCGGTGTGCGCGAGCAGCTGCGCGGCGAGGTGGACCATCCCGTCGCCACCGACGACCACGAGCGTGTCCACGCCGTCGTCGACGGCCCGGCGGGCCAGCTCCTCGGACTCGGCGACGTCCCGCCCGCGCAGCTCGCGCACCCGGAAACCGGCGTCCCGCAGCCGCGGCACGGCGATCGACGCCGTCAGGGCACCGCGTCGCCGGCCCGCCGCCGGGTTGGTCAGCAGCGCGATCTCCCTGGGCACCTCGTCAGCCTAGACGAGGCTCCCGAGGCCGGCTGTCAGAGCCGCAGGGCGACGGTGAACCGGTCGGCGGGCGCACCCACCGCCTTGGCGAGCCGGCGGACCGCCTCCATCGCCGCCTCCGCGGACACCGCGGTGCCCGGCACGACGAGCGTCAGGCGACCGTCGTACTGGACGAGGAGGACCTCGTCGAGGGTCCACGACTGGTGCGCGTCGTGGCGCCACCGCTCGTCGAGGACCGGCACCGGGTAGGCGAGGTCGCCGGCGAGCACGTCGCAGTCGAGCTGGTCGGACGCGGCCTGGTCACGACGCAGGCACCCGGCCACGAGGTGGGACTCCCCGATGCTGTCGACGGCAGTCCAGGTGACCGGGTCCAGTCCCAGCCACTCGGGCAGGTCGAAGGGGTCGACCGCCGACACCTCCGGCCGCCTCATCAGTCGTCCTCGTCGAGGTCGGACGGGCGCTCGTCGAGCTCCGAGGCCTCGTCGTCGTCCCACGTCCCGGCGGCCCGACGGCGCCGACGGTCGAGCAACCGGGCGATGACCTCGGAGACGAGGAAGAGGACCGTCATCGGCAGCGCCAGCATGAGCATCGAGAACGGGTCGGTGGACGGCGTGGCCGCAGCCGCGAACACGAAGGTGCCGAGCACGATCCACGGGCGGTACTCCCCCAGCCTCCGCCCGGAGACCACGCCGGCGAGACTGAGCAGGATCACGAACAGCGGGATCTCGAAGGAGACCCCGAAGACCAGCAGCATCCGGGTGAAGAAGCTGAAGTACTCACCGAACTCGACGAGGTTCTCCAGCTCCGAGGGGGTGAACCCGATCAGCACCTCGAGGCCGCGGGGCAGCACGTAGTAGCCGACCGCGACCCCGCCGATGAACAGCGGGCCGGCGACGGCCGCGAACAGCCGCGACCACTTCCGCTCGTTCGGGTGCAGCCCCGGCACGATGAACGCCCAGATCTGGTAGAGCCAGTACGGGCTGGTCGCCACCACCGACGCCACCCCGCTCAGCTTGAGCCGGAGGAGCAGCGGGCCGGCGGCGCCCTTGATGTAGGCCTTGGTCTCGACCTCGCCGCCGAGCGCCTCCTTCGCGTCGTTGTACGGACGCAGGATGAGGTCGAGCAGGAAGTCGTAGAAGACGAACGCGACCACGGTGCCGACCACGAGCACCACCAGCGACCGCAGCACCCGGCCGCGCAGCTCACGGAGGTGGTCGGCGAGCGCCATCCGGCCGTCCGGGCCGATGGCGCTCGACGGAGCCGTGCGGAACAGTCTGAGGATGCCGACGACCTTCATCAGGCGTCAGCCACCGGTGTGGTCGGCACAGGTTCGTGGAGGCGCGCGGAACGCCGCGTCAGCGGTCGGTGTCGGTGTGCGGGTGACGGGTCTCGTGCTGCTCGAAGGGCGGGGCGGCGTGCCGCTGCCGGGCCTCGATCTCGCGCTGCTCGTCGGTCTTGGTCTTGTCGTCGTCGTCGTCGTCCATGAGCCCCTTGGTCTCCGCCTTGAAGATGCGCAGGGCCCGGCCGCTGCCGCGGGCGAGCTCCGGGAGCTTCTTGGCGCCGAAGAGCAGCACCAGGACGAGCAGGATCAGGATGATCTCGGTCGGGCCGAGGTTGCCCATGTCAGTCTGCCTTCGTCATCGAGCCTGGGGTCGGTGCAGACGGGTTGCCTGCACGCTTTCCATCGTACGCACTGATCAGGAGTAGCGCTGCAGAGCCCGCAGCGCGGTGTCGCGGACCTGCTCCGCGAGCTCGGGAGCGTCCACGAGCGTGGCCGTCCCCCCGAGCCGCAGCAGCAGGCGGGCCAGCCACGCGGGGTCCCCCACGCGCAGCGTGACCGTGAGCCCCCCGTCGGGCTCCTCGGTCGCGGACTCGACGGGGTGGTACTCCGTCACCCAGCGGGCCTCCGGGGCGAGCCGGAGCGTGGCGAGCAGGGCCTCCGGGGCAGGCCGGAAGACCCCGTCGGAGAGGTCGAGCGGAGGCTGCGCGGCATGCTCGGAGACCGGCGCGTCGAGCAGCTCCACGGCGGCGACCCGGTCGAGCCGGAACAGCCGACGGTCCTCGACCCGGTGGCACCAGGCGTCGAGGTAGGTGTGGCCCGCCTCGGTGAGCAGGGCGATCGGCTCGACCACCCGCTCGGTCACCTCGTCGCGGACCGGCGAGCGGTGGTGCAGCCGCAGCTGCCGCCTCGTGGCGAGCGCCCGGCTCAGCTGGTCGCGGACGCTCTGCTCGTCGGCGCCCTCCGGGACGTGGAGGGTCACCTGCGCCGCCACGCCGGCGGCCTCGCCCGCCGCCTCCTCGACCTTGCGCAGGGTCCGCTCGATGACCTCGCGCTCCTCCTCGCCGCTGCCTTCGAGGAGGGTGCGGAGCCCGACCACGAGCGCGGCTGCCTCGGTGGTGTCGAGTCGCAGCGGACGGGCGAGGTAGTCGGCGTTCGACAGCCGGATCACGTCCTCGCCCTCGAGTGCCTCGAAGTCGACCTCGATCAGGTCGCCCATCCCGAGCCCCGGGAGTCCGCAGAAGAGCAGCACGTTGATGTCGCGGCGGATGACCTGCGGCGTGACCCCGAACTCGCGGGCGGCGTCGGTGACCGAGATCTCGCCCCGGCTCTGCAGGTAGGGAACCAGGGCGAGCAGGCGGGTCACCTGGTCCCGGGCGTTCGAGCCGGTCACGGTGCGACCCCGGCAACGGCTCGGAGCCGCCGTACGACGAGCGCCCGCAGCTCCTCCGGCTCCACGGCCACCACGTCGTCGCCGTACGTCATGAGCTCGTCGACGAGTGCGTCGGTGCGGCCGAACGCGACCTCCAGGCGGTCCCAGCCCTGCTCGCCGGCCGGCTGCGTCGCGGTCGCGCGGTTGCGCAGGGCGAGCGCCCGCCCCTCCCGCACGAGCACGACGGCGGTCCGCTCCGCGGTGTCGGGCGCGAGCCGGCTGGTGAGGGCGCGGATGTCGGTGCCGTCGGGCACGGTGAACGAGCCGGGCGGGCCGGTGAAGGTCACCTCGCCCACCACCCGGGAGAGCCGGAACAGCCGGTGGTCGTCGCGGTCGAGGTCGTGACCGACGACGTACCACCGCGACCGGTAGGAGACGATCCCCCAGGGTTGGAGGTGGCGGACGGACGGCTGCGCGGCGGTGGAGCCGCGGTAGCCGAAGGTGACGGTCCGGCGGGTGGAGACCCCCTCCCAGAACCGCTCGAACGAGGGCTCGTCCGCGGCGAGGCGGGGCTGGGCGACGTTGAGCGCCTCACGGTCGACCTCCACGCCCGCCGCCTTCAGCTTGATCAGGGCGTCGGAGGTGGCGGCCGCCAGCCCGGCCTGCTGCCAGACCCGCGCGGCGAGGCCGATCACCGCGGCCTCGTCGGCCGCCAGGTCGATCTCCGGGAGCTCGAAGGCCGACCGAGCCACCCGGTAGCCCTGCTCGTCGCCGAACAGCGGGTCGTAGCCACCCACCTCGACGGGGATGCCGAGCGCGCGCAGGTCGTCCTTGTCGCGCTCGAACATCTTCTCGAACGCCTCCTCGCTGGAGGCGTCCTTGTAGTCGGGGATGACCTGCCGGAGCCGGTCCTTGGTGACGTAGCCGCGGGAGACGAGCAGCGTGATCAGCAGGTTGAGCAGCCGCTCGCTCTTGCGTGCCGACATCGGTCCCCCCGCTCGGTCAGGTGGTCGCTCTCAGACGCCCAGGACGTCGATGACGAACACGAGCGTGGAGTTGCCCGGGATCTTCTCACCGCTGCCCTGCGGGCCGTAACCCAGGTCGGGCGGGATCACCAGCATCACCCGGCTGCCGACCGTGACGCCCTCGAGCCCCTCGACCCATCCCTCGATGAGCCCGCCGGGGGTGAGGCCGAAGCTGGCCGGCGTGCCGCGGCTGTAGGACTCGTCGAAGGCCTCGTCCTCGTTGCCCCACACGGCGCCGTAGTAGTCCACGGTGACGTTGTCGCCCTGCTCGACCGCCGGGCCCTCGCCCTCGATGAGCGGGATGACCTGGAGCTCCTTGGGTGCCTTCGCCGGGGCGTCGGAGAAGTCGAGCCCGGTCACCTCGTCGTCGTCGCCGAGCACCTTGGGTGCGTCGGCCGGCGGGTCGACCTCCTCACCCTCCGGGCCCTCGAGCGGCGCGTCGCCCTCCTCGATCATGTCGAACACGAGCACCATGTCGTCCTCGGGCTGAAGGCCGGCCTGAGGAGCGCCCTGCTCCCCCACCAGGTCCTTGACCGGGATCGCGATCGCGACCCGGCTGCCGATGTGGGTGCCGACGACGGCGTCGATGATCGACTCCGGCTGCTGGGCGACGACGAGCTCGGTCGGCTCGTTCTCCTTGTAGTTCCCGGCGACCTCGTCGCCGTCGACGTTGACGATCGAGAACCGGTAGTCGACGTAGCTGTCCTTGGTGACCTCGGCGCCGTCGCCCTCGATGAGCTCGGCGGACTCCACGCCCTCGACGTCGAGGCCGTCGATCGTGACCTTCGGCTGCTTGCCGAAGTCGCCGGAGACCGTCACGCCGTCCAGCGCGTCACCGCCGGTGGAGCCGCTGGCCTCCTCACCGTCGGAGCCGCAGGCGGCGGTGCTCAGGAGCACCATCGCGGCAAGGGCGGTCATGGGACGACGAACACGCATGGGGAAGCACCTCGGGTCTTGGGGTGGGACTGCGCCACTGTAACGACCGACCCTGAGAGGACCCTGGGATCACATCCCCTCGATCAGCTTGTGCACCCTCTCGTCGGCGGAGCGGAACGGGTCCTTGCACAGGACGGTCCGCTGGGCCTGGTCGTTGAGCTTGAGGTGCACCCAGTCGACGGTGAAGTCGCGCCGCCGCTCCTGGGCCCGCTGGATGAAGTCCCCGCGCAGCTTCGCCCGGGTGGTCTGCGGCGGGCGCGACTTCGCCTCGAAGATCCTCAGGTCGTCGGTGACCCGCGCGACGGCGCCCCGCTTCTCGAGCAGGTAGTAGAGCCCGCGGCCCCGGTGGATGTCGTGGTAGGCCAGGTCGAGCTGCGCGATCCTGGCGTGGCTCAGCGGGAGCCCGTGCTGGCTGCGGTAGCGCTCGAGCAGCTTCCACTTGATCACCCAGTCGATCTCCCGCTCGACCAGTCCGAGGTCCTCGGACTCCACCGCCTTCAGCCCCCGCTCCCACAGGTCGAGGGTGCGGTCGATCAGCGGGGTGCGCAGCTCGCGGCGGTCCACGAAGTCGCGGGCGCGGGTGAGGTAGTCGGTCTGGATCTCGAGGGCGCTCGCCTCCCGGCCGTTGGCCAGCCGCACCTTGCGACGCCCGGTCATGTCGTGGGAGATCTCCCGGATCGCCCGGATCGGGTTCTCCATCGTGAGGTCGCGCATCACCACGCCCTCCTCGATCATCCGGAGGACGAGGTCGCAGGAGGCCACCTTGAGCATCGTCGTGGTCTCGCTCATGTTCGAGTCCCCGACGATCACGTGGAGCCGCCGGTAGCGCTCGGCGTCGGCGTGCGGCTCGTCGCGCGTGTTGATGATCGGGCGGCTGCGGGTGGTGGCGCTCGAGACCCCCTCCCAGATGTGCTCGGCGCGCTGCGAGATGGAGTACATCGCCCCGCGCGGGGTCTGGATCACCTTGCCGGCACCGCAGATCAGCTGCCGGGTGACCAGGAACGGGATCAGCACGTCGGCGAGCTTGGCGAACTCCCCGTGACGCCCGACCAGGTAGTTCTCGTGGCAGCCGTAGGAGTTGCCGGCGGAGTCGGTGTTGTTCTTGAACAGGTAGACGTCGCCCTCGATGCCCTCGTCGCGGAGCCGGCGCTCGGCATCGACGAGCAGCCCCTCCAGGACCCGCTCCCCGGCCTTGTCGTGGGTGACCAGGTCGACGATGTCGTCGCACTCGGGCGTGGCGTACTCCGGGTGGCTGCCGACGTCGAGGTAGAGCCGGGCGCCGTTGCGGAGGAAGACGTTGCTGCTCCGCCCCCAGGAGACGACCTTGCGGAACAGGTAGCGGGCGACCTCGTCGGGTGAGAGCCGCCGCTGACCCTTGAACGTGCAGGTCACGCCGTACTCGTTCTCGATGCCGAAGATGCGTCGGTCCACGCAGCCAGCCTACGTCCGCCCGCCACGACAGCGGTGTGCGGCGCGCACGGGTGCGGTACGGAGGAGTGCCGGCCCGGCCCCGGCCGGGCGGGTCAGGCTCCGTCGGCCGGCGGGTCGGTGCGCTCGCCGAGCAGGGCGGTGAGCTCGGGGTCGCCGAACCGCTTGAACTTGCGCTGCTGGCTCCGGGTCCGGTCGAGCACCGCGACCTCGAGCGACGCCACCGGGATCGTCCGGGGCGAGCCGGTGTCGGTGGCGCCGAGGGCGTCGACCGCCACCCGGAGCGCGGCCTCGAACGGCTGGCCCGCCTCGTAGTGCTCCTTGATGTGGGCGGTCACCGTCTCCGCCGAGCCGCCCATCGCGGCGTACCCGTGCTCGTCGGCGACCTGGCCGTCGTAGGTGAGCCGGTAGATCTGGTCCTCCTCCGCGGAGTCGCCCACCTCGCCGACGAAGAGCTCCACCTCGTAGGGCTTCTCGCCGCCGGAGGAGAAGATCGCGCCGAGGGTCTGGGCATAGGCGTTGGCGAGCCCGCGGCCGGTGACGTCGCGCCGGTCGTAGGAGTACCCGCGCATGTCGGCGAGCCGGACGCCGGCGATCCGCAGGTTCTCGAACTCGTTGTAGCGGCCCACCGCCGCGAACGCGATCCGGTCGTAGATCTCGCTGATCTTGTGCAGCGCCGCCGACGGGTTCTCCGAGACGAACAGGATGCCGTCGGCGTACTGCAGGACGACGACGCTGCGCCCCCGGGCGATGCCCTTGCGGGCGAAGTCCGCCCGGTCCTTCATCAGCTGCTCGGGCGAGACGTAGAACGGCATGCTCATGCGGGTGTCCTTCAGGTCCGGTCAGCGGTCAGGTGAGCGGGGCGGCGGGGCCGTCGGGGCGGTCCATGCGTCCGGAGATCACCCGGTCGGCGATCGCGGCGACCTCCGAGTCGGGCAGCCGGCGGTACCCCGAGGCGGTGATCGAGCCGACCACCGGGAAGATCCGCCGGGTCAGGTCCGGCCCGCCGGTGGCCGAGTCGTCGTCGGCGGCGTCGTACAGCGCCTGGACCACCGCGGTCACGCACCCCTCCTCGTCGAGGTCCTCGCGGTAGAGCTTCTTCAGGGCGCCGCGGGCGAACAGCGAGCCCGAGCCGACGGAGTGGAACGCGGTCTCCTCGTAGCGCCCGCCGGTGACGTCGTAGGAGAAGATGCGACCGTGCCGGGCGGCGAGGTCGTAGCCGGCGAAGAGCGGGACGACCGCGAGCCCCTGCATCGCCATGCCGAGGTTCGAGCGGATCAGCGTGGCCAGCCGGTTCGCCTTGCCGTCGGTGGAGAGCGTCGTGCCCTCGATCTTCTCGTAGTGCTCGAGCTCGAGCTGGAAGAGCCGGACCAGCTCGACCGCGAGCCCGGCGGAGCCGGCGATGCCGACGCAGGAGTACTCGTCGGCGGGGAAGACCTTCTCGATGTCGCGCTGGGCGATGATGTTGCCCATCGTCGCGCGGCGGTCCCCCGCCATGACGACGCCTCCGGGGAAGGTCGCCGCGACGATCGTGGTGCCGTGCGGCGCGAGGTCGCCGGCGTTGCCCGCCGGCGTCGCCCGCCGCGAGGGCAGCATCTCCGGTGCCTGCGCGGCCAGGAAGTCGAGGAACGACGACGACCCGGGGGTGAGGTACGCCGAGGGGAGCCGGTGCTCCAAGATCACTGCCCGCCCTTCTGGATGAACGACTTCACGAAGTCCTCGGCGTTGCTCTCGAGCACGTCGTCGATCTCGTCGAGGATCGCGTCGATGTCCTCGTCGAGCTGCTCCTTGCGCTCGGCGATCTCGGCGTCGGCCGACTCCTCGACCTCGATGGCTTCCTCGGTGCCCTTCTTGGGCTGCTTGTGCTCCTGTGCCATGGGTGCCTCCGTTGCTTGCCTGGGGCAAACCTAGCGCGTCGACGGCAAGCCACCGCACCACCGGGCGGAGTCGCGGACGGTCAGCGGGCGGTGAGCTCCTCGAAGAGCTGCTCGGCCGTCGAGCACCGGTCGAGGAGCGCGCCGACGTGGGCCTCGCTGCCGCGCAGCGGGTCGATCGTGGGCACCCGCTGGAGCGACTCGCGGCCGGGCAGGTCGAAGATCACCGAGTCCCACGACGCGGCGGCGATCCGCTCGGCGTACTGCTCCAGGCAGCGGCCACGGAAGTAGGCGCGGGTGTCGGTCGGCGGCCGGTGAACGGCCGCGGCGATCTCGGCGTCGGTCACGAGCCGGTCGATCTCGCCCATCGCGACCAGCTTGTTGTAGAGCCCTCGCCGCGGCCGGATGTCGGCGTACTGCAGGTCGACGAGGTGGAGCTTGGCGTCGGACCACGACAGCCCGTCGCGGTCCCGGTAGCGGTTGAGCAGCTTGAGCTTCGCCACCCAGTCCAGCTCCCGCGCGCACAGCATCGGGTCGGCCTCGAGCCGGGTCAGCACCGACTCCCAGCGGGTGAGCACCGCGAGGGTCTGGTCGTCGGCGTCGGCACCGAGCCGGTCCTCGACGTACTTCCGGGCGAGGTCGAGGTACTCCATCTGCAGCTGCACGGCGGTCAGCCTGCGCCCGTCCTGCAGCCTCAGCAGGTGCCGGAGGCTGGGGTCGTGCGAGACCGCGCGGAGGCTCCGCACCGGCTGGTCGACGCCGAGCTCGCGGGTGATGAACCCGTCCTCGATCATCGCCAGCACGAGCGAGGTGGTGCCGACCTTGAGGAACGTCGAGATCTCCGCGAGGTTGGCGTCGCCGATGATGACGTGCAGGCGCCGGTACTTCTCCGGGTCGGCGTGCGGCTCGTCGCGGGTGTTGATGATCGGACGCTTGAGCGTCGTCTCCAGCCCGACCTCGACCTCGAAGAAGTCGGCCCGCTGGGAGACCTGGAAGTCGTCCTCGCGGCCGTCCTGGCCCTTCCCGACCCGCCCGGCGCCGGTGACCACCTGCCGGCTCACGAGGAACGGCGTCAGGTGCCGCACGATCTCGCCGAACGGGGTGGAGCGGCGCATCAGGTAGTTCTCGTGCGCGCCGTAGGACGCGCCCTTGTTGTCGGTGTTGTTCTTGTAGAGCACGATCGGCGCCGAGCCGGGGACCGCCTCGGCGAACCGGCAGGCGTCCTGCATGACCACCTCGCCCGCCTTGTCCCAGATCACGACGTCGCGCGGGTTGGTGCACTCCGGCGTCGAGAACTCCGGGTGGGCGTGGTCGACGTAGAGCCGGGCACCGTTGGTCAGGATCACGTTCGCCAGACCGAGGTCCTCGTCGGTGAGCTGCGTCGGGTCGGCGTTCTCCCGGCTCAGGTCGAAGCCGCGAGCGTCCCTCAGCGGCGACTCCTCCTCGAAGTCCCACCGGGCGCGGCGGGCCTTGAGGGTGGAGGTCGCGTAGGCGTTGACGACCTGCGAGGAGGCCACCATCGGGTTGGCCGTGGGCTGGCCCTGGACGGAGATCCCGAACTCGGTCTCGGTGCCCATGACCCTGCGAACGCTCATGTGCCGAGCCTACGCGGGAGGTCGCGGCGCGCCTGCCTGCCAGGTGCCAGGGCCGACCAGCAGAGATCCAGGACCCGGGACCGCGTCAGGATCCGCCGGTTCGCGCGTCTCCTTGATGAGACGCCGCGAGGCGTCGGACCGGCCCGATCTGAGGGGGTGGGGCCTGTCCGACGCCTCGTCGGTCGTCGTCGGTCAGCGGCTGCGGGCCATCATCGTCCGGACGAACCAGAGCACGGCCAGGACCACGGCGATGATGAGCAGGATCTTGAGCATGGCGGCTTCTTTCGTCGGGCCGGGACAGGAAGGGTCGTTCCGCAGCGATGATGCCCCGGGCGGCATCGCCGAAACCTTCGCCCGCGACCGCCCGGTAGCCTCCGAGGGGTGGGCGCCACCGAGGAGATCGTCGCGCTCGTCGACGCGCACGGTCGCATGGTCGGCGAGGCCCCCCGCTCGCGGATGCGTGGTCAGAACCTCCGCCACGCGGCCACGGCCGTCCTGCTCCGCGACTCCGGAGGACGGCTCTACGTCCACCGACGCTCCGCCGGCAAGGACTGGTGTCCCGGCTGCCACGACGCGGTCGCCGGGGGCGTGCTGCGGCCCGGTGAGCATCCGGGGCCGGCCGCGGAACGGGAGCTCGTCGAGGAGCTCGGCGTGGAGGGGGTCACGTTGCGGCCGCTGCTCACCCACCTCTACGAGGACGACACGGTCCGCTGCTTCGAGCACGTCTACGAGGCGACGTACGACGGGGTGGTGCGGCACGTGGACGGTGAGGTCGTGTGGGGCGGGTGGATGGAGCTGCCCGCGCTGGGCCGGCTGCTCGCGGACCCCGGGTGGCCGTTCGTCCCGGACACCCGGTCACTGCTGCTCCGCCTCGCCGCCGAGGGGGTCGGCGACTACCCGTCGGTGGTCGCGGACGTCACCGACCCCGCCTGACCTCCCGGGCGCGGAGGGCGTAGGCCGCGTGCGCGAAGTTGACCGCGACGATGCCGATCCAGGCGATCAGCAGCGCCAGCTCGTTGTCCGTTGAGCCCGAGCACGATCGAGATCGGGATCGCCGCGACCGCCGAGATGATGCCCAGGGTGAGCTGCTGGCTGGACCGGGCGCGCTCGAGGTCCCCGCCGCGGCCCTGCTCCATGAGGATGTGCCCGACCCGCACGTCGATCGCACGCTCGACCCGGTCCGCGAACGACGACAGCAGGGCGGCGTCGTACTCGGGGCCGAGCTCCGCCCGCGTCGCGGCGAGCGCCTCGATCTCGCTGCGCTCGAGGTCGTCGTCGGGCTGCTGCACGGTCGTCGGACGGCTCAGAGGTACTGACCGGTGTTCGCCACCGTGTCGATCGAGCGGCCGGGCTCGGTGCCCTGCTTGCCGGTGATGAGCGTGCGGATGAAGACGATCCGCTCGCCCTTCTTGCCGGAGATCCGCGCCCAGTCGTCGGGGTTGGTGGTGTTCGGCAGGTCCTCGTTCTCCTTGAACTCGTCGACGCAGGCCTGCAGCAGGTGCTGCACGCGGATGCCCTTCTGGTCCTGCTCCAGCAGGTCCTTGATGGCCATCTTCTTCGCCCGGTCGACGATGTTCTGGATCATCGCTCCGGAGTTGAAGTCCTTGAAGTAGAGGACCTCCTTGTCGCCGTTGGCGTAGGTCACCTCGAGGAACCGGTTCTCCTCGGTCTCGGTGTACATCCGCTCCACGGTGGCCTGGATCATCCCGCCGACGCAGGCGTCCCGGTCGCCCCCGAACTCGCGGAGGTCCTCGGCGTGCAGAGGCAGCTTCGCGGTGAGGTACTTGCTGAAGATGTCACGGGCGGACTCGGCGTCCGGCCGCTCGATCTTGATCTTCACGTCGAGCCGGCCGGGCCGCAGGATGGCGGGGTCGATCATGTCCTCGCGGTTGGAGGCGCCGATGACGATGACGTTCTCCAGCCCCTCGACGCCGTCGATCTCGCTGAGCAGCTGCGGGACGATCGTGTTCTCCACGTCGGAGGAGACACCCGAGCCACGGGTCCGGAACAGCGAGTCCATCTCGTCGAAGAAGACGATGACCGGTGTGCCGTGGCTCGCCTTCTCCCGGGCCCGCTGGAACACCAGCCGGATGTGCCGCTCGGTCTCGCCGACGTACTTGTTCAGCAGCTCGGGGCCCTTGATGTTGAGGAAGTACGACTTCCCCTCCTGGCCGGTCTTCGTCGCGACCTTCTTCGCCAGCGAGTTGGCGACCGCCTTCGCGATCAGCGTCTTGCCGCAGCCGGGCGGGCCGTAGAGGAGCACGCCCTTCGGCGGCTTCAGCTCGTGCTCGAGGAAGAGGTCGGGGTGCAGGTAGGGCAGCTCGACGGCGTCGCGGATCTGGTCGATCTGCCCCTTCAGTCCGCCGATCGACTCGTAGGCGATGTCCGGGACCTCCTCGAGGACGAGCTCCTCGACCTCGGACTTCGGAATCCGCTCGTAGACGTAGCCGGAGCGGCCGTCGTACAGCAGGGAGTCGCCGGCGCGCAGCGGCTGGTCGCGCAGCGGCTCGGCGAGCCGCACGATCCGCTCCTCGTCGGCGTTGGCGATGCAGAGCGCCCGCTCGGTGTCGGCAAGCAGCTCCTTGAGCATGACGACCTCGCCGACCTGCTCGAAGTCGAGGGCAGCCACGACGTTCAGCGCCTCGTTGAGCATGACCTCCTGGCCCTTGCGGAGCCCCTCGACCTCGACCGACGGGCTCACCTGGACACGCAGCTTGCGGCCGCCGGTGAAGACGTCGATCGACTCGTCGTCGTTGCGCTGGAGGAAGACTCCGAACCCGGACGGCGGCTGGGCGAGCCGGTCGACCTCCTCCTTGAGCGTGAGGATCTGGTCCCTGGCCTCACGGAGCGTGTGAGCGAGCCGCTCGTTCTGTGCGGTCACCGCGGCGAGCGAGCGCTGGGTGTCGGAGAGCCGCTGCTCGAGCAGCCGCGACGAGCCCGGCGCCTCGAGGAGCCGCCGGCGGAGGTCGGAGATCTCGCTCTCCAGGTAGGCGACCTGGGCCTCCCACTCCTCGGGAGCGCGCCCCGACCCGCTGGAGCTGCTTCCTGACATGGACATGCTGCTCACCTCCACCCTGCGGTGCACTGACTTCCAACCTACTCGTAGTCGGAAGGGAGTGACGTGGGTTTCCCGCCGTGTCGGCCGCCAGTTCGGCGAGCGGCGGCCGGTCAGTCGCTGAAGGGCTCCTGGCTCACCTGCGGGGGCAGGTCCCCCGGTCGTGGGCCGGTGTAGTCGACGCCGTACGCCCCCGGCGCCGGACGGCGGCGCTTCATGGGCGGGCGCGCACCCTCGGACAACCGGCGGGCCGTCACCAGGAAGCCGGTGTGGCCGTTCATCTTGTGGCTGGGCCGGACGGCGAGCCCCTCCACGTGCCAGTCCCGGACCATCGACTCCCACGGGGCGGGCTCGGTGAACCCGCCGTGGGCGCGGAGCGTCTCCACCGTGCGGCTGAGCTGGGTGGTCGTCGCCACGTAGGCGCAGACCAGCCCGCCCGGAGCCAGCGCACCGGCGACGGCGTCGACGCACTCCCACGGCGCCAGCATGTCGAGGACCACCCGGTCGACGCGCGCGTCGGTGGCGCTGGCCGGCAGCGACGCGGCGAGGTCACCCACGGTGAGCCGCCAGGCGGGGTGCTCGCCGCCGAAGAACTGGGTGACGTTGCGGCGCGCGACGTCGGCGAACTCCTCGCGACGCTCGTACGACGAGACGTGACCGGTCGGTCCCACGGCTCTCAGCAGCGAGCAGGTCAACGCGCCGGAGCCGACGCCGGCCTCGACGACCCGCGCCCCGGGGTAGATGTCGGCCATGGCGACGATCTGGGCGGCGTCCTTGGGGTAGACGACCGCCGCGCCGCGCGGCATGGACACGACGAACTCGCTGAGCAACGGGCGGAAGACGAGGTACTCGCCGCCCAGCGTCGAGCTGATCGTGAACCCCTCGTCCCGGCCGATCATGTCGTCGTGGGAGAGCTGTCCCTTGTTGGTGGAGAACTGCTTGCCGGCGACGAGCTGGATGTTGTGGCGGCGACCCTTGGCGTCGGTGAGCCGGACCCACTCGCCGGCGCGGAGGGGACCCCGGTGCACCCCCGACCAGGACTCGGGCGCGACGTCGTCGCCGGGACCGGTGGGCTCAGAGGTCTGCTGCATGGCGCGCACTCTACGGACGTGTCGAGTTCCTGCCTCCAGCGCCCGGGACGTCAGGAGGTGGCGTCGAACTGCCGGTCCACGTCGGCGCTCAGCAGCACCCCGTAGACCGAGCCGTCCGGCTCCATGAGGAGGTACTCCCCCGCCGGCGCCGACTGCATCGCGCGGATCAGGTGCTCCCCGGCGATGTCGGCCGGGAGCGTCGTGCCGTCGGTCAGCGTCCTGCTCACCGTGCCGACCGGCACCCACGGCCGCCTCTCCTCGGGAGTGGCCACCGCGGCAGCGTGGTTCACGACCCCGAGCGGAGCCCCGCCCGGGTCCGTGGTGACGATCATCGGCGCCTGCGCCTGCTGGGCGCGTGAGATGGCCTCGGCGAGGGAGAGGTCGGCGGGGACGGTCACCGTACGACGCGCCAGCGCCCGACCGCGGAGGGCGGGCAGCCGGGAGCGGATCCGGGCCGACGCGATCGCGCCGGTGGCCGCCGACCACAGGAACCAGCCGAACACGACCGCGATGACGTAGTCGAGCAGATCCGGCTCGTTGCCGAACGCGCGGAGCAGCAGCGGCGAGGCGAGCATGAGCACCGCGACCCCCCGGCCGGCCCAGCCGGCGGCTGCGGTCCCCCGGTGCGGGTCGCCGGTGATCCGCCACACGGCGGCCCGGAGGACCCGGCCGCCGTCGAGCGGGAAGCCGGGCACGAGGTTGAGCACCCCGACCACGATGTTGGCCCAGGCGAGGAGCCCGACGGCGAGGCCGAGGAGCCCGTCGGGCACCACCAGGTCGAGGCCGAGCGCCAGCACGCCGACGCCGATCGAGGTCAGCGGCCCGACCACCGAGATCCACAGCTCCTGCCGCGGGGTGGCGGGCTCGCCCTCGATCTCGGTGACGCCGCCGATGAAGTGCAGGGTGATGGACCGGACGCCGATCCCGTAGTGCTTCGACATCAAGGCGTGCGAGAGCTCGTGGAGGAGCAGCGAGAGGGTGAGGAGCACGGCGACGGCGAGCCCGGCGACGTACTTCCACGCCCCGAGGTCGGGTGCCGTCCGCTCGATCGCCGGAGCGACGAGGTAGGCGATGAGCGCAGCCATGAGGACCCACGACGAGCGGACCATGACGTCGATGCCGCCGATGGCGCCCACGCGCAGCGTGCCGGGCTCGCCGCGCCCGGCGGGTGCCCCGAGACCGGTCCTGTCCGCCACCCACCCAACCTATCCAACCGCGCACACGGACCCACTGTCAGGCCGGATGTCGGTGGCGTCGCCTAGCGTGGCTCCCATGACGCAGCAGCTGGTGGGTGGCCGCCCGATGGCAGAGGCCACCGTCGTGGACGGGGTCGACGTGGTGGGCTCCCTCTCGCCGAGCCGGGCCGGCGACTTCATGACGTGTCCGCTGCTCTACCGGTTCCGCACGGTCGACAAGCTGCCCGAGACCTCCTCGCCGGAGGCGGTCCGCGGCACCGTCGTGCACAAGGTCCTGGAGGAGCTGTTCGACCTCCCGGCCGCCGAGCGGACCCCGGAGCAGGCCGTCGGCATGCTGCAGCCGGCCTGGGAGGCGGTGCTGGCCGAGGATCCCGCCGTCGCCGAGCTGTTCGGTCCTGAGGGCCCCGAGGTCGCGGCGTGGCTGGAGAGCTGCCGGGAGAGCGTCGAGCGCTACTTCGCGCTCGAGGACCCGCGGCGGCTCGAGCCCGCGGAGCGGGAGATGTACGTCGAGACGCTGCTGGACAGCCGGCTGCTGCTGCGGGGGTTCGTCGACCGGCTCGACGTGGCTCCGACCGGCGAGGTCCGCGTGGTCGACTACAAGACCGGCCGGTCGCCCGGGCCGCTGTTCGAGGCCAAGGCGCTGTTCCAGATGAAGTTCTACGCGCTGGTCCTGTGGCGGCTCAGGGGCCGGGTCCCGGACCTGCTGCAGCTGATCTACCTCGGCAACGGCGAGGTGCTCCGCTACTCCCCCGACGAGGCGGACCTGCTGTCGGTGGAGCGCAAGGTCGAGGCGATCTGGAAGGCGATCGCTCGGGCCGCCGAGAGCGGCGACTGGCGTCCGCGTCGGAGCGCGCTCTGCGGCTGGTGCTCCCACCAAGCCCTCTGCCCGGAGTTCGGGGGGACCCCGCCGCCGCTGCCGGTGCTCCCGCCCGCCGAGGCCGCCGATCCGGGGCTGTCACCGGAGGACGTCGACTGAGCACGGCCCGGCCATCGGTCGGGCTGTCGTCAGCCCTCGGTGTCGGCGTCGTCGGTCGGGGGCGCGGTCGGCGTCTGCTTGCCGGTGCTGCCAGCCGTCGTGCGCGCGTCCCGCTGTCCTCCCGTCGCCGTCCCGTTGCCTCTCACCTCACCGCGAGGCGGAGTCGCCAAACTCGGCACCGGCACGAGCGACGGCTCAACGGGAGTGGAAGAGGGGCGGGGTCTCGGCTCCGCCCTCGAGTGCCACCTCGAGCGAGGTCGGCCGGGGCTGGATCGTGCCGGACTCGATCTCCTCGGCCCAGTGGCACGCCACCCGGTGGCCGGTGCCGAGCTCGCGCAGCGCGGGGCGCTCGGTGTCGCAGCGGGTCTCCTGGCGGAACGGGCACCGGGTGTGGAACCGGCACCCCTGCGGCGGGTTCGCCGGCGACGGCAGGTCGCCCTCCAGGATGATCCGCTCCCGGGTCGCCTCCGCGACCGGGTCCGGCACCGGGACCGCCGACATCAGCGCCTTGGTGTACGGGTGCATCGGCTTGCGGTAGAGCGTGTCGGAGTCGGCCTGCTCGACGACGGCGCCGAGGTACATCACCGCCACCTCGTCGGAGACGTGGCGCACCACGGCGAGGTCGTGGGCGATGACCAGGTAGGTGAGCCCCAGCGAGGTCTGCAGCTCCTCGAGGAGGTTGAGGACCTGGGCCTGGATCGAGACGTCGAGTGCGGAGACCGGCTCGTCGGCGATGACGAACCGAGGCTCGAGCGCGATGGCCCGGGCGATGCCGATCCGCTGCCGCTGGCCGCCGGAGAACTCGTGAGGGTACTTCTGCGCCGCCGTCGCGGGCAGCCCCACCTGCTCGAGGAGCTCCCGGACCCGGCTCCGCTTGTCGTAGCTGATGCCGTGGGCGCGCAGCGGCTCGGTCAGCAGGGTCTCCACGCTCTGCCGCGGGTTGAGGCTCGCCAGCGGGTCCTGGAAGACCATCTGCATGTCCTGGCGCTTGGCCCGCAGCTGCTCCCCCTCCAGCGCGGCGACGTCCTCGCCGTCGAAGAGCACGCGGCCCTCGGTGATCGGGGTGAGCCGCAGCATCGCCCGGCCCAGGGTGGACTTCCCGCACCCGGACTCCCCTACGAGGCCGAGCGTCTTTCCCTCCTCGATCGCGAGGTCCACCCCGTCGACGGCCTGGACCGCGCCCACCTGCCGGCCGAGCACGAGCCCCCGCCGGATCGGGAAGTGCACCTTGAGCCCCTCGACCTTGACCAGCGTGCTCATCGGCCCTCCTCCGCCGTCGTCGCGCCGGCCGGGGCCAACGGGTTGAAGCAGCGCAGCTCCCGGTCGCCGTCGGGCTCGAGCCCGGGGGTGCGCGTGGTGCACTCGTCGACCCGGTGGCGGCAGCGCGGCGAGAACGCGCACCCCTCCGCCCACGGCAGGACCTGCGTCGGCGACCCGGGGATCGGCGTCAGCGGCACCCCTCGGGGCGAGTCGAGCCTCGGGATGCTCTCGAGGAGCCCGCCGGTGTAGGGGTGGCGCGGATGGGCGAACAGCCGCTCCCGGGTCGCGGACTCCACGATGCGTCCGGAGTACATCACGTTCACGGTGTCGCAGAGCCCGGCGACCACCCCGAGGTCGTGGGTGATCATCAGCAGGGCGGCGTCGGTGTCGGCGACGAGCTGCTTGAGCACCTCGAGCACCTGCGCCTGGATCGTCACGTCGAGGGCCGTCGTCGGCTCGTCGGCGATCAGCAGCCGCGGCTCGCAGGCCAGGGCGATCGCGATGAGGACGCGCTGGCGCATGCCACCGGAGAGCTGGTGGGGATAGTCCTTCAGCCGCTTGGAGGGGTCGGGGATGCCGACCTTCGCGAGCAGGTCTCCGGCGCGGGACCGGGCCTCGCCCTTGGACACGTCGAAGTGCTCCTCGATCACCTCGGTGATCTGCAGCCCGATCGGGATCACCGGGTTGAGGGAGGTCATCGGGTCCTGGAAGACCATCGCGATGTCCCGTCCGCGCAGGCGGCTCAGGCTGCGCCGTGACATCTCGAGCAGGTTGCGGCCGCCGTACAGCACCTCGCCGGAGAGCTTGACCCCCCGCGACGGGAGCAGCCCCATGATCGCGAGCGAGGTGACCGACTTGCCGCTGCCGGACTCCCCCACCAGGCCGACGTGCTGGCCCGGCCGGACCTCGAAGCTCACGTCGTCGACGGCCTTGACCGCCTTGCCGCCGCGGAGCTGGAAGGTGACGCCGAGGTTGCGTACGGCGAGCAGTGGCTCGTCCTGCTGGTGTGCGGTCACTCCGCTCACCTCCTGTTCCGGGGATCGAGCGCCTCGCGGAGCGCCTCGCCGAAGAGCGTGAAGCCGAGCGCCGTGATCGCGATCGCCCCACCGGGAAGGAGTGCGAGCTGAGGTGCCGCCTCGAACCGGTCCTGGGCGGCGACGAGCATCCGTCCCCACTCGGCGATCGCCGGGTCGGACTCGCCGAGGCCGAGGAACGACAGCGCGGCGACCTCGATGATCGCCGTGGCGAGGTTGAGGGTCGCCTGGACGATCGTCGGTCCGATCGCGTTCGGGAGCACGTGGCCGAGCACGATCCTGCGGCGGCGGATCCCGAGCGCCTGGGCGGCGAGCACGTAGTCGGACCGGCTCTGCGACAGCATCGAGCCGCGCAGCAGCCGGGCGAAGATCGGGACCTGGGCGGCGCCGATCGCGATCATCACCGAGTAGGCGTTCTGCCCCAGGACGGCGGCGATGCTCACCGCGAGCAGCAGGCTGGGGATCGACAGCATGATGTCCACGACCCGCATGACGACGGTGTCCATCCAGCCGCCGAACCCGCCGGCGAGGATGCCCAGGAGCGCCCCGACGGTCAGCCCGATCGCGGTCGAGACGATGCCGTAGACCAGCGACTGTCGCGCCCCGAAGAGCAGCTGGGTGTAGAGGTCCGAGCCGAACCGGTCCAGCCCGAGCAGGTGGTCGTCCGAGGGACCGGGGACCGTCGTGGGCGTCACCTGGCCCGACCACTGCGCCGAGCCCGGCTCGTACGGCGTCAGCAGCGGCGCGATGATCGCGATCACCACGAAGGTGAGCACGATGAACGCGCCGGCGATGGCCGTCGGGTTGTGCTTGAGCCGGTCCCAGGCGCCGCGCCAGAGGCCGCTGCCGTGGACGTCGCCCGCGGCGGTGCCGGTGTCGGCCGGCGGACCGCTCGCGGGTGGGAGGTCGATCGTCATGACACCCGCACTCTCGGGTCGATGAGTCCGTAGGCGATGTCCACCAGGAGGTTGATCAGCGCGTAGATGAGCGCGATGAACAGGATGAACCCTTGCAGGACCGGGTAGTCGCGTTGGCCGATGGCGTCGAAGAGGTACTGCCCGATGCCGTTGAACGCGAAGACGGTCTCGGTCAGCACGGCGCCGGAGAAGAGCAGCCCGGCCTGGAGCCCGATGGTGGTGACCACCGGGAGCAGGGCGTTGCGCAGCACGTGGCGGCGGCTCACGATCCGGGAGGCGAGCCCCTTCGACTCCGCGGTGCGGACGTAGTCCTCGTTGAGGACCTCGGCGACCGAGGCGCGCGTGATCCGCACGATGATCGCCAGCGGGATCGTGCCGAGCGCCAGGGCCGGCAGGACCAGGTGCATCACGGCGTCCCAGGCGGCGTCCCACTCCTGGGTGAGGATGCCGTCGAGGACGTAGAAGTTCGTGACGTGCGTGGCGTCGATCCGTGGGTCCTGGCGGAGGCTCGTCGGGAGCCAGTGCAGCCAGTTGGCGAAGACGAGCTTCAGCAGGATCGCGAGGAAGAAGACCGGGGTGACGACGCCGAGCAGGCTGCCCGACATCGCGAACGTGTCGAGCGGGCGGCCCTGGTGGCGGGCCGCGAGGTAGCCCAGCGGCACGCCGATGACCACCGCGAACACCATCGCGGTGAGCCCGAGCTCGACGGTCGCCGGGAACCGCTCCAGGAAGCTCTCCGTCACCGGCCGGCCGGTGCGCGTGGAGAACCCGAAGTCACCGGAGATCAGCGCCTTGAGGTAGGTGAGGTACTGCTGGAGGATCGGCTGGTCGAAGCCGTAGCGCTCGTTCACGCGAGCGATCCCCTCCGGAGTGGCGCGCTCGCCGAGCAGCGCCCGGGCGGGCTCCCCTGGCAGCGCGCGGACCCAGGCGAAAAGGAGGACCGAGAGCCCGAACAGCACCGGGACCATCAGACCGACCCGCTTGAGGACGAAGCGGAGCACCGCGGTCCTCCCTTCCTGGTGGCAACGGGGTCGAGGTCACTCTGACATGGTTCTGTCCCCGGGAAGCCCCGGGGACAGAACCATCAGCACGTCAGTCCGCGAGCGAGACGGTGTTGAACACCTCGTCCTGGACGGGGCTCTGCTGGAACCCCTCGACCTCGGGGGCGAACGCCAGCGACGGGACCGGGTGCGCCAGCGGCACGCCCGGCAGGAACTCCATCACCATCTTGTTGATCTCCTCGTAGGCGGGGGTCTGCTCCTCCTGGGTGGGCAGTGCCCGCGCCTCGTTGAGCGCGTCGAACAGCTCCTTGTTGGAGAAGCCCCACTCGGGGCTCTCCTTGCCGAAGAAGACGCCGAGGAAGTTGTCGGTGTCGTTGTAGTCACCCGTCCAGCCGAGCAGGTGGATGCCGTGCTTGGCGGTGCCCTGCATCTTGTTCAGGTAGTCCGGGTCCCACCGGTCGGCGGTCGGCTTGACCTTGAGGCCGACGGCCTCGAGCTGGGACCGGATCACGTTGAACGTGTCCTCCGGGGACGGCATGTACGGACGGCTCACGCCGGTCGGGTAGTTGAACTCGATCGTGGCGCCCTCGGCCCCCGCCTCGGCCAGCAGCTCACGTGCGCGCTCCTGGTCGAAGTCGTAGGTCTCGACGTCCTCGGTGTAGCCGTTGACGACCTCGGGGACGAACTCGATCGCGGTCTTGGTGCCCTCGGGCATGGACGCGTCGGCGACGGCCTGCTTGTCGATCGCGTGGGCGATGGCCTGGCGGACCCGGATGTCGTCCAGCGGCTTCTGCTTCTGGTTCATGCCGAGGTAGAGGATGTTGAACGGCTCCCGGTTCACGATCTGGAACCCGTTCTCCTCCAGCGGCGCGATGTCCGCGGGACCGACGAGGTCGAAGCCGTCGATCTCGCCGTTCTGCAGGGCGGTCGCGCGAGCCTTGGGCTCGTCGATGGCGACGAAGACGACCTCGTCGAGCATCGCCTTCTCGCCCCAGTAGTCGGGGTTGGCGGCCAGCGTGATCCGGTCACCGCGCTCCCACGAGTCGAGGACGAACGGTCCCGTGCCGGTGGGCTGCGAGGTGGAGTACTCCGTCGTCGTCGGGTTGCTGGCGCCGTCGTCCTGGTACTTCTCCAGGGCGGTCGGGCTCTGCATCGAGAACGCCGGGAGCGACAGGGCGGAGACGAAGCCGGCGAACGCGCTGTTCAGCTCGACGGTCACGGTGCCGTCACCGGGGGTGCACGACTTGTACAGCGCCGCGTCGGAGCTGTCGCCGGTGGCGAAGCCGCGCATCAGCGAGCCGTAGTAGTAGGTGAGGTCGGGAGACTGGGCGGACTCCGGCATGTTGTACCACCGGTCGAAGTTCGCGCAGACGGCCTCGGCGTCGAAGTCGGTGCCGTCGTGGAACTGCACGCCCTCCTGCAGCGTGAACTCGTAGGTCAGCCCGTCCTCGCTGACGTCCCACTCCTTGGCCAGCAGCGGTGCCGGGTCTGCGGTGCCGGGCACGGTGCCGACCAGCCCCTCGTAGACCTGCCGGGCGACGCGGAAGCTCTCCCCGTCCGAGGCGAAGAACGGGTCCAGGGTCACGGGCTCGGCGGAGCCGGCGAACACCAGGGTGCCGCCGCTGCTGCCCGAGCTGCTCTCGCTGCTCCCGCCGTCACCGCTGTCACGCTCGCTCTCGGCGCACGCGGACAGGGTCAGGGCGGACGAGACGAGCACGGCGGCGCCCAGCCGCCACCTCTTCAATGCCTTCAACGTATGGCTCCTCACGATCAGCGGTGCCGGGTGCGGAGCGCCCCGGACCCGGTGACGCTACTGCTCGGCGAGGGCGGAAAGCCATGCCGCACGCCCGTTCCCTAGGTCGCGATCTGGCAACGATTTGGCGGGCGTCAAGCTCGCGTGGTCAGACGCCGTGTCGTTCAGCCCACAACGCTGCCTGGGTGCGGTCGAGGACGCCGATCCGCTGGAACGTCGAGGTGAGGTGCGCCTTGACCGTGCGCTCGCTGATTCCGAGCCGGCGTGCGATCTGCTTGTTGGCCAGACCGAGCCGGACCAGGTGCAGCACCTCGGACTCGCGTGGGGTCAACGGCGGCCGCTCGACGCGACGGGTCCGCGCGACGAGGAGCTCGCGGGCAGCCTTCGGGTGCAGCGGCGACTCCCCCCGGGCCACGGCGCGCACACCCTCGAGGACCTCGTCGGGGTCGGCGTCCTTGAGCAGGTAGCCGACCGCTCCCGCGTCGAGGGCGGCGATGATCCGTTCGCTGTCCGAGAAGGAGGTGAGCACCAGCACCTGGGCGCCGAGCTCCTCCTCCACGATCGTCCGGGTTGCCTCCACGCCGTCGACGCCGGGCATCTGGAGGTCCATGAGGACGACGTCGGGCCGGACCTGGCGGACGAGCGGGATCGCCTGTGCCCCGTCTGCCGCGGCACCCACCACGACGATGTCAGGGGTGCCTGCCAGCAGATCGGTCAGGCCGCGGCGGACCACGGCGTGGTCGTCGACGAGGACGACGGTCACCCGGGTCATCGCGCTCCCTCCGCCACCTGGAGCCGGATCGTGGTGCCGGCTCCGGGGCTAGAGCGTACGGCGAGATCGCCGCCGGCCTCCTGGATCAGGCTGGTCAACCCGCGCAACCCGAAGTGCCGGCCGTCAGGACGGCGGTCGGGGTCGAAGCCCCGCCCGTCGTCGGTGACCTCGAGCACGACGCCGTCCCGGTCGCCTTCGACGGTCACGGTCAGGTTCTCGGCACCGCTGTGCCGCAGGGAGTTGCGGACCGCCTCCTGGGCGACCCGCCAGAGCAGGGCGACGGTGTTGTCGGGTACGTCGTCGATCCCGTGCACCACGGCACTGGCGGTGACGCCCTGCGCTGCCGCAGGCGCCAGCAGGTCGTCGAGCGCAGCGTCCAACCCGTCCGCGTCGAGCTCGGGCGGGTAGATCTCGACCATCAGGGAGCGCAGCGCGCGCAACGACGTGCGCAGTGAGCTGGCGCTGCCGGCCAGCCCCTCCCGGACCGCGTCGGGAAGGTCGGGGTTGCGCGCCACGGCCGAGACGGCGAACGCCGCCCCCGCAAGGTCCTGGACCACCCCGTCGTGGAGGTCCCGGGCGATCCGCACCCGCTCCGCGTCCGAGGCGTCGGCGGCCGCTCGGAGCAGCCGCACCCGCTCCTCGGCCGAGCGCCGCAGCCTGCGGGTCAGCAGGAAGAGGAGCCCGGTGGCGACCAGGACGACGAGGCCGAGGGCGCCCAGGGTGATCGTGCCGAACTGGCCGAAGATGTAGCTCTCACGGTCGTCGATGGCGGCCGCGGAGTAGTAGGCCTCGAAGAGCAGCGGGTCCCCCTCGGGCGCCTCGATCCGGGTGTAGACCTCGAGCAGGCCACCGCTCCCCCGCTCGTACCGGTTCTCGGGACGGCCGAGGTCGGAGACGGCCGCCTCGGTGTCGCCGCCGGTCAGGACCTCCCGCTCGTGCTCGCCGAGCGCGAACTTCCGGCCGATCAGCTCCGGCTCCTCCGACCAGACGACCAGCCCGTCGGCGTTCCAGATCTTCACGCGCTGGACATCGGTCCCACTGAGCCGGTCCCGGACCTCGCGGTCGAAGCGGTCCACCGCCCCGGGGTCGGCTTCTACCAGCCCCCGGGGGATCGCCGGCTCGGCGACGGAGCGGGCCAGGAGCTCGGTGGTCTCATGGGCATCCCACACGGCCTCGGCGGACGCCGCGCGCGAGCTCAGCTCAGCGGTGCCGACGACGATGACGCCGAGGGCGAGCAACCCCGTCGCCAGGAACAGCACGACGGGGTTGCGCAAGGTGGACACCTCAGAAGTTCACCACACCACGGCACGTCTCGCCGGACGCCGGGTTCGTGGCCCGGAAGACGAGCTTGTCGGTGCCGCGCAGGTCCACGACGACGCGTCGGACTTCGAAGGAGCCGCTGGGGGCTCGCGTCACCTTGGTCCCCCGGTCACTGAGGCTGCCGTTGTGCAGCAGCCGCCACCGCCAGGTCTGGCCGTTGCGGTTGCTGTCGATCTCTCCTTCGACCTCGATCCTGCTGTCCTGTTCGCTGGCCTTGAGCTTCCAGTCGGTGCGGCCGGAGCAGTCCCCGCGGCGGGTCACGTCGCCGTCGTTCGCCGCGGCCGGCAGCGCGGGAACGGCGACGGCGACGGCGAGGATGGCTCCGGCGAGGATGCGTGAGTTGTTCATCGAGACTCCTTGAGGTCGGGGTGGTGGCAGGAGTCTGGGTCAGCGCCGGGGCTGGGGACCATTGGCCGGTGGTACTAGGACTCCTCCGCCCCTTCGATCCGCAGCAGGTCGGTCGGGGTGAGCCCCTCGAGGGACGGCAGGAACACCCGACGGTCCCCTCCGGCCACGGGGACGTGGTTCTCCACCACCAGCACGAGGCAGCCTGCGGCGGCGGCGGACCGGGCGCCGGTGTCGGAGTCCTCGATCGCCACGCACCGTCCGGGCTCGACCCCGAGCAGCCGCGCCGCGTGGAGGTAGGGCTCGGGGTGCGGCTTGCCCTGCGCGACCGCGTCGCCGGTGACCACCACGTCGAACGTGCCCTTGGGCAGCCGGGCGAGCACGGGCGCCACGAACCGCTCGTACGACATCGTCACCAGCGCACACGGCACCTTGTCAGCCCGGAGCGCGGTGAGGAGCTCGAGTGCTCCGGGGCGCCACGGGATCTCGTGCTCGACGTGGCCCACGACCCGCTCGAGCAGGAGGTCGACGATCTCGTTCGGCGCAAGGTCGACGCCGCCGTGCTCGCGGATGTAGTGCGCGGAGTGCAGCAGGTCGCGACCGATCAGCTGCGTGGCGTGCTCGTGGGTCCACGTCCCTCCGTGGGCCTCCACGAGGTCGTGCTCCGCCTGCACCCAGAAGGGCTCGGTGTCGACGAGGGTCCCGTCCATGTCCCAGAGGACAGCGTCGGCCATGGTCAGTCCTCCGGTTCGTAGCCGAGGTTCGGCGAGAGCCAGCGCTCGGCCTCCTTCAGCGTCCAGCCCTTGCGGTGCGCGTAGTCGGCGACCTGGTCCTGGGCGAGCCGACCCAGCACGAAGTACTGCGACTCGGGGTGGGAGAAGTAGAAGCCGCTGACCGCAGCACCGGGCCACATGGCCATGCTGTCGGTGAGTCGCATGCCGGTGATCGCCTCGACGTCCAGCAGCTCCCAGAGCAGCGCCTTCTCGGTGTGGTCGGGACAGGCGGGGTAGCCCGGGGCGGGTCGGATCCCGTCGTACCGCTCTTTGAGCAGGCCGTCGTTGTCCAGCGACTCGTCGGGGGCATAGCCCCACAGCTCCTTGCGCACGCGCTCGTGGAGCCGCTCGGCGAACGCCTCCGCGAGCCGGTCCGCAAGCGACTCGAGCAGGATCGCGGAGTAGTCGTCGAGCTCGTCCCGGAAGGCGTCGACCCGTTCCTGCACGCCGTGCCCGGCGGTGACCGCGAACCCGCCGACGTAGTCGGCGACGCCGCTTCCGCTCGGGGCGACGAAGTCGGCGAGCGAGCGGTTGGGCAGTCCACGGCGGTGCTCGCCCTGCTGCCGCAGATGGTGCAGGGTCAGGCGTACGACGCTGCGCGACTCGTCGGTGTAGACCTCGATGTCCTCGCCGCCGACCCGGTTGGCCGGGAAGAGCCCGACGACGCCGCGGGCCCGCAGCCAGCCTTCCTCGGTCAGCCGGTCGAGCATCGCCTGGGCGTCGTCCCAGAGCTTGCGGGCGGCCTCCCCGCTGACGGGGTTGTTGAGGATGTCGGGGAACCTGCCGCGCAGCTCCCAGGCGTTGAAGAACGGCTGCCAGTCGATGTAGGGCCGCAGCTCGGTCAGGTCGTAGTCGTCGAAGACGCGCGACCGTTCCACCGGCACCGGCGGGGAGTACCCCTCCCACACGATCGGCGTCGCGTTCGCCCTGGCCCGCTCCAGCGACGCCATCGGGCGCGAGGCCTGACGCGCCGAGTGCCGCTCGCGGATCGAGTCGAAGTCGGCCCGCACCTCCTCCATGAAGGCGGGGCGCTGCGAGTCCGAGAGGAGCGAGGCCGCCACCGGGACCGAGCGCGAGGCGTCCTTCACCCAGACCACGGGGCCGGAGTACTTCGGGTCCACCTTGACGGCGGTGTGGGCACGGCTGGTGGTGGCGCCGCCGATGAGCAGCGGCACCTGCAGCCCGTGCCGCTCCATCTCGGTGGCGAAGGTCACCATCTCGTCCAACGAGGGCGTGATGAGACCGGACAGCCCGATCAGCTCGGCTCCGTGCTCCTTCGCGGTGTCGATGACCTTCTGCGCCGGGACCATGACCCCGAGGTCGACGACCTCGTAGTTGTTGCACTGGAGCACGACACCGACGATGTTCTTCCCGATGTCGTGCACGTCGCCCTTGACCGTCGCCATCACGATCGTGCCGCGGGTCGTGGCCGCGTCGCCGGGCTGCCGCTCCGCCTCGATGAACGGGATGAGGTAGGCGACCGCCTTCTTCATCACCCGGGCCGACTTCACGACCTGTGGCAGGAACATCTTGCCCGAGCCGAAGAGGTCGCCGACCACGTTCATGCCGTCCATCAGGGGGCCCTCGATCACCTCGATCGGTCGGCCGCCCCGCTCGGCGATCAGCTGCCGCAGCTCCTCGGTGTCGGACTCCGCGTGCTCGTCGATCCCCTTGACCAGCGCATGGGTGATCCGCTCCGCGACCGGCAGCCCGCGCCAGGCCTCGTCGGCCTTCGCGGCCTCGGTCCCGTCCCCACGGAACCGCTCGGCGATCTCCAGCAGCCGCTCCGCCGCGTCCGGGCGCGTGGCGAGGACGACGTCCTCGATGCGGTCCCGCAGCTCCGGGTCGACCTCGTCGTACACCGCGAGCGCGCCGGCGTTGACGATCCCCATCCGCAGGCCGGCCCTGATCGCGTGGAAGAGGAAGACCGCGTGGATCGCCTCCCGGACCGCGTTGTTGCCGCGGAACGAGAAGGAGACGTTCGAGATGCCTCCCGACACGAGCGTGCCGGGGAGATTCTCGGTGATCCACCTGGTCGCCTCGATGAAGTCCAGCCCGTAGCGGGCGTGCTCCTCGATGCCGGTCGCCACCGCGAAGACGTTGGGGTCGAAGACGATGTCGCTGGGCTCGAAGCCGATCTCCTCGGTGAGGATCCGGTGGGCGCGGGCGCAGATCTCCTCCCGTCGCGCCAGGTTGTCGGCCTGGCCGTCCTCGTCGAAGGCCATCACCACGACGGCGGCTCCGTACTTGCGGCACAGCCGGGCCTGGGCGACGAACTTCTCCTCGCCCTCCTTCAGCGAGATGGAGTTCACGATCGGCTTGCCCTGGGTGTTGCGCAGCCCGGCCTCGATCACCTCCCACTTGGAGGAGTCGATCATCAGGGGCACCCGCGAGATGTCCGGCTCCGTGGCCACCAGCTTCGTGAACCGGTCCATCGCGGCGACGCCGTCGATCATGCCCTCGTCCATGTTCACGTCGATCACCTGCGCGCCCGCCTCGACCTGCTGGCGCGCCACGGAGAGGGCGGTGGTGAAGTCGCCGGCCTTGATCAGGTTGCGGAACCGGGCCGAGCCGGTGATGTTCGTGCGCTCGCCGACGTTGACGAAGAGCGAGTCGGCGGTGATGTTGAGCGGCTCCAGCCCCGACAGCCGGCAGGCGGGCTCGACCTCGGCGGGGGTGCGCGGGGGGTTCCCGGCGACGGCCTTCGCGATGGCGCTCACGTGGTCGGGTGTGGTGCCGCAGCAGCCGCCGACGAGGTTCACCAGGCCGCTGGTGGCGAACTCGCCGAGGATCTCCGCCGTCTGGTCGGGCTGCTCGTCGTACTCCCCGAACTCGTTGGGGAGCCCGGCGTTGGGGTAGCACGACACGAACGTGTCGGCGACCCGGGAGAGCTCCGCGACGTAGGGGCGCATGTCGGCAGCGCCGAGTGCGCAGTTCAGCCCGACCGCCAACGGTCGGGCGTGCCGGACGGAGTTCCAGAAGGCCTCGGTCACCTGGCCGGAGAGCGTGCGGCCGGACGCGTCGGTGATCGTGCCGGAGATCACGACCGGCCACCGGCGCCCGCGCTCCTCGAAGAGCGTCTCGAGGGCGAAGATCGCCGCCTTGGCGTTCAAGGTGTCGAAGATCGTCTCGACGAGCAGCAGGTCGGCGCCGCCGTCGACGAGCCCGCGGGCCTGCTCGGAGTAGGCCTCGACGAGCCGCTCGTAGCTGATGTTGCGGTGCCCGGGGTCGTTGACGTCCGGGGAGATCGAGGCGGTGGTGTTGGTCGGCCCGATCGCGCCGGCGACGTACCGCGGCCGGTCCGGGGTCTGCTCGGTCATCGCGTCGCACTCGAGCCGGGCCAGTCGGGCGGCCTCCAGGTTCAGCTCGTAGGCGAGCTCCTCGAGCCCGTAGTCGGCCTGCGAGATCCGCTGCGCGTTGAACGTGTTGGTCTCGACGACGTCCGCACCCGCCTGGAGGTACTCGCGGTGGATGGCGCGGACGAGCTCGGGCTGGGTCAGCACGAGGAGGTCGGAGTTGCCCTGGAGGTCCCGGTCCGACCCGGCGAACCGCTCGCCCCGGTAGTCCGCCTCGGTGAGCCCGTGGCGCTGGACCATCGTCCCCATCGCGCCGTCCATGACGAGGATCCGGCTGCGCAGGGCAGCCGTCAGCTCGTCGGTCAGGTCGGGTCGGACCTGGTCGGCGGCGGCGGTGAACGGGGTGGCGGTCAAGGTGGGGCCTCGGGGCTCGTCGGGGCGCGGGGCGGTGGCCCACTGGGCGCACCACCGGTCGCTCCACTGTAGGAGACACGCGGGCACGCGGCGGTGCTGGACCGGATCCTGACACCGTACGCGCGGCGTGCGGCATAGGGTGGCCCGGTGATCGAGATCGAGGACTCCCCGCCGTTGCGGTCACCGGTGCTCATCGCAGCATTCGAGGGGTGGAACGACGCCGCCGACGCAGCCTCGGGGGTCGTCGACCACCTCCTCGAGGTGTGGGAGCCCCGGCTGGTCGCGGTGATCGACCCGGAGGACTTCTACGACTTCCAGATGAACCGCCCGGTCGTCGGCACCGACGAGGACGGCCAGCGGCGGATCACCTGGCCCTCCACCCAGCTGTCGGTCTGCTCGCCGCCGGGGTCGTCCCGCGACGTCATCCTCCTGCGCGGCATCGAGCCCAACATGCGGTGGCGGCAGTTCTGCGCCGAGCTGATCGCCGCGGCGGAGGAGCTCGGCGCCGAGATGGTCGTCACCCTCGGTGCGCTCCTGGCCGACACCCCGCACACGCGTCCGATCCCCCTGTCGGGCACGACCACCGAGCCCGAGCTGGCCGACCGGCTCAAGCTCGAGCAGTCCAACTACGAGGGGCCGACCGGCATCGTGGGCGTCTTCCAGGACGCGTGCGTGCGCAACGACATGCCGGCGGTGTCGTTCTGGGCGGCCGTCCCCCACTACGTCGCCCAGCCGCCGTGCCCCAAGGCGACGCTCGCGCTCCTGGGGTTCCTCGAGGAGCTGCTCGAGGTCAGCATCCCGCTGGGCGACCTCCCTGAGGACGCCCGTGCCTGGGAGCGTGGTGTCGACGAGCTCGCCGACGAGGACGAGGAGATCGGCGACTACGTCCGGGCGCTCGAGGAGACCCGGGACACCGCCGACCTCCCCGAGGCCAGCGGGGAGGCGATCGCCCGTGAGTTCGAGCGCTACCTCAAGCGGCGCGAGAACCCGGAGGGGTGACCGGAGGCGGCCCCTCAGAGCAGGAGGCCGAGGCGCGCGTCGAGCAGGTCGCGCACCAGCGGGGCTCCGGACCCGTCGCCGCGGTGCCATCCGTCGGCCCAGCTGTCGAGCAGCTTCACGACGCCGGGGGTGTCGAGGTCCTGGGCGAGCGCGGCGCGCACGGTGGTGACCAGCTGCTCGGCCTGGACGGCGTTGGTGTTGCCGAGGGCGGCGCGCCACCGCTCGAGCCGTCGCTCGGCCCGCGGCAGGTCGTCGTCGGTCCACTCCCAGTCCGACCGGTAGTGGTGGGCCAGGATCGCCAGCCGGAGCGCCATCGGGTCGACGCCCTCCGAGCGCAGCCGTGACACGAAGACCAGGTTGCCGAGCGACTTCGACATCTTCTCGCCCTGGTAGGCGACCATCCCGGCGTGCACGTAGCTCTTCGCGAACGTCAGGTCCGGGAACGCCGCCTGCGCCTCCGAGGCGCTCATCTCGTGGTGCGGGAACACCAGGTCCGTGCCGCCGCCCTGGATGTCGAACGCCTCCCCGAGGCTGGTCAGGGCGATCGCGCTGCACTCGATGTGCCAGCCGGGACGCCCGCGACCGAGGGCGGAGCCCCACGCCGGCTCCCCCGGGCGTTCGGCGCGCCACAGCAGGCAGTCCAGCGGGTCCTTCTTGCCCGCACGCTCAGGGTCGCCGCCGCGTTCGCCGAAGAGCCGGAGCATCGCGTCGTCGTCGAGCCGCGAGATCTCGCCGAAGCGCGGGTCGGAGCGGACCGAGAAGTACCAGTCCGCGTCGACCTCGTAGGCGTGCCCCTGCGAGGACAGCTGCTGGATCATCTCGACCACCAGCGGGATCGACTCCACCGCGCCGACGTACTCGTCGGGCGGGAGGACCCGCAGCGCCTCCATGTCGCCGCGGAACCGCTCGATCTCGCGTTCCGCCAGCGTGCGCCAGTGCTCACCGTCGCGGGCGGCCCGCTCCAGCAGCGGGTCGTCGACGTCGGTCACGTTCTGGACGTAGCGGACCTCGTGCCCGGCGTCCCGCCAGGCCCGGTTGAGCAGGTCGAACGCCAGGTAGGTCGCCGCGTGGCCGATGTGCGTGGCGTCGTACGGCGTGATGCCGCAGACGTAGAGCCGGGCCGGTCCCTGAGGGGTCGACGTGCGCAGCGAGCCGCTCGCGGTGTCGTGGACCCGGACCGCCGGGGCGGCGCCGTGCGCCTGGAGCGACGGCACCGCGACGGGGTTCCAGGCACGCATGGCTGCACCCTACCCAGCGGTGCTCAGAACGCCGGCCACGGGATGGACGGCCAGGAACCGGACGGAACGGGCATCCGGCCTCTCGCCAGGAGCCGCCGGCACCGGTGCCGCAGCGCCGCCACCTCGTCGGCGGTCAGCAGCTGCTCGAGGAGGCCGACGAGGTCCGCGTCGCTCTCGAGCCGTTCCTCGAACGCGCGTACGGCGGTGCGGTCGTCGTCGTGGAGCGGCTCGTCGGCCCACCCCCACAGCACCGTGCGGAGCTTGTTCTCCTCGTGGAAGCAGACCCCGTGGTCGACGCCGTAGCGGTGACCGTCGGTCATCGCGAGCACGTGGCCGCCCTTGCGGTCGGCGTTGTTGACCAGCACGTCGAAGACCGCCATCCGGCGGATCGGTTCGGTGTCCTCGTGGACCAGCGACACCAGGGCGCCGGTGCCGTCCTGGGCGTCGAGCACGTGCAGGAACCCGGGCGGCACCGCCGCGGTCGGGACCAGGTCGACCGCCTCGACGGCGGGGTCGGGCTCGCACCAGAGCTGCACCATGCCGGTCCCCTGCGGGCCGTCGCGGAGCAGTGTCAGCGGCACCACGTCCCAGCCCAGCGACTCCGACACGAGGCGGGCCGCGAGCTCGCGCCCGGCGAGGGTGCCGTGCGGGAAGTCCCACAGCGGTCGCTCGCCCCCGACGGGCTTGTAGACGCACGGGACCCGGATGCCCTCGCAGAGCGCCTCGGCGAAGTACGTCGCGTTCGAGGCCGGCATGATCCGGCCCTGGATCTCGAGCTCGCCCTCGGTGAGCACCCGCTCGACGGCGGCGTCCACGGTTCGGTGCATCGTGACGTGGCGTCGCTCAGCGACGGCGGAAGCCGTTGGCGCGCGGGCAGAGGTGGCCGGCGGGGTCCATCGGACCGCCGCAGAACTGGCACGGGGGGCGGCCGGCGGCGACGACGGCCTGGGCGCGCTTGCAGAACGCCCGGGCGCCGGCGGGGGTGATGCTCACGACGCAGCACCTCCTCGGGCTCGGGGGCGTCCGCCTCGAGCATCGCCTCCCCGGTGACGTCGGACTCGTCGATCGGGAACACCTCGATCACGACGCGCCCGGCCTCCGGGTCCCAGGCGAGGGTCATGGTGCCTGCCCGGAACTCCTCCTCGATGGGCTGCTCGAGCGGGGCGGTGTCCTCCATCGCGGCCGGTGCGACCGCCGGGACCAGCCCGGCCCCGCCCTCGTCGCGGAGAAGCTCGTCGAGGAGCCCGTCGATCCGCTCCGCCAGGACCGCCACCTGCTGCTTCTCCAGCGACACGCTGGTCACCCGGGTGCCCGCCCGTGCCTGGAGGAAGAAGGTCCGCTGCCCCGGCGGCCCGACGGTGCCCGCGACGAAGCGCTCGGGCGGGTCGAAACGGTGAACGACAGGCATCTTCCGACCCTATCCCCGGCTCGAACCGGGGCCGGCGCCTCCGCCCACGGCCGCGTCGCTGTCGGGACGTCGGCGCCCCCGCTTCGGTCCGGCTTTCGGTGCCAGGAACGACAGGTCGCCCTCGTGGGTGTTGGACATGAGGACGAAGGGACGCCCGGGGGTGTACTGCACGACCGACACCGCAGCGGGGTCCACGACGATGCGCTGGAAGGCGTCGAGGTGCATCCCGAGCGCGTCGGCGAGCACCGCCTTGATGACGTCCCCGTGGCTGACCGCCACCCACACCGCCCGGGGGCCGTGCTCGGCCTCGACGGTGGCGTCCCACCGTCGTACGGCGGCGACGGCGCGCGCGGCCATCGCCGGCATCGACTCGCCGCCCGGGAAGGTGGCGCCGGCGGGATGGCCCTGGACGACCTTCCAGAGGGGCTCCTTGGCCAGGCTCTTCAGCGACCGGCCGGTCCACTCGCCGTAGTCGACCTCGACGATCCCCTTGTCGCGCGTGACACGTGGCCGCGACGGGTGCCGGTCCGCCACCGCCTTGGCGGTCTGCCGGCACCGCTCGAGCGGGCTGGTCACCACCGCGGCGAGGGGGATGCCGGCCAGCCGCTCGCCCACCGCCGCGGCCTGCTGCTCGCCGAGCGCGTCGAGGAGGACGCCGGGGGTGCGGCCGGCGAGCACCCCCGCGCTGTTCGCCGTCGTGCGTCCGTGCCGGACGAGGATGACCGTTGTCATGAGCACACCCTAGGGAGGGGTTCCCTACTGTGGTCGCATGATCGTCGACTGCGCGCTCTACCGCGGCGGGTCCCGGCACCCGCTGGAGCTGGAGGACGACGTGCTCGGCCGGGTCCGGTCCGAGTGCGCTCCGGGGGACTTCGCCTGGGTCGGGCTCCACGAGCCGGACGCCGAGGAGATGCAGTGGCTGGCGAAGATGTTCGGGCTGCATCCACTGGCCGTCGAGGACGCGCTCACCCGTCGGCAGCGGCCCAAGGTGGAGCCCTACGACGACCTCCTCTTCCTCGTGCTCAAGACGCTCTGGTACGTCGACGAGCGCGACGAGGTGGAGACCGGCCAGGTGTCGATGTTCCTCGGGCCCGACTTCGTGGTCACCGTCCGCCAGGGGTCGGGGCTGGAGCTGGCGAGCGTCCGGCACGACTTGGAGCGCAAGCCGCACCTCTTCGAGCATGGCCCGACGGCGGTCGTCTACTCGGTGTGCGACCGGGTGGTGGACGGCTACGAGCGGGTCGCCGGCGAGCTCGACACCGACGTCGACGAGGTCGAGACCTCGGTCTTCTCCCCCGAGCGCACCCAGGACTCCCAGCGGATCTACGTGCTGAAGCGCGAGATCGCGGAGGTACGGCGCGCGGTGCACCCTCTCCGCGAGCCGATGCACCGGTTCGCCCGCACGGCGTACCCGTTCCTGCACGAGGGCTCCGCGCCGTTCTTCCGGGACATCGACGACCACGTCAACCGGGTGTCGGAGGCGGTCGACAACCTCGACTCGCTGCTGTCGACTGCGTTCGAGGCGCACATCGCCCGGATCCAGCTGCTGCAGAACGAGGACATGCGCAAGATCTCGGCATGGGTGGCGATCGCGGGTGTGTGCACCCTGGTCGCCGGCGTCTACGGGATGAACTTCGAGGTGATGCCGGAGCTGGGGTGGCGCTTCGGCTACCTGTGGGCGTGGGGGCTCATGGTCGGCTCCTCGGTGCTGCTCTACCGGCTGTTCAAGCGCTCCGGCTGGCTCTGACCGCCACTCCCACGCGCGGGGGTCAGCCGCCGGCGGCGAGCACGCCCTGCCAGACCAGGATCAGGGTCACCGACCCGAGCGCGATCCGGTACAAGACGAACGGCAGGTAGGACCGGGTGCTGACGTAGCGCAGCAGCCACGCGATGGCGGCATAGCCGACGATGAACGAGACGATGGTGGCGACGAGCGTGGGCAGCGGTCCGTAGGCGTTGTCGCCGCCGGGGATCTCCTGCAGCTCGAAGAGGCCGGCCCCGACGACGGCCGGGATCGCCAGCAGGAAGGCGAACCGGGTCGCCGCCTCCCGTTCGTAGCCGAGGAACCGCCCCATGCTGATCGTGGCGCCGGAGCGGGAGACGCCGGGGATCAGCGCCATCGCCTGGGCAGCGCCCAGCCACACGGCGTGCTGGAGCGTCATCTTGTTGATCGTCCGCTCGTTCCGCCCGACCCGGTCGGCGACGCCGAGCACGATGCCCAGCACGATCAGCGTGGTGCCGATGATCCACAGCGAGCGGAAGTCGGTCTCGATGATGTCCTTGAGCAGGATCCCCAGCACCACGATCGGCAGCGACCCCACGATGACGTACCACCCCATGCGGGTGTCGACGTGGCCACGCCACGAGGGGTCGTAGATCGCCCGGACCCAGGCGGACGCGATCCGCCAGATGTCCTTGCGGAAGTAGATGAGCACCGCCAGCTCGGTCCCGATCTGGATCACGGCGGTGAAGGCGGCGCCCGGGTCGCCCCAGCCGAACCACTCCGGGAAGATCCGCAGGTGGGCGCTGCTGGAGATCGGCAGGAACTCGGTGAGCCCCTGGAGGACGCCGAGCACGACGGCTTTGAGGAAGTCGAGCAACGGCTCTCCTGGGACGGTCGTGACGGGCGAGCCAAGGCTACGCACAGGTGGCGGCAGGTTACCGTTGCCCCCATGGAGCAGCGCTACCTGGGACGCACGGGGCTCAAGGTCTCCCGCCTCGGGCTGGGCACCCTCACCTGGGGCCGTGACACCGACGAGCACGAGGCCCGCGACCAGCTGAAGTCGTTCGTCGAGGCGGGCGGCACGCTGGTCGACACCGCCGCCGGCTACGGCGACGGCGCCTCCGAGGAGCTCATCGGCTCGCTGCTCGGTGACGTGGTCGCCCGCGAGGACGTCGTCATCGCGACCAAGGCCGGCGTACGACGCGCGCGCGGCGCCGCGGCCCAGCAGAGGACCCGTGAGGTGAACGTCTCGCGCGGCAACCTCCTGCGCACCCTCGATGAGTCGCTGCGGCGGCTCGGGACCGACCACGTCGACCTCTGGCAGGTGCACACCTGGTCGGACGAGACACCGTGGGAGGAGACCCTGAGCGCCCTCGACCATGCGGTGGCCACCGGCCGCGCGGCGTACGTCGGGGTCTCGAACTACTCCGGCTGGCAGGCGGCGCAGGTGGCGACCTTCCAGCGCGCGGTGCCGGGCCGGGCACCGGTCGTGGCCAACCAGGTCGAGTACTCCCTGCTCAACCGCTACGCGGAGCCGGAGATCGTGCCGGCGGCGACCGCGAACGGGATGGGAGTCCTGGCCTGGTCCCCGCTCGGCCGCGGGGTCCTCACCGGCAAGTACCGCACCGGCACACCTGCGGACTCAAGGGCCGCCTCACCGCACTTCGGGGACTACGTGGGGGTCTACCTCGACGCCCGCTGCAGCCGTGTCGTGGAGGCCGTCGCACGCGCCGCCGACGGACTCCAGTGGACGCCGCTGGAGGTGGCGCTCACCTGGGTGCGGGACCGACCGGGCGTGACCGCTGCGATCGTCGGCGCCCGCACCGCCGCGCAGCTGCGAGGGTCGCTCACCGTCGAGGAGTGCGTGCTGCCCGCCGAGATCCGGTCGGCGCTCGACGACGTCTCCGGGCCGAACCCGTCGCCTGCCGGCTGACAAGCACGGCTCAGCCGACGCAGCCGGCTCAGACGTAGACCGGACGCGGCTGGCGGATGATCTTCCGCCGCAGGACCACCTTGCGCGTGCCGTCGTGGAGCACCCGGACCCGGTCGACCTCCCATCCGCCGCGCTCCGCGCGGTCGACGAGGAGGCGGGTGACGAAGGTGCGGGAGAAGTCGCGAGGGATCGTCATCCGCTCGAACTCGAACTCCGCGGCCGACCGCGCACCGGCCCGGCTCGGGGTCGTGTGCAGCGGGGGGCGAGCCATGACGGACATGGTGCCACGGAGCCCCCGGCGCCGTCGTCAACCGTCCAGGGGCGGGATCAGCGAGCTCGCCGAGTCGATGAGCATCGCCCCGTCGTCACCGAGAGCGGCGTACTGCTCCGGCGTGACGCACATGGTCGCCACCTGCACGAGCTGGGCCTGCAGCTCGGTGGCCTGCTCCCGCGCCGCGAGGTCGACCCGCTCGGCGGCGGCGGCACCGCGGGCGTCGTCGACCCGTGCCAGCCGGGCGGCCGCGGCCCGCACCTGGCGCGACGTGGCGTCGAGCTCGGCCCGTCCGGTCGCCGCGCGGCACGCCCCGGTCGCGCTCGGGACGACCAGGTCCAGCGCGTCGCCGAGGTCGTCCATCGCCGAGGACCAGGGGCGGTAGACGTCGGCCCGGCAGTGGGCAGCCTCCACGGCGGAGAGCTCGAGACATCCGGCGAACTCCTCGGAGACGGCGGTGAACGCGTCGTCGTAGCGGTTCAGCGCGGCGATCACGTCGCCGACCTCCGGCTCGCCGAGGTAGGGCGGCTCCCCGGACGGGCGCTTCTCCCCCGTCACGCGGTACGTCGCACGCTGCACGTCGCCTCCGCTGCAGCCGGTGAACTCCTGGACCGCTCGGCCGCGGATCGCGCCGTCGTCCGCGAGCGTCCACCTCAGCGTGAACACCTCCTCGAACGACGCGTCGGTGTCCGCCCCACAGGGGCCGCTGCGGGTCCGGCTGCTGGTGTAGGTGTCACCGTCCGGGACCAGCCGGAAGGTCTGGGCGTGCCACATGTCCGCGGCCGCCCGCTGGGCGAGGGTGTCGCAAGCGTCGTCCCAGCAGGAGACGTGGACGACGTTGGTCTCCCTCGAGTCCGGACCGGGCTCGTTCTGCTCGATGGTCGACTCGGTGACCACCGTGGTGAAGGTGTAGGTGCCGACGGCGGGGTCGGTCTCTGCGCCGGGCGTGCCGTCGGCTTCGCCGCCCTCGGAGACCTCGGCGCTGCCGCAGCCGGCGAGCACGAGCAGCACCGTCACGGCGGCTGCTCGGGTCCTCACCCGCTGAGCGTAGCCAATCCGGGGATCAGTCGAACCGGCCCTGCCGACCCCGCTTGGTCTCGCCGCGGCGCTTCTTCAGGGCCAGCCGCCGCTGCTGGGACCCGAGCGTGGGTCGGGTCGGGCGACGGCGGGACGGCGGAGGCGAGGCCGCCTCGCGGAGCAGTTGGGCGAGCCGCTCCCGGGCCGCCTGCCGGTTGGCGAGCTGGCTGCGGAACTCGCTCGCGGCCACCGTGACCACGCCGTCGACGAGCCGGGAGCCCAAGCGTGCCACGATCCGGTCCCGCAGATGCGCGGGGACCGACGCCGAGCGGAGCACGTCGAGGGAGAGCTCGACCCTGCTGTCGGTGGTGTTCACCCCCTGGCCGCCCGGACCGGACGACCGGGAGAACCGCTCGCTCAGCTCGGCGCCCGCGACCACGAAGGTGCGGCTCACCACCAGGTCGTCGGCCATCGGGGGCTCTGCGCTGCTCGCGCTCAGGCCCGGTCGAGGAACCGGTCGAGCACCCGGGCCCCGAACTGCAGCGCGTCGACCGGCACCCGCTCGTCGACGCCGTGGAAGAGCGCGGTGAAGTCCAGGTCGGCGGGCAGGCGCAGCGGCGCGAATCCGTAGCAGTCGATCCCCAGCTTCGCCCAGTGCTTGCCGTCGGTGCCGCCCGACATGAGGTACGGCGCGACCAGCGCGTCGGGGTCCTCCTCGAGGACCGAGCTGGTCATCGCCCGGACGATGTCGCCGTCGTACGGCGTCTCGACCGCGTGCTGGTTCGACAGGTAGTCGACCTCGATGCCATCGCCCACGAGCTCGGCCATCGTGGAGAAGAACTCGTCCTCGTAGCCCGGGAGGAAGCGGCCGTCGATCTGCGCCTGGGCCTGCCCCGGCACGACGTTGACCTTGTATCCGGCGTCGAGCCGGGTCGGGTTCGCGGTGTTGCGGATGACGGCGCCGAGCATCCGGGCGGCCGAGCCGAACTCGTCCACGAGCGCCTCGGCGTTCTCCGGCGTCGCCTCGGTCCCGGCGAGGTCGGCGACCGACGCCAGGAGCACCTCCATGGCGGGTGTCAGCCGGACCGGCCACTCGTGCGCGCCGATGCGAGCGACCGCCGCCGCCAGCCGGGTCACGGGGTTGTCGGTGTTGCGCATCGAGCCGTGGCCGGCGGTCCCGTTCGCGGTCAGCCGCATCCACGCCATGCCCTTCTCGGCCGCCTGGACCAGGTAGATCCGCCGACCACGGACCGTCGCGCTGAACCCGCCGACCTCACCGATCGCCTGCGTGCAGTCGGCGAGCATGTCCGCGTGCTCGTTGACCAGCTGCTCGGCCCCGAGGTGGCCGCCGGCCTCCTCGTCCGCGGTGAAGGCGAGCACGATCGGCCGGTCCGGCACCGCCCCGGTCCTGGCCCGGGCGCGGACGACGCTGAGCAGCATGGCGTCGAAGTCCTTCATGTCGACCGCGCCGCGCCCCCACACGCAGCCGTCCTGGATCTCCCCACTCAGCGGGTCGACCTTCCAGTCGCGGGCGTCGAAGGGGACGACGTCGAGGTGGCCGTGCAGCAGCAGCGGCTCCCCCGTCGTACCTCCCCAGCGGGCGAGCAGGCTGGTGCGGCCGGGAGCGGACTCGTGGAGCTCGGCCTCGATGCCGACCTCGTCCAGCAGGGCGGCGACGTGCTCAGCCGCCTGCCGCTCCCCCGGGCCCGACCCGTCGCCGGGGTTGGTGGTGTCGATCCGGATGAGGTCCCGGCAGAGGTCGACGACCTCGGCTGCCGGGTCGTAGGGGGACGTCATCGGTCCATCCTGTCACCGACCCAGTGGGCCACCCGATGCGGGAGTTCCCGGGTTGTTTTGCTATCGTTGCCGCCGCACTGATCGCCGCTGCCCAGCAGCTGCGGAAGGTCACTCGTCCGGGTGGCGGAATAGGCAGACGCGCTAGCTTGAGGTGCTAGTGCCCCAAAAGGGCGTGGGGGTTCAAGTCCCCCCTCGGACACAGAAGACTCCAGGTCTGGCCTGGGGTTTTGTGGTTGCTTGGGCAGGACGTCGGCAGGGCTGCAGGGTGCCGTCCGAGACCATCTCGCCCGGCGGCGACGACCAGGACATCGCCCATGCTCATGTGGCGTGGCTGGTCGCCGGAGGGCACTGCTCCCCCACCTCCAGACGCGACGGGGCCACGAGTCGATCACCAGGGCATCGACACCCACGGCTACCGGCTGCTCCCCGCCGCCACCAGCTCCTGGCCGCGCCCTACGCTGTTCGTCCGCTGTTTCAACGCGCAAGGATGTCGATGCTCAGATTCGATGTACGGCGTTCGGTCGACCTCACGTGGCTCGTTGCGGTCGCGGCGAGCCTGTGGGGACTCTCCGCCCTGTTGCGTGAGCCCTTGTCGCGCCAGATGTCGACTCTTTCAATTGTGCTGTTTGAGCATGTGGTGCTGGTTGTGCTGGTATCACCCTGGCTGGTCCCAGCGACACGCGCCCTCTTTGCCAGTAGCGCGCGAACGAAGTTCGGCGTTGCGGTGATTGGCGCTGGGTCTTCGGCGCTTGCCACGGTGATGTTCACGGCAGCCTTCCGCCTGGGGGATCCGATCACTCCGCAGGTGCTTCAGAAGCTTCAGCCGCTGATAGCGCTGACACTGGCCGCCGTCATCCTTGGGGAACGCGTGACCAAGCGGTTCTACGGGTTCGCCCTGCCGGCAATCGCAGGCGCCTGGCTGCTTGCTTTTCCGGATCCGCTTGGCATCGCAGTTCAAGGAGTGGCCGCGGCTCTGCTCGCGGTCGGCGCCGCTGCCCTGTGGGCGGCCGGAACGGTGCTGGGACGACTGGTCAGTTCTGAGCTGTCGTTTCTCCATGTGACCACGCTGCGGTTCGCCATCGGGTTGGCAGCGCTGGCCCTTTTCGCAATCGTCGCCGGCACGCCGGTCGAGGTGCCGGTGCAGGCTCTACCACAGCTGATCACGCTCGCGACCATCCCCGGCCTGCTCGCGCTGGTCCTCTACTACCGAGCACTCAGGAGCACACCTGCCATCAGGGCCACGCTCGCAGAGTTGACTTTCCCGGTCACCGCTGCGGCGGTAGGCCTGGCCTTCCTCGACGGTCAGCTCGATAAAAGCCAGTGGCTCGGCTTCGTGATCGTGCTGACGGCGGTGGTTGCCCTGGCTATCCATGAGAACTGGGCCAGGAGGCCTGCCGTGGCCGTCGAAAATCGGGCGACCGACGCAATCCCGGCAGCCTCCGAACGGTAGCTCGGCCGTGTGCCGAGCCGAAGCTTGAGGCTCCCTCGGTGCCCATGGCCTGGATGGAGCAGACACATCGCGCCGACGGCAACACGTCGGCGGTAGTGAGATGGCGGGTGGGCGGCACTTGGTCCGGCCGGCTGAAGGAGACCTTTGGCGCTGGCAGCGAGGGTCACGCCGCGGCCGTGGTGATGGCCACTCGCGCGCTGGTGGCCACGACGAAGCCCTCGTTAAAGGTCGCGCAGGCGCGGCAGGACGTCCTCGCCCAGTTGGCGCAGGAACCGTTCCTGATCGTGTCCTGGACCATGAAAGATCAGATGGTTGATGCCCACATCGACGTACTGCTTGATCTGCGCTACTGCTTCTTCGGGATCGTCGGTGACGATCCAACGACGAGCGACCTGCTCGATGGGCAGCTCGTCGGCGAGACGCTCCATCTCTTCGGCCGAGCTGACTGAGTGCTTTTGTTCCGCGGAAAGTGAGAGTGGGGCCCAGAAGCGCGTGTTTTCTAGCGCCGCCGTCGCATCTCGGTCGTAGGAGATCTTGATCTCCATCATTCGATCGATGTTCTCGACGGACCGCCCGGCGGCTTTGGCGCCCTCGGCGAGCGCAGGCATCAGACGATCGCTGTAGAGTTCCATGCCTTTACCGGAGGTGCAGATGAATCCGTCCCCCGCCCGACCGGCGTATTTGGCCATCTGTGGCCCGCCGGCCGCAATGTAGATCGGTACGGGAGTTTCAGGACGGTCGTAGATACGAGCATTAACCAAGGAGTAGAACACGCCCTCGAACGAGACGCCGTCCTCAGTCCAGAGCCGGCGTATCAGGTCGACGGCTTCCCGGAGGCGGGCATGCCGCTCCTTGAACTCGGGCCACTCGCGCCCTGAGACTGCGATCTCGTTCAACGCTTCGCCGGTGCCGACGCCCAGCATGATGCGACCCGGTGCGAGCAGGGCCATGGTGGCGAATGCCTGTGCCACGACGGCGGGGTTGTAGCGAAAGGTCGGTGTCATGACGCTGGTTCCGAGCTTGATGTGATCGGTCCGTTCCGCGACGGCCGCCATCCACGCCAAGGAGAAGGGCGCGTGCCCGCCATCGTGTCGCCATGGAAGGAAATGATCCGAGATCACCGCGCTCTCGTAGCCCAGCTCCTCTGCCAGTACTGCGTACTCCACGAGGTCGCGAGGACCGAACTGTTCGGCCGACGCCTTGTACCCGATTGTGACGGTCACGTTGTGGTGTCCTTTCGGCGAGTTGTGCCGCTCTGAAAGACATTGGATGCGTAGACCGCCCCCCGGGACGTCACTTCCACGGCACCTACGGTCGCCAGTTCGAGGTGCCCGCTCTCGATGTAGTAACCGCCTGAATCTTGAGTCAACGCACCGACGCAGAAGACGAGCACGTGGCCGCGCACCTCGTCCCGGAGGGCGTCCGCCACGTCATCGATCTGCTGCCACGGGAGGGTCGGGAAAGCGATGTCGACGGGCCGACCACCGAGCGGGGACCTTGTGTTCTTGCGAACATCCACGACATCAACGTCGAAACCAGCGCCGGCCGGCCCGGCCATCAGACCAGTCCCCAGATCCTCGCCCTCAGCAACCACCACCATGCGGGCGCGTCGCGCCGAAGGCAGGGAGGCTTGTGGCAAACAGGTCACCGATGTATTCAAGCACTGTCGGATCAGGACTTTCGCCCACTCCCCTGCTCGTCGGAGCAGTGACGCCGCACGGGTCAGCTCGAGTGGGGGGCCGGCGTTGACCGGCCCCAGCCGGCGTGCTTCGTGAGCTGACGCAGGAGCGGCTCGACCCGATACGGAATCGGAGTCGAGACGGTGAAGGTCGACGTCGTCTTGCGCACCCCGTCGATCTCGACGATCGCAGCGGTGAGCTTCTGCAGCTCCTCGAGCGAGCCGATCGCGACGTGGACGAGCAAGTCCTCGCGTCCGGCCTGGATGCGCACCTCGAGCACCTCAGGCAGCAGTTGCAGACCCCGGATGATCGGGGACATCACCCGTTGGTCGATCTCCAGCGTCACCAACGCCTGGACGGGCATTCCGACCGTCGCCAGATCGATGATGGGTTGGAAGCCACGCAGGATTCCTTCCTCCTCCAGTCGGCGGATCCGGAGCTGGACGGTGGTCCTGCTCACTCCGAGCTCTGTCGCCAGCTCCGCAACGCCGACGCGCGCGTTCGACGTCAGCCTGGCCAGGATCTCGACGTCGAGTCGATCGATCGTTGCCAATCCGAACACCTCGTTCCCGCTGCTGCGGCGACCAACTATCCAGAAAGCATAGTTGACTTGCATTCGCTTGACGCTATTGCAGGTCCTTCCCAGACTATGGGTGTCATTCAGCCAACGTGATCCGTCGGCTGGCCGCCGATCGACACGCTCACCCATGCCCGTCGGTCACACCACACAGAAAGAGTCGTCCGCATGGTCGTCGACGCGCTCGAGCGCACCCAGGGAGTCTTTGACCGCCACGATGAGCTGGCGGCGGCCGGACACGAGCAGGTGATGTTCTGTCGCGACGAGGCGACGGGCCTTCGAGCCATCATCGGGGTGCACGACACCACCGGGGGCCCAGCGCTCGGTGGGACCCGCTTCCACTCCTACAACAGCGAGGCGGACGCGCTCACCGACTGCTTGCGCCTCGCCCAAGGGATGACGTTCAAGGCTGCCGCCGCGGACATGCCACTGGGCGGCGGCAAGGCCGTCATCATCGGCGACCCGGCGGTCGACAAGACGCCTGGGCTGCTCCGTGCCTACGGCCGGTTCGTCGAGCGCTTGGGCGGGTGCTACGTCACGGCGGCCGACGTGGGCACGACGTCCGACGACCTCGACGTCATCGGCGAGGTGACGCGCCATGTCGTCGGGCGCAGCGTCGCTGCCGGTGGATCCGGCGACAGCGGCTTGTCGACCGCCAGCGGCGTCTTCCACGCCATGCGCGCCGCGGCGGCGCACGTGTGGGGAGCCGATGGTCTCTCCGGCAGGAAGGTCGGCGTCGAAGGTGCCGGCAAGGTGGGGCTGCACCTCGTGGGACTCCTCCTGGAAGAGGGTGCCTCGGTCGTGGTCTCCGATCCGCACCACGGGGCGATCCGACGGTTGCGCGACCGGCACGGCAGCGACGTGGACGTGGCGTCCTCGGTCATCGACGCTCCTGTCGACATGTACGCACCCTGTGCCCTCGGGGCGACGCTGACCCCGAGCTCCGTAGCCGCTCTCCGCGCGAGGATCGTGTGCGGGGCTGCCAACAACCAGCTGGCAACCAGTGCGGTCGACAACGACCTGTCGTCGAGGGGCGTCACGTGGGTCCCCGACTACGTCGCCAACGCAGGCGGCCTCATCCAGGTCGGCGGCGAGCTCCGGCAGCGCACGCCCGCACAGGTGCTCGAGGACGTACGCCGGATCGGCGCGACGACCCGGCAGGTCCTGAGCTCCGCCGCGCGCGACATGATCCCTACGGGAAAGGCCGCCGAGCGGCTCGTGCAGCTCCGGTTGTCTGAGCGCAGCGGGCTCGTGAGGAGCCGGCGTGACTGAGCTCGGACCTTACTCAGTCGCCGTCGTCCTCGCCGATGGCGACAGCTCCGCTCTGCTTTCCGTGGTCTCGATGCTCCACCGACGGGGGGTCGACGTGCTCGAAGCGGAGCTGACACGACCCGCAGCAGACAGACGTTTCTTCACTGCCACCTTCACGGCCACCTGGAGGCAGGCCCGGACCGTCGAGGCGTCCCTGCGCAACCTCGTGCATGCCGTGAGCGTGGAACTGTCACAGCCGGCCCACCGTAGCCACGACACTGCGGCGAGGGTGGTGCCGATCGCCTCCCCGCGTCTCGTACGACAGCTGGGGGTCCGGTGACACGCGGCGCCGGCACCACGGCCATCGACGGTAGCGGTCGGGACCGTCCTGGTCAGCTTCGAGGCGGCTCCCACTGAGGAAAGCCGCTGGTTCTCGCGAGGGCGTCCTCTGCCGTCACCGCTCCCCAGGTCACCGAGTGGCTGTCCTTGTGGCGCAGCTGGCGATCTCGTTCCGGCGAGCCCACAGGAGTGGCTACACCGATCCGGTCGGGTGCAACGCGGAAGCGGAGCCACCGAGTGCGCCGGCGCCGGCGAAGCGGCCCGGTGGCCGGCTGAGCGCCTCGATCTCCAGCAGTCTGTTCCACTTCCCGGTCCGCTCGGACCGCATGGTGGATCCGACCTTGATCTGTCCGGCGCCCCACCCGACCGCGAGGTCCGCGAGCCAGGTGTCCTCGGTGTCACCGGACCGGGCACTGACCACGGTGGCGTACCCGCTGCTCTGCGCGAGACGCAGCACGTCGTGGGCGCGGGACACTGTCCCCGCCTGGTTGACCTTGACGAGTACGGCGTTGGCGACACCGGTCGAGATCCCCCGCGCGAGCCGCTGCGCATCGGTCGCGAACAGGTCGTCCCCGAGGAGCTGCCGCTCCCCCCCGAGGCGTGCGGTGACCTCCGACCAGGCCTCCCAGTCATCGTCGTGGCACGGGTCCTCGACCGACATGACGGGATAGACGCTGCACCACTCCTCGAGGGTGTCCAGCCACTCCGAGCGGTGAAGGGTGCGGTCCTCCACGGCTAGGCGATACCCGGCCCCGTCCCGGAGCTGGTTCGCCGCCACGTCCACGGCGAGTGCCGCATCCTTGCCGGGGGTGAGCCCCGCCTCGGCGATCCCCTCCGTGACGAGGTCGAGTGCTTCCCGGTTGGTCGCCAGGTTGGCGGCCAACCCGCCCTCGTCCGCCACGAGGGTCACGCCATGGCCACGACGTTGCATCAGCGCGGCCGTTGCGCGCCTGACCCGATCGGCCCACTCGATCGCCTCGGCGAAGCTTGTCGCGCCCATCGGTACGACAAGGACGTCCTGGATGTCGACGGTGCGACCAGCATGCGCGCCACCCGAGAAGATGTTGACCATCGGCGTGGGCAGCATCGGCACCGGGTCCGAGGCGATGTGTCGCCAGAGTTCCCCTCCCGCCTGTGCGCCGGCGGAGACCGCGACCGCGAGGGACACGGCCAGGACGGCGTTGGCCCCCAGGTTGGACAGCTCGGGGGTGCCGTCCGCCTCTTCCATCGCTCGGTCGATCCCCCGCTGGTCGTTCACGTCCATCCCGATGACCACGGAGGCCAAGGTCTCGTTGACCGACTGCACGGCGCGACGCGCGCCGTACCCGTCGTACCGGTCGTCGTGGTCGCGGAGCTCGTGCGCCTCGTACTGACCGGTCGACGCCCCCGAGGGCACGACCGCTCGCCCGGGGCGTCCGCTGGCCACCCCGACGACGCAACCGACCGTGGGGCGCCCCCTCGAGTCGAGTGCCTCGAAGGCCCGCACGGACTGGATCTCGCAGCTCATGGGCAGGTGTCCCCTCGCAGAGTGGTGAGTGACGTCAGTGAATCTCCTCGACCGCGGAGAAGCGCGACACCCAGCAGGAGGGCGTGCCTCCGTCCGTGGTCGTCGAGGTACTCCGCCGGCGACTTGCCGTGCACGCGCGCGACGAGGAGTGCACCGATGCAGCGCATCAGTGACGTGCTGTCCGGGACGAGATCCTCGGCGACGCCGCCGACGTAGGCGTCGAGGAAAGCAGAGCCGAGCTGGTCGAACCGGTCAGCGAGAAGCGGGCGATGGATCGCCTTCATCGCCAAGTGGGCAAGAAGGAAGGCGAGGTCGAACTCAGGATCACCCAGATGTGCCACCTCGAAGTCGATGACGAGGATGCCGGTGCCGTCCGGGCTGATCAGCAAGTTCTTGGGAGAGAAGTCCCCATGGACGAGGCATCGACGCCGCGATGTCAGCCGGGCGATGACCCGCTCGAGGTCGTCGGCCAGGTCCGGCAACGCGATGGCGGCCGCCCGGAAGTACGGGTCAATGCGGAGCACCTCGAACGCGCGCGGGTCCGACATCCGCTCGGTGATCCCGTCACCGCTCGCCGTGGCCGCATGCCAGACAGCGAGCGTGTTGCCCAGCTCCTCCGCCACCCTCACCTCGGTCGACCCGCTCATCAGCAGGGTCTTCCAGTCGATCCAACCGGCAGGTGCCCGTTCGATGCACAGGATGAATCTGTCGGGATCGACGTCGAGCACTCGCGGGGCCCGCCCCGGCGTCAGCCCGGCGCACACACGCAACGCCTCCGCCTCGGTCAGGATCCGGTCCTGAGGGGCCGACCACGAGGCGGTGACCCGCAGTCGAGGCAGCGACTGCTTCACGACCAGCTCGGAGGACCCGTCGATCCCAAGGACGACGTTGCTGACGCCACCGCCGAGCTCACGCGCCGTGGCGTCGCCGGCGCGCAGGAGCCTCCGCTCTCGCAGGTACGGCACGACGGTGCCGGCGTTCAGGAGGCCGAAGCCGCTCACCATCCGCGGGCCATCAGTAGGTCGCACGCCCGCCGGAGAGGTCGAACGTGAAGCCCGTCGTGAAGCTGCACGCCGGCGAGATCATCCACGTCAGCATCGTCGCCGCCTCTTCCAGCGTCCCGGTCCGCCCCATCGGGATCCTCGCCGTCATGTAGTCGACCACCTCCCGCGGTTGTGTGTCGAGGAACGGCGTCCGGATCACCGCAGGTGCCAGCGCATTGATCGTGATGCCCTCTCGGGCGTACTCCTTCGCCTGGCCCTTGACCATCCCGATCAGGCCCGCCTTGGTGGCCGAGTACCCGACCATGTTCGGGTTCCCGTCCTTCCCCGCGATCGAGGCGACCATGGCGATGCGCCCGTACTGCTGATCGAGCATGTGCGGGAGGACCGCGCGCGAGAGCAGGAACGCCCCGCGGAGGTTGACCTGGTAGGTGCGGTCGAGCTCCTCGACCTCGACCTCGTGGCTGCGTCGTCCGAGCGGACCGGTGATTCCGGCGCAGTTCACCAGAGCGTGGATCGACCCCCAACGGCCAAGCGCGTGCTCGACGAGGCGACTCGTCGACGTCTCCGACGTCACATCGGTGCCGACCACCGACATGGTGTCGGGCGCGTGCTCGGCCGTCGACCGGGCAGCGTTCTCGTCGATGTCTGCGCAGACGACGTGGGCGCCGGCGGAGGCGAAGTGCTTCGCGGCCGCTTGTCCGATGCCCGATGCCGCCCCGACCACGATGACGGTGTGGCTGGCGATGGAGCACGGATCGGCGGTCACCGCTCGCCCCTGCTGGCCTGCGCGAACCGGTGACGTTGCTGTCCGAGTCCGCTGATCGAGAGCTCGACCTCGTCCCCGTGGTGGAGGAACCGCGGCGGCTCGAACCCCGCGCCGACCCCTGCGGGGGTGCCCGTGTTGATGATGTCGCCGGGGAGCAACGTCATGAACTGGCTGATGTACCAGACGAGGTGGCTGACCGGAAAGATCATGTCGCTGGTGTTCGACTGCTGCCGGATCTCGCCGTTGACCCTCGAGGCGAGATCGAGTGCCTGTGGGTCGGGCACGTCGTCGGCGGTCACGAACCAGGGGCCGAGCGGGTTGAAGCCCTCGCAGTTCTTGCCCTTGTCCCACTGGCCGCCGCGCTCGAGCTGGAACGCACGCTCCGAGACGTCATCACTGATGGTGTAGCCCGCGACGTGGCTGAGCGCGTCGTCGCCGGGATCGAGGTAGCGCGTCTCCTTCCCGATCACGACGGCGAGCTCCACCTCGTAGTCGGTCTTGAGGCTGTCGGGCGGGATGGGGACGGTGTCGTTCGGGCCTTCGACCGTGTACGGCGCCTTCATGAACAGGATCGGCTCCGCCGGGATCGGCAGCCCGGCCTCAGCGGCGTGCAGCCGATAGTTCAGGCCCGACACAGATGATCTTCCCGGGGCGGTCGATCGGCGGTCCGAACCTGACTGCTGCGCCGTCGAGTCGGGGGAAGCGTGCCCCCATCCTCGGCGACGACACGGCGCAGCCGTTCCAGGCCGTCACCGAGGGTCGCAGGCTCGAGGTCGTCGACGATGGCGCTCACGTCCAGGAGTGTTCCGTCGGGGCGGAGCAGCGCTGGGCGCTCCTGACCGCGTGCGCCGACTCGGGCAAGTTTCATGCGGGACGTGCCTTTCTGACGGAACTGCGGGTCACATGCGCGCCTGGCCCGGACCGGCCACGCCGTCGGGGCCGAGCCTGGCGGCGGTGAGCAGCGTCCTGCGCACCACCGCGGGGGCGATCTGCTGGCGGTAGGCGGCCGTCGCTTCCTCATCCTGCAGGAAGGGCTTGCCGGTGATCTTGACGTACTCCAGCAGCTCGCGGAACGTCTCTTCGGAGGGGTCGGCACCCACGAGAGCGGACTCGATCGCCGGCAGCCGGGTGGGCCGCTCGAAGAGCGACCCGACCGCGATCCGGGCCTCCTTGATCTCCTCATCCTCGATGCGCAAGACCGTCGACACCGTGGCGATGGAGAAGTCCATCCCTCGTCGACTGAGCTTGAGGGTCGCCCCGGTCCAGCCCTGGCCGGCCGGCAGGTCGTGGGTCACTCTGGCGATCAGCTCCTCGGTCCTGAGGCCCTCATCGATGGCCTCGCCGACGGGCCGTGTCCGGCCGTCCCCGAAGTGCACCGTGACGTCCAGAGCCAGCAGGGCGGGCACGAGGTCGGCTTGGGGAAAGCCGGAGGCCAGGTTGCCGCCGACCGTGGCCAGTGACCGGACACTCGGTCCGGCGGTCACCGAGGCGGCCATGGTCAGCGCTCGTGGGGCCCCCGTGGCCGGGCCCCGCTCCACACGTCGCAACGTGGCCAGCGCACCGACCGAGTCGTCACGGACCTCGTCGTGATCCGCGATGCGGTGCAGGCTCACCAGATGCTCCGGCATCGGCTCGCCGAGCGCCGCCCGCCACATCAGGTACGTGGCCCCACCGGTAACGGTGGCATCGGAGGAGTAGGCGGACATGAGGTCGGCGGCTTCGCTCCACGAGGTGGGGGCATGGAACGACTGCCCGACTCGGCCGGCATGGGTCTGGATCGTGAACATCGTGGTCTCCCGAAGCGCGATGGGTGAGATCGGTCTTTGTGTTCGGACGGGTCAAAAGCGGTTGAGCCGCCAACCCCCGTCGAGCGGGATCACCGTGCCGTTGAGCATGTCGAACATCGGCGTGCACAACGAGGCCACGATCTCCGCGACCTCCACCCGGGTGATCAGGCGGCCGGACGGTGTGCGCGAGACGGCCCTGTCGACGAAGGTCGGATCGATCCCCTCGATCTCGTCGGCGCTCTCGGCGATCTGCCCCGGCGCCACGGCGTTGACCGTTATCTCGGGCCCCAGCTCGAGGGCGAGGGACTCGGTGAGTACACCGAGGGCGGTCTTGGCCAGACCGTAGACCGAGTGGTTGCGCAGGTACGCCGACCCGGCCGACAAGTTGACGATGCGGCCCCAACCGGCGGCACGCATGCCGGGCACGACTCGCTGCACCGTACGAAGGGCAACGGTGAAGTTGCCCTCCATCACAGCCGCCAACTCGTCGGCGTCGATCAGGTGGAACGGTGTCATCGAGAACGGTCCGTGGTTGTTCACCAGCAGCTCCAACGGCCCGGTGACCGCCTCGTGGGCCGCGTCGACCATCGCTTCGACGCCCTCGGCGGAGGACAGGTCGGCGGTCACGGCGTGGTGGTCACGCCCCGTGTCCCGGCGGAGCTCTTCGATGAGTGCCTTCGCCCGCTCCGGGGAGGCGTGGTGGGTCACCACGACGGTCGCTCCGCGGCTGGCGAGGGAACGAGCGATCTGCGCGCCCAGGTTCCGCGAGGAGCCGGTGACCAGGGCCCGGCGACCGAGCAGCGGGAGCGTATGGGTGCCGCTTGCTTCACTCACGCGTCCGCGCCGTCCAGGCTCGGGTGCGCCTTGGTGTCGACGTAGGTCCGCCCGTCGGCCACCTTGCCGCCGGAGAGTCCGAGGACCGAGGTCAGCGGCGTGGGCTGGTGGCCGTCCGCTCCGGACGAGAGCAGCTCGATGACGCCCCGGGTGCCGTCGTCGGCCACGACGAGCGCGGTGATCTCCACGGGCGGCGCGACGTCCAGCAGCAGGGCGGCAAGATGGGCACCGACCGGTCCGGCTCCGTCCAGGCCGTCCGGCCGAAGTGGTGACCACCAACGCACGCTTGGCAGGCAGGTCTCGGCGAGCCGGGAGCTGTCGTGCTCGAGCCACGCGGTCGTGAAGCGTTGCAGGCAGCTGCGTGCCTCGGTTCGTGCGTCCTCCATGGGCGAAAGGCTTGCACACGACGAGGTGCCGAGGCTAGTGTTTCGCAACGTTATTGCATCTGCTGCAACAGCCTCCGTCTACTGTTCATCCCCCGCGTCGTAGTGACTGCGGGCAGATGCAGACACGCTCGCAGAGGAGACCGACAGATGACCACGCTCAGGTGGAACGGCCGGGAGGTCGAGGTGACCTCGAAGCCCACCGTCCCGCTCCTCGACGTGCTCCGCGTGGAGCTGGGTGACCTGACCCCCAAGCCCGGATGTCGTGAGGGTCGGTGCGGGTCCTGCACGGTCCTGCTGGACGGCGAGCCCGTGCTCAGCTGCCTGGTACCGCTGGGCCGAGCGCTGGACGGCGAGGTCACCACTCTGCTGGCCGCCGCCCAGGGCGCACCTGGAAGCGGAGGGATCGCCGAGGTCCAGTCCGCCTTCGCCCGGGCAGGGGCGGTCCAGTGCGGCATCTGCACGCCGGGGATGATCCTGGCGACGCGGGCACTGCTCGACGAGCACCCCGACGCGAGCAGCGAGCAGACCCTCGAGGCCCTGGTCAACAACCTGTGCCGGTGCACCGGCTACCAGAAGATCCTGGAGGCGGTGGCCACGCTTGCCACCGAGCGCCCGGAGGGCAACGATGGGTGAGGCGTTCTACCGCTCCGACGCCCGGGCGAAGGTTCGTGGTCTCGCCGTGTACGGCGTCGACCTCGAGGCGCCACGGATGCTGGTCGGACGCGTCGTGAGGTCGGACGTGCCCTGTGGACGCATCCGGCGGCTCGACGTGTCGCTGGCTGTGGCGATCCCGGGCGTCACCGTGATCACCGCCGACGATCTGCCGGTGCCGCGCTACGGCATGGTGATCAAGGACCAGCCGCCACTGGCCCGCGAGCACGTGCGGTTCTCCGGCGAGCCGCTGGCCGCGATCGCCGCGCCGGACGAGGAGATCCTTGCGCGCGCCGTCGCCGCGGTTCGGATCGAGATCGACCGGGAGCCGGGCGTCTTCGACGTCGTCGAGGCGCTCCAGCAGGAGGCACCGTCGGTCCACCCCGCTCTGGCCGACTACGAGCTGAACCTCGACACCGAGCGGGACGGCAACATCTGTGGTCGCACCGTCGTCACGGCAGGCGACGTGGAGGGTGCGTTCGCGCGTGCCCACCTCGTCGTGGAGGGCGAGTACGTCACACCCCGCGTGCACCAGGGCTACATCGAGCCGCGAGCCTGCCTCGCGGTCGAGGACGACGGTGGCGGGTTCCACGTCACGACGAGCACCCAGAACCCCTTCGGCGTGCGCGGCACGCTGTGCGCGGTGCTGGACCTGCCCGAGTCCCGGGTGCGCGTGACCGCGTCGACCGTCGGGGGCGGGTTCGGCGGCAAGCTGGACGTGACGCTCGAGCACTTCGCCTGCCTCCTCGCGCGCAAGGCCGGCCGGCCGGTCAAGATGGTGTCCTCCCGCGCCGAGGAGTTGGCAACGGCCAACCCGCGCGAGAACTCCGTCGTCCGGATCCGGAGCGCGATCGACGAGCAGGGCACGGTCCTCGGCCGTGAGGTGGAGTGCCTCCTCGACGCCGGTGCCTACGCCCACGACACCCCGTTCATCGGGGCGGTGGCCTCTCTCCAGGCGACCGGTCCCTACCGGATCGAGAACGTACGTTCCACCGCGCTGTCGGTGTACACCAACACCCAGCCCACCGGCGCCTACCGCGGTCCGTCGGGGCCACAGATGGTGCTGGCCGTCGAGGCACACATGGAGGAGATCGCCCGGAGGGTCGGTGAATCGTCGATCGAGTTGCGCCGACGGCACTTCTTCCGCGACGGCGACGTGGCCTTCAACGGTCAGGTGATCGAGCGGCCGAGCATCGAGGAGTGTCTGGACAAGGTCCTCGATGCCATCGACTTCGACGCTCCGCGGCCGAAGGGCCGGGCCGTGGGGCTGGCCTGTGCCTGGTGGACTACTACCGCCGGCGCTGCGGCCGCCACCACCAAGCTCGAGAGCGACGGCACCATCGCCGTGATCACCGGCGCCACCGAGATCGGCTCCGGTGCGCTCGCGGCCGGCGTGGTCAGCCTGACCGCCCGTGCGCTGGGCGTCGACGAGGAGCAGGTTCACCTGGTCTCCACAGCTGACACCGGCACGGGAGCATTCGACTTCGGCGCGCAAGGCAGCCGCACCACGTTCAATGCGGGCAACGCCGTGCTCGGCGCCTGTGACGACATGCGTGAGCAGATCCTCGAGGAGGCCGCGCACCTGCTGGAGGCGGACCCCGGGGACCTGGAGCTGGACAGCGGCTCGGTTCGCGTGCGCGGCGTCGAGGGGGCCGCGGTGACCCTGCTGGAGGTTTCAGCGTCGGCGACAGCGCGGAGAGGGCAGATTCACGCCTCCTCGCGCTATGTCGCTCCTCCCACGCCGTACGACCTCTCGTGCGTCGGGGCCCAGCACTTCTATCCGACCTTCAACTCGCCGAGCTTCCACTGCCACGCGGTCGAGGTCGAGGTCAACGAGGAGACCGGTCAGGTGCAGGTGCTCCGGTACGTCGTCGCCCAGGACGTCGGCAAGGCGCTCGTGCCGCCCGCGATCGAAGGACAGATCCAGGGCGGGGTGCTGCAAGGTCTCGGCATGGCCCTGTTCGAGGAGGAGCTGCTGCGCGACGGCGCGATCAGCACGACGGGCTTCGACACCTACAAGCTCCCCACCGTCATGGAGGCGCCGGCCGTCGAGTGCCTGCTGGTGGAGACGCCGTCGGCCGAGGGCCCGGAGGGCGCCCGGGGTGTTGGGGAGCCTCCGATCATCGTCCCGGCGGCGGCACTGCACAACGCGGTGTCGGCCGCGGTCGGGAGTCCCCTGCTCCGTCTGCCGATGACGCCAGAGCGCGTCCTGCGTCAGCTCGCCGCCACCGACGACCGCCGGGAGACCACCGCATGACCTCCACCGTCACCCGTCACCTCCCACGGGTCGAGGAGATCGACGAGGCGTCGGTGTCCGACCTGGCTCTCGGCGCCACGCTGCTCGGCACGGGTGGGGGCGGCGACCCCCGCGTCGGCGCGCTCATGGCGCAGGCTGCGATCCGGGAGTTCGGTCCAGTCCAGGTCGTCGCCCCCGAGGACGTCGGCAACCACGGCGTGGTCGTTCCCGTGGCGATGATCGGCGCTCCGACGGTGATCCTCGAGCGGATCCCCGGCGGACACGAGCTGGACCTCGCCATGGCGGGCTTCGAGCGCCTCCAGGACAAGCCGGTCATCGGCACCATGCCTATCGAGGCGGGTGGGATCAACTCGACGATCCCGTTGGTGCTCGCTGCCCGCCGGGGTCTGCCACTCGTCGACGCCGATGGCATGGGCCGAGCGTTCCCCGAGGTCCAGATGGTGACGCTCGGAGCCGGAGGCGCCAAGGCGTGGCCGCTGGTGCTGGCCGACGAGTCGGCGAACGTCGTCTCGATCTCCGCAGCCCGCGACAACGCCTCCGCTGAGCGGCTCGCTCGGGCAGCGGTGGTGGCCATGGGCGGCTCTGCGGTCGTCGCGCACTACGCGGTGGACGCTCGGATGCTCCTCGAGTGGGCGGTGCCGCGCAGTGTGTCTCTCGCGATCGCCATCGGACGAGCGCTGCGCCAGGCCCGCGCCCACGGCGACGACCCGATCGCGGCGATCGCCCCGGTGTGCGGCGCCCGCCGGCTGTTCACCGGTCAGGTCGTGGACGTCCAGCGGTCCACCCAGGCAGGCTTCGTGCGGGGGCGGCTGGTCCTGAAGGGGCTGGACGACGACGCCGGCGGACGCGCTGAGGTCGACTTCCAGAACGAGAACCTTCTCCTGCGCTCGGAGGACCGCGTGATCGCGGCCGTGCCCGACCTGATCAGCCTGGTCGAGGCGGAGAGCGGTCAGCCCCTCACGACCGAGGGCATGCGCTTCGGACTGCGGGTGCACGTCATCGGCATCCCCGCCTCACCGCTGTGGTGGCGGCCAGAGGCGCTGCCGCTCGTCGAACCGCGCGTCTTCGGCTATGACATCGATCCCGTTCGGATGGGAGACCAGCGATGAGTGCGCGCATCGGGATCGACGTCGGCGGCACGAACACGGACGCGGTGCTGCTCGCCGAGGACAGGACGATCCTGTCCTCGGTCAAGCGGCCGACGACGCCTGACATCGAGTCGGGGGTCCGCGCCGCCCTCCAAGCGGTGCTCGAAGGGCAGGATCCGGGCGCCGTCACCCTGGCGATGCTGGGCACCACGCAGTGCACGAACGCCATCGTGGAACGGCGGGGCCTGCGGCGCGTGGGGGTGCTGCGACTCGGCGCACCCGCGACGACGGCCATCCCTCCGCTCGCGGACTGGCCGGCCGACCTGCGCAGCGTCGTGCTCGCCGACGCGCGGGTCGTCGGAGGAGGACACCACTTCGACGGCCGGGAGATCGCGCCGCTCGACGTCGGGGCCGTGCGGCAGGCTGCCTCCGACTGGCGGGGAGAGGTCGAAGCGGTCGCCGTCAGCGGTGTCTTCTCACCCGCGAGCTCCGCCCATGAGCACACGGCCCGAGAGCTGCTTCGTGAGAAGCTCGACGTCCCCATCTCGATCAGTTGCGAGATCGGCTCCATCGGTCTCCTCGAGCGTGAGAACGCCACCGTGATGAACGCCGCTCTCACCGGCGTGGCGGAACGGGCGACCCGTGGTTTCATCCAGGCGTTGCGGTCGGTCGGTGTCACCGCCGTCCCGTACCTGAGCCAGAACGACGGCACGCTGATGACCTTGAGCCGCGCTGCGGAGTACCCCGTGCTCACGGTGGCGTCGGGTCCGACCAACAGCCTCCGGGGTGGTGCCCTGCTGTCGGGGCGGATGGACGCCGTCGTGATCGACGTCGGCGGGACCACCGCGGACCTCGGCGCCCTCCGGGGTGGCTTCCCCCGCGAGTCCGGCGTCGCGGTCGAGATCGGCGGAGTGCTCACCAACTTCCGGATGCCCGATCTGGTCTCGGTCGCCCTGGGTGGCGGGACGATCGTGCGTCGTACCGACGCCGGACTGCAGCTCGGGCCCGACAGCGTCGGGCACGACATCACTCGGCGAGCGCTCTGCTTCGGCGGTGACACGCTGACGCTCACGGACGTGGCCGTGCTCGGGGGTCTCGGGCTGGGCGATCCGGACGCGGTCCGGCACGCACTCGACGCGGACGATGCGGGAGAGGTCCAGGAGATCGCGCAACGGGTTCTGGATGCGGCCCTGGACCGGATGAGGACCAGCGCCGAGCCGGTCACGGTGGTCGCCGTCGGCGGTGGATCCTTCCTGGTCCCGGACGACCTTGCCGGCGCACTCGAGGTGCTGCGACCGCCGCACCACGAGGTCGCGAACGCTGTCGGCGCCGCGGTCGCCGAGGTGAGTGGCGAGGTCGACCGCATCTACCGGCTCGAGGGAAAGCCGAGGACTGCGGTCCTCGACGAGGCTCGCCAGGAGGCTCGCCAGCGCGCGGTCGGCGCCGGCGCCGACGCCGAACAGGTGCGCGACCTCGAGCTCGAGGAGATCCAGCTCGCCTACCTGCCCGGCGACGCCGTGCGGATCCGCGCACGGGCAGCCGGCCCGCTCACCGGGCACGAGCTTCTTCCCGGTGGCGTCGAGAAGGCGTCCGGGCATGGGTGAGCCAGGCGCCGAGGTCATCGCCGTCGGCGAGATGATGGCACTGCTCGATCCCGAGACGGACGGGCCACTCGAGGACGTGTCGCGGTTTCGGCTGGGCGTCGCCGGCGCGGAGGGCAACGTCCTCATCAACCTCGCCCACCTCGGCCACCGCACGTCGTTGGTCTCCGCGGTCGGCATGGACCCGTTCGGTCGCCTGGTGACGCGGACGCTGAGCGAGCGGGGCGTCGGCACCGAGCACGTCGCGATCGATCCGGCCGCGCCGACCGGCATGTTCCTCAAGGAGCGCCGCGGCGACGTCCAGCGTCGCGTCTACTACTACCGGGACCGCTCGGCCGCTGCTCGCTTGGCTCCGACCGCCGTCGACCTGGAGCGGCTCGACGTGCCTGAGGTGCTCACCCTCTCCGGGATCACTCTCGGACTCGGTGACGGGCACGGCCTGTCGGAGGTGGCGCGCAGGGCGATGTCCTGGGCCGCCGCCGCCCCGGGCTGCAGGATCGTCTTCGACCCCAACCTGAGGCCCGCGGTCTGGGACGGCGCAAGGGCGGCCGCCGAGTTCGGTGAGATCCTGCCGATGGTCGACGTGCTGCTCGCCGGTCGGGACGAGCTCGCCACGCTGGTGCCGGACGCCGATCCCCACGACGCCGCCCAACGGCTCTCTGACTCCGCACTCGAGGCGGTGGTGATCAAGGACGGTGCGGACGGTGCCGTCGTCTACGAAGCCGGCGGGGTCACCCCCGTCGAGCCCTTCCCGGTGGAACAGGTGGTCGACTCGGTCGGAGCCGGCGACGCCTTCGCTGCCGGAGTCATCAGCGGACTTCTCCGAGGCTGGTCGGTCGCGGACGGCGCCCGACTCGGCGCCGTGCTCGGAGCGAAGGCGGTGACCGTGTCGGGCGACTGGGAAGGGATCGGTCCGGGTGCAGACGCCAGGCAGCTGCTCAACCAGTACACGTCGATGTTGGTGAGGTGAGGCAGTGACGACGGGAACCCGGAAGGTGGCCGAGTCGATGTACCAGGCGTTCCTGGCCGGTGACAAGGACGGCATGCTCGCCGTCATGCACGAGGACGTCGCGGTGCGCTTTCTCGGACAGGCCCACGTGCGTGGCAAGAGCGCGGCGGGCAGGTTCTTCGACTTCGCCGGGCCACTGCTGCGCGACGTCGAGTTCACTCTCGACGAGATCGTGGTGGACGGCGACGTCGCGGCGGGGATCTGGCACGAGACCGCGACGACGGCGGACGGGCGACGTTGGGAGAACCACGGCGTGGACGTGGTCCACGTCCGGGACGGTCGAGTGGTGGCCCTCCACGAGAACAACGACGTGCGGAAGGTCTACGAGCACTTCCCGCCCTACGACCCCGGTTCCGACAGCAGTGGTCGCTGAGAGTGGACCCGACAGGAGAACGCGTGATGGATGCACATTCGGTGGGACTGGTTCTGGGCAGCGAGATCGCGCCGGAGCAGCTGCGGCCCATGGCCGCGGCAGCAGAGCGCGCGGGCTTCGGGGAGATCTGGCTCTCCGAGGACTACTTCTTCAGCGGCGGCGTCTCGGGCGCCGCCATCGCCCTGGGCGCCACGGATCACATCCCCGTAGGTCTAGGGGTGGTGTCCGCGGTGACCAGGCACCCCGCTCTGCTCGCGATGGAGATCGCCACTCTCGACCGCGCCTTCGTCGGGCGTCTGATGCCGGCGGTCGGGCTCGGTGTCCCCGCCTGGCTGTCGCAGATGGGACTCGAGCCGCCGTCGGCGCTCCGTGCCGTGCGTGACTCCGTCACGATGCTCGAGGAGCTGCTTGCCGGCGAGGAAGCGACGTCGACCAAGACCTTCCACGCGGAGGGGATCCGACTGGTCCACCCGCCGGCGGGCCGGGTCCCCATCCAGACAGGCGTGGCCGGGCCCAAGATGCTTCAGCTGTCCGGCGAGATCGCGGACGGCACGCTGCTGTCGGTCCTGGCCGGGACGGAGTACGTGCGCTGGGCACGCCAGCAGATCGACACCGGGCGCGCTCGCTCCGCCTCGCCGACGGCGTCGCACCGGGTCACGGCGTTCGCCCTGTGCGCAGTGGACGAAGACTCCGCGACTGCAAAGACCAACGCCCGCAAGGCCGTGGCGTTCTACCTGGCAGCCGGCGGCCCGAACGCGATCACCGGGGCCTACGGCATCAACGAGGAGCTGCGGGCCCTGATCGCCGACGGCGGCTACGACAGGGTGCGGCAGGAGATGCCGGACGCCTGGGTAGAGGACCTGGCTGTGGCCGGGGACCCCGACGAGTGCGTGGGCAAGATCCGGCGGCTGCTCGACGCAGGCGCGGATCACGTCGCGCTGTTTCCCACGCCGGCGGAGAACGCCGCTGCCACACTGGACGCGCTCGCCGGGCAGGTCCTCCCCCACTTCATCCACTCCGCAGACAGGGACGCAGGAGCCCAGGCATGATCCTTCCCGCCGAACGCATCCGCCTCATGAAGCGGTCCGGCATCCGCGAGATCATGGATCTCGCGGCCCGTCGCGACGACGTGCTCCACCTCGAGGTCGGACAGCCCGACTTCCCCACTCCACAGCACATCGTGGAGGCCGGCTGCCGTGCGGCGCGCTCCGGATTCACCACCTACACAGCCAACAAGGGCCTGATCGAGGTGCGCGAGAGCATCGTGGCGAAGCTCGAGCGGGTGAACCGGATCGCGGCAGACCCTGACGCCGTGGTCATCACCGCAGGGGCTGTCAACGCCCTGGTGGAGTGCCTGGCCACACTCGTCTCACCGGAAGACGCGATCCTGATCCCGGACCCCGGGTGGCCGAACTACCAGATGATGGCCGACGTCCTGTCAGCGCGCACCGTGCACTACCCGTTGCTGCCCGAGCAGGACTTCTGCCCCGACCTCGACCGTCTGGACGAGCTGGCGAGGACCTCGGGAGCCAAGGTGCTCCTGGTCAACAGCCCCGGCAATCCGACGGGCGCGGTGTTCTCCCGCGCGGTCACCGAGCGTCTCGTCGAGATCGCGCAGCAGCACGGCATGTACCTCCTCTCGGACGAGTGCTACGAGCAGGTCCTCTTCGAGGGTGAGCACGTGAGCCCCGCGTCGATCGAGGGTGCCGAGCACGTGCTCAGCGTCTTCAGCCTGTCCAAGAGCTACGCGATGACGGGTTGGCGCATGGGGTACGTGACCGGCCCTCGTGAGGTCATCGACCTCGTCGCGAAGGTGCAGGAGCCCATGATCAGTTGCGCCACGTCGATCGCGCAGAAGGCGGGACAGTCCGCGCTCGACGGGGATCAGGGCTGCGTCACAGAGATGGTCGACGCCTATCGTTCACGTCGCGACATGGTGGTGGACATCCTTGGTGACGGCGGGCTCCTCCTCTCGGTGCCCAGGGGGGCGTTCTACATCATGGCCGACGTGTCCGCCGCCGACAGCGACTCCTACGCCTTCGCGCGCCGCCTGATCCAGGACAGGGCGGTCGCTGTGGCGCCGGGTGAGACGTTCGGACCTTCAGGGGCGGGCAAGGTACGGCTGTCCCTGGCGACCGCCACCCCCAACCTGCGCGAGGGCGCCAACCGACTCGTGGAAGCGGTCGCGGAGTGGAGGGTGTCATGACCGCCGAGGATCATGTCAGGGCCGGCCGTCTGATCGCCATCATCCGAGTCCCGAGCCTGACCCCGGACGAGGCCGTCGCGATGACCGAGATCCTCGTGGAAGGAGGCGTGCGGGCCCTCGAGTTCACGTTGACCAGCGGCGGCGCCCTCCCGGCCGTCACGGCGGCCGCGGCGGCGGCCGGCAACCGTGCCGCAGTGGGGGTCGGAACGGTGCTCTCCGAGGACGACGTCTGTGCGGCTGCCGATGCCGGCGCCGAGTTCGTCGTCTCACCGAACGTCTCACCCGCGGTGATCCAACGGGCCGGCGACCTCGGTCTTCTCGCCCTGCCCGGCGCGTACACACCGACGGAGGTCGTGACGGCGGTCGACAGTGGCGCACGCCTGGTGAAGCTCTTCCCTGCCCACCCCGCGGGGATTCCCTACCTCCGGGCGCTGCGCGGACCGTTGCCCGACGTCGGGTTCGTGCCGACCGGCGGCGTCGGCTCGGCGGACATCCCCGGCTTCCTGGCGGCCGGGGCGGTCGCGGTGGCACTCGGGACGTCGCTGGTGCGGTCGACCGACGACCTGGACGGGCTGCGCACCCGGACCCGGGAGGCCGCTGAGGCGGCCCGTGAGCACGTCGAGGCATGAACAACTCCTTGACACGACCAGGATCGACCGTGATGCTTTTACAACGCTGTTGCCACCCGTGCAACGCCGTACTTCGGAGGAGCGAATGAAGAAGCCAGCCAAGGGAGCCAAGTGGGTCGGGCTCCTGTCGTTTGTGTTGTCCAGCACGCTGCTTGCCGCATGTTCCGCCACGGACCCCAGCTCGTCGGGCGGCGGCGAGGGCGCCGGAGAAACCGACACTGACGCGGTCCTGAACGTCGCACTGGGCTCGGACGTCGACCTACTCGACCCCCACATGTTCCGGACGGACGCGGCGTACGTGATCACCGCCAACGTCTACGCGCCGCTGCTCCGACAGAAGTACGAGGACGTCGACGGGGCCCTCCAGGGCACCGACGAGTACGAAGGCGCCCTCGCCGAGTCCTGGGAGATCAACGAGGACGGCACCGAAGCGGTGTTCAAGCTCCGGAACGACGCCGAATTCGCGGACGGGACTCCGGTGACCTCGGCGGACGTCAAGTACACCTTCGAGCGCGCCATGCTGGGCCCCGGCTACATCACAGCCCTGCTGCCTTTCGTCGGCATCGACAAGCCCGAACAGATCGAGACGCCGGACGACCACACCGTCGTGCTGCGCCCCACCTTCAAGAGTCCCCTGTTCGAGCGGTTCATGACGTTCCAGGTGTTCGGGGCGATCAACTCCCAGGAGGCAGAGAAGCACGCCACCAAGGACGACCCGTGGGCAACGCAGTGGATGGAGGACAACGTGACGTCCTCCAACGCCTACGACGTCACCGAGGTCGCCCGTGGTCGCGAGTCGATGCTGGAGCCCAACCCGAACTACTGGGCGGCCGACGAGGTGAAGAACGGTGGCATGCGGCTCCGCGTCGTGCCCGATCCGGACCAGCGCGTCCTGCTTCTTCGCAGCGGCGACGTCGACATCGTCGACAGCATTCCTCCTCGGCTCATCTCCCAGCTGGAGGACGACCCCGCCCTCAACGTGTTCCGGTTGCCTTCCAGCCGCATCACGTACCTGGGCATGAACAACAAGATCGAGCCCTTCGACGACGTGCGCGTCCGCCAAGCGATCTCGTACGCGATCCCCTACCAGGACATCATCGACAAGGTGCAGTACGGCTACGCGTCGATGGCCAAGGGGCCCGTGCCGCCGGCGATGAGCTCGTCGGCCGGTGAGGAGCTGTGGCCGTACGAGACGAACCTGGAGAAGGCCAAGGAGCTCCTCGCGGAGTCCGGCGAGACCGACCTCAGCACCGAGCTCGTCGTGCGACAGGCCATTCCGCAGGACGCGGAAGCGGCGGTGTTCATCCAGGACGCGCTGCGCGAGATCGGCATCGACGTGCAGATCGAGCGCCTCCCTGATGCTGCCTACTTCCAGCGACTCAACGAGCACTCCCTGCCGATGTTCCTGCACGACTGGTTCTCGTGGGGTGAGGACCCCTTCTTCCAGATGGGATTCCTGCTGAAGAGCGGCCAGTTCACCAACTACGCCGACTACAGCAACCCGGAGTTCGACGCGCTGCTCGAAGAAGGCACGTTCGAGCTCGACCTCGAACAGCGTGCCGAGCTCTCGCGCCAGGCGCAGGAGATCGCGATCGAGGAGGCCCCCTGGGCATTCCTCTACTCGGCCGACTACATCGTGGCTGCGCGGAAGGGTGTCACGGGCGTGACCCGACCCTACGACCAGACCCTGCGGTTCGAGCACCTCAGCAAGTCCGAGTGACAAGGCCCTCCGAGCCGGCCCTCGTGACGGGGGGCGGCTCGGAGCCGGCTCGGTCCTCGGATCCACGCAACACTGGAGGAATCCATGGCTCGCTACCTGGCTCGCCGGGCGGCCACGACCGCGCTGACCCTGTTCGGCATCGTCGTCGTGGTCTTCTTCGTCGTGCGGATTCTTCCGGGTGACGCCGCCGTGCTCAGGGCAGGGCCGTACGCCGACGCGAAGCGCCTCGATGCAGTGCGTGAGAAGTACGGCCTGAACGACTCATTGGTCGAGCAGTTCTGGTCCTACCTGACCGGTGTGGTGCGCGGCGACCTCGGCACGTCCACCGTCTCGAACGGATCGGTCACCGCGGAGCTCCTGCAGCGGATCACAGCCTCGCTGGAGCTGGGTCTCTACGCCGTGCTGCTGGCATGCCTGATCGGAATCCCCATGGGGATTTTGGCGGCGTCCCGCAAGGGTGGGTGGGTCGATCGGATCACTCGAGCAGGCGTGATCACCGGTTCCTCGATGGCGCTGTTCTGGCTGGGCCTGCTCCTGATCTACTTCTTCTACTCGCGGCTCGGATGGTTCCCCGCCCCTATCGACCGCCTGCCGGTGACGGTCGAGCCGCCGAGGCACCTGACCGGGCTGTTCACCATCGACGCGTTGCTGACCGGCCAGCTCAGCTTGGCTTGGAGCGCAGCCCGCTCGTTGATGTTGCCGGTCCTCACCCTGACCGTGGTCCTCGTGGCTCCGATCATGAAGATGGTGCGCCAGTCGATGATCGAGACGCTGCGGTCCGACTACGTGAGGACGGCGCGAGCGATGGGCGTCAGGGAGCGCGACGTCCTGCTCCGCGACGGCTTCCGCAACGCGATGCTCCCAGTGGTCACCGCCATCGGGATCGTCTTCGGCTACATGCTCGGAGGGAACATCATCGTCGAGACGTTGTTCGCCTGGCCGGGAATCGGGCGCTACGCCTACCAGGCCATCCAGAACAACGACTTGGAGGCTCTCCAGGGGTTCGTGATCCTCGTGGGCGTTCTCTACGTGTTGCTCAACGTCCTGATCGACGTGCTCTACGGGATCATCGACCCACGGATCCGGATCGGAGGGAAGGCCGAGTCATGAGTGCTGCCGGCATCGGCGTGACTGGGTTCTGGCGGCGCCCGGGCACGAGTGCGAACGTGCTGTCCCTTGCCCGCCGCTATCCGATGGCGAGCATCGGTGTCGCGGTCATGGTCGTCTATGTGATGACGGCGATCTTCGGGCCGCTGCTGGTGGGTGATCCCCTGAAGACGGCGCCGGGTGACGCCCTCGCCCCTCCGAGCTCCGAGTACTTCTTCGGCACCGACCGGTTCGGCCGGGACGTGTTCACCAGAGCCGTGGTCGCCGCCCGGCTCGACGTCGTGGTCGGCATCGTGATCGCGCTCATCGCTGCGAGCGTCGGATCCGTCATCGGTGTGGTGGCGGGCTACTTCGGCGGCATGTTCGACGAGGTCGTCATGCGTCTGACCGACATCGTGCTGGCATTTCCCGCCTTCGTGCTCGCCCTGATCCTGGTCGCTGCGCTCGGAGACAGCATCCCGAACGTCGTGGGTGCAGTGGCGATCGCGTACACGCCGTACTTCATCCGACTGACACGGGCCCGTGCTCTCGCTGAGCGGGAGCGGGAGTACGTCGACGCCGCGGCCCTCGCAGGCAACCGGCGGTGGCAGATCGCGTTCCGGCACGTGCTTCCCAACAGCTTGACGCCGGCGTACACGCAGGCGGCTCTGGTGGCGGGTTGGGCAGTCCTCGACGTGGCTGGGCTGGCATTCCTCGGGATCGGCATCCGCCCCCCGACCGCGGAGTGGGGAGTCATGGTCGCCGAAGGGGCCAACGACGTGCTGACAGGTGCATGGTGGACCGCTCTGTTCCCCGGTGCACTCATCGTGGGTCTCGCGCTGGCGTTCCAGCTGGTCGGCGATGACCTCCAGGAAGGAAAGCGATGAGTCTTCTCGACGTGCGTGGGTTGAGCGTCGGTATCGCAGACAAGTCCGAACTCCTGCTCCGCGACGTGTCCCTGTCGCTTCAGCCCGGCGAGGTCATGGGCGTGGTCGGAGAGTCCGGGTCGGGCAAGACCATGGCATCCCTGGCCCTGCTCGGGCTGCTGCCGCCCTCGGTGGAGCTGCGGGCCGGGAGCGCCGAGATCGAGGGGCGCACACTGCTGGACGCCGGCCGCCGGGTATCTCGACACGTCGGCGATGTCACGATGGTCTTCCAGAACCCGCGCGGGGCGCTGAACCCGATGATGAAGGCCGGCCACCAGGTTCAACGGGTCTTGACCAAGGTCCGTGGCAAGTCGAAGCGGGAGGCGTCGACCGAGAGCGTGGAGCTGCTGCGCCGGGTCGGCATCCCGGGGGCGGAACGGGTCGCAGGGTCCTACCCGCACCAGCTGTCCGGTGGCATGTGCCAGCGCGTGGTGATCGCCATGGCGCTCGCCTACCGACCCCGGGTGCTCATCGCCGACGAACCGACCACGGGTCTCGACGTCACCGTGCAGGCCCAGATCTTCGACCTCCTGCGCGAGCTCGTCGCGGAGACGGGTTGCGGGGTGCTGTTCATCACCCATGACCTCGGCGCTGTTGCAGAGATGTGTGACCGGGTCTCGGTGCTGTACGCCGGCCAGCTCATGGAGACCGGCACGGCGATCGAGATCTTCGAGCAACCCCGCCACCCCTACACCCAGTTCCTCCTCGACTCGCTCAAGGTGGAGCAGGGCAAGGCGGACGGAGCCACCGAGGAGGCGGGCGTGGACTTCTCCGTTCCGGGTTGCCGCTTCGCGCACCGCTGCCCACACGTCTTCCACCGCTGCTCAGACTTCCCGCCGCTGTTCGAGGCAGGTTCCCAACACCGCTACTCATGTTTCCTCGGCGAGGAGGAAGACGTTGTCGCTGCTCGGCGTTCACGACCTGCATAAGACCTACGGATCGGGAGCGCATGCGCTCCCGGCGGTCCGGGGGGTCAGCCTCGACCTGGAGGCCGGCGAGACCCTGGCCCTCGTCGGCGAGTCCGGCTGCGGCAAGTCCTCGACCGCGCGCATCGTCGTGGGGCTGGCCACCCCGACGAGGGGCTCGGTGACCCTGGGGGGCGAGGACCTGCACGCCCGGGTGCATGACCGTGAGGTCCGCCGACGGGCGCAGATGGTGTTCCAGCACCCCGATCAGTCCCTGAACCCGCACTTCACCGTGGAGAAGACCGTCGCCGAGCCGGCGCGCCTTCTCGGTGGTGGGGACGGCGCCGTGGAGGAGCGGGTCGTCGAGGCGTTGAGGACGGTCGGGCTCGGCCCGGAGTACCGGAAGCGGCGTCCGCGTGAGCTCTCCGGTGGTCAGCAACAGCGCGTCGCCATCGCGCGGGCCCTGATCTGCGATCCCGAGCTCGTCGTCCTCGACGAGCCGACCGCGAGCTTGGACCAGTCCGTGCGCTCGCGGGTGGTGGCGTTGCTGGAGCAGCTGCAGAAGGAACGAGGGGTCGGTTACCTGTTCATCAGCCACGACCTCACGACGGTACGCCGGATTGCTCACCGGGTGGCGGTGATGTACCTCGGGAGGATTGTCGAGCTCGCGCCCACCGCGGAGCTCTTCGAGAACCCCCAGCACCCGTACACCCGTGCGCTGCTGGCCGCAGCTCCGGTCCCCGACCCCCGGCGACGCAAGCGCGTCGTGCCGTTGGAGGGCGAGACTCCCAGCGCATCGAACCTGCCGGTCGGCTGCTCGTTCCAGACGCGTTGCCCGCTGGTGCACGACCGGTGCCGGAAGGAGCACCCGCAGCTCGGATCCTTCGCCCCCGACCACGGTGTCGAGTGCTTCGCGGTGGTGCCGACATCCGCAGGGGTGGCCCCGCACCAAGCGGACGAACGCTCGTGACGTCGCCGCAGCTGGTCGAAGAGTAGGGTATTGCGACGGCGAGGGAAGGTAGTTAGTTGAGTCAGAGCCTGGAGCGCGCAGTGCTCCTCATCGAGGAGCTCTCGAAGCGCCCTCACCGCCTCGGCGAGCTGGCCGAGGTGCTCGGCACGCACAAGTCCACTGTGCTCCGCACCCTGCAGATCCTCGAGAAGTACGGGTGGGTCCGCCGGGAAGGGGACCTCCCGGTGTTCTCGCTCGGCCTCCGTCTCGTCGGTCTGTCGAACTCGATCCTCGAGGAGCTCGACATCCGCAAGGTTGCCCGGCCCGAGCTGGACAGGCTGGGTGCCCAGACCAAGGAGACGGTGCACCTCGCGGTGATGGACGGGTCCGACATGGTGTACCTCGACAAGGTCGAGAGTGCGTACCCGGTGAGGATGTACTCCCGTGTCGGCGCTCGCGCTCCCCTGCACTGCACCGGCGTGGGCAAGGTGCTCCTGGCGTACACCCCCGTCGAGGACTGGCCCGCACTCGAGCTGCATCGCTACACGGACAATACGATCGTCGCCCACGATGACCTGGTCGTTGCGGCTGCTGACATCCGGCGGCGTGGCTGGGGATGGGACGAGCAGGAGCACGAGGAAAGCGTCCGGTGCATCGCGGCGCCGGTGTTCGGCCCCAACCACGAGATAGTGGCGGCGGTCAGTGTGTCGGTTCCCACCAGCAGGCTCAGCAACAGACAGCTGCGCGCGCACGTCCCGCTGCTGGTCGACGTCACCGGCCGGATCAGCGCGACACTGGACGGCAGACGCTCCCTGGAGTCATTTGCCGCTGGAGGTAGAGGGTAGGCCTGCGGCTGCGGACCGCACCTCACGGGCGGGCCGACGCTTTCCACTCTCGAGGACCACTGGTGTCGAGCGTCGGAGCCGGCCGTCGGCAACTTCGGTGACAGATACTCTCTGACCTGCCTCGATCCTCGGAGAGACCGCGGTCGGATGTCGCAGACCCGAGGGCTGCGCGTCGGTGGACGGCACGCGGATGAGGCGCAGGGTGATGGAGGTGCTTCGTACCTCGCTCTACGGGTCAAGCCAGACGCGGTCCCGGGCTCCCATGTGAAGCGTGCGGCCAGAACCTGTGAGACGACGTTGGCGGGGCACTGGGAGCAGGCCATGCAGCGTCGACCCAGTCGACGTGTTCGACAGCGAGTCCGTGGTCGACGTCTCCCCCGCAGTCCGCGTACCGACGTCCTGAGGAGTCCACAAGGGCACTCCATCGGCTTCGAGTCCCCCTCGGACACACAGAACAGATGGGCCGCCAGGCCCGGCAGCGGTCAGGGGACGGGCGCCTCGCCGCGCACCATCACCGCGTCGAACTCGATGACGCGCATCGTCGGCCGGTCGACGATGACCGGGAACATGCCGGTGAGCCCGAAGCCCGCGGCCTCGTAGGTCGCGAGCTGCTCGGTCATGTGCGGCATGCCGTCGTAGAGCGGCACCTGCGAGACCTCCGACTGCATGCCGACCAGCTCCTCGACCCGGTCCCCGGCGCCGGCGAACGCCTGGAGGTCGTAGCCCTGGGTGTCGAGCTTGAGGTAGACGCGCGGGCTGTCGACCCCGGCCACCACCTCGTCGAAGAGCCCGTCGAGTCGCCGGACCGGGACTCGCACGGTCGTGTCCGCGTCGATCCTCTCGTTCCACGTCCGGCCGAACTCGCTCGCCGGCAGCAGGGAGCTCAAGCGACCCTCGCCGACACCGACGTGCATCTCGGTCTCCTCGTCGGTCTCTCCGAGCGCGCAGCGCAGGACGTGCCACTCCGGGTCGTCGGCCGCGGCCTCCTCGAGGGCGTCGGCGACGTGCGGGACGGGCTCGAAGGACACGATGCGGCCGGTGTAGCCGTCTCGGCGCAGCCGCTGTCCGAACTGCCCGCGGTTGGCGCCCACGTCGAGCACCACGTTGACCTCGAGCTGACCCAGCAGCCAGGCGACGTGCTCCTCACCCAGGTAGCGCAGCATCTTGAGCTGGTACCCCTGGGTGTTCCGGCTGAGCGTGCGGCGGTCGACGACGAGGTCGGCGCGCAGCGACGGCTGTCCCAGCCGGTGCACGACCCGCGCCCGCGGTCCGCGGCGCGACACCACCCAGGTGTCCTCGTCGAGCGGCTGCAGTTGCAGTTTGCGACCGGCCGGGGTGCGCTGGCGGACCAGCCAGCCGCCCTTGCCGAGGGAGGTGACCCGGGGTTGCCCGCCGCCCGCCGCGACCAGGACGAGACGGGGGGTGAGTCTGATGAGGCGGAGCTTGTGGAGCCGCTGCGGCATGATCCGGTCCCGAAGTCTGCTCATCGGGGCAGGATACGGAGTCGGTGACGGCGCGTGCCTCAGCCGCGCGGCGCCACCAGCAGATGGACGTCCAGCCCGTCGGCACGGTGCCGGGCCGGGCAGAGCCCGACGCACCGCCACCCCCGCTCCGCGTAGAGCTGCAGCTCGTCCGGGGCCGCCCCCACCGCCTCGACGACCGGCACACGTCCTCGTGCCCGCGCCCCCGCGACCGCCATCTCGAGGAGCGCCGTGCCGATTCCCTGGCCGCGGGCCCGGGGCCGGACGAACAGCCTCGAGACAGCCAGCAGCTCGCTCGTGGGGTGGCCGGTCACCTCCCGCCAGCGGACCGCCGATCGGGCGTTCCGCCCGACCTCGGACAGGGCGACGTGCCCCAGGAGCTCGCCCTGGCGCTCGGCGACCCAGGCCTCCACCACCTCGTCGGCGGTCAACCAGCCGCGCCAGGAGGACTGCCGCGCCTCTTTGCTCGTCGACAGGACGGCCAGCCGGGCGCAGGCCGCAACGTCGTTGGGCCGGCGTCTCCGGATGCCGCGAGGGTCGGCTGCCGGCTCCGTGCGGTGCCTGACGAACCGGGTCAGCCGTTGGGTGACCGGGGTGGGCAGGACGTCTGGCATCGGAGGAACCTCCCTGGGAAGGCGTGTGGTCGGACGCTACCGCCGGCAGGCGGCACGCACCACGGACCTTCGGCCGCCTCGTCGTACCCTCCGGGCATGAGCGAGCGCACCGTCGGCGTCGTCGGGGGCGGCATCCTGGGAGCCGCCGTCGCCCGCGAGGTCGCCCGCCGTCACCCGGCAGCCCGCGTGGTCGTCCTCGAGAAGGAGGACCGCCTCGCCGTCCACCAGACCGGGCACAACTCGGGCGTCGTGCATGCCGGCATCTACTACCGCCCGGGCAGCCTGAAGGCGCAGCTGTGTGCACGCGGCCGGGTGCTGCTCAAGGAGTACGCCGCCGAGCAGGGGTTGCCCTACGACGAGTGCGGCAAGCTCGTGGTCGCCGTGGACCCGTCCGAGCTGGTGCGGCTCGACGCCCTGGAGCGGACAGCCCGCACGAACGCGGTGCCGGGGCTGCGACGGGTCGAGCCGGCGGAGATCGGCGAGATCGAACCGCACGCGGCCGGGCTCCTCGCGCTCCACTCGCCGGTCACGGCGATCACCGACTACCGGGCGGTCGCGGAGGCCTGCGCCGCCGAGGTGCGGGCGTACGGCGGAGAGGTGCTCGTGTCGACCCGGGTCACCGGCATCGAGCGGCGCGCCGGTGGGATCGAGGTGTCGACCGACCGTGGCCCGCACCGCGTGGACCGGCTCGTCGTCTGCGCCGGGCTCCAGGCGGACCGGGTCTCGAGGCTGGCCGACGGCGTCGACGGACCCCGGATCGTGCCGTTCCGCGGCGAGTACATGAGGGTCGTGCCGCCGAAGTGCGACCTCGTGCGCGGCATGGTCTACCCGGTGCCGGACCCGCGGTACCCGTTCCTCGGAGTGCACTTCACCCGCCGGACCTCGGGGGACCTCGAGGTCGGCCCCAACGCGGTCCTCGCGCTCGCCCGGGAGGGCTACCGGCGCAGAGACGCCTCGTGGGAGGACCTGCGGAGCATGCTCTCCTGGCCCGGTTTCTGGCGGTTGGGCCGCCGCCACTGGCGCACCGGGGCGGTGGAGCTGCGCGGGAGCCTCTCGGTCCGGGCGTACATGCAGCGGGCGAGCCGGTACGTCCCCGAGATCACCGCGGCCGACGTGGTGCGGGGACCCGTGGGGGTCCGGGCCCAGGCGATCGGGCGCGACGGCTCCCTGGTCGACGACTTCCGGATCTCGGAGCAGGACGGCATCACCACCGTGCGCAACGCGCCCTCTCCTGCGGCGACGTCGAGCCTGGCCATCGCCGAGCTCGTCGTCGACCGTGCCGGCCTCTAGCGGAGCACGGTGCGGACGGCGCCGTCGCGCCGCGGGTCCGCCGCGGCCACGAGATGGCCGTCGACGTGCGCCAGCGCCGCACCCACTCCCCCGAAGTACATCGAGAGCTCGGTCTCGTGGCGCACCGACTCGTCCGGCCGGGCAGCACCCTGGACGTGCACGCGGGGGTGGTGGATCGCCTCCTGCAGCCCCAGCCCACCGCTGACGAAGCCGGCAAGTGCCTGCACGATCGCGGTGGCGATCCTGCTCGCTCCCGGCGAGCCGATCGCAAGCACCGAGCCGTCGCGGTGGCGGCCCACCGTCGGAGCCATGTTGGAGCTCAGCCGAGCCCCCGGCTCCAGGCCGTGCAGCCCGTGACCGTTGAGCTCCTGCTCCCCGAGGCTGTTGTTGAGCCAGATCCCGGTCCCCGAGGCGATCATGCCCGAGAAGTAGCCGGAGGAGACGGTGACGGCGCACGCCCCTCCGTCGCTGTCGGCGGCGGACACGTGCGCGGTCGATCCCGACTCCACGATGCCGAGGTCGTGGCGGTCCACGAGGCCGAGGAACGCTCGGGCGTCCGCCTCGACGTCCTGGGAGACGTCCAGCACGTCGAGCCGGTGGCCGAGGACGGCGCGCTGCACCCGCACCAGGTGGTCGATGTCCTCGTCCGTCCAGGGGCCGTGCGGCCGGTCGTCGAGCAGCCGCAGCATCGCGGCGACGCACACCCCGCCCACCGACGGCGGCGGGGCGGTCGACAGCGACCACTCCCCGATCCGGCTGACCAGCGAGGGCCGGATCACGGGCCGGTAGGCAGCGAGGTCCTGCGGACCCAGGATGCCGCCCCGGGCGAGGACGTCGGTCCCGATCATCCGGGCCAGCTCCCCCACGTGCAGGACGTCCGGCCCCTCGGCCGCCACCAGCTCCAGCGAGTCCGCGAGGTCGGGGACCACCACGAGATCGGTCGTGACCTCCCCCTGCACGTCGTGGACGACCGCGCGGCTGGCGGGGTCCCACCCGAAGATCGACTCGTGAACGTAGTCGAGGTAGTACCTCGAGGCGGAGCTGAGCCGGAACCCTCCCCTGGCCACGTCGATGGCCGGCTCCACGATCTCCCGCCACGGCAGCCGCCCGCCCCGGCGGTGCGTCTCGCCGAACGCCGCCACCGACCCGTGGGTCGCGACCGAGCCGGGGCCGATCGTGATGTCGACCCCGCCGCCGTACTCGGTGTGGATGTCCCAGGTGCCGCCGCCGAGGGCCCGGTCCCGTCCGGGCATCTCCATCCAGCCGTCGACCGTGTAGGGCTGCCCGCCTCCGGGTGGCTGGACCGTGACGAACCCTCCCGAGCTGAGCGAGACCAGCCCCACCTCGTTCACCATCGTGACCAGGGCGGCGGCCAGTGCGGCGTCGACCGCGTTGCCGCCCGCGCGGGCCACCTGTTCGCCGGCGTCGGCCGATGCGTCGTTCGGGGCGGCGATGGCGACGTCGGTCATGGCGCAACGCTACCCAGGCAGGATGGGCGGGTGACCGAGCAGCAGCCACTCGACGAGCGGCCCCTGACCGAGCCGGCGCTGTCCCGGCTGCCGCTGTCGACACCGGGTCGCGAGGAGCTCCTGCGGGCGCACGCGGAGGCGGTGGCGGCCGGCGAGAGCATGTACGTCGACCCGGTGACCGGCCTCTCCGTGCTCACCGCGAGGTTCCTGGCCGACCGGGGCTGGTGCTGCGGACGTGGCTGCCGCCACTGCCCCTACGTGCACGACGAGGCGTGATGGTGGAGCATCTGATGCACCAGGCGGATCAGGAACTCCACTACGACGTGAGCTCGGGCTGGCGGTCGGGCGCAGCCGACCGCTCGTCGAGGCGGCCGGTCAGCAGCGTCCACCGCTCGAAGGCGAGCGTGGTGAACGGCGGCACCGCCGAGGCCAGCCCGACGAAGGTCACCCAGAGCGACCATCGCTGCGTGCGCGCGACCACGAGCGTGAGCAGGACGTAGGCGACGAAGACCCCGCCGTGCAGGGGACCGAAGATCTTGACGCCCAGCTCGCCGGCGTCGGTGAGGTACTTGACGTACATGCCCACGAGGAGGCCCGCCCAGGACAGGGCCTCGGTCACCGCCACGGCGCGGAAGAGCTGGATCCAGGTGCGAGAAGTCATCCCCGCGATCCTAGGCAGGGCGGTCGAGCAGCCCGGCCAGCTCCCGCCCGAGACTGTAACCAGCCTCACGCCCGGCGCTGCCGTCGAGGAGTGCCCGGTACAGCCCCTCGTAGTGGGCCACCTTGCGCGGGCGCGTGCCGTCGTCGGTCACGTGCTCCACAAGCCGGTCTCCCCGGACGACCATCGCCGTCATCGAGGTGTGGTCCATGCGGACCTCAGTGCCGTCCTCGAAGTGCATCGAGGTCTGCTTGCTCGTGTCGGCGGCCCGCCAGTTGGCGACGAGCAGCGCCGAGCCGCCGTCGTACCGCAGGACGCAGCGGGACGTGGAGCCGTCGCCGGCCTCCGTCCGCTCGGACACGGACAGCCCCGTCACGAACCGGGACAGGATGCTCAGCTGGTTGGGGCCCGAGTCCACCCAGCTCGTCACGAGGCTTGCCCTCTCCCGTGCGGGCTTGTGCACGTAGGCGTCGTTGAACGAGCACAGGACCCGCTCGGGCGTCGCCGTCGGCGCGTGGTCGCGCACGAGCCGCTGCGCCGCCAGCACCTCCGGGGAGAAGGCGAAGTGGTGGGCGACCCGGACCCTCCGCTCCAGCTCGTCCCGGCCGTGCTCCTCCTCGAGCCGCTCGAGCCCGGCGAGCGAGGAGCTCAGCGGCTTCTCGACGAGCACCGTGGCGGAGGTCAGCCGAAGCGCGCTCGACAGCTGGTCGACATGGGTCGGCGTCGGCGTGGCCAGCACCAGGAGCTCCGGCTCGCCGAGGTCCTCGAGCGCCTCGGGAAGCGAACGGTGCAGCGGCACCCGGTCGGGCAGCACGTGCGCCGGCATCGGTCGGGTCGACCCCGAAGAGCACGGTCGTCTGCGGCAGCAGGTCGAGCACCGCGAGGTGCGTCCGGGCGATCGTGCCGAGCCCGACGATGCCGACCCGGGTGACGTCCTCCACGGGCCCGATCCTGCCACCCGCCGCCCGCGACGCCGGCCGCGGCCCGGGAGCTGCCGCGGAAGGACGCACCCGGTCGACCGGGTGTGTCCTCGTTGTCACCGCAGTTCGCAGGATGCAGAGTGACCGCGTCGGGACGTCCGGCTGACACTCGGGAGGACGCATGGAGACCATCGACCCTGTCCACGGCACCGTCACGCTGCTGCTGATCGCGGCGGGGGCGGTCGCCCTCCTGCTGGTGCTCATCATGAGGCTGAAGCTGCACGCGTTCATCTCGCTGGTGCTGGTGAGCCTGCTGACCGCGGTCGTGGCGGGGATCCCCCTCGCCGACGTGCCGACGGCCCTTCTCACCGGGTTCGGCGGCACCTTGGGGGCGGTGGCGCTCCTGGTCGGGTTCGGCGTGATGCTCGGCCGGCTGCTCGAGGTGACCGGCGGCGCCCAGGTGCTCGCCGACACCCTGGTGAACCGGTTCGGCGAGAAGCGGGCGCCGTTCGCCCTCGGCGTCGCGGCGCTGCTCTTCGGGTTCCCGATCTTCTTCGACGCCGGCCTCGTCGTCTTCCTGCCGATCATCCTCACGGTGGCCCGCCGGTTCGGCGGCTCGCTGCTCTACTACGCCCTGCCGGCAGCAGGTGCCTTCGCGGCCATGCACGCGCTGGTGCCGCCGCACCCCGGGCCGGTCGCGGCGGGCGAGGCGCTCGCGGGCGACATCGGCATCGTCCTGCTGGTCGGGCTGCCGGTCGCGCTGATCTCCTGGTACGTCGGCGTCTACCTGGTCTCGCGGGCACTCGGGGCTCGTTTCGACGTCCCCCTCTCCGACGCGCTGTTCGGTCAGGCCGAGGAACAGGGCGACGGCCGGGGCGGCACCGGGACCCGCACCGCCCCGAAGTTCGGGACGGTCGTCTGGCTGCTGCTCCTCCCGCTGGTGCTCATCGCGTTCAACACCGTGCTGACCACGCTCGTCGCCGCGGGCGCGCTCGAGGAGGGATCCGCCTGGGTCGAGCTCCTCCAGCTGCTCGGCAACACCCCGGTCGCCCTCCTGCTCACGCTGCTCGTCGCGATCGGCGTCCTCGGCACCCGGGACCGCTCCCTGGCGCAGACCAGCGACATCCTCGACAAGGCCCTCGGCCCGATCTGCTCGATCATCCTCATCACCGGGGCCGGCGGGATGTTCGGGTTCGTGCTCAGGACCAGCGGCATCGGGGAGGCGTTGACCTCCTCGCTGTCCGACGTCGGGCTGCCACTGCTCCTCCAGGCGTTCCTGATCGCCACCGCCCTCCGGGTCGCACAGGGGTCGGCGACGGTCTCGCTGACGACGACCGCCGGGCTCATCGCGGCCCAGGCTGCGGACGCGGGGGTCAGCGACGTCAAGGTCGCCCTGCTCGTCATGGCGATCGCGGCGGGAGCGACGGTGCTGTCCCACGTCAACGACTCCGGGTTCTGGCTCGTGAGCAGGTTCTTCAACATGGACGAGGCGACGACGCTCAAGACCTGGACCGTGATGGAGACGACGCTCGGTCTCACAGCCTTCGCCCTCGCCTCGGTCCTCTGGGTCGTCACATGACCCTCCACGTCGTCGTCATGGGGGTCTCCGGGACCGGCAAGTCAGCGGTCGGCGCCGGCGTCGCCGAGGCGCTCGGGGTCCCCCTGACCGAGGGCGACGAGCACCATCCGCGTGCCAACGTCGAGAAGATGTCGGCGGGGGTCCCGCTCACCGACGAGGACCGCCGGCCCTGGCTCGACATCCTGGCCGGACTCCTCGCCGACGACCACCGGGAGGGCCGGACGTCGGTGCTCGCGTGCTCCGCGCTGCGCCGCGTCTACCGTGAGCGGCTGCGGGGAGACCTGCCCGAACCCTCGGTGTTCTTCGTGCACCTGCAGGGCTCGCGGGAGCTGCTGGTGGACCGGATGAGCGGCCGACGGCACTTCATGCCGGTCACCATGCTCGAGTCCCAGTTCGCGACCCTCGAACCCCTCGAGCCCGACGAGCACGGGGCGGTCGTCGACATCGCCCCGCCGCTCGAGGAGGTCGTCGCGGCGGCCGTGGCGTCGCTCCCGCGCTGACGCGGTTCGGTGCCAGGATGGCGGCCATGCCACGCACTCCCGAGGTCGGCGTCCGGATCGGCAGGCTGCCGGCGGGCCCGACCGACTCCGTCCTCGACGTTCCGGGCGTCGGGCTCGGCCACACCACGCTGGTCCGCGACGAGGCGCCGCCGCCGGCGGGACGAGGCGTCGCCCGGACCGGCGTCACCGTGCTCCTGCTCGCCGAGGACGCCTACCGGCGACCGCTCGCGGCGGGGGGCGCGGTGCTGAACGGCGCGGGCGAGTGCACCGGTTTCCTCGTCGCCTCGGAGTGGGGCGCTGTCGAGTCGCCGGTCTACCTCACCTCGACGATGCAGCTCGGCCGGGTGTACGACGCAGCCTGCGAGATCGCGCTCGAGGGCGACCCCGGGGTGGCCGAGGAGGTCATGATCCCGGTGGTCGCCGAGTGCGACGACTCGTTCCTCAACGACTGCCGGCGGATGCAGGTGGAGCGTGCCGACGTCCGGTCGGCGTACGACGCCGCGCTCGCCTCCCGCGGGACGCCGCGACCTCCCGCCGAGGGCTCGGTCGGGGCGGGCACCGGGATGTCCTGCCTCGGCTTCAAGGGCGGCATCGGCACCGCCTCCCGGGTCACCGAGGGTGGCCACACCGTCGCTGTCCTGCTGCTCACCAACTTCGGGGTGCGGGAGCGGCTCACCGTCGCCGGTGTCCCGCTGGGCGGACTGCTCCCTCCGCTCTCCGCCCGGACCGGAGCGGCCGGCCGGGTCGTGCATCGGCGTGGTCGTCACCGACGCGCCCGTCGACAGCGCCGGCTGCGCGCGGCTGGCCCGGCGGGTCGGGCTCGGGCTGGCCCGCACCGGATCGGCCGCCTCCCACGGCAGCGGGGAGATCTTCCTCGCCGTCTCCACGACCTGCCGGGCGGGACGGGACGGCGCCTTCGAGCTGGGTCCGCGCGTCTCCGGGCGCGCGCTCGACCCCCTGTTCGAGGCGGTCGTCGACGCTGCGGAGGAAGCGGTCCTGAACTCGATGCTCCAGTCGCCCACGACGACCGGTCGCGACGGCAACACCAGCGAGGGGCTCGACGCCGAGCTGGTCCGCCGGCACCTGGGGCCGGCGTGAGCACCAGGGACGTCCGGATCCGGATGGCGGACGGCGCAGAGCTCGCGGCCACCCTCTACCTGCCCGTCGCCGAGGAGCCCCAGCCCTGCCTGCTCGAGGCGCTCCCCTACCGCAAGGACGACCTGACCTCGTCGTACGCCGCGAGCTACGAGCGGCTCCGGGACGAGTTCGGCTATGCGGTGTGCCGCCTCGACCTGCGCGGCACCGGCTCGTCCTCAGGGGACGCGACCGACGAGTACCCGCCGGTCGAGCAATCCGACCTGCTCGAGGTCATCGCCTGGCTCGCTGACCAGCCGTGGTGCGACGGCAACGTCGGGATGTGGGGCACGTCGTACTCGGGGTTCAACTCGCTCCAGCTCGCCTGCGAGCGGCCCCCTGCCCTGAAGGCCGTGTGCGCGATCTACGCCAGCGACGACCGTTGGACCGACGACGTGCACTGGCGCGGTGGGGCCCTGCGCCTGGTCGACCTCGTCGACTACTGCCACTACATGACGCCGATGACGATGCTGCCGCCCGTGCCGGCCGTGTGGGGGGACGGCTGGCGCGAGGAGTGGCGGCGCCGCGTCGACACGCAGGAGCCGTGGGTGCTGACCTGGCTCCGCGAGGACCGCGACGGGGACTACTGGCGGCACGGCTCGGTGCGGCTCGACGCGGCGGGGACGGGCTACGACCGCATCGACTGCGCCGTCATGCTCGTCGCCGGGTGGGCCGACGGCTACCGCAACAACTCCTTCCGCACGGTCGAGGCGCTGCGGCGGGCGGGCGTGCCACATCGGCTCCTGGCCGGCCCCTGGGTGCACGCCGACCCGACCACGGCGTTCCCCGGCCCGCGGATCGACCTGGACGTGGAGCTGGCGGCGTGGTTCGACAGGTGGCTCCGGGGCATCGGCCCCGAGCACGAGGACCGGGTGGACCTCTTCGTGCGAAGCTCGACCCGTCCCGAGGTGGACCTCGACCTCCACGAGGGGTTCTGGGTGAGCGACTCCTGGCCCTCCGCGTCCACCTCTGACGTCCCCCGTCCGCTCGACGGCCCACGGACTCTCCAGGTCGCCCCGGACGTCGGCACGGCTGCCTGGATCGACTGCGGCGGACACCTGCCCTGGGGGTTATCGGCCGACCAGCGGCTCGACGACGCACGCTCGATCACGTGGGAGTGGGACGCCGAGGGAGAGACACTCGTCGGCCAGCCGCAGGTGCGGCTCCGCGTGAGCGCCGACGCGCCGGCGGCCTCGCTGTCGGTCAAGCTCTGTGACGTCTTCCCCGACGGGACCTCCGCGCTCGTGGCCCGCGGCACCCTGGACCTCGCCTTCCGGGACGGCGTCCACGCGCCGGCGGTCCCGTCCCCGCTCGTCCCCGGCGAGCAGTACGACGTGGTGGTCGCGCTCGACGCGTGCGCCTACCGGTTCTCCCCAGGCCAGCGGCTCCGGCTGTCGGTGGCGGGGGCCGACTGGCCCAACACCGTCGCCCCGCCGGCCCCGCTCTCGCTCACCGTGCACGGCGGCTCGCTGCAGCTGCCGCACTGGGCTCTGGGTGGTCGTCCCGCGCCCACGTTCGCCTCCGGTGACGCCACGTCGTCCGAGGATCCCGGCAGCGTGTCGTGGACGGTCACCGACGACGTGCTGGGCAGGACCACGACGTGCGCGGTGCGGCACGGGTCCGACTACGAGATCCCGCACGGCGGCCACGCGTGGGAGGAGTACGCCGGCGAGGTCGTCGTCGACCGGCGGACCTTCGCCCAGCGGGCGTCAGCCGACTGCACGTTCCGGCTGACCTGGCCCGGCGTCGACGTGCGGGTCAGCTCGACGATGCGCGTCGAGGTGACCGGTGCCGGCCGTTCGGTCGCCATCGCGGCGGAGGCGTACGACGGTGACGAGCTCGTGGCTCGTCGGGAGTGGTCCGGGGACGCCCCGGTTGGTCGGGACGTCCGGTCCGCTGTGTCACCATGACGCCTCTGATGCATCTGGAGGCGCGGCGCGCCCGCCTCCACCGGGTCGGACGGGGGGGCTGATGGCAGCGGCACGAGCACACGTCGAGTTCTGCGGCGAGCACTACCCGGTGGGTCCGGACGGGCTGACCATCGGCCGGGACGCCGACCTGGTCCTCGACGACAACCCCTATCTCCACCGACGGCTCCTCGAGGTGCGCGTCCACGACGGGCTGGTCTGGCTGGTCAACCTGGGCACCCGGATCAGCGTGACGGTCGCCGACGACGCCGGACTGGCCCAGACCTCGCTGGCGCCCGGCGCTCGGGTGCCGCTGGTCTTTCCGCGCACGATCGCCTGGTTCACCGCCGGTCCCAGCACCTACGACGTGGAGATCGTCGTCGACGACCCGCCGTTCGCGCCGGTCCCCGACCTCGGGACGACACCGGCGGCCTCCCGCGCCACCATCGGCCAGGTGCGGCTCACGCCCGAGCAGCACCTCCTGGTGCTGGCGCTCGCTGAGCCGATCCTGCGCCGCGGACGCGGGGTCGGCAGCATCCCGTCCTCCCAGGAGGCCGCGACCCGGCTGGGATGGACGATCACGAAGTTCAACCGGAAGCTCGACAACGTCTGCGAGAGGCTCACGGGCGCCGGGGTGCGGGGGCTGCTCGGCAGCTCCGATCGGCTGGCGAGCAACCGCCGGGTCCGGCTCGTGGAGTACGCGCTGGCGAGCCGGCTTGTCACCGCCGACGACCTCGCGCTGCTCGACATGCCCGGCGACGGATTCAGCGGGCCCGTCGACGGCTCGGCGTAAGGTAGGCCGGTGGCGAGCTTCCCGGGACCCGGCGACGAGTTCGGACGCTTCCGGGTCGTGGGCGTGCTGGGCCGCGGCGGCATGGGCATGGTCTTCGAGGCCGTGGACCCCGTGCTCGACCGCTCGGTGGCGCTCAAGGTGCTGCTGCCGTCGTACTCCGACGACGAGGCGTTCCGCGAGAGGTTCCGCTCCGAGGCGGCGGTGCTGGCCCGCCTGGACTCCCCTCACGTCGTCCAGATCCACGAGTACGGCGAGATCGACGGCTGTCTGTTCATCGCCACCCAGCTGGTCCGCGGGACCGACCTGGAGCGTCAACTCGCCGAGTCGGGGCCGCTCGAGCCCGACGTCGCCGCCGACGTGCTGGCCCAGCTGTGCGAAGGGCTCGACGACGCGCACCGGGTCGGCGTCGTGCACCGTGACATCAAACCCAGCAACGTGCTGCTCCACGAGCGCGCCGGAGGCCTCTACGTCCACCTGTGTGACTTCGGCATCGCGCTGACCGACGCCAGCACGAGGACGCGGTCCGGCGTCCTCGTGGGGAGCGTCCCCTACTTGTCCCCGGAGTGCCACGAGGGTGCTCGCGCCGACGCCCGGAGCGACGTGTACGCCGTCGGCTGTCTGCTGTACCAGGCCGTCACCGGCCGGCCACCGTTCGAGGGGACCGACGTGCAGGTCGCGCTCGCGCACATGCGTCAGCCGGTCCCCCGGCTGACCGCACCCGGCACCGAGCACCTCGACGAGGTCGTGCAGCGGGCGACGGCCAAGGAGCCGGACGAGCGGTTCGGGTCCGCGGCCGAGATGCGCGAGAGCCTGCTCACCGCCCTCGACCCCGACTCCGCTGCTGCCCCGCGCCGTCGTGGGGACACCCGTGCCCGGACACGGGCGCTGCCGTCCTCGCGCGGCCGCCGTCGCCGGCTCCCGGTGGCTCTCCTCGCAGGCGTGGTGCTCCTCGTCGTGGCCGCGGTCGCGGTGGCGCTGGCGGTGCGGAGCCAGGACCCGGACGGCGGCACTGCGGGGCAGCCGGCGGGCGATGGTCTCGAGGCGGTCGAGCTCACCGCCGGCAGTGCCCAGACGTGTGCGGTCGACAGCCAGGCACTGGCGTCGTGCTGGGGGTGGAACGAGTTCGGCCAGCTCGGCGACGAGACCACCGAGAACCGCACCACCCCCGTGCGCGTACCGGGCGAGGGCTGGAAAGCCCTGTCGACCGGCTACTCGGAGACCTGCGGCGTCAGGAACGACGGGACGGCGGCATGCTGGGGCGCGGGCGCGACGACGCCCGACGAGCTCCCAGGAGACGAGTGGGAGTCGGTCGTGGTGCGTCAGATCCACAGCTGCGGTCTGCGCGGCGACGGCAGCATCTGGTGCTGGGGCGACAACGAGTCGGGCCAGCTGGGCGACGGCACCAGCAGCCTGCGGTCGTCGCCGCAACGGATGCCAGGTGACGACTGGACGCAGGTGGCGGTCGGTCAGTCGCACACCTGCGGTCTCCAGGCCGACGACACCCTGTGGTGCTGGGGAGGCAACGACTTCGGCCAGCTCGGCGACGGCACGACCGAGCGCACGGCTGTTCCCGACACAGGTGCCGGGCGAGGGGTGGACCGGCGTGTCCACCCGCGCCGGTCACACGTGCGGGGTGCGCGACGACGGGACCGCGTGGTGCTGGGGGCGCAACGAGGCCGGTCAGCTCGGCGACGAGACCACCGCACAGCGGGAGCGGCCCGTCGAGGTGCAGGGCGGGAGCTGGAAGGAGCTGCACACCGGCGGCAACAGCACCTGCGGGCTCCGGAGCGACCGGACGATCTGGTGCTGGGGGAACAACGACTACGGCCAGCTCGGTGACGGGTCGATCACCCCCCACAGCACGCCGACCCGTGTGCTCGGGAATCTGTGGACCGAGATGACGCTGGGCCACTCCCACGTGTGCGCGACCAAGGACGACGACGTGGTGTGGTGCTGGGGGCGCAACCACGAGGGCCAGCTCGGCGACGGCACGACGCTCAACAAGCGGGCGCCGACCCCCGTCCGCAGCAGCGGCTAGACGCCTGAGGCTCCCGGTGGCCTGGCCGCTGGTGGGGAGTTCTCCCCTGGACCTGGCTCTCGAGCCTCCGCAGACTGGTCCTGTCGGCGGGCGCCACGCCGCCGGCGCAGAAGGATCCGCACACGGGGGACGGCTCGACGCGGTTGCGGCGGCGATTCTCGGGGTGGCCGCCGTCCGCCGAAATGGACCTGCAGAGCGTCAGGCGGATGCGGCGACGTCGGTGGCGGCCGGATCGACGGGGGATCGGGCCGCCGCCGACGTGGCGGCGACCGGTGTGAGCAGTGGTGTCCCGCTGCTCCAGCCGGGCTGCTTCAGCCGGGCCGCGCCGACGACGGCTACCCACCGTCCGAGCGGCGCCGGCTGAAGGAGGAGGGCGGACGTAGCCACCGACCCCTTGGGGTGGTTGGGGCCCAGAGCTCATCGGGGCCTTGTCCGGCCCTCCTCCCCCTGCGTGCTCTCGCGAGGTCGTCAGGACTGCAGGGCGGCGGTGGAGCCCGGGCGGAGCCGCACGTCGGCGCGGTGGAGGTATGCGGAGCCGAGCAGCACCAGGAGCCCCAGGAGGGACAAGCCGGCGCCGACGACCGCGGGGGCGCGGTAGCCGAGCCCGGCTGCGATCACCAGGCCACCGAGCCATGCACCCAGGGCGTTCGCGACGTTCAGCGAGGCATGGTTCATCGCCGCCCCGATGGTCTGGGCGTCCCCGGCGACGTCCATCAGCCGCAGCTGCAGGTTCACCACGAGGACCGACCCCAGCACGGGGATCAGGAACGCGACCGGAAGTGCCCACCAGCCGGCGGGGACGACGGCGGCGAAGACGAGCAGCACCAGCCCCATCCCCAGCGCCGAGCCGAGCAGCGACCGGAAGACCGACCAGGCTGCGAGCTCCCCGGCCAGCCAGGTGCCGACGACCATGCCGAGGCCGAACGCGAGCAGGAAGACCGGCACCGTGGAGGCGCTCAAGCCGCCGGCCTCGGTGACCGTCGGGGCGATGTAGGTGTAGACCGCAAACATCCCGCCGAAGCCGATCGCGCCGGCGAGGAGCGTCAGCCACACCTGCGCGCGGCCGAAGGCGGCCAGCTCGCGCCGACCGGTGGCCTCGGGCTGCCCCGGAGCCCGCGGGACGAACGCGACGATCAGCGCGGCGGTGACCGCCCCGAGAGCGGCCACGGCCCAGAACGCCGACCGCCAACCCAGGTGCTGGCCCATCCACGTCGCCGCGGGCACCCCCACCACGTTGGCGACCGAGAGCCCCAGCATGACGGTGGCGACCGCGCGGCCGCGCCGGGCCGGGGCCACCAGGCTCGCCGCGACCAGGGAGGCCACGCCGAAGTAGGCACCGTGCGGCAGCCCCGCCGCGAACCGCGCGGCGGTCAGCTGTCCGAAGGAGCCCGCCACGGCACTCAGCCCGTTGGCGAGCGCGTAGCCGCCCATCAGCCACAGCAGCAGACCGCGGCGCGGCAGCCGTGCGCCGAGGAACGCGATCACCGGCGCGCCGACGACCACCCCCACCGCGTAGGCGGAGATGACGTGCCCGGCGACGGGGATCGAGACCGACACGCCGTCGGCCACCTCGGGGAGAAGGCCCATGGTCACGAACTCGGTGGTGCCGATCGTGAATCCACCGGTGGCCAGGGCGAGGATGGCCAAGGTGACGTGCCGAGGGCCTGGCGTCGCGAGCTCGGGTGCCGCCGGGGCGGTGGTCGTCATGAGAGGCGCTTCCGGGTGGAGGTCGTGGTAGCCGGCCGGGAGCACGCACGGCCCCGACCCTCTCCCAACCATGCCCTCGGCGTCGTTGTTCCACGCCGCCGCCGCGTGTGGCGCGGGACTCATGACGGTGGTGAGGAGCGACGCCGAAGTCCTACCGTCGGGAGCGGAGATGGTCACGATGAGAGTTCCAGGTGCACTGCTGGTGCTGCTCCTGGCGGGGTGCTCGGCGGCGACGGACGAGGCGGGCCCGGAGCCCGCAGAAGAGGTCACGACGTTCGCGGAGCCGTCGGTCGAGCCGACCGGGACGACCGAGGGGGCCACCGACGCGCCCGGTGGCGACGTCGCCGTCGAGCTGCCGAGGCTGCCCATCGGCGGTGGCGGCGCGGTCTTCAGCGAGCCGCGGGAACCTCAGTGCCTCAGCGTGAACCTGACCGGTGACCCGTTGCCGGCCGGGGTGGAGGTCGTCATCGAGGAGTTCGCCGTGCCGGCTCCCTTCGCGCTGGCCGGTGCCTCATGCGCAGACGCTCCACCGTGCCTGGACGGCGCCGTGCTCAGCTCCACCGAGGGCGGCAGCTGCGCGGTCGCCGTCGAGTGGACCGGCGCGGAGGGCGGCTCAGGCGCGCTGGGCGTGGCGCGCGCCCGCGGCCGCTGTGCCGACCCCGCCGCCTGTGCCGCTGCGGCGGAGATCGTCGCCTCAGCGACGCCGCAGACGCTTCCGCTGACCCTGCAGCCCCCCGAGCCCGAGCCCGAGCCCACGGAACCCGAACCTGCGCCCGGACCCACCGACGCGACCACGACCCACCACGACGGAGCCGAGCACGTGAGCGAGCCCGGCGACCAGCGCTCCTCCTGGGAGCGGTGGTACACCCTGGCCACCACCTTCGTCGCTCCGGCCACCTTCCTGAGTGCCCTGCTCTTCTACTTCGGCTACGTCTCCGCACGCGCCGAGCTCGCCTACTTCGGGGTCGACGTCGACACGGTGGGGCTCAGCACCCGGGACTACGTGATGCGCAGCCCGGCGGCGCTCCTCGTGCCGGCGCTGCTGCTGACGGCACTGGGCGCTGCCTCGCTCCTGGTCTCGCGAGCGCTCGAGGAGCGGCTCTCCCCCGCCGGCGAGCGGAGGCTCCGGCTCGGCTCCTCCGCCATGGTGGCCGCTGCCCTGGTGCTGGTGGCGACCTATCGCTGGGCCGGTGGCTGGCCTGCGTACCCGATGGTGACGCCGCTCCTGCTCGCGGCCGGGGTGGCCGGGCTCGCCTGGCTGTGGCACCGCAGCGGCGTACGCCGAGGAGCCGTGGCGTTCGCGGTGCTCGCGATCGTCACGTGCCTGTTCTGGGCGACCGCGACGCTGGCGCAGTGGACCGGGCTCGGAGCCGCTCAGCGGACGGCGCGGCACCTCGACGACCTCCCGGCGGTCGTGCTCGACACCAAGGAGCGGCTCTACCTGGGCGACGACGTCGTGGTGGAGACCGCGCTTCCCGACGAGGAGGGTCAGGCCTTCGGCTACCGCTACCGCGGCTTCCGCCTGCTCGTCCAGGCAGGCGACCGGATGTTCTTGGTGCCGGAGCGGTGGACGCCCGCCGGCTCGACGCTCGTCGTGGAGATGTCGGAGGTCCGTGCCCGGTTTCGGTTCGTGAACCGGGCGCCTCGGTAAAGAAACCCGATGACCTTGGTCCTGATCACCGGCGCGCCCGTTGTCAGGAGGACCACCGCTGGTCAAAGATGCACCCAGAAGCGGCGAAATCGTACGCCGCCCACCTGATCGTGCGAGTGGCTGCACATCGGGGTGCCGAGGGGGGCTTCGGCACGTGACCAAAGGGGTGCCCGTCGTGGTGACGAGACGTTGGATGACTGCTGCCGTGTCGACGTTGGCGTTGGTCGCCGGGGCGGTGGGGACCGTCGCGACCGCGACACCCGCCGCCGCCGAGGACTGGGCGCCTCGGTTCGAGCGCTCGATCGGGGGCACCGGGCTGGCGGGCGTCTACGCCTGGGGGCTCCAGTACAACCCGGTCACCGACGAGGTGCTCGTCTCCGACTACTTCAACTACGTCATCCGGCGCTACAACCGCGACGGCGAGCAGCTCGGCACGTTCGGCCGCGCCGCGTCCGAGCGCAACGGCCAGCCTTACTCGATGGCCGTCGACGACACCACCGGCGACGTCTACGTCGGTGAGTACGGCGACAACCAGCCGTCGGGCTACGTCGCGAAGTACGACAAGTCTGGGAAGTGGCTCTACTCGGCCGACACGGGGTCCCGCTACACCGCCTGGATCGCGACCGACGGCGAGGGCCACGTCTACGTCGCCGACAGCCACTTCTGGAACGACGCGGACGACCCGGCGAAGATCCGCAAGTTCCGGTTCGACGACGCCACGCAGACCGCCGTCGAGGTGCACTCGTTCGGCGAGTACGGCAACGGCGAGGGCCAGATCAACACGGTCCGCGGCTTCGACATCGCCGCGAACGGCAACATCTACGTCGCCGACGGTGGGCAGAACGTCGTCAACGAGTTCACCAACGATGGCACCTTCGTCCGCCGGATCACCGCTCCCTTCCGCGGCGACATCCGCGGTCTCGCGCTCGACGAGGCGCACGACCGGTTCTGGGTGGTCGACGCCCAGGGCGGCCAGGTCGAGCGGTTCCGGCTCTCCGACGGCAGGCACCTCGGCACGTCCGGGTCGGTCGGGTCCGGCGAGGGCCAGTTCGCCGACGGCGGCCGGCAGGTCGACGTGACCCCCGACGGACACGCCTGGGTCGCCGACTACGGCAACTTCAAGATCCACGAGTACGACGAGAACGGGGGGTTCGTCGACGAGTACCCCCGGGCCGCCACCGACCCGGCGGTCGGGTTCGTCTCGAAGCTGCGCGACGTGTCCGTGGCGCCCGACGGGGCCGTGTGGGTCGCCGACACGTGGAACCACCGGTTCCAGAAGTTCGCTGCGGACGGCAGGCCGCTCGGGGTGTGGGGGCGCCGCAACTCGGACGCGCCCTACGGGATGAACTACCCGCGCGGGATCGGGGTGGACCCGGAGACCGGCAACGTCTGGGTGGCCAACACCCGGCAGCACATGATCCGCGTCTACGACGAGAACGCGAACTTCCTGTTCAACGTGGGCAACGAGGTGGACTCCACCGACCCGGGGTCGTTCCGGTGGACGCTCGATGTGGACTTCGGTCCCGGGATCGCCGTCATCACCGACTACGTCGGCGGCCGGGTCAAGGGCGTGTCGACGACCGACGGCACCGAGCTGTGGTCGCTGCCCGTCTACGTCTCCACCGGCACCGCGGTCGACGCGGCGGCCGACCGGCTCTACGTCGCGTCGCCGGCCTACAACCGGATCCTCGTCTACACCCTCTCGACGCAGACGTTGCTCGGGTCGATGGGCACCAAGGGCACCGAGCCCGGACAGTTCGACCAGATCATGGACCTCGACATCATCGGTGACATCGTCTATGCATCCGACGTCAACCGGCACAAGGTGGTCGCCTACCGCACCGACGGCACGTTCGTGGGCGAGCTCGGTGGGGTGGGGAACGCACCCGGGCAGTTCCGTGAGCCGTCCGGACTGTCCCACGACGCGCAGGGCCGGCTGTACGTCGCCGACTCGAGCAACTACCGCGTGCAGGTGTTCAGCTTCGGCGGCGGCCAGACGGACGACGGTGCTGCTCCGACGGTCGGCTTCGAGAGCCCGGCGGCCAACGCCACCGTGCCGCCCGGTGTGGTGCACCTGCGCGGGCTCGCCACCGACCCCGACGGCGTCGGCGCGGTCGAGGTCCTGGTCCGCGACCAGACGACCGGCGAGTCCTGGGACGTGATCAGCTCGTCGTGGAAGTCGACCGGCGGACGCTGGGCCGTGGCCGCTCTTCAGGGGGCGGACCGCACCTCGCAGACGTGGAGCTGGGCACTGCTGGCCACCACCGAGGGCCACACCTACCAGGTCCGGCTGCGCGCCTACGACGCGGCGGGGAACCGGATGGGCACGCCGCTGCCGACCAGGACGTTCACGGTCGGGACCTCGGCGCCAGCCGACACCGAGAAGCCGGTGGCCACGCTGGCCGCTCCCACCGCGAACCAGGTGCTGACCTCGCGGCCGGTGGTCGTCTCGGGGAACGCCACCGACGACGTCGCACTCGCCGGGGTGCAGGTCGGGATCCGCGACCGGGCGACCGGCAAGTGGTGGAACGCCGCGAACGGGAGCTGGGGCGGCTACCGCCTCGACGAGGCCACGCTCGCCGCGCCGGGGACGACCTCCTCGTCGTGGAGCTGGACCTTCGACGACTCCGCGGCCAAGGGGTCGGGTGGCTACTACGTCTCGGTCCGTGCCATGGACGCGTCCGGAAAGGCGCAGACGGCGTTCGGCTGGAAGTTCGACGTCAGCTCGGTCCCTCCGGCGGGTGACGCCGCCAGGCCGACCGTCGTGCTGAGCACCCCGACCGCCAACCAGCTCTACTCCTCGCGGCCCGTGTCGTTCAACGGGACGGCCGCCGACGACCGAGGCGTGCGCCAGGTCCAGGTCGCGGTGAAGCAGAACGGCACCAGCCTGTGGTGGAACCCGGCGACCAGCACGTGGGGCGCGATCAAGTGGTTCGACGCGTCCCTCGCCTCACCGGAGGCAGAAAGCACAGGGTGGACCGCGTCGTGGAGCGACGCGGCCCACCCTGGGTCGGGGACCTACTACGTGCAGGTCAGGTCGAAGGACACCGCCAACAAGCTGTCCCCGCTGACCGGCCGGAAGTTCCGGATCGCGCCCTGATGCTCAGGCCTTCTTGAGCACCAGGCCGCGGTCGGCCCCGAGGGTGACCGTGCCGGAGACCCGGCCGCCGTTGAGCTTCACCCAGGTGCCGCGGGGCAGGGTCACCCTCGCCGAGGAGCCGGTCGGGTTGACGGCGACGAACCCTCGGTCGTAGCTGCGGACGAACGCGCCCGAGGAGATCTTCGAGTAACCGCTCGTCGGGGTGCCCATGGCAAGCGACGGGCTGGGCTGCGAGGCCAGCGGGCTGGACTTCTGCGAGGCGGCGCACGGCGGGGCGCAGCCGTCCTCGAGGAAGAACATCCGCGAGCGGCCGCCGGTGCCGAGCAGGAAGGAGCCGAGGGCGTACTCGTACCAGCGCTGGCGCTGGGCGTTGGTCGCCGGCACCCAGAGCTTGGTGACCGCGAGCATCCCGGTCGAACGGCTCTCGCTGTCCACGATCATGTCGACGCTCTTGCGCCACACCGACTCCGACGGGAACTGCTCGATCCCACCCTTGGGGTGGCGGAGCCAGCCCTCGGCCATCGAGAGGTCAGAGCCGGCCACGAGCTGCGGCCCACCGTCGGAGAAGTAGCGGTGGCCGCTGCCGAGCCCGTTGGTCGCCACCGTCCAGCCGGTGTTCTTCCGCACGTAGTCGGCCACGTTCGCCGTGTCCTTGATCCACTGCAGCTTGTTCCACGTCTTGCCGGTGCGCGGGTCGACCGGCATGCCGGTCAGGTACTTCGTGGTGAGGATGCCGTTGCCCATGGAGTCGAGGAAGCAGCCGTCGTAGCCGCTGCGCTGCTTCTCGTAGCGGCAGATCGAGAGCGCCTCGTTGCGCCACTGCTGCGTGTGGACGTTCATCAGCGGGTTGCCGAAGCGCCGCGCCGTGATGCGCGACCCGCCGGAGGTGTGGGCGTACCAGGACTCGGGGTACTGCGGCTTCCAGTTCGCCGCGAACGGCCCGTTGACGTAGGCCAGGAGCACGAGGTCCGGGTTGGCCCTCCGCATCGCCGGCGCGAACTTCTGGAAGGTCGCCGACATCGCCGCGATCACGTCGTACCTCTTGGCGACCGCGACCGCGCTCGCCTCGGTGTACTTGGTGTTGCGGACCATCCACTCCGCTGCCCAGGCGGGCTTGTCGAACTGCGTCACGGCGTTGCGCTTGACCGGCTCGGCCGCGCCGGCCGTGGTGGCCGGCGTGAGGAACGCGGCGCCGAGGGCGAGCGTCGACAGGGCGGCGACAGCGGGCATGAGGCGCGCGCGGGCGCGCCGGAAGGTCATACGGGTCATGTTTGCCTCGTGGCGGTGGGGGGATACGGTCTGCGACGGCTGGCGCCTCCGGCACCATCGGGGCTCACACAGGACTCGTAATGGCCACTGCCTCCCCGTCGCGCGGCTACCTAACCACACGTCGAATCAGGCAGATCGCGCAGTTTCGTGTTAGATCCGGACATAAGTTCCGGGACTTTTTTCGAGATGTGTGCCACTAGGACCTTGCGTAAGCGCGTCCGAGCAGAGTGACTAGGCGGGCGACCGCGTCCTCGTTGGGCGCGAACGGGCCGGGCACGAAGTGCGGGCTGCCGAGGCCGCGCTGCACCGACTCGCAGGCTGCCCAGTCCTGCCGGTTGGTCAGGTCCCAGAACTCGACGGCGGCCGGCGCGGATGGAGGCGCGTCGCCGTCGGGGAGGACCAGCCACGAGCACTCGACCCAGGTTCGGCCGGGAGCGAGCGGCACCAGCCGGTGGGTCATCACGTAGTCGGGGTGGGCCGACACGAGCAGGTTGGGCAGGAGGTGGAGGTACTCCACCCGCGTCGGGTCCGCGCCGGGCAGCGGCGTGGCGGCCAGCTCCCCGGTGAGCGACATCGTCCGCATGCCGTCACGCAGGATCATCGCGCCGCCGACCCAGCTGCCGGGCAGGTCATAGTTGTCGCCGGAGTCCGGTGGGCTGACCTGGCACAGCTCGGGGTGGATCAGGGGGCAGTGGTAGCACTCGTGATAGTTCTCGGCGACCACCTTCCAGTTGGCCGCGATCTCGTAGGTGTGCCGGTCGGCCACCACCAGCCGGCCCGGGGAGTACGGCGCGACGATGCGCGCGAGCTCTCCGAGGTGGCTGTCGAAGGCGGGCACCTCGGGGCTCCCCACCGGGTGCGCGGCATGGCCGAACACCCAGCCGTGCCACACCTGCACGGGGAGCTCCACCAGGCCGTGGGCGGCGGCGTCGAAGCTCTCGACCTCGCGGAACCCCGGCGCCGCGACCAGCGACCCCTCGAGCGTGTAGCTCCACGCGTGGTAGGGGCACACGACGCTGCGCCGCTCGGACGAGTCGCCCTCGGCGAGCAGCTCGTGACCCCGGTGCCGGCAGGTGTTCGCGAACATCCTCACGTCCTCGCCCGACCGGACCAGGAGGGCGGAGACGTCGCCGACCATGACGGCCCGCTGGGTCACCGGCCTGGTCCCCGGCGGGGAGGGCAGCAGCTCGTCGACCCGTCCGAGGCAGCACCACGTCCCGGCGTACAGGTGACGGAGCTCCCAGGCGAGCACCGACGGAGCGGTGTACGCGACGGCCGGGAGCATGCGTATCGGCTCCCCCGGCGCCGGTACGGCGGAGCGTACGACGGCGAGCGCGTTGACGGGCAGGGTGGTCATGGGTGGGTCTCCGTTCGGCAGCGCGGCACCGGGCCAGGACGGCCCGGGCCACTAGGCTTCCCGGTCATGGGTGACCGGGCGTGACGAGGGGCAGCAGACGGTCGGTGGAGGTGCGCCGGGAGGAGATCCTCACGGCCACCCTGGAGCAGGTCGACCGCCTCGGCCTCGCGGAGACCCGGGTCTCCGACGTGGCCGGTGCGCTGGGGGTCAGCCCGGCGCTGGTCTTCTACCACTTCGGCACCAAGGACACCTTGGTGGCCGAGGCGTTCGCCCACGCGGTGGAGCGCGACCTCGACCGCCTCGACGACGCGGTGGCGCGGGGGCGCGACCCGCTCGACCGGCTCCGGCGGGTGCTGCGGCTGTACGGGCCGACCGGCACCGCACCGGGGTGGCGGCTGTGGATCGACGCATGGGCGCTCGCGCAGCGCGAGCCCACGATCAGCCGGGTGCTCCGCCGGCTCGACCGGCGATGGGACACGGTGCTGCGCGAGGTGGTCGAGGACGGCGTCGCAGCAGGGGTGTTCACCTGCCCTGACCCCGGCGCGACCGTCGCGAAGGTGTCGGCCCTGCTCGACGGGCTGTCGGTGGCGAACCTCGTCTACCGCAGCGTCGGCCGGGCGGAGCTGAGGCGCTGGGTGGCCGAGACGGTCGCGGCGGAGCTCGGCGTCGCGGCCTCGGAGCTGGGATGAGGGACGAGATGGCACGTCACACCAGCCAGTGGGTCCGGTAGTCGGGGTCCTGGAGCCCCGGCCGGTCGAGGCGGAAGGTGCTCAGGTCGGTGGCGGTCGCGCCGTCGACGGCGAGGTCGGCGAGCAGCCGGCCGAAGGTCGGGGAGAACTTGAAGCCGTGGGCCGCGCCCATCCCCACCACCACCGCAGGGTGATCGGGGACCGCTCCGAGGACGAAGTCGCGGTCCGGGGTGAGTGCGTACTGGCACCGCAGGGACCGGACCGGCGGACCGCTGCCGGGCAGGATCCGCCGCACGTGGTCGGCGAGGAGGTCCTCCATGGCCCGGTCGGTGGCGGTGCCCCGGTCGTCCGGGTCGACCACCGGGCCGCCGCAGTCCTGCGCCGCCTTCACGGTGTCCTCGCCGTAGGTGGGGAAGCCGTAGAAGCACGGGTCGTCCATCCAGATCCACAGCGGCAGCCGCCCCGGGGCGAGCTGCTCGGGCCGGTCGGGCCGGAAGTAGGTGACCTGCTCGAGCGTCACCTCGACCGGGATCTCGAGGCCGACCCCGCGCAGCACGTCGTTGACCCAGGCGTCGGCGCAGACCACGAGGGCCCCGCACGTGACGGTCCCGGTCGGCGTGGTGACCTCCACCCCTGCGCCTCCCCGGTCGCGGACGTCCAGCACCGGTGTGCGGTCGCGCAGCTCGGCGCCGCCGCGGAGCGCCTCCCGCTGCATCGTCCGGGTGCCGTGACCGGCCGGCACGATGGCCCCGTCCTGTTGGAAGAGACCGACTGTGCCCTCCGGCAACCGCAGCTGGGGCCACCGCGCCCCGACCGTCGCGGCGTCGAGGACCTCGTGCTCGATGCCGACCTCCTCGAGCGAGCCGATGTAGTCGACCGGGCTGATCGCCGGCTGCGGCGGGAACAGGTCCAGCCCGCCGACCACGGTGACGAGCCGCTCGCCGCTGGCCCGTTCGAGCCGCGCCCAGTCGGCGTACGCCTCGAGCGTGAGCCGGACGTACGCCGGGGTGTGGTAGCTGTGCCGCAGGATCCGGCTGGTGTCATGGCTGGCGCCACGGTCGTGGCCGAGCTCGAACCGCTCGAGGCCGAGGACCCGGTGGCCGCGACGCGCCAGCTCCATCGCGGTGGCGCTGCCGAGGGCGCCGAGCCCGGCGACGACGTAGTCGACGTGCTCCCTCATCGTCCCCCCACCCTGGGGAGGAGCCAGCGCCGGATGTCGAGGCTGTCGTCCTCCATCGGCGCGAACCAGCCGTGGCGGTAGCTCCGTGACGACATCCCCCGCTGCACCGACTCGCAGATCGCCCAGTCCTGGGCGTTGACGAGCTCCCACAGCCCGGAGGCGTCTCCGGCGTCGAAACCGTCGCGCTCCGCCTCGTCGGCGTCGAAGAGCAGCGTGCAGACGACGCCGGTCCGGTCGACCGCGCGCGGCAGCAGCACGAAGCAGGCGACGTGGTCGGCGGAGGCCGAGACCATGAGGTTGGGATAGACGAGGTCACCCTTGTGCCGCTCCCGCTCGGCGGCGGTCAGTCCGGGCAGCGGCGCCCTGGTCGAGGTGCCGTCCAGCGTGAAGGTCCAGGCGCCCTCGCGGTGCGGGACGCCCTCGGTCCAGTCCAGTTCGTCGCCGCCCCCTGCGAAGGCGGGCACCAGCCGGCAGAGCTCGGGGTGCACCGGCCCGCAGTGGTAGCACTCGTTGTAGTTCTCCAGCAGCACCTTGTAGTTGGCGTCGACCTCGTAGCTCATCGTCGCGCCGGTGACGAGCCGGTCCAGCCCGTAGTTCGCGAGGCTCCGGGCAGCCCCCGAGACGGCTGTCCCGAGCGGTTCGGCCCGCTCGGGCGTCAGGTGGACGAACACGAACCCGCCCCAGGTGTCGACCAGCACCGGGCTGAGTCGGAACGCGTCGGTGTCGGGCACGTCGGCGTGCGGAGCGCGGAGCAGCCGGCCGTCGAGGGCGTAGGTCCACGAGTGGTAGGGGCAGCGCAGCGCCGCTGCGTCGCACAGCAGAGGCTCCTGCCGTCCCGGCTCCACCGGGTGCAGCTGGGAGCCCCGGTGCCGGCAGACGTTGTACGCCGCGTGCAGCCGGGCCTGCTCGTCGCAGGTGACCAGCACCGACTCCCCCACCACGTCCACGACGGCCAGCCGGCCGCGCCGGTCGAGGCCGAGGTCGTCGAGCCTTCCCACGCAGAACCACTCGCCGAAGAGGACGGTGTCGCGCTCCTCGCGCCACGTGGCGTCGTCGACGTACCGCTCGCGCGGCAGGGCCGGTTGCAGGGCCGGTTGCAGGGACCTCTCCACGGCACCTCCCCGCGCGTGTGACCGCTACTGACTCACGAGTCAGTAAACCGTCCCGGAGCGGGTGCTGTCGAGCGGTGCAGCCGGGCGTCGAGGTGACAGGCGACCAGGTGGCCGGGAGCGGCCGGAAGGATCTCGACCGGACGGGAGCGGCACTCCTCCTCGACCCCGGCGGCGGCGGAGCTGCCGTCCAGCAGGCACGGGCACCGTGGATGGAACCGACACCCTCCCGGGATGCGCGTGGGATCGGGGATCTCACCGGTCAGCACCACCGGGTCCAGCCGTTCGATCTCGGGGACGACGGAGAGCAGCGCACGCGTGTACGGGTGGCGCGGCGCCTCCAGCACCTCCTCGGTGGTGCCCTGCTCCACGATCCGACCGAGGTACATCACCGCGATCCGGTCGGCGATGTTCCACGCCAGTCCGAGGTCGTGGGTGACCACGAGGACGCCGAGCCCGAGCTCCTCGCGGAGCCGGAGGAGCAGGGCGAGCAGCTCGCCGCGGATCGACGCGTCGAGGCTGGACACCGGCTCGTCGGCGATCAGCAGCTCCGGGCTCAGGGCGAGCGCGCCGGCGATCAGCACCCGCTGCCGCTGGCCACCGGAGAGCTCGTGCGGGTAGCGCAGGAAGAGGCGCTCCGGGGGCCGCAGGCCGGCGTCGGACAGGGCCTGGGCGACCAGCTCCGCCTCGCTGGTGCCGGTGGCGCGCACCAGCCGGTGCAGCCTGACTCCCTCGGCGACCGACTCGTAGACGGTCTGCCGTGGGTTGAGCGCGCCGGTCGCGTCCTGCAGCACCATCTGCACCCGCTTGCGGAGGGAGCGCAGGCCGCGCAGCGAGTGGTCCATCGGGGCGCCGTCGACGAGGAGCTGTCCGGAGGTCGGCGGCTGGAGGCCGACCAGCGAGCGGGCCAGCGTGGTCTTGCCCGATCCCGACTCCCCCACCAGTGCGACGATCTCACCGCGGCCCACCGACAGGTCGACCCCGTCGAGGGCCCGCGCGACCGAGCCGCCGCGGGTGGCGAACTCCACCGCCACCGCCCTCGCCTCCAGGAAGCGGTCGACCGGGCGGGTCACCGGGTCTCCTCCACCCGGATGCAGGCCGCCGCCCGGCCGCCTCCGAAGTCGAGGAGCGGCGGCTCCTCGGCCCGGCAGGCGTCCACGGCATGGGGGCAGCGAGGTGCGAACGTGCACCCCTCGGGCAGCCGCCGGGGGTCGGGCGGGTCGCCGCCGAGCCCGGCCGGGCCGTACCGTGCCGCGGGGTCGCCGATCCGGGGGAAGGCACCCGAGAGTGCGCGCGCGTAGGGGTGGAGCGGGTCGGTGAACAGGTCGTCGGCCGGGCCCACCTCCACGACGCGTCCGGCGTACATCACCACCACCCGGTCACAGACCTCGGCGAGCACCGACAGGTCGTGGCTGATCAGCACCATTCCCAGCTCTAGGTCGCGGACCAGCCCCTGGAGCAGGTCGAGGATCTGCGCCTGCACCATCACGTCGAGGGCCGTGGTCGGCTCGTCGGCGACGACCAACCTCGGTCGACAGGCCAGTGCCATCGCGATCATCACCCGTTGCCGTTGCCCGCCGGAGAGCTGGTGCGGGTAGGCACGGCTGCGGGCGGGCGGCAGCCCGACCTGCTCGAGCAGCCGCCCGACGCGCTGCTCGAGCTCCCGCCGGCCGACCTGCGGCTCGTGCAGGCGGATCGGCTCGGCGAGCTGGTCGAAGACGCGCTGGACCGGGTTCAGCGAGTGCAGGGCTCCCTGGAACACGATCGAGGCCTCCGCCCAGCGCACCGCCCTCAGGTCGCCCCACCGCATGGTGAGCACGTCGGCGCCGTCGATGAGCACCTCGCCGGTCACCGTGGCGTCCTTCGGCTGCAGCCGCAGCAGGGTGCTGGCCAGCGTCGACTTGCCACAGCCGGACTCGCCGGCCACCCCGACGATCTCGCCGCTGCGCACCACCAGATCCACACCACGGACGGCGGGCAGCGCCCCTTCCGAGGTGCGGTAGCTCACGGTCAGGTCCCTGAGCTCGAGCAGCTCGCTCATCAGCGCCTCCGGAGCCGGGGGTTGAAGATCTCCTCGAGCGCCTGCCCGACGAGGGTGAAGGAGAGCACGACGAGGACGACGCACACGCCGGGCGGGACGATGTACCACCACGCCCCGGTCGTCATCGCACCGATGGAGAAGGCGCTCTCCAGCATCGAGCCCCAGGAGACGCGCGTGGGGTCGCCGAGCCCGAGAAAGCTCAGCGTGGTCTCGGCGAGGATCGCCAGCGCGACCGTCAGGGTGGTGTTCGCGAAGACCATCGGCATCACGTTGGGGAGGATGTGCCGCGTCATCTGGTGCCAGCGACCCGCGCCGAGCACCTTCGCGCGCTCCAGGTAGGGGCGTTCCTTGATCGAGAGCGTCTGGCTGCGGATCAGCAGAGCGGTGCCCGCCCAGCCGGTGACGCCGATGACGATCACGATGTTGAGCAAGGATCGTCCGAGGACGCTGGCCAGCACGATGGCCAGCGGGATGAACGGGATGACCAGGAACCACTCGGTGACGCGGAAGAGCACCCGGGCCGGCCAGCCCTCGAAGAACCCGGCTGCCAGCCCCATCGTGGTGCCGATCAGCATCGAGATCAGCGTGGCCAGCAGCCCGACGAGCAGCGAGATGCGGGCCCCCCAGATCAGCAGCGTGACGATCGACCGGCCACGCTCGTCGGTGCCCAGCCAGAACTCTCCTGACGGCGGTTCCAGCACCCCGCCGGTCGCCCGGGACGCCTCCAGCCCGTCCGCGTCGGCGATCCATGGGGCGAGCAGGGCGAGGAGGACGAACGCCGTCAGCACCAGCAGGCCGACGAGTCCCGAGCGGTGCCGGCGGAACTCCTCCCAGCTGCGCCGAGCGGTCAGCCGACGCCGGCGCCAGGTGACCTGGCGTGCGGACAGCGGCGCGTCGGCGGGGGCGCTCACGACCGGACCCTCGGGTCGAGGATGCCGTAGACGAGGTTGGCGGCGAGGTTGGCGAGGATCACCGCAGCCGATGTCACGAGGAAGGTCCCCTGCAGGACCCAGTAGTCGGGGATCGACAGCGCCTCGGTGGCCAGCAGCCCCAGCCCGGGTATCGAGAAGACCGTCTCGATGGTGATGGCGCCCGACACCACGAACCCGATCGAGAGCGCGATGAGGGTGGTGGTGGGGAGCAGCGCGTTGCGGGTGGCGTGCCGCCGGCGCACCTCCACGTCACGGAGCCCCTTGGCCCGCGCCGTCTGCAGGTAGTCCTCGCCGATCTCGTCGAGCAGCGAGGACCGCATGATCAGCGAGTAGTCGGCCAGGTAGACGAGGCTGATCGTGACGACCGGCAGCACCATGTGCCACGCCGTGTCCACGAGAGCCGGCCACCAGCCAGGATCGACGTTCACCGAGTGCAGGCCGCCCGTGGGGAAGATTCCGGGGAACGGCCCGATGCCGACCGAGAAGGTGGCGATGAGGAGCAGCCCGAGCCACCACTCCGGCATCGAGTAGAGAGTCAGCGTGGTGCCGGTCGTGATCCGGTCGGCTGCGCGGCCCCGGTTCCATGCCGCCACGACACCGAGGTAGATGCCGATCACCGCAGCGAGCAGCGTGCCGGTCCCCACCAGCAGCAGCGTGGGCCACAGCCGGTCCAGGATCAGGTCCGACACCGGCACGCGGTACCGCAGGGACACGCCGAGCTCGCCGGTGAGCGTGTTCTTGAGGAACGTGAGGAACTGCTGCGGGAGCGGCTGGTCGAGGCCGTACGCCGTCCGGAACTCCTCCAGCTGCTCCTCCGTACGGAACCGCCCCCGGCCCAGCGTCCGGGCCGGGTCTCCGGGCAGCACCCGGAACAGGAAGAAGTTGAGCACCAGGACGAAGGCCAGGCTGCCCAGCGCCCCGACGACCTTGCCGCCGACATACCGCCCGTAGCTCGGTCCGGATGCCGGACGCGCCCCGGCTGCGTCCGGGGTGATCGTGGTGCTCACGTGGTCAGGTCACTCGCGCTCACCGGCGGTCGCCCGCCTGCGGACCAGCCAGACCGCCGCGCCGGCCACCAGCACCAGCAGCACCGCACCGCCCGCGGGCAGCACCCAGCTGCTGTCCCCGTCGCCGTCGGACGCGGCCGGGCTCAGCCCCGCGTCGTTGCCCTCGGCGCCGATCGCGGACGTCACTCCGTCGCAGTCCCCCGCCTGGTCGACCGGCCGCATCTGCAGGTAGTTCGCCACGCCGTACTGCTGGAACCACACCCCACCGGGGTCCGGCTGCGGCTGGATGCACGCCCAGCGGTCGGTGCGCAGCGCCTCGCCGGTCGCGCCGTACATCGTGACGAGGTAGGGCGCGTCGTAGTAGAGGATCTCCTGCATCCGCTGCACCATCTCGGCGCGTTCCTCGTCGTCGACCGCCCGCTTCTGGTCGGCGTACAGGTCGTCGTACTCCTCGTCGCAGTACCAGGTGTCGTTCCAGTTGCCGAGCTGACCGCAGGTCAGGTAGCTGAGCATCGAGTCGGGGTCCGGCTCGACGTACCAGCCCCACTCGAAGGCGTCGAACTCGCCGTCGATGATGGCGCTGGTGAGGCGGTTGCTCTCCATGGCGGTGATCTCGGAGTCGATGCCCAGGTCGGCGAGCCACTCCTGGAACAGGTCGATCGTCGCGACCGAGGTGTCGCTCTCGCTGCGCGCGGCCAGCCGAAGGGTGCCGAAGTCGCTGCCGTCCGGCATCAGCCGGTCGCCCTCTGCGTTGGTGGTGTAGCCCGCCTCGGTCAGCAGCGAGTCGGCCCGCTCCGGGTCGTAGCGGAACGCATCCTCCTCCGGCGGCTCCCAGCGCCACTGGCTGAAGGTGGGCGGGATGATGCTGTCGCCGGGGGTGCCGACCCCTTGGTAGGCGGTCTCGATGATCCGTTCCCGGTCGATCGCGAAGCCCAGGGCGAACCGGAACGCGGGGTCCTTCAGCGCCTCGTGGCCGTCCCCGATCGGCTTCCCCGACTCCGGGTCGACCGCACCGACGTTGAACGCGATCTCGTCGAACCCGGGCGCGTCGCCGAAGTGGGTGGTGACCGTCTCCTCGCGCTCGAGGGCCCGCGCCTGGAGCGCCGGCACGTCGTAGACGTGGTCGACCTCGCCCTTGATCAGCGCCTGGACCGCGGCGTCGGTGCTCTTGAACACGCGGAGGACGACCTGGTCGATGTGCGGGGCGCCCTTCCAGTAGTCCTGCCGTGCCCGGAACCGGTAGCTCGACCCTCCGGCGGTGCCCTCCACGAGCTCGAACGGGCCGGAGCCGACGACCGGCTTACCGTCGGACGGCTCGTTGGCGAAGCTCTTGACCTCGTCCTCGCTGACCTTGCTCCACACGTGCTCGGGGATGATCGGGATCGGCAGCAGCGGCATCACCGCGTTGGGCTCGGACAGCGTGACCACGACCGTGAGGTCGTCGGGTGCGGTGACCTCCTCGACCGACGTCAGGTAGGAACCCCAGGTGGCCGCCTCCGGCCCGCCGTCGAGGATCCGGTCGAGGGTGTAGACGACATCCTCCGAGGTCAGCGGCTCGCCGTCGCTGAACGTGACGCCCTCATGGAGGGTGAAGGTCCACTCGAGACCGTCCTCGGAGCTCGTCCACTCCGAGGCCAGCCCGGTCGGTGCCACCGTGAGGTCCTCCACCGAGTAGCCGACCAACGTGTCGTACATCAGCCCCCACGCCTCGAACGACTCGGCCACGATCCCCAGGAACGGGTTGAAGGAGTCCACCTCGTCGTCGATGGCTGAGGTGAAGGTCAGCGGCGTGCCGTCCTCCGTGCCGTCCTCCGTGGCGGCGGCCGGCTGGACCGCCGCGGGGACCAGCAGCGCCGCCCCGGCCAGCCCCAGAGCCGTGCGGCCTAGTGCGCTACTGACTCGCGCGACAGTAGGGTGCCGATCATGACTGCTCCCCCGCAGGCGCCACGGAAGCCCCACCTGCACACCGAGCAGGGGACGGCGCGACCGGATCCCTACCACTGGCTGCGCGACGTCGCCTCCGAGGAGGTTCTCTCCCACCTCCGGGCCGAGCGGACCTGGTACGACACTGCTACCGGACATCTGAGCTCCTTCGTCGAGACGCTGCGCTCCGAGATGGTGGACCGGACCCCTGTTGCTGACTCCTCGGTCAGCTGGCGGCTTGGGAACAGTTCCTACTACACGCGCGTGCCGGCCGGAAGGGACTACAAGCAACTGTTGCGCGATCTCAACCCTCCGGAGCGGCCGGCACAAGCGGATCCGGACTCTGATGCGGGTCCGGACGACGGTTTCGCTCGCGACACGCAGCTGCTCCTGGACCTCAACGAGCTCGCCGCCGGCGCCGACCACGCCGAGCTGGGCGTGATGCTGGTCAGTCCGGACGAGCGGATGCTGGCCTGGTCGGTCGACCTGGTGGGCGACGAGGTCTACCGGCTGCGCTTCCGTGACCTCGACACCGGGCGCGACCTCGCCGAGGAGGTGCCGCGCAGCTACTACGGGGGGGCCTGGAGCGCGGACTCGTCGACGTTCTTCTACACCGTCCACGACGCCGCCTACCGGTCGTTCCAGGTGTGGCGGCACCGGGTCGGCACACCGGTCGAGGAGGACGTGCTGGTCCTCGAGGAGCCCGACCAGCGGTTCGAGGTGACGGTCCGCTCCGCCCGGAGCGGCCGCGCGGTGCTGCTCACCTCGCTCTCCCGGGACACCCGGGAGGTCTGGTTCGTCGACAGCCGCGAGCCGGCGTCACCACCGCGCTCGGTCGGTGGACGCCGCGCGGGCGTCGAGTACGACGCCGAGCACCTGCTGCTGCCGGACGGCACCGAGCAGCTGCTGCTCGTCACCGACGACCAGGCGGAGGAGTTCCGCCTCGTGCGCGCCCCGGTCCCCCGCCGGGCGGACCAGGACCACACGGTCTGGGAGGTGGTGCGCAAGGAGGACCCCGCCGAGCGGCTCGAGAGCGTGGACGCGTTCGCCGGGCACGTCGTGCTGGCGTTCCGCTCCGAGGCCGAGCACCGGGTCCGGGTCCTCCCGGTCGACGACCTGACCGGGTCCGGCTTCGTCGTACGCCCCACGTTCGCGGCAGGCACCGTGGAGCTCGGCCCGAACGAGGAGTACGACGCCACCACGCTCACCGTGGCGGACCGTTCCTACGTCCACCCCACCGTGTGGTCCGACGTCGACCTGGTGACCGGCGAGCGCGTGGAGCGACACCGCCAGGCAAGCCCCCGGCCACGACCCGGAGAGATACGTCTGCGAGCGCCACTGGTTTCCCGCGCCGGACGGCACTCCGGTGCCGGCCACGGTGGTCCGGAGCCGGGACACCAGGCTCGACGGCACTCCGGCGGCGATGGTCTACGGCTACGGCGCCTACGAGGCCTGCTTCGAGCCGGAGTGGGATCCCGCGCTCCCCTCGCTGCTGGACCGGGGGGTGGTCTTCGTCCACGCCCACGTCCGGGGCGGCGGCGAGGGGGGACGCCGCTGGTGGCTCGACGGTCGGCTCGGGCGCAAGCAGAACACGTTCGACGACCACGTCGCGGTCGCCGACGGCCTCGCCGCGCAGCGGCTGGTCGACGGGAGCCGGATCGCGACCCGGGGGCTCAGCGCCGGAGGGCTGCTCATGGGCGCGGTGTTCAGCCGGCGGCCGGACCGGTGGCGTGCGGTCGTCGCCGAGGTGCCGTTCGTCGACGTCGTGACCACGATGTTCGACGCCTCCGTGCCCCTCACCATCCAGGAGTGGGACGAGTGGGGGGACCCCCGTGACCCCGAGCAGCTCTCCTGGCTGGCGGCGTACTCTCCGTACGACAACCTCCCGCCGCCCGGCGGGCGCCCGGAGCTGCTGGTGACCGGGGCCGTCCACGACGCCCGGGTCATGGTCTGGGAGCCTGCCAAGTGGGTCGCCGCACTCCGGCACTCGGACCCGGAGTGGGCGCCGCGGTGCCTGTTCCGGTGCGAGACCGGGGCCGGTGCCCATGCCGGGCCGGCGGGGCGGTTCGCCCGGCTCGGCTACGAGGCCGAGGTCGCCGCCTGGGTCATGGAGAAGCTGGAGGTGAGCGCATGATCAGGACGACGCCGTTCCACGAGCGGCTGAGCGAGCTCAACACGCAAGGGCTCTACACGCACTGGCAGGGTCACCTGTCGGCGCTGCGCTACACCCACGCTCCGAAGCACGAGTACTTCGCGGTGCGCAACAGCGTCGGCGTCTTCGACACCTCACCGCTCTACAAGTACCGCGTGAGCGGCCCCGACGCCGAGGCGCTCCTCGCCGGCATCATGGTGCGCGACATCCGCACGTGCCGGCCGGGGCGGGCGCAGTACACCCTCTGGTGCGACGACCGCGGCTTCGTCATGGAGGACGGGGTGGTCTTCCGGCACTCCGAGGACGACTTCCTGGTCACCTCTGCGCGCCCCAACCTCGGCTGGTTCGAGGACCACCGCGGCCGGCTCCGGGCAACCGTGGAGGACGTCTCCGACGCCTTCGGCATCCTGGCCGTGCAGGGCCCGCGGTCCCGGACGGTCCTCTCCTCGCTGGCGGCCGAGACCGGCCCGCTGGCCTACTTCGAGCACGCGACGGCCAAGATCGGTGGCGCTGCGCTGACCGTGTCCCGGACCGGCTACACCGGCGACCTCGGCTACGAGCTCACGGTGCCGGCCGACGACGCGCTCGCCGTCCTGGACGCGGTGCTCGAGGCCGGGAACGGGCACGGGATGCGGCCGTTCGGCGAGCAGGCGCTGACGATGCTGCGGATCGAGGCAGGGCTCCCGCTCGTCGACGTCGAGTGGCAGAACAGCCGGCTCGCGTTCACCGACGACCAGCGGGTCACCCCGACCGAGCTCGGCATGGGGTGGATGCTGCGCGGCGTCCTCGAGGACGACCGGGCCTTCGTCGGCCGGAACGCGATCCGCCGTGAGCTGCGTGAGCGGTCGTCGCGGTGGGCGACGGTGGGGCTCGTCGTGGACTGGGAGCACTGGGACCGGCTGCACCGGGAGGCCGGGCTGCTGCCCACCAAGGACGAGCACCCGCTCCCCTACGAGTCGATGCTGTACGACGGCGCGGGAGCCCAGGTCGGCTACGCGACCGCCTTCATGTACTCCCCCGTGCTCCAGCGGCACATCGGGATGGCCCGGCTCCGTCCCGAGCTCGCCGCCGCCGGCACCGAGGTGCACCTCGAGCTGGCGATCCTCCACTCCAACACGACGGTCCGCGCGCGCACCGCGAAGCTGCCGTTGTTCAACCCCCCACGGAAGACGGCACGCGCATGAGCGAGAGCACCTCGACCACCCACGGCTACGACGCGATCGTCGTCGGCGGCGGCCACAACGGGCTGACCAACGCGGCGTACCTCGCCAAGGCGGGGCTGCGCACGCTCGTGCTCGAACGGCGGCACCTGGTGGGCGGCGCGGCGATCACCGAGGAGCTGGTGCCGGGGTTCTCCTTCACCACCTTCTCCTACGCCTTGAGCCTGCTGCGGCCCGAGATCATCCACGAGCTCGACCTCGTGAAGCACGGCTTCATGCCGTTGATGATGCCGTCGTCGTTCCACCCCACGGGGGACGGTGACTATCTGCTGCTCGGCGACGACCACGGGATGAACGTCCAGGAGATCCGGCGCCACTCCCCCCACGACGCCGACGCCTACGAGCGCTACCACCACGACCTCGACCGGGTGTGCCAGGCGGTGCGGCCGCTGTTCGACAACGCGCCTCCGGACGTCTTCGGCAAGGACCCCGAGGACCAGGCAGACGTGCGCTGGCTCCTCGACCACCTCGGCGGCGTCGAGCGGTCGGTGATGCACGACGTCGTGCGGCTGCTCACCGGCAGCGCCGCCGACTGGCTCGACGACTACTTCCAGCACGAGGCGGTCAAGGGGTTCCACGCCTCCTCGAGCATCATCGGCTCGAAGGTCGGGCCGATGTCGCCGGGGTCGGGGCTCGTGCTGCTCTTCCACAAGATGGGCGAGCACGACGGGCACCTCGGGTCGTGGGCGTTCCACAAGGGCGGCAACGGCGGCTTCACCCAGGTCCTGGCCAGGGCCGCCGAGGCGTTCGGTGCCGAGATCCGCCTCGACTCCCCGGTCCGGGCGGTCCTGACCCACGAGGGACGGACCACCGGCGTCGCGCTCGAGGACGGCACGGAGCTCCGTGCCCCGGTGGTCGTCTCGGCGCTCGACCCGCGGCGGACCTTCCTCGAGCTGGTCGACCGCCGGGAGCTGCCGGGCGACCTCGTCGACAACGTGGAGCGGATGAAGTTCCGCGGGGTCTCGGCGAAGGTCAACTTCGCCCTCGACGGGCTGCCGGTGTTCCCGGCCCTGCCCGACACCGTCGACCACTACGGGGGGTTCCTCAACATCGGTCCGACGATGGAGTACGTCGAGCGGGCCTTCGACGCCGCGAAGTACGGCTGGTACAGCGACCGGCCGTTCATCGACGCGGCGATCCAGTCGGTCGTCGACCCCGACATGGCACCGCCCGGCAAGCACGTGATGTCCTGCTTCGTCCAGTACGCGCCGTACGAGCTGCGGGGCAGCGACTGGGAGACCGAGCGGGAGCCGTTCGGGGACAAGGCGCAGGCGGTGCTGGAGTCGCACTTCCCCGGGTTCGGCGACCTCGTGCTGCACCGCGAGGTCGTGACCCCGGTGGACATCGAGGCGAAGACCGGGCTCACCGAGGGCAACATCTTCGCCGGCGAGTTCCTCGCTCCGCAGATGTACTTCTTCCGGCCCGCGCCCGGGTGGAGCCGCTACGCCACCCCGATCGACGGCTACTACCAGTGCGGCTCGGGCACGCACCCGGGCGGCTGCGTCATCGGCTCGCCCGGCCGGCTCGCCAGCCAGAGGGTCCTCCGCGACCTCTCCCGTTGAGCCGTCACTCCTGCCGGGTTGAGCCGTCACTCGTGCCGGTCGGGCAGGGCGACCGCCGCACCGTCTGCGGACGATGACCGGCACGAGCGACGGCTCAACCCGGCGCGAGTGACGGCTCAACGCAAGGCAACGCAAGGCGAATGTGGCGCGTCGGGGTGGAAGACTGTCACCGTTCCCATGCAACCTAGTCGTCAGCGCACGCGTCTTGTAGACGAGAGCGACGAAGGGTGAGGGGACATGCGGAGGACAGGAGCGATCATCGCCGGTGCGGTGGTCATCATCGCGAGCGTCGCCGGCGGCGCCGCGGCGTACGGCGAGCTGGGGCTGCCCGGCGGGGACCGGAGCGTGCCGTCCCGCGGACCGTCCCCAGGTGATCACAGCGCCCCCGAGGACGCCCCCGAAGGCGACTCCTACCGCGACGCCGGAGCGCCCCGCGCGTCCCGTGGCGCAGCCGGTCGAGCGGCCGGTGAAGGTGGAGAGGAAGCCGAAGCCGGCCCACGCCGACGGTGCCCCCGGTGCCGGAGGCGGGGCCGCCGCTGTTCTCGCCCGGCGACTCGGGTCCGCAGGTGCGCGAGATCCAGGCGCGGCTGCGCCAGATCGCCTGGTTCTACGGCGACGTGACCGACTACTACGGCGACCAGACCCGGACCGCGGTCGCCGGGTTCCAGGGCAAGCGCGGCTTCGAGGTGACCGGCGTGGTCGACCAGCGCACGCTGACCCGCCTCGAGGAGATGACGGTGGAGCCGACCTCCGACGAGCTGGCGAACGTGAAGCCCGACCCGGCCGAGGGCAGCACCCTCGACCCACGGTGCCTGACCGGCCGGGTGCTCTGCATCGACAAGAGCAGCAACTCGCTGCGCTGGGTGGTCGACGGCCAGGTCCAGGTGACCCTGGACGCGAGGTTCGGTGGCAACGGCTACGTGACGAGAGAAGGCAGCTTCCCGGTCTACCGCAAGAGCCGCGACCACGTCTCGAGCCTCTACGACACCTCGATGCCGTTCGCGATGTTCTTCGACGGCGGGCAGGCCGTGCACTACTCCCCCGACTTCGCCGCGACGGGCTATGCCGGGGCGTCGCACGGGTGCGTCAACATCCGTGACTACAACGAGATCGCGGCGCTCTACGACCAGGTCCGCATCGGCGACCGGGTCGTCGTCTACTGGTCCTGAGCGGGCGCCGGCAGCTCCACGGTCACCTCGAAGGCGTGCGGTCCGGCCGGCTCGAGCACGGCGGGGCCCAGCCGCTCGAGCATCCGGATCGACGCCGGGTTGTCGACAGCCACCTGCGTCACGACGCGCTGCACACCGAGAGGACGACGCAGGACCAGCTCGCGCAGGAGTGCCGTCGCTGCCCCTCTGCCCCGGAACGCGGCGGAGACGGTCACAGCGACGTCCGCGGCGGTCGGGTCGGCGGTGTAGCGGATCATCCGCGCGACGCCGACGACGGTGCTGTGCCACTCCGCGTCGAAGGCGGTCATCACCAGCGCCACGTGGTCCACGCCGTCGACTCCGTCGACGAGGTGGTCCAGCATCCTGCTGCTCAGCTGCGGGACCGAGCTGAGGAACCGGTGGTAGCGCGACTCGGGATCCAGGCGTCGGTAGCCCTCGGCGAGGACCTGCACGGTCGCTGGGCAGGATCGGCCAGACGATCGTGGTGGTGCCGTCGCGCAGCACGATCTCGTCCATCACGGCTGGCCGGCCCGGAGCCGGGTCAGGCGACCTCGGCGCGCCGTGCCTTGGGCACCTTGGTGACGAAGGTGAGCGCCACCGACACCAGGGCGATGATGCCCATCACCGTGTAGGCGAGCGTGTAGTTGGGGTCGCCGCCCTCGTTGCCCAACAGCGTGGAGATCACGATCGGCCCGATGACACCGCCGAGGCTCCAGCCGATCAGCATCAGGCCGTAGATGGCGCCGGCGTTCTTGACCCCGAAGAAGTCCCCGGCCGTGGCCGGCATCGTCCCGAACGCGCCGCCGTAGCAGAGGTAGATCACCGCAGCGAGGACGAACCACAGCACGGCGTTCCCGGCGTGCGGCAGGATCAGGAGGCAGACGCCCTGGAGGCCGAGCATGGCGGCGAACGCGGGCATCCGGCCGATGTGGTCCGAGGCGGCGGCCCACACGACCCGCCCGCCGCCGTTGAAGATCGCCAGCACGCCGACGATGGTCGCCGCGCCTGCCGCGTTGTACCCCGCGATGCCCTCGGCGCTCCCCTTGGCCACCGAGATCAGCGCGATCCCGGCCGCGACGTTGAGGGTCAGGATGGCGGTGAGCAGGTACCACTGCGGCGTTCGCAGTGCCTCGCCCTGCTCGTACTCCTTGGCCGACGCCTGAGCGCCGTTGTCGCCCTTCTCGAAGCCGGGTACGACGTACCCGTCCGGCGGGTCCTTGAAGAACGACGCCCCGACCAGCGACATCACGAGGTAGGCGACGCCCAGCCACAGGAACGCCCGGGTCGGCTCGCTCGGCTCCTGTCCGATCAGCCACTCGGCGACCGGCGCGGTGAGCACGGCGCCGAACCCGAAGCCGCCGACCGCCAGCCCGGTGATGAGCCCGGTCTTGTCCGGGAACCACTTCTGCAGCATCGCGATCGGGACGATGTAGGCGACTCCGAGCCCGAAGCCGCCGATCACGCCGTAGGACGCGACGAGCAGCCAGAGCTGGTCGGCCCCGCCCGCCAGTGACGCGAGCAGGATGCCGACCGCGTAGATCACGCCGCCGGCGAGCGCCACGACCCGCGGTCCCTTCTTGTCCTGGACCCGGCCGCCGATGTAGGTGCCGATGAAGATCATCGCGATCGTCACCGTGAACGGCAGCGACGCCTCCAGCTTCGAGAGCCCCCAGTCGGGAGCGGCCTCCTCGTCCTGCAGCGCGCTGGAGAACACGCTCCATGCGTAGACGGCGCCGATCGAGAACTGGAGCAACAGGGCGGCCGCGACGAGGATCCACCGGCTCTTGCCCGGAGAGGTTGCCGAATCGGCCGACGCCGCGCTCGGCGCCGTTGACTGGTGCGACATGGTGCGTGCCTTCCTGTCTCCGCCGAGCCGGAGTGGCTACTGGGCGACGTACCGGGTCGGGCCCTCCTTCGCGAGCCGCTCGCGCTGGGGGACGACGGTGTACTTGGGGTCCTTCGCCGACTCCTGCCCCGCCTCGAACACTCCGAAACGGGTGCAGGCGCTCCCGGCCATCAGCGCGGCCCCGGAGACGACCGCCATCGTCCGGCTGCGACCGGCCAGCAGCGTCCCGACGGCACCGGCGACGGTGAGCGCCGTCGCCGCCTTCATGTAGCGCCCGGCCTTGCCGTCGTGGAGCGGCTCGGCGGTGATCCCCATCGAGCGCTCCATCCGCCGCTCCGCGAGCAGCTCCACGACCGCTCCTCCGGCGGCGAAGCTCCGGGCGGGGCCGGCCTGGGCGACCGGGGTCGCGATCATGCCGAGCCCCCCGGACGCCGCGGCTGCCGACCCGGTGAAGACGAACGGAAGCTCCTTGTAGGCGCTGTGCCAGGACGGCGTGGCCGTGTCGGTGAGCAGGACGGAGGTGTACGCCGCGACGGGCGGTGCCGTGAGCCCGGCGACCAGCCCCGCGGGGCGACCCAGCACCGCCAGCAGCCGCAGCGGGCCCCGGAGCCGTCCCTTGCTCGCACCGGGCGGCAGCAGGCCGGCGAGCTCCGCGACGGCGGCCAACCCCGCGAACGGTCCGTACGTCGAGAGGATCCACGTCCCCACCGACATCGGTGAGGTGAGCTTCACGGTCCGGAGCATGTTGAGGAACCGGGCCGGCCGGCCCAGGTCGTGCACGAGAGCGACCAGGCTGACGACGAGGGCGACGAGGGCCCCGAGCCGACCGGTCCGCATCAGTGCGTGCCGGCCCGTGAGGTCGGCGCCGGCGGCGAGCAGGGACGAGCCCGCGGCCACCCCTCCGGCGAAGAGGTAGATCGGGATGTCGGCCTCCCACGGCGACGGCTTGACGATGTTGCGCCCGTAGTAGGAGGTGAACGTCGCAGGCGGGACCATCGACTGCTCGCCGCGCCCGCCGCCCCGCTTGCGGATGAAGTCGCCTCCCGGCGCCCGGATGCCCTCGCCGGTGACGGCGCTCTCGGTCGTCATGAGCGCCCCCTGACGAACGAGACGACGGCCCCGGCGAGCAGCGCCGCGGCCGCAGCCGAGGCGCGGTTGAACATCTGGGGCAGGTCCTTGGTGGTCACCACCGGGTCGGGCGGCAGACCGTAGACCTCCGGCTCGTCGAGGAGCAGGAAGAAGGCGCCGGTCCCGCCCACGCCGTCGTTCGGGTCGTTGCCGTAGAGCCGGGCGTCCATGACGCCGCGCTCGTGCAGGGACTCGACGCGCTTGTTGGCGCGCTCGCGCAGCTCCTCCACGTCGCCGTACTGGATGGACTCGGTCGGGCAGGCCTGCGCGCAGGCGGGTGTCTGTCCCTCGGTGAGCCGGTCGTAGCAGAGCGTGCACTTCTGGGCGATGCCCACGTTGTTGGCGCCCTTCGGTCCCTTGCGGCGCTCGATCACGCCGTACGGGCACGCCGGGACGCAGTAGCCGCACCCGTTGCAGATGTCCGGCTGGACGACGACCGTGCCGAACTCGGTGCGGAACAGCGAGCCCGTCGGGCACACGTCGAGGCACGCGGCGTGGGTGCAGTGCTTGCAGACGTCGGACTCCATGAGCCAGCGGAAGTCCATCTGCTCGGAGCCCGTCTCGACGGCGCCGTCACCATCGGGGCCGAGCCCCGGCATCCCGAGCTCGACCGGAGCCGCCCGCTTGGCCTCGGTCCTCGGCTGCTCGATGAAGGCGACGTGGCGCCAGGAGTTCGCGCTCAGCGAACCGGTGTTGTCGTAGGACATGCCGAGCAGGTCGAACCCGTCCTCGGGTACGTCGTTCCACTCCTTGCAGGCCACCTCGCAGGCCTTGCAGCCGATGCAGATGCTGGTGTCGGTGAAGAACCCCTTCCGGGCAGGCGGCTCGGCTGTACCCCGCCTCCTCCGCCGGGTTCACCGGTCCGAACAGGCTGTTCTGCTTCCCGAACATCTCAGCTCCCCTCCGCTCCGTCGACGCCCTTGTCGGACGGGTCCTCACCGCTGGGATCGCGGTGTCGGGTCGCCGTTGCTCTTCTGCTCCTCGGAGCCCGGCCCGGTGGTGACCACCTGGGGGAAGGCGCCGTGGTGGACGCCGGCGCGCCGGCTGTGGTCGCTGACGAGGTCGCGCAGCGCCTGCCCCCGGGGTCGGCGTCCCGGCCGGATGTCACAGGTGCCGACCTTCGTCTCCTGGATGAGCACGTTGGGGTCGAGGGAGATGCCGAACAGGTCGTTGGCGGAGTCCCCGGTCACGAGTCCGCCCTGTCCCCAGTGGTAGGGCAGCCAGAGCTGGTGCACCGTCCTGCCGTCCACCTTCAGCGGTCGCAGCCGGTCGGTGATGAGCACCCGGCCCTCGATCGCTGCTCGAGCGGTGATCACGTGGCACCACCCGTTGTGCTCCAGCCCCACCTCGGCGGCCAGGTCGGGCGAGACCTCCACGAACATCTCCGGTTGCAGCTCGGCCAGGTGCTCCAGGTAGCGGCTCATCCCTCCCGCCGTGTGGTGCTCGGTCAGCCGGCTGGTCGTGAACACGTGCGGGTACACGTCGCTGTGCTCCGCCGGCGGGCTCGGGTTCATCCGGTTGTCGTCGCGCTGGTAGGACTTGCGCGTCGGGTTCGCCTGCTGCCCGTAGAACGGGTTGCGGAACGGTGACTCGACCGGCTCGTAGTGCGTGGGCATCGGGCCGTCGATCAGCCCCTGCGGCACGTAGAGCGCGCCCTTCCCGTCGCCCTGCATGATGAACGGGTCGTCACCGGCGATCGCCTCGGTGCCCTCCGCGCCGTCCGGAGGACGGTACGACGGCGGCTTGCCCTTCTCGAAGTCCGGCACGTCATGACCGGTCCACTCGCCGGCCTCCTCGTCCCACCAGACGTAGGCCTTTCGCTCGCTCCACGGCTTGCCCTCGGGGTCGGCCGAGGCCCGGTTGTAGAGGATGCGCCGGTTGGCCGGCCACGCCCAGCCCCACTCGGCGGCGACCCAGTCCTGCTCGCGTCCGGGCTTGCGCCGAGCCGCCTGGTTGACCCCGTCCTTGTAGACGCCGGTGTAGATCCAGCAACCGCCCAGCGTGGAGCCGTCGTCCTTCATCTCGTTGAAGGTCGACAGCGGCCGTCGGGTGGCGATCTCGTAGCCGTTGATCTCCATGAGCACGTCCTCGGCGCTGGGCTCCCCGTGCTCGCCGTGCAGCTCGTAGTCCCAGGCGAGGTCGAGCACCGGGCGGTCCCTCTCCTCGGTCGAACCCGCCAGCCGCTCCCGGACCAGCCGCCCCAGGTGGTAGAAGAACCACAGCTCGGAGCGGCAGTCGCCCGGCGGCTCCACTGCCTTCTCCCGCCACTGCAGCATCCGCTGGGTCTGGGTGAAGGTGCCCTCCTTCTCGACGTGGGAGGCAGCGGGCATGAGGAACACCTCGGTGCGGCACTCCTCCGGCACGATCTCGCCGGTCTCGATCTCCGGTGAGTCCTTCCAGAACCTGGCGCTCTCGATCTCGAAGAGGTCACGGACCACGAGCCAGTCCAGGTTCGCCATGCCGAGCCGCTGCGCGCGACCGTGGGCCGAGCCGACGGCCGGGTTCTGGCCGAGCAGGAAGTAGCCCTTGACCTTCCCGTCGATCATGTCGAGCACGGTGCGGTAGGTGCCGTGGTCGCCGGTGATCTTCGGCAGGTAGTCGAAGCAGAAGTCGTTCTCCGGGGTCGCCGCCTCGCCCCAGTAGGCCTTGAGCAGGTTGATGCCGTAGGCGCCGGCGTTCGACCAGAACCCCTTGGCGCCCGGCTTGCGCACGGCGTCCACCCACTCCTCCAGAGTGGTGTGCTGCGAGGCGTTCGGCATCGGGAGGTAGCCCGGCAGGAGGTTGAACAGCGTCGGGATGTCGGTCGACCCCTGGATGCTGGCGTGGCCGCGCAGCGCCATGATGCCGCCGCCGGGACGACCCATGTTGCCGAGCAGCAGCTGGAGGATCGCTCCGGTGCGGATGTACTGCACCCCGACGCTGTGCTGGGTCCACCCCACGCTGTAGACCAGCGCGGTGGTCCGCTCGCGGCCCGAGCTCTCGGCCCACGTCCTCGCGACGTCGAGGAAGTCCTCGACCGGGACACCGCAGGTCTCGGCGACCATCTCCGGGGTGTAGCGGGCGTAGTGACGCTTCAGCACCTGGTAGACGCAGCGGGGGTGTTGGAGCGACTCGTCGCGCAGCACCGTCCCGTCGACGCTGATGCCGTGCGACTCATGCTGCAGCGCGCTCGCGGTCTCCCGCTGCATCGGCTGGTTCTCGCGACCGTTGCCGTTTTGCTCCTGCCGCTCGTACTGCCAGCTCGAGGTGTCGTAGGTGCGGGTGTCCGGGTCGAAGCCCGAGAAGAGCCCGTCGAGCTCCTCGGTGTCCTGGTAGTCGTCGCTGACGATGGAGGCGGCGTTGGTGTAGGCGACGACGTACTCGCGGAAGTCGAGCTCGTTCTCGAGGACGTAGTTGATGATGCCGCCGAGGAACGCGATGTCGGTGCCGGCGCGGAGCTGGACGTACCTGTCGGCGTGGGCGCTCGTCCTCGTGAACCGCGGGTCGACGTGGATCACCTTGGCGCCGCGTGCCTTCGCCTCCATCACCCACTGGAACCCGACCGGGTGGGCCTCGGCCATGTTGGAGCCCTGGATGATGATGCAGTCAGCGTTCGCCAGGTCCTGCTGGAAGCCGGTGGCGCCGCCGCGACCGAAGCTGGTCCCCAGACCGGGGACGGTGGCGGAGTGTCAAATGCGGGCCTGGTTCTCGATCTGGATCGCCCCCATCGCCGTGAACAGCTTCTTGATGAGGTAGTTCTCCTCGTTGTCCAGCGTGGCGCCGCCGAGGCTGGCGATGCCGAGCGTCCGACGCACCCGGCGGCCCTCCTCGCCGATCTCCTGCCAGGTGTCGTTCCGGGTCTTGACCACCCGGTCCGCGATCATGTGCATCGCGGTGTCGAGGTCGAGCTCCTCCCACTCGGTGCCGAAGGGGCGCCGGTAGCGGACCTTCGTCTCGCGCAGGTCGCTGGTCACGAGGTTCTTGCTCGCCGACCCCTTCGGGCACAGCCGGCCGCGCGAGACGGGGCTGTCCGGGTCGCCTTCGATCTGGATGACCTTCTCGTCCTTGACGAAGATCCGCTGTCCGCAGCCCACGGCGCAGTAGGGGCAGACGCTGCGCGCCACGCGGTCCGCGCTCGCCGTGCGCGGCGCGATGGTGTCGGTCCGCTGCGACCGGACCGCCGGGCCGCGGCCCAGCGGGTCGAGGCCGCGGAGCTGGCGGAGCACCGGCCATCCGAGAAAGGACCTGTCACCCACGAAGCGCCTCCTCGAGTCGGCTGTCGCGCAGAGTCCGGCGCGGTGCCCCGGACGCTACACACGGCAGGTACCCCTTGTGAAGCATCCGCAACCCTCGGTGTGCCCGGTGTCTTTCGGGCCCTCACCGTACGACGAGCGCGCACCCCTGGGCGGGGACCAGCTCCCCGATGACGGGGTGCCCGGGGAGCTCTCCGGCGACGAGGAGCCCGCCCGAGGTCTGGGCGTCGGCCAGCAGGATCAGCTCGTCCTCCGACACCGCGGAGTCGAGGTGCGGCCGGACCCAGTCGAGGTTGCGCCGGCTGCCTCCAGGCACGAAGCCGTCGCGCAGTGACCGGCGCGCGCCGTCGACGTACGGCACCGCGGCTGCGTCGACGACCGCTGTGACGCCGCTCGCGCGGGCCATCTTGTAGAGGTGACCCAGCAGGCCGAACCCGGTCACGTCCGTCGCGCAGCGACAGCCCCCAGCCAGCGCCGCCTGCGCGGCGTCTCGGTTCAGTCGGCACATCACGTCGACCGCCTCCTCGAACCACTCGCCGGTCGCCTTGTGCCGGTTGTTGAGGATGCCGAGCCCGAGCGGCTTGGTCAGCGTCAGGGGCACACCGGCCCGGCCGGCGTCGTTGCGCAGCAGCCGGTCGGGGTGCCCCAGCCCGGTGACCGCGAGGCCGTACTTCGGCTCGGGGTCGTCGATGCTGTGCCCTCCGGCCAGGTGGGCTCCCGCCTCCGCACACACCTCGGCGCCGCCGGCGAGCACCTCGGCCGCCAGGTCGAAGGGGATCTTGTCCCGCGGCCAGGCGAGCAGGTTGAGGGCGACCAGCGGCGTGCCGCCCATCGCGTAGACGTCCGAGAGCGCGTTCGCCGCCGCGATCCGTCCCCAGGTGCGGGCGTCGTCGACGACCGGGGTGAAGAAGTCGGTGGTGGCGATGACGGCGCGGTCGGCGTCGATGCGGACCGCGGCTGCGTCGTCGCCGTCCTCGAGCCCGACGACGAGGTCACCTCCGCTCCGGCTGGTCGGCAGGTCGCGGACGATCCGCTCCAGCTCACCCGGCGGCACCTTGCAGGCACAGCCACCGCCGGCGGCGTACTGCGTGAGGCGGATCGAGCTGTTCGTCGACGGGGGCGCGGACGTCATGGGGTTCAACCTATGGGGTGGTGGCTACGGTGGCCTCGGAGGCGTTCCTCGTCTGGTGACGGGCGCGGTCCTCAAAACCGTAGGGGCCCGGCATCCGGGTCCGGCGGGTTCGATTCCCGTCCGCCTCCGCCACCTGCCCGCTCGAGGCCCGCTGCGACCGCGTTCGCGGTGGCCTTCGCCGAGGGACCCACGCCGGCCAACGTCGCGGACGCCGCACCCGTCCAGTCCCCGTACCCGACGAGGTGGAGCCGCGGCTCGGCCACCGCCTGGGTCCCCGACGGTCCGCCGACGGCGATGCGGCCGTGCTCGGTGGACAGTCCCAGGGGGCGCAGGTGCCGCAGCGCGGGCCGGAACCCGGTGCACCAGATCAGTGCGTCGGCGGCCTGGGTCGTGCCGTCGGCCCACACGACCCCGGTCGGGGTGATCCGGGTGAACATCGGCTGCGCCTCGAGCGCTCCTCGGTCGCGGGCGTCCTTGACGGAGGCGACCATCACGATGTCGCCGAGGCCGGCGACGCCGGCGTGCTCCCGGCCCTCCTGCAGCGCCCGGATCCGGGCCCTGGCCGCGGCGAAGAGCGCCCGGCCGTCGACGTCGTCGGGAAGGAACCGTGGCGGGCGGGCGGTGACCCAGGTGGTGTCGGCGACGGTGGAGACCTCGGCCAGGATCTGGGCCGCGGAGTTCCCGCCGCCGACCACCACGACGCGGAGCCCGGCGAGCTCCGCAGGGGTGACGTAGTCGGCGGAGTGCAGCTGCCGTCCGGTGAACCGCCGCATCCCCGGGTAGCTGGGCCAGAACGGCCGGTCCCAGGTTCCGGTCGCCGAGACCACGGCACGGGCCGGCACGGTCAGCTCGCCCGTCTCGACGAGCAGCGGGCCGTGCGGGTCCTCGTCGGCGCGCCTCACCGCGCTCACCCGGTGCGGCCGCAGCACCGCCAGGTCGTAGCGCCGCTCGTAGGCGCTCAGGTAGTCCACGACGTGGTCGCGCGGCGGGTAGCCGAGGTCGGCGTCGTCCCAGGCCGGCATCATCCAGCCGGGCAGCGAGGAGAACGATGCCGGCGAGAAGAGCCGCAGCCCCGGCCACATCCGCGCCCAGGCGCCTCCGGGAGAGTCGGCGGCGTCGACGACGACGAAGTCCGCTCCCGGGGCGAGCCCGGCGCGGCGCAGGTAGAACGCGGTCGCGAGCGCGGCCTGGCCGCCGCCGATCACCGCAGCCGCAACCTCCCGGCCTGGGGCGGGGCGCGCCGGCATGGTCAGCGGGCCGTGCTGCGGCGCTCGAGCAGGACGGTGTCGCGCCACACCCCGTCGAGCCGGGCGATCCGGGTGCGCACCGCCAACGTCCGGTAGCCGGCGGAGTGGTGCAGCGCCAGGCTGGCGCGGTTCTCGGGGAAGATCGAGGTCTGGAGCGTCCACATCCCGGCCTCGTCGGCCCCGGTGACCTGGGTGAACAGCAGCGCGCTGCCGACCCCGCGGCCCCGCGCGGCCTCGGCGACGTACACCGAGGTCTCCCCCACCCCGGCGTAGCACTCGCGGGGCGAGACCGGCGTCACCGCGGTCCAGCCGACCACCGCGCCGTCGATCTCGGCGACCCACGCCAGGCCCGGGAGCCACCTGGCTCGCAGCTCCTGGGCGGTCGGCAGCCTCGTCTCGAAGGTGGCGTTGCGGGTCGCCAGCCCCTCGTCGTAGATCGACAGCACGGCGGGCAAGTCCCCCTCGGCCACCGGCCGGGTGGTGACGTCCCCGGGAAGGTCCTCGGGGCAGCACGGCGGCGCCGACAAGGTGCCCATCACGACGTCGGCAGCATGCGGGAGCCCCGTGCAGCAGGCGGCGTTCACCGACACCATGCTGGACGTGCCGACCTTGTCGACCACGACGAAGCCGACCTTGCGCAGGAGCTCGACGTGGTGGCTGCAGGTGGATTGGCTGATCCCGAGGGCCTCCGCGAGCTCCCGGACGCGCATCGCAGCTGCGGGCGAGGTCGAGAGCGTGTGCAGCAGCTGCACCCGCGTGGGGTCCGCGAGCAGCGCGAACCACTCGGCGTAGCCCTCCGCATCGTCCCGGCTCAGTCGCGGCGCACCGGGGGGCGTCGCAGCCCCTTCGGTGACGGGTGTCGTCGTCATGGCGGAAGAATACCTTGCCTTCATCGATCGCGATCGATAGAGTCACATTCATCGACATCCGTCGATGAATGCGACGACGAGGAGAGCACGTCATGCAGCATCCCCTGGTGATCATCGGTGCCGGCCCGACCGGTCTTGCCGCCGCCGCGCACGCGCAGAGCCGCGGCCTGGACACCGTCGTCCTCGAGAAGGGCGACACCGCAGGAGCGGCCGTCTCCGGCTGGGGACACGTGCGGCTCTTCTCCACCTGGGCCGAGCTCGTCGACGAGGCGAGCCGAAGGCTCCTCGTGGCCGCCGGCTGGGTCGGCCCCAAGTCGACGGCGTACCCCACGGGTGCGGAGTGGGTGCGCGACTACCTCGTGCCGCTGGCAGCGGCGCTCGCGGCGACCGGTGAGGTCGAGCTCCGCTACGGCGCCGAGGTGGTGGGTGTCGCGAGGGCGGGTCGCGACGTCATGGTCGACTCCGGACGCGAGGACGAGCCGTTCGCCGTGCACGTGATGACCTCCGGCGGCGAGGAACGGGTCCTGGCCTCCGCCGTGATCGACGCCTCGGGCACGTGGGGTCGCCCGAACCCGCTGGGCAGCGACGGCTACCCCGCCCTGGGAGAGGCCGCACACGCCGAACGCATCAGCTACGCGATCCCCGACCTCTCCGACGCAGCGGTCGTCCGGCGCTACGCCGGCAAGCACGTCGCGGTCGCCGGGACGGGTGCCTCCGCGCAGAACGCGCTCGTGGGGCTGGCCCGGCTGGCAGAGGAGCACCCGACGACGCGGGTGTCCTGGCTGGTGCGCCGCCCTGCGGTGGGCGAGGCGTTCGGCGGCGGCGACAACGACCAGCTCGCGGCACGCGGCGCGCTGGGCGCGCACGCCCAGCGGGTCGTCGAGTCGGGTGTCGTGACGACCCGGACCGGGTTCCGGACCGTTGCCGTGCGCAGCGAGCAGGGGCGGCTGCGCCTGGAGTCGGCCGACGGGCAGGTCGTGGACGGCGTCGACGAGGTCGTCGTGGTGACCGGGTTCCGGCCCGATCTCACCTTCCTCTCCGAGGTCCGCCTCGATCTCGACCCGGTCCTGTCGGCGCCCCGGCAGCTGGCGCCGCTGATCGACCCCAACGTGCATTCCTGCGGCACCGTCTACCCGCACGGCGCCGCCGAGCTCGAGCAGCCCGAGGCGGGGTTCTTCCTCGCGGGCATGAAGTCCTACGGCCGCGCTCCGTCGTTCCTCACCCTGACCGGGTTCGAGCAGACCCGCAGCATCGTCGCTGCGGTCGCCGGTGACCACGAGGCGGCTGCGCGCGTGGAGCTGGTGCTGCCCGAGACCGGCGTGTGCGGCGGGTCCGGCGGGTCCGACGGGTCCGGCGGGACCGGCGGCTGCTGCGAGCCGGCGAGCGCAGCGGAACCGCGGCTGGTGGAGCTCGGCCGGGCTGCCGGCTGAGGCGCCGTGGCCGGGGTCCTCGCCGGTGAGCCGGAGCTGGACCGGACGACGCTCCGTCAGGTGGTGGCGGTGCTCAGCACCGTCCAGATCGTCTCGTGGGGGGTGCTGTACTACGCGTTCGCGGCGCTGCAGGGCTCCATCACGGCAGAGACCGGGTGGTCGAGCCTCACGGTCACCGGAGCGTTCTCGCTCGCGCAGCTCGTCTCCGGCGGTGTCGGGATCTGGGTGGGCCGCCACATCGACGAGGTGGGACCCCGCACGGTGATGACCGGCGCCTCCCTGGTCGCGGTCCCGGGGATCACCACGGTGGCGCTGGCACCGAACCCGGCGACGTTCTACCTGGGCTGGGTGCTGGTCGGCGCCGCGATGGCCGGCACGCTGTACCCGCCCGCGTTCGCGGCGCTCACGCACTGGGGTGGCGTCCACCGGGTCCGTGCGCTGACCACGCTCACCCTCGTCGCCGGGCTGGCCAGCACCGTGTTCGCCCCGCTGGCCGCCGGCCTGGACGACTGGCTGGGCTGGCGGCAGGCCTACCTGGTGCTCCTGGCCGGGCTCGTGCTGGTCACCGTCCCGTTGCACTGGTGGGGGCTCGACCATCCCTGGCGGCGTCGGCGCTCCCCTGTGGACCGGCTCCCGGCGACGACAGGCGCCGTCGTCGGGGAAGCCATCCGGAGCACGCCGTTCCTGCTGCTCACGCTCGCGAACGCGCTGACCGCGCTGGCGGTGTTCGCCGTCGTCGTCAACCTGGTGCCGATGCTCGTCGAGCAAGGGCTGAGCCGGAACGCCGGTGCGCTCGCCCTGGGGCTCGGCGGCGTCGGTCAGGTCCTCGGTCGCTTGGGATACGCCCGACTCGCCGGGCTCACCTCGGTCGGCTCGCGTGGTGTCGTCGTCCTCGCCGGCGTCGCGCTCGCCACGGCAGCGCTCGCGCTGGCCCCGAGCTCGGCCGCCCTGCTCGTCGCGATCAGCATGGTCCTGGGGCTCACCCGCGGCATCTACACCCTCGTCCAGGCCACCGCCGTCACCGACCGGTGGGGCCCCGACGCCTACGGCACCCTGAACGGCATCCTCACCGCCCCGGCGCTGGTGAGCGCCGCGGTGGCGCCCTTCGCCGGCGCGGCGCTCGCGGAGCTCCTCGGGTCCTACGCCGACGCGTTCCTCGTCCTCGCCGGAGCGGCGGCGGTCGCCGCGGTGCTGATGGCCGGCGCCACCCCGAGACCGTGTGGCGCGCGACACGTCGCTCGATGACCTTTTCCCCTGTGGTCGCCGGCGCCACGCCGCGAGGTTGGGAGGAGAGGACGGAGGAGGATCCGTTCCCGGCCCCAGGAGGAAGCTGTGCGACCGCTCTCCCAGTCCGTTCTGGTCGGCGTCACCGGCCCCGGTGAGAACACCCACGCCCTGCGCTACGCCCTCGAGGAGGCTCGGGTTGCGCGGCTGCGGCGTGACGCTGGTCCACTCCGTGCACCCACCACTCCCCCCGCCACCGCCCAGCATCCTGATGACCGACGAGGACTGGACCGCGGTCGGCGCGACGATCGTCAGCGGTGTCCACCAGGAGCTGGAGGGCCTGCTGGACGAAACCACCGCCCCGGACGAGATCCCCGTCGCCACGGTCGTCCGCCACGGCCCCCCCGGCCCCGTGCTCGGCGAGATGAGCGAGGACGCCTGCCTCGTCGTCCTCCAGCACCGCAGCATGACCCGGTTGCGCCGCATCGTCTCGGGCTCGACCGTGGCATCCGTCGCGGCCCATGCGCACTGCCCCGTCGTGTCGGTGCCGGCGGTCCCGGCCGACCGCCAGCCGACCGGCGCCGTCTGTGCAGCGGTGCTAGGGGACGGTGGCCCCACCCAGGTGCTGGAGGCCGCCTTCGCCGAGGCTTCCGCCCGAGGGGCGACCCTCACCCTCCTCCACGGGTGGCGGCTCGAGTCGGGGTACGACGACATGGTCACCGACCGCTCGGCCTGGTCCCGCCGCGACGAGGCCGCGATCGCCGCCGGAGCGGCCGAGCTCGTCACGAAGTACCCGGAGGTGCCGATGCGCATCGACGTGCGGCACGAGTGGCCGGCCGAGCTCCTGGCGCACGCGGGCCTCTCCGCCGACCTGCTCGTCGTCGGGCGCCACGGCGGACTCCCCGGGCTGCCCCACCGGCTCGGCTCCCTGGCACGTACGGCGGTCTCCCACTCGATGTGCCCGGTGGTGGTCGTCCCGGTCTAGCCCGAGGGTCGCCGGGGCCCGTGCTCGAGGAGGTCCGCGCCGGTCACGCGCCGGATGCGGTGGAATGGGTCCATGGGTGCGGACAAAGTGACGGTGTACCTCCTCGACGACCACGAGGTCGTCCGTGAGGGGCTCAAGGTGATGCTCGAGGCGTCGGGCGAGATCGAGGTGGTCGGCGAGTCGGCCTCGGCGGTCGACGCAGCGCGTCGGATCCCCGCGGTGCGTCCGGACGTGGCGGTGCTCGACGCCCGGCTGCCGGACGGGTCCGGCATCGAGGTGTGCCGGACCATCCGGTCGCTGGACCCGGACATCCATGCGCTGATCCTCACGTCGTACGACGACGACGAGGCGCTGTTCGCGGCGATCATGGCCGGAGCTGCCGGCTACGTGCTGAAGGACGTCCGGGGCCAGGACCTGGTGCAGGCGATCAAGCGGGTCGCCGCCGGTCACTCACTGATCGACCCCAGCCTGGTCACCCGGGTCTTGGAGCGTGTCCGCAACGGTCCCCAGGTCGCACCCGAGCTGGAGGGCCTCACCGAGCAGGAGATGCGGCTCCTCGAGCACCTTGCGGAGGGGCTCACCAACCGGCAGATCAGCGAACGGATGTTCCTGGCGGAGAAGACCGTGAAGAACTACGTCTCGGCGCTGCTCCACAAGCTGGGGCTGGAGCGGCGCACCCAGGCCGCCGTGCTGGCCACGAGGCTCCTCGGCCCACCGCAGTGAGACCCGCCGACCTGCCGGGCGGCTCCCGGGCTGTGACACAAGACCTCTGACTCGGTGTCCGCGTCCTCTGCGGCCCGCGTCGGCCCGTCCCGACCCTTGTGGTGACGAGAACACATCACCACAAGGAGTCATCATGGCCGTCCTCAGCAGGCACCATCCCGGCGACCAGACGGGGACCGTCCCGGCGACCCCTGCCACGACGGTCACGGCCCGGGTCCTCGCGGTCCTGCGGATCGGGTTCGGGCTCACCTTCCTCTGGGCCTTCCTCGACAAGACCTTCGCCCTCGGCTTCCACACCGGCTACGACCAGGAGGGGACCCTCGACCGGTTCGGCGACGCCGCCTGGGTCAACGGAGGCAGCCCGACCGAGGGATTCCTCGCCTTCGGAGCCGACGGCCCGTTCAAGGGGCTCTACAACTCGATCGCCGGCGACGCGTGGGCGGACTGGCTGTTCATGCTCGGGCTGCTCGGCATCGGCGTCGCGCTGACGCTCGGCATCGGCATGCGGCTCGCCGCGGCCACCGGTGCGCTTCTCTACGTCCTCATGTGGACCGTCGTCCTGCCTCCTGAGAACAACCCGGTGATCGACGACCACCTCCTCGCAGCCGTCACCCTCGTGGCGCTGGCCCTCACGGCAGCCGGTGACACCTGGGGCCTCGGCCGGGCCTGGAGGTCCACCAGGCTCGTCCGGCGGTTCCCGGTCCTCCGGTGACCTCCTCCCGATACGGCACCCGCGGACCACCCGCTGCCATCGCGGTGGCGGTCGACGGCACGCCGGCGGACCGCGCCGTCCTCTGCTGGGCGGCCGAGAAGGCCGAGCACGACCGGCGACCGGTGCTGGTCGCCCACGCCGTCGGTCACCTTCCACCGGAGCTGACGTACGGCGAGCGCCGCATCGCGCGCGAGCAGGTCAAGGCGCGCGGGGCGGTCCTGGCGGAGCGCGCCGCTCGGTTCGTCCACCGGCACGCGCCGAGCGTCACGGTCTCCACGGTGGTGCGGCTGCTCGACCCCGACGCTCTGCTGCCGACGATCGCCGGCGAGGCGTCCGCAGTCATCCGGGTGGCACCCGCCTGGCACGGGTCCGACGGCCGGCCCCCCGAGCTGGTCGTGGCAGCGATCGGCGACGCCATGACGGACGCGCACGTGGTGTGGTTCGCCTCCGACTTCGCTGCGCGCCACGGCAACTATCCTGGCGCCATGGAGCGAGGGGCGCCCGACGGTGCCGAGCACGTGCCGCAGCTTCGCCTCGACGACCTGCTGTCGCAGCTGATCGACCGCGCCCAGGAAGCCCTGCGGACCCAGCACCGGCTCCGCAAGCTGATCGCGGCCAACGACGCGGTCGTCGGAGACCTCGACCTGCCGACCGTGCTCCGGCGCATCGTCGAGGCCGCCTGCGAGCTGGTCGGCGCACAGTACGGCGCGCTGGGGGTGATCGCCCCGGACGGCGACGGGCTCGAGGAGTTCGTGCACGTCGGCATGGACGACGCGGTGGCTCGGCGGATCGGCCACCTGCCGCAGGGCAAGGGGCTGCTCGGCGCGCTCATCGACGACCCTCATCCCATCCGGCTGGAGCGCATCGGCCACGATGCCCGGTCGGTGGGGTTCCCGAACGGACATCCGCCGATGGAGAGCTTTCTGGGGGTGCCGGTGCGGGTCCGGGACGAGGTGTTCGGCAACCTCTACCTGAGCAACACCTCGGCCAGGCAGTTCGACGAGGACGACGAGGCCCTGGTGCTCTCGCTCGCCGCGACGGCCGGGGTGGCGATCGACAACGCGCGGCTGTTCCAGCAGAGCCGCCGGCGCCAGGATTGGCTGGAAGCGTCGGCGGAGGTCACCCGCCAGGTGCTGGCCCCCGACGACCAGGGGGCCGTGCAGACGATCATCGCCACCGTCCGGCGGCTGGCCGACGCCCAGGTGGTCATCCTGCTGGAGCCGACCGGCGACGGGTCAGCGGCGTCCGTGCTCGCGGCGGGCGGAGGGGACGCCGAACGGCTGGTCGGCGGGACGTTCCCGTCGGCCGGCACAGCGAGCGGTGCCGTCCTCGAGAGCGGCGAACCGGTGCTCCTCGAGTGCGACGAGGAGGGGCGTGTCGAAGGGTCGCTCCTCGCCGAGGTGGTGTCCGTCGGGCCGGTCATGCTGGTCCCCCTGGCCGGCACGGGAAGGGTGCGCGGGGTGCTCATGGCCGGGCGCCGCTTGGGCAGTCGCCGGTTCAGCGAGGTGGACCTCGAGATGGCCGCCACGTTCGCCACGCACGCCTCCCTGGCGCTCGAGCTCGCCGACGCGCGACTCGACCAGGAGAGGATGGCTCGGCTGGAGGACCGGACCCGCATCGCCCAGGACCTCCACGACCACGTCATCCAGCAGCTCTTCGCCGCCGGCATGACCGTGCAGGGGGTGGCCGTCGGCATGGGCGACCAACCACGGGCCCAGATGCTCGACAAGGTCGTGGACACCCTCGACGATGCCGTGAAGCAGATCCGGACCTCGATCTTCCAGCTGCGGCCCCACATCCGCGGCGGGTCCAGCCTCCGGGCAGCGTTGCTCGACGCGGTGACCGACGTCGTGCCCGCCCTCGGCTTCGAGCCGCGGGTCACCTTCGACGGACCCGTGGACGCGGTGAGCGACGAGGACCTGTCGGCGGACGTCCTGGCCGTGGTGCGCGAAGCCCTCGCGAACACGGCCAAGCACGCCCGGGCCTCGACGGCCACCGTCCACCTGCACGCCACCGCCACGGGGCTCGACGCCACGGTCGCCGACAACGGCACCGGGCTGACCGGCACCCGGCGCAGTGGGCTGGCGAACCTGCGCGACCGTGCCACGCGGCGCGGCGGCTCCCTGCTCATCAACGAGCCGCCGCCCGACAGCGGGACCCGGCTGGTGTGGTCGGTGCCCTTCTCCTGATCCGCCGGTCCGATGACGAGTCGGTGTCATTCGGCCCTGCCACACGACGGCTGCCGCTCCGAGAGTGGGAGGGAGAGATCCCTTTCAGGAGGTGCGCGATGAGAGCACTCGTGGTGTACGAGTCGATGTGGGGCAACACCCGGACGATCGCCGAGGCCGTGGCCGCCGGGCTCGGTGCGCGAGCGGTGGAGGTGCACGAGGCGGATGTCGACGTGGTCGAGGGGCTCGACCTCCTCGTGGTCGGAGGTCCCACCCACGCCTTCTCCATGACGCGGCAGGCGACGAGGCACGACGCGGCCGAACGGGGCGCGACAGCGGGTGGCGAGGACCGCGGCATCCGCGAGTGGCTGGCCGCCCTCCCCGAGCAGCTGTCGACACCGGTGGCCACCTTCGACACGCGGGTCACGGCGGTGCGAGCGCTGCCGGGCTCTGCGGCGAAGAGCGCCGCCAAGGAGGTGCGCCGCCACCACCACGGCGACGTGGTCGACCGGAGGAGCTTCTACGTCGAGCAGCGTGACGGCCCGCTGGTCGACGGCGAGTTGGATCGTGCGGCCTTCTGGGGGGCCGAGCTGGCCGCGTCGATGACGGCGGCGAGCACGCGCTGAACCGGTGCCCACCGACAGCGCGGCGTCGAGCGACGTTTCGCGGCGCGGCGCGACGGGAGGATGTGAGGGTACTGAACGCCCGACCGCGAGGAGACGCCATGCGAGCAGCCGTCTACGACGAGTACGGCGAGGCGGACGTCCTCACCGTCCGGGAGCACGACGACCCGCCGGTGGGTCCCGACACGGTGCTGGTGCGGACCAGGGCGACGAGCGTCAACCCGGTCGACTGGAAGATCCGCAAGGGATTCCTCCAGGCGGCGTACCCGCACCACCTCCCGATCATCCCCGGCTGGGACGTCGCGGGTGTCGTGGAGGCGGTCGGTCCCGCGGTGGTCACCGGGATGGAGGTCGGTGACGAGGTATACGGCTACGTCCGGCGCGACGACGTCTGCTGGGGCACCGCGGCCGAGCTGGTCCCGGCGCCGGAGCGGACCGTGACCCGCAAGCCGTCCTCGCTGTCGTTCGAGGAGGCGGCCGCCGTGCCGCTCGCCGGGCTCACGGCGTACCAGTGCCTGGTCGAGGCGCTCGAGGTGCGGGAGGGCGAGCGCGTGCTCGTGCACGCGGCCGCAGGCGGGGTGGGCCGCTTCGCGGTGCAGATCGCACTTGCCCGCGGCGCCGTCGTGGTCGGGTCCGCGAGCAGCGCCAACCACGAGGCGCTTCTCGCGATGGGCGTCGAGGAGGTGGTGGACTACCACGAGGGGCCGGTGAGCGCGCTACTCTCCGCACGGGTCGACGCCGTGCTCGACCTGGTCGGCGGCGACGCCTTGCAGGACGCCCCGAACCAGGTGAAGGACCGTGGACGGATCGTCTCGGTGATCGAAGCCGACACGGTGCTGAGCCTCGGCGGTCGCTACGTCTTCGTCCGACCGGAACGCGACCACCTCGAGGCGCTCGCCCGGCTCGCCGACGACGGCGCACTCACGGTGGAGGTCGCCGCGGAGTACCCGCTGGACCGGATCGCCGAGGCGCACCGCGACTCGGAGTCGGGCCACACGTCCGGCAAGATCGTCGTGACGCTCTGAGCCACCCCGGCCGCTCCGTCGGGGCGTGGTCTAGCCGGCGGGTCGCGGCTGGCTGTTGCTCTCCGCGTTGGCGATCTTGAGGACCGAGGCCGACACCAGGCGGCCGGTCTTGGCGCTGCGGTCGACGAGGGCCCGGGCCGCACGCTTCTGGGCCGAGGTCACCTTGACGGTCCTAGTCTTCGCCATCGGCTGCTCCTTCCGCTCGCAGCTTGTCCTGCTCCGATGATAGGTCGTCGCCGACCACCTCGACGACCTCGGCGGTCTGTCCGCCGCCCTCGATCTCGTCGATCTCCTCCGCCGACGCACTGACCACGGCGCTCAGGGCGGCGTCGACCTGAGGCAGCAGCTCCTCGTCCAGCAGCGGGGAGTCGTACAACGCGGTCAGCTGGGCCACCCCCAGCTCCGCCCTGCCTACGTCCTCGGAGATCGCCAGCTCGGCGGCCCACCGCATGATGCGCATGACCTCCTCGCGCTTGGCGCGCTCGTCGGCGGCCTCGGCCGAGGCGGTGGCGGCGTACGCCGACTCAGCGGCCGCGTCAGCCGACCGCGCCGCGGCCAGCGACGTCTCCCGTCCTGTCCGGCGCTGGAGAAGAGCACCGACGATGCCCACCACCGCCGCGATCACGGCGGCGACGAGGGTGATCCACGGGACGGCTCCGCCCTCAGTCGGCGCGATCACGTCGCTCCGGCATCGACGGGCGGTAGAAGGCCGGACCGGCGAACGGCCCGCCGACGAACGCGTCGTCATGGTCGTCCGCGTCGGTGGCGGCGATGTCGGCGGCGTACGCCTCGGCGTCGTCCCGGGGCTCGTAGCCGAGCGCACGCCCCGGACCGAGGTCCCACCAGCCGCGGGTGTTCGCGGAGATCCCGTAGAGCACGGCGAACCCGGGCGACGGCGCGGTCAGCGCGGCCTCCACCATCCGTACGCAGTCCTCGTGCGACAACCAGGTGGCGAGATGGCGCCGCCGCTCGGGTCGGGGGAGGAACGAGCCGATCCGGCAGGAGACCGCGTCGATGGCGTAGCGGTCCGCGTACAGGCTGAGCAGCGCCTCCGCGGCGACCTTGCCGACGCCGTAGAACGTGTCCGGCCGCGGCCTCACGTCGACGCCCAACGGTGCGCCTTCCTGGTGCGGGGTCCTGCCCACCGCGTGGTTCGACGAGGCGTAGACGATCCGGGTGACCCCGGACTCGACCATCGCGTCGAGAAGGGCGCCGGTGGTGTGCACGTGGCTCTCGAGGGCGGCCGGCAGGTCGGCCTCGTCGGGGACCCCGGCCAGGTGGACGACGGCGTCGAGTGGCTGGGCAGCCACCGCGCGGCGGACGTCTGCCGGGTGGACCGCGTCGACCCGGTGCCAGCGCCGACCGCCCTTCGCCGGGTCGTCGAGGAGGTCTGCTCCGACGACATCGTGCCCCGCGCTCTCGAGACCGGTCACCAGCACCCGTCCGATCGAACCGGCCGCCCCGGTCACCAGCACTCGCATCGTCCGCCTCCTCTCGTCCGGTGCGAACGCTACCGGGGGTGGTACTACGACCATCCCGTGCGGGTCCCGGGCACACGGTCCCTGCCGCCCACCATCGGGGCTGAGGACAGTGTGTGGCGACAGCTCGCCCACTCCGAGGAGGCAGGACCATGGCAGTGAAGCACTCAGCACGTTGGCGGTTGGCGGTGGCCGTCGCAACCGGCACCGGTCTCGTCGCTGCAGCGGTGGCGGGAGTCGGTGCGTCCGGAGCCTCAGCAGACAGTGACGACGACGACGGCCGCATGGGCTACCACGTGCGGCTCAACGGCTACAACGAGAACCTGCAGGCCATATCGACGACCGGGCGCGGCCAGTTCCGGCTCGAGTCGGAGGGCGACGGGTTCGCCTACCGGCTGCGCTTCCGTGAGCTCGAGGGCGATGTCGTGATGGCGCACCTGCACTTCGGTCGGCTCTACCAGAACGGCGGGATCAGCGTGTGGCTGTGCCAGACGGAGGCGGCCCCAGGTCCTGAGGGCACCCCGATGTGCCCGGAGCCGGGCCGCACGGTCACGGGCATGATCGAGGCCGACGACGTCGTCGGACCGACCGCCCAAGGCATCGAGGAGGGCAACCTCGCTGAGCTCCGGCGCGCGCTGCGCGCGGGCGCTGTCTACGTCAACGTGCACTCGACGCTGTACCCGGGAGGGGAGATCCGCGGCCAGCTGCTCCGGCACGGACACCACCGCCACTGAGCCGTCCTGTCGGGCGCGGGCCCTACGATCAACCTGTGCCCGACTCCCGACGGTCAACCCCCCGAACCGACCACGTCCTCGCGGACCCTCGGCTCGTGGAGCCGCTGGCGCGGCTCGGACGCCCGCTCGTCAAGCAGGTCGTGGCCGCCACCCTCGACCGCTGCCGCAGCGGCGAGCTGGCGCCCGTGGCTGTGGCCGACGCGGTGGTGGCGGCGCTGCCCCCCGCGGCCACCTCGATGCGCCGGGTCGTCAACGCGACCGGAGTCGTCGTGCACACCAACCTCGGCCGCGCTCCCTTGTCCGCAGCGGCGGTCGAGGCGGTCACGATCGCGGCCGGGGCGACCGATGTCGAGCTCGACCTCGCCACCGGCCGGCGTGGCCGACGAGGTCGGTCGGCGATGGCGGCGCTCGCGGCCGCCGTACCGCTCGCCGAGGCTGTGCATGTGGTCAACAACGGCGCGGCCGCGCTCGCGCTCGTGACGACGGCGTTCGCGCAGGGCCGCACCGTGGTCGTCGCGCGCGGCGAGATGGTCGAGATCGGTGACGGCTTCCGGATTCCGGAGCTGGTCGAGGCCGCCGGTGGCCGGCTGCGTGAGGTCGGGACGACGAACCGCGTCCACCTCTCCGACTATGAGCGGGCCGTCGACGACGACACCGCCTTCGTCCTCAAGGTGCACCCCTCCAACTTCGTGGTGCGCGGGTTCACTTCATCGGTGCCGGTGGCAGGTCTCGCGACCCTGACGGTGCCGGTGGTCGCCGACATCGGGTCCGGGCTCCTGCGCCCGCACCCGCGGCTGCCCGACGAGCCGAGCGCCGCCGCCGCGCTGGGCGACGGCGCAGCACTGGTCACGGCGTCTGGCGACAAGCTCCTCGGCGGGCCGCAGTGCGGGCTGGTCCTGGGCCGCGCGTCGCTGGTCGAGTCGCTCCGACGGCATCCGCTGGCCCGGGCGATGCGGGTCGACAAGCTGACGCTGGCGGCGTTGGAGGCGACTCTCACCGGCCCGCCGACGCCGGTTGCCCAGGCTCTGTCGACGACCGTCGAGATGCTGCACGGCCGGGCTTCGCGGGTCGTCGAGGCGCTTGCAGGAAAGGTGCCGGCCTCCGTGGTTCCGTGCACGGCTGCCGTCGGAGGGGGCGGCGCTCCCGAGGTCCCGCTGCCGAGCGTGGCGGTCGCCGTGAACGAGGAGCTGACGTCGCCGCTCCGGCTGGCGACCCCCGCCGTCATGGGGCGTGTGGAGGGCGGCCGGCTGCTCCTCGACCTGCTCGCGGTGGCACCGGAGGACGACCGGACGCTCGTCGAGGCGGTGCTCCGTGCCGCGGCGGGACCGGAGGGTGCTGCGCCGTGCACGTGATCGCCACCGCCGGTCACGTCGACCACGGGAAGAGCACCCTCGTCCGGGCGCTCACCGGCACCGACCCCGACCGGCTCGCGGAGGAGCGCGCGCGAGGGCTGACGATCGAGCTCGGCTACGCGTGGACCACGCTCCCCCACCTGGGCGAGGTCGCGTTCGTCGACGTGCCCGGGCACGAGAGGTTCGTCTCCACGATGCTGTCCGGGATCGGCCCGGTCCCGGCCGTGCTCCTCGTGGTGGCCGCCGACGACCCGTGGATGCCGCAGGCGGCGGAGCACCTCGCGGCACTCGACGCCCTCGGTGTCCGCCACGGCGTGGTGGCGGTGACCCGATCGGACCTCGCCGACGCTGCTCCGATGGTGGCCAGGGCGCGGCGCGAGCTCGCCGCAACCTCGCTGGCCGGGTCTCCGGTCGTCCCGGTGAGCGGCGCGGACGGGACGGGGCTCGACGAGCTCCGGGAGCAGCTGGTGTCGGTGCTCGCCGCCCTTCCCGCCCCGGACCCTGAGGCGGACGTCCGGCTCTGGCTGGACCGGTCGTTCCACGTCAAGGGCGCGGGCACGGTGGTGACCGGCACCCTGCCTGCCGGGCGCGTGCGGGTCGGGGACCTGCTGGAGGTGGGTGGCCGGACCGTGCGGGTCCGAGGCGTCCAGTCCCTGGGGAGGACCGTCGACGAGGTGCACGGTGTGGCCCGGGTGGCGCTGAACATCAGCGGCGAGGACCGGGTGACGCTCGACCGGCACAGCGTCCTGACCACCCCGGGTGCCTGGCGGGAGACCTCGACGCTCGACGTCCGGGTGTCCGGGCCCGCCTCCGCGCTCCCCCGTCGACCGCTCCTGCACGTCGGGGCGGCGGCCGTGCCGTCGTACTCCCGTCCGCTGGCGGACGACCTCGTCCGGCTCGGTCTGGAGCGGCCGCTCCCGCTGCGTGTCGGCGACCGTGCGCTGCTGCGGGATCCCGGCAGCCGCGCGGTCTGGGGCGTGACGGTGCTCGACCCGGCTCCCCCGCCGCTCTCCCGGCGGGGCGCGGCTCGCCGGCGAGCCGATGCGCTGGGCCTCGACGACGGCGCCCCGACCGCGGCGGCCGAGGTACGCCGCCGAGGCGCTGTCCAGGTCGACCTGCTCCGACGGATCGGGGTGCCCGTGCCGGACCGGGACGGGACCTCACGCCGGGCGTCGGACCAGTGGCTGGTGAGCGAGGAGACCCTCACGAGGTGGCGCGACGGCGTACGCCGCCTCGTCGAGCAGCACCATGCGGACCATCCACTCGATGCCGGCGTCCCTCTCTCAGCGCTCGCCGAGAGGCTCGGTGCCCCGGAGCCGGAGCTGCTCGCCCCGCTCGTCGAGCCGCCACTCGTGCTGGTGGAGGGACGGGTCGGGGTGGCCGGCCGGTCGGCGCTCCCACCGAAGGAGGCGGCGGCGGTGGCGGAGCTCCGCTCCGAGCTGGTCGCGGCGCCCTTCGCGGCCCCCACCGCGGACCGGCTGCGCGCACTGGGGCTCAGCCCCCGGGCCGTCGCCGCGGCCGCCAAGGCCGGCGAGCTGCTGCACCTCGGCGACGGGATCGTCCTGCTGCCCGGTGCGGACGAGCAGGCGGTGGAGCTGCTCCGCGAGCTTCCCCAGCCGTTCACGACGAGCGAGGCCAGGAGCAGGCTGGACACCAGTCGTCGGGTCGCCCTCCCGCTCCTCCAGCACCTCGACCGGAAGCGGCTCACGCGTCGTCTGCCCGACGACCGCCGCACCCTCCTCCGTTGAGCCGTCACTGGTGCCTGGTTGAACCGTCACCGGTGCCGGGCTGAACCGTCGCTCATGCTGGGTCGAACCGTCGCTCGTGCCGGTGCCGCGACGATCCGAGCACCAGTGACGGCTCAACCAGGCACCGCCGACGGCTCAACCAGGCACCGCCGACGGCTCAACCAGGCACCGCCGACGGCTCAACGGGGGTGGAGCTTGGCGAGCCGGGTCTCGAGCAGCGGAACCCGGTGGGCGTTTCCGTGCAGCTCGACATAGCGGGTCCCGAAGATGTCGAGCAGAGCGTCGTCGAGCCGACGGACGGCGCCGGCGGGGTACTTGTACCCCATCCGTTCGTCGATCGCGTCGTGGTCGACCGAGGCGAGGAGGTGTCCGAGCTCGTCGAGCGAGGTGATCCCGAGCTCGAGCAGCAGCCCGGCCACCCACTGGTAGTGGTCGGGACGCGACCAGCCGGCCTCGACGTAGCGCCCGGCGAGGAAGGCGGCCAGCTCCTGCGCCCTGATCCGGGGGTCCTCGGAGACGCCGACGACCGGGCGGTCCGGCAGTGCCGCCTGCAGCCGGTCCCGGATCTGGGAGAACTCCCGGTCGGCCAGCTCGAGGAGCCCGGCGGCCAACGTGAACCGGCGGTCGAGGTCGGGCGCGTGCTCCTCGGGGATCGTCCCCTTGTAGCGGATCGCGTGCTCGAACTCCGCCCAGGCGTGCTGCAGCACCGTGCGCACCTGCACCTGCGCGTGCCGCCCCCGGACCGGGTCGAAGGTCGTGCCGGCCCGATCGGGGTCGACGGAGACCAGCAGGTGGCGGCTCGCGTAGCCGAACCGCCCCTCGCTCGCCGTCTCCTGGCCCCAGTCCCGGTCGTCGAGCACCACCATCTGGTCGCCGAGCAGCTCGGCCACGGCGGCCACGTCACTGTGCAGGTAGGTGATCACCCGGAGCCCGATCTGGTCGGTGATCTCCTCGAGCGGGTCGGCGTAGAGCCTCCGGCCACCGGACGTGCGTTCCGCCTTCGCCGCGAACGACGCGACGCTCTTGGCCCGGCCGGTGACGCTGAGGTAGTTGATGCCGGCGTCGTCGAGCAGGGTCTGCACGAGTGCCACGAACGTGTCCGTGGCGGTGTGGAGCTCCGGTTGCAGCTCGGCGTAGCGGCGGACGGCGTCGCGCGCGGGGTCCGCCGCCGGCTCCGGGGTCGCAGCGGCAGCCGCCGGCGTACGACGTGACGGCTGGTGTCCTTCCGGCAGCGTCGGCGTGACGATGTAGCCGGTCTCCCCGTCGCCGAAGACCGTGGTGAGGTCGGGTCGCTGCTCGGCGAACAGGGCCACGTAGGCACACACGACCGCGTCGACCTGGTCCTCGACCTTGCGCAGGTCGCTCTTGCGCTCGGCCGCCTCGACGAACCCCCGCAGCGAGAGCCATGCGCCGCTGTCGGCGACGCGCAGCGGGACCGCGGCGACGTCGAGCCCGTCGAGGTGGTCCATGAGCAGGAGCAGCTCCGACCGCAGCCGCTCGAGCGTCCGTCCGGGCCGGTTCTTGTACTTCAGCGTCCGGCCCAGCCCGAACAACGCGACGGTGGCCGGGTGCGGGTAGACCTCGATCGCCCGCCGCTGCGCCGTCGAGGAAGGGGCGATGTCCAGCCCCAGCGCCGCGGCCACCCGTGCGCCACGAGGGATGCCGGCGAACTCCTTCTTGCCGGTGTTCGCCGGGTGGGCACCGGCGTCGAACCGGGCGAAGACCTTGTTGAGCGCCGCCTCGGCCGGTCGGTTGCCGGTCGCGTTGGTGACGATCAGCGGGGCGTCGATGGCGACCAGGCAGCCGCCCTCGACGTACGGCGCCAGCGCTGCGGTGATGGAGGCGTCGTCGCCGTGGGCCGAGACGTGCAGCAGCTCCCCAGCGCCGTCGAGGACCGCGACCCCGGTGGGCCGGTTCTCGCCCCAGGCCAGGTCGAGCCCGACGTAGTGGCGGGTCACCGGGCGGGCTCGTTGTCGCGCGGCTCCGACGAGCGGCGGGAGAGGGTGCGCCAGAGCCAGCCCGAGGGGACGAACCGGTCCTCCAGGACGTACGCCGCCGTCGGCTCCTCGGTCAGTGTCATCTGCAGCGCGGCCCGGCCGCTGGTCCGACCGGCCAGGAGCAGCTCGTCGTCGGGAGTGAGCACGACGTCGTCGTCGGGTGCCATCATGGGCTCCTCGTCGCCGCGCACCAGCGCCAGCGGCACGACGTCGGCCCGGCGGTCGCGGTCGGTGGGGTCGCGCAGCAGGTCGCCGAGGCGGACACCTCCGTCGCGGAGCCGGCCCATGAGCACAGGTGAGTCCTCCGGCCCCAGCTGGACCCGCCACAGCTCGGGGGTCCCGGTCCCGGCCGCTGCCACCAGCCGGTCCACCATCCTCGCCGACCACTCCTCACCCTGGTAGGGCACCTGCGGCAGGAAGCGCATCAGCACGGGGTTCGCCAGGCGTGCCAGGACCTCGTGGGCGATGACCTCCGCTGGAAGCATCCCGAAGTCGATCCCGACCGCCTCGAACAGCGCAATGTTGGCGCGCCGGTTCTGCATCGCCACGATGAACGCGTCCTGATTGGCCCGCCGCGCGGCCTCGACCAGCCAGAGGTTGGTGGTGTCGTTGTCGGTGGCGGCAACGAAGGCGACCGCGTCAGCGACGTCCCCGGCGTCCACGACCGCCTCGCTGTCGCCCTCGCCGGCGCGGACCGTGCCGCCGGAGACGAAGACCCGCGTCACCTCGAGCCCCTCGGACTCCAGGTCGGCGTAGAGCTCGTCCCCGAACCGGCCGTGCCCGGCGACCACCCACCGCCCCCGGGGCGGCGCCTCGTGGCGCGGCTCGATCCGGGTGCCGGGCGCGCTCGTCAGCCACACCATCAGCTGGTACGCCGCCGGCGAGCGCAGCAGGATCCGGAGGTGGTCGCCGAACCGGTCGAGCGGGTTGACGACGTGGTCGGCGTTGAAGGCGCGCATCCGGTCCGCGACGTCGCGGGAGGAGGAACGGGCGATCACCGGCAGGTCCGGGCGCAGCAGCGCCGTGGTCATCGTGACGTCGAGGTTGGTCTCGTCGTCCCCGGTCAGCGCGACGACGCCCTCGCAGCGTCGATGACCCAGTCCGGCGAGCGCCATCCGGCTGGTGTCGCGAGCGTCGCCGAGCAGCGCGGGCACGTCGGCGTGGTAGGCGTCCAGCTCCACGGCGGCGACCCGGTCCTCCTGCTGGTCGATGACCACGAAGCGCTGCCCCATGTCGTCCAGCGACCGCGCCAGCATGCGCGCCGCGTTGCCGTAGCCGACCAGGAGCAGGAACGGCTCGCCCATCCTGCGCACGGACGTGTAGAAGCCGCGCCTGGCCAGTGCCTGCCGGAACGCGGTGTCCTGGACCAGCCGCAGGATCGAGCCGATCGCGTAGGCCCACCCGATGACCGCCAGGAAGATCGACGCGGTGACCCACATCCGCTGCACGGCGGTGAACTCGTGGGGCAGCTCGCCGAAGCCGATCGTCGTCGCGGTGAAGCTCATGAAGTAGAACGACTCGAAGAGGGTCATCCGGTACGGCTGCCCCGCGGGATCCTCGCCCGGGATCAGCGACAGCCCCAGGACGCTGACCGCGAAGATGACGATCAGCACGATGAAGGGCGCGCGCATCCGCCGCATCACGAGCATCAGCCCGGCCGACGCCAGCTGGCTCCGGATCTCGGGGAGAGGCTGGGGAGCCCCGGTGTCCCTCGTCACCGTCGTCGGAAGGAGACGGTCTCGACGACCAGCAGGACGACCGAGACCACGTTGGCGAACAGGGCGCCGGCGGAGAGCGAGACCACCGCCGCGGTCCGCTCGGCGGTGAGCCCGTCGGCACCCACGTTCGTCGAGACGGCCCACACCACCGCGGCTGTGAGGAGCTGCAGGCTGGCGACGAGGCTGGTGGCGAGGTGGACGGCGCCGATCTGGGTGCGGTCGCCGAACTTGAGGACGGTGGCGATCAGGTTCACGACGACCGCGGTGAAGAGCTCGTAGATGTTGTGCACGTTCGGGTCGTTGATGTCACCGATGAAGAACCCGAAGTTGAGAGTGGCGGCGAGCAGCACGAAGAAGCCGAAGATCACCTTCTCCAGGTTCATCGCTGCTCCCTCACTGCTCCCTCACGACTCCCGCGCCGGGCCTTTGGGCATCGTACGGCGGTGGCCGCGGAACTCCCCGCACCACACCCCGGGGCGGCGAGCCCTCAGGACGGGCGCCGGATGAACTTGTGGGTGCCGTCGCACCAGGGGCTGCGCTGGGTCCGCCCGCACATGCAGACGCCGACCACCGGCCGGGTCACCGGGTGCTCGTTCCCCTCACGGTCCCGGACCACGTCGGCGCCCCGGACCAGCGCCGGGCCGTTGTCGCCGCACAGCACGATGTCGACGTCGGTGCCGAACGCCTCCGGCAGGTCGCTCATGCGGCGCCCACCAGGTCGTCGGCGTCGCGGAGCGCACTGCGGCCCTCGCGCCAGGCGCCGACCAGCCGGTCGCCGTCGCGCGCCTCGAGGTGGCAGCAGACGAACGCGCCGAACAGGATGTCGTCGACCAGCTGCGGCTCCTCCTCACCCATCCGTCCGCAGATGTCGCGAAGAGCCAGCTGCTCGTGGACCGCGTCGGCCTCGACGTGCTCCTCGAAGTAGTCCGCGGCCCGCTCGGAGAGGCCGATCCGGCGGATCCCCTGCGCCACCCGGCGGCACGGGATCGAGCTCGTGCTCTCGAAGGCGGCGAGGTGCCCCATCGCGGCCCCGCGGAACCGGCGGTGCAGCCCGAACAGCGACATCGCGTTGTTGACCGCCAGCGTGGTCGCGGGCGCGTGGTGGAGGTAGACGCCGTAGGTGTCGTCGAGCCCCGCCTCGACGAGGGTTCGGGCGAAGAGCGACTGGTGGAGCCGGTCGGGCCTGCCGGCGCCGTACTCGTCGTACTGCAGCTCGGCGAGCCGCACCTTGGGCAGCCCGCGGAGCCTGGCCAGGACGAACGACTGCGGGTCGGACTCCTTGAGGTGGTAGACGCTCTTGATCTTGAGGTACTCGCGGTACTGCTCGAGCGTGGCCTCACGTTGCATGAAGCGCGCGAGGTCGCCACCGGGCACGGCCTCGACGACCTGCTCGATGCGCTCGTGCAGCGGGGTCTGGGGCGAGGTCCCCGGCACCGGACCGGCCGCTCGCAGCGCGGCGAGGAAGATCGCCTCCAGCGCGGCGAGGTGGGCGACGGCCGCGGGGTGCCACTCCCACTCGTCCTCGCAGTCGTCGAACCCTTGGTAGTGCAGCTCGTAGAGGACCCACAGCGCGAGCTGGAAGTCGGCGTCGTCCAGGGAGTCCCCGTCGTACGACGACGGGCCCGACGGGAAGGTCCCACTCGCGGCCGGAGCCCTCAGGGCATGGATGACCTGGTTGCTCAACGCACCGGTCGGCTCGGGAAGTCGCACGGCAGCGGTCCTCACTCTTCGGGGCCGGCGCCCGTGTCGCCGGTCGGATCGCGTGGTTCCTACCCCGGCACCGGCCGGGCTACACGGTGCGGGTCCGCAGCGGCTTGGTCGCCGGTCCCTCCAGCACCTGCCCGTCGGGGGCGAACCGCGACCCGTGCAACGGGCAGTCCCAGGACCTCTCGGCGTCGTTCCACTTCAGCGTGCCGCCCACGTGGGTGCAGATCGCCAGCACCGTGCACGTCCTGCCGTCGACGGTGGAGGTCCCGGTCGGCACGAGGCCGTCCCGGCCGACCACGCCGGTGCCTTCGGGCGGGTGCGGGTCGGCGCTCCGCAGCCCCGCCCGCACGGTGGCGAGGACCTCGGCGGCACCGACACCTGCGCTCATCCGGCCGACCTGTGCCCCACCGGAGGGCGTGGGCCTGCGGTCGGCCATCGTCCTGGCCCAGCGCGGCACCGCGCCGCCCAGGAGCGAGGCGCTGAGCTGGAGGGCGGCGGCGACGGCGTTGGTCATCCCCCACTTGTCGTAGCCGGTGGCGTAGTGGATCCGTCCGCCCCCGAGCGGCAGCCTTCCCACCAGCGGCACGCCGTCGTACGGCGAGTAGTCCTGAGCCGACCACGCATGGGTCTCGGTGGCGCCGGGGAAGTGCTCCTGGGTCCAGGCGCGGAGCTCGTCGAGGTGCTGCTTCTCGGAGCGTGTCCGGCCGACCGTATGGCCGCTCCCCCCGACGAGGAAGACGCTTCTGCCGTCGCCGGCGGGGACGTCACGGAGGGAGCGGGACGAGGAGCCGGCGGAGAGGTACATCCCGGTCGGGACCGACGGTCCCTCGAAGGCCAGCAGGTAGGAGCGCTTCGGCTCGGCCTTCGCCCACGTCACCGCGCGGTCGAGGATCGGCATGCCGGTGGCGAGCACCACGTTGTCGGCGCGCAGCGTGTGTCCGGAGTCGGTCCGGAGCTCGGGACGGCCGCTGCGCGAGACCGAGACCACCCGGTGGCCCTCGTGGAGCGTCCCGCCGTGGGATCTGAGCTGCTCGACGAGAGCGTCGAGGACCGCCATCGGGTCGAACTGCGCCTGGTCGGCGAGCACCACCGCGCCGGAGTGCGGGAAGGGGACGTCGAGGCGGTCGCGCCACTCGACCTCGAGGCCGAGGCTGGAGGCCGCCTCGTGCTCCTTGCGGACCGCCCGCAGCTCGGTGGACGTCGCCGCGTAGACGACGGCCTCGCGCGGCTGCACGGCGACGCCGTGGTCGCGGCAGAACCGCAGGAGCCACTCCTTGCCCTCGCGGTTGGCCTCGACGTAGGCCTCCGCGACGCCACGCGTCTGGCGGGAGAGCATCTCGCTCAGCTTGGTGCCTTGGAGGAGGGAGACCTTCGCGGTGGTCCGGCCGGTGGTGACCGCGCCGACGTGCCTGGCCTCGACCACGCCCACGCGGCGGCCGGCCCTGGCGAGGAGCAGGGCGGTGGTCAGCCCGGTCAGGCCGGCGCCGACCACCAGCTCGTCGAATTCGCCGTCCTCGGGAAGCGGGTCCGATCCGCGGTCGAGGGGACGGTCCAGCCACAGCGAGGTCATGGGAACACCGCTCCAGTGCACGTAGGGGACGTCTCCTTCGCCCATACCCGGAGACCCGGGGGTCGAACCGGGCGACATCTGCGATCATCGCCCGATGCAGCCGTTGCGGGTCACCTTCGTCACCGGGGTGACGCCGGACAAGTGGGCCCGGACCTGGCGGCAGCGGTTCCCGGAGGCCCCGCTCGACCTCGTGCCGACTGACGAGGACGTCCAGCTCGACGCTCTCCGTGCGGGGCTGGCCGACATGGCGTTCGTCCGGCTGCCGGTCGACCGCGAAGGGCTGCACCTGATTCCCCTCTACGACGAGGTGGCGGTCGCCGTCCTGCCCAAGGAGCACCTGTACGCCGGGCTGGACGAGGTCGTGGCGGCCGACCTCGCGAGCGAGCACCGGCCGGACCTCGCTGCGCTCACCGTCCGCCAGGCCGTCGAGGTGGTGGCCGCCGGCACCGGCGTAGTGGTCCTGCCGATGTCGGTGGCCAGGCTGCACCACCGCAAGGACGTCGTCGCGGTCCCGGTGCGTGACCTCGAGCCGACCACGGTGGGGCTGGCCTGGCCGGTGACCGCCGCCGACCCGCGGCTGGAAGACTTCGTCGGCGTCGTGCGCGGACGGACGTCGCGGAGCTCACGCGGCGCCCCGGCGGAGCCACCACCGACGAGGCCGGCGCCGCCGGTCACCAGCCGGCGGGCAGGGGGCGTCCCTCGTGGAAGCCGGCCGCGGACTGGAACCCGACGAGCACGCGGTCGGCGAACTCGGTGAGGTTCCGGGCGCCCGCGTAGGTGCACGCCGAGCGAAGCCCCGCACAGATCTGGTCGACCAGGTCCTCGACACCGGGGCGGCGTGGGTCGAGGTACATCCGGCTGGTCGAGATCCCCTCCTCGTAGAGCCCCTTGCGGGACCGGTCGAACGACGACTCGGTGGTGGTCCGGTTGAGCACCGCGCGGGCCGAGGCCATCCCGAAGCTCTCCTTGTAGCGGCGGCCGTCGGCGTCCTCGTGGAGGTCGCCAGGCGACTCGTGCGTGCCGGCGAACCACGATCCGATCATCACCGACGAGGCGCCGGCCGCCAGGGCGAGTGCCACGTCGCGCGGGTGGCGGACACCGCCGTCCGCCCAGACGTGTGCGCCGAGCTCACGCGCCTGGCGGGCGCACTCGAGGACGGCGGAGAACTGGGGCCGCCCGACGCCGGTCATCATCCGCGTGGTGCACATGGCACCCGGGCCGACGCCGACCTTGACGATGTCGGCTCCCGCGTCGACGAGGTCGCGGACGCCGGAGGCCGAGACGACGTTGCCCGCGACGACCGGGACCTGGGGGTCGAGCGCGCGCACCGCGCGCAGCGCGTCCAGCATCCGGTCCTGGTGGCCGTGCGCGGTGTCCAGGACGAGGCAGTCCGCCCCGGCGGCCAGCAGCGTCTTCGCCTTCGCCGCCACGTCTCCGTTGACGCCGAGTGCGGCCGCGACGCAGAGCCGACCGTCCGCGTCGACCGCCGGTCGGTAGAGGCTCGCGCGCAGCGCGGCAGTCCGGGTCAGCACCCCGACGAGCCGGCCCTCGCGGTCGACGACGGGCGCAACCCGGCGGCGGGCCGAGTCGAGCTGCTCGAACGCCGTACGGGCGTCGATGTCGTCGCGCAGCGTCGAGACCTCGCGGCTCATCACCTGGTGGACCTGGGTGAACCGGTCGACCGACCGGCAGTCCTCCTCGGTGACCACCCCGACCGGCTTGCCGTCCACCACGACGAATGCCGCCCGATGGGCGCGCTTGGGAATGAGCGCGAGCGCGTCCGCGACCGTGTGGTGCGTGGCCAGCGTGATCGGGGTGTCGAAGAAGAGGTGACGCTCCTTCACCCAGCCGACGACCTCCTCGACCACCGGCCCGGGAATGTCCTGAGGGATGACGGCGAGGCCGCCGCGGCGAGCGACCGTCTCGGCCATCCGCCGGCCGGAGACCGCGGTCATGTTCGAGACCACGAGCGGCAGCGTCGCGCCGGTGCCGTCGACGGTGGAGAGGTCGACGTCGTCGCGCGAACCGACCGCCGAGTGGCGCGGCACCATGAAGACGTCGTCGTAGGTCAGGTCGTACGGCGGCACGCCGCGGTCGTCGAGGAACTGCACCGCAACAGCCTACGCATCACCCGCCGGGACCTGGGGCGCCCTACCCTGGCCCGATGGACCTCGATGCGGAGTTCGCCGGACGCCACGGTGCGAGTCCCGAGGCGGTCGGGTCGGCGCCGGGCCGGGTGAACGTCATCGGCGAGCACCTCGACTACAACGGCGGGCTCGCGCTGCCGCTCGCGCTCCCCTGCCGCACCTCGGTCGCGGTCGCCCGGCGGACCGACGGACGGCTGGTCGTCGAGAGCCTGCAGTCGGCGGAGCGAGCCGTCATCGGTTCCGACGAGCTGCGCCCCGGCGCCTCCGGATGGGCCGACTACGTGCTCGGCGTCGTGTGGGCACTGGAGGCAGCCGGCACCGGCCTGACCTTCCTGGTCGACGGGCACGTCCCGCTGGGAGCCGGCCTGTCCAGCTCCGCGGCGCTCGAGTGCGCCACCGCGGTGGCGCTCGACGCTCTCGCCGGGCCGGCACCGTCCACCCGCTCACGGGAAGACCTGGTGGACGCCTGCGTCCGCGCCGAGAACGACTTCGTCGGCGCCCCGACCGGGACGATGGACCAGACGGTGGCGATGTTCGCGGAGGCCGACCACGTCCTGCTCCTCGACTTCGGGGCCGGCACCCGGAGACCCGTGGCCTGGCAGCCTCCCGGTGAGCTCGTCGTGGTGGACACCCGGGCGAGCCACGCGCTCGTCGACGGCGCCTACGCCGAGCGTCGGCAGTCGTGCGAGGCGGCCGCCGCGGAGCTCGGTCTCCCTCATCTCGCCGCCGCCGCAGCCGAGGACGTGGAGAGGCTGGCCGACCCGGTGCTGCGCAGCCGGGCCCGCCACGTCGTCTCCGAGACGACGCGGGTGCGCGAGCTCGTCTCCGCCGTCGAGGCGGGCGACTGGCGACGGGCCGGACGGCTCATGACCGAGTCGCACGGGTCGCTTCGCGACGACTACGAGGTCTCCTGCCGCGAGCTGGACCTGGCGGTCGCCGCGGCCCTCGCCGCCGGCGGCTACGGGGCGCGGATGACCGGCGGCGGCTTCGGCGGCTCGGCGATCGCGCTCGCCCCACCGGGCCGCGGCGACGACCTCCGGTCGGCGGTCGCGGACGCGTTCGCCGCCGAGGGCCTGGAGCCACCGGCGTTCGTGGACGGCACCGCCTCGGCCGCCGCTGACGTGGTCACCCCCCGGTCGGGATGACGCCGGCCAGCATGCCCGCGAAGGCGGTCGTCCACAGCAGGTAGGCCGCGAGACCGAACAGTGTCGCCATCTGCATCTTCATGGCTGCAATGCTCACGGCGTCGTGTGGCCGTCGCGTGAACCGGGGGTGAGCGACGCGCGGCGACCTCTCCACGGCTCGGGGTGGCCGGGGTCACCCCCCTACGATGGGCGCCATGACCGCCCCTGAGCCCCCTCTGACCGACGGCTCCGCGCTGCCCGAAGGCGGTGCGGTGCGCCCGGTCACGCGCTGGGGCGACCCGGTGATGCACCGGGTGCAGCGACCGGTGACCGAGTTCGGCGGCGAGCTGCGCTCGCTCGTGGCCGACATGGTCGCGACCATGTACGCCGCGGACGGGGTCGGCCTCGCCGCCTGCCAGATCGGCGTCGACCTCTCGGTGTTCGTCTTCGACTGCCCCGACGAGGACGGCACGATCGTCCGCGGCGTGGTCTGCAACCCGACCGTCGTGCTCCCCGAGGGAAAGGAGCGCCGCCTCGACTCCGGCGACGAGGGGTGCCTGTCGTTCCCCGGGGCGTTCGAGGAGTGCGCGCGGCCCGACGTCGCCGAGGTGCTCGGCCAGGGGCTCGACGGCGAGCCGGTGAGGTTCGCCGGGTCGGGGCTCCTCGCGCGGTGCCTGCAGCACGAGACCGACCACTGCCACGGGACCGTCTTCGGCGACCGGCTGAGCCGACGGAGCTACAAGAAGCTCCAGAAGCAGCACGACGCCGCGACCGAGGAGTACCCACCCGGCTGGCCCGCGCACTGAACGAGGAGCGCCCCCGGCCCTCGGGCCGGGGGCGCTCCCCTGCTCTGACGTACGACGCGGTGCTGCGTCAGCGGCGGTAGCCCGGCTGGAGCCAGACCTTCGCCGAGGTGTTGTCCTTCGGCTTGCCCACGAACTTGATCCGCACGCCGAGCGCGAGGTCCCGGTCGGTGCCGGGGTCACCCTCGACAGCCGGTCGCCCGTCCTTCGGGTGCCCGGTGCCGGTGACGTGGCCGCCACCGAAGTCGAGCCCGAACAGCTCCGGGATCGCCCGGCCCCGCTCGTCGACGATCCGCGTCGAGTAGAACTCGTTGTCCTTCGAGGGGATCACCGTCGAGGCGTCGCTGTCGCGGAAGAAGAACGGGAACTCCTCGTCCAGGTCGGGCCGGTACTCGATGCCCGGGGTACCAGGTCCGCTGGTCGGTGAAGTAGTTCTTCGCGTTGCGCGGCTTGAACCGGTTGCACGCCGTGGCGTACGGGTTGGTCGCGCTCGAGGGGTAGCAGTACTCGAAGCCGCGCTCCGTCGGGCCGAACGCGGCGTCCTGTGCCTGCGCGCGCGAGCTCAGGTTGTCGAGGACGCTGGGGTTCGCACGTGCCGCCGCGCCCCGGAGCCGCCGCGGGTTGAAGTGCGAGTCCACGAGCAGCACCTGGCCCTTGGCGCCGATGCTGGGCGCGTCGAACAGGTTGTTGTTGATGTCGTTGAACGAGTGCGACGCGTCGCGGTGCCAGATCAGCATCCCCGGTGCGTTGTACGGCGTCCGGTTGACGTTCCACTCACCGTCCACGAAGAAGTTCGTCGCGTACGGCGTGAGCAGTCCCTTGTCGAAGCCGACGGTGTTCCGCCACTCGGCCAGGTAGTACTGCTCGTAGCTGAACGAGCCGGAGGTCCGGTTCCATCCGGCACCCAGGCTGCCGCCGCCGATCGAGAGCACCTCGGTGGTCCAGCCGTTGTCGCCGCTCTCGACGTCGTCGGCCCAGACCTCGGTGCCGTCGTCGGTGACGGAGAAGTCGTCGGCGAACCAGCCGCTCTCGACGAAAGCCGCGTCCGTCATGTAGCGCAGCCGCACCTGCACCGTGGTGCCGGCGTACGGCGTGAGGTCGACGTAGTCGTGACGGTAGCCGTCGGTGGAGCCGGTGAGACCGTTCTCCATGCCGCCGAAGTACGCCTCCAGGTTGCCGTTCGGGTCCTGGTTGGTGCTCACGACCGTCCCGCTCTCGTCGCGGACCACCATCTGCTCCCAGGTGGCGCCGTCGTCGTCGGAGACCTCGACGAAGCCGTAGTCCCAGAAGTCCTCGATGGTGTAGTCGTTCCACATCCAGAACCGGACGTCGGACCCGTCCGGCACGTCGACGCTCCGGCTGAGCCGGATGTCGGCGTCGTCCTGGTCGTTGCTCGTCCACCACGCCAGCTCGCCGCTGTGCGCCTCACCCACCTGGACGTCCTTGCTCGGCAGCTCCACCTTCACCGCTGCCTCGGTGCCGTCCGGCACCTCGGCCGCCTGGCCGAGCCGGACGTTGCGACGCGCGGAGCCGTAGGGGACGACCTTCGGGGTCGATCCAGCCCAGGACGTACTTGCTCCAGGCGCCCATGTGCGTCGGGATCGACTGGAAGATCGGGCCGGAGTGCGACCCGGTGCTCATCAGGTCCCAGAAGGCGACGTCGGTGTCGGTCGGGCCGATGGAGTCGTAGAGGTCCGGCAGACCGAGGTCGTGGCCGTACTCGTGGGAGATGACGCCGACGCCGGCGTCCTCCGGCTGGGTCGTGTAGTTGAAGACCCTGACCCCGGTGCCGGGCACCTCGTAGCCACCCGTGGCCGGGTCGACGGTCGAGCTCGAGGACCACTCGGCGTAGGTTCCCTGCTCCCCTCCGCCGTCCGCCTGGTCCGAGCCGGCGTGGATGACCGTGACGTGGTCCAGGACGCCGTCCGGCTCGTAGAGGTCACCGTCACCGTCCCGGTCGCCCTGGTCCTCGACGTCGTAGTCGGAGAAGGGGAAGTCCGGGTCGGCCTCCGCGAGGGCGGCCACGGCGTCGATCGCCATCTGGCCGGAGCCGCGCGGGTTGTCGGGGTGGCCGATGTCGCTGGCCGGGCCCGCCTCGCACGAGTCCGCGGAGTACCACGCCTCGGAGTGCGGGAGCATCAACCAGGGCGTCACGGTGCCGCCCACGATGTACTTCCCGTTCGACATCTCCTCGTAGTGGTTGCGGACCGTGTAGCCGCTGAGGTCGATCCCGCCGTCCAGGTCCTTGCGGACCTTCTCGGTGAGCCCTTCCTTCGAGTAGATGAGCGTCTCGTAGTGCTCAGGACTGAAGTCGGGAACCCAGAACGTGTTGTTGTCCCGGCCGGTGCCGTTCGTGGCCGGGTCCGGGAGGAGGTTGTGGACGGGGCCACTGATGAGAGTGCCCTCGGGCTCGGTGACGCACCCGTCCGGGGCGGACGGGTCGTTCGGACGCTCCCACCCCGAGAAGTCGTCGTTGGCCTCGGGGTCGAACTCGACGAGCAGCGTGAGCAGCTTGGCCCTGGTGACGGGCTCCGCGCCGGCCTTGAGCAGGCTCCGGGCCGGGCTGCGTCCGTTGTCGGCCCTCGCCTCGCGGCGGGCCAGCTCCTGCGCGGCCGGCGGGAACCCCGTCGAGTGCTTCCGCTGTGCGTGCTGCCACCAGGTCGGCTCTGGACGAGGACCGTCGACGGACTCGATCTCGGTCTCGTTCGGCATGCGGGGCGCGCGCAGCGTCGAGTAGTAGTTCTGGGCCTGCTGCCACAACGGCTTGTCGATGGAGGCTGCGCCGCGGTCGGCGGTCGCCTCCTCGGCCGAGGCCGTCGTGGCGGCGGCCGTCAGGGTGGCGGCGCCGACAGCCAGGGCCGTCAGGGTGGACAGGGTTCTTCTCATGGATCCCCTCCAGGGAGTTGGTCAGAATCGCGAACGTATCCCTGGACTAGTCATCTTGGGAAGGGCGGCACGCTACAAACAACGTGCCGCAGACGTGGCGACGTACGCAGCTATCCGGATGGCAGCGGGGTGGCTACTTCTCGTTCGCCGGCGCCTCGACGGCGTCGTTCTCGGGGCCCTCGTCGGTTCCGGGCTCCGGCTCGGCCCCCGACGCGGGACTCGCTTCGGAGTGCGGCGTGGACACCCGGGTGACCTGCTGGTTCAGGTACCGCAGCACCACCGCGGCGACAGCCGCGAACGGGACGGCGAGGAAGGCGCCGACGATGCCGAACAGCGTCGACCCGAGCGTGATCGACAGCAGCACCACGGCGGCGTTGAGCTGGACGCTCTTCGACTGCAGCCAGGGCTGGAGCACGTTGCCCTCGAGCTGCTGGACGCCGACGATGATCGCGAGCACCACCAGTGCGCCCGTCACGCTCACCGACACGAGCGCGACCAGCACGGCCAGCGCGCCGACCACGATGGCTCCCACGATCGGGACGAACCCGCCGAAGAACGTGAGGATGGCGAGGGGCACCGCCAGGGGCACGCCGACGATCAGCAGGCCGATGCCGATCAGGACCGCGTCGATGAAGCTCACCAGCGCCTGCGTGCGGATGAAGCCGCCCAAGCTGTCCCACGACTGGCCGAGCACCTCCCGCAGGTGCGGTCCGACGCGCTCGCCGGCCAGGTCGCCCACCCAGGGCAGGAACTTCTGGCCGTCCTTGAGGAAGAGGAAGGTGAGGATCAGCGTCACGACCAGGGTGATGACCGCGGAGCCGACCGCTCCGACGCCCACGACGACACCGGACGCGATGCCGCTGGCGCTGTCGGTGATCCGGTCCTGGAGCCCCTGGATCGCAGCGTCGAGCTGATCCTCGGTGACCATGTTGCTCGACTGCACCCAGTCCTGGATCTTCTGCAGCCCGGAGGTGGCGTCGGCGGCGATGTCGTCGGCCTGGCCGGCCACGGACTGCGTGATCGCGAACCCGACCGCGAACAGGACGGCCAACCCACCGAGCATGACCGCGGCGGCAGCCAGCGTGGTGGGGAACCTCAGGTTCCGCTGCAGCAGCAGGGCGGCCGGCTGGAAGACGGAGGTGACGATGAGGGCCAGGAGCACCGGCAGGAGGATCGGCCAGGTCTCCCGGACGACGAGCCCGAGCAGCACCGCCCCGGCGGCGATGAAGATCCAGCGCAGGCTCCAGGTCGCGGTCCACGCGAGGCCGTCGCCGATGACCTGGTGGCGGCTGCGCCTCGCGGCCTCGTGGTCGTGCGTCACAGGGGGCGTCCTTTCGCCCGACGGTCCGGGTCGGGGTGCGGGCCGGGTTCCAGCCGGGCTCACTCGCGGCTCCGAGCCCGGGCAATGTAGCAGGCGACGGCGGTCGCGGCCGCGACGTTGAGCGAGTCGACACCTCCAGCCATCGGGATCACCGCCCGCACGTCGGCGGACTCGACCCAGCGCTGCGAGAGCCCGTGTCCCTCGGTGCCCATCAGCAGGGCGACCCTCGACCTCCCGGCGAACGCCTCCTCGACCGGCACGGCGTCGTCGGCCAGGCACAAGGCCACGGTGGTGAACCCTGCGGCGGAGAGGGAGACGCACCGCGTCGTACCACCCGTCGGTCCTGGCGTAGGGGACGCTGAACACCGCCCCCATCGCCACCTTGACCGAGCGCCTGTAGAGCGGGTCGGCGCACCGCGGCGACAGCAGCACCGCATCGACCCCGAGCGCCGCAGCGGAGCGGAAGATCGCGCCGACGTTCGTGTGGTCGACCACGTCCTCGAGGACGACCACGGTCTGCGCGTCGTCGAGGACCTCGGCGACGGGCGGGAGGGGACGGCGGTGCAGGGAGCCCAGTGCACCGCGGTGCACGTGGAACCCCGTCACCTGCTCGGCGAGCTCCTCGTCGACGACGTAGCAGGGGACGTCGACCGGTCCGAGAACGTCGGCGAGCCCGTCCAGCCAGCGCCGGGCCATGAGGAAGCTGCGCGGCCGGAAGCCGGCCTCCACGGCGCGGCGGACCACCTTCTCCCCCTCGGCGATGAAGAGCCCCTCGGTGGTCTCGAGGTGCTTGCGCAGCTCCACGTCGCGCAGGTCGCGGTAGTCGGAGAGCCGCGGGTCACGCGGGTCGTCGACCTCGATCAGGGTGACCATCAGGCATACCGCCCCGGGTTCGCGACCGCCACCACGCCGCCGACCACCACGATCGCCGGTGGCCGCACCGGCTCGGCGGCCAGGTCGTCCTCGATCGTGCCGAGCGTCGACCACAGAGCCCGCTGGGTCGGCATGCTGCCGTCGGAGACGACCGCGCACGGCGAGTCGGGGCTCCGTCCCCCGGCGACGAGCCGGGCCGCGATCGCCGGGAGGTTCTGGACAGCCATGAGCAGCACGACGGTCCCCCGGAGCCGGGCCACCGCGTCCCACTCCACCAGGGAGTCCGGATGGTCGGGCGGGAGGTGGCCGGAGATCACCGTGAACTCGTGGGCGACGCCACGGTGGGTGACCGGGATGCCGGCCAGGGCGGGCACCGAGATCGCGCTGGTCATCCCCGGCACGACCGTGCACGGCACCCCCGCCTCGGCGCAGGCCAGCATCTCCTCGTAGCCGCGCCCGAAGACGAAGCTGTCGCCGCCCTTGAACCGCACCACCCTCTTGCCGGCGAGCGCCCGGTCCACGATGACCCGGTTGATCTCCTCCTGGGAGGCCGAGCGGCCGCGCGGCAGCTTCGCCACGTCGATCAGCTCCACGTCCGGGGCGAGCTCGCTCAGCAGCTCACGCGGTGCGAGCCGGTCGGCGACCACCACGTCGGCGTCCCCGAGCGCCCGCCGTGCGGCCACGGAGGCGAGGTCGGGGTCACCCGGTCCGCCCCCGACGAGGACGACCCCCGGTCGCCGGTCGTGGGAGCGGACCGGGAGGACACCGTCGCGCAGCCCGGCGATGACCTGGTCGCGCAGGGCGGCCGAACGACGTGGCTCACGGTTCCCCACGACGGCCACGGTGACCCCGGCGTGCCGGCCGACGGCGGGTGTCCACGCCGTGGCCATGGCGGCGTCGTCGCTGCGCACGCAGAAGATCCGCCGCTCCTCGGCCGCGGTGCTGACCCGCTCGTTGACCGAGCGGTCGTCGGTCGCCGCGATGACGTACCAGGTCGCGTCGAGGTCGCCCTCCTCGAAGCCGCGCCGGTGCCAGGTCATCTCACCGGCTACGGCCAGCCCCTCGATCGCCGGCGTCACCTCGGGCGAGACGAGGACCACGTCGCCTCCGGCCGCCAGCAGCGCCGGAACCCGGCGCTGGGCCACGTGGCCCCCGCCGACGACCACGACCCGTCGCCCGGCGATCCGGAGCGCTGAGGGATAGGGAGGGAAGTCGTCCACACCGCCATTGTTCGCGACCGCGACCCGTGACGTGGCGGAGGACCACCCACCGGAATAGGGTCGACGACGTCCCGCCCCAGACGAAGGAGAATGCGCCGATGACGCTGGACCGCCCGGTCGCCCCCAACCCCTACGAGCTGCTGCCGGAGGTGCCGTCGTTCGAGGTGACGAGCGACGACGTGTCCGACGGCCGGCCGCTCTCCGAGGACCAGGTCAACGCCGGCGGTGACCGCTCACCGCAGCTGAGCTGGTCCGGGTTCCCCGAGGACACGAAGAGCTTCGTGGTGACCTGCTTCGACCCCGACGCGCCGACGCCGTCGGGGTTCTGGCACTGGGTCGTGTGCGACATCCCTGCCGACGTGACCTCGCTCGGGGCCGGCGCCGGCGAGGAGGGCGGGGCCCGGCTGCCGGAGGGCGCCTTCATGTGCCGCAACGACGGCGGCTCCAAGGCCTTCATGGGAGCAGCACCGCCGGAGGGCGACCAGGTCCACCGATACTTCTTCGTCGTGCACGCGGTCCGGGAGGAGAAGCTCGGCGTGGACCCGGATGCCAGCCCGGCCGTGGTGTCGTTCAACCTGGCCTTCAAGACCGCCGCCCGGGCGGTCCTCCACGGCACCTACCAGCACTGAACCGGACGCAGTCGCCTCCCCACCCCCCGAGTGGGCGACAATCGTTCCGTGCCGGACCGTGCTGCGATCGTCGACGTGCTCGGCGACCCCTACCTCGCCGAGACGCTCGAGCTTCCTCCGGACGACGAGGGCCCGGTCGTCGCGACCTTGGTGAGCAGGTGCGCCGAGGGCGGCTCGCGCAAGGCTGTCCTGCACGTGCACGGGTTCAACGACTACTTCTTCCAGACCGCGGCCGCCGACTTCTGGGTGGAGCGCGGCTACGACTTCTACGCGGTCGACCTCCGCAAGTACGGTCGCTCGCTGCGACCGCACCAGACGCCCAACTTCGCGGTCGACCTCGCCGACTACCATCCCGAGCTCGACCTCGCCCACCGGCTGGTCACCGAGCGTGACGGCCACGACCACGTCGTGCTCTCGGGTCACTCCACCGGAGGGCTGATCGGCTCGCTGTGGCTCGATGCCCGCAAGCCCGAGGTGGCCGGTGCCGTCCTCAACGCGCCGTGGCTCGACCTCAACGGCTCCTTCCTCCTGCGGACCGCCGGCACGAAGGCGATCGACCAGGTCGGTGCCCGCCGGCCCCACCAGGTGCTGCCGCGCAGCGTCTCGGGGCTGTACGGCCGCAGCCTGCACCGCGACCACGGCGGCGAGTGGGAGTACAACCTCGAGCTGGAAGCCCCTCGAGAGCTGGCCCGTGCACGCCGGCTGGCTGCGAGCGGTACGGCGCGGCCACGCCGTCGTGCACAAGGGGCTGGATCTCTCCGTGCCGACCTTGGTGCTCAGCTCCGACGTCAGCCTCCATCCACGGGTCTGGGAGGCGGCCGTCGACACGAGCGACGTCGTGCTCGACGTCGCACTGATGGCGAAGTGGGTGCACAAGCTGTCCCGCCACGTGACGCTGGTGCGGGTCCCGGGCGCGCGCCACGACGTCACGCTGTCCCGCGAACCCGCCAGGACGCGGGTCTTCGACGAGCTGCGCCGCTGGCTCGACGCCTACGTCGACCTGCCTTGAACCCCGGCGTCAGCTGTCCATGAGGAACACCGCGAGAGCGGTGACACCCACGACGATGATGAACGCCCGCAGCAGCGCGGCGGGCATCCGGCGGCCGATCCGGGCTCCGACCTGGGCGCCCACCACCGAGCCCACCGCGATGACGGCGACGATCGCCCAGTCGACGTCGGCCACTGCGATGAAGATGACCGCCGCCATGCCGTTGACACAGCCGGCGAGGACGTTCTTCAGCGCGTTGTCGCGGTGCAGGGTGTCGTGGGTCCCCAGCCCCAGCACCGCCATGAGCAGGATCCCTTGGGCAGCGCCGAAGTAGCCGCCGTACACCCCGGTCGCAGCGACCGCCGGCCACAGCCAGGGGCGGTCACGCGGCTCCTCCTCACCCTCCGCCGCGACCGCGGCCACCCGGCGGTTCACCCAGGGGCCGACGGCCACCAGCACGATGCCGAGACCGACGAGGACGGGGACGACGGCCCGGAACGCGGACGCAGGCAGCCACAGCAGCAGGAGGGCGCCGGCCACGCCACCGACCAGCGAGGCCGAGGCGAGCCGCAGCACCCGAGGGCGCTGTCCGGTGAGCTCGCGGCGCCAGCCGATCGCGCTGCTGACCGAGCCCGGCACCAGCCCGACGTTGTTGGAGACGTTGGCGGTGACCGGAGGGACACCGAACGCCAGGAGGGTCGGGAACGTGACGAGCGTTCCCGACCCTGCGACGGTGTTGATGAACCCGGCCGCTCCTCCGGCCAGTCCGACGACGACCAGCTCCCACGGCGTCACGTGCCGTGCGGACGCTCACCCTCCGCGGGGTCCGACGGGTCGGAGGTCACTCCCGGCTTCGGGGTGGCCGACGGCGACGCCGCCGCCTGGGCATCGGCGATCGCGTCGGCGACGACCGACGAGGTCGAGCGCCGCTCGTCGTCGGAGGAGCGCAGGGACTCGAGGGACTCGCCCATGTCGACCCGCTGACGCGGCCCGTCGGTCTCCTTGGGGATCCCCGGGATCTGGCCGATCGAGGAGCCGAGCCCCTCGAGCGCCCTCCCGATCTCCGACGGCACGATCCAGACCTTGTTCGCGTCGCCCTCGGCGATCTTCGGCAGCATCTGGAGGTACTGGTAGGCCAGCAGCGACTGGTCCGGCTGCCCGTCGTGGATCGCCTGGAACACCGTCTGGATCGCCTGTCCCTCACCCTGCGCCCGCAGGATGCGAGACTGCCGCTCCGCCTCGGCGGCGAGGATCTGCGCCTCGCGCTGACCCTCGGCGTTGAGGATCGCCGACTGCTTGTTGCCCTCGGCGGTGAGGATCGCCGACTGCCGCTGGCCCTCGGCGGTGAGCACGACCGCGCGCTTGTCGCGGTCGGCACGCATCTGCTTCTCCATCGCGTCCTTGATCGAGGGCGGCGGGTCGATCCCCTTGATCTCCACGCGGTTCACCCGGATCCCCCACTTGCCGGTCGCCTCGTCGAGGACCGTGCGCAGGCCGGTGTTGATCTCCTCGCGGCTGGTGAGGGTCTCCTCGAGGTCCATGCCACCGACGATGTTGCGCAACGTGGTCATCGTCAGCTGCTCGACGGCCTGGATGTAGTTCGCGATCTCGTAGGTCGCCGAGACCGCGTCGGTGACCTGGAAGTAGATCACCGTGTCGATCGAGACGACGAGGTTGTCCTCGGTGATGACCGGCTGCGGCGGGAACGAGACGACCTGCTCGCGCAGGTCGATCATGTACCGGACGCGGTCGATCACCGGGACGACGATGTTGAGCCCTGCGGGCAGGGTCGACTTGTACTTCCCGAACCGCTCGACGATCCCTGCGCGCGCCTGCGGGACGATCCGGACGGTCTTGACGAGGGCGAAGACCACCAGGAGCAGCAGCAGCACGAACAGGATGCCGACGACGCCGATCTCCATCGCGGACCACCTTCTCTCTCTTGTTGGGCCCGGCTCAGGAGCCGAGCTCGGGGACCTCGTGGACGTAAGCCGTGGCGCCACGGATCTCGAAGACCTGGACCTTCGCGCCGACCGGGATCACCGCGAACTCGTCATAGGGACGAGCGGTCCAGAGCTCGCCGGCGAGCTTGACCTGACCGCTCTGGGCGGAGATCTCGGCCACGGTGATCCCCTCCTCGCCGACGAGCCCGGCGAAGCCGTGCTGGAGGTCCGGTCCGCCGTGCAGCCGCTTGACGAACCCGGGGCGGACGAACGCCAGCATCGCGACCGAGGCGGCGATGGCGGCGAGCACCTGCAGCCACACCGCCAGACCGACCAGCGCCCCGCCCATGCCGACCAGGGCGCCCACCGCGAGCATCAGCAGCACGAGGTCGAGGCTGGCGAGCTCGGCGACGCCGAGGACCATGGACAGGCCCAGCCAGAGCCCCCAGGCGTTCTCGCGCACCCACTCCCAGTCCATGGGACGAGCCTACCTAGGCCCGACGACTCCGCGTCCTGCGCCGCGCTGCCCAGCGCCCGTCCTGGTGCTGGAGGACCAGCGGCATCCCGAACGTCGCCGAGAGCGCCTCCTCGGTCATGACGTGGTCGATCGGACCCGCGGTGGTCACCTTGCCCTCACGGAGCATCAGCACGTGGGTGAACCCGGGCGGGATCTCCTCGACGTGGTGCGAGACGAGGATGATCGCCGGCGCCTCCCCGTCCATCGCCAGCACCGACAGGGTCGAGACGAGGTCCTCGCGCCCCCCGAGGTCGAGGCCGGCGGCCGGTTCGTCGAGGATCAGCAGCTCCGGGTCGGTCATGAGGGACCGGGCGATCTGGACCCGCTTGCGCTCCCCCTCGCTCAGGGTGCCGAACGTGCGGTCGGCGAGCCTCCCGACGCCCAGCTCGCTCATCAGCTCCGCCGCCCGGGCGTGGTCGAGGTCGTCGTACTGCTCGCGCCAGCGCCCGACGACGCTGTAGGAGGCGGACACGACGACGTCCCTCACCAGCTCACCGCGAGGGATCCGCTCGGCCAGGGCGGCGCTGGTGAGACCGATCCGGGGACGGAGGTCGAAGACGTCGACCGCGCCGAGCACCTCGTTGAGCACGCCGGCGACGCCGGAGGTCGGGTGGAGCTGTGCCGAGGCGACCTGCATCAGGGTCGTCTTGCCGGCGCCGTTGGGGCCGAGGATCACCCAGCGCTCGTCCTCCTCGACGGTCCAGTCGACGTCCTCGAGCAGGGTCGCGCTGCCTCGTCGTACGGTCACGCCGGCGAACTGCAGAACCGGGTCCATCTCTCCCTCGGATGCTCGACGTCGGCTGCGGTGTCCGGTGGCCTGCCGCCGGACGGTCACCAACCTACGTCACGGCGCGGGCGGTGCCGTGGCGGGTCCGCGTAGGCTCCGGGGGTGGACGAGGACCGCGAGCAGAGCACCTGGGAGGCTGCCTTCCGCACCCCGGGTGCGGAGCGGCCGGCCCCGGCGGCCACCCTGCCCGACGCGGTCCGGCTGGCGCTCTGGTTCTCCGCCTGGTGCGAAGGGCTGGTCAGCCTCGACGCCGCCCGTGACGCGGTGGTGGGACCCGACGCCGCGCACGACGTCGTGGGGCTGCCCGGTCGTGACGAGAGCGTGCCGCTGATCCTGGCGCTCGGAGCGCTGAGGGCCGAACGCGCGACCGGCGCCGGCGTCGCGCTGCCGGTTCCCGGTGACCCGCTCGGGCTCGGCGGCCCCTCCGCCTTCAACGCCGAGGCGCTCGAGCACGCCGAGGCGGTCGTCCTGCGCGGCGTGGACCTCGGGCTGCTGCCGGTGCGGGCAGGAGCCGGCGTGGTCTGGCGCTGCCTGCCCGCCCACGAGCGGCGTCAGGTCCCCGACCTCGCCGAGGCCGACACCGGGCTGCGGACCGCGCTCCCCCAGGTCGCCGACCAGCTCGCGTCCCTCGACGTGGCACGGTGGCGACCGGAGGTCGCCGACGAGCTGATGGCACTGCGCCGCACCGACGACCTGGAGGTGCCGGAGGGCACCTCGCCGCGCGCCCAGCGCATGGTGGCGCTCGCCACCCGGTGCCGTCGCATCGTCGCCCTGGCGCTGGCCGACGACGGTGGCGCCGTGACGGCCGCCGAGGCCGACCGTCGACGCGAGGCGCTGCTCCCCCTCGACCGCGCTGCGAGACGAGCCCTGGTGGCGGCGTGCGGCCACCCCTTCGGGCGGTAGCCTCCTGCTCGTCATGGACAGCGACCTCGACCCCCCGAAGACCCTCCTGCTCACGCTCACCGGCACCGACCGGCCAGGGGTCACCGCCGGGGTCTTCAGCACCCTGGCCTCCTTCGGCGTCGAGGTGCTCGACATCGAGCAGATCCTCATCCGCGGACGGCTCGTGCTCGGTGTCCTGGTCACCGCGCCGCGGCACTGGAAGAACCTCCGTGACGCCGTCGAGAAGGTCGGCCACGCCCTCGACCTCGAGGTGAGCATCGAGAAGGGTCACGGGGACAACGAGCGGCGACGCAGCGGTCGCAGCCACGTCACCGTGCTCGGCACCCCGCTCCGAGCGGCCGCCGTCTCCGCGATCGCCGGACGGATCGCCGACATCGGCGCCAACATCGACCGCATCGAGCGGATGGCGCGCTACCCCGTCACCGCGATCGACCTGCACGTCTCCGGCGCCGAGCCGGACCGCCTCCGCATGGTGCTGGCCGAGGAGGCCGCCCGGCAGCGGGTGGACGTCGCGGTCCAGCCCGCGAACCTGCTCCGCCACGGGATGCGGCTGATCGTGATGGACGTCGACTCGACGCTCGTGCAGGGCGAGGTGATCGAGATGCTCGCCGCCCACGCCGGCTGCGAGGGGCAGGTCGCGGCGGTCACCGAGGCGGCGATGCGTGGCGAGCTCGACTTCGAGCAGTCGCTCCGGGAACGGGTCGCGCTCCTCGAGGGGCTGGACGCCGCCTGCCTCGACGCCGTCTACGAGAGCCTGGTGCTCACCCCCGGTGCGCGGACCCTCGTGCGCACGCTCAAGCGGCTCGGCTACCGGTTCGCGATCGTGTCGGGCGGCTTCTCGCAGGTCACGGACCGGCTGGCCGCCGACCTCGGCATCGACTGGGCCGCCGCCAACGAGCTCGAGGTCGTCGACGGGCGGCTCACCGGCCGGATCCTCGGCGCCGTCGTGGACCGGGCCGGCAAGGCCGACGCCCTCCGTCGCTTCGCTGCCGAGGCCGGGGTGAGCAGTGCCGCCACCGTCGCGGTCGGGGACGGCGCCAACGACCTCGACATGCTCGCGGCCGCCGGGCTCGGCGTCGCCTTCAACGCCAAGCCGCTGGTCCAGCGGGCGGCGGACACGACCGTCAACGTCCCGTTCCTCGACGCGATCATCTACCTTCTCGGGATCAGCCGCGAGGAGGTGGAGGCGGCGGACGCGGAGGCCGGGTTCGTCACCCCCGCTCCTCCGGTCTGACCGACCGGCCGGTCAGCCCCGGCCCACGTGGAAGCGCACCAGCCGGGCGCCGGCCTCGGCGAGCTCCGACCACTCCCCCGGCAGCTCGAGGACGGCGACCGCCGCCGGGGGGAACCCCTCGAGCAGCCCGCGCATCACCTCCGGGTCGCCCTCGCCGTCCACCAGCAGCCGAGCGACGTGCGCGGCCGTGGGGTTGTGACCCACGAACACCGCGCAGGTCGCCTCGGGAGGCAGCGACCGCACGCCGCTCCAGGACGTCCTGCTCGGAGGCCGAGTAGTACGCCGGACTGACCTCCTCCACGACCTCCTCCGGGAACGAGGCGCTGAGCTCGGCCCAGGTCTCCTGCGTCCGTGTCGCGTCGGAGACCAGGGCATGGGTGGGCCGGATGCCGGCGGCCGAGAGGAACCGCCCGGCCGCCGCGGCGTCGGAGCGTCCGCGGTCGGTCAGCCGGCGGGCATGGTCACTCTCGGCGTACGGCTCCGCCTTCGCGTGCCGCACCACCACCAGGGTCCGTTGCGCAATCGTCACGGAGCCCATCTTGTCGGACGGAGCGGGCGCGACACCTCCGAGGGTGCTCCCCGCCAGGAACCTTTACCTTCGCTGCGCGGACGTCACAGCCCCATGGCGTGGAACCCGCCGTCGACGTGGACGATCTCGCCGGTGGTCGCCGGGAAGAGGTCGCTGAGCAGGGCGACGACGGCCTTGGCGGTGGGCTCGTGGTCGGTCTCGTCCCAGCCGAGCGGGGCGCGGTCCTTCCACGACGACTCGAGGTCCTCGAAGCCGGGGATCGCCTTGGCGGCCAGGGTCTTCAGCGGTCCCGCGCTCACCAGGTTGACCCGGATCCCCCGCGGACCGAGGTCGCGGGCGAGGTAGCGGGAGGTCGACTCCAGCCCGGCCTTGGCCACGCCCATCCAGTCGTACGCCGGCCACGCCACCGACGCGTCGAACGTCATGCCGACCACGGAGCCGCCTTCGCCCATCAAGGGGAGGCAGGCCGTCGACAGCGACTTCAAGGAGTACGCCGAGACCTGCACGGCCTGCGCCACGTCGTCCCACGGGCCGTCGAGGAACTTGCCGCCGAGCAGGGTCTCGGGGTTCCCGTAGGCGATGGAGTGGACCACGCCGTCGAGCCCGTCCACGTGCTCACGGAGCAGCGAGGGAAGCCGCTCCAGGTGCTCGGGGTCGGTCACGTCGAGCTCGACGACCGGCGTCTCCTGGGGGAGCCGGCCGACGATCCGCTTGGTGATGCCCAGCGCCCGTCCGAAGTTGGAGACGACGACCGTCGCTCCCTGCTCCTGGGCGACGCGGGCCACCGCGAAGCCGATCGAGCTGTCCATGGTGACACCGGCCACCAGGATCCGCTTGCCCTCGAGGATTCCCATGTGTGTTCCTTCGCTGTGGTTGTCGGAGGTTTCGGGTCGGCCGTGCGACGGCTCAGTGGCCCATGCCGAGGCCACCGTCGACCGGGATGACCGCGCCGGTCACGTACGCAGCACTGTCGGAGGCCAGCCACAGCACCGTGCCGGCGACCTCGTCGACCGAGGCGTAGCGGCCCAGCGGGATCTGGGCGAGGTACTCCGCCTTCTTCTCCTCGGGCAGGACCGAGGTCATCTCCGTCTCGACGAAGCCGGGGGCCACCACGTTCGTCGTGATCGACCGGCTGCCGAGCTCCCGCGCGAGCGACCGGGCCATCCCGACGAGCCCGGACTTGCTCGCCGCGTAGTTCACCTGGCCCGCCGACCCGAGCAGCCCGACGACGGAGGAGATGAGGACGATCCGGCCGCGGCGCAGCCGGAGCATCCCCTTCGCCGCCCGCTTGGCGACGCGGAACGAGCCGGTCAGGTTGGTCTCGATGACGTCGGACCACTCGTCGTCGCTCATGCGCAGCACGAGCGTGTCCTTGGTGATGCCGGCGTTGGCGACCAGGACCTCGACGGGTCCGTGGGCCTCCTCCACCTCGGCGAAGGCACGGTCGACGTCGGCGCCGTCGGTCACGTCGCATCGGACGGCGAGCACCCCGGTCGGGGGCTCCCCGCTGCGGTAGGTCACCGCGACCTTGTCGCCGTTGGCGACGAACGCCTCGGCGATCGCCTTGCCGATGCCGCGGTTGCCGCCGGTCACGAGTACTGATCTGGACAACGGTGCACCTCTCGTGGGGGAACGTCGCTCACGACGCTAGGGGCTACCGACGAGTACCTGAAAACCAGCTCACTCGTCCTCGAGACGGAACCCGATCTTGAGCCCCACCTGGAAGTGCTCGACGCCGCCGTCCTTCGCCTGCCCGCGCACCTGGGTGACCTCGAACCAGTCGATGTGTCGCAGGGTGGCCGAGGCCCGCTCGATGCCGTTGCGGATGGCCTGGTCGATCCCGTCCGGAGACGTTCCCACGATCTCGGTGACGCGGTACGTGCGGTTCGTCATGCTCGCTCCTCGTTGTCGTCGGGCGGACCCGGGCGGCGCCCTGGTCCTCTCGTCCGGATGCTAGTCCTCCGCGCTCCTCCAGGGGGTCGGCGAGTTGGGGCTCCGGCGTACCGTGGAGCCATGCGGCGCAAGCGGGAGGACTCGCTCAGGATCACCAGCGCGGCGCGTCCACGCAGCGAGGACATCCGGGCCCGCGAGCGGCGCTACATCATCTCGATGGGGATCCGGACGCTGTGCTTCATCCTGGCGGTCGTCTTCATGGGCCACTGGGTGATGTGGGTCTTCCTCGTCGGTGCGGTCTTCCTGCCGTACGTCGCCGTGGTCATGGCCAACGCCGGCGTCGCGGCTGACCCGGGCGGGTCGGAGCACGACTACCACCCGGAGCTGCGGGCGATCAGCGACCGTCCCTCCGAGCCGTGACGACACTGGTCTGCTCGGCGAAGGGATGCTCCGCCGAGGCGCGTTGGACCCTGCTGTGGAACAACCCTCGGCTGCACACGCCGGAGCGGCGCAAGGAGTGGCTGGCCTGCGACGAGCACCGCGAGTCCCTGGGCGCCTTCCTCGGTGCCCGTGGGTTCCTCAAGGAGACCCGGGCGCTCGAGGGGTGAGCACGGGCGACCGGCGGGTGCCGGTCAGCCGCCGATCGCCGACATCGGCCTGCTGGGCTGGAGGAACGTGACGTCGTCGATCCCGTGGCCGGCGCGCTTGGGCGCGACCGCGGCTCGCCACCGCTCGGCCAGCTGCTCGTCGCTGGCACCGGCCCTCAGCGCCGCCCGCAGGTCGGACTCCTCGCGCGCGAACAGGCAGTTGCGGACCTGCCCGTCGGCGGTGAGCCGCACCCGGTCGCAGTCCCCGCAGAACGGCCGGGTCACCGAGGCGATCACGCCCACGGTGCCGGGGCCGCCGTTCACGGCGAAGAGCTCCGCAGGCGCGCTGCCGCGCGGCTCCTCGGCCTCGCTGAGGTCGAACTCGGCGCCGAGCCGCTCGAGGATCTCCGCTGCGGTCACCATGTCGTCGCGCCGCCAGCCGTGCTGGGCGTCGAGCGGCATCTGCTCGATGAACCGCAGCTCGTAGCCACGGTCGAGGCACCACCGCAGCAGCTCCGGCGCCTGGTCGTCGTTGACCCCGCGCATGAGCACCGCGTTGACCTTGACCGGCCGCAGTCCGGCGGCGTCCGCGGCCGCGAGCCCGGCGACGACGTCGTGGAGCCGGTCGCGCAGCGTCAGCTGCTTGAAGGTGTCCTGGCGCACGGAGTCCAGCGACACGTTCACCCGGTCGAGCCCGGCCGCCGCGAGGGCGGGCGCGGTGCGGGCGAGCCCCAGCGCGTTGGTGGTGATGGACAGCCTCGGCCGCGGCTCGAGGGCCGCACAACGGCCGATGATGTCGACGATGCCGCGGCGTACCAGCGGCTCCCCTCCGGTGAACCGCACCTCGTCGACACCGAGCAGGGTGACGGCGACCCGCACCAGGCGGACCACCTCGTCGTTGGTGAGCACCGAGTCGTCCGGCAGCCAGTCGAGCCCCTCGGGCGGCATGCAGTAGGTGCAGCGCAGGTTGCACCGGTCGGTCAGCGACACACGCAGGTCGGTGGCCGTCCGCCCGAAGCGGTCGGTGAGGGGGTGCGCGGAGCTGACGGCGGGGGTCACGTCCCGACTCTACGTGGGTGCGACCGACCACACACGTGTCGTCGCGTCCGGATCGCCTAGATTCGTGGGGTGAGCTTCTTGTGGTCGCGTCGCTGGGTGCTGTTCGCGCTCGCGGTCGCCGTGATGGCTCTCGGTGCCGTCCGACTCGGCGCATGGCAGTTCGACCGGCTCGAGGACCGCGAGCAGCGCAACGAGTGGACCGAGCGCAACCTCGCCGCCGCCCCGGCGCCGCTGGACGCGGTCCTCGCGGTCGGCGAGCCGGTGCCCGCCGACCGCGAGTGGACCAGGGTCCGGGTCACCGGGCAGTACGACGCCGACGCGAGCGTCGTGGTCCGCTACCGGACCCGGGACGGCAACGCCGGGGTGGACCTCGTCACGCCGCTGGTCACCGCGTCCGGGACCGCGGTGCTCGTCGACCGCGGATGGATCCCGACCGACAACACCGGTGCGGTCCCGGCCGACCTCCCGCAGCCCCCGCCCGGCCAGGTCGACGTGGTGGGCTGGGTCCGGTCCGACGCCACCGGCCGGGGGATCGAGGTCGCGGACTCCTCCACCCGGGCGGTCTCGAGCGTGGAGATCGGGAAGACGCTCGACTACCCGGTCTACGCGGGGTTCCTCGAAGCCGAGTCCGAGAGCCCGCCGCCGGCCGACGAGGTGCAGCGCACCCAGCCGCCCGACCTCGGTGCGGGCCCGCACTTCTTCTACGGGCTGCAGTGGTGGTTCTTCGGGGCCCTGGCCGTCTTCGGGTTCGGGTACCTCGCCTGGGACGAGCGGCGGCAGAGGCGTCGTACCCCTCAGGATGGGGAGGTTCGAGGAGATCCGGTCAGCCGAGCCTGAGAGGTCCTTCCGATGCCCACCCCCCCGTTCCCCGACGACGTCCGCGCGCTGCTGGAGAAGGCGAACCCCGCCGTGATCACCACGTTGCGCGCCGACGGGCAGCCGGTCTCGGTCGCCACCTGGTACCGCCTCGACGGGGACCGGATCCACGTCAACATGGACGCCACCCGGGCCCGGCTGAAGCACCTGCGCAACGACCCACGGGTCGCGCTGACCGTCCTCGACGAGGCGAGCTGGTACACCCACGTCAGCGTCCTCGGACGGGTCGTCGAGCTGCGTGACGACACCGACCTCAGCGGGATCGACTCCCTGTCCCGCCACTACCGCGACCGCCCCTACCCCCGACGGGACAGCCCGCGGGTCGACGCCTGGGTCGAGGTCGACCGCTACCACGGCTGGGGCGGCGTCCGGCGCTGACCCCGCCGGCCGACTGCGACAGCAGCAGCAGCATCGGCGGCGGTCCTACCGCCGAATTCCGTCCGCGCGGACGACTTTCTGCGCGCCGACGTCGCGTCACGCGGGAAATTCGTCCGTACGGACGACTATCTGCGAACTCCCGACGCGTCACGCGGGTGGACCGCCGAATTCCGTCCGCGCGGACGACTTTCTGCTCGCTGACGTCGCGTCAGGCGAGATTGTCGTCCGTACGGACGACAATCTGCGCGCAGCCGGCGCGTGACGCGGGTGGACCGCCGAATTCCGTCCGTACGGACGACTATCTGCGTACTCCCGACGCGTCACGCGGGTGGACCGCTGAATTCCGTCCGCGCGGACGACTTTCTGCTCGCTGCCGTCCGCGGAGTCAGTCGGTCGAAGCAACGCGACCTGACAGGTGGTGGTTGCTATGGCCAAGTGGTTTCCGGACGACGATGTAGATGAGCTGTTGGAGTTGATCGCTGCGGGGATGTCGCTGGAGGGTGCTGCGGCGTCGGTCGGCGTGTCGCACCAGTCCGCCGGCCGGTGGTGGCGAGCGTCGGCTCCTGTGGAGCTACAGATACAACCTGGTCGTCGTGGAGGGCTCGCCGGCAGCGCAGCAGTGCGGGAGCCCGGGAGAGGTCCCGGTGAGCCACCGCGACGACGGCGGCCGTTGACCAGCGAAGACCGTGCCGTCATCACCGTCGCCTTGCGCAAGCGGCTGCCTACGCCGAGATCGGTGACCTGATCGGTCGGGACAAGTCGGTCGTCTGGCGTGAGGTCAACCGCAACCGCGGCCCGGACGGGTCGTACTGGGGACCGGTCGCGCACCGGGCCGCCCACGAGCGCCGTCGACGACCAAAGCAGCCGAAGCTGGTCGCAGAACCCGGGCCTGTGCCGGTGGATCGAGATGCCAGATGGACGACGGCTGGTCGCCCAGGCTGATCGGGCAGGTGCTGCGACCGAGACCATCCGCCACGAGTAGCATGAGCCGGGTGGGCCACGAGACGATCTACCAGACGCTCTACGTGCAGGCCCGCGGCGGAGCTGCGCAAGGACCTGTACCGGCAGCTGAGCCTGAAACGTCGGCAGCGCAAGCCGCGCGGGCACACCACCCGGACCACGTCGCCGTACCGCGAGGCGTTCAAGATCAGTCGACCGTCCAGCCGAGGTCGCCGACCGGGCGGTGCCCGGCCACTGGGAGGGCGACCTGATCGTCGGCCCCGCCAGCCGGTCGTGCGATCGGGACCCTGGTCGAGCGGTCCACCCGGTTCACGATCCTGCTCCACCTGCCCGGACGTCACGACGCCAACAGCGTCGCCGAGGCGATGATCCGCGAGATGAGCGCAGCTGCCCGATCACCTGCGCCGCTCGATGACCTGGGACCGTGGCACCGAGCTCGCCCGCTGCGACACGCATCCAGCTCGAGCTCGCCACCACCGGTCTACTTCTGCGACCCCGCTCGCCCTGGCAGCGCGGCACCAACGAGAACACCAACCGGCTCCTGCGGCACTGGTTCGACCAAGGGCACCGACCTCGCGCCCACTCAGCCGCAGCCGACCTCCGCCGCGTCGCCGCACAGCCTCAACCGCACGACCCCGCCCTACCCTTGACCTGCAGACCCCAGCCGAGCGGCTGGACGCGCTGCTGACCAACCCGGCAGCAGCATGAACCGTTGCTTAGACCGGTGGACCTCGCCGTCGCGTCAGGCGAGAAATCCGTCCGTCCGGACGAATTTCGGCGGTGGCCGGACGAATTTCGGCGGTGCCGGGGGCGGTTCGGCGGTGGTCGGGACGATCCGGCGCGGGCCGGGGGCGGTCGGGCTGACGCGGGATGGGCCAGCGCTAGAGGGCGCGGGAGAGGCCGCCGTCGACCGGCACCATGGTGCCGCTGACGAAGGAGCTCGCCGGCGAGAGCAGGAACGCCGCGACACGCCCGAACTCCTCCGGCCGCCCGTAGCGCCGCAGCGGGATCGTCTGCTCGTGCCGGCGACGGGACGCCGCCGCGTCTCCCCCGGTGGCGTCGAGCTCCTGGACCCGCTCGGTGTCGAGCCGCCCGGGAAGCAGCCCGTTGACCCGGATGGCACGCGGACCGACCTCGTCGGCGAGCGTCTTGACGACCATGCCGAGCCCCGGCCGGAGCCCGTTGGAGACGGCCAGGCCGTCGATCGGCGCCTTCACCGAGGTGGAGAGCACCAGCGCGATCGAGCCGCCCTCGTCGAGGGCGCCGGCCAGCACGCGGGCCATCCTGACCGCGCCGAGGAAGACCGACTCGAAGGCGCGGGACCAGGCGTCGTCCGAGGTCTCCATCACGGAGCCGGCCGGCGGGCCGCCCACGGAGACGAGCCCGCCGTCCAACCGGTCGTACGACGTGAGCGCCGCGTCGACGAGCCGCTGGGCGGAGCCCGGGTCGGCCAGGTCGGCGACCACCCCGGTCGCGCGGTCGGCGCCGAGCCGGGCGACGGCGTCCGCGAGCGACTGCTCGCTCCGGGCGGCGAGGACCACCCGCGCGCCGTCGGCGACGAGTGCCTCGGCGGCGGCACGCCCCAGGCCGCGCGACCCGCCGGTGACCACGAAGACGCGGTCCTGCAGACCCAGGTCCATCTCAGCCTCCTGTGGTGACGGTGTCGGGTGCGTCGAGCGGGTCCACGCCATCGGCCCCGTCGGCGAACTGGGTGCGGTAGAGGTGGGCGTAGAGCCCGCCCTGCGCGAGCAACGCCTCGTGGGTGCCGGCCGCAGCCACCCGGCCGTCGTCGACGACGAGGATCAGGTCGGCGTTGCGCACGGTGGAGAGCCGGTGCGCGATGACGATCGAGGTCCGACCCTCCAGCGCGGTGTCGAGTGCCAGCTGGACGGCCCGCTCGGACTCGGAGTCGAGATGGGCGGTCGCCTCGTCGAGGACGACGATGGACGGTGCCTTCAGCAGCAGCCGCGCGATCGCCAGCCGCTGCCGTTCACCGCCGGAGAGCCGGTAGCCGCGGTCGCCGACCACGGTGTCCAGCCCCTCGGGGAGGGCCTCGACGAGATGGCGGATCTGCGCCGCGTCGAGCGCGGCCCACAGGTCGCGGTCGTCGGCGTCGCGCCGGGCGTACATCAGGTTTGCCCGGATGGTGTCGTGGAACATGTAGGCGTCCTGGGTGACGTAGCCGACCGCCTCCTCGAGCGACTGCAGCGTGAGGTCGCGTACGTCGACGCCTCCGACCCGCACCGCGCCCGAGGTCACGTCGTAGAGACGCGCGACGAGGTGGGTGATCGTGCTCTTCCCCGCGCCCGAGGGGCCGACCAGCGCGATCATGCGGCCCGGCTCGGCGGTGAAGGAGATGTCGTGGAGCACCTCGCCGGTGTCCTTCGTCTCCGCTCGGGCCACCGTCTCCAGGCTGGCCAGCGAGACCTCGTCGGCGCGGGGGTACCGGAACCGCACGTGGTCGAACTCGACGGTCGCCGCGTGCCGAGGCAACGCCACCGCGCCGGGCTTCTCGGGCACCGTCGTCGGCAGGTCGAGGACCTCGAAGACCCGCTCGAAGCTCACCAGCGCGGTCATGACGTCGACCCGCACGTTGGACAGCCCCTGGAGGGGGCCGAGCAGCCTCAGCAGCAGGGTGGCGAGCGCCAGCAGGGTCCCGATGCTCAGGTCGCCCTCGATGACCAGGTAGCCGCCCACGCCGTACACGAGCGCGGTGGCGAGGGCGGGGACGAGCATGAGCGTGCTGCGGAAGATGCCGGTGATCAGCGAGATCCGGACCCCGAGGTCGCGGACGACGGCCGCCTTGTCGGCGAAGTGGCCGTCCTCCTCGTCACGTCGGCCGAACAGCTTGAGCAGCATCGCGCCGCCGACGTTGAACCGTTCGGTCATCGCGTTGCCCAGCGCGGCGTTGCCGTCCATCTGCTGGCGGGTGAGGGACGAGAGCCGTTGCCCGACCCAGCGGGAGACGACGAAGAGCAGCGGGAAGAGCAGCAGGCAGAGCAGGGTCACCTGCCAGCTCAGCACCAGCATCGCGGCGCCGACCACGACCACGGCGATCGAGTTCGAGACGGTGCTGGAGAGCGTCGAGGTGAAGGCGCGCTGTGCGCCGATGACGTCGTTGTTGAGCCGGCTGACCAGCGCGCCCGTCTGGGTGCGGGTGAAGAACGCCAGCGAGAGCCGCTGGACGTGTCCGAAGACCGCGGTCCGCAGGTCGTGGATGAGCCCCTCGCCGATCCTGGAGGAGAGGTAGCCGGTGCCCAGCCCGAGCAGGGCGTCGAGCACGGCGGCGACGGCCATCAGACCGGCGAGGAAAGCGACCAGCCCGACGTCACCCTCGGCGATGCCGTCGTCGACGATCCGCTGGATCAGCAGCGGGCTGACGACGACCAGCCCGGCGTCCAGCACGGTGAGCCCGAGGAAGACCCCGATCGGCCGACGGTGCGGTTTCGCGAACGACAGGACTCGGCGGACGGTGTCGCGGCTGAGCCGGGTCGAGGCCACGCTCCGGTCGGTGCGCATGTGGCGCCATACCGGCCCCATGCCGTGCCCCATCGTCATGCCGACCCAACTCCCTCTCGATCGTGGGTATTCCGCGCCGTGTCAGGCCAGCGCCACCAGGTCGGCGTACTCCTCGCCCCAGAGGTCCTCGACGCCGTCCGGCAGGATCAGGACGCGGTCGGGCTCCAGGGCCGTGACCGCGCCCTCGTCGTGGGTGACCAGGACGATCGCGCCCTCATAGCTGCGGATCGCGGCGAGGACCTCCTCGCGTGAGGCCGGGTCGAGGTTGTTCGTCGGCTCGTCGAGGAGCAGCACGTTGGCGGCTGAGACGACGAGGGTCGCCAGGGCCAGCCGGGTCTTCTCGCCGCCGGAGAGCACCCCGGCCGGCTTCATCGCGTCGTCGCCGCTGAACAGGAACGACCCCAGCACGCTGCGGACCTCGGTGTCGGTGAGCTGCGGCGCCGCGGTGCGCAGGTTCTCCAGCACCGTCCGGCCGGTGTCGAGCGTCTCGTGCTCCTGGGCGTAGTAGCCGAGCTTCGCGCCGTACCCGGGCAGCACCTTGCCGGTGTCCGGCTCGTCGACGCCGCCGAGGATGCGCAGCAGCGTGGTCTTGCCGGCGCCGTTGAGACCGAGGATCACCACCCGGCTTCCCTTGTCGATCGCGAGGTCGACGTCGGTGAAGACCTCGAGGCTGCCGTAGGACTTCGACAGCTCCGACGCGGTGAGCGGGGTCTTGCCGCACGGCGCGGGCTTCGGGAACGCGATCTTGGCGACCCGGTCGGCGGCGCGCTCGGACTCCACGCCGGTCATGAGCTTCTCCGCGCGCTTCATCATCGACTGCGCAGCCTGCGCCTTGGTGGCCTTGGCGCGCATCTTGTTCGCCTGGTCCATCAACGTGCTCGCCTTGCGCTCGGCGTTCGTGCGCTCGCGCTTGCGGCGCCGCTCGTCGGTCTCGCGCTGCGTGAGGTACGACGACCAGCCCATGTTGTAGATGTCGACCTCGGCCCGGTTGGCGTCGAGGTGGAACACCTTGTTGACGCACGCCTCGAGCAGCCCCACGTCGTGGCTGATCACGATCAGCCCGCCCTTGTGGGTGCGCAGGAACTCCCGCAGCCACACGATCGAGTCGGCGTCGAGGTGGTTCGTGGGCTCGTCGAGGAGCAGCGTCTCGGCGCCGGAGAAGAGGATCCGGGCCAGCTCGACCCGTCGGCGCTGGCCGCCGGAGAGCGTGCGGAGCGGCTGGTCGAGGATGCGGTCCTCGATGTTGAGGCTCGACGCGATCTGCCGTGCCTCGGCCTCGGCCGCGTAGCCGCCGCCGGCGTGCAGGGCCGCGTCGGCACGCTCGTACTTCTTCATGGCCTTCTCGCGCCGGTCGGGGTCGTCGGACCCCATCTCGTGCTCGGCCTCCCGCAGCCGGCGCACGGCGTTGTCGAGCCCCCGCGCGGACAGGATCCGGTGCAGCGCCAGCACCTCCGGGTCGCTGGTCCGCGGGTCCTGCGGCAGGTAGCCGATCTCGCCGGAGCGGGTGACCTTGCCCGCGGCCGGCAGCCCCTCGCCGGCGAGGATCCGCGTCAGCGTCGTCTTGCCTGCGCCGTTGCGGCCGACCAGCCCGACCTTGTCGCCGGCGGCGACCCGGAACGTGACATGCTCCATCAGCAGGCGTGCGCCGGCGCGCACCTCGAGGTCGTGGACCGTGATCATGGGGGTCTTTCGTCGGAGGACAGGGAGGGGGACCGGACGGTTCCGTCGGCCCGCGCACCTCGTGGGCGCCAGTTTACGCGGTCCCCGGCATGGGGACTGCTCGGGAGACGACGGGAGCCATGATGCGGTTCAACCCCAAGGCGCGGCTGGACCGCAGCCAGGTCCAGGTGCGCCGTGGCGGCGGCCGAGGCGGCGGTCTCGGGGGCGCGTTCGGCGGAGGTCGCCGCGGCGGTGGGATAGCGGTCCCGGGCCGGATGGGCGGCGGCGTCGTCGGCATCGTGGTCCTGGTCGTCATCGTCGTGCTCAGCGGTGGGCTCGGCGGGCTCACCGGGAGTGACCCGGGTGCCGGCGCGGGTGCCGGCGCGTGTGCGCGGCACCCAGGTCCGCGGACGGGGCAGTCTCCTCGAGCGACCTCACCGAGTGCGAGACCGGCGCGGACGCGAACCGGAACCCCGACTGCGCCCGGCTGGCGGTCGTCAACTCCATCCAGTCGTTCTGGCGCGAGGCACTCCCCCGGCAGACCGGCACGGAGTACGTCGAGACCGACACCGTGATGTTCACCGGCGGCGTGGACACCGGCTGCGGCCCCGCCACCTCGGCCACCGGGCCGTTCTACTGCCCGGCCCGCGACGACATGCAGGTCTACCTCGACACGACCTTCTTCGAGGACGTGCTGGAGGACCAGCTCGGCGGCAGCGGCGGCGACTTCGCCGAGGCCTACGTCCTGGCCCACGAGTACGGCCACCACGTGGAGAACCTCACCGGCCACCTCGCCAGGGTTCGCACGCAGCAGGGACCGAAGAGCGACGCGGTCCGCGTCGAGCTGATGGCGGACTGCCTGGGCGGCATGTGGGCCGGCCACGCGACGACCGCTGAGGACGCGGACGGCAACGTGCTGATCCTGGAGCTCGACCGCAGCGACATCACCGAGGCGATCGACGCCGCCAAGGCCGTCGGCGACGACAAGATCCAGCAGCGCGCGTCGGGCCGCACCAACCCCGAGCAGTGGACCCACGGGTCCGCCGCCGCCCGCGAGCTCTGGTTCATGAAGGGGTACGAGGGCGGCACCTTCGAGGAGTGCGACACCTTCGCCACCGACCGGCTCTACCCCGGGGAGTGACGCCGCGGGCTTAGGGTGCCCACATCTGGGGGAGAATCGTCAGGTGACTGCTCTTCAGAGGAAGCCCGGCAACCAGGTGGCGCACCTGACGCCGGCGGACATCCAGGCGATCGGCCGCGAGCTCGACGACATCCGCCAGTCGGTCATCGAGAGCCGTGGCGAGCGCGACGCGGCGTACATCCGACGGGTCATCGACACCCAGCGCAAGCTCGAGCTGGCCGGCCGGGTCCTGCTGCTCGCGGGCCGCAAGCGCCCTGCGTGGGTGCTGGGCACCGCCTGCCTGGCGGCGGCGAAGATCCTCGACAACATGGAGATCGGCCACAACGTCCTGCACGGGCAGTGGGACTGGATGCGCGACCCCAAGATCCACTCGACGACCTGGGACTGGGACCACGCCTCCCCGCCTGAGCAGTGGAAGCGCGCCCACAACGAACTGCACCACACCTACACCAACATCCTCGGCAAGGACAACGACCTCGGCTACGGCATCATGCGGGTCGACGAGGACCAGCCCTGGCAGCGGCGCCACCTCGCGCAGCCCCTGTGGAACTTCGTCAACGCCTGCATCTTCGAGTACGGCATCGCGATGTACGACATCGAGTTCGGCGAGCACCTCCGCCAGAAGAAGGGGTTCACCCCCGAGCTGCGCGGCCGGGTCCGCCAGGCGCTCACCAAGGTGCGCAAGCAGGTCGCCAAGGACTACGTGGTCCACCCGCTGCTCGCCGGTCCGGGGTGGCGGAGCACGCTCACCGCGAACCTCACCGCGAACCTGGTGCGGAACCTGTGGAGCCACTCGGTCATCATGTGCGGTCACTTCCCCGAGGGCGTCGAGGTCTTCGAGCAGCCCGAGCTCGACGAGAGAGAGACCAAGGACGAGTGGTACCTGCGCCAGATGCTCGGCTCGGCGAACATCTCCGGGAGCAGGTTCATGCACCTGATGAGCGGCAACCTGTCGCACCAGATCGAGCACCACGTCTTCCCCGACCTGCCGAGCAACCGCTACTACGAGATCGCCCCGCGGGTGCGGGCGCTGTTCGAGCGCCACGGGCTGAGCTACAACGCCCGGCCGCTCCCGCGGCAGGTCGCGAGCGCCTGGCACCGCGTGCTGCGGCTCTCGCTGCCCAACGGCTGGCTGGAGGAGACCTCCTGGTCCAACGCGCCCCGGCAGCTCGCCAGGCTGTTCCGCGAGGAGGCCCCGGCGTCGGCGCCGGTCCCCGCGCGCCCGTCCGTGCGCCCCGCCCGCCTGATCGCCGCCGCGTTCTGACGGGGGGTCGTCAGCTGTTGGCGACCTCGATGCGGACCGCCATCGCGTCCTGCACCGCCCGGTCCAGCACCGCGCGGCGCGGGTCCGGGACGGCCAGCCACAGGGTCGTACGCCGCTCCGCGACCCGGCGCAGCCTGGGGTCGTCGAGGACCGCCTCGACCGCGGCGTGGTCACCTCCGCACACCAGCGCGTCGACGGCCGTGCCCAGGATCCGCGCGGCGTGCTCCGCTGCCGCCTCGTAGGCGATCCGGGCCTGGTTGTCGCGGCGCCGGGCGAACCGCTGCTGGCTCTGGCCCCCGGCCTTGGTCCGCCCCTGCACGTGGCGCTGGCCGATCTTGTGCTCGGTGAGCGCGTCGCCCGACAGCCTGGCCACCGCGAAGCCACCCTTGCGCACCAGCAGCACCCCCCACGTCGCGGGAGCGGTCACTGCCGCAGCCAGGGCACGCGGCTCCGGCTCCCCGTCGAAGGGAGCGTCGAACGGAAGGGCCGCCGAGGCCGTCGACCCGTCCTCCGCCCGCGCTCCGAGCACGCCGCCGGCGACGGCGTACGACGTCGCGCCGTGGCTCGCCTCGAAGTTCTCGAACCACCGCGGCACCCGGCCGGCGGGCACCAGGACGGTGGTCACCGGCGACCGGTCAGACGTTGAAGCCGAGGGCGCGGAGCATCTCCCGGCCGTCGTCGGTGATCTTGTCCGGCCCCCACGGCGGCATCCAGACCCAGTTGATCGCCACGTCGTTCGCGATCCCCTCGAGCGCCTGGTTCGTCTGGTCGGCGATCACGTCGGTCAGCGGGCACGCCGCCGAGGTGAGCGTCATGTCGAGCACGACGTTGGAGGACTCGTCGATGTTGACGCCGTACAGCAGGCCGAGGTCGACGACGTTGATCCCGAGCTCGGGGTCGACGACGTCCTTCATCGCCTCCTCGACGTCCTCCTCGGTGAGCGTCCCGGTCCCGCCGGTGAGGTCCACCTCCGGCAGGTCGCTGTGCTTGTCAGGGGTCTGGGTCATCGCTTCTCCTCATTGCCCGAGCCGTTGCGTGAGACGACCTGCGAGGTCGCGTCCTTCCATGCCATCCACCCGAGCAGCGCGCACTTCACGCGCGCCGGGAACTTCGCGACGCCGGCGAAGGCGACCCCGTCCTCGAGGACGTCCTCGTCGGGCTCGACGCTGCCGCGTCCCTGCATCAGCGCCAGGAACTCCTCGTGGACGGCCAGCGCGTCGGTGACCTTCTTCCCGATGAGCAGGTCGGCGAGCACGCTCACCGACGCCTGGCTGATCGAGCAGCCGAGCGCGTCGTACGACACGTCCTCGACGACCGCGCCGCCGCCGCTGCCGGCCAGGTGCACCCGCAGCGTCACCTCGTCGCCACAGGTCGGGTTGACGTGGTGCACCTCCGCCTCGTAGGGCTCACGGAGCCCCTTGTGAGCGGGTTCTTGTAGTGGTCCAGGATGATCTCCTGGTACATCGCGTCGAGGTTCGCGTTCGTCATGCCGTGACCACCTCAGTCCACTCCGAAGTACTTCTTGGTGTACTCCAACCCCTCGATGAGCGCGTCGACCTCGTCGGGCGTCGTGTACAGGTACGACGAGGCCCGCACGCTCGACTGCACGCCGAACCGCTGGTGCGCCGGCTTCGCGCAGTGGTGACCCGCGCGTACGGCGACGCCGCGGCTGTCGAGGAGCTGGCTGACGTCGTGGGGGTGCACCCCGGCGAGCTCGAAGCTGACCGCTCCCCCGCGCTCGTCGGCGGTGAGCGGACCGAGCACCGAGACACCCTTCACGCCCGCCAGCCCGTCGAGGAGGTAGCCGGTGACCGCCTCCTCGTGCGCGCGGATGTTGTCCATTCCGACGTGCCCGAGATACTCCACGGCGGCCCCGAGCCCGACGGCCTGCACGATCGGCGGGGTGCCGGCCTCGAACCGGCTCGGGATGTCGGCGTAGGTCGACCGCTCCATCGTGACGGTCCGGATCATCTCGCCACCGCCGTGGAACGGGGGCAGCTGGGTGAGCACCTCGCGGCGCCCCCAGAGCACCCCGATCCCGGTCGGGCCGACCACCTTGTGGCCGGTGAACGCGAGCAGATCCGCTCCGGCGGCGACCACGTCGACGGGCATCTGCGGCACCGCCTGGGAGGCGTCGACGACGACGATCGCACCGACCGCGTGCGCCCGGTCGGCGATGCGGCGGATCGGGTTGATCGTGCCGAGCATGTTCGAGACCCAGGTCAGCGAGACCACCTTGGTCCGCTCGGTGATCAGCTCGTCGATGTTCGACAGGTCGAGCCGTCCGTCGTCGGTGAGCCCGAACCAGCGCAGGGTTGCGCCCTTGCGCTCGGTGAGCAGCTGCCAGGGCACGATGTTGGAGTGGTGCTCCATCTCGGTGATGACGACCTCGTCGCCGGGCCCGACACCGATCGGCCCCTCCGCCCAGGCGAGCGTGTTCGCCACGAGGTTGAGCGCCTCGGTGGCGTTCTTGGTGAAGATCACCTCGTCGCTCGACGGTGCGCCGAGGAACGCGGCCACCTTCTCGCGCGCGTCCTCGAAGGCCTCGTTCGCCTCGGAGCCCAGCTGGTGCATCGCCCGTGCCACGTTCGCGTTGTGCCGCTCGAGGTGGTCGACCATCGTGTCGATGACCACCTGTGGCTTCTGCGAGGTGTTCGCGCTGTCGAGGTAGACCAGCGGGTAGCCGTCGGCGAGCGTCCGCTGCAGGATCGGGAAGTCCTGGCGGATCAGCTCGAGCCCGTCGAGGAGCCCCGGGAGCCGGGAGGTCATCTCAGGCCCCGGTCCCCGCAGCCGCGGCGGCCGTGCCGGCCGTGGCGGCTGAGCCGCCGACGTACGCCGCGTAGCCCTCGGCCTCGAGCCTGTCGGCGAGCTCGGGTCCGCCCTCCTCGGCGATCCGGCCGTCGACGAACACGTGGACGAAGTCCGGCTTGATGTAGCGCAGGATCCGCGTGTAGTGCGTGATCAGCAGGACGCCCTTGTCGCCGTTCTCCTTGAAGCGGTTGACCCCTTCGGAGACGATCCGGAGCGCGTCGATGTCGAGACCGGAGTCGGTCTCGTCGAGGATGGCGACCTTCGGGTCGAGCAGCTCGAGCTGGACGATCTCGTGGCGCTTCTTCTCACCACCCGAGAACCCCTCGTTGACGTTGCGCTGCGCCATCGTGTTGTCCATCTTCACCCGGTCCATCGCGGTGTTGACGTCCTTGATCCAGGTCCGCAGCTTCGGGGCCTCGCCGGCGACCGCGGTCTTCGCGGTGCGCAGGAAGTTCGACACCGAGACGCCGGGCACCTCGACGGGGTACTGCATGGCCAGGAAGAGGCCGGCGCGGGCACGCTCGTCGACCGACATCGCCAGGACGTCGGCGCCGTCGAGGGTCACCGTGCCGCGGGTGATCGTGTACTTCGGGTGGCCGGCCACCGAGTAGGCGAGCGTCGACTTGCCGGAGCCGTTCGGCCCCATGATCGCGTGGGTCTGGCCGGAGGCGATCGTCAGGGTGACTCCCTTGAGGATCTCCTTCGGGCCGTCCTCGGTGTCGACGCTGACGTGCAGGTCGCGGATCTCCAGGGTGCTCATCAGTTCGTGTCCTTCGGTGTTGAGGTCAGCTCAGGGTCAGGCGGTGGCGCCGTTGAGGGGGTGGTGCACGTCGACGTGGAGCTCGTCGCCCTCGACGCGCACCGGGTAGGTCGGGACGGGCTCGAACGCCGGCAGGGTGGTCGGCTCGCCGGTGCGCAGGTCGAAGGTCGACCCGTGCAGCCAGCACTCGATGAGGCACCCCTCGACGTCGCCTTCGGAGAGGGCGATGTTGGCGTGGGAGCACTCGTCGCGGATCGCGTAGAAGTCGTCCCCGTCCCGCACCAGCGCGACGTCGACCTCGTCGACGGTGACCGGGTGGGGCTTGCCGGCGACGACCTCGTCCACGGAGCAGGCACGCGCGAACGTCATGCCCCCACCCCGGTGACGTTCTTGGCGAGCTCGGCTTCGACGGTGGCCATCAGCCGGTCCTCGAGCTGCGGGACACCGATCCGGCGGATGATGTCGTTGAAGAACCCGTGGACGACGAGACGGCGCGCCTCGTCCTCGGGGATCCCGCGCGACTGCAGGTAGAACAGCTGCTCGTCGTCGAACCGGCCGGTGGTGGAGGCGTGGCCGGCGCCCTCGATCTCGCCGGTCTCGATCTCGAGGTTCGGCACCGAGTCCGCGCGGCACCCGTCGGTGAGGACCAGGTTGCGGTTCTGCTCGTAGGTCTCGATCCCCTCGGCCACCTTGCGGATGAGGACGTTGCCGACCCAGACCGTGTGGGCGCCTTCGCCCTGCAGCGCGCCCTTGTAGACGACGTTGCTGCGGGTGCGAGGTGCGTTGTGGTCGGCGAAGAGGCGGTGCTCGAGGTGCTGGCCGGCGTCGGCGAAGTACAGCCCGAACAGCTCGGCCGAGCCGCCGGGGCCCCGGTAGGAGACGTTGGCGTCCATCCGGACGACGCTGCCGCCGAAGGTGATCGCCACGTGCTTGTACGACGCGTCGCGGCCGACGCTCGCCTGCTGGTGGGTCAGGTGCACGGCGTCGTCGGCCCAGTCCTGGAGCGAGACGACCGAGACGTCGGCGCCGTCGCCGACATGCACCTCGACGACCTGCGCCAGCGAGGTGGAGCCGGTGTGGTTGAGCACGACGACGGCCCGCGAGTGCGTGCCGAACCGCAGCGCCACGTGGCCGCCCTCGACCGTCTCGGCGTCGTTGCCGGTGAGGTCGACCAGGATCGGCTCGGCGACCTCGGTGTCCGCGGGGACGTCGACCAGAAGCGTCGTCGGCACCTCGGCGAGGACCCGCGCGGCGAACCGCGTGTTGGGCACCAGCCCCGAGAGGCCGCGGAGGCCACGCGCGACCTCGCCGTCGACGGTCTCGACGCGCACGTCGGCAGGGGCCTGCCAGGTGGACACGGTCGTACCGGAGCCGAGCTCGGCGTCGGCGTGCAGTCCGCGCAGCCGCTTGACCGGCGTGAACCGCCACATCTCCTCACGCCCGGTCGGCACCGCATGCGCGGATACGTCGAACGACCCCTCCGGGTGCAGGTGCGACAGCACCTTCCCCTCGACGGCGCTCTGCACCGGGTTCTCAGTCACAGTCACTTCTTCTCGTCTTTCGTCGTCGTCTTCGTCCGTCGAGCCCCGCGGCTGTCCGATGTGGCGGGGACCGGCGGGGGCCCCGCGCCGCGGGCGGTTCGGGAGCCGGCGGCGAGGCGTGGATGGGCCTGGCCCCCGAGCGCAGCGAGGGGTGGTTGCCTCGCCGCCGGATTCCGGACCGCGCGTGGAACTAGCCCACGGCGCCTTCCATCTGCAATTCGATCAGCCGGTTCAGCTCAAGCGCGTACTCCATCGGCAGCTCCTTGGCGATCGGCTCGACGAAGCCACGCACGATCATCGCCATCGCCTCGTCCTCGGCCATGCCGCGGCTCATCAGGTAGAACAGCTGGTCGTCGGAGACCTTGGAGACCGTCGCCTCGTGCCCCATCGAGACGTCGTCCTCACGGATGTCGACGTAGGGGTAGGTGTCGGAGCGGCTGATCTGGTCGACCAGCAGGGCGTCGCACAGGACGTTCGAGCGGGAGTGGTGCGCGCCCTCGTTGACCTGGACGAGCCCGCGGTACGACGTCCGTCCGCCGCCTCGGGCCACCGACTTGCTGATGATGGAGCTCGAGGTGTGCGGCGCCGCGTGCACCATCTTGGCGCCGGCGTCCTGGTGCTGACCCTCGCCGGCGAACGCGATCGACAGCGTCTCGCCGCGCGCGTGCTCGCCCATGAGGTAGACGGCGGGATACTTCATCGTCAGCTTGGACCCGATGTTGCCGTCGACCCACTCCATCGTGGCGCCGGCCTCGCAGGTCGCACGCTTGGTCACGAGGTTGTAGACGTTGTTCGACCAGTTCTGGATCGTCGTGTAGCGGCAGCGCGCGCCCTTCTTCACCACGATCTCGACGACCGCGGAGTGCAGCGAGTCGGTCTTGTAGATCGGCGCGGTGCACCCTTCGACGTAGTGCACGTAGGCGTCCTCGTCGACGATGATGAGCGTCCGCTCGAACTGGCCCATGTTCTCGGTGTTGATCCGGAAGTAGGCCTGGAGCGGGATCTCCACGTGCACGCCCTTGGGGACGTAGATGAACGACCCGCCGGACCAGACGCTGGTGTTGAGGGCGGCGAACTTGTTGTCACCGACCGGGATCACCGTGCCGAAGTACTCCTTGAAGACGTCCTCGTGCTCGCGGAGCGCGGTGTCGGTGTCGAGGAAGAGCACGCCCTGCTCCTCGAGGTCCTCGCGGATCTTGTGGTAGACGACCTCGGACTCGTACTGCGCGGCGACACCGGAGACGAGCCGCTGCTTCTCCGCCTCGGGGATGCCGAGCCTGTCGTAGGTGTTCTTGATGTCCTCGGGGAGCTCGTCCCACGTCGTCGCCTGCTTCTCGGTGGAGCGGACGAAGTACTTGATGTTGTCGAAGTCGATCGTCTCGAGCTCGCCGCCCCACTGCGGCATCGGCTTGCGGTCGAAGAGCTTGAGCCCCTTGAGCCGGAGGTCGAGCATCCACTGGGGCTCGTTCTTGCGACCGGAGATGTCCCGCACGACGGCCTCGGAGAGACCGCGCTGCGCGGAGGCGCCGGCGGTGTCGGCGTCGTGCCAGCCGTACTCGTAGCGACCGAGCCCGGCGAGCTCCGGGTTCATCTGCTCGATGGCGTTCGGAGCGCTGGTCATGGGGGTGGTCATGAGGACCGCCTCTCGTTGGTTGCGGGTGCTGGACGGAGGGAGGTGGTGCTGCCGGACGTGCCGACGGGTGCGGGGATGCTCGTGGTGCAGACACCGTCGCCGTGCGCGATGGTGGCCAGCCGCTGGACGTGCCGGCCGAGGACCCGGGAGATCATCTCGGTCTCCGCCTCGCACAGCTGGGGGAACTCGTGCGCCACGTGGGCCACCGGGCAGTGCTGCTGGCACAGCTGCTCGCCGACGGGCACGGTGCGCAGGGACGCCGCGAAGCCGGCGTCGCTCATCGCCCTCGCGAGCGCCTCGGAGGGGGTGAGCCCGGGGTTCGCGGCCTGGAGGGCGTGGACCCGCTCCTCGAGGTCGGAGAGCCGGTCACGGGCGAACGCCGCGACGGCGTCGTCGCCGGCGGTGCGGGCGAGGAACCGGAGCGCCTGGGCGGCCAGGTCGTCGTACTGCTGCTCGAACTGGTCGCGTCCCACCTCGGTGAGCGCGAACACCTTCGCCGGGCGTCCGCGCCCGCGCTCCCCGCGGAGCCGCGGCTCGCGCGCCTCGACGGTCCCGCTGGTCAGCATGTGGTCGAGGTGGCGCCGGACGGCCGCCGGGGTGAGGTCGAGCTGGGCCGCGAGGAGCGCAGCGGTGCTCGGACCCTGCTCGAGCAGGGTCCTGGCGACACGCTGACGGGTCGGGGCGTCCACCCCGACCTCGATGCTCGCGTCGATTTCCACAACGCCATTGTGTCGTTAATACCGAGCCGCTTCAAATAAGGCGACCCTTACCCGGGAGGAGGGTGCCGCGGCGGGAGCGGCGGAACGGCCTCCTAGACTCTACGGCGTGCCGACCGCCCCCTCCCCGCTCGCCGTGGAGGTGCGGGGGCTGCGGATGGCGTACGGCGACAAGGTGGCCGTCGACGACCTCGACCTCGACGTGGTCAGGGGGAGCATCACCGCGGTGCTCGGCCCGAACGGCGCCGGCAAGACCACGACCCTGGAGACCTGCGAGGGGTTCCGGCGGCCGCAGCAGGGGACCGTGCGGGTGCTCGGGCTCGATCCGCAGGCTGACCGCCGCGACCTCCTCCCGCGGATCGGCGTCATGCTCCAGTCCGGCGGGGCATGGACCGGGGTGCGCGCCGAGGAGATGCTCCGCTACGTCGCCGCCCTCCACGCCGACCCGCTGCCGGTCCCGATGCTCGTCGAGCGGCTCGGGCTCGGTTCGTGCGGGCGCACGGCCTACCGGCGGCTCTCGGGGGGCCAGCAGCAGCGGCTCTCGCTCGCGATGGCCGTCGTGGGCCGCCCCGAGCTGCTCTTCGTCGACGAGCCGACGGCCGGCATGGACCCGCAGGCCCGGCGCGACACGTGGGGGCTGCTGCAGGAGCTGCGCGGCGACGGCGTGACGACGGTGCTGACCACGCACTACCTCGAGGAGGCCGAGCGGCTCGCCGACCGGGTCCACATCCTGCACCGCGGCCGGACGATCGCCTCCGGCACGCCCGCCGAGCTCACCCGCGGCGGCACCACCACGATCAGGCTCGTCGTCACCGAGCCGTTCCCCGAACATGCCCCTGAGTCGCTCCGGGCGACGCTCGGGCCACCGACGGAGGTGCACCGCATCAACGACCACAGCCTCCTCATCACCGGCCCCGCCGACGCCAGCACCCTGGGCAAGGTGTCCGCGTGGTGCGACGAGCAGCAGGTCCTCCCCGAGCTCCTGACGCTCGGGCAGCGCACGCTCGAGGACGTCTTCCTCCAGCTCACCGGCCAGGGGTTCGACTCGTGACCGGGACCTTCTCCCCGCGGCCCGGCGCGGCGCCGCTCACCCGCCAGGTGGCGGCGCACACCGCCATGGAGACGCGGCTCCTGCTCCGCAACGGGGAGCAGCTGCTGCTCGCGGTGGTGATCCCCGTCCTGGTCCTGCTCGGCGGCGTCGCGGCGCTGGAGCGGGTCGACCTGTCGCTGTCGCACGCGTCGATCGACCAGCTCGCCCCTGGCGTGCTCGCCCTCGCGGTGATGTCGACTGCGTTCACCTCGCTGGCGATCGCGACCGGGTTCGAGCGGCGCTACGGCGTGCTCAAGCGCCTCGGTGCCTCCCCGCTCCCCCGTCACGGGCTGCTGCTCGGCAAGGTGGGGGCGCTGCTGGTCGTCGAGCTGCTCCAGGTGGTGCTGATCGTCGGGGTCGCCCTGTCGCTCGACTGGCGCCCCGAGGTGACCGTGCGCGGCCTGGCCGGGGCGGTCACCATGGTGGCTCTCGGCACGGCGGCGTTCGCCTCGCTGGGGCTTCTCGTCGCAGGCGCCCTCCGGGCGGAGGCGACGCTGGCCGTCGCCAACCTCCTCTACCTGCTCCTCGCCGCCGGTGGCGGCGTCGTGCTCCCTGCCTCGGTCTACGGCCGGTTCTCCGGGGTCGTGGAGTGGCTGCCCTCGGGAGCGCTGGGCGGCGGCCTCCGCGAGTCCCTGCTGCTCGGGACGTTCCCGCTGGGGCCGTCGCTCGTGCTCGTCGCCTGGGCCGCGGCCGGAGCGCTGCTGACGACGAGGACGTTCCGGTGGGAGTGACCCTGCACCGGCTCCTCACCTGGCTCGACGACCACCTCCGGGGGCTGGCGGTCGCCTCGTTGGCCGTCAACGTCCTCATCGTGGTCACGGGCGGAGTGGTGCGCCTGACCGACTCGGGGCTCGGCTGCCCGACCTGGCCACGGTGCACCGAGGACGCCTTCACCCCGCACGGCGCGATGACGTTCCACTCCGCCATCGAGTTCGGCAACCGGCTGGTCACGTTCCTGATCGCCGCGGTCGCGGTCGCCACGTTCGTCGCTGCTTGGCGGACCGGCCGCAGGTCGCTGCGCCGGCTCGCCCTCGTGCTGGCCCTCGGGGTGCCGGCCCAGGCGCTCCTCGGCGGCGTCACCGTGCTGACCGACCTCAACCCGTGGGTGGTCGCCGGCCACCTGCTGGTCTCGATGGCGATGATCTGTGTCGCCGTGGTGCTGCTGCGCCGGGTCGTCGAGTCGGACGACGCACCGGCCCCGACGACCCCGGACGGGGTGCGGTGGCTCGCCTGGGCGGTCTTCTGGTGCGGATGGGCCGTCCTCTACGTCGGGACCGTCGTGACCGGGAGCGGCCCCCACGCAGGCGACGCCGAGGCACCCCGCAACGGGCTCGACCCGCGTGCGGTCAGCCAGCTGCACACCGACCTGGTGTTCCTGCTGCTCGGGCTCACGGTGGCACTCGTGCTCGTGCTGCGGTCCGCTGACGCCCCCCGGCGCCTGCGCGACGCCGCCACGCTGCTGCTCGTCGTGGAGCTGGCGCAGGGGGTCGTCGGCTTCGCCCAGTACTTCACCGGGCTCCCCGTGGTCCTGGTCGGACTGCACCTGCTCGGGGCAGCGCTGACCGCCGCGGCGATGACGTGGCTGGTGCTCGGCACTCGGGACCGGCTCCCCGTCGCCGTCGTCAGCGGGTGAGGAGGGGGTCCAGCGCGACCGCGAGGAAGAGCAGCGAGAGGTACATGTTCGACCAGTGGAAGAGCCGCATCGGGCGTATCTCGACCACGTTCTCCGTCCGCTGCGCCCGCTGGTGCAGCAGGTGCGCCTCGGTGACGAACACGGCGCCGAGGACGGCCGCGGCGACCGGGTAGAGCCAACCGGTGCCGGCCACCGGCCACAGCAGGGCAGAGGTCGCGACGGTCACCCAGGCGTAGCCGACGATCTGTCGGCCCACCGTCGCCGCCGGGGCGACCGACGGCAGCATCGGGACGTCCGCCGCCGCGTAGTCCTCGCGGTAACGGAGCGCGAGAGCCCAGAAGTGGGGTGGCGTCCAGAAGAAGACCACCATGAACAGGACGACCGGCGGCCAGGCCAGCTCGTTGGTGACCGCGGTCCATCCGATCAGGGCCGGAAAGCACCCGGCCGCCCCGCCCCAGACGATGTTCTGGCTGGTGCGCCGCTTGAGCAGGATCGTGTAGCCGACGACGTAGAACACGTTCGCGGCGAGGGCCAACCCGGCCGAGAGCCAGTTGACCCACACGCCCAGCACGGCCGTGGAGACGAGTCCGAGCACCAGGCCGAAGACGAGCGCCGCCCGGGGGGTCACGGCGTGGCGGGGCAGGGCACGTCGCCGTGTCCGGCGCATCCGCTCGTCGATGTCGCGGTCGTAGACGCAGTTCAGCGCGTTGGCGCTGCCGGCGGAGAGCGTGCCGCCCACCACCGTCGCGACCACCAGCCACAGGTCGGGGACACCGCGCTCGGCGAGGAACATCACCGGGACGGTGGTGAGCAGCAGCAGCTCGATGATCCGGGGTTTGGTGAGCCCGACGTAGGCGGCCAACACGTCACGGAGCCGCGACCGGCCGGGGGCGTGGGGGCGCACGCTCACGTGGGGGTCGACAGCCGTCACGACTTCCTCTGGTCAGGCAACGAAGAGCCACGCCGGGGGCGTGGACAGCGCCGAGTCTAGTGCCGGGTGGTCCGATCCGTCGCTCCGGGCACCCCCCGGGAGGGTGTGTAGCCGGACACCGCTGCTGGGTAGGCTCGACCGTGGACGTCCGGTCGCCCCGATCGGCCGCTTCCCGGAGCGCCCCCGATGGAGAGGAACCACCGCGTGAGCACCCCCCTGGACTGGACCGACCTGGACCGACGAGCGGTCGACACGACACGGGTCCTCGCGATGGACGCGGTCCAGCGGGTGGGCAACGGCCATCCCGGCACGGCGATGAGCCTGGCCCCAGCGGCTTACCTGCTCTTCCAGAAGGTGATGCGTCATGACCCGGCCGACCCCTCGTGGCAGGGACGCGACCGCTTCGTCCTCTCCTGCGGGCACACCAGCCTGACGCTCTACAACCAGCTCTACCTCGGCGGGTTCGGCCTCGGGATCGAGGACCTCAAGGCGCTCCGCACATGGGGCAGCCGCACTCCCGGTCACCCGGAGCACGGGCACACGGCCGGGGTGGAGACGACGACCGGGCCGCTCGGGCAGGGCGTCGCGAACGCGGTCGGCATGGCGATGGCCGCCCGCCGCGAGCGCGCGCTGCTCGACCCGGACGCGGCGGACGGCACCAGCCCCTTCGACCACTTCGTCTACGCGATCTCCAGCGACGGTGACCTGCAGGAGGGCGTCAGCGCCGAGGCCTCCTCGCTCGCAGGCCACCAGCAGCTCGGGAACCTGGTGCTGATCTACGACGACAACAAGATCTCGATCGAGGACGACACCGCCATCGCGTTCAGCGAGGACGTCTCCGCGCGCTACGCCGCCTACGGCTGGCACGTGCAGGACGTCGACTGGACCAACGGCGGCCAGGAGTACGCCGAGGACGTGCCGGCCCTGTGGGAGGCGATCCAGACCGCGAAGACCGTGACGGACCGCCCGAGCTTCATCAACCTCCGCACGATCATCGCCTGGCCCGCACCCAACGCCCAGAACACCGGGAAGGCGCACGGCTCCGCCCTCGGTGAGGAGGAGGTCGCCGCCACCAAGAAGATCCTCGGCTTCGACCCCGAGCAGATGTTCCAGGTCGACGACGAGGTCCTCGAGCACACGCGGGGGCTCGTCGCCCGGGGCCGGGCGGCGCACGACGAGTGGCAGACCGCGTTCGACGCCTGGGCCGAGCGCGAGCCGGACCGCAAGGCGCTGCTCGACCGGATGAGCACCCGCACGCTCCCGGACGGCTGGAGCCGGGCGCTGCCGACCTTCGACGCCGACCCGAAGGGCGTCGCGACCCGCAAGGCGTCCGGCGAGGTCCTCACCGCCATCGCACCGGCGCTGCCCGAGCTCTGGGGCGGCTCGGCCGACCTCGCCGAGTCCAACAACACCACCCCCAAGGGCGAGCCGTCGTTCGTGCCGGCCGAGCACGCGACCAAGGAGTTCCCCGGTGACCGGTACGGCCGGGTGCTGCACTTCGGGATCCGCGAGCACGCCATGGGCTCGGTGATGAACGGGATCGCCCTGCACGGCGGCACCCGCGTCTACGGAGGGACGTTCCTGGTCTTCTCCGACTACATGCGCCCGGCGGTCCGGCTGGCCTCGATCATGCGGCTGCCGGTGACCTACGTCTGGACCCACGACTCGATCGGTCTCGGCGAGGACGGGCCGACCCATCAGCCGGTCGAGCACCTCGCCGCCCTGCGGGCGATCCCCGGGCTGGCCGTCGTACGCCCTGCCGATGCGAACGAGACGGTCGCCGCCTGGAAGGCGGTCCTCGAGAACCCGACCGGTCCCGCTGCGCTGGCGCTCACGCGGCAGAACGTGCCCACCTTCCCTCGCGGTGTCGACGCGGACGGCCGGCACTGGGCGGACGCCTCCGCGGTCGCCCGGGGCGGCTACGTGCTCCTGGACACCGAGGGAACGCCCGACGTCGTCCTGGTGGCCACCGGCTCGGAGGTCCAGCTCGCGGTGGAGGCGCGTGAGCAGCTGGCCGCGAAGGGGGTCGGCGCCCGCGTGGTCTCGATGCCGTGCCGTGAGTGGTTCGACGCCCAGGACGCCAGCTACCGCGACCAGGTGCTGCCTCCCCAGGTCCGCGCCCGCGTCAGCGTCGAGGCCGGGGTGGCGCAGGGCTGGCGCGAGGTGGTCGGCGACGCCGGCCGCATCGTCTCCCTGGAGCACTACGGCGCCAGCGCCCAGCACACCGAGCTCTTCGAGAAGTTCGGCTTCACCGCGGCCACGGTCACCAGCGCCGCCGAGGACAGCATCAGGGCCGCCGCTGCACAGTGACCCGCAGGCCCCCACCCGACCACTCGTTCGCACTTGGAGGAAGACATGACCGACCGACTGAAGGAACTGGCCGCCGCGGGGGTGTCCATCTGGCTCGACGACCTGTCGCGCGAGCTGCTCGAGACCGGCGCCCTGGCCGAGCTCGTGGCGGAACGCAGCGTCGTGGGCGTCACCACCAACCCCACCATCTTCGCCTCCGCCCTCGCCGACGGTGAGCGTTACGACGACCAGGTGGCCGGGCTCACCCGCGGAGGTGCCTCCGTCGAGGACGTCATCACCGAGCTCACCACCGACGACGTCCGCAACGCCTGCGACGTCCTCGCCGAGACCTTCGAGGCGACCGGCGGCACCGACGGCCGGGTGTCGATCGAGGTGCCGCCCGGACTCGCCTTCGACACCGAGGCCACGCTCGAGGCGGCACGCACCCTGTGGCGCAAGGTCGACCGCCCGAACCTGCTGGTCAAGATCCCGGCCACCACCGAGGGGCTGCCGGCGATCACCGAGGCGCTCGGCGAGGGGATCAGCGTCAACGTCACGCTGATCTTCGGGCTGTCCCGCTACGAGGCGGTCATGGAGGCCCACATCGCCGGGCTCGAGAAGGCGAAGACCGGCGGCGTCGACCTCTCCACGCTGCACTCGGTCGCCTCGTTCTTCGTCTCCCGGGTCGACACCGAGGTCGACGCGCGGCTGGAGAAGGTCGGCACCGACGAGGCGCTCGGGATGCGCGGCCGGGCCGCGATCGCCAACGCGCGGCTCGCGTACGAGAAGTTCGAGCAGGTCTACGCCGCTCCCCGGTTCGCCGAGCTCGCCGAGGCGGGCGCCCACCCGCAACGACCGCTCTGGGCCTCGACCGGTGTCAAGAACCCGGAGTACCCCGACACGCTCTACGTCACCGACCTGGTCACCTCCGGAACCGTCAACACGATGCCGGCCAAGACCCTCGAGGCGTTCGCCGACCACGGCGAGCTGCGCGGGGACCAGATCCTGGGGACGTACGACGAGGCACGCGAGGTGTGGGACCGGCTCTCCGCGGCCGGCATCGACTACGACGACGTCATCGAGACCCTGGAGCAGCAGGGCGTGGACAAGTTCGTCGCCTCCTGGAACGACCTGGTCGAGACCGTCGAAGCACAGATGGAGGCGTCCCGCCGATGAACCACAGCCTGGAAGTCGTCGCCACCGGTCCCGCCGCGGACGCCGTCGGCACCCACGTCCCGCGGCTCGTCGACGAGTCCTTCGCCAGCAAGATGTTCGCCCAGGACGCCACGCTCTGGGGTCCGGAGGCGGAGGACGAGGCTTCGAAGCGGCTCGCCTGGGTCGGCCTCCCCCGCACGTCGCGACCGCTGGTCGGCGAGATCGAGGCGATCCGCGGCGAGCTCGCCGAGCAGGGCGTCGACCGCGTCGTGCTGTGCGGCATGGGTGGCTCCTCGCTCGCACCGGAGGTGGTCTGCGCGACCTACGGCGTCGAGCTCACCGTCCTCGACTCCAGCCACCCCGACCAGGTGCGCGCGGCGACCTCCGAGCAGCTCGACCGCACCGTGGTGGTGGTCTCCTCGAAGTCCGGGTCGACCGTGGAGACCGACTCCCAGCGACGCGCCTTCGAGGCGGCGTTCACCGACGCCGGCATCGACCCCGTCGGCCGCATCGTGGTGGTCACCGACCCGGGTAGCCCGCTCGACCAGGAGGCACGGGGTGCCGGGTTCCGGGTGGTCAACGCCGACCCGGCGGTCGGCGGCCGGTTCTCGGCCCTCACGGCGTTCGGGCTGGTCCCGTGCGGACTCGCCGGGGCCGACATCGGTCGCCTGCTCGACGAGGCCGAGCTGGTCTCGGACCTCCTGGCCTCCGACGACGACGCGAACCCTGGGCTCCGGCTCGGCGCTGCGATGGCCGGCACGACGCCGTTGCGCGACAAGCTCGTCGTCGTCGACGAGGGATCGGGACTGAGCGGATTCCCTGCCTGGGCCGAGCAGCTGGTCGCCGAGAGCACCGGCAAGAACGGCACCGGCCTCCTGCCCGTCGTCGTCGACGGTCCTGAGGACCCGGAGGTCCGCCGCCCCGCCGACGACGTCACGGTGATCCGGCTGGTCGGGGACGCCGAGGACGAGGACCACGCCCAGGAGGCCGGGGTGTCGGCTGTGAGGGTGGCCGGGGCGCTCGGCGCCCAGCTGCTGCTGTGGGAGGCCGCGACGGCGGTCGCGGGCCGGCTCCTGGGCATCAACCCCTTCGACCAGCCCGACGTGGAGAGTGCGAAGATCGCGGCGCGCTCGATGCTCGAGGGCAGCCGGCCGGCCGAGCCGCCGGCGTTCACCGACGGGGCGACCGAGGTCCGCGCGCTGGGGGGAACGTGGCTCGGCGACGCCACGACCCTGGCGGGCGCTGTGGACCGGCTGCTCGCGCAGCTCGACCCGCAGCACGGCTACGTCGCGGTGATGGCCTACCTCGACCGCATCGCCCACGCGGAGCTGGAGTCGGTCCGTCGTCCGCTGGCCGAGCGGTGCGAGCGGCCGGTGACGTTCGGGTGGGGGCCGCGGTTCCTGCACTCGACCGGTCAGCTGCACAAGGGTGGCCCACCGGTCGGCGTCTTCCTCCAGGTGACCGACGACCCCGACGACGACCTCGGCGTCCCTGGCAAGGACTACTCCTTCGGCACGCTCGTGGCTGCCCAGGCGGCCGGTGACGCGCAGGTGCTCGCCGACCACGACCGTCCGGTGCTCCGCGTCCACCTGAAGGACCGGGCAGCAGGGCTCGAGGCGCTGCGGTCCGCGCTCTCGTGAGCCCGAACCCGCTGCGGGACCCGCAGGACCGCCGGCTGCCGAAGGTCGCGGGTCCGTGCGGCATGGTGATCTTCGGCGTCACCGGCGACCTCTCGCGCAAGAAGCTGATGCCGGCGATCTACGACCTCGCCAACCGTGGGCTCCTCCCGCCCGGGTTCTCCGTCGTCGGTTTCGCTCGCCGCGAGTGGGCCGACCAGGACTTCGCGAAGATCGTCCACGACTCGGTCCGCGAGCACGCCCGCACGGAGTTCCGCGACGAGGTGTGGGACCAGCTGTCCGAGGGGTTCCGGTTCGTGCAGGGCGACTTCGACGACGACGTCGCCTTCGACAACCTGCGCCAGACGATCACCGACCTCGACCGGGTCCGCGGCACCGGCGGCAACCACGCCTTCTATCTCTCGATCCCGCCGCGGTTCTTCGGCAACGTCATCGGGCAGCTCAAGGAGCACGGGCTCGCCGAGGACACCCCGGACACCTGGCGTCGGGTCGTGGTGGAGAAGCCCTTCGGCTCCGACCTCGAGACCGCACGGGAGCTCAACCAGACCCTCGGCGGCGTGTTCCCTCCCGAGTCGGTGTTCCGCATCGACCACTACCTGGGCAAGGAGACCGTCCAGAACATCCTGGCGATGCGGTTCGCCAACATGATGTTCGAGCCGCTCTGGAACGCCAACTACGTCGACCACGTCCAGATCACGATGGCCGAGGACATCGGGATCGGTGGCCGCGCCGGCTACTACGACGGCATCGGCGCGGCCCGCGACGTCATCCAGAACCACCTCCTCCAGCTCCTGGCCCTCACCGCCATGGAGGAGCCCACCTCGTTCGACGCACGCTCGCTGAGGATGGAGAAGCTCAAGGTCCTCGAGTCCGTCCGGCTGCCGCGCCGGTTGGACCTCGCCACTGCGCGGGGGCAGTACGCCGCCGGGTGGGCCGGCGGCGTCAAGGTGCCGGGATACCTCGACGAGCCCGACATCCCCAACAGCTCGACGACCGAGACCTACGCCGCCATCCGGCTCGGCATCGACAGCCGGCGCTGGTCCGGGGTGCCGTTCTACCTGCGGACCGGCAAACGGCTCGGCCGCCGGGTCACCGAGGTCGCCGTGCAGTTCAAGAAGGCGCCGCACCTCCCGTTCACCCCAGCCGCCACGGAGACGTTGACGCACAACGCGCTCGTGATCCGGGTCCAGCCTGACGAAGGGATCACGATGCGCTTCGGGTCCAAGGTGCCGGGCACGGCGATGGAGATCCGGGACGTCAACATGGACTTCGCCTACGGCGGCAGCTTCACCGAGGCCTCCCCCGAGGCGTACGAACGGCTCATCCTCGACGTCCTCCTCGGCGAGCCTCCCCTGTTCCCTCGCCACGAGGAGGTCGAGCAGTCCTGGCGGATCCTGGACCCGGTCATCGAGCACTGGGCCGAGAAGGGGAAGCCGGAGCAGTACCCGAGCGGCACCTGGGGGCCGGACTCGGCGAACGCGATGCTGGCCCGTGAGGGCCGGAGCTGGAGGCGGCCATGACCGGGGTGCTGGAGCAGACCGACGCCGGCGGCATCTCCGCCGCGTTCGTGGCCGCTCGCAAGGCTGCGGGCAGCCCCGCGATGGGGATGGTCATGACGATGGTCGTCGTCGTGCCCGCAGCCGAGGCCGAGGGGGCCATCGCGGCCGCGCAGGAGGCCGCACGCGAGCACCCGTCGCGGGTCCTCGCCGTCGTGATCGGCTCCGCGCGTGGCGCGTCCAGGGTCGACGCGGAGATCCGGTCGGGCTCCGGGACGCCCGGGGAGACCGCACTCATCCGGCTCAGCGGAGCGGTGGCCAAGCACCCGGAGTCCGTCGTGCTCCCCCTGCTCCTCCCCGACTCCCCCGTCGTCGTCTGGTGGCCGAACGAGGCACCCGACGACCCCGCTGCCGACCCGATCGGACGGCTGGGCACGCGTCGGATCACCGACGCCGCCGAGGTGCGCACCGGACGCACCCGCGCGATGCTGACGCAGTGCCGGTCCTACGCCCCGGGCAACACCGACCTGGCCTGGACCAGGGTGACGCCGTGGCGTGCGCTCCTCGCCGGAGCGCTCGACCACGAGCCGCCGAAGGTGACCGGGATCAAGGTCACCGCCGAACGCGTCAGCCCCAGCGCGGAGCTCCTCGGCGCCTGGCTGGCGGACCGGCTCAAGGCACCGGTGACCTGGGGGCACTCCGACGGACCCGGCATCACCGAGGTGGCACTGACCACCCGGAGCGGCGACATCCGGCTGTCGCGCAGCGACGGGCGTCACGCGACGCTCTCGGTTCCCGGACAGCCTGACCGCCCGGTCGGCCTCCGCCGCCGAGGCGTGCCCGAGCTGCTCCACGAGGAGCTCCGCAGGCTGGACCCCGACGACGTCTACGCCGCCACGGTCCGCAGGCTCACGAAGATGCGGGACGCGCAGCGAGGCGCCGGCAAGAAGCAGACCGCCGGGAAGCAGACCGCCGGGAAGCAGGCCGCCCAGAAGAAGGCGGGATCGCGGACCCGGAAGGGGGCCTGACGGTGGACGGGTCGCGTGTCGTCCGCCTGCCCTCACCCGACAAGGTGGCCGATCGGGTGGCCGATGAGGTGCTCGCGCTCCTGCGGGAGACGCAAGGCGCCGGGCGGGACCCGCACGTGGTGCTCACCGGAGGGTCGATCTCCCGCCAGGTGCATGCCGCGATGGCGGCCGCCGCGGACGCCCCGGACTGGGGACGCGTCGACGTCTGGTGGGGCGACGAACGGTTCGTGGCCTCCGACGACGCCGAGCGGAACGCAGGACAGGCGTGGGCCGACCTCCTCAGCCGGGTCCCCGTCGAGCCCGGGCGCGTCCACGCCATGCCCGCGGCCGACGACGACTACCTCGACGTCGAGGCAGCGGCCTGGGCGCACGGGGAGGAGCTGTCGGCGCGGGCGCGCGCGGTGCCGGACGGAGCGCCATGGTTCGACGTCCTCATGCTCGGGATCGGGCCGGACGGCCACTGCGCGTCGCTGTTCCCGGGGCGAGGCGAGGTCGGCTCTGCGGCCGCGGTGCTCGCGGTCCGCGACTCCCCCAAGCCTCCGCCGTTGCGGATCTCGATGGGCATGACGACGCTGTGCCGGGCTCGTCACGTGCTGTTCGTGGCGACCGGCGAGGAGAAGGCCGAGGCGGTGGCGCGCTCGGTCGCAGGAGGCGAGCTCCGCGAGACGCCGTCCGCGGGACCCCGCGGTGTGGAGTCGACGACGTGGTACGTCGACGACGCCGCAGCCGCTCGGCTCTAGAAGATGATCTCGCCGCGCTTGCGCTTGTCCCGGAGGGCCTTGAGCGCCTCGTCGAGGATCTCGGCCGCCTCCTGGTCGCTGCGCCGCTCCTTCACGTAGGCGAGGTGGGTCTTGTACGGCTCGATCCTCGGCGGCGGAGGAGGGTTCTCCGAGTCGAGGCTCGCCGGAAGACCGCACTTCGGGCAGTCCCAGGAGTCAGGGACCGCGGCCTCGACGGCGAAGGTGATCTCCGCCTGGTGTCGGTGGGCGCAGAAGTAGATCACCCGTTGGCGTGGAGCGGACTCACCTCGCTCCGCCTCACCCATCGGCCCTGCACCGACCCGGCTGCCCCGGATCGCGTTGCCACCGCCACCTGCCACAAGTTCTCCTAGAGACGAGCCGAGAGAGATGAGACGTTCAGCTGCCGTACTTGACCTTCATGAGAAGCCCCAGCGCGATGACGCAGGCGAACCAGATGACGCCGGCGCCGATCGTGATGCGGTCGAGGTTGCGCTCGGCGATCGAGGAACCGCCGAGACCGCTGGACATGCCGCCTCCGAACATGTCGGAGAGCCCGCCGCCCCGGCCCTTGTGGAGCAGGATCAGCAGGATGAGAAGCAGGCTCGTCAGCACGAGCAGAACGGTGAATGCGGTGATCACGGTGGCACAGCCTAACTCACGGGGTGGGCGCGGACGGACAGCCGGTCCCTAGAGCGTGGGCATGTCGTAGAACCGGCAGATCCCGCCGAACTCCTCGTGGTCGAGGCTCGCCCCGCCGACCAGGCAACCGTCGACATCGGCCTTCGCCATGATCCCGGCGACGTTCGCGGCCTTGACCGAACCACCGTAGAGGATCCGGACCGACTCGCCGGCCGCCTCACCCCACTGCTCGGCCACCCGACCCCGGATCGCAGCGCAGACCTCCTGCGCGTCCTCGGGGGTGGCCACCTCGCCGGTCCCGATCGCCCACACGGGCTCGTAGGCGATGACCAGGCCGGCGACCTGCTCGGCGCTCAGGTCCTCCAGCGAGCCGTCGACCTGGCCCAGCGTGTGCTCGACCTGACGGCCTTCCTTGCGCACCTCGAGCCCCTCGCCGACGCAGACGATGGGGGTGATCCCCGCGGCGACCGCCTTCTTCGCCTTGGCGTTGACCACGTCGTCGGTCTCGGCATGGAGCTCACGACGCTCCGAGTGGCCGACCGCGACGTAGGAGCAGCCGAGCTTGGCGAGCATCGAGGCGGAGATCTCGCCGGTGTAGGCGCCGCTGTCCTGCGTCGAGACGTCCTGAGCGCCGTACCGGATCGGCAGCTTGTCGCCGTCGACCGAGGTCTGGACGCTCCTGAGGTCGGTGAAGGGCGGCAGCACGACGACCTCGACCTTGCCGAAGTCGTGCTTCTTGTCGGCCAGGACGGCGTTGAGCTTCTGCACGAGCACCACCGCTTCCTGGTGGTTCAGGTTCATCTTCCAGTTGCCTGCCATGAGCGGCAGACGGGCGGGGTTCGCCATGAGGGCTCTCTCCTAGAGGGTGCTGTCGTGGGTCAGTCGTCGAGGACGTCGATGCCGGGCAGCGGCTTGCCCTCGAGGTACTCCAGGCTGGCGCCACCACCGGTCGAGATGTGGCCGAACGCCGACTCGTCGAAGCCCAGGGTGCGCACCGCGGCCGCCGAGTCACCACCGCCGACCACGGAGAGGCCGTCGATCTCGGTGAGGGCCTGGGCGACGGCCCGGGTGCCGGCCGCGAACGCGTCGAACTCGAAGACTCCCATCGGTCCGTTCCAGAACACCGTGCGTGCGTCGGTGAGCGCCGAGGCGAAGGCGGCCGCGGACTCCGGGCCGATGTCGAGCCCCATCTGGTCGGCCGGCATCTGGTCGGCCGGCACCACCGACGGCGGCGAATCGGCGGCGAACGACGGGGCGACGACGATGTCGGTGGGCAGCAGGAGCTGGACGCCGGACTCCTCGGCCCGGCGGAGGTACTCCGCGCACACCTCGACCTGGTCGTCCTCGAGCAGGCTGGAGCCCACCTCGTGGCCTCGTGCCTTCAGGAAGGTGAACACCATCCCCCCGCCGATCAGCAGCCGGTCGGCCTTGCCGAGGAGGTTGTCGATCACGCCGAGCTTGTCCGACACCTTCGAGCCGCCGAGCACGACGGCGTACGGACGCTCGGGCTGCTCGGTGAGCCGGCGCAGCACCTCGATCTCGGCCGCCACCAGCCCGCCCATCGCGTGCGGCAGCAGCTGAGCGACGTCGTAGACGCTCGCCTGCTTCCGGTGGACGACGCCGAACCCGTCGGAGACGAACACGTCGGCGAGCTCGGCGAGCTCGCGGGCGAACGCACCTCGTTCATTGTCGTCCTTGCTGGTCTCACCGGCGTTGAACCGGACGTTCTCCAAGACCGCGACCTGGCCGTCGCCGAGCCCTGCAACGGTCTCCTTGGCGCTCTGGCCGACGGTGTCGGTCGCGAACGCCACGGAGTCCCCCAGCAGCTCACCGAGTCGCTGCGCGACCGGACCCAGCGAGTACGCCGGGTCGGGCTCGCCCTTCGGTCGGCCCAGATGGGCGACCACCACGACGCGGGCGCCGAGCTCGACCAGCCGACGGATCGTCGGCAGGCTGGCCCGGATCCGGCCGTCGTCGGTGATGGTCCCACCGTCCAGCGGGACGTTGAGGTCCGAGCGGACCAGGACGCCGCCTGCCCCGGAGCTCCCCGAGGTCGTCGATCGTCACCACGCGGCCGCTCCGGGGGTCAGAGGTTGCTGCCGACGTGGAGGACCAGGTCGGCGAGCCGGTTGGAGTAGCCCCACTCGTTGTCGTACCAGCCGACCACCTTCACCTGGTTGCCGATGACCTTCGTCAGGGGGGCGTCGAAGATGCACGAGGCGGGGTCGGTGGTGATGTCGGTCGAGACGATCGGGTCGGTGTTGTACTTCAGGATCCGTCCGTCGGCCGCGGCCTTCATCACCGCGTTGACCTCGTCCGCGGTGGTCTCCCGGCCGGCCTCGAAGGTGAGGTCGGTGAGCGAGCCGGTCGGCACCGGGACCCGGACGGCGTACCCGTCGAGCTTGCCCTTGAGCTCGGGCAGCACCAGCGCGATCGCCTTCGCGGCACCCGTCGACGTCGGCACGAGGTTGGTGGCCGCGGACCGGGCCCGGCGCATGTCCTTGTGCGGGGCGTCGAGGAGGTTCTGGTCGCCGGTGTAGGCGTGGATCGTCGTCATCAGCCCCTTGACGATCGTGAACTCCTCGTGGAGCGCCTTGGCCATCGGTGCCAGGCAGTTGGTGGTGCAGGAAGCGTTGGAGATGATCGAGTGGTTCGCCGGGTCGTAGTCGCCCTCGTTGACGCCCATGACGACCGTGACGTCCTCGTTCGAGGCCGGCGCCGAGATGATGACCTTGCGAGCGCCGTTCTCCAGGTGGGCCTTCGCCTTGGTGGCGTCGGTGAAGAACCCGGTCGACTCGATGACGACGTCAGCGCCGACGTCACCCCACTTGAGCGCCGCGGGGTCGCGCTCGGCGAACGCCTTGAACGTGTGGCCGGCGGCGGTGATGTCGGTGTCGGTCGACGACACGTCCCCCTCGAGCCGACCCAGGATCGAGTCGTACTTCAGCAGGGTGGCCAGCGTCTGGTTGTCGGTGAGGTCGTTGACGCCGACGATCTCGATGTCGGCGCCGGACGCCACTACGGCTCGGAAGAAGTTGCGGCCGATGCGGCCGAAACCGTTGATGCCTACGCGAACGGTCAAGACAAGCACTCCCTCGAAAGACTGTCGGACTCCCGGCGGGGCCGGGCATGCATCGACCCTATCGCGCATACGCGCGATGGCAGAACGGTCTCACTCGTCGGCCAGCATCTCCGGAGTCAGGGTCGACTCGGTGTCCGGAAGCCCGAGGTCGTGCGCCTTCTTGTCCGCCATCGCGAGCAGGCGCCGGATCCGGCCGGCGATCGCGTCCTTGGTGAGGACCGGGTCGTGCAGCTGCCCGAGCTCCTCCAGCGACGCCTGCTTGTGCTCGAGCCGGAGCGCGCCGGCGAGCTTGAGATGGTCGGGGACGTCCTCGCCGAGAAGCTCCAGTGCTCTCTCGACGCGGGCGCCGGCGGCGACGGCGGCCCGCGCCGACCGGCGCAGGTTGGCGTCGTCGAAGTTCGCGAGCCGGTTGGCCGTGGCGCGCACCTCCCGGCGCATCCGGCGCTCCTCCCAGGCCATCAGCGACTCGTGCGCCCCGAGTCGGGTCAGCAGCTCGCCGATCGCGTCGCCGTCCCGGATCACGACGCGGTCCACGCCGCGCACCTCGCGGGCCTTGGCGCCGATGCCGAGCCGTCGCGCCGCACCGACGAGGGCGAGCGCCGCCTCGGGTCCCGGGCAGGTCACCTCGAGCGAGGACGACCGCCCCGGCTCGGTGAGCGAACCGTGCGCGAGGAAGGCGCCGCGCCACGCCGCGACGGCGTCGCAGTTGCCACCGGAGACCACCTGGGGCGGCAGCCCGCGGACCGGGCGGCCCCGGCCGTCGAGGAGCCCCGTCTGGCGGGCCAGCGCCTCACCGTCCTTGACGACGCGGACGACGTACCGGCTGCTCTTGCGGATGCCGTGGCCCTGCACCATGGCGACGTCCGAGCCGTGGCCGTAGACCTCGGCGATGTCCTTGCGCAGCCGTCGCGCGGCGGCCCCGGTGTCCAGCTCTGCCTCGACCACGATCTGTCCGGCGACGATGTGCAGCCCACCGGCGAACCGCAGCATGGACGACACCTCGGCCTTGCGGCAGCAGGTCCTGGTGACCGATGTGTTGGCCAGCTCCGCCTTCACCTGTGCCGTCATCGCCATGCGTCCGATCCTGCCACTGTGAAGTCTCCCGTTGACCGGGGCCCCCGGACGGGGTGCGGGCAAACCCTACGTCGCCCGGAGGACCGCCGAAAGGGCGCTCGCCAACTTGGCGGGGTCGTGCCGCGGCGTGCCGTCGCCCCGCGAGACGTCGGCCAGCCGCAGCTCCGCGCCGAGCTGCCCGGCGGTACGGCGGAGCGCCTCGGCGTCCCTGACCGACGACGCGTCGGCGATGACGCAGTCGAGCCGCAGGTCCGGGGCGTGGCCGGCCAGGACCTCGAGATGGGTCTCGGGGGCGAACCCGTCGGTCTCCCCCTGCTGGGCCTCGAGGTTGAGGACCACCAGCTTGCTGGCCGGTGACGAGACGAGCCCTTCGCGCAGCTCCGGGACCAGCAGGTGCGGGATGACGCTGGTGAACCAGGAGCCGGGGCCCAGGACCACCCAGTCGGCCTCGGCGACGGCGGCCAGCGCCTCGGGACAGGCGGGGGGGTCGACCGGGTCGAGCGCCACCTCGAGCACGCGCCCGCCGGTCGAGGCGACCTCGACCTGGCCGCGCACGACCGTCTGCTCACCGGGGCGGTCCGGGTGGGCGCCGCGGACCAGCGCGGTGATGTCGAGCGGCACCAGCGCCATCGGCAGCACCCGGCCGCCGGCGCCGAGCAGCCGTCCGACCCGGTCGAGCCCTTCGACGTGGTCGCCGAGGAGCTCCCACAGCGCGACGATGAGCAGGTTGCCGACGGCGTGCCGGTCCATCTCACCGGTGGTGGAGAACCGGTGCTGGAGCACCCGGGCCCACGTGCTGCCCCAGTCGTCGTCCTCGCAGAGCGCCGAGAGAGCCTGCCGGAGGTCCCCCGGTGGGAGGCAGCCGAACTCCTGCCGCAGCCTCCCGGAGGAGCCTCCGTTGTCCGCCACCGTGACGACCGCGGTCAGCTCCTTGGCCACCCGCCGCAACGCCGAGAGCGAGGCGGACAGCCCGTGGCCCCCGCCGAGCGCGACGACCCGGACGTCCAGGACGTCGAGGACGTCGAGGACGTCGTCCACCTCACTCCCGCCCGAGGTCACGGTGGGTCGCCCTGGCATCGAGCTCGAACCCGAGCAGCCGGGCGGCCACCTCCTCGGCCATCGCGACACTGCGATGCTTGCCGCCGGTGCAGCCGATGGCGACGGTCATGAACCGCTTGCCCTCGCGGAGATACCCCTTGCCGACGTCGACGACGAGAGGGACGAAGCGGCCGAGGAACTCCTCGGCGCCGTCCTGGGACTTCACGTAGTCGGCGACCCCCGCGTCCCGGCCGGTGCGCGGCCGGAGCTCGGGCACCCAGTGCGGGTTGGGAAGGAACCGCATGTCGGCGACGTAGTCGGCGTCGACCGGGATGCCGTACTTGAACCCGAAGCTGACCAGCGTGATCTTCAGCGCGAGGCGCTCGGTGGTGCCGAAGCTCCGGGCGATCTGGTTGGTGAGCTGGTGGACGTTGAGGTTGCTGGTGTCGATGACCAGGTCGGCGTCGCCACGGAGGTCGGCGAGCACCTTGCGCTCGAGGGCCAGCCCGTCGAGCAGCCGCCCGCCTGCCTGGAGCGGGTGCGGGCGCCGTGCCGCCTCCTGACGGCGCACGAGCACGTCGTCGTCGGCCTCGAGGAACAGCAGCGTGGTGCGCCGGCCGGTGAACCCCTTGGCGACCACCTCGCGCAGGGACTCGAAGAACGAGCCGGAGCGGACGTCGACGACCACCGCGATCGACTGCTCGGTGCCGTGGGTCTCCTCGACCATCCGGACCATGTCCTGCACCAGCGTCGGCGGGAGGTTGTCGACGACGAAGTAGCCGAGGTCCTCGAGCTCCTTCGCGGCAGTGCTCCGTCCGGCCCCGGTCATCCCGGTGACGATGATCAGCTCGCCCTGGGCCGGGTCGTGCGTCTCGGTCATCTAGCTCTCCTCGATCTCGCCTGTGGCGGTGTTCACGCTGACGGAACGGCCGGTCCGGTCGGCCAGCGCGGCCACGATCGCCTCCGCCGTGCGGAGGCCGATCCCCGGGACGGCGGCGATCTCCTCCACAGTGGCAGCACGGACCTTGCGAAGCGAGCCGAACCGCTTGAGCAGCGCTTTGCGGCGCACCTCGCCGAGCCCCGGGACGTCGTCCAGGACGCTCTCCACCATGGTCTTCGACCGGCGGGACCGGTGGTGGGTGATCGCGAAGCGGTGCGCCTCGTCCCGGATCCGCTGCAGGAGGAACAGCGCCTCGCTGGTCCGGGGCAGGATGACCGGGTCCTCCTGACCCGGGAGCCAGATCTCCTCGAGCCGCTTGGCCAGCCCGCACACCGGGATGTCGTCGATGCCGAGCTCGTCGAGCGCACGCTGCGCGGCAGCCACCTGGGGCGGACCCCCGTCGACGACGACCAGCCCGGGGGCGTAGGCGAACTTGCGGGCCCGGCCGGTGTCAGGGTCGACGAGCAGCGGTCCGCTCTCGGGATCCACCTCTCCCCCGCTCCCGAGGTCCGGGTGCTCCACGCGCTCGTCGAGCAGCCGGCGGAACCGGCGGGTCACGACCTCGTGCATGGCGCCGACGTCGTTCTGCCCCTCGAGGGAGCGGACGACGAAGCGGCGGTACTCGGACTTGCGGGCCAGGCCGTCCTCGAAGACCACCATGGACCCCACGATCTCGGTGCCCTGGAGGTTGGAGATGTCGTAGCACTCGATCCGGAGCGGCGCCTCGGGCAGCTCCAGCGCCTTCTGGATGTCCTCGATGGCCTGGTTGCGCGTGGTGAGGTCCGAGGCGCGCTTCATCTTGTGCAGCCCCAGCGACTGCTTGGCGTTGCGGCCGACCGTCTCCATGAGGGTCCGCTTGTCCCCTCTCAGGGGCACCCGGAGGCTGACCCGGCTGCCGCGCAGCCCCGACAGCCACAGCTCGAGCGCGGGCGCGTCGTCGGGCAGCGCCGGCACCAGGATCTCCTTGGGCACGCCTTCACGCGACTCGCCGGCGTAGAGCTGCTGGAGGAACCGCTCGACGAGACCGCCGAGGTCGGTGTCCTCGGTCTTCTCCGCGACCCAGCCGCGCTGACCGCGGATCCGCCCGCCGCGCACGTGGAAGATCTGCACCGCGACCTCCAGCGGGTCGTCCTCGAGCGCGATCACGTCGGCGTCGGTGCCGTCCCCCAGGACGACCGCCTGCTTCTCCAGCGCGCGGTTGAGCGCGCCGAGGTCGTCGCGGAGCCGGGCCGCCCGCTCGAAGTCGAGCTCGGCCGACGCGGCGTACATCTCCTTTTCGATTCGGCGCACGAACCCCGAGGTCTGCCCGCCCATGAAGTCGCAGAAGTCGTCGACGATGGCGCGGTGCTCCTCGGCGCTGACGTGGCCGACGCACGGTGCCGCGCACTTGTCGATGTACCCCAGCAGACACGGCCTCCCGACCTGGGCCGACCGCTTGAAGACGCCGTTGGAGCAGGAGCGCATCGGGAACACCCGGAGCAGCTGGTCGACGGTGTCTCGGATCGCCCAGGCGTGGGAGTAGGGGCCGAAGTAACGGACCCCCTTCTTCTTCGCGCCCCGCCCCACCATCACCCGGGGGAACTCCTCGCCGACGGTGACCGCGAGCCATGGGTAGGACTTGTCGTCGCGGTACTTCACGTTGAACCGCGGGTCGAACTCCTTGATCCAGGAGTACTCCAGCTGGAGCGCCTCGACCTCGGTGCCGACGACGGTCCACTCCACGCTCGACGCCGTCGTCACCATCGTCGCCGTGCGCGCGTGCAGGTTGGCCACGTCCTGGAAGTACGACGACAGCCTGGCGCGGAGGTTCTTGGCCTTGCCGACGTAGATGACCCGGCCCTTGGCGTCCTTGAACCGGTAGACACCGGGCGACGTCGGGATCGAACCGGCGGCGGGACGGTAGGTGGACGGGTCGGGCACCGCTCAACCCTACGGCTCCTAGGACGGCGTCCGGCCCATCAGGGCGAGCATCTCCGGAAGGTCGAAGAAGGTCGCGATGTCGACAGCGGACCTGGCGCCCTGCTCCGGGTCGGCGCCGGCCTCGAGGAGCAGCCGAACCGACTCCACGTCCTGGCGAAAGACCGCGGCGGCGAGGGCCGTCTGGCCCCGGTCGTTGACCCGGGAGTGGTCCGCGCCCGCGTTCGAGGAGCTCCCGGACCAGCTCGGGGTGGCAGTGGTACGCCGCCAGGACCAGCAGCGAGTCGCCGGCGCTGTTCGTCAAGTTGACCGGTAGCCCCTTGTCGACGTACTCCGCTAGCTGCCCGGCGTCACCCTCGCGCGCCAGGTCGAAAGCGGACTGCAGGAACGCGAGCTCGTCGGGGGTGAGGTCCTCGCTCATGGCGCCGGTCACGCCTTGACGACCTGGCCGCCTTCCACCGCGACCGGCACCTCCGGCAGCGGCCCGGTCGAGCCGGCCTCGCCGCCGTTCGGTCCCACCAGGTTGGCGCCGTCCTCGATCGCGAACTGGCTGCCGTGCAGCGAGCACGTCATCCGGCGCTTGCCGACCGAGGTCACGGCACCTCCCTGGTGCGGTGCAGACCGTGGTGTACCCCTTGAACTCGCCTTCCGACGGCTGGGTGACGATGACCTGCTCGTCGGCGAGCACGACGCCGCCCCCCACCGGGACCTCGTCGACGGACACCAGAGCGGCGCCAGCGGTCGAGGAGTCGGACTCGTCGGGGGTCGCGGAGCCGTCGTCGTCCGGGGTCGGTGTGGCCTCCCCCGCGTCATCCGAGCCACAGGACACCAGGAGCGGACCGGTGAGGCCCAGAAGCGCGGTGCATCCCATGAGCCGGCGGCGGTCGAGCTGGGAAGTCGAGTCGTCACTCATGAGTCGAGCCTATTGCGTCCGCGGCGACGCACCACCACACCGACCGGGTGCCCGTTGGTCGTAGGACCTCAGCGCGCGGCGGTCGTCCGCCGTGACGGCGCCTTCCTCGCCACGGTCGTCTTCTTGGCCGGCGTCTTCTTGGCCGGCGCCTTCCTGGCGGGCGCCTTCTTGGCGGGCGTCGTTCGGAGCTGCCCTTCGAGCAGCGGCTTGAGGAACGCGCCGGTGTGGCTCTCCGGGTGGTCCGCGACCTCCTCGGGGGTGCCCTCGGCAACCACGAGCCCGCCGCGGCTGCCGCCTTCGGGGCCCATGTCGACGATCCAGTCCGCGGTCTTGATGACGTCGAGGTTGTGCTCGATGACCAGCACGGTGTTCCCCTGGTCGACGAGGCGGCCGAGCACCAGGAGCAGCTTGCGGATGTCCTCGAAGTGCAGCCCGGTCGTCGGCTCGTCCAGGACGTAGACGGTCCGGCCGGTCGACCGCTTCTGCAGCTCGGTCGCCAGCTTCACCCGCTGGGCCTCGCCGCCGGAGAGAGTCGGGGCCGGCTGGCCGAGCCGCACGTAGCCGAGCCCCACGTCGACGAGCGTGCGCAGGTGCCGGTTGATCGCGGGCACCGCCGCGAAGAACTCCACCGCCTCCTCGATCGGCATGTCGAGGACCTCGGCGATCGTCTTGCCCTTGTAGTGCACCTCGAGCGTCTCCCGGTTGTACCGGGCCCCGTGGCAGACCTCGCACGGGACGTAGACGTCGGGAAGGAAGTTCATCTCGATCTTGATGGTGCCGTCACCCGAGCACGCCTCGCAGCGGCCGCCCTTGACGTTGAACGAGAACCGGCCCTGCAGGTAGCCGCGGATCTTCGCCTCCGGGGTGGCGGCGAACAGCTTGCGGACGTGGTCGAAGACGCCGGTGTAGGTCGCCGGGTTGGACCGAGGGGTGCGGCCGATCGGCGACTGGTCGACGTGGATCACCTTGTCGACGTGGTCGAGCCCCTCGATGCGCCGGTGGCGTCCCGGGACGGTCCGGCGCGTTGTAGATCTGCTTGGCGAGCGAGGTGTAGAGGATGTCGTTGACCAGCGTCGACTTGCCCGACCCGCTCACCCCGGTCACCGCGACGAACATGCCGAGCGGGAACGAGACGTCGATGTCGCGGAGGTTGTGCTCCTTGGCCCCGACGACGCGCAGCTCGCGCCCCGCGGTCCGCGGCCGGCGTACGGCGGGCAGCGGGATCGCCTTGCGTCCGGAGAGGTAGAGGCCGGTCTCCGAGTCGGGGTGGCTCAGCAGGTCGGCGACCGGTCCCGAGTGGACCACCTGGCCGCCGTGCTCCCCCGCACCGGGGCCGATGTCCACGGCCCAGTCGGCCATCCGGATGGTGTCCTCGTCGTGCTCGACGACGATCAGCGTGTTGCCGAGGTCGCGAAGGCGGACCAGCGTCTCGATCAGCCGGTGGTTGTCCCGCTGGTGCAGCCCGATCGACGGCTCGTCGAGGACGTAGAGGACGCCCGACCAGCCCGGCGCCGATCTGGGTCGCGAGCCGGATCCGCTGGGCCTCACCGCCCGAGAGCGAGCCGGCCGGCCGGTTCAGCGAGAGGTAGTCGAGCCCCACGTCGAGGAGGAAGTTCAACCGCTCCTGGATCTCCTTGAGGACCCGCTCGGCGATCTGCCGCTCCCGGTTGCTGAGCTCCACGGTGCGGAGGAACTGGGCGGTCTCGTCGATCGACATCGCGCAGACCTCGGCGATGTTGAGCCCGCCGATCGTCACCGCGACCGAGACCGGCTTGAGCCGGGACCCGTCGCAGGTGGGGCACGGCACCTCGCGCATGAACCCCTCGAACCGCTCGCGGCTCGTGTCGGACTCGGCCTCGCGGTGGCGGCGCTCGATGTAGGGGCGGACCCCCTCGAAGGCGGTGTGGTAGGAGCGTTCGCGCCCGTAGCGGTTGCGGTGCCGCACGTGCACCTTCGTGGCGTGGCCGTCGAGGATCGACTTGCGTGCCTTGGCCGGCAGCCGCTCCCACGGGGTGTCGAGGTCGAACCCCAGCTCCTGGCCGAGCGCGCCGAGCAGCCGCTGGAAGAAGTCCGACACGTGCGCGCCGGACCACGGGCTGATGATCCCGTCGGCGAGGGTGCCGGACGGGTCGGTGACGACGAGCTCCGGGTCGACCTCCATCCGGGTGCCGAGCCCGTGGCACTCCGGGCAGGCGCCGAACGGGGAGTTGAAGGAGAACGAGCGCGGCTCGAGCTCGTCGGTGTCGATCGGGTGCTCGTTGGGGCAGGCCATCCGCTCGGAGTAGCGGTGCTCGCGACCGGGGTCGCCGTCGGGCAGGTCGACGAGGTCGACGACGACGAGCCCGCCGGCGAGGCCGAGCGCGGTCTCCACCGAGTCGGTGAGCCGCCGCTTCGCCGACGGCTTGGCGGCGAGCCGGTCGACGACGACCTCGATCGTGTGCTTCTTCTGCTTGTCGAGCGTCGGCGGCTCGGTGAGCAGGTGCGTCTCGCCGTCGACCCGGGCGCGCGAGAACCCCTGGGTCTGCAGCTGCCGGAAGAGGTCGACGTACTCGCCCTTGCGACCGCGGACCACCGGGGCGAGCACCTGGAACCGGGTGCCCTCCTCGAGCTGCATGACCCGGTCGACGATCTGCTGCGGGGTCTGCCGCGAGATCGGCTCCCCGCACGTCGGGCAGTGCGGACGACCGGCGCGCGCGTAGAGCAGCCGCAGGTAGTCGTAGACCTCCGTGATCGTGCCGACCGTCGAGCGGGGGTTCTTGGAGGTGGACTTCTGGTCGATCGAGACCGCCGGGGAGAGCCCCTCGATGAAGTCGACGTCCGGCTTGTCCATCTGTCCGAGGAACTGGCGCGCGTAGGCCGACAGCGACTCGACATAGCGCCGCTGCCCCTCGGCGAAGATCGTGTCGAACGCGAGGCTGGACTTGCCGGACCCGGAAAGGCCGGTGAAGACGATGAGCGAGTCGCGGGGCAGGTCGAGCGAGACGTCCTTGAGGTTGTGCTCCCGCGCGCCACGGATGATGAGCTGGTCGGCCACTGGGTTCCTCAGGGTCGGGGGTCTCGAACCGCGTTCGAACAGACGTTCGCGATCTTAGCCTCCTGACACAACCCGGCCGGGCGGGGTTTGATGGTGGTCATGGACACCGACTTCCCTCATCTCGACGAGGCCCTGGTGGCGACAGCACGCTACCTGGAGGCACTGACAGAGCTGGACGACGACGACCTCCGCGCCCCCTCCCTGCTCCCTGGCTGGACCCGGGCCCACGTCGTCACCCACGTCGCCCGCAACGCCGACGCGCTCACCCACGTGCTGCACGGGGCGCAGGCCGGCGAGGTGCGTGCGCAGTACCCCTCCGACGAGGAGCGGGACGCGGCCATCGAGGCCGGCGCCTCACGGAGCGCTGCCGAGCTTCGCGAGGACTCGGTGGCCGCCGCCGGCCGCTGGCACCAGGCGGCCGAGGAGCTGCACTCGGCGAACCTCGACAACCTGTGCGAGCGGACACCGGGCGGCACGAGCTACCCGGCCCGGCGGGTCGCGCTCGGCCGGCGCACCGAGGTCGAGGTGCACCATGCCGACCTCGGCATCGGCTACACCGCGGCCGACTGGCCGGCCGACTTCGTCGAGGCGCTGTTCAAGCGGCGCCACCGGGAGCTGGAGGCCGCCGGGACCGGGCTCACGTGGACGGCCACCGACACCGGGTCGTCGTGGACGACCGGCGAGGGCCCCGAGGTGACGGGCACGGCCGCCGACCTCGTCTGGTGGCTGCTCGGGACGCGGCGACGGCACGCGGCTGCGGTGCACCGGCGGGCAGCTCCCCGAGCTCGGCAGGTGGACGTGACCTACAAGGGCAAGGTCACCCAGGGCGGGCCGGCGGACGTCCGCGAGCTCGCGAACCTGATCGTCACCAAGATGTCGGTCGGCGACTTCGACAACAACACCTACCTGCTGCGCTGCCGACAGACCGGCGAGCAGCTGCTCGTCGACGCCGCCGCCGAGCCCGGACCGGATCCTCGCCATGGTCGGCGAGGACGGCCTCGCGGCGGTGGTCACCACCCACCAGCACGGCGACCACTGGCAGGCGCTGGCCGAGGTGGTCGACGCGACCGGGGCCGCGACGTACGCCGGTGCCGACGACGCCGACGGGATCCCGGTGCCCACCGTGCACCGGCTGCAGGACGGCGACCGGGTCGCGGTCGGAGAGTGCGAGCTCGAGGTGATCCATCTCGTCGGGCACACACCCGGCTCGGTCGCCCTCCTCTACGACGACCCTGCCGGCACCCCGCACCTCTTCACCGGCGACTGCCTCTTCCCCGGCGGCAGTGGGCAACACGTTCGGCAGCGCCGAGGGGTTCCGGTCGCTGCTCCACGACGTGCGGACCAAGCTCTTCGACCGGCTTCCCGACGAGACGTGGTTCTACCCCGGCCACGGCGACGACTCGACCCTCGGCGCCGAGCGGCCCGTCGCTCGGCGAGTGGGAGGCGCGCGGCTGGTAGCCCTGGCCCGAGCCGGAGTCCGCCCTCCTGTCGTCCGGAACGGGTGGATAGCCTGAGCGCCTCATGATCGAGCTTCGCACCCCCACCGAGATCGAGCAGATGCGCCCTGCCGGTCGCTTCGTCGCCGAGGTCCTCGCCGCCCTGACCGAGGCCGCCGACGTCGGCGTGAACCTCCTCGACCTGGACGCCCTCGCCCACCGCATGATCCGTGACCGCGGAGCGGAGTCCTGCTACATCGACTACCACCCGTCGTTCGGCGCCAGCCCGTTCGGCAAGGTCGTCTGCACCTCGGTCAACGACGCGGTGCTCCACGGGCTGCCGCACGACTACGTGCTGCGCGACGGCGACCTGCTGAGCCTCGACTTCGCCTGCTCCGTCGACGGCTGGGTCTCCGACTCGGCGGTCAGCGTCGTCGTGGGCACTCCCCGCCCTCGCGACCTGCAGCTGATCGAGACGACGACCCGGGCGCTCGAGGCGGCGATCGCAGCGGCCCGGCCCGGCGGGAGGATCGGCGACGTCTCGGCTGCCATCGCCGCGGTCGCCAAGGGCGACGGCTATGCGGTCAACACCCAGTTCGGCGGCCACGGGGTCGGCCGGACGATGCACGGCGACCCGCACGTGCCCAACGACGGCCGCGCCGGCCGGGGCTACCCGCTCCACCCCGGTCTCGTGGTCGCCATCGAGCCGTGGCTGCTGGAGAGCACCGACCAGATCTACACCGACCCCGACGGTTGGACGCTGCGCAGCGCGGACGGCTCGCGGGGGGCTCACATGGAGCACACGGTCGCGATCACGGCTGACGGGCCGCTCGTGCTCACTGCCCGCTGACCAGCTCCTGTGCGCGCGTGCGCCGGGCCCGGGTGCGCGGCACCGTCCCGAGCGCCCGACCCAGCGCGAACGGCGGCATGTTCGCGTACAACGACTCGATCGAGGCGGCCGGCACCACGTAGGTCTCGTGCCAGATCCCGACGTCACCCGTGGCGGCGGCCCGCCTGTTGTGTCGGCTCCACGCGGGCTGGTGCGCGAGCCCGGGGTCGCGGGCGTAGCGTCCCAGCTGCTCGGCGCTGCGCCAGTACTGCACGCTCAGGAAGCTCCGTCCCGACCAGTAGGTCCGCGCCGCCAGCAGCCCGGCCTCCGGCCGCTGCTGCAGCTCCGCGAGCATCCGGGGCATCGCGACGAAAGCCGGCCACCACGACCGCACCCGGCGCCAGCGGTTGACCCGCATGCCGATGAGGAAGACCACGACGGTCTCCTTGGGGCTCTGCGCCACCCACGGGCCCGTCTGCACCCCGTCCGGCGCTCTCCTCGTCTCCATGCCGACCTCCTGGATAGTTGCGCTGTCTAGCAAGACAGTGACACTATCCTGTTGGCGGTGTCAACGGCGCGAGGGAGCTGGTCCATGCAGGTCTCCGAGCTGGTGAGCATCACCGGGATTCCGCTCGCCACCGTGAAGTACTACCTGCGGGAGGGGCTGCTCCCCGCCGGCCGGCGCGTCACCGCCCGCTCCCGCGAGTACGGAGAGGCGCACGTGCGGCGGCTCACCCTGCTCCGCGTGCTGCGGGACGTCGGCGCAGTCCCGGTGCAACGGCTCCGCGAGCTCGTCGAGGCGGTCGAGGCACCCGGGCTCACCGTCCACCAGATGTTCGCGGGCGCCTCCGACGCGATCGCCTCGGGGGCCCGGCGCGACCAGGAGCGGTCGGTCGAGCCCACGACCGAGGCCGCGGCGATGGTGGAGGAGGTCGTGCGGAGGATGGGCTGGGACGGCGTCCGTCCCGACGCGGTCGACCTCGAGAACCTCCGCAGGGTCGTGACCCAGCTGATCGGCACCGGGCTGTTCCCGGTCGACGAGGAAGGGCTCTCGTCGTACGCGCGGGTCGCCGACGAGGTCGCCCGCGCCGAGGTCGCCTCCCTCCCCGACGACGGCGACCGGGCAGCCCATCTCGAACGGATGGTGGTCGGCACGGTCGCCTTCGGAGAGATCCTCGCGATCCTCCGCCGGCTCGCGCAGGAGCACCACAGTGCCGGTCGCTTCGGGAGCTGAGCCACGGGGGAGGCTGTCCCCATGACGACGGCGCGCACGGTCCCGGTGACCACCGAGATGGACGGCGACGAGCTCGACGCGGAGGACGCCTGGAACGTGGCGCGGCACATCGGGGTGCTACGGCTGCTCGTCGACGCCTTCCAGCGCTTCCGGTACGGCGACGGCTTCACCAACAGTCGCGCTCTCGCGCTGCAGACGTCGCTCGCGGTCGTGCCGTTCATGCTGGCGCTGACCGGGCTCGCCGCCGACATCGACCAGGAGCGGCCCGCCCGCGTGCTCGCGGCCACGATCCAGGCGATCTCCCCCGGCTCCGGGCAGCAGGACGCGTTGGCGGGCGCGGTGACCGGCGGCAACGCCAGCGAGGACGCCGGCGAGATCGCACTGGTGCTGGGACTCGGCTTCTCCCTGCTGTCGATGACCACGGCGATGGCCCAGGTCGAGCGCGGGCTGAACCGGATCTACGGGATCCGCCGGGACCGCCCGTCGATCGCCAAGTACGGCCGCGCAGCGGTCATCACGGCGGTGCTCGCCGTGCCGCTGGGGGCCGGGTTCCTGCTGCTGGTGGCCGGAGGCGCCTTCGAGGACGCGATGGCCGAGGAGTACGGCTGGGGCGAGGGAGCCGGACTCGCCTGGAACCTGGTCCGCTGGCCGGTCGGACTGGCCCTGCTCGTCGTCGCCATCGCCGTCATGCTCGACCAGGCGCCCCGGCGCCGCCAGCCGACGCTGAGCTGGCTCGCGCTCGGCTCGGCGGTCGCGGTGGCCATCGCCAGCGTGGCGACCGGGCTGCTCGCCCTCTACGTCAGGGTCGGCGACTCGTTCGGTCAGGTCTACGGCCCGCTCGCAGGCGTCTTCGCGCTGCTGATCTGGTCGCTGCTGTCGTCGGTCGCGGTGTTCTACGGAGCCGCTGTCTGCGCCCAGCTCGAGGCATGCCGCTCCGGGCACGCGGAGCCGGTGTACGACGACCCCGGCCGGCCGCACGCGCGCCAGGTGGAGGGTTGATCCCGGCTCAGCCGCTGCCGACCGCCACGGCCGCCACGGCCACCCCCAGGGCGTCGCGGGCCGTGCCGACGGTCCCCATGAACTGCAGGCCGCGTCCCATCCACCGGTAGGCCAGGAGGTCGTTGACCGCGATCATGTGGTCGTTGGACTCGGCGTTCCACGTGTCCACAGTCTTCAGCTGCGGTTCCGCCTCGGCCAGCCACAGGACCATCTCCGCCTTCAGCAGCAGCCCGAGCCGGTGGCCCCGGTGGCTCCGCACCACCGACGTGTCGTGCTGGGCGCCGATCCAGGGCCGCTCCTCCTCCACCGCCACCACGGTGTGGCCGGCGAGCTCGCCGGTCGCCCGGTGGCGGGCCACGACCCGACGGAGCCGCAGGCCGCGGCCGGCCGAGGCGGTCTCGTAGTCGCGGACCCGCTGCGGTGGGAACACCTCGTCCTCCACGTCGAGGTCGTCGAGCGGAGCGTCGTTGATGGCCCCCCACATCTCGGAGACGGCGGGCAGCAGCTCCTCGGGCGTGGAGCCGGTCAGCCGCAGCAGCTCGTAGTCGGTGGCATGACCGAGCGCCTCGTCGTACCGGGCGCGCAGCTGCTCGACGGAGAGCTCGTCCAGGTGCTGACGCCGGTTGATCGCCTGGGAACCGAGGGTGAGCCGGAACCGCTCGGCGAAGCCGCGGGGGGCGTCGGCGTCCCAGCCGTCGATGCCGAGCTTGGTCCGCCCCGCGGCCTCGGCCTCGTCAACCAGGAACCGCAGCATCGCCGTGCCGACACCGTGCCGGCGATGCTCCGGATGAACGGCCAGGTCGAGCCACGCCAGGTCGCGGTTGTCCCACTCGGAGGTCTCGAGCATCGCCTTGGCGACGACCCGGCCGTCGGCCATCCCGACGACGTGGCGGCCGGGCTCGAGATCCCAGCCGTAGCGGACGTCACCCACCACCTCCCCCGCCGTGCAGGGGTGCACCCACGGCGAGTCCGCCGCCCGGACGGCGTCGACCAGCGCGACGACCTGCGCTACGAGGGCGCTGTCGTCGACATCCAGCGGCACGATGGTCAGCGAGGTGGTGTCCATCAAGCCAGCGTGCGCCGCCTTCCCCGCTCTGCCAACTGGTTTACGGGCCGTCTCGGCCCTCCTCGCGCGGGTCGAACGTCACCTCGACGTGCTGGAACCCCTTGTGACGCTGGGCTTTCGCGTAGCTGTCGTAAGCCCGTCGGTCCGCGTCGGTCAGCCGGACCTGGTCGGTGAACGGGGTGAGCAGGGCCCGCGGGTAGAGCCTGCGGTCGCGCACCACGTTGACCTCCATGCCGAGCACGCCGATGGACGCCGCGAGGAACAGGAGGGCGAAGAGCCCGAGGACGAGGGCGAAGACGCCGTTCATGTCGCCGGCGGCACCGAGGACCCGGCGCACGTACGCCGAGCCAACCTGCTGCAGAACCTGCCAGAGCACCGCGATGAAGAGGGCACCCGGGAACGACACCCACAAGGGCGAGTGCTGGTTGGTGAACCGCATCATGAGCATGAGCACGACGGTCGTGACGACGATGGAGAACCCGGCTCCGAGCGCCTGCACCCAGAACCCGTCAGCCAGCCCGATCGACGTCAGGTTGTTCGCCAGTCCGCTCAGCAGGGTGACGGCGATGACCGCGAGCCCGGCGAGCCCCAGCAGGAGCAGGCTCCGGACCCTGCCGACGATGGGGTTCAGCCGGCTGTTGCGGGGCACCGCCCAGGTCGTGCTCAGGGCGTTCTGCGCCGCCTGGCCGAGCCCCAGGACTCCGTACAGCGCGGCGAGTGACCCGATCACGACCGCGGAGGCGCTGCCCTGGAGCCCCTCCGGCCGGCCCAGCTGGGTTCCCACGATCGGGAAGCGGCTCAACGCGGAGTCGAGGAGCGCGGCCTGGAGCTCCTCGCTGCCCTGCAGGAGAAACCCGAGCACCGAGGAGGCGATGAGCAGCAGCGGGAAGATCGCGACGAACGCGTAGTAGGTGAGCGTCGCGGCGAGGTAGGGACCCTGGTCGTCGAAGTACTTGTAGACGACCGCCAAGGGGAAGCCGGCGACCGGATGCTCGCGCTGGTAGGCGTCGGCGCGCTCCACGATCCCTGGCACGTGAGCAAACTACGGGATCGACCGCGAGAGCCGTGGGAAACCCCACAGCGACGGCTCTGGAGGGCGCCCAGGGCCGCTGCTAGCGTCCGCACATGCGCAGCGCCAAGGACTTCTTCCGCCCGCTCGCCGTCGGGGCCCCCGAGCCTCTTCGCGAGATCCCGGCCCGGCCCAGCCGGGCCATCCACTTCTTCGACCCGTCGAACGAGAAGATGGCCGGCAAGGTCCCCGGGATGGTCGGCAAGGTCGATGTCCTGCTCGGGAACCTCGAGGACGCGGTGAAGGCGGACAACAAGGTCGCCGCTCGCGAGGGGCTGGTGCGCATCGCGCAGAGCACCGACTGGGCCCCGACCCAGCTGTGGACCCGGGTCAACGCGCTGGACTCCCCCTGGTTCCTCGACGACGTGACGACGCTGGTCCCCGCGATCGGCGACCGGCTCGACGTCGTCATGGTGCCGAAGGTGCAGGGCGCCGAGGACATCCACTACGTCGACCGGATCCTCGCCCAGCTGGAGGCGAAGGCCGGGCTCACCCGACCGCTCCTGGTCCACGCGATTCTCGAGACCGCCCGCGGCGTGGCTAACGTCGAGGAGATCTGCGGAGCCAGCCCGCGGATGCAGGGCATCTCGCTCGGCCCGGCGGACCTCGCCGCCGACCGTCGCATGAAGACCACCCGGGTCGGCGGCGGCCACCCCGGCTACCTGGTCCGCCAGGACCCGGTGGCGGGCGCCGACGACCACGAGCGGGCGGTGTTCCAGCAGGACCTGTGGCACTACACGATCGCCCGGATGGTCGACGCCTGTGCGATGCACGGGATCTACCCCTACTACGGGCCCTTCGGCGACATCGCCGACGGTGTGGCGTGCGAGGACCAGTTCCGCAACGCCTTCCTCCTGGGCTGCGTCGGGGCATGGTCGCTCCACCCCAAGCAGATCGAGATCGCCTCCCGCGTCTTCTCCCCCTCGGTCGATGACGTCCGGCATGCCCGCCGGGTGGTCGCCGCGATGGGTGACGGCACGGGGGCGGTCATGCTCGACGGCAAGATGGAGGACGACGCCTCCCTCAAGCAGTGCCTGGTGATGGTCGAGCTCGCCGAGGAGCTGGCGAAGGTCGACGAGAGCCTCGCCGAGCAGTACGCCGCATTGGACGCCGAGCTCGCGACCGGCCAGGACGGCTGAGATGGCCGACGCCTTCCACCCCCGCCGCTCGGTCCTCTACATGCCGTCCTCGAACGACAGGGCGCTGGAGAAGGCGAAGACACTGCCCGTCGACGGACTCATCCTCGACCTCGAGGACGCCGTGGCGCCGGACGCCAAGGCGGCGGCGCGCGACAACGCCTGCGCCGCGGCGCGGTCCGGCGCGTACGGCCGCCGTGAGGTGGCGATCCGGGTCAACGGCACGGACACACCCTGGCACGCCGACGACCTGCGGGCAGCCTGCGAAGCCGGGCCGGACGCCATCGTGGTGCCGAAGGTGAGCACGGCCGACACCGTCCTCGACCTCGTCGAACGGATGGCCGCCCACGACGCCCCTGAGCACACCAAGCTGTGGGCGATGGTCGAGACGCCGCACGCCATGCTGCACGCCGAGGAGATCGCCACCGCCGCCGACCGGCTCACCGTGCTCGTCATGGGCACCAACGACCTCGCCAAGGAGCTGTACGCCGAGCACGTCCCCGGCCGCCAGCCGCTGCTCACCGGTCTGGGCCTCGCGCTGCTCGCCGCGCGGGCCAGCGGCAAGGCGATCCTCGACGGCGTCTACAACGACGTGAAGGACACCGAGGGGTTCCTCGCCGAGTGCCGTCAGGGCCGGGAGATGGGGTTCGACGGCAAGACGCTGATCCATCCCGGCCAGGTCGCCGGCGCCAACGAGACCTTCGCACCGTCCGGCCAGGCTGTTGCCGACGCGCGTGGCGTCCTGCGGGCCTGGGAGGAGGGAAAGGGCTCCGGGGTGGTGACCTACCAGGGTCGGATGGTGGAGAACCTGCACGTGGAGTCGGCCGCCCGGACGCTGGCCATGCATGACGCGATCCAGGCGCTCGACACCGACCACGGTTGAGTCAGTCCGCTCCCTGCCGGAGCGGGTGCGCCGCGTCGTACCGCAGGTACTTGACCATGTGCACGACAGCACCGTCCTGCGGCTCGCTGCGGAACGCGAGGCTGTCGACGAGCGCCCGCATCAGCGCGAGCCCGCGGCCGTCCTCGGCCGTGACGTCCATCCCGTCAGGGACCGCCGTCGCGTCGAACCCCTCGCCCTTGTCGAGCACACTGATCGCGCAGCGGTCCGCCGCGAGCTCGAACCGCACCTCGTAGGTGTCGGTCTCCGAGGCGTGGTCGATGACGTTGGCGCACGCCTCGGTGATCGCCAGCTGCACGTCGTCCACGTCGTCGCCGTGGACCCCGAACGCCCGCAGCGCCTGGGCGGCGAGCCGTCGCACCACCGGCACGCTGCTGCTCTCGCTCGGCAGGATGACCGAGAGGTCGAGGTGGGGTGCGGGGCCGTCGATCGCCGTCGCGGCCGGCGGCCAGCGGTGCAGCTCGCCGCGGGAGTGGGCGCCGGTGGCGCCCAGCAAGACCCGGAGCCGGGTCTCGTCGTCGCCGAACGCCGGGGACTCCTCGATCTCGACCACGGCTGTGCCGAGCACCTTCGCCCCGAGCCGTCCTGCCAGGCCGGCCGAGACGTGGGCGATCGTGGGGTGACCCACCGCACCCGGGCCGAAGGGGTCGCTGGTGACTCCCACCTCGAACGAGCGGTCGTCGGTGTGCAGGACCACGGCCCGGCCACCGAGGGCGCGGTGCGCTTCGACGAACCGGGCGGCGGCGTCCGCTCCCGAGGACGGCTCGTCGCCGTGGACCGCCTCGGCCAGCAGGGTGCCGGCCAGTGACGCGGTCTGCACAGGGTTGGCCGCCGGATGCGCCTCGGCGGCCGCGACGAGGGCGACCGCGACCGCGGCGACGCCGTCACGCTGCAGGTCGACCGCCACCTGCGGCATGGTCGGTGGGCCCTCGCTGAACGATCCGAGCGCGCGACGTTCGAGCCTCAGGTCGAGCCGGGCGACCTCCCGGCCGGAGCTGCCGGCGACGGACGCACGGGAGGACAGGGGGACGGCGCCTCCGCGCCCCTCGGGGACGGTCACCGGGTGGACGGTCACCGTCGGCCACGCCAGATGAAGCCGCAGTGGTGAGTCGTCGAGGTGGGAGTCGACCACCTTCCTGATCGCAGCGACCGCCTCGGCCACACCGGTCTCGACGGCCGCGTGGCTGCGCAGGTGGAGCTCGACGCGCTCGAGGGTGTGCGTCACCACCTCCGGGGAGCGCCGGTCCAGGATCCAGTCCATTCCGCCACCTGAGAGGTCGGGGTCATGTCAGTCAACGATTCCCGCCGGGGCTGACGGCAAACGGTCCCGGACGGCCGTCACCCGGCTGTGAACCCGCCGTACCCGCCCTGGAAGAAGAGCAGGGGGGCGTCGGCGTCACCCGCGTCCAGGTCCTGCACCCGGCCCAGCACGACGTAGTGGTCCCCGGCCTCGTGGACGGCGTGGACCGTGCAGTCGACGTGGCCGAGGACTCCCTCGAGGAGCGGTGCACCGCTCTTCGACGGCGACCACCGGACGCCGTCGAACTTCTCGTCGGCCTTGGTGGCCATCCGGACGGAGAGCTCCTCCTGACCCTCGGCAAGGACGTTGACGCAGAAGAACCCGGTCCGCTGTATGAGCGGCCACGCACGCGACGTCCTCGCGGGACAGAACAGCACCATCGGCGGTGACAGCGACACCGCGGCGAACGACTGGCAGGTCATCCCGACCGGCCGACCGTCGCTCAGCGACGTCACGACGGTGACGCCGGTGGCGAAGCGGCCGAGGACCTCCCGGAAGTGCTGCGCGTTGGTCAGGGCGTCGGGGTCGCCCCCCGGGAGCGGCGTGTCCTCGCCGAGACGGTAGTGGAACTCCTGGTCGCTCATCTGCGTCACCGTGCCCTACCCCCGACGTGGCTCGTTGCCCGGGCGATGCGGGAGATCATGGTGCGACTGTAGCCGGGGCCGGTCCGGCGGAGGGCTCGCCGGGACAGGCACACTGGAGGGGTGATCAGCCTCGACCTCGCAGACCGGCTACGACGTGCGGACGTGCCGTGGACGCCCCGCGCCGGCGACCGCTTCGTGGTGCCCGACCGTGAGATGGACGACCAGGTCTTCGTCGTCAGCGACATGGTGGTCGAGGTGCACGAGCTCCCCAGCGGGCCGTTGCTCAGGTTCAACGGCACCACCGAGTGGGCGCTCGACTCCATCGGGCAGCATGAGGTCCTCTGGCTGCCGCGGGAGGGTCAGCTGCGCGAGCTGATCGGGAACGCGTTCCGCGCACTCGAGGCGACGCCCGGCGGCTTCGTGGTGAGGGTCGAGCGGGACGGCCGGGAGGAGCGGCACATCGACATCGACGCCGAGTGCGCCCTGGCTCGCGCGGCCCTGGCGGTCCACAGCTAGCGACGCGGCAGCCGGTGCAGCTCGACGTCGCGGAGCCGACCGCCGTCGGCGACCGCCGTCATGTAGGTGCAGTGCGGCTGACGGCGCCGGTCCGTCGGTGACCCGGGGTTGAGCAGCCGCAGCCCCGTCCCCGCGGTCGTGTCCCACGGGATGTGGCTGTGGCCGAAGACCAGCACGTCGACGTCGGGGTAGCCCGCCGCGCAGCGCTCCTCGCGCCCTCGCTTGTCGCCGGTCTCGTGCACCACGGCGAGCCGGAGCCCCTCGATCTCGACGCGGGCCACTTCCGGGAGCCGGCTGCGCAGCTCTGGCCCGTCGTTGTTGCCGTGGCAGGCGACCAGCCACTGCGCCCGCTGCTCGAGCTCGTCGAGGAGCGGCGGCTCCACCCAGTCGCCGGCGTGGACGACGACGTCCGCCGCGTCGACGGCTGCCCACAGCTCCGTGGGCAGCGCCTTCGCCCGCTTGGGCAGGTGGGTGTCGGCCATCAGGAGGAGTCGCTGCACCACGCCGTCGACCCTATCGGCGAGACCGCCCCGTTAAGGTCGCGGACATGGCGAGGAAAGGCGTTGCTCGGGGCGGGACGGCGGCGATCCGGGCCCTCGTGGAGCAGGGCGTCGACCACGTCGTCCACGCCTACGACCACGACCCGGCCGCTCCGTCGTACGGCCTCGAAGCCGCCGAAGCCCTCGGCGTCGAGCCGCAGCAGGTCTTCAAGACTCTGCTCGCGGATGTCGACGGCGAGCTCGTCGTCGGCGTCGTCCCGGTCTCCGACCAGCTCGACCTCAAGGCGCTCGCGGCGACCGTGGGCGGCAAGCGAGCGTCGATAGCGGACCCGAGGCGGGCCGAGCTCGCCACCGGCTACGTGGTCGGCGGCATCTCCCCGGTCGCCCAGAAGCGCCGGCTGCGCACGGTGCTCGACCGGTCCGCGGAGAGCTGGCCGACGGTCCTGGTGTCGGCCGGCAAGCGCGGCCTCGAGATCGAGCTCTCCCCCGCCGACCTCGCCGCCGCGACCGACGCCAGGTTCGCCCCCATCTCCCGATAGCCGAGCCGTCACTCGTGCCGGGTCGAGCCGTCACTCGTGCCGCTGCAACGGCACCATGGACGGCTCGAGCAAGCACCGTTGACGGCTCGACCCGGCATCGGTGACGGCTCGACCGAGCAGGAGTGACGGCGCGGCGGGGGACGTAGCGTGGGGGGATGGGGTACGTCGGTCGCCAGCTCGTCATGGCGGCGCTGACCGCCCATGCGGTGCGTCCGGTGCCCGGCACAGCGGTGGGAGTGCCGGCGATGTTCGCCGGCTGGTTCGTCTCCGAGCTGGCGCCGCACTTCCTCGTCCTGACCGCCGCGGACACCGGCCGCGAGCTGCTCCGGCCCGGGGGCAGCCGGAGCCGGGCGCTGCTCGGCCTGGCCAACATGGCCGGGCTGGCCCTGGTGGCGCGTCACGCGGGAATGGCGGCGCAGACCTTCGAGTCCGGCCTCGTCGAAGGGCTCGGCCGTGGGTACCGCGAGGAGCTGGAGTCCCGCCACGGCGACCTCGAGTGGCGGACGCCGCTGCGGGCCCTCGCCTGGCCGTTCCGCCACCGGGTCGCGGGCGTCGAGGTCCTGAAGAACATCGCCTACGCGCCCGAGCACGGCCGCCACGGCACGCTCGACGTCTACCGGCCCGAGGGTCACGTGACCGACGCGCCGGTCCTCCTCCAGGTGCACGGCGGCGCCTGGACGATCGGCACCAAGGACCTGCAGGCGCTGCCGCTGATGAAGCACATGGCCTCCCGCGGGTGGGTCTGCTTCTCGATCAACTACCGGCTCAGCCCGCGAGCGAGGTTCCCCGACCACCTCGTCGACGTGAAGCGCGCGATTGCCTGGATCCGGGAGCACGGCAAGGAGTACGGCGCCGACCCGTCCTTCGTCGCGATCACCGGAGGCTCGGCCGGAGGGCATCTCGCCGCGCTGGCGGCGCTGACCCCCGACGACCCCGAGTACCAGCCCGGCTTCGAGGACGCCGACACGAGGCTCCAGGCGGCGGTGCCGTTCTACGGGGTCTACGACGTGGCCGGCGCCACCGGCAGCAGGTCGGTGCTCCGGATGCGCGACCACTTCCTCGCGCCCCGGGTGTTCTTCGAGGACCCGCACACGAACATCGAGCCGTTCGAGAGGGCCTCACCCGTGCTCCGCGTGCGCCGGGACGCCCCGCCGTTCTACGTCATCCACGGGGTCAACGACACCCTCGTCCCGGTAGCCCAGGCACGGACCTTCGTCCGGGCTCTTCGTCAGGCCTCCGACCAGGTGGTCGCCTACACCGAGCTGACCGGCACCCAGCACGCCTTCGACGGCTTTCCGTCCGTGCGCAGCCAGCACTCCGTGCGCGGGGTCGACCGGTTCCTCCGGTGGGCCCACGACCGCTGGCGCGGGGTGCCGACGACGAGCGTCGAGCAGATGGAGGCGTCCGACCCACGCGGGTGAGGAGCGCGCCGTTCGGCGGACAGCCGGACCGAGTTCGGCGTACCGTGAGGTCGACGACCGCAGGAGCGGGTTCGCGTCCAGCAGCCGGAAGGAAGCCGCTGTGGGAAAGCGCCGGACCCCGGTGGAGCAGCAGCTCGCCGAGCTCCTCGTCACCGCCAAGAAGTCACTGCGCCTCAGCGTCTCGTTCCTGAGCCGGATGGACGGCACGACGCAGCACCTCGAGGTCGTCGAGTCCTCGGTGCCCTTCCTGTTCAAGGAAGGGGTCACCCAGAAGCAGGAGACCACCTTCTGCCAGGCGATCATGGACGGACGCCTGCCCGCGGTGATCCCCGACGTCAAGGCGTTCCCGGAGGCGATGAAGCTGCCGGCTGCTCGGCTGCCCCGCATCCGCAGCTATGTGTCGGTGCCGATCGTGCTCTCCGACGGCTCGACCTACGGCACCTTCTGCGCTGCCGGCCTCACCTCCGACCGGGAGCTGTGCGAGCGCGACCAAGCGCTGATGGAGGTGCTGGCCTCCGCCGCTGCGGTGATCATCGAGCCCGAGGTGGTGGAGCGGGAGCGGATCGCCGAGATCCGGGGCCGGCTCGACCCGGTGCTCGACGCCGGTGGGCCGAACGTGGTCGTCCAGCCGATCGTCGAGCTGGCCACCGGCCGCCGCGTCGGCGTCGAGGCGCTCAGCCGGTTCCCCGCAGCGTGGTGCAAGCCCCCCGACGTGTGCTTCGCCGAGGCGCACAGCGTGGGTGAGGGGCATCGCCTGGAGATCCTCGCGTTGCAGCGAGCAGCCGAGCACCTCGATGCGGTCACCGGCTACGTCGCGATGAACGTCTCCCCCGCGACGTTGCTCACCCGGGAGTGCACCGAGCTGCTCGGCAGGCTGCCGCTCGGACGGATCCTCCTCGAGCTCTCCGAGCACGAGGCCGTCGACGACTACGACGCGTTGACCGACACGCTGGCGCCGCTGCGCGAGCGGGGCCTGCGCCTGGCGATCGACGACGTGGGCGCCGGCTTCTCCTCCCTGCGGCACATCGTCCTCACCGCGCCGGACGTCATCAAGCTCGACCGGAGCATCGTCGCCGGCGTGACGTCCAGCACCGTCCTCAGCACCCTGGTCGCGTCGCTCACCGGTTTCGGCCACGCCTCCGGAGCGCTCGTCGTGGCCGAGGGCATCGAGGACAGCAGCGACGCAGACGCCCTGCGAGCGCTCGGCGTCGACTTCGGCCAGGGGTGGCACTTCGGCCGACCGGTCCCGCCCGACCAGCTGGTGGACGCCGGACCGGCCGTCTGCGTCAGCCCCTCCGGCGGCGGATCTCCTCGTTGACCGCCGGCACCACCTGGTGCAGGTCGCCGATCACCGCGTAGTGCGCCTTGGTCACCATCGGGGCGTCCGGGTCGGTGTTCACCGCCAGGATGGTCTTGGCGCTCGAGCATCCCGCCCAGTGCTGGATCGCTCCGCTGATGCCGCACGGGATGTAGACGTCGGGCGAGATCCGGCTCCCGGTCTGACCGACCTGCTCGTGGTGCGGCCGCCAGCCGAGGCTGGTGACCACCCGGGAGACGCCGATGGTGCCGCCGACGAGGTCGGCGAGCTCCTGCAGCTCCTTGAAGCCGTCGGCGCCGCCCGCGCCGCGGCCTGCACCGACGACGACCCGCGCGGACTTGAGGCTGCCGGACTGGTCGGGCTCGGCCGCCTGCGTCCGCACGACCCGCGCCCGCAGGTCCGCCTCGGCGACGTCGACCTCGAGGGGTACGACGGACGCGGCGGCCGGCGAGTCGGCCGGCACCGGCTCGCAGGCGTGGCCGGCGACGGTCAGCACCGCGCGACCGGTCAGCTCCATCTCCTCCAGAGCGGCCCCGCCGAGCACCTGGCGGCTGACCCGGAACGGCGCGGCGGAGTCGACGGAGACCACGTTGGCGGCCATCGCCGTTCCCAGCCGGCACGCGACATGGGCCATCACCTCGTTGCCCCGGGGGGTTCCCGCGGCCACCAGCACGTCGTGGTCGTCGGCAGCCGCCACGACGGCGGCTGCCCAGGCAGCGGCCGCGTAGGCGGAGAACGCCGCACCGCCGGCGCTCAGCACCCGCCCGGCGCCGTACTCCCCCAGCGTCGTCACCAGGGCGTCATCCGCCTCCCCGACCACCAGCGCGTCGACGTCGCCGACACCCCGGGCCATCGTGAGGGTCTCCAGGGACACCTCGGCGGCGCCGTCCGCGTCCGTCTCGACCAGCACCAGCACCTTCATCGCAGGACCCCCAGCCTCTCCAGCAGGTCGACGACGGCTGGTGCCGCCTCCGGCCCCTCACCCAGCATCTGCACCTGGCTCGGCGGAGCCTCCGGCAGCCGGAGCCGCACCCGGCCCGACCCCGTCGGCACCCGCTCGTCGACGACCGTCTCCACCTGCACCCGCTTGGCCCGCATCCGGCCGGGGATCGAGGGGTACCTCGGCTCGACTCCGCCCTCCATGACCGTCACGACCGCCGGCAGCGGCAGCTCGTAGGTGTCGGCGCCCTCCGGCCCGTCGCCGGTCGCCACCACCCGGCCGTCCTCGACCGAGACCGTCGCGATCCCGGTGACGACCGGGCGGCCGAGCTCGTAGGCGAGCCGGATGCCGACCTGGAAGTCCCCGGTGTCGGCGGCGTCGTTCCCGAGGAGCACGAGGTCGTAGCCGGTGCCCGCCGCCTCGTGCGCCCGGACGACGTCCGCGACCGCCGCGGCGACGTCGGCCGGGCCGTAGCCCTCGGCGTCGGCCTCGATGTGCACCGCCCTGGTGCAGCCGACGGCGAGCGCGTCGCGGAGCTGGGCGACCGCGTCCTCCGACCCCAGGGTGAGCACCGTCGCCTCACCGCCGGTCGCCTTGGCGACCTGGACGGCGAGCTCGACCGCGCACTCCTCGTGCGGGCTGACGGTGTGGCCGAGCGACCTGTCGTCGACCCGGGCACCGTCCTCGGTGAGCGTCACCTCACCTCCGGTGTCGACCACCCGCTTCACACACACCAGCACGTCGGCCATCAGGACCGGATCCTCTCGTTGCTCGGGTCGAAGAGCGCTGTCGAGTCCACCGATCCGACGGTGACCGGGTACAGCTCCTCCATGTAGGAGACCGTCAGCTCGTTGCCGACCACCGCCTCCGACGGCGGCAGGTAGGCCATCAGCACGTGCTTGCCGAGCGACGGCGCGGAACCGGCCGTGGTGACGTACGGGCGGTGCCCGTGGCCGTCGACGCAGCTCGCCGCCGTCCCGCGCGCGGATCGGCTCGCCGCCGAGCATGTAGCGGCGGACCCCGGAGCCGGAGGTGTGGTCCTCCACCGTCAGCGTGCACATCACCGCCGCGGGCTCCTCCTCCCGCTGCTTGAGGTAGGCCTCCCGACCCACGAAGTCCGCGGCCTTCACCTTGGGCCGTTGCATGCCGGCCTCCACGATGGTCCGCTCGGCGTCGAGCTCGAAGCCGTAGGCGCGGTACCCCTTCTCCAGCCGCCCCGTGGTGCCGTAGACGCCGATGCCCACGGGCACCGCGCCGTACGCCGCTCCGGCCTCGTGGAGCAGCGACCACAGCTTCGCGCCGTGCTCGAAGGGCAGGTGCAGCTCCCAGCCGAGCTCGCCGACGTAGGAGATCCGGGAGGCCAGCACCGCGAGCGAGTCCACCTCGATCTCCCGGCAGGTGCCGAACCCGAACCCGGCGTGGCTGATGTCGTCGCGCGTCAGCTCGCCGAGCACGTCGCGGGCGCGCGGTCCCCAGAGGCCGATCGTGGTCTGCGCCGAGGTCAGGTCGACGACCACCGCGGAGCCGTCGGACGGCATCCGGTCCGCGAACCACTTCCGGTCGACCATGCCGTGCGCGCCACCGGTCACCACGCGGAACCGGTCGTGCGCGAGCCGCATGACGGTGAGGTCGGAGCGGAAGCCGCCCCGCGCGTCGAGGACCGGCGTGTAGACGACCTTCCCGACCGCCACGTCGGCCTGGGCCACGACGATCCGCTGCACCGCGTCCAGGGCACCCGGCCCGACGACGTCGAAGATCGCGAACGCGGACAGGTCGACGATCCCGGCCCGGTCCCGCATCGCCAGGTGCTCGGCGTTGATGACCGGCGACCACCACCGCGCGTCCCACTCGTGCTCGCGAGGCATCACGCGGTCGCCGTACTCCTCGAGCAGGGCGGTGTTCGACTCGTACCAGTGCGGCCGCTCCCAGCCGGCTGTCTCGAAGAACACCGCGCCGCGCGCCACCTCGTCGGCGTGCATCGGCGAGAGGCGGCTGCCGCGGTCGCTCGACCACTGCTCGCCGGGGTGGACGATGCCGTAGGTCTTGTTGAACGCCTCCCCGGTGCGGGCCCGGATGTGGCTGCGGGTCCGCTGGTGCGGGTAGAACCGGGCGACGTCGGAGTGGCCGAGGTCGATCTCCGGGCAGCCGTCGGTCATCCACTCCGCGACCGCCCGGCCGACGCCGGGGCCCTCCTTGATCCACACGGCCGCCGCCGTCCACAGCCCCTTGACCTCCGGGGTCTCCCCCAGCACCGGCGCACCGTCGGGGGTGAGCGAGAGCAGGCCGTTGATGGCGTAGCGGATCTCGGCCTGCTCGTCGCCGAGGATCTCCGGCATCAGCTCGAGCGCCTCCTCGAGCTGCTGGTCGAAGTCCTCGGCGGTGAACGGCATCTCGGTCGGCGACAGCTTCGCCTGCTCGATCGAGGGGATCTCCTCGGGGTCGTGGAGGATCGGCCGGTGCGCGTAGGAGCCCACCTCCATGTCGGCGCCGTGCTGCCGCTCGTAGCAGAACGTGTCCATGTCGCGGACGATCGGGAACGTGATCTCGCCGTCCTGCTCGGCGAGCACGGGCACCGGGCCGACGCTGATCATCTGGTGGACCGCCGGCGTGAGCGGGATGTGGGCGCCGGCCATCCGGGCGACCTTCGGGCTCCAGACGCCACAGGCGATGACCACGGTCTCGGCCTCGATGTCGCCGCCGCTGGTCCGCACCCGCCGGATCCGGCCCTCCTCCACGTCGAGCCCGGTCACCTCGACGGTCGGTACGACGGTCAGCGCCCCGGTCTCCAGCGCCCGCTCGCGCATGATGGTCCCGGCCCGGAGCGAGTCGACGACGCCCACCGACGGGGTCCAGAACGCCCCGACGATGACCGACGGGTCGAGGAAGGGAACCCGCTCGGCGACCTGCTCGGGTGTGACCAGCTCGGACTCGATCCCCCACACCTTCGCCGAGGACATCCGGCGGCGCAGCTCCTCCATCCGCTCCTCGGTGCGGGCGACCTCGAAGCCGCCGGACTGGGTGAAGACGCCCATCTCCTGGTACTGCCGCACGCTGTCGAGCGTCAGGTCGGTGATCTCGCGGGAGTGGTCGACCGGGAAGATGAAGTTCGACGCGTGGCCGGTCGAGCCACCCGGGTTCGGAAGGGCGCCCTTGTCGAGCTGCACGATGTCGCGCCAGCCGAGCCGCGCCAGGTGGTGCACGAGGCTGTTGCCCACGATGCCGGCGCCGATGACGACGACGCGAGCGGACTCCGGAACCGAGGCCATGTCGGCCCCCCTTCTGCCGACACCGCGGCTGTTTGTTGCACATCGCGCAACCTGATGCGCATAGAGGAACGCGTCAAGCGTCGCTGAGCCTCGGCCCCGATGTCAAGGTGTCGCCAGCAGGCTCTGCGCCTCCTGCGCCGCTGCCAGGCCGGTGCTGATCGCCGTCTCCGTGTAGAGGGTGCCGAGGTAGTCGCCGGCGAGGAGCACCCGCCCCGAACGACGACGCAGCGGCTCCTGGAGCTTCGCCCGACCCGGGAAGCAGTACGGCGCGCCGGTCGGCCACCGTTGCACCACCGCTTCGACCACGTGCCGGCCGAAGCCGGGCAGCACCCGGTCGAGGTCCTCGAGATAGGTCGTGAGGATCTCCTCGTCGGTGAGCGACATGAGCCGCCGGGCGAGTGTCGCCGAGGAGAAGACCATGAGGCTGCTGCCGGGCTGTCGCGCCCCTTCGTAGGCGCGGACGACGCTCGACATGTTCAGCGCGACGTTGAACGACCGTTTGGGGGTGGCGATCGCGTAGGCGTCGTCCCAGGTCTGCGGCTCCGTCTCGTTCGTCAGGAAGGCCGCGCTGACGTAGGGACCGTAGCGGATCTGCGAGAGCGCGTCGCGGGTGCCGGGCGCCAGGTCGACCCCGATCCGGTGGCTCACCGGTGCAGGCGTCGCGAGGACGGCGCAGCGCGCCTGCACCTCGTGGTCGACACCCTCGCGCCGGTAGCGCACCACCACGGACTCCGATGTCTGCCTGACCTCGGAGACCTCCGCCCCGAGCTCGACCCTGTCCCCCAGGGCGCTCGAGACGGCCTCGGTCAGCGTGGACGGCCCGCCCAGGATGTTGTGGGACAGGCCGGCGCCGATGTTCCACACCAGGCTGAAGTAGCCCACGCCCGCCCCCGCCGACACCTCGTGCATGTCCCCTGACGAGCGGGTGACCGTCGGTTCGAACAGCGCCGCGGCGTCCGGGGGAAGCTCCCCGATGAACTCCGCGAAGCTCACGTCGTTCATGAACTCGTAGATGCGCTGCTGCCGGGCACTCGGGTGCTCTCCGGGGCGAGGTTCGACGACCTTGGCGTAGCGGAGGACCGCCAGCCTCACCTTGGCACCGGCTCTCACCAGGCTGCGCCGCGCTTCCCACGACATCGGGATGCGGAGCGGGTAGGTCTCGACCCGTCCGTGCAGGAGCAGCTCACCGTTCATCGCGAGCCCGGTGAGCGTCCCGGGCACAGCCATCGAGTCCACGCCGGTGTCGCGAAGAAGCCAGGAGGTCGCGGAGTCCCCGCCCGCGAAGACGTGACCGCCCCAGTTCATCCAGTAGGGACCACGGCGTTCGGAGCGGAGCCGACCGCCCAGCCGGTGCGTCGACTCGAGCAGCACCGCGTTCCGGTGCCGCAACCGCCAGCCGGCTGCGAGTCCCGCGACGCCTCCACCGACGATCACGACGTCCTTCATCGTGAGCGCGTCCGATCCGTAGCCGGCAGGGTGGGGCCGGCACGCCGCCGACCCCACCACCAGCCTCGGATCAACTCAGCGTGTCGGGGTAGTCCGGGTGCTCCTCGAGCCACGCGGCGACAGCCTCGGCCTCCTGACCGGACTCGAACTGGTTGACGACGGTGTCCTCGAGGGTGCCGTACTGCTCATCGTCGAGCTTGAAGTTCCCGAGCATCTCCGCGACCTCCGGGAACTCCTCCGAGAATCCCTTGTGGGCAAGGACGTGGAGCCCCTCGGCCTCGCCCAGAGCTCCCTCGGGGTCTTCCAGGTCGCGCATCGGGAAGGCGTTGTTGGCCCAGAACGGACGCCAGAGCGTCACCACGATGGGCTCCTCCTTGGCGACGGCCGTCTTCAGCTCGGCGAGCATCGCCGTCGTCGACGACTCCACCAGGGTGAACTCCTCGTCCAGCCCGTAGGCCGGGAACACGCTCTCCTTGGTGACCTTGGTCAGCCCGGCGCCGGGCTCGATGCCGATCACCTTGCCGTCGAACGCGGCCGCGTTCGTCCGGCAGCTCCGCGATGGAGGTCACGTCGACGTAGTCGGGGACGGCCATGGTCAGCTTGGCGTTGTCGTAGTAGGTACCCAGGTCCTCCAGGTCCTCGCCGTACTGGTCCATGTAGGACTTGTGGGTCACGTCCGGCCAGGCGGAGGGGTAGATGTCGACGTCACCCTGGGCCAGCCCCGCGTAGAGCGGCGCTGCCTCGCTCAGCTCGGTGATCTCGACGGTGTACCCCTGTTCCTCGAGCTGGCTCTTGAGCAGGTGCGCCGTGCTGAGGCCATCGGTCCAGGAGGGGATGATCCCCATGGTGATGGTCCCGCCGCTGCCGCCGTCGTCGCCGCCTCCGCCGGAGGCGGCGTCGTTCCCGCTGTCCTCGCCGCACCCCGCTGCGACGAGGGCGAGCGCGATCACCGACGCTGCCAGCCCTGTCCTCGAACGCTGATTGAAGATCTTCATGTGTTTCCTCTCTTGTGGTGGTCCGCCTCTGTGAGCGGTCAGGCTGTCTTGCCTCTCGTGACGAGAGCATCCGAAGAGGACTCGCCGTGGTCGTCCACCGACGTGCTGTCGGAGTCGTCCGACGTGCTCGACGACCGAGCAGCGAACCGGCGCCGGAGGCTCCGCGGGTTGCTGGGGTCGCGGTGGCTGATGGCAGCCGTGAGCCGGTCGAGGTAGATGGCCAGGATCACGACGGCCAGCCCCGCCTCGAAGCCGAGGGCGATGTTGAGGGTGGCGATCGCCGAGGTGACCTGTCCTCCGAGCCCCTGCGCTCCCACGAGACCGGCGATCACCGCCATCGAGAGCGCGAGCATGATGACCTGGTTGATCCCTGCCATGATCGTGGGCATCGCCAACGGGAGCTGGACCTCGCGGAGGATCTGGCGCGGAGTCCCGCCGAAGGCGTGCCCGGCCTCGACGATCTCGGCATCGACCTGACGGATGCCCAGCTCGGTGAAGCGCACGCCTGGGGCAGGGCGAAGATGATGGTCGCGACGACACCGGGCACGAAGCCGATGCCGAACAAGGTCACCACCGGGACGAGCCAGACGAACGCAGGCATGGTCTGCATCAGGTCGAGTGCGGGTCGCACGAGGACGCTGACCCGGTTGCTCCGTGCTGCCAGGACTCCGATGGGAACAGCAAGTACGACGGCGACGACCGTGGCGACCAGCACCAGCGTGAGGGTCTGCATCGCAGCGTCCCACTGGTCGATCGAGATGATCAGGAGGAGCCCGAGGAACGTGACCAGGGCGAACTTCCACCCTCGGGCCACGAGGCCGAGCGCAGTGAAGATCAAGGCCATCAGGAGGGGCGCCGGCGCGTCCAGCAGCCACCCCAAGGCGTCGATCGCCCCCTGGAAGGTGGTCTCGATCGCCTCGAAGAACGCCGCCAGGTTGTCGGTGAGCCACTCGAATCCGTCGTTGAACCACTCACCCAGCGGCACACGAGGCACGTCCACGAGCTCGTTCATCGGCCCGCCCCTTCCAGCACGTCCTCCGGGCGAGCGGCGTCCTGTGCCGGTCCGGAGGAGATCTTGCCGAGAGCGGTCAGCAGAGTGACACCGGCGACGACGCCGATCAGGCGGTCGTCGTCGTCGACGACGGCGAGCGCCTTGGGGGTCCCGGCGCAATGAGCGAAGAGGTCGGCGACCGGCACGTCGCCGCGGACGGTCACCACCTCGTTCTCGATGATGCCGTGGAGCGTGTCCTCACCGCGTTTGACGGCCTCCGCCACGTCCTCGGCGTTGACGGCGCCACGGACGGTCTTGTCGCGGTGGACCACGAACAGGCGCGCGGTCTGGTGCTCGCGCATGAGCTTGTGCACCGCCCGTGGACCTTGTTCGGCCCCGACGAGGGCGACCGGCGGCTCCATGACCGAGGCGGCGGTGAGCACGCGGGTGCGGTCCACGTCCTGGACGAACTGGGCGACGTAGTCGTTCGCCGGATCGTTGAGGATCTGCTCGGCTGTCCCGATCTGGACGATCTCGCCGTCGCGCATCATGGCGATGCGGTCGCCCAGCCTCATCGCTTCGTTGAGGTCGTGGGTGATGAAGAGGATGGTCTTGCCGAGCTGGTGCTGCAGCTCCACGAGCTGGTCCTGCATCTCACGTCGGATCAGCGGGTCCAGTGCGCTGAACGCCTCGTCCATCAGCATGATCTTGGTCCCGGCGGCGAGGGCGCGGGCCAGTCCGACACGTTGTCGCATGCCGCCGGAGAGCTGCCCCGGGAGGGAGCCGCCCCATCCGTCGAGCCCGACCATCTTCAGGGCCTCGTCGGCCTTGCTCTCCCGGTCACTGCGGTTGACTCCCTTCACCTGCAGGCCGTAGGCCGCGTTCTCGCCGACGGTGCGGTGCGGGAAGAGGGCGAAGTGCTGGAAGACCATGCTCACCTTCTCCCGTCGGACGGCCCGCAGCTGCGCCTGGTTGAGCTGGGCGATGTCTTCACCGCCGACCAGCAGCTCCCCGGCGGTCGGTTCCCAGAGGCCGTTGACCATGCGGATCAGCGTGGACTTGCCCGACCCCGAGAGACCCATGACGACGTAGATCTCGCCCTCCTTCACGTCGAAGGAGGCATCGATCACCGCTGCGGTCGTCCCCTCGCCGCGCAGCTCCTCGCGCGTCGTCGTGCCTGCCTTCAACCGCTCGACGGCACGCTCGGGCCGTTTGCCGAAGACCTTGTAGGTATCTCTTGCTTCGATGGCGAACATGTCCATGTCCTCGCTTCTGCTCGTGACGGTTCAGTCACCCAGCTCGGTCCGTCTCCGGTTGACGTACTCCTCCAGCTCCTCACGGATGGCGTCGTCGATCGGTGGGGGCTCGTAGGCCTCCAGCCGCTCGCGGTAGACCTTGGTGGCCCGGTCCGTGGCGTCGAGTCCCCCACCACGACTCCACCGTTCGAAGTTATCGGACGACGACAGGAGCGGCATGTAGAAGCAGGTGCGGAACCGCTCCAAGGTGTGCGCTGCGCCGAGGAAGTGGCCGCCGTGACCCACCTCCTGGTGGGCGTCGAAGGCGATCGACCCCTCGTCGACCTCCATCGGCGCGAACGCGCTCTCCAGCATCTGCTGGATCTCCATGTCGACGATGAACTTCTCGTAGCTGGTCACCAGGCCGGCCTCGAGCCAGCCGGCGGTGTGCATGACGAAGTTCGTGCCGGCCAGGAAGGTCGGCATCATCGTCATCATCGCCTCGTAGCCGGACTGGGCGTCGGTGACCTGTGAGGTGGCCAGGGTGCCGCCGGTGCGGAACGGCAGCTTGAAGTGCCGTGCGATCTGACCCGTCGCGAACAGCCCGACCACCGACTCCGGAGTCCCGAACGTGGGGCTGCCGGTGCGCATGTCGATGCTGGACAGGAAGGAGCCGAAGACCACGGGAGCCCCGGGACGGATCAGCTGGGTCAGGGCGACCCCCGACAGCGCCTCGGCGATCTGCTGGGTCAGCGCCGCCGGCACGGTCACCGGCGACATGGCGCCCAGGAGGATGAACGGCGTCAGGACCACCGGTTGGGCCGCGGCGGCGTACTCGAACAGCGCCTCCAACATCCGGTCGTCCCACCTGAGGGGCGAGTTGCAGCTGATGATGTTCAGCGTCACCGGGGTCGTCTCGATGCTCGCCCGGCCCGCCTCCGCGCCCTGGCCGCCTCCGAACAGGATCGAGCTCATCGCGATGGTGTCGGCGGCGTTCGCCCCCGAGATCACACTGCCCATGTAGACCTTGTCCGTCAGCGTCTGCAGGGCGAGGATCATGTCGAGGTGTCGGCTGTCGAGCGGGACGTCGTTCGGTTCGCAGATCACGCCACCCGCCGAGTCGAGGGTGGGGAACCCTTGGGAGAGCTTCAAGAAGTTGCGGAAGTCCTCCATGGTCGCGTCACGCCGGACAGCGCCCTGGCGCACGAACGGCGCGCCGTAGGCGCCGGCGAAGACCATGCAGTCCCCACCGATGTGGACGTTGTTCGCAGGGTTGCGCGCCTGCATGTCGAACTCCGACGGTGCCTTGGCAACCTGCTCGAGCACGAACTCCGCATCGAGGAAGACGACGTCGCCCTCCACCTTCTGCCCGGCCGCCGCGAACAGGTCGAGCGCACGCTGGTCACGGAACTGGATGCCGATGTCGCCGAGCAGACGACGCCAGCCACGGTCGATCGTTGCGAGCGCCTCCTCGGAGAGGACCTCGTAGCGGGGCATGCTGTTGCGGAACACGCGGGCCTCCTAGGAACGGCTCTCGGACGAGGGGGCGGGAGCCGACCCGGCGGCCGCGTCGTCGGTGTAGGCGAACAGGTCGCCGAGCAGTGAGCGCATCAGGATCCGCGGGCCCCCGGAGGCCAGGGCGGCGCCGCGCCCCACCAGGAAGGCCTGTGCGGCGACGCCGTCCACGAGCGCCATCACGTGGCTGACGGCGCGCTCGGTGTCGGTGACGACGAGCGAACCGTCCGCCTGCCCGCGCTCGACGAGCTCGGCGACCACCTTCCGCCAGGCCTCGTAGCTTCCGAGCTGCCACTGCCCGAACTGCACGTCCCTGCTGGCCAACGTCCAGAAGTCCAACCAGAGCAACCAGTGCTCCCTCGTGCGTGGCTCGTCAGAGAGAAGGCCGTCCACCAGGTATTGCAGCCCCGACCTGCCCGTCTCGGCCGCGAGTGCGTGGTCGACCAGAGGCAGGAAGAACTCTGCCTCCTCGGCGTCGATCACCTTGACGAGAAGCTCGTCGACACCGCTGAAGTGGTAGGTCACCGTCCCCAGGGACACGCCTGCGGCCGCGGCCACCTCTCGCATCCCGGTGGCAGCCATCCCTCGTCGGGCCATCACCGTGCGGGCGGCTTCGACGATGAGGCGTCGGCGTACGGGGGGAGGGTGGCGCCGGGCAACGCGGGGCCCGGCCGCGCGGGCGCCCACCCGCTCCGTCCGCTCTCCACCCATGACACCCTGCCTGCTTCCCGGACACTTGTACGATTGGGTCGCAGAACGGCACGATACGGGGTGTGAGCCAGATCACGCCAGGCCCCCGGCACGGTCGTTACCGAACCGATGACCCGCTGCTCGCGCCCTTCGACCTGGCCGGTGTGGCCCTTCGGAACCGCGTCGTCAGCACCTCGCACGAGCCCGCCTACACCGAGAACGGCCTTCCACGGGACCGGTATCGCGCCTACCACGTCGAGAAGGCCAAGGGCGGTGTCGGACTGACGATGATCGGCGGCTCGGCCGTGGTCTCTCCTGACAGCCCTCCGGCCTTCGGCAACCTCCTGCTCTACCGCGACGAGATCGTCCCGTGGTTCCGGCGGCTGACCGACGACGTGCACCGCCACGGCGCGGCGGTGATGTGCCAGATCACCCATCTCGGGCGGAGGTCGAGCAACTACACCGGTGACTGGCTCCCCCTGCTGGCGCCCAGCCCACTCCGTGAGCCGAGCCATCGGGCGTTCCCGAAGGAGGCCGAGTGGTGGGACATCGACCGTGTCGTCGACGACTACGCCGCCGGCGCCCAGCGCTGTCAGGACGGCGGCCTGGACGGGATCGAGATCGAGGCGTACGGGCACCTCTTCGACGGGTTCCTGTCACCGGCGACGAACCGGCGCGATGACGAGTTCGGTGGGTCACCCGAAGCACGACTCGAGTTCCCGAGGCGGGTGGTCAGCGCGATCCGCAAGGCCGTGGGCCCGCAGTTCGTCGTCGGCCTGCGCATGACGCTGGACGAGCGGATCGAGCACGGACTGGGCCGCGCGGAGGCGCTGGCGGCCCTCAAGGTGCTGGTCGGCGACGGCGTGGACTTCGTCAGCGTGATCCGGGGCCGGATCGACAGCGACCAGTCCCTGGTCGAGGCGATCCCGATCATGGGCACGCCCAGCGCACCGCATCTCGAGTTCGCCGGTGAGATCCGCCGGGCGCTCGACGTTCCGGTCATGCATGCCGCCCGGATCACCGACGTCGCCACCGCGCGGCACGCTCTGACGGCCGGGCTGCTGGACCTGGTGGGGATGACCAGGGCCCAGATGGCCGATCCCTACCTCGTCGCCAAGGTCATGAGGGGCGAGGAGGACCGCATCCGCCCGTGCGTGGGCGCGTCGTACTGCCTGGACTCGATCTACGACTCCGGAGATGCCAAGTGCGTGCACAACCCCGCCACCGGCCGCGAGCAGCAGCTCCCTCACGTGATCACCCCGAGCGACCACCGTCGACGGGCCGTGGTGGTCGGTGGCGGCCCCGCAGGGCTGGAGGCCGCCCGCGTCCTGGCTGAACGCGGCCACCGCGTGGTTCTCTTCGAAGCTGCGGACCGGGTCGGCGGTCAACTGCTGCTCGCGTCGGCGGGGCGCCGACGTCGTGACCTGATCGCCATCGCCGACTGGCGGCTGAGCGAGGCCCGCCTGGCCGGCGCTGAGCTCCGGCTCGGCACGTGGGCGTCGCGGGGAGACGTGCTCGACGAGCAGCCGGACCTGGTCGTGGTCGCGACGGGGGGTCTCCCGAACACGACGTTCCTCGATGCGGCGAGCCGGCGGCTCGTCGTCGACACCTGGGACGTGCTCAGCCGCAGCACACCTCCGCGCACGTCGGTCCTGGTCTATGACGACAACGGGGCCTACCCGGGGATGGACGCGACCGAGCTGCTCGCCGGGACGGGGGCCGAGGTCGAGCTCGTCACGCCCGAGCGGGTCATCGCGCCCGACGTCGGCGGCATGAACACCCCCGCCTACCTCGCCGCGTTCGCCCGGCACGGTGTGCGCATCACCTTGGCACGCCGCTTGGTCCGCGTCCGTCGCGCCGTCAACGGCCGGTTGCTGGCGACACTGTGGAGCGAGCACGCTGACCTGGAGGAGACACGCGAGGTCGATCAGGTGGTCGTCGAGCACGGGACCCTCCCCAACGACGAGCTCTACCACGAGCTGGCGCCGGACTCCTCGAACCGGGGAGCCGTCGACCTCGCCGCGCTGGTCGCGGGACGGCCTCAGCAACGGGTGGAGAACGTCGAGGGGAGCTACCAGCTGTTCCGCATCGGGGACGCCGTCGCCAGCCGCAACATCCACGCCGCCATCTACGACGCCCTCAGGCTCTGCGCCCCCTTGTGAGCAGGCGAAGGCGTGCCGCGCGCGTGGTCAGCGGTCCAGGGTTCCCCGGTCCGCCGGAAGGGTGAGGTCGATCCAGATCGTCTTCAGCTCGGTGTACTGGTCATGTGCGTGCACCGAGTTGTCCCTCCCGCCGAAGCCGGACTGCTTGTAGCCCCCGAACGGAGTGGCGATGCTGCCCTCGCCGTAGGTGTTGACCGTGACCGTGCCCGCGCGGATCGCACGGGCGGCGCGCAGCGAAGCCGTCGTGTTGTCGGAGAACACCGAGGCGGTCAGGCCATAGGGCGTGTCGTTGGCGACCTCGACGGCGACGTCGTCGTGGGGCACCGAGAGCACCGAGAGCACGGGACCGAAGATCTCCTCGCGAGCGAGTGGCGAAGCGGCACCGACACCGTCGAACACCGTGGGCAGGACGTAACGTCCATCGACGACCTCGCCGCCACACACGGTGCGCAGCCCCTCCTCACGGCCCCGGTCGAGGTAGGACCTGACCTTGCCGACGTGCCGTTCGTCGATCATGGCTCCGAGCTGGTTGGTCGGGTCGAGGGGGTCGCCGGTGCGCCACTCCGACGCGTTCTCGACCAGGCGCTCGAGCAGGGGCTCACGGAGCCGCTCGTGGACGATGAGCCGTGACGAGGCAGAGCAGTTCTCGCCCATGTTCCAGAACGCCCCCTCGACCGCCTTCTTGGCGACGTGGTCGAGGTCGGTGGCGTCGCCCAGCACGACGATCGGGTTCTTCCCCCCGCACTCGAGCACGACGCGCTTGAGGTTGGAGTCGGCCGCGTAGTGGAGGAACTGGCGTCCGGTGTCGGTGGAGCCGGTGAAGGTGACCATGTCGATGTCAGGATGGAGGCCGATCGCCCGTCCTGCCTCGGCGCCGGAACCCGGCACCACGTTGAGCACGCCGTCCGGCACTCCGGCCTCAGCGGCCAGCTCGGCGACGCGAAGAGCGGTGATGGAGGTCTGCTCCGCCGGCTTGACGATGACGGAGTTCCCCGCCGCGAGCGCAGGGCCGATCTTCCAGGCCAGCATGAGCATGGGGAAGTTCCAGGGGATGACAACCCCGACGACGCCGATCGGTTCGCGGACGACCAGGGCGAGCGCGTCGTCGCCGGTTGGCGCGGTCTGGTCGTAGATCTTGTCGATCAGCTCCGCGTGCCAGGCGAGCGTGGCGATCGTGTCGGGCACGTCGATCGTCTCGCAGTCCCGGATCGGCTTGCCGCTGTCGAGGCTCTCCAGGACGGCCAGCTCACGCCGGTTGCGGGCGATCAGCTTGCACAGGCGGATCAGGATCTCCTTGCGGACTCCAGGTTCGAGGGCCCGCCAGCGGCCGTCGGTGAAGGCGCGCCTGGCGCGTTCGACGGCGAAGTCCACGTCCACGGGGCCGCAGGCTGCCACCTCGCCGATCACGTCCCCGGTGGCCGGGTCGACCGACGGCATCCGGCCACCGCTCCTGGCGGGGCGGAAGGCTCCGTCGATGAAGGCCTGCGTCGGGATCGCGGTCTGCGCGGCCAACGCCGCGTACTCGTCGCGGGTCAGGAGATCGGTCATGCAGGCCTCCCGGCAAGGACCGCGTCGACGGTGGTGCGCACGGTGGCGACAACCTCACGCATCGCGCGCGCGCCGTCCTTGGTCAACGGGCGGAGTGGAGGCCGAGGAGGCCCGGCTCGCAGGCCCGCCAGCTCGCAGCCGTACTTCACGCACTGCACGAAGGTGCCCCCCTGCTCGAGGACGCGCATCAGGGGAAGCAGCGCGGACATGATCCGGCGGCCGGTGTCGAAGTCGGCCTTCACCGCACAGGCTTCGTACATCGCGATGTGCTCCCGAGGCAGGAAGTTCGAGCCGGCGCAGACCCACGTGCGAGCGCCCCAGGCGAAGAACTCCAGCGCCTGGTCGTCCATGCCACAGGCCAGCTGCAGGTGCGGGAAGTCGCGGGCGAGCAGGTGGAGCCGGTCGATGGAGCCGCTGCTCTCCTTGATCGCCTTGACGTTCCGGGAGCGCCCGACGCGTTCGAGGTACTCGCTCCCCATGTCGGTGCCCGTCCGGCCCGGATAGTTGTAGAGCATGATCGGGAGGCCGACAGCCCGGTCGATCGTCAACGCGTGCAGCGCGTTCTCCAGAGCGGTGGGGAGCGCGTAGGGAGGTGAGTTCACCAGGATGGCGTCAGCGCCCATCTCCCTTGCTGCGATCCCGAGCGCGACCGACTCCTCGGTCCTCGTGGCGCCGACGCCGACCATCACCGGGATGCGTCCGGCGACGACGTCCACGGCGTGACGCGCGAGCATGAGCCGCTCGTCCATCGTCTGCGCGTAGTACTCCCCCGTCGTCCCGGCGACGACGATGCAGTGCACACCGGCGTCGATCAGGAACTCCGCTACCTCGCCGAAGGCGTCGAGATCGATCTGCCCGCGGTCGTCGTACGGCGTGATGATCGGGGTGAAGATCCCTTCCATGCCCTCCAGGCCCTTCATGCGCGCGTCAGCTCGCAGGTCGGTCGGCCGGGTCCGGCGGACGACTGGGCGGCGGCTCCAACGGCATCCCGTCGCGGAACCGGTAGTACGGGGCGTCCGAGGGCGGCAGCGGGGTGTTCCCCAGCACCAGGTCGGCCGCCTTCTCCGCCAGCATCATGACCGGGGCGTAGATGTTGCCGTTGGTGATGGTCGGCATCGACGACGCGTCGACCACGCGCAGCCCCTCGACGCCGTGCACCCGCATGGTCCGGGGGTCGAGGACCGCGTCCTCCCCCAGCCCCATCTTCGCCGTGCACGACGGGTGGAGCGCCGTCTCGGCGTCGGCGGCCACCCAGTCGAGGATCTCCTGGTCGGTCTCGACCGACGGGCCGGGCGACAGCTCGCCGGCGTTGAAGACGTCGAACGCCGGCTGGTTGAGGATGTTCCGGGCAGCCCGCACCATCTCGATCCACTCGCGCCGGTCGTTCTCGGTCGACAGGTAGTTGAACCGCAGGGCCGGGTGCTCGTGCGGGTCGCGCGACCTCAGCTTCACGGTGCCCCGCACATCGGAGTACATCGGGCCGATGTGCACCTGGTAGCCGTGCTCGCCGGCCGGGCGGGATCCGTCGTACCGGATCGCGATCGGCAGGAAGTGGAACATGAGGTTGGGGTAGTCCACCTGGTCGTTGCTGCGGATGAACCCGCCGGCCTCGAAGTGGTTGCTCGCGCCCACCCCGCGTCGGAGGAAGAGCCACTCCGCGCCGATCCGCGGCTTGTGCCGGTGCTTGAGCCAGGGACCGATGGAGACCGGCTGCTTGCTGGCGTACTGGATGTACACCTCGAGGTGGTCCTGCAGGTTGCTGCCGACACCGGGCAGGTCCGCGATGACCGGGATGCCCAGCTCCCCGAGGTCCTGCCGGGGGCCGATGCCGGCCAGGAGCAACAGCTGGGGCGAGTTGATCGCGCCGCCGCAGAGGACCACCTCACGCGCCCTGGCCCGGCGCCTGCCGCGGCCGGTCCGCTCGTAGTCGACGCCGGTGACCCGGTTGCCCTCGGTCACGAGGCCGGTGACCATCGCCAGCGTCTCGACGCGGAGGTTGGGCCGGCTCCGCACGGGGTGGAGGTACGCGCGGGCGGCGCTGAGCCTGCGGCCACGGTGCACGTTGCGGTCGAACGGCGCGAAACCCTCCTGACGGTAGCCGTTGAGGTCGTCGGTCAACGGGTGACCGGCCTGCTGCGCGGCCTCGAAGAACGCGCCGAACAGCGGGCTCGTCGCCGGGCCCCGCTCGAGCACGAGGGGACCGCTGCCACCGCGCCACCGGTCGGCGCCGGCGAGGCAGGTCTCCAGCCGCTTGAAGTAGGGCAGGCAGTGGGCGTAGTCCCACTGCTCCATCCCCTTCTCCTCCGCCCACTGCTCGTAGTCGAGGGGGTTGCCGCGCTGGAAGATCATCCCGTTGATGCTGCTCGAGCCGCCGAGCAGCTTCCCGCGCGCGTGGTAGACCCGCCGGCCACCCATGTGCGGCTCCGGCTCGGACTCGTACTTCCAGTCGTAGAGCCGGTTGCCGATCGGGTACGGCAGCGCGGCGGGCATGTGGATGAAGGGGTCGAGCCGGAGGTCGGAGCGCCCGGCCTCGAGGACCAGCACCTTCGTGCCGGGGTCGACGCTCAGCCGGTTCGCCAGCGCGCACCCGGCCGAACCACCGCCCACGATGACGAAGTCCCAGGTGGTCTCCCTCACGGCGACTCTTCCTCGGGGGCGAACCAGTCCTGCGCCACGGGACGGATGTTGTGCCAGACGTGCTTGGACTCCTGGTACTCCTCCAGCCCCGCCCGGCCGAGCTCCCGGCCGATGCCGGACTGCTTGTAGCCGCCCCACTCCGCCTGCGGCACGTAGGGGTGGTAGTCGTTGATCCAGACGGTGCCCATGCGCAGGGCGCCGGCCACCCGCTCGGCCCGTCCGGCGTCCCGGGTCCACACCGCGCCCGCGAGACCGTAGATGCTGTCGTTGGCGGTCCGGACGGCGGCGCCCTCCGCATCGTCCCCGCCGAACCCCTCCACGGTGAGCACCGGGCCGAACGACTCGTCCTGGACGACGCTCATCGAAGGGTCGCAGCCGTCGAGCACCGTGGGCAGGTAGTAGTAGCCGTCGGCCAGCGCGGGGTCGTCGGGACGCCGTCCGCCGCACCGCACCTGCGCGCCCTCGTCGACCCCTCTCGCGACGTACGCCTCCACCTTGGCGCGGTGGCCCTCGGAGATGAGCGGACCGGTCTGGGCCCGCTCGTCGAACGGCCCGCCGAGCCGGATCCGCTGGGCTCGTTCGACGAGCTCGTCGACGAAGTCGGCACGGATGCTGTCCTCGATCACGAGCCTGGCGCCGGCGGAGCACACCTGACCCGAGTGCAGGAACACGGCGGTGAGCGCCATGTCGAGCGCCACGTCGAGGTCGGCGTCGGCGAAGACGATGTTGGGGTTCTTGCCGCCGAGCTCGAGGGCGACCTTCTTCACGGTCGCGCTCGCCGCCGCCATGATCCGCTTCCCGGTCTCCAGCCCCCCGGTGAACGAGACCAGGTCGACCCGCGGGTCATCGACGAGCGCCGAGCCGACCTCGGCTCCGGCCCCGAGCACGAGGTTCGCGACGCCGGCCGGCACGCCGGCCTCCTCGATCAGGCGCATCAGGTGGACGGCGGTGTGGGGGGTGAGCTCGCTCGGCTTGAGGACGAAGGTGTTGCCGGCCGCGAGGGCCGGGGCGACCTTCCACGACGTCTGCAGCAGCGGGTAGTTCCACGGGGTGATCAACGCGCAGACACCGACCGGCTCGCGCACCACGCGGCTCACGACGTCGGCCCTGCCGGTGTCGACCAGCCGTCCGGACTCCTCGGCGGCCACGTTGCCGTAGTGGCGGAAGACCCCGACCACGTCGTCGACGTCGTACTCGCTCTCGACGAACCGCTTGCCGGTGTCCAGCGACTCCGCGCGCGCCACGTCCGCCTTGTCCCGCTCCAGGAGGTCCGCGACCCGGTGCAGCAGGCGGCCGCGCTCCAGGCTCGACCCTCCCGACCACGCACCGTCGTCGAAGGACCGGCGAGCCGCGTCGACCGCGGCCCTGGCGTCCTCCGGACCCGCCTCGTCCACCTCGCCCACCAGGGCGCCGTCCGCGGGACAGCGGATCTCGCGGCGCTCGCCCGAGCGGGCCTCCTCCCACTTCCCGTCGAGATACAGTGTGGACACGCTGCTCCTTCGGGGACGTGTCGTTGCGGGTCCGCAACGGTTCGTGTCTAGCGGACCAGCATCGTGACGTCGAGGGCCCTACGTCAACGGGTACCGGGTCGCGGGACCCCGTTCGCCGAGCCGCCCCAGCCGAGCCGGGTGGAGACCTCGTCGGCGGCGGCGACCAGCACCGGGGCGAGGTCCTCGAGCCGATCGTCGTCCAGACGGAAGGTCGGCCCGGACACGCTCATCGACGCGACCACGTCGCCGTGCGCGCTGCGGACGGGGGCGGCGACGGCGGTGAGCCCCTGCTCCAGCTCGTCGGTGGCCAGCGCGTACCCCCGCTCCCGCACCTGGTCGAGCTCGCGGTGGAGGGCGCGCAGGCTGGTGACCGTGCTGCTCGTGTAGGCGGTCAGCGACCCGACCCGGCGGTCGACCTCGGCGTGGTCCAGCCCGCTGAGCAGCACCTTGCCGTTGGAGGTGGCGTGCAGCGGGATGTGCTGGCCGACCCAGTTGTGCGACTGCAGCGCCGAGGCTCCCGCCACCTGGTCGATGTAGAGCGCCGAGCCCTCCGACAGCACCGCGACGTTCACGGTCTCGCCGCACGCGGCAGCGAGCCGGCGGCACACCGGCCGCGCCTCCTGGACGACGTCGAGCCGGGCGGTGCTGGCGCCGGCGAGCCGGACCAGCCCCATGCCGAGCCGGTACTTGCCCCGGTCCTCGGTCTGCTCCACCAGCTCGTGGGTCTCCAGGGTCGTGACCAGCCGGAACGCGGTGCTCTTGTGGACGCCGAGCTCGGCCGCGATCTCGGTGACGCCGGCCGGCCCCAGCCGGGCGAGGATGCCGAGGATGGTGAGCGCCCGGTCGACCGACTGCACGGCTCCCGGACCGGCCATGGTGTTGCTCATGACGCAACGCTAGCGTGTCTGCATGGCCGCACCGACCTACGTGCTCACGATTCTCTGTCCGGACCGCCCCGGCATCGTCCATGCCGTCAGCGGCTTCCTGGTGGAGCACGGGGGGAACATCCTCGAGAGCCAGCAGTACGACGACCTCGACCAGGACCGCTTCTTCATGCGGGTCCTCTTCTCCGCACCCGCGCCCGCGACGCTGGACCTGCTCCGGGACGACTTCCCCCGGGTGGCCTCGGCGTTCGCGATGACCTGGGAGCTCTGGGACGCCGCCACGCCGTACCGCACCCTCGTCATGGTCTCCAAGCTCGACCACTGCCTCAACGACCTGCTCTTTCGCATGCGCAACGGCAGCCTGCAGATCGAGGTGCCGGCGGTGGTGTCGAACCACCGCGACTGCGAGCCGCTGGCTCGTGCGTACGGCGTCCCGTTCCACCACGTGCCGGTCACCCCGGAGACCAAGCACGTGGCGGAGGCCCGGCTCCTGCAGCTCGTCGAGGAGCTCGACGTCGACCTCGTCGTGCTGGCGCGCTACATGCAGGTGCTCTCCGACGACGCCTGCAGGCGGCTCGAGGGCCGCGCGATCAACATCCACCACTCGTTCCTGCCGAGCTTCAAGGGCGCCCGGCCCTACCACCAGGCCTTCGACCGCGGGGTGAAGCTGGTCGGCGCCACCGCCCACTACGTCACCGGCGACCTCGACGAGGGCCCGATCATCGAGCAGGACGTGGTCCGGGTCGACCACCGCTCCGACGCCGCTGCTCTCGCCTCGGCAGGACGCGACGTCGAGGCCCAGGTGCTGTCCCGCGCGGTGCGCTGGCACGCCGAGAGCCGCGTCCTCCTCAACGGCAGCAGAACGGTCGTCTTCCGCTGAGCGGACCGCGGCAGGTCACCGTCGACCGGCTGGCGCCCGGGCCGGAGCGCCGGCGCTGGCCGGTCGTCGCGCTCGTGGTCGTGCTCGTGGTGGTCGCGGCCGGGACCTGGGCCGAGGGGCGCCGCAGGGAGCCGGCCGAGCGGTCGGCGGTGGCCGCCTGCGCGCAGCGCGCGGACGAGGCCACGGCGTACGCCGAGCGGCAGCTCGCGAGCACCGCGTCGTACGTCGCGCCCGCCCTGGCCACCGCCGACTCCTCGCTCCGCTCGTCGCTGCTGGGGCTCGTCGGCCGGACCGCCGCCCGCGTGGCGGCCCCGGTCGACGAGGCGCTGGCCGCGTGCCGCGCGGTGGACGTGTGGCCGTTCCACCACGACCTCGACGAGGTCCGGGACGCCTACGTCTCCTACCTCACGGAGGAGCGGGACCGGTTGCGTGACATCGCCGCGGACGGCTCCGCCTTCGACCGCGGGTACGCCGACGTGCAGAGGCTCGCCGAGGTCGCCCGGGCGCTCCGGAGGGCGAGCCTCAGTCGCCGAGCTCGGCGCGGCGGCGCGCGACGTACTCCTCGAGCTCCTGGCGCACCGCGTCGTCGAGCGGCGGGGGCTCGAACTCCTCGAGCCGCTGCTGGTAGATCTTCGTCGCCCGGGCCGCCGTGTCGTTGGCGCCGTTGCGGTTCCACCGCTCGTAGTTCTCCGACGAGGAGAGCAACGGCCGGTAGAAGCACGTGCGGAACCGCTCCATCGTGTGCATCGCGCCGAGGAAGTGCCCGCCGTGGCCGACCTCCTCGTGGGCGCCGAACGCCATCGAGTCCTCGTCGATCTCCAGCGGGGTGAACTCGGCCCGGAGCATCTGCAGCAGCTCGATGTCGACGATGAACTTCTCATAGCCGGCGACCAGCCCGCCCTCGAGCCAGCCGGCCGAGTGCATCACCCAGTTGGCCCCTGCCAGGAACGTCGGCAGCATCGTCATCAGCGCCTCGTAGCCGGCCTGCGCGTCCGGCACCTGCGAGGAGGTCATCGCGCCGCCGGAGCGGAACGGCAGCCCGAAGTGACGCGCGATCTGCCCGGTGCACAGCAGACCGATCCCGGACTCGGGGGTCCCGAACGTCGGCGACCCGGACTGCATGTCGATGTTGGAGAGGAACGAGCCGAAGATCACCGGGCACCCCGGCCGGATCAGCTGGGCGAGCGCGATCCCGGACAGCGCCTCGGCGATCTGCTGCACCAGGGCCGCCGGGATGGTCACCGGCGACATCGCGCCCATGAGGATGAACGGCGTCAGGACGACCGGCTGGGCGGCCCCGGCGTACTCGAACAGCGCGTCGAGCATCCGGTCGTCCCAGCGCAGCGGCGAGTTGCAGTTGACCAGCGAGATCGAGACCGGTGTCCTCTCGATCGCCTCCCGGCCACCGAAGAGGATCTCGCCCATCGCGATGGTGTCGCGGGCGTTGACGCCCGAGACCACGTTGCCCATGTAGACCTTGTCGGTCAGCGTCTGGAGCGCCAGCGTCATGTCGAGGTGGCGTGAGTCGAGGGGGGTGTCGTTCGGCTCGCAGATGACACCGCCGGCGGAGTCGAGCACGGAGAACGACTGGGCCAGCGACGTGAACCGCCGGAAGTCGTCCATGGTCGCGTCGCGGCGAACGGCCCCCTCGCGCACGAACGGAGGGCCGTACACGGCTCCGAACGCCATCGAGTCGCCGCCGATGTGGAGGGAGTTCGCCGGGTTGCGGGCCTGGACGTCGAACTCCGCCGGTGCCTTCCGGACCTGCTCGAGCACGAACTCGGGGTCGAGGAAGACGGTGTTCTCCTCGACCCGCTGGCCGGCCCGGCGGAACAGGTCGAGGGCGCGGTCGCTCATGAACTCGACACCGATCTCGGTGACCAGGCGACGCCATCCCGCGTCGAGGGTCGTCATCGCGTCGGCGGAGAGGATCTCGTAGCGCGGCATCGTGTTGCGGAACATGGGGCTCGCCTCCTTGACCGGGGTGTGATCCGGATCATAACCTCATCATGTGGGAACACAGTTCCACATCATGAGCGCACCGTGAAGGCATTCCCGTGGTCGACGACCTAGATCTCCCCTCCCGCCAGCCGGTCCCCGGCACCCAGGCGATCGACCGCGCATGCGCCCTGGTCTCACTGGTGGTCCGCGCGGACGAGCCGCTGTCGTTCACCGAGCTGACCGACGCCGCAGGGCTCGCCCGGTCGACGACCTCACGGCTCCTCGCCGCCCTCGAGCAGAACGACCTGCTCCAGCGCGACGCCTCCGGTGCCTACGTCGCGGGCGCCCTGTTCGCCCTCCACGCCGCGCGTCACGACCCGTGGCAGGAGACCGCGAGGATCGCCACGCCGTACCTCGAGCGGCTCCGGGACAGCACCGGCGAGACCGCCCACCTCGGCGTCGCCAACGGAAGCACGGTGCACCACGCGGCGCAGGTCGACTCGCTCTACCTCCTCGCCACGCGCGACTGGACCGACACCGACGTGCCGGCGCACTGCAGCGCCCTCGGCAAGGTGCTCCTCGCGCACGGGCGGCTCGCGGTGGCCGAGGGAGAGCTCGAGACACGGACCGAGCGCACCGTGGCGGACCGGGCCGCGCTGGAGCGGGAGCTCGCGATGATCCGTCGCCACGGGTGGGCGCTCGCCGTCGACGAGCTGGAGGTCGGCCTGACCGCCGTCGCCGCGCCGGTCACCGGCCGGGACGGCGAGGTGGTGGCCGCTCTCGGCGTCTCGGGCCCGACGGCCCGGCTCGCCGACCAGCTCGACGAGATGGGGCGACTGCTTGTCGAACAGGCCGGGTCCCTCTCGGCGCTGCTGCTACGGACAACGATCAAGGAAGGTGTGGCATGACGCCGGAGGAGATCCTGCAAGGCCTGTACGACGAGACGCTGGTCGGCAACGCCCCTCGCGTGCTCGAGCTGACCCACGTGGCGCTGGAGCTCGGGATGGAGCCCCAGTCGCTGCTCTTCGACGCGCTCATCCCGTCGCTGGAGGAGGTCGGCGCCCGCTTCGAGCGTGGTGACTTCTTCGTCCCGGAGATGCTGATCGCCGGCCGGGCGATGGCCGGCTCGATGGAGGTGCTGCGGCCGCTGCTCGCCGAGACCGGCGTCCAGACGGTCGGCAAGTTCCTCATGGGCACCGTGAAGGGCGACGTCCACGACATCGGCAAGAACCTCGTCAACATCATGCTCGAGGGTGCCGGCTTCGAGGTCATCGACCTCGGCGTCCAGGTGGCGCCGGAGAAGTTCGTGGCCAAGATCGAGGAGCACCAGCCGGACATCGTCGGGTTCTCGGCCTTCCTCACCACGACGATGCCGATGTTCAAGGCGAACATGAACGCGCTCCAGAAGGCAGGGCTGCGCGACTCGGTCATCGTCATGGTCGGCGGCGCCCCGGTCACCCAGGAGTACGCCGACGCGGTCGGGGCCGACGGCTACGCGGCCGACGCCTCGGCGACCGTCAAGAAGGCCAAGGAGCTCCTGGCCGGCAAGAGGGCCCTGGTGAGCGCATGACGACCCTGCACGAGACCGTTCTCCGCTCCGCTACCAAGGAGGTCGTGATCGGGCACGGGCGGCGGTTCTGCCTGATCGGCGAGCGGATCAACCCCACCGGGCGCCGGATCTTCCAGGACCAGCTGCGGGCAGGCGACCTCTCCGCCATCGAGCGCGACGTGCGGGCCCAGGTCGAGGGCGGCGCCGACGTGCTCGACGTCAACATGGGGGTGCCGCTCACCGACGAGCCCGAGCTGCTGGCCAAGGCCATCACCATGGTGCAGCAGCTCACCGACCTGCCGATCTGCATCGACTCCTCGGTCGTGGAGGCGCTCGAGGCGGGGCTGTCGGTCTACCAGGGCCGCGCGCTGGTCAACTCGATCACCGCCGAGGACGAGCGGATGGAGCTGATCCTCCCGCTGGTCAAGAGGTACGACGCCGCGGTGATCGCCCTGCCCAACGACGCCGAGGAGATCCCCATGGAGGCGGACCGGCGGCTCGAGCTGGTCCAGCACATCGTCGACGTGGCCACCCAGGAGTACGGCATCGCCGAGGCCGACATCGTCATCGACCCGCTCGCGATGCCGATCGGGGCCGACACGACGAACGCGATCACGACGATGGAGACCATGCGGCGGATCCGCGAGGTGCACGGGCTCAACATGACGTGCGGCGCCTCGAACGTCTCCTTCGGGATGCCGGCCCGGCACACGCTCGGGGCGGCGTTCCTGCCGATGGCGATGACCGCGGGCCTGACCAGCGCGATCATGGACACCCGGACCCCGCAGATCGTCGAGGCCGTCAAGGCTGCGGACCTGCTGCTGGGCCACGACGAGTGGGGCGGCGAGTGGATCGCCTCCCACCGCAGGCGGCAGGCGGCCGCGGCGCTGTGAGCGGCCTTCCAGCCGAAGCGGGCGGCCCGTTGGTGCCGCTCGAACCGGTCGCGCCGCACGACGGCACCGGCCGGGTGCAGCTGTCCTTCACCCCCTCCAACCGCGCGGTGCGGGTGCCGCCCGGTGTCACCGTCTTCGACGCAGCGAGCTGGAACGGCATCGCGATCGACTCGACCTGCGGCGGCCACGGCACCTGCAAGAAGTGCAAGGTGCAGGTGCTCGACGGCTCCGTGCCGGTCTCGAGCCTGGACGTCCGCGCGTTCAGTCCCGACCAGCTCCAGAACGGCTGGCGGCTCGCCTGCCTGGCGCAGGCGACCGTCGACCTCACCATCGACGTCCCACCGCTCACGACCCGTCCCAAGGCGGCGACCGTCGGTGTCGGGCGCCAGGTGATCCTCCGCCCGGCGCTGCAGAAGCGCTACGTCGAGCTGGAGGAGGCGACCCTCGACGACCAGCGTCCCGATCTCGCCCGGCTCCTCGACGCCCTCCACGACCTCGAGCTGACCCCCGACCTGCACGCGCTGCGCCGGCTGCCGACGGTTCTGCGCGCCGCTGACCACAAGGTCACCGCGGTGGTGGTGGACGACGTGCTCGTCGACGTGGAGCCCGGCAACACCACCGCGCACCAGTGGGCGATCGCGTTCGACCTCGGCACGACGACCGTGGTCGCGACGCTGGTCGACGTCACCACCGGCACCCCTGCCGCGGTGGCGTCGATGCTCAACAAGCAGCAGCCCTTCGGCGGCGACGTGATCACCCGGATCAGCGCCACGATGATGGACCCCGCCGCGCTGCCGCGGCTTCGCGAGCTGGCCCAGGCCACCCTCGCGGAGCTGGCCCGGGACGTCTGCACGGAGGCCGGCGTCGACGCGACCTCGGTCTACGAGGTGGCCGTGGCCGGCAACGCGACGATGACCGCCCTCGTGCTCGGCATCGACCCTGAGCCGATGGGCGTCGCCCCGTTCGTGATGTCCTCGGCCTCCATGCCGCCGCTGCTCGCCTCGGACCTCGGTCTGGAGCTGCACCCCGGTGCGCGCGCCTACGCCCTGCCGGCCCTCGGCGCCTACGTCGGCGGCGACATCGTCGCCGGGATGCTCGCCACCGGGATGGACCGTGACAAGCGGGTCCGGCTCTTCATCGACGTGGGCACGAACTGCGAGATCGTGCTCAGCGACGGCGAGACGATCCTCGCCACGGCAGCACCGGCCGGCCCGGCCTTCGAGGGAGGCGCGATCCGGTGCGGGATGCGAGCTGCTGACGGCGCCATCGAGGTGGTCCGCCTCGCCGGCGACGTCGAGCTCCAGGTGATCGGGGACGTCGAGCCGCAGGGGCTCTGCGGCTCGGGGCTGGTCGACGCGGTCTCCGAGCTGGTGAAGGTGGGGCTCCTCGACGGGTCGGGACGGTTCGTGACCGCCGCCGAGGCCGTCGAGCGCGCGCCGCACCTGGCGGACCGGCTCACCGCCGTGGGACAGGAGCGGGTGTTCCTGCTGCACCGGCCGGACCCCGACGCGCCTCCCGAGGAGTGCGTCTACCTCTCCCAGCGCGACGTACGCGAGCTGCAGTTCGCCAAGGCGGCGATCTCCACCGGCTGGGCGCTCCTGCTCGAGGAGCTCGGGCTCACGGAGTCCGACGTCCAGCAGGTGCTGCTGGCAGGCTCCTTCGGGAGCTACCTCTCCCCCGCGGCGGCGGTCCGGATCGGGCTGGTCCCCCGGCTGCCCGTGCTCCGGATCGTCTCGGCGGGCAACGTCGCCGGCGAGGGCGCCAAGATGTGCCTGCTCAGCGCCCAGGAGCGCGGCGGCGCCCGCACCTTGCTGGAGGAGGTGAAGTATGTCGAGCTCTCCGACCGCAGCGACTTCAACGACCGCTTCGTCGACCTCCTCGCCTTCCCGGGCTGAGCGGTCCTGCCGGGACCGCGTCGCGCTGGTGGCCTGCGGCGCGATCGCCCAGCCCTGTGCCGAGGTCGTCGCCGAGCGCGGGTGGCCGATGGACGTCTTCCCGCTGCCGCCGCTGCTGCACAACCGTCCCACCTCGATCGCCGTCGAGGTGGAGCGGCTCGGCGACGAGCTGGCGGGCCGCTACCGGACGGTCGCGGTGGGGTACGCCGACTGCGGCACCTACGGCGCTCTCGACGAGCTGTGCGACCGGCGCGGCTGGGGCCGACTGCCCGGGCTGCACTGCTACGGGCTGTACGCCGGCGAGCCGGCGGTCGAGCGGCTGCTCGCCGACCAGCCCGGGACCTACCTGCTCACCGACTTCCTCGTCCGCGCCTTCGACCGGCTGGTCGTCGCCGAGCTCGGCCTCGACCGGTACCCCGAGCTCCGCGACGACTACTTCGGCCACTACACCCGGATGGTGTGGCTGGCGCAGGACCCCGACCCCTCGCTCGGGGCGTTGGCCGCCGCCGCCGCGGAGCGAGTCGGGCTCCCGCTGACCGTCGTGGAGACCGGCCACCTCCGGCTCGCCCGCGCCCTCCACCCCCTCGTCGAGCCAGGGACAGCGACCGGTCCGAGGATCGCAGTCGTCAGGTGACTGCGATCCTCGGATCGCTTCACGACAACCGCTCGAGGTACTCCGTGCGCCACCGCTCGGTCTCGGCCACCTGGTTGAACGTGTAGACGTGCAGCCCGGTGACGACAGCCTCGGGCCGCGAGAGGGCTGTCGCGCATCGCTCGAGGAACCGCTCGCCGGTGAACCCTCCGGGCGCCGCGAGCCGGGTCATCGTCCCCTTGTGCTTGGCGAGGAACCGGGTGGAGTCGCCCACCCCGATCCTGGTGGCCATCGCGAGGAGCTTGGTCCGGTCGACCGGACCCGGGACGCCGAGGAGGATCGGCAGGGTGATGCCGCGGCGCCTCATCCGCTCGATCCAGCCGGTGATCGTCCCGGGGTCGAAGCTGAGGTTGCTCACGATGTGCGTGGCGTGCCGGCGCTTGTCCCACATCGACTGCACCGTGAGGTCGTCGTGGATCGTGGGGTGGGACTCCGGATAGCCGGTGATGCCGACGTCGGGGAACGGACGTCCGAGCTCGTCGAGCGCCTCGAGCAGGTCGAGTGCGGCGGCGTACTCCCCCGCCGGCGGATCCTGGTCGCCGCCCGGGACGAAGACGGTCCGGACCCCTGCCGCGAGCAACCGGTCGCAGATCTCGGCGAGCTCGACGCGGTCGCGCACCATGCGCGCCGCAAGGTGCGGGACCGCGGTGTAACCGTGCTTGCTGAGCCGCTCGGTCAGCTCCAGCGTGGCGCCGAGCCCCTTCGCCGGCGAGGCGGTGACCGTCAGGACCCGGTCGAGCGGCACGTGCTCGAGCAGCTTCTCCTCGATGGTCCCCGTCGGGAGCACCTCGTACCGCGCGGCGGTAGCCAGGGTGGCGAGGAAGCTGGCTCGTTGCTTGTTGCGCATGCTGCAACCTGTTTCGTGATACGCGACGGTCGGATCAGCGTAGACGGGTCGGCGTTCCCGCAGCAATGGCCCGGCGCATGGGCTTTCAGCCGCGCGGGATCCAGGTGGAGTCCTCGGGCGACTCCGGCGCGAAGTCGACGTCGCCGCCTCTCCGCTCGGTCAGCACGGCGAACCGGATCGCGCCGTAGTCCCCACCCCGCAGGCAGCGCGACGGCATGACCAGACGGGCGGTCTCTGCTTCGAGGTCCCACCGCACCCGGAACCCCCGGCAGGGGACGGTCCGGCGGGCTGCTGCGTCGGTGAACGCCCATGGCAGCACGTAGCTCGTCGTGGTGCCCCCCGGGCGGTGCTCGCTCACCAGGCGGACGCCGCGCGCTCCCCGCGGGTCGACGCTGACGATCAGGTCGCCGCGGACCGCCTCGACGAAACGGACGCGGACGACGACGCGCCTGTCCTGGTTGTGCACCGCCACGCGCGTCACGTCGAGGCCGCGACCGGCGGCATCGTCGGAGGGGTCGGTCACGATCTGGGTGGCGGCGCCCGCGGGGGCCGCGGAGAGGGTGAGCATCGCGGCGGATGCCGCACCGACGAGGAGACGCTGGAGACGGGTCATGGGCGAACTGTGGCAGACGCCGACCCGATCCGTCCGCAGTTCCGCCCTACGATTCGGTGCATGTCGACCGCCCGACCGATGACCGCCGACCTCCTCGCCGCCGCACGGGCTGCGAAGGGGTTCATGCCCGAGGACGAGGGCGCGTTCCTGCACGACTGTGCGGTCACCGTCGGGAGCGACGGACCGCTCCTGGAGGTCGGGACCTACTGCGGGAAGTCGGCGGTCTACCTCGGCGCCGCCGCCCGGGCCGTCGGCAGCACTGTCTTCACCGTCGACCACCATCGCGGCTCGGAGGAGAACCAAGCCGGCTGGGAGCACCACGACCCGACCCTGGTCGACGACGACCTCGGGCTGATGGACACGCTGCCGACGTTCCGCGCCACCATCGCCCACGCCGGGCTCGAGGACGTGGTGGTGGCCGTCGTCGGCCGTTCCGCCACCGTCGCGCGGCACTGGCGGCATCCGCTCGCCCTGCTCTTCATCGACGGAGGGCACGGGGTCGAACCGGCCCACACCGACTACGAGGGTTGGGCCCCCTGGGTCGCCGCCGGTGGCCTGCTGGTGATCCATGACGTGTTCCCGGACCCCGCCGACGGTGGGCGGCCGCCGTACGAGATCTATCTGCGAGCCCGCGTGGACGGCTTCGAGGAGGTCGGCGTCCAGGGCTCGATGCGGGCACTGCGCCGGACCAGGGGCAGCGCCGGCGACCCGGTCAGCGCCCGCTGACCGATCCGACCCACGGGGCGTCCTCGCCGACGCAGCCGCACTGGACGGCCAGCGGGGGTGGGTGGTCCGGGAGCGTGTCCCCCCGGAAGATCCCGGATCCGGGCGACGTGCGGGAGAGCGCGTCGGCGGCGAGGACCACCGCGGCGGAGGTGTACGTCGTCTGCTCGTCCGGCCAGTGGGCGCCCTCGTCGAACACGAACCCGGTCCAGTAGAGGCCGTCGCGGTGCCGTGTGTGCTGGACCGCCGCCAGGAGTCGGACGGCCCGGTCCCGCTCGCCGACGTTGTCGAGCGCCATCGCCAGCTCGCTGGTCTCGGCCCCGGTGACCCACGGGTTGGTGTCCACGCACCGGCACCCGAGCTCCTCGACCACGAACCGGTCCCAGCCTGAGGCCAGCAGCTCCTCCGCCGGCCGCCCGCGCACCGGGCCGCAGAGGACCGGGTAGTACCAGTCCATCGAGAACGTCGCCTTGTCCAGGAACATGTCACGGTGCGCCTCGAGTGCATGCCGGAGCCGCCCCGCCGCCAGCTCCCACGCCGGCTGGGGGTCGTCGACCAGGTCGGCGAGCGCCAGGCCGGCCCGGAACGAGTGGTAGATGCTGCAGCTGCCGGCGAGCAGCGCCTCCTCCCGGACATGGCCGTCCGACTGCTGCGCCCAGGCCACCCCGCCGAACGGCAGCTGCATCCAGGCGGCGTAGTCGAGCCCGGCCCGCACCGCCGGCCAGCAGCGCCGTACGAACGCGAGGTCCCGCCGCAGCAGCCAGTGGTGCCACACCCCGACCGCGAGGTACGACGACATGTTGGTGTCCCCGCTCGGGTCCTCGACCGTCGTCCCGACGACCTTCATCGGCCAGGAGCCGTCGGCGCGCTGGGTGGCCAGGCACCAGTCGTACGCCGCCGCGGTGGCTGTGTCCTCACCACCGACGAGCAGCGCCATCGCGGCCTCGACGTGGTTCCACGCGTCGATGTGCTCGCCGGCCGACCAGGGGATGCCGCCGTCGGGCTGCTGCACCCGGGCGATCGCTGCCGCGGTGTCGCGCACCTGCGCACGGGTGAGCACCCCGTCGAGCGCGGGGACGTCGGTCGAGTGGCGCGCCATCGCTCAGGCGGGCTTCTCGAGGTAGAGCACCACGCTCTTGCCCACCAGTGGGTTCAGCGCCCGCTCGGCGAGTCTGGTCAGGCGCGGCTGCTCGACGATGTCCCAGACCAGCACCCGGTGGATCGCCTTGACCAAGGGGTTCGTGTCGTTGTCCACCCCGACCGCGCACTTGACCCACCAGTACGGCGAGTGCAGGCCGTGGGCGTGGTGGCGGCCGGTGAGCCTCAGCCCTGCGCGCTCCAGCGTGGCCACCAGCTCGTCGGCGCGGTAGATCCGGACGTGACCCCCCTCGACCTCGTGGTAGGCGTCGGAGAGCGCCCAGCAGATCCGCTCCGGCAGCCACCGGGGCACCGTGACCGCGATCGTGCCGCCCGGGCGCAGCACCCGCACCAGCTCGGCGATCGCGGCCTCGTCGTCGGGGATGTGCTCGAGCACCTCGGCGGCGACGACCCGGTCGAACTCGCCGTCGGGGAAGGGCAGGTTCAGCGCGTCGCCCTGCTTCACGTCGGCCTCGGCCCCGAGAGGGACGCTGCCCTCCTCGCGCATCGCGGCGAACCACTCGCTCACCGTCGACAGCTCGTCGGCGTCCTGGTCGAGGGCGATGACGTCGGCCCCTCGCCGGTACATCTCGAAGGCGTGACGCCCGGCGCCGCACCCCATGTCGAGCACGCGTTCACCGGCGCGGAGCCCCAGGCGGTCGAAGTCGACGGTCAGCATCGTCCGGTGTCCCTCACTTGTCGTCGTACGCCGTGTCGTGCCGGGCGACCGCCCGTTCGTAGGCCCCTGCGGTCGCCACCGCGACGGCGTGCCAGCTGAACCTCTCGAGCACCCGACGACGCCCGGCGGCGCCCATGCGAGCTCTGCGGTCCGGGTCGTCGAGCAGCCGCGCCAGCGCGTCGTACAGCTCCGCGACGTCGCCCGGGGTGACCAGGTCCGCGCACTCGCCGTCGTCGCCCACGACCTCGGGGATGGCGCCGCGCGCGGCTGACGACGAGCGGCGTCTCGCAGGCCATCAGCTCGGCGGTCGGCAGCGAGAACCCCTCGTAGAGCGACGGGACGCAGGCGACCTCGGCGGACCCCATCACCTCGACCAGCTCGGGCGTCGGAGATGCCGTGGACGAAGCTGACGCAGTCCTCGAGACCGAGCGTCTCGATCAGCTGCTCGGTCCGGCCGCCCTTGGGGGGGTTGGTGACCAGCACGAGCGAGACCTCACGCTCGGTCCGCAGCTTCGCCAGCGCCTCCAGGAGGGTGGACACCCCCTTCATCGGCGTGTCCGCGCTCGCCATCGCGACGATGCGGCCCGGCACGCGTGGCTTCGTGGGTGGCCGGAAGCCCTCGTCGACCCCGAGGGGGACGACCTGGATCCGGTCCCGGTCGACCCCGAAGTCCTCAGCGATGTCGCGCCGCGAGCTCTCCGAGACGGTGAGGACCTGCGGCAGCCGTCGGGCGACGCGGCCCTGCATCCGCAGGAAGGAGTACCACCGCCGCAGGCTCAGCTGCTGGCGCAGCGGTGCGTGGGCGAGGTCGACCCGGCGGTCGAAGGTGATGGGGTGGTGGATCGTGGTGACCAGCGGGAGCCCCATCGCCTCGATCGCCAGCATGCCGTAGCCGAGGGTCTGGTTGTCGTGGACGACGTCGAACTCCGATGCGCGGCGTCTCAGCACCTTGGCGACGCGGCGGCTGAACGTGCGTGGTTCCGGGAAGGCCGCGGTGCACATGGCGAGGAACTCGTAGACGTCGACGAGGTCGCGGAACTCCCGGAGTCGCGGGATCCGGAACGGGTCGGGCTCACGGTAGAGGTCGAGGCTCGGGACCTTCGTGAGCCGGACCCCCTCGTCGAGCTCGGGGTAGGGCTGCCCGGAGAACACCTCGACGTCGTGACCGAGCCGGACCAGCTCGCGGCTGAGGTGCCGCAGGTAGACGCCCTGCCCACCGCAGTGCGGTTTGCTGCGGTACGACAGCAGAGCGACTCTCACAGGCGGCTTCCTCCCCGGTCGTACTCCCGTCGTGGGCTGCCCCGGCCGTGGGAGAAGCTGGAACGTGGTTGGATCCTACGGCGTCCCGGGCGACAGCCTACGACGGAGGTCACCGCCCGCCCCGGGTCGAACCGGCACCCAGCCGGCGCCTCTGCTCCTCGACGTCGAACTCCGGCTCGGGCCACTCGAGCCGCATCGCGAGGAGCGCGTCGCGGAGGAGAGAGGCGATCGACAGCGAGCGGTACCACTTGCGGTCGCTCGGTACGACGTGCCACGGCGCCCACTCGGTGCTGCACCGTTCGAGGGCGATCTCGTAGGCACGCTGGTAGTCCGCCCAGAACGCGCGTTCGTCGACGTCCCCGGGCTTGAACTTCCAGATCTTGGTCGGGTCGTCCAGCCGGGCGAGGAGCCGCTCCCGCTGCTCCTCCTCCGAGATGTGCAGCATGCACTTGATGATCGTGCACCCGGCCTCGGCCAGCCGCTTCTCGAAGTCGTTGATCGCGTCGTAGCGCCGCTCGACCTCCTCAGGAGGCGCCAGTCCGCGGACCTTGGCGACCAGGACGTCCTCGTAGTGGGAGCGGTCGAAGATGCCGATCTGGCCGGGCGCCGGGGTCTCCTTCTCGACCCGCCAGAGGAAGTCGTGGGCCTTCTCCTCGTCGGTCGGCGCCTTGAACGACGTGGCGTGCACGCCGCCCGGGTTCAGCAACCCGACCACCTGCTTCAGCACGCCACCCTTGCCGGAGGTGTCCATGCCCTGGATGACGAGCAGGACGCTGCGGTGCCCGCCGGTGTAGGCGTCGGCCGCCAGCTTCTCCTGGAGCTCGGTGATCTCGTCGTCGAGGGCTTTCAGCGCTGCCTTTCCGGCGGACTTGTCACCGTCGAACCCCGGCGTCGACCTCGGGTCGACTCCGGCGAGGTCGACCGGTCCTGAGCCGGTGCGGAGCAGCCCCTCGACTCCCGGGATGCCGGTGCGTGTGTCGGTGTGTGTCATCCCCGGAGGCTACCCGCGCGACCCTCCCCCGGGCCGTGACCGTGGGCTCGCATGGACGGATCTGCGACGCTGGCATCGTGCAGCTGCCTGTCATGCCCCCGGTCCTTCCGATGCTGGCGAAGTCCGTGAAGTCCGTCCCCGACCCGGCGAGGTTCAGCCACGACGAGCATCCCGGGCTGCTCTATGAGCCGAAGTGGGACGGGTTCAGGGCGATCGTCTTCAAGGACGGTGACGAGGTCGAGATCGCCAGCCGCAACACCAAGCCGTTGACCCGCTACTTCCCCGACGTGGTCGAGGCGTTGACCACCGCCGACCTTCCGCAGCGGTGCGTGCTCGACGGGGAGCTCATCGTGGCCATCGGCGACCGGCTCGACTTCGACCGGCTGCAGGACCGGATCCACCCCGCGCAGTCGCGGGTCAAGATGCTGGCCGAGACCACGCCGGCCGCGTTCGTCGCCTTCGACGTCCTCGCTCTCGCCGACGACGACCTGACCAGCGTGCCCCTCGCGGTCCGGCGCGAGCACCTCGAGGCTGCTCTGGAGACTCGGCCCGAGCGGGTCCACCTGACGCGCGTGACGACCGACCCCGCCGTGGCGCTGCGGTGGTTCGACCAGTTCGAGGGGGCGGGGCTCGACGGCATCATGGCGAAGCCGCTGTCCGGCCGCTACCAGCCCAACGTCCGGGCGATGTTCAAGGTGAAGCACGAGCGCACCGCGGACGTCGTCGTCGCGGGCTACCGGCTGCACAAGAACTCGACCGACGAGAAGCCGCTCCTCGGGTCGCTGCTGCTCGGTCTGTACGACGACGAAGGGAACCTCCGGCACGTCGGGGTGTCGGCGTCGTTCACCGCGAGGCGAAGGGCCCAGCTCATCGACGAGCTGAAGCCGCTGGTGACCGACGGAGAGGCCCACCCGTGGGGCCAGTGGCAGCAGGCGATGAGCGCGAGCGGCGAGCGGACGCCAGGGGCCGTCAGCCGGTGGAGCGCGGGGAAGGACCTTTCGTTCGTGCCCCTGCGGCCCGAACGGGTGCTGGAGGTCGGCTACGACCACATGGAGGGCGAACGGTTCCGCCACACCGCGCAGTTCAAGCGCTGGCGCGACGACCGCGATCCCGCGAGCTGCACCTACGAGCAGCTCGAGGAGCCGGTGTCCTACGACCTGACCGACGTGCTCGGCACTCCCGGCTGAACGTTCGGCACTACGCTGGTCTCATGACGGAGTCCCAGACCTATGACGTGGTCCTGCTCGTCGAGCAGCCGCTGACCCGGCTGGACGCCGGGCAGGTGCGTGACCTGCACGCCGAGGCTCCCGCCCCGGTCCGCTACCACCTGCTGCTGCCGGTCGAGGACGCCGCGGCCCGCGTCGAGTCGGCGATGGGCAGCCTCGCCTCCGGCGACGCGCTGGTGGCCGGCCCGATGCTGGTCGACCAGGACGACGTCGCCGAGATCCAGCGCGAGCTCCTCGACAAGGCGCGCTCCGAGCTCGCCTCCTCGCTCGCCGCCCTCGAGCGTGCCGGTGCGACCGCGACCGGCGAGCTGGTGACCGCCGAGCCGATCGACGCCTTGGCCGCGAAGGTCAAGGACGTGGAGGCGGCCGAGGTGATCGTGCTGACCCGACCCCACGTGGTGGCCGAGTTCTTCCACCTCGACTGGACCTCGCGCGCCCGTCGCAAGCTCGGCGTGCCGGTCCTGCACCTGCTCGAGCACGAGAACTTCGACGAGCAGGCCGGCGGTCCCGAGGGGATCAGCGGCTTCTGAGCCCGGCCCGGAGGCGACCGGCAGCGTCGACCAGCCCGGCCTCCTGCGCTCCCCGGACGGTGGCGCGCAACGTGTCGACGACGTCGTGCTGCGGGAGCCACCCCAGCTCGGTGCGCGCACGGCTCGTGTCCATCACGACCGGCACCCGAGCCGTCTGGATCCACGCCGCCTCAGGCGGCAGCCCGGGCAGCCGCTCGACGAGCGCCGCGGTGAGGTCGATGGCGACGTCGAGCACCGGGACGCTGCGCCATCCGAGCTCGCGGGCCAGGTCGCTCAGGGTGAACTCCCCGGGTGCCGCCAGGTTGTAGACCCCGGGCCTGCCCTGCCCGAGCACGCCCATGGCCAGTGCACGGGCGACGTCGTCGGCGTGCACCAGCTGCATCGGCACACCTGGATCGGGGACGACGGGGCCCACGCCGGGCACCTTGCCGACCAGGGCCCTGAGCGGGCCGGGCACCTGCGGCGGCGTGCCGACGTACGGCACCTGCTTCACCAGCGCGGGCGAGTCCGGGCCGCCGACGATCGAGGGCCGGAACACGTAGGTCTCCACCGCGCTGCCTGCCACCGCCTCCTCGAGCGTCCGCTCGAGCTCGGCCTTCTGAGCCGAGTAGTAGAACTCCTCGGACGCGCGGGGCCCCGCATCCTCCTTGAGCGGCAGCTCGTTGTCCTCGTGGAAGCCGTAGGCGGCGACGGACGAGGTGTACACCAGCCGTCGCGCGCCGGCCGCCACGGCCGCGTCGAACACGTTCCGCGAGCCGACGAGGTTCACCTCCCGGCTCCGCGCAGGGTCACCGAAGATGAGGAAGGCCAGGTGGACGACCACGTCGGCGCCCTCGGCGAGGCGGTCGACGGCCTCCCGGTCGAGCACGTCGCCCTGCACGTACCTCGTCTTGGTCCAGCCGCGCGCGGTCGGGTCGAACGGCCGGCGAGCCATCCCGCGGATCTCGGCGATCTCGGGGTGACCCTCGAGCGACCGCAGGAACGGGATGCCGATCTCACCGGTCGGCCCGGTGACCGCCACCACCAGGCCCCGCTCCAGGCCCCGCTCAGGCCCCGCTCCCGGCCCCGCTCCCGCGTCATGCCGGTCACCTACCCGGTACGCCGTGCGCCAACCCGTCTGGACCGGACGGTGGGCGGCGCCGGGCGACGGGTATATCTGAGTGAACCGAACCGTCCTACGACGCACTCAGCTCTGGGATGGCTCGAAGCACCAGCGGGAGAGTGTCAACCGCAGTGGCGACGGGTCGGTCCCCCACGAGGGGACCGACCCGTCCGCTGCTGAAGGAGTGGCGGCCACTGCGAACATGGTCGGCTTCGTCGAGCAGGGCTATGGTCCCGAGTTAGCACAATGCCGCCGGAACCCCTTCACATCAGGACAGATTGCCTCCACCCTGGGGAGCGATGGAGGAGGAGCGCCGTTTCGTCTCGCGCGTCCAGACATGGTGGAGCTGCGCGGTCCCCGGCGGCACAGGGCTCACCCCCAGCTGTGCCGAGGGCTTCCCTGACGCCGATGGCGTCAGGGAAGCCCTCGGCCCGACTCAGGCGGCGTCGGCGTAGTCCCGCCAAGCCGGCCGCTCTTCCACCGGCGGCGGAGAGGGGTACTCCCACCGAGGCTGGCGCGCTTTGAGCACCACGAAGCCGGCGAGCCCGAGGAGCCACGCGGCGAGGACCACCATCGTCACGACCATGAGAGCTCCTCGCGTTACGACCACCAACGTTTGGTGGTTTGATCACGATAAGTACTCTAAGGGACCAAGGTCCATAGCCCGTTGGGATCACTCGGGACCCTCCGCACCGCCCGTCGCACGAGCTGCCGTCGTGCTCACTCCTCCAGCCAGTTCGCGGAGTTCTTCTTGCTCGGCTGCACCCGCGGCGGCTCCCCCGGCATCTTCGGGTAGTCCGGTGGGTACGGCATGTCGGTCAGCCCGCCGGCGATGTCGTCGTCGTACATCCGGAGCAGCGTCTCCAGCGAACCGGCGCTCTCGTCGATCCCGGCCATCGGGTCGCCGCGCTCCGCGAGACGCTGCGGCACCGTGTGCAGGTTGAGCGAACGCGGGTCGAGCCCCTCCAGCTCGTCCCACTCGACCGGCGTCGAGACCGGCGCTCCGGCGATCGGGCGGAGTGAGTAGGCGCTCGCGATCGTGCGGTCGCGCGAGTTCTGGTTGTAGTCGACGAAGATGTTCTCTCCGCGCTCCTCCTTCCACCAGCTCGTGGTCACCCCGGAGGTACGTCGCTCCAGCTCGCGACCGAACGCGATGGCGGCGTGCCGCACGTCGACGAACTCCCACCTCGGTTCGATGCGGGCGTAGATGTGGACGCCGCGGTTGCCACTGGTCTTCGGGTAGCCGACCAGCCCCACGTCGCTCAGAAGGTCGCGGGCGACCAGCGCGACGCGGGCCGCGTCGGCGAACACGGTCCCGGGTTGCGGGTCGAGGTCGATCCGCAGCTCGTCCGGGTGGTCGACCCGGCCGCGGCGGACCGGCCAGGGGTGGAACGTGATCGTCCCCATCTGGGCAGCCCAGGCGACCGTGGCCGGCTCGGTCGGGCAGATCTCCTCGGCCGTGCGGCCCGAGGGGAACGTGATGCCGACAATCTGCACGTGGTCCGGCGCGCCCTTGGGCACCCGTTTGGAGTAGAACGCGTCGGCCTTGTCGCCCCTGCCGGTGGCGAGCCTGATGTCGTCCCGCACGCCCTTGGGCCACCGCTCCAGCGCGGTCGGCCGGTCCCGGAGCGCGCGCATGATGCCGTCGCCGACGGCGAGGTAGTACTCCACGACCCCGAGCTTGGTCACGGCCGGCGTCGACGGCGTCTCCTCGAAGATCACCCGGTCCGGGCTGGTCACCCGGACCGCGCGTCCTCCCGCGTCGACCTCGGTGGCTGCAGTCGGCATGGCGACACCCTGCCACGTACGCTCGATCCCATGGGCTACGAGGTGGAGAAGACGGACGAGGAGTGGCGCCGGCTGCTCAAGCCGGACGAGTACCAGGTGCTTCGCAAGGCAGGCACGGAGCGGCCGTTCGTCGGGGAGTACACCGACACCGAGACCGAGGGCGTCTACCGGTGCCGGGCCTGCCAGGCCGAGCTGTTCCGCTCCGACCACAAGTTCCACTCCCACTGCGGGTGGCCGTCGTTCTACGCACCGCTCGCCGAGGACCGGGTGGAGTACATCGAGGACCGCTCGCTCGGGATGAAGCGGGTCGAGGTGCGGTGCGCGACCTGCGGCTCCCACCTGGGCCACCTGTTCGAGGGGGAGGGCTACGGAACCCCGACCGACCAGCGGTTCTGCATCAACTCGATCAGCATGACGCTGGAGCCCACGGAGGGCTGACGGTTCAGGGCAGGCTCAGGGCAGGCTCAGGGCAGGTCGGTGAGGAGCTCGGCGACCGCACGGCGCCGCCCCGTGTAGAACGGGACCTCCTCACGGACGTGGCGACGCGCCCCCGAGGCCCGGAGGTCGCGCATGAGGTCGACGATCCGGTGCAGTTCGTCGGCCTCGAACGCCAGCATCCACTCGTAGTCGCCGAGCGCGAACGACGCCACGGTGTTCGCACGGACGTCGGGGTAGCCGCGGGCCATCCTGCCGTGCTCGGTGAGCAGCGCGCGTCGCTCCTCGTCGGGCAGCAGGTACCACTCGTAGGAGCGCACGAACGGGTAGACGCAGCAGTACTGCCGTGGCTCCTCGTCGGCAAGGAACGCGGGGATGTGGCTGCGGTTGAACTCCGCCGGCCGGTGCAGCGCCATCTGCGACCACACCGGGTCGAGCCGCGCGCCGAACGTGGTGCGCCGGAGCCGGTGGTAGAGCTGCTGCAGGTCGTCGGCGGACTCCGCGTGCGACCAGACCATCAGCTCGGCGTCGGCGCGCAGTGCCGAGACGTCATAGACACCGCGGATCGTGACCTCGCCGCTCATCTCCTCGAAGAGCTTCTCGACCTCGCGCGCCTCGGCCTCCCGGTCGGCGTCCTCGAGGACGTCGCGCAGGTGGAAGACCGACCACATGGTGTAGCGGATCGTGTCGTTCAGGTCCTTGGCGATCTTGCCCCGGTTCGCGACGCTCATGGGGCCATTCTCCCGTCGCCGCCAAGCGCCGCCCGCGCGGGGTGCACGTCGGGCAGCTGGTCGAGGAGCTGGCGGGCGGCGCGCTCGGCGGTCGCGATGCAGGCCGGGATCCCGAGCCCGTCGTACGCCGCCCCGCAGACGGCGAGGCCGGGCACGCCGGCCACCGCCTCCCGGACCCGGCGCACCCGGTCGAGGTGGCCGACGGCGTACTGCGGAAGCCCGCCGCCCCACCGCTGCACGTGCTGGTCGACCGGCGGCACCTCGAGCCCGACCGCGTCGCGGAGGTCGGCGAGCGACCGCGTCACGAGCTCCTCGTCGGCGACCTGGAGCGCGCTCTCCTCGCGGTGCCGGCCGACGGAGGTGCGCAGCACCACCAGGTCGCCGGCCGCCTCGCGGACCCACTGCCACTTGGCGAAGGAGTACGTCGCCGCCTTCACCGACCTGCCGTCGACCGGGGGCACCAGGAACCCGGAGCCCTCGACCTCGGGGAACCGGTCGGCCGGGAACGCCAGGGTGACCACCGCCATCGATGCGTACTCGATCGCACCGAGCTCGCGTGCGGCGACCGGAGCCGCTCCGGCCAGCATGCGGGCCGCCGGCGCGGCCGGCACCGCCACGACGACCGCGTCCGCGGGGATCCTCTGCGGCGCCACCGCGGGACCGGTCACGACCTCCCAGTCGGACTCGCCGACCCGGACGACGTCGCGGACCGTCGTCGAGGTCCGCACGTCGAGCCCGGCGGCCACAGCGGCCGGGAGCCGGCCGACCCCGCCGGCAAGGCCGGCGAAGACCGGCACGTCGCTGCGCTCCCCCACTGCGGCGGCCGCCGCTCGCACCAGCGACCGGTCGCGGGCGAGCAGCGCCACGACCTGTGGGGTGGCGGCCCGGGCGGAGAGCTCGTGGGCGTGGCCGGCGTAGACCCCGCCGAGGAGCGGCTCGACCAGCCGGTCCAATACCTCGGTGCCGAGCCGCTCCTCGATGAGCCGGCCCACGCTGACGTCCTCGTCGCCGAGCTCGGTCGCCGGGAGGATCGCGTCCATCTCGGCCCGGGCCACCCCCTCCTCGGTCAGGAGCCCGGACGCCGCGAGCGCGCGGGGGTCGACGGGCACCCCCATGAGCGAGCGCGGCATCGGGTGCATCCGGCCGCGCGACCACACCCGGGCCGCTGTCGTGGCGGGGTGCACCACGCGGTCGCCGAGCCCGCTCGCCTCCGCCAGCGCCACCCCTTCGGGGCGGCGGTTGAGGATCGACTCGGCGCCCACGTCGACGGTGGTGCCGCCGACCTCGGCGAGCCGGAGCTTGCCCCCGACCCGGTCCGCCGCCTCGAGGACGACGACCTCGACGTCAGGGCGCTCGCGCCGGACGGCGGCGGCGGCGGCGAGACCGGCGATCCCGGCACCGACGACGACGACGCGGAGAGGTCGGCTGGAGGGAGTGGTCACCGCTCCACTCTTGCAAACGCCCCTCAGCGGGCGGAGCGCTCGTGGACGAAGTCGGTGAGCCGGGCGAGCTGGTCGGGGTCGGTCGACGGCAGCACACCGTGGCCGAGGTTGAAGATGTGGCCCGGCGCCGCCCGCCCCGCCTCCAGGATCTCTGCGGCGCGAGCCAGCATCACCTCGGTGGGCGCGAAGACCAGCGACGGGTCGAGGTTCCCCTGGACGACACGGCCGCCGACGCGGCGGACGCCCTCCTCGAGCGGGACCCGCCAGTCGACGCCCACCACGTCCGCCCCGGCCGACCCCATCAGGCCCAGCAGCTCGCCGGTGCCCACGCCGAAGTGGATCCGGGGGACGCCGAGCCCGCCCGCTGCGGCCAGCACCGAGGCGGAGTAGGGCATGACGTAGCGGCGGTAGTCCTGGGGGCAGGTGGCGCCCGCCCAGGAGTCGAACAGCTGCACGGCGGATGCCCCCGCGGACACCTGGACCTCCAGGTACGTCGCCGCGATGCCCGCGATCTTCCGCATCAAGGCGTCCCAGACGTCCGGAGCGCCGTACATCATCGCCTTGGTGCGGGCGTGCTCCTTCGACGGACCGCCCTCGACGAGGTACGACGCCACGGTGAACGGGGCCCCGGCGAACCCGATGAGCGGGGTGGCGCCGAGCTCGCCGACGAGCTGGGAGACCGCCTCGGTGATGAACGGCACGTGCTCGGGTGTGAGGTCCGGGATCGCCTCGACGTCGGCCAGGGTCTCGACCGGTTCGGCGACCACCGGCCCCACTCCTGGCTTGATGTCGAGGTCGACGCCGACCGCCTTGAGCGGCAGCACGATGTCGGAGAAGAAGATGGCCGCGTCGACGCCGTACCGGCGCACCGGCTGCAGGGTGATCTCGGTGGCCAGCTCGGGCCGCATGCACGACTCGAGCATGGCGACACCCTCGCGCAGCTTGCGGTACTCCGGCAGGGAGCGACCGGCCTGCCGCATGAACCAGACCGGGGTGTGCGGCACCGGCTCCCCCCGGGCCGCTTTGAGGAACGCGGAGTCGCGGAGGCCGGGATGCGGGGTGGGGGTGGCGGGCACCGGGTCATCCTCGCAGAGCCCTCCGCGCCGTCCGCAGCGTGTCGGGACCGTCCTGCGGCCGGGCGCGCCTACGCTGGCCCCATGGCCACACGTCAGCAGTCCCGTGTGGACGTGCCGCCCGTGACTCCTCCCGAGTTCCAGGAAGCCGTCGCCCAGATGCAGGCTGCCCGGATGCGCCCCGAGGTCCTCTGCGAGTCGATGCCGGCACCGCAGCGGATCGCCCCCTTCGCTGCGGCGCTCTCCGCCGACGTGACCGTCGACGGCGAGGACACCGGCACCGGCCGCATCGTCCTGCTCCACGATCCCGCCGGCAACGACACGTGGGGCGGCACCTTCCGGTGCGTCGCCTACGCGCGCGCCGAGCTCACCCAGGAGTTCGCCGCCGACCCGTTCCTCGCCGAGGTGGCGTGGACCTGGCTGGTCGAGGCGCTGGAGTCCCACGGCGCGGTCTTCGCCGCCCCGTCGGGCACCGTGACGAAGGTGACCTCGGAGAGCTTCGGCGGGATGGCGGAGGACGGCGGCAGCGCCCAGCTCGAGATCCGCGCGTCCTGGACGCCCACGGGCGACATCGGTCCGCACGTCGAAGCCTGGGGCGAGCTGCTCTGCACCGCGGTCGGGCTGGAGCCGGTCCCGGAGGGGGTTGTCGCGCTCCCCGGCCGGCGCGGTCAGCGCGGGGAGCGATGACCGACCCCCCGATCACCGATCCCTCGGAGACCGAAGCCGAGGAGCCACCTCCCCCGGCACCGTTGCTCGAGCTCCAGGACGGGCTCACCGAGGTCGTCACCACCCGGGAGCGGCTCGTGGAGGTCGCTGCGGCGGTCGCCGCGGGCACCGGTCCGGTCGCGATCGACGCCGAGCGAGCCTCCGGCTACCGCTACTCGGCGCGTGCCTACCTGGTCCAGCTCCGGCGCGAGGGAGCGGGCACCGCCCTCGTCGACCCGATCGCCTTCGACGACCTCGCACCTCTCGTCGAGGCGCTCGAGGGGACCGAGTGGATCCTGCACGCGGCCTCGCAGGACCTGCCCTGCCTCGCCGAGATCGGGCTGCGCCCGGCCGCGCTCTTCGACACCGAGCTCGCCGGCCGGCTGCTCGGCTACCCCCGGGTCGGTCTCGCCACACTCGTGGAGGAGCTCCTCGGCCGGCGGTTGCGCAAGGAGCACTCGGCGGTCGACTGGTCGACCCGTCCGCTGCCGGAGCCCTGGCTCGAGTACGCCGCGCTCGACGTCGAACCGCTGGTGGAGCTGCGCGAGGTCCTGCATGCAGAGCTCGTCGCGACGGGCAAGTGGGAGTGGGCCCAGCAGGAGTTCGCCCACCTCGTGGCGATGCCGGCGGCTGAGCCGCGGCCCGAGCCGTGGCGGCGCACGTCAGGGCTGCACCGGGTGCGCGGGCGACGCTCGCTCGCCGCGGTCCGGGCGCTCTGGCACGCCCGCGACGACATCGCCGCCGAGCGCGACGTGACGCCCGGCCGGATCGTGCCGGACTCCGCGGTCGTCGAGGCGGCCACCGCGCTGCCGCGCGACAAGGCGACGCTGCTCGGGCTCAAGGGGTTCCACGGGCGCGGCGCGCAACGCTATGCCGGCACCTGGGTGGCGGCGCTGCGTGAGGCCCGCGAGCTGCCGGAGAGCGAGCTGCCGACCGCCTCGGCCCGCTACGACGGTCCGCCTCCGCCGCGCGCCTGGTCCGAGAAGGACCCGGTGGCGGCGGCACGGCTGGCGGAGGCTCGACGCTCGCTCACCGAGCTCGCTGCCGAGCTGGACATCCCCCTCGAGAACCTGCTCACCCCCGACTACGTCCGTCGCGTCCTGTGGACGCCGCCGTCACCGGCGGATGCGGCCTCGGTCGGTGAGGTCCTGCGTGAGCTCGGTGCCCGTCCCTGGCAGGTGGAGCTGACCGCGGAGCTGCTCGCGGGCGCGATCGCGGCGCACCCGTCCTGAGCTCACTCGCCGCCGACGGTCTCGGCGTCGGCGAAGAGCCGGACCGACCGTTCGTTGAGCCGCTCCAGCCGTGTTCGCAGCTCCTCCTCGTCGAGGTTGAGCCCCGGGCGCCGGTAGAGCCGGGTCAGCAACGCGTCCGCCGCCTCCCTCACCTCGACCCAGGCCGGTGAGTAGGGCAGCGGCTCGGAGCGGCGTACGCCGGCGGCGAACGCGGCCGCGCTGCGCGGCTGCTCGAGCGGCTGGGTGAAGGCCTCGTCGTAGATCACGTCGAGGCTCGCGGGCACGACAGCCCCGGACCGCGCGGCGATCCGCGACCCCTCGGGACCGACCGCGAAGGCGACCAGGTCGGCCGCTGCGTCGACCGCGTCGCTGCGGGCGGCGATGCACAGGCCGCTCATCCGGGACACCGAGCGCGACCGGACGATCGACGGGAGCGAGACGGTGTCGAACCGCAGCTCCTCGGCCTTCCGCAGCCGCGGCAGGTCCTCGCGGGTGCCGATGAACATCCCGAGCTGCCCGTCGGCGAACCACTCGACAGCCGGGCGCTCGGCCACGTCCTCCACCGACAGGGCGACCTGGTTGTCGCGGGCCAGATCGACGACCTCGGCGATCGCGGTCAGCGCGTCGTCGGTGGCGAGCGTCAGGCTGGTCGGCTCGAAGAGGTCGTCGACGACCTCGCCGCCGGCGGACCGGACGAACGCGGTCATCAGCTCGATGTCGGCGGGCAGGTAAACGCCCTTGACCGGGCCGAAGCCATCGGTCAGCGCGGCCTGGCGCGCGGCGACCACGAACTCCTCCCACTCCCAGGTCTCCTCGGCCCGCGGCAGCACGATGTCCTGGGCCGCGAGCTCCTGCCGGGAGACGAGGTCGCGGTTGTAGTAGACGACGAGCGGCGACATCTCGGCCGGCATGCACTGGAGCCGCGAGCTCGCCGAGAACGCCGTGAGCGCGGCACGCTGGTAGTCGTCGCCGAACTGCAGCCCGCGGTCCTCCAGCAGCGTGTCGAGGGGCTCGAGCCGGTCGTCCTGGACGAAGGACGGCAGGTGGGCGGGGTCGAGCATGAACACGTCCGGGCCGCTCCCGTTCGCGAGCGAGCTCTCGACCTCCTCGGCCGCGGTGGCGGCGTCGGGGTACGTCGCGAGCTCGACCTCGACCTCCGGCCGCTCCTCGGCGAAGGCGGCCACGATCTGCTCGTAGACCGCGGTGTGGAGGGGCGCCCCGTAGACCGCCAGCTCCAAGGTGACCGGCTCGGGCGGCAGCTCCGACGCGGAGGGCTCGGTGGCCGACGGAGTGGGATCCGGGCCGGCGGCGGGCTCGCCGGTGCAGCCGGCCAGCGAGACGCCCAACGTGGCCGCGGCGACCGCACCGACCAGCCTGTTGACCGCAGCCACCCGTGCCTCCCCGTCCCGTTGTGCGCTGTCGTGCGCCGTCTCGCCTCGGCGACCACCGTATCGTCATAGGCTGGGTCGATGGCCGAGCCTCCCCGTCCTCACCGACCGGCGCTGCCGGGCGATGCCGTGATCGCCGCCCGGGTCGGCGACCTCGACCCGGCTGCGCGCAGCGAGGCGGCCGACCGGTGCGCGACGCTGCTGGTGCGGGGCCCACGGGACAGCAGCGACGAGGCGGTCGTCGAACGGGTGGTGCACCTGGCGGACAGCGAGGGGCTCGACGCCATCGCCGAGCTCTGGTCGACCGCCGCCCCGGACTCGCTGGCCGGGTGCCTGTGGCGGCTCTACCTGCTCCGGTCGTGGGTGTACGCCGACCCGGTCGCCGCCGCGCACGAGTTCGACCTGGGGCGACGGCACCTGCCCGTGCAGGAGGCGGTCGCCGGCGTGACCGACCCGCCCGGACCGGCCGACGTCCAGCGGCTCGCCGACACGGTGCTCCGCGGTGTGCGGGTCGGCGACTTCGCCGACACGCTCTTCCGGGCCGCCGCGTTCGCCCGGGTGGCTGCCGTCGGGCGGGCGCACCGCGACCAGGGCGAGGCGAGCTACGACCGCGACGTGTCGGCCGCCCGGCTGATGACGATGGCCGAGCAGCTCGAGGCCGCCGGTCGGCTCGAGCTCGCCGGTCGTCTTGCCTGACGGCTGACCACGGACGTCGTACAATGGGAGACGCGTCGGGCCGCGGCAGCCCCGGGTCCCACAACAAGCCGCCACGAGCGGCCACGCGCCGTGAGGCGCTCCCGGTCCGGCGCACCTACTCCAGCTCGAGCTCCACCACCACGCCGGCGTGGTCGGAGGGCCACAGCCCGTCGCGGGTCCGCTCGTTCGGGTGCACCCCGATCCGGGTCGCCGAGGTGACCCGCGCCCCGCGGACCCACACGTAGTCGATCCGCTCGCGCAGGGTCGACGTCTCGTTGGAGAGGTCCCCGGCCTGGCCGGAGGTCGCCGCCTCCGCTCCCTCCGACGGGTGGCCGGCCGCCACCCAGGCGTCCACGAACCCCTTCGGCATCCCGACGCTCCCCGGGACCGCGTTGAAGTCGCCGACGACGACCACGGCGTCCGTGTGGTCGGTCAGGCGGCCGAGGAGCTCGTCGCGCTGGATGTCGCGGGCGGCGTCGTCGTAGGCCTCGGTATGGGTGTCGACGAAGGCGAACCGCGTGCCGGAGGCGCCGGCGACGCTGCACCGGGCGGCGCTCCAGCCGCGGTCCAACGTCGCCTGGACGTCGAAGCCGCTGGCCGGGACCGTGAACGCGTTGCCGAACAGACCGGAGGCGGTGGACTCGACCTGCACCGGTGAGTCGGTGCGACGCAGGATGGTGTTGGACCCGGTCAGGTCCAGCCGCGTGTCCCGGCCGTCGACGGGGACGACGCCCCAGCCGTGGAACGTCGCCTGGCCGACGACGTGCTCGTAGACGAGCCCCTGCCGGGCCAGCGCGGCGAGCAGCTCGGCCTCGTAGTCCCAGAGCAGCTCACCGTCGGCCCGCCAGAGGCAGACCTCCTGGAGCCCCACCAGGTCCGGCGCCTCGCGACGGAGCGCGGCGGCCAGAGCGTCGGCCCGCCCGGGGAAGGCGGTCACGTCCAGCTGGCGACGCACCTCGTGGAAGGTGGCCTCCGGCTCGGCACCCCCGGTGCCCCCCAGGAGGAGCAGCTCGAGGTCGGCGCCCAGGTAGAGGTTGTACGTCGCCACCCGGATGCGCGTGCCCATGGCCGCACCGTACGTCGGGTCAGGCATCGGCGAGCGCCTTGCGGATCCGCGCGTCGGAGACGGGCTCGAGGGTGCCGAGCCGCTGCGCCCAGAGGCTGACCCGGTACTCCTCGAGGAGCCACCGCACCCGGACCAGCGCCAGCCGCTCCGCGTGCCCGGGCGGGAGCGCCTCGACCCGGTTCAGGTAGGCCTGCTGGAGCGGCACGACCCGGTCCATCAGGGACCGGTCACGGGAGGGGTCCCCGGCCAGCTTCTCGTGACGCACGCGCACCGCGGTGAGGTAGCGCGGCAGCCGGCGGAGCCGCTCGGCCCCGACGTCGGCGACGAACCCCCGACCGACCAGCCGGCCGACCTGGTCGCGCATGTCGGTCATGGCGGGAAGCAGCATCAGGTCGACGGACCCGCTGAGCAGCCGGTCCGACGACCGCCACTCGTCGAGCGCCCGCACGGCGTCGGCCAGCACGGCTGCGGCGGCCGTCGGCAGGTCGGCGCCCACGGCGGCGCGCAGCCGGTCGAACGACTCCTCGTCGCGGACCGGGCCGCCGTGCCGGTCCATCAGCGCCTCCGCCGCCGCCAGCACGCAGTCGTCGAGCAGCGCCGCGACCGTCGGGTACGGCGAGCCGGCCAGGGCGAGCTTCTGCCGGTTGTCCCACCCCTCGGTGAGCCGCGAGGCCGGGAACGGCAGCGTGAGCGCGAGCAGCCGGCGTACGCCCTTCCGATGCGCGGCTTCCTGGTCCGGCTCGGAGCCGAAGACCTGGAGCCCGACGGTCTCCCCCTCGTCGACCAGAGCAGGGAACCCCATGACTCGGTGGCCGGCCCGCAGCTGCTCGAAGGAGGGCGGAACCGCGCCGAACGTCCAGCTCCGCTCCCCGGTCCGCGTGTGCTCGGCCGCGGCGTCCCCCAGTGCCTCCTCGAACCGGTCGGCGAGGGGCGCCTTGAGCTGCGCGAGCTCCTTGCCGGTCGAGACCACGTCGCCCTCCTCGGTGACGACGCGGTACGTCGGCCGCAGGTGCGGGGGCACCTTGGACCAGTCCCACGCCTCGCGGGGCACGTGGACCCCGGTCCGGGAGCGGAGGTGCCGTTCGAGGGCGTCGAGCAGCGGCTCCTCGCCGGGCGCCACCGCCGCGAGGAACTCCTTGGCGTGGTCGGGGGCGGGGACGAAGCTGACCCGCAGCTGCTTGGGCAGGGACCGGAGCAGCGCCACCACCAGCTGCTCACGGAACCCGGGGACCTGCCACGACAGCGCCTCGTCGGCCAGCTGGTTGAGCGTCGCCAGCGGCAGGTCGACGGTGACGCCGTCGTCCTCCGCTCCGGGCGCGAAATGGTAGGACAGCGGCAGCCTCAGCCCGCCCTCCTGCCAGGTGTCCGGGTAGTCCTCCTGGGAGACCTCGCGCGCTGCCTCGTTGACCAGCATCTCCGGGTCGAAGGTGAGCAGGTCGGGCTCGCGCTGCCGGGTCCGCTTCCACCAGGTGTCGAAGTGGGCACCCGACACGACCTCGGCCCCGACGCGCTCGTCGTAGAAGTCGAAGAGCGTCTGCTCGTCCACGACGATGTCGCGGCGGCGGGCGCGGTGCTCGAGCTCCTCGGCTTCGGCCAGCAGCGAGCGGTTGTCGTGGAAGAACCGGTGCCGGGTCTGCCACTCCCCCTGCACCAGCGCGTGCCGGATGAAGAGCTCGCGGGCCGTCTCGCGGTCCACCTTGCCGTAGGTGACGAGCCGGTCGGCCACCAGCGGGACGCCGTAGAGCGTCACGCGCTCGTAGGCCATGACCGCGACCCGTTTGCGGGACCAGTGCGGCTCACTGTGGCTGCGCTTCACCAGGTGCTCCCCGAGCCGCTCCGCCCACTCCGGCTCGATCGCGGCATTGACCCGCGCGAAGAGCCGCGAGGTCTCGACCAGCTCGGCGGCCATCACCAGCTGTGGCTGCTTCCGGGCCAGCCCCGACCCCGGGAAGATCGAGAAGCGGGTGTTGCGCGCGCCCAAGTAGTCACGGCGCTCGGGGTCGCGGAGCCCGACGTGCGACAGCAGTCCCGACAGCAGGGCCTGGTGGACCGCGTCCTCGTCGACCACCTCGCCCTCGCGGTGCTCCCGCTGCCGGGTGGTGATCCCGAGCTGCTTGGCGGCCTGGCGCAGCTGGGACTCGAGCTCCTGCCACTCGCGGATCCGCAGGTAGTTCAAGTGCTCCTTGCGGCACATCCGCCGGAAGGCACTCGAGCTGAGCTCCCGCTGCTGGGACCGGACGTGGCGCCACAGGTTGAGCAGGGTGAGGAAGTCGGACCGCTCGTGCTTGAACCTGGCGTGCAGCTGGTCGGCCTGGGCGCGCTGCTCGACCGGCCGCTCCCGAGGGTCCTGGACCGACAGGGCGGCGGTGAGCACGAGCACCTCGCGCAGGACGCCGAGCCGCTCGGCCTCGAGGATCATCCGCGCGAGCCGGGGGTCGACGGGCAGCGCCGCGAGCCGGCGGCCCACCTGGGTGAGGCCGCCCTCGGGCGCGAGCGCGTGCAGCTCCTCGAGGAGCTGCACGCCGGCGGTGACCTGGCGCCGGTCCGGCGGGTCGACGAACGGGAACCGGGCCACGTCGCCGAGCCCGAGGGCGGTCATCTGGAGGATCACCGAGGCCAGGTTCGTGCGCAAGATCTCGGGGTCGGTGAACTCCGGCCGGCCCTCGAAGTCCTCCTGCGAGTAGAGCCGGATCGCGATGCCGGCCTCGACCCGGCCGCACCGGCCGGAGCGCTGGTTCGCCGAAGCCTGGCTGACCGGCTCGATCGGCAGCCGCTGCACCTTGGTCCGGTAGGAGTAGCGGGAGATCCGCGCGACGCCGGCGTCGACGACGTACCGGATCCCCGGCACCGTCAGCGACGTCTCGGCCACGTTGGTCGCCAGCACGATCCGCCTGCGCGTATGGCGCTCGAACACCCGGTGCTGCTCGGCCGACGACAGCCGCGCGTACAGGGGTACGACGTCGACGCCGTCGCGTCCCCAGGTGAGCCCGTCCAGCACGTCGGCGGTGTCGCGGATCTCCCGCTCGCCCGGTAGGAAGACCAGGATGTCGCCTGGCCCCTCGGCGACCAGCTCCTGGCAGGCAGCGGCGATCGCCTCGGTCTGGTCCCGGACGACCGGCTCGCCCTCCTCGTCGTCGTACTGCTCCTCGACCAGCGGTCGGTAGCGCACCTCGACCGGGTAGGTCCGTCCCGACACCTCGATGATGGGGGCCGGCTTCCCGTGCCGGTCGGCGAAGTGCGCCGCGAACCGCTCGGGGTCGATGGTCGCGGAGGTGATCACGACCTTGAGGTCGGGACGGCGGGGCAGCAGCTGCCTGAGGTAGCCGAGCAGGAAGTCGATGTTGAGGCTGCGCTCGTGTGCCTCGTCGATGATGATCGTGTCGTAGGCGCTGAGCATCCGGTCGTGCTGGAGCTCGGCGAGCAGGATCCCGTCGGTCATGACCTTCACGAGCGTGTCCGGCCCGGCACGGTCGTTGAACCGCACCTGGTAGCCGACCTGCCCGCCCAGCTCGACGTCGAGCTCCTCGGCGATGCGCTCCGCGACGCTCCGGGCGGCGATCCGCCGAGGCTGCGTGTGGCCGACCATGCCCTGGACGCCACGGCCGAGCTCCAGGCAGATCTTCGGCAGCTGGGTGGTCTTGCCCGAGCCGGTCTCACCGGCCACGACCACCACCTGGTGGTCCCGGATCGCGGCAGCGATGTCATCGCGCCGGGCGCTGACCGGCAGCTCCTCGGGGTAGCGGAGCTCGGGAACCAGGGCGGCGCGGCGGGCGACCTCGGTCTCGGGGAGCCGACGAGACTGACGTCGACGGGACGGACGCCGTCGTGACGGTCGCCGGTTCGACGGCTTCTGGGCGGGCTCGGACATGACCAGCCGAGTCTAGGGTCGCGGGTCAGGCGTCCCGGGCCCGGGACAGCGGCGGCCAGATCTCGCGCTCGGGGCCGGCCCGGAAGATCGACGCCGGCCGCCCCCGGCCCCCGTCCGAGCGGCGACCGGTCGGCTCGAGGAGCCCCGGCACCCGGGTCACCTTCCGCTGGAAGTTGCCGGGGTCGAGGGTGCGCCCCCACACCGCCTCGTAGACCTCGCGGAGCTCAGCGACGGTGAACTCCGGCGGCAGCAGGTCGGTGGCGAGTGCGGTGGTCTCGAGCCGCGAGCGCAGCCGCTCGACGCCGTCGGCCAGGATCCTGGCGTGGTCGAAGGCCAGCCGGCGCGACCGGAGCTGCTCCTCGACCGGGAGCCAGGCTGCGTGCGAGGCGTCGTCCCCTGCCCGCGGGTCGAGGTCCGCCGGGACGGCGGCGAGCCAGGCGACGGACACGACCCGGTGCCGCGGGTCCCGACGCGGCGCGGTGTAGGCGCCGAGCTGCTCGAGCCGGAGCCGGCCGCCGCCGAGGCCGGTCTCCTCCTTGAGCTCGCGCCTCGCGGCCCGCTCGACGTCCTCGCGCTCGTCGGCGAACCCGCCGGGGAGCGCCCACCGCCCCTTGTAGGGCGCGCTCCTCCGACGGACCATCAGCACCGAGTGGCCGGTGTCCGGGCGCACACTGAAGGCCACGACGTCGGCCGCGAGGTACACGAACGGGTGCTCGGAGGTGTACACCATCGTCCGAGGCTATCTTGTCAACCTGACAATCGGGCCCTCCCCCCTAGGCTGCAGACATGGACGATCCACGCCCGGCGCTGCCTCGCCACGTCCATGTCCTCGTGGTGGGAGCCGGGTTCGGCGGACTGGCGACGGCGGTCAAGCTGCAGGAGGCGGGCGAGGAGGGTTTCCTCGTCGTCGAGCGCGGCGACGACGTCGGCGGCACCTGGCGGGACAACACCTACCCCGGGGCGGCGTGCGACGTGCCCTCCCCGCTCTACTCGTACTCCTTCGCACGCAATCCGGGGTGGACCCGGTCGTTCTCGCCGCAGCCGGAGATCCAGCGCTACGTCCGCGGGGTCGCCGAGCAGTCGGGGACCTTGGACCGGTTCGCCTTCCACACCGAGCTCGAGGCCGCAGCCTGGGACGAGGCGCGCAAGGTGTGGCAGGTCACGACCTCCCGCGGGCGGCTGACCGCCGACGTCGTGGTGTCCGCGGCCGGCGCGCTCTCCGACCCACGGCACCCGGAGGTCCCGGGGTTCGGATCGTTCGAGGGCGAGGTCTTCCACTCCGCTCGCTGGGACCACGACGTGGACCTCGCCGGGAAGCGGGTGGCGGTCATCGGGACCGGCGCCTCGGCGATCCAGATCGTCCCCGAGATCGCCCCCGTGGTGGACCATCTCGACGTCTACCAGCGCACGGCACCTTGGGTGGTCCCCCGCCGCGACCGCGCCTACACCCCGCTCGAGCGGCTCGCGTTCCGGCACGTCCCCGGTGTCCAGGCGCTCCACCGCACCATGACTTACTGGGGTCGCGAGATGTACGTCCCGGCCTTCACCCGCTTTCCACGGCTGGCCCGGCCGGCCAGGTGGATGGCCCTGAAGAACATCGAGCACGGCATCTCCGACCCTGAGCTGCGCGCGAAGGTCACCCCCGACTACGCCATCGGCTGCAAGCGCATCCTGATCTCCGACACGTGGTACCCGGCAGTCGACCGGGACGACGTCGAGCTCGTCACCGACGGGATCGCCCACCTGACCCCGACGGGGATCGTGACCCGGGACGGCGTCGAGCGCGCGGTCGACGTCGTCATCGTGGCGACCGGCTTCCACGCGACCGAGCTGCCGATCGCCGAGCGGATCAGCGGACGAGGTGGCGTCCGGCTCGCCGACCGGTTCGCCGAGCACGGGATGCAGGCCTACAAGGGCACCACCGTGCACGGCTTCCCGAACCTCTTCCTGGTCGTCGGCCCCAACACCGGGGTCGGCCACTCCAGCATGATCCTCATGATCGAGTCGCAGGTCGCCTACATCGTCGACGCCCTGAGGCACCTGAGAGCCCACGGGGCGACCAGCGTCGAGCCGCGGGCCGAGGTGCAGCACAGCTGGAACGAGGTCCTCCAGCACCGCATGCGGAGGACCGTGTGGAGTGCCGGCGGGTGCGCCAGCTGGTACCTCGACTCCCACGGTCGCAACGTCACCCTGTGGCCCGGGGCCACCTTCACCTTCCGTCGCCGGCTGTCCGCCTTCGACCCCGAGGCCTACGAGGTCAGCGCATGAGGTCGCTCCAGGACAAGGTCGTCGTCATCACCGGTGCGGCGTCCGGCATCGGCCGGGCACTCGCCCTCGAGACCGCCGGCCGCGGCGCGCTCCTCGCCCTCTCCGACGTGGACGCTGCCGGGCTCCGGGAGACCGCCGACCGGGTCGAACGGGCGACCGGGCGGAGCGCCCGTGTCGACGGGCTCGACGTCCGCGACCGGCACGCCTGGGCCGACTACGCCACCGCGATCGTCGCCGACCTCGGCCGGGTCCACGCGATCGTCAACAACGCCGGCGTCGCGCTGGCTGGAGACGTCGCAGAGGTCACCGACGACCAGTTCGCGTTCGTCATGGACGTCGACTTCTGGGGCGTCGTCCACGGCACCCGGGCCTTCCTCCCGCACCTCATCGCCAGCGGTGACGGCGCGGTCGTCAACATCTCCAGCCTGTTCGGGCTCATGGCGGTGCCGGGGCAGAGCGCCTACAACGCCGCGAAGTTCGGGGTCCGCGGGTTCACCGAGGCGCTGCGCCAGGAGATGCTCGTGCACGGCCACCCCGTCGCCGTCACCTGCGTGCACCCCGGCGGGATCAGGACCGCGATCGCCCGCAACGCCGCCGCGGCCGCCGGCGTCGACCAGGCGGGCAACGCCGACCTCTTCGACCGGCGGCTGGCGCGGACGACCGCGGAGAAGGCCGCCGAGGTGATCGTCGATGCGGTGCTCGCGGAGAAGCCGCGGGTGCTCGTCGGCGCCGACGCGAAGCTCCTGGACCTGCTCGTCCGGCTCACCGGCTCCGGCTACCAGCGGATCGTGGCAGGAGTGATGGGCCGCCTTCACGGCTGATCGCCCGGTGGTGTCATCTCGGCGCGGACCCCGAGCAGCCGGACCTTCCGGGTGTGGTCGAGCCGCCCGACGAGCTCCACGGCGGCGTCCGCGATGACGTCCGGGTCGGAGGTGGGCGCCGGGAGCGTGAGGCTGCGCTGGTGGGTCTCGAACGGCACGTAGCGCACCTTCACCCCGACCCTGGCCGCCGGCCTGCCCTCCGCGGCGATGTCCGCGGTCACCTGGGCCGCCAGCCGGCGCGCCGCCGCGGCGACCTCGTCCCAGTCGGTGAGGTCGACCTGGAACGTCGTCTCGCGGCCGTGCGCGCGCGGCACCCACGGGGCCGGGTCGACCGGCGAGGTGTCCACCCCCCGGCCCAGCCGCCGGAACCACGGCCCCATCGTGGGGCCGATCGTCTCCGCGAGGAGCCGGGTGTCGGTGCCGGCCAGCTCGCGGACGGTGCGGATGCCGAGCCCCTCGAGCCGCCGGGCGGTCCGGGCGCCGATCCCCCACAGCGCCGTCACCGGCCGGTCCCCCATCACCTCGTCCCACTGCTCGCTGGTCAACGTGCCGATCCCGCGCGGCTTCCCGAAGCCGGTGGCGATCTTCGCCTGGAGCTTGTTGTCACCGATGCCGACCGAGCAGTGCAGGGCGGTGCGTTCGAGGACGGCGCGCTGCACCGCCCGCGCGAGCGCCTCGGGGTCGTCGGTGTCGGTCCCGAGGAACGCCTCGTCCCACCCCAGGACCTCCACCCGGACCGGGAAGGAGCGGAGCACCGCCATGACCCGGGTGCTCGCCTCGTCGTACGCCGCCTTGTCGACCGGCAGGAAGACGGCCTCGGGGATCCGCTTGGCGGCGGTGCGCAGCGGCATCCCGGAGCCGACGCCGAACTCGCGGGCGGCGTACGACGCGGTGGCGACCACGCCACGCTCGGTGGGGTCACCTCGCCCGCCGACGACCACCGGCAGCCCCGCCAGCTCGGGCCTGCGGAGCACCTCGACGGCGGCGATGAACTCGTCGAGGTCGACATGCAGCACCCACCGGGTCGGCTCAACCATGCCTCATCTTGCCTAGAGTGCCCTCATGAGCACACCTTCGGTCCTCGTCATCGGTGCCGGGCCCGGCGTCAGCGCAGCGGTGGCACGCCGCTTCGCGTCCGCGGGGTACGACGTCGGCCTGCTCGGCCTGCTGCCCGACCAGCTGGCGCCGCTCGCGGAGGAGCTCGTGGGGATGGGGGTCGCGGCGCGGTGGGCGGAGGCGGACGTGACCGACCCCGGCGCGTCGACCACCGCCGTGCGGGAGCTCGCGGAGGAGCTCGGCCACGTCGACGTGCTGCACTTCAACCCGAGCGCCTTCCGGCAGCGGACCCCGCTCACCCTCAGCGTCACCGAGCTCCTCGACGACGTCGCCCTGGGCGTCGGCGCGCTGCTGACCGCGGTGCAGGCGGCGCGCCCCTACATGGGCGCCGGCGGGCGGATCACCGCCACCGGCAGCGTGGCGGCCGACAAGCCGTCGCACGAGGCGGCCTCGCTCGGCGTCCAGAAGGCCGCGCTGCGCAACCTGGTCCGCTCGCTCGACCGCACGGTGCGCCCTGAGGGGATCCGCGCGGTGTCCGTCACCGTCGACGGCACGCTCGAGCGTGACGACGAGAGCTCACCGCTGCACCCGCGCCAGGTCGCCGAGGCGATCTACGCGGCGGCGACGCGTCCCGACGACGGCTGGACCGACGAGGTGCGCCACCCGGCAGCTACAGCTGGCCGAGCGTGAAGACCACCACGGCGACCACGACGGCGAGCGCCAGCAGGTAGATCCACCAGGTCGGGAAGTGCTCCGGCGGCGTGCTGTGCCCCTCCAGCGACGCCACGGCGTCGCCACCGTGCCGCTCCCGGAGGACGGCCTGCGCCCGGTCGAGGTAGTCGTCCACCGGCCGCAGCGCGTAGCCGCGGCCCCGGCGGCGTACCGCGAACCGCCGGTCGGCGACCTCGTAGGGCGCCATCGTCGGCGGCTCGTGCCGCAGCGAGCGGACCAGCTCGGCGACGAACGCGTCCACCTGGTCGGCGTCGTAGCCCTCGCGCACCCAGCCGGACGACGGGAAGTCGGGCTCGGGCAGCTCCGCGGGGTGGCTCACGCAGCGATTGTGCCCCACGCCGACGCCGCCGAAGGTCAGCCGTGGCGCAGCGGCGGGATCGCGTCGGTGGCCTCCAGGGATCCCATGCCGGTGATCCGGAGCAGGTCGGCGACCACCGAGCGCAGCTGGGCGAGGATGACCTCGCCGGAGAGGTCGTGGGTCCGTTCGATGGCCGAGGAGGCCGTGGCGATCTGCACCAGCAGCGGCTGCACCGCGGTGGGGGTGCGCTCGGCGCGCATCTCGACGGCGACCGCGTCCACGGCGTCGGCCAGGTCCCGGCAGAGCCGGGCGTAGCCCTGCGGGCACCCGGTCGCGGCGGTACGCCGCCACGGCGACCCGCCGGACCAGCACCCGGGTGTTGCGCAGCGCCAGGTCGAGCGGCTCCACGAGCTCGGCGACCTTGCGGACGCCCGCCTTGTGCCGGACCCGGAACGGCGAGGACCGGAGCACCGAGAGCCCCTCGTCCGCGGCCTCGCGAAGCTCGCCGATCAGCACGTCGGTGGAGCGGGCGTCGGCGAGGAGGTCCAGGGTGGCGTCGACGTCGCCCCCCTCGATGCCGTCCGCGGCGCCTCTCAGCAGCGAGCTGATCTTGTCGACGACCACGGCTGCCTGCTCTCGGGGCCGGCGCAGCGGCGCAGCGGGCACGACCGTGGCGGCAACGAGGGCGACGCCGCCGCCGATCAGCGCGTCGGTCCACCGCAGCAGCGCCTGGTCGGGCTCGAGCACGAACGACGCGACGATGATCGACTGCACCGCGGCCTGGGTGACGAAGAGCCCGCCGGCGTCGAGCAGCAGCGCCACCGACATCGAGATCGCCACGATGATGGCCAGCTGCCACCAGCCGCTGCCGAACGTGAGGACGAAGAGGTCGGCGATGAAGACCCCGATCGCGACGCCGAGGGTCACCTCCAGGACCCGCCGCCACCGCTGGCCGTACGACGTGCCGAGGCTGACGACGGCGGCCACCGGTGCGAAGAACGGCGTCGGGTGGCCGAGCACCTCGCGGGCCAGGAACCAGGCGGCCCCGGCGGCCAGGGATGCCTGGCCGATGTGCCACGCCTTGGTCCGCAGCCGTTCCACCCGCGCCCGGCCGGACATCCGGCCGCGCGACCACACCTGGTCCCAGGCCGCCGGTTCGTTCACGACAGCATCGTCTCCCCTCAGCGGGCGTTTGCACCTGGTGCGACCAGAGGGAAGGATCACACCCACGACGAAAGGGGCGCCTGTGATCGCACCGATGGACGTGACCGCCCAAGGTTTCATGATCGCTGAGTCGCGCAACACCCCGATGCACGTCGGCGGGCTCCAGCTGTTCGACCTCCCCGACGGCGCCGGGCCGGACTGGTCGCGCGAGAACTTCGAGAGCTCGTTGCAGCACGAGGACATCGCGCCGCTCTACCTCAAGCGCCCGCAGCGGTCGCTCGCCCTGGGCGGAGCCTGGGGCTGGAGGCCCGACGAGCAGTTCGACCTCGAGTACCACGTCCGGCACAGCGCCCTTCCGGCTCCGGGACGGATCCGCGAGCTCCTCGAGCTCTGTGGACGGCTGCACGGGACGCGGCTGGCCCTGGAGCGGCCGCTGTGGGAGATGCACTACATCGAAGGGCTGGACGACGGCCGGTTCGCGGTCTACTCGAAGCTGCACCACGCGCTCGTGGACGGCATCGCGGCGATGCGGCTCCTGCAGGCCACGCTCAGCACCGACCCGGACGACGTCGACAACCCGCCGCCGTGGGCGTCGCGCAAGGTGGCCCGCCGGGTCGAGAAGGAGCAGGCGGTGCTCGGCGACCGGCTCCTGGACCTCCCGCTGGGAGCCGTGCGGTCGGCGATGGCGATCAGCGCCGAGGCGGCCGGGCTCCCCGGCGCGCTGGTGAAGACGCTCAACCGCGGTCTGCGCAACGAGACCGCCCCGCTCGCTCTCTACGCGCCGCGGACGATCCTCAACCGCCAGATCACCGGGGCCCGCCGGTTCGCCGCCCAGGACTGGCCGATCGAGCGCGTCAAGCGGATCGGCCGGTCGACCGGCACCACGATCAACGACGTCGTGCTGGCGATGTGCAGCGGGGCGCTGCGCCACTACCTGCTCGAGCTCGACGCGCTTCCCTCGGCGTCCCTGGTCGCCATGGTCCCGGTCAGCCTGAAGCTGAAGGAGGCCGGCATCGCGTCGGCGGCCGGCGGCAACGCGGTCGGGACGATCATGGTGCGGCTCGGCACCGACCTCGACGACCCCGCGGACCGTCTGCAGACGATCCACGACGGCGTCACGGGCGGCAAGGAGGCGCTCGCCGGGATGACCCCCGCCCAGTTCGTCGCGATGAGCGGCCTGGGGGTGACCCCGTTGGTCCTCGCCCCGATGCTGCGCATGCACGGGATCACGCGGCCGCCGTTCAACCTGGTGATCTCCAACGTCCCCGGGCCGAAGAAGCCGCTCTACATGAACGGCGCCCGGCTCAGCGGCATGTACCCGCTCTCGGTGCCCTACCACGGGCAGGCGATCAACATCACCTGCACCTCCTACGTCGACAACCTCAACTTCGGGATCACCGGCTGCCGGCGCACGGCGCCGCGGCTGCAGCGGCTGCTCACCCACCTCGACCACGAGCTCGCCGCCCTGGAGCAGGCAGCCGGGCTCGGCTGACGCTCACTCCGCCAGCAGGGCCCGCACGTCGTCCGGTCCGATGGGGGTCCCCATCCCGCCGCCGCCGTCGACCACCTTGGCGAACAGCGCCGCCTTGCGCGCCTTGAGCTCCATGACCTTCTCCTCGATCGTCCCGACCGCGACGAGGCGGTAGACGATGACCGGCCGCTTCTGCCCGATCCGGTGCGCCCGGTCGACCGCCTGCGCCTCGACGGCCGGGTTCCACCACGGGTCGAGCACGAACACGTAGTCGGCCTCGGTGAGGGTCAGCCCGACGCCGCCGGCCTTGAGGCTGATCAGGAAGACCGGCCCCGGACCCGCTCTTGAAGGCACCGACCTCCTCGGCCCGCCGCCGGGTCCGGCCGTCGAGGTAGCGCGACTCGATCCCCTCGGCGTCGAGCCGCCGCCGGACCCGGGTGAGGAACGACGTGAACTGGCTGAACACCAGGGCGCGGTGGCCCTCGGCGACGACCTCGAGCAGGTGGTCGACGAGCGCGTCCACCTTGGCGGAGCCGACGCCGTCGTACTCGCTGTCGACGAGGGCGGCGTCGAGACTCAGCTGACGCAGCCGGGTCAGCGAGCGGAAGATCGCCATCCGCTGCTTGTCGAAGTCGCCGAGCAGGCCGAGGACGTTCTGCCGCTCGCGCTGGAGGTGGGTCTCGTAGATCTTCCGGTGCTTCGGCGTGAGCTGCACCTCGAGGACCTGCTCCTGCTTGGGCGGCAGGTCGGAGGCGACCAGCTCCTTGGTGCGGCGCAGCAGGAACGGCCGGATCCGGCGTCGGAACCGTGCCAGGACCTCGGCGTCGCCCTCCCGCTCGACGGGGTTGGCCACCGCCTCGGTGAACCGCTGCGGGTAGGGGTAGAGCCCGGGCGCCACGATCGAGAGCAGCGACCACAGCTCCATGAGCCGGTTCTCCATCGGGGTGCCGGTGAGCGCCAGCCGGAACGGCACGTCGAGCCGGCGCACGCTCTGGTGGGTCTTCCCGGTGTGGTTCTTGACCATCTGCGCCTCGTCGAGCACGAGCCCGCCCCAGTCGAGCGCGGCGTAGTCGGCCGCCTCGAGGCGGTAGAGCGTGTAGGAGGTGACCACGACGTCGGCGCCCTCGTGCGACCTCGGTGAGCGGGACGCCGCGTCGCGCCCGCGACTCCGTGATCGGCCCGCACGGTGAGCCCGGGGGTGAAGGTCGCCGCCTCGTGGACCCACGTGCCGACGACGCTCGTCGGCGCGACGACCAGGAACGGCCCCGAGCCGCGCGCCCGCGCATGGGCGAACAGCGCGAGCGTCTGCATGGTCTTGCCCAGCCCCATGTCGTCGGCGAGGATCCCGCCGAGCCGTGACTGCCAGAGCATGACCAGCCACCGGAACCCCTCGAGCTGGTAGGAGCGCAGCTCCGCATCCAGCCCGACCGGGTCGACGTCGGGGAGCCCCTGGAGCTCGGTGAGCGCCCGGGCGGCCTGGACCCACTGCGAGGCCTGGGCGTGCGACGAGTCCGACCTCGTCGAGCTCCTCCCAGAGGCCGAGGTCGTGCTTGGCCACCCGGACCCCGTCACGCGGCTGCTCGTCGAGCTCGCGGGCGGCGTGGACGAGCTCGGCGAGCTGGGCGAACTCGGGCCGGTCGATCCGCAGGTGCGCGCCGTCGCGGAGGATGATCCGTTCGGCGCCCAGCGTCAGCGCCTCGAGCAGCTGCGCGAGCCCGACGTGCCGGTCGCCGATCGTGATGACCACCTCGAGGTCCAGCCAGTCGGTGCGCTGCTCGGCGTCCTCGCGCGGCTCGAACCGGATCACCGGCGCCTCGGTGACCTCGGTGTACGACGGCCGAGCGCCGATCTCCTCGACCTCGACCTGTCCCGACGCCTCGAGCGGCTGCAAGGTCTCCTCGAGGAACGCGATCACCACCGGTCCGGTCAGGGTCTGCTCCGGAACGGGGCCGTGGACGGTCCGGTGCGCGCCGTACAGCCGGTGCACCTGCTCGTCGTCGAGGTCGAGCGCGTCGAGCAGCGCCTGCTCGGCGTCGGCGCGCCGGATGCCGCGCAGGCCGCGGGTCTCGTCGAGGGCGTAGACGCGGTCGTCCTCGCCGACCCGGTAGCGCCACGACCAGGCGAGGTGCACCTCGTCGACCGCCTTCCACGTGACGGTGAGGGCGAGCCGCGGCTCGACGAGGTCGGGGACGCGGACGGTCTCGTCGGAGGAGACCACCGGCAGGTGGCGACGGAGCCGGGGAAGGTACTCCGCGACGAGGTCGGGCACGTCCCCCCTCGGCACCGGCACCGTGTCGACCCGCGGCGACCAGCCTCCGGGTCTGGGCCCCCGCCGCCTTGACCAGCGGAGCCAGCACCAGCTCCCAGCCGTCTCCCGCCGGCGTCCAGAGCGCGACCCCGTGGCCGCTCTCGCCGAGGAGCTCCAGCCGGGGACCGGTGTACCACTCCTCCTCGTGGGTCACGCCGACCTCGAGCTGGGCGACCTCGCGGTCGGCGCCGTGCACGTCGAGCTGCAGTGCCACCGGCTCGTCCGCGAGCCGGACGGCGCGGAGGGAACCGGCGGGGACCAGGGCGAGCCCGACCCGCTCGGCCTCACGCAGCAGCGGCCACACCGAGGGGCCGTACGTCGCGAACGACAGGTGCGACTCCGACCCGTAGTAGGCCTGGCGGTTCGCCGCCCGGTGCGCGGCGAGCAGCTCGCCCAGGAGAGCCGCCTGTGCCCGGTCGACCTCGGAGCGGTGACCGAGGTTGGGCACGTCGAGCCACGACACCTGCGTCTTCACCCAGTTGTCCCGTGCCCCGCGTTGCACGGGCCGGACCCGGAGCTGCCCACGGGTGGTGCGGTCCTCGGACTCCCACGCGCTCCACCGCGAGGCCGGGCGACTCGCCACGAGCTCGACCTGGAGCCCGAGGGGACGCTTGGGGAGCCGGTCCTCCTCCACGGCCCGGTCGAGCTCCTCGAGCACCAGCCCGAGCCGCCGTTCCCAGTCCCGCGCCGGCGGGTCGAGAGCCGACCTCCGCTCGGCGGCGGAGATGACCAGGGCGGCGGCGTGCTTGCACATCCGCACCACCGGGCAGGTGCAGCGCGCGTCCAGCCACGCCCCGGACGGGTCGTCGACGAGCGTCACGCTGGTCGCGTAGGCACGGCCGCCGGACCCCTGCACCTGGCCGTTCAGGAGGGTGATCCTCGGGTTGGCGTCACCGATCTCGAGGCTCAGGACACGGCGCCGGTCGACGTAATCCCGCGCACGCGCCACGGTGACCGAGCCGAAGGTCCTGACGAGCTCGTCGTCGTCGTACAGGTCGAAGATCCCCATCACCGACGACCCTAGTGCGTGGCACCGACGGGCTAGCCTGGCCAGCATGACGAGCGTCTACGTGGCCTCAGCTGAGGGATTCACCGGCAAGTCGACCGTCGCGCTCGGCGTCCTCGAACAGCTGAGCCGGCGCGTCGAGCGGGTCGGCGTCTTCCGGCCGATCGTCCGGGGCGACCCGGCGGGCACCGGCGGACGCGACTACGTCCTCGACCTCCTCACCTCGCACGAGGCGTGCCGCACGTCGTACGACGACGCCGCCGGGGTGACCTACGACGCCATGCACGACGACCCGGACGCGGCGCTCGACGTCATCGTCGACCGCTACCACGCGGTCGCGGACACGTGCGACGCCGTCGTCGTGGTCGGCAGCGACTACACCGACGTGGCCACGCCCACCGAGTTCTCGGCGAACGCCAGGATCGCCGCGAACCTCGCCGCCCCGGTCCTGCTCGTCGTCAACGGGGCCGGACGCACCGCCGAGGAGCTGCGCCCCGCCGTCGAGCTCCTCGACCACGAGCTCCGCGCCCACCACGCGACGCTCTTCGCGGTGATCGCGAACCGGTGCGACGCCGACCGTCTCGACGAGGTGGCGCGCACGGTGGCCCGGGGCGACGACGTGCCCGGCTTCGCGATCCCGGACGAACCCCTGCTCAACGCACCGAGCGTCGCAGAGCTGATGGAGGCGTGCGAGGGGACGCTGGTCAGCGGGGACGAGGAGCTGCTGAACGGCGAGGCGACCGGGCTGATGGTGGCGGCGATGACCCTGCCGGCCGTGCTCGACCGGATGGTGGACGGGGCTGTGGTGATCACCCCCGGGGACCGGCCGGAGATCGTGGTCGGCGTCCTCTTCGCCCACGTCTCCCCCGACTTCCCGCAGATCTCGGCGATCGTCCTCAGCGGCGGCGTCCTGCTCCCCGAGCAGATCTCCCGGCTAATCGGGGGGCTCGCCGTCGCGACGCCGATCATCTCGACCGAGCTCGGCACCTTCGCGACAGCGAACGCCCTGTCCAACCGGCGCGGGCGGCTCAACAAGGAGTCCCCGCGCAAGGTCGCGACCGCGCTGGCCCTCTTCAGCGAGCACGTCGACGGCACCGCGCTCCTCGACCGGCTCGAGGTCGCGCGGTCGGAGACGGTGACCCCGCTGATGTTCGAGCACCGGCTCATCGACCGGGCCGTCGAGCTCCGCAAGCACATCGTCCTCCCCGAGGGAGAGGAGGACCGGATCCTTCGGGCCGCCGACATCCTGCTGCGGCGGGGCGTGGCCGACCTGACGCTGCTCGGCGACCCGGTCGTGATCGCGCGCAAGGCGGCCGAGCTCGGCGTCGACGTGTCCCGCGCCCGGCTGCTCAGCCCGCACGACGAGGAGCTGGTCGCCGAGTTCGCGGCCGTCTACCAGGAGCGGCGCCGGCACAAGGGGATCGACCTCGACGAGGCGCGCGCGACGGTCACGGACGTGTCCTACTTCGGGACGCTCATGGTCGAGCTGGGCAAGGCCGACGGGATGGTCTCGGGCGCCGCGCACACCACGGCGCACACGATCCGGCCGGCGCTGGAGATCGTCAAGACCGTGCCGGACGTCTCGGTGGTCTCCTCGGTGTTCTTCATGTGCCTGGAGCACCAGGTGCTCGTCTACGGCGACTGCGCGGTCATCCCTGACCCGACCTCCGAGCAGCTCGCCGACATCGCGATCGCCTCCGCCGGCACCGCCGCGGCGTTCGGCGTCGACCCGCGCGTGGCGATGCTCTCCTACTCCACCGGGGCCTCCGGCTCCGGGACCGACGTCGAGAAGGTCTCGGCGGCGACCCGGCTGGTCCGCGAGCGCGCGCCGCAGCTGCCGGTGGAGGGGCCGATCCAGTACGACGCAGCGATCGACTCGGCGGTCGCCAAGGCCAAGCTGCCGGACTCCACCGTCGCCGGTCAGGCGACGGTCTTCGTCTTCCCGGACCTGAACACCGGGAACAACACCTACAAGGCGGTGCAGCGCTCGGCGGGCGCGGTGGCGATCGGCCCGGTGCTCCAGGGGCTGCGCAAGCCGGTCAACGACCTGTCGCGCGGGGCGACCGTCCGCGACATCGTCAACACCGTCGCGATCACCGCGATCCAGGCGCAGACGTCATGAGCCGCCACGTCCTGGTCCTCAACTCCGGGTCCTCGTCGCTGAAGTACAGCCTCGTCGACGCCGAGGACGGCACGGCGCTCGGATCGGGGGTGGTGGAGCGGATCGGCGAGCCTCGCAGCCGGGTCCGGCACGCCGGGCCCGCGGGGTCGCGCGACGGGGAGAGGGAGGTGCGCAGCCACGAGGACGCCCTGCGGTGCGCGCTCGACGCCTTCGCCACCGAGGGTCCGTCCCTGGACGACGTCGAGCTGGGCGCGGTCGGTCACCGGGTCGTCCACGGCGGCGACCGGTTCTCGCAACCGACGCTGGTCGACGACGAGCTGCTGCGCACGGTGGAGGAGCTCGAGCCGCTGGCGCCCCTCCACAACCCGGCGAACCTGGAGGGGATGGTGGTCGCCCGACGGCTCTTCCCCGACGTCCCGCACGTCGCGGTCTTCGACACCGCGTTCCACCACACGCTGCCGCCGAGCGCCTACACCTACGCGTTGCCGAAGGCGCTGCGCGAGGAGCACCGCATCCGCCGGTACGGGTTCCACGGGACGTCGGTGGCGTTCGTCGCCCGGGGCGCCGCGGAGCTGCTCGGGAAGCCGGTGGAGGAGTGCCGGCTGGTGGTGCTCCACCTGGGTAACGGCGCCTCGGCGACCGCCGTCGACCGCGGCCGCTCGGTCGACACCTCGATGGGGTTCACCCCCTTGGAGGGGCTGGTCATGGGCACCCGTTCCGGCGACGTCGACCCGGCCCTGCCCGCGCACCTGCACCGCACGCTCGGCTGGTCGATCGACGAGGTGGACCGGATGCTCAACCGCGACGCGGGGCTGAAGGGGCTGTCCGGCCACAACGACTTCCGCGAGCTCCTGCGGCTCCGCGAGGAGGGTGACGCGGACGCCGAGCTGGCGTTCGACGTCTACTGCCACCGGCTCCGGCGGTACGTCGGAGCCTTCTACGCCGTGCTCGGACAGCTCGACGCGGTGGTCTTCACCGGAGGCATCGGCGAACGCGCACCGTCGGTGCGGGAGTGTGCCCTGGGCGGCATGCCGGGGCTCGGCATCGAGGTCGACCCGGCACGCAACGCTGCCGCGGGAGAGGGTCCGGTCGACGTGGCGTCCGAGAGCAGCCGCGTCCGGGTGCTCGTGGTGCCGACCAACGAGGAGTGGGAGATCGCCCGGCAGTCGCTGGAGGTGGCTCGCTCAGCCGGTTGAGCCGTCGGACGTCGGCTCGGGCTCCACGGTCGGCACCTCCGTCGGCGCCACCGTCTCGGACGGCTCGAGGGTGGGCGTCGGCTCGACGGTCGGGTCAGCGGTGGGGGCGATGGTCGGGTCGTCGGTCGGGTCGGCGTCGTCGGTGGGGTCCGTGTCCGTCGGCTGCCCGGGCTGCTCGCCGGGCGCCTGGTCGTCGCCCTCGTCCTGGGTCACCTTCGGGATCCCGGGGACGGTGAAGCCGGTGTCCCGGTCGGACCCCCCGGTGTAGGACGACACCGCACGGCCGGTCGCCAGCTCGAACGCGGTGATCGCGACCATGACCGCGACGAACAGCCCGCCCGCGATGAGCCCGATCCGCTTGTAGGGCAGTCTCCGTCCGGCTTCCGCGCCGTACAACGGGTCGTGGGGCACGGGCTCGACGGCCTCCGAGCCCGGTACGAGCACGGCCTCGGCCTCCTCGAGCGCCTCGTCGGCCTGCAGCAGCCCGGCCTCGGCGCCCGCCTCGCCGCGGTCCGCAGCCGCGGCAGCGGCGTCGAGCTGGCTGCGGGCGGCCGCGACCCGTTTCCGTGCGGCGGCCTGCGCGGCCATCTGCTGGCGGCTCGCGTCGAGCCCGCGGCTGTACCACGCGCTCGCCACCGACGCGATCACGCTGCCCATCGCCGCTCCGATGATGGTGCCGGCGACACCGAGCGTGGAGAGCAGCACCGCCGACGACACCGCCGCCAGCGCTCCAGCCACGACCTGGACCCAGTTGATGCCCGGTCGCTTCTCCACCTCCGTCTCGCTCACGCCACCGAGTATGGCAAGAGCGGACGTCGGCGCCGGGCCCACCCCGCGGTCAGGCAGCAGCGAGCACCTCGATGAAGTGGGCATCCATGCGGCTCGTCCTCGAGGATGACGTCCGTTGTCGCAGGATCGCCGGGGTCTCCCGGCCGAGCGGGTGGGTGCCCTGGTTGTCGACCTGGTACCACTGCCCGGTCGGTGTCCTCCACAGGAACATCCCCGGCAGCGGCTGGTGGCAGGTGAACGCACCGGAGGTCTTGGCTCGGTGATGCCCCCTGCCCAGTGGCCCGAGGTTGGCCAACCCGGTCTGGCCCGGCGGCCCACCGTGATCGACAGGCACGTACGCCTCCGTGTGGTCCTTGTCAGCCTGCCTGGCCCGCAAGGTCCCCCACGGGAACATCTCGAACGGGTGCAGCAGATCAACGGCCTCGCGGAGGTCGCCGCGGACCTCGTAGGAGTCGGCCGGCGGCACCCCCGTCGGGTCCAGCACCGGACGCACCGTGATCCGGTCGGCCTGCAGCCACTCGCGCAGCTGCTCCACCCCGATCGGGCCGAGCCCCTCCACCCGGGCCACTCCGGCACCCTCCATCGCCTGGACCGCTTCCTGGGCCAGGTGGACGTACAGCGTCGTCCTCGGACGGAGCCGGTCCAGCGCCTTCGCGCCGAGCGACCCCAGGAGCCGTCCGAACCACACCGCCAGCTCCACGGCCGACGGCTCCGGACGGGCCTCGGGATCGGGGGTGGTGGCTGGGGCTGGGGCTGGGGCAGGGGCTGGGGCAGGGGCTGGGGTGGCGGCAGGGGCTGGGGCGGGGGCTGGGGTGGGGGCTGGGGTGGGGGTGGGGGCTGGGGTGGGCTCGCTCTGGGCTGAATGCGCGCGGGCGAGGTACACGCACGCCATCGCCGGGTTCGCGAGCAGTCCCAGTGCCTTGGCGCGCCGCACCTGCACCGCGTCGGTGTCACCCGCCGCCTCCATGAGCTCGGCAAGGTGCGAGAGCATCGCGTCGAGCCGGGCGATCATCCCCGCGGGGCCGCGGGCGACCATCGTCCGCAACCCGAACCGGTCCGAGGTTCGACCCGTGGCGACGTACCGCCGCTCGGCCTCAAGGACCCGCCGCTGCTCGTGCCCCTCCGCGTCGACCGCGATCACCGCCGCCTCCACCGCCGTCTCCGCCCGCCCGAACGGAAGTCCGAGTGTCTTGGCGATCGTGATGCGGTCCACCTCCAGGCACTTCGCCAGCATCAGGTGCGTGGTCAGCCGGACCAGCTTGCGCGCCTTCCACCCCTCCAGCCGCCCGGCGAGCACCGCGGCATAGTGGTGCGGCATCCGGTGCCGCAGGTCGAGCACGTCCCTCATCAGCAGGCCGGCGCTGCTCGTGGTGGTCCGCAACAGGCAGCCGAGCTCCATCGCAGCGAACTCCGAGACCGCCGGCGTCCCCTCCGCCCCGTAGGACGCCACCGCGACCGATCCACGCCGTCGCGCACGCGACCACGACGGGTCGGCTTCGGCCTCAGGCACCACCGGGTGGTGGTCAGCCCAGGCCGCCACCATCGCGAACCGCTCGGCACCCCGGCGCAGCTCCTCCTCCACCGAGGCGTCCAGCCGATCGGCCAGCACCGCGGTGTCAGCGACCTCGACCACCACCGGTTCGAACATGTGATCGATTCTACCGACCATCGTCGTCATGCACGAGCCGACACGCGAACCTGTGGACACAGGCCGCAGCCACCCTCGCCGAGGCGGGGGTGGCTGCGGGTTCGTGCGATTGCGGTCTGCCGTCAGACGCGGGTCTTGTCGTTCCGCCCGGTCACGGTGGAGGCGATGATGACGAGCACCGCGGCGGTGGCGATGGCGACCGCCCAGCGAATCCAGTCGATGCCGGGGCTGCCGTCGCCACCGAACGCGGTGTAGATGACGGAGCCGAGCAGCACGCCCCCGATCCCGCAGACCAGCGTGAGCCAGATCGGGATGTTGTCCTTGTCTCCGGGTGCGACGAACTTGCCGAGCAGGCCGATGATGAGACCGGCGATGATGAGGCCGAGGATCTCCATGGTGGTACTCCCTCTGTGAGCGACGCCGGAGCGCCGCTGGCGGTGATGACGTGGCTGTTGATGGTGTGACGGGTGGGGCGACCCGTCACCTTGACCATGTCCTCGGTGAGACGGCTTAAACGTGGTCGCAGACCTAGACCCAGACGCGGTCGGCTCGGAGTCAGGGCCGAGGTCAGAGCGACCCGGCGACGTGCTGGGCGAGCAGCGCCTGGACCTCGTACACGTCGACGCCGGCGCCGAACGACTTCTCGATGGGCGCCGTGCGCCCGGCGACCCACAGCTTCAGGTCGGCGTCCCCGCTGAACGCGCCGCTCGCGTCGACGGCGAAGTGGGTGATGCTGCGGTAGGGGATCGACAGGTACTCGACTTTCCGACCCGTCATCCCCTCCTCGACGAGAACCAGGCGACGGTTCGTGAACAGCATCGTGGTCCGTCCGAGCCGGGAGACAGTGCTCACCTGCTCCCCCGCTCCGAGCAGCCTGGCCCAGACACCGTGCTCCTTGCGCAGGAGGGCGCGCTGCGGGTCATCCTTCGCGGTGCTCATGAAACCCATGGCTCTCCTGCTGCTCCTCGGTGGTGCTCAGTATCCGTCGAGCATGAGTCCCGTGTCCGGTAAAAGTTCTCCACACCCTTCGGTTTCGGGCTCGGCAGGCGACCGGAGGGGCAGGTACATTTCCCGGGCCTGCTCGTCGGGGCTCCGGCCCCGGCTCGACATCAACGGGGGAAGTCGGTGCTGGACTCACTGACGCGTCGGAGACGGTACGCCGCGCTCGCGGCTGTGCTCGTGCTCGCCACCGGGTGCTCCGACGCACCGCCGGCGCCCGACCCGTTCGACGCCGCGGCTCCGGCCGGGACCACTCCCCCGGCGTCCTCACCGCCCGCCGAGACCCCCCAAGCGTCGCCTGCCGGCCCGCCGCCCCTGCCCGCCGAGGCCAAGGGGACGTCCCGGAAGGCGGCGGTTGCCTTCGTGCACCACGTCATCGACGTCCTCAACTACAGCGCAGCGACGCTCGACTCGGCGCCACTCGCCGATCTGTCGACCAGCGGCTGTCGAGCGTGCGCGGCGATAGTGCGACGACCAGATCGAGATGTCGTGCGCAGGGTGGCCGAATCGTCGGCGGCGCCTGGACGTGCAGTGGAAACGACAACGCTTCGAAAGCGGCGACCGAAGTGCGAGGCAGGTCCAGGTGGTCGTCGATTACGCCCCTCAGAAACTCTTCGAGGACGACAAAGCTAGCGCCATCGATTATCGCGGCGGCCGCACGTTCGTACACGTTCGAGATTGAGCACCGGCGCGTCGGATGGCTGGTGCAGGGAACTCACGGTGTGGCGCAGAACTAGCGGTTGGATGGGTGCCGCAGCGCTTGCATTCGCGGCGTGGCTCGTGCCCGTCGTCCGCGTCAGGTGCAGGATGCGCCGGGTCAGGCGGCGGCGTGGGTGGCGACCTGATCGGCGTGGAGGTCGAGTGCACGACCCCGACCGATTCCAGCCCCGGCGGAGGAGGCAGCACCTCCGGACCGGCTCAACCGTCGCCGTACGTTGCCTACCGGTGGGCATCGGTGTGCGCGGACAGCCCCACGAACGGCCCCATCGACGCGGACTGCCTGGGGGCGATGACCTGCGCCGATCCCGCTCAGCGGCTCTGGCGGCTGTGGGGGCGGCTCAGGAACGGCACCTGGGTGGGCATCCGCACGCAGTGCACGTCAGGCGTGCCGGCGGCGTACGTCCCGCCGACCGTCACGCCCGGTGACGTCCTGAGCGCACTGCGGCGGGTCGGCCTGCCCCGGCTGGAGGTCGAGGTCCAGCCCGCCGACCGGACGTTGGTCAACTTCGACACGATCTTCTGGACCGACCCGGAGACGGTCTCGCTCACGCTCACCATCCTCGGCCAAGGCGTGGACGTGGTGGCGACCCCGCAGCGGTACGCCTGGTCGTTCGGGGACGGTGCCGCGACCACCACGGGGACGCCGGGCAACCCGTACCCGAGCCGGTCGATCACGCACCGCTACCAGGACGCGCAGGTGACCGTGCACCCCCAGGTGACCGTCTCCTACGGCGCCCGCTTCCGGGTCAACGGCGGGAGCTGGCAGACGATCGCCGAGACGGTCGAGACCACGGGACCGCCGGGTTCGCTCCGCGTCGCGGAGGGCACCCCTCTGCTCTCCGGCGACCGTGACTGACCCGGGCTGACCACAGCCGAGCGGGGCACAATCTTGCCCGAACCCCGGGCGACATGTGACCCAGCCTTACAGCGTTTGAGAACGCCGACGACTGGTGATGAATACGACGCACCCACAAGGACGACGGTGGGTCCGGCCTCTCGGGCCCAGGCCCACCGTCGTCGGGTGTCTAGCCCACCCGCTCCACCCCGGCGAAGACGACGCGGAGCGTCGCTCCCGGCACCTTGACGTGGTAGCTGGTCCGGCCGATCCGGGCGACCCGCCCCTCGACACCGCGGTGGTCCCCCGGCAAGGTGACCCGCACCTGCGACCCGACGGGCAGCACTTGCACGCGTCGCCCCGTGCGCAGCCCGTCGAGCTCGGCCACGTAGTTCGGGTGCATCTGCGCCGGGCGCCCGCGGTAGGTCCACTCGAAGAGGTGGTCGAGGGAGAAGCTGGACCGGCACTCGGCGCACGACATGACGCGCTCCGGCCTCCGGTGCCGGTCCTTCACGTGGCCGGCTGCGCAGACCCCGAGCCACGCGCCCTGCAGCCGCGGTGCGTCCGCCGGCACGCACCGCAGCCCCGAGCAGCCGATGCGCATCGCCGTGCGTCGCCACACGTCGTCGTGGCCGTGCCGCGGCCCGACCAGGGCGTGCGCGATCTCGTGCAGGACGGTGTCGCGCACCTCGTCCTCGGTGTGCAGCCTCGTCAGCGGCCCGCTCAGGCCGATGACCCGGTCGGAGAACCGGCAGATGCCGGCCCTTCGCTTGGCGGCGTCGTACTCGACCCGCCACCCCTCGAGCCCGTGCTGCCACAGCAGGGACTCGGCCATCCCGAACGCCTCGTGCAAGTTCATGGCTGGAACCTAGGACCACCCTCCGACGATCTTGACGAACTCGCCCACAGGCACGGACTGAACCACGGGGACGACGCGCCGCCGAGCCGACCCGCCGGACGATCCGCGGGCCAATCAGTGGTGGGCGGCGTCGCGGATCTCGCCGACGAGCTCCTCGAGGACGTCCTCCAAGGTGACCAGCCCCAGCACCGCGCCGTCGTCGGCGACGACCCGCCCCATGTGCGAGCCCCGGCGCTTGAGGGACGCCAGCGCGTCGTGGAGCCGGTCGGTGCGGCGCACCGACGCGAGGGGCCGCAGCCACTTGTCGTCGATGGGACGGTCGAGGGCCTCCGGGTCCACCTCGAGCACGTCCTTGATGTGGAGGTAGCCGATGAGGTCCCCAGCCTCCCCGGCGACCGGGAACCGGGAGTAGCCGGTCTCCGCGCAGAGCCGCTCCACCTCGCTGACCGACGACCCCCGCCGGATGCTCAGCACGTCGTCGAGCGGCAGCAGCACGGAGTCGACGGTGCGCTCGGTGAAGCCGAGGGCGCCGGCGAGGCGGTCGTACTCGTCGCCGCCGAGCAGCCCCTCGTGACGCGACTCGTCGACCATCGCCGCCACCTCGTCGCGAGTGAAGGTGGAGGAGATCTCGTCCTTCGGCTCCACACGGACGACCTTGAGGATCCCGTTGGCGACGGCGTTGAGGGTCACCACGACCGGCTTGAGGATCGTCACCACGAGCATCATCGGCGGACCGAGGATCAGCGCGGCCCGCTCCGGGCCGGCCAGCGCGATGTTCTTCGGCACCATCTCGCCGAGCACGACATGGAGGTAGACGACGATCGACAACGCGATGACGAACGCGATCGGGTGCAGGAGCTCGTCCGGGACGTGGAGGGCATGCAGCCCGGGCTCGATCAGGTGCGCGACCGCGGGCTCGCCGACCGCGCCGAGCCCGAGGGAGCAGGCGGTGATGCCGAGCTGGGCCCCGGCCATCACCAGGGAGACGTTCTCCATCGCCCGCAGGGTCGTGCGGGCTGCGCGCGACCCTGCGGCCACCCGCGGCTCGATCTGAGTACGACGAGCGGAGATCAGCGCGAACTCCGCGCCCACGAAGAACGCGTTGAGGACCAGAAGGAGGACCGCGAGGGCGACTGCCGTGACGTCACTCATCGTCGGCGACCTCCTCGGCATCGCGGGCGGCCACCCTGAGTCGGTCGATGCGCAGCCCCGCCATCCGCTCCACGGTCAGGACCGCGAGGCGCGCCGGGGTCGGCTCGCCGCCGGAGGTGAAGGCCACCGGCATGCGCACCTCGACGGTGTCGCCGGGCTCCGGGATCCGGCCGTGCTCACGCAGGAAGAGTCCGGCGATGGTGTCGTAGTCGTCGTGCGTGGGCAGCTGCACCCCGGTGACCTCCGACGCCTCGTCGGGGCGGAGCAGCCCGGAGAGCGACCAGGAGCCGTCGGGGCGCTGCCGGGCTTGGGCCCCGATCGGGTCGTGCTCGTCGCTGATGTCCCCGACGATCTCCTCCACCACGTCCTCGAGCGTGACGACACCGGCGGTGCCGCCGTACTCGTCGACCACGACCGCGAGCTGGAACCCCTCTTCGCGGAGCAGGGACAGCAGCGGGTCGAGCCGGAGGCTCTCCGGCACGACCACCGGCTCGGTCATGAGGTCGCGGACCCGGGTCGTACGCCGCTCCTCGCGCGGCAGCGCGACCGCGTCCTTGACGTGGATCACGCCGACCGCGTCGTCGGCCTCACCGGAGACGACCGGGAACCGCGAGCGGCCCGAGCTCCGCGCCAGCTCGATCACCGACCACGCCGGCTGCTTGGGGTGGAGGTTCACCATGCGGACCCGTGGCGTCATGATCTCCCCCGCTGTCCGCTCGCCGAACGCCACCGAACGCTGCATCAGCCCCGCGGTGTCGGCGTCGAGGGTGCCCTCGGTGGCCGACCGGTCGATGAGGGAGCTCAGCTCCTGGGCGCTGCGCGCCGAGCGCAGCTCCTCCTGCGGCTCGATCCCCATCCGGCGGACCAGCGCGTTGGCCGAGCCGTTGAGCCACCGGATCGGCCAGGCCGTCGCGGTGGTGAATGACCTCATGAACCCCTGGGTGCTGCGTGCGGTGCCGAGCGGGCGGGCGATAGCGAGGTTCTTGGGGACCAGCTCGCCGAAGATCATCGTCAGCATCGTCGCCAGGACCAGGCCGACCGTGATCGCGACCCCCGGCACTGCGCCCGCCGGGACGCCCGCGTCCTCGAGCGGTCCTTCGATCAGGGCCGCGATGGCGGGCTCGGCGAGGAACCCGATGGCGAGGTTGGTCACCGTGATCCCCACCTGGGCGCCGGAGAGCTGGGTGGAGAGCGTCCGCAGCGCCGCCTGGACGCCGGTCGCCGCCCGGTCTCCCTCGGCGGCGGCCCGGTCGACCGCGCCCCGGTCGACGGTCACGAGCGCGAACTCGGCTGCGACGAACAGGCCACAGATGACGATGAGGAGGGCAGAGGCGCCCAGCAGCAGCGACTCGGTCACGAGGCCTCCTCGAGTCGGTTCATGACCGGCGTGGCCGTCACCCCGTGCACGATGACCGAGACGGCGATCGTGAACGCCACCGTCGCCCACAGCTGCTCGAGGTACTGGACCTCGGTCTCACCGGCAGCGTAGGCGAGGTAGTAGAGCGACCCGACGCCGCGGACACCGAAGAACGCCGCCGCGTTCCGCTCCGGATTGGTGAGGCAGACGTCCCCCATCCGCCTGCGTCCGAGCGGGAGCCGCAGGGCGAGGAACCCCGCGACCGGGCGGACCACGAAGATCAGCGCGAGCCCCACCAGTGCCCCGCGCCAGGTCAGCTCGGCGAGGAGGCTGTCGGTGAGGGCGACGCCCAGCAGGAGCAGCACGATCATCGTGAAGAGCCTCTCCAGCCGGTCGATGCTCTCGTGCATGTTCTCGTGGTAGTGGTGCCATCGCTCGGCTGATCGGAGCGTCATCGCACAGGCGAACACGGCCAGGAATCCGTAGCCGCCGCCGATCGCCTCCGCCAGGCCGTAGGAGAGAAGGACGGCGGCGAGCGCGAGCAGCGGCTCGCCGATCTCGGCGAGCCGCAGGGACGGCTGGCTGGAGGCGAAAGCCAGCTTGGCCAGCACCCACCCCGTCGCCACGCCGAAGACGAGACCGACGACGATCTTGCCGACCAGCTCCCAGGCGAACCAGCGCAGCCCCCACTCCGAGAAGCTGCCCATCGTGGCCATGAACACCGCGAAGTAGACGAACGGGAACGCGAGCCCGTCGTTGAGCCCGGCCTCGGAGGTGAGGGCGAACCGCACCTCCTGCTCCTCGTCGATCTCGTCGGGGTCGAAGTCGTCGCCCGTCGTCGGTCCCCCGACCTGCACGTCCGAGGCCAGGACCGGGTCAGTCGGTGCCAGGACCGCGCCGAGCAGGACGGCCGCCGCCGGGGCAAGACCCATCACCCACCAGCCGAGGACAGCCACCCCCAGGATGCACAGCGGCATCGCGAGCACGAGCAGCCGCCACGTCGCCCCCCACCGGCGCCACCCCTTGAAGGAGGTGAGGCTCAGGGGCCGGTCGATGGCGAGGCCGACGCCCATCAGCGCGATGATGACGGTCAGCTCGGTGAGGTGCTCGATGAACGCGCGGTTCACCAGTGGGGAGGGCGACACGCCCGTGGGCACCGGCAGCAGGCCGACCAGCATGCCGCCGAGGAGCAGCACCATCGGCGCGGAGATCGCACGCCCGCTGAGCACGTTGGGGAGGACGACAGCGAGGAGGAGCGCCGCGCCGACGATGAGGAAGATGAAGTCGGCGGTCACGGGCGCAACCTACCCGCATGCGGGTCGAGGAAGCCTGACGTGTCAGGGCTCACCCACGCGCCCTGAGCTCGCGCACCACCGAGTCGACGACGGCGACGAGGTCCCCGCCGGTCTCCTGGGCGACGGCGCGCTGGCGCTGGTACGACGCCCCGCGGGTCACGATGTCCGAGACCGACCGCAGCTCGTCCTCGCACCCGAGCCGGCGGGACAGCGGGGTGAGCCGCTCGAGGAGGTCGTCGAGGTCCTCGGTCACCAGTCGCTCGTTCGAGGCCGCGTCGAGGATCACGATCGCGTCGAGACCGTAGCGGGCGGCTCGCCACTTGTTCTCCTGCACGTGCCACGGCGGCATCACCGGCAGCTGCTCGCCGGCTGCGAGCCGCTCGTCGAGGTCGACGACGAGGCAGTGCACGAGGGCCGCGAGAGCGCCGAGCTCGCGGGTGTTGGAGACGCCGTCGCACACCCGGTTCTCCAGCGTGCCGAGCTTGGCGGCCGGCCGGACGTCCCACCGGATCTCGGAGAGGTCGTCGATCACACCGGTCACCAGCTGGTCGTGGGCGAACGCTTCGTACTCCTCCCAGCGCTGGAACTGGAAGGGCAGGCCGGCGGTCGGGAGCTGCTGGAACATCAGGGCCCGGTTGGAGGCGTAGCCGGTGTCGGTCCCGGCCCACACCGGCGACGAGGCCGAGAGCGCCTGCAGGTGCGGGTAGTGGTTGAGCAGCGAGGACAGCACCGGCATCACCCGCTCGCGCTCCGGCATGCCGACGTGGACGTGGACGCCCCAGATCAGCATCTGCCGCCCCCACCACTGGGTGCGGTTCATCAGCTCCTCGTAGCGATGACCGGGCGTCAGCTGCTGGGTCGACCAGGAGGCGAACGGGTGGGCCCCGGCGCCGAAGAGGTCGACCCCGACCTCGTCCGCCGCGGGGACCACGACGTCGAGCATCGCCTCGAGCTCGGTCATCGCCTCGCCGACCGTCTCGCAGATGCCCGTGACGAGCTCGACGGTGTTCCTCAGCAGCTCGTGGTGGAGCCGGCTGCTGCCCTCCGCCATCCGCGGCTGCGCCAGCCCGAACAGCTCCTCGGCCGAGTTCGCGAGGTCGCGGGACTCCTTGTCGACCAGGGCGAGCTCCCACTCCACCCCGACCGTGGGCCGCTCCGAGGCGCGGAAGTCGATGTGCACCGGGCAAGCGAACCACACGGACGGTTGCCGGCGAAGCCACCGCTCAGCAGCAGCGGGCCTGCGGGTTCCGCTCCTTGTGGTCGGCCCGGTGCCGCTCGAACTCACGCCGGGTCATCGGCGTCGTCCCGTCGACGCGGCAGCGGGCGACGTACTCGTCCCAGCGGGACTCCCCCGTCGCCTGCCGCAGCAGCGCACGCAGCTCCCGCACGGACTCCCCGATCCTCATGACCGCCTCCCGGCGGCGAGGCTGCCGTGGTCGGCCTCCCACTCGCGGACCGCCGCCTTCTCCTCGGCCGTCGCGAAGAAGTCCGACGGGGCGACGACGTGCGACTCGTGGTGCGGGACCTCGGTCGTCGGCAGTCCGCCGCTGCGGACCGCCCTGACCCAGATCACCGCCGCGTTGGCCACGACGACGATGGTGAGGAGGGCGAAGAGCGCCTGGAGGACGCCGTTGACGGTCGAGTTCGTGATGATCTGCTCCATCTGCCCCACGTCGGTGGCCGGTGCCACGAGCTCACCGTCGTCGAGCGCCGACTGGTAGACCGAGCGCTGCTCGAAGTAGCCGATCTTCGGGTCGCTGGAGAAGACCTTCTGGTAGCTGGCGGTCATCGTGGTGATGAGGTCCCAGACCAGGGCGATCCCCGGGATCCAGACCCACTTGGTCCACCCGTGCTTGAGGAACAGGGTGACGCACAGCGTCAGCGCGATCGCCGCGAGCAGCTGGTTGGAGATGCCGAACAGCGGGAAGAGCTGGTTGATGCCGCCGAGGGGGTCGGTGACGCCGACGTACAGCATGTAGCCCCACAGCCCCACCACGACCGCGCTCGCCGACCACGAGGCCGGCTTCCAGGAGATGTCGCCGTACCGCGGCCAGATGTTCCCGATGGTGTCCTGCAGCATGAACCGGCCGACCCGGGTGCCGGCGTCGACGGCGGTGAGGATGAACAGGGCCTCGAACATGATCGCGAAGTGGTACCAGAACGCCTGGAGCCCGCCGCCGAACGCCTCGCTGAAGATCAGCGAGATGCCGAACGCCAGCGTGGGAGCGCCACCGGTCCGCGAGATGAGGGTCTCCTCCTCGATCGCCTGGGCGGCCGCGGTCAGGTCGCCCGGCGAGATCGTGAAGCCGAGCCCCCGGACGAACTCGGCGGCGGCCTCGGCCTCGCCGCCGGTGACCCCGGCGGGGCTGTTGATCGCGAAGTACATGCCCTGGTCGATGATCGAGGCGGCGATGAGCGCGCTGATCGCGACGAACGACTCCATCAGCATGCCGCCGTAGCCGATCATCCGGACCTGGCTCTCCTTCGCGATCATCTTCGGCGTGGTGCCGGAGCTGATCAGCGCGTGGAACCCCGAGAGGGCCCCGCAGGCGATCGTGATGAACACGAACGGGAAGAGCTTGCCGGCGAAGACCGGGCCGGTGCCTTCGATCCCGAACTCCGTCACCGCCTCGTTCTGCAGCGTCGGCGCGGCGATGACGAGGCCGATCGCGAGCAGCACGATCACCCCGATCTTCATGAACGTCGAGAGGTAGTCGCGCGGGGTGAGCAGCATCCACACCGGCAGGATCGAGGCGACGAAGCCGTAGACCGCCAGGCAGATCGTGAGCGTCTCCTTGTCGAGGGTGAGGGCCGCGTCCAGCCCCATCGCCTCGGTCCAGCTGCCGCTGATGATCGCGAGCAGGAGCAGGACGACGCCGATCGCGGTCACCTCCATGACCCGGCCCGGGCGCAGGTAGCGCACGTAGTAGCCCATGAAGAGCGCGATCGGGATGGTCAGGCCGATCGACCACACGCCCCACGGCGACTCGGCCAGGGCGTTGACGACCACGAGCGCGAGCACCGCGAGGATGATGATCATGATCGCGAAGACGGCGATCAGTGCGGCGATCCCACCGGCCACGCCGATCTCCTCCCGGACCATCTGGCCGAGGCTCTTGCCGTCGCGCCGCATGGAGAAGAAGAGGACGACCATGTCCTGGACCGCCCCGGCGAGGATCACCCCGACGACGATCCAGATCGTGGCGGGCAGGTAGCCCATCTGCGCGGCCAGGACCGGGCCCACCAGCGGACCGGCCCCTGCGATCGCGGCGAAGTGGTGCCCGAAGAGCACCCGGCGGTCGGTCAGGTCGAAGTCGACGCCGTTCTCGAGCCGCTCCGCCGGCGTCGCCCGGGTGTCGTCCACGCGGAGCACGCGGTAGGCGATGAAGCGGGCGTAGAACCGGTAGGCGATCGCGTACGACGCCAGCGCCGCGAAGAGGATCCACAGGGCCGACACCTCCTCGCCGCGGGACAGGGCGAGGACGGTCCAGCAGACCGCGCCGACGAGGGCGACAGCCGTCCAGGTCGCGATCGCCTTGGGGGTGGGTCCCCGGCCGCCGGAGGACCTCGCGGGGCGGGTGGTGGTGGACGTGGACATCGCGGGCTCCCCCTCGGTTCAAGCGAGCAGGCCGGACGGGCCGGGCGGCCGGTCCTGAGCAGCGTGTACCCCGCCGGCGACATTCCAAGCCCGCCGTGTCCAAGCAATCTCTCAGGCGGCCTCCCGGCGCAGCCGCCATGCCCGTCGTGGCGAGCGGGCGACCACCATCAGCTGCATGACCCGGTGCCCCACCGGGGTCCGCGCTGCACTGAGCGGCGGGAAAAGCCCCACCTGTCGCAGGACCGTGCTGACGTCGAAGTAGAAGTGGTCCTCGAGCAGCCGCGCGTCCCGCAGCTCGACGAAGCTGACCGCGTGCACCTCGACGCTGCGGCCGGTCGGAGGGATGCCGAGCAGGTCGCCACGGTGGGTGCCGCGGAGGGTGTACTCCTCCGCGACGAACCGGCCGTGCGGCACCCGCCGGGTGATCTCCATGGTGAGGTCGGGCACCGCCGCGAACAGGTCGGCGAGGAACGCGCCCACCTCGGCCTTGCCGGCGTAGGTCTCCCCCGTCGCCACGTTGCGCCAGGAGATCCCGGGGTCGTAGTGCTCGAGGATCGCCGCCACGTCGTGGCGGTTCCACAGCGGCACCAGCCGGTCGACGGTGTCGAGGTTCGCGGCCTCCTCGTGGGTCGGCGCCCGGTCCGTCGAGAGCGCTGTCACGACTGCACCCACTCCCGGCGGCCGAGCGTGTCGGCGAGCACCATGCCGGCGGTGTTGTAGCCGGACACCGTGGTGCCGGGCAGACCGGCGGCCGGGCGGGTCCACTGGCCGGCGAGGTAGAGCCCGGGGACCGGGGTGCGCTGCGCGGGCCGCTTCCGGCTGAGCATCTCCGGCACGAACGCCCAGCCGGCGAACGCCCCGTCGGCGTTGTGGGTGTCGCGGACCATGTCCAGCGGCGTGCGGACCCGCCGGACCAGGATGTGGTCGCGGAGACCGGGGATCAGCGCCTCGGTCCGGCGGATGAAGATGTCGGCGATCTCCTCCTTGTCGCGGTCCCAGTCGATGTCGCCGCTCACCAGCTGCGTGGGGCACTCCAGCTTGATCGAGTGCATCCCCGGCGGCGCCATCTCCGGCTGGTGGAAGGTGGCGACGTACAGGTAGTACGCGGCCTCCTCGACGTTGCCGGCGGCGAAGTTGCCGCACGCCTTGTCGATGTCGGGATAGGGGTAGATGAAGTTCAGCCGCTTGACGGTGTCGCGGTAGTCGTTGAGGTCGAGATCGATCCCGAGCTGGACCTGGAAGAACGACGGGCTGGTCGGCAGCGTCGGCAGCTCGCGACGCAGCTTCCTCGGTACGACGGAGGTGGGCAGCTGCTCGCCGTACAGCCGGCGGACGTCGGAGGCGCAGACGACGGCGCGGGCGGTGAACGTGCGGCCGTCGACGGTCTCGACGCCGCTGGCCCGGCCGTCGGCGACGGTGACCCTGGCGACCTCGGCTCCGGTGACGACCTCGCCGCCGGCCTCCTTGAACATGTCGACCATCGTATCGATGAGCGCCCCGAAGCCACCCTGCGGCATCCACATCGTCTGCAGCGCGTGCACGAGGAAGAGGCTGGCCATCAGCACCGACAGCTCGCTCGGCGGGGTGCCGATCCCGATGCACATCTGCGCCAGGTAGGCCTTGGCCAACGGGTCCTCGACGAACTCGTCGAGGAGCTCCGAGAAGGTCCGGTTCTGGTAGCGCAGCAGCGTGTGGCCGGGAAGGTGGAGAGCGCGGGCGACGGGGGCCATCGCGTCGCCGAGCCACGGCCGCTGGAACTGCTCGAGGATGCCGTCGAGCGGGCGCCGCTCGTCGGGCCGGTTCGGCGCCCGGAACGTCGGGACCATGCCGATGAAGTCGTCGATCACCCGCTCCATCGTCGTGAAGAGCTGCACGAAGCTGTCGTGCTCTGCCGGGAACCGGGCGGCGAGCTGCTCGGCGGCGACGGTGAGGTCGGCCGGCAGCTCCATCGACTCGTCGGGGAAGACGCACTGGAAGTCCTGCCGGTCGGGCACCATCTCGATCCGCCGGTGGATCCCGAGCCGCTCGAAGATCTGGCGGGTCGGCATCCCGAGCTTGTAGGCGAGAACGATGTGGCCGCCGTGGTCCCAGTAGAAGCCGTCGCTGCCGGAGCCGTGCGCATAGCCGCCGGTCCAGTCGTTCTTCTCGACGAGCAGCGTCCGGGCGCCCTGCTGGGCGAGCGTGAGCGCGCAGGTCATCCCCGCCGCCCCGGAGCCGAAGACGATCGTGTCGTAGTCTGCCTTGGTCATTCCGGTGAGCCTTTCTTCAGCGTCCGCAGGGTGCGCAGGATCTCGAGGGGTTTGCCGGCGGCGATCCGCCCGTTCGTGGAGCGGCGACGGAGCGCCGCGTGGAGGTCGATCGACACCGACCGGCGGACCGGCCGGCCGCGGAGCAGCTCCACGGTCATCCGGCTGGCGATCGCGCCGAACAGCATCGACGTGTAGACGAGCTGCGAGACGTGATAGTCGTCGTCGTGCACCGAGACGCGCAGGTTCCGCAGCATCTCGACCGGCACCTTGCGCTTCGGGATCAGCAGCGCGAGCACCTGCCACGGCGTGGACTCCTCGACGTCGCGCAACGTCACCGTGCCGTCGAACGGCCGGGACGGGGTGCGGTAGTCGTAGCAGCGGACGTACTGCATGCCGGCCATGTCGTAGCCGCTGATCACCGGGACGCCCGCCCGGGCGGCGCTCTCGTGCAGCGCCCACTTCGCCCGCATGCCGGACCGTTCGGTGACGTCGACCCCGTCGACCACGACGTCGGCGCCGCGCACCAGACCGTCGACGTTGTAGGGCTGGATCCCCTGGCGGTGGACGTCGACGCGGGCGAACGGGTTGATGGCGGTCACCAGCTCCGCAGCCACCTCCGCCTTGTTCCGGCCGACGTGGTGGTGGCCGGCGTGCTGCCGGTTCAGGTTGTTCAGCTCGAAGTCGCCGTTGTCGGCCAGCACGAGGTCCTGGAACCCCAGCCGGGCGAGCGGCTCGACGACCGCGCCGCCGGTCGACCCGCACCCGGCCACGAGGACCCGGGCCTCCCGGATCCGGCGTTGTGCCGAGCCCGGGATGAACCCGCTGTTGCGGCTCGTGAGCTCGTCGTAGAACGCGGCCGGGGCGGTCATGCCGCGACCCGCGCGACCGTGCCGCCGGAGTCCGAGACGAGAGCACGCAGGCACCCGACCGGGTCCGGGGACTCGAGCAGCTCCTCGAGCAGCCGCAGCCGGCCGCCGAGGCTCTCCGCGGACGGCACGTCGGCGACGAAGGGGCGTACGGCGGCGCGCTCGGTGTAGGCGTGGTGGAGGTAGTGACGCTCCTCCAGCGCGGGGCTGGTGCCCTCCACGAGCCGTGTCTCCAGCCCCATCATCATGAGGTGGCGCAGGGCTACGTGCTCCTCGACGTCGCCGACGAGGACCCTCACCTCCGGCATCTCGAGGACGACGGAGCCGGCCGCGAGGAGGAGCTCGACGGTGACCCGGAGCCGGTCGAGCTTGTCGGTCATCGAGCGACGGTGGACGAACCGCTTCAGCTCCCGGACCTGGTCAGCCGGCGTGGCCGCCAGCGAGGGCACCGCGTCGGCGAGGTTGACGCGGTGCGCGACCTCCACCGGGAACGGCGCCCTCTCGGGGTCGGCCAGCGGCAAGGAGCCGTCGACGCCGGCGAGCCCCAGGTAGCCGAGGATGCGGCCCTGCCCGTCGACCGTGACGAGGTGCAGGTCCTCGTCGCGCATCGCCTGTGTGGGCTCGCAGAACATCGCCCGGGAGGCGATCGCGTCGGAGCAGACCCAGCCGAGCCGGAGGTACTGCGCGAGGCGGAACCCCTGCATCCCCAGCAGGTGCCGGGTGGTGAGCTGGTCGGTGCGCAGGCCGAGGGTCGTCATCCCGTCGGCCCGGTCGGCCCGGTAGGTGACGTCCGGGAGCGTGGCCAGGCTGCGGAAGGTGAGCCGCTCCTGGAGCGCCAGGATGTCGCTGGCGTATCGCGTGCGGGCCGGGTCGTCGTCGGTGCACATGGTCACCACTCCTCCTCGTCGTAGAGCGACTCCGTGATCGCGAGGGCGAGCACCTCGGGCGTGCCCTCGTAGATCCGCGTCCCGAAGGCGTCGCGGAGGTACTTCTCCATCCGGTGCTCGCGGACGTAGCCGCGGGCACCCATGAGCGACATCGCGTCCTCGGTGACCTCGATCGCAGCCCGGTCGGCGAACAGCTTCGCGACCGCCGGCTCGTAGACCGGAGCGGGCAGCTGGTTGTCGGCGAGGTGCGCGGCGCGGAGGTAGAGCATCCGGGATGCGTCGATCTTCGCGCTCATCTCGGCGAGCTTGCGCGCGGAGAACTGGTGCTCCCGCAGCTTCTTGCCGCCTTGCACACGCTCGTCGCACCACTCCTTGGCGAGCTCGAAGGCACCCCGGGCGATCCCGGTCGAAATCGCCGCCACGGCGGCCCGGGCCATGTTCATCTGCGCGATGTTGATGTAGAACCCGGCGCCCTCGCCGCCGACGACGTTCTCCTCGGGCACCCGCACGTCGGTGAAGTGGAGCTCGGTGCCGAGGCAGGCGCGGTACCCCATCTTGTCGGCGATGTCGCCCCGGACGACGCCCGGGCTGTCGAGGTCGACGACGAAGCAGGTCAGCCCGGTCGCACCCGGGGAACCCTCGATGTTGGCGAAGGTGGTGGCGTAGTGGGCCACCTTGCCGTTGGTGATGAACTTCTTGGACCCGTTGAGCACGTAGTGGTCGCCGTCGCGACGGGCGGACAGGACGTCGGTGGCGAACTCGGCGCTCTCGGGGATGAGCAGGTCGCAGCCGGCGAGGTCCTCGGTGATCGCGTTGCACGCGAGGACCGGGTCGTCACCGGAGAACAGCGGGAGGAAGCGTGCCTGGAGCTGCGGGTCTCCGGAGAGCAGGACCGGCGCCTGTCCGAGCATCGCGGCGCCGAAGATCAGCGCGGTGCCCGCACACTCCGCAGCGATCTCCTCGAGGGCCACGGCGACCCCGAGCTCGCCGAGCCCGAGACCGCCGTACGCGGTGGGAACCACGAGGCGGAGCAGTCCGATCTCGTGACCGGCGCGGACGACCTCCCAGTCGAAGTGGTCGGCGGCGGCCTGGTCGTTGGCCAGCGCACGCGGGCGGATCACGTCGACCGCGAACTCCCGGACGGTCTCCCGGAGAGCCTCGAGCTCCGGGGAGAGCTGGTAGAGCGCGGGGGCGGTCATCTGGACCGGCGACATCTCGAGCATCGTCATCGTCGTCTCGTCCTCTCTCAGGCGGCGATCCCGGCCGCGTCGGCCAGGTCCGGGTAGCGGTCGAAGGCGGGGTGCAGCATGGGGGCGAACTCGATGACCTGCGCCATGCTGCCGCGGACCCGCAGCTTGCCGGTGGCGACCGCGAGCGGGAGGAGGAGCTTGCCGCTCCAGAGGGCGTGGGCGGTGTCGCAGGACATCTTCACGGTGAGCACCGGCGGGGCGGGCACCTCGTCGACGTGGACGGTGCCGGGTGCCAGGTAGATCGTCACGTCGGGCTTGGTGTGCACGAGGGCGACGGTGAGGCGGCGGCGCTCCATCTCCCCGGCGAACTCCGGGTCGGCGGCGAGGATCCGGAAGAGGCTCCCGAAGAGCTCCTCGGCCTGGTCCTTGGACTGGAAGACGGGCATGTGTTCCTCCGTGAGTGGCTGGTTGGTGACACCTACAAGGAGCCCGGGGTGGGCCCGTCGAATACGCCGAACTCGGCTATTGCGGATCGCGCCGGGCTGCGCTAGCGCTAGCGCAGCCGTCCGCCGATCGCGTCGCGGAAGATGACAGGCAGGTCGCGCGGGTCGCGGGCGACGTGGAGCGAGCCGCCGGTCGCGTCGCTGATCTGCCGCAGCGCCTTCGTGTCGCTGTCCGGCCCGTAGGCCACTGCGACGACGCCGACCGGACGGTCCGGGTCCGCCTCGGCGCGCAGCGCCCGCAGCAGGGCCCGCTTCGAGATGCCGTGGGCCGAGGCGGCCTCGTGCCGGCCGTCCGAGAGCACCACGACACTGTTGACCGCACGCGGGTCGTGGCCGGCGCGGACGTGGCGCACGGCCGCCAGGACGGAGTCGTAGAGCCCGGTGCCTCCGCGCGGGACCGCGGTGAGCCCGCCGACCGCGTCGGCGAGGGTACGGCGCGCAGCCGGTGTCAGGGTGGTCATCGGCGCCACCTGCTCGTGGTTGGTGCTGGGAGTGAGGTCGGAGGAGAACCGCCAGAGCCCGGCGACCGTCCCCCGCGGGAAGAGAGCCAGCCCTTCGCGGACCGCTGCCCGGGCCAGCTGGATCCGGGTCAGCCGCGTTCCGGGGACCGGCCGGTCCATCGAGCCGGACACGTCGACGAGCGCAAGCACCCGGGACGGGCGGCCGAGGGTGTCGACCAGCTCGAGCGCGGAGCTGCCCTCCGCGGAGGTGAGCGGCGTCGGCGAGGCCGGCTGTCCCGGGTCGACGCCGAGCCTCCGGGTGAGCAGCGGGTTGGGCGCCTCGGAGAGGGAGCGGAACCCCAGCCCCTCGAGCACGGCCTGACCGGCGGCGCCGGTGAGCACGTCGCGGAGCGCCGACGCGTCGCGGCGCGTGCGGGGGTGCTCCCCGACGAGCACGAAGGGGTAGTCCATGGCCCGCGCGGACGCGACGGAGTAGACCGCCGTGACGCTGTCCCCGGACCGGTTCGCCTGCCAGACCTGCTGCTCGGTGGCCGGGCGCACGTCCGCCTCGGACGTCGGCGTGGCGAGCCCGGCACGCAGGAGGGAGGCGAGCGCTCCCCGCTGGGTCGCCGTGCTGCTCAGTGACTGCGACAGCATCGTGACGGCCGCCCGCGACGGCGCCGACGTCGCCGCGTCGGGGATGGCGACGACCACGTCGTCGTTCGTGGCGGCCTCGAGCACCACCTCCTCGAGGGTGGCCGCCCCGCGCAACGGAGCGGATTCGGCGGAGACGGCGAGCACCACCGGCGACCAGGCGATCGAGGTCGCGTCGTCGCGGTGGGGGTCGTCGAGCCACGTGGAGGAGTCCGGGACCCAGACGTCGAACGACGGCGTCCCCGATGCCAGCTCCTTCGCCACGTCGCCGGGCTCAGCCACGGTGACCACGACCCGGGCGCACCTCAGGAACGTGGCCGCGGTCTCGACCGCCGGAGCGACCTCCGCGGCGGCGCGCACGTCGAGCGGCCGCGAGCCGCAGGCCGTCCCGTCGCCGCCGTCACCGGCGAACGCGGTGGCCCCGACGGTCGCCAGACCGGTCAGCACGAGGGACACCCCGGCCACCACCGCGCGCCGGCGGGGGCGCCGGTGGCGGTGCCGTGGGGCTGTGGGGGGAACGGCATCGGACACCATGGAGGACTCCTGTCGTGGCTTCTGCACTACTGGAGGAGGAAGGTCCCTCATCGCCCGCTGATACATCGAGGTATCAGGAGTCCCGCCGTCGGCTCCTCCTTCTCAGGCACCCCCGACGACCAGAGGAGCTGCATGTTCACGCGCTGGGGTCACACGGTCTACCGCCACCGCCGCCGGACGATCGTCCTCGGCGTGCTGTTCGCCGTCCTCGCCGGGGCGTGGGGTGCGGGCGTCCTCGGCTCGCTCTCCGCCGGCGGGTTCGCGGACCGCGACAGCGAGGCTGCCCGCGCCACCCGGATGCTCGAGGACACCGGCCGGTCGACCCCCGACGTCGTCGTGGTCTACGAGCACGACGAGCTCACCGTCGACGACCCCGCCTACCGCCGTGCGGTGGTCGGCAGTCTGGACGCGCTGCCCGACGAGCACGTCAGGTCCGCGGCGACGTTCTGGTCGACCGGCGACGAGCGGCTGGTCTCCTCCGACCGGCACCTCACCTACGCCTCGCTGGTGCTCGACGGTGGCAACGACACCGAGCGCGCAGCCGACTACACCGAGATCCGCGACCAGCTGGCGGTCGACGGGTTCGAGGTCACCCGCGGCGGCCCCGAGGCGGTCTTCTCCGACGTCAGCGAGCAGGTCGGCAAGGACATCAAGCGCGCCGAGCTGGTCTCGATGCCCCTCGTGCTCATCCTCTGCATCCTCATCTACGGCAGCGTCGTGGCCGCGTCGCTCCCGCTGCTCGTCGGCGGGCTGGCGGTCCTCGGGGCGTTCGCCACGGTCCGCTCCCTCACCTCGGTCACCGACGTCTCGATCTTCTCCCTGAACATCATCACGCTGCTCGGGCTCGGGCTGGCCATCGACTACGCCCTGTTCGTCGTGACCCGGTTCCGCGAGGAGCTCGCCCGGCTCGACGACGTCGAGGCCGCCGTGGTCGCCACGGTGGCGACCGCCGGCCGCACGATCGTCTGGTCGGGGCTCACGGTCGCCCTGTCCCTCGCCTCGCTGCTCATGTTCCCGCAGGTGTTCCTGCGGTCGATGGGGATCGGCGGCGTGGCCGCGGTCGTCGTCGCGATGACCGCCGCGCTGACGGTGCTGCCGGCCGTGCTCGCGGTGCTGGGTCACCGGGTCGACTCCTGGCGGCTGCTCCCCCGCCGGTCGCGTCGCTCCCGCGGGCGCCGGGCCGCCGTCCGGGCGCCGGGCAGCGGCTGGGCGAGCTTCGCCCACCTGGTGATGCGACGGCCCGCTGGTCTTCGTCGCCACTGCGTTCCTGGTCCTCGTCGCGCTCGGTGCGCCGTTCCTCGGCGCCACGTTCGGCGGGGTCGACGAGCGGGCGCTCCCGGCCTCGACCGAGAGCCGCGTCGCGAGCGAGACGATCGCCGCCGAGTTCCCCGGAGGCGGCTCCTCCGTCGCCGAGATCGTCACGACGGGGCTGGACGAGCTCCAGCTCCGCGGCCTCGCCGCCGCGGCCCGGGAGGTCCCGGGGGTGACCGCCGTGGCCACCGAGCCCGGCAACGCAGGGGGTCCGTCGGTGGTCCAGGTCGTCTACCCCGACGAGGCGCAGTCGGGCGAGGCGCGCGAGATCGTCACCGCCCTGCGGGAGCTCCCGGTGCCCGCGGGGGCCACCGCACTCGTCCGCGGGGAGACCGCCGAGCTGGTCGACCTCCTGGGCTCGCTCCGCTCGATCCTGCCGTGGATGGCCCTCGCCGTCACGGTCACGACCTTCCTCCTGCTCTTCATGGCCTTCGGCTCGCTGGTCGTGCCGCTCAAGGCGATCGCGATGGCTGCCGTCTCGCTGTGCGCCTCCTTCGGCGTCGTCGTGTGGGTCTTCCAGGACGGCCACGGCTCGGGGCTCCTCGGGTTCACCGAGACCGGGTACGTCGACGCCACCCAGCCGATCCTCATGCTCGCCGTGCTCTTCGGGCTCTCGATGGACTACGAGCTGTTCCTGCTCTCCCGTGTCCGGGAGGAGTGGGACCGCACGCACGACAACACGAGGGCCGTCGCCGTCGGGGTGCAGCGCACCGGCCGGATCATCACCAGTGCCGCCCTGCTCCTCATCGTGGTCGTGGCCGGGTTCTCCACGTCGGGCATCACGTTCATCAAGATGATGGGAGTCGGCATGATCGTCGCCCTCGTCGTGGACGCCACGATCGTCCGCGCCGTGCTGGTGCCGGCGACCATGCGGCTGCTCGGCAGCGCCAACTGGTACGCCCCTGCTCCTCTCGCCCGGTGGTGGGCCGCCTCCGGGCTGAGAGAGCACGACGCGCACGAGGACCGCACGAGGCGCACGAGGTGCCGGTCAGCCCAGCTCCCGCACCACCCGCGCAGGGTTCCCCATCGCGAGAGCTCCAGCCGGCAGGTCGCGGGTGACGACCGACCCGGCGCCGACCACCGTGTTCGCGCCGATCGTCACCCCGGGGCAGACGATCACCCCGCCGCCGAGCCACACGTTGTCGCCGATCGTGATCGGCTCGCCGCCCTCCCACTTCGCGCGCCGTGGCTCCGCTTCCAGCGGGTGGGTCGGGGTGAGCAGCTGGACGTTGGGGCCGATCTGCACGTCGTCCCCGATGGTGATCGGTGCGACGTCGAGGGCCACGAGCCCGTAGTTCGCGAAGCACCGGGCGCCGACGCTCAGACGGGACCCGTAGTCGACGTACAACGGGGACCGGAGCTCGGTGTCCTCGCCCACGGCAGCGAGGAGCCGTTCGAGGAGCATCCGTCGCAGCCGCCCTTGCCGCGGGCTCGTCGCGTTGTACGCCTCCATGAGCTCCCGGGACGCGAAGCTGTCCTCCTCGATCTCGGGGTCGTCGGCGATGTAGAGGTCGCCGTCGAGCATCCGTTCGCGCATCGACCTGCGGTCGTCCTCGGGCTCAGCCATGACGACACCGTACGCACCCGACGCACTAGGTTGGGCCCGTGGCCCTGACGGTCTGCCTCCTGCCCGACGCCGGCACCGACGCCGCCGTCCGGCGCCTGTGGCGCCGGCTGGAGTCGGCCGGTGTCCCCACGCTGCTGTCGCACACCCACGGCCGTCACGTCCCGCACCTGACCTACGTGGCCCTGCGCGACGGTCGCGTCGAGGAGGTCGTGGAGCGGCTGGGCGCGCTCCCCGAGCGGCCGCCGCTCCGGCTCCACCTCGACGCGCTGGGCACCTTCCGGCGCAGCCGCTGCTGGCTGGCCCCGGCGGTCACCGCCGAGCTGGTCGCCCGCCAGGAGTCGGTCGTGACGGCGCTGCGGGGTGCGGGGCTCGACCTGCACCGCCACTACGAGCCCGGTCGGTGGGTCCCGCACCTGACCCTCGCCCCGAGGCTGCACCTCACCGATCTGCCGACCGTCGCGGCGGCGGTGTACGACGTGCTGCCGGTCACCGCGACGATGGGTGCGGCCGCCGTGGTGGACACCAGCGACGGCTCACGGCACCCGCTGGCCCACCTGGTGTGAGCCTCAGTCGGTCCAGCGCTCCGGGAGCGGACGCTCGTGCGCGCCTTGCAGCCCGTCCCAGAGCAGGTCGTCGGGGATCGAGGAGAGCGTCCTCCCGAAGGAGTCGAGCAGCTGCTCGTGGCGCGGCGTCAGCTCGTAGACCGACGGTGCGGCCAGCGCGTTCGCCGGCTCCGGCTCCTCGCGCGGCGGCGTCTGCTCGACGGCGGCCCACGCCTTCTCGGCGCGCAGCCGCAGCGAGCTGGTGGCCTCGGCGTCGAGGATGACGGTCAGCCTGCCGATCCGCACCTCGTCGGCGAACCGGTGCGACCCCAGGAAGATCGTCTCGTGGTTCCCGCAGGACGTGCACCGCGCGACGAGGTGGTTGCAGCGCCGGTCCTCGAGGAAGACGTACGCCAGGGCGTTGTCCTTCTCGGCGCGGTACTCCGCGTGGCAGCTGTCACAGGTGAACGTCATGGGGAACCTCCTGGCTGTCCATGGTGGTCGGCCTCTGCAGAGGAGGAGGTCGTTTCCGCCTGCTACGGACCGCCGCACGCCAGATATGGCCCGAAGGGCCCGGGCAAGCACCCCCGAGCCAGGACCTTCGACCCGGGACCTTCGACCGGCTCGCCGCTGCTGGAGCCGGGTGTGGGCGCCGACCCGTCGGGTAGGACCTCCCCATGCGCATCGTCGTCACCGGGGCCAGCGGCAACGTCGGCTCCGCCCTCCTCCGCCACCTCGCCGCCGAGGGCGACCACGAGGTCGTCGGCCTCTCCCGACGCCTCCCGGACGCGGGGTTCGGCGAGACGGCCGGCTGGGTGTCCGCCGACCTGACCGACGACGACTGCCTCGACGCCCTCCGCACCGCGTTCGAGGGCGCGGACGCGGTCGTCCACCTGGCGTGGGGGTTCCAGCCCTCGCACGACCTCGACCACCTCGAGGAGCTGGGCGTGGGCGGCACCCGACGGGTGCTGGCCGCGGTCGTCGCGGCCGGCGTGCCGCACCTGGTGCACATGTCGTCGGTCGGCGCCTACTCCCCCCGGCGGGACCGGACGCCGGTCGACGAGTCGTGGCCGACCGACGGCGTGCCCACCTCGCCGTACAGCCGCCACAAGGCAGCCGCGGAGCGGCTCCTCGACGAGCACGAGGCGGCCGGGCACCCGACCGTGGTCACCCGGATGCGCCCGGGCATCGTCGGGCAGCGCACCGCGGGCAGCGCCCTGCTGCGGTACGGCGTCCCCGCGGTCGTCCCCTCCCGGCTGCTGGCGCACCTGCCCGTGCTCCCCCTCGACCGTCGGCTGTGCGTGCCGATGGTGCACGCCGACGACGTGGCCCGCGCGATCGGGCTCGCCCTGCGCCACCGGGCCGCCGGGGCGTTCAACCTCGCCGCCGACCCACCGGTCACCACGGACGGCATCGCGCAGGCGCTCGGAGCCCGGCCCGTGCACGTCCCCGCCCCCGTGGTCCGGGCCGTCGCGGCGGCCGCCTGGCACGCCCGGCTGCAGCAGGTGGACCCCGGCTGGGTCGACCTCGGCTTCGCGGTCCCGCTGCTCGACACGGGGCGGGCCGAGCGCGAGCTGGGGTGGGCGCCTACGGTGGACGGCATGACGGTGCTCGAGGAGACACTCGACGGGATGCAGGACGCGGCCGCGGACCGGAGCCCCGTGCTCCGGCCGAGGACGGTGCTGGGCCAGCTCAGGGCTGCCCTCGCACACGGGCCGGTCAGCAGCCGGCGGAAGCCCTGAGCGCCGGAAACCCGGCCGTGGCCACCACGGCGGACGGCGCGCACCACCGCCCCCTGGCCGCGCTGCTCGTCGCCGCGCACATCGGTCCCGCGCTGGTGGTGACCGTGGTGGCCGCCATGCTCGCCGCCGCCGAGGAGCTCGGTGCGGTCACCGCCGTCGTGGTCACCTCGGCCGTGCTCACCGGTCAGCTGACCATCGGCTGGGGCAACGACCTGCGCGACGCGGCGCGCGACCGCGAGGTGGGCCGCACGGACAAGCCGCTGGCCGACGGCCGGCTGTCCGGCACCCTCGTCCGCCGCTGCCTGGTGGCCGCAGCGGCCGCCACCGTGGTGCTGTCGCTGGCCGCCGGGTGGCGCAGCGGCCTGGTGCACCTGGGGCTGCTGGTCGGCGGCGGCCACGCCTACAACCTGGGGCTCAAGGCGACGGCGTGGTCCTGGGTGCCGTACCTCGTCGCCTTCGGCTCGCTCCCCGCGGTCGTGACGCTGGCCGGCTCGTCCCCCACCTGGCCGCCGCTCTGGGCCGTCGCGGTGGCCGGGATGCTCGGCGTCGGGGCGCACTTCCTCAACACGCTGCCCGACTTCGCCGACGACGCGGCCACCGGTGTCCGCGGGCTGCCGCACCGGCTCGGCCCGGTCGCGACCCGCGTGGGCGCCACCGCGCTCCTGGTGGGGGCCAGCGTCGTCGCGGTGCTCGGGCCGGCCGGCGCCCCGACCGGGTGGGGATGGGCCGCGCTCGGTGTGGTGTGCGTCCTCGCCGTGGTCGCGCTGGTCGGCCGCGGCAAGCTCCCCTTCGGCTCCGCCGTCGCGATCGCCCTGGTCGACGTGGCCCTGCTGACCATGGGCCGCTGATGGGCCCGCCGCCCGCGCCGCCGTGGGACCTCGTCGTCGTGGGCTCCGGACCGGCCGGGGCCGCCGCCGCCATCGGTGCGCTCTCGACCGACCCGGACCTCCGGGTCCTCCTCCTCGACCGGGCCGAGTTCCCCCGCGACAAGCCGTGCGGCGACGGCGTCGCGCCCCACGTCGTGGAGCTGCTGGAGACCGTCGGCGTGACCGGCCTCGTCGACGACCTGGTCCCCGTGCGCCGGCTGCGGCTGGCCCGCGACGACCTCACCGTCGACCGCGAGATGGCCCGACCGGCATGGGTCGTGCCCAGGACCGTCCTCGACCACCGGCTGCGCGAGGCCGCTCGGCGGGCCGGGGCGCACCTGGTCCGGCACCGCGCCCGCTCCTTCGCCCACGAGGGCGACCGGGTGCGGCTCGACGGCCGGCACGAGGGCCGGGTCGTGGTGGGGGCGGACGGAGCGCACTCGGAGCTACGGAAGGCGTCCGGCGCCCGTCCCGCCCCGAGGGCGCTGGCGATCCGCGGCTACGCGCCGACGCCACCGGGTCGCTCCGGCGCCCAGGTCATCGCGTTCGGCACCAGCCGCCAGCCGTCGTACGCCTGGTCCTTCGACCGCGGGGACGGCCTGTCCAACGTGGGGTACGGCGAGCTGCTGACCGACCGCCGCGACCGGCCGACCCGGACGCAGCTGATGGACCAGCTCGAAGCGGCTGCTGCCCGGGGCGGCGGACGGCGGCACCGACTGGCGGGCCCATCCACTCCCGTTGTCCACCTCGCGCTGGCGACCCGGACGGGGCCGGGTGCTCCTCGCCGGCGACGCGGCGGGGCTGGTGAACCCGATGACCGGGGAGGGCATCTTCTACGCCGTCGCGACCGGGCTGGCGGCCGGCCGGTCGGCGGCGGCCGCAGTCAGCGCCGACGGCGGCGCGAGCGCCGGAGCCCGCTACCGGCGCGCGGTCCACCCGCCTGCTGTCGCGGCACCTGCGGCACACCGCGGCCGCCTCCCGGCTGTGCCTGCACGGCCGGGTGCTCGACGCGGGGATCCGTGCCTCCGCCCGCGACCAGGGGGTCTTCGACGACCTCGTCGAGCTCGGCCTCGCGCGCGGTCGCATCACGACCACCATGGCCCGGGGGCTGCTCGGCGCCCTGGCCCTCCCGAACCACCCCACCGATCCACCACCCCGAGGAGACAAGACATGCGAGTGCTGAGCGTCAAGGGTGTACTTCCCGAGCACAGGTACGAGCAGGAGGAGATCACCGCCGCGTTCACCAGCACGCTGCTGGAGGGCAGCTCCGACGCCAACGTGGTCCGCCGGCTGCACGCCAACGCCGGCGTCGAGACGCGGCACCTCGCGCTGCCGCTGGAGAGGTACGGCGCGCTCGCCGACTTCGGCGAGTCCAACGACGCGTTCATCGAGGTCGGCGTCGAGCTCGGCGCCCGCGCGGTCACCGACGCGTTGAAGGCCGCGGGGCTGACCCCGCAGGACGTGGACCTCATCGTCTCCGCGACGGTCACGGGGCTGGCCGTCCCCTCGCTCGACGCCCGGGTCGCCGGGGTGATCGGCCTGCGGCCCGACGTCGTGCGGGTCCCGATCGTCGGGCTGGGGTGTGTGGCCGGGGCGGCCGGGGTGGCCCGGCTCCACGACTACCTGGTGGGCCACCCGGACAAGGTCGCGGTGTTGATGGCGGTCGAGCTCTGCTCGCTGACGCTCCAGCGCGACGACGGCTCGATGCCCAACCTGGTCGCCAGCGGGCTGTTCGGCGACGGAGCCGCCGCGGTGGTCGCGGTCGGGGCGGAACGCGCCGCGGACCTGGCCTCCGAGCTCGGCCCCGTGCAGCCGGAGGTGCTCGCGAGCCGCAGCCGGCTCTACCCCGACTCCGAGCGGACCATGGGGTGGGACGTCGGGGCGGGCGGGCTGAAGATCGTCCTCGACTCCAAGGTCCCGTCGATGGTGGAGACCTACCTCGGCGGCGACGTCGAGGCGTTCCTCGCCGACCACGGGCTCGGCCACGACGACATCGAGTGGTACGTCGCGCACCCCGGCGGACCCAAGGTGCTCGAGGCGCTCGCCGTGGCCCTCGACGTCGAGCGCGACGCGTTGCAGGTCACCTGGGACTCCCTCGCGCGGATCGGCAACCTGTCGTCGGCGTCGGTGCTCAACGTCCTCGCCGACACGCTGGCCACACCGGCCGCCGCGGCCGGGCTCCTACGGGCTGATGCTCGCGATGGGCCCGGGGTTCTGCTCCGAGCTCGTGCTGCTCAGGGCACCGGAGGACGCGGCATGAGCGAACTGCTCTTCACCGTCCTGGTCGTCGCTGTCGCCTTCGAGCGGCTCGCCGAGCTGGTGGTCTCGAACCGCAACGCGTCCTGGAGCCTCGCCAACGGCGGGGTGGAGACCGGTCGGGGCCACTACCCCCCGATGGTGCTGCTGCACACCGGACTGCTCGTGGGATGCCTGCTGGAGCTCTGGCTACGCGACCCCGGGTTCTCCCCCGGGCTGGGGTTCACGATGCTCGCACTCGTCGTCCTCTCCCAGGCCCTGCGGTGGTGGTGCATCGCGACGCTGGGCCGGCGGTGGAACACCCGCGTCATCGTCGTACCCGGTCTCCCGCCTGTGTCCCGCGGGCCCTACCGCTTCCTCTCCCACCCGAACTACGTGGCGGTCGTCGTCGAGGGGTTCGCCCTCCCGCTCGTCCACTCCGCCTGGGTGACGGCGGTCGTCTTCACCGTGCTCAACGCCGCGCTGCTCACGGTGCGGATCCGCACCGAGAACGCTGCGCTGAGCACCCTCCCCGCCCCGGCGTCCACGTGAAGGACCTGATCGTGGTGGGTGGCGGCCCGGCGGGGCTCGCGACCGCCCTGTACGCCGCCCGTGAGGGGCTCGACGTCACCGTCCTCGACCAGCGCTCCGGCGTCGTCGACAAGGCCTGCGGCGAGGGGCTGATGCCCGGTGCGCTCGCCGCCCTCCGCGACCTCGGGGTGGACCCGGACGGCCACGAGCTCCGCGGGATCCGCTACGTGGGCGGCGCCCGCTCGGCCGAGGCGACCTTCCGGCACGGTCCCGGTCGCGGCGTCCGCCGGACCACCCTGCACGCGGCGATGCGCGAGGCTGCGCTCGCAGCCGGGGTCCGTCTCGAGCAGCGGGCAGCCGGCCCGGTGACCCAGGACGACGACGGCGTCGAGGTCGCCGGGACCAGGGCCCGCTCACCTCGTCGCCGCCGACGGGCTGCACTCGCCGGTCCGCCGTGCCCTCGGCCTCGACGCGCCACCGACGTCGGCGCGCCGCTTCGGCCTGCGTCGCCACTTCGAGGTCGAGCCGTGGACCTCCTTCGTGGAGGTGCACTGGGGCGGCGTGGCCGAGGCGTACGTCACCCCGGTGGCACCCGCTATCGTCGGCGTCGCCATGCTGACCTCCACCCGCGCCTCGTTCGACGAGCACCTGAGTCGGTTCCCCGCCCTCGAGCAGAGGCTGGGCGAGCCCGCCGGCGACGTCCGCGGCGCCGGCCCGCTGCGGCAGCGGGCGCGGGCACGGGTCCGCGGGCCGGGTGCTGCTGGTGGGCGACGCGTCGGGGTACGTCGACGCGCTGACCGGCGAGGGCGTCGCGCTCGCCCTGGCCCAGGCACGGGTGGCCGTCGCCGCCGTGCGCGACGGCGACCCCGCCCGCTACGAGCGGGAGTGGCACCAGGTGACGCGGCGCTACCGCCTGCTCACCGCCGGGCTCCTCGAGGCGACCCGCTGGCCGCCGGTCCGGCGGTCGCTGGTGCCCGCCGCCGTGCGGCTCCCCGCGGTGTTCGGCGCTGCCGTCAACGCGCTGGCGAGGCCGGCATGACCGCGGGCACCGAGGAGGTCGTGATCCTCGTCGACGAGGCCGGCAACGCCCTCGGCACCACCCCGAAGGCGACCGTCCACCACCAGTCGACCCCGTTGCACCTGGCGTTCTCCTGCTACGTCTTCGACCCCGACGGGCGGCTGCTGGTGACGCAGCGGGCGCTGCACAAGCCGACCTGGCCCGGCGTGTGGACCAACACCGTCTGCGGCCATCCGGCACCACGCGAGTCGCTCGCCGAGGCGGTGCGCCGCCGCGCCGTCCAGGAGCTGGGCATGGAGCTCGACCAGCTCCAGCTCACGCTGCCGGCCTTCCGCTACGAGGCGACGATGGCCAACGGCGTGCGTGAGAACGAGCTGTGTCCGGTGTTCACCGCGGTCTCGTCGTCGCCGGCGCGGCCGGACCCGGCGGAGGTCGCGGACTCCGTCTGGGTGCCGTGGACGGAGTTTCGCGACTCGGTGCTCGCCGGCGAGCGCGACGTCTCCCCCTGGTGCATCGACCAGGTCGCCCAGCTGACCGCGGTCGAGCGGGCCGAGGGCGGCTTCGAGGCGGCCGGGGAGGAGCTGCTCCCCCCGGCCGCCCGGACGCCCTGACTCACGGCAGGGCGATCGCCACCACCCGGTTCCCCAGCCCTGCCACGTCGTCGGCGAGGGACCGCGCCCACGGGTGCTCGTCCGCGGCCATTCCGCCGAGGTCGACCCGGAAGCTGACCCGTCCCGGGGTGCGGACCACCTCTGCGGACGCGCCGCGCTCGGCGAGGAGCGACCGCACCGCGGCGGCTGCCCCGGCTGCACGGTCAGCACGAGCCGGTCGTGGGCCGACACCGGGACCGTCGGCCTGGGTCCGCGCCCGCGGGTAGACCCGGGCCGACCGGCGCTGCGGCTCGTCGCCGAACAGGGCGTTGGCGAGGATCTTCGAGGTGCCGTCGGTGAAGGCACGGTAGTTCGGGTCGAACCCGAAGAGCACCACGCGCCCGTCGCCGTACGCCTCGTCGATGATCGCGGCCGTGCCGTACAGCTCCTCCTCACCCTCGGCGAAGCCGGAGACGAACCAGTCGCGGTCGCCCTCCGCGGGGTAGCGGGCGGCCACCGCGTCGGGGTTCGGGGTCGTCCAGACGTCGTCATAGTCGTACATCGCCCAGGCCGTGCGTCCCACGCCCTCGGACAGCGGGTTGCCCCGGTCCATCTCCATCCGGACCAGCGACCCCGGGATGTCCGAGGTCGGGTCCGCGTAGCCCGCCGAGGTGAGCCCGAGGTCGGCGGCGAGCCGGGAGGCCTGCCGCATGGTCACGAGGGTGCCGCCCGCCTCGACCCAGTCGACGAGCGCCGTCCGGTCCGGCGTCGCCGAGCGCGTCGGCGGCATCGTCCTCGTCGCCCTGCGGGACGACCAGCGTGTCGATCCCCTCGAGCCCGCCGGAGGTCAGCTCGTCGACGGTGAGGTCGGAGTACTCCAGCCGCAGCCTCCGGTCGAGGAACCACCGCAGCCACCCCGAGCCCTCGATCGAGCTCGTCGACTCCTCGTCGATCTGCCAGATCGCCACGCGCGGGGCGCCGGGCATCCGTGCCGCGGTCCGCGTCGCACGCTCGGGCACCAGCCGGCCGCGCGCGTCCAGCCTCCGTCCGGTGTAGCCGCCCGGCACGTTGTTGAGCAGCGGGCCGCTGAAGGCCGTGACGTCGTAGAAGTACGGGAACGGGACGTAGGTGTCCTCGTTGAGCATCGCCTGCACCCAGTGCTTCTGGCCCTGCTCCATCGGCACCCAGTAGGTGCCCTTGGGCAGCGTCGTGGTGCGCGGGCCGTAGCCGTAGGGGCGGTATCCCGGGACGCGGAGCTTCCTGGTCAGCCGGTAGACCTCGACGTCCATCTCCTGCAGCCGCTCGACCAGCCGGGCAGTCTCGGCGGCCTTGGCCGGCACGTCCGAGCGGAGGAAGTAGTGGCGCACCTTGCGGTCGGGCTGCACCTCGATGTCGGCGCCCTCCCAGTAGAGCCGGTTCTGCTCCAGCACGCCCTTGCGGCCCTGGCGGGCCGCCTTCACGTGCTCGGCCCGCCACTCACGGAGCATCGAGTGGCGCTCACCGGCCGCCATCAGCGTCGCCCAGATCGCGGTGTACTGCTCCCGGACCCGCCGCTCCGCGGAGTCGCCGTTGTTCTTCTCGAACGTCATCCCGGCGGCGTTGAACCCGGCGGCGGGCACGGTGTCGCCGTACCCCATGTAGAACAGGTCGTAGAAGCTGCCGTTGAAGTAGGGCATGAGGAAGCGGTCGAACGCCTCCTGCATCGCGGTGCCGTAGACGTTGTAGATCCAGTTCAGCGGCGTCTCGCCGATGTCGTGGTAGACGGGGTCGGCGTTCGGCGGGAAGAAGTAGCCCGCGCTGCCCATCTCGTGGGCGTCGATGAAGAGCTGCGGCGGCAGCTCGCGCAGCTTGGCCACCTTGGTGTCGGTCTCGACCTGAGTCCGGGCGAACCAGTCGCGGTTGAGGTCGAAGCCGTAGGCGTTGCGCCGCGTGTCGGCCTCGCGCCCGTCGGGGTTCTGGGTGGGGAGCACGACCACGATCGCCCGGTCGAGGATCGTCTCGGCCGTGCAGTCGGTGCGCGCGGCCAGCTCGTAGAGGACGCGGAGCGAGGCGTCGGCGCCGCTCTCCTCATTGCCGTGGACGTTCCCGGCCACCCACAGGATCGACGGGGCGTCCCGCGCGATGCGCCGTGCCTTCCGGGCCGAGGTGTCGTCGTCGCGCAGCGCGTTGACCTGGCGGCCGATCCTGCGCAGCGCCCCGGGCGTCACCCACTTCTCCTGGCCGACGACGGCGTAGCGCAGCGCGCGCCCGTTCCAGGACCGCCCGAGCACCCCGTCGACGACCATCGGGCTCGCGTCCGCCACCGCGCGCAGGTAGCGGTCGGACTCGGCGGTGGTCACGTCACGCTCCCCGAGCTCGAGGCCGAGGACCTCCTGGGCGGTGGGCACGTCCGGGTCCAGGACCGCGTCGGCGAACGGGTCGCACGTCGCGCGGCGCTCCGTCGGTGGAGCACCGGCCGCCGGCCCGGTCGCAGTCGCGGCCAGGGGTACGGCGAGCGCCAGTGCGGCGCCGGCGGCGACCAGGGTGGAGGTGCGTGGACGGGTACGGACCATGGTGACTCCCGAGAAGGTCAGCGGGCTGGGGCGAGCCGGGCAGGATGCAGTCTGTTGGTCCGCGGCGTCGCTGGCAACCCCCTCGGCCTCAACGAGGCCAGTGCCCGCGCGGGACCACCTTGACCACGGTCTCGTCGGTCGACGACTCGGTGCCGTCGTCCACCTGCACCGCGACCGGGTAGCTGCCCGGTCGCCGGTTCGCCCGGAAGGTCGCTCTCGGGCCGTCGGCGTCGTCGTACCGGCCGTCGCCGTCGAGATCCCAGGCGTAGGTGAGCTCGTCCCCGTCGTCGTCCGTCGAACCCGACGCGTCGAGCACGATGCGGGCGCCGGGCTTGACGACGTACGGGCCGCCCGCGTCGGCGACCGGGGCGCTGTTGCTGACCAACGACAGCCCGACGACCACCGGGTCGTGGTCGCTCGACCGGTACGCCTCGGGCTCGAACAGCGGGAGGGCGAACGACTCCCTCTCGAAGGACGCCTCACCCGCGTCGCGCTCGGTGTCGTTGTAGTCGAACAGCGGCACCTCGTCCGCGTTGATCTTCCAGCCGCCCGCGCCGGTCACCTGGCCGGCGAGAGACTCCGTGGCCAGCGCGTGGTCGAGGTGGCCGAGCAGACCGTCGAAGACGTACCCGTAGGACTCCAGCCCCTCGTAGCGCTCGAGCAGGTCGACGTAGCCGTTCGCCTCCAGCGTGGAGACCGGGCGCTCCATGGAGTACGCGTTCAGGTCACCGATGACCAGGAAGTCGGGGTCACCGCTCCCGGTCGGGTCGCTGGCCAGGTAGTCGGCGAGCGCCGCCGCTGCCTCCGTGCGTGTGAGGTCGCAGTTGCCGGAGCCGTCCGCCGGCGAGTCATCACCCTCGCCGCAGGGGGACCCCTTGCTCTTGAGGTGGTTCACCGCGACGGTGAACCGCTCGCCCGTGTCGGTCTCCTCGAAGGTCTGGATCAGGGCCGGACGGTTGCGCGTGTCGTCGAAGCGGGGGTCCTCCACGCTGGTGAGCAGGTCGAAGTCACCGACCGGAGCAACGGTGGCTGTCTTGTAGAGGAAGGCCTGCTTGATGACGTCGGTGCCGATGACACCGGTGTCGATGTAGTCGTACGTGCCCGGCTCCGTGGCGGCGTTGAGCGCGTCGACGATCTGCCGGGTGGCCCCGCCTGCGTCGTTCTGGATCTCGATGAGCCCGAAGACGTCGGCGTCGATCTCCTCCAGTGCGGCCACGATCTTGTCGAGCTGGCGCTCGCGCTCGGCCACGGAGTCGGCTCCGCGGCAGTCGAGGTCGCCGCGCGGGCCACAGTCCCCAGCGCTGTTCGATGACGTGGTGTCGATGGTGGCGAAGTAGTTCAGCACGTTGAAGCTCGCGACGCGCAGCCTCCCCCCGACGTCGTCCGGCGTGGCCGGTCGCGGGTTGGCCGCCTCGAACGTGTAGTCCACACCCGGCACCGGGCGCAGCTTCCACGCACTGAAGGAGTACTCCATCACGCCGGTCAGGCCGGTCGTCGTGTCGCCGCCGCGGAAGTAGTTCTCCGTGCTGAGCCCCGGTGTCGGGTAGTAGTAGGGCTCGTCGTCCGACGGACCGCTGGTCGCGTCGTTCTGGTCGTTGCTGTCGTCGTCCAGGATGATGCGGCGGGTCGCCAGGTCGGCCTGGAAGGCCGTGTAGCCCTCGACACTCGGCGCGTTCGTCTGCGTGTACTGGTGCTCACGCTCGTCCGCCGTGAGGACGATCTGCCCGAACCGCGCCAGCTCGAAGTACTCACTCACCACGAGGGTGGTCGCGATGGTCGTGACCATGCCCTCGACCGACTCGAAGGTGGCGGGGTCCTCGGTGGAGGAGCTCGCCGGCAGTGTCACCACGGCGGCGCTCGGCCGCTCGAGACCGGAGGCCTGCACGCCGACGGACCCGCCGGTGGCGTTGATCTGGGTGTTCTCGAAGAACTCGTCGACGGTGCCGACCACCTGCACCAGGTCACGCGCTGCGAGGCCGGTCGGACAGGTGGAGCCGCAGAAGACGTAGACGCCCTCGGACGTCGCCGGGTCCCCGTCCGCGTCGCCGTCCTCCTCCTGCACGTAGAAGCCGTCCAGCGCGTCGTCGCGGGTGATGAGCGAGGTCACGACTGCCTCGACCTGGACCTCCTGGCCGTCGAGCGGCGAGGCGCTCCCCGGACCCTGGACGGCCGAGACGAGGGTCGTCTCGAGCGGCTCGGAGACCGTCACCGTCACCGCGCAGACGGCCTGCGCGCCGTCGTCCGACGTGGCGGTGATCTCCACCTGGTAGGTGCCGACTGCCGTCGTCCCGGCAACCGCCAGGGTCGCGGTCGCGGCCTCGCCCTGACCGGTCGGGGCGGTCGACCCTTCGAGCGTGATGCCCTCCACCGCCTCGGACGTGAGGGCCAGGCTCTCGATGCCGCTGTCGGCGTCGGAGGCCGACACCGGCGACGCGGCTCCCTCGCCGGTCGTCGCCTCGACCGTGGGCTCGCAGACGACCGCCGGGTCCCCCGACGCGACGAACACCTGGTCGTTGTTCGCGACGCCGGGCGTCTCGGCCGCGGAGGCCACCCAGGCGAAGTCGCCGTACGAGTCGCCGGTCCCGGTGAGCTGCAAGGACTCGCCGACGGGACCGCTGCCGTTCTCGCTGACCCCGATATCGGTGCTCATGAGGCCGCCGGCAGGACCGCCGCTAGCCGTGAAGGTCCCCTCGTAGGAGAGGAACTGGACGACCGCCCCGGCGCCGTCGACCAGTGCCAGGCCGTCCGGCGAGCCGTTCTGTAGCCCCGGCATCGACACTTCTTGGAACCCGAACCCGGTTCCGGTGTCATCGCTCAGCGTGCCCGTGAGGCTGGCCTCGGGGTTGTACGCCGCTCCGCCGTTCCCGTTGTAGGGAACGACCCTCCATCCCGACAGGTCCGTCCCGGCCGGCCCGGCGATCTCGACGAACTCACCGATGTCGCCGCCGGCGTTGTCGTAGTGCAGCTCATTGATGAACACCCGGCTGTCCGGTGCCACGGCGGCAGCGGGCGGAGCGGTGACGACCAGGCCGGCGAGCATCGCCAGCGGCGTCGCGGCCGCGACGGCCGCCTTCGCCGGGCGGCGCATCGAGAGGCCAGCCCTGGGAGCACGCTGCATGAAGAAGTCCTTCCGAGACGACAGAGGAACGCGGGTCGACCGCGACGCCGACCGTAACCCGGGTCACACCCACGGCACCATGCCCGGGCGAGTGACAGATCGGTGAACGACACGGGGTCTGGCACCATCGAGCCATGGATGAGACCCCACCCCCGGTCCGCGCCTGGCTCTCCGACATGGACGGCGTGCTCGTCCAGGAGGAGACGGCGATCCCGGGCGCTGACGAGTTCGTCCGTCGGCTGCGCGACCGGGGCCTGCCGTTCCTGCTGCTCACGAACAACTCGATCTTCACCGCCCGCGACCTGCAGGCCCGGCTGTCGCGCAGCGGGATCGAGGTGCAGGAGGAGGCGATCTGGACGAGTGCGCTCGCCACCGCCCAGTTCCTCAACGAGCAGCGACCCGGCGGGACGGCGTACGTCATCGGCGAAGCGGGACTGACCACCGCCATGCACGGGATCGGCTACGTCATGACCGACCGCGACCCCGAGTACGTCGTGCTCGGCGAGACCCGGACCTACTCCTTCGAGGCGATCACGACCGCGATCCGCCTCGTCGAGAGGGGTGCCCGGTTCATCGCCACCAACCCGGACCCGACCGGCCCGTCCCCGGCCGGCCCCATCCCGGCGACCGGCTCGGTGGCGGCGCTGGTCACCCGGGCCACCGGTGTCCAGCCCTACTTCGTCGGAAAGCCGAACCCGCTGATGATGCGGTCGGCGCTCAACCGCATCGATGCGCACTCCGAGTCCACCGTGATGGTCGGGGACCGCATGGAGACCGACGTCGTCGCGGGACTGGAGGCAGGGATGCGCACGATCCTGGTGCTCACCGGGTCCACCGCGCCGGAGGCCGTGGAACGGTTCCCCTACCGGCCCACCCATGTCCGGGACTCGGTCGCCGACCTCGTCGACCTCGTGGACGAGTGGGGTGACGACGCGGGTTCAGCGTGAGGCGAACCAGGGGTGGTGCAGGTCGTAGAACCTGGCCCCGGCCATCACGGTCTCCATCTCCTCCCGCACCTCGGCCGGCGGCTCCTGCTGCTCGCCCTTCCGCGCGCTGGCCTCGTCGGTGAAGAACACCGTCTCGGTGAAGGTCCCGTCGTCCTCGACGGCCAGCGTCGCGCCGAGGATCTCCGGGCGCATCTCGTGCAGCGACGTCGCGTCGCGCGACATCATCGCCTTGGCCCGCTCGACGTTGTCGACCGTGCCGCGGATGACCTGGACGAACCCGGCTTCGTCGGAGCCGCCGTCCATCATCAGCGTCACGTCGTCACAGTCGTGGAACTCCACCGGGCCGTCCATCAGCGCCATCAGCTGGCGCGCCCACGCGCCCTGCTCCTCACGCTCGGAGTTCGCCGTCGCGGCGTCCCGGGACTCGAAGCGGACGATTCCGATGAACTCGTGGTCGTCGGTGAATCCGTAGGTCCCGCCGAGCCACCCCTCGGCCTTCGGTCCCTGCTCCTCGCGCCACCGTTCGAGCTGCCCGCGGAGCTCCTCCTCGCGGGTGCACCTTCCTTGGATGATCTGGATGAACACGTCCCACTCCTCTCGACCTCTCGACGCTAGGCAGTGCGCGGCGGCCCGTCCATAGCGCGATCGGGCTCGCCCTCCTGGTCGTCCGGGACCGGTCCGAGGATCACAGTCGACAGGTGACGGGGATCCTCGGATCGGTGTGGGTCGGACCAGGAGCCCGAGGCCTAGGCTGCCTGGCATGAGCACCCATCCGACCGGCGAGCAGCACCAGCTGCGGCGCGGCGACGTCACCGCGACGGTGACCCAGCTGGCCGCCTCCCTGCGGTCGGTGCGCGTCGACGAGATGGCACTCGTCGACGAGTACCCCGACGACCTCGTGGCACCGGGCGGCTCGGGCATCGTGCTCGTGCCCTGGCCGAACCGGGTGGCCGACGCGCGGTGGCAGCTGGACGGCGAGGTCCAGCAGCTCGACGTCACCGAGCCGTCCAAGGGCAACGCCTCTCACGGGCTGCTGCGCAACACCGGCTACACGGTCGTCGACCGGTCCGCCGAGGCGCTGACGCTGGCGGCGGGGGTCTTCCCCCAGCACGGATGGCCCTTCCGGCTGGACACCACGGTCACCTACGCCCTGACCGACGACGGGATCACCGTCACCCACGAGGTCGTGAACCGCAGCCCGGCACCTGCCCCGGTGGCCGTCGGCGCCCACCCCTACCTCCGGGTCGGGGACACCCCTGTCGAGGAGCTCCTCCTCACCGTCGCCGCGTCGTCGTACCTCGAGACCGACGAGCGTGGGATCCCCGTGCAGTGGCACCCGGTCGGCGAGGAGCAGGACCTGCGCGAGGGGCGGCGGCTCGGGGAGGTGCGGCTGGACACCTGCTACACGGGGCTGGGCCTCGAGGACGGGCGCCACCGCCACCGGCTCCGGACACCGTCGGGCGACAGCGCCGAGCTGTGGACCGAGGAGGCGTTCGGCTACGTCCAGGTGTACACGAACCTGCGGTACCCCGGCCCCGGCACCACCCGGCTCGCGCTCGCCGTGGAGCCGATGACGGCCCCGCCCGACGCGCTGAACAGCGGCGACGGACTGGTCCGTCTCGGCCCCGGCGAGACGTGGTCCGCCTCCTGGGGTCTGCGGCGCAGCTGACCTCACCTACAGTGGGCGGATGCCCGACTTCGAACTGATCCGGCGGGAGCACGTCCTCAAGGCGATCTCGGAGTACGACGAGCTGGGTGCGGCCGCGTTCCGGGACACCTACGGCGTGGCCGCGACCCACGAGTACGCCTTCCACCACGACGGCCGGCGGCTGGACGCGAGGGCGATGATCGGTGTCGCCCACTACTACGCGGCCGGCGACGTCCTCGACAGCGACTCGATGGCCGACGCCAAGGAGGGCGCGCGCGTCCTCCAGGTGCTCGGCTTCGACGTCGAGGGCCCCGACCTCGGACCGCTCCGCTACGCCAACGCCACCACGGTGGGCCAGGAGCACGCCCGCGCCACCTGGGCTCTGGCGGCCCGCGAACGGCTGGTCGAGACCGCCGGCAACTACCACGGAACCATCAGCTACAAGGAGCTCGCCGATTTCGTGCAGCGCCGCAGCCTGATCAAGACCACCCAGCTGCACATGCACTGGATCGGGGACGTCCTCGGGCGGGTGTCGGAGGAGTGCGCGCGCCGCGGCGAGCCGTACCTCGCGGCCCTGTGCGTGGATGCCCGCGGACACGCCGGGGCCGGCTATGTCACGGCCGTCGAGCGGCTCCGTGGACCCATCAGCGGCGATCCCGACGAACATGCGGCCCACGAGCGGCTGGACTGCTACCGCCACTTCGGTGCCCGCCTGCCCGAGGGCGGAGGTGAGCCTGCGTACGCGCCGCCACCCGACAGCCCGGCCACTTCCCGGGCGGGGTCGCGGAGCGGTGCCGCCGCCCGCGTCCGCGCGCCGCGGGCGAAGGCTGCGCCCAAGCCGGTGGTCGAGGACAAGCCGCTCGTGGTCTGCCCCGTCCACTTCACGGTGCTGCCCGCCAGCGGCGGCTGCGACATGTGCGACTGACCGGGTTCAGGACTCACGCATGTAGAGCTCCGAGGCGAGCTGCACCAGGGCGGTGGCGTGCGCCGGCTTGTCGTCGCGCCACCAGGCGAGCCAGACCGGGACCGGCTGCGCGTCGCGGACCGGCCGGTAGACCACGCCCGGGCGCGGGTGCTGGCGGGCGGTCGCCTCGGAGGTGATCCCGATCGCCTGGCCAGCCGCGATCAGCGTCAGCCACTCGTCCACGCTGTGCGTGTCCCTGGTGGCGGCCGGAGCGGTGTCGGCCGGCCAGAGGTCCTGGGTGGTGGTGCCGGTGCGCGCGTCGATGCCGACCGTCGCGCCGCCGAAGTCGGCGATCCGGACCGACCGACGACGCGCCAGCGTGTGGTCGGAGGCGAGAGCGGCGTACCGGCGCTCGGTGCCGACCAGCGCGGTCTCGAACCGGCGCTCGTCCAGCGGCCGGCGGGTCACGGCGATGTCGACGGCCCCCTCCACCAGCCCCGCGGTCGCGGTGTTCGCCTGCACGAACACCAGCGAGGAGCCGGGGTGGTCGGCCGACCAGCGCCGCTGCAGCGGTGTCGTGTGGCGGCCGAGCGCCGACCAGGCGTAACCGACGCGGAGCTCCCCGTCGGTCCCGGCGACCTCCCGGCCCATGGCGGTGACCTCATCGAGGACCCGCCTAGCCCGCGCGACCGTCCGGGCGCCCGCGACCGTGGGGACCACGCCCCGGCTGGTGCGCTGGAGCAGCCGCGCCCCGAGCTCGTGCTCCAACGAGGCGACCGAGCGGGACACCGACGCCTGCGAGGTGCGCAGCAGGATGGCCGCGTCGGTGAAGGTCCCCTCGTCCACGACCGCGACGAGGGACCGCAGGTGACGCAGCTCGACAGCCATACGCTCAGCGTATAGCTGCACCGGCTCATGCATTTCGTGGATGCGGCGCCGCCTCCCACACTCGACAGCGTGACCACTGCGACCGCCCTCCCCACGTCGCCGGGAACCGTCCCCGCGTCCGCGCCGCCGGGCCTGCCGGCGCAGCCGTCCCGGCGGTTCGGGATGGCGATGATGACCACCGGTGCGGTCAGCAACCAGGTCGGGGCGGGCATCGGCGCCCACGCGTTCGACGCGATCGGCCCTGCCGGTGTGGTCGCGATGCGCCAGCTCGTGGCTGCCGTGGTGCTCCTGCCGGTCGCACGCCCCCGGCTGCACCGGATGGCCTGGTCGCAGTGGTGGCCGGTCCTGCTGCTGGCCGTCGTCTTCGGGTGCATGAACCTCACGCTCTACTCCGCGATCGACCGGATCGGGCTCGGCCTCGCGGTGACGCTGGAGTTCCTGGGCCCGCTCGCCGTCGCGCTGGCGGCGTCGCGGACCCGGAAGGACCTCCTCGCGGCGGTGGTCGCGGGGCTCGGCGTCTACGCCCTGGTGCGGCCCGGGCCGACCAGCGACTACCTCGGGATCGGGCTGGGGCTCGCGGCCGCCGCCTGCTGGGCGGCGTACATCGGGCTCAACCGGGTGGTGGGGCGCCGCCTCCCCGGCCTGCAGGGGCCCGCGGTGGCCACCACCGTCTCGGCGCTGGCGTACCTGCCGGTGCTGCTCCTGCTCGTCCAGGACGGCCGGCTGGTCGGGATGCCCTTGGTCCACGCTGTCGCCGCAGGTGTGCTGTCGTCGGTCGTGCCGTACGCCGCCGACCTGACCGCGCTGCGGTCCGTGCCGCCCCGGTTCTTCGGCATCTTCATGAGCACCCACCCCGTGCTGGCCGCATTGACCGGCATCGTGCTGCTCGGCCAGACCTTGGGCTGGAACCAGTGGACGGGCATCGTCCTCGTCGTGGCGGCCAACGTCACAGCCGCCACGACGCGGGCGGCGCCGGTCACCCGCCCACGGCGTGTGTGACGCTGTCCCGGTGACCAGCCCCTCGAACCAGGAGAGCGCACGCGGCACCGGGCGTCCGCTGACCCTCGTCACCGGCGGCACCCGTGGGATCGGCGCGGCCACCGCCCTCCGGCTCGCCGCAGCCAGCCACGACCTGGTCCTCGGCTTCCACCGCGACGCGGCGGCCGCCGAGGGATGCCGTCTCGCCGTCGAGGCCGCCGGTGCCCGGTGCGTGGCGGCGCAGGCCGACGTGACCGAGCCCGGCGGGGTCGAGCGGCTCTTCGAGGCGGCGGCCGCGGTCGGCCGGCTCACCGGGGTCGTCAACAACGCCGGCGCCACCCTCCACCTCGGCCCGCTCGCCGAGACCCCGGTCGAGACGGTGCAGCGGACGGTGGAACTCAACCTCACCGCCGCGCTCCTGGTCGCGCGGAGCGCGGTCCGGGTGATGGGGCGGTCATACGGCGGGCAGGGCGGCGTCCTGGTCAACCTCGGCTCGGTGGCGGCCCGGCTCGGGGCACCCGGTGAGTACGTGCACTACGCGGCCGCCAAGGCCGGTGTCGAGGCGTTCACCCGCGGGCTGGCGCAGGAGGTGGCAGGAGACGGCATCCGGGTCGTCGCGGTCGCGCCCGGGCTGGTGCGCACCCGGATCCATGCCGACGCCGGAGACGCCGCCCGGTTGGAGCGGGTGGGTGCTGCGGTGCCGCTCGGACGGGCCGCCGAGCCGGAGGAGATCGCCGACGTTGTCGCGTGGCTGATGAGCCAGCAGGCCGGCTACGTCACCGGCTCGACCGTCGAGGTCACCGGCGGCCGCTGATCCGGCGTCCACACTTCTTGTGCACACCTCTTGTGCACAGATATTGTGGACGCCATGACCGACGTCCTCCGTCTCGACGCCGCCGCCCTGCGGGCGCTGGCCCACCCCCTGCGCTCGCGGCTGCTGACCGAGCTGCGGCTGCACGGCCCCGCCACCGCCACCGAGCTCGCCGAGCGACTCGAGACCAACACCGGCGCCACGAGCTACCACCTCCGCCGACTCGAGGAGGTCGAGCTCGTCACCGACACCGGGACCGGTGCCGGGAAGCGGCGGGTCTGGGAGGCCTCCACCCGGAGCCACGCGTGGCAGCCCAGCGACTTCGCCGGCGACGAGGAGGCCGAGGCCTCCCTGGCCTGGCTCAGCCGCCACTACCACGCAGCGCTCGCTGAGAGGGTCGAGCGCTGGGCCGACCGGTCGCCCTCCTGGCCGGCGGAGTGGCGCGACGCCCTGGGCACCGGTGACGACGGGGTGACGGTGACCGCGGCCCAGGCCAGGGCGATGTGGGACGAGATCAGCGAGGTCGTGACTCGCTACCGCGATGCCGGCTCGGCGGACCCAGACGCGATCCGGGTCATGGTCTGGACCCACGTGCTCCCCCTCGACGACGAACCACCCGGAGACCGCGCATGACCGCCGTCCTCACCCCGGCCGCCGCCCGGCGCGCGTTCCTCGCCCTCACCCTGACCCGGTGGTTCCCGGTCGGGCTCGTCGTGGGCCTGATGACCCTGTGGCCCCTCGAGCGGGGGCTCACGATCGCCGATGCGCTGCTCGCGTTCTCGCTCACCGGGTTCGTCGTCTTCGCCCTCGAGCTCCCGACCAGCGGCTTCGCCGACGCCTTCGGAAGGCGGCCGGTGCTCCTCGCCGCCGCCGTCGTCAACATCGCCGGCAGCGTCCTGCTGGTCCTCGCCGACTCCTTCTGGACCTTCGCGTTGGCCGCGGCTCTCCAGGGCGTCTTCCGCGCGCTCGACTCCGGCCCGCTGGAGGCCTGGTACGTCGACACGGTGCACGCCTCCGAGCCCGGCGCCGACGTCGACGGCACGCTCGCCGCCCAAGGCACCGTGCTGGGCGGCTCCATCGCGCTCGGGGCGGTCATCTCCGGCGCGCTGGTCGCCTGGGACCCGCTCCCGCTCGGCTCGGCGCTGCTGCTGCCGCTGCTGATCTGGGCGGCGCTCAACGTCGTCCACCTCGGCGCGGTGGCGGTGCTGATGCGCGAGCCGCGCACCCACCTCGACGCCGTCGGCGCCCGTCGGGCGGCCGCGTCGGTCCGGGAGGCGCCGGTCGTGGTCCGGGACGGGCTGCGGCTGCTCCGCCGGAACCGGGTGCTCCTCGGTCTGGTGCTCGTCGAGGTGTTCTGGTCCACCGGCATGGTCGTCTTCGAGTCCTTCCAGCCCATCCGGCTGGCCGAGCTGGTCGGCGGGGAGGAGCCGGCCGGCGCCCTGATGGGCCCGGTCGCCGCCGTCGGCTGGGGGGTGTTCGCCCTCGGCTCCGCCACCGCCGGGCTGGCCAGCCGACGGATCGGCGTCACCCGCACGGCGATAGCGGCCCGCCTGCTCAACGGGCTCGGCGCCGTCGTGATGGGACTCGTGGCCGGTCCGGCCGCGCTCATCGTCGCCTACCTGTTCACCTACGGGGTGCACGGGACCGCCGGCCCGATGCACGCCGCCCTCCTCCACCGCGAGGCGGAGGCCCGCAACCGGGCGACGGTGCTGTCGATGAACTCGATGGTCGCCTTCGCCGCCTTCTCGCTGGCCGCGCCCCTGCTCGGGGCGGTCGCGACCGGGGCGAGCACCCAGCTCGCCATGGTCTCGGCCGGGGCCTTCAGCGTGCTCGGCGCGGCGCTCTACCTCCCCTCGCTGCGGGCCGAGCGCGCACGGAAGCCGAGTTCGCTCGCGGCGTGACGCTGCGACGGTCGTGGCCGCCACCGCTACCGTCGGCGCATGCTCTTCGCGCTGGACCTCCTCGGGATCTTCGTGTTCGCGATCTCCGGCGCGCTCGTGGCGGTCCGCAAGGAGTACGACGTGTTCGGCGTGCTGGTCCTCGCCGGCGCGACCGGGCTCGGTGGCGGCTTCATCCGTGACGTCCTCATCGACGCGACTCCCCCGGCGGCGCTGGCCGACTGGCGCTACCTCGTCGTACCCGTGGCCGCCGGGCTCCTCACGTTCACCTTCCACGGCCCGCTCACCCGGCGGGAACGGTTCGTCAACGTCTTCGATGCCTTCGGCCTCTCGCTTTTCTGCGTCGCCGGCGCGCTCAAGGCGGTCGAGCACGGCCTCGGCCCGGTGCCGGCGATGCTCATGGGGGTGGTGACGGCGATCGGCGGCGGCGTCCTCCGCGACCTGCTGGCCGGCCGGCAGCCGATCGTCTTCCGCGGCGAGCTCTACGCCACGCCGGCGCTCCTCGGGTCCGCGGTGGCGGTCGTCGGAACCGAGCTCGGCGTCACTCTCGTCGTGGTGGCCGCGGCCGGAGCCGCGCTGTGCCTGGTGCTCCGGCTGCTGGCCATGTGGCGCGACTGGCAGGCGCCGCTCCCGCGCGGACCGGCGAGCGTCTGACTTCCGAGGCCACCAGCTCCATGACGCCGGTGATCCAGGTCAGGTTGACCCGGCACGCCACGTCGACCGGCGTCGCGCCGGAGGTCTCCGTCGCCACGGAGTGCGGCACCCCGATCCTCTGGTAGAAGTCGGAGAAGGTGCCGTCGTGCCGGACGATGAAGCCGTTGGCGTCCGAGCGCGCCGGGAGCTCGGTCTCCTTCGGCAGCACCCTGCCCTCGTCGTCGACCCTCTCGCCGAACCCGGCGGCGACGTCGAAGCCGGCCAGCGGCGGCACCAGCTCCCGCACCCGTGCGACGATGCCGTCGTACCGCGACAGGTCGCCGAACGAGTAGTGGTAGGCGCACGGGCCGAGCCCCTCGGTGACCAGGTCCTGGTGCAGGTCGAGCGCGGCGACCACCTGGTCGTTGGGGTCCTGACGCACCAGCGAGAGCATCAACCGGGACTCGAGCGGGAGGTCGACGCCGAGGTCGGGCTCGTCGGCGAGGAGCCAGCGCACGAAGCGCCGACCGCCGCGGAGGTCGCCCGCCACCGAGCCGTCCTCGAACACGTAGCGGAGGAAGTCGTTGTTGCCCTCCCCCACGTGGTGGTCGGCGTTGTAGCGGATGCCCCGCTCGAAGCCGGACGGGTTGCCCAGCGGATAGACGACGACCTTGAGACCGAGGCCGTGGGCACGGTCCACCAGCTCGTCGAGGTGGTGGAGGACCGTCAGCGCGCCGGCGACCTCGTCGCCGTGGATGGTCCCGCGCACGACGACTACCCGGTCGGACGGCCCGATGTCGGCCGAGGCGATCCGCATCAGCTCCCAGTCCCCGGCGCGGTAGCGCAGCGGGTGGCTGTCGTGGACGAGGTCGCCGCGCCTGATCACCTTCTCCCGCAGCTGCGCGTGGTAGTCCGCCGCAGCCATCGCCGTCGCTCGCATGCCGTCATCCTGCCGCGTCGTGGCGTAACGCGGACGATCCCCAGCCGTTGAACCCGTGTCCGCTCCCGAGACCAGAGGTGTCCATGAGACCGCGCCCGACGATCCCCGTCCTGCTCGCCGCCGCCGCGCTGGCGACCGCAACGCTCGCCGCCCTCTCCTCGTCACCCGCCACCGCCTCGGTGGGTCCCACCGTGATCGACGGCTGCCTGACCAGCGTCCCTGACCCGGGCACCACCGAGGAGGTCCGGATCTGCTACTCGCTGTTCCGTCCTGCGGGCGCCTCGCGGACCAGCAAGGTCCCGCTGCTGCTGCACAGCCACGGCTGGGGCGGGTCCCGCACGACCGACCCGGCGCAGCTGTCGGAGTACCTCGACGCGGGCTACGGCGTGCTGTCGTTCGACCAGCGCGGGTGGGGCGAGAGCGGCGGTTACGCGTACGTCGAGAACCCGCGCGTCGAGGGGCACGACGTCCGCGCGGTGGTCGACCTCGTCGCACGGCTGGCCTGGGTGCGCAAGGACGCTCCGGGCGATCCCCGCATGGGTGCTGTCGGCGGCAGCTACGGCGGCGGCTACCAGTTCCTGGCGGCGTTCGAGGAGCTGCGCGTCGGCGGTCGCCCGATCCTCGACGCACTGGCACCCGAGATCACCTGGAACGACCTCCAGGACAGCCTGGCGCCCGACGGGGTGGTCCGCACCGAGTGGGCCGCGGCGCTCGCCGCCGCCTCGGTGCCCGACGACGCGGTGCCCCCGAAGGTCTACAAGGCTCTCGTCGAGGCTGCCGCCACCGGCCGCTGGCCCGACGGCGGCACGCCGGGCACCGAGAACCTCGTCGCGTTCTTCAAGCGCAACGGCCCGAAGTGGCACGTGCGGCAAGGGCGGCGGCTCGACCTCCCGGTGCTGCTCGGCCAGGGGACGACCGACTCGCTGTTCAACCTCCAGCAGGGGCTGACGAGCTGGCGCACCGCCTTGACCGACCACGCCCGCCGGAACAGCATCTTCGTCGGCTACAACGGCGGGCACGTCCTGCCCGCACTCCTGCCGCGGGGCGTCGAGGTCGACTCCGACCCCTGCAGCCGGGTTCTCGGCGGCGGGTCCTTCCGCCGGCTGGCGGTGAGGTTCTTCGACGAGACGCTCCAGGGTAGGGACACCGGGCTGCGGGGGTGGGGCAAGGTGCATCTGGCGACCCCGGGCGACCGGTGCACAAGCGTCTCCTCGGTCGCTCCCGACCGCTCCGTGGCGATCGGTCGGGTGGCCACCACGACGGGAGCCGGGGCGCCGGTCGCCTCCGAGGTCGCTGAGGGGCCGCTGCGGATCGCCGGCTCCTCGCACCTGACCGCCGACGTCACCACGCTGACGCCGGACAGCCGGGCCTTCTACGGCCTCGCGGTCGGCACGTCGCCGGCCGACGCCCGGCTGGTGCAGAACAACGTGATGCCGCTCAACGAGGAGGCGCCGGTCGCGGGCGTGCGCCGGCGCGTCGAGCTGCCGGCGGTGGCCGTCGACGTGCCGCGCGGCCAGTCGCTGTTCCTGGTCGCCAGCGCGGTCAGCGACACCTTCGCCGGGATGGGCAGCCGGACGCCCGGCGTCGTTGTGCTCGAGAACACGAAGGTGCACCTGCCCACCGTGCGCTGACCACGTGGCCCGATCTGGTGTCATGGTCCCGGTGACCACCACTCGACGCCATGGCCTCCGACGGCTCCTCGAGGGCACGGGGCTCACCAGCCGCGCCCGCGACGTCCCCGACGTGACCGCTGCCCCCGACGCCGAAGGCGCCCCGTCCTGGCCCCTGCTGATGGCCGAGGCGACCTCGCCGCTCGGGACGGGCCGGCTGCTCGCCGCCGGCCCGCGGCTGAGGCGGATGCCGCGCGGCGACGGCCACGTGGTCGTGGACGTGCCCGGCTGGCGGGCCCCCGAGGTGAGCGGGCTCCCCCTGCGCCGCTACCTCACATGGCTCGGGTACGACGCCCGCGGCTGGGGGTTCGGGACCAACACCGGCAACCCGGTGCGCGACGCCGAGCGGCTCACCCAAGCGGTGGCCGGACTGGCGGACTCCTCCGGCCGCCCGGTCTCGCTGGTCGGCTGGAGCCTGGGCGGCGTGGTCGCCCGGGAGGTGGCCCGGGCACGGCCCGACCTGGTGCGCCGCGTGGTCACCTACGGCACCCCGGTGGTCGGGGGGCCGAACCACACCGTCGTCGCCGGCGCCTACAGCCACGAGGTGCGCGCCGAGGCGAGCCGGGTGACGGCCGAGCTCCATGCGTCGCGACCGATCACCGTGCCGCTTACCGCCCTCTACAGCCGCCGCGACGGCATCGTCTCCTGGCGGGCGTGCCTCGACCGGCACTCCCCCGACGTCGAGCACGTCGAGGTGCGGTCCCGCCACCTCGGCATGGGTGTGGACCCCGACGTGTGGGGCGTGGTGGCCTCGCGGCTCGCCCGGTGACGCCGGGAATGCCATGGCCGTCGCAGGCGTTGCGCGGGCATGGACACCACTCCTCCTGATCCTGACGCCGAGCTCGTCGCGCCTCCCGTGCTGTTCCCGGGAAGCGCCGAGCCGCAGTCGGCGTACCGGGTGGCCCATGACCTGCTCTCGCGACGCGCTCCCCTCGAGGCCCTTGCGGTGCTCGAGCCCGCGCTCGAGCAGGAGCCCTCGAACACCGGGCTGCGCTCGCTACGCGCCTGGGCCTACATGCTCCGCGTCCAGCTCGGTCCCGCCGAGCGCGAGCTGGCGGCGCTGGTCGCCGACGACCCCAGCGACGTGTGGGCACGGCACGCCCTCGGCCGGGCGCTCGTCGGCCAGTCCCGGCACGCGGAGGCGCTGCCCCACCTCCGGCTGGCCGCGGCGATGAGCGGCGACCCCGAGCACGAGGCCGCGGTGCGCCGCGCCCTGGCACGGATCGCCGAGCGCGAGGCCTGACCGACGCTAGCGTGACCGGCATGGACACCACCCGATCCACCGCCGCCGGGCGCGACGGCTCCGCAGGAGCGCCGCACCCGGCCGACAGCCACGACCTGATCCGCGTGCAGGGCGCACGGGAGAACAACCTGAAGGACGTCAGCGTCGAGCTGCCGAAGCGCCGGCTGACGGTCTTCACCGGTGTCTCCGGGTCGGGCAAGAGCTCGCTGGTCTTCGCGACCATCGCCGCGGAGTCGCAGCGGATGATCAACGAGACCTACAGCGCCTTCGTGCAGGGGTTCATGCCGACGCTGTCGCGGCCGGAGGTCGACGTCCTGGAGGGACTGACCACCGCGATCATCGTCGACCAGGAGCGGATGGGCGCCAACCCCCGCTCGACCGTCGGCACCGCCACCGACGCCAACGCGATGCTGCGGATCCTCTTCAGCCGGCTCGGGAAGCCGCACATCGGCTCCCCCAACGCCTACTCGTTCAACGTGCCCTCGGTCCGGGCGAGCGGCGCGATCACCGTCGAGCGCGGCGGAAGGACCAAGTCGGAGAAGGCGACGTTCAACCGGCTGGGCGGCATGTGCCCGCGCTGCGAGGGCATGGGGTCGATGAACGACTTCGACCTGACGGCGTTGTACGACGACTCCAAGTCGCTCGCCGACGGGGCGCTGACGGTGCCCGGCTACAGCATGGACGGCTGGTACGGGCGGATCTTCAGCGGCGCCGGGCTCCCCATGGACAAGCCGGTCGCGAGGTTCAGCAAGAAGGAGCTGCACAAGCTGCTCTACGCCGAGCCGGAGAAGATCAAGGTCGAGGGGATCAACCTCACCTACGAGGGGCTCATCCCGAAGATCCAGAAGTCGATGCTCTCCAAGGACATCGACGCGCTGCAGCCCCACGTCCGCCGGTTCGTGGAGCGCGCGATCACCTTCACCACCTGCCCCGACTGCGACGGCACCCGGCTCAGCCAGGAGGCACTGTCGTCGAAGATCAGGGGCAAGAACATCGCCGACGTCTGCCGGATGCAGATCAGCGACCTCGCCGACTGGGTCCGCGCCCTCGACGAGCCGTCCGTGGCGCCGCTCCTCGCCGGGCTCCAGCACCTCCTCGACGCGTTCGCGGAGATCGGGCTCGGCTACCTCTCCCTCGAGCGGCCGGCCGGCACCCTCTCCGGTGGCGAGGCGCAGCGCACGAAGATGATCCGGCACCTCGGGTCGTCGTTGACCGACGTGACCTACGTGTTCGACGAGCCGACCATCGGGCTGCACCCGCACGACATCGAGCGGATGAACCGCCTCCTGCTCCAGCTGCGCGACAAGGGCAACACCGTGCTGGTCGTCGAGCACAAGCCCGAGACGATCGCGATCGCCGACCACGTCGTCGACCTCGGTCCCGGCGCGGGCACCGAGGGCGGCGCGGTGTGCTTCGAGGGGACGGTGGCGGGCCTGCGGCGCAGCGACACCACCACCGGCCGGCACCTGGACGACCGGGCGACCCTCAAGGACTCGGTTCGCTCCTCCACCGGCGCGCTCGAGGTCCGGGGCGCCTCGACCCACAACCTCCGCGGCGTCGACGTCGACATCCCGCTCGGGGTGCTCTGCGTGCTGACCGGCGTCGCCGGCTCCGGCAAGAGCTCGCTGGTCGCCGGCTCGGTGGCCGGCCGGGACGGCGTCGTGGTCGTCGACCAGGGCGCGATCCGCGGGTCGAGGCGAAGCAACCCGGCGACGTACACCGGCCTGCTCGAGCCCATCCGCAAAGCCTTCGCGAAGGCCAACGGCGTGAAGCCTGCGCTGTTCAGCTCCAACTCGGAGGGTGCCTGTCCCACCTGCAACGGCGCCGGGGTGATCTTCACCGACCTCGGCGTCATGGCGACCATGGAGTCGACCTGCGAGGAGTGCGACGGGAAGCGGTTCCAGGCGGGCGTGCTCGACCACACCCTGGGCGGCCGGAACATCGCCGAGGTCCTGGCGATGCCGGTCTCCGAGGCCGAGACGTTCTTCGGCGACGGCGAGGCACGCACGCCGGCCGCCCACAAGATCCTGGGCCGGCTCGTCGACGTCGGGCTGGGCTACCTCACCCTCGGCCAACCCCTCACCACGCTGTCCGGGGGCGAGCGGCAGCGGCTCAAGCTGGCCACCCAGATGGCCGAGAGGGGTGCGGTCTACGTCCTCGACGAGCCCACGACCGGGCTGCACCTCGCCGACGTCGAGCAGCTGCTGGGGCTGCTCGACCGGCTCGTCGACTCAGGCAGGTCGGTCATCGTCATCGAGCACCACCTGGCCGTGGTGGCGCACGCCGACTGGGTCGTCGACCTCGGCCCCGGCGCCGGCCACGACGGCGGCCGCATCGTCTTCGAGGGCACCCCGGGCGACCTCGTCGCCGACGGCTCGACGCTCACGGGCCAGCACCTCGCCGCCTACGTGGGCGGGTGACCCGGCGGACCCGCTCAGATCGGTCGGGCTCCAGCTGACCGTGGCGTCGACGACGCGCGTGCTCCCCCTTGGTCGGTCACGAGCATCTCCAGGTGCAGCCGGGTCACCTCGGCGTCGTCGTACCCGAGCCCCGACCAGGCGTCCTCACCGAGCCGGCGCAGCACGGTCCTGTCCTCGCTGACGTGGTCGACGCCGTCGATCTGGCCGTTCCACCAGTCGCGGGTCACGTCACCGAGGAAGACCAGGCGCCTGTTGGTGACGACGACCTCGCCCTCGTGCCCGTCGAGCACCAGCTCGTCGGTGTCCGCATCGACTGCCTCGTAGAGCTGCCCCGTCGTGGTGTGCAGGATCCGCTCGTCCGGTTGGAGAGCCAGCCCGAGCGGGAAGATCGAGACCCCGCCGTGGTCCCTGCCGCGCTGGGCCGGGATGACGACCGGGCCGCGGACCACCGGGATCGGCGCCCCCGCCTCCGGCTTGCGCTCGGCGAGAGCCCGCGCGGCACGCCGCTCGATCCGCCGAGCGGTCACCCTGGCGCGGGCGCGACCGCCGCGCGTGACCAGGACGGGGACCAGCGGGAGCAGCAGAATCACGAGCAGCAGACCGCCCGCCGCGACCAGCCCGACCAACACCGCGGCACGGGCGTAGGACCACGGGTCCGGTGCGACGACCGCGGCGAGCGTGGTCGTGGTGGTGCGCTCGAACTGGTCGGTCGCGCTGACCGCGAGCGAGAACTCGCCCTCCGCCACGTCGCGGTCCAGGGTCGCGGCCCCGGACTCGTCGGCGACGACGTCCCCCGCGGTGATCACCGACCCCGCGTCGTCGACGAGCCGCCAGGCGACCGCGGCTCCCGGGTCGGTGGTGACCGCCGCCCGCAGCCGCCCCTCTGCCGCAGCCGCGGTGTCGAGCTCCGCGGCGACGTCCGGAGCGGTCGTGTCCACGACGAACGGCCGGAGCCTGCGTTCACCGACCCGTCCCCTGGCGTCGCGCACCGTCACCGTGGCGCGGTCGTAGGTCCCGTCGGGCAGCGTCAACCGCACCGTGGCCCGTCCCCGGAGGAAGCGGAACCTCTCCCGCCCCTCCCCCGGCACCCGGACGGCGCCTCGGGTCGCGTTCGGGGTCGCGTCGATCCGGAGCCGTTGGATCGCGTCCGTCGGGTCTCCGACGACCTTGGCGCTCACCTCGAGCTTGGGGATCCGCACCCGGAAGGAGCCCGACCAGGTGGCCAGGTTCCCGACCCGGTCGCGCACCTCGACGACCACCCGGTGGCGACCGTTCCCCACGTCCAGGAACCGGGCGACGCGTGCGTCGGGGTCCGAGCGCCGTGCCTCGACCTTGCCGTCGACCAGCACGCGGTACGACGACCCAGGGTCGGTGGCGAAGGTCAGCCGGCTGCGGGAGTCCCTGCGGTCGCCGGGCGCGACCTGGACGCGGGCCAGCCGCGGCGGCGTGGCGTCGGCGACGACGGAGAACTGCGCGGCCCGGCTGCGGTTGCCGGCCGCGTCGGTGGCGGTGACGAGGTAGCTGTGAGCGCCGGTGGAGGTCCACCACGTGTAGGTGCGGCTGCCGAAGCCGCTGGTCACCACGGTGCCGCCGGGCGTCCTGACGACCACCCGGCTGCCGCTCTCGGCCGACACGGGCAGCGAGACCATCCCCCGGGCTCCCGCCTTGGCCCTGCCGAGGAGCGGCGCGGCCGGCGGACGGCGGTCGGGCTTCTTCTTCGGCTTGTCCGCCTTCTTCTGGGGCTTGTCGGCGTTGCCCTGCGGCTTCGGCTTGCCCGGCTCTGCGGGTGCCTGGGTCGCCGGGAGGGCGGACGCTGTGAGCGGGGCCGTCGCGACCGCGAGCATGGATCCGGCAGCCAGTGCGAGGCTGATCAGCGGGAAGCGGGCGCGGGACGTCATCGATGGCCTCCCTCCACGAACCGACGGCCTGACGCCCCCACCGTAGAGGGAGCGGGGGCTCCGGTCGAACGGGCACCCATCCCGGACCAGCCCCTGCTCAGAGGTGGTCGGGCACGACCAGCCCGTCCGGGTCGCTTCGTGGGGGGACGTGCTCCAGGGCGGTGCGCACCAGCGCGACCCGTGCCGCGAGGACCACCTTGCGCTTGAGCCGGCCGCCCTCCTCGCCGAGCCGTGCCTCCACCGTCTCGACGATCTGCTGGTCGGTGAACGTCGGCCGGGTGCCCGCCTCAACCTCGACGTCGGGGAGCGCCACCAGCACCGGCAGCAGCTGGTCGCCGAGGGAGTCGAGCAGCTGGAACCGCTGGAACCGGTCCATCTCGTTCCACAGGGTGTCGATGTCGACCTTGCCCTTGCGGACGTCCTTGCTCTGCGCCGCCAGCACCGTCTTGGCGGCGCCGGTGAGGGCGGCGGTCAGCTCGTGCTCGGTGAATCGCATGGTCCCAGCATGCCGGTGCCCGGGGCGGCGTACCGCCTCGGGGCCGCGTCGGGCTCAGGAGGCGACAGCGAGCTCCGAGCCGACCTGCTGCTGCGCCACGATCTTCTGCACGGGGACCGGAGCGGCCTGGAGGGCGTCGGTCCCGACGGCGTGGTGCGCGGTGGTGTCGGTGGCGGTGTCGCGCGCGTCGTCGACGGTGCTCTCGACGGTGCTCTCGACGGGGCTCTCGACGGGGCCCTCGAAGGCGGGGTCGACCAGCAGCGCGCGGAGCGGCTCGAGCTCGGCGGCGCGTGCCGCCTGCCACTGGCTCGCGCTGCGCCGGGCGCGGCGCCCGAGCCGGGCCACCGGCGCCGGCGGCAGGGGCGCCTCGGGCATCAGGATCTCGATGTCGCTGATCCCGCGACGCACCACGCCGAGGATCCCCTCCCGGCGGAGGTGGTCGTCCCCGGCGAGTGCGAGGTCGAGATAGAGCCGGGACACCGAGCTGTCGATGGCGGCGCTGCCGGCGGACGTCAGGGCGCGGTCGCTGCGACCGGCGAAGGTGACCTCGAGCAGCTCGACCAGCTGCGCGCGGCGCCGCAGCCCCGTCTCGACCGCCGCGCGGTAGCCGACCACCGCAGCGTCGTACGCCGTCTCCTGCTCGGCCTGGCGCTGCCGGGCGTTGCGCCGGCGGCTCCGGAGCATGACCCACACGAGGGCGAGGAACATGCTGGCGAGCGCGGCGCCACCGATGCAGGCGATCTGGGTCGTGGTGTCCACCATGACGAGCTCCTTGGTCAGGTGCCGTCCACTGCGACGGCGCATCCCTTATGTCCGTTTACCGTAGGGCGCCGCCCGGGGGTCACACAGGGTCCTATTGCCGGATTCGGGACCTTTTGGGACCTTTGGTCGGGGATTCTTTACCCTTCTCGGTCCCCCTCTCGCGGCCGTAGGCTCGCGGTCACGACATCTCAGTCTCCGGGAGGGCCCATGCCACACCCACGGTCGAGGACACTGCTCCTGGTTCTTCTGGCGCTGGTGCTGGCCGGGGGCACCGCTGCACCAGGCGTTGCGAAGCCACCAGCCCCGCACAGCCCCTTCCCCGACCTCATCGCCCTGCCCGGCGGGTTCCAGCCCGAGGGGATCGCCACCGGCGGCGGGTCCTCCTTCTACGTCGGGTCGCTCGCCGACGGGAGGATCTACCGCGGGAACCTCCGCACCGGGACCGGCGGCGTTCTCGTCGAGGGCGAGGAGGGAGCCGTGGCGGTCGGCATCGAGGTCGACCGTCGGAACCGGCTCTGGGTCGCCGGAGGCCCCACCGGCGCGGGGCGGGTGTACGACGCGCGCACCGGCGAGCTCCTCCGCTCCTACGCCTTCGTGGCCCCCGGCGCAGGCTTCGTCAACGACGTCGTGGTGACCAGGAGGGCGGCGTACTTCACCGACTCGGTCAACCAGGTCCTCCACGTCGTGCCGGTCGGTCGCCGAGGCGGGATGGGCGCCGCGTGGACGCTCCCGATCAGCGGCGAGCTGGTCTTCGACCCCAGCCCCGGAGTGTTCAATGCCAACGGCATCGAGGCCTCCCCCGACGGCCGCCGGCTCCTCGTCGTGCAGTCGAACACCGGCCGGCTGTACAGCATCCGGGCGGGCACCGGGGTCGCCCGTGAGGTCGACCTCGGCGGCGGGTCGCTGGAGTTCGGCGACGGGCTGCTCCGGGTCGGCCGGACCCTCTACGTCGTCCAGAACCGGCTCGACCGCGTCGCGGTCGTGAAGCTCCGTGCCGGGTACCGCTCCGGCAGGGTCCAGCGCACGCTCACCGACCCCGACCTCGCGGTCCCGACCACGGTCGCGGCGTTCGGCCCGTGGCTGTATGCCGTCAACGCCAAGTTCGGCACGACGCCGACACCGGACACGCCCTACGAGGTCGTCCGGCTCCGTCGCCGCTGACGGCCCACGTCACGTCGCCCTGCCGGTCAGGGACGCCAAGTCGCGCCACCAGGAGAGCCGGTCCACCCGTCCGTCGTAGTCGCGCCGCTGGTTGGCCCCGCTCGTGCCGGGGAGGACGAAGACGTCCGCCCGGTCGACGCACCACGGCGCCGGACCGAGCCCGGGCCTGCGGTGGCCCAGCGCCCGAGCCGCCTTGCCCGCCACGTCCTTGCTCGTGAACGCGAGCCACTCCGGCTGCCAGGTCGCCACCTTCTCGACCAGCCCCTCGATGTCGACCCGCGGCGGGTCCCACCACCCGACGAGGTCGGTGAGCCCGAGACCGTGGTCGACGACCGTCCGGTCCTCCTCCGGTCGCAGCTGCCGCGGGGTGAAGCCGCTGCGGTGGAGCATCGCCCAGAAGCTGTTCCCCCGCGACTCGTAGTAGTGGTCGCGGACCCTCGTGCTCTCCGCTCCCGCCAACCCGCAGAAGACCACGAGCGGTTCGGGGCCCACGATGTCGGGCAGCACCTCCATGGCCCGAAGCTCACCCCGCCGCGGCGGCGGCCGTCACGACGGCGTCGACGACGGGTTCCCCGAACATGACCGGGTCGTTGTGGTCCACCCCCTCGAGCACCACCTCCTCGACGAGCTCCGGCGCGGCCTGCGCGACGGCGGCGCTGAGCCGCGGCGGAACGACCGAGTCCGCGTCGCCGTACACCACGACGACCGGAACCTGAGACGTGCGCACGTGCCCCAGCACGTCGAACCGGTCGGTCAGCAGGAGCCGCACCGGCAGCCAGGGATAGTGGTGTGCCCCGACGGCGGCGAGGTCGGTGAAGGGCGACCGCAGCACCATGGCCGCCGGCGGCGTCCGGCCGGCCAGCGCCGAGACGACCCCGGTGCCGAGCGACTCACCGAGGTAGACCGTCCGTCCCGGCGGGTACCCCAGCTCGGTCAGCGTGGCCACCGCGGCGTCGGCGTCCAGCACGATCCCCTTCTCGCTCGGCGACCCGGGGTTGCCGCCGTACCCCCGGTAGTCCATCAGCAGCACCGCGAACCCCTGCTCGCGCAGCCGCTCGGCGAGCGGTGCGCGCCCGATCCTGCTGCCGCCGTTGCCGGGGGCGACGAGCACGGCGAGCCCGCGGCCGTCCTCGGGCTCCGGCAGGAACCAGGCCCCGAGCGCCAGCCCGTCCGCGGTGCGCAGCGTGACGTCCCGGGCGCCGTCGACGACCGTTCCCGCGGGCGGCACCTCGGCGGTGTCGGGGAAGAAGATCAGCTGCCGCTGCAGTGCCCACACAGCCACGAGTCCTCCGATCAGGATGGCGACGGCGGCCCCGCCGACGACGATCCGCGTCGAGGTCATCGCCGCACCCTACGACGCAGCGGGGTCGAGGGCACGTGGGTGCGGCGCTGGGCGTGATCGCTCTCGGGCTCAGGCTCCGACGGAAGCGGGCGCCGACCGTCGTGCGAGCCACTCGGTCGCCGCGTCGATCGGCATCGGACGTGCCACGTGCCAGCCCTGGACCCTCGTGCACCCCAACGCCGCGAGCGCGTCGTAGGTCGCCTGGTCCTCGACACCCTCGGCGACGACGTCGAGTCCGAGGTCCCTGCCGAGGGCGACGATCGAGCGCACGATGGCGTGGTCCTCGGCGCTCGACACCAGCCCCGTCACGAAGCTGCGGTCGATCTTCACCTCGTGGACCGGCAGCCGCCTCAGGTAGGACAGGGAGGAGTGACCCGTTCCGAAGTCGTCGATCGAGAGCCGCACGCCGAGCTGCCTGAGCTCGTGCAGCAGCGCGATGGACCTGACCGGGTCCGTCATGACGGCACCCTCGGTCACCTCCAGCACCAGCCTGTGCGGCGGCACGTCCCAGCGCTGCAGCGCCTCCCCGACGAAGGTGACGAGCGACGGGTCGAGCAGGTTCCGCGGGGAGACGTTGACCGAGACCGACATGGAGTGGTCCACCCAGACGGCCGCAGCTCGCAGCGAGGCGTCGAGCACGACCTCGGTGAGCGGCCCGATGAGCCCGCTCCGCTCCGCGACCGGGATGAACTCCGCCGGCGCCATCGGCCCGAGCTCGTCGTGGAACCAGCGGGCCAGCGCCTCGACACCGCGCACCTCGCCGCTGAGGACGTCCTGCTGGGGCTGCACGTGCACGTCGACGTCGCCGGCGGTGAGGGCGGACCGGAGCTCGGCGGCGCCGGCGAGCCGTCGCACGCCGGTGGTCTCGGACGGGGTGTACTCGACGATCCTCCGGCGCGACGACTTCGCCTCGTACATCGCGATGTCGGCGCGCTTCATCAGGGCCGAGCCGTCGAAGCCCCGTTCGGGACAGAACGCGATGCCGACCGAGGCTCCTACCTCGAACTGCATCGTCCCCGCTCGGATCGGGCCTCGGAGCCCGGCCACGACGCGTTCGCACGTCGCCTGCGCCTCGGTCCGGCTGGTCCGCGGCAGCAGGATGGCGAACTCGTCGCCGCCGAGCCGGGAGACGAACCCGTCACTGCCGAGCGACCGGGCCAGCCGGTCGGCGACCTGGGCGAGCACGAGGTCGCCCTGGTGGTGCCCCAGCGTGTCGTTGACGTCCTTGAACCCGTCGAGGTCGAGGATCACGACCGCGAGCGAGCCGGTCGGGTCGGGAGCCTCGGCGAGCGCCTCCGTCAGCCGGAGCTGGAAGTGCTTCCGGTTCGGCAGCCCGGTCAGCGCGTCGTGCAGGGCCTCGTGCTGGAGCTGCTCGATCAGTCCGCACCTCTCCAGCGCGACGCTCGCCTGGCGTGCCACGTTCTCGAGGAGCCGCCGGTCGTCGGGGCCGTAGCCCCGCACCTCGCCCTGACGTCCACCGACCAGGAGCATGCCGATCACCTCGCCGGCAGCCTCGAGCGGGACGGCGACGGCGTTCCGCAGGTCACGCGAGGCGAGGACCTGCTCCTCCTCCTGGTCCAGGGGCTTGGGAACCGCTGACTCCCACCGCGGCTCGCCGTCCCCGCACATCGTGACCCGCAGGTGGCCGCCGGCCGACCCGAGGACGAGCCGCACCTGGTCGCTGGTCAGCAGCTCGCGCGCCGCGTCGAGCACGTGTCGGATGACCACGTCCCGCTCCGCGGCCTGGCCGATCGCCTGGCTGAACGCGTAGAGCCGTTCGAGGGTGACGTGCCGGTCGAGGAGCTCTGCGTAGGCGTGGTGCCCGGCGGCGGCCGCGACTCGTCCCGCCGCGTCGGCGAGCGCACCCTGCATGGCGACACGCATGTGCCCGCGCACCCTCGCGGCCTTCATGAGGCGACCCGGGAGCCGCCGCGGCTGAGCGCTTCCATCTCACGGATCGTCTGCCGCAGGTCGGCCGAGGCCTGGTCGAGCTGGAAGGCGATGGCCTCGGCCGCGTGCGAGCCGACCTCGTCGAGGCCGCGTTGCAGCATCCGGAGCCGGAGTCCGGCGGCGAAGAGCCGCTGGAGCACGCCGTCGTTGGCGTCACGGACGATGACCGCGTGCTCGCGCACCAGGTCGGCACCGTGCTTCTCGTCGAGGTGAGCCAGGAGGACGGCGTGGTGCGTGCGTCCCACCCGGCGGCTGCTGACGTCGGCGGCCACCCCGTCCACCGCGAGCCGGCCGCCGTGGAGACGGGGCATCACGCGCCAGAGGACCCAGCGGATCCCTCCGTCGGCGCCCTGCATCCGCAGCTGCGCCTCCGCCTTGTCGCCGGCGGCCACGGCGGCCAGCAGCGCCTCGGCCTCGGCCATGTCCTCGTGGAGGCAGCGGGAGCGGAGGAGGTCGTCGAAGGACTGGCTCCTCGCGCACACCGGCTCGCCGAAGAGAACCGACGAGTTCGGACCGAAGTAGGTCCACTCGAGCGCCGACTCCTCGCCGACCTCGACGGTGAACGAGAAGACGTCCGGCAGGGCCGCGTCGGCCGTCAGCTGTCGGAGCGCCATGACCGCGCCGACCAGGTCCCGGCGCGCCAGCTGCGGGCTCGCCACGAGTCTCCCCGCCAGGAGCGGGCCTCCCACTGGTCGTCGGACCAGACGTGGTCCTCCCACGGGATCCCGCTCCAGGAGCTGCCGGCCCACAGGGCCGAGAGCAGCTGGCGGTTGCTCCAGGTGGTCCCGGTCCAGGTGCGACCGTTGTACGTCCCGCTGGTCCAGGTGGTTCCCGCCCGCTGGGCGCGCTGCCAGGCCGACGGCTGCCACGGTGCGCCGAGGGCGTCGTACTCCCCGGTCAGCCTGGTGCCGGTCGTGGGGTCGGTGACGTTCTCGCCGCCTCGCGATGCCTCGATCGACCCGAGGCCGCTCGACGGCGGAAGCGTGGCGGTGCTCGCGGTCGGCACCCGCCAGCTCCAGTCCAGCCGGTTGAAGGCGGCGATGATGTCGGTCACGCCGGCCCCCTGGACCGGGCTCCAGTCCAGCGTGAGCGGCCGGGCGGTGGCCATCAGCAGCCCCTTCACCTGGTCGGGCGTGAGGGAGGGGTCCTTGTCGAGCAGCAGCGCCACCTGGCCGGCGACGAAGGCGGCCGCCTGCGAGGTGCCGCTCCCCCGGAAGAACCGCTGCGAGGCGTCCCCGCCGATGCGGCCCTCGGGGTGCTCCTGGTCGGCGAACGAGCCGGCGACCCGCAAGGAGACCACGGACTTCCCGGGGGCGAGGACGTCCGGACGACGGGCGGAGCTGCCGGCGCTGGTGAAGCCGGCGACCCTGTCGTCGAGGGTGGACCGGGTGCCCCGGTGGTCGACCGCACCGACGGCGATCACGTGCGGGTCGATCGCGGGCATGGTGAGCCGTGAGGCTGCGGCGCCGCCGTTGCCGGCTGCGGCGACGACGACGATGCCGGAGTTCCACGCGTTCTCGACGGCGCGAGCGAGCGGGTCCACCTGCCAGGGCTGCACCGACTCGGTGCCGTAGGAGAGGCTCAGGACCCGGATGTTCAACCCGGCGGTCGCGCCGGTGCTCGACGATCCAGTCGATGGCGGCGATGACCTGCGACACGTCGGTGCCGCCGTCGCCGGTGGCCACCTTGATGCTGAGCAGGTCGGCGTCGGGCGCCACGCCGTTGAACTGCTGGGCCGACGGCCTCGAGCCGTCGAAACGCGGGTCGCGCCCGGCGATGATGCCGGCCATGTGGGTGCCGTGGCCGAAGCCGTCGATGTAGCGGGTGCCAGGGGCCTGGCTCTCGAAGGAGAGGTCGGGACCGTCGTAGACCCGCTGGTCGTCGAGGCCCGGCACCGGGGCGATGCCGGTGTCGATCAGCGCCACCGTGACGTCCTCGCCGGTGTGGCCCCGGGCCCAGGCCCGTTGCACCCCGGTGGCGGCGGTGAGCGAGAACATCGAGCCGTCGTCGAGCGCCGGCTCCCACGTCCCGTTCCTCGTGGCCGCGCCCCCTTCGTTGGTCTCGTCGTCGCCCCAGAGCGCGCCGATCGGGTTGGCGGTGAGGTTGAGCGGCAGGCCGAGGAGCCCACCACCGTCAGCTGCCTGAGCGGGCAGCGCCGGGGCCGCCGTCACCCCGACAGCGATCGCGGTCGCCGCGACGACCTTCCATGCCTTCGACTGCATCTGTGCCTCCTGCTCGGAACGTGAGCTCCAGAATGGCAGCAACACGCTTATTACGGACATAACACCCAAGCTCTTTACTCAAGACGGGACTATCGGGACTCGACCCGGGACCTTTGGCCCCGGGTCACCCGGAAGGGGCTCAGGTCCTGTCCCGCTGCGACTGGTCGGACCAGCTCTCGGCGCGCCAGCTCCGGCCGCGCCACGACCGTCCGCGCCAGGAGCGTCCCCGCCAGGAGCGGGCCTCCCACTGGTCGCCGGCGCCGAGGTGCTGGTCCCACGGGACGCCGCTCCAGGACGATCCGGACCAGTCAGCAGCACGGAGCTGCTTCTTCTCCCACTTGTCACCGGTCCACGTGCGCCCGTTGTAGCCGCCTTCGTCCCAGGTCTCGCCCTCTTCCTGGGCCGCGACCCACGCCCGTGGCTGCCACGGCGTGCCGAGGGCGTCGAGCTCTCCGGTCAGCTCCGTCCCCGTCGCGGGGTCGAAGACGTGCTCCCCGCCGCGAGCGGCCTCCAGGGAGCCGAGACCGCTGGAGCGCGGCAGACCGGCGGACGCCGCAGTCGGCACCGGTCGCTTGGACTCCAGATGTGCGAGCGCGCGCAGGATGTCGGTGCACCCCCGCGCCCTGGACCGGGTTGCGGTCGGCGGTGAGCGGCCGCGCGGTCGCCATCAGGAGTCCCTTGACCTCGTCCGGGGTCAGCGACGACTTCTTGTCGAGCAGCAGCGCGACCTGGCCGGCCACCACCGCGGCGGCCTGAGACGTTCCGCTTCCTCGGAAGAAGCGCTGCTCGGCGTCCCCGGGGACCAGGCCCTCCGGGTGCTGCTCGTCGGCGAAGGAACCGGGCACCCGAAGCGAGACGACGGACTTGCCCGGCGCCAGCACGTCGGGGCGACGTACGTCGTTGCCGGCACTGGTGAAGTCGGCGACCAGGTCGTCGCCCGCGTCCGCGGTCCCGCGGTGGTCGACGGCCCCGACCGCGATGACGTGCGGGTCGATGGCGGGCATCGTGAGGCGGTCGGCCCCGGCCCCGCCGTTCCCGGCCGCGGTGACCACGACGATGCCGTTGTCCCACGCGTTCTCGACGGCCCGCGCGAGCGGGTCGACCTGCCACGGCTGCACGGACTCGGTCCCGTAGGACAGGTTGAGGACCCGGACGTCCATGCCCGCGTCCTTCCGGTGCTCGACGACCCAGTCGATCGCCGCGATGACCTGCGACACGTCCGTGCCGCCGTCGCCGGTTGCCACCTTGACGTTCAGCAGCTGCGCCTCGGGCGCCACGCCGTTGAACTGCCAGGGGGACGGCTTCTTGCGGTCGAAGTGCTCGTCGCTTCCCGCGATGATGCCGGCGAGGTGGGTGCCGTGGCCGAAGCCGTCGACGTAGCGCGTGCCGACAGCCTGGCTCTCGTAGGAGAGGTCCGGCCCGTCGATGACCTTGGAGTCCTTCTCACCGAGCCCGGGGACCGGCGCGACACCGGTGTCGACCAGGGCCACGGTGACCTTCTTTCCCGTCACCCCCGCGGCCCAGGCTCGCTGGATCCCGTTGGTGGCCGTGAGGGAGAACATCGAGCCGTCGTCCAGGGCAGCGTTCCACGCACCGCGCTCCCTGGCCTCTCTGCTCTCCTTGGTCTCGTCGTCGCCCCACAGGGTCTCGACCGCGTTGGCGTCGACCGACGGGTCGCCCTGGTCCGCACCTCCGGCGTGTGCCGGCACGAGAGGTGCCCCGACCACGCTGGCTGCAACGACCGCCGTAGCGGTCGCGGCCTTCCAGGTTCGTGCACGCATCACTGCCTCCTTGTTGACTTCCTAGATCGGAAGTTTCGCATCACAAGGGGCAAACCGGACAGGGCTACGGTGCGAACTTAACCCAGGACGGGACCTTGCGGACTGGCCTCGGGACCTTCGGCGGTTCGCGGCGACCCGGGACCTTGGTCCTGTTGCTCAGCGGTGACCGGCGATCGCGTGCGGCACGTACCTCTCGCCCAGGGCCTCGAGGTCGACCTCCGCCAGCTCGACGTCCACCGCGGCGACCGCGTCGTCGAGGTGCTGCGGCTTGGTGACGCCGACGATCGGCGAGGTCACGGCGTCCTGCGCGAGGAGCCAGGCGAGCGCGACCTGGGCCCGCGGCAGCCGCCGCCGGTCGGCCACCTCCGCGACCTTCTCGACGATCTCCCGGTCCTCGTCGCGGTAGAGGGTCTTGCCGAACTCGTCGGTCTCGGCGCGGGCGCTGCCGGCGTCCCAGTCGCGGGTGAGCCGCCCACGTGCGAGCGGGCTCCACGGCAGCACCCCGACGCCCTGGTCGGCGCAGAACGGCAGCATCTCCCGCTCCTCCTCGCGGTAGAGCAGGTTGTAGTGGTTCTGCATCGAGACGAACCGGGTCCAGCCGCCGAGGTCGGCGGTGTGCTGAGCCTTCGCGAACTGCCAGGCGTACATCGACGAGGCGCCGATGTAGCGGGCCTTCCCGGCCTTCACGACGTCGTGGAGCGCCTCCATCGTCTCCTCGATCGGGGTGTCCTGGTCCCACCGGTGGATCTGGTAGAGGTCGACGTAGTCGGTGCCGAGCCGGCGCGAGGCTGTCGTCGACCTCCCGCATGATCGCCTTGCGGGACAGACCGCGTCCGTTGGGACCCGGCCTCATGCGGCCGTGCACCTTGGTGGCGATGACCAGGTCGTCGCGGTCGGCCATCTCGCGCAGCAGCCGGCCGGTGATCTCCTCGCTGCTGCCGCCCGAGTAGACGTTGGCGATGTCGAAGGTGGTGATGCCCGCCTCGAGCGCCGCGGCGATGATCGGGCGCGCCTGCTCCTCGTCGAGGACCCAGGGGTGCCCGCCACGGGAGGCGTCCCCGAAGCTCATGCAGCCGAGCGTGATCGCGGAGACCTCGAGCCCGGTCGAGCCCAGCCTGACGTAGCGCATGCGCCGTCCCTCCTGTTGCGGTGTCGAGCCTGGTGGCGTCGTACGAGCCTCTCAGACGACCGCGCCGGTGTCCGTGGGGTCCCGGACGTCCCGCTTCCTGCGGGGCTCGAGCTTGGGCAGCGGCCACCTCCGGTGGAACAGCAGCGCGAGTGGGGTCGCGGTGAACACCGAGGAGTAGGTGCCGATGATGAGCCCGAGGAGCAGCGCGATCGCGAAGTCCTCGAGGGAGTCGCCTCCGAGCACGGCGAGCGCCGCCAGGATGAACATCGCGCCGAGGCCGGTGTTCACGGTGCGCGGCATCGTGTCGAGGGAGGCCTGGTTCGCGACCTTGGCCAGGTCGCGCGCGCCCGGTCGGCGCCACTGCTCGCGGATCCGGTCGAAGACCACCACCGAGTCGTTGACCGACAGCCCGACGATCGTGAGCGCCGCGGCGAGGAAGACGCCGTCGATCGGCTTCTGGAGCCACGCGAACACGCCCACGACGAGGGTGACGTCGTGGAACATCGCGAGGACGGTCGAGGCCCCGATCGTCCAGTTGAAGCGCAGCGCCAGGTAGGTCATCTGCGCGGCCAGGGCGATGGCGAGGGCGATCAGCGCCTTCGTCCGCAGCTCGTCGCCGAGGCTCGGGCCGATCAGCTCGTCCCGCTCGACCGTCGCACCGCCGGCGATCTCGGTGAGCGCTTCGTTGATCCGGAACTCCTCGTCGTTGCTGATCTGCCCGGTGCGCACGGCGATCTCGCTGTCGCCCGACTCCTGCACCACGGCGTTCGGGAAACCGGCGTCGGCAACGGCCTTGCGGGCCTCGTCGGCCGAGACCGGCCGGCTCGTGGAGTACTCCACCAGCCGGCCCCCGGTGAACTCGACCCCGAGGTTGAGCCCGTTGACGAAGACACCTGCCAGGGCGACCAGCACCGCCACGGCTGAGACGCTGAGCCACAGTTTGCTGCGGCCCATGATGTCGGGGTTCCGGCGACGCAGGGCCTCGCGGACCCGACCGGCGGTGCCCAGACCGCTGACCTTCGGGTGCCGCTGGAGCCAGGGCAGCCGCACCGACTGCTCGGTGAGCACGCGGGCGACGACCAGCGCCGAGACCATCGAGGCGAGGACGCCGATCGACAGCGTGACGCCGAACCCCTTGACCGGTCCGGAGGCGAGGAAGAACAGCAGCGCCGCGGCGAGCAGGGTGGTCACGTTGCTGTCGATGATCGCCGTCCAGGCCTTGTTGAACCCCACTGTCAGGGCGCGGCGCAGCCCCATGTCGCGGTTGTCGGTGAACTCCTCCCGGGCGCGCTCGAAGACCAGCACGTTGGCGTCGATCGCCATCCCGATGGCGAGCACGAAGCCGGCCAGCCCGGGCAGCGTCAGCGTCGCGCCGAGGGCGGTGAGCACCGCGTAGGAGATCAGGGCGTACGTCGCCAGGGCGACGGTGGCCAGCAGCCCCATGAGCCGGTAGGCGACGGCGATGAAGAGCCCGGTCAGGATCAGCCCGATGACGCCGGCCTGGGCCGAGGCGTCGATGGCGTCCGCGCCGAGGGTGGGCCCGACCCGGCGCTGCTCGATGATCTCGACCGGCACCGGAAGGGCGCCGCCCTCGATGAGGATCGCCAGCTCCACGGCCTCCTCGCGGGTGAAGTCGCCGGTGATCTGCGTCGACCCGCCCGGCATTCCGGTGCCGCACTGGATCTCCGCGACCACCTCGGGCGAGGAGATGATGTCCTCGTCGAGCACGATGGCGACCCGCCGGGCCGGCGACCCCATCGGGGCGCAGGCCGCGTCGGCCGTCAGCTGCCGCCAGGCGTTGCTCCCCTCGCTGCCCTTGAAGTCCACGGTGACGAACCAGCCGGTCGCCTGGGAGGGGTCGTTGTTCGGGTCCGACCCCGAGACCTGGTCGCCGGTCACGCCCACCGGCCCCAGCAGCAGCTCCTGCCCGGACTCGTCCGCGAGCACCCGCTGCCGCCGCTTCGGCTCGGTCTCCGCGTCGGCGACGTCGACCACCGGGTGGAAGCTCAGCTGAGCGGTCTTGCCGATGACCTCGGCCGCCTCGCGCGGATCCTGCAGCCCCGGCAGCTCGACGATGATCCGGTTCTCCCCCGCCCGCGCCAGCGTCGGCTCGGCGACGCCCAGGGCATCCACCCGGCCGCGGAGCACCTCGAGCGTCCGGTCGGTCGCCTCGGCGTCCGCCTCGACCGTCGGCGAGTCCTGGGTCTCGAGCACGATCTGCGTGCCACCGCGCAGGTCGAGACCGAGGCGTGGGGTCGACGACAGCGCGACGGCGACCGAGCCGCCGAGGATGAGGAGCGCCAGCACGAGGCGGGCGAGGGCAGCACGAGACATGGGTCCATCGTGACGGACCGCGCTGGTCGCCGCTCACCGGGCCGTGCCCCGCCCGTCCTCGCGCCTACCCAGTCGAGCCGTCGGTCGTGCCTGGTTGAGCCGTCACGCGTGCCTGGTCGAGCCGTCGGTCATGCCGGTCGGACACGGCGTCCGCCGCCATGCAGCGGCTCGTCGAGCGCTGCGGGCGGTCACAGGTCGCGGTGCTGCTCCTCGCGGGTGGGCAGGTCCGTGCTGCGGCGCAGGTTGAGCAGCGCGGCGCCGAGCCCGCCCCAGATGATGAGCATCGCCACCAGCATCATGACGATCGCGTCGCCGTTCATCGCGGGAGTCCTTCCTCGTGTGCGGTCAGGGCGTCCTGGTGTCGCCATCGCATCCGCGCGGCGACGAACCCGAAGACGACGACCCCGACGGCCGCGCCCCAGCCGAAGAGCAGCAGCATCCAGGTCGGGTAGCCGCCGTACGGCTCCTGCACATGGTCGATGAAGTCGCTGACCAGGATGTAGGTGAGCGCGACCGGCGTGACCACCGACATCAGCACCACCCACCACATCCCGAGGCGGACCGACCCGTTGCGGTTCATGTGCTCCGACAGGGTGGGCAGGGCGCGGAGGACCCAGGCGACCACGACCATGCTCACCACGGCGACCAGCAGGATGCCGAACCGGTTGATGAAGTTGTCGACGATGTCGAGCACGTAGACGCCGCTGGTGGTGGAGAAGAAGACCAGGCTCAGGAGCGCCGACGGCACGGTGACCGCGAGCGCGGCGTTGCGCCGGGTCATCTCGAACTTGTCGCGGACCGCCGAGACGACGACCTCGAGGACCGAGATCAGCGAGGTGATCCCGGCGAGCACCAGCGAGCCGAAGAACAGCACGCCGATCAACGCTCCGGCCGGCGCCTCGCTGATGATGGTCGGGAAGGCGATGAACGCCAGCCCCAGGCCGTCGGTGGCGACCTCGCCGACCGCCACCCCGTTGGCCTGCGCCATGAAGCCGAGGGCGGCGAAGACGCCGATGCCCGCGAGCAGCTCGAAACCGGAGTTGGCGAAGCCGACCACCAGGCCGGAGCCGGTCATGTCCGTCTCGCGGTGGACGTACGACGCGTAGGTGATCATGATGCCGAAGCCCACCGACAGCGAGAAGAAGATCTGCCCGAAGGCGGCCGCCCAGACCGAGGTCTCCGTGAGCGCCTCCCAGTTCGGGGTGAACAGCGCGTCCAGGCCGTCGCTGGCACCGGGCAGGAACAGCGCGCGTACGACGAGAGCGGCGAACGCCAGGATCAGGATCGGGATGAAGACGACCGAGGTGGCGCCGATCCCCTTCTGCACGCCCGCCACCATGATGACGAGCACGGCGAGCCAGACCAGGGCGAGCGGCGCGAGCACGCCGACCACCACGCTGGCGTCGACACCCGGATCCCCCGCCTGCAGGAAGTCGCCGAAGAGGAACCCCTCGGGGTCGGAGCCCCACGCCTTGTCGAAGGAGAAGAAGGTGTAGCGGACCGCCCACGCGATGACCGCGGCGTAGTAGACCGCGATCATGAAGCAGATGCCGACCTGCCACCAGCCGAGCCCCTCGGCCCCCTTGCGCAACCGGGCGAAGGAGAGCGGAGCGGACCCGCGGTTGCGGTGCCCGAGCGCGTAGTCGAGGAAGAGGAACGGGATGCCGGCCGTCAGCAGCGCGACGAGGTACGGGATGACGAACGCGCCGCCACCGTTCTCGTAGGCGACGTAGGGGAACCGCCAGATGTTGCCGAGACCGACCGCCGACCCGATGGCGGCGAGCATGAAGACCTTGCGGGACGAGAAGGTCCCCCGCCTGGCCTCGGTGTCGTGGAGTGCGGAGCTCATCGGACCTCCCTCGAGAAGTCATGCAGGTCGAGCATGATGCTAGTCCTCCAGGAACCCTTCTGGGCCGCGCCGCGCGCCGCTCGAGACGCGGGCTTCGCCGTGTCGCACGTTGGCCGGTCGCTGCCGGAGTCTCCCAAGCTTGCCGGTGCCGGTCTCTCGTCTGTGAGCTCGGGGTCGCCGGTGGTGACATGAACCCGTACGGTCGGCAGATCTGCGTCGTGACCTGCGACCGGGAGCCCTTGTGAGGAGGCAGAGATGACCGTGCTCGCGACCACCGAGGTGCCGGCGTACCTCGCTCCGGCGGCGGCGCTGGTCGTGGCCGCCGCGTTGATCGGTTACCTGAGCGTGCGCGTCCGCGTTGTGCCGATCGTGGGCTTCCTCGTCGCGGGGGTGCTGATCGGCCCCGCCCAGCTCGGTCTCGTCGCACTCGACGGAGGCGGTCGACGCCGCCGCCGAGGTCGGTGTGATCCTGCTGCTGTTCACGATCGGCATCGAGTTCTCGCTCGAACGCCTGGCTCGGGTGTGGCGTTGGATCGTGGTCGGCGGGGGCGGCCAGGTGCTGCTGGCGACGCTGAGCACCACGGCGCTGGTCGGGCTGGTCGCCGACGACTGGCGCACCGGGCTGTTCACCGGCTTCGTGGTCGCCCTGTCGTCGACCGCGATCGTGTTGACGATCCTGGCCGACCGGAGGCAGACCTCGACCGTGCGCGGACGGCTCGCGCTGTCGGTGCTCATCCTGCAGGACCTCGCCGTGGTCGCCATGGTCGTCGTCGTGCCACTCCTGGGGACGGACGCCGACGGCGGCGCAGGGGCCCTGCTCCGCGCCCTCGGCACCGCGGTCGCGGTCGTCGCCGTCGTGCTCGTAGTGGCCCGCCGACTGATGCCGCGGGTGCTGGACCGGGTCGCCGCGCTCTGCTCGCCCGAGGTCTTCCTGCTCGCGGTCGTCGCGATCTGCTTCGGCACCGCCTACCTCACGGCGCTCGCCGGGGTCAGCGTGTCGTTGGGCGCGTTCCTCGCGGGCCTCGTGGTGAGCGAGTCACGGCAGAGCACCCAGGCGCTCTCGGAGGTGCTCCCGCTCAAGATCATCTTCTCCGCAGTCTTCTTCGTGTCAGTCGGCATGCTGCTCGACGTCGGCTTCCTGGTGTCGAACCTGCCGCTGGTCCTCGGGCTCGCCGTGACGGTCCTGACGCTGAAATCCGTGACCACCTTCGTCGGGCTACTGCCCACCGGGGTCGGGTGGCGGCAGGCGCTCGCCGCCGGTCTCCTGCTCGGCCAGATCGGCGAGTTCTCTTTCGTGCTGCTGACGGTCGGTGACGACGCCGGTCTCAGCCCGGCCGGCCTTGGTGAGGACGGGTTCCAGGCGGTGGTGGCCACGACGGTGCTGCTGATGGTCGCCACGCCGGCACTGGCCGCGGCCGGCGACGCCCTGCTCCGCAGGCAGCCGTCGGCGGAGGCCACCGAGGCCGCTTCTCCACACCCGGACGACGAGGGCCGGGCGGACCACGTCGTGCTGCTCGGATGGGGAGCGGACAGCATCACCCTTGCCCGCGAGTTGCAGAGCCGCGGTGTCGAGGTGGTCATGACGACCCTGAACCCCGCCGGTGCGCTCGCCGCGGAGCAGGCCGGCGTACCCGTCGTCACCGGCGACTCGACACGTGCCGCCGTCCTCGAGATGGCGGGGCTGTCGTACGCCCGGATGGTCGTGATCGCCGAGGACGAGCCGGAGCACGCGGTCCGGGTCGCCACGATCGTCCGGAGCCTCTCCGACGCCCCGCTCATGGTGCGCGCGCACGGGGAGGCCGACCTCGCGGCCCTGGCGTCGGCCGGGGTCGACCACGTGGTCGACCCGTCGGTCGCGAGCCGGTGGCGGCTGTTCCAGGCGATGCTCGACCGGCTGGACATGCCCCGCCCCGCAATCCCGCCGCCGGGCACGGGCGACCGCACGTGGGCCGACACCACGCGGATCACGCACGTCCCCGTGCCCTCCGGACACCGGGTGCTCCCATGCAGCGGACTCGGTCCCGGTGCTTCCCTCGGCTGCGGCGTGCCTCGACTGCCTGAGCGCCGGGGACGAGTGGGTGCACCTGAGGGTGTGCCTGTCGTGCGGCAACATCGGGTGCTGCGACTCCTCCCCCGGTCGCCACGCGCGGGCTCACCACGACGCCACCGGTCACCCGGTCATCGGCAGCGTCGAGCCGGGCGAGGCCTGGGCGTTCTGCTTCGTCGACGACGTGACGTTCGAGTCTGCGGTCGAGGGGGCTCGGCCGCGGCCTCCGAGGGCGACGCCCTAGCGAGGTAGTGCGCGGTCCGAGAACCTAGGGGCGCAGCACACCGCCGCCGGGCGGCAGGACAGCACGCGGGCCCACGGCCGTTCTCTGCGAACGCACGAGCGGCCCGGCCCCCCTCGAAGGGAGCCGGGCCGCTGTCATCGTCCGGGAATCAGCTGTGATCGGCCATCCAAGACCATCCGTCAGCCACCCGGACATTCCCTGGGGTTGAGTTCGGGCACCACTGCTGGCGCGACCCGCGGGAGCAGTCGGCCGGTCGAGCCGTCCCGTGACACCGCTCACAGTCTCGTGAGCCGGCAAACCTGATCGCGGTCGACCTGCGGGGTGACGAGGGTCCCCCGCTGGCCGAGGTGGTCGACGCGGTCAGGGACGTCGTGCCCGGTCGTTGAGCCCTTCCGTGGCCCCGGCCTCACTGCCGGCAACGGTCCGTTGCCGGCGGCGCACCAGGACGGTCAGCACCACCCCGAGCGTGAGCAGCGTGTAGACCGTGCCCGCGAACGGACTGGTCACCAGCGCCGAGGGATCGCCCTGGCTGATCGCCAGGGTCCGGCGCAGCTGCTCCTCGGCGATGGGGCCGAGGATCAGGCCGATGACGGCCGGACCGACCGGGAAGCCGAAGCGCCGCATCCCGTAGCCCAGCACGCCGACCGCGAGCAGGACCCAGAGGTCCGTGCGGACGCCGTTCAGGGCGTACCCACCGAGCGCGGAGAACGTGAGGATCCCCGCGTAGAGGTAGGGGCGCGGGATCTGCAGCAGCTTGACCCAGAGCCCGACCAGCGGCAGGTTCAGCAGCAGCAGCATCACGTTGCCGATGTACAGGCTGGCGATCAGCGCCCAGACCAGGGGTCCCTCGGACTCGAAGAGCAGCGGCCCGGGCTGGATGCCGTAGGTCTGGAACGCCGCGATCAGGACGGCGGCCGTCGCCGATGTCGGCAGGCCGAGCGTCAGCAACGGCACCAGGACGCCGGCGGCCGAGGCGTTGTTGGCCGCCTCCGGGCCGGCGACACCCTCGATGGCGCCGTGCCCGAACTCCTCGGGGTGCGAGGACAGCTTCTTCTCCACCGCGTAGGACATGAAGGTCGGGATCTCCGCGCCACCCGCCGGCATCGCGCCGATCGGGAAGCCCATTGCCGTGCCGCGCAGCCAAGGCTTCCAGGACCGGCGCAGGTCGTCGCGACCCAACCAGCCACGACTGACCGGGATCACCTCCACCGGCCCGTGCCGCAGTCGTGAGGCCACCCACAGCGCCTCGCCCACGGCGAAGATGCCCACCGCGAAGGTGGCCACGTCGACGCCGTCGGCCAGCACCGGCAGGTCCAAGGTGTAGCGGCGCTGCCCGGTGAGGCTGTCGGTGCCGACCAGCCCCACGAGCAGCCCGACGCACAGGGCCGCGACCCCACGGGAGACCGAGCTGCCCAGCAACGCGGAGACGGTCAGCAGTGCCACCACGGTCAGCGCTACATAGTCGGGCGGCCCGATCTCGACGGCGAGGTCGGCCAGGGTCGGCGCAGCGACCGTCAAGGCGACCGTGGCCAGCGTGCCCGCCACGAAGGAGCCGATCGCGGCCGTGGCCAGCGCCGCGGCCCCCCGCCCGGCCTTGGCCATCTTGTTGCCCTCGAGCGCGGTGATGATCGAGGCCGACTCGCCGGGGGTGTTCAGAAGGATCGACGTGGTCGACCCGCCGTACATCCCGCCGTAGTAGATGCCGGCGAACATGATGAACGCCGCGGTGGGCTCGAGCGTGTACGTGACCGGCAGCAGCAGCGCCACCGTCATCGCCGGACCGATGCCCGGCAGGACGCCGACAGCGGTGCCGAGGGTGACGCCGACGAGCGCATAGAAAAGGTACATCGGCTGCAGCGCGACGCCGAAGCCCTCTATCAGGGAAGCGAAGTCACCCATCGAGGAGAGCCACCCCCTCGAACGGGCCGGCCGGCAGGGTGACGCCGAGCGCGGAGACGAACAGGGCCTGGGCGACGAAGCCGATCACCAGGCCCGCGAGGACGGCGCGTCCGAGGTGGGCGCCCAGCGACCACGCGACCAGCGCGAACAGCAGCGCTCCGGCGATCGCCCAGCCGGCCACGTCGACGACGGCGATGTGCACCACGAAGGCGAGGACGATCTTGCCCAGGGTGACCCAGTCGGTGCTGGCGGAGGAGTCGATGTCCTCGCCTGCCTCGGGGTCGGCGAGCCGGCCGCGGAGCGCGGAGACCAGCACCACGATCCCGGACAGCACCAGGGCGACCCCCACGGCGTACGGGAAGACCCGCGGGCCGACGACGTTGGAGCTCAGGGGCACCGTGATCCGGGTCGCCCCGATCAGTGTCGCCACGCCGAGGAGCACGATGCCCCCGCCGACCACGGCGTCGGGGACGACGGATCTCGCCGTGCCCGACGACGCAGCGGTGGTCATGTCAGGACACCAGGCCGAGGTCGCGGAGCACGGTCGTGGTGACCTCGCGCTCCTCGGCGATGAAGGCCGCGAACTCGTCGCCTGCCAGGAACGTGTCGTCCCAGCCGTTGGTCTCCAGGGCGTCCTGCCACTCCTGCGAGGCGTGCATCTCGGTGACCAGGTCGACCAGGTCGGTGGTCGCCTCCTCGGAGATGCCGGCCGGGGCCACTACGCCGCGCCAGTTGATGAACTCCACGTCGTACCCGGCCTCGGTCAGCGTGGGGGCGTCGATGCCCTCGACCCGCTCGGGACCGGTGACGGCCAGGGCGCGGAGCTTGCCGGCCTTGACCTGCTCGGCGTACTCGCTGACGCCGGAGATGCCGGCCGAGACCTTGTTGCCGAGCAGCGCCGCCACGGTCTCGCCGCCGCCCGCGAAGGCGATGTAGTTCAGGTCCTCGGGGTTCGCGCCGGCCGCCTTGGCCAGCAGGCCGGCCACGATGTGGTCGGTGCCGCCGGCCGAACCGCCGGCGATGGCCACGTCGCGACCGTTGGCCGCCAGGTCGTCGGCCAGGTTCTCGATCGTCTGGTACGGGCTCTCGGCCGGCACCACGATGATCTCGTCCTCCGCGGTCAGCCGGGCGATCGGGGTGACGTCGTCGAGGGTCACGTCGGACTCGTTGGTCTCGATCGCGCCGACCATCACCAGGCCCATCACCATCAGGTAGTCCTCACTGGCCTCATTGGCCAGCTGGGCCAGGCCGATGGTGCCCCCGGCGCCCGGGACGTTGCTGACCTGCGTGGAACGGACCAGGCCGGCCCCCTCCATGCTGGCGGCCATCGCTCGAGCCGTGCCGTCCCAGCCGCCCCCGGGGTCGGCCGGGGCCATCAGCTCGAGCCGGGTGCTCGCGCTGTCGGTGGAGTCGTCGTTGGAGGTGCCGGAGCAGGCCGACAGGGTGAGCGCCGCGGCACTCAGCAGGGCCACCACGCCGGTGGCGCGAGCGGGCCGAGAGAGGTGGCGGCCGGAGGCGCCCGCGGTGCGGGCGGTGAGCGGGAGGAGCCGGTTCATGTCATCGTCCTTGAGTTTCGGGAAGGTTTCGTGCCGAATGCATGGACGCTAGGTCTGGTCTCCGGGGGTGAGCCAGACTGCGGTCGTACCGGTCGTACTGGTCGTTTCGGTCGTGATGTAGGCCACGCCGCCAGGCCGTCGTGGTGCACCATGGCCTGGTGAACCGTCGGGTCCCGCTGGCAGCGCAGCTGCTGGCCATGCAGGTCGCGATCGTGCTCGTCGTCCTGGCGGCTGCGGGGACGCTGGCCTTCCTCCTCCAGCAGGACCAGACCCGGGACGCGTACGCCGAGCGGGTGCTGGGGATGGCGCGCAGCCTCGCCGAGCAGTCGACGGTGCTCGAGGCGTACGAGTCCGACGACCCCTCGGCGCTGCTGCAGCCGCTCGCCGAGCTGGTACGACGCGCCGGCGGCGCCGAGTTCGTCGTGTTCACCGACGCCGAGGGGCTGCGCTACTCCCACCCCGACCCGGCGAAGATCGGACGCCGCGTCTCGACCGACCCCAGCGTGGCGCTCGGCGGCGACGAGTTCGTCGGCACCGAGACCGGGACCCTCGGGGTCTCGTTGCGCGCGAAGGTGCCGGTGCGCGACGCCTCGGGACAGGTGGTCGGTCAGGTGTCGGTGGGCATTCTCGAACGCGAGCTCTCCTCAGACCTCGAGGGGGTGCTGCCGCGGCTGGTGGTCTGGCTGACCGGCGCGGCCATCGTCGGGGTGCTGGGTGCCGTCGCGGTCAGCCGTCTGGTGCGCCGCCGCATCCACGGCCTCGAGCCGGAGGAGATCGTCGAGCTGCTCCAGGCTCGCGACGCGATGCTGCACAGCGTTCGCGACGCGGTGGTCGCGGTCGACGACCGGGGTCGGCTGGCGATGGTCAACGACGAGGCGGTGCGGCTGCTGGGCCTGAGTGAGGACCCCACCCGGCGGCGCGCCGAGGAGGTGCTGCAGCCCCACGACCTGTTGCCCCTGGTACTCGGCTCCGAGGACGTTGTGGACCGGGTGGTGCTGGTGGGTGAGCGGGTGCTCGTGGTCAGCTGCACCACCGCGCGGGTCGAGGGGCGTGAGGTGGGACGGGTGCTGGTGCTGCGCGACCGGACCGAGGTCACCGAGGCGCTGCGGGCCCTGGAAGGGGAGCGGACCATCACCGACGCGCTGCGCGCCCAGGCGCACGAGTTCTCCAACAACCTCCACGTCCTGTCCGGCCTGATCGACCTCGGTCGCACCGCCGAGGCGGTCGACTTCATCGAGCGGGTCGGCGGCGGCACGGCCGCCGGCGAGGGATCCCCGCTGCGAGGGGTCGAGGACCCGGCGGTCGGCGCCCTGCTGCTCGCCAAGACGGCGGCGGCACGGGAGAAGGGGCGGCTGCTGCGGCTCGACCCGGCCACCGAGGTGGCCGACGGCGCCGGTCACGACGTGGTCACCATCCTCGGCAACCTGGTCGACAACGCGGTCGACGCCACGGGACCCGGCGGCGCCATCGACCTGCTTGCCCGCTCCGCCGAGCGGGAGGGTGTGCACCTGCGCGTCAGCGACGACGGCCCGGGGGTGCCACCGGAGCTGCGCGAGGAGATCTTCCGGATCGGGATGAGCACCAAGGAGGCCGCGAACGAGCATCAGGGACGAGGCATCGGGTTGGCACTGGTGGCCCGGGTCGTGGCTCGGCGCTCCGGGTCGATCAGGGTCGACGACCGGCCGGGCGGAGGAGCGGTTTTCACCGTGGATTTGCCGCCGGCCGCCCCCGCGCGCTCCGACGGACCTCCGGCAGCCCAGCCGGACGCCGCCCGGACGCAGACCACGGCGCGCGGGTCGCGATGAGTCGGCTGCCGCCGATCAGGGTGCTGGTCGTCGACGACGACTTCGCCGTCGCCGAGGTCCACCGCGCGTGCGTCGACGACGTCGTCGGCTTCTCAGTCGTCGCGGTCGCGCAGACAGGCGCGCAGGCACTGCTCGCCGCGGAGGAGCAGCGCCCCGACCTCGTCCTGCTCGACATCCACCTGCCCGACATGTCCGGTCTCGAGGTGCTCCGACGACTCCGGGCCAGGCCGGGCGGGACCGAGACCGACGTCCTGGCGATCACGGCCGCCCGGGAGGTGGAGACAGTGCGCACGGCGATGGCCGGCGGCGTGACCGACTACCTGATCAAGCCGTTCCCGCTCCGCGTGCTCCGGGAGCGGCTGGAGGCGTACGCCGTCCGACGCGACCAGCTGCAGCGGCTCGCCGACCGGCAGGCCACCGTGCAGGACCAGCACGAGGTGGATCGGCTGCTGTCCGCCCGGCTGCACCGCAGCGAGCGCCGCGAGCTGCCCAAGGGCCTTTCCCAGCACACCCTGAACCTGGTCGCCGACGTGCTCCGGGAGGCGGCGAGCGACCTCTCTGCCGGTGAGGCGGCCAGCCGCAGCGGGCTGTCCCGGGTCAGCGCCCGGCGCTACCTCGAGCAGCTGGCGGCGATGGGCCTGGCCGAGGTTCGGCCGCGATACGGGTCCGCCGGCCGGCCCGAGCACGGATACGTGTGGTCGGGCGGGCCCGGCCGTGGGCTCAGCCCGGAGGAACCTGACCCGACCTGACCCGTACCGGCCCGTCCTGGACCGAGCCGCCCCGGCACCAGCACTGGCGGCCGGGCCGGCGACCCGCTCGGGTCACACGCCGGCCCGGCCCACCCCCGTGGGGCAGGCCGGCCGGTGTCGTCTGGACTGCTGATCGCTGATGTCGCTCCGTCAACAGGAGATGCCCGGCTGGCCGATTCTTGGCCATGGCTGTCCAACCTCGGGACGTTGTGGCGCGTCCATCCGGGTCGTTTCCTGTCGTTCGTTCACCGTCAGCTGCAGCCGCTGGTGCTGCCGCAGCCTTCACAGACGTAGCACGACCCAGCCGGCCGCATCTTGGTGCCACAGGTGAAGCACAGCGGGCTGTCGACCGCCGTACCCGTGATCGCCTCCATCAGCTCGGCGGAGGTGTGCGCACCGCTGGTGACCGGCTTGGCCGGCACCTCGCGCTGCTCGCTGCCGGTCGTGTTCTTGGCCTCGACGGTCTCGGCAGCAGCCTCGGTGCGCAGGGACTCGGCCTCGCTGACCTCTTCCTCCTCGACGGCTTCGTACGAACCCGTCTCGAGCTGCCGCTGACGCTCCTCGGCGGAGTAGATGCCGAGGGCGGACCGCTCGTCGAACGCCAGGTAGTCGAGCGCCAGGCGGCGGAAGATGTAGTCCATGATCGACTGCGACATCCGCACGTCCGGGTCGTCGGTGAGACCGGCAGGCTCGAAGCGCAGGTTGGTGAACTTGGAGACGTAGGTCTCCAGCGGCACGCCGTACTGCAGGCCGATCGACACCGCGATCGAGAACGCGTCCATCACGCCGGCGAGCGTCGAGCCCTGCTTGCCGAGCTTGAGGAAGATCTCGCCGAGCTCGCCGTCCTCGTGGGCGCCGGAGGTCATGTACCCCTCGGCACCGCCGACGGTGAACGACGTGGTCCGCGAGGCACGGGACTTCGGGAGCCGCTTGCGGAACGGCTTGTGCACCTCGACGACCTTGACCTCCGGGTCGCCGCCGGCGGCCACCGCCTTGTCGGCGCCCTTCGCCTTGGCGTCGGCGAGCGGCTGGCCCACCTTGCAGTTGTCGCGGTAGATCGCGGTCGCCTTCAGCCCCAGCTTCCAGGACTGCAGGTAGACGTCCTCGATCTCCTCGACCGTCGCCGACTCCGGCAGGTTGACGGTCTTCGAGATCGCCCCGGAGAGGAACGGCTGGCAGGCCGCCATCATCCGCACGTGGCCCATCGGGGCGAGCGCCCGCGCACCCATCGCGCAGTCGAACACCTCGTAGTGCTCGGTCCGCAGTCCGGGCGCGTCGATGACGTGACCGTGCTCGGCGATGTACTCGACGATCGCCTCGACCTGCTCCTCGAGGTACCCCAACTTGCGGAGCGCCCGCGGCACCGTCTGGTTGACGATCTGCATCGAGCCGCCGCCGACGAGCTTCTTGAACTTCACCAGCGAGAAGTCCGGCTCGATGCCGGTCGTGTCGCAGTCCATCATGAAGCCGATCGTCCCGGTGGGGGCGAGCACCGACGCCTGCGCGTTGCGGAACCCGTTCTTCTCCCCCAGCTTGACGACCTGGTCCCACGCGACGGTCGCGAGCTTGTGCACGTCGCGGTCGACCGGGTTGACGGTGCGGACAGCGTCGTTGGCGCCCTGGTGCTTGCGCATCACGCGCTTGTGGGCGTCGGCGTTGCGGGCGTAGCCGTTGTAGGGCCCGACCACGGCGGCGAGCTCCGCGGAGCGCCTGTACGACGTGCCCGTCATCAGCGAGGTGATCGACGCGGCCATCGCCCGGCCGCCGTCGGAGTCGTAGCCGAGCCCCATCGCCATCAGCAGCGCGCCGAGGTTGGCGTAGCCGATGCCGAGCTGGCGGTAGTCCACGGTGGTCTGGCCGATCGCCTCGGTCGGGAAGTCGGCGAAGCAGATGGAGATGTCCATCGCGGTGATGATCACCTCGACGGCCTTCTGGAACAGCTCGGCGTCGAAGGTGTCGTCGTCCTTGAGGAACTTCAGCAGGTTGAGCGACGCCAGGTTGCAGCTGGAGTTGTCGAGCGACATGTACTCCGAGCACGGGTTCGACGCGGTGATCCGCCCCGTCTCCGGGTTGGTGTGCCAGTCGTTGATCGTGTCGTCGTACTGCAGCCCCGGGTCCGCGCACTGCCAGGCGGCGACGGAGATCTTGCGGAACAGCTCGCGGGCGTCGACGGTCTCGATCACCTCGCCGGTCTTGCGGCTGCGCAAGCCGAAGGAGGTGCCGTCCTCGACCGCGCGCATGAACTCGTCGGAGACGCGGACCGAGTTGTTGGCGTTCTGGTACTGGACGCTGGTGATGTCCTTGCCGCCGAGGTCCATGTCGAAGCCGGCGTCGCGCAGCGCGCGGATCTTGTCCTCCTCGCGCGCCTTGGTCTCGACGAACTCCTCGATGTCGGGGTGGTCGACGTCGAGGACGACCATCTTCGCCGCGCGACGGGTCGCGCCGCCGGACTTGATCGTCCCCGCGGACGCGTCGGCGCCGCGCATGAAGGAGACCGGGCCGCTCGCGGTGCCGCCGCTGGAGAGCAGCTCCTTGGAGGAGCGGATCCGGGACAGGTTGAGGCCGGCGCCGGAGCCGCCCTTGAAGATGAACCCCTCCTCCTTGTACCAGTTGAGGATCGAGTCCATCGAGTCGTCGACCGAGAGGATGAAGCAGGCCGAGACCTGCTGAGGCGACGGCGTGCCGACGTTGAACCAGACCGGCGAGTTGAACGAGAAGTACTGGTGGAGCAGCAGCCAGGTGAGCTCGCGCTCGAAGGTCTCGGCGTCGGCGGGCGTCGCGAAGTAGGCGTGGTCCTCACCGGCCTGCCGGTAGGTCTTCACCACGCGGTCGATGAGCTGCTTGAGGCTCCACTCACGGACGTCGGTGCCGACGGCGCCGCGGAAGTACTTCGTGGTCACGATCGTGGAGGCGTTGGCCGACCAGAAGTCAGGGAACTCGACCCCACGCTGCTCGAAGACGGCCTCGCCGGTCTTCCAGTTGGTCTGCACGACGTCGCGCCGCTCCCACGTGACCTCGTCGTAGGGGTGGACGCCCTCGGTGCTGAAGACGCGGTCCATCGTGAGGCCCGCGCTCTTCTTGGGGCTCCGCTGCTTTGCGGGCCCGTTCACCGTCTCCGTCATGCCGACTCCTTCTCCGTGGGGGCTGGGTGGTGCTGGCTCGTGGTGCTGTGTCGTGCTGCGTCGTTCTCGGGGGTGGGGAGGGTTGGTACGCCCGGCACGCCGCTTCCCCACGACGTGCCGGGCGGTCTGGGTCAGCCGCTGGTCTCGACCAGCGGCTGGGAGGGGCGACTGAGGCGGAGCATCGCGATCTCAGCCTCGAAGTCGTCGGTGGACTCGAACGCGCGGTAGACGCTCGCGAACCGCAGGTAGGCGACCTCGTCCAGCTCGCGGAGCGGCTTGAGGATGGCGAGGCCGACCTCGTGGGCGGGGACCTCGGCCCACCCTTCGCCGCGCAGCGCGTTCTCGACCTGCTGGCCGAGCCGGGCCAGGTCGTCCTCGGAGACCGGCCGGCCCTTGCAGGCCTTCCGGACGCCGGCGACGGCCTTGTCGCGGGTGAACGGCTCGGTCGCGCCGGAGCGCTTCACGACCACCAGCTGCATCTGCTCGACGGTGCTGAACCGCTTCGAGCAGGACGAGCAGGTACGACGGCGCCGGATCGCGCCGCCGTCCTCAGCGACGCGGCTGTCCAGGACCCGGGTGTCGGTGTGCCGGCAATAGGGGCAGTGCATCTGGCGACACTCCTTCCGAGGCCTGGATTCCGCGGTCCATGTGGATGAACCTGTGAGGAACGTGGGGAGAAGTGGTGCCCTGCTGTGCAGAACCGACCACTATCTGTGGAGAACTACATCTGTGTAACTACTAGATGTTGTGGCAAACGTACGCCCACCACCCAAGGAGCGCAACCCTTGGCTCGCGCCGTTTTCGACGCATTCGGTGGTGTGGACAAAACCCCAGGTCAGCCCCGGTTCTTCCCGGTCGGCGCTGGTTTCGTGCGGCGAGTCGGGGTGGGTCAGAATGGCTGCCATGACCGAGCGCGGCGACCGCCGAGGAGCAGCCGGCCGGCTCCTGCTGCCGCTGCTCGGGACGCTGGTCTCGACCGCCGGATGGGCGGTGCTGGTGCTGGTCGCGGTGGAGTTCGGCGGTCGTGGCCGGGACGGCGACGCGGTCGCCTGGGTGTTCCTCGGGGTGGCGGGGGTGGCCGGCGCGGGCTGCCTGGTCCTGGCGCTCTTCTTCGGTCGGCAGCTGCTGGTGGCGGCGGGGCTGATCAGCGACTACCAGCCCAAGCGTGCGCGCCGCTGACCCCGGGCGCCGGGCCCCTGGCACTGGCGGCTCCGGCTCGGCAGGATGGCGACCATGGCGACCATGGCGCTCCCACGTCCGTCGACCCGCCTGCTCGCTCCGGCCGGCTACCTGGTGCTCGCCGCGCTCGACAGCGCGCTCGCCGGGAGCGGCTCGCCGAGCCGGCGCCGGTTCCGGATGGTCACCAAGCCGCTGCTGATGCCGGCCCTCGGCACCGCGTTCGTGGGGTCGCTCGCCCGGCACGACGCCGACTCCGGTGGCGTGCTCGCCGGCGGGACGGTCGTCGCCCAGGCGCTCTCCGGCGTCGGTGACGTCGCGCTGCTCAACAGGAGCGAGCCCGCCTTCCTGGCCGGCCTCGGGTCGTTCCTCGGCGCGCACCTCGCCTACGCGACCGCGTTCGTCAGCGCCGGCCGGCCGCTGACCGACCGCTCCGGTGTCGCCGGGGTCGTCGGCGCCGCCACCCTCTTCGCGGCCACCGCGCCCGCGGCGGGCCGGGCAGCCGGGAGCCGGAGCGCTCGGCTCCGGGCGCCGGTGGTCGCCTACGCGGGAGCGATCTCCGCGATGTTCGCCGCCTCCACCCGGCTCGACACGGAGGTCCCGCTCCGGTCCCGCCGCACCGTCGTCGCCGGCAGCGCACTCCTGGTCGCCTCGGACATGGTCCTCGCGGCCCGGCGGTTCCTTCTCCCGCAGCCACCACGTCCGGCCAGCGAGGCCGCGGTGATGGTGCTCTACACCCTCGGCCAGGGGCTCATCGCCGCCGGCGTCGCCCAGGCGGTGCGCAGCCGGAGTCTGGACGACCGCGCCGGAAGCAGCCTCACGGGAGGCGGCGGGGCGGGACCGTCTTTCCCCTCGACAGCCCCACCCGCCGCTACCCCCGGACCGTCCACCCGGGTCGAGTGAGCAGACGGCCGTCCCTGAGGCCCGGGTCACCGGTCACCCGACCGGGACCGCGAGCTCCTGCCCGACGACCAGCTCCGGGCCGGGCAGGCTGTTCAACTTCTGGATCTCGTGCACGACTGAGCGGGTCTCTCCCGGCTCGGCGACCTCCGAGGCGATCGCCCACAGGGTGTCGCCCTCGCCGACGACCACGGTGCGGGTCGGCTGCTGCACCCCGGCCTCCCCGGACGCGGCCGAGTAGCCGCTGAACACCGTGAAGAGCGCGAGCACCAGCCCGAGCAGGAGGAGCGTGACGACCAGACGGCCGCGCCGGGTGAGGCGCAGCTGCGTGTGGTGACCGGCGTGGTGGCTTGCGCTGTGGTGGGTGCTGACCGTGCTCATAGGAGACCTCCTCGGAAAGTGGGCGACCGCTGTCGTCCGTCCTTGTTCTGTCCTCATGTCGCAGGTCTACCGACGGCCACCGACAGTTTCGGGATCCGTGATTCCGGAGCCTCGTCGGCCGGGGTGTCGAACCTACGTTCGATCGAACACGTGTACGACGGTAGAACATGCGTTCGAACGGCGCAAGGGATCGTGCGACACGCCGTTTCGAACACCTGTTTGAAGGTGCGGTCGCGGAGGTCTACCGTGACGACAAGACAGCAGGGGGCCGATCAAGGGCCCGGCCAGGGGTCGTTCCACGAGAGGCAGAACAGATGGCAGGCAAGGCCGGCGACAACGGCGCAACGGTCCGCGAGCTTCCCGACGGCCCCGCGGACGCGACGGGGCTCACCCCGCGGCAGCAGCGGGTCCTCACCGTCATCCGCGAGTCGATCGTCGACCGTGGCTACCCGCCGAGCATGCGCGAGATCGGCGAGCGGGTCGGGCTCACCAGCTCCTCCTCGGTGGCCCACCAGCTCCGGGTGCTCGAGGAGAAGGGGTACATCAAGCGCGACCCCAACCGTCCCCGGGCGCTGACCGTCTCCTCCCCCGCCGAGACCGTCGACGAGACCGGCATCGGGGACAGCCACCCGGTCCCGGCGTACGTCCCGGTCGTCGGGCGGATCGCGGCCGGCGGCCCGATCCTGGCCGAGGAGCGGATCGAGGACGTCTTCCCGCTCCCCAAGGAGCTCGTCGGCGACGGCACCCTCTTCCTGCTCGAGGTGGTCGGCGACTCGATGATCGACGCCGCGATCTGCAGCGGGGACTACGTCGTGGTGCGTCAGCAGCCCGTCGCGGAGAACGGTGAGATCGTCGCCGCGCTGATCGACGGTGAGGCGACGGTGAAGACCCTGCAGCGCAAGGACGGCAGGATCTGGCTGCTCCCCCACAACGACGCCTACGAGCCGATCGACGGGGCCGACGCGACCATCCTCGGCAAGGTCACCACGGTGCTCCGACGGGTCTGACCCGACGGGCCGGTTGTGGAGACACCGGTACGGCGGGGCCCGGCGCCCCCTACCCTGGGGCCACCCCCACCACCCTGAGGACTCCGCGTGCGCTTTCCGAGACCGTTCTCCCTCGTCGTGAGCGCCTTCGTGGCCCTCACCTTCCTGCCGGCGGTCGCGACCGCCGTCCCCACGCCGGCGGCGCCGGCGCGCACCGCCGACCCGCTCCGCTCGGAGCGGGCGGAGGCGACCCTGGCGGCGGTGGAGGCTGCGTTCGCACGTGGTCCCGCACGCGAGCGGGCAGCGGCTGCGGACGGCCGCGAGGTCACCCTGCTCCTGGCCCGGCTGCGGCTCCAGCTCGACGAGCTGGGTGTCGAGGACCGTCGGGTGGCGCGCACCTACCTCGCCCGCCCCACCGGGGGCGGCGACCCCTACGTGCGGTACCCCCGGAAGGCCCGGCCGACCAACGACTGCAAGGTCGCCCGCACCAAGGGGTCGAAGGTCTGCGTGCACTGGGCCCGCGCGACCCACCATGCCCCGCCGAAGGGTGATCGGGACCGCGACAAGGTGCCGAACCAGGTCGAGAAGGTTCGCGACATCACCAACGCCGTCTGGAACCGGGTGGTCACCCGCGGCGGCTACCGCCGTCCGCCCGCCGACCAAGGCGGCCCGAACGGCAAGCTCGACATCTACCTCGCCAACATCGGCGCCTCAGGCCTGTACGGCTACTGCGTCACCGAGGACTGGGTCTCGGGTCGCGCCTACACCGGCTACTGCGTCCTCGACGACGACTACAGCCGCAGCGAGTTCCCCGCCAACACACCGACCGAGAACCTCAAGGTGACCGTTGCCCACGAGTTCTTCCACGCGGTGCAGTTCGGCTACGACGCGGGGGAGTCGGCGTGGTTCATGGAGGGCTCGGCCGCGTGGATCGAGGACGAGCTCTACGACGCGGTCGACGACAACCACATCTACCTCCGCACCAGCCCGCTGGCGCGCCCGGAGCTGCCGCTCGACCGGTCGGCCGGGCTGCACGTCTACGGCAGCTGGATCTTCTGGCGGTTCCTGACCGAGAGGTACGCCGACGAGGGAGGCACCGGGCTGCCGCTGGCCATGCGGCGGCTGTGGGAGGACGCCGACCACCTCGACGGCACCAAGCCGCGGCTCCAGGCGGTCGCCGCGCTGCGCAGCGAGCTGTCCGACCAGAGCGCCACCCTCTCCGAGAGCCTCGCCGACTTCGCGGTCGCCGCCCGCCGTCCGACCGGCGCCTTCGAGGAGGGCGCGGCCTACGAGCGGTACGTCGCCGACCCCACCGCCCAGCCGGCGCCCCTCAACCAGGCGTTCCCGGGCGTCAGTGGCACCCTGCGGGTCGACCATCTCGCCGGCGCCACCGTGCGGCTCCGACCCGCCGCCGACCTGGGCGCCCGTCGTACCCTCGACCTGACCGCCGACCGGGCCGGACTGGGCGCGGACGCCGCTGTCCGGGTCCACGTCGTCGGGACCGACGGCTCGGTCCGGCGCGAGGCGGTCGTCCCCACCGGCGGCGGGTGGCGTGCGACCGTCACCGGCTTCGACACCGCGACGACCCGGCACGTGGAGGTCACCGTGGTCAACGGCACCGAGCGCACCGACGACGTCGTGTTCGGTTACACCGCGACCGCGACCACCGGCAGCCGCTGACCGCGGCAGTCGACCCACCCCGGCAGCCGACCGGTCCACGCCACCAGGTCAGCCGGCGGCGAGCCGCCGGAGCGCACCGAGCACGACCGCCCGGTCGGTGGTCCGCCACATCGGCGGCAGCGACGCCTGGATGAACCGCGCGTAGCTCGTCGACTCCAGCCTCGGGTCGAGCACCGCCACGACTCCGCGGTCGGTACTGGTCCGGATCAGCCGCCCCGACCCCTGCGCCATCAGCAGCGCGGCATGGGTGGCGGCGACCGCCATGAAGCCGTTGCGGCCGGACCGGTCGGCGGCGCGCTGCCGCGCCGACATCAGCGGGTCGTCGGGGCGGGGGAACGGGATGCGGTCGATCACCACGAGCTGGCATGTCTCCCCGGGGAGGTCGAGCCCCTGCCACAACCCGAGCGTGCCGAAGAGGCAGGTGTGCGGGTCCTCGATGAACTGCTTGGTCAGCTCCGGCAGCTGGGCGTCGCCCTGGGCGAGCACGGTCAGGTGCGGCAGCCGAGCCCGGAGCGCCTCCGCGGCCGCCTCCGCCGCCCGACGGCTGGAGAAGAGCCCCAGCGTCCTGCCGTCGGCGGCGTCGACGAGGTCGACGATCTCGTCGAGCTGGCGGGCACCGAGACCGTCCCGCCCCGGTCGCGGGAGGTGGGCGGCGACGTACAGGATCGCCTGCTTGCCGTAGTCGAACGGCGAGCCCACGTCGATCCCCCGCCACGGCTGCACCCCCTCGGTCAGCTCCGGCGCCTCCGCGGAGTCCCGCACCCGCTCGGCCGGCTTGAGCCCGATCGTGGTGGCGACAGCGTCGAAGTCCCCGCCGAGCTTCAGCGTCGCGCTGGTGAAGACGACGGTCTTGTCCGTGAGCAGCTCGTCGCGCAGCGGCCCCCAGACCTGGAGCGGGGCCACGCTGAGCATCAGCCCACCGCGCGCGGTGTCCCGGTCGGTGATCCACATGACGTCGCCGTCGGAGTCCGCCGCCATCCGCTCGGCGGTGGCGAAGACCTCCTGGGCCCATCCTTTGGCCTGGGTCGCCCCGGCGTCGTCGGCACTCGACGTCCCGAACGCCGAGACCAGCGTCCGCGCGGCGTCACGCACCAGGACCAGCGCGTCGGCGACGTCGCTCGGCACCGGGTCGAGCCGGCCGGGCGGGTTGTCGGCGAGGGCGTCACGGAGCGCGTCGGAGGCGTCGGCGAGGTCGTCGGCCTCCGAGCCGGCCACATGGCGCCCCGCTCGTTTCGCCGCCCGCTCCACCTGCACCGGGGTGAGCTCGTCGGTGGCCGCCTGGGTCACCCGTGAGGCCAGCTCGTGCGCCTCGTCGATCACCACGACGTCGTACTCCGGGATCATCGGGATCCCCTCGATCGCGTCGATCGCCAGGAGGGAGTGGTTGGTGACGATCAGCTGGGACCGCGCCGCGCGTTCCTTGGCGAGCTCGGCGAAGCACTCCTGCCCGAACGGGCACCTGGCGGCCCCGAGACACTCCCGGTGCGAGACCGAGACCTGACGCCAGACCCGGTCGGTGTGGCGGGGGGCGGAGTCCCGGTCCCCGTTCCCGCCGTTGGACGCCTCCTCCTCCACCCAGGAGCGCAGCGCCAGCACCTCGGAGCCCATCGACCCCTCGGGGAGGTCGACGAGCGCGCCCTGGTCGTTCGGCACTCCCTCCCGGACCCGGTGCAGGCAGGCGTAGTTGGAGCGGCCCTTGAGCACGGCGTACGACGGCGTCTCGTGGAGCACATGCCGCCCGGCCTCGACGAGCGCCGGGATGTCCCGCTCGACGAGCTGGTGCTGGAGCGCCAGCGTCGCTGTGGCGACCACCACCCGCTCGCGGTGGAGCAGCGCCGGCACGAGGTAGGCCAGCGACTTGCCGGTGCCGGTGCCGGCCTGGACGAGCAGGTGGACGCCGTCCTCCATGGCGGTCGCCACCGCCTCGGCCATGACGATCTGGCCGGGCCGCTCCTGCCCGCCGAGCGCCTCGACGGCAGCCGCGAGCACGTCCCGCACGGGGAGCGTCGCGTCGGTGGTCGAGGTCGGCACCGAAGCACCCTAACCGCGGCCGCCGACCCGGCTCGGCGTGTCCACAGCCGAAGAGCGTCAGCCGAGGCATTGAGATCGTGCCGCCCCCGGCGCAGACTGGCCCCACGGCCGCGTGCGAGGTCGCGCGCGAGGTGGCCGTGACCGGAAGCTGGTGCACGTTGACCGACCGCCGCATCCCCGACCTGCTCCCCGTGCTGTCCCGGGGCAAGCACCGCAACCCGCGCAAGGGCGCCTGCTTCATGGAGCTCGCCTCCTACTTGGCCGGCGAACGGTGGTCGGATCATCCCAAGTGCACCCATCCCCTGCTCGCGGCCCTGGCCCGCGAGGTCAACGACTCCGTCGACGACGCCACCCGGCGCCGGCTGGCGCCGCTGATCCCGGACGTGATCGGTCTTGACACCGACGACCCGCGGGCCGACGCGTGGATCGCCCGCACGGCCGCCCTCGCGGCGCTCCCGGTGGTGGCCTCGGAGAAGCAGGACATCACCGCCGTGGGGCTCTACTCCGTCGAGCGGCACCTGGCCAGGCTGGAGCGGCGGCCCCACGACGACCTGTCGCCGGAGGTCCGGGCAGCGCTCGACCGCGTTCCGCACGCCCGCGACTGGGCCCGCGGGTTCACCGCGACGGGGTGGGGGCCGGCAGGTCAGTTCGACCGGCGCAGCGCCTCGGTGATCGTGCACACCGCAGTCGCCGGGCTCGCGTCGGCGTGCGTCGACGACGCCAACGACCGGCTGGTCGGGCTGCTGACCAGCACCATCGCTGAGTGCCGTGGACGGTTCGAGACGCAGCCGCCTGAGGTGTCCGACCAGCAGTGGCGGGAGCTCCACGCGCTCACCGTCCGGTGAGCCGCTCCCCGGGTACGACGAGACCGGACTCGTAGCCGAGCACGACCGCCTGGACGCGCGTGGTCAGCCCGAGCTTGGCGAGGAACCGGTTCACGTGCGTCTTGACGGTCGCCTGGCTGACCACGAGCCGGGCTGCGATCTCGTCGTTGGTGAGCCCGCGGGCGACGAGCTCGAACACCTCGAGCTCCCGCTCGGTCAGGGCGGCCAGCGCGGGCGGCACCCCGGAGACCGGTGGCGGCCGCCGGATGTGCTCCTCGATGAGCCGCCTGGTCAGCTCCGGGGCCAGCAGCGACTCCCCCGCGGCCACCGTCCCGATCCCGGCCACCAACCGTTCGGGCGGGGTGGCCTTCAGCAGGAACCCGGCGGCGCCGGCGCGGAGCGCGGCGTAGACGTACTGGTCGAGGTCGTAGGTCGTCAGGATGAGCACCCGCGTCGCCACCCCGGCCGCGATGAGCTCGCGGGTAGCGGCGATCCCGTCCAGCACCGGCATCCGCACGTCCATCAGCGCGACGTCGGGGCGGGTCCGCAGCACGAGCTCCACCCCCGCCCGGCCGTCGGCCGCGGTGCCCAGCACGTCGCAGCCGCGTGCGTCGAGGACCAGCTCGAGCCCGGAGCGGACGAGGTCCTGGTCGTCGATCACGACGACGCTCGTCACCGTGATGCCCTCGTGCCGAGCGGGAGGGTGGCCACCAGCCGGAACCGGTTGCCGTCGACGCCATGGACGAGCCGGCCACCGAGCAGCGCCACCCGCTCGGCCATGCCGACGAGCCCCAGCCCGTTGCCGGGCCCGTTGCCGGTTCCGCCGCCGGAACCTGCTGTGTTGCTCGCCGTGACCGTGACGGCGCCGGCAGTGGCGTCCACCGAGACGTGCGCCGAGCGGTCCGCGCCGTGCTTGAGCGCGTTGGTCAGCGCCTCCTGCACGATCCGGTAGACCGACACGTCGACCCCGGGCGGCAGCGCCGGGAGCGGCTCGACGACCTCTAGCTCCACGTCGAGCCCGCTGTCCCGGAACGACTGTGCGAGGGCAGCCAGGTCAGCGGCTCCGGGTGCCGGGGCGAGCCCCAGCTCGTCGGCCTCGTCCCGGATGACGTGGAGGAGCCGTCCGGTCTCCACCAACGCCCGCCGGCCGGTGTCGGCGACGTCGGCGAGCACCTGCTGAGCCCGGTCCGGGTCGCGGCGTACGAGCTCCTGAGCGGCCGCGGTCTGCACCACCATGGCGCTCACCGAATGGGCGATCACGTCGTGCAGCTCGCGCGCGATCCGGTCACGCTCGTCGCGAACCGCCTGACGCCGCACCAGCTCCTGGTTCTCCTCCAGCAGCCGACCCTGCTCGGCGAGCCGACGGGTGACGCGACCGAGGACGTACGGGGGCAGGGCGAGGGAGAGGACGAAGACCACGTCGCCGACGCCGTGCGCCCGCGCGTCGACGGCGACATAGTCGACGAGCAGCAGGCTCAGGATGACGCCGAGCCCGACGAGGCCGCGGAGATCCGGCAGCCACCGGGCAAGTGAATAGGTCGCCACGGCCAGGTAGAGGATCGGCGTCGCCACATCGTCGAGCTGCGGCCCGAAGAACGGCATGGACGTCAGCGGCACCATGCCGAGCGTCGCGAAGACCAGGGGGCGGGACTTTCGCAGCACCAGGGCGGCCGACGACAGCGACGACAGCACGACACCGATGCCCCAACCCTCCGGCCGGGTCGCCGCGAGCTCGACAGCGGCGACCACGAACAGCCCGATCGGCAGCAGCACCGGCAGCACCGCGAACGGCACGACCCGCGTCACCGTGTCGCGCCGGCTGACGGTGCTCCCCTCGTCCACGTTCCGAGGGTAGGGCGACGGCGCCGATCCTGCCTCCACCCCAGGGTGGAGGCAGGTGCCGCCCGGGAGTGGACGACCGGTCGCTCGGTCGCTCCTAGCGTCCTGACCAGGCTCACACTTCGACGAAAGGCACCGGCGATGATGGACATGATCGAGAGGCACAGCGCCGCGATCGGGCGCTTCGCCTGGGCGATGGCGTGGTTCGGCCTCGTGGCCGGCCAGCTGCACGCCCTGGCCCGGCACGCGACTGAGGACGGCAAGGAGGACCTCGAGTCGGGACTGGTCCGCGCCTGGTCCGAGCCGGCGAGCGAGCTGTTGTCGCCGGTGCTCGGCTGGGCGGACCCGGACCTGGTCTACGTCACCTACGGCAAGCTCTGGCTGCCGGTGTTCGCGGCGTTCTTCCTCTGCGCGCTGCTCACCTACCGCCGTCGGGAGCCGCGCGGGTTCGAGCGAGGCGTCTGGCGGGTGATGCTGGTCTGCTACGGGGCCGCGGCCGTGAGCGTGTTCGGCGAGTACTGGACGCAGTGGACCTCGGAGCCGAACGCCCTGCTCGACCTGATCTTCCTCGCCTCGATCCCGGTGGTGCTGGTGTTGCTGCTCGGCTCGACGGTGCTCGGTCTCACGTTGCTGCGCAACGACTTCCGGCCGCGGGCCGCCGCATGGCTGCTGACCGCGACACTCCCCGCCGCCTTCGCGATCCTCATGGTGACGTCGATGGGCAGCATCGTGCTGCCGGCCGCCTTCGCCTTCGGGATCGTCGGCCGGCGGATCGCCCGCGAGGACGACGCGGTAGCCGTGCCGCGGGCGGCCAGCCCGGTGGCGGGCTGACCGCCTGCGAACTCAGACGGCGTACGGCGCGAGGTCGCCCGCGAGGTCGGCGTTCGCCCGGCCCCGGACGCGGGTGCCCTCGCCGGTGTGCTCGAGCTGCTCGACCTCGCCGGCGGTGTGGATCCGGTTGAGCAGGTCGCCGCGCTCGTAGGGCAGCAGCGCGTCGAACGCCACCCCGGGGCGGGGCAGGTCGTGCTCGATCGCAGCCAGCACGTCGGCGACCCCCTCGCCGGTCCGCGCGGAGACCACCACGGAGTGCGGCTCGGCGGCCCGCAGCCGGGCGATGACGAGCGGGTCGCTGGCGTCGGCCTTGTTGATGACGACCAGCTCGGGCACCTTGTCGGCGCCGATCTCCGCGAACACCTCCCGGACCGCCGCGAGCTGTCCCTCAGGGTCGGGGTGCGAGCCGTCGACCACGTGCACGACGAGGTCGGAGTCGGCGACCTCCTCGAGCGTCGAGCGGAACGCCTCGACCAGCTGGTGGGGCAGGTGCCGGACGAACCCGACGGTGTCGGAGAGCGTGTAGACCCGGCCGTCCTGCGTCGTCGTGCGCCGCGTCGTGGGATCCAGCGTCGCGAACAGTGCGTCCTCGACGAGCACGCCGGCGTCGGTGAGCCGGTTGAGCAGCGACGACTTGCCTGCGTTGGTGTAGCCGGCGATGGCCACCGCGGGGATCTCGTTGCGGCGCCGCTCGGCCCGCTTCGTGTCCCGCGTGGTGCGCATCTGCTTCAGCTCGGCGCGGAGCTTGGCGATCTTGGTGTTGATCCGCCGCCGGTCGGTCTCGATCTTGGTCTCACCCGGACCACGGCCACCGATGCCGCCGCCCTGGGAGCCGACCCGGCCGCCGGCCTGGCGGGAGAGGTTGCCACCCCAGCCGCGGAGCCGCTGCTTCATGTAGCTGAGCTGGGCGAGCTCGACCTGGGCCTGGCCCTCACGGCTCTTGGCGTGCTGGGCGAAGATGTCGAGGATCAGCGCGGTCCGGTCGACGACCTTGACCTTGACCCGGTCCTCGAGGTTCCTCAGCTGGCTCGGGGCCAGCTCGCCGTCGCAGATGACGGTGTCGGCGCCGGTGTGCTCGACGATCTCTCCGAGCGCCTCGACCTTGCCGCGGCCGATGAAGGTGGCCGGGTCCGGCTTCTGCCGGCGCTGGTAGATCGCCTCCAGCACCTCCGAGCCCGCCGTCTCGGCGAGCGCGGCCAGCTCGGCCAGCGAGTTCTCGGCGTCCGCGGTCGACCCCTCGGTCCAGACCCCGACGAGGACGACCCGCTCGAGCCGCAGCTGGCGGTACTCGACCTCGGTGATGTCCTCGAGCTCGGTGCGGAGCCCGCCGACCCGCTTCAGCGCGTAGCGCGCCTCGAGGTCCCAGTCACCGCTGGTCTCCTCCGGGTCGGTGTCGACGTCGAGGTCGGCGTCGGTGTCGGTGTCGATGTCGGTGTCAGTGTCGTCGGCGTAGCCGGGCTCCCACTCGTCCTCGATGAGTGGGTGGGCGTCGTCGATCTCGTGCTTCTGCGTGCTCATATGCCTCCAAGGGTCGCACGCAGTCTCAACGCCCAGCGAGCCAATATCCTTCCGCGACCAGAACCGCGGGGCCGGTCATCAGGATCCGGTCGTCCTCGGTCCACTCCACGGTGAGGGTGCCGCCCGGCAGATCGACGTCGTACGACGCACCGCGACCCACTCCGTCGGCGAGCGCGCTGGCGACCATCACCGCGCACGCACCGGTGCCGCACGACCGGGTCTCCCCCGACCCGCGCTCGTGCACGCGCATCGCGACGTGCGCGGGGCCGCGGCGCACGACGAACTCGACGTTGACCCCGTGCGGGTAGACGGCGAGGTCCCGCCCCGGCGGTTCGAGGAGCGGGCCCGCGTCGTCGAGCGATTCCACGAACGCGACCGCGTGCGGGTTGCCCATGTCGACATGGGTGGCCTCCCACGACCGGTCCCCCACCGAGACCTCGGTGGTGCCCTCGACCCGCGCGTTGCCCATGTCCACGGTGACGCGGCTGGGGTCGGCGGCGGCGAAGGTGAGCACCTTGGTGCCGGCCCGGGTGGCCACCGGCAGCGGCCGGCCCGGGTCCACTCCCTCCCGGGTGACGAGGTAGTGGCCGAGCACCCTCACCCCGTTGCCGCACATCTCGCTCGGCGAGCCGTCGGAGTTGAGGTAGTCCATGAACCACTCCGCCTCCTCCCGGGCCGCGACCGCGGCGGCGTCGTCCGTCGCGGCCGTGCGGACCACCCGGATCACGCCGTCGGCCCCTACGCCGGCGTGCCGGTCGCAGAGCGCCCGGACCGTGGCCGGCGCGACGGGTCCGAGCGCACCGTCGGGGTCGGGGACGAGCAGGAAGTCGTTCTCGGTGCCGTGACCCTTGACGAAGCGCAACCCCTCCCCGCTCACTCCGGCGCGGTGCGGGCCAGCCGCTCGAGCCCCTTCTCGAAGTCGCGGCCGACGAGCTTGTCCATGTTGAGCACGAAGCCGAAGACCCTCGCGACCAGGGGCTTCGGGCCCACCATCTCCCACCGCACCAGGGTGCTGTCGCCCTGCGGCTCGAGCGTGAACGTGGTCTTGTTGCTCGCCTTGAAGGGCTTGTCGAAGTCCAGGGCGATGTCGACGAGCCGGTTCTCCTCGGTGCGGACGATCTCCATCCGGCCGGCGCCCGCCTTGCGGTTCCCGGACCACGCGTAGACCGCACCGTCGCCGGCCTCCGGCCCCGAGTAGTCGCGGTGCAGGTCGGGGTCGACGTCCTCCCACGGGGACCAGCGGGGCCACTGGTGGAAGTTCGAGAGAAGCGGGTAGACGCGCTCGGCCGGAGCGGGGACCGTGCGTGAGCGCACGACGGTGAAGGTGGCTGCCATGGGTCCTTTCTACCGCGTCGCGGCGACATGCCGGGCGGTGCGACCCGGTTCCGTCGGTGGGCTGTGCGACCGTCGTTCCATGGACGAGGTGCTGATGCTGAGAGGGCTGGTCGGGCGCTGCCCGGAATGCCACGACGAGAGGATCCTGCTGCCGGTCGACGACGCAGGGTTCGAGCTGTGCTGCACCGACTGCGACGCCGCGGTGATGCTGGTGGAGGCCGGCCGGGCGACCGTGCTGCGGCTCAGCGCCTGACGGCCTCGACGGCTCCTACGGCGGACGCGACCCGGTCCGGGTCGTCCCAGGTCACCCAGGTGATCCGGGGGTCCTTGCGGAACCACGCGTCCTGACGGCGGGCGAACCGGCGGGTCCCGGTCACCGTGGCCGCGAGCGCCTCCTGCTCCGTGCACCGCCCCGCGAGATGGTCGAGTAGCTGCTGGTAGCCGAGCGCGCGGCTCGCCGTGAGCCCCTCGCGCAGCCCACGGGCCTCGAGGGCGCGCACCTCGTCGACGAGCCCGGCCTGCCACATCCGGCGCACCCGCTCCTCGATCCGGTCGTCCAGGACCGGCCGGGGACAGTCGATGCCGACCTGGACGCTCGCCGGGTCGACGTACGCCTGCTCGGGGAGCGAGGCACTGAACGGTCGTCCGGTGAGCTCGACGACCTCGAGGGCACGGACCACCCGCCGGCCGTTCGTGGGGATGATCCGCTCCGCGGCCACCGGGTCCACCGCAGCGAGCCGGGCGTGCAGGGCGGGAGCGCCGGCCGCGGCCAGCTCCGTCTCCAGCCGCGCCCGCAGCTCGGGCTCGGTGCCGGGGAACTCGAACCGGTCGAGCACCGCCCGGGTGTAGAGCGCGGAGCCCCCGACGAGGATGGGGACGACGCCGCGCGACCGGCAGTCGGCGACCGCCGCGCGAGCCCACCCCTGGAACTCGGCGACCGTGGCGGTCTCGGTGACCTCGAGGACGTCGAGGAGGTGGTGGGGCACCCCGCCACGCTCCTCCGGCGGCAGCTTCGCGGTGCCGATGTCCATGCCGCGGTAGAGCTGCATCGAGTCGGTGTTGACGACCTCACCACCGAGGAGCCTCCGCGAGCGCGAGCGAGAGCGCCGACTTGCCGACCGCGGTCGGGCCGACGAGCGCGACGACGGGCACCTCGCTCGACGACGGCGGCTGGTTCGGCATGGCGCCCATGGTCCCAGAGCCCTGACCAGACCGGGCACTATGCCCTCTCGCATCCCGCTCCGAGCGCGGGTAGGTTCCCGAGGGTCCGCAGAACGACATCGGGGTGGCCCACTCAGACGCCGGACGGCGTCGCGGAGAGGGCGTCGGCGTCGGGCTCCTGCTCGTCCGGCTACGGCGCCCCTCCCGGGTACCGCTCGGGTAGGTTCCGGCTCGTGACCCGGTTCCAGGTGATTCCCGCGGCGTACCTGCTGCTCGTCCGTGGCCGGGGCTCCGGTCTCGAGGTGCTGCTCCAGCTGCGCGGGCCGGCGACGACGTACATGGCCGGCCACTGGGCGACCGCCGCAGCGGGTCACGTCGAGCTGGGCGAGTCGGTGTACGTCGCAGCCGCGCGCGAGGCCGTCGAGGAGCTCGGTGTCACCGTGCGTCCCGACGACATCGAGCCGCTGTGCGCGATGCAGCGGACGCTCCCGGGGGTGTCCGACCCGGTCGAGCAGCGGGTGGACTACTTCCTCACCACACGCACGTGGAGTGGCGAGCCCTCGATCCGGGAGCCGGCGAAGTGCATGGACCTGGCGTGGCACCGCCCGGCCGACCCGCCGGCTCCGATGGTCCCGCACGAGGCGCACCTGCTCGCCCTGATGGCCGGCCCGGAGCGGGTCCCGCCGATCGTCACGTTCGGCTACTGAGCGGTTTGCCCGGGTGCGCCTCGGGGAGGATTTTCCTCGACGGAGCGGTCACGCTCCCGGAAGGAGCCGGTCATGACCATCGACCCCACCCAGCCTCCGGACCCGGAGGTCAAGCCGTCGAGCACCCCCGACGGACCGCAGACCATCCCCTCGGAGGACCCCCCGCACAGCAACCCGCTCGGCGACCCCGAGCCCGAGGATGGCGTCCACTTCGACAACCGCGCGTCGAACCCGAGCAGCGGTGGTGACGGCGGGCTGAGCGGCGACCTGGGGATCAGCAGCGAACGCACCGGCCCCGACGGCGTCGAGCCGCCCAGGAGCGGGGTGCAGGGCACCGGCTCGAGGGGCACCGCGGTCGGGCAGACCGACGGCACCTTCGACACCTCCCCGACCGAGTGGGACGCCGTCGACGTCTCCCAGAAGGACGTCCAGACCGATCCGCGTCCGGACGGGGCGGGCGCCTTCTCCGACGACCAGGCGAACGTCGACCGGACCGTCGGCGAGCCGCTCCCCGAGCCGATCGCCGACGAGAAGTCCCGGCGGAGGGCCTAGGCCACCTTGCCGGTGACCGTGCCGGGTGCCGGCGGCCCGGGCGTGTGTACGGCGGGGGCGACCGGGCACGATGGGTGCGTGAGCGACGACAAGGACACCCAGGAGACCGAGCAGAGCGACGTCGACCTGCCTCAGGCCGCGGTCGACCCGAACGTGGACCGTGCCCCCGGCGGGGCAGACGCGTCCTCCTCGGAGAGCGACGTCGGCTCAGGCGACCGGACCGACGGCGAGGTGGTCACGCCGGACCCGCCGCTGTCCGCCCAGCAGGACGGGGCCGACGTCCCGGACCCGATCAGGGAGCCCGAGGACAAGGAGCAGGCGAACGACGACGGCGTCAACGAGGCGGCGGACGAGAACCCCGACTGAGAGCGTTCAGCCGCAGCCGGTGACCGGCGCGAGCGGCGCAGGCACCCCGACCGTCGGCAGCCCGAGCAGGACCCCGGGGGCAGGAGCGCGCCCGTTCCGGGCGGCCCAGGCGTCGCCCGAGCGCGTCCGGCGGACCGCCGTCACCGGCGCGTCGGACACGAGATGGTGCGGCGCCGCACGGGTGATCTCGACCGAGACCATGTCGCCCGGCCGGACCCCGGCCGTCTCCCCTGTCGGCTCCTCGGGATCCTCGGGTGCGACGAAGTGGACGAGCCGGTTGTCCGGCGCCCTGCCGGTCAGCCGGTGTGTGGCGGCGTCCTTGCGCCCTGCGCCCTCGGCGACAAGCAGCTCGACCGTCCGGCCGACGAGCCGCTTGTTCTCCTCCCAGGCGATGTCGTTGACCAGCTCGACGAGCCGTTCGTACCGCTCCTGCACGACGGCCTTCGGCACCTGCTCCTCGAGGACCGCGGCGGGGGTGCCGGGGCGCTTGGAGTACTGGAAGGTGAAGGCGCCGGAGAACCGTGCCTGCCGGACCACGTCCATCGTCGCGAGGAAGTCCTCCTCGGTCTCGCCGGGGAAGCCGACGATGATGTCGGTGGTGATCGCCGCGTCCGGGATCGCGGCGCGGACCCTGTCGATGATCCCGAGGTACTTCGACTGCCGGTAGGAGCGGCGCATCGCCCGCAGCATCCGGTCCGACCCCGACTGCAGCGGCATGTGCAGCTGCGGCATGACGTTCGGCGTCTCGGCCATCGCGGCGATGACGTCGTCGGTGAACTCGGCCGGGTGCGGTGAGGTGAACCGGACCCGCTCGAGCCCCTCGACCGTCCCGCAGGCACGGAGCAGCTTGCTGAACGCCTGCCGGTCGCCGAACTCGACGCCGTAGGAGTTCACGTTCTGGCCCAGCAGGGTGACCTCGCTGACGCCCTCGTCGACCAGCGCACGCACCTCGGCGAGCACGTCCCCGGGGCGGCGGTCCTTCTCCTTGCCGCGCAGGGACGGGACGATGCAGAACGTGCAGGTGTTGTTGCAGCCGACCGACACCGAGACCCAGGCGGCGTACGCCGACTCCCGCTTGGTCGGCAGCGTCGAGGGGAACACCTCGAGCGACTCGAGCAGCTCGACCTGCGCTTCCTGCTCCACTCGCGCCCGCTCCAACAGCGTCGGCAGGGAGCCGAGGTTGTGGGTGCCGAAGACGACGTCGACCCACGGCGCCCGGCGGGTGATCTCGCCGCGGTCCTTCTGGGCGAGGCAGCCGCCGACCGCGATCTGCATCCCCGGGTGCGCGGCCTTGACCGGGGCCAGGTGGCCGAGGTTGCCGTAGAGCCGGTTGTCGGCGTTCTCCCGCACCGCGCAGGTGTTGAACACCACCACGTCGGCCTGGTCGCCGTCGCGCGCCGGCACGTAGCCGGCCGACTCCAGCAGCCCGGTGAGCCGTTCGGAGTCGTGGACGTTCATCTGGCACCCGTAGGTGCGGACCTCGTACGTGCGGGCGGCGGTGGCTTCAGGTGCGGCAGTCATGGCCGGTCCAGGGTACGGCGCGGCGGCGCCGTACCCGAACCGACCGTCAGCTCTTCGGTGTCTTGCTGCTGGCCTTCTTGGCCGTGCGCTGCGTGGACTTGACCGACTTGGTCAGCGCCGGGTCCACCAGGGGCTCGGTCTGCGGCTGCTGCAGGTCGGACTCGGCCGTGTCCGGGTTGAACCCGGCACCTGCGCCCGTCGTCCCCACCGGGGTCTGGACGTCGACGTCGCCGCCCGGGAGCGCCTCGTCGGTCTCCTCGGCGATCTCGTCGACCTCGGCGCGCTGCAGGGCGGCCTCGCCGTGCTCCTCGTCGCGCGAAGCGGCGCGGGGCTCGCCGGCCCGACCTGCGTACTGCTCCTCCTGCCCCTCGGCGGCGAGCGCCTGTCCGACCACGTCGACCGGCGGCTGCTCCGGCGGTCCGGGCTCACGTAGGACCACCTGCGGCCCGTCATCGGCCGGCCCCTTCTTCGCCGCAGCCTTCCTCGCCTGGGTCTTCTTGGCGGGGGCCTTCTGGGCGGGGGCCTTCTGGGCGGGGGCCTCCGTGGCGGGTGCCTTCTTGGCAGGTGCCTTGTCAGAGGCTGCCTTCTCGGCGGGCGCCTGCTCGGCGGCGGCGTCCGCGGTCTTCACCTCGGCGGGCTCACTGTGCCGGACCGGCGGCGCCGAGTGCCGGCGGAGCCGGTCGGCCGCGTGCTGGGCGAGCCCCTCCGCCGCCGCGGCTCCGGTGGTCGCCACGCCCTTGGCCACCCCGACCGCGCGGGCGGTCGTCTTGAGCGGGTTCCTGGCGGCCGAGACCGCTGCCCCGGTCAGCCCTCCAACGATGTCGCGTGCAGACACCCGAGCTCCTTTCGTCGATACCTCTCAGGTGCCCGACGCTACCGACCCCAAACCCGTCCCGCCGCCCCTGGCGGCCGTCGCGCCGGTCACACGGCGTCGGTAACGATGAGGCCACGGCTCGCCGACTCGTGTGGCGGAAGATAGGCATGGGAAGCGAACCCGGCTAGGTTGTCGAGGTATGACCGCAAAGCACGAGACGCGCGCAGCCATGGGCCAGCCGCTCGTCGTGCTGGACCACGTGGACAAGTGGTTCGGCGACCTCCATGTCCTCCAGGACATCGACATCTCCGTCAACCGGGGCGAGGTGGTCGTCGTGATCGGCCCCTCCGGCTCCGGGAAGTCGACGCTCTGCCGGGCGATCAACCGGCTCGAGACGATCGACAAGGGGCAGATCACCCTCGACGGCGAGGCGCTCCCGCAGGAGGGCAAGGAGCTCGCGCGGCTGCGTGCCGAGGTCGGGATGGTCTTCCAGTCGTTCAACCTGTTCCAGCACAAGACGATCCTCGAGAACGTCACGCTCGGGCCGATCAAGGTGCGCGGCAGGAAGAAGGCCGAGGCGGAGGCCCAGGCCAAGGAGCTGCTCGACCGGGTCGGCGTCGGGCACCAGGCCTCGAAGTACCCCGCCCAGCTCTCCGGCGGCCAGCAGCAGCGGGTGGCGATCGCCCGGGCGCTCGCCATGGAGCCGAAGGTGATGCTCTTCGACGAGCCCACCTCCGCGCTCGACCCGGAGATGATCAAGGAGGTGCTCGACGTCATGGTCGAGCTCGCCGAGGGCGGCATGACCATGATCGTCGTGACCCACGAGATGGGGTTCGCCCGGACAGCGGCGAACCGTGTCGTCTTCATGGCCGACGGAATGGTCGTCGAGGAGAACACCCCGGAGGAGTTCTTCACCAACCCGCAGTCGGAACGCGCCCAGGACTTCCTCGGCAAGATCCTCAAGCACTGACCTGCCCCGACCAGGACCACCTCAGCACCCTCGGAAACGAACAAGGAGACTGAACATGCGCATGAAGAGAAGTCTGGCGATGCTCACCGGCGCCACGGTGATGCTCGCGCTCGCCGCCTGCGGCGACGCGGGCAGCGACGACGGCGGGGAGGGCGTCGACGTCGAGGTCGCCGAGAACGCCGCCGACGAGTTCGAGGACGGCACGAAGATGAAGGAGCTCGCCGAGGCCGGCGAGATCACCATCGGCGTCAAGTACGACCAGCCGGGCATCGGGTTCAAGGGCGCCGCCGACGACATGCCGAAGGGGTTCGACCCCGAGATGGCCAAGGTCCTCGCGGCCGACCTCGGGATCGCCGCCGAGGACATCAACTGGAAGGAGACGATCTCCGACAACCGTGAGCCGTTCCTCCAGTCGAATGAGGTCGACCTCGTTCTCGCGTCGTACTCCATCACCGACGAGCGTCGCGAGGTCGTGGGCCAGGCCGGCCCCTACTACGTGACCGGCCAGCAGTTCCTGGTGCGCTCGGACTCCGACATCTCGTCGCTCGAGGACGTCGCCGGCACCGAGGTCTGCTCGGTCACCGGCTCCACGTCGCTGGCGAACGCCGAGGCGGAGGGCGCGCGGCCCCGTGGCTTCGACACCTACTCCGAGTGCGTCGACCAGGTGCTCAGCGGCACCGTCGACGCCATGACCACCGACGGCGCGATCCTCCTCGGCTACGCCGCGGAGAACCCCGACGAGCTGAAGGTCGTCGTCGAGCCCTTCTCCGAGGAGCGGTACGGCGTCGGCTACTCCCAGGACTCCCCCGAGATGTGCGAGTGGATCAACAGCACGATCGAGGAGGCCTACGAGAGCGGCGCGTGGGAGGACGCCTTCCAGGCGACCCTCGGCGAGGCCGGTGTCGAGACCCCCGAGCAGCCGGAGCTCGACCCCTGCCCGTGACCTGAGCACACCGTGGTGGGGGTGACCGCGCCGGTCGCCCCCACCCGGCCCGAGCCGCGTCGAGCCGACGTCAGCCGCGACAGAGAAGGAGGTGACCGGTGGAGTTCGTCTTCGAGAACTTCGACCAGGTGCTGAGCGCGTTCTGGGTGACGATCCAGCTGCTGGTCTACTCCGCGATCCTCTCGCTCGTCCTCGGCACCATCCTCGGCGCGATGCGCGTGGGACCGGTCTCACTGCTGCGGCAGTTCAGCGCCGTCTACGTCACGCTGGTCCGCAACACCCCCCTGCTCGTCGTCTTCATCTTCGTGTTCAACGTGGCGCCGCGGCTCGGCTGGCTGATCGGCACCCCCTTCCTGGTCAAGGGCGTCATCGCGCTCTCGGTCTACACCTCGGCGTTCGTCTGCGAGGCGGTGCGCTCGGGGATCAACTCGGTCCCGGTCGGTCAGGCGGAGGCTGCCCGGGCGATCGGCATGACGTTCTCCGCGGTGATGCGCAACGTGGTTCTCCCCCAGTCGTTCCGGGCGGTCGTGCCCCCGCTGGCCAGCGTCTTCATCGCGCTGGCGAAGAACACCTCGGTGGCCGCCGTCTTCGGCATCCTCGAGGCCACCGCCCGGATGCGGGGGTTCACCAACGACCAGGCCGATGTCCGGATCGAGATCTTCATCGCCTTCGCCATCGGCTACATCATCATCGTCGAGGTGCTCTCAGCCGGCGCCTACGGCCTCGAGCGACGCTGGCGGGTGGCCCGATGAGCACACTGCTGTACGACCACCCCGGGCCCAAGACGCAGGCACGCCACCGGCTCTACACGCTGGTCGCCCTCGTCGCCCTCGCCGTGCTCGGCGCCCTGCTGGTGTGGCGGCTCTGGGACCGTGGCCAGCTGGAGTACGAGCGGTGGGAGCCCCTCTTCACCCCGAAGTTCATCACCGCGCTGCTGGTCGACGGTCTCCTGGAGACCGTGAAGATGGCGATCTTCGCGGTCGCCTTCGCCGTCGTGTTCGGGCTTGTGTTCGGTCTCGGCAAGATGTCCGACCACGCCTGGGTGCGGTGGCCGTCGTGGCTGGTAGTGGAGTTCTTCCGCGCCGTCCCCGTGCTGCTGCTGATGGTCTTCATCTTCTTCCTGTACGGCGTGGGCGGCGGCATCGGCTCGTTCTGGTCGGTGGTCTTCGCGCTCACGCTCTACAACGGCTCGGTGCTGGCCGAGGTGTTCCGGGCCGGGGTCAACGCCGTTCCCAGTGGCCAGGCGGAGGCGGCGTACGCGATCGGCATGCGCAAGAGCCAGGTGATGACGCTCGTGCTGCTCCCGCAGGCGGTGAAGATCATGCTGCCGGCGATCATCAGCCAGATGGTGGTGGCGCTGAAGGACACCAGCCTGGGCGCCTACATCCTCGCCCCCGGCCTCACCCGCGTCGGAGCGGCGATCGAGGACGAGTTCCGGGGCAGCACGCTGCCGACGGCTGTGGCCCTCGCGTTCCTCTACGTGGCGGTCAACCTGGTGCTGACCTGGATCGCGACCCTGATCCAGCACCGCCTGGTGGGCGAGAAGAGCCCGCTGGACAAGACCTCCGTCCCCGGCGAGCAGTCCACCAACACCGCCTGACCGGGCCACCTGCCCTCACGGCGTCGCGGTCGCGGGCACCGGCCTCTCGGTCACCCAGAGCCGGATGACGCCCTCGACCACCACGGTCCCGTCCCGGCGTACGCCCTTCACCCGGACCGGCACGTCAGGGTCGTCGCCCTCCCACTGCTCGGGGTCGGTCGCGGCGATGCACCGCACGTCGCTGTCGGCCTTCGCGGTGTAGGCGACCTCCATCCCCTTGGGGATCCACCGCTTGGAAGCGGGGATCGTGGCCTCGGCGAGCGCTCCCATCGCGGCCTCCAGCCCGTTGCACAGCGCGATCGCGTGCACGGTGCCGATGTGGTTGTGAACCGCCTTGCGGTCCCGGACGAGCAGCTCGGCGTAGTTCGGGCGCAGGTCGAGGAAGAGCGGCTTCACCGTCGAGAAGTACGGCGCCCTGCGGCTGAAGGCGATCGAGAAGAGCCGGCGACCCTGCGGAAGGGCGTGGGCACGGTCCCAGAGGGCGAGGAGGTGGGGCATGGCTTGATGCTACTGCCCGGTAACCGACCCTCCTACCGTGCCACCTCCACCGCCCGGCTCTCCCGCACCACGGTGACCTTGATCTGTCCCGGATAGCTGAGCTCCTCCTCCACCTGCTTGGCGATGTCGCGGGCCAGCAGCTGCGCACCGACGTCGTCGACGACATCGGGGAGCACCATCACGCGGACGTCGCGCCCGGCCTGCATCGCGAACACCTTGTCGACCCCGGCATGGGCGAGCGCGATCTCCTCCAGGCGGTGCAGCCGGGTCACGTAGGCCTCGACGGACTCCCGGCGTGCTCCGGGACGGGCCCCGCTGATCGCGTCGGCCGCCTGGGTGAGCACCGCCTCGACGGTGCGCGGCTCGACCTCGTTGTGGTGGGCCTCGATGGCGTGCACGACGTCGTCGGACTCCCCGTAGCGGCGGGCCAGGTCGGCGCCGACCATCGCGTGCGACCCTTCGACCTCATGGGTCAGCGCCTTGCCGATGTCGTGCAGGAACGCCGCCCGGACGCACACGGTGCGGTCGACGCCGATCTCGTCGGCGAGCAGCCCAGCGGCGTGGCCGGACTCGACGAGGTGCTTGAGGACGTTCTGGCCGTAGGAGGTGCGGTAGTTGAGCCGGCCCATCGTCGCGACCAGCTCGGGGTGCAGGTCGGTGATCCCCATCTCCACGCAGGCGTCCTCGCCGGCGGTGCGGCAGAGCCCCTCCACCTCGTCCTGTGCCTTGGCGTAGACGTCCTCGATCCGGGTCGGGTGGATCCGTCCGTCGGCGACGAGCGACTCCATCGTGAGCCGACCGACCTCACGGCGCACCGGGTCGAAGCAGCTCAGCACGACCGCCTCGGGGGTCTCGTCGATGACGACGTTGACGCCGGTGATCTGCTCGAAGGCACGGATGTTGCGACCCTCGCGGCCGATGATCCTGCCCTTCATGTCGTCGGTGGGCAGATGCAGGACCGCGACGGTCGACTCGGTGGTCTGCTCGGCGGCGAGACGCTGCACAGCGGTGGCGAGGATCCGCCGCGCCCTCGTCTCCGCCTCGTCGCGGGCGGTCTTCTCGATCTCGCGGGCGAGCACCGCCCCGTGCAGCCGGGCGTCGTGCTCCACCTCGGCGAGGAGCGCCTGCCGGGCGTCCTCCGCGCTGAGCAGCGCCACCCGCTCCAGGGCCGCGCGCCGCTGCTCCTCCGCCGCCTCGACCTGGCTGAGCCGGGACTCGAGGTCCGCCGCCTCGGCGTCGAGTCGCTGCTCCCGCTCGGCGAGCCGGTGCTCGCGCCGCTCGATGTCGTGGCGCTGCTCCTGCAGGTCGCGGTGGAGGTCGGCCTCACGCCGCGCCGCGAGCTGGCGGGAGAGCAGCAGGACGCCCAGGCAGAGCAGCGGGACGACTACGACCACGCCGACGACGACCATGATGAGGTCGAGACCGCCCACGGCGGCGGGGATGGGACCTTGATTCATTGGTGGCTCCTGGTGCATCAGGCGCCTTCCAGCCCGACCGGCCGACGCCCCGCCAGGACGCCGGCGGTGCCACGCGGGGCGTGGCACCGACGACCGGTCGAGCAGTTGGTTGCGCAGCTCCCCGGGTGACCCCGGGGACTCGTTGTCAGTTCGGTGCCGGCCGGAGCCGGCGGTTCAGGTGGTGCTCCTCGAATCTAGGTCGGCCGTCTGGACCGGTCAAGGAACCCGGCATGCCCACGGTCAGTCCTGGCCGTCGAGCAGCTCCTCGGCACCGGCGATCTCCTCGCGCACGACCTGGTAGGCGACACCAGCGGGGTAGCCCTTGCGGCCGAGCATCCCGGTGAGCCGCCGCACCGTGGTCACCTGGTCGAACCGCTGCAGCGAGGGAAGCTTGCGGCGCACCAGCAGCCGCGCCGTCTCCCGCTCGTCGTCAGGGTCCACCTTCTCGACGGCCTCGGCGACCACCTCCTGGTCGACCCCTTTCCGCCTGAGCTCGACCGCGAGCGCCCGCCGGGCGAGCCCGCGTCCCGCCTGACGGGAGTGCACCCACTCACGGGCGAAGGCGGCGTCGTCGACGAGCCCGACCTCCTCGAACCGGTCGAGCAAGGTCGCTCGCCACCTCAGCCGGGACCTGTTTGCGCGCCAGCTTGTCGGCGAGCTCCTTGCGGCTGCGGGCCCGCCCGGTGAGCTGGTCGAGGAGGATCTTGCGCGCCACCGCCTCGTGGTCGGCGTCGGGCCCGAGGGCCTCGGCGTCGTCCGGAGGCGGTGGCGCCTCATGTCCAGGCATCGTCCGGAGGTCAGAACTGGACGTTGACCGGCTCCTCCGGCAGGTCGTCGGTCACCTGCGGACCGACTCCGAGCTTCTCCAGGATCCGCTTCTCCAGCTCGTTGGCGAGGTCGGGGTTGTCTCGCAGGAAGGTGCGGGCGTTCTCCTTGCCCTGGCCGAGCTGGTCGCCCTCGTAGGTGTACCAGGCGCCGGCCTTGCGGACGAGCCCCGCATCGACGCCGACGTCGATGAGACCGCCCTCGCGGCTGATCCCCTTGCCGTACATGATGTCGAACTCGGCCTGCTTGAACGGCGGCGCGACCTTGTTCTTGACGACCTTGACCCGGGTCCGGTTGCCGACCATCTCCTGGCCGTCCTTCAGCGTCTCGATCCGGCGCACGTCGAGGCGGACCGAGGAGTAGAACTTGAGCGCACGGCCACCGGTGGTCGTCTCGGGTGAGCCGAACATCACGCCGATCTTCTCCCGGAGCTGGTTGATGAAGATCGCCGTGGTGTTGGAGTTGTTGAGCGCACCGGTCATCTTGCGGAGCGCCTGGCTCATCAGCCGGGCCTGGAGACCGACGTGGCTGTCCCCCATCTCCCCCTCGATCTCCGCCCGCGGCACGAGGGCGGCGACCGAGTCGATGACGATCAGGTCGAGGGCGCCGGAGCGGATCAGCATGTCCGCGATCTCCAGGGCCTGCTCACCGGAGTCGGGCTGGGAGACCAGCAGCGCGTCGGTGTCGACGCCGAGGGCCTGGGCGTAGTCGGGGTCGAGCGCGTGCTCGGCGTCGATGAACGCCACGATCCCGCCCGCGGCCTGGGCGTTGGCCACCGCGTGCAGGGCGACCGTCGTCTTGCCGGACGACTCCGGCCCGTAGATCTCCACGACCCGGCCCCGCGGCAGACCGCCGAGCCCGAGCGCCACGTCGAGCGAGATCGCCCCCGTGGGGATCACCGCGAGCGGCACCCGGGTCTCCTCGCCGAGGCGCATCACGGAGCCCTTGCCGAACTGCTTCTCGATGTTGGCGAGCGCTACGTCGAGCGCCTTGTCACGATCTCCGACTGCCATCGGTGTCATCCCGTCCTCTTGGTCCGCCGCACGCGGAGCAACTGGTGAAGCCTGTGTCCCCGACCCTAGGAAGCGCCACCGACAGTTCTCGTCCCCGGCCCGCACGGCTGGGGAGAACCACCGAGATGCTGACCCTGGTCACGGGCGCGGTCCCACCCTAGCCCGAACGTGTGTTCGACCACGGTGGTGACACGCCGACTCCTTCCGGTCAGGAGGTGGCGAGGGCCGGCTCGCGGCGCGCGACCGCCACCGAGGCGAGCACGCCGAGCACCAGCAGCCCCGCGAACACGTTGAGCGAGCCGAATCCCAGCAGCTCCACGACCACCCCGGCGACCAGCCCGGCCGTCGCCGCGGAGACGTTCATGACGAGGTCCGCCGCGCCCTGAACGTCGGTGCGGCTCTCCAGCGGGGTCGACTCGGTGATGAGCGCCGAGGCGGCGACGGTGCAGAACGACCACCCCAGCCCGAGGAGGAACAGTCCCACGCCGATCCGCGTCGACGCCCCCTCGGGCGAGGTCCCGGCGAGGGCCAGGGCCGCCCACAGCGCCGTGGCCCCGGCCAGCAGGGTCGCCGGCCGGCCGAACCGGTCGGCGAACGCCCCGATGAACGGCGAGAAGAAGAACATCCCGAGCACGTGGATGCTGATCACGAACCCGATGACCTCGAGCGCCGCCCCGCCGTGGTCCATGTGGAGCGGCGTCATGATCATGACGGCGACCATCACCGCGTGCGAGGCCGACATCGCGAGGACCGCGGCGCCGATCCCGGGGTGCACCCGGGCGAGCTCGCGCACCCGCGCCCACGAGGTACGACGACGGGGCTCGGTGGACGACTCCCCCGCCTCGGTCCGGGCGAGGAGCAGCGGGTCGGGCCGCAGGAACGTCCACAGCACCGCGGCTGCGACGAGCGCCACCGCCACGGAGACGACGAACGGCCCGGTCAGCGCCGGCAGCCCCCACGCCACGGCCATCCGGCCGGCGGGCCCGACCAGGTTCGGCCCCAGGACGGCCCCGAAGGTGGTGGCCCAGAGCACCACCGACAGGGCGCGGGCCCTCCGCTCCGGCACCGCCAGGTCGGCCGCGGCGTACCGCGACTGGTAGTTGGTGGCGCTGTTCGCGCCGAGCAGGAGCGCCCCGCCCAGCAGCAGCGGGAACGACTCGACCACGCCTCCCACGACGCAGATCGCCGCGCCCAGGGCTCCGACGAGGTAGCCGAGAGCGAGCCCGACCCGTCGGCCGCGGGCACCCATGACCCGGGCGAGCAGGTAGGACGCAGCGGCCGCGCCGAGCACCTGGAAGGTCTGCACCATGCCGGCGAGCGCCTCGCTCCCCGACACCTGCTCGGCGAGGACCGCGGCGACGGCGATCCCCACCGTCGTGCCGAGGCCGCCGAGGGACTGGGAGACGACGAGGACCCGGAGGGTGCGTCGCTGCACCGCCGCGGTCGCCGGCCGGGCGGCCGGCACCGGCGTCGTGCTCACCGCTGGGACTCCGGCAGCGACAGCGCCTCGGCGACCGCGCGCCAGACCAGCTTCGGGGGGTCCCCCTGTTGCAGAGCCTGCTCGACGGTGCGCCCGCCGAGGTCGGAGAGGACCTGCTGCCGCGCCCAGATCGGTGCGTAGGCAGAGCCCAGCACCAGCTCCATCCGGGACCATAACTCGGTGTGTCTCATCGCGCCCCGATCATGTCAGCAGCAGCCGGCCCAGCCGTCGGGTGGCCACGGCCGAGCCGACGACCCCCATCACCGCCAGGTAGACCACCGAGACGGCGGAGTCCACGGTGAGCAGCCCCGTGCACAGCTCCCGGATCAGCACCACGGCACGGTAGAGCGGGGTCACCTCGACCAGCCAGCGCCACACGCCGTCGTACGTCGTGACCGGGAAGAAGGTCGCCGAGAAGAGGAACATCGGCATGATCGCGAGCTGGATGTACTCGAAGTCCTGCCAGGAGCGCATGAACGTCGTCAGCGCCATCCCCACGGCCGCGAAGGCGAACCCGGTGAGCACCGCGGCCGGGAGCGCGAGCACCGCCCACCACGAGCCGACGAGCCCCATCGCCACCATGACGACCAGGAACCCCGACGAGTAGACGGCGCCGCGCACCATGGCCCAGGCGATCTCGCCGCGTGCGACGTCACGGGGCCCCATGGGCGTGGCCAGGACCGCGTCGTACGTCTTCTGGAACTTCAGCTTGAAGAAGACGTTGAAGGTGGAGTCGATCACCGCGCCGTTCATCGCCGCGGTCGCCAGCATCGCCGGCGCCACGAAGGCGGTGTAGTCGATCTCGCGTCCGCCGACCTGGAAGCCGCCGACCATGGCGCCCACGCCGACGCCGATCGAGAAGAGGTAGAACACCGGCTCGAAGAAGCCGGTGAGGAAGAAGACCCAGCCGCGCCGGAAGACGGTGTAGTTGCGGTGGACCAGGGCGGCGGGGCCGGCGGTCCGGTTCGACCCGGGCCCGCGGGTCAGCAGCGCTGCGGTCGGCGACATCAGACCACCAGCCTCCGCTCGAGGCGGCGGACCGCCCACCAGGCGCCCGCGGCCGCGAGAGCGGCCAGGTAGCCGACGTGCACGACGGCGGTGGCATCCCAGGTGCCGAAGGAGCTCATCCGCGCCAGCTCCACCCCGTGCCACAGCGGGGTGACCCGGGCGAGCCACTCCAGGGGCTCGGCGAGGTTGGAGATCGGGAAGAACGCCCCGGAGAAGAGGAACATCGGCATCAGGCCGAGCCGGTAGATGAGCGCGAACCCCTGCTCGGTCCGCGCCCCGGCCGAGAACCCGTAGATGGGGGCGGCGAAGGCGAGCCCGACGAGCACGGCCGACGCGAAGGCGCCCAGCGCGCCGAGCACCGTGGGGAGGATGCCGGCCACCATCAGCACCGCGGCGAAGACCGCGCTGGTCAGGACGACCCGGAACGTCGCATAGCTGAGGTGCCCGGCCACGATGTCGACGACGCGCAGCGGCGTGGCGATCATCGAGTAATAGGTCTTGTCCCACTTGATCGCGCCCATGACCGGCCACATGACCTCACCCACCGCGACCTGCATCGCGGTGGCGGCGAGCAGCCCCGGCGCGATGAAGTCGAGGTACGACGAGGCGCCGCCCAGGCCGGAGCCCGAGTCGTCGACGTAGCCGCCCAGCAGCACCCCCATCGCGCCGATGTAGAGCCACGGCTGGACGAAGGACAGGACAGCGGACCCCTTCCAGGTCCTGCGGTAGACCGTCGCCCAGTAGTCGAGCTGCCGACCGGTCATCTCCAGGACCGACATCAGTCGACCAGGGTCCGGCCGGTGAGGCGCAGGAAGACGTCCTCGAGGGTGGCGCGCCGGACCAGCACCGCGACCGGCGAGAGGCCGCGCTCGTGGACCCGCGCGAGCGCCTCCTCCCCGTCGTGGGTGTAGAGGAGGAGCCGGTCCGGGAGCACCTCCACCCGGTCGGCGAGGTCCTCGACGGAGGCGGCGAGGTCGGCGTGCTCGCCCACCCCGAAACGCAGCTCGGCGACCTCCCGGGTCGAGTGCTGCCGGATCAGCTCGAGCGGGGACCCCTCGGCGACGATGAGCCCCCCGTCCATGACGACGAGCCGGTCGCAGAGCTGCTCCGCCTCGTCCATGTAGTGCGTGGTCAGCACCAGGGTGACCCCCTGCTGCTTGAGCCGGAACAGCTTGTCCCACAGGGTGTGCCGTGCCTGCGGGTCGAGGCCGGTGGTCGGCTCGTCGAGGAGCAGCAGGTCGGGGTCGTTGATCAGCGACCGCGCGATCGTGAGCCGGCGCTTCATGCCGCCCGAGAGGTTGTCGACCTTCTCGTTGCGCTTCTCCCCGAGCTGGAAGAACGACAGCAGCTCGTCGGCGCGCACGGCGACCTCACGACGTCCGATGCCGAAGTAGCGGCCGTAGATCAGGAGGTTCTCCCGGACCGTCAGCTCGGTGTCGAGGGTGTCCTCCTGCGGGCAGACCCCGAGACGGGACCGGATCCGCGAGCCGTGCTCGGCGGGGTCGAGCCCCAGCACGCGGAGGTCGCCGCCGCTCGGCGGGGAGACGGCGGAGATCATCCGCATCGTCGAGGACTTGCCCGCGCCGTTGGGGCCGAGGAAGCCGAACGACTCGCCCCGGCGCACCTCCACGTCGACGCCCTTGACCGCCTCGAAGGCGCCGAAGGACTTCCGCAGCCCGCGCGCGGTGATCATGGCGTCCTGGCCGGGCACGGGGCCGGACATGGGGGTGGACGTGGGGGTGGACACGACGCCGAACATAGCCCCGGCCCCCGACGGAGGTCATGCTGAGGTCGGCGTGGCTTGCGTGGACTGAGATTGTCGGTGGCGTGCGACAGGATGTCCGGATGGACGACGCGGCGGTGTGGGAACACTTCGGAGAGGCCACCCGGACCTGGTTCCAGGCTGCCTTCGCCGCGCCCACCCCGGCTCAGGTCGGCGCCTGGACCACCGTCGCAGCGGGACGCAACGCCCTCGTGGTCGCCCCGACCGGCTCCGGCAAGACGCTGAGCGCCTTCCTGTGGTCGCTCGACCGGCTGGCCACCAGCCCGCCGCCGGAGGAGCGGCGCCACCGCTGCCGGGTGCTCTACGTCTCGCCGCTCAAGGCGCTGGCGGTCGACGTCGAGCGCAACCTCCGCGCACCGCTCACCGGGATCCGGCACACCGCCGCGCGGCTGGGGCAGCCCGAGCCCGACATCACCGTGGGCGTCCGCTCCGGCGACACCCCGGCCAACGAGCGACGCAGCATCTCCACGACCCCTCCGGACATCCTGATCACGACCCCCGAGTCGCTGTTCCTGATGCTCACCTCGCAGGCGAGGGAGGCGCTGCGCGGCGTCCAGACGGTCATCGTCGACGAGGTGCACGCGGTCGCCGGCACCAAGCGCGGCGCACACCTGGCGATCTCGCTGGAGCGGCTCGACGCGCTCCTCGAGCGCCCCGCCCAGCGGATCGGTCTCTCCGCCACCGTCCGGCCCGTCGAGGAGGTCGCCCGGTTCCTCGGGGGCAGCCACCCCGTCGAGGTGGTCGCGCCGCCGTCGGAGAAGCAGTGGGACCTCCAGGTCGTCGTGCCCGTGGAGGACATGGGCGAGCTGGGCGCCGCCAGCGGCGCCGACCTCGAGGGGTCGGCCGCCGGCGGGGAGCGACGCACCTCCATCTGGCCGTACGTCGAGGAGCGGGTCGTCGACCTCATCGACCGCCACCGCTCCACGATCGTGTTCGCCAACTCCCGCCGGCTCGCCGAACGGCTCACTGCCCGGTTCAACGAGATCGCCACCGAGCGCGCCGAGGAGGCACAGCCGGCCGTGGCCACGGGGCCTCCGGCGCAGGTGATGGCCCAGTCCGGCCAGTCCGACGGCGCGGCGCAGGTCATCGCGCGCGCCCACCACGGCTCCGTCTCCAAGGAGCAGCGGGCGCTCATCGAGGACGACCTCAAGGCCGGCCGGCTCCCGTGCGTGGTCGCCACCTCCAGCCTCGAGCTGGGCATCGACATGGGCGCCGTCGACCTCGTCGTCCAGGTCGAGTCACCGCCGAGCGTCGCCTCGGCCCTGCAGCGGGTGGGACGCGCCGGCCACCAGGTCGGCGAGGTGTCCCGCGGGGTCCTCCTCCCCAAGCACCGCGCCGACCTGGTGCACACCGCGGTCGCGGTCGAGAGGATGCGGGTCGGGGCCATCGAGTCGCTCCACGTCCCGGCCAACCCCCTCGACGTGCTCGCCCAGCAGGTCGTCGCCGCGACGTCGGTCGAGGAGTGGCACGTCGACGAGCTCTTCGACCTCGTGCGGCGGGCGGCGCCGTACACCTCGCTGCCGCGCAGCGCGTTCGACGCGACGCTGGACCTGCTCAGCGGCCGCTACCCCAGCGACGAGTTCTCCGAGCTGCGCCCGCGGGTGGTCTGGGACCGGGTCACCGGCCAGCTCACCGGCCGTCCCGGCGCCCAGCGGCTGGCGGTCACCAGTGGCGGCACCATCCCCGACCGGGGGCTGTTCGGGGTCTTCCTGGTCGGCGAGAAGGCGAGCCGGGTGGGCGAGCTCGACGAGGAGATGGTCTACGAGTCCCGGGTCGGCGACGTCTTCGCGCTCGGCGCGAGCAGCTGGCGGATCGAGGACATCACCCACGACCGGGTGCTGGTCTCCCCCGCACCGGGGCAGCCGGGACGGCTCCCGTTCTGGAAGGGCGACCAGCTCGGTCGCCCCGCCGAGCTCGGCGCAGCCATCGGCGCCTTCACCCGCGAGCTCGGTGCCCTCGACCGCGACGCCGCCGTCGCCCGGTGTCGGCGCGCAGGGCTCGACGAGTGGGCGGCGGAGAACCTGGTCGCCTTCGTCGACGAGCAGCGCGAGGCGACCCGGCTGCTCCCGACCGACCGCACGGTGCTCGTGGAGCGGTTCCGCGACGAGCTCGGCGACTGGCGGCTGGTCGTCCACTCCCCGTTCGGCGCCCAGCTCCACGCGCCGTGGGCCCTGGCGATCGGCACCCGGCTCGCCGAGCGCTACGGCATCGACGCCCAGGCGCTGCCCTCCGACGACGGGATCGTGCTCCGGATCCCGGAGACCGACCAGCCGCCGCCGGGCGCCGAGGTGATCCTCTTCGAGCCCGACGAGATCGAGGAGATCGTCACCGCCGAGGTCGGCGGTTCGGCGCTCTTCGCCTCCCGGTTCCGCGAGTGCGCGGCCCGGGCGCTCCTGCTGCCGCGCCGCGACCCCGGCCGCCGTTCGCCGCTGTGGCAGCAGCGGCAGAAGTCGTCCCAGCTCCTCTCGGTCGCCTCGAAGTACCCCTCCTTCCCCATCGTCCTCGAGGCGGTGCGCGAGTGCCTCCAGGACGTCTACGACGTGCCGGCGCTCGTCGGGCTGATGCGCGACCTCTCCTCCCGCAAGGTGAAGGTCGCCGAGGTCGCGACCGAGCAACCGTCGCCGTTCGCCCGCTCGCTGCTCTTCGGGTACGTCGCGGCGTTCATGTACGAAGGCGACAACCCGCTCGCCGAGCGGCGGGCCGCAGCGCTCTCCCTCGACCAGGGGCTGCTCGCCGAGCTGCTCGGCAGGGCCGAGCTCCGCGAGCTGCTCGACCCCGAGGTGCTCGCCGAGCTGGAGGCGGAGCTCCAGCGGCTCACCCCCGACCGGCAGGCGCGGGACGCCGAGGGGGTCGCCGACCTGCTCCGGCTCCTCGGGCCGCTCTCCACCGAGGAGGTGGTCGCCCGCTCGACGGCCGACCGCGACGAGGTCGCCGGATGGCTCAAGCTGCTGTTCGACGCGCGGCGGGTGGTCGAGGTGCGGATGGCCGGCGAGCAGCGGTGGACGACCGTCGAGGACGTCACCCGTCTCCGCGACGGGCTCGGCGTGCCGGTGCCACCGGGCACGCCGGAGGCCTTCACCGAACCGGTGGCGGACCCGCTCGCCGACCTGGTGTCCCGGTTCGCCCGCACCCACGGACCGTTCACCGGCGCCGACGTGGCCTCGCGGCTCGGGGTCGGCATCGCCGTCGCGCACCAGACGCTGGTGCGGCTGGCCGGCCAGGGCCGGGTGCTGGAGGGCGAGTTCCGCCCCTCCGGCGCGGGCAGCGAGTGGTGCGACGCCGAGGTGCTGCGTCGGCTGCGCCGTCGCAGCCTCGCAGCGTTGCGCAAGGAGGTCGAGCCGGTCGAACCGGCCACGCTGGGCCGGTTCCTCCCCGCCTGGCAGCACGTCCAGGGCCCCGGCAAGGGGCTCCGCGGCGTCGACGGCGTGCTCGGGGTGGTCGAGCAGCTCGCCGGGTGCGCGGTCCCGGCCAGCGCCCTGGAGCCGTTGATCCTGGCGAGCCGAGTCGTGGACTACTCCCCGGCGATGCTCGACGAGCTGACCGCGACCGGCGAGGTGATGTGGGCAGGTCACGGGACGCTGCCCGGCGCCGACGGCTGGGTCTCGCTCCACCTCGCGGACTCGGCCCATCTCACGCTGCCCGACCACGGCGAGCTGGACGGCACCCCGCTGCACGACGCGGTCGTCGCTGCGCTCGAGGGTGGCGGCGCGTACTTCTTCCGCCAGCTCTCCGACGCCGTCGGGGCCACCGACGACAAGGCGATGGAGCAGGCGCTCTGGGACCTGGTGTGGGCCGGCCGGCTCAGCAACGACACGCTGGCGCCGCTCCGCTCGCTCACCTCCGGCGGCCGACCGGCACACCGGGCCCGCCGCCAGCCGCCTCGCGCCCGGCTCGGCTCCCGGCCCCGCTCGCCGCGGCTCCCCGCCCGCACCGGGCCACCGTCGGCGGCGGGACGCTGGTCGCTCCTGCCCGAGCTGGAGCAGGACCCGACCCGCCGGGCACACGCGTCGGCGGAGGCCCTGCTCGAGCGCCACGGGGTGGTCATCCGCGGCGCGGTGGCCGCCGAGCGCGTCCCGGGTGGGTTCGCCGGCGTCTACAAGGTGCTCTCCGCGTTCGAGGACTCCGGTCGGTGCCGGCGTGGCTACTTCGTCGCCGGGCTCGGGGCCGCCCAGTTCGGGGCGCCGGGCGCGGTGGACCGGCTCCGCTCCTTCTCCCGCGACCTCTCCGCCGACGAGTCGCTGAGCCAGCAGGGGGGCGGCGACAGCGAGCTGGGCGAGGGACGCCGGGCGCTCGCGCTCGCCGCCACCGACCCCGCCAACCCCTACGGCGCAGCGCTCCCCTGGCCGGACCGCCTGCCGGACCGCCTCTCGGACCCGGCCGCCGGCGCGACGCCCGCCGGCCACCGGCCCGGGCGCAAGGCAGGCGCGCTGGTCGTCCTGGTCGACGGCGACCTGGCCGTCTACGTGGAGCGGGGGGGCAAGACGCTGCTCACCTTCACCGAGGACGTCGCCGTGCTCACCTCAGCAGCCACCGAGCTGGTCGGCGCCGTACGCCGGGGGTCGCTCGGCCGGCTCACCGTCGAGCGGGCCGACGGTGAGCACATCCTCGGCCGGAAGGACCCCCTGCGCCAGGCGCTCGAGGCGGCCGGCTTCGTCGTGACACCGAGAGGGTTGAGGCTCCGTGCCTGAGATGGGCCGTGCCTGAGGGCGACACCGTCTGGCGGACCGCGAAGCACCTCGACCAGGCGCTGACCGGCCGGCTGCTGACGGCGACCGACTTCCGCGTGCCGGCGTTCGCCACCCTCGACCTGTCCGGTCGCGTCGTCGAGAGCACGATCGCGCGCGGCAAGCACCTGCTCACCCGGCTCGGCGAGGACCACACGCTGCACACGCACCTCAAGATGGAGGGCAGCTGGCACCTCTACCGACCCACCACCGCCTGGCGGCGTCCTGCGCACGAGGCGCGCGTGGTCCTGCGGACCGAGGAGTGGGTGGCGGTCGGCTTCGCGCTCGGCGTCACCGAGGTGCTCCGCCGCGACGAGGAGGTCGAGGCGGTCGGCCACCTCGGACCGGACCTGCTGGGGCCGGACTGGGACGAGGAGGAGGCGCTCCGGCGGCTGCTGGCGGCGCCCGACCGGCCGGTCGGCGAGGCGCTGCTCGACCAGCGGAACCTGGCCGGGATCGGCAACATGTACAAAGCCGAGCTCTGCTTCCTCGCCGGCATCCACCCCACCGCGCCGGTGGCGGCCGTGCCCGACCTGCGCCGACTCGTCCGTCGCGCCCGCCAGGTGCTGGAGGCGAACAAGGAGCGGGTGCAGCAGGCGACGACCGGTGACCTGCGCCGGGGTCGCACGCTCTGGGTCTACGCGCGCGGACGGCAGCCCTGCCGGCGGTGCGGCACACGGATCGAGCATGCCGACCTCGACGGCCGGGTCACCTACTGGTGCCCGCGGTGCCAGCCGGCCGACGCCCGGCCGCCGACGCCACACTGAGGTGTGACGAGCCGGCCCACGAGGTCACGGCTCCTGCACGGGAGGTCAGGCGGCGGAGGCGACGACGTCGCCGTCGGTCGTCGGCTCGGCGACCGCCTTCAGCCCGGACTCGAGCCGCAGCCCCATCGCGGTCTCCTCGAGGGCCACCGCGTCGGACACCTCGGAGAGGATCTCCGAGAGCGGGACGTCGAGGGCGGCGCAGATCGCAGCGAGCAGCTCGCTCGACGCCTCCTTCTGACCGCGTTCGATCTCCGACATGTAGCCGAGACTGACGCGTGCGTCGCCGCAGAGCTGACGCAGCGTGCGGCCCTGGTCCATGCGCCGGGAACGGAGCACCTCACCGAGCAGTCGGCGGAACAGCACCATGGTTGCGCTCCCCTCTGCGTCTGCCCGGCCGGTCGCTCCGGCGTCCCGAGTAGGTCAAACGCTACCTCCCCCGGCCAACATTCCGCCGGGCCATTCCCCCATTCGGTCGCGGAGCAGCTGCAGCGCTGCTTCGGCGGTGGCCGGCGTACGGCGGCCCGGTCTCCGTCGAGCCGGAGCTCGCGGACCTCCTCCCCGCCTTCGTCCGCGACCGCGACGTACACCAGCCCTGCCGGCCGACCCTCCTGCGGCTCCGGTCCGGCCACGCCGGTCGTGCTCACCGCCAGCTCCGTGCCGAACAGCTCCCGGGCGCCGGTCGCCATGGCGCGGGCGCACGGTGCCGAGACCACGCCGAACCGCTCGACGACGTCGCCGGGCACGCCGAGGAGCTCCACCTTGACCCTGCTGGCGTAGGCGACCACCCCGCCGACGTACACCGCACTCGACCCGGGCACCGAGGTGACGAGCGCGCCGACGCCCCCGCCGGTCAGCGACTCCGCGCTGGCCAGGGTGAGCCGCCGTTCGGCGAGCATCCGTACGACGTCGCCGGCCACCGGCGGCACAGGTTCCATGGCGCGCATCCTAGGAGCCGGTGAGGGCGAGTTGGCTAGCGTGACCCCATGCCCCTCCCCATCGAGGACTACGCGCTCGTCGGCGACTCCGCGACCGCAGCGCTGATCGGCCGGGACGGCTCCGTCGACTGGCTCTGCCTGCCGCGGTTCGACTCCCCCGCCTGCTTCGCCGCGCTCCTCGGCGGCCCGGAGAACGGCCGCTGGCTGCTGGGTCCCGCCGACGAGGCGACGTGCAGCCGCCGCTACGTCGGTGACAGCGCCGTGCTGGAGTCGACGTACACCACGGCCACGGGCACCTGCCGCGTCATCGACGTCATGCCGGTCGGCGACCGGCGCGCCGACCTCGTCCGCCGCGTCGAGGGGTTGACCGGCACCGTCCGGCTGCGCCACGAGTGGGTGGTCCGGCTCGGCTACGGCAAGATGCGCCCGTGGGTCAGCCGGCACCGTCACGACGGCGAGGAGGTCGTCACCGCGGTGGCCGGCCCGGACCGGCTGACGCTGCGAGGCCCGCGGCTGCCGAGCCCCGAGGGCGGGCGGCACGTCGACACCTTCGAGGTCGCCGCCGGGGAGTCGCTCACCTTCGCCACCACCTGGCAGCCGTCGTACCACCCGCTGCCGGAGTTCCACGACCTCGACGCCCGGATCGCGGGGACCGCCGACATCATGCAGCACTGGGCGGACCAGTGCCACTACGAAGGCCCCTACCGCGAGGCGGTCGTACGGTCGGTGCTGACCCTGCGGCTGCTCACCCACGTCGAGACCGGCGGGATCGTGGCGGCTCCGACCACGAGCCTGCCGGAGGACTTCGGCGGCGAGCGCAACTGGGACTACCGCTTCTGCTGGCTGCGCGACGCCTCGCTCACCGTCGAGGCGCTGCTGCGGTGCGGCTACCGCCAGGAGACTCGCCTGTGGCGCGACTGGCTGCTCCGCGCGGTCGCCGGCGACCCGGCCGACCTCCAGATCATGTACACCGTCGACGGCGGGCGCGACCTTCCCGAGCGGCGCCTCGGCCATCTGCCCGGGGTACGGCGGCGCGCAGCCGGTGCGGATCGGCAACGGTGCCGTCGGCCAGCGGCAGACCGACGTCCTGGGCGAGGTGATGGTGGCCCTGCACCTGCCGCGAGGACCCTCGGCATCGAGGAGGACCAGGACTCCTGGGCCCTCCAGGCGGCGCTCGTCGACGAGCTGGCCCTGCACTGGGACCAGCCGGACCACGGGCTCTGGGAGATCCGCGGACCGCGTCGCCACTTCACCCACTCCCGGGTGATGGTGTGGGCGGCCTTCGACCGTGCCGTGAAGGGCGTCGAGGAGCACGGCCACGACGGCCCGGTGGAGCGGCTGGCGCGAGCTGCGCGACCTGGTGCGCGCCGAGATGCTCGAGCGCGGCGTGGACCGCACGCGCACCAGCTTCACCCAGCACTACGACACCACGGAGGTCGACGCGTCGCTGCTCGTGCTGCCGATGCTGGGGTTCATCGACGGCGACGACCCGCTGATGAAGGGCACGATCCGGGCGGTGGAGGAGGACCTGATGCGGGACGGTCTGCTGCTGCGCTACCGCACCGAGAGCGGCGTCGACGGCCTCCCCGGCGACGAGCACCCGTTCCTCGCCTGCTCCTTCTGGCTGGTCTCCGCCTACGCGGCCGCCGGCCGTGTCGACGAGGCCGAGGAGCTGCTCGAACGGCTGCTGGCGCATGCGCAACGACGTGGGGCTGCTCGCCGAGGAGGTGGTCCCGGCGACCGGACGGCACGCCGGCAACTTCCCGCAGGCGTTCTCCCACCTGACGCTGGTCGACGCCGCGCTCGACCTGCGAGATCGCCCGGTCCCGCTAGCGGCCCGTGAGGCGGCGGTCCGCTGCGCCCGCCGGGCGACGACCGTCTCCGCGCACGTAGTCGAGCCCGGTGAGCACCGTCAGCGCGACGGCGGCCCCCATGGCCACGACGGCGACCCACCAGATCAGCTCGCCCACCGGCTCCCACGCCCCGGGGAACATGAGCAACGGCATGACGAGCAGCGCCAGCGCCAGCGTCTGCGTGACGGTCTTGAGCTTGCCACCGCGACCGGCCGGCATCACGACGCCGTGGCGGATCAGCCAGAACCGCATGAGCGTGATCCCCCACTCACGCACGAGCACGACGATCGTCACCCACCACCAGAGCTCCCCGATGACGGAGAGGCCGACGAACGCCATCCCGGTGAGCGCCTTGTCCGCGATCGGGTCGGCGATCTTGCCGAAGTCGGTGACGAGGTTGTGCTTGCGGGCGAGGTCGCCGTCGATCTTGTCGGTGATCATCGCCGACGTGAACAGCCCGAGGGCCACCCAGCCGCCACCCGGTCGGACTCGCCGTCGTCGACGAGCAGCGCCCAGCGCGAAGAACGGGACCATCAGGATGCGCAGCGTGGTCAGCGCGTTGGGCACGTTCCAGTTGCTGGGCGTGCTGCTCGGTGCGCCTCGCTGCGTCCTTGCCGGCTCGGCGCTCGGCTCATCGGGCCACCTCCGCGACCAGGTCGACGCCGTCGGCGGCGACGACGACTGCGTCGAGGAGGTCGCCCACGCGGACGCCGGGCCCGGCACCGACCACGGTCGTCGTGCCGTCCACCTCCGGGCCCTGGTGCTCACCACGCCCCTCGACGTCCTGGCCGTCGAGCCGCTCGACCAGTACGCGCACCGGCTCGCCGATGCGGTCCTCGGCACGCTGCGCGGTGAGCTCCTCGACGAGCGAGGTCACGTGCTCGGTGCGGGCCCGGATCTCCTCCTCGTCGAGCTTGCCGTCGTACGACGCGGCCTCGGTGCCGTCCTCGTCGGAGTAGCCGAAGACGCCGACCACGTCGAGCCGCGCCGCGTCGAGGAAGTCGCAGAGGGTCTCCAGGTCGTCCTCGGTCTCGCCGGGGAACCCGACGATCACGTTGCACCGGACGCCGGCGGCCGGGGCGTGCCGGCGTACGTCGCTCGAGCAGCGCGCAGGAAGCTCTCCGGGTCGCCGAACCGGCGCATCCGGCGCAGCACCGTGGCGGAGGCGTGCTGGAAGGAGAGGTCGAAGTAGTCCGCGACCCCGTCGGTCCCGGCGATCGCCTGCGACGAGCCCGGGGCGCGTCTCGGCGGGCTGGAGGTAGGACACCCGCACCCGCTCGACGCCGTCGACGGCCGCGAGCTCGGGGAGCAGGGTCTCGAGCAGCCGGATGTCGCCGAGGTCCTTGCCGTAGGAGGTCGAGTTCTCGCTGACCAGGAACAGCTCCTTGACGCCCTGCTCCGCGAGCCATCGGGCCTCGCCCAGCACGTCGGAGGGGCGCCGCGAGACGAACGAGCCGCGGAAGCTGGGGATCGCGCAGAACGAGCAGCGGCGGTCGCAGCCGCTGGCCAGCTTCAGCGGAGCCATCGGTCCGCCGTCGAGGCGGCGGCGTACGGCGCGGGGGCCGGTCGTCGGGGCGAGCCCGCCCGGCAGGTCGGGCGCGGCGATCGTGTGTCCGGGGACCACGACGCCGGCGCGGTCGGCGTCGCGCTCGACCGGGGTGATCGGCAGGAGCAGCCGGCGGTCCTGGGGCACGTGTGCCTGGTGGGTGTCGCCGGCGAGGATCCCGCGCAGCCGCGCGGCGATGTCCGGGTAGTCGTCGAAGCCGAGGACCGCATCGGCCTCGGGCAGCGTGTCGGCGAGCTCCTTGCCGTACCGCTCCGCCATGCACCCGACCGCGACGACGGCCTGGGTGACCCCCTCGGCCTTGAGGTCGGCCGCCTCGAGGAGGGTGTCGACCGAGTCCTTCTTCGCCGCCTCGACGAAGCCGCAGGTGTTGACCACGACCGTCTCGGCGTCGGCGGGGTCGGCGACGACCTGGAAACCGCCGCCTCCAGGCGGCCGGCGAGCTCCTCGGAGTCCACCTCGTTGCGGGCGCAGCCCAGCGTCACCAGCGCGACCGTGGTCAGGTCGGGGCGGGGTGCGGGGGCGGTGTCCGGGGAGATCGTCATGGGCGTCTTCGAGTATGCCGGGTCGGCCTCGGATGCACCGAATCCGACGCTGGTGGTGTCGGCGTGCCGTGCAGCACGGTCGGGGGCTTGCTGGCGTCCGTCGCCTCGGTTGGGGACTGGCGCCCCCCGTCCGGCGCGTCGAATTCCGTCCATCTGGACGGAGTTTCTCGGCCCTCGAGCCGTTCTCGACGCGAAAGTCGTCCAGACGGACGGATCTCGACCGATCGGGCAACGCTGGGCAGGTCAGCCCGCCGCAGGGTGCCTCACGTGGTGCGCCGTCGAGTGCCGCTGGTCCCATCGGGTGAACCCGGCTGCGATCGCCGAGGCCTCGCTGTCGAACCACACGTCTGCTCGGACGCGGGAGTAGAAGCGGGACTGCCTCGTGTGGAAGAGCTGCGTCTCCTCGTGCCCCTTGACCGGGTAGCCCAGCGGTGCGCTGCCGTCGAAGGGGGCGTACGCCGAGCCGGCGCCGTACGGCGAGCTCGGCAGGGGCAAGTCGTCAGCGCGCTCCGCCTCGCCAGCCGCGCTCCTGTCTCCAGGCCGCTCCTGCTCGAGCCGCTCCGCTCGAGCGCCGCTCGCGTCTCCAGGCGCTCCGTCTCCAGGCGCTCCGTCTCCAGGCGCTCCGTCTCCAGGCGCTCCAGTCCTCCAGGCGCTCCGTCTCCAGGCGCTCCGTCTCCAGGCGCTCCGCTCCAGGCGCTCCGTCTCCAGGCGCTCCGTCTCCAGGCGCTCCGTCTCCAGGCGCTCCGTCTCCAGGCGCTCCGTCTCCAGGCGCTCCGTCTCCAGGCGCTCCGTCTCCAGGCGCTCCGTCTCCAGGCGCTCCGTCTCCAGGCGCTCCGTCTCCAGGCGCTCCGTCTCCAGGCGCTCCGTCTCCAGGCGCTCCGTCTCCAGGCGCTCGTCTCCAGGCGCTCCGTCTCCAGGCGCTCCGTCTCCAGGCGCTCCGTCTCCAGGCGCTCCGCTCCAGGCGCGCAGCGTCGAGTCGCTCCCGCTCAAGGCGCTCCCGTTCGAAGCGCTCGGCCTCAGCACGCTCCACCGCCTGACGCTCGGCCTCCAGACGCTCCCGCTCAAGGCGCTCCCGTTCGAAGCGCTCGGCCTCAGCACGCTCCACCGCCTGACGCTCTGCCTCCAGACGCTCCGCCTCCAGACGCTCCCGCTCAAGGCGCGCGGCCGCAGCACGCTCCGCCTCGAGCCGCTCAGCCTCCCAGCGCTCCGCCTCCGACGGGCCTCGCTGGACGACCTCCGGCCGCGCGAGCGCGAACGGGGACGGCGGCTCGACGGGCTGGGCATGTGGGAACGGGGGGTCGACGTCGTCGTACCGGAACGGGGTGTCCACCGCGCCCGGCGGGAACGGCGACGCCACCCCCCGGTCCGGCGCCGCGATGCGTCCGAGCTCGCCGGTCGCCTCACCGGCCCAGTCGCGCCAGCTCGCGGCGGCGTCGTCCCACTCGTCCCGGGCTCCGGAGGCGGGCGCGGCGAAGTCGGCGGTGGGGGTCGGTGTCGCCGTCCTCCGGTGCCTGCCGGGGCGTGACCACTCCTCTTCCGCCTCCCACGGCCGCTCCTCGGCACCTGGAAGCGAAGGGAACGGCGAGTCGACCACGGGCAGCGGTCCGACGATCGGGTGCCGGCTCGTCGTCCTCGACGGCGAGCACCTCGGCGACGGGGACCACCTCGACCGGCGAGCTCGACGACACGCTCGACGGTGACCCGCCGGGTCGACATCAGCACGGTCGAGACGAAGCCGAGGAGCGCCGAGAGCAGCATCCAGGGCAGCAGCTCGCGCGACCAGCCAGCTCATCGGGACACCCCCGAGCCGAGTTCCGGTCGTCGACGGAGGTACGGCGGACACCGACCCGGACCGCGAGGCGACCGACGAGGGCGCCGACCACGAACGGGGTGACCAGCAGGAGCAGCAGCTCGAGGTAGAGCATCCACATGTCACTGCACCGCCGGGACGCGGGTGACGACGGAGGCCCGATGGTTGCGGGCACGGGCGCCTCGGGTCGTCGCGCTCGACGAGCGGGAACTGGTCGGCGTACCCACGACCCTCCAGGCGCTCGCGCTTGACGCCGGCGCGGACGAGCAGGTCGATGACCAGCCGGGCCCTCTTGAGCGAGACCTCAGGTCCCTTGAACGTGCTGGCGTCGGTGTGTCCGCCGACCACGGCCAGCGCCGGGCGGCAGCTGCGCAGCAGTCCTGCCACCTCGGTGACCATCCTCGACCGGCGGCCGTGAGACTCGTCGAGTCGCCCTCGAAGCCGATCTGCTGTCCCCGGGTGACGCGGTTGATCCGGCGCTGCAGCGACCCGCAGGCCCGCGCCTCGGCGGCGTTCGCATAGACCATCGACGTCCGCACACCGCTGACCCCGCTCACGCCGGCCAGCAGCGAGGCGACCCGCTCGGGGTCGCGCCCGGTCGGCACCCCGGCGACGAGGCCTGCGGCCGTCAGCCTGAGACGGACCCCGTTGACCCCCTCGTCGGCCAGCGCCTCGACGGGCCTGGCCCAGCAGGGTCCGTCGAGGACGGGGCCGCGGTGATGCCGACGAAGGCGGTGAGGGCGAGCGGCACGACGACCGCGACGACCCAGAAGAGCCGCCGGCAGCGGTCGGCGTGCCCGATGACGCTCGGAGACGACCCTCGTCGAGGGCGTCGCGGCAGCGACGGGTCCCTCGGCCCGTGGGCGTCCATCGAGGCTCCTCGACGTCACGCGGCTCGGGGCGGTCGCGGGACGTCCTCGAAGTTACCGCCGGGAACGGACTGATGTATCCAAAAGGGACGAAAAAGCAAAGGCGGCTACTCCGGGCGCTGGAACACCTCGACGGCCGGCTGGTCCGGCTCACCGAGGAACCCCATGTCCGCTCCCCCGACCGCACCGAGACCGCGCCGCCGTTGTCGCTGGAGACGGTGACCGGCGGGTCGACCTCGACCCGGACGACCTCGCCGATGACCAGGTCCCCCTCGAACACGACCGCCCCCTCACCGTCGAGGACCTCGACGGTGGCGCCGGCGTTGACCGCGGCCACCGTGGTCGGCACCGGCGGAGGCTCGCTCGCGGCCCGGGGCTGGCCGTAGGAGCTGGTCAGCCCGCAGAGCCGTTGAGCGACCGGCGGCGGGGTCTCGTAGAGCTCGTTGCCGTCGCCGCGCGAACAGCCGTACCACGCTCCACACCAGGATCAGGCTGAGCACGACCGCCGACCAGCAGCGCCCAGTTCGGTCCGCCCACGGTGCTGCGCATGCTGCCCGTCATCCCGGTCGCCAGCTCGGCCTCGAAGACGCGGCGGGCGTTGAGCGGGGCGGTCGCGTAGCGGTTCTCGAACTGGCGCCAGCATCGGCTCCGGGTCCTTGCCGAGCACGCGGGCCGAGCGTGCGGATGTGGCCACGGGCGTAGAAGTCGCCGCCGCACGGCGCGAAGTCGTCGACCTCGATCGACTCGATGACGTGCGGGCGGATCCGGGTCCGGTCGGCGAGCTCGTCGACGGAGAGCCCGACCCGGGTGCGCGCCGCGGCGAGCTCGGGACCGATGACCGGGTCGTACGCCGGCTCGGGCTCGAAGTCGCCGACGACGAGAGGCTCGACGGGCTCGCCGAGCTCGGCGATCGCCCGGACCCGCGGTGAGGCGGTCGGGGTCGTCGCGTCGATGATCCGGAGCCGGGACGACGCCCTGGAGCGGTCCGTCCGTCGGCGTCGACCTCGGCTGGCTGCGGCCTGGTCCTGGGCAGCGGCGCAGCCACCGGGGCCGCCTGTCGCTCTGCCGGGGCGGAGTCGTCGGAGATGACCGGGCGCTCGTCGTCCGCGCCGGCCGAGGCCGCGGCCGCTCGGCGCGGAGGCCGCCGAGGACGACGAGGTCCCGGCTCCGGCTCGTCGAGGAGGCGTCACCACCTCGGCCGCGCCCCTGGGAGCAGCAGCGCGACCTGGTCGGCGAGGTCGTCGCCGGCCCCGCCGCTCGACCACTGCGTGGTGATGCCGAGAGGGACGGCGAGCGGGGCGCCGTACATCTTCTGGTTGAGCCGGGCGTGGCGACCCGCGCGGCCGTCGAGCCCCTCGACAGCGCGCGCTGCAGGTGGTGCAGCGTGACGACCAGCCGTCCGTCCTGCACAGGTCCTGCGCGGGCTCGACGACGACCGGTCGACCGCCTCCCAGGGCAGCCCCGCCAGTGCCGGTCCGAGTCGGATCCGCACGCCCATCTCGTCGACGACCAGCAGCGGGGTGCGCGAGTCGAGCAGGTCGCGCAGGAAGACCGTCGCCAGAGCGCCGCATGGCCAGGCAGAAGACCCAGTCGAGGAGCGCACCCGTGCCGACGGCGCGCCACGAGGTAGGCGATCGCGATGGCGGAGGCTGCCGCGCCGATGACGACCGAGAGGAGGGCGTTGCGCCGGACCTCCAGCGGCGCAGGGGCGACGGTGACCTCGGCGCCGGGGTCGTCCTCGCCGGAGCCGGTCGCCGGGGCGTGGCTCTCGACCGGCTGCGCACTCACCGGGTGCCTCCGCATCGGCGCCGGCGGTGTCACGGAGTGGTTCACTGCTTCTCCCTGCAGGGTGGCGACGACCTCGTCGAGGTCGTCGGGCTTGATCAGGACGTCACGTGCCTTCGAGCCCTCGCTCGGGCCGACCACGCCGCGGCTCTCGAGGATGTCCATGAGCCGGCCCGCCTTGGCGAAGCCGACCCGCAGCTTGCGCTGCAGCATCGAGGTGGACCCGAACTGGGTGGACACGACGAGCTCGACCGCCTGGACCACCAGGTCGAGGTCGTCGCCGATGTCGTCGTCGAGCTCGCGCTTGGACGCGGCCGGGGCGGTGACGTCCTCGCGGTAGGTCGGCTGGAGCTGCTCCTTGCAGTGCTTGACCACCTGGTGGATCTCGGCCTCGGTGACCCACGACCCCTGCACGCGGACCGGCTTGGAGGCACCCATCGGCAGGAAGAGCCCGTCGCCCTGACCGACCAGCTTCTCGGCGCCCGGCTGGTCGAGGATGACCCGGCTGTCGGCGAGGCTCGAGGTCGCGAACGCCAGCCGCGAGGGCACGTTGGCCTTGATCAGCCCGGTCACCACGTCGACGCTCGGGCGCTGGGTGGCGAGCACCAGGTGGATGCCGGCGGCGCGGGCCAGCTGGGTGATCCGGACGACCGCGTCCTCGACGTCGCGCGGGGCCGACCATCATCAGGTCGGCGAGCTCGTCGACGACCACCAGCAGGTAGGGGTACGGCGCCAGCACCCGCTCGCTGCCCGGCGGCAGCTGCACCTTGCCGGCCCGGACGGCCTTGTTGAAGTCGTCGACGTGCCGGAAGCCGAACGCGGCCAGGTCGTCGTAGCGCATGTCCATCTCGCGGACCACCCACTGCAGCGCCTCGGCGGCCTTCTTCGCGTTGGTGATGATCGGCGTGATGAGGTGCGGGACCCCCTCGTAGGCGTTGAGCTCGACCCGCTTGGGGTCGACCATGATCATCCGCACCTCGTCCGGCGTGGACCGCATGAGGATCGAGGTGATCATCGAGTTGACGAAGCTGGACTTGCCGGAGCCGGTGGCGCCCGGCGACGAGCAGGTGCGGCATCTTCGCCATGTTGGCGACCACGAAGCCGCCCTCGACGTCCTTGCCGAGGCCGACGATCATCGGGTGGTGGTCGTTGCGGGCGTTGTTCGACCGCAGCACGTCGCCGAGGGAGACGATCTCCTTGTCGGTGTTGGGGATCTCGATGCCGATCGCGCGACTTGCCGGGGATCGGGCTGAGGATCCGCACGTCGGCGCTCGCCACCGCGTAGGCGATGTTCTTGCCCAGCGCGGTGACCTTCTCGACCTTCACCGCCGGCCCGAGCTCGACCTCGTAGCGGGTGACCGTCGGGCCGCGGGTGTAGCCGGTGACCTGCGCGTCGATGTCGAACTGCTCGAGCACCTCGGTGAGCCGGCCGACCACGTCGTCGGAGGCCTTGGTGCGGGCCTTGTGCGGGCTGCCGGCCTTGAGCACGCTCGTTGCCGGGCAGCGAGTAGGTGATGTCGCCGGACAGCGCCAGCTGCTCGACCCGGGCCGGGCAGCGGGGTGTGCGGCGGCGGCTCGGCGCGACTCGGGCTCGGCCACCGTCGGCCGAGGCGCTCCTGGCGCCGACGGCGTCGGCCTTCTTGCGGCCGCGCTTGCCGAGCTCGCGCTCCACCATCACCGGGGAGTCGTAGGCCGGGTCGCCCTCGGGGGTGAAGTCGTCGCCCTCCTGCGGCGCCATCGAGCCGACCCGGCGGCGGGGCCGGCTGCGCTTGAGCGGGGTCGCCTGCTCGGCGCACGGTCGGCCTCGGGGCCGGCGTGCCGCGTGGTGACGGCCCAGCAGCGCGGTCGCGGAGCGACGGCCAGCCGGGCCGGGATCTGGTAGACCGGCGTCGCCGTGACGACGAGCAGCCCGAAGAGGCTGAGCAGGACGAAGATCGGGACGACGACGTACGGCGTCTGCAGCAGGTCGAGCGCCAGCGAGCCGACCACGAAGCCGATGGCGCCTCCGGCGCTCTGGAGCGCCTCGGAGTCGTTGCCCTCCGGGCTGCCGTTGGCGAGGTGGACGAGGCCGAGGATGCCGAAGACCAGCGCCCCCCAGCCGATGACCTGGCGTCCCACCGGCCCGGTCGACTCGGGGTTGCGCATGGTGACCGCGCCGATCCCGAGGAGCACCAGCGGCACGAACCAGCCGAGGAGCCCCACCGAGCCGTTGACGACGGTGCGGGTGGTGTCCCCCACTCCCCCGGGCAGCCGCCACCAGACCGAGGCGGCGACGACGACCGCGAGCGCCATCAGGAAGAGCCCGACGCCGTCGCGGCGGTGCTCGGGCTCGAGCTCGCGGGCCGTGTGGCCGACCCGGCGCACCGTGGCGCCGAAGGCGTGCGCGACGCCGAGCCAGAACGTGCGCAGGGCACGGCCGATCGCGGAGAAGAGTCGGTACACGGGGCCAGGCCCGTTGCGCACCGCCCGCGGGGCGGGACGCTTCGACTTGGTCGAGCGCCCCTTCGCGGAGGACGAGCCACGGGACTGGCTGCCGGACGACCGGGACCGAGAACTGCCGGAGCCGCCCTTGCGGGTGGCCCCGGAGGTTCGCGACGCCGGCGGGGAAGACGTACGGGTCGCCATGGGGTCGAGGCTACGGGAGATCACTCCTGTCACACGCCTCCCACGCCGACGTCCTGCCCCGCCGGCCCTCGCCCCGCCCCGCCGTTATTGCCCGCAGGGCGGTTGTCCGGCCGGTTTCAGCCCTCAGGGCGATAACGGCGGGAGGGGAGCGTCCGCCATCCGGACTCGTCGTTCGTACGGCGGACGCGGCCGCTAGTCTCCTGCCGTGCCGCACTTCTGGACCTATCGATTCGCCATCTGCCCGGGGCCCCCGAGCAGCCGGCTTCGCTAGTCCCGAAGTCGCGCCGTTCGACACCGACGCCCCTGGCTGTACGCGAGGGGCGTTTCTCGTCCCTGCTCGGCTCGAGGCACCACCGGCCGCCCGGCCACCGAGAGACAAGGGAACCACCATGGTCGTCGTCATGACACCGGACGCCACCGACGCCGATATCGCGCACGTCGTCGAGAGGGTCGAGAGCGTCGGAGGCTCGGCGTTCGTCAGCAAGGGCGTGGTCCGCACGATCATCGGGCTCGTCGGCGACATCGACTCCTTCCACGGGCTCAACCTGCGCACGCTGCCCGGTGTCGGCGACGTGCACCGGATCTCGGACCCGTTCAAGCTGGTCAGCCGGCAGAACCACCCGACCCGGAGCACCGTGTGGGTCGGCCGCGGCGGTCACGAGGTCCCGATCGGCCCCGACACGTTCACGTTCATCGCCGGACCCTGTGCCGTCGAGTCCCGCCAGCAGACCGTCGAGGCCGTGGAGATGGCGAAGGCGGCGGGCGCCACGATCATGCGGGGCGGGGCGTTCAAGCCGCGCACCTCGCCGTACGCCTTCCAGGGACTCGGCGTCGAAGGGCTCGAGATCCTCTCCGACGTCCGCGAGCTGACCGGGCTGCCGGTGGTCACCGAGGTCGTCGACGCCCGCGACGTCGGGGTCGTCGCCGAGCACGCCGACATGCTCCAGATCGGCACCCGCAACATGGCCAACTTCGGGCTGCTCCAGGCGGTCGGGGACGCCGGCAAGCCGGTCCTGCTCAAGCGCGGGATGACGGCCACGATCGAGGAGTGGCTCATGGCAGCGGAGTACATCGCCCAGCGCGGCAACCTCGACGTCGTCCTGTGCGAGCGCGGCATCCGGACCTTCGAGCCGGCCACCCGCAACACCCTGGACCTCTCGGCCGTGCCGGTCGTGCAGGCCAAGAGCCACCTGCCGATCATCGTCGACCCCTCGCACGCGGCCGGGCTCAAGGAGCTGGTGGTGCCGCTGTCGCGGGCCTCGATCGCGGTGGGCGCCGACGGCGTCATCGTCGACGTCCACCCGGAGCCGGAGAACGCGCTGTGCGACGGTCCGCAGGCGCTGCTCGGCAGCGAGCTGCGCGCACTCGCCCAGGCGGTGCGTCAGCTGCCTCCGGTCGTCGGCCGCGCCGACGCCTCGACGCTGGTCAGCGGAACGCCTTGACCGTCGCCTTCACGCGGCGTCCGTCGTCCTTCGGCGTCCCCTCGCAGGCGTACTGCCGGCCCTGCCAGCACACGTACCGCGTGGAGGCGTTGGTGAGCGTCACCTCGACGTAGCGCACCCGGGCGCGGCCGAAGGCGGCCACCCTCGACCCGTCGCCGTCGGCCTTCAGCCGCACGTGCCGGGTCGACACCGACCCGTCCTTGGCGACGGTGGTGAGGGCGGCGTCGTACCCGAACGAGCGGCGCGGCATCTCGACCTGCACCCGGAGCCGCCAGCGCTTGCCCTTCAGCGCCGGACCCGGCTTCACGCGCACGGTGTGCGCGGCGAGGTGGGCCGGCCGGCTCGCGAACGACACGGCCTTGCGGTTGCGGAGGGTGAGCCGGCCGGCCAGTGGTGCGGCGCGGTAGGCGGCGCCCTCCTCGTAGGAGGCACGCGGGCGCCGGTTGGCGACGGCGAACCGCGAGAACAGCTTCGGGAAGGAGCCCTCGACGGACCGGCGCAGCGCCTGGGTGGAGAAGGTGCCGGAATCGGTCGGCGAGGCGCCGCCGGCGCGCTCGATCACGTCGCGGACCACCAGCGGCAACCCGGTGCCGCCCGCGTCGGGGAACCGCTCGCCGAGGTAGCGCCAGAAGATCCAGCTCGCGTAGGGGTTGTCGCGCGATCCGTCCAACGGCTGCTGCGGGTCCGAGAGCGGGCTGTCGGAGAGGAGGTACTGCCGGTTGTCGTCCACATCGTCGTAGAGCTCGTCCTCGACCCAGGCCGCGGTGCCCTCGAGGAGCCAGACGTCCTCGGTCCAGTCGTAGGCGTACTGGACGGCGTGGAAGAACTCGTGCGCCGCGGTCACCTGCAGGTTCTCGGTCGGGACGCCGCCGAACTGGTGGGTGGCGAAGTCGTCGTCGAGCACGCAGTACGCCGACACGGCGTACGTGGTGCGCCAGTCCGGGTCGTCGGTCGTGCAGTAGCCGTAGAAGCCGTCGTCGCCGATGTCGAGGAGGTACACGTCGAGCCGACCGTCGGGTCCGGCGTTGTCGGAGGCGGCGTCCGGCAGAGGAGCGCGGTAGCCGCCGTCGACCACGACCGAGTCCCACACGTCGTTGAGCACGTCGCGCGTCGTCTCGACGTAGTCCGGCACGCCGTCCCCGTCGCTGTCGGTCAGGACCGGTGCGTCGCTGGTCGCCGTCGCCCAGGTCACGCACACGTGCGACCCGGGCGTGGGTGCGACCGTGCAGTCGTCGGCCGGAGCGGCACCGGCGCCGTACTGCGGCTCGCCGCGGAACTCGGCGGGACCGGTGGGCCGCGCGAGGTAGGACTCGGCGCGCTCGCGCTCCTCGCCGTCGAGCTCGTCGAGCCCCAGCCGCAGGTCTCGCAGGAGCAGCGTGAGGTGCCGGTCCGCGTGCTCACGCCCGGCGCCCCGGTCACGTCGGGTGGCGGAGCCGTCGAAGGCCCGTTCCACGGCGGCCAGAGCGGCACGGGCGCGGTCCGCCGCGTCCTCGGGACCGGCCACGCGGGCGCTCGCGACGCCCCGGGCTGCGGAGCCGGTCTCCGCGAGGGCGACGACGGGCGAGACGGTCACCGCGCAGGCGGTGAGCAGGCCGAGGACGGCCGTGCGGAGAGAATGCATGCTGCTCCCGGGATGGAGGGTGCCGACGCGGCAGCCTACGCGACCGACCGGTGCGGCTGCCGGACCGGGCGGGGCCGGTCGGACAGGATCGGAGGATGAAGCTGTACGCCGACGCCCACGGCCACCGTCTCCGCCAGCTGGTCGGGGACTCGCTCCTCGTCGTCTGGGTCATCGCCTGGCTGCTGGTCGCCCGGGCGGTCCACGAGGCCACCAGCCGGTTGGCGCGACCGGGCGAGGAGCTGGACCGGGCGGGCAGCGGGCTCGCGGAGCGGATGCGCGAGGCCGGGGCCGTCGTCGGCGACACCCCGTTGGTCGGCGGCGGGCTGGCGGCTCCGTTCACCGGGGCCGGCGACGCCGCCGACCGGGTCGCCGCGGCCGGGGTGGCCCAGGTCGAGGCCGTCGAGCAGCTCGCGATGTGGCTCGCGCTGGCGATCGGTGCCACCCCGATCCTGGTGCTGGCGGCGGTGTACGTGCCGCTGCGGTGGCGGTTCGCCCGCGAGGCGACCGCCGGTCAGCGGTTCATCGACGCGGCCGAGGACCTCGACCTCTTCGCGCTCAGGGCTCTGGCACGCCAGCCGATGCACCGGCTGGCGGAGGTCTCCGACGACCCGGCGGGTGCCTGGCGGCGCCGGGAGGAGGCCGTCGTACGCCGGCTCGCGGTGCTGGAGCTGCGCGACGTCGGCCTCCGACCGCCCGGCACGAGTGACGGCTCGACCCGGCGCGAGTGACGGCTCAACCGGTGGTGAGGGGGGCGAGCACCCGGGCGGCGTGCTCGACCTCGGAACGGCCGACGCCCAGGTGGGTGACCATCCGGAGCGAGGTGGCGCCGACGGCTGAGGCCAGCACCCCCTCCTGCTTGGCGGCCAGCACGATCTTCGCCGGGTCGGCGGTGGGGACCACGACGATGTTGGTGTCGACCGTCGCCGGGTCGACCCCGCACGCCTCGGCGAGGAGCCGGGCGTGCTCGTGGTCCTCGGCGAGCCGCTCGACATGGTGCTCGAGCGCGTGCAGGCCGGCTGCGGCGAGGATGCCGACCTGCCTCATCCCGCCTCCCATCCGCTTGCGCCAGACGCGCGCCTCGGCCATCGCCTCGGTGGTCCCGACGACGAGCGACCCCACCGGGGCGCCGAGCCCCTTGCTCAGGCACACCGCGATGACGTCGGCCACCGCGCCGTACTCGGTCAGCGGCGTCCCCGTCGCGACGTGGGCGTTCCAGAGCCGCGCACCGTCGAGGTGGACCCCGACGCCGCGGACGTCGGCGAACGCGCGCAGTGTCTTCAGCTCATCGAGGCCGATCACCGCGCCGCCGCCGAAGTTGTGGGTGTTCTCCACCGAGATCGCCCGGGTGGGCACGAAGAACGGCCCCATCGCCGGCGCGAAGATCGTCTCGATCGTCGGCAGGTCGAGCGGACGGCCGACCCAGGTCCGCATCGTCAGGCCGGTGTAGGCGGCGTGCGCGCCCAGCTCGGCACGGGCGATGTGGGCCGACGCCTCGCAGAGGACCTCCTCCCCCACGCCCACCAGGGAGCGGACCGCGAGGACGTTCGCCATCGACCCGGTCGGGGTGAACAGCGCCGCCTCCTTGCCGAGGAGCTCGGCCACCCGCTCCTCCAGCGCGAGCACGGTGGGGTCCTCGCCGTAGACGTCGTCGCCGACGTCGGCCGAGGCCATCGCGGCCCGCATCGCGTCGGTGGGACGGGTGACGGTGTCGCTGCGCAGGTCGATCACGGGCGTCAGCCTACGGAGCGTCGCGCGGCTCCCGCGCCGGTAGCCCCTCCGGACCGTAGCCTCAGCCCTCGACCGGCGCGGCCACCTCACCGAGCATCTCGGCGACGAGGAACGCCAGCTCGAGCGACTGGACCCGGTTGAGCCGCGGGTCGCAGACCGACTCGTAGCGGTGCGACAGCTCGGTCTCGAGGAGTGACTCGCCGCCGCCGACGCACTCGGTGACGTTGTCCCCGGTCAGCTCGACGTGCAGCCCGCCCGGCCAGGTGCCGAGCGCCCGGTGGACGTCGAAGAAACCCTGGACCTCGTCCATGACGTCCTCGAACCGGCGGGTCTTGTAGCCCGAGGACGCCTCGAAGGTGTTGCCGTGCATCGGGTCGCAGACCCAGGCGACGTTGACGCCGGCGGCGGTGACCTTCTCCACCAGCTCAGGCAGCGCGTCGCGGACCCGCCGCGCGCCCATCCGCGTGATGAACGTCAGCCGGCCCGGCTCGTTGTCCGGGCTGAGCCGCTGAGCCAGGGCGATCGCGTCGTCGGCGGTCGTGGTCGGGCCGAGCTTCACACCGATCGGGTTGCGGATCCGGCTCATCAGCTCGACGTGCGCGCCGTCGAGCTGGCGGGTGCGCTCGCCGATCCACAGGAAGTGAGCCGAGACGTCGTAGGGCAGCTCGCTGCGGCTGTCGATCCGGGTGAGGGCGTGCTCGTACTCGAGGATCAGGGCCTCGTGGCTGGAGTGGAAGTCGACGCTGTGGAACTGGTCGGGGTCGGCGCCGATCGCCTTCATGAACGTCAGCGCGCGGTCGATCTCGCCGGCCAGCTTCTCGTAGCGGCGGCCGACCGGGGAGGAGCGCACGAAGTCGGTGTTCCAGGTGTGGACCTGGCGGAGGTCGGCGTAGCCGCCGGTGACGAACGCCCGCGCCAGGTTCAGCGTGGACGCCGAGGAGTGGTAGACGTCCAGGAGCCGCTGGGGGTCCGGCACCCGCGACTCGGGGGTGAAGTCGAAGCCGTTGACGGCGTCGCCGCGGTACGCCGGCAGCGTGACGCCCTCCCGGGTCTCGTTGTCGGAGGAGCGTGGCTTGGCGTACTGCCCGGCGAGCCGGCCCACCTTCACGACCGGCACCGACGCGGCGTACGTCAGGACGACGGCCATCTGAAGCAGGACCCGGAGCTTGGCCCGGACGTTGTCGGCGGTCGCGCCCTCGAGCGTCTCCGCGCAGTCGCCGCCCTGGAGGAGGAACGCCTCGCCCGCCGCAACCTGGGCGAGCTTGCCCTTGAGGTCGTCGCACTCACCGGCGAAGACCAGCGGCGGGACCCGGCGGAGCCGCTCGACGGTGGCGTCGAGAGCGGCCTGGTCCGGCCAGCTCGGCTGCTGGGCGGCGCCCATCGCTTGCAGGGAGTGCAGGTCAGGGATCGTCACCGGACCAGCCTACGCCGGGACGCCGGCACCTCCCGTCGTGGCTGGGTCAGCCGAAGAACACCTCGGCCTCGGCGTACTCCTCGGCGGAGACGACCTTCAGCTCGCCGGTGCCCTCGATGAGCGGCACCCGGACGATCTCCTTGCCGCGGAGGGCCACCATCTTCCCGTAGTCCTGGTCGGCCACCGCCGTGATCGCGTGCAGCCCGAAGCGGGTCGCCAGCCAGCGGTCGAACGCCGTGGGGGTGCCGCCACGCTGCACGTGGCCGAGGACGACGGCGCGGGCCTCCTTGCCGGTCCGTGCCTCGATCTCCTGCGCGAGCCGGTCGCCGATGCCGCCGAGCCGGACGTGGCCGAACGCGTCGACCTCGCCGCTCTGCAGCGTCATGTCGCCGCCCTCAGCGGGGACCGCGCCCTCGGAGACCACGACGATCGGCGAGTAGTTCGTCTCGAACCTCTTCTTGACGTAGTCGCAGACCTTCTCGATGTCGAACGGCATCTCCGGGATCAGCACGATGTTGGCGCCGCCCGCGAGCCCGGCGTGCAGGGCGATCCAGCCGGCGTGCCGGCCCATCACCTCGACGACGACCACCCGGTGATGGGACTCCGCCGTCGTGTGCAGCCGGTCGATCGCCTCCATCGCGATGTTCACCGCGGTGTCGAAGCCGAACGTGAAGTCGGTGCCGGAGAGGTCGTTGTCGATGGTCTTGGGCACACCGACGACGTTGACCCCGGCGTCGGCGAGCTTGGTCGCCACCCCCAGGGTGTCCTCGCCGCCGATCGCGACCAGCGCGTCGATGCCGTTCGCGGCGAGGTTCTCCTTGATCCGCTCCACACCGTTCTCGACCTTGAACGGGTTGGTCCGCGACGATTTCAAGATGGTGCCGCCGCGCGGCAGGATCCCACGGACCTCCTTGACGGTGAGCGGGACGGTGTGGTTCTCGAGTGGTCCGCGCCATCCGTCTCGGAAGCCGACGAACTCGAACCCGTACTCCCCCTCGCCCTTGCGGACGACAGCTCGGATGACGGCGTTGAGGCCGGGGCAGTCCCCGCCTCCGGTCAGGACTCCAATGCGCATGCGCCCACCGTAGCGAAAGTTCATTGGAACGATCCAGGCCGCACCGGTTTCCCACGGTCCCGTGGGAAACCGGCCGGGGGGTCAGGCCGGCCCTCCCGTCCTGGTGCCGCACCGTCCGCAGAACGCCATCCCCGCCTCCACCTGGTTCCCGCAGCCCGGGCACCCGGGAGCCGAGCCGGGAGCGGAGTACGACGGGGTCTGCGCGACGAAGCCGACGGGTGCGGGCGGCACCGGCTGGCCAGTGCCGTGGTCCGGGACCGGAGCACCCGCGCCGACCAGGGCCGGCTCGGCGGCCACCGGCGAGGGCGGGGCCGGCGGAAACGGGCCCGGCACGGGAGCCGGAGCCGTCCGTCGCCCACGGCGACGCAGGACCAGCGCCAGGATCGTGCCGCCGCCGAGGAGCCCGACCACCGCGGCGCCGCCACCGGCGACCACCCAGACGGAGAGCCCCTCCTCAGGAGCGGGCGCGGGCTCGGGCAGCTTCTCCGCCTTGGCGAGGTACTTCTCGGCGAGGCCGTTGGCCGGCTGCTCGTCGAGCACCTCGGTCAGGCTGGCGACCGCGGTCGCCCGGTCGCCCTCGAAGTACGCACGGATCCCCTCGCGGTAGGTGAGGGTCACCGGGCTGACGGTGTTCTCGACGCCGGCACCGGCCAGCAGCTCCTCGATGCGCTCGGCGGGGACGGCGTAGTTGAACGGCTCGCCCACGAGCCGCGCGCTGTTGACGCCGATGACGTTGCCGGCCTCGTCGACCGTCGGCCCGCCGCTCATGCCGCCGGAGAGCTCCGCGCTCAGCTGGAACACCGAGAGCAGCCCGTCGGCGACGGTCTTGATCGAGCTGACCGCCCCCGCGTCGAACGTCGGGGTCAGGTCGGGGTCGGTGAACGCGTGGATGATCGCCGGGTAGCCGACCGCGACGACCCCGCTGTTGATCTCGACGCCGTCGGTGTCGGCGAGCCCGATGGCGTTGAGGTCGGTCGCGTCGACCTTGAGGAGCGCTCCGTCGCCCTCGTCGAACGACTGGTAGTCGACCACGCGGGCAGCGTGCTTCTTCTGCACGTCGACGCCCGAGACCGAGGCCCCCCACGAGACGCTGACCTGACGGTCCACCTTGTTGCGGGCGACCTGCCCGCCGTCGTCGAGGATGTCCACCCGGTAGGTCTTCATCACGTCGTCGACGGTGAGCCCGAAGGCGTCGGTGTAGTAGCCGCTCTCCAGCGCCCAGGCCGCTGCGGCGCGCCGGACCGCCTCCTTGCCGCTGGTCGGGTCGACGCAGTGGCCGGCGGTCGCGACCCAGCCGTCGGGGTTCACCACGAACCCGGTGCACTGGGTCGGCACCGTGAACTCCTTGAGCTTCAGGTACTGACGGTTGTAGGTGTCGTAGACGTAGCCCTTCCACGTGACGGCCTCGTACACCACCGACGGTTGCACCAGCGGCGCCACCTGCTCGGACGGCGGCCCGGTGTCCGGCTCCAGCGCCGACGCCGGGCCCGCCAGCGCCGTCACGCCGGCGGCGAGCCCGGCGGTGAGCCCCACTGCGCGCCCGAGGGCGTACGTCGCCTGCGACCGGCCCCGCGGCGAGCCCGCGAGCGGAGAGCGGAGCCGGTCGACGGGACGGGAGCGGCGGAGGGGGTGGACAGGTGGTTGCTCATGCTGGGATCTCCTGGTCTCGGTGGCCGCCCACAGCGGCCGGTCTCGGTTGTCGCGACGACTCTGGGCTCGCGCGCTTGGAGCCGGCTGGACAGCGACTTGAGCTCCCACTTGGAGCCCGCCTGCCCGCACGGACAGGGAAGCGGTGGCTACGGTGCCGCCATGACCTTCTCGATCGTGGCCCGCTCCGAGGACGGCAGTTCCTGGGGCGTCGCCGTCGCCTCCAAGTTCCTCGCGGTGGGCTCACCGGTCCCCGCCGCGGTCGCCGGGATCGGAGCCATCGCCACCCAGGCGATGGCGAACGTCGCCTACAAGGGGATGGCGCTCGCCCACCTCGACGAGGGAGCGACCGCGGAGGTGGCGCTCGAGCGGCTCCTCGAGGACGACGACGGGCGGGACCACCGCCAGGTCGGCATCGTCGACGTCGACGGCAACGCCGCGACGTACACCGGCAGCGAGTGCCTCGACTGGGCGGGCGGGGAGACCGGGCCGGGGGTGGCGATCCAGGGCAACATCCTGGCCGGCCCCGACGTGGTCCGCGCCATGCACGAGGCGTGGGAGGGCTCCGCTGGCCAGCCCGACCTGGCCCTCCGGCTGCTCGCCGCTCTCGAGGCAGGTGACGACGCGGGAGGTGACCGCCGCGGACGGCAGTCGGCGGCTCTGCTGGTGGTGCGCGACGGCGCAGGGTACGGCGGCAACGACGACATCGCGGCAGACCTCCGGGTCGACGACCACCCGCGGCCGGTCGAGGAGCTGGGCAGGCTGCTCCGGCTCCACGGGCTCTACCTCACCGCCTCCACCGAGGAGGAGAAGGTGGCCGTCGACGACGACCTGCGGGAGGAGCTCGACCGGCTCGCCCGAGCGACCGGGCACGACGGCTTCGACGCCTGGGTGGGCAGCGAGAACTGGGAGATGCGCGTGGGCCCGGGCTGGGTCGACCGTGCGGTGCTCGACCTCCTCCGTGTCGAAGGGCGTCGGCGTTGAGCGTGCTCGCGATCGACGCCGGGACCACCGGGGTCACCGCGCTGGTGGTGACCGCCGACGGCGTCATCGCCGCGAAGGGGTGCCACGAGCTCGCCCAGCACCTCCCCAGGGCCGGGGTGGGTCGAGCACTCCCCCGAGGACATCTGGCAGGCGACGCTCTCGGCGTCGCGCTCCGCGCTCGAGGAGTACGACGGTCCTGAGCTGCGATGCGTGGGGATCACGAACCAGCGGGAGACCGTGCTCCTGTGGGACCGCGAGACCCTCGGGTCGCCCCGGCGGGCGATCGTCCGGCAGGACCGGCGGCCCGCCGAGACCTGCACCCGGCTGCGGGACGAGGGCCACGAGCCGCGGGTCGCCGAGCTGACCGGGTTGCGGCTCGACCCCTCCCACTCGGGCACCAAGCTGGCGTGGATCGCCGAGCACGAGCCCCGCACGTGGAGGCTGGTCGAGGAGGGCCGCTACGCGGTGGGCACCGTCGACTCCTACCTCGTGGCCCGGATGACCCGGGGCACCTGGCACGTCACCGACGTCTCCAACGCCTGCCGGACGCTGCTGTTCGACCTCACCGAGGGCGACTGGAACGACGAGCTGTGCGGGCTCTTCGGCGTGCCCCGGTCCGCCCTGCCGGAGGTCGGGCCCTCCTGGGGGCGGATCGCCACCACCGACCCACGGTCGTTCCTGGGGCTCGAGCTCCCGGTCTCGGGCATCCTCGGCGACCAGCAGTCGGCGTTGTTCGGGCAGACCTGCTTCGACGTCGGTGACACCAACTGCACCTACGGCACCGGCTCGTCCGTCCTCACCAACACCGGGACCGAGGTGGTGCGCTCCGACGCCGGGCTGCTGTCGACCGCGGCGTGGCGGTCGCCGGACGGTGAGCTGACCTATGCGCTGGAGGGGACGAGCTTCATGACCGGCGCCGCTGTCCAGTGGCTGCCGGACGGGCGCCAGATCGACGGCTCCGCGGCCGAGACCGCGGCGGTGGCCCTCGAGGCGATCGCCTTCCGAGGTGCGCGACCTCATCGACACCCTGCCGCCGGAGTCGCCTCTCACCTCGCTCAGGGTGGACGGCGCAGCGGCCGCCAACGACCTGCTCTGCCAGCTCCAGGCCGACCAGCTCGGCGTCCCGGTCGAGCGTCCACGGGTCGTGGAGACCACCGGGCTGGGGGCGGCGTTCGCGGCAGGGCTGGGCGCCGGTGTGTGGGGGTCGACCGACGAGCTGCGGGCGATCCGGACGCTGGACCGTCGCTTCGAGCCGGCGGCCGACCGGGACCGCGCCGACCCGGCGCACCGTTCGTGGAGTCCGGCCGTGGAGCGTGCCAAGATGTGGACCAGCTAGCCGGCGACCGACGGGGCCGCGGGACATCGATCGGGGGATGCGATGCGTGTCGTGGGCAGCCTGTGCGCCGGGACGGCCCTCGTGCTGGCCCTCGGCACGGCCGCGCCAGCAGGTGCCGAGGTGGGATCGGGGTGGCCCCACGACTTCGACGCCAACGGCGTCGCCGACCTCGTGGTGGGCAGCCCCGGTGACACCGACTGCGGGTTCGAGGCCGGTGCGGTCAACGTCGTCCCCGGTGCGGTCGACGGCCTCACCTCGCAGGGGGCGGAGCGTCGGGTCTCCTGCGGGTTCCGGGACGGTTTCGGAACCGCGCTCGCGGCCGGTGACTTCGACGACGACGGCCACGGTGACCTCGCCGTGAGCGTGCCCTACGGCGACGGCCCGGGAGGCCCGCGGGTCGAGGTCCACTACGGCTCCGTGGACGGGCTCGTCGAGGGTTCCGCCATCCACGCAGCCGCCGTGACCGGCCCCGCCGGCTCGCCGTACGCCTTCGGGGTGGCGCTCTCCGCGGGGGACTTCGACGCCGACGGGGCCGACGACCTCGTGATCGGGCATCCCGAGCGCCGGGTGGCCGGGGCGGCCAACGCCGGTGGCGTCCTGGTCGTGCCCGGCTCCGCCGACGGCCTGAGGGCACGCTCGGCGACCTGGCTCACCCAGGGCACGCCCGGAGTCCGCGGACGGGTCCGGCCGGAGGCCCGCTTCGGGGACGCCCTCGAGGCGCGCGGTGACTACGACGGCAACGGGAACGACGACCTCGTGGTCGGCGTCTCCGGCCAGGACGTCGGTCGGGCCGGGGCTGCGGGTGCCGTGCAGGTCTTCTACGGCCGGGACCGGGTCGGGCTGCGCCGTTCGGTGAACCGCCTCTGGACGCAGGGCTCCCGGCACGTCCCGGACGTCCCCGAGCCCGCCGACGGTGCCGGGCTGCAGGTGTCCAAGGGTGACTTCGACGCCGACGGGCGCGACGACCTCGCGGTGGGCTTCCCGGGCGAGGACCACTCCGGGCACGCGAACGCGGGGGCGGTGATCGTGCTGCGCGGCTCTCCCGCTGGGCTCACCGGCCGGCGCAGCGACCGTTGGACCCAGCGGGGCGCTGCGGTGCTGGGGGCTCCCCGCGACCACGGCACCTTCGGGCACTCGCTGGTCGCCGCGAACTTCGGGCGTCAGCGTCCGACCGACCTCGCGATCGGCTCGCGCGACGGCGACCCCACCGACGCAGCCGACCACGCGTCGGTCACGGTTCTCTACGGCAGCGGGCGCGGGCTCACCGCCGCGGGCAGCCAGCGGTGGCTCCGGACCACGAGGGGGATGCCGGGCGAGATCTCCGCGCAGTCGTCGTTCGGCGAGGCTCTCGGCGCGGCAGACTACGGGAAGCGCACCTACGCCGACCTCGCCATCGGCGTTCCGGGGGCGGGACGCGACGAGACCGGTGAGGTGCGGGTGCTCTACGGCTCCCCCGCCGGGCTGCGGCTGCAGGGCGCCGAGGTGTGGCACCTTGACTCACCCGGTGTCCCCGGGGAGTCCGGGGGCGACCTGCGGTGCTGCTTCGGGCTGTCGCTGCTCTAGCCGCCTGGCCGGCGCAGCCGCTCGACGTCGGCGGCCGCGCCCTCGGCCTCGGAGCGCGCCTCCGCCACCTCCTCCTCGGCAGCGTCGAGCGACTCCTGGACGCGGTCGAGCTTGGCGGCGGCCGCCTCCGTGGCCTCCTCGGCCTCCGCCACCCTCCGGCGCAGCTCCTCGAGCTCCGCCTCGAGCTGCAGGAGCTTCGCCTCGTGCCTTGGCCCGCTTCTTCTCCAGGGCGCCCTGGGAGCGGGTGGCCCGCCGCAGGACGTCGGCGGCCTCGGCGGCACGCTCCTCGGCCCGGCGGAGCTCAGCGCCGTCGTCGCGGACCACGGTCAGGGTCGGCGGCCCCGGCTGCGGCACGTGAGGCGGGCGCCGCCATCCCAGCGGTACGGCGAGCGCCGCGGTGGTGAGCGACTCCAGCCCCGTGGAGCTCAACGGCTGCGCGAGCAGCCCGCTGAGGACCGCCTCCGCCGCCGTCGGGTCGGCCATCGCCGCCTGCAGGGTCTCCTCGACCTGGCGGACCGCTGGGTCGCTGAGCCGCTGCCCTTCGGACTCCGCGACCTCGCGCACCTGCGCCGTGACGGCGGCGACGAGCCGGCGGCGCTGCCGGGTCAGCTCCCGCAGCTCGTCGCCCTGGAGCTGTGCCTGCGCCTGCCGCAGCGAGTCCCCGAGCGCTACGACCTGCGTCAGGAGCTCGGCCCTGCGGCGGCCGAGGAGGTTGACCGCCCAGGCAGCGACCGCCGGGCGGCGGAGCGCCTTCACCGCGGCCGCGAGCTCACGGTCGCCCGCGGCCCGCGCCTCCTTCTCGGCGGCGGTGCGGGCGCCGGTGAACTCGTCGGGGCGCAGCCCGTAGAGCTCGTCCGCGACCTCGCGGAGCCGGTCCTCGTCCACGCGTCCACCTTAGGAGCGCGGGCTACTCGGTGAGCCGCACCGGGTCGCCGGCGATGTTGGCGTCCCAGGTGGTGATGTCGGTGACGGTCGCACCGGGGTACGAGACCTGGACCTTGTACCAGCAGCCGCCGAACGAGGCGTAGTTGCACGAGTAGTCGTTCGGGATAGGAATCGTCATCGTCTGCAGCTTCCCGTTGTTCTGGCCCGAGCTCACCGGGGCGGTGCAGTTGGTCAGCGTCGTACCGGCCCCCCCTGCTGCTCCGCCGAACGACTTGCACCCGTCACGGAACGGAGTCGTGAGGATGCTGCCCGTGGCATCGCCGGGCACCATCACCTTGACGGTTCCGCTGCACGAAGAGGCGCAGTCCGCGACGTCGAAGAAGCTGAAGCTGATGCTCTTGCCTGCGGCCGCAGGCAGCACCCGGATCAGGTTGAAGGTCGACTGGGCCGACGTCGCGTTGGCGAAGATCGGCATCCGGGCGTAGCCGGAGACCGCGACGTCGTCCTCGAGACCGGGCGCGGTCACTGCTCGGATGCCGAAGGCGTTGTTCCCCGAGCCCGTGGAGGTGTTGCCGGTGGGGGCAGCAGCAGCCGGGTTGTCCTCGTAGACCAGAGCTTGCCTGCCGTTGTTGCCGTTCGTGGTCCCGCCGATGCTCACGTTGCTGCGCACCTGGAGGTAGTAGTCGCCGGCGCGCGACGGCGTGAAGGTGCAGAAGTCCGACCAGGTGTGGAAGTACGACGCCAGGTGCGGTTCGTAGTTGCCGGAGGAGCCTGTGTTGATGACCTGGCCGTTCTGGATCTTGTCGAGACCGCGGTACTGACGCACGCAGCCGGCGTGGACCGGCGCCGACGCGGGGTTGAGCGTGTCCACCGGGTCCCGGAGCACGAACGTCGTGGTCATCGGGTTGTTGCCCCCGCCGGGGAAGTAGTCACCGGAGCAGAAGTCACGCGATGCCTGCTTCGAGGCCGCGTCCGGCTGCGTCGCCGGGTTGCCGTAGCGGAGCTTGCCGTCGGTGGTGACGAACTGGTTCGGGTCGTCGACCAGGTTGTTGCGGCCGGGCAGGTCGGCGCAGGTGGTGCCGGTGGCGACGAACCCAGGGTCGTAGAGCTGCAGCTTGATCGGGCTGTTCTTGGCTGCCTCGGTGACCCGGATCAACCAGTAGTAGCCGTCCTCGCGGTGCTCCTTGTTCGCCGGGTTGCCGCTGCCGCACTCGTGCACCGTTCCTCCGCCGCACGGGCGGGTGCTGTAGCGGTCGCCCTGGACCTTCTGGGTCTCCGGCCCTTCGATGGTGGCCCAGAAGTCGGGCTTGGAGCTGCATCCGGCGAACGGCAGCGCGGGCAGCGCCGAGCCGACGGGCAGCGCGCTGCCCACACCGCTGGCCGGCTCGTTGCCGAAGGTGTTGCACGGGCTGCCCATCGGGGCGGGGCCGTTGTAGTCAGCGACCGCGCTCCGGCTGATCGTGATCGTGTCGACCCCGAACATCGACCCGAAGGTGTTCGGGATGGTGCTGGCGACGGTGACCTTGAGCTGGCTGGGGCGGGCTCCGGGCTCGCCGCTGACCGAGGTGGTCCCCGCGTCCGGGTAGCCGTTGCGGCCGCTCACGTCCCGCGCCGTCGCCTGGGCGGCGGCGAGGTCCTGCGGGAGGTGGGTCACCCCGGCGAGGGCTCCCGCGTCGGCAGCGTTCTGGACCCGCTCGACCTCCATGTACCACCGCGACACGTCGACGGAGATGGCCGCCAGCGCGAAGAAGAGGCTGGACATGAAGACCGCGACCACGACGGCGACGACGCCCTGCTCGTCGCGCCGGCGCCCCGAGCGCCGGGGCGCCCGCGTCCCGTGGATCATGAGTGGGCCGCCGGGGTGCCGGGCTTGCAGGAGTCCTCCGAGAGCGGCTCGAACTTCATCACCGAGCGGTCGGCGAGCCCGATGGAGCTGCCGAAGATGCCCGTCACGCCCTTGTGGGTGGCGCGCATGTAGACCCCCAGGGTGTCTGACTCGTTGACGCAGGCGTTGATGCTCTTGGAATCCCAGGCACCGCCGGCGTAGCGGAAGGCGTTGGCGGAGTCCCGCCAGACGAACCGGACGCAGGCCGGGACGCCGCTGCAGTCGGCGGGCATCGTGGTGTTGCCGGCGGCGCCGGGGAACCCCTGCGCGTTCGCCTTGTAGACGAGAATGTAGTCGATCGAGTCGTGCGGCATCGCAGAACCGGCGCGTTGGATGGCGTCGGCAGCCGCCTGGGCGAGCGCCGGCGAGCTGGCCGAGGTGCACGGCGGTGCCGTCGGCCCGGTCTCGCAGGTGCCGGGTCCGGCGTCGGCCGAGGCCGAGGCGATCCGGGACCCGACCCGGACCGCGGAGGTGACGGCGACGTGGTCCCGGATCAGCAGGGAGACCTCGACGATCCCGAAGAGGACCGCCAGCAGCAGCGGCATGACGAGAGCCGTCTCGACGGCCACGGCGCCGCGCTCACGGGCGGTGCCGGTCCGGTTGCGGTGCCAGCGTTCCATCGCTTACTCCCTTGTCCTGAGAGCACGACGGTAGACCGGCTAAAGAGGTGTTATCTAGGCATAAGGGGCGTTTCAGGACGGACGACCTAAAGGTCACCGGTCGGCGACGGGACCTTCGGGGACGTATGTCCCCTTGACAGGCCCTCGGGACCAAGGTCCCTGAGCGTGCCCGGTCAGCCCAGCTCCTCGTCGAGCCCCTGCTCGATGGCGTAGCGGACCAGCTGGACCCGGTTGTGCAGCTGCAGCTTGCGCAACGTGTTCTGCACGTGGTTCTGGACCGTGCGGTGCGACAGCACCAGCCGGTCGGCGATCTGCCGGTAGGAGAGCCCCTTGGCCACCAGCCGCAGCACCTCGGTCTCGCGCTCGGTCAGCCGGGGCGCACCGTCGCCGGTGTCCGCCGCGGGCGACTCGGAGAGCCGGCGGTACTCCCCCAGCACCAGTCCGGCCAGTCCCGGCGTGAAGACCGTGTCGCCGAGCGCCACCCGGCGTACGGCGTCGAGCAGCTCGGCACTGGAGGCGGACTTGACGAGGTAGCCGGTCGCCCCGGCCTTCACCGCCTCGAGCACGTCGCTCTGCTCCCCCGAGGCCGAGAGGATGAGCACCCGCACCGTCGGGTCCTCCCGGACCAGGACGGCGGTCACCTCGACCCCGTTCGGCGCGGGGATCTGGAGGTCGAGCACCACCACCGCGGGGCGGGTCGCTCGGGCCCGGACCAGCGCCTCCGCACCGGTGGCGGCCGTTGCGACGACCTGCATCCCCGCTCCGGCGAGGTCGCGCTCCACGGCGTCGCGCCACATGGGATGGTCGTCGACCACCATGACCCTGAGCGGCCCGTCCGTCACGTCGCCCCTTCCCACCGCGGCAGCGTCAGCTCCCACTCGGTCCCCTGGCCCCCGCCGGTCGTCAGCTCCGCCCGGCCGCCGAGCTCGGTCATCCGGCCCCGGATGGAGCCGCTGATCCCCATCCTGCCCTCGCGGACCGCCTCCTCGAGGCGCCCCGCCGGGATGCCGTCGCCCTCGTCCCGGACGCTCACGACCACCTGGTCGCCGAGATCCTCGACGAAGACCCACGCAGGAGCCTCCTCACCCACGTGGGCGCGGACGTTGTCGAGGCAGGCCGACACGACGGCGACCAGCTCGACCGTCGCCGCCGGGGGAAGGGGCACCGGCCCACCGGGACCGGCCACCGTCACCCGCTCCGAGTGCATCCGCTCGAGCGCGGCCATCAGGTCGGTCTCCCCGCCGGACGGCTGCGCCTCGGGGGCCAGCAGCCGCGCGTCGTGCTGCACGAGCGCGCGGAGCGCCGCCTCCTGCTCCCCCGCCACCCGGCCGAGGGCGGCGAGGTCGCCGCCGGCCTCGGCACCGCGCCGCTGCACCATCGCCAGCACCTGGAGCACCCCGTCGTGGACAGCCCGGGCCAGCCGGGCCCGCTCCTGCTGGACCGCGGCCGCGCGCTCGGCGGCGGCCCGGATCTCCACGGCGTCCCGCAGCACCTCCGCGGTCCACCCCACGACGCCGGCGGCCAGGACCAGCAGGAAGAGGTTCCCCCAGGTGGTGCCCCCGAGGTCGGTGCGGACCGACAGGTCGGTGACCGAGACCAGCAGCGCAGCACCCACCGCCTGGGCCCACGGCCGCCCGGCCGCCCAGGCGAGCACCGACCCGATCACCCAGTACGACGGCATCGTCGAGGCGTGCCGGTCGAGCATCGCCTCGCTCTGCACCAGCGGAGTGCTCAGCATCATCAGGACCGCGACGGCCAGGTCGGCGGCGTACAGGCCGAGCGTCCGCCGCCGCGGCGAGTCGTAGGCCCACGAGACGAGCACCGACCACCCGACCATGGTGGCGACCGTGACCGCGGCCAGCCCGGGCCGGGCGAACTCGTCCCACCGGACGAGGTTGAGCACGACCATGTAGACCGTCAGCACGACCCGGAGAACGGTCAGCGCCCGGAACAGCGTCGTCTCGACCTGCTGCGAGGGGGTCACGCCGCGGGGTCGCCCGCCTTGCCCTCGGCGCGGGCGGCCGCCGCCTGCTGGCGCGCCGCCTCCTTGTCGAGCGCCTTGGCGCGGGCCGCGTAGAGGTCGACGTACTCCTGACCGGAGAGCCGCATGATCTCGTACATGATCTCGTCGGTCGCCGAGCGGAGGATGAACCGGTCGTTCTGCAGCCCCTCGTAGCGCGAGAAGTCCAGCGGCTTGCCGAACCGCACCTTCGGCCGGGTCCAGTGACCGAACTTCTTGCCGGGCGGCGCGACGATGTCGGTGCCGACCACGGCGACCGGGACCACCGGCACGCCCGTCTCGATCGCGAGCCGGGCGACCCCGGTCTTGCCGCGGTAGAGCTTGCCGTCGTGCGAGCGCGTGCCTTCGGGGTAGATCCCGAAGAGCTCCTCCTGGGCGAGCACCTTCTTCGCCGAGAGCAGCGCCCCCGCCGCCGCGTCCCCGCTCGACCGGTCGATCGGCACCTGCCCGGCACCGGAGAAGAACGTCTTCTGGAGCCACCCCTTGATCCCCGGCGTCGTGAAGTACTCCGCCTTCGCCACGAAGGTCACCTTGCGCGACAGGGTGAGCGGCATGAACAACCAGTCGGCGTAGGAGAGGTGGTTGCTCGCCAGGATCGCGGGCCCCTCCTCCGGCACGTTCTCCATGCCCTCGACCGTGGGGCGGAAGACCAGCCTCAGGACCGGCCCGAGGGCGATCCACTTCAGGAACCAGTAGAACACCCGACCTCCCTCGCCTCTCGAGCCCCGCACGTCGTGGGCGCCCCGCCGCGCGCCGGTCACACCCTAGCCTGACCTGGAGGGGCGTGCGACGATCTAGTTGCGCGCTCCGGACACCTCCCCTGGCGGTGCGCACCGACCACTCTCGCTCCCTGGAGAACGCCTTGCAGATCGCCCCCGAAGACGAACCGTTCACGGCCTCGGGCACCGCGCAGGGCGCCGACGGCACCCGCACCGGCGTCCTGCTCAGCCACGGCTTCACCGGGACGCCGTGGTCGATGCGGCCGTGGGCGCAGTTCCTCCACGAGCAGGGCTGCTCGGTGTCGGTGCCGCTGCTCCCCGGGCACGCGACCAGGTGGCAGGAGCTGAACACGACGCGCTACGCGGACTGGTACGCCGAGCTCGAGCGCGCCTTCGAGAAGCTGCAGGCGGAGTGCGACCGGGTCTTCGTGGCCGGGCTCTCGATGGGTGGCTGCCTCGCGCTGGACCTCGCGGTCCGCCGGGGCCGCGAGGTCGCCGGCCTCCTGCTGGTGAACCCCTCGGTGGCGACCGAGCGCAAGGACGTGCACCTGCTCCCGCTGATGAAGCTCGTCCTCCCGTCCTTCCCCGGCATCGGCAGTGACGTGAAGAAGCCCGGCGTGGAGGAGCGCGCCTACCCCCGCACCCCGCTGAAGGCGGCGCACTCGATGTTCCGGGCGATGCGAACCGTCCGCCAGGCACTGCCCGAGGTCACCCAGCCGCTGCTGATGTTCCGCTCGCGCGAGGACCACGTCGTCGACCCGTCGTCGGGGCGGCTGATCATGGCGCGGGTGTCCTCGCGCGACCTCGAGGAGCGGGTCCTCGAGGACAGCTACCACGTCGCCACCGTCGACAACGACGCCTCGCTGATCTTCTCGGCCTCCGTCGACTTCATCCGCCGAGTGGGCGCCGGACCTGCTGCCGCCGGACGACCCGCCGGACCCGCCGCTGCTCCGGACGCTGCGCCGTGAACGCGGACCGGCCCGACCCGACGCCGCCCGAGGACCCCGAGGGCCGGCTCGACGTCGACGCGGCCTTCGCCGAGATCGTCGCGCACTGGCAGCCCTCGCCGGCCGACGCGGCCGAGCGTCCCGATCCGGAGCCCGGCGGCCCGAGCCGGAGCCCGAGCCCGAGCCGGTCGACGAGGACCCGGCCCCCACCCCCGAGCGCCGCGGCGACGACAACCTCAAGGAGCTGTTCCGCCCCGCCTGGCAGGAGGAGCCACTCCAGTCGTCGGCCAGCTGGGAGGACGAGGGCCACTTCGTGCCACCGCCGCCTCCGCCGCTGCCGGTCGTGGAGCCGAGGCGGAAGCTCGCCTGGGGGGCGCTCGTCGCGGGACCGCTGATCGCTCTCCTCGCCTTCATCCTGGGCATCGGCGTCCCGGGCTGGCTGACGGTGGGGCTGGTGCTCGGCTTCGTCGGCGGGTTCGTCTACCTTGTGGCCACGATGAGGGCCACCCGGGACGACGGATGGCCCGGGGACGACGGAGCGGTTCTGTGAGTGCAGCAGCCCAGGGCGAGCGAGACGGTCGAGATCACCGGCCACCTGATCGACAGCGGGATCCTCTCGGGGGTCCTCAACGACATCAAGGAGTACGACGCCGACTACACGATCGACCGGTTCGACGTCGGGCACGAGGCCGCGGACCTCTCCCACGCCACGATCACGGTGACCGCGTCGGACGACGAGTCCCTCCAGCGGCTCCTCATGCGGATCCAGACCCGCGGGTTCAACCAGGTCGACCCCGGCGAGGCCGAGACGGCCGAGGTGACGGCCGACGGCGTCTTCCCCGACCGCTTCTACTCCACGACCAACCTGGCCACGAAGGTCCGGCTGGGCGGGCGCTGGGTGGAGGTGGAGAACCCCGAGATGGACTGCGGCCTCGTCGTCGAGGGCGAGGGCGACGCGGTGCGGGCCTACACCCTCCCGATGGTCGACGTCCGCGCCGGGATGCGGCTGGTCGTCGGTGCCTCGGGCATCAAGGTGCAGGCACCCGCCGAGGTCCGCTCCGGCGTCGTCTTCGGGTTCATGGAGTCCGACGTCTCCAGCGAGAAGCCGCAGGCGCTGCTGGTCCGCCAGGTGGCCGACGGCATGCAGGAGGCGAAGGACGCCGGCAAGAAGGTGCTCTGGGTCGGCGGGCCCGGCGTCGTCCACACCGGCGCGGCACCGGCGATGGTGGCCCTGGTCGAGGCCGGGTTCGTCGACGTCCTCTTCGCCGGCAACGCGCTGGCCACCCACGACATCGAGGCGGCGCTCTACGGCACCTCCCTCGGCATCGACCTCAACCGGGGGCACGGCGTCGAGCACGGGCACGAGCACCACATCCGGGCGATCAACGAGATCCGCAAGGCGGGCTCGATCCGGGCCGCTGTCGAGCAGGGGGTGCTGACCGGCGGGATCATGCACGCGCTGGTCCGCAACGACAAGCAGTTCGTGCTGGTCGGCTCGGTCCGCGACGACGGTCCGCTGCCGGACGTCCACACCGACGTCATCGTCGGGCAGCGCGCCATGCGGGCCGCCCTCCCCGGGGTCGGCTACTGCGTGATGGTCGCGACGACCCTGCACTCGGTGGCGACCGGCAACATCCTGCCGGCCTCGATCCCGCTGGTCTGCGTCGACATCAACCCGGCCTCGGTCACCAAGCTCGCCGACCGTGGCTCCTCGCAGGCCCGGGGCATCGTCACCGACGTCGGGCTCTTCATCGAGCAGCTCGCCCGCGAGCTCGTGCCGTCGTACGCCGGCCGGGAGCGCTGACCGCCGGCAGTCGCGGATCGGCAGAAGTTTCGCGAATCGGACCCGCCACCCCGGTCCTCGACCCTACGATCTCGCGCAGGGGGACACCGCCCGCAATTCCATGCGGATCGGCGTCTCACTGTGCGAGGAGATGAAGATGAGGGTCCCCCGACCGCTGCGGGGTCGCGCACGCCGGACGGAGTCCGGCGCCGCGGCCGTCGAGTTCGCGCTCGTGAGCACGCTGCTGTTCCCGCTGCTGCTCGGCACCATCGACTACGGCCTGTGGTTCAACGACTCGCTCAACACCCGTCAGGGGGTCCGTGAGGCTGCCCGGCTCGGCGTCGTGCAGACCATCTCCTGCTCGACGGGCGCGAACGACCTCCAGAAGCTGGCCTGCACGACGCGTCAGCAGGTGGGTGCCGTCGCCGGCGACACCTACGCCATGGTCAAGGTGCCGACCGGCTGGCGGAAGGGACAGCCGCTGGTGGTCTGCGCCATGGTCAAGGTGACCGGGGTCACCGGGCTCACCCCGATGCCGAACGACCGGATGATCCGGTCGCGGACGCAGATGTCGATCGAGGTCGAGACGCCGCTGCCGACCGGGACCACGTCGACCGGCGCCTCCTCGTTCGCCGACACCCTGCCCTCCGGCCAGACCTGGACGTGGTGCGCGTGACGCCACCGCGCCGCGAGGACGAGTCCGGCGCGATCGCGGTGCTCGTCGCCGTCTTCGCCCTCGTCATGTTCGGCTTCGCCGCGCTGGTGGTCGACCTCGGCGCCGCCCGCGATGCACGTCGGATGTCGCAGAACGCCTCGGACGCGTCGGCGCTGGCCGCGGCGAACGCGATGTACCCCTCCGGCTCGCAGGTCGCGGACGTGCCCGCGGCCGTGACGGCCGCCATGAGCTACGCGAGCGCGAACCACGGCGTCACTGCCACCGACTGGAGCACGTGCACCGACGGTGAGGCCTTCATGGTGCCGTCGGGGTCGACGCCGTGCATCTCGTTCCGGCCCAACCTCACCCGCCCCGAGGAGGTGCGGGTCAGGATGCCGGTCGAGCTGGTGAAGACACCCTTCGCCGGCGCCCTCGGCATCAAGTCGACCGACGTGGCCATCGCCTCGTTCGCGCAGGCCAAGATGAACGTCGGCGGACGCTCGAAGTGCGCCTTCTGCGTCCTCGGCAGCGGCTTCCTCCACGACATCCAGAACGGCAACGTCACGGTCGCCGGCGGCGACATCCACTTCAACGGCAACGTGAGCGTGAGCAACAACGGGATCGTCGCCACCGACGGGCAGACCACCGTCGAGGGCTACGCCTCCGGCTCCCTGGCCGACTACGACCCGGACCCGATCACCGGAGCCGCACCGATCAGCGACCCCCTCGCCGCCGTCGACTTCTCGACGATCACCGCGGGGCTGTCCCCGAGGAGCAACCCGTGCGTCGCCGGGCCGGGGATCTACGGGTCGCTCTCGGTCCGCAACGAGGTCTGCACGCTGCAACCGGGGACCTACGTGATCGCGGGCGGCTCCGGCACCACCTGGGACCTCGCCGGGAACTCGAGCACCCAGCTGCGGGGCACCGGGGTGACGCTCTACTTCACCTGCGGCAGCTCGACGACGCCGCGGGCCTGCAACAGCGGCGAGACCGGCGCCACGCTGGACTCGTCAGGCAACGGCAGCGTCGTCCTCAGTGCACCGACCTCGGGGACGTGGAAGGGGTACGCCGTGGTCTACGACCGCAACAACACCGCCACGTTCCGGATGACCGGCAACGGCAGCTCCACGACCGTGGGCACGATCTACCTGACCAGCGGCAAGCTGCGGCTCGACGGCAACGGCTGCGCCGCGGCGTACGACGCGCTGGTGATCGTGCGCGACGTCGAGACGAACGGCAACCCTGCCTGCCTGGACACGGTCTACAACTCCGACAACAACGCCCAGGTGCCGCCCGGCGCCCTGCACCTCTCCAGGTAGCGACCCGGCCTCAGTCCGCGTCCCACTCCGGACCGTCGTCGAGGTCGTCGTCGAGGTCGTCGTCGAGATCCTCGTCGAGGTCGATCCGCTGCACGCCGGCGTCGGGGGCCGGGGCCGGCTGAGCCGCGGCGAGCAGCGCCGCCGCCGCCTGCAGCAGCGAGCTCGCGGCGACCGTGAGGTGGGCCTTGACCTCGGGGCTGGTCTGTCGCACGAGGTGGGCCGCCCGGCAGACGGGGCACCAGGCGCACTCCGCCCCTCCCGCCTCGGCATGCACGTGCTCCTCCTCGCCCGTGCTGTCGCGAGCCCACTCCTGGAGCGCGCTGAACAGCTTGGCCGCCTCCTCACCGACGCTGCCCACCGGCTCCCGGTCGCTGCCGCCGGTCACGGGTTCTCCTCCTGGATCGGCACGAACATCACGCGCAGGGCGCCGTCGCGGACCCGGGCGCCGGCCACGTCGTGCTGTCGCAGCGCGGTGGGAAGGGCGAGCAGCCGGCGGTAGGAGCCGACGGTCACGACCAGCTCGTCCCCGTGGCGGGCCAGGTCGACCTGCGTCCGGTCGACGAACGGCAGCGCCATCCGCAGCGTCGCACCGGTCGGCGTCCGTCGTACCGTCACCGGCCCCTCCCCGTCGGCAGGGGCGAGCGGGTCGTCCTCGCCGTAGGCCGCGGCGGCGAAGTCGATCAGCTGGTCGACGCCCACCGGCTCGGCGGGCCGGTACGCCGACCGCCACACCGGGAGCCCCGCGAACGACTCGCCCACCACCTCGAGCACCTCGCGCTGCGCCGCCACCCAGCCGGAGCGCCAGGCGTCGGCGCCCCCGTCGGGGAAGACCCGGTTCGCGATGACCCCGTCCACCTGGTAGCCGAAGAGCGAGAGCGTGGTCAGCGAGCGCCGCGCCTCGGCGACGACGACGTGTTCCGGGGTCAGGACCAGCCGCACGCTGGCCTCCTTGCCGGTGAGGAGCTCCTGCACCTGCTCGAGCTCGCGGTGCAGCCGCTCCACGGCGTCGAAGACGTGATCCTGCGGCATCGGCACGCCGGCCGCCCTGGACAGCACCGGCCGCAGCGCCTTGACGATCCGGCGCTCGGCGGGGAGCACCCGGTCCATGTACCACCCCAGGGCCTCGGGCAGCGCCAGCAGCCGCAGCGTCTCCGCGGTGGGCGCGCAGTCCACGACCACGACATCCCACCCTCCGGAGACCACCTGCCTGCGCACCTCGAGGAGCGCCAGCACCTCCTCGGCGCCGGGAAGCACGGTGAGCTCCTCGGCCGTGATCGGGTCGACCCCGGCAGCGTCGAGGACGGAGAGGAGGTAGCGCTGGACCTCCGCCCAGGACTCCTCGAACCGGCGCTGGGCGTCGACCTGCTGGACGTAGAGCCCCGGGCCCACCACGGTCGGCTCGGCGCCGACCGGCACGCCGAACGCGTCGGCGAGCGAGTGCGCCGTGTCGGTGGACATCACCAGGGTCCGCAGCCCGCGCGAAGCCGCCAGCGCCGCAGTGCCGGCCGCAGCCGTGGTCTTGCCGACCCCGCCCTTGCCGGTGAAGAGAATGGTCCGCACGTCAGGCGCGCGACTCGACGCGCTTCTTCAGCCCCTTCAGCGCGGCGTCGATGATGACCTTCTCGGCCTTGCGGCGCAGCATCCCGATCATCGGGATGCTCACCTCGACGGCGAGCTGGTAGGTCACCTCGGTGGTGGCTCCGCGGGACACCAGCGTGTAGGCGCCGTCGAGGTTCTTCATCATCTTGCCGGACTTGAGCGACCACTCGACCGAGTCGTTGCCGTGCCAGTCGTAGGTGAGCACGTAGGAGTCCTTGATCGGCCCTTCGGAGAGCTCGAAGTAGACGTCCTTGGCGCGACCGTCCGGATAGGTCTCGCGCACCTCGGCGACGTGGATCCCTTGGGCCCACTCCGGGTAGGCGGAGAAGTCCGCGATGACGTCCATCACCTGCTCGGGTGGTGCAGCGACGGCGATCGTGGAGCTGGTCTGGTCTGCCATGGACCGTTCCTCCTGCGCGGGTGGTGCCGGGACAAGGTCGAGACTACCCAGCCTCGCCGTCGGGCTCCCGCCGACCGGGTAGGTTGCGGGCTGCAGGTCCGTCGACGCGTCAGGAGGTCAGCGTGCGCGAGTACTCCACTCCCCCCACCTCCGCCCCGCCCACGACCGGGAACCTCACCGACGACCTGCACCGCAACGCCGCCGCCGAGCCGGGCCGGGTCGTCGTGTCCCGGAGGGGCCCGTCGGGGTGGACGGGCATCACGGCCGAGCAGCTCCTGACGGAGGTCCGCCGTACGGCGAAGGGGCTGGTGGCGGCGGGGATCGCACCGGGCGACCGCGTGGCCCTGGTCTCGAAGACGCGGTACGAGTGGACGCTGCTCGACTACGCGATCTGGTACGTCGGCGCCGTCACCGTGCCCGTCTACGAGACGTCGGCCGCCGACCAGCTCGGCTGGGTCCTGGCCGACTCCGGGGCACGCGCGGTCGTCGTCGAGACCCCGGCCCACGCCGAGCGCGTGCAGGAGGCCGCCCGCCGGTCGGCGCTCGCGGTCGAGCACACGTGGGTGATCGACCCCTCCGACGACCGGGCCGGCGCGGTGGCCGAGCTGAGCCGGCTGGGCGGGGCCGTCGGCGACGACGAGCTCGACTCCCGACGGGGGGCGGTCGGCCCGGACTCCGTGGCGACCATCATCTACACCTCCGGCACCACCGGACGGCCGAAGGGGTGCGTGCTCACCCATGGCAACTTCCTCGCCGAGCTCGACACCGCCACCCAGGAGCTCGCCGCGCTCTTCGACGATGACAGCGCCTCGACGCTGCTGTTCCTTCCGCTGGCCCACGTGTTCGCGCGGGTCATCCAGGTGGGGGCGATCCGCAAGCGCGTCCGGCTCGGCCACAGCTCCGACGTCCGGCACCTCCTCGAGGACCTGGAGCAGTTCCGTCCGACGTTCCTGCTCGGCGTCCCGCGCGTCTTCGAGAAGATCTTCAACACCGCGAGCCAGCGCGCGGCCTCCGACGGCCGGGGGAAGCTGTTCGACCGCGCCACCGATGTCGCCATCGCCTACAGCCGGGCCCTCGACGACGGGCGGGTCGGACCTGTCCTGCGCGCCAAGCACACGCTCCACGAACGGCTCGTCTACGCCCGGCTACGGGGTTCCCTCGGCGGCTGCTGCCGCCACGTGATCTCCGGCGGCGCCCCGCTCGGCGAGCGGCTCGGCCACTTCTTCCGCGGCATCGGGATCCCGGTGGTCGAGGGGTACGGGCTCACCGAGACGACCGCCGCCATCACCGTCAACCCGCCCGACGCGCTCAGGATCGGCACCGTCGGCAGGCCGCTGCCCGGGGCTGCGGTGCGGGTCGACGACGACGGCGAGCTCCTCGTGCGCGGCGGCCAGGTGATGCGGGGGTACTGGCAGGACCCGGACGCCACCGCCGAGGTGCTCTCGCCCGACGGCTGGCTCCGCACCGGCGACCTCGCGGAGATCGACGCGGAGGGCTACGTCCGCGTCACCGGGCGGCGGAAGGAGATCCTCGTCACCGCCGGCGGCAAGAACGTCGCCCCCGGCCAGCTCGAGGACCGGATCCGCGCCCACCCTCTCGTGAGCCAGTGCATGGTGGTCGGCGACGGCCGCCCCTACGTCGCCGCGCTGCTGACCCTGGACGCCGAGGCGGTCGCGGAGTGGGCCGACCGGCAGCGCAAGAAGGCACCGTTCCCCGCGCTGGTCCGCGACTCCGACCTTCGCGCCGAGGTGCAGGCGGCGGTCGACGCAGCGAACGCGACGGTCTCGCAGGCGGAGTCGATCCGCCGGTTCACGGTCCTCCCCGCCGACTGGACCGAGGAGGGCGGTCAGCTGACCCCCAGCCTGAAGCTCCGCCGGCATCTCCTGATGAGGGAGCTGCACGCCGAGATCGAGGCGCTCTACGACTGACGCCGCCGGGTTTCGTGGGGTTCGCGTGATCCGTGGGGCAATATTCCCATTCGCCTGACGAGGGGCGTCCCGGTGCGGAATCGTTGTCCCGAGGCAGTCGAGCATCGATCAGAGACCCGACCGCCGATCTCTGGCCCGCACGGATCCTCGGGTGTGCCAGCACGCCGAGGGAGAGTCAAGGAACACTCATGGGACGCAGGACAATTCTGTTGGTCGTGGCCGCCATCGTCGCGGTCGTCGGCTCCGGCATGGTCTTCCTCTACGTCAAGGGCGCCGACGACCGCGCCAAGGCGGCACAGGCGCCGGTGCAGGTGCTCAAGGCGGTCGCCCAGATCGAGCCGGGCGAGTCGCTCGCGCAGGCCTCCTCCGCCGGGAAGATCGACCTCATGGACGTGCCCGCCGAGCAGCGGCTCGAGGGCGCGATGGACGCCATCGGCGAGAGCGGCGAGCTCGTCGCCCTCGCGCGCATCTACCCCAACGAGCAGGTCACCAGCTCCAAGTTCGGCACCAGCGGCGAGCAGGACACGTTCTCGATGCCGGCCGGGAAGTTCGCGATCTCGGTCAACATGACCGACACCGGCCGGGTCGCCGGGTTCGTGGCCCCCGGCTCCGAGGTGGCGCTCTTCGTCAACTCCTCGGTCGGCGAGGCTCAGGAGGCCGGCGTGCGGCTGCTGCTCCCGGAGGTCCAGGTGATCGCGGTGGCCCAGACCACCGTGACCACCGCGACCACCACGGACGTCGAGGGCGCGGCGACGACCACCGAGGCCCTCCCGCGCACGCTCATCACGCTCGCCGTCGACCAGGAGGAGGCCGAGAAGGTGCTGCTCGCCACGAAGGTCGGGGAGATCTCGTTCGGTCTCCTCAACGAGAAGTCGAAGGTCACCCCGTCCGCCGGCGTCACCGAGCAGAACCTCTTCGGGTGACCTGATGCCGGTCATCGTCGAGAGCAACACGGCCAACGCCGAGCTCTTCCTCTCCGTCTCCGGGTCCGGCACCACGGTGGTGCCGAACCTGGACGACCTGCGGCGCGCCCTCGCCGAGAGCCCGGAGGAGTACGCCATCGTCCTCGGGCCCGGCGTCGACCTCGAAGCCGCCTCCGCGCTCGCCGACAACCTCCGGGTGACCCGCCCGGCGGTCAGCGTCATCCTCATGCGCCGCCGGGTCGACACCTCGGTCCTCGCCGAGGCGCTCCGCTCCGGCATGCGCGAGGTCGTCGAGGAGCGCGACCTCACCGGGCTCGGTGAGGCGATCAAGCGCGCCCACCAGGTGTTCCGCGCCGTCACGGGCCCGAGCGTCCGCGCCGACGACGGTCCGACCGGTCGGCTCATCACCGTCTTCTCGCCCAAGGGCGGGGTCGGCAAGACCACGATCGCCGCGAACCTCGCGGTGGCGCTCTCCGCGCGCGAGTCGCTCCGGGTCTGCCTGGTCGACCTCGACCTGGGGTTCGGCGACATCGCGATCACCCTCCAGCTCTTCCCGGCCCGGACGATCGCGGACGCGGTGGCGCTGGAGAGCGAGCTCGACTTCTCCGTGCTCGAGCCGCTGCTCACCCCGCACCGCCGTGGCTTCTCCACCCTGGTGGCTCCGGTGCAGCCCGACGCCAAGGACTCGATCCCCGCCACGCTCGTGTCGCGGATCCTCTCGGTCCTCAAGCAGAACTTCGACTACGTCATCGTCGACACCTCGCCGGCCTTCGACGAGCACGTGCTCCAGGCCTTCGACGAGACCGACGAGCTGCTGCTGGTCACCACGCTGGACGTCCCGACGCTCAAGAACGTCAAGATCGCCTGCGAGACGCTGGACCTGCTCAACTTCCCGAAGCCCCGTCGGCACCTGGTGCTCAACCGCGCCGACGACAAGGTGGGGCTGAGCCCGGAGAAGGTCGAGGCGACGCTGGACATGAAGATCACCCAGGCGATCCCCACGTCGTCCGAGGTGGCCAACGCGACCAACGCCGGCGAGCCGATCGCCGCCTCGCACCCCAAGCACGTGGTCTCTCAGGCGTTCAACCGGCTCGCCGACGCCGTGACCGGTGTCAGCAGCGGCACTCCCAAGGGCGCCCGGGCCGCTGACGCGGCCGCGCGACCGGCTCCCAAGCGTGGTCTTCTCCGTCGACAGGGCAGGTAACGATGAGCAGTCTCGCCGACCGCCTCGCGGCGGCGTCCCGTGACCGTGCGAACAGCACGTCCACGAGCACCGAGATCGAGAAGCAGGGCCCCGGGGGCCGCACCAAGCAAGACCGACACCGACGCCTTCCGCGAGCTGAAGGCCGGCGGTGCACAACCGGCTGCTCACCCAGCTCGGCCCCAAGCTGTACGACGCCGAGCTCACCCAGGGCGAGCTCGAGCGGATGGTCCGCGGCGCCCTCCAGGAGGCGATGCAGGACGACGACGTCATCATCACCCCGGCCGACCGCACCCGGATCGCCCAGGAGATCGCCGACGACATCCTGGGCTACGGGCCGATCGAGCCGTTCCTGCGCGACCCCGACCTCACCGAGGTCATGGTCAACGGGTGCGACGACATCTGGATCGAGCGTTCGGGCCGCCTCCAGCGGGTCGACGGACGGTTCAGCGACGAGGCCCACCTGCGCCGGACGATCGACAAGATCGTCTCGCGCATCGGCCGGCGTGTCGACGAGTCCAGCCCGATGGTCGACGCCCGGCTCCCCGACGGCTCGCGTGTCAACGCGGTCATCCCGCCGCTGGCGATCGACGGCTCCCTGCTCACCATCCGGAAGTTCTCCGCCGACCCCTACACCGCCGACGACCTGGTCGCCTTCGGGTCGTTCACCAAGCGCACCGCGGAGTTCCTCTCCGCCTGCGTGCGCGGCAAGCTGAACATCATCGTCTCCGGGAGCACCGGCGCCGGCAAGACGACCACGCTCAACGTGCTGTCGTCGTTCATCCCCACCGACGAGCGGATCGTCACGATCGAGGACGCCGCGGAGCTCCAGCTGCACCAGGACCACGTGCTGCGTCTGGAGTCGCGTCCGGCCAACATCGAGGGCAAGGGCGCGGTCGACATCCGCGACCTGGTGAAGAACTCGCTGCGCATGCGTCCCGACCGCATCGTCGTGGGTGAGGTCCGCGACTCGGCGGCCCTCGACATGCTCCAGGCGATGAACACCGGTCACGACGGCTCCATCTGCACCGTGCACTCCAACGGCCCCCGGGACACCCTGGCCCGCATCGAGACGATGGTGCTGATGGCCGGCATGGACCTGCCGATCCGCGCGATCCGCGAGCAGGTCGCCTCCGCGGTGGACCTCATCGTGCACCAGTCGCGCCTGCGCGACGGCTCCCGCCGGATCACCCACGTCACCGAGGTCGAGCGGATGGAGGGCGACGTGATCACCCTCCAGGACATCTTCCTCTACGACCACTCGCTGGGGTTCGACGAGAACGCTCGCAGCCGCGGCACGCTCAAGGCGACCGGGCTCCGCCCCAAGTTCATCGAGAAGCTCGCGCACAACAACGTCCACGTCGACCCCATGCTGTTCGCCCGGGACGGTGGCTGATCCGCATGTCCACCCGCACCCCTGGCCGCACCCCTGGCCGCACCCCTGGCCGCACCCCTGGCCGCACCCCTGGCCGTTCCCGCGGTCGCCTCCGGCGGGCCGGTGCCGGCGCCGTCCTCGCCTTCGTCTTCGGACCGGCGCTCCTCGCCGCACCGGCGCACGCCGCCGAGACCACCATCGAGCACTACGAGAAGGACGGCGACCTGCTGCAGGTCGTCGTCTCCGTTGCCGACGCCGCCGACGCCGCCGACGACGTCTCCGACCAGGCGGCCACGGTCACCGCGACGTTCGCGGGAGAGCCGGTCACGGCGACCGCGCAACCGCTCTCCGACTCCGGCGAGACCGTCGAGCGCACGGCGGTCCTCGCGATGGACGTCAGCAACAGCATGCGGGGCGACCGGTTCGAGGCCGCCAAGGCCGCGGCCAACGTCTTCCTCGACACGGTGCCGGCCGACGTCTCGGTCGGCCTGGTGACCTTCGCGGCCGACGTGACCGTGGCCCAGCAGCCGACCCAGGACACCGAGTCCGTGCGCGCTGCGATCGACGAGCTCGAGCTGACCCGCCGGACCCGGCTGTACGACGGTGTCGCCGCTGCGGTGGACGCCGCCGGCACCGAGGGCGTCCGGTCGGTCCTGGTCCTCTCCGACGGCGCCGACGCCGGCAGCACGGCCACGCTGGCCGAGGTGGGCACGGCCGTCGAGGACTCCGAGGTCAAGGTCGACGTCGTGGCGCTCGACCAGCAGGGCGCGGCCCGCGCGAAGCTCGAGACGATCGCCGACGCCGGGCGCGGTGCGGTGCTCGCCGCCGACGACCCGGACGCGCTCGCCGCGGTCTTCGCCGACGAGGCGGAGGCTCTCGCCCAGCAGGTGCTGGTCACCGTCACCCCACCCGCCGAGCGTGCCGGCGACGAGGGCACCCTCGCCGTCACCATGCAGGTCGACGGCGAGCCGGTGACCGACCAGGCCTTCGTCGTGCTTCCGACCGTCGAGGCGGCCGGGACGTCGGTGGGCGGCGGCGAGACTGCGGTCGACGCCGTTCCGGTCGCGACCGGCATCGAGATCCCGCGTGAGCTCATGTTCGGCGGGCTCGCGGCGGCCACCCTCGCCGTTCTCTTCATCGTCGTGCTCGCCGTGGGCGGCGCAGGCGAGCACAAGAAGCGGGATGCGGTCGACCGCAGCATCGAGGCCTACACCCGGCAAGGTGCCCGCAAGCTGGCCGCCGCCAACCGGGAGAGCCAGTCCCAAGGCATGACGGCCTCCGCGGTGGCGGTCGCCGAGAACGTGCTCGACAGCCAGAAGGGGCTCGAGGTCGCCCTCGGCACCAGGCTGGAGGCCGCCGGTCTCGCGTTGAAGCCCGCGGAGTGGCTCCTGCTCCACCTCGGGATCTCGATCGGGCTCGGCTTCTTCGGGCTGCTCCTCGGCGGCGGCAGCGTCCTCTTCATGCTGGGCGGCCTCGCGCTCGGGCTCGTCCTGCCGTGGCTCTTCCTGAGCTTCAAGCGGCGCAAGCGGGTCAAGGCGTTCAACGCCCAGCTCGCCGACACGCTGCAGCTGATGGCGGGTTCGCTCTCCGCCGGTCTCTCGCTGGCCCAGTCGGTCGACACCGTCGTGCGCGAGGGCACCGACCCGATGGCAGGCGAGTTCCGTCGCGCGATCGTCGAGGCCCGGCTCGGCGTCGAGATCGAGGACGCCCTCAACGGCATCGCCGAGCGGATGGGCAGCGTCGACTTCGAGTGGGTCGTCATGGCGATCCGCATCCAGCGCGTCGGTCGGTGGCAACCTGTCCGAGCTGCTCAACAAGGTCGCCGAGACGATCCGCGAGCGCGAGTACCTCGAGCGGCAGGTCAAGGCGCTCTCGGCCGAGGGCCGGCTCTCGGTGTGGATCCTCGGCGGCCTGCCCCCCGGCTTCATGGCCTACCTCGGCGTCGCCAACCCGGCGTACCTGGAGCCGATGTTCAGGAACCCGCTCGGATGGGCCATGCTGATCCTGATGTCGATCATGCTGACCGCGGGCATCTTCTGGATGAAGAAAGTCGTCAAGGTGGAGATCTGATGAGCACCGTCTACCTCGTCACCGGGCTCGTCGCGATCTTCGCGGCGATCTTCCTGACGCTCACCGCGGTCGGCGTGTTCACCAACGAGTCGCGGGGGGTCAGCAAGTCCCTGGCGGTCATGCAGGCCTTCTCGGCCGCGCCCGTCGAGCTCCGTGCCGAGCTCGAGCCGTCCTTCCAGGACCGGGTGCTGGCGCCGCTCCTCGACCGCACCCTCGGCATCGGCAAGAAGCTCACGCCCGCCGACCACGCTGACCGGATCCGGCACAAGCTCGAGGTCGCCGGCAACCCGCCCGGATGGAACGTCGACCGCGTCACGTCGCTGAAGTTCATCGGGTTCGCCTCGGCCCTGGTGATCGGGCTCGTCGTCACGATGCTCCTCGGCGTCGGGCTGCTGCCCACCCTCGGGATCGTCATGCTCCTCGCGGTCGCGGGCTACATGGCGCCGAACATGTACCTCTACCAGCTGGGCTACGACCGCACGCACAAGATGGAGCGAGCGCTCCCCGACGCCCTCGACCTGCTCACGATCTCGGTCGAGTCCGGTCTCGGCTTCGACGCCGCCCTCTCCCAGGTCGCCCGCAACACCGACGGTCCGTTGGCCCAGGAGCTCGCCCGCGTCCTCCAGGAGATGCAGATCGGCATGGGCCGCGGTGCCGCGCTCCGCGCCTTCGCCGACCGGACCCATGTCGCCGACGTCCGCGGCTTCGTCGGCGCGATGGTCCAGGCGGACGCCCTCGGCATCCCGATGGCCCAGGTGCTGCGGGTGCAGTCCCGGGAGATCCGGATGAAGAGACGGCAGAAGGCCGAGGAGCAGGCGCAGAAGGTGGCCATCAAGATCCTCGTGCCGCTGATCTTCTGCATCCTGCCGTGCCTGTTCCTCGCGGTCCTCGGCCCCGCCGGGATCGTCATGTTCGAGGCGTTCTCGGGACGCGTATGACGTCAGGCGACCGGCTCGGGCTGGCGGCGCGGGTGTTCATCCTCGCGCCCGTGCTCGCGCTCGCCGTCTTCCTGCTGTTCAGTGGCGCCCCCAACGGCCCCGACGCCATCCAGGGCGCTCTCGCCCTCGTCGTCATCGCCGTGCTGGCGGGGGCGGCCGGAAGGCTCTCGTTCCTGTCCACCCGGTGGGTGCTCGTGGTCGAGGGTGCGCTCGCGGGGCTCGCCATCGGTGCTGCCATCGAAGGCGCGCTGCCCAGGGCCTCGGTGCTGCTCCCCTACCTGCTGGTGCCGACGCTGCTCGCCGGGGTCGGCAGCACGGTGACCGCCGTCATCATCGTCGCGGGGATCGAGGTGTTCGGCCTCGCGGCCGCGCTCGCGGCCGGCGGCTCCGCCGCGACCCTCGAGGAGGGGTTCAGCTACGCCGCCCCCTGGATCGTCGCCAGCCTCGGCGCCGGGCTCACCGCCCAGTGGGTGACCCAACTGCGCTCGACGCCGGCCCAGGCCGACGAGGCGTCGTACGAGTCGGCCCGGCGGCTGCTGTCGCAGCTGCGGACGGTGGCCCGCCGGCTCTCGTCGGGCCTCGACCCGGTCTCGATGGCCTCGCAGATCCTCGCCTCCGTGCACGAGTCGCTCGAGGACACCCAGTCCGCGGTGTTCGTCCGCACCGAGGGCGGCGTGCTCGCCCCGCTCGGCTACCGCGGGTTCAACGCCAAGCAGGCGCTCCTCCCCGAGGGCCATCTGGTCGACAGCTGCTGGGCGGAGATGGAGCCCGCCCACGAGCACCAGGCGAGCGGGCTCGCCGGGACCCGCCACCGGCTGGCGTTGCCGTTGCGCTCCGGCGCACGGATGATCGGCGTGGTGATCTCCGAGGCGCCGTCGGCACCCGACCCCAAGGCGCTCACCGACCTGATGTACGACCTCGACGAGCAGGCGCTGCGGCTCGACACCGCCCTGGTGTTCGACGAGGTCCGCTCGCTCGCGACGATGGAGGAGCGTCAGCGGCTCGCCCGCGAGATCCACGACGGCGTGGCCCAGGAGATCTCCGCCCTCGGCTACTTCATCGACGACCTCACCGCCGGATCGGTCACCGACACGCAGCGCACGAAGCTGCTCTCGCTGCGCGGGGAGATCAGCCGGGTGGTGAGCGAGCTACGGCTCTCCATCTTCGACCTCCGCAGCGAGATCTCGCCGGGTGCGGGGATCGGCTCGGCACTGTCGGACTACGTGCGCGCCGTGGGCGCCCGATCGGGGCTCACGGTGCACCTGACCCTCGACGAGGCGCCGACGCGGCTGCGCGGCGAGATCGAGACCGAGCTGCTGCGGATCGCCCAGGAGGCGGTCACCAACGCGCGCAAGCACTCGAACGCCGACAACCTGTGGGTGGACTGCCGGGTGCACCCCCCGTTCGCCCGGATCACCGTGGTCGACGACGGCACCGGGCTCGGCGACCCGCGGGAGGACTCCTACGGGCTGAAGATCATGCGGGAACGGGCGGACCGCATCGGCGCCACGCTGGAGATCGGCGCGAGGGACGACCTCGGCGACGTGAGTGGGACTAGAGTCGCGGTGACAGTCGGCGACGAGTCCCAGAGCCTGTGACGGAAGTGAGGGCGTTCGATGGCCGCACCGCAGGTGCTCTCGGTCCTGCTGGTCGATGACCACGAGCTGATCCGTCAAGGGCTCGCCCGTGCCTTCGAACGCACCACGGACTTCACGGTCGTGGGTGAGGCCGGCAGTGTCGGCCAGGGGATGCGGCTGGCCGAGCAGCTGCGGCCGGACGTCGTGGTCAGCGACGTGCGCCTGCCCGACGGCACGGGGCTCGATCTCGTGCGCCACCTGCGGCAGGAGCGTCCCGAGCTCGGCATCGTGGTCCTCACGATGTACGCCGGCGACGAGTCGCTGTTCGGCGCTCTGGAGGCCGGTGCCTCGGCGTTCGTGGCGAAGGACTCCCCCTCCGACGACGTCATCGCCGCAGCCCGGCACGCCAGCGTCTCGCCCCGCTCGTTCGCGGCCGCCGACCTCGCCGGCGCGATGCAGCGCAAGCTCGCCCCGAGCGGACCCCAGCTGTCGGCGCGCGAGTCGGAGGTGCTGAAGCTCCTCGCCGAGGGGCTCGGGGTCGCCGCGATCGCCCGTCAGCTCTTCGTCTCGGAGTCCACCGCGAAGACGCACATCTCCAAGATCTACGACAAGCTCGGGGCGGCGAACCGGGCCCAGGCGATCATGCTGGCGATGCGGTCGGGGCTCCTCGGGGGCGACGACCGCCACTGACCCCCAGCGGGGTCGGTCGTTCCGGCAGCGGCGCATAGCCCGTTGGGACTAGGCGCTCCGACGGACGGCCAAAGCTCCTTCCGGGATCACGCGTTCCCCGTACGCACCCCACTTCCGGGTGATGAAATCTAGGCATATCGGGTTTTGGTCCTCAAACCCACTTGCACTCACTCATGGGAGATCCGACATGCTTCAGCTCATCCAGCGCCTCGTCCACCGCAAGGACGAGAAGGGCGCCTCCGCCGTCGAGTACGGCCTGCTCGTCGCCGCCATCGCGGCCCTCATCGTCGTCATCGTGTTCGCCCTCGGCGGGCTCGTGAAGGGCGTCTTCAAGAGCACCTGCACCGAGATCGGCACCAAGGCCAGCGTCGCCAGCACCTGCGCCTCGGCCTGACCTGTGGGAGCCGGCCCACCCCCGGCTCTTCCAGCACTTCGCACGCATCCTCATCCAGGAAGACCGACGATGATCACCTCACTCCTCGCCCAGCGGTGGCACGACCGGGACGAGAGCGGCGCCAGCGCCGTGGAGTACGGGCTGCTCGCCACAGCGGTGGCGGCCCTGATCGTGGTCATCGTCTACGCCCTCGGGGGCATGGTGACCGAGATGTTCGGTCAGTCCTGCGACGTGATCGAGCTGCACGCCCAGACCGGCAGCGGCTGCGGCCGCAGCTAGCCGTGCACCCGACGAGGTCCCTCAGCACGCTGAGGGGCCTCGTCGTCTGCGTGCTCGTGCCGGCGAGCAGCCAGGGCGAGCGCCTCGGCGGCACCGCCTGAGTCGCCGCCGACGACACGGAGGCCGCAGGCGGCTGCCTCGAGATAGACGATGCCGAACGCCTCCACCTCCAGCCCCAGCCGTCGGGTCCGGACCGGCATCGCGAAGACGTCGCCGGCGTCCATGTAGGCCGGCACCTCGTGCCACGGGACCGAGCCGACCCGCAGCACGGAGCCCCCGACGCCCCGCCGGGTCACCATCCTGTCGAGGCGGCGCCGGTCCGGCCCGTCGCCGACCAGGAGCAGCACCGCGTCGGGGAACACCTCGAGCAGCTCCGGCCAGATCCGGACCAGCGTGTCCTGACCCTTGCGCCGCACCAGCCTGGCCACGCACACCACGACCGGGGCGTCGGCGGCGATGCCGAGCTCCCGGCGGACGCGCTCTCCCCCGCAGCCGGGGTGGAACCGGGTCCGGTCCACGCTCGGGGCGAGCCGCCGCATCCTGGCGGCCGCGCCGGGCGACAGCGCAGGCGCGATCCGGTCGCGGCAGAAGTCGCTGACGTAGGTCAGCTCGTCGACGGAGTCCCCGATCCGGCGCAGCAGCCTCCTGGTCAGCGGCGCGCGCGCCCACCACACCTCGTGGCCGTGGGTGAGCGCGACCAGCGAGGTGGCGCCGGCCTCCCGCAGCCGAGGGGCCAGCAGCCCGAGTGGCGCGCTCGCCCCGAACAACACCCGGTCGCACCCGTGAGCGCGCAGGGTGGCCACCGCCCGCCTCGCCACCGCGGGGGTCGGGAGCAGCACCGCCGCCGGGTCGCGGACCACCGGGAACGGCAGCGTCTCGTCGTACGCCTCCTGCCCGGGCATCCGAGCGGTGTGCACGACCACCTGGTCCGCAGGCAGCTCGTCGCAGAGCTGCCGCACGAAGGTCTCGATGCCGCCGCGCCGCGGCGGGAAGTCGTTGGTGACGACGAGCGTGCGGGTCACCTCAGCCCTCCGCCCCAGGGGCGAGCGCAAGCGCCTCCGCCAGCCCGAGCCGCTCCAGCACCGTCGGGTGGCTGCCGAACCAGAGCTGGCTCCACCGCGGCGGCGTCGGGTCGGCGAGCGAACGGAGGGCCAGCCGCTCCTGGAGGGCGATGAACGACGCGGCGTCGCCGGTGGCGGTCAGCGCGGTCCGGTCGGCCCGCGCCTCCACAGCCCGGCTGACCACGTTCTCGACCGGCGCGGCCGCGATCGTCCCGACCGCCACGAGTGCCAGCACCAGCGGCACCACCCTCGGGTCCCCGGCACCAGCGGCACCCGAGCGCCGCCGCAGCCCCGGGCTGCTCAGCAGCAGCGCGAGGACGGCGGTGCCGAGCACGCCACCGACCGCTCCGAGCGTGGTGCCGGCCAGCACGTCGTGGTGGCGGGCGTGCGCGATCTCGTGGGCGACGACCGAGCGCACCTCCCCCGGTGTCGCCGCGTCGAGCAGCGTGTCGTAGACGACGATCCGGCGGGTGTCGCCGAGTCCGGACACGTAGGCGTTCAGCGTCGTCGTCCGGCGCGACGCGTCGGCGACGAGGACCTCGTCCACCTCGACACCCTCCTCGTCGGCGAGCTCCAGCAGCGAGCTGCGCAGCTCACCGCGCGGCATCGGGGTGAAGTCGTTGAACAGGGGCTCGACCACGATCGGGTAGACCAGCGAGCCGGCGAAGGTGGCGAGGGCGACACCGCCTCCTGCCCAGACGAACCAGCGCCTCGGCGATCGGCGCGCAGCGCCGACGACCAGCAGCACGAGCAGGCTCATCGCGACCCACGACACGAGAAGCCCCAGCCCACGGTCCGCCAGCCAGCCGCCGAGCGCCTGCTCGGTGAGCCCCTCCTCGAGCCGGCGCGCGCGGATGAGGACGGCGAACGGCAGCGTCACGACCCGGCCGAGGAGGAGCAGGAGCAGGACCGCGGTCGGAACCGCCAGCCACCACCGCCCGGGCAGCCGGGAGACCAGGGCCGCCCCAGCCCGAGTGAGCCCCAGTACCAGGGCGATGCCGGTCGACACCGCGAGCGAGGCCCAGGAGAGGACCCGCACGCCGGCGGCGTACGACTCGGCCCGGGCCAGCTGCTCGGCGGTGAACACGTCGCTGGCGGCAGGCGACCGGAGCGTCCCCCCGGGCAGCCAGTCCCACGGCACCAGGAGCGCGCCGAGCACGGCCAGGGTCGCCGCCGAGCCGGCGACGACCAGCCACGCCGTGCGCCGGTCGAGCGCCGGGACGGTCATCGAGCGAGCTCCATCAGCTCGGCGCGCCAAGCCTCGACGAACGCGCGCTCGGTGGTGCCGAGCACCTCACGGAACGCCCGCTCGGTGTTCCCGTCGGCGGAGGTGGCCCGGTGGAACGCGAGCAGCGCATCCTCCCCGTGCTCGTCCGCGATCAGGACGGCTGCGCGCCAGGCGGCTTCGTACCACGCCCCGATGTCCTCGTTCCCGCCAGCGAGCTCCGCCCGCCCGGGCAGCCTCGCCGGCGCGCCGTCGTCGCGGACCAGCTTCCTGATCTGGGCGGCGAGGATCGGGATCGGCACCGTGGAGTCGACGAGAGCGACATAGTCGGCAAGCCCCTCGGAGAGCCACATCGGCGCCGAGGTGGTCGCGGCGTCGAGCGCCACGTGAGCGGCCTCGTGGCTCACCACGATCTGCTGGCCGCGGGGACCCAGCGGCTCGAAGACCGGCGGGTTCAGGTAGATGTGGGCGGTGCTGCGCGGGAGGCCGGAGCCGTCGGTGGTGGTCGTCACCGCGGCGATCGCCCGCGCCGACGAGGCCGGCAGTCCCGAGACGCTCTGGAACTGCTCCGCCGTCCGCGCCACCTCCATGACGAGCGGTCCCGACCACCCTGGCAGCGTGGCTCGCACGGTGTCCACCGCGGTGACCGCCTGTCGGGTCAGGACCGGGAGCCGCTCCCGCGCGACCGCGACCACGAGTGTTGTGCTCGTGCGCCGCACCGCGACCGCGGCCTGCCACCACAGCGGCACCCGGCGGCCGCCGGTGATGCCGCCGGTGACGCGGGCAGTGACGAAAGCCGGCTGCTCGCCGTTCCAGGTGAGCACGACCGGGACCTCGAGGCTGGAGGAGCCCCGGTCGACGCCCCGGAACCGCCAGGTGAGCTGGACGTCCGCGACCCACGCCTCGTCACCGAACCGCTCCCGCTCGGACGCGGTGAGCACCACCTCCGACTCGTCGACGTAGCGGAGCCCGAGGCCGGCGACGCGCAGCCGGTCGAGGTTCGCCGCCAGCGCCGCGAGCTCCCGGCGGGCCGCTTGGCTCGAGGCCGCGGTTCGCAGGGTGGACGGGTCACCGGTGAGGAGGTGGGTCCGGAGCCGGGACAGGAAGGCGGTCGCGGCGCCCTCCTGGTCCGCCGGACCTGCCGAGGGCGCGGCCGGGGTCAGTCTCGCCTGGTCGGGTCGGCCGAGGAGGAGCAGTGCGCCCGCGACGCAGGCCACCACCGCCACGAGCGCGATGGCGAGAAACCCCCTGCCTCGCGAGGAGGAGGGGGTCTCGTCGGGGCCGGGGGGTGCCGGCGAGGCGGCGTCAGCCAGGGCGGACCGCCCCGGAGATCGGCATCGAGCCCACCGGGTCGACGCGCACGCCGGTGGAGGGGTTGGCCGCGTGGGCGACCTGGCCGTTGCCGATGTAGATGCCCACGTGGCTGACCGGGCTGTAGTAGAAGACCAGGTCGCCTGGCTGGAGCGCCGAGGGCGACACCGAGGCGCCCGAGCTCATCTGGGCCGAGGACGAGTGCGGGAGGGCGACGCCCGCGGCGGCCCACGCCATCATCGTGAGCCCGGAGCAGTCGAACGCGCTCGGGCCGGCTGCCCCGTAGACGTAGGCGTCCCCGACCTGGGCCAGGGCGTACTGCACGGCAGCGCCTGCGCGACCCGAGGCGGGAGCGGCGGCCGGCGGCGCGGGCTCCTCGGCGGTCACCCGGCTGCGGCTCCGGCTGAGCCGCTGCTCGCGCTCCTCCTCCAGGCTGTCGAGAAGAGCCTCGGCCTCGGCGGCCCGGCGGTCCACGACGGCCTTCTCCTCGGACAGGGTCTCGCGGGTCTGCGCGATCTTCTCCACTTCGCGCTCGGCGAGGGTCTCGCGCATCTCGAGCCGGTCCACCGCCACCGAGAGGTCGGCGACGACCTGGCCCTGCCGGGCGTTGTACTCGTCGATCGTGGCGAGCTGGCTGAGGAACGCCTCCGGGTCGTCGGAGAGCACGACCTGGGAGGTCGTGGAGAGAGCCTGGCCCTGGTACTGCGCCACGACGTTGGAGGCCACCTGGTCCCGCACGGCGTCGACCCGGGCCTCCTGGCGGTCCAGGTCGGCCTCGAGGGCGGTGAGCCGCTTCTTGGCCCCAGCGAGCCGCAGCCGCGCGTCGTTGTAGCGCTCGGAGGCGATCTCCGCCTCGTGGTAGAGCCGGTCCACCCGCTCGCGGACGTCGCCGATGGACGGCTCGGCGGAGCTGGGTGCGGAGGTCAGCATCGAACCGCCGAGGGCGGCGATGCACAGGGTGATGAGGGCGCTCGAAAAGCGCTTACGGCCGTCGGTCACGAGCGGTCGTGCTCCTTTGTCCTACGCCTACCAGGTGAGCTGACGGGTTCGGGCGGCAAAGTTTCCCTACACCTCCCACGGCCCGAGGGCCGTCGGCGGCGATTCACCCCAAGAAGTGGTTCCCCGGCTCCACCGTCGGCTCCCGAGGGGCCGAGCCGGCGGACTCGACGCGGCGCCCCCGCCGACCCGGTGTGGCCGACTGCGTGAGGCACCGATCTCCCAGGGTAGAGGTGTGCTTCCCGACCGCCAAACCGGCGCCCCCAGGCGCGACGTGGCGCCGGTCACGCCGACGACGCCACGTCCGGTCCGTCCACGGGGGTGACCATCCGCAGCCGTGGGACCAGCCCGGACTCCGCGAGGACGTCGAGCGCCCGCTGCTCCTCGGTGTCGAACCCGAGCTCGGGAGGAGGCCCGAGGAGCACGGTCACCACGCAGTCGTGACAGGCGAGCCCTCGCACCAGGCAGCTGTCACAGTCGATCCGCACACTCATGGGCACCTCCGGGAAAGTCTTTCGGCCAGTGCTCCGCAGAGTGGCAGAGGGCTCCGACAGTTCCTGCCGCAACCGGTCCTGCGCCTTGTCTCACCCCCGGGAGAGCAGCGCGGTGAGGGCTCCCGAGGAGACCACCCGGAAGCCGGCGGCGACGACATCGCGGGCGACGGCCTGGTCGCTGGAGGCGACGACGACCTGGCGTCCGGGCGGCTCGACGGCCACGATGTCGCGGATGACGTCGTCGGCGATCACCCCGAAGGGGCTGAACCGCACACGCACCCCCCGCGGAGGGGAGACCAGCGGGCGGTTCCTCGTCTCGGCCGCGTCGAAGACGACCGTCATCTCGGCACCGGTGCGCGACAGGAGCGCCGCCAGGCCGGTGATCAGCCGGTCCCGCTGCCGTTCCAGCGACAGCTCGGGCCACGTCGCCTTCGTGACGTTGTAGCCGTCGACGACGAGGTGGGCCCGGGGAAGCCGGAGCAGCTCCTCGAGCAGCGCCGGGTCGTCGACGGGGAGCGACCGCCGCCCGCTGGAGGTGCGCGCGCCCTCCTCCGCGACGTCGGCGGCGACGAGGTCGGCCGGCAGCCGGTCGACGGCCGGCAGCCCGAGCTCGCGTCGGAGCGACTGCGCCGCCTCGACGAGCGTGTCCACGAGCAGTCGGGCGCGGACCGACTCCCCCACCTTGCTCGCCCGCTCCACGCGGCGGGCCGCCCCGAGCTCGCCCTCGAGCTCGCTGACGCGAGCCCGGAGTCGGCGTACCTCCGCCCCGCTCGCGGACAGCGCCTGAGCGGCGTCGGCGACCTCCTGGTCGGCCCGGGCACGCTCCTCGCTCGGCGGCCGCGTCGGCCTCGCGGAGGCGGGTGCGGGTGTCGCCCAGCCTGCGGCGCAGCTCTGCGTTCTCGCTCTTGAGCCGCTCCAGCTGCTCCTTCGACCGCTCCCGCTGGCGACGCGCCTCCTCCTGCAGCTCCTCGACCCGCCTCCGCCAGCGGTCCACCTGGGCGTCGGCCTCCTGCGCCCCCACCGTCCGCCGCTCGGCCTCGGCCACCTCGGAGGCGGTGCGCACCACCTCGCGCCACCCCGGCGACCGCAGGAGGTACGCAGCCGCGGCGGCGTCCACCGGGTCGGCGGCCGGGGGCGCGACCCCGTCCATGAGCGCCTGGCCGAGCTCCCCGACCAGGGCCCGCACCTGGACACCGAGATGCTCACGGAACGTGTCGTCGGACTCCAGCACGCCGGCGATCTGGCGACCCGCCAACCTGGCGCGGCGGGCCGGCGCGAAGCCCGCCACCTTCTTCAGCGCCGGCGGGAGGTGCTCGGGCGCCAGCCGGCCGACCGCCTCCGCCGCCAGCGCCACCACCCGGGCCCGGACGGCCTCGGGGAGCGGAGGCGGCGGTCCAGGATCGGTGCCAGGATCGGCGCCGGGGTCGGTCCCGGGATCTCTGGCGGGATCTGTGGCGGGGTGGGTCACGGTGACGCGGCGTCCGCTTCCGCTCGGCTGACGAGCTCGACGGCGTCGTCGCGGCCGCACCAGCGGCACGAGACCCGCTCGACGACCTCCTGCTCGACGCTCGACTCCTCGACGACGTGCGCACCGGCGAGGTCGAAGTGCCAGAACTCGGTGGTGCGGCGGCTCCGCCTGACGTCGAACCGGGTCAGGTTGCCGCAGCCCCCGCACCGCCAGCGCGAGCCCTCGTCGGGCAGGGTGACAGCCACGTGGTCCTCCTCGGTCCAGCCCCTCGTCCGGAGGCTTCCGCCAGCCTATTCCGCGTGGCGAACCGGCTTTGTCGGTGGCCGCGCCTAGCGTCTCGAACATGAGTACGACGGCGGACGCACCAGGTCGCACGGAAGGCCACCGCTGGGAGTCCCAACGCACGTTCGACGAGCTCGGCAGACCCCTGCGCGACCTGACGTTCTGCGTGGTGGACCTGGAGACGACCGGCGGCTCGGCGGCGGGCGGCTCGATGATCACCGAGATCGGCGCGGTCAAGGTCCGCGGCGGCGAGGTCCTCGGAGAGTTCCAGACGCTGGTGAACCCGGTCCAGGCGATCCCCCCGTTCATCGCGGTGCTCACCGGCATCACCACCTCGATGGTCGCGACCGCTCCGACGATCGACCAGGCCCTGCCCGCGTTCCTCGAGTTCGCGGCCGGCTGCGTCCTCGTGGCCCACAACGCCCCCTTCGACGTCGGCTTCCTCAAGCACTTCGCCGCCGCGCAGGGGCGACCATGGCCCGGGTTCGAGGTGCTCGACACCGCCGTGATCGCCCGGCGGGTGGTCCACCGCGACGAGACGCCGAACCACAAGCTCGGCTCGCTGGCGCGGCTGTTCGCGTCCGCGACGGTGCCGAACCACCGGGCCCTCTCCGACGCCCGGGCCACCGTCGACGTCCTGCACGGGCTCATCGGGCGGCTCGGCAACCTCGGCGTGCAGACGCTGGAGGAGCTCCAGACCTTCAGCTCCCGGGTGACCACCGCCCAGCGCCGCAAGCGCCACCTCGCCGAGCACCTGCCGCACGCCCCCGGCGTCTACCTCTTCCACGACGACGCTGGACGCGTCCTCTACGTGGGCACCTCCAAGGACCTGCGCACCCGCGTCCGCAGCTACTTCACCGCCTCGGAGACCCGCACCCGGATGGGGCAGATGGTCAACCTGGCGGTCCGGGTGGAGGGCATCGAGTGCGCCACCCCGCTCGAGGCCCACGTGCGGGAGCTCAGGCTGATCGCCGAGCACAAACCGAGGTTCAACCGTCGCTCGCGCTTCCCCGAGCGGGTGCACTGGGTGAAGCTGACCCGCGAGCCGTGGCCGCGGCTGTCGCTGGTGCGCCGGGTGCTCGACGACGACGCGGACTACCTCGGTCCGTTCTCCTCCAAGAAGGGCGCCGAGCGTGCGGCCGCGGCGCTGCACGAGGCGTTCCCGATCCGCCAGTGCAGCGGGCGCCTCCCGCTCCACCCCCGGATGGCAGCCTGCGTGCTGGCGGAGATGGGTCGGTGCCTCTCCCCCTGCGACTCGTCGATCTCCCTCGACGGCTACGCCGCGGTGGTGGACCGCGTGCGCGACAACCTCCGCGGCGCGCCGACTGCGGTGACCGTCGCCCTGCAGTCGCGGATGGACGCGCTGGCCCGGGACGAGCGGTTCGAGGAGGCCGGCCGGTTCCGCGACCGGCTCTCGGCGTTCCTGCGCGGCGCCGCCCGCAGCCAGCGGCTCGGCGCGCTCACCCGCTGCCCCGAGGTGGTCGCCGCTCGCAAGGAGGACGGCCGGTGGGCGGTCCACGTCGTCCGGCACGGCCGGCTGGCGGCGGCCGGCGTCATCCCACCCGGAGCGGACGCCTCCTTGTGGGTCCTCGACCTCCGGGCGAGCGCGGAGACCGTCGTACCCGGTCCCGGGCCGCTGCCGGCTGCGACCGCCGAGGAGAGCGAGGTCGTCCTGCGCTGGCTGGAGTCGGACGGGGTCCGGCTGGTCCACGTCGAGGGCGAGTGGAGCTGCCCCGTCGAGGGGGCGACCCGCCACCTGGCCGTCCACGACGCGGTCGAGGCCTCCCGCCGGGAGCTGGTCGCCTTCGAACGGTGACCGCAGGCCGCTAGGTTGGGCGCCATGATCACCGCCATCGTCTTTCTCAAGGCCGACGTCGCCCGGATCCCCGAGGTCGCCGAGGCGGTCGCCGGCCTGGACGGGGTGAGCGAGGTCTACTCGGTCACCGGACAGATCGACCTGATCGTGATGGTCCGGGTCCGCCAGCACGAGGAGGTGGCCGCCGTGGTCGCCGACCAGGTGAACAAGGTGCCCGGCGTCCTCGAGACCGAGACCCACATCGCGTTCCGCACCTACTCCACGCACGACCTCGAGACGGCGTTCTCGCTCGGCCTGGACTGACCGCCGATCCGCCTGTTCCGCCACGCGGCCGGGCCGCGCCTCGTTACCCTCGGTCGACGGGTCAGGGCCGGCCGAGGAGCGGGACGTTGCATTCCAGCGCGAGAACGGTGGGGCTGTGGGTGTTCCTGGGCTCGCTGCTCCTCCAGACCGCCTGGGTCCTTGCGCTGCCGCCGTTCCGTGGGATCGACGAGTTCGACCACGTCTACCGGGCGGTCTCGGTCGCGGACGGCCACTGGATGCCGTCCGGCGAACGGCCCGAGAACGGCCGCGGCGAGCTGGTCCGCGTCTCGCCCGGGGTCGTCCGTGACGCGGAGCCGATGTGCTCCGCGCTCGACTACACCGGTCCCGACAACTGCACCGCCGTCGACACGGTCGCGCCCGGCGTCGTCACGGTCGGCAGCGGCGCCGCGCGGTACAACCCGGTCTTCTACTTCGTCGTCGGCTCGGCCGCGCAGCCCCTCGACGGCGCACCCGCGATGTACGTCATGCGCGCGGTCAACGCGTTGCTCTGCTCGCTGCTGCTGGCCGCCGCCGCCTGGGGAACCAGCCTCTGGGCCCGCACCCGGTGGCCGCTGGTGGCCCTGCTCGCCGTCCTCACCCCGGTCACGATGTACTCCACCGCCGTGCCCGGGCCCAACGCCGTCGAGACCTGCGGCGCCGTGGGGCTGTGGACCGCGCTGCTCGGAATCGGAGCCGCCGACCGCGCCACGCGTCGCCGGCTGCTGGTCCTGGCGACCGTCTGCGCCGTGCCGCTCACGCTGGTCCGCGGACTCGGGCCCCTCTGGCTCGCGGTCATCGTGCTCCTCGCCTGGCTCCACGTCGGCCCGCGCCGGACCTTCTCCCTGCTGCGCGAGGTGCCCCGGACCACCGCGGCGTGCCTGCTGGCGACCGGGCTGGTGACCCTCGGGGCCGTCGGGTGGATCCTGGGCGGGGACTCCCTCGCACCCGAGGAGACGGCAGTGGCCGGCGACCCGCTCGTCGAGACGCTGCGGCAGGTGCCCGCGTGGTTCCTGCAGTCGATCGCCGCCTTCCCCCTGCGCGACCAGCCCGCACCGGCAGTCGTCTACGTGACCGGCGGCCTGGTCATCGCCGGGCTCCTCGCCACGGCCCTGAGGCAGGCGGACCGCCGCGGACGCGGGGTGCTGCTCGTGGCCTTCGGGGTCGCACTCGTCGTCCCCATCGTCCTGACCTGGTCGACCTATTCCACGATCGGCGCCATCTGGCAGGGCCGCTACGGGTGGCCGGTCTCCATGGGCGTGGTCCTCCTCGCCGGCGCGCTGCTCGACCGGCGCCCGCCCGGGCACCGGTGGACGGGACCCTCCCTCCTGGCCGGCATGCTGCTCTGGGCGGTCGCCCACGTGGTCTCGGTCACCGACCTGGCCGTCGACGAAGGCCGCGGCGTCCTCGCGGGCGATGACAGGTGGTGGACCCTCCCCCCGTGGGTGCTCGCGCTCGTGACCCTGGCCGGCGTCGCGTGCTGGGCAGCCGCTCTGCGCAGCCCGAACGAATCTGCACGATCCGCCCTCACCGGACAGCAACCCGCTCTACTCTCGACGCGTGAGTCCTGACCGCGTCGCCCCCCGGGTGCTGGTGATCGTCCCGGCGCTCAACGAGGGCGCGTCGGTCGGCGCGGTCGTCACCGCGATCCACGGGGCGAACCCCGGCGTCGACGTCCTCGTCGTCGACGACGGCTCGGTCGACGGCACAGCGCGACGTGGCCCGGGCCGCCGGCGCTGCGGTCTGCCGGCTCCCGTTCAACCTCGGCGTCGGTGGCGCCATGCGCACCGGCTACCGGTGGGCCCTCGAGCGCGGGTACGACGTCGCGGTGCAGGTCGACGCGGACGGCCAGCACGACCCGTCGTACGTGCAGACGCTGGTCGCCGGGCTGGAGACCGCCGACGTGGTGATCGGCGCCCGGTTCGCCGGCGTCGGCGACTACACGGTGCGCGGCCCCCGGCGGTGGGCGATGGGGGTGCTCGCTCCCGTCCTCAGCCGGCTCGCCGGTGACCCGGCTGACCGACGTCACCAGCGGCTACCGCGCCGCGAACCGGCGCGCCCTCGGGTCTTCGCCACCCACTACCCCACCGAGTACCTCGGCGACACCGTCGAGTCCCTGGTGATCGCGCTGCGCACCGGGTGCACGGTGCGTCAGATCCCGGTCGAGATGCGGCCCCGCACGTCCGGCGCTCCCAGCCAGAACCCGCTGCGCGCCTCGGCGTACCTGCTGCGCGCGGTGTCCGCACTGCTGCTGGCTTTGGTGCGGCAGTGGCCGGTGCCCGTCGCCTCGGAGGGAGTGGCGTGAACCCCGAGGTCGTGCTCGGGCTGCTGGGCGGCACCGTCACGCTCGGTGTCCTTTTCGAGCTGCTTCGCCGACGCCGGCTGCGCGAGAAGTACGCACTGTTCTGGGTCGTCGTCGCCATGCTCACGATCCTGGTGGCCGCGTTCCCGGTCGTGCTCCATGCTGCCGCCGACCTCCTCGGGGTCGAGGTGCCGACCAACCTGCTCTTCTTCGTGGCGAGCATGGTGCTGATGGTGGTGTCCATCCAGCACAGCCACGAGCTCGGCCGTCTCGAGGAGCGCACCCGCACGCTCGCGGAGGAGGTCGCGCTGCTGCACATGCGGATGGAGCTGCGGGAGCTCGGCACCCGACCTCCCTCACCGGCCGGCCGGCCGCCGAGCCGCGATGAGCTGCCGACGCCCCTCCCCTCGACATCCTGATGCCGTTCTACGGCGACGTCGCTCTGATGCAGGAGGCCGTGCGCAGCATCCTCGCCCAGGACCACGACGGCTGGCGGCTCACCGTCGTCGACGACGGCACCCCCGGTCCCGTCGCCGAGTGGTTCGCCCGGCTGGACGACGACCGCGTCACCTACCTCCGCAACGACACCAACCTCGGCGCCAACGCGAACTACCGCAAGGCGCTCGGGCTCGCCCGCAGCGAGCACGTGGTGATGATGGGCGCCGACGACGTCATGCTGCCCGACTACGTGCGCACGGTGCTCGAGGTCCTCGAGCGCACCCGGAGGCCTCGGTCGTCGCAGCCGGGCGTCGAGGTCGTGGACGAGGCCGGTCGGGTCACGCGGCCCCTGGTCGACCTCGTCAAGGGTCGGCTGCACCCGCGTGGCGACCGCCCGGTCCCGCTGGCCGGCGAGCGCCTCGCCGCCGGCCTGCTGCTGGGCAACTGGACGTACTTCCCGTCGCTGTGCTGGCGCACCGACGTCGTCCGCCGGATCGGGTTCCGCACCGACTTCCACGTCGTGCAGGACCTCGCCCTGCTCATGGACATCGCGCTCGACGGCGGGGTGCTCGTCTTCTCCCCTGAGCTGGCCTTCCAGTACCGCCGGCACCGCTCCAGCGACTCGGCGCTCAAGTCGGTCACCGGCTACCGCTTCGCCGAGGAGGCGGCGCTCTTCGCCCTGACGGCCGACGAATGCCGGGCGCGCGGGTGGACGCGAGCCGCACGGGCGGCCCGGCTCCACCTCACCTCCCGGCTGCACGCCGTCGGCATGGTGCCGAAGGCGCTCCGGGCAGGCCAGCGCGCCCCGCCGCGCGCTCCTGCGCCACGGCGTTCGCCGTCCGCGCGTGACCGGCCGACCGCACCGCCGGCAGCCGGTAGCCTCGCCCTCGTGAGCTGGTTGGACATGCTCGGCTGGGCCGGGTCGGCGCTCGCTCGTCTTCTCGGTCATGCAGGCGCGGGTGCTGCGCTTCCGCGTGCTCAACCTGCTCGCCTGCGTCGTCCTCACCGTCTTCAACGGGCTGCTGGAGATCTGGCCGATGGTGGCGATGAACGTCGCCCTGTGCGGCATCAACATCTGGTTCCTCGTCCAGATGCTGCGCGAGCGGCACGACGAGAAGGCGTTCGACGTGCTCGAGGTCTCGCCCACCGACGACTACCTGCGTCACGTCCTGCGCGTCCACGGCGCCGACATCCTCCGGTTCCAGCCCGACTTCGTCTGGGACGGCGCCGAGCCCGGCCACCGCTCCTACCTCGTCCTGCACGGGGACGAGACCGTCGGGGTCGTCCTGGTCCGCGACGAGGGGAACGGCACCGCCCAGATCGTCCTCGACTACGTCACCCGCCGCTACCGCGACTTCTCACCCGGCGAGTTCGTCTGGCGGCGCAGCCGGCTGCTGAAGGACTCCGGGTTCGAGCGGGTGGTCACGCCGCCGGGGATGGTGGCGCCGTACTACGACCGGCTGCACTTCCGTCGCGAGGGCGACACCTTCACCCTCGACCTCTAACGGGTGCGCTCAGCCCCGGGCGAACGACCCGCTCGCCTCGACCCAACGCTCGAGTGCGTGGCGCGCCGCCCCGCTGTCCACGGCGTCGGCTGCCCGGGCGATGCCGTCGCGCAGCCGGTCGGCCGGGTCGCCGTCCGCGGCGTCGTACACCGCGAGCGCGGCTCCGGCGTTGAGCAGGACCGCGTCCCGGACCGGACCCGGCTCGCCGGCCACGAGCCGCCGTACGACGTCGGCGTTGTGCGCGGCGTCGCCGCCGCGGAGCCCCGCCGCCGTGCCGCGGGGCACCCCGACCTCCTCCGGCTCGACCGTGAACGTGGTGACCGCCCCGCCGTGGACCGCCCAGACCCGGGACGTCGTGGTCGTGGTCAGCTCGTCGAGCCCGTCGTCGCCCCGGAACACCCAGGCGTCGACGCCGCGACGTGCGTACACCCCGGCCATGAGCGGCGCCATCCGGGCGTCCGCGCAGCCGATCGCCTGCGCCGCCGGCCGGGCGGGGTTCGCGAGCGGCCCGAGCACGTTGAAGGTGGTGGCGACCGCGAGCTCCTTGCGCGCCACCGCCGCGTGCCGCAGCGCCGGGTGGAAGGCGGGTGCGAAGCAGAAGGTGAGGCCGGTACGACGGCCGAGCTCGTCGACCTGCCCGGGCGAGAGGTCCAGCCGCACCCCGAGCGCCTCCAGCACGTCGGCGGCTCCCGACTTCGACGACGCCGAGCGGTTGCCGTGCTTGACGACCCGCGCCCCGGCCCCGGCCGCGACGACGGCGGCCATCGTGGAGATGTTCACCGACATCGAGCGGTCGCCACCGGTGCCGACGACGTCCAGCCACCGCCCCTCGAGCTCGAGAGGCACGGCGTGCGCATACATGGCGTCGACGAGGCCGCTCAGCTCCTCGATCGTCTCGCCCTTGGTCCGCAGCGCCACGGCGAAGCCGGCGATCTGCACCGGGGTGGCCTCACCGGAGAGGATCTCGCCCATCGCCCAGGTCGCCTGCTCGGCGGAGAGGTCGGTCCCGCCGATCAGCGTCGTGAGGACCTCGGGCCACGTAGGGAGAGGCATGCGTCAGGACGAGGTCGCGGGGACCCGCTCGCGGAGCAGCTTCACGACGACGTCGGCGAGCTGCATCGGGTCGAGCGGGTGCGGCACGGCAGCCTCGGCGCGGGACCAGGTGGCCAGCCACGCGTCCTGGGGACGGCCGATGAGCACCAGGACCGGCGGAGCGTCGTAGATCTCGTCCTTCACCTGGCGGGCGATCCCGAGGCCACCGGCCGGCACCGCCTCGCCGTCGAGGATCGCGAGGTCGATCGTGCCGGTGTCGAGCTGCTGGATGACCACCGGCTCGGTCGCCACCTCGACGTACTCGAGCCTCGGCAGGTCCGGGTGCGGCCTGGGGCCCAGCGCCAGGCGCACCTGGTCGCGGGTGTTCTGGTCGTCGCTGTAGACGAGCACCTTCAACGTGCGCTGCGGGGAGCTGGCCTGGGTCACGCGGCCGATCGTACCGGTGCGGTCACTCCGGGCGTCGGTCCGTCCGCCCGAGCCGTTCGAGCCGGTCGAGCCGCCGGTCCTCGCGGGTGGCCTCGCGCATGGAGGAGCGCACCCACTGGGTGAACAGGACGAGGAAGAACGCGATCCCGACGATGTCGCCGGTCCCCCACAGGATCCCTCCGGCGAGCCGCTGGTCCTCCGCGGGGTCGGGCAGCCACGCGAGCGGCAGCGAGGTGTACCACTCCCCCGCGATCAGCTCCTGCTGGTTCATGATCGTGACCCCGAGGAAGGCGTGGAACGGCAGCGTCATCACCATCATGAGCACCCGGAACGGGTAGGCCACCCGCCCCGGGACCGGGTCGACGCCGACGAGCGGCCAGAGGAAGAGCGACCCGACGAGCACGAGGTGGACGTGCATCATCTCGTGGACGAACGCCGACCGGAGCGAGGCGTCGTACCAGGAGGTGAAGTAGAGCAGCCACGGGCTCAGCACGAAGAGCGCGAAGGTCAGCGGCGGGAACGACAGCACCTTGACCAGCCGTGAGTGCAGGACCTGGAGCAGCCACGACCTGGGCCGGGCCGGGAGCACCCGCAGCGCCAGGGTGACCGGCGCACCGAGCGCCAGGGCGAGGGGGACGAGCATCGACAGCACCATGTGCTGGACCATGTGCACGCTGAGCAGCACGGTGTCGTAGGCCGCCAGCCCCGAGGACGTGACCACGTAGAACGTGCCCATCCCGAAGCCGACGAAGCTGAGGGTCCTGCCGACGGGCCAGTGGTCCCCGCGCGACCGCAGCACCCAGACCCCGGCCAGGTAGGCACCGGCGACCCACACCGCGAGGACCGTCAGGAAGGGGTCAATACCCCATTCCGTGAGGATCCGGGACATATCGAACGGCGGCAGTCCCTGCACGGAGTCGACGTCAGCACCGAGGAGCACCACTCCACAGTAGGCAGCCGTCCTGCTGCGCCGACACGGCCGGGGGGTCGGGGTGCCATCTCAGGGGCATACCGACATAATGGCGTTCGTGGCGACCTCTACTGCTGTCATCCCCGCGTCCCGCCTGCACGGGCATCATGACCGGCCGAGCATGGTCAGCGTGGGCACGATCGTGTGGCTCTCCTCCGAGCTCATGTTCTTCGCGGCCCTGTTCGCGGCGTACTTCACGATCCGCTCCGTCTCCCCCGAGCTGTGGGCCCAGGAGACCGAGCTGCTCAACGTCCCGTTCGCCACGGCGAACACGATCATCCTCGTGCTCTCGTCGGTCACCTGCCAGCTCGGTGTCTTCGCCGCCGAGCGCGGACAGGTCGGACGCACCGGCAGCGCCTTCAACATGAAGGGGTGGGGGCTGCGCGAGTGGTTCATCCTGACCTACGTCATGGGCGCGATCTTCATCGGTGGACAGGCGCTGGAGTACGCCGAGCTGGTCCACGAGGGGCTGACCATCGCATCCTCGGCCTACGGGTCGGGCTTCTACCTCACCACCGGGTTCCACGGTCTCCACGTCACCGGTGGACTCATCGCGTTCCTCTACGTGCTGGGTCGCACCTACCTGGCCCGGAAGTTCACCCATGAGCAGGCCGTCACCGCGATCGTCGTGTCGTACTACTGGCACTTCGTCGACGTGGTGTGGATCGGGCTGTTCGCGACGATCTACCTGCTGAAGTGACCCATCCACCTGCCTCCGACCGACGAACTTGCCGTAGACGGATATCGAGGACATGACGTGCGACTCCTGACCGCTCGACTCTCAGCCAGACGGCGCAGCCGCTTCGCCGGTCCGGTCGTGCTGCTGCTCGCTCTGCTGATGACCGGCGGTTTCTACACCGCACTGTCCCCCGCCACCGCGGAGGACTCGGCGGCCAGCACCGACGACGTCGCCAAGGGACGTGAGCTCTTCCTCGTCGGCTGCTCCTCCTGCCACGGCAAGAACGGCGAGGGCGTCCTCACCGACGACGGCACCTGGTACGGCCCCTCCCTGATCGGCGTCGGCGCCGCCGCCGTCGACTTCCAGGTCGGCACCGGCCGGATGCCGATGGCGTCGCCGGGTGCCCAGGCTCCGATCAAGCGCCAGGCCTACAACGAGGAGGAGACCGCGCAGCTCGCGGCCTTCGTCGCCTCCCTCGGCCCCGGCCCGGCGATCCCCGAGCCGGAGGACTACGACCCGGAGACGATCCCCGAGTCCGAGCGCGAGGAGGCGATCGTCCGGGGTGGGGAGTTCTTCCGGACCAACTGCACCGCCTGCCACAACTTCGCCGGCACCGGCGGCGCGCTGCCGGGCGGGAAGTACGCCCCGACCGTCGTCGGAGTGTCCCCGGTCCACATCTACGAGGCGCTGATCACCGGACCGCAGCAGATGCCGGTGTTCTCCGACGAGGTGCTCGAGCCCGAGCAGAAGAAGGACATCATCGCCTACCTGCAGAGCCTCGAGGAGAACCCGAACTACGGCGGCGCGGCGATGGGTGCCTACGGCCCCGTCAGCGAAGGCATGTTCGCCTGGATCATCGGCATCGGCAGCCTCGTCGGTTTCGCCATCTGGATCGCCTCGCACACCGCGCGGTCCACCAAGAAGGGAGTCCACGGGTGAGCGACGACCTCGAGCGCAGCTCGACCTCGACCGCCGGCAACCCCGACGCGGCAGGGCTCGCGGTGCCGCAGGGCGAGGCCGGTCTCCCCGACCACCTCCCCCGCCCCACCGACGTCGACCCCGCCGCCGAGAAGCGCGCCGAGCGGCAGATCGCCACGTTCTTCGGGCTCTCCAGCGTGATGGCCGTGCTGTTCTGCGTGGCCTACTTCGTCTTCGAGATCGGCGACGAGCCGGACACCGTTCTCGGCTACGGCGCCTCCAACATGGCGCTGGGCGTCACCCTGGGGCTCGCGCTGCTCTTCATCGGGATCGGGGCCATCCAGTGGTCGCGGAAGCTGATGAACGACACCGAGATCATCGAGATGCGCCACCCCGTCCGGTCCAGCGACGCCGACCGCGACGAGGCGGTCACCGCGCTGATGACCGGCATCGACGACACCGGGATCGCCCGGCGGCCGATGATCCGCAACTCGCTCCTCGGCGCCCTGGGCGCCCTCGCCCTCCCGGCGGTCGTCGCCCTGCGTGACCTCGGCCCGCTTCCCGGCGACACGCTGTACCACACCGTCTGGCAGGAGGGGATGCGCGTCGTCAACGACGTCGCCGGCACCCCGATCAGGCCCGAGTGGGTCCGGGTCGGCCAGCTCGTCAACGCCGAGCCGGAGATCTTCTACAACGGTGAGCCCTACGGCGAGGAGACCATCGAGGGCCACGAGCAGCTGATCGAGAAGACCAAGGCCGCGATCATCCTGGTCCGCATGGAGCCCGACGACATCACCCCGGCCGAGGGCCGGGAGAACTGGGGCGTCGGCGGGATCCTCGCCTACTCCAAGATCTGCACCCACGTGGGCTGCCCGATCTCCCTGTGGGAGCAGCAGACGCACCACCTGCTGTGCCCCTGCCACCAGTCCACCTTCGACCTCGCAGACAACGGCAAGGTGGTGTTCGGGCCGGCCGCCCGGGCGGTGCCGCAGCTTCCGCTGGCCGTCGACGAGGAGGGCTACCTCATCGCCACCAGCGACTTCCGCGAACCGGTGGGACCGAGCTTCTGGGAAAGAGGCTGATCGATCATGAGCACGCACGCCAAGTCAGCGGCGACGCCTGGCAAGCGCTCCAAGGCCGGAGCGGCGGCCAACTGGGTCGACGAGCGCGCCGGCATCGCCGGCGACCGCCAAGAAGCAGGTCCGCAAGGTCTTCCCCGACCACTGGTCGTTCATGCTGGGCGAGATCGCGCTGTGGAGCTTCGTCGTCCTGCTCCTCACCGGCGTGTTCCTCTCCCTTTGGTACAAGCCGAGCATGGGCGAGATCATCTACGAAGGCTCCTACGAGCAGTACCGCGGTCTGCACATGTCGGAGGCCTACGCCTCGACCCTCGACATCTCCTTCGACGTCCGTGGCGGCCTGCTCATGCGGCAGATGCACCACTGGTCGGCGATGCTCTTCATCGCCGCGATGTTCGTCCACCTGATCCGCGTCTTCGTCACCGGAGCCTTCCGCAAGCCGCGTGAGCTGAACTGGATGATCGGCGGCGTGCTCCTGCTCCTCGGCATCCTCGAGGGGTTCGCGGGCTACTCCCTCCCCGACGACCTGCTGTCGGGCACCGGGCTGCGGATCGCGGACGGCCTGATCAAGGCGACTCCCGTCGTCGGCACCTACATGTCGTTCTTCATGTTCGGCGGCGAGTTCCCCGGCGACGTGATCGTCGCGCGGCTCTACATAGCCCACGTGCTGCTGATCCCCGGGCTGCTGCTGGCGCTCATCGGCGCGCACATGATGTTGCTCGTGTACCAAAAGCACACCCAGTGGCCCGGCCCCGGCCGGACCGAGGAGAACGTCGTCGGCTTCCCGATGATGCCGATCTACGCGGCGAAGGCCGGCGGCTACTTCTTCATCGTCTTCGGCGTCACCGCCCTCATGGGCGGGCTCCTGTCGATCAACCCGGTGTGGAAGTACGGCCCCTACAACCCGGCTGAGGTGACCGCGGGCTCCCAGCCCGACTGGTACATGGGGGTCGCCGAAGGGCTCCTCCGGATCTTCCCCGGCTGGGAGACCGAGATCTTCGGGGTCACGATCAGCTGGAACGTCGCTGCTGCCCGGCCAGATCTTCCCGATCCTCATCCTCACCGGGATCCTGGTCTACCCGTTCATCGAGCAGTGGATCACCGGCGACAAGCGCGAGCACCACCTGCTCCAGCGACCGCGCAACGCCCCCAACCGGACGGCGTTCCTGGTCGCGATGATGACGCTGTACGGCCTGCTGTGGGCTGCCGGCGGCAACGACATCCTCGCGGTGATCTTCGACCTCAACCTGAACGCCATCACCTACTTCATGCGGGTCGCGATCTTCGTGCTGCCGCCGATCGCGTTCTGGCTCACCCGTCGCTGGTGCATCTCGCTCCAGCGGTCGGACGAGACGCGGCTCCTGCACGGCTACGAGAGCGGCATCATCATGCGCTCCCCGGAGGGCGCCTACGCCGAGCGGCACCTCCCCATCTCCGAGGGCGAGCGCTACACCCTCACCAGCCGGGACGAGGACGAGGTCTACGTGGCCCCGGCCGAGTCCGACGCCAACGGGGTCGCCTCCCGCAAGTACGCGTTGATGAAGGTCCGTGCCCGGCTCTCCAAGTCGTGGTTCGGCTCCAACATCCCGGTCCCGACCCAGGCCGAGCTCGAGGCGGCCCGGCACCACGCCGAGCACGAGCTCGCCCAGACCGACCCGGACGGGCACCAGCACATGCCCGCCGGCGACTACCTCGGGCACCACGCAGCTCGACGGCCAGCCGGCCGACGGCCACCAGTACGACGGCCGCCACGAGGTCACCGGCGAGGAGCTCCGCAAGCACTGACCCCACCCGCGACCCGTCACTCGTGCCGGGTTGACCCGTCGCTCATGCCGGGTCGACCCGTCACTCGCGCCGGGTCACGAGCGGAGCTGCAGCGCACGACGCAGCTCCGCGAGCCACGTGTCGCGGGCCGGCCCCTGAACGACCTCTTGTCGACCACGATCACCCACCAGCCGTGCTCGCGGAGCCAGGTGCGTCGACGACGGTCGTGCTCCTTGTCCTCGTCGCTGCTGTGGAACTCCTCACCGTCGTACTCGACGCACACCTTGAACCGCTCGTAGGCGAGATCGAGCCTCCACAGCGCGACCTGGCCGTCGTACACCCAGAGCTGCGGCACCGGCGCCGGTAGCCCCTCGTCGTGGATGGCGAGCCTCGTGAAGCTCTCCCCTGTCGACTCCGACAGTGGTGTGACCAGCTGCACGAGCTCGCGGGCCTGGATGACACCGCGGCGGCGCCGATAGCGGCGCGCCAGCTCGAGGCGAAGCTGCTGCTCGGTCAGGCCATGAGCGCGCGCGAAGGCGTCGAGCGTGGCGAGCGCTTCGTAGCGGGGCAGCCGGCACGCGAGGTCCAGCGCGGTGCGCAGAGGTGTCGTGACGCGCATGCCCTCGATCGTCACGATGTCCTCGGCTCGCAGGTCGCGCTCCCCGCCCCGCGCCTCTCCTCGCCGGATCCGCGCGTGGCTGCTGAGCACGAAGACCTCGAGCGGCGGGACGGACGCAGACTCGCCCGGCCGCATCGCGTCCACGTCCCAGAGCCACGCCGCGGTGCGATCCACCAGCACCGCATGCGGCGACAGCACCAACGACGCCGCGCGAGCACGCAGCTCGAGCGAGTCGGCCTGGTCGGCGCGCACGTAGACGTCGGTCAGCACGCGACGCAGCAGCCCGGCGCCGAGCAGCTGCCCGAGCTGCCACTTGCTCACGCCCAGCCGCCCGAGCTGGTCTCGGGTGAGCGGCACGGTGGGGAGGTCGAGGTACGGAGGCATCAGGTGGGTGGTCATGCCCGGCAGCCTCGACGATGTGGCCGGACCGCAGCGCCGACACCTCCGCTGATGTGGACAAGGCGCCACAGCCGGCGGATGTGCGCGCCAACCGGCACGAGCGACGGCTCAACCGGCATCAGTGACGGCTCGACCCGGCGTCGAGTGACGGCTCGACCCGGCATCGGTGACGGCTCGGCGGGGGGTCAGCTGAGGGCGGAGCCGGCCTTGTAGTCGCGCCACGGCACGTTCCAGTCGCCGAAGCCGTTCGTGGGCTCCATGCCGCGGTCGGTGCCGGTCACCTCGACCACGTCGCCGCGCTTGGTGAGCGAGTAGAGCCAGCCGGCGTCCGCGGTGCTCATGCCGACACAGCCGTGGCTCACGTTGGCGCTCCCCTGCGAGCCCACCGACCACGGAGCCGCATGGAGGAACTCCCCGGAGTAGGTGACCCGCTGGGCGTACTCGACGTTCGCGATGTCGTAGTACTCGGGGTCGCTCTCGGAGATGCCGGTCGTCGCGGCGTCCATGTCCTTGTAGCGGAACTTCTCGATGATCACCTTGACGCCGGACCTCGTGGTGAAGCCGGGCTTGCCCGCGCTGATCGGCAGGGTGCGCAGCACCTTCCCGTCCTCGGAGACCCGCATCCGGTGGGCGGCGGCGTCGATGGCCATGACGACCCGGCTTCCGACGCGGAACGACGTCGTGCGGTCCTCCTGGCCGTAGATGCCGCTCCCGGCGTCGACGCCGTTGACGTCGGCGGTGACGGTGACGTCCGTCCCTGCCTTCCAGTAGCTCTTCGGCCGCCAGTGCACCTCGTGGTCGGAGATCCAGTGCCAGCTGCCCCGCTGGGCCGGCTCGGAGTCCACCGACAGGTGGCGCTCGATCTCGGCGCGGTCGGTGACAGCGATGTCGAAGGTCACGATGACCGGCATGCCGACACCGACGGTCTCACCGTCGAGCGGGGCGATGCTCGCGTAGGTCTGGTCGTCCAGCGTGAGGTCGTGGGTCCGGAAGGTGCGGTCCACCCGCGTGCTCAACCCGTCCTCGTCGACGGCCACGCCGCGGAGCTGGTACGTCGTGCCCGGCTCGAGCCTCTCCTGGGCACGCCAGGTGGTGCTGTCGTCGGAGAGGACACCCGGCAGGGGGCCTTCGCCTCCGGTCACCTTCACGCGCCGCAGCTCACCGTCGGTGACATCGACCTCGACCAGCCTCGAGACCGGCACCGCCTTCTTGCCGCCCACGTTGGTGGAGATCCGGGCCTCGGAGACGAGCTCCTCCTCGACCGACGGCGAGGGGGTGCCGGCCGGGCCGTCGACGCTGTCAGGGCCCGCCGCACCGTCCCGGGCTGACGTGGTGCAGCCGGCGAGCGCGGACGCCGCGAGCAGCACCACCACGGGCGTCAGGACGGCGCGGTTGGAGATGGCGGTGCGACCTCGGCGCAGGAGCATGAACAGGTTCCCCTCGGGTGGAGCTGGGCGGCTCCTCAGCGTAACAACGCTGCCCGGGGGTAAAGGAAATCGACGACGGGTGGCTCCCGTCACGTCATCCTCAGTGCGCGTGCTCCCCCATGTAGTACTCGAAGATCCAGCCGCTGAGTGCGACGGCGCCGAACCCGGACCCGATCAGCGCGAGCCACCAGGCGCCCATCGCGGTGCCGAAGACGATGACGGCGAGGGTCAGCGCGCACCACAGCGGCCACCAGGAGTACGGCGGGAAGAACCCGAGCTCCCCGGCACCGTCGGAGATCTCGGCGTCCAGGCGGTCCTCCGGCCGCGGCTCCATCCGGGAGGCATGGAAGCCGAGGTAGAAGGCGAGCAGCATCGCCAGCAGCGTCGTCATGACGAGCGCAGCCGTGCCGGTGGGGTCCTGGGTGATCAACCAGTAGCCCGGGGTCACGATGAGGAAGAAGATCGTGCAGCTTCCGAAGATCCAGGTCTCGGCTTTCATCCGTGCACCTCTCCGCTTCCGGCTCCGACCTTGGAGCTCTCCGGGTCCGACTCACCGAGCTCCAGCGCCGCGATCTCGGGGTGGTGCAGGTCGAACGCCGGCGACTCCGAGCGGATCCTCGGGATCGTGAGGAAGTTGTGCCGGGGCGGCGGGCACGAGGTGGCCCACTCCAGCGAACGGCTCCAGCCCCATGGGTCGTCGACCATGACCAGCGGGCCTCGAGCCGACTTGTAGACGTTGAGGAAGAACGGGATCGTCGATGCCGCGAGCACGAACGAACCGACCGTGGACACCTGGTTCAGGAACGTGAAGCCGTCGCCCGGCAGGTAGTCGGCGTAGCGCCGGGGCATCCCCTCGACACCCACCCAGTGCTGGACGAGGAAGGTCAGGTGGAAGCCGACGAACAGCAGCCAGAAGTGCACCTTCCCGAGCCGCTCGTCGAGCATCTTGCCGGTCATCTTCGGCCACCAGAAGTAGAACCCGGCGAACATCGCGAAGACGACGGTGCCGAAGACCACGTAGTGGAAGTGCGCCACCACGAAGTAGCTGTCCGAGACGTGGAAGTCCAGCGGCGGCGCGGCCAGGATGATGCCGGTGAGCCCGCCGAACAGGAAGGTGACGAGGAAGCCCACCGACCACAGCATCGGGGTGTCGAGCGAGACGGAGCCGCCCCACATGGTGCCGATCCAGTTGAAGAACTTCACGCCGGTCGGCACCGCGATCAGCAGCGTCATGCCGGAGAAGAACGCGAGGTCGATCGCCCCGGTCACGAACATGTGGTGCGCCCAGACCGCCACCGAGAGGAAGGCGATCGCCAGGGTCGCGCCGACCAGTCCGACGTAGCCGAAGATCGGCTTCCGGCTGAAGACCGGCAGGATCTCGGTGATGATGCCGAAGAACGGCAGCGCGATGATGTAGACCTCGGGGTGGCCGAAGAACCAGAACACGTGCTGCCACAGGATCGGTCCGCCGTGCGCCGCGTCGTAGATGTGGGCGCCCAGGGCCCGGTCGGCCTCCAGCATGAGGAGCGCGCCCGCGAGGATCGGGAAGGCGATCAGCACCAGGAGGCTGGTGATCAGCGTGTTCCAGGTGAAGATCGGCATCCGGAACATCGTCATGCCGGGCGCGCGCATGCAGATGATCGTGGTCGCGAAGTTCACCGCGCCGAGGATCGAGCCGAGACCGGCGAGCCAGAGCCCCATGATCCACAGGTCGCCGCCGACGCTGGGGCTGCGGATCGCGTCCGACAGCGGCGTGTAGCCGGTCCAGCCGAAGCTCGCGGCACCTGACGGGGTGAGGAACCCGGAGGCCGCGATCAGACCGCCGAAGAGGAAGAACCAGTAGCTGAGCATGTTGAGCCGGGGGAACGCCACGTCGGGCGCTCCGATCTGCAGCGGCATGATCACGTTGGCGAAACCGAAGAAGAGCGGCGTCGCGAAGAGCAGCAGCATGATCGTGCCGTGCATCGTGAACAGCTGGTTGTAGAGCTCGTCGTTGACGAACTGCTGCCCCGGGGAGGCGAGCTCCGACCGGATGATCAGCGCCATGATGCCGCCGACGATGAACCAGGCGAACGACGTGCCGAGGTAGAGCTTGCCGATCAGCTTGTGGTCGGTGGTGGTGAGGACGCGGACGACCTGCTGGCCCAACGTGTGTCCGTGGTCCTTGGTAGCGGCGCTCACTCGGCCCCCTCCGTCTCCGATTCGGTGAGGCCGTCCTGGGTCACGGCCTCCGAGCCACCGAGGGCCACGCCGACGTTGCCCTGGGCCTCGAGGTCCTCGAGGTGCTGCGCGAACTCGTCGGCGCTGACCACCTCGACGTTGAAGAGCATCCGCGAGTGGTAGGTGCCGCACAGCTCGGCGCACCTGCCTGCGTAGGTGCCCTCGCGGGTGGGCGTCAGGTCGAACGCGTTCAGGCGGCCCGGGATCACGTCGAGCTTGTAGCTGAACGCCGGCACCCAGAACGAGTGGATGACGTCCGGCGACGAGAGCTCGAACCGGACCGACTCGCCCACCGGGAGGTACATCGTCGGCATCTCCGCCGGCGTGCCGACGTTGTAGACCGAGGTCTGGCCGTCGAGCGCCTCGTCCTCGATGTAGTTGAACGTCCACGACCACTGCTGGCCGACGACGCGCACGGTGTGGTCCGGGTCCTGCGTGGCCGCGTTGACGTCGCTCTGCGTGTCGATGATGAACTTGAAGAACACCAGCACGACGATGACCGGCGCGATGGTGTACATGATCTCCATCGGCAGGTTGTACCGGGTCTGGACGGGGATCTCGTCGTCGCTGCGGCGACGGAACTTCACGACCGCGTAGATGATCAGGCCCCACGTGAGGACACCGACGAGCAGCGCCGCCACCCACGTCCACTGCCAGAACTCGATGATGAAGCCCGACCGGTCCGAGGCGCCGTCCGGCATCGCGCCGCGGTTCCAGGCCTCTCTGTCCTGTTCCGAGCAAGCACTCAGCACCAGGAGGGCCGGGACGACCAGCGCCCACAGACCGACCTTGCGCATTCGCTTGGGGAGCTGCAGACCCACGGAGAAGGCCTTCCTCTTCGAAACGACGGTGAGCAGAACATTACTACCGCGTGGTGGTCCCGTCCCCTCCAGGTGGGGTGAGTCGAGGGGCGGTTGCGCCGTCACGGGCGCGGGGTGCGGACGTGGGCGGCGATGTCGCTCGCTGCATCTTCGCCGTACGCCGCCGCGAACCGGTCGACGAAAGCGCGCTGGTGGAGGGTGTACTCCTGGGTGCCGACGCGCTCGACGACGTACACGGCGAGCAGACAGCCGAGCTGGGCCGCCCTCTCGAGCCCCAGCCCCCAGCTGAGCGCGGCGAGGAACCCGGCGCGGAAGGCGTCCCCGACGCCCGTCGGCTCGACCTTCGCGATCTCGGGGACCGCCGGCACGTGCAGCGGCTCCGCGCCGGCGCGCTCCACCCGGACCCCCTCCGCGCCGAGGGTCACCACCCAGGTGCCCACCCTGTCGCGGACCTCGTCGGGCGACCAGCCGGTCTTCTGGGTGATCAGCGCGGACTCGTACTCGTTGGAGAACAGGATCTCGGCGCCGTCGATGAGGTCACGGATCATCTCCCCGTCGCCGAAGGCGAGCTGCTGGGAGGGGTCGGCGAGGAACTTGTACCCCCGGTCCCGGCACTCCTGCGTGTGCCGGAGCATCCCCTCCGGGTCGTTGGGACCGATGTGCACCATCTCGACGCCGCCGAGCCGGTCGACGATCGGCTTGAGCTCGATCTCGCGGGCCTCCGACATCGCGCCGGCGTAGAACGAGGCGATCTGCGCCATCGTCGCGTCGTTGGTGCAGACGAACCTCGCGGTGTGGCGGGTGTCGGAGTAGTGGACCGCGGTGCAGTCGACGTTGTGCCGCTCCAACCAGGCGCGGTAGTCGACGAAGTCGCTGCCGACCGCGCCGACGAGCACCGGCCGCAGCCCCAGGCTGCCCAGACCGAAGGCGATGTTGGCCGCGCACCCGCCCCGCCGGACCTCGAGGTCCTCGACCAGGAACGACAGGGCGATCTTGTCGAGCTGGTCCACGACGAGCGAGTCCGAGAACCGGCCCGGGAACGACATCAGGTGGTCGGTGGCGATCGAGCCGGTGATGAGGAGCACGACACGAGACACTACTCAGTGGTACGCGTTGGGCGACCCGCCGGTAACACCTAGCGTCGCAGTCATGACCTATCAGAGGCTTCCCTACGAGGACGCCGCGACCACCGCCGAGATGATCTCCGACTGCGCAGCGGTCGGGGTGGCGCTGCAGCTCGAGGGCGAGCACGTCGGCCGCCTCGTCGCTGCTCGCCCAGCGCGACCCGGGGCAGGACGAGGTCCTGGTCCCCGACAGCCTCGCGGACCTGGCACGGGAGATGCAGCTCCACTTCGGCTGACGGGGAACCAACAGCCCTCCCCCGTCGTCTCATGGACATGGACGACTCACCGGTCCCCGGACGTCCCCGACGCCGCTCCTCCGCCCCTGCGGGGGTGGCGGCGATCGCTGTCGTCATCGTGATGGTGCTCCTGTGGTGGCTCTTCAGCGGGAACGGCCCGCAGGGCCCGGCCGGCAACGACAGCCGCTTCGCGGTCCCCGACGTCGACGCGACCGGCGACGCGGGCGAGCCGCCCGCGCAGAGCAACACCAACGGCGTCCGCATCGACGGGTTCGTGCGCGAGCGGGGCTCACGGGTCGCCCTGAACTACACCACCGGTGTCCCTGAGTGCTACGGCACGATCGACACCCCCGAGGTGGTCGAGACCTCGGCAGCGGTCACGGTCACGTTGACGCTGCGCCCCCCGGAGGAGCCTTCGGAGGAGCCGTGCCCCGACCTCGCCATGCTGCGCACCGTCCGGGTGGCGCTGGGGAGCGCGCTCGGCGACCGCTCGGTCCTCGACGGCTCCTTCTCCCCGCCGGTCCGGGTGCGTGAGGCACCGCGCACGAACGAGTGACCCCCGGACGCACGAGACCCCCGCGGGCGAGCCCGCGAGGGTCAGGTGGAGCGTGGGTCCTGGCTCAGTTGAGCTCAGTGGAAGGAGTCCCCGCAGGCGCAGGAGCCGCCCGCGTTGGGGTTGTCGATGGTGAACCCCTGCTTCTCGATGGTGTCGACGAAGTCGATCGTCGCGCCGTTGAGGTAAGGGCTGCTCATCCGGTCGACGACCACCGCGACGCCGCCGAAGTCGGAGATGATGTCCCCGTCGAGGTCGCGCTCGTCGAAGAACAGCTGGTAGCGCATGCCGGAGCAGCCGCCGGGCTGCACAGCGATCCGCAGCTTGAGGTCCTCGCGACCCTCCTGCTCGAGGAGGCTCTTCACCTTCGCAGCGGCCGGCGCGGACAGGTTGATGCCGTCCGTGCGGATCTCGGTCTGGGTCTCGACCTGCTCGGTCATGCCGTGTGCTCCCTGGGTCGACTGTGGGTGAACGGTCTGTTCAATGGTCGCACACCCTTGGTTATTCCCGGCGGTCCGACCACGACCGCGCCACCCGCTCCGCCAGCGTGGCCAGAGTGCCCGCCGGGTCGGCGTACGACGCCTCCTCGCCGACGAGGTCGGTGACCGCGTAGGCCGACTCGATCCCGAGCGCACGCATCTCGCGCGCACCCACGAGCACCGAACCCGCGAGCGCGATGCACGGGCGCACCGCGTCGGCGGCGATGCGGGCGACGCCGTAGGGCACCTTTCCGGAGCGTGAGGAGAAGTCGAAGGCCCCCTCGCCCGTCACGACGAGGTCGGCGCGGGTCGCCCGGGCCGCCAGGTCCAGCGCCTCGGCGACCACCTCGACCCCGGGCTCACGTCGCGCACCGAGGAGCAGCAGGGCGTATCCCAGGCCGCCCGCCGCGCCCGCGCCCTTCTCCAGGGCCGTCCGACGGCCGCACAGCTCGGCCAGCCGCTCGAGCGCGGCGTCGACCGTGTGCCTGCGCTCGTCCGGCAGCCCCTTCCGCGCCGAGTGGACGTTGGTCGTGCCGATCAGCCCCAGCAGGGGGTTGTCGACGTCGCTGGCCGCCACGAGCTGCACGGAGGCGCACCGCTCACGCGCCTCGGCCAGGTCGACCTCCGCCAGCGCCGCGAGCCGCGCAGGCCCGCCCTCCAGCGCTCCGGTGGGGGTGCACGTCGCGCCGAGGGCGGCCAGGAGGCCGGCGCCGGCGTCGTTGGTCGCGGTGCCGCCCAGTCCGACGACCACCCTGGCCGCCCCGGCGTCCACGGCGGCGCGGACCAGCTCGCCCACCCCGAAGCTGGAGGCTCGCTCGGGGTCGCGCTCCGACGGCGGCGTCAGGTGCAGCCCGCACGCCTGGGCGGCCTCGACGTACGCCGTGTCCCCGGCGACCAGCACCGCAGCGGGGACCGGCGCCCCGTAGGGGCCCCGCACGGTCAGCCCGTGCAGCTCGCCGCCGAGCGCGGCGTGCAGCACGTCGACGAACCCCGAGCCGCCGTCGGCCATCGGGGCGAGGTCCACCTCGTCGTACGGCGCGCGCCGACGCCACCCTTCGGCGATCGCACGAGCCGCCTCGACCGCCGTCAGCGTCCCGGCGAACTTGTCCGGGGCGACCAGCACCCTCATCCCGTGTCCCCGCTGTCTCGGCTCAGAGCCCGGGGGCGCCCCAGAGCGCCATCCACCGGGACACGTCCGGCTCCACCGGGAGGTCGGTCTTCAGCAGCTCGCGCATCTGGATCTCGAGCACGTTGTCGCGCTGCTGCCGGCCCTTGGGGGCGAAGGGGTAGAAGGTGCCCTGCTTGTAGAGGTAGACCAGCCCGACGAGGCGCCCGCTCGGATCCTCGAACGAGACGACGGCACAGAGCACCTTGTCGCTGAACCCCTGCATCTCCAGCGAGGTCGAGACCGCGTGCAGGTCGGTGGCGAGCGCCCCGATGTCGTCCTGACGGGCCAGCAGCCAGGTGTAGCCGTACTCGTCGGTGGAGACCTCGACATCGGGGTCGTCGTCGTTGTCGAGGAGCGCGACGACGTCACGCATGGTGGCGGCGAACGCGGGCCCCTCGACGCCGCGCACGCAGATGGCGCCGCGGCCGGTGGGCCGGAAGTGGGCGGAGGTCTCCAGGGTGACCGCTGCCGCGGGCAGCGAGAAGAGCGCGTCCATCTTCGCGGCCACCGGCTTGCTGCGGCCGGTGATCGTCTGCCAGAACCCCATCGGCTACCGGGCCGAGTCCGAGGGGAAGCCACCGTCGAGAGGGCGGCCGAGCTCGGTCGCGACCTTCGCCAGCTGCTCCAGCCGCTGCTCGAGCGAGGGGTGGGTCGAGGTCAGCGTCTTCCACGAGATGCCGCTGGCGGCGGGGGCGATGAAGAACGCGTTCATCGGCTGCGCCGACCGCAGGTCGCGCTGCGGGATGGCCGAGATGTCGCCGGTGATCTTCGTGAGCGCGCTGGCGAGCGCAGAGGGCTTGCCGGTCAGGAACGCGCCGGCCCGGTCCGCGGCGAGCTCGCGGTAGCGCGACAGCAGCTTGATCGCGAGGAAGCTGATCGCGTAGACGACGATGCTGACCACGAGCACGAGCAGCCACACCGGCAGCCCGTTGTTGTTGTCGCGGCGCCCGCCCAGCATCCCGAGCCCCCCGAACTGGGCGCCTCGCAGCACCATCCCGGTGATGATCGCCGCCGAGGAGGCGAGCGTCATGACCATGACGTCGCGGTGGGCGACGTGCGAGAGCTCGTGCGCGAGCACCCCTTCGAGCTCGTCGACCGTGAGCCGGTCGAGGATGCCGGTGGTGACACAGACGGCGGAGTGCCGCGGCCCGCGACCGGTCGCGAACGCGTTGGGGAGGTCGGTGTAGGCGATCGCGACGGTCGGCTTCGGCATGTCCGCCATCGCGCACAGCCGGTCGACCATCGCGTGCAGCTCCGGCGCCTCGTGCGGCTCGACGACCCGCGCCCGCATCGCCTTGAGCGCGATCTTGTCGGAGTTGTACCACTGGAACCAGGCGATGCCGAGGCCGACGACCCCGATCACCATCGCCAGCCCTGGGCTGTCGACGGCGACGATCAGCCCCACGATGAGCCCGACGAACACCAGCCCGAGGACGAACATCGTGAGGGTCATCCGGGCGGTCAGCCCGTGGTCCTTGACGAAACGGCTGCTCATCAGTCCGGGACGAGCCCCTCCTCGGTCAGGAGCGTCCGCACCTCCTCCAGACTCGCGTCGGACGGCGGGAGGATGAGGTCCGAGTCCTCCAGGGAGTCGTCCTCCAGCCGGGTGCCCTGCTGGCGTACGGCGTCGAGCAGCGCGGTGAGGCTGGACGAGAACGTCGCCTCGTCCCCCGCCTGGACGGCCTTCTCGACGGAGTCGTCGAGGGCGTTCATCGCCTCGAGGACGTCGTCGGAGACGTCCCACTGGCCCTCACCGAGGATCCGGACGATCATGACTCCTCCTGCCGCTCGACCGGCTCGGCCACCGGTGACTGCTGCGCAGGCGTGCCGGGTCCCTCGGCGTCGATCGCCTTGGGCTGGTCACCCTGGGTGACCGCCTTGAGCCGAGCCAGCTCCGACTCGACGTCGGAGCCGGAGGAGAGCGCCGCGAGCTCCCGGTCGATGTCGTCGGCGCCGCCGCCGAGGGAGACCTGGTCGTCGAGAGCGCCGGACGAGATCAGCTCGTCGATCGCACCGGACCGGGCCTGCATCTGCGCCGTCTTGTCCTCGGCGCGCTGGACGGCGAGCCCCACGTCGCCCATCTCCTCGGAGATGCCCGTGAACGCCTCGCTGACCCGGGTCTGCGCCTGGGCGGCGTTGTAGGTCGCCTTGAGCGTCTCCTTCTTGGTGCGGAACGCCTCGACCTTCGCCTGAAGCCGCTGGGAGGCGAGCGTGAGCTTCTCCTCCTCCCCCTGCAGCTGCGCGTGCTGGGCCTGCAGGTCGGTCAGCTGGTGGGTGATGCCGCTCTTGCGGGTCAGCGCCTCCCGGGCCAGGTCCTCGCGGCCCTGCGCCAGCGCCGCCTGGGCCTGGTTGGTCAGCTTGTCGGACCCCTGCTGCAGCTGCTTCATCTGCAGCTCGAGCCGCTTGCGGCTGGTGGCCACGTCGGCCACGCCCCGGCGCACCTTCTGCTGCATCTCCAGCATCTTCGCGTAGCTGTAGTCGAGCGTCTCGTTCGGGTTCTCGGCACGGTCCAGCGCCTTGTTGGCCTTGGCGCTGAAGATCAGCCGGATGCGCTGCATGAGGCTCATGTGATGCAGCCTTTCGGTTCGTCGTCTGAGGGGTCGTCACTGCCACCCTACGAGGGGAACGCACGGGGCGGGTAGAAGGTTCCTGCGGGTACCCTGGGACCGTCCCGCCACCCCTCCTGTCGAAGGTTCGCGTTGTTCCGTCGTACGAAGTCCCAGAACGAGTCAGCCGCGCCCGGCGCGACCGCCGCGGCCACCACTCCGGCGGACGCCCCGTCCGGGAAGGGCCGGCCGACGCCGACCCGCCGCGAGGCCGAGGCCGCCGCGCGGGCCCGCGCCAAGGCGGCGCTCGACCCCAAGGCGTCCCGCAGGCAGCAGCGGGAGCACCGGGCGTCGAGGAGCCAGGAGATCCGCGCCGGGATCAAGGCCGGCGACGAGCGCTACCTGCCGGCACGTGACCAAGGGCCGGTCAGGCGGTTCGTCCGCGACTTCGTCGACCACAGGCTGAGCATGGCCGAGTTCGCGATCCCCCTGCTGTTCTCGAGCCTGCTCGCCTCCGCCGCCGGGCTCGCGGCCGTCGGCAACGGCATCATGAACGCCACCCTCCTCGTCGTGGTGCTCGACTCCGTGCTGCTGAGGTGGCGGATGCGCAGGGAGCTGCGCCGGCGGTTCCCCGGCGAGTCGCTGAAGGGCACCACCTTCTACGCGTTCATGCGGGCGCTGCAGGTCCGGTTCCTGCGGCTGCCGAAGCCGCGGGTCAAGCTGGGGCAGGAGCTCCCCGAGCGCTACTGAGCGCCGCGGGCCCGAGCCCGGGCCCGGTCAGGCGTGCAGGCTCATCGGGCCGTAGACCTCGCGGTCAGCCTCGAGCAGCGTGACCGAGTCGACCCCGGCGTCGACCAGGTCGCGCCAGCTCTCCCCCAGCCACGTCTCGGCGTCGCTCTGGGAGGTGAACCGGGGGTTGTCGGCTGCGACGTCGTCGGAGAGCGCGGTCCCGGCCTGGTCGTGCAGGCGCCAGCGCCACACCGCGCCCGGCGAGACCCGTTCGCCGAGGAAGCCGCCGGAGTCCATCGGGTAGGTCATCGCACCCCCGGAGTGACGAACGGCGGCTTGGTGACCACGAAGATCTCGCGCCGGCCGCGCACGTCGACCGAGATCTCGGCGCCGTCGGTGACCTGGGCGTCGACGAGGGCCAGGCCGACGCCCTTGCGCAGCGACGGCGAGAAGGTGCCGGAGGTGATCACCCCGACCGGCAGGTCGGCGGCCAGCAGCACCCGCATGCCCGGCCGCGGGATGCCCCGCCCCTGGGCGACGATGCCGCGGAGGACCCGCGCGGGACCCGCGGCGCGCTCCTCGGTCAGCACGTCACGGCCCCAGAAGCGGGGCTTGGCCCAGCCGACCGCCCACCCCAGGCGCGCCTGGACCGGTGTGACGTCGAGCGAGATGTCCTGCCCGTGCAGCGGGTAGCCCATCTCGGTCCGCAACGTGTCGCGGGCGCCGAGACCGCACGGAGCGATCCCGTGGTCGGCGCCGGCGGACAGCAGCGCGTCCCACACCACCCCCGCCGAGTCGGCCGGCGCGACGAGCTCGTAGCCGCGCTCGCCGGTGTAGCCGGTGCGGCAGACGGTGAGAGGGACGCCGGCGTGCTCGGCGGTCACGAAGGACATGTAGTCGTGCCCGGTGGGGAGCCCGAGCGCGGTCAGCACCTCGTCGGAGCGGGGGCCCTGGACGGCGAGCACGGCGTGGTCCCCGTGGTGGTCGGTCACCGTGACCTCCGGCGGCGCCGCCTCCTGGAGCCGGCGGGCCACCTCAGCGGTGTTGGCGGCGTTCGGGATGAGGAAGACGTCGTCGTCGCCGTGCAGGTAGGCGATCAGGTCGTCGACGACACCGCCGGTCGCGTCGTCGCAGCACAACGTGTACTGGGCCTGACCCGGGCCGATCCGGCCGAGGTCGTTGGTGAGCGTGGCGTTGACGTGGTCGGCGGCGCCCGCCCCGCTGACCCGGATCGTGCCGAGGTGGCTGACGTCGAAGATCCCGACGCCCCCCCGGACAGCCGCGTGCTCCTTGAGGACCCCCTGGGAGTACTCCAGCGGCATCGACCATCCGCCGAACTCCGCGAGCTTGGCTCCGAGCGCGAGGTGTCGGTCGTGAAGCGGCGACTGCTTCACCGCGCCGCTCGACTCCGCCGGGCCGTTCGTCACGGGGCTCTCTCCGGGTGGCTCCATGGCGCCGAACCTACCGCAGCACCACCGGCGTACCGGACCCCCTCCGGGCGCTTCGGGGCTCGGACTAGCATGCGCGAGGTGACCACCTTCATCCTCCGCAAGGGCGCCGCCGAGCGCACCGGGACCGACGCCGTCGTCGTCGGTGTCCTCAGCTCGGACACGTCACCGACGATCGCCCCTGGCGGGGAAGGGGTGGCCGACGCCTACGGCCGGAAGCTCAAGCCGCTGCTGTCCATGCTGGGGTTCACCGGCAAGCTCGGACAGACCGCGACGGTCCCCACCGGCGGCACCGCTCAAGGCCCCCATGCTCGTGCTGGTCGGCCTGGGTCCGGAGGTCACCCCCGTCGCCGTACGCCGCGCCGCGGGCGCCTCCGCGCGGGCGGTCGAGAACGTCGCCTCGGTGGCACTGGCCCTGCCCGCCGACGACGCCGCCCTCGTGCGGGCCGCCGTGGAGGGGTTCGCCCTGGGCTCCTACGCCTTCGACGGGTACAAGTCGAGCCCCGCGGAAGCCGGCCCCGGCGAAGTCGTGGTCCTCACCGAGAACGCCCGACGCCAGGAGCTCACCACCGCGCTCGCCGAGGCCCAGGTGGTCGCCGCTGCCGTCGCCGCCACGCGGGACTGGGTCAACACTCCCCCCGGCGACCTGACACCCGGCGTCTTCGCCGAGGCGGTCGCGGACCGGGGCAGCCCGGGCCGCAAGGCCAGGTCGGGGCGCTCGGGGTCGCCGGTCGGACAAGGCACCCAAGGGCGCCACCGGGGCTGCCGCGGTCACCGTCACCGTCATGGACGAGGACGAGCTCGCCGAAGCCGGCTGCGGCGGCATCCTCGGCGTGGGCCGGGGCTCCGACAGCCCTCCCCGGATGGTGCGGCTCTCCTACACCCCCAAGGGGGCCACCCGACACCTCGCGCTCGTCGGGAAGGGGATCACCTACGACTCCGGCGGCCTCTCCATCAAGCCCGGTCCGTCGATGGCCACGATGAAGCTGGACATGGCCGGCGCCGCCGCGGTGGTCAACGCCACCTTCGCCATCGCCGAGCTCGGCCTCCCGGTGCGCGTCACCACCTTCGCGCCGATGGCGGAGAACATGATCTCCGGCTCGGCCACCCGGCCCGGCGACGTCCTCACGATGTACCGCGGCAAGACCGTCGAGGTGCTCAACACCGACGCCGAGGGACGGCTGATCCTGGCCGACGCGCTCGGACACGCCGTCGAGGAGGAGCCCGACCTGATCGTCGACGTCGCCACGCTGACCGGCGCGTGCGTGATCGCCCTCGGCGACCGGGTGTCGGGGCTGTTCGGCAACGACGACTCGCTCGTCGACCGGATCAAGGGCGTCGCCGAGCGGGCCGGTGAGGCGCTGTGGCCGATGCCGATCCCCGAGGAGATGGGCGAGAAGGTCCGCGGCAACTCCAAGATCGCCGACCTCGCGCAGCACAACACCGAGCGGTGGGGCGGAGCGTCGTACGCCGCGGCGTTCCTGCGCGAGTTCGTCGGCGAGGTGCCCTGGGCACACATCGACATCGCCGGGCCGGCGTTCAACGAGAAGGCCCCCTACGGGCACGTCACCACCGGCGGCACCGGTGTCGTCGTGCCGACGCTCGTGGAGCTCGCACGCGACCTCGCCGACGGTGCGCCGGTGGCGGACGGGTCAGGAGTAGCCGGAGTCCTTCCGGCGACGGTTGTAGGCACGCATCCGGTCGGGGTAGCCGACGACGGCGGCGTCGTACGACGGGACGCCGTTGCTGTTGGCGAACTGGTGGGCCCAGGCGACCGACGGCACGCGTCGCCTGGTCCACTCGCCGTCGTGCGCCACCAGGAGCAGGGTGACGTCGCTGACCGCCGTCCGGGGCTCGACGAACCCCTCGACGCCGCGCCGGGTGCGCGCGAACTCGGTCAGATGCGTCTGGTCGGCGGAGTCCGAGGGCCGCACCGTCGTGAAGCCGTCGTTGGTGTTCCTGGCGCCGCCGCGGCGCTTGCGGCCACGCAGACGGTCGAGCATTCCCATGGCCTCAGTGTGACCTACTGCCGAAAGGGGCAGGGATGGTGCAAGGATGGGCGACGTCTTCCTGTGCCTCGTGGCACCAGCAGCCAGAAGGAGCGATCACACCGTATGGCGACCTCAGTCAATCTCCCCGCACTCGGCGAATCCGTCACCGAAGGCACCGTGACCCGGTGGTTGAAGTCCGTCGGTGACGAGGTCGCCGTCGACGAACCGCTCCTGGAGGTCTCGACCGACAAGGTCGACACCGAGATCCCCTCCCCCGTCGCGGGCACCCTCCTCGAGATCAAGGTCGAGGAGGACGAGACCGTCGAGGTCGGGGCCGAGCTGGCCGTGGTCGGCGACGCCGACGAGAGCGCCGGCGGCGGAGACGAGTCCGGAGGCGAGTCCACCGACGACTCCGACGACTCCGACGACTCCGACGGGGGGCAGAGCGGCGAGGCCGGCCTCGAGGCTGAGGCCGAGGAGCGCGAGGAAGAGACCGCGCAGGCCGCCGCGGACGCCGAGCCGGACGACGAGCCGGCACCGGCCAAGGAGAAGGCGGCCGAGGAGAAGTCCTCCGGCGGCGGCGGTGGCGGCGGTGGTGACTCCACCCCCGTGACGCTCCCCGCCCTCGGCGAGTCCGTCACCGAGGGCACCGTGACCCGGTGGTTGAAGTCCGTCGGTGACGAGGTCGCCGTCGACGAACCGCTCCTGGAGGTCTCGACCGACAAGGTCGACACCGAGATCCCCTCCCCCGTCGCGGGCACCCTCCTCGAGATCAAGGTCGAGGAGGACGAGACCGTCGAGGTCGGGGCCGAGCTGGCGCTCATCGGCTCCGGTCAGCCTTCGGGTGGCTCCGAGCCGCGAGCCCGAGCCCGAGCCCGAGCCGGAGCCCGAGCCCGAGCCCGAGCAAGAAGCCAAGCCCGAGCCCAAGGAAGAGGCCAAGCCCGAGCCGAAGCCCGAGCCGAAGCCCGAAGCCAAGCAGGAGGCCAAGCCCGAGGCGAAGCCCGAGGCCAAGCAGGAGGCCAAGCAGGAGGCCAAGCAGGAGTCGGGTGGAGGGCAGGCCTACGTGACGCCGCTGGTCCGCAAGCTGGCGACCGAGCACGGCATCGACCTCTCCAACCTGACCGGCACCGGGGTCGGGGGGCGGATCCGCAAGCAGGACGTGCTGGACGCGGCGGAGGCGACCAAGGAGGCCCCGCAGGAGGCGGCCCCCGCACCTGCCGCCACCGGACAGGCTGCGCCCGCCTCGACCAGCGCGTCGAAGGGTGCGCCGTCGAGCGAGCCGAGCCCGCTGCGCGGCCGCACCGAGCCGCTGACGCGGCTGCGCAAGGTGATCGCCAAGCGGATGGTCGAGTCGCTCCAGGTCTCGGCCCAGCTCACCACGGTCGTCGAGGTCGACGTCACGTCGATCTCGCGGCTGCGGGACGCCAAGAAGGCGGAGTTCGCCGCTCGCGAGGGCGTCAAGCTCTCGTTCATGCCGTTCTTCGCCAAGGCCTCGATCGACGCCTTGAAGGTGCACCCGTCGCTCAACGCGGGCATCGACACCGACAAGGGCGAGGTGACCTACTACGACTACGAGAACGTCGCCGTCGCGGTCGACACCGAGAAGGGGCTGCTGACCCCGGTCATCAAGAACGCCGGTGACCTGAACGTGGCCGGGCTCGCCCGCAAGATCGCCGACCTCGCCGACCGGACCCGCAGCAACAAGATCGGCCCCGACGAGCTCGCCGGCGGCACCTTCACGTTGACCAACACCGGCAGCCGTGGAGCGCTCTTCGACACCCCGATCATCAACCAGCCGCAGGTGGCGATCCTCGGGACCGGATCGGTCGTGAAGCGACCGGTCGTCATCGACGACCCCAACCTCGGCGAGACGATCGCCGTGCGCCAGATGGTCTACCTCGCGCTCACCTACGACCACCGGCTCGTCGACGGAGCGGACGCCGCGCGCTTCCTCTCCGACGTCAAGCAGCGGCTCGAGGCAGGGCAGTTCGAGGTCTGACCCCGGCGGCTAGGGTTGGCGGCATGCGCTTCGTCATCGCCGGCGCCTCCGGCTTCCTCGGCCAGGCCTGGACTCGCACGCTCGCCGACCAGGGGCACCACGTGGTGCGCCTGGTCCGGCGCGAGCCCTCGTCGGCTGAGGAGTCCCGCTGGGACCCGGCTCGCGGCGAGGTCGACCAGGCGGTGGTCGACGAGGCGGACGTCGTCGCGAACCTGGCCGGGGCGTCGAACCTCCACCTCCCCTGGACCGAGAGCTACAAGCACGAGTTCCTCCAGTCACGGGTCGGGACGACCCGGCTCCTCGCGGAGGCGGTCGCCCGGTCCGAGCGCCGGCCCGCCCTGCTCGCGCAGAGCGGCATCTCCTCCTACGGCGACCACGGCGCAGAGGTCGTCGACGAGTCGACCCCGACCGATGCGCCGACGTTCATGGGCGAGGTCGTCCGTCGGTGGGAGGAGGCGACCGAGCCGGCAGCCGAGGCCGGGGCCCGCGTCGTCATGATGAGGACCGCCCCGGTGCTCGACCGGCGCGCCGGGGCCCTGAAGGTCATGCTCATCCCGTTCCAGCTGGGTCTCGGCGGAGCGGTCGGCAGCGGCCGGCAGTACTTCCCCACGATCTCCCTGCACGACTGGCTCGGTGCCGCGACGTACCTCGCCGTCAACGAGGAGCTGTCCGGCCCCTTCAACGTCACGGGGCCTGACACCAGCACGAACCTCGAGTTCACCAAGGAGCTGGGACGTGCGTTGCGGCGTCCCGCCGTGCTCAAGGTCCCCGGACCGGCCCTCAAGCTCACGTTCGGCCCGATGGCCCAGGAGATGCTGGCGTCGGTGCGGCTCGAGCCCCGGCGGCTCCTCGAGGCGGGCTACGCCTTCGCCCACAACGACGTCACCGACCGGATCGCGGCCGCGTTGCGGTAGACCGGTCGACCGCCACCACCGAGGCGACCTGCCACCCTGACCCCGAGCCTGGCCCCGACCGCACCAGGGTGACCACCCGCTGCCGGGCGCGGCTCCGAGGCAGGCTCACGCCCGTCGCCTCCCGCGCCTCGGCCCGCGCCGCCACCGCCGTGGCCCCCGCAAGCCGCTCACGCAGCTCGACCACGAGCCGCCGGTCCGTCGCGACCAGCACCCCGACCTCGGACCGCTGCAGCTCCAGGTCCCGCACCACCAGTCCGCGCTCGACGTACGCACGGAGCACCCGGACGTCACGCCGCCCTGCGGTCGCCTCCGGCACGTAGAGGCCGCGCAGCGTCGCGAGGTCACCCGTGGCGTACGCCGCGGCACGCGACCGGTCCCACGCAGCCAGCACCGCCGAGGCACGCCCCGTCACCCGGTCGGGAGCAGGCTTCGACACGGGCGCCGGCTCCCGCGCCGGCACCGGCACGGCGGCACCCGCGGGTGCCGACGGGCGATCCTCGCGGAGGCAGCCGAGCAGCCCTGCCGCGCCGAGGCAGCCAGCCACGACGAGCAGAAGCAGGGGCAGAGGGCGCAGGAGCCACATGGCCCCATCGTTCCCGAACACCACCGGCGGCGGCCCCCGTTCTCCACAGGGTCACCTCACCGTTCGGCACCGCGCGTAGGCTGCCCTCGTGGACGGACTGCGCTTCGAGACCCCTGGGTTCGGGACGGAGGCGGTCGACTACCTGTCCGCCTGGGAGCTGCAGCGTCAGCACCACCGGCGTGTCGTCGAGGGCGGTCACGGCACCGTGCTGCTCCTCGAGCACCCACCGGTCTTCACCGCGGGCAGGCGCACCGAACCGCACGAGCGGCCGTTCGACGGCACCCCGGTCATCGACGTCGACCGCGGGGGGAAGATCACCTTCCACGGCCCGGGACAGCTCGTCGGGTACCCGATCGTGCGGCTCCCCGACCACGTCAAGGTCGTCGACTACGTGCGCCGGCTCGAGGAGGCCCTGATCCACACCTGCGCCGATCTCGGCGTCACCACCGCACGGGTGCCGGGACGCAGCGGCGTCTGGCTCCAGGAGGACGGGACCGGTCCCGAGCGCAAGATCGCGGCGATCGGCATCCGGGTGAGCCGAGGGGTCGCGATGCACGGTTTCGCGCTCAACTGCGACGTCGACCTCGGGTGGTACGACAAGTTCGTCCCGTGCGGGATCAGCGACGCCGGCGTGACCTCGCTCAGTGCCGAGCTGGGGCGCGACGTCACCGTCCGGGAGGTCGTGCCCGTCGTCAGCGGACACCTCGAGGAGCTGCTCGGCTGGGGGCCCTACTCCCCCACCCCGGACTACGCGGCGAAGCCGGAGCCCGGGTCGCGGACACACGCGCTGCGTGTCCCGGTGGTCAATCCCCTCAGGTGACCCGAGCGCTGCGGCACGCTGGACCCAGCCGACCGCACCAGGAGCGCCGTGACCGACGTCGTCATCGAGACCCGCGGCCTCCGCAAGGAGTTCCGCGGCCGTCGCGGGCTTCCTGTCGTCGCCGTGGAGGGGCTGGACCTGACCGTGCCGCGCGGCGGCGTCCACGGGTTCCTCGGCCCGAACGGCTCCGGAAAGACCACGACGCTGCGGATGCTGCTGGGACTGGCGTCGGCCACCTCGGGTGAGATGCGGTTGTTCGGCGAGCCGGTGCCGGAGCGGCTACCCCGGCACCTCGGTCGCGTGGGAGCCGTCATCGAGCAACCCAAGTTCCTCCCCTCGTTCACCGGTCGGCGCAACCTGTCCCTCCTGGCCCGGACGGTGCGGGCCCCGGCCTCCCGGGTCGATGACGTCCTCGACCGGGTGGGCCTCGGCGGGCGTGGGTCAGACCGCTTCCAGAGCTACTCGCTCGGGATGAAGCAGAGGCTCGCGATCGGGGCGACCCTCCTGAAGGAGCCCGAGCTCCTCATCCTCGACGAGCCGTCGAACGGGCTCGACCCAGCCGGCATCCGGGACGTGCGGCACCTGGTGCGCGAGCTGGCGGCCGGAGGCACGACCGTGCTCCTCAGCTCGCACCTGCTCGCCGAGGTGCAGCAGGTGTGCGACTCGGTCTCGATCATCGACGGCGGGAGGCTTCTCTCCGAGGGACGGGTCAGCGACCTGATCGGCCGGGAGCAGACCGACGGCGTGCGGCTCAGGGTGGCCGAGCCGGAGACCGCCACGCGCGTCCTGCGCCGGCACGGGCTCCGGGTCGCGTCCGGCGGCGACGGAACCCTGTACGTCGAGGGTGCCGACGACCCCGCCGACATCACCCGGCTGCTGGCGGCCGAGCAGCTCTACGTCCGTGAGCTGGTGCCGGAGAGGGTCGACCTGGAGCACGTCTTCCTCCGGCTCACCACCAGGGACGGTGGCGCGTGAGGCTCCTGGCGGTCGAGCTGACCCGCGCCGTGGCGCGCCGTGCAATCGCGGTGACGCTGCTGGTCGCGGTGGTCCTCGGCGGGCTGCTCGTGGCGTCGGCCGCCTGGAACACCCGTCCGCCTGGCGCCACCGAGCAGGCCGCGGCCGAACGGCTGGTCGCGGAGACCCGGGAGACCGGCGAGGCCGACCATGCGGCCTGCCTGGAAGCCCCTGAGCGATACCTCGGTCCGGGAGCGACCGCGGCCGACTGCGACTCGCTGCGCCCACAGGTCGAGTGGTTCCTGCCACGTGACACCCTCAGCATCGAGCGGGAGCTCGAGGGGCGCGGCACGCTCTTCCTCGTCCTGCTCGCGCTGACCGGTGTCCTGGTCGGGGCGACCTTCGCCGGAGCGGACTGGGCGAGCGGATCCATGGGCACTCAGCTGCTGTTCGTCCCGCGCCGGCTCTGGGTCTGGACTGCGAAGGCGCTGGCGGTGGTGACCACCGCCTCGGTCGCCGCGGTCCTCCTCCTCGCCTCGTTCTGGGGCGCGCTGAGTGCGGTCGCCGTCGTCCGCGGGGTGACCACGCCTCCGGAGACGTGGCAGCTGGTCCTCGAGACCTCAGGGCGTGGCGTGGCGCTCGTCGCCGCGGTGACGCTGGGCGGCTATGCACTGACGATGCTGCTGCAGCACACCGTGGGCACGCTCGGCCTGCTCCTCGGCTATGCGGTCGTCGGCGAGGGGCTGGCGGCAGCGCTGCCGTTCGAACGGATGAGCCAGTGGTCGATGGCGAACAACGTCCTGGCCTGGCTTCACGACGGCACCCGGGTGCTCGACGAGTCGGTCTGCGGTCCCGGCGACGCAGGCTGCGTCGGCTGGTACGTCCTGTCTCTTGAGCACGCAGCGGCGTACCTCGGCGTGCTGCTGGTGGTCGCGGTGGTCGCCTCGATCGTGACGTTCCGCCGCCGCGACGTGCCCTGACGGCCCCGACCGGGCGGTGCCCGGCCGCGACGTACGATGAACCGGTGACCGCACAGCCTGAAGGACGCAAGCTCCTCCGCCTCGAGGTGCGCAATGCCGCGACCCCGATCGAGCGGAAGCCGGAGTGGATCAAGACCCGCGCCAAGATGGGGCCGGAGTACACCGAGCTGCACAAGCTGGTGAAGTCCGAGGGGCTGCACACGGTGTGCCAGGAGGCCGGTTGCCCCAACATCTACGAGTGCTGGGAGGACCGTGAGGCGACGTTCCTGATCGGTGGGGACCAGTGCACCCGGCGCTGTGACTTCTGCCAGATCGACACCGGCCGGCCCGAGCCGCTGGACCGTGACGAGCCGCGTCGGGTCGCCGAGAGCGTGCTGAAGATGGGGCTGCGTTACGCCACCATCACCGGTGTCGCTCGCGACGACCTTCCCGACGGTGGCGCCTGGTTGTACGCCGAGACGGTGCGGGTGATCCACGAGATGAACCCTGGGACCGGGGTGGAGAACCTGATTCCCGACTTCAACGGGGTGCCCGAGCAGCTGGCCGAGGTCTTCGAGTCGCGGCCCGAGGTGCTGGCCCACAACGTCGAGACCGTGCCGCGGATCTTCAAGCGGATCCGGCCGGCGTTCCGCTACGAGCGGTCGTTGGACGTGCTGACCCAGGCCCGGGCGTTCGGGCTGGTCACGAAGTCGAACCTGATCCTGGGGATGGGCGAGACCCGCGAGGAGGTCTCCCAGGCGCTGGCCGACCTCCACGACGCGGGGTGTGAGCTGGTGACGATCACGCAGTACCTCCGTCCCTCGCTGCGCCACCACCCGGTGGAGCGGTGGGTCAAGCCGGAGGAGTTCGTCGAGCTCGCCGAGGAGGCCGAGGAGATCGGCTTCGCGGGGGTCCTCTCGGGGCCGCTCGTGCGCTCGTCGTACCGCGCGGGCCGGCTCTACCGGCAGGCGATGGACCGACGCGGCACGGCCGCGGCTGCCGCGTCGGCCTGAGGGGCGGATCTGAGACAATGACCCGGCTCCTCCCGAGGGGCTGAGTCCGCACCAGACGTGAAGAGGCAGGAACCATGGCCAAGTCCGGCAAGAAGCGCTCCGGCAAGCCTGGCCGCATCGGCCAGCTGAAGCAGGCGTACCGCGTCACCAAGCAGGGCGACCCGAAGATCGGGCTGATCCTGCTCGCGGTCTTCCTCTTCGCGACGGCGGTCGGGGTGTCGCTCTTCTGGCTGATCCCGCCGTCCTGGCTGATCCTGGACATCATCTCGGGGATCATGATCGGCGTCCTGGCCACCCTCATCGTGTTCGGTCGGCGGGCGACGAAGTCCCAGCTCTCCCAGATGGAGGGCCAGCCGGGTGCCGCGGCCGCGGTGCTCGGCATGCTGAAGCGGGGGTGGCGCACCGACCAGGTGATCGCCTTCAACCGTCAGCAGGACATCGTGCATCGGGTCGTCGGGCCCCCTGGGATCATCCTGGTCGGCGAGGGCAACGCGAACCGGCTCAAGCCGCTGATGGCCTCCGAGCGCGCCAAGCACCAGCGGGTCGCCTCCGAGGCTCCGATCCACCAGCTGATCGTCGGCTACGGCGAGGGCGAGGTGCCGCTGCCGCAAGCTGAACCGCCACGTCACGAAGATGAAGCGCCAGGTCAAGCCGGCCGAGATGACCGACATCCTCGCCCGGCTCCGTGCGATCGACGCCAACCGCTCGAACATCCCGCTCCCCAAGGGGCCGGTTCCGACCAGCATGAAGGGGATGCGCGGTCAGATGCGCGGCCGCTGAGCCGATCTGGTCCTCGGCCCGCTTGGCTGGACCGCCGAATTTCGTCCACCTGGACGGTTCTGGCGCGTCTGAGGGCCGTTCTGCCGCCGAAATCCGTCCGCGCGGACGGATCTCGGCGGCGGGCGATGGTCGCCGCTGCGGCGGTCCGCGCTTCGGTCGTCGGCGCCGCGGTCGGCCACGCTGAGCCCGTACGTCGAGTGCCGCCCGAGCCGAGCCGCTACCGCTACCGCTACCGCTACCGGCCGAATTTCGTCCACCCGGACGCTTTTGGCGCGCCTGAGGGCCGCTTCGCCGCGAAATTCATCCGTACGGACGGATTTCGGCGGTGGCCACCGACCTGCCTTGGCCTGCACCGCCCTGGCCTGCACTGCCCTGACCCGCGCTGCCCTCCCGACGCGGCCGAGCCGGGTCAGCGGTTGACGGTGACCGTCGCGACGGCGAGGTCGTGGAGTCCTCGGTTGTCGCGGTTGAAGACCACCGGCGGGATCACCAGGCAGATCAGCGCCGTGCGGAGCAGGGCCCGCAGGACGTTCACCCTCTTGCCGTCGAGCCGGATCACGGCGACGCGGAGCGCGAGCTGGCCGAACGAGCCGCCGGCGAGCGCGGTGAAGACCGTGACCTCGGCCAGGAAGACCGCCATCGTCACGAAACCGTCCGTCGTCTCGGCGACCACACGGGCCACCAGCATCGAGCCCAGCCAGTCGACGAAGAGCGCCGCGATCCGGCGGCCCCAGGAGGCGACCGAGCCGGTGCCCTCCTCGGGAAGACCGAGCCGCTGACCGGCGTACTCCTGCTCGTCGGAGGGGGCGTGCGGGCTCATCCCTCCACGGTATCGGTGTTACCTGAGCGAAACATTCGGGATACGGTCAGGAAACCGGCCGACCCTAACCTCGGCGGAGTGGTGCAGCGTCGCATCGGTTCCACCCCGCTCATTTTCACGGCCGCCCGCGCGGTCAAGGAGGACGAATGTTCGCTAATAGCGACGAGCTTCTGAAGTACATCAAAGACGAGGGTGTCGAGATGGTCGACGTCCGCTTCTGCGACCTGCCGGGAGTGATGCAGCACTTCACCGTTCCGGTGTCGTCGTTCGACCAGTCCGTCTTCGACGACGGCCTCAACTTCGACGGGTCGTCGATCCGTGGCTTCCAGGCGATCCACGAGTCCGACATGTCGCTGTTCCCGGACGTCACGACGGCGTACCTGGACCCCTTCCGCGAGCGGAAGACCCTGATCGTCAACTTCTTCATCCACGACCCGCTCACCGGCGAGCCCTACAGCCGCGACCCGCGCAACATCGCCCGCAAGGCGCAGGCGTACCTCCGCTCGACCGGCATCGGCGACACCGCCTACTTCGCCCCCGAGGCAGAGTTCTACGTCTTCGACTCGGTGCGGTTCGAGACCAGCCAGAACGCCGGTTTCTACCACATCGACTCCGAGGCGGGCGCCTGGAACACCGGCTCCGAGGTGAACAACCGCGGCTACAAGGTCAAGTACAAGGGCGGTTACTTCCCGGTCGCGCCGTACGACCACTTCGGCGACTTCCGCGACGAGATCGTGGTCGAGCTCGAGAAGGCCGGGCTGGTCGTCGAGCGCGCCCACCACGAGGTCGGCACCGCCGGCCAGGCCGAGATCAACTGGCGCTTCGACGAGCTGCTGCCCTCCGCGGACTCGGTGATGAAGTTCAAGTACATGGTGAAGAACGTCGCCTGGCGCAACGGCAAGACCGCGACGTTCATGCCCAAACCGATCTTCGGCGACAACGGCTCGGGCATGCACTGCCACCAGTCCATCTGGGACGAGGGCGAGCCGCTGTTCTACGACGAGGCGGGGTACGCCGGGCTGTCCGACATGGCGCGCTACTACATCGGCGGGTTGCTCAAGCACGCTCCGTCGCTGCTCGCGTTCACCAACCCGACGGTGAACTCCTACCACCGTCTGGTGCCCGGCTTCGAGGCTCCGATCAGTCTGGTCTACAGCCAGCGGAACCGCTCGGCCTGCGTCCGGATCCCGATCACCGGCTCGAACCCGAAGGCCAAGCGCATCGAGTTCCGCTGCCCCGACCCGTCGGCGAACCCCTACCTCGCCTTCTCGGCGCTGCTGCTCGCCGGGCTCGACGGGATCAAGAACAAGATCGAGCCGCCGCAGCCGGTCGACAAGGACATCTACGAGCTGCCGCCGGACGAGATGGCCGAGATCGACCAGGTTCCGACCTCGCTCAACGCGGTGCTCGACAACCTGGAGGCCGACCACGACTTTCTCACCGAGGGCGGCGTGTTCACTCCCGACCTGATCGAGACGTGGATCGAGTACAAGCGGACCGAGGAGATCCTCCCCGTGCAGCTGCGGCCGCACCCGCACGAGTTCGAGATGTACTACGACATCTAGCCCCGTGTGGGCGACGCCCACCGGCTGAGTGCCCGAGAACGGCTCCTGCCCTGCGAAGACACCTCGTCACGTCTTCCAGCGTCAGGGGCCGTTCTTCGTTCGTCTGCGCCCCCGGCGCGGCGGGCGACGGTGTCGACACACGCTGCGCGCGTGGGGCACCGAGCCGCAGGGCGCCTGCGGCCCTACTTCTGCAGGGCCGTCAGAGCCGCGGTGATGTCGATGCCCGGCGGGACCGTGTCAGCCTTCACGCCGTCCGGCGGCTTCGGCAGCTTGCGTCCGGTCTTCTTGACGATCCCCCGCAGCTTCTTCGCCGCGACCGTCGGCGCGACCGCCCGGAGCAGCGCCACCTCACCGCTGACCAGCGGCGCGGAGGTCGATGTGCCCGCCCAGCGTGCGTACCGCCCTCCGGGGACCGGTCCGACCACGTCGACCCCTGGAGCTGCCACGTCCACCCACTTCCCGCGGCAGGAGAAGAGGGCGACCGCGGAGTCGTCGAGCGCCGAGACGCCGAGCACCTCCGACTGCGCGGCTGGGTAGTGCTCCCCATCGGTGCCGTCGTTGCCGGCCGCGGCAACGACCACGGCTCCCGCCTTCTCCGCGTCCTTGATCGCCTGGGCGAGCAGCTTGGACTCGCTCTTGGTGGGTGAGCCGAAGCTGAGGTTGATCACGTCCGCGCCGTCGGCGGTGGCGTCCACGATGGCCTGGATGGCCAGGTAGACGCTCCCGACCCCGTCGCTGTCGAGGATCCGGTACGGCGCGATGCGGGCGGAGGGGGCCACAAGCGAGACCAGCCCCGCCACGAACGTGCCGTGCCCGACGGCGTCGTCGACGGCACCGTCCTGGTTGGTGTCCACGCCCATGGCCACGTCGCGGGTGTCGGCATCGTCGTCCACGTAGTTCCAGCCGCCGTGCACGTCACCGGCGAGCGCCGGGTGCAAGGCGTCGACCCCGGTGTCGAGGACCGCCACGACCGTCCCGGCGCCGCGACTGACCTCATGGGCGCCGCTCAGGTCGAGAGCCGAGGCCAGCGGCTGGCCGGTGAAGTCGCCGGGTTCGCCGCCCAGGTCTTCGGGCTGGCCGTAGGGCCAACCGCTGAACTGGGTGTCGTCGACCAGGATCGCGGCGTTGACCTCGGCGAAGACGACCCGGTCGTGCTTGGCCACCTTCTTGGCCAGGCTCTTCGCCTTCTTCCGGTCGAGCCTGGCCTCCCCGTCGCTGGCGTGCGCGAGATAGATCCCGCGCGAGGCGAGAACGGCGTCCTCGACGACCAGGCCGTGCGCCGACGCCACTGACTCCACCACCCCGGGCTGCGGTGAGTCCACCTTGACGACGAGCTGGACCGGGTCGGCGTCCGGGTCCGGGTAGAGCGGATCGACGGCCGCGGCGGCGCCGGCCTGTGGGAGCACTAGCAGTGCTCCGGCGAGAGAGAGGGCGACCGGGACCGGTGTGCGGTTCATGAGGTGCTCCAACGTCCGCTGATAGGTGAGGTGACATGGGTGAAGGCGCCCCAGTAGTAGGGGTGCTGATGGTCCTTGAGAGCAGCGAGCTGGGCGCGTCGGAGCGCCTCGGCGGGGTCCGAGCCGTTCACCAGGTGACCGTAGAACCGCGGCATGATCGAGGCGGCGGTCCGGTCGTCGACGACCCACTGGCTGACGACGACGCTGGAGGCCCCGGCCGCCAGGAACGCCCACGCCAGCCCGACCGGCTCGGCCCGGTCGCCGGCGTGGCTGCCGGTCTCGCAGGCGCTGAGCGTCACGACGGCGCCGCCGAGGTCCAGCTCCAGGATGTCGGCGCAGGTCAGCCAGCGGTCCGCCAGGCGAACCGCTGAGAAGAGAGGGTTGTCCGCGCGGTGCACCCCGTGGCAGGCCAGATGCACCAGCCCGGGCCCGGGGACGTGCCCGGCCAGGAAGTCGCTGGTCGCCTCCTCGCCGACGACCACCCGCGCATCGCCGATGACTGCGGCCACGGACTGCAACTCCTCGGCGACCAGCGGCGCCCGGGCGTCCGGCACACCGAGCCCGAGGAACCCGCGGGCGGCGGTGCCGGGGGCGGGGGCGGGATGGGACCCCGGCCCGCGCGGGGTGGCGCTGCTGAGCGTCGTGGCCCAGCGTTCGGCGAGGAAGGAGCGCCCATCGTGCAAGGCGTGGAACGGCACCTGGTGCAGACGGCGGTGGGGCACCACTGTCAGGTGGCCGTCGGCGTTGCCCAACAAGTTCTCCATCGGCCGGACGAGCAGGTCGTGCAAGGCTCCGAGAATTTGAACCGCCGTCCGCTGCAGCACGAGCTCGTGCCGCCGCATCAACGCAGCGCCCATGCTGAACCGGCTCCACTGGGCCGCGAGCCGGTCGAGCTCGAGCCCGACCAGCGGGAGCGCCCCGTGCAGCCGCCGCGCGTGGACCTGCTGCCCGTCGGTGAGGAACGCGATCACGTCCTCACCGATGACGTGGTAGCTGAGCCGCAGTCCCGCAGACTCGGGAGTGCGGACCTCGCCGGGAGCGATGGCCGGGCTCGGGCCGGTCGGCCTGTCGGCGGCGACCAGGCGCAGCCGCAGCGAGCTGATCTGCTGCTCGATGCGCCGGCCCCGCCGGCGCACCAGCTCGCGACGGCTGGACCCTTCAGCGCTCAGCAGCGCCGCGAACGAGGCGTTGAGCTCGGCACGCAGCCGGTCCAGCCGTTCGCCCAGGTCGCCGGCGACGTGCCCCAGCGGGGCGGGCGGGGAGCCGAGCGTCCCGGCGACCAGCTCCACAAGAGTCTGAGCCTTCGCCCGGTCGCCGACCGCGCACGCCTCGTCCAGAGCTGTGCCCGTCCCGCGGCACACCAGCAGGTCCACGAGCTGGTCGTGCGCGGCGAGCTTGTCGGCCCGGAACGCGACGCGCAGCGCCTGGTCGGGTAGATCGGCGCCCATCTCGTCGGCCACCCGCACCGCCACCCGCAGCGCCGCCTCGGCATCCTCCTCCGCGTGCTCCGCGCGCCGGTGCATCCCCACCCGCAGCAGGTAGGCGTAGCGCAACGGTGGCAGGTCGAGCTCGTCGACGAGGACCGACACGGCTCGCAGGTGGGCTTCGACAGCCTCGGCGTCCTGAGCCAGGTCCGCCTGGCGCAGCCTCGCCCAGGCCAGCGGCACCAGCCACCCGCCATCCTCCAGCGACGCGGCCGCTTCGGCGGCGAGGGCCGCCGCGAGCGGCGTACGCCCACCGGCTGCCAGGACGTCGGCCTCAGCGAGGAGGAGGCGTGCGAGGAGCTGGCGGTCTCCCACCGACTCGAACAGCGCCCGCGCTGCCTCCAGCTCGTGGTGCGCGCTCTCGAGGTCGCCGCCGAGGCGATGGGCCAGAGCGAGGGTGAACCGGGCGCGACCGGCGTCGTGGACCATGCCCGCGCTCGCGGTGCCGCTGGCCACCTCGGACGCCTCGATCCTCGCCTCCTGGAGCAGCCCGGCGGCGAGGTAGACCTCCGCGAGGGTCTGCCGCACCCGTTGAGCCTCCATGTCGGCGCCGAGCTCCGCCAGGGTCGCTCGGGCCGGCTCGAGGAGCCGCAGGGCGTGGGTCAGCTCTCCCAGCTGCTGATGGGCCGATGCGGCGCTGCCGGCGCACTTCGCGGCCCACAGCCGGTCGCCCGCGCCGTCGAAGACGGCCATCGCCTGCAGCAGCGCCTCCAGCCCCTCCCGGGACCGGCCCAGCGCCAGCTGCTCGATGCCCCGGTTGGCCAGCGGTTTGCCGATCTCGTCGCTGCGGCCCAGCGCGCGGTAGGTCCCCTCGGCGAGTGCGTAGTAATCCAGGGCCCGTTCATGCTCCCCCATGAAGCTGTAGGCCACCCCGAGGTTGTTGAGCGTCGTGCCACGCACCAGCTCGTAGAGGTCCTTCTGGTCGCTCCCGGGGGTCACTCGGTCCAGGCGTCGGATCAGCTCCTCCCCGACGCCGGCGGACTCGCTGTGCCGGCCGAGGTCGTCCAAGACGCTCATCCGGCCCAGGTTCGTACGGAGCGCGGGCAGCTCCTGACCGGCCTCGACCCAGGCGTCATGGGCCCGGGCGATCAGCGCGAGTGCCTGCTCCAGCTCGCCGCGCTCAGCGCTGACCCGGGCGAGCAGGTAGAGGGCCCGGCCGGCGACGGCCGGCAGACCCAGGCGATCCGCGGCCCGGTCGCACAGCAGCGCCAGCTCACCGGCGTCACGTGGCTTCAGGTGGGCCAGGTCCTCAGCCCGGTCGAGGACCGTGCCCAACCCTTCGGCGTTGGCCAGGCCCCGGGTGGTCAGGTGGGCCAGCCGCTCGTGCAGACCGGGCTGTGTGAGCAGATCGGCTGTCGGAGCGCCGGAGACCGTCACACCTCACCTCGCTCCAGCTTCAGCGCCGCAAGGACGGTGATCTGACCGTTGCTGGCTCGCAGCCGGGTGACGCTCTCGGGAACGTCGGCGAAGGTGAAGCGGCCGAGCTGGTCCCCGTCCACCGTCCGCTGCTTGAAGGCGGGGCCCTCAGCGGAGGCCTCGAACACCGGGGCCGAGGACGGGTCGTGCGGGAGGGCCTGGCCGTCGATGCGGACCCGACCATGTCCGAGATATCGGATGTCGAGCAGCAGGTCGACCGGTCCGGCCGAGAAGGCGAGATGGGCGACCTCGGCGGTGTCAGCGCCGCCGCGGGCTCCGGCTCCGATCAGGTCCTGCCGGCTGTCGAACACGAGCAGGGCCTCCAGCTCGTGGTCGGGTTGATCCTGGATCGTCTGCGACCTCGCCCACCGTTCGAAGTGCTGGCCGAGCCTTTGCCGAACCAGCGGGGGCGGGTCCTGCAGCGGCAGGACCGCCGCGGTCCGCCGAAAGCCTTCGAGCCAGGCGACTTCGGCGGCCAGCGTGCGATCCCCCCGGCGTACCTCCCGGCCCACCCGGGCCGCCTCGACGTCGTCCAGCCGGCCCTCGATCCAGTCGATGAGGGTCGTCAGGCTGGGCCTGCCGCTCGACTCGCTCATGCGGTGTCGGGGTCGGAAAGGAGCCGACGCAGGTGGTCCAGACAGCGGCCACGCAGCGGCCCGATCCCTCCGACTGGCCGGTCCAGGCGAAGTGCCACCTCGGCGTAGGTCGGCTCACTCGCATCGAAGTAGAGCGCGCTGAGCAGTTCACGGCAACTGGGTTTGAGCAGGGCGAGGGCCTCGTGCAGCGCCGCAACCTCCTCCCACGGGACGCCGGGCTCCTCCTCGCCCCAGACCTCTGCCACCGGAAGCTCGCGGGACCGTCGCCGGTTGACCCGCCACGCCTGGCGGCGAGCGACGGTCATGAGCCAGTACGGGAGGCTCTGCTGGTCCTTGATGACGCCGATGCTGTCGAGGAGAGCCACGAAGGCGATCTGGGTGACGTCAGCGGCGTCCTCGCGGCCGAGGCCCTGGTGCAGCGCGGTCGTGAACACCAGGCGCTCGTACCGCGAGACCAGCTGCGACCACGCGGCCGAGTCTCCCTCCCTGCAGAGCGCCAGGAGCTCGCCGTCGGCCGGGGCCGGCTCGCCGGACGAGACGCACGGTCGCTCCTGGTGCGCGACAGCCGAGCCTGAGGTGAAGCCCCTCCCGGACAGCGGCTCAGACATGAACGCAACCCCTCGGCCGACCATCACCTAGCGCATCACCCTATGTCGAAATCGACGTCCGCGCAGTGGCTGACAGTCAATCTAGCGGACGGATCGGCGGCCGCGAAAGGCGCTCGAGACGGCGGCGGGTGGCTCCAGCCGACGCCGACGTGCTCCGGCGCAAGAAGAAAAGTGGAGGTCCGGTGGATTCAACGGGCACGTCGCGCGCACTGGTGAGGTGAGCGACCCTCGGGTCGGCGACCCCAGTCCATTGGAGGACGACCAGATGCAACCATCGACTACCCGCCGGCGGCGGGCGATCCACTTCCGGCCCTTCCTCGCCGTCGTCACCGCGGGGCTGTTGGCGATCTCCGCGATGGCGGCGCCCGCGCAGGCGGCCACGACCCCACTACCGAACGACTGCGTGAAGCAGACCTACTTCGTGTTCCACTACGACAACGGGCAGGTGGACTCCGGCTGCGCGTCGAAGAACGACGTCACCCCGGGCACCCCGGGCACGGACATCACCGTCGCGACGAAGCTGCACGTGTCGTGCTCGGACAAGATCATCGACGGCGTCCCGAAGAAGGGTGAGATTCCCCCCGGCGTCCTGATCACCGACTGGTCGATCGTCAAGAAGGACGGCAAGACCTGCGGCAGCCCCGTGCCGCCGCCTCCGCCCCCTGCCGTCGACGTGTCGATCAAGAAGACCGTCGACGGCGGCAAGCAGACGACCACGGCGGAAGCGGGCGACGCCGTGACGTTCTCCCTCGAGGTGGAGGCTTCCGGAGGCGCGGCCTCAGATGTCGTGGTCACGGACACGCTGCCCGATGGCATGACCCTGGTGTCCTCCAGCGGCGCCGAGTGCAGCCAGAGCGGACAGGTCCTCACCTGTGAGCTGGGCACTGTGGGCTCGGGCGGTGTGCTGCCGGGGGAGAACCCATGTGCCGAGAAGGAGAGGTACTACGTCTTCGAGTACAACGACTCCGACGTCGTGGGCATCGACAAGGGCTGCAGCAAGGACAAGGACGCGACCACTCCGATCGCCCCGAAGCTCCACCTCTCGTGCTCCGACGAGTTCCCCGGAGGCGTGCCGGAGAAGAGTGACCTGGGCAGCCCGAACCGCCGCGTCGCGGCCTTCTTCATCACCGACGGCGAGAAGAAGACCTGCGGCAACGGCACCTTCACCCCGCCGGCGCCGGCCTCCGTGACGGTCACCCTCGAGGCGAAGGTCAAGGAGAGCGGCTGCAACGTGGCCCGGGTGACCTCGTCGAACGACTCCGACCCGACGAACAACCGCTCGCGGGCCTGCGTGAACATCCCTGAACCGCCGGACTCCGGCTACCTCGAGATCTGCGAGGAGGCGCCCGATGGGACGTTCACCTTCAAGCTGGGCAACGGCATGACCGTGTCCGTGCCGGCCGGCTCGTGCTCCTCACCCATCGAGGTTCCCACTGGCCGACTCACGATCGTGCAGGCTCCCCGGAGCTGCTACTCGCTGACCGACATCGAGACCTTCCCGCCCGGCCGGCTGCTCAAGAAGGACGTGCCGGGTCGTACGGCGATCGTGCGGATCCCCAAGGGCGATGTGTCGACCCAGACGATCGCCACCTTCACCAACAGCGAGGCGGACTGCCCACCCCCGCCCAACGGCCAGCACAAGGTGTGCGCGACGTCGCTGGACTCGGTCCCGACGGGCACCCGTTTCTCCGGCACAGCGGACGGCAAGTCGTTCTCGGTCCGGGTCGGCTACTGCACGCTGGCCGACCAGCACCCGGCTGGCACCAAGGTGACGACCAGGCTGCACAAGAAGGCCGGCTACGTGGTGAGTGACATCTCCGCCTCGCCCATCAGGCGCCTGGTGAGCGCGAACGTGGCGACGCGGACCGCGACGGTGCGCATCGGATGGGGCGTGACGGAGACCGTGTTCGACCTCTCGGACGCCGCTTCGTAGAGGAACGACAAGCGGCCTGAGCGGAGTGGGCCGGCAGCGCGGGCGCGTCCCGCGCTACCGGCCCACTGTCCACCCGTTGGGTGAGAGCTGAGGCGACCGTGACGCACGGCGCACGGCGATGACGACGGCGCCCACCAGTCCGAACGGCAGCGCTCCGAAACCCTCGATGGAGAACCAGCGAGAACGCATTCCAACGTCTTCCATCGTCAGGCGCCGTTTCGCATCCGAGGCGAGAACGAGGTGCCGGCCTTCGCCGGCCGGACCGGGATCCGCGAGGACCCGGTCACCGGCAGCCTGAACGCGGCACTGGCTCAGTGGCCGAGGACCCCCGCCGTCCCTCTGTCGGCGGGGGTCCTCGGTGCCCGGTCCTATGGCCGGCCGGTCGGGCGGTCAGGTGGTCAGGTGGTCAGGCGGCCCGGTAGGCCTGGAAGACCGCGGACTCCTGCGAGCCCATGTAAGGGCCGAACATCGAGCCGGCCCAGGCGCTGCCGACACCGCCCTTGTTGGAGTTGACCGACGTGGCGGTGCCCATCCAGGTGCTGGCCACGCTGCTCAGCCATGGTCCGCCGCTGGCGCCGCCGGTCATCCGGCAGGAGAGCCACATCTGGCCGGCGAACTGGCCAGTCGAATAGTAGGTGTCGCGGCCCTGGCAGTAGTAGAGGTCCGCGCCGTCCGAGGTCCACCCGGGCCAGCGGGAGTCGGTGATCGGGTAGCCGAACGACGTCCGGGTTTGGTTCACCGGCTGATTGAAGGCGATCCCGTGCCCGCCGACCCGGTTCACCAGCGGCACGCCGGCGCTGTCCCGGTTGACCAGCACGATCGCCATGTCGTCGGCGTAGGCGCCATTGGTGAAGTAGTTCGAGGTGGTGGCCATCCGGCGCACCGACCAGGCGCCGAGGGTGCTGCCGTACTGGTAGCCGGGGTAGAACCAGGTGTTGGTGTACCACCGGCGGTTGGTGAAGTCGTAGACGCAGTGGCCCGCGGTGAGGACGGTCGACTTGTTCTCGCTGTTGATCGCGGTCGCGGTGCAGTGGCCCCAATTGACCCCGGCCCCCGGATCCTTGTCGAAGTAGAGCTTGCCCACCTGGCGGTTCGGGTTGGCAGTCGGCCCGCCCGGCCAGAGCGTCCCGCTGACCGAGGTCAGTGCGCGGGTCAGCGAGGTGCGGGCCGAGGTGGTGGTCGGCGCGATCGGCGCCACCTTCAGCGACGGTCCGTCGGCGGCCGGGACCGGCGCCCTGCGGGCGGCGACCGGACGGTCCGAGGAGACCGGCATCCGCAGTGGCTGGGAGCGGCGGATCACCCGGGCGATGTCGAGCCGCTCGACCCGCCGCTGCTCGGCGAGCGGGACGGTGCGGGTGGGCACGTCGGCGGCGGGCGCCGCCGAGGCGGCCTGAGCGGGGGCGGTGGCGGCGGACAGCGCCGGAGCCAAGGTGACGCCGAGTGCGGCGGTGGTGAGAGCGGCTGCCATGCGGGAGGTACGGCGACGGTGGCTGAGCGGGACGGTGGTCATCGGAGGTCCTCTTCGGTGAGGGCTCCTGGATCGGGAGCCGTTGAGAGGACTCTCGGGTCACCCGCTTAGCGTCCGCTTAACGGTCGCGGTGCTGGCTGCTCAGCGGCCCACCCAGCGGCTGGTCCCGGTGGTGCGCACGACCATCACTGCGTCGACCGGGGCGCCAGGCGGGTCGCCCTGGTCCAGCTCGTCACGGCTGCTCCCGGGCAGTCCGCGGCGGTCCACGCAGGCCACCTGCCCGGTCGGCGGGGTGCCCTGGGAGGTGCACGCCGGCACCGGCAGGAACGCGGTGGCGCCGTCGGCGCGACGCAGGATCTCCACCTGCGACCAGCCGCGCCCGCCGAGGATCGAGGAGTCGTAGCGCAGCGTGAAGACCGCAGGCGCGCCCGGCGTCGCAGCCAGGCCGGTGTTGTGCAGCTGCACGGTCGAGCCGATCCGGCCCGCCGGCCCGCCGGCCACCTCGGTGACCTGGATCCTGGCTCCGTTGGTGTCCGACGCCGGCACCTGGAAGGTGGCGTTCTGGAGGTCCACGCCGGGCTCGGTGACCGGCTGGCAGGCGTAGACGCCGAAGTCCGCGCAGGTGCCGGTGCCGTAACTGCGCCCTGCGGCGACCTGCGCGGTCTTGGTCACCCCGTCGGGGAGCAGCAGCGTGCCGGCGTTGACCTGCAGCTGTCCGGCCCCGACGACGGAGTACGTCGCGGAGATCACGCTGGTCCCCGCCCCGGCGGTCTTCACCAGCCGCCCGGCGTTGACGAACCTGCTGAGGGCGGTGAAGCCGAGCAGCGTCCGGCCCTCGTAGTAGCCGCCGTCATTGCCGATCTGGAACACCCCGACACCGGTGGCGCCAATCTTGGGCTGCAGCTCGAAGGCGGTGCCGCGGTCGGCGGCGATGTAGCCCTGGCCGGCCAGCCGGGCCTGGCCGCGAACCACGATCCGGTACTGGTCCGCCAGGTTGACCCCGCGGCCGTCGATGAGCAGCAGCCCGGAGTTGTTGACCTCCAGGTGGCCGACGGGGCCACTGACCGGCTCTGTGCAGGTCGCGCCGAGCGCGCAGTCACGGGTGGCGATCGTGGACGCCCCGGAGGCGGTGCTGCGCCAGCGGAGCTGGCCGAGCAGATCGATGCGTCCGGGACCGCCCAGTGCACCGGACATGGTCACCCCGGCGCCCCCGCGGATCACCGAGGGCCGGGTCGCCTGGTCGCCGTACCCGTAGAGCTTGGAGCCGGTCTGCATCACCAGGGTCGCGCCGGACTGCAGGTCGACGGCCTGCACGTCGCCTCGCTCCCCGGCCGCCAGCGTCACCACCGCACCCTGCGGGATGCAGACGTAGCCGTTGTCGGCGTAGAGCATCGACGGCTCGAGGTTGTTGGACCAGTTCGACGGCGTCGACCAGCGGCCGTCACCGGCGCTGCCGTCCCAGACGAAGCGCACCTGGCCGGGCCAGGTCAGCGAGCAGTACGCCGGCACCGCGCCGGTCGCCGGCGACGGCACCAGCAGCATCGACCCCACCATCATCGCCGCCGTCAGCAGCACCACGAGCACCCCGGGAACCCCGCTCCGGCTCCGCCACCAGCCCATCACCGACATACCTACCCCCTCCACCCAGGCCCGAAGGCTAGGGGCCGCAGTGCCCGCCGCACAGAGTCAGGCGTCCCGGTTCCTCCTCACGGCTCTGCGGCGTCAGCCGCTACCCTTCGCAGGATGGAGGTGGGGGTGCTGGGCCCGGTCGTGGCCGGGTCGTCGCAGACGACTGCCGCGCTCGGTGGTCCACGGCAGCGGGCCGTGCTCGCCATGCTGGCCCTCGCCGCCCCCGACCAGGTCTCGGTGCACCGCATCGTCGACGGCCTGTGGGGCGAGGAGCCGCCGGCGAAGCCGCAGGCCACCCTCCAGGTCTTCGTCCACCACCTGCGCAAGGCGCTGCGGGCGGTCGCCCCCGACCGGGAGCTGATCGTGTGGCGGGGCGGCGGCTACCGGCTGATGCTCGAGCCCGGCGAGCTGGACGTGCACCGGTTCGTGGCGCTGCGAGACCGGGCTCGGTCCCTGCGCGCGGACGGACGCAACGAGGACGCGGCTCGGGCCTTCGAGGAGGCGCTGCGCCTGTGGCACGGGCCGGCCCTGTCCGACGTCCGAGAGGCGCCCTTCGCCGAGGCCGAGGCGGTGCGCCTGGACGAGCTGAGGTTGCTGGCGGAGGAGGAATCGGTCGAGGTGGCCCTGGCGCTGGGCCGGCACGCCGAGCTGGTGCCGCTGTTGGAGGAGCGGGTTCGCGACCATCCGGTCCGGGAGCGGCTGTGGGCCCAGCTGATGATCGCGCTGTACCGCTCGGACCGGCAGGCCGAGGCCCTGGAGGCCTACGGACGCGCCCGGGACCGGCTCGCCGACGAGCTTGGCATCGACCCCGGCGAGGCGCTGCGCCAGCTCGAGATCGCGGTGCTGCGCCAGGACCCGTCCCTCAACGCCCCGGTGGCTCCGGTCCTTCCTCCCATCGCCGCGGCGTCCCCCCAACCCCCAGCCCCGGGCGCCGCCACGGCCGCCGCCACGCCGCGGCCACGCGACGTCGGCCGGCTGCCGCTGCTGACCGGGAGCACGGTGGGTCGCGACGCCTTGCTGGCCACGGTGACGGCGGCGGTGCTGGACCCCGAGCAGCGCCTGGTGGTGCTGACCGGCACCGGCGGGGTCGGCAAGTCGCGCGTCGCCGCGGTGGCCGCCGCGCGCTGTGCGCAGACCTTCGCCGGCGGGGTGCGCTATCTCGGTGCGGCCGGCCGGGTCGACGCCGACGGCTTCGCCGGCGAGCTGCGGCATCTGCTGACCGGCACCGACGGCGACGAGGCCGAGGCGCTGGCGACCCTGGCCCCGACGCTGGTGGTGCTCGACGATCTGGAGAACCTCGACGCAATGGCTTCCCTGGTCTCCGACCTGCTCTCCCGGGCACCGACGCTCACCGTGCTGGCGACCACCCGGATCGGGCTCGACGTCCCCGGCGCCCGCGAGCTGGTCGTCGAGCCGCTGTCCCCGCCGGACGCCGTCGCGCTGTTCTGCGACCGCTGGGGGTCGGTCCCCTCCGACGCCCGGCGCTCGGCTCAGGTCGAGGAGCTGTGCCGGGTGCTGGACGGGCTGCCGCTGGCCGTGGAGCTCGCCGGGGCACGCGCCCGGATGCTGTCCCCCGAGGCGGTGCTGGCCGCCCTGTCGCCAGGCGCCCGGAGCAGCGCGGGCGGCCTGGACTTCCTCTCCCCTGCCGGGGCGGACCGGCACGGGCTCGGCGCGGTGGTCGGCTGGAGCCTGGACCGGCTCGATCCGGCCGCGCGGCTGGTCTGCCGGCGGCTGGCGCTGTTCGAGCAGGGGTTCACCCTGGAGGCCGCCGAGGCCGTCTGCCCCGAAGTGCCCTCAGTCCTCGACGCGCTGGCCCGGCTCCTCGACGTCCGTCTGATCCGCTCGTCGCCCTCCCGGGTCGAGGTCCGCCTGTGCCTGCTGGGCACCGTTCGCGCGGTTCTCCGTGCCGAGAGCGACGACCCCGCCCACCTCGACGACGCCCGGACCCGGTGGGCGCAGCACCTGCTGGAGCGGTTGGCGCGCGAACGCGGCGCACTGGACGGGCCGGAGTGCGCACTGGTGCTGGGCCGGTTCGATGACGACGCGGCGGACGTCGCTGCCCTGCACGCCTGGGCGGTGAACGCCGGCCTGCCCGACCTCGCCGAGGACCTGGCGCTGGCGGCCCACGACCTGATGATCGCCTCGGGCCGTCTGCACGAGGGGCTGGCCGCGCTGGAGGCCACCGCCGCGCTGCGGCCCCCGTCGGCCGCCCTGTTGGCCGCGATCGGCAAGACGCAGTACTACCTCACCGACTGGGGTCGGACGGCCGCGGCCTGCCGTGCGGCGCTGTCGGCCGCCGAGGTGAACGACTGCGACGTGGAGGCGGTCGCCACCGCCCGGACCTACCTGGCCGGCGCGCTGGCGGTCACCGGGGAGACCGCCGAGGCCCGAACCCATGCAGAGATCGCGCTGAGTGTGGCGCGGTCGCATGACCTGTATCCGCTGCAGGCGGTCAGCCTCTCGATGCTGGCCATCGCCGCGGCGGTCTCCGGCGACTTCGACGAGGAGCAGCGCCGGTACGCCGAGAGGCTGAGCCTGGTCCGTGCCCGCGAGGACCTGGCCCGGCTGGCCGACACCCTCAACACGCTCGCCGAGATCGCCCTGGACGAGGTCGACGCCGATCTGGCCGGCGCCTATGCGGAGGAGGCGTGGAGGATGACCGCGACCGTGCTCCCCCTGGAGAGCCGGGACGCCCTGATCACCCTGGCGCGCGCGGACCGGCTGGCCGGCTCGCCGGCCTCGGCCGCGACCCGGATCCGCGCCGCGCTCCGGCTCAACGACATCACCGGCCAGACCCTGGCGACGGCGCAGTCGCTGCGCGTGGGCGGCTGCCTGGCGCAGGCGATGGGCAGCCCGCGGGAGGCGGTTCGGCTGTTCGCCGCCGCCCAGACCCTCTCGCCCTCCCCCTCCGGCGGCGAGGACCCGGTGGAGCACGACCTCGCCGACGGGCTGAGCAGAGCGCGGACCGACCTCGGCGAGGAGGCCGCTCGCCGCGAGTGGACGGTGGGCGTGGCGGTCGGCACCGCCTCGGCGCGGACCATGCTGGAGAGCGTGCTGGACCGGGCCGAGGCGATGGTCGTCTCCCCTGATCGCCCGGTCGCGTGAATGTCGTTTCCCGATTCGGTGGGCGTCGCTGTACCTGCAGATGCGTGCACAAGGCGTCGTCGGCCTGACCAGACGTCGAGGAAGGTGCGTGGTATCCGCGCAGAGCAGGGACGGGGGTGACCGGCGGGTCACCGCGGGACTCAGCGGGACAGCACGGCCCACCCGCGCGGCCTCAGCCTGACCTGCTGCGCGGCCTGGTCGATCTGCCCGGCGCCGGCGACCACCCCGGTGGCGTCGGCGCAGGGCAGCGTGACCTCCTCGTCGGCGAGGTTGAGCGCGACCACGACAGCGGCGTCGTCGCGACCCGAGCGCAGCACGAGCTGCTCGTTCGCGGTGTGCACGACGTCGGCGCCGGTGGAGACCAGCCACGGCTCGCGGCGGCGCAGGCCGATCAGCTGCTGGTGCACCTGGCGGGTGCGGCGGGCGGTCTCGTCGAGCTCGTCCTCGCGAGGCGGGGTGGGCGCGAGCTCGGGCCGTACGGCGTCGTCGCCGCCGAGCCGCTCCTCCTTGACGCCGGTCGCACCGTCCTCGTCGCCCGCGTACACGCTCGGCACGCCACCGACGGCGAGGAGGACCGCGAGCGCGTGCGGGACCAGCTCGGCGCCTACCGCGGAGGCGATCCGGGTGACGTCATGGTTGCCGACGAAGGTGGCCGGCACCGAGGTCTCGAGCAGCCTCGAGTGGCGCTCGACCGCGTGGGCGAGCTCGAAGAGGTTGCGGTCGGCGATGCCGTGCCAGATCCCCTGCCACAGCTCGTAGGCGGTGAGCGAGTCGATCGTGGAGTCGCGTACGACCTGCGCGGCGTCGCCGTGGATCACCTCGCCGAGGAACCAGGCTTCCGGGTGCTGCTCGCGCACCCGTGGCAGCACCTGCGCCCAGAAGGCCGGCGGGACGGCATACGCCGCGTCGAGGCGCCAGCCGTCTGCCCCCCGGGCCAGCCAGTGGTCCATCACGTCGGCGACCCATTCGACGACCGCCGGGGAGTCGTGGTCGAGGGCGACGAGGGCCTCGTGGCCCTCGAAGACGTCGGCGCGCACGGGGTCGCCCGGGCTCCACCCGCTCCAGTCGATGCGGAACAGCGATGCGGTAGCGGCGTCCGGGCCCTCGGCCTCGACCTGCTGGAATGCCGGGTGGGTCCGACCGACGTGGTTGAAGACGCCGTCGAGGAGCACCCGCAGCCCGCGCTCGTGGGCCGCCACGACCAGCCGGTCGAGGTCGGCGGCGTCGCCAAGTCGGGGGTCGATGCGACGGTGGTCGACCGTGTCGTACCCATGCGTGGCCGAGGCGAAGACCGGCCCCAGCAGCAAGCCGTTGAGCCCCAGGTCGAGGACGTGGTCGAGCCAGGCCTCGAGCCGGCCCAGCCGGTGCATGATCGGCTCGTCGGGGCCGCCGAGCGGCGAGTCACCGGAGGCGGGCCGGATCGGGGCGCCGACGGCTCCGAGCGGGTAGACATGCCACCACATCACGTGGTCGGTCCACGAAGGCATCGGCGGTCTCCTCGGTACGGCGAGCAGGACTCGTCAGCCTACGCAGCCGGAGAACCACCGTGGTCGTTCCGGGGGGGGAACGGGTCGCGGTGCAAGGCCAGTTGCACCCAGGCTCGCCCTGCTGCCCGCCCGCGAGCTTCACCCCTCATGGCCGCCCTCCTCGTGTCGATCCCGGAGGGATGTCAACTGGCCCAGCCGCGCAGCCGGTGCAGGGTCGCGGTCTTGGGATAGGTGCCGACTGGTGGTCCGGTCTCGAAGAGGTCGAGCATCATGAAGAGCGGGTAGTCGGGGGCCTGCTGGACGCGTCGGAGGATGACGCCTTCGCAGCCGATGACGGTCTCGCCCTCGCCCCAGATCACGGCCCAGGTGTGCGGGCGGGACGCGTCGAGGGGGATCTCGACCTCGGCCATGTCGGTGACCAGCAGCGGGTCACCGTGAGCCTTGATGCCTGCCCGAGCCCTCGAGGTCGGCCCGATGGCTGCAGCGTCGATCTCGAACACGCAGATCTCCCCCGCGTGCTCGGCGTCCTGGTGCTCGGTACCCACGAGCCAGGCAGCAACCATGCATCCCTGCCCTCGGGAGGCGCTGACTGTGATCTCCACCCGCCCCGCGGACGGTGCCCACAACAACCGGGTCGGGGTCGGGGTCCGCACGACCAGCCCGTCGGGTCGGTGGCGATGGGTCCCGCAACGCGATCCCAGGTCACCAGAGAAGGTGCCGCTCTGGAGGTTGGACACCCGCAGCGGAGCGTCCTCCGCGCGCCAGTCGGGCTGATCGTCTTCGATGCGTAGCTCCAACCCCGCCGGCACCACTTCGTACCGCGCGGCCGACCTGTCGGGGGTGGTCCAGTGCGGCAGGTAGTGGGCGACCCACAGGTCCGCACGCGGCGGGCCGGAGAAGTCGTCCTCGACGTCGGGGACGCGATCGGGCGGTGAGGACAGGGCGACTGTCACGAGGCGAGTCTCCCGCACCTGTGGCAACCCGACCGTGGGTGCGCGGCAAGGAGACGTCCGTCAGACGCGACACGGCCACGGGCAGGACCCTGTCGGGGTCTCGGCGTGCACTTTCACGGACGCACCGAGGCGCCCTCGGCGCCGATCCTGCGACAACAGCACGACCCCGCACCACACATGGGGTGTGGCGCGGGGTTTCGGTGCAGCGTGCCTGTCGATCAGCCGATGTACCCGGAAAGCCACGCGAGGTCGTCTGCCGTGTCGATGCGGTACACCCCGCTCGTGCCCGCGCAGGTGCTGTTCATGCCGAACGAGGTGACGGCCACGACCGTGCTCGTGCCTGCGATGAAGGTCGGACCGCCGGAGTCGCCGAAGCAGGTGCCGCCGGTGTTCGCGTTGTTCGTGAGCACGACATAGGCGTCGTTGGTCTTGCCGCCGCTGAACTGCCGATAGCCGATGAGCTCACCGCCGGCCTTGAGCTTGAGCCAGGCAGCCTCGTCGGTGCGGCCGATTCCGTTGTTCGGCGGCGTTGCCCACTGCAAGCCGTAGCCGACGGTGGTGTAGGAGTCACGGGCCTTCTTCCTCGTCGCCAGCTGCTCGTCCCAGTAGTTCTGCTCCGGCAGTGCGCCGTACGTCGTGAAAGACGTGCCCGCCGCGAGGACGACGTCGTCGACCACGCCGACGTCGTGCAGGTAGAAGGCGGCGCCGTCGTAGTCGGGGCGCGAGATCGCGGTGTGGCTCCAGGCGTCGGCGTCCAACGGGTCGTCCTGGTCGATGGCCTCCGCGAACGTGACGAAGCCTCTGGCAGCGCGCACATCCTCCAGGTCGTCGCCGTACCAGATGGCCACAGCGTCGGCCCCGTCAGTGCAGTGACCGGCCGTCAGGAAGGTGTCGGCGTCCATCTGGGTGCCGGTGCACCGCCAGCTCGCGAACAGCTCGTCATCGGTGACCTGGCCGTCGCCGTTCAGATCGTCCCCGGTGTAGGCGACCATGAGACCGACGTACGGGTGCTCTCCGACGTCGGGTTGGCCGTACTTGATGGCGGAGGCAGGAGCGGCGGTCGCCGCGACGGCGGCCAGGCCGGCGACGCTGGCGATGAGGGTGCGCGTGAGCAAGGTTGAGGATCCTCTCGAAGGCGATGGTCGCTGTCGGACTAGACAGGCGAACACCGTAGTACTCAAGATGACCAAGCAGAACAGTCGACCGGGACCGCGTCGCACGCCGCCACCTTGACTGATTCGAACATGTGTTCGACGATGGGGCCGTGTCGTCCGCTCTCTCCACCGCCGCCCTCGACCCCCGACGTCCGGTCGTGGAGCAGCTGCGCGAGCGGGTGGCCGCCCTGGAGCACCGGCCCGCCGGAGAGCCCATCCCGACGTTGCCCGGGATGGCCGACCTCGTCGCCCTTCATGCCGGGGCGACCTACGCCGTCGACTCCGCCTCGCTGGCGCTCGCGCTGGCCGCCGGTGCCTCGCGGGCCGGTGAGTGGGTCGGCTTCGCTGGGTGCGCCGACTTCGGGGTGGAAGCCGCCGCCGAGCTCGGGTTCGAGCTGTCGCGCACGGTTCTCGTGCCTGATCCCGGCGAGCACTGGCTGGAGGTGACCGCAGCCCTGGTGGACGTGCTCAGGGTGGTGGTCCTGCGCCCGCCCGCCTCCGTCGACGAGCGAACGGCCGGGACCCTCGACGCCCGCCTGCGCCGGCGCTCCTCCGCGCTCGTCGTCCAGGGTGACTGGCCGCGGGTCCACGCCCGGGTGAGCGTCGAGGCGTCGAGCTGGAGCGGTCCGATGCTCGGTGCCGGGCGGCTGGTGGAGCGCCGCACCCGGGTCGTCGTCCACCGGGGAGCACGACCGCCGCAGCGCGCTGAGCTGATCTGGCCCGGGGTGCATCGCGTCGATCGACAGGTTCGCGAGGTCCGGCTGGAGTGCGGATGAGCCTCCGTGAGCATTCTGCGAGGGCCCGATGAGAGTCATGGTGGTGTGGTGCCCCGACTGGTCGGTGGTGGCCGCGCTCGACGAGGCCGGAGAGCTCGTCCCGCTCCCCCGCCGCCGTCCTGTCCGCCAACGTCGTCGAGGTGTGCAACGGCCCAGCCCGCTCCGAGGGCGTGCGGAGAGGCCAGCGCCGACGCGACGCGCAGGCCCGGTGCCCCGAGCTCCTGCTGCTGCCCGCCCACCCCGACCGCGACGCACGAGCCTTCGAACCGGTCCTGGCCATCGTCGAGGAGCTGCGTCCGGGAGTGGCGGCGCTGCGTCCCGGCCTGCTGGCCGTCCGGGCACCCGGCAGCTGGTACGGCTCCGAGACCCACGCCGCCGCGACGGTGAGCCAGGCCCTGGTCGAGGGCGGCGTCTGGGACATCCGCATCGGCATCGCCGACGACCTCTTCACCGCCGAGCAGGCCGCTCGCACCGCCGACGCGCAGTCGTGGGTGGTCGTCCCCGCCGGCGAGTCAGCGTCCTTCCTCCGGGGCTTGCCCGTGCGCGTGCTGCAGGACGACGGGCCGGGCGGGCGGGAGCTGGTCGGCCTGCTGCAGCGGCTCGGCCTGCGCACGCTGAGTGACCTGGCAGACCTGCCGGGTGCGGCCGTCGAGCATCGGCTGGGGAGCTACGGCGCCGCGGTGTGGCGACGGGCGCGGGGCGAGGACCCCGCGCTGTTCGCCGCACGAACTCCGCCTCCCGAGCTGGACGCCGAGGTGTCCTTCGAGCCGCCCCTCGACTCCGTCGAGCAGATCACCTTCAGCGTGCGCACGACCGCCGAGCGGTTCGTCTCGCAGCTGGCGCACCACCAGCTCGTCGCCACCGCGGTTCGTGTCGAAGCCGAGTCCGACGGCGTCGTCTGCTCCACGCGCGCCTGGTTGCACCCGCGTCATTTCGGCGCCCGTGACCTGGTCGACCGGGTGCACTGGCAGCTGCAGTCGGCCGGTGCCGGCGGCTCGCTGCGCGCCCGCAAGCACGCGGGCTCGGTCCGTGCCCCGATCGACAAGGTCCGGTTCGTGCCCGAGGTGGTCGAGCCAGCGGCCGCCCACGGCGAGGCGCTGTGGGGAGCCGCGTCCGACGACCTCGTGGAGCGGGGGGTCGCCCGGGTGCAGGGGATGGTCGGTTTCGAGGCCGTACGGCGGCCGGTGCTGCAGGGCGGCCGGAGCCCCTCGGCGAGGCAGTCGCTGGTGCCGTGGGGAGAGCGCGCGGTCGACCTGCGCCCGGTCGACCGGCCGTGGCCGGGCAAGGTGCCGGGGCCGGCGCCGGTCCGGGTCTTCACGACGCCTCCGGCCGCCGAGGTCGTGGACGACACCGGTCGGGACGTCTCTGTCACCGACCGCGGCGTCATCAGCGGTGAGCCACGGCGTTTCCGGGTCGGCGGCGACACACTCCCTTGGCAGCCGGTGACCGCGTGGGCCGGGCCGTGGCCCTCCGACGAGGGCTGGTGGTCGCCCGGGGCCGGGCCGACGGCTCGCTTCCAGGTCGTCGGCGCCGACGGTCGTGCCTGGCTCCTGGCGCGTTCCTCGGACGGCTGGTCCCTGGAGGCCGGATATGACTGACACCTGTCCGTCGCGGGGGACGCGCTGATGTCGTGGAACAACCCCGCCATGCGGTGGAAGGAGCTCGAGCGCCGGCTCAGCGGTCTGCCGGGAGCCGACGATGCGCCGGTCTCGCGGCGCAAGCGGACCGCGACCGCGGCCCGCCCCATCGAGCGTCCACCCTCGGTCACCCCCTACGCCGAGCTCCACTGCCACAGCCACTTCAGCTTCCTCGACGGCGCGAGCTCACCCGCCGAGCTCGTCGAGGAGGCGGTGCGGCTCGGCCTGCACGCCCTGGCCATCACCGACCACGACGGCTTCTACGGCGCCCCGATGCTGGCCGAAGCGGCAGCGGCGTACGACCTGCCCACGGTCTTCGGCGCCGAGCTGTCCCTCGGTCTGCCGGCACCGCAGAACGGTGTTCCCGACCCGGAGGGGAGCCACCTGCTGGTGCTGGCGCGGGGGGTCGAGGGCTACCACCGGCTCGCCGCGGCGATGACCGACGCCCACCTGCGCGGCGACGAGAAGGGGCGTCCGCTCTACGACCTCGAGGAGCTTGGCGAGCGCGGGCGCGGCCACTGGGTGGTGCTGACCGGGTGCCGCAAGGGCGCCGTGCGGCAAGCGCTCGCGCACGGTGGCGAGCGCGCCGCGGCCGCGGCCCTGGACCGGCTGACCTCGCTCTTCGGGCTCGAGCACGTGGTCGTCGAGCTCTCCCCGCGCCCGGGCGCCGACGGAACCAACGCGTCGCTCGCCGGCCTGGCCGCCGTCCACGGCCTCGACGTCGTGGCGGCCGGCAACGTCCACCACGCCACCCCGCAACGGCACCGGCTTGCCTCCGCGATGGCGGCCGTGCGCGCTCGGCGCAGCCTGTCCGAGCTCGACGGCTGGCTCGACCTGTCGGGTTCGGCCCACCTCCGCAGCGGGGAGGAGACCGCCGCCGCCCTCGCGGCGCACCCGGACGCCGTCGCCCGCAGCGCCTCGCTCGCCGACGAGCTGGCGTTCGACCTGCGCAAGGCGTCGCCCGCGCTGCCCAAGCGCCAGATCCCCCCGGGCCACACGGCCGACTCGTGGTTGCGGGTGCTCGCCGAACGCGGCTTCGCCCAGCGTTACGCGGGCGTTCCCCATGAGCGCGAAGCCCGCGAGCGTCTCGAGCACGAGCTGCGGATCATCGCCGAGAAGGACTTCGCGGGCTACTTCGTGATCGTCCACGACATCGTCGCCTTCGCCCGCGAGCGCGGCATTCTCTGCCAGGGGCGCGGCTCCGCGGCGAGCTCCGCGGTCTGCTACGCCCTCGGCATCACCGCGGTCGACGCCGTCTTCTACCGGCTGCCGTTCGAGCGGTTCATCTCCGCGCACCGCGACGAGGAGCCCGACATCGACGTGGACTTCGACTCCGACCGGCGGGAGGAGGTCATCCAGTGGGTCTACGACACCTACGGCCGCCGCAACGCCGCCCAGGTGGCCAACGTCATCGCCTACCGGCCACGGATGGCGGTGCGGGACGCCGCCAAGGCACTCGGCTTCTCTCCCGGGCAGCAGGACGCGTGGTCCAAGCAGATCGACGGCTGGAAGTCGGTGGTGGCCGGTGACATGGGCGACCCGACCGCCCACGACGTCCCCGCGTCGGTCGTGGCGCTTGCCGAGGAGCTGATGGGTGCGCCTCGCCACCTCGGCATCCACTCCGGCGGGATGGTCCTCACCGAGCGGCCGATCGGCGAGGTCTGTCCCATCGAGCGGGCGCGGATGGACCGGCGGACGGTGCTGCAGTGGGACAAGGATGCCTGCGAGTCGATGGGGCTGGTCAAGTTCGACCTCCTCGGCCTGGGGATGCTCGGGGCGCTCGACCACATGATGCGGCTGGTCGCCGAGCATCTCGGCGAGCAGTGGGACCTCGCCACCATGCCGAAGGAGGAGCCCGCGGTCTACGACATGCTGTGCCGGGCCGACTCGATCGGGGTGTTCCAGGTCGAGAGCCGGGCCCAGATCGGCACGCTGCCGAGGCTGCGGCCCCGCGAGTTCTACGACCTCGCCATCGAGATCGCCCTGATCCGCCCCGGCCCGATCCAGGGCGGGGCTGTGCACCCCTACGTACGGCGGGCCACCGGGCAGGAGCCCGTCACCTACGACCACCCCGAGCTGGTGCCGGTGCTCGAGCGCACCAGGGGCGTCCCGCTGTTCCAGGAGCAGCTGATGGCGATGGCGGTCACGCTCGGCGACTGCAGCCGCGACGACGCGGACCTGCTGCGCCGCGCCATGGGGTCGAAGCGCGGCGTCGAGCGCATCGAGTCGGTCAAGCAGAAGCTGTACGCCGGGATGGCCCGGCGCGGCATCACCGGCGACCTCGCCGACTCCATCTACGTCAAGATCCTCTCCTTCGCCAACTTCGGCTTCGCCGAGTCGCACGCCTTGTCCTTCGCGCTGCTGGTCTACGCCTCCTCCTGGTTCAAGCTGCACTACCCGGCGGCGTTCCTCGCCGGACTGCTGCGCAACCAGCCGATGGGGTTCTACTCCCCCCAGTCGCTGGTCGCCGACGCCCGGCGCCACGGCGTCGACGTACGCCGTCCCGACGTCACCCGGTCCTCGGCGCAAGCCGACCTGGAGGCCGCCATGACCGGCAGCGTGGCCGGCAGCGTCGCCGCCACCGGGCTCGACGCGTGCTGCCGGCCGCGCTTCGAACGCACCGAGTGGGTGCCGGGCACCCCCGACCCGGTCCCCGCCCACCGCCGCGACGGCGCGCTCGCCGTCCGGCTCGGCCTCGACTCGGTGCGGGGCATCGGTGCGGAGGTGGCACGCCGGATCGTCTCGGCCCGCGACGAGGCACCGTTCACGGGCATTCCCGACCTGTCCCGCCGCGCGAACCTGACCTCCGGGCAGCTCGAGGCGCTGGCGACGGCCGGGGCGTTCGACGCCTGGGGGCTGGACCGCCGCGAGGCCCTGTGGGCCGCCGGGTTCGCGGAGGGCTCCGAGCACCTGCCCGGGACCACTCCCGCCCCTGCCGCACCCGCCCTTCCCACGATGAGCGAGCCGGAGATCACCTTGGCCGACCTCTGGGCAACCGGCGTCTCACCGGAGAGACATCCGATCGAGCACCTGCGCGACGAGCTCCGTCGAGCCGGCATCCGCTCGGTGGCCGAGCTCGCCACCACCGAGCCCGGTCGCCGCGTCCACGTCGGTGGACTCGTCACCCACCGCCAGCGGCCTGGGACCGCGATGGGCGTCACGTTCCTCAACCTCGAGGACGAGACGGGCATGCTCAACGTCGTGTGCTCGATCGGGGTGATGCGAGTCCATCGGCAGGCCGCGCGCAACCGGGTCGCGGTGGTGGTCCGCGGCCGCCTCGAACGCAACGAGGGCGTCACCAACCTCATCGCGGACCGGGTGGAGGGCATCGACGTGGTCGTGCCGGGCGCGGGCGCGGTGCTGCAGGCGCGTGCGTCCTCGCGCGACTTCCGGTGAGTGGCCCCCGGACGGCTGTCGGGCCCGAGACGGACTCGTTGCGAGTCAGCTCGCGCCGGCGGCGGCCACCTCCGGAGTGCTGACCTGGCCGTGGAAGTAGTCGTAGATCCCTGTCATCGGGCCGGTGAACCGGCTCTCCCCGCTCCAGGCCAGACCGAGGCTCATGTCCGGCACATCGCGGTGGAGGACGAGGGTCTCGACCCGCTTGCCCTCCAAGGACCAGGGACGGTAAACCATGTCCGACAGGATCGTGACCCCGTTCCCGTTGGCCACGATGCTCCGGACCGCCTCGATCGATGCCGTCTCCAAGAACACGTCCGGGCGCAGCTCGCCCCAGAACTGGCGGGTGGTCTCGTCGGCCTCGTCCACGGTCAGCAGCACGTAGGGATACCTCGCGACGTCCTCCAGGTGGACGTCCCCGGAGCCGGCGAGCGGATGGGTCGGGGCCACCCACAGACGTCGCTTCGAGTGGACGAACGTCTCGTGCTGCAGCTGCTGGCTCTGCAGGTTGGAGGTCAGCAGGAGCCCGAAGTCGAGGTCGCCGGCCTCGAGCTGCGCCTCGATCTCGGGGCGAGCCATCTCGCGCCACTGCACCTCCAGCTTGGGGTGGAGCGCTGAGAGCCGTTGGATGTGCTGGGGCAGGAAGTAGGCCATCACCGTGTAGCTGACCCCCACGCGCACCCGGCCGACGAGCCGCTCGTCCGGTGTGGTCACCAGGGCGGCCTCGTCTGCCATCCGGACGATCTCCCGAGCCTTCGGCAGGAAGACGTTGCCGATCTCGGTGAGGCGCACACCTCGGGAGACGCGGACGAAGAGCGGTTGGTCCAGCACGCGCTCGATCTCCTGGATGGCGGTGGTCACGGCGGACTGCGACACGTAGAGCTCGCGTGCCGCAGCGCTCACCTGCCGCTTCTCGGCGACGGCGAGGAAGTAGCGGAGCTGGCGGAGGGTGAAGCCCACGGGTTCCCCTTCGGGTGATATCTGAAAATCAAGTAGCACGCTATCGCACTATTGAACTGGTCTATGGAGCGCTGGGTTCCTAAGGTCGGGCAGGTGAGTCCGGACGAGTCGAAGGTCGAGAAGCGTCGGGTCGACGTCAACTGCGACATGAGCGAGGGGTTCGGGACCTGGATGTTCGGCGATGACGTCGACGGCCAGATGTTCCCCCTGGTCAGCTCGGTGAACGTCGCCGCGGGCTTCCACGCCGGCGACCCTCGCCTCATCGAGCGGAGCGTGCGGCTCGCCAAGGAGCACGGGGTCGGAGTCGGGGTCCATCCCGGGTTCCGCGACCTCGTCGGCTTCGGTCGACGACACATCGACGCCACCGCCTCCGAGCTCGTGAACGACTGCCTCTACCAGCTCGGAGCGGTGCGGGAGTTCGTCCGGTACCACGGACTTCCCCTCCAGCACTTCAAGCTGCACGGAGCGCTGTACATGCACGCTGCGCGCGACGCGGAGTTCGCCACAGCGCTGGTCGAGGCGCTTCAGGTGGTGGGCCCCGAGCTCCCCGTGCTGGTCATGGGCGGATCTGTGCTCGACCAGGTCGCCGTCGATCTCGGTCACCCGACGGTCCGCGAGTTCTACGCCGACCGGCACTACTCCGACGACGGGCAGATCGTGTTCACCCGTGACGTCGGCCGCCTGGAACCCGAGGAGACCGCCGCCAAGGTCCTGCAGGCGTGCCAGGACGGGACGGTCCGCACCGTGGAAGGCAGCACGGTGCCGATCGAGTTCGAGACGATCTGCATCCACAGCGACACCCACGGCGCCATCGAGCTGATGCGCCGGTCACGGGCCGGACTCGACGCCGCCGGCATCGCCGTGCAAACCTTCGCCACCACCGGAGGGTGAGCGACGAGGTCCCGGCCAGGCGCGACCTCCCCCATCCCGGCACGACTAGAGAGGACATCCGATGAGCGAGACCCACGAGGTGACCGCGGAGCTCCCCGGCACCTTCTACACCCGCGAGTCCCCCACCAGCGACCCCTACGTCTCCGTCGGAGCCACCGTCTCCGAGGGTGACACGGTCGGGCTGATCGAGGTCATGAAGATGTTCAACCCGGTGGTCAGCGGCGTCAGCGGCACGGTCGTCGAGGTGTGTGTCGAGTCCGAGGACTCCGTCGACGTCGGAGACGTCCTGGTGCGCATCGAGGCCTCCTGAATGGCGCCGATCTCCCGCCTTCTCGTCATCAGCAGGGGCGAGATCGCCGTCCGGACCATCCGCGCAGCCGCGGAGCTCGGGATCACCAGCATCGCCGCCTACAGCGACGCTGACGAGAGCTCACTGGCAGTCCGGCTGGCCGACGAGTCGGTCAACATCGGCGGGTCACACGCGAAGAAGAGCTACCTCAACCACGACGCGATCATCGAGGCTGCCCGCGCCACCAAGGCCGACTCCGTCCATCCCGGCTACGGGTTCCTCTCCGAGAGCCCGGCCTTCGCGCGCAGGGTCGAGGAGGAGGGGTTGATCTGGGTCGGCCCGAGTGCGCAGACGATCTCCCGGATGGGGGACAAGGCGACCGCGATCGAGACCGCACAGCGAGCCGGTCTGCCGGTGGTGCCTGGGAGCGGCGGTCTGGTCACGGACGCCTCAGATGCCACAAGGGTGGCGGCCCGGGTTGGCTACCCGATCATGATCAAGGCCACCGCCGGTGGCGGCGGCCGCGGGATCCGGATCGCCCATGCCGAGGGCGAGCTGACGGAGGGGTTCGCCGCGGCGGAGCAGGAGGCACTCGCGTCCTTCGGCGACGGAGGTGTCTACCTGGAACGGCTGATCCCCCGGGCGCGCCACATCGAGGTGCAGATCCTGGGCGACGGCGAGAACGCGGTCCACTTCTTCGAGCGGGACTGCTCCCTGCAGCGACGTCGGCAGAAGATCTGGGAAGAGGCACCCGCGGCCGTCCTGCCGGCCCCCATGCGGACCAGGATGTGCCGCGCTGCGGTCGAGCTGGCCGAGTCGGTTCAGTACCGCGGAGCCGGGACGGTGGAGTTCCTCTACGACCCCGACACCGAGGAGTTCTTCTTCATCGAGATGAACACCCGCATCCAGGTCGAGCACCCGATCACCGAGGAGATCTGCGGCGTGGACCTCATCCGCGCGATGCTGGTCGTGGCGCAGGGTGAGTCGCTGCCCTACCGCCAGGAGGACATCAGCTTCCGCGGCCATGCGATCGAGGTGAGGGTCAACTCCGAGGACCCCGACAACGGGTTCCGGCCCGCACCCGGCACGATCAGCGCGCTGCGGTGGCCGTCGGGACCGGGCGTCCGCATCGACTCGATGGCCTACGAGGGCTACACCATCCCGCCCGTTCTACGACTCCCTGATCGGCAAGCTGATCGTGTGGGCGGAGACCCGGACCTGGCGCTGGCGCGGCTGCGACGCGCCTTGGCCGAGACCGAGCTGGAGGGCCCGCTGACCACCTTGCCGTTCTTCTCGAGGCTCCTCGACCAGCCGGACGTGACCGCGAACGACTTCCACACCACGTGGATGGAGAACTGGCTGGAGGAAGCCGCCTCATGACGACGACCCGCTACACCCTCGGAGGCGACGAGCACCTGTTCGTCGAGCTGTCGGAGAGCATGAACCTGCACGCGTTCTTCCGCAGCATCCTGATCACCCAGGAGCTGGCGTCCCGGAACGTGCCCGGGGTGACCGAGATCTGTCCCGCGAACGCCTCGTACCAGGTCAGGTTCGACCCTGACGTGCTCGCCGTGGACGATCTGCGGGTTGTGCTGGAGGAGATCGAGGCGAACCTCCCGGAGGCCGACGCCCTGCTGAGCACCCGGGTCGTCGAGATCCCCGTCCTCTACAACGACCCCTGGACACACGAGACGCTGATGCGTTTCCGCGAACGCCACCAGGACCCGGACTCGACCGACCTGGAGTACGCAGCGAGGATCAACGGCTACTCCGACGTCGACGCGTTCATCAGGGCACATGCCGAGACCCCGTGGTTCGTCTCCATGGTGGGCTTCGTCGCCGGGCTGCCGTTCATGTACCAGATGGTCGAGCAGGAGCGGCAGATCCAGGTTCCCAAGTACCTGAAGCCGCGCACCGACACACCGAAGCACACGGTCGGCTACGGCGGCTGCTTCTCGTGCATCTACTCGGTGCGGGGAGCCGGGGGCTACCAGATGTTCGGCGTGACACCCGTGCCCATCTACGACCCCGACCAGAGAACAAAGCACCTCTCGGAGTTCATGATCTTCTTCCGGCCGGGCGACATCGTGAAGTTCAGGCCGATCGACCGCGAGGAGTACGACGCGATCGTCGAGGCGGTGGCGGCCGACAACTACGAGCTTCCCACCGCGCCGGTCGAGTTCTCCCTCCAGGCCTTCGAGGCCGACGTAGCCGGCTACCCCGCCACGATCCTGGAGGCGCTCTATGGCAATTGAGGTCACGAAGCCCGGCTTGTCGACGTCGGTGCAGGACCAGGGACGACAGGGCAACTACCACCTCGGCATCCCACCGTCCGGTGCGATGGACCAGCTCTCCTTACCGCTCCGCCAACCTGCTCGTCGGCAACGACGAGAGCGCCGCCGCACTGGAGTGCGCGCTGATGGGACCGGAGCTGACGTTCACCGAGGACGCCCAGGTCGCCGTGACAGGGGCCCGGATGGTGCTGGCGATCGACGGGGAGGAACACCCCCTCGACACGGTGCTCGACATCAGAGCCGGCCAGACCCTGACGCTGGGCTTCGCAGCCGCAGGTGCCCGCGCCTACCTCGCGGTCAGCGGCGGGATCGACGTACCGGAGAAGCTCGGGAGCCGCTCCACCTACGCTCTCGGTGCGCTCGGCGGCCTGCACGGTCGGACGTTGCAGGCCGGCGACGTGCTCGACACCGGCGCGAAGCCGGCTCCCCGGCGCACCGGGCTCTCGCTGCCCCCCGACCTCCGGGTCCCGCTCCCGAAGGAGCGCGAGATCAGGATGGTGCTCGGGCTCTACGACGAGCGTGTGACCGACGAGTCGATGCGGGTGTTCCTCGGCGAGTCCTGGCAGGTCAGCTCGGAGTCCGACCGCATCGGCTACCGGTTCAAGGGCGGCACGCCGCTGGACTTCGTGCCGCGTGAACCCCCGTTCGGCGCCGGCGACGACCCCTCCAACATCGTCGACGCCTGCTACCCGATCGGTTCGATCCAGGTCCCTTCCGGGCAGCAACCGATCGTGCTCCACAGGGACGCGGTCTCCGGAGGCGGCTACATGATGATCGGGACGGTCATCAGCGCCGACATGGACGCGTTCGGGCAGATGCCGCCCAACACCAAGGTGCAGTTCGTCGACGTCAGCCTCGAGGAGGCGCTGCAGGGACGAGCCGCACGCCGACAGCACCTCGACGACATCCGTGAGGCGCTGCGGGTTTGACGTCCGAACGGCACCACCCACCACCACCCGACGATATGGAGACATCGATGGAATTTCGTACGTTCGAGCTAGGCGACTTCGCGCTGCAGAAGGGTGGGGCGGTCCTCCCCGACGCACGGCTGAGTTACCTGACGCTGGGCGAGCTGAACACAGCCAAGGACAACGTGGTCGTCTGCCCGACGTGGTTCACCGCCACACCCGCCGACACGGCCGCGTGGCTGACCGGGCCGGGGCGCGCCCTGGATCCGAGCCGCTGGTTCATCGTGATCCCCAACCACTTCGGCGCAGGCGTCAGCTCCTCGCCCAGCAACACGCCGGCACCCTTCGATCGGGGCCGGTTCCCGCGCGTCACGACCTACGACAACGTTGTGGCCCAGCACCGGTTGCTCACCGAGGAGCTCGGCATCGAACGGATCCGACTGATGAGCAGCTGGTCACTCGGAGCCTGCCAGAGCTACGCCTGGGCCGCCCTGCACCCGACGATGGTCGAGGCGCTCGCTCCCATCAACGGCTCCGCGCGCACCGCCCACTACAACAAGGTGTTCCTCACCGGGAACATCCGAGCGATCACGTCGGATGCCAACTGGAACGACGGCTTCTACTCCGACCGGCCACCGCTCAAGGGAATCCGGGCGATGGCCGCTCTGTACGCCGGTTGGGGGTTCTCGGAGCCGTTCTACCGCGAGGAAGGGTTCCGAGCCTTCGGCGCGTCGAACGTCGAGGAGTTCATCGACTACTTCTGGGACCAGTTCTACCTGAAGTGCGACGCGAACGACCTGCTGGCGCAGATGTGGACCTGGTGGCACAACGACCTCGGCGACCACCCGACCTTCGGCGGCGACTTCGACGCCGCCTTGTCGGCGATCTCGGCGCGTACCATCGTCATCCAGGCCGATACCGACCAGTACTTCCCGCCGGTCGACAGCGAGCACGAGGTGAGCCGGATCCCGCAGGCAGAGCTCCGGGTCATGTCGACCACCTGGGGTCACATGGCGCCGTTCAACCCGGCCGACCAGGCCGTGATCGACGGTGCGTTGAACGAGCTCCTCGAAGGCTGATCGTTCACACCGCGGAGGGCTCGGACCGGTGCCGGGTGCGGATCGCGGCGACGACGCCGAGGAGGCCGATGCCGCTCGCGACCACGAACACGACGAGGAACGGGTCGGGTCCGCCGCCTCGGACGGCCGCGAACGCCACGCCGCACACCGACAGCGCCAAGGCCGCCCCGAGCGAGTCGGCGACCGAGAGGGCAGAGGAGTTGAAGCCGCGGTCCCGGTCGGTCGACTCCGCCAGCATCGCCACGCCGGTCCGGGGGTAGGCGAACCCCATCCCCGCGCCCGAGACGACGTACGCCGCGATCGGCACGACGGCGGGCAGGCCTGCGCCGGCGACCTGCACGGCGACGCTGACAGCGAGCGCGACGATGCCCGCCAGCACCACGACCGTGCCGGCCGCCATCGCCCGCTCGTGGCTGATCCTGGTCCCGAGCCGTGACTGTGCCTGGCTGGAGACCGCCCACATCACGCCCACCAGCGTCAGCGCGATGCCGGCCTGGCCGGGGGTGAGCCACCACCGCTCCTGCAGGACGTAGACGATGTAGGCCTCCGCGCAGAAGAAGGCCGCACTGAGCAGCCCCCGCGTCGCGACGACGGCGGGCAGGCCACGCCCTGCCGCGAGCGTCCGGGGCGGCAACAGCCTCGACAGCGACAGGATGACCAGGCCCAGTGCGACCATCGCGCCGATCCCGGCGAGGCCTCGCGCCGAGGCGAGCAGCTCGAGACCGAGCACGGCCGTCGCACCCACGAACGCCCAGGCGAGTCTCGACAGCGGCGTGGTGGTTCCCTCGGGGTGCGGCCGCATCCGGCGCAGCGCCGGCGCGATCAGCAGCAGTGCGAGGGCGACGAGCGCGACGGTGCCGATGAAGACCCAGCGCCACCCCAGAACGCTCGAGACCCATGCCGCCAGCGCCGGCCCGAAGAGTGCCGGCAAGACCCAGGCGGCCGCGAAGGAGGCGAAGACCGCTGGGCGGAGGAGGGCGGGGTAGACCAGACCGACGATGACGTAGAGCCCGACGACGAGCGCGCCGCCACCGAGCCCTTGGAGCACCCGTCCCGCGATCAGCACCTCCATGGTCGGCGCCGCTCCGCACACGACCAGCCCCAGCGAGAAAAGCGCCATCGACACCAGCAACGGGCCCACCGGGCCGGTCCGGTCGCTCCACATGCCAGCGCCCACCATCCCCACGACACCGCTGGCCAGCGGTGCGGCGAAGGCCAGTGCGTAGAGCGAGAAGCCGTCCAGGTCACGCGCCACGGTCGGCATCACCGTCGTCACCGCCATCGCCTCGAACGCGACGAAGGCGATGAGACCGAACATGCCGACGGTGGTCGCCAGGTACGGCGAAGAGAGGATGCCGCTGCGGCGCTCCGCGGCGGAGGAGGGCGACGAGATCACCTCAGGACCGTAGAGCCCCCAGGTGAGGCGCTGGACGGCTGGGCCTCACTGCACGGTGGCGTGCACTATTCGGAAACCCCCAGCTGTCTCTCCACCTCCACGAGCCCCCTGGCCGCCCGCTCATGGCCGTCTGAGCGCAAGCCGGTGGTCGCGCGGACGACCCTGCCGAGTCGCTTGTGCAGGAGGTAGAGGTCCAACCTCTCGTCGTCGACCGAACCGGCGGCACCGCAGAACCCCTCGACCGCTGCCGACCTGAGCCGATCCATGGGAAGCGCCGAGGCCGAGGCCTCGGCCTCGACGAGGAACGTCGCGAGGTCGAACTCCGGCTCCCCACGGGCGAAACGGTCGAAGTCGACGAGGCCCAGTCGGCCGGTCTCGTCGACGAGCCACTGACCGAGGTGCGCCGCCCCATGGATCGGCACCAGGGGGCGGGGCAGGAGCCGGGCGTGCTCCCGGGTCAGATGCTCGGCCACCCGGTCCAGCCGCGCCCCGATCGAGGGGAGTGCCGCAGCGGCCCGGCGCAGCGACCGTCCGGTCCGTTCCAGCTGGTGGGCGTCGTCGGCCGTGACCGCCGGGTGCAGAGGGGCGACCGCCAGCTCACCCAGGGCGGCGCCGATGCGGCGAACCAAATCCAGTGGTGCGGCGCCGCGGATCTCCGCCACGACGGGGGTTCCGCGCACCGGCCCGTACCAGCTCGACCTGGACCGGTCGTCCCAGCCGTGCGGCTCGGCGACAGCGAACGAGAGGGCGCCGGAACGGGCGGCCTGCCACCGCTCTCGCGCCTCCCTCTGGTCGTCCACCTCCTTGTGGAACACCTTCACGTAGCGCTCCCCGGCGCCACGCCCGCCGTGGACGATGCAGCGGTTCCCCGGGTGGTAGCGAACCACTCGTGCACCCGCCAGGGTGGCGAGCACCCAGCCGAGCCCTGGCAACGCGGGGTCGGTCGCACACGGGAGGAGCTCGGCAACCCCGAGCTCGCCGGAATCCACGAGCTCGGCTCCTGCCGAGGGCGACGAGGACGCCTGCTCGAGCAGACGGACCGCCACCGTCGTGCCGTCCTCGGCCTGGTAGACCAGATGCGCCCACGCGGAGCGCTGAGGCCGGACCTTGCCGTAGACCAGCCGCCACGCCACTGGTGCGGGATCGAATCTTGCTGCAGCCCACCGCTCGACCAACGCCTCGCCGGCGCCGGACCTGACGAGCTCGATCCGGTGACGGTACGCCGGCATCCCGCCGTTCGAGGACATCTCCCCGTCCATGGCCCGCAGTGTGCCAGGACGACACAGCCGGAGCCATCAGCTCCTGCCGGTGCTAGCACCATCGTCCAATGGCTGCGATCCGCGGGCCCGCCGACGATGGACCCGTTCGCCACCGCCAACCGGGCGGCGCGTCCAGGGACGCGTCGGCGCGGACAGGCAGTCGGCGCAGCCTTGGGAGGGACACGTGGGCAGTCGTTACCTCTTCTACTCGCACGACGGCTACGGACTCGGCCACGTCCGCCGCAACAGCCTGATCGCCAGAGCCGTCCTGGACGCGGATCGGCACGCACACGTGAGCCTGGTCACCGGGCTCCGAGCGCGCCTTCGGTGGCTCGAGGAGTCACCACGGATGCGGATCCACCGGGTGCCGCCGCTCGTCAAGAGCTGGGACGGCTCCTACCGTCACGAGGCCATGTCGTTCGAGCAGGCCATCGGTGAGCGGGAACACATCTTCGCGGCGGTGGTCGAGGCAGAACGACCCGATGTGGTCGTCGTGGACCGGCACCCCTACGGCACAGCAGGCGAGCTGCGGAGGGGACTCGAGCTCGCCCGTGGACATGGAGCCGCGGTCGCGCTCGGCCTTCGGGACGTGCTCGACGAGCCGTCGGTCGTCCGGGAGGAGCTGCAAGGACTCGGCTGGCAGGGAGTCGGGGCCGTGTACGACGACATCCTCGTCTACGGCGCCAGGCATTTCGTCGACCATCAGGAGGCGTACGGGCTGCCGGCTCCGGTCCACTACTGCGGCTGGGTGGTGGAGCGACCAGCGGCCCATGATCCGGACCGCACCCTGCTCGTCGTCGCCGCGGGAGGTGGAGGTGACGGCGCCGGCGTGTTCGAGCTCGGTGTCCAGCTCCTCGCCCGAAGGCCGGAGCTGTCCGGCCTGTTCGCTCCGGGCCCCTACGCAGCAGCCGATGCCGTGCGTCACCTGGCGACCCTCGCACCGGGCCGCGCCAGAATCGTGAGCCCGGCGGAGTCCTGCACGCGTTGGTTCTCGCGCGCCGGCGCCGTCCTCTGCATGGCCGGTTACAACTCGACGCTCGAGGCGCTCGCCGCTGGCCATCGGCCGGTCCTCGTTCCGCGCCGGCACCCTCGCAGCGAGCAGGCCATCCGCGCGGAGCGGCTGCGCGAGCTGGGGCTCGCTGACGTCGTGCATGCCGACGCCGACCCCTCCGACGTCGCCTCCCTCCTGATCGGCGGCCGGCGCCGCCTGGCCGAGCACGCACTGCCTGCGGCCGGTATCGATCTGGACGGAGCGGCTACCGCGGCGAGACGACTGCGAGCCCTCGGAGCCGCGCGGAGGGTCCGATGAGCATGGCGGCCGCACCCGAACCGCCGCCGCACCCAGCGGTGCGGCTGCTCTGGGACCATGCCCGCCGCCACTGGGGGGCGCTCGCCGGCGCGACCGCCTCGACGATCGCGCTGACCGTCGCCCAGCTGGCGGCGCCCTGGCCGCTGAAGCTGGCGATCGACGAGCTCGTCACCGATCGTGGCACGCAGTTCGACCTCGACCGAGGCGACCTGAGCACACTCGCCGCTCTTGCCGGCCTCGTGCTCGCGATCGCGGTGCTCAACGCGACGGCCGCCTTCTTCTCGGACTTCTGGCTGATCCGGTCCGGCGAGCAGATCGTGCACGACCTGCGGACCGCGGTCTACGAGCACCTGCAGCGGCTCTCGTTGATGTTCCACACGAGCCGCCCCACCGGAGACCTGGTCGCCCGGGTCACCGGCGACGTCAACGCCGTGGGGGACCTGTTCGCGCAGACGCTGGGCACCCTGGCCTCCGCCTCGCTGATCCTCGTGGGCATGTTCGCCGTGACCTTCTGGCTCGACCCCCTCCTGGCGTTCGTGGCGTTCCTGGTCGCGCCGCTCCTCCTGGTCACCACGATGCATTACCAGAAGAGGATCCGGCAGATGGCTCGCAGTCAGCGCGCCAAGGAGGGCGAGATCGCCTCGATGGCGACCGAGGCGCTGTCGGGGATGCAGGTGATCAAGGCGTTCGGGACAGAGCGCTTCGAGCACGACCGGGTACAGCGGACGAGTGCGCAGCGCCTCGCGGTCGGCGTGGAGAGCTCCCGTGTCGAGGCGCGCTTCGGTGCCATCATCGACGTGCTGGGGGCCGTCGCGACCGCTCTCGTGCTCGCGCTCGGGGTGTTGTCGGTCGCCGACGGGCGGATCAGCCCCGGTGACCTGGTCGTGGTGGTCTCCTACACGAACAAGCTCTACAAGCCTCTCAAGGACATCGCGAAGCAGGCCAGTAGGGCGGCGCGGGCGCTCGCCAGGCTGGAGCGCATCGCCGAGATCCTGTCCTCCGACATGGTGCTGTCCGACCGGACCGACGGCTCGGCCCCGGCAGACCGAGCGGTGGGCGCGATCGACCTCGACGATGTGCACTTCCGGTACGTCGAGAACCGGACGGCTCTGAACGGCGTCTCCCTGCACGTCTCCCCCGGCACCCGCGTCGCCCTGGTGGGCGAGTCGGGTGCCGGGAAGTCCACCGTCGGCGCCCTCGTCGCGCGGTTCTACGACCCGACCCGAGGGTCGGTCCGCATCGACGGCAGGGACGCACGGGAGCTGCCGCTGCGGTGGCTGCGCTCCCAGGTCGGCGTGCTGCTGCAGGACACGATCCTCTTCAGTGGCACGGTGCGGGACAACATCGCCTACGGCACCGATGCCGACCAGGCGACGGTCGAGGAGGTCGCGCACGCTGCCGGCGCCCTGACCTTCCTCCGCGCCCTTCCGGACGGGTTCGACACGTTGCTCGGGCCGGACGGGGTCGGCCTGTCGGGTGGCCAGCGTCAGCGCATCGGGATCGCCCGTGTCCTGCTGCGCGATCCTCCGGTGCTGGTGCTCGACGAGCCGACGACCGGCCTGGACGCCGAGAGCGAGGCCCGGGTGATGGCGGGGCTGGACCGGCTGATCGAGGGACGCACCACGATCCTGATCACCCACTCGACGGCGCTGGCCCAGCGCGCTGACCACGTGGGGGTCATGGCCGAGGGCCGGATCGTCGAGTACGACACCCCGCAGCGGCTCCTCGCCCGGGACTCCGCGTTCCGCAGGCTCACGAACCGCCAGGAGCAGGAGGACGCGTCCAAGGACCTGGACGCGCTCTTCACCGCGCCGGCACCGCAGGAGACGCCATGACCAGCGGGTCCGGGCGACGGGCGGTCGTGACGGGTGCTGCCGGCTTCATCGGCTCGCACCTGTGCGAGAGGCTCGTCGCGGACGGCTGGCGAGTCACCGGCGTCGACTCGTTCACCGACTACTACGCCCGAGGCGAGAAGCTGGCGAACCTCACGGGGCTCTCCTCGGCGCCGACGTTCGACCTCGTCGAGCGGGACCTCCTCCACGGGGGGTGGAAGCAGGCACTGGACGGAGCACAGGTCGTCTTCCACCTGGCCGCCCAGGCCGGCGTCCGGGACAGCTTCGGCCGGAGCTTCGAGCACTACGCGAGCAACAACCTGGTCGCCACCCAGCGGGTGCTGGAGGCAGCGTCGGACTCCCAGGTGCCGCGGGTCGTGTGGGCCTCGTCGTCGTCGGTCTACGGCGAAGCTGAGACGTACCCTTGCGGAGAGACCACCACCCCCACCCGGCCGCGGTCGCCGTACGGCGTCACCAAGCGGGCCTGCGAGGACCTTGCCCGGGTCTACCGGTCCCAGGCGCTGGCGGTCAGCGGACTGCGCTACTTCACCGTCTACGGTCCCCGGCAGCGGCCCGACATGGCGTTGCGTCGGATCTGCGACGCGCTGGTCACGGGCGGCACCTTCCGTCTGAACGGAGACGGGTCCCAGTCACGAGACTTCACCTATGTGGCGGATGCCGTCGACGCGACGATCAGGTGCGCCCAGGTCGACTCGCCCGCCGAGCTCTACAACGTCGGCGGCGGCGAGCAGGCGACGATGACGCACGTCATCAGGACGCTCGAGACGCTCGCCGGGCGCTCCCTCCGCGTCAAGAGTGCCCCTGCACAGCGTGGCGACGTGACCCGCACATGCGCCGATGTGTCCCTGGCACGCCACGATCTCGACTGGGCACCCTCGGTTAGCCTGCGGCAAGGGCTGGCCCAGCAGTACGCGTGGGTGCGGGCGCGCACCCGAGTCGCGGAGGCGGTCTCGTGAGCGCCCGCATGGTGGTGGTCATGAGCGGGTTCCCGCGGACCTCGGAGACCTTCGCCGTCGGCGAGCTGGTCGCGCTGGCGCGAGCCGGGATGCTGAGCCGCGTCTATGCGACGAAACCCGGCGACGGTGCCGCGGCGCAACCGGGGGTCCAGGAGCTGCTCCCCCTGCTCCGAAGGCTGCCGGCCGGCGACTGCGCCGAACAGGCCGCGGCACTCGTGGCCGACCTCGGGCATGAGCCAGTCGACGGCATCCATGGCTACTTCGCCCATCGACCCGCCGAGGTGGCGGCAGCGGCCGCTGCATCACTGGGCGTGGGGTTCAGCTTCAGTGTGCACGCGCTCGACGCACGGAAGGTGCCCGGTCCAGAGCTCGCCGAGCGAGCGAGGTCGGCCATCGGGGTGGTCGCATGCAACACCGACGTGGCCGAGCACGTCGACGTCGCCGGCGCCCGCGTGCGGCTCCTTCCCCATGGGGTGGACCTCCAGCGGTTCGACGTCCCCCGACCGCGGGAGGGGGAACCACTCCGCGTGCTGGCAGTCGGCCGGTTCGTCGAGAAGAAGGGCCTGGAGAACCTGGTCGAGGCAGCTGCCCGGCTCCGCATACCCGCCTCGGTGCGGATCGTGGGCAGCGGCCCCCACCAGGACCGGCTCGACGGCCTCGTCGACGAGCTCCGGCTGCAGGACCGGGTGCATCTCGTCGGTCGTCGGTCGCACGAGGAGCTTCCTGCCGACTACGCCTGGGCCCACGTGGTCGCGGTCCCGTCCGTCGTCGACCGGCAGGGCGACCGTGACGGGCTGCCGAACGTCGCCCTGGAAGCGATGGCATGCCGCCGACCACTGGTCGTCTCGGACGTGTCGGTCCTGGGCTCCACCGTCAGGGCTGCCGGGTGCGGGCTCGTCGTACCCCCCGGCGACAGCGTCGCGCTCAGCGAGGCCTTGGCCACGCTCGCGGCCGCACCAGAGCTGCGTGCCGAGCTTGCCGAAGCGGGACGGCGCCACGTCGAGCACCACTACGACCTCGCAGCACGCACCCATGAGCTCGTGACCCATCTGGGCCAGCTGCACAGCCGGGAAGGGGAGGCAGCCCGTGTCTGACCACCGTGGCGCATCCGGCGGTGACATCTCGGCCGCCCACGGCCGCGTCGCGTACGTCCTCAAGGGATACCCGCGGCTCTCCGAGGTGTTCATCACCAGCGAGCTCTACCGGCTCGAACGGCTTGGCGTGCCGCTCCGCCTCTACGTCATCAAGGCGGCCGACGAGACAGTGCATCACGACGTGGTGCGACGTGTCCGAACTCCCCCGGAGTACCTCCTCCAGCCCACCTCGCTGAGCGGCACCCGACTGGTGCGCTGGCTCCCGGCGAACCTCGGACGGTACCGTCCGGCCATCGTCCGCGTCGTCCGACGGCACCCAGGCGGTCTGCTGAGGGCCGCCGGCGAGGCGCTCGCCCAGTCGGTCCGTGCCCGCCCCGACCGGCTGGCGGCCCCTCGCAAGCTGTACCTCCTCGAGCTGTTGCGCGCCGTCGACCTCGCCGACCGGCTCGATCGAGCAGGTGATGTGGTGGCGTTGCACGGGCACTTCGCGCACGGCACGACCACCGTGACGTGGCTGACGGCCACCATCGTCGGGGTGCCGTTCTCGTTCACCGGCCATGCGAAGGACCTCTACACCGCCGAGCTGAACCCGGCCGGGCTGCTTCGGAGGAAGATGGATGCAGCCACGTTCGTCGTCACCTGCACCGAGGCCAACCGCGACCACCTCCGCTCGCTCGGCTCGCCTACGCCGGTCCACGTCGTCTACCACGGCCTCAACGCCGACTTCGAGCCACTGGTCACCTCGCCCCCGCGCCGGGAGCCGCCCGCCCGGGTGCGGCTGCTGGCCGTCGGGCGGCTCGTCCGGAAGAAGGGGATGGACACCTTCGTCGAGGCGTGCGCCATCCTCCGGGACCGAGGCGTCGACTTCGACGCGGCCATCGTCGGCGAGAGTGGCGACCACGAGCACGACGTGCGGGCGGCGGTGTCCGAAGCGAGCCTGCAGGACCGGGTCACCTTCGTGGGTCCTCTCACCCAGGACACGCTTCACGAGGAGTATCTCCGAGCCACCGCCTTCGCACTGCCGTGCCGCGTCCTCGACGACGGCGACCGGGACGGCATCCCCAACGTGCTCATGGAGGCGATGGCCTGCTGCGTGCCCGTCGTGACCACCGCGGTCTCCGGGATCCCCGAGCTGGTGGCCGACGGCAGCAACGGGCTGCTGGTGGAGCCGGACCACCCGGTGGAGCTGGCCGACGCGCTGCATCTCCTGGCCAAGGACCCTGCGCTCGCCCATCGTCTCGGCGCGGAGGGACGGAGCACGGTGATGTCCCGGTTCGACGCGGCCGTGTCCGCCTCGAGGATGGCGACCCTGCTCACCGGCGACCGGAGGCTCCCATGACCGGCTCCTTGTTCTTCCTGCACTCCGCATCCCTCGGTGGCGCCGCCGTCGACACCCGGGTCCGGCCACGGCAGGTCTTCTGTCCCATCGAGGGTCGGCACCGCGACCTGCGGGTGGCGGCAGAGGTCCTCGCCGGCAGGTTCACCTGCGCAGGCACGACGCTGCATCTGGGACTGACCCCCAACTGGCTGCTGGACGGGCTCGGAGACGACGAGGAGTGGCAGATCGAGTGGTGCAAGTTCTACTTCGGGCTCGACCTGGCACACGCATACTGCGTCACGTCCGACCCCGCCTACCTGAACGCCTGGAAGCTGCTCGTCGACACGTGGATCGACCAGTGCGAACCGGATGCCGACCCCTCGGAGGTGACGGCCCGCCGCTTGCAGAACTGGCTCTACGCATGGCAGGAGTTCGAACGGGTGCCGACGTTCGCCGGTCTCGGCCCCGCGTTCGAGCAGCGGCTGCTGAGGAGCATGTCCGGCCAGCTGCGCCACGTGGCAGCGCAGCTCACCTCGGAGCGCAACCACCGCACCCTCGAGCTCTTCTGCCTCCTCGTCGTCTCGCTCGGCCTACCGGTCCTCGACCCCGGCGGCGCCTGTGCCGCGCGTGCCTGGGCCGAGCTGCAGGACAACCTCCTCACCGACGTGTGGAGCGACGGCGTACACCGGGAGCGATCCAGCCACTACCATCTGATCGCCCTGCGGTCGTTCCTGGGTGCACGCCTCAACATCACCCGCTTCGGCGGTGAGGTGCCCGCCGCCTACGATGACCGACTGCGTGCCGCGCTCCGGTTCGGCATGCACCTCCACCGACCGGACGGCCAGATCGCCGCGCTGTCCGACAGCGACTCCGGCAGCCACCTGGACCTCCTCGAGCTCGCGGCCGAGACGCTCGACTCGCCCGAGCTGCGGTATGTCGCGAGCGCCGGGCGCAGCGGGGAACCGCCGGCCGAGCGCTGTGCTGACTTCCCCGTGGGCGGGTACCACGTCCAGCGCAGCGGCTGGGGTGACCGAGGGGAGCGGTACGTCGACGAGCGGTTCCTCGTCCTCGGGTGCGGCCCCCTCGGCGACGGCGGACACGGACACTACGACTCGTTGTCGGTCGAGGCCTATGGCAACGGCCACCCGCTGGTGGTCGACCCGGGTCGCTTCACCTACGCAGAGGGCGAACCGAACTGGCGCCGTTGGTTCAAGGGAACCGCCGCGCACAACACCGTCACGGTCGACGGGCTCGACCAGCAGCCATACCGCCGAGGCCGGCCCAAGGGTGCACTGATGAGCAGCCGGCTGCTCGAGCGTCGCTCGGTCGGCGGCATCGAGCTTCTCCAAGGAGAGGTCGTCAGCCCGGCGTACCCCGCGGTGCATCGGCGAACGGTGCTCTTCGTTGCCGGCGAGTACTGGCTGGTCCTCGACACCCTGCACTCGGACCGGCAGCACGACTACGTCCTGCGCTGGCACCTCGCCGACGCCGCCGAACCGACTCTGACCGAAGCGCCCGGTGTCGGGACCCGCGTGACGACGCCGACGGTTCTCCTCGAGCTCGCCGGGCTCGCGACCGTCACCACGGAACCGGGCTGGGTGGCGCCTGAGTACGGCGTGCGGATCGCAACCCCGGTGGTCGCCGGCGCACTCGCTCGGGCCGCCGACGGGCAGACGGTGACTCTCCTCGCACCTCGTCGCAACGGCGGCTCGGTCAGGCTGCTCGAGGCTGACCCGGCTGCGGGCAGTGTCGTCGTCGAGCTCCCCGACGGCTCGACCGACCGGGTCAGCTGGCGGCCTCCCCATCTCGAGGCCGTGCTGGCGCCTCGTGCCGGAGCCCCGTCGCACCGGGTTCCTGGGCGGCGGGCATGACGCACACAGCCCCCCCGACTGCCCTGTTGGCCCCGGATCCGCTCCTTCCGCTTCGCGACGAGCTCCTCGACGACACGGTCGTCGGCCACACCCTCCTCCGCCTCCTGCGCAGCGCCGACGGCAGCGCCCCCTGGAGCTGCACGCGGGTCAGGGCGAGGTACCGGAGGGGGGAGAGCCTCCGGGTCACCTTCCGGGTCCGGGACGGCAGCGGCCCGCGCCTCGTCAGCGCCCGGATGTTCTCGACCGGGCGGGCACCGGCCAAGTTCGCGCAGGCTCGCGCCGTGCAGAACGATCGCGGCGCCCCGCCCGGCTCCGTGCTGTTCGACGAGTCGCTCCGCACCGTGTTCTGGCTCTTTCCGGCCGACCGCAAGCTCTGGGGGCTCGACCGGCTGATGACGCCGCCAGCGTGCGTGAGCGCCGCCTTCGACGACCCATGGGTGCGCAGCGAGCTGGTCGCCTACACGCCGGAGAAGGCCGCCACGGCCCGGTGCCGGTCCGCCGCGGGCGTCCCGGTGGGCTACGCCAAGATGCAGCTCGGCGACGAGACCTGGCGGAGCGTGAAGACCCTGGACGCCGTACGACGCGGGCTCCCGACGTGCGGGCCGTTGCACCTCCCCCGTGCCGTCGGCGAGCTGCGAGACCCCCCGATGGCGCTGTACTCCCCGGCACCAGGGAGCCCGCTTCACCAGTTGCGGGGTGGTGCGGTGCCTGCAGCCATGGGGATGCTGGGCACCGCCCTGCGGCTCCTCCACGACCATCCGCCGGCCCCCTTCCCGCCCTTCACCCGATCGAGCCCCGACTCGATCGTCGCTGCCGGCGACCTGGTGGCCGGCGCCCGTCCGGACCTGGCCCCGCTGTGCACACGGCTCGTCGAAGCGCTGCTGCCGACCCGACCTGGCCCCTCGACACTGGCGCTTCTCCACGGTGACCTCCATCCGAAGAACGTGCTCGTCCATGACGACGGCGTCAGCCTGGTCGACCTCGACCAGGCCAGCGTCGGACCGCCAGCTGCCGAGCTCGGCGCGACGCTCGCCCGGCTGTGGTGCCTCCGGCCGGAGAGCGGGCTGACCCCGGACACCGGGGCAGCAGCCGCTGAGGAGCTGCTGGCGGGCTACGGGCTGGCCATGGACCGCTCCGCCCTCATCTGGTACGCCGCCGCAGCGCTTCTCGTCGAGCGCGCGGCGCGAGCCGTGAGCCGCATCGACCTGGCGAACCTGGCCGATCTCGAACGAGTTCTGACCACCGCTGTGCACTGGGCGGAGAGCGGAGAAGAGGATCCACGATGACCCGGCCACGGCTGCTGCTCTACTGCCAGCACTCGGTCGGTCTCGGCCATCTGGTGCGCTCTCTCCACCTGGCCGAGGGGCTTTCCGAGGAGTTCGAGGTGACGCTCCTCAACGGCGGCCCCTGGCCGAGCAGGGTGCCTCAGCCCGCGCAGGTCGACGTCGTCCACCTCCCGGCGCTGGGGCTCGATGCCAGCTACGCCCTGGTCAGTCGCGACGACCGGTTCAGCGTCGAGGACGCGGCCCGGCAACGACGGGCGATGATCCTGCAGACCTACCGCGACACTCGGCCGGAGGCACTCCTCATCGAGCTCTTCCCGTTCGGCCGCAAGCACTTCCGCGACGAGCTGCTGCCCCTTCTCCGGGCGGCACGCGCCGCCCGCCCCACCCCGGTGGTCGCCTGCAGCCTGCGGGACATCCTGGTCCGCGGCCGTCGCGACCAGCAGGCGCACGACAACCGGGCGAGCGAGATGGCCAACGAGTTCTTCGACGCCGTCCTCGTCCACGCCGACAACCGCTTCGCGACCATCGACCACTCGTTCCGTCCCGAGGTCCCGCTGAGCATCCCGGTCCACTACACGGGGTTCGTCCGCGGCGCTGCCTCAGCGGCCGCGGCCGGCGAGCACAAGCAACGGGTTCTGGTGTCGGCCGGCGGGGGGCTCGTGGGCGCACCGCTGTTCCGGGCTGCGGCCGATGCCCACCCGCGGGTGGCCGCCGAGCTCGGTCTCGCCACCGTGGTCGTGACCGGGCCGTTCCTGCCCGACGCCGTCGTGGAGGAGCTGACCCGCCGGGCGCAGGCCACGCCTGGGCTGGAGGTCGTGCGCTACCTCCCCGATCTGCGTGCGGAGATGGCAGCCTCGGCGGTCTCGGTCAGCCAGGCCGGCTACAACACCACGATGGACATCCTGGGGAGCGCGACCCCAGCAGTCGTCGTTCCCTACGCGGAAGGGCGCGAGGACGAGCAGTCCCAGAGGGCGCATCGACTGGAGCGGCTCGGAGCCCTGCGGCTGGTCGAGCCGGCACAGCTCTCGGCCGACGCGTTCGCCGATGCGGTCCGCGACGCACGCGACTGGCGTCCGCTGGCTGTCCCGCTCGACCTCGACGGGCGTCGTCGTACGACGGAGCTCCTCCGGTCCATGGTCGCGACCCGCGCCGTGGGGACGCCGTCGTGAGCGGGTGGCTCGACCCGCTGCGGGCTGAGCTCGACGCACGCGACGACCCGCTGCGATGCTTCTTCCGCGACGACGACGCCGGATGGGACGACGCCGGGCTGGCACTGCTCCTCGACGTCTTTGAGGCAGGCGGAACCCCGCTCGACGTGGCCGCCATCCCCGCGGCCCTCTCGTCGCGCACGGTCCGTCTGCTCACGTCCCGGGAGGCCACAGGCCGCAACGACCTCAGGGTTCATCAACACGGTTACGCACACGTGAACCACGAGCGTCAAGGACGGAAGTGTGAGTTCGGGGCGATCCGGTCCCCGCTGCAGCAGGCCGACGACCTCGCGCACGGACGCGAGCTGCTGCAGCGGTTGCTGGGCGAGGGCCTTCCGCCCGTGTTCACGCCGCCCTGGAACCGGTGCGCCCCCTGGACCGGCGAGGCTCTGCGCGCACTGGGCTTCGTGGTCCTGTCCCGCGACGCCTCGGCCGGCAGCATCGGTGTCCCGGGGCTGCTGGAGATGCCGGTGAACGTGGACTGGTTCGCGAAGCGGCACGGCTCGCCGGTGGATCGGGTCGGCAGGGGCCGACTGTTGGCGGACATGGCACGAGTAGGCGGGCCGGTCGGCGTGATGCTGCACCACGAGCTGATGGGCGAGGACGACCGCGCGGACCTCGCGGAGCTGCTCGTGCTGCTCTCGACCCACGCGGGCGCTTCGACCACGCACCTCGACGAGCTTGCGCGGACGTCGACCTGAACCGGGCCGCCGTCCGGCTGCTCAGAGCCGGAAGACGTGCGGCGCCCGGTGGTCCGCGGTGAGGTTGCGGGTGTCGAAGACACGCCGGCTGTGGCGCACGATCATCGCCGGGTCGTACTCCGAGTGGTCGGTGTGCACGACCACGAGGTCCGCTGCAGCCAGCTCGCCGGCGTCGAGCTCTCCGTCGACCAGCTGGGCGGACGTCCCCGGGAGCACGGACACGCGGACGTGCGGGTCGTGCCAGCGCACGACGGCGCCTCTGCTCTCCAGTCGCTGGACCAGGTGGGGTGCCGGAGACTCTCGCATGTCACCCAGGTCGCGCTTGTAGGCCACCCCGAGAACGAGGATGCGCGAGCCTGCCACAGGTTTGCGCACGTCGTTGAGCAGCGACGCCACCCGCGCTGCGACGTACGACGGCATCCTGTCGTTGATCTCGGCAGCGAGCTCGACGAAGCGGAACGGGTAGCCGAGGTTGCGGACCCGCCACGAGAGGTACGACGGGTCGACCGGGATGCAGTGGCCGCCGACTCCGGGCCCGGGGGCGAACGGGGCGAACCCGAACGGCTTGGTCGACGCCGCGCCGATCGACTCCCACAGGTCGACGCCGAGCTCCTCGCAGAAGATGGCCATCTCGTTGACCAGAGCGATGTTGACGTGACGGTAGGTGTTCTCCAGGAGCTTGGCCATCTCGGCCTCTCGTGGACCCGAGACCCGGTGCACCCGGTCGATGAAGGTCGAGTAGAACGCGGCCGCCGCCTCCCCCGCTGCCGGTCCGAGCCCGCCGACCACCCGGGGTGTGTTCTCGAGCGAGAAGACCGGGTTCCCGGGGTCGATGCGTTCCGGCGAGAAGACCAGGTGGAAGTCATCGGGCGCGTGCAGCCCGGTGGCCGCGGCGAGCCGTGGCCCCACCCTCTCCTCCGTCGTGCCGGGGTACGTCGTCGACTCCAGGATGACCAGGCCACCCGGGCGCAGGGCACCGGCGACCGCGTCCACGGCCGCATCGACCATCGAGAGGTCGGGAGTCTTGTCCTTCAAGGGGGTGGGCACGCAGATGACGAACGTGTCGCATCCCTCGAGGGCCGCGACGTCGTCGGCGAACGAGAGCCGCCCACTCGCCAACACCTTGTCCAGGAGTCGGTCCTCGACGTCCTCGACCGGGCTGAGACCGCGGCGCAGCGTCTCGATGCGCGTGGTGTCAGGGTCATAGCCGACCACTCTGTGCCCGGCGCCCGCAGCGGCACACGCCAGCGGCAGCCCGACGTAGCCGAGACCGAGTACGCACACCGCGCGTGCCACCATGCGCTGCCCCTCCTCAGAACCTCGCCCAGTGTCGCGGCGTCCGATCATCGGAAGCCACTGCACCTTGGTCCTAGGACCAGGCACCGCGACCTCCCGGTGCGGCACCCTGGTGGCCATGACCGTCCAGCCGAGGGGGGAAGGGCATGTGGCTCCCGGACCTGGCTGACCCCGCGTGGGTGCGCAGGGTCCTGTCCCAGGAGTCCGAACGGCTCGGGTTCGGCGACGGCCCCTGCGAGGTCGCCCTGCTCGACGTACGTCTCAGCCACCCGCACCGCCCGGAGTCGAGGCTCTGCCACGGTTGGGCGACCTATGTCGTGACGCCGCGAGGCGCCCCGCCCGTCCAGCTGTACCTGAAGGGGTTCACCGATGTCCGCGACAGCCCCGCCGCCCCTCAGGAGCACCGTGGGGACCGGGGGCCGGGGCACGCTCACCATCTCCACGAGCACGGGCTCGTCGTGTGGCGGTTCCCCGACGACCCCGGCCTGCCGACGCTTCGCCACCTGGCGGGCCCGACGGTCGCCCCCAGCCTTCTTCCCTCCGCTGTCACCGAGGTCCTGCCTTCGGGCGCTGACGGAGCGCAGGCGACCGTGGTGCGCTACCAGCCGGAGGCGAGTGCGACGCTGCGCGTGTCGTCGGCTGGGCATCCGGAGCCGGCGGTCTTCGCCAAGCACCTCGCCGGCGGGGCGGTGGCCCAGGTGGCGGCACGGCACCGAGCACTGTGGGAGCTGAGCCGGTCGGCAACGGCACTACGCGTCACCGAACCCCTGGCTGCCGACCCGCTCCGGAACGTCCTGTGGACGCGGGAGGTGCCCGGCGGGCCGCTGGTCGAGATGGTCGCGACTGCAGCGCTGCCTGACGAGGCTCCTGCGATAGGGCGGCTTCTGGCCGTCCTGCACCTGTCCGGGGCCGGACCGGCCGAGACCGTCGACGTCGACCTCCTCGTGGCCGAGCTGCGCAAGAAGGCCGCCAAGATCAGTGCCGCACATCCCGACGTCGCGCGGCTGACGACCGACCTGGTGTCGGTCGCCGCAGAGAACCGTTCCGCGATGCAGCAGCCGCGCCGCTGCGCCCTGCATGGCGACCTGCACCTCGACCAGCTGGTGTCCTCGCCGGACGGGCCCGTGCTGGTCGACCTCGACTCCATGCTGAGCGGCCCCCCGGAGTTCGACCTCGCCGAGCTCCTGGTCGACCTGGCGCTCCGACGGCTGCCGCCCCCCGTGACGCGTGCGGTGGCCGACCGGCTGCTGTCGTCGTACACCGCGGCCGCCGATGCCACCGTCGACCCCGCGCTGCTCGAGCTCTGCGCCGCCGCGGAGTTCGTCAACCGCTGCTACCGGCACCTGCGACGGCACACTGCGGGGTGGCAGCGTGCACTCGAGGTGGACCTCGCGCGACGAGACGACGTCTTCGCGCTCCTGACGGGCGGCCCCGCGCTCAGGTCCCGGTGACGCTGCGCGACGAGAGCCGGTCGAGCACCTCATGGCACTCTCCCGCCGCGACGCGCCCCTTCGCCAGCCGCTTGCCGAGCTCGACGAGCTGCAGCAGGGTCATGAACCATGTCCAGCGGGCTTCCTCGAGCGGCCCACCCGCGCGGGCGGCATATCCGTGCAGGTAGCGGGACCGGGCAAGCTCGGCCTGATCCGGGCTGAGCCTCAGCTCCCGCGGCATCGCGGCGTACATCGCTGCGACCTCCGAGAGCGGGTCCGCATAGCGGCTGTCGTCGAAGTCCACCACCGACCACCCGGTCGGGTCGCAGAGCACCTGCCCGGGCAGGAAGTCGCCCTGACAGAAGAGCAGCGTCCCCTCCGCGGGCACAGAGCGTCGCAGCGCGTCGTAGGCCGACTCGGCCTGGCCGAGCACCGAGGGCACATGCGTGGCGATCCGGTCCACGGCCCGTCGGGCGTCCTCCAGCCAGTCCCCCATCGTCCGGCGCGCGGTCAGCCCCCGCACGTCGAGCTCCTGGAGGGACCGGTGGAGCGCTCCGAGCTGCTCCATCGCCTCACCCAGCTCCAGGTCGCGGGCGACGACATCGAGGGGCCGGCCTGGCAGCTCCTCGAGGTAGAGGACGTGCCGGGGTGGATCCATCCGCACCAAGCCCGGCACCCGAGGCCCGTCCCACCGCCGCTTGCCGGCCGCGAGGTGCACTGCGAGCACTGCGATCGCCGCCCGGTTCAGTCCACTGGTCCCCTTCACCTTCGCGATCACCCTGGCAGGTAGCCCTGGGCCACCGTGCAGACGGAAGGTCAGACGGCGCAGAGGGATGTAGCGCAGGATCTCGACCTGCTCAGCGCGGCCGTCGACGCGGAGCGGCCCGGGTTCGTCACCGAGCCATCGCATCACCGCGTCGGAAGGGAAGTCGAGGACGCGGACATCCCCCGAAGCGCTGTCGCAGAACAGAGTGCGGGCGCAGAACCCGAAGGGGGAGGCCGGGTCCGCTCTCTGCATGGACCAGTAGAACCGTCGCAGCACCACCTCCCCGCCCTGTCCGCGGCTCGTCCTCAGCTCGGCATGGACGACACCGCCTCCTCCCCACCGCTCCGTCTCCGCGATCACGGCTGACCGCAGCCCTCCGAGGATCGACGCCGCCGGCGCGTCCGGCTCGGTCGCGGGGAAGAACCCTTCCGGCATCACGGGGCGCGCCCCGGCGCCGGCTCGTGCTTCATGGGGCGGAGCGTACGTCGGGGCCGCCACGTCAGGCTGTAGTGCTAGGACCATCGGACAGGTGCCGAGGGGCGACCGCACGCCGACAGGATGTGAACGCAGGACCACCGCACCACAGACGGTGGAGAACGGGCATCGGGACGGGACCGTGGGATCCGCAACCGGCCGCCCGTCGTATGCCGAGCATGGGGGCGCGATGCCAATCACGATCAGTGTGATCGGAACCGGGTACCTGGGTGCGACTCACGCCGTCTGCATGGCCGAGCTCGGTCACGACGTCATCGCCTTCGACGTCGACGACGCGAAGGTCGCCGCGCTGGCCGGCGGGACCCCGCCCTTCTTCGAACCGGAGCTCGAGGAGCTGCTCCGGCACCACATCGCGACCGGGCGGCTCTCTTTCACCACGTCGATCCACGATCTGGCCGACAAGGCCGACGTGCACTTCATCTGCGTGGGCACGCCACAGCAGCCCGGCACGCTGGCTGCGGACACGACGTACGTCGAGGAGGCGGTTCGCACCCTCGCCACCCACCTGACCCGCCCCTCCCTGATCGTCGGCAAGTCGACGGTGCCGGTCGGAACCGCCACTGCGCTCAACGAGCTGGCGCAGGACTGTGTCCGTCGCGGCGTCAGCGTGGAGGTCGCGTGGAACCCCGAGTTCCTTCGCGAGGGGCACGCGGTGCACGACAGCCTCGCTCCCGACCGTGTCGTTCTCGGGGTCCTGTCTCCAGAGGCCGAGAAGGTGCTCCGCCTCGTCTACGACCCGTTCGTCGTCAACGGCGTGCCGATCCTCGTGACCGACCTGGCCACCGCCGAGCTGGTCAAGTCGGCCGCCAACGCCTTTCTGGCCACCAAGATCACCTTCGCCAACGCCATGGCGGAGCTGTGCGACCTCACGGGCGCGGACGTCGTCACCCTTGCCGACGCCTTGGGACTCGACGACCGGATCGGGCGAGCCTTCCTCAGCGCGGGGATCGGCTTCGGTGGCGGCTGCCTGCCCAAGGACACTCGCGCGCTCATGGCGGTCGCCGGAGAGCTGGGTGTCGACACCTTGTTCACGTTCCTTCGCGAGGTCGACACCACCAACATGCGCCGCCGTGATGCGGTCGTGCAGACGGCGACTGCGCAGCTCGGCGGCACCGTCGCCGGCAAGCGGATCGCCTGCCTCGGCGCAGCGTTCAAGCCCGGCACCGACGACGTCCGTGACTCCCCCGCCCTCGACATCGCTGCCCGGCTCCAGCTGCTGGGGGCCGACGTGGTCGTCTGCGACCCTCGAGCCGCTGCCAACGCAGCCCGAGCGTTCCCCACCTTGAGACTGACCCAGGAGGTGGAGCAGGCGGTCACCGGCGCCGACCTCGTCATGCTGCTCACCGAGTGGCCGGAGTTCGTGACCTTGGATCCTGTCGTCCTCCGGAGCCACGTAGCCGGCCGCCGGATGCTCGACGGTCGCAACGCGCTGGACCCTGGCCGCTGGCGCGCCGCCGGGTGGCTCTACCGAGCACCGGGCAGACCGGCGGTGTGATCGCCCCGTGAGCGCGCCTCGGCCCCTCAGGCCGGCGTCGACACCTCGCGGGCGCCTTCGGAGTCGTTCAGCATCTCCGCGAGCACGTCCGCCGCCACGGGTGGGGAGAAGTGGAACCCCTGCCCGGTCGTGCAGCCCTGTCGTCGCAGGAACAACATCTCCTGCGGCCGCTCGATGCCCTCAGCGACGGTCTCGAGCTGCAGCGTCTGCCCCAGCCGCAGGATGGTGTTGACCAGGGCCGAGTCCCCGCCGGTCGAGAGCCGCTCGACGAAGCTGCGGTCGATCTTCAGCACGTCCACGGGGAACCGGTGCAGATAGCTGAGTGACGAGTACCCGGTGCCGAAGTCGTCGATGGCGAGGCGGACCCCGAGGTCGTGCAGGCGGTTCAGGAGCCGGAGGGTCTCGTCGCCGTTGTCGATGAGCACGCTCTCGGTCATCTCCAGCGTGAGCTGCGCCGGAGGGAGCCCGGTGTCCTCGAGCACCTGCCGCACCTGCTCCGGGAACTCGTCGTGGAGCAGCTGCCGCGGGGAGACGTTCACCGAGACCTTGAGCGGGCCGAAGTCCGGGTGCGCCGCCTGCCACTGCACGGTCTGTGCGCACGCCTCGGTCAGCACGAAGAGGCCGATGTCGCGGATCATGCCGCACGCCTCGGCGATCGGGATGAACGCGCCCGGAGGGATGAGTCCTCGTTCCGGATGCTGCCAGCGGACAAGTGCCTCCACACCGGTGATCTGTCCGGTCCGCATGGAGATCATCGGCTGGTAGTGGACGACGAACTGGCTCTCGTCCACGGCGGTCCGCAGGTCGCTCTCGAGACGGACCCGCTCCACCAGCCCGGCGTGCATCTCGGGGTGGAACTCGGCGTGTCCTCCGGCACCGGTGCTCTTGGCCTCGTACATCGCGAGGTCCGCGTTGCGGAGCACCTGCTCCGCCGTCGCGGCGTTGTCGTCCATGCGGGCGATGCCCACGCTGGCCGCGATGTGCACCCGTTCGCCCTGCAGGTCGACGGGCCCTTGGATGACGTCGTTGATGCGCTGGGCGAGCGCGACCTGGTCCTGGGTATCGGCGTCCTCGATGAGGATCGCGAACTCGTCGCCGCCGAACCTCGCGACCGTGTCGCCGCTGCGCACGACCGACCGAAGTCGGTCGGCCACGGTGACGAGGAGCTCGTCGCCGGCGCTGTGGCCCAGCGTGTCGTTGACCGACTTGAAGCCGTCGAGGTCGAGGAAGAGCACGGCCACCCCGTGGTCGTCAGCCCGGCGACGCATCAGGGCTTGCTGCAGACGGTCCTTGAACAGCGCCCGGTTGGGGAGCCCGGTCAGGGAGTCGGAGAACGCCATGCCGGTCAGCTGCTCCTCGAGCAGCACGCGGTCGGTGACGTCGCGCGTGTTCAGCACCAGCCCGTTGAGGTGCGGGTTGGACAGCAAATTCGTGATGGTGATCTCGACGCGGCAGTCGCGCCCCTCCGTGTGCCGCCAGGTGCTCGTGACGGTGTGGATCCGCATCTCCTCCGCAGCCGCGTGCTCCAGCGCCTGCTGGAGGAACGCCGCCTCGTCCTTCCCCATGAGCCGGGTGATCGACTGGCCCTCCATGTGGGTGGGGTCGTAACCGAGGATGCGCAGGATGGATGCGCTCTGGTAGCGGACGGTCCCGTCGCGATCGACGAGCGTCACGATGTCCGAGCTGTGCTGCACGAGAGCGACGAACCGCTCGCGGCTGGTGGCGAGCTCGGAGGTGCGGGCCCGCACCCGTTGCTCGAGCGTGCGGGTGAGCGCCTGGTTCTCCATCAGCGTCAGGATCTGCCGTCCGACCAGCAGGACGATGATGCCGGTGCGTGACCACATGACGACCGGTTCGGACTGGCCGGTGCGGAGGACCTCGATCACCGACGTCAGCAGAGCGGCCATCACCGCGGCGTACGGGAGCCAGTTGTCGAGCTGCGGACCGGCCGCCTCGTCGTCGCTCGCCGCCTCACTCGCCGCGCGGCCTCCCCGGAGCGAGGAGATGAGGATGAGCGAGAAGCCGGCGAACCAGCCGAGGTCGATGACGCTTCCCGAGCTGTAGAGGCCCAAGGTCGTCTGGTAGGTGAACCCCGAGTCGGAGACCGCGAAGGCAAGCAGCCCGGTGGCCAGGAACGGCATCGAGACCGGCAGCTGACCCGCGGTGCGGCGGGCGCGCAGCCACGTGGTGACGACCAACGTGATCAGGACGACGTCGCCGATCGGGTAGGCCAGGGAGATCAGCGTCTGCAGGAGGCTGTCCACGCCCGCGTCGAAGATGTGCTGCAGGACGAGGACCCAGCTGCAGAGCAGGAGCGAGGCGGCCACCATGAGGCCGTCGAAGATCGTGCGGATCTTCCCGGCCGTCGTCTGCGCGGCCAGGGGCAGGGCGAGCATCGCCGCGACCGCCATCGGCTGCATGCCGAGGTAGCCGACGTCGGCCGGTGACGGGAAGGGCACCTCGCGGCTGAGCACGGACTCGTACCAGGTCCAGATCAGCTGCCCCATGGCCCACGACGTCGTCGCCCCGCCGATGAGGAGCCAGAACCGACGGTCGGCGCCCTCGTGCCGCAGGCTGCGACGGAAGGCTCCCACGCCGGCAGCCAGGGCCACCAGGCACAGCCCCGCGTTGGAGAGGAGCTGCGCGACCAAGGTGTCGGGCGGCTGCTGGACCAGCATCGCGGCCCACCCGAGCGCGACGACGCCCACGGCCAGCTCGGCCGGGCTGAGGCGCGCGGCGCCGGAGGAGACGAACGTCATGCGAGCAGTATCGACACGAACGGCGGCCTCGGATGACGAAAATAGAGAATCCCCCCAAATAACATTGAACCGGACATATTCTCATCCGAGGTGCGACGGGTCGAGATAGCAGGGAAGCTGTCCAGTCGCCGAGGAGAAGGGGGCCGGCATGACCATGCTGGACCTGGGTGCACTGATCGACGTGCCGCGCTGGTGGCCCGAGAGTCTGCACCCTATGGAGCTGGGCCGACTGGACCTGCCGACACCGTTCCTGGTCGGCGACACGCGACTCGTGCGCGAGCGGCTGAGCGCGTTCGAGAGGTCGATGCCCGGGGTACGGCCCTTCTACGCCGTCAAGTGCAACTCCGACCCCCAGGTGCTGCGGGCCGTGGCCGAGCACGGCTCGGGCTTCGAGATCGCGTCGCTCGGTGAGCTCCGCCTGCTCCAGGGCATCGGCGTCGACCCCTTCGACGTCCTGTACAGCAACACCGTCAAGCCTGCTGCCCACGTCCGTGGCGCCTACGAGGCCGGCGTGTGGCGGTTCGCCGTCGACTCCGAGGGCGAGCTGGACAAGATCGCCCGCTGCGCACCCGGTTCGGCGGTCTACGTCCGGGTCCGGGTCGACGACTCGGGCAGCGTGTTCCCGCTGTCCCGCAAGTTCGGCGCCGAGGCGCACCACGCGCGCGCCCTGCTGCTGCAGGCGCGCCAGCTCGGGCTCCGGCCCTACGGACTGACCTTCCACGTCGGCTCCCAGTGCACGCACACGTCAGCCTGGGTGCAGGCACTCGCCTCGACCGGGCGGCTCATGCGTCAGCTGGCCAAGGACGGCATCCAGCTGGAGATGCTCGACATGGGCGGTGGCTTCCCGGCGCGGTACGGCGAGCCTGCTCCCTCGATCGCGGAGATCGGCGCGGTGGTGAACCGCGCGCTCGACGAGATGCTGCCGTACCGACCGGCGCTCGTCGCCGCGGAGCCGGGCCGCCACATCGTCGCCGAGACCGCGGTCATGGTCGCCGAGGTGCTCGGGCGTGAGGTGCGGGCCGGCGAGGACTGGCTCTACCTCGACGTGGGCGCCTACAACGGGTTGATGGAGACCCAGCAGACCGTCGGTCAGTGGAGGTTCCCGCTCTGGTCGTCACGATCGGACCACGCCGCGGTCGAGCACGTGCCCTACACCGTGACCGGCCCCAGCTGTGACAGCTCCGACACCATGTTCTACGGGGCTCATCTCCCCGTGACCATGAGCGAGGGTGATCGGGTGTACGTCGGCTCCGCCGGCGCCTACACGCTCAGCTACGCCTCCCACTTCAACGGGTTCCCGCCGCCGGCGACGCACTTCGTGGGCTGACCGGTGCGCGCGATCACCGGCGGCCGTCGCGACCCGGCCCGTCGCCGGATGACGTACCTGATGGGCGCCGGGCTGGTCGACTCCTTCTCGTTGTCCCTGGCCTGGACCGTCCTCGTGCTCGAGGTCACCCGTCAGCACGGCCTCGTCGCCGCCGGCCTGTGCAGCACCGCGATGCTGGTGGGGGTGGCGCTGTCGGCGCCGACCGCGACCTGGATGGCGCAACGGCTCGATGGTCGACGCCTGCTGCGGACGGCAGGCGGGGTCGAGGCCGTCCTCAGGCTCAGCGTCATCGCCCTGCTGATGGGAGGCGCCCCCATCTGGCTCATCGCGGCGAGCGTGACCGCCATGAACGTCATGGCATGGACCGGCTATGCCGGCATGCGAGCCGAGGTGGCGGCTGTCTCGGACGGCGCTTCGGGCATCACCTGGTACGGCACCATCGTGGCCGCCGTCGAGGCGCTCGGAGTGGCGGCGGGAGCCCTCGTGCTGGGTGCCGGCACGCGCCCCTCGTCCACGGTCGTCGCCGCAGTCGGGGTGCTGTACGTCGCAGCGCTGGTGCCCACGCTCCTCGTCGCCGGCGGCTCGAAGGTGCCTCGGTCCGCCGTCGGCCCCGCCCGTCCGCGCAGACCGTTCTCCGTCCTCCGGTCGCGGTCGCCGCGACGCCCGCGCGTGAGTCGGGTGACCGTCGTCGGAGCGCTGCTGATGATGGCGGCCTCCGCCCCAGCACTGCTGGCTGTCGCGCTCGCGGCCGAGCTGCACGGGCGTGTGGCCGTCGGAATGTCGGCCGCCGCCTTCACGGTCGGCTCGCTCCTGGCGCCCACGCTCGCCGGGTTCGTCGAGCGCACGCTGCGCAACCACCTCGGCTGGTGGTTGCTGCTGGCGACAGGGATGGTGCTCGGCTGGACCATGGCGGCTCAGTCGGTCGTCTGGCTCTGTGCCGCCCAGCTCCTCTCGGGGCTTTGCATGACGACGTTGGAAGGGTTGCTGGACACCCGTGCCTCGCGTGAGCGACCGGATGCGGTCACCTCGGCCCTGGCGCACGCCACCGCCGCACGCGCGCTCGGCTCCTCCGCCGGCACCGCCGTACTCCCGGTGATCGTGGCGGGCGCAGGGCTGTCGGCCACGGCAGTGGCGCTCACCACGGCGCTCGCGGTCCTTGCACTTGTGGCGAACGCGAGCCGCCTCGTGCGCCGGCCCGGGATGGCGCAGCCGACGACGCCGGCGGCTCTGTCCGCCATGTCGGAGGAGTCCGGTCCCCTCACAGCCGCCGCGCCGCCGACTGCTGCCTGACGAGCAGCCTCGTCCTGAGACGGGCGGGACCGGCCCGCCTCGGGTCGGGCCGTTGGGCCCTGTGCGCCCCGTCATGTCATGGGTTCTTCTTTGCCCAGAACCTCGGGACCCATCAGGAGAAGACATGATCCGTCGCACCGCCGCTGCCATCATCCTCGCTTGCCTGGTCAGCCTCCTCGGAGGGGCGCCGGCCGCCTCCGCCGCGGAGACGACCGTCGACGGGAGGGGTGTCATTGACCGCCTCTGGTTCGACAACCAGAAGGAGCGGCTCGTCGTGCGGGTCTTCGCTCCCGGCGGCAAGTGTCGCGTCGACTCAGTCGCCCTGCGGTTCCGCGACCGCGACGGCACGAAGTACCGGCTGCGGGGCACCTGCCTGTCCCGCGAGACGCGCGAGTGGAGCACGAGGCTGACTCGGCGCGGGCGCACGGTCGCCTGTGACCAGATGCGGCTGGTCTACAAGCCCAGCGGGCAGTTCTGGCGAGCCGTGGTCGGTCGCGACTGCCTGCCGAGGCTGGCCAACAGGGTGCGGGTCCACCGCGCCTTCGTCGACACCGGCGCCGACACCGGAACCGCCGGACCCACCCGGTACGTCGTCCGCGACTGAGCCGACGACGCCCGGGGGACCCGGGGCTCTGGCGGTTGGGCTACTTGCAGATGACCGAGACGTGGAACGGCAGGTCGGCCGGGTTCGCCGCCCCGTCGAAGGTCGTCACGAAGAGCCCGTTCTTGCTCCCGGCGCGCCCGGTGATGGTGATCATCGCCGGACCCGTGGAGCCGGAGAACCCGCCGAGACCGACGGTGCCGGTCCACGCGCACTTCTTGATCTTGCGGTCGAAGAAGACCTCGTAGACCCCGACGCCGATCTTGTTCGAGCTGTCGAGCCCGCGACCACGGTGCTCGGTGCCGTCAGCCTTGATGACGGCGGTGACACGGGGCTTCGGCTTGTGCTTCGCCGACACTGCGAGTCCCTTCGACGCCGAGCCGGCGGAGGCGCCGGGGGCGTTGAGGTCGCTGGAGCCACCGGCGGCGAGCGCGCCGCCGACCGTGGCACCGGTGGCCAGCACCGCTGCGGTCGACACCGTGACACCGGTCTTCATGAGCTTGTTCATAGCGTTCTCCTTAGCTGGGCGGATGATCCGCGCCGACCGTTCCCGGCTGGCGCGTCTTCGAGTCTGCTGTCGCGCCCCCGGTGGCCCGAGGGCCTAAAGTCGCAGGTCAGAGCCGCGAACGGGCTATGCATGGGGAGATCTGGCAACACCGTGCCATGGTGGAAACTGCTAGGGCATGACGTGTATCACGCGCGTTCTGGCGTGCTCCCCTGCTGCGGACCCGTAGGGTAGAGGCAGCGGCCCCATCCGTTCTGCCTCGGGCCGGCACGATCCAGTCGTATGACCAAGCGCCGCGGACCCTGATCCGCGCCGGGCAGGACGACCCTTCCACTTCCTGGAGTTGAGCCACGGCGGCTTGCCGCCATCACGCCATGCCTACGCACCCTTCCTTCGCCGACCTCGGCCTCCCCACGATGCTCGTCGACACCCTTGCCCAGCAGGGGATCGAGAGCCCGTTCCCGATCCAGTCCGCCACCCTTCCCGACTCGCTCGCCGGCAGGGACGTCCTCGGCCGCGGCCGCACGGGCTCGGGCAAGACCTACGCGTTCGCGCTGCCGGTCGTCGCCCGCCTTGCGGCGGCTCCTCGCAAGCGGCAGCCGAACCGACCGCGGGCTCTCATCCTCGCCCCCACCCGCGAGCTCGCCACCCAGATCGACGCTGCCATGGCCCCGTTGGCCAAGGCCGCCGGGCTGCGCACGCTCACGATCTTCGGCGGCGTCCGCCCCGGTCCGCAGCAGCAGGCACTCCGCGCCGGCGTCGACATCGTCGTGGCCTGCCCCGGCCGCCTCGAGGACCTGGGACGAGGCGGGTTCGTCCGCCTCGACGCCATCGAGGTGACCGTCCTCGACGAGGCCGACCACATGGCCGACCTGGGCTTCCTCCCCACCGTCAAGCGGCTCCTCGACCAGACGCCGAAGAGCGGGCAGCGGATGCTGTTCTCCGCGACCCTCGACAACGCGATCGACGTCCTGGTCCGCCGCTACCTCAGCGACCCGGTCGTCCACAGCGTCGACTCGGCGAGCTCGCCGGTCACGAACATGACCCATCACGTGCTGCACGTCGACAAGGACGCTCGGCTGCGTGTGATCACCGACCTCACTGCGGCTCCTGGGCGCACGGTCGTCTTCACCCGCACCAAGCACGGGGCCAAGGCACTGGCTCGCCAGCTCAACGCCCGCGGCGTCAGCGCGGTGGAGCTCCACGGCAACCTGTCGCAGGGTGCGCGCACCCGCAACCTCTCCCGCTTCTCCGACGGCACGGCGACCACGCTGGTCGCCACCGACATCGCGGCCCGCGGCATCCACGTCGACGACGTCGGCCTGGTGCTGCACGCCGACCCGCCCGTCGAGCACAAGGCCTACCTGCACCGCTCGGGTCGCACGGCACGGGCCGGCGCTGCCGGCACCGTCGTGACCATGATGCTCGACGCGCAGGTGCGCGACGTCCGTGACCTGACGAAGAAGGCCGGGATCGCCCCGACGATCACCCGGGTCACCCACGACCACCCGCTGCTCCAGCAGATCGCCCCCGGTGAGCGGACCTTCGTCGCGGTCACCGAGACCACCCCCGAGCCGCGGCAGCAGGACCGGTCCTCGAACGGTCGCGGTCGCAGCGGGGGCGGTGCCGGCCGCAACGGTGGCGGTGCCGGCCGCAACGGCTCGGGTCGCAGCAGCTCGGGCCGCAACGGTTCCGGCCGCGACGGTTCCGGCCGCGACGGCTCCGGTCGCTCGTCGAGCGGCGAGCGACGTACCTCTGCTCCGCAGGGCGGCCGCAGGGGCAGCGCGCCGAGCGGCGCCGGTCAGGCGAGCGGTCGTTCGCACAGCGCGGCATCGTTCTCCAGCCGCACCCGCTGAGCTTCAGCCGTCACTCGTGCCGGTCTGCGACCGGCACGAGTGACGGTTCGACCCGGCACGAGTGACGGCTCGGCGGGTCGTAGGGTCCTGCTCGTGAGCGCACCGCAGCTGATCCGGGACCTGACCGACGACGAGGCCCGCCGCGCCCTCGTCCACAAGTGGGGCGACGTCGAGCCAGACGTGCTGCCGGCATGGGTCGCCGAGATGGACTACGCGCCGGCACCGCCGGTGGCGGCGGCTCTGCGCGAAGCGGTGGCCGCCGGGATCACCGGCTATCCCTCGTTCCGTCCCGGAGGCCGGCTCGGGGAGGCGTACGCCGGGTTCGCACGCCGGCACTTCGACCACGAGGTCGACCCGGGACAGGTGGTCCCGGTCTGCGACGTCACCGCCGGGATCCGGCTTGCCCTCGACGTTCTCAGCGACGAGGGACCGATGGTGCTCCCGACGCCTGCCTACCCACCACAGCTCGACGTCGCCCGGATCACCGGTCGTCGGCTCGTCGAGGTGCCGTTGTCCCCCGAGGCGGTGGCCGCGGGCGAGACGCTCGACCTCGACGCAGTGGACCGGGCGCTGGCCGACGGCGCCCGGACCGTGCTGCTGACCCAGCCGCACAACCCGCTGGGGCACGTGCACACCCGGGCGGAGCTGGAGCGGTTGCGCGAGGTCGTCCGGCGTCACGGCGCCCGGGTGATCAGCGACGAGATCCACGCCCCCCTCGTCCTGCCGGGCGCCACCCACGTCCCCTACCTCTCGCTGCCGGACACCGCCGACCACGCGGTTGCGGTGGTGGCCGCCTCCAAGGCGTTCAACACCGCGGGGCTCCGCTGCGCCCAGCTCGTGACCGCCGACGAGGCGACCCACCGGCGGCTCGTCGAGGCGCCCGACGTGCGCAACGACTCCTGGTCACCGCTGGGCGTGGAGGCGGCGGTCGCGGCGTACACCGAGGGAGACGCGTGGCTCGCCGCGCTGGTGCGACGGCTCGACGACCAGCGCACGCTTCTCCGTGAGCTGCTCGCCGAGCACCTCCCGGAGGCTCGGATGCGGCCGCTGCAGGCGACCTACCTGGCCTGGCTGGACCTGCGCGCCTACGGGCACGACGACCCGGCGGCGACGGCGCTCGCCAAGGGACGGGTGCGGATCGAGCCCGGTCACCGTTTCCAGCCGGGGCTCGAGGGGTCACGCCCGGCTCAACCTCGCCACCTCTCCCGAGCGGCTCGTCGAGGTCGTCAGGCGGATGGCCACCGCCCTGACCGGGTAGCCCGGACCGGACGGTGCCGAGTCACTCCCAGAACACGCGCTCCACCACCGCGCGGGCCCGTCGGGTCGCTCGCAGGTAGTCGTTGACGAGCTCGTCGGACTCCCCGGGCCGGTACCCCAGCACGTAGGACACACCGGACAGCTCGGCCGCGTCGCGCGGCAGCTGGTCCGAGGGCCGGCCCCGCACCAGCGTCACGGCGTTGCGGACCCGGCTGACCACGAGCCAGGCCCGGAGCAGCGTCTCCGCGTCCCGCTGGTCGAGCAGGCCGGCACCCTCGGCTGCCCGCAGCGCGTCGAGCGTCCGCGGCGTCCGCAGCTCGGGTACGGCGCCCGCGTGCCGCATCTGCAGCAGCTGGACCGTCCACTCGATGTCCGAGAGCCCGCCACGACCGAGCTTGAGATGGGTCGCCGGGTCGGCCCCACGTGGCAGCCGCTCGTCGTCGATCCGCGCCTTGACCCGTCGTACCTCCCGGATGCCCTCTGCTCCGAGCCCGTCGGGCGGGAACCGCAGCGGGTCCACGGTGGCGATAAACCGCGCGCACACGTCGCGGTCGCCGACGACCGCCTCGGCGCGCAGCAGCGCCTGCGCCTCCCACACCGCGGACCACTTGGCGTAGTAGGCGGCGTACGACTCGAGCGTCCGCACCAGCGGCCCCTGCTTCCCCTCCGGCCGGAGGTCGGCATCGACCTCGAGCACAGGGTCGCTGCCGGGCTGCGCGAGCAGCCGCCGCAGCTCGTTCGCGACGGCGTGCGCCGCCCGCGAGGCGTCCTGGCCGTCGGCGCCCGGCAGCGGGTCGTGGACGAACATCACGTCCGCGTCGCTGGCATAGCTGATCTCGTGGCCGCCGAGCCTGCCCATCGAGACGACCGCCACCCGGGTCGGCAGCGGCGAGTCGCGCTCGAACTCCACCGCGCGCACCGCGATCGAGAGCGCTGACTCCAAGGTGGCGCACGTGAGGGCCGTGAGCGACCGGCCGACCTCCTCGACGTCCAGGAGCCCGGCGAGGTCGGCCGCGGCTATCCGCAACAGCTCGCGGCGGCGTACGGCTCGCACCTGCCTGATCGCCGCCTCCCGGTCGTCCTGCCGGTGGCCGGTGGCCAGCATCTCCTTCTCCAGCTCCGCACGTCCCTGGGGGACGAGCTGGTCGCGGGCGAGCAGCTTGACCCCTTCCGGCTCCCGCTGGAGCAGGTCGGTGGCGTAGCGGCTGGAGGCCAGGAGCCTCGCCATCCGCTCGGCGACCTCGCCCTCGTCGCGCAGCATCCCGAGGTACCACGGCGTCCGGCCGAGCGCCTCGGAGATCTTGCGGAAGCCGAAGAGCCCGGCATCGGGGTCAGGGGCGTCGGCGAACCAGCCGAGCATGGCCGGCAGGAGCGTCCGCTGGATCTTGGCGGTCCGCGTCACCCCACTGGTCAGTGCCTCGAGGTGTCGCATCGCTCCGACAGGATCGAGGTAGCCGAGCGCCGCGAGCCGCGCCTCGGCAGCCTCCGCGGTCAGCCGGCCCTCCTCCCCCGGGATCCGGGCGACCGCCGCGAGCAGCGGCCGGTAGAACAGCTTCTCGTGCAGCCGCCGCACCTCGCGCCGGTGGTGCCGCAGCGCCCGCTCGAGCTCGGGCACCGGCTCCTTGAGGAACCCCAGCGACCGGCCCAGCCGTCGCAGCGACTCCTCGTCCTCGGGGATGACGTGGGTCCGTCGCATCTGGTGGAGCTGGAGCCGGTGCTCCACGGTGCGGAGGAACTTGTAGGCGTCGTGGAGCGCCGAACCGTCGGCCCGTCCGACATAGCCATGCTCGGTCAGCTCGGCGAGGGCCGACAGGGTGGTGGGCATCCGCAACGCAGGGTCGGCGCGGCCGTGGACCATCTGGAGGAGCTGGACCGCGAACTCGACGTCGCGGAGCCCGCCCGCGCCGAGCTTGAGCTGTCGGTCGCTCTCCTTCGCCGGGATGTGCTCGACGACCCGGCGGCGCATCGCCTGGACGTCGGCGACGAACCCGTCCCGCTCCGCGGCCTTCCAGACCGATGGGCCGATCGTCTCGGTGTAGGCGTGGCCGAGAGCGAGGTCGCCCGCCACCGGTCGCGCCTTCAACAGCGCCTGGAACTCCCAGGTCTTCGCCCACCGCTCGTAGTAGCCGGCGTGGCTGGCCAGGGTGCGCACCAACGGCCCCGCCTTGCCTTCGGGTCGCAGCGCAGCGTCGACCGGCCAGATCGTCCCCTCACCGGTGTGGTCGGAGCAGACCCGCATCAGGTGCGAGGCCAGCTGGGTGGCCGTCCGGATCGCGCCCTGCTCGTCAGCCCCTTCGACCGGTTCCGCCACGAAGATGACGTCGACGTCGCTGACGTAGTTGAGCTCATGGCCTCCGCACTTGCCCATCGCCACCACGGCAAGCCGGCAGGTCGAGGCCGCCTCGCCGACCCGGGCGCGGGCGACCGCCAGCGCGGCGTCGAGAGTCCCGGCGGCGAGGTCGGACAGCTCGGCAGCGATGTCGTCGACCCCCACCCCGTGCGCCAGGTCGCGGGCGGCGAGCCGGAGCAGGAGCCGTCGGTACTCCACCCGCAGTGCGTCGACTGCCCGGCCGTCCTCGAGCCGCGCGACCGGCTCGTCGACGGCCGGGTCCGCACCGACCGCTCGCAGCAGGTCGGCGCGCACCGCGAACGCAGCAGGCCGTGCGCTACCCATCGTCGGGTCGGTCAGCTCGCGCCAGTGGTCGGGACAGCGGCAGAGGTGCTGGGCGAGGGCAGAGCTGGCCCCCAGCACCGACAGCAGCCGCATTGCGGTGCCCTCGTCGTCGGCGAGGGCGGCCAGGAACGGGGCGCGACCTCCGCTCTCGTTCAGCCGGTCGGCGAGGTCGCGGAGCGCGGCGAGCGCCCCGTCCGGGTCTGCGGTGCGGCCCAGCACCGCCAGCAGCGGCTCGGGACCATCGAGCGCGTCGAGATGCGCCTCGGCGGCATCGGCGTCGAGGAACCCGAGCTGGAGCAGCTTCGCCTTGGCGGACTGCCGTCGCACCGCGGTCACGGCCGCTCCCGGCACAGCAACGCTGCGAACGACCGGGCGAGCAGCCGACAGCTCTCCTCGAGCTCGGGCGCCAGCCTTCCGGCGTCGGCAAGGTAGCGCTCGAGGTCCGCGCCCCGCTCCTCGTGGTCGGGGCCGTAGCCGGCGACCCAGGACCGGAGGATCTCCACATGGGCCTCGGGGTGGAACTGCACGCCCCAGACGTGCCGGCCCAGCCGGGCTGCCTGCACGGCCCCGTCGGGGCTGGTGCCCAGCACCTGCCCACCGGGCGGGACGGCGAGGACGATGTCGTTGTTCCAGTGGACGGCGTGCGTCGCGCCGCAGGCGTTCCCGAACAGGGGGTCGTCGCCAGCCTCCGGCCCCCAGCTCACCGGGAGGACCGCGACCGTGCTCCCGGCCGGGTTGCGGCCGACCTGGCCGCCGAGCGCCAGAGCGGCGACCTGGTGCCCGAGGCAGATGCCGAGCACCGGGCGACCCTCCGCCTCCGCCCGCCGTACGAGCTCGCGGGTCCGAGGCAGCCACGGGGAGCCGGCGTCGTCCCACGAGTCCATGGCACCGCCGAGGACCAGCAGCCCGGCGTGGTCGCCCAGCTCCTCGGGCAGCGGGTCACCGGCGTACGGGCGGACGACCTCGAGCCCCACCCCGAGCTCGTCGAGGTGGCTGCCCATCCACCCGGCTGGTGCGTCCGCCTCGTGCTCGACGACGAGCACGGTCGTCCCCGTCTGCTCCTTCGACACGGCGGGCTCAGATGACCGGGAGCATCTGGTTGCGCTCGTACGCCGACACCTGGGTCCGGTAGCCCTCCCACTCGGCCCGCTTGTTGCGCAGGAAGAAGTCGAAGACCCGCTCCCCCAGGGTCTCGGCGAGCAGCTCGCTCTCCTCCATCCGGGTGATCGCCTCCGACAGGCTCATCGGCAGCGGCTGGATGCCCATCGACTTCCGCTCCCGGTCGGTGAGCGACCAGACGTCGTCCTCCGCCTCGGGCGGCAGCTCGTAGCCCTCCTCGATCCCCTTCATCCCGGCCGCGAGGATGACCGCGAACGCGAGGTAGGGGTTGCACGCCGCGTCGATCGTGCGCAGCTCCACCCGCGTGGACTGTCCCTTGTTCGGCTTGTACATCGGCACCCGGACCAGCGCCGACCGGTTGTTGTGGCCCCAGCAGATGTACGACGGCGCCTCGCCGCCGCCGATCAGCCGCTTGTAGGAGTTGACCCACTGGTTGGTCACGCAGGTGATCTCCGCCGCGTGGTGGAGGAGCCCCGCGATGAACTGCCGCCCGCTCTTGGAGAGCTGGTACTGCGATCCGGCCTCGAAGAAGGCGTTGCGGTCGCCCTCGAACAGCGACACGTGGGTGTGCATCCCCGAGCCCGGGTGGGTCGTGAACGGCTTCGGCATGAAGCTGGCGTACATCCCCTGGCTCAGCGCCACCTCACGCACGACGGTGCGGAACGTCATGATGTTGTCCGCCGTCGAGAGCGCGTCGGCGTACCGCAGGTCGATCTCCTGCTGGCCGGGGCCGCCCTCGTGGTGGCTGAACTCCACCGAGATGCCCATCTGCTCGAGCATCGTGATCGCCTCGCGGCGGAAGTCCGACCCCTTGCTGGTCGCGGTGTGGTCGAAGAACCCGCTGCGGTCCACCGGCTCCGGCTCGACCCCTGGCTGCGGCGTCTCCTTGAAGAGGTAGAACTCGATCTCGGGGTGGGTGTAGAACGTGTAGCCGTTCGCCGCCGCCTTCGAGAGCGTCCGCTTGAGCACGAAGCGCGGGTCGACGTACGACGGCGAGCCGTCCGGCATCACGATGTCGCAGAACATCCGGGCGGTCGCGGGGTACTCACCGCGCCAGGGCAGGATCTGGAAGGTCGACGGGTCGGGCTTGGCCAGCATGTCGGCCTCGTAGACGCGGGCGAACCCCTCGATCGCCGACCCGTCGAAGCCGATCCCCTCGGCGAACGCGCCCTCGAGCTCGGCGGGCGCCACCGCGACCGACTTGAGGAACCCGAGCACGTCGGTGAACCAGAGCCTCACGAACCTGACGTCGCGCTCCTCGAGCGCCCGAAGAACGAAGTCTTCCTGCTTGCCCATGCGTCCACTATGGCGCATGGGCCGCGACCCCTGTCGTATCCCACCCCCCGCCGTTATTGCCCGAGGGCTGTTTCGAGCGCGCGGACAGCCTGCGGGCAATAACGCGCGCAGGGGTCAGCGGGGGATGTTCTCCTCGATGTCGGCCAGCCAGGCCCGGGCGTTGCCGTCGGACGGCGCCCGCCAGTCGCCGCGTGGCGACAGGGAGCCGCCGGCGGAGACCTTGGGGCCGTTGGGCAGCGCGCTGCGCTTGAACTGCGCGAAGGCGAAGAACCGCTTGACGAAGACCTCGAGCCACCGCCGGATCTCCGGGAGGTCGTACTCGGTCCGGCGCCAGTCCGGGAACCCCGGGGGCCACTCCCCCACGCTCTTGTCCCGCCACGCCTTCTCGGCGAGGAACGCGATCTTGCTGGGCCGGTAGCCGTTGCGCAGCGTGTGGAAGAGGTTGAAGTCCTGAAGGGCGTAGGGCCCGATCTGCTCCTCGGTGTCCTGCTCGAGCTCCTCCCCGGAGGACGGGACCAGCTCGGGGGTGATCTTCTGCTCGAGGATCTCCTGCAGGACCTCGTTGACGTCGTCGGTGAACAGCCCCTCGCCGATCACCCACCGGATCAGGTGCTGGATGAGGGTCTTGGGCACGCCGGTGTTCACGGCGTAGTGCGACATCTGGTCGCCGACCCCGTAGGTGCACCAGCCGAGCGCCAGCTCGGAGAGGTCGCCGGTGCCCAGCACGATGCCGCCGTTGTGGTTGGCGAGCCGGAACAGGTAGTCGGTCCGCAGTCCCGCCTGCACGTTCTCGAACGTCACGTCGTAGACGGACTCGCCCTCGGCGTAGGGGTGGTCGAGGTCGCGGAGCATCTGCTCGGCGGCCGGCTGGATGTCGATCTCCTCCATGCTGACGCCGAGCGTCTCGGCGAGGCGGAGCGCGTTGCGCTTGGTCTTCTCACCGGTCGCGAAACCGGGCAGGGTGTAGCCGAGGATGTCGGTGCGCGGGCGGCCGAGCCGGTCCATGGCCCGGGCCGCGACGATCAGCGCGTGGGTGGAGTCGAGGCCGCCCGAGACGCCGATCACCACCTTCGGGTTGCCGATCGCCCGGAGCCGCTGCTCCAGGCCGGACACCTGGATGTTGTAGGCCTCGAAGCAGTCGAGGGCGAGCCGGTCGGGGTCGTCGGGGACGAACGGGAACCGGTCGACCTTGCGGCGCAGCCCGATGTCGCCGGTCGGGGGGTCGACCGTGAACCGGATCGTGCGGAACGCCTCGGCGCGCTCGGCCAGCGTCCGCCGGTTGTCGTCGAAGGTGCCCATCCGCATCCGCTCCGAGCGGAGGTGGTCGAGGTCGACGTCGGCGACCGACCGTCGCGGCCCGTCGGGGAACCGCTCGGTCTCGTCGAGCAGCTCGCCGACCTCGTAGATCATCGTCTGGCCGTCCCACGACAGGTCGGTGCTCGACTCGCCCTCACCCGCGGCGGCGTAGACGTAGGCAGCCAGGCACCGCTGGCTCGCCGAGCGCACCAGGAGCCGCCGGTCCTCGGCCCGGGCCACGGTGATCGGGCTGCCGGAGAGGTTGACCAGGACGGTGGCCCCGGCGAGCGCAGCCTCGGCGCTCGGTGGGACCGGCACCCACATGTCCTCGCAGACCTCGACGTGCACGACGAGCCCCGGCACGTCGTCGGCGGCGAAGAGGAGGTCGGGACCGAAGGGCACCTCGGTGCCGGCGAGCGTGATCGTGCGACCGCGCCGGTCGTCGCCGGGGCCGTACCAGCGCCGCTCGTAGAACTCGCGGTAGGTCGGCAGGTAGGACTTCGGCGCGACGCCGAGCACGGAGCCGTCCTTGATGGCGACGGCGCAGTTGTAGACCCGGTTGCCGTGGGCGAGGGGCGCCCCCACGACGACCATCGGCCGGAGGCTCGCGGACGCCTCGACGATCGCGGCGATCGCCTCGAGAACCGGGTCGAGCAGCGGGTCCTGGAGCACCAGGTCGTCGATCGCGTAGCCGCTCAGGCAGAGCTCTGGGAAGATCGCGACAGCGACCCCCTCGTCGTGGCACGCACGCGCCTCGGTGAGCACCGCCTCCGCGTTGGAGGCGGGGTCGGCGATCGAGATCGGGATCGTGCAGGCGGCGATGCGGGCGAACCCATGGGCGTAGGCGGAGGTGAAGTCCACGGATGGATCCTCTCACCGACGACGCCGCCGGAAACCTCGCGACGCCGCGGCTGCGGCTGCGCGGCTGGCGTGAGGAGGACGCGGCCGAGATGCTGGCGATGTCGACCGACCCCGAGGTGATGCGCCACTTCCCCCGCCCGATGACGCCCGGCGAGGTGCACGCCTTCGTCGGCCGCCACCGCGACCTGCTCGCCGCCGGACGGCCCGGGCTGTACGCCGTGGAGCGGCGTGGCGAGGGCACGTTCGTCGGCTTCGTCGGTCTGGCGGAGGCGACCTTCGAGGCCTCGTTCACACCGCTGCGTCGAGGTCGGCTGGCGGCTGGTCCGCAGCGCCTGGGGGCAGGGGCTCGCCACCGAGGCGGCGCGGGAGGTGCTGCGGCACGGCTTCGAGGAGCTCGGCCTCGACGAGGTCGTCTCGTTCACCGCCGTCGGCAACGAGCGGTCGATCGCGGTGATGAGGCGGATCGGGATGCGTCGGTCCACCGAGTTCGACCACCCCCGCGTGCCACCAGGGCACGCGCTCAGACGCCACGTCCTCTACCGGCTGCGCGCCGACGAGTGGCGGGAGAGGAGAACCGATGACTGAGGTGCTGCGCTACGCGGCGTTCACCGACCACGGCCGGGGCGGCAACCCGGCAGGCGTCGTGCTCGACGCCGGCGCCCTGAGCGACGCCGAGATGCTGGCGATCGCCGCCGACGTGGGGTTCTCCGAGACCGCCTTCGTCGTCGGGTCCGGACCCGAGGGCCGTCGTGTGCGCTACTTCAGCCCGCGCGCCGAGGTGGCGTTCTGCGGCCATGCCACGATCGCCACCGCCGTGGCGCTCGCCGACCGCGACGGACCGGGCGAGGTCACCATGGTCACCGCCGCGGGACCCGTGGTCGTCACCAGCCGGGCAGCCCTCGGCGGTACGACGGCCACGCTGGTGTCCGTGCCGCCGCGGACCCGACCCGCGACACCCGACGTCGTCGCGCCGGGCGCTCGCACGCGCTCGCGCTGGCGCGCCGACGAGCTCGACCCGTCGTACCCGGTCCACGTCGCCTTCGCCGGGGTCTCCCACCTCGTCGTCCCCGCAGGCAGCCGGGCCAGGCTGGCCGCGCCTCGACTACGACTTCCCGGGGCGCTCGAGACACTGATGGTCGAGCGAGGACTGGACGACCGTCCACCTCTTCTGGCGCGAGGACGCAACGACGTACCACGTCCGCAACCCGTTCCCACCCGGCGGCGTCGTCGAGGACCCGGCGACCGGGGCTGCCGCGGCGGCGTTCGGCGGCTACCTGCGCGCCGTGGGAGTCGTGCAGCCCGCCGGCCACGCTCACCCTCCTCCAGGGACACGACATGGGTCGACCCAGCCGACTGCTCGTCGATGTGGCGGACGGCACAGCGGGGTGGCTGTCACGGGTCATGCCACCCCGATTCCCGAGGGCTAGATTGACCGGATGAGCGAGCAGCCAGCGCCGTACGGCGGCGCCCCCTCCACCTCCGCGCCTCCGCGCACGAAGGTGCGTCCGGACCCACCACCTGCGCGAGATGAAGGAGCGCGGGGAGAAGTGGTCGATGCTCACCGCCTACGACATGTACACCGCCGCGACGTTCGACGAGGCCGGGATCCCGGTGCTCCTCGTCGGCGACTCGGCGTCCAACAACGTCTACGGCAACGAGACCTCTCTGCCGGTCACCGTCGACGAGCTGATCCCGCTGGTGCGGGCGGTGACCCGTTCGGTGACCTACGCGCACGTCGTCGCCGACCTCCCCTTCGGGTCCTACCAGGCCTCACCCGAGCAGGCGTTCCACACCGCGGTGCGGTTCATGAAGGAGGGCGACGCCCACAGCGTGAAGCTCGAGGGCGGCGTCGAGATGGCGCCCGCAGGTCGAGCTGCTCACGAGGGGCGGCATCCCGGTCATGGCGCACATCGGGTTCACCCCGCAGTCCGAGCACAACCTCGGCGGCTACCGCGTCCAAGGGCGCGGCGAGGCGGCGCGGCCGGCTGCTGTCGGCAGCCAGGACGATGGAGTCGGCAGGCGCGTTCGCGATCGTCATGGAGATGGTCCCCGGCGACGTCGCCGCGGAGGTCACCGAGCAGCTGGCGATCCCGACGATCGGCATCGGCGCCGGCAACCGGTGCGACGCCCAGGTGCTCGTCTGGCAGGACATGATGGGGCTTCGGACCGGTCGGATGCCGCGGTTCGTCAAGCAGTACGCCGATCTCCACGGCGTCATGCTCCAAGCTGCCCAGGCGTACGCCGCCGATGTCGCCGCCGGGTCTTTTCCGGGGCCCGAGCACACCTTCTGACGTCTGGCGCTCCCCTGAAGGACGGCAGCACCGCTGCCGATCGCCCGACAACGGTTGCCGTCGGTGACGACTGGCACGATCCTAGACAGCACTCGCGCGCTGCGAGCGTCCGACAGTCGGCACCCTGTCGCTGACCGGACCGACACGGAGGACTGCTGATGGCGGAGACGCGAAGCACGTCTGGCACGAGCACGTCGGGCACGAAGAAGGCAACGGCGAAGAAGGCGCCGGCGAAGAAGGCCACCACCGACGACACGACCCGCTGCCAAGAAACACCGCGAAGAAGTCGGCCGCCAAACCCGGGGCCACGAAGGCCACCGCCGACAAGGCGCCGGCCAAGCAGGCCACCACCGAGAAGGCCCCGCGAAGAAGGCACCCGCCAAGAAGGCACCGGCCGAGAAGCACCGGCGACGAAGACGCCTGCCGCCCCGGCCACCGCCACGTCCAACGTCGTCTCCGACACGGCGACCACGGGAGCCGGCTCGACCGAGCAGGTCGCGCGGGAGACCGCCGAACGGGTGGCCCAGGAGATGCTGGCACTGGTGCAGTCACGCCTCGACGTGCTCGAGCGCGAGACGAAGCGCGCCCGCAAGGCGGCCACGCAGGCCGCGGACCGGGCGGCCTCGCTGGTCTCGTTCGCGGCTGGGGCCGGGAAGAAGGCGCTCAAGGGCGCGGACGGTCCGGACAAGAAGAAGTCGAAGAAGGGGAAGAAGAAGTGAGCGACTCACCACGCAAGGACGCCGACGTCGAGTCGGCGAAGGAGGACCTGGCAACGGAGGCGCCCACGGGCTCCTCCGACGGCGAGCAGCCGACGGTCGAAGAGCAGGGCACGATGACCCCCGACCAGGAGGCCGTCGAGGAAGCGAACGCCTCAGGGGTCGACCCGGACAACTAGCCGGCGGTCACTCCGTGGGTCGCGGGCACGTCGTCGTTCCAGTCCGGGTCGTTGTCCCACGTCTCGTTGCGCTCCTCGCACCTTGTCCAGAGCGCGTGACGCCTCGGCGGAGGTCGCGTAGGGCCCGAGCCGGTCGGCGCTCTTGCACCCCTCCTCACCCTCGACGGTGTGGTGCTTGAGACAGAACCAGTACTCCTCGGCGCATCGTGCTCTCCTTCCGTGACGTCCCTAGACTCGCAGACGTGACACCGATCGCTCCTGCCACCATCTCTCCCCGCCGCGACGTGCCGGCACACATCGCGCGCCCCGAGTACGTCGACCGCGAGGCTCCGGCGCCGTACACCGGCTCCGAGGTCAAGGACGCCGCCACCATCGAACGGATGCGCCGTGCCGGCCGGCTCGCCGCGCAGGCACTGGCGGAGGTCGGCCGGCACGTGCGCCCCGGGGTCACCACCGACGAGCTCGACCGGATCGGGCACGAGTTCCTCGTCAGCCGCGGCGCCTACCCCTCGACCCTCGGCTACCGCGGCTTCCCGAAGTCGCTGTGCACGAGTGTCAACGAGGTCATCTGCCACGGCATCCCGGACAGCCGGGTGGTCGCCGACGGCGACATCGTCAACGTCGACATCACGGCGTACCTCGACGGGGTCCATGGCGACACCAACGCCACCTTCCTCGCCGGCGACGTCGCCGAGGAGACCAGGCTGCTGGTCGAGCGCACCCGGGAGGCGCTGAACCGGGCGATCAAGGCGGTGCGGCCGGGCCGTCGGGTCAACGTGCTGGGTCGCGTCATCGAGTCCTACGCCGCCCGCTTCGGGTACGGCGTCGTCCGTGAGTTCACCGGTCACGGGATCGGCACGTCGTTCCACTCGGGGCTGGTCATCCCGCACTACGACGACCCGAACTACGACGACCTCATCGAGCCGGGGATGACGTTCACCATCGAGCCGATGCTCTGCCTCGGCACCGCGACGTGGGACATGTGGGACGACCAGTGGACGGTGACCACGAAGGACAAGCGCCCTAGTGCGCAGTTCGAGCACACCCTGCTCGTGACCGACTCCGGCGCCGAGATCCTCACGCTGCCCTGAGGCGGCGCCGACGGCTGGCGCGCCACGCGGCGAGTCCGAGCAGCACGACCGCGAACGTCGGCAGCATCAGCGTGAGCGGGGTCAGCGAGCACGACACCCGCTGACCCGACGTGCTGAAGCACTCGGGAGGGTTGGTGTCCACGCCGCTGACGGCGCCGAACGTCCTGAACACCAGGAGCGCCACGAACGCTGCTGCGGCCACGTCCACGAGCCCCCAGAGGACCCGGACGACCCGTCTGCGGGTCCGCTCAGCACCATGTCTCTCGACCGACGTCACGATGAGCAAGGTACTCGACCCCACGGCGTCGCGATCCCGGCCACTCCGCACGCGCCGCGGGCGACGCCGTGACCGACAACTAGGCTCGGCGCCATGGCCAGGTACTTCGACGTCCACCCGCAGGACCCGCAGCCGCGCAGCATCACCCAGGTGGTGGCGATGCTGCGCGAGGATGCCGTCATCGCCTACCCGACCGACTCGTCGTACGCGCTGGGGTGTCAGCTCGGGAATCCGCAGGGCACCGAGCGCATCCGTCGCATCCGCGGGCTCGACGACGGCCACCACTTCACGTTGGTGTGTGCGGACTTCGCGCAGCTCGGGCAGCTCGTGCAGCTCAGCAACAGTGCGTTCCGGGCGATCAAGGCGGCGACCCCCGGCCCCTACACGTTCATCCTTCCGGCGACGAGGGAGGTCCCGCGGCGGCTCGCGCACCCGAAGAAGCGCACCGTCGGGGTGCGGATCCCTGACCACGCGCTGGTCAACGCGCTGCTGCAGGAGCTCGGCGAGCCGCTGGTCTCCAGCACCCTGCTGATGCCGGGAGCCGAGGAGCCGCCGACCGACGGCTGGACGATCAAGGAGGAGCTCGACCACGTGGTCGACGCCGTCATCGACGCCGGCGAGTGCGGCAGCAGCCCGTCGACGGTGGTGGACTGGTCGGAGGGCTATCCGGAAGTGGTCCGGGTGGGCATGGGCGACCCCTCACCGTTCGAGTGACGATCCTGGTCGGCACCTCGGGGTGGAGCTACGACCACTGGGACGGGGTGCTCTACCCACCCGGCACGCCGCCGCGGCAGCGGCTCGACCACTACCTGCGCGAGTTCCGCACCGTCGAGCTCAACGCCAGCTTCTACCGTTGGCCTCCCGACCGCACGTTCGCCGGCTGGCGGCGCCGGCTCCCCGAGGGGTTCCAGATGGCGGTGAAGGCGTCGCGCGGCCTGTCCCACGGCAAGCGGCTGTACTCGCCCGAGGGGTGGGTGGAGCGCTCCGCCCGTTCCCTGCACGAGCTGCGCGGCAGGCGCGGCGCGCTGCTCGTCCAGCTCGACCCCCGGCACGAGCGGGACGACGCGCGGTTGGGCTGGTTCCTCAGCCGGTTGCCCGACTGGCTGCGGGTGGCGGTGGAGCTGCGTCACCCCAGCTGGCACGTCGAGGAGGTCTTCTCGCTGCTCGAACGTCACTCTGCGGCCTACTGCACGATGAGCGGGGCGCATCTTCCCTGTGTGCTGCGCGCGACGGCCCCGTTCGTCTACGTGCGGATGCACGGACCCAGCGACGACCACCTGTACGCCGGCTCCTACCCCGAGGACGACCTCCGCTGGTGGGCCGACCGGTGCCGGGAGTGGGAGGCATCCGGACGGGATGTCTACGTCTACTTCAACAACGACGGCGACGGTCACGCCGTGCGCAACGCGCGCACCCTCCAGGCGCTGCTCGCCCGGACGTGACGAAGCCCCGGAGGACCAGTCCTCCGGGGCTTCGCGACGGTCGGTGCGGCGAAGCTGCTCACCGCGCTGCTGCGGTCAGTCGCCGACCTTCTTGGCGCCCTCGGCGGCAGCCTTGGCGCCGCTGGTCGCGGCCTTGCGGGCGGTGGTGCCGGTCGCCTTGGCGCTGCTCTTCGGGCGAGCAGCCTGGGTCTTGGCCGTCGACGACGTGCTCTTGGCGGCGTTCTTGGCCTTGGTCGCCGTCGCGCTCGCGGCGTTGCCGGCCTGGGTGCGCGTGGTCTTGGCCTTGGCGCTGGAGGTGCTGGCCGCTGCGGCCGCAGCCTGGCTCGACTCCTGCTTGCGGATCCGCTCGACGAGGGTCTCGCCGCGGTTCACAAGCTCGTCGTAGCGCTTCTGGAGGTCGGAGACGCGCGCCTCGATCGTGGCCCGACGGTCCTGCGCCTCCTCGGACAGCGCCTCCACCCGGGCGCTGACGAGAGCGGTCGCGCGGTCGCGCAGCGCCTTGGGCTCGAAGTCGATGTCGGCGATGCGCTTCTGGAAGTCGGCGACGGACTCGCGGACCACCTCGACGGCGCGGTCGGTCACACCGACGTAGGCGTACAGCGGGCGGGTCGCCTCGGACTTGAGGTCGAACTTGGTCTTGGCCATGGTGTGCTCCTTGGGGTGGTTGTCGTCCCGGCGCTGGGCCGGGTTTCACGTTCTCGGACGGTCAGGGGAGCTGCTCACTCCGTGGTGGCAGCACCGCTCCGCTCCTCGGCGGCGACGAACGACGCGTAGACGTCGAGGAGAGAGCGCTTCTGCCGCTCGGTGAGCCGGGGGTCCGCCAGGACCGCGAGCTCGACCGAACCAGTGGTGCTGTCGTCGACGCTGATGATCCCCGCGCGCAGGTAGAGCTGCTCCGCGGAAATCTGCAACGACTTGGCGATCTGCTGCAGCACCTGGGCGGAGGGGTTCCGCAGCCCGCGCTCGATCATGCTGAGGTACGGGTTGGAGACCCCGGACTGCTCCGCGAGCTGCCGCAGCGACAGCGCTGCCGCCACCCGCTGCTCGCGCAGGTAGTCGCCAAGACCCTCCACGGTCTTGCCGACGATCCCTGCGTTCTCCGCCATGCCCCTACTGTGCTAACTCAAGTGAGCAGATGCAAGTCCGGGCGGCGTGACCCCGCCCACTCCGGTCAGAGGATGGCGTCGAGGAAGCTCCTCGTCTCCGGGTTCGCGGTGGCCTCGAACAGCTGGTCGGGTGTGCCCTGCTCGAGGATCCGGCCCTCGTGGAAGAACGCCATCCGGCTGGCGACCTCACGGGCGAACCCCATCTCGTGGGTGACCACGATCATCGGCATCTGGGTCTCGGTCGCCAGCCGCTTCATCACCGCGAGCACCTCCCCCGTCAGCTCGGGGTCGAGCGCTGAGGTGGGCTCGTCGAACAGCATCACCTCGGGGCGCATGGCCAGTGCCCGTGCGATCGCCACCCGCTGCTGCTGCCCGCCCGAGAGCCGGATCGGGTGCTCCTGCGCCTTGTCGGCGACACCGACCTCCTCCAGCAGCCCCCTTGCGTGCCGCTCGAGTGCCTGCTCGTCCAGGGCGGAGCCGTCCCCGCCGGCGACGCCGAGCCGCTCGGCCAGCCGGCGCTGGTCGCCGCGGCCGAGCGCCAGGGGCCCCGACATGACGTTCTCCAGCACCGTGAGGTGCGGGAAGAGGTTGAACTGCTGGAAGACCATGCCGACCCGCAGCCGGACCCGCCTGATCTGCTCGCGCTTCCGCCGCGTGCGGTAGCCGCCGCCGAGCCGGTCGCCACCGATCTCGATGGTTCCCTGCGAGGGGTCCTCCAGGAAGTTGATGCAGCGGAGCAACGTGGACTTGCCCGAGCCGGAGCGCCCGAAGAGCACGATCACCTCGCCCTTGTGCAGGTCGAGGTCGACGCCCCTGAGCACCTCGTTGGTGCCGTAGGTCTTGCGCAGCCCGTCCACCCGGACCAGCGGCTCGGTCATCGGCCCACCTGCGACAGCAGCTTGCGGCCGGCTCGCGGCGAGCCGAGGTCGCGCACGTAGCCGGTCGCCATCCGCTTCTCCAGCCGGCTCTGCAGCAGCGTGAACGCAGCCGTCAACGCCCAGTAGAAGAGCGCGACGAGCACATAGGCCTCGAGGTTCTTGAAGTCCGCCTTGCCGACCAGCTGGCTGCGGCGGAAGAGCTCGGCACTCGCCGCGGTCACACCGAGGAAGGAGACCAGCGCGGTGTCCTTCATCATGGCGATGAACTCGTTGCCGGTCGGCGGGATGATCACCCGCATCGCCTGCGGGAGCACGATCCGCCGCATCTTCGTCCAGTAGGTCATCCCCAGCGCGTCGGCTGCCTCCCCCTGGCCGAAGCTGACCGACTGGATGCCGGCGCGGAAGATCTCGGTCATGTAGGCGCCGTAGTTCAGCCCGAGGGCGATCGTGCCGGCGGTCGCGGCCTCCAGGACGGTCCGCTGCTCGAAGTTGGTGCCGAGCTCGGGGAAGCGCAGCACCAGGTTGGAGCCGATCTGCGGCAGCGCCAGGTAGATCAGGAACATCTGCACGATGAGCGGCGTCCCGCGGAAGAACGACACGTAGAAGCCGGCGAGGCCGTAGGCGAGTGGGTTGCGCGAGAGGCGGGCGAGTGCGCCGAGCATCGCCAGCACGACGGCGAGGACGATGCCACCGAGGGCGATCTGCAACGTGAACTGGGCCCCGCGGGCGATGAAGCCGGCGTTCTCCCGCATCCAGGCGGTGTCGTACTCGGAGAGGGCGAACAACACTCCCACCAGGACGAAGAGCAACGCCCAGACGACTGCGACCTTCAGACGGAACGGGACCTTCGCCGAGGCGAGTGCCACCCGCTCCAGCCGGTCGCCTGCGGTCACTGCTGGACCGTCAGGTCGAGTCCGTCGTACCACTCCTTCGACATCGCGGACAGCGTGCCGTCCTCGTGCATCTCCGTGACGATGCCGTCGACCGCCTCCACCAGTGCAGCAGGGTCGAGCGTCGCGCTCTTGTCGATCGCGACGCCGAGCGGCTCGTAGAAGAGCGGGTCGCCGACGGTCCTGACCGGGTTGCCCTCATCGGCGTACCCCTGCGCGGTCGTCGCCGAGGTGATCACCGCGTCGAGCCGTGTCCCGTCGCCGAGGGCAAGGTCCTGCAGCGCGGTCGTGTCGGTGTCGTAGCCGCTGATCGTCGGATCGTCGACGACGAAGTCGAAGGTGAACCCCTTGATGCTCAGGGACTTGGCCAGGAACTGCTCATACGTGCAGCCGCTGCACACGCCGACGGCCTTGCCGTCGAGGTCGCTCTCCAGCTCCTCGATGCTGGAGTTGTCCTCGTGGACCACCGCGACCGCGGGCGTGAAGTAGTAGGGCTCGGTGAAGTGGAGCACCTCCTGACGGTCGTTGGTCATCGTCATCGAACCGACGCTGAGGTCCCACCGGCCGTTCCAGCCTCCCGCGGTGATCACGTCCCACGCGGGCGCCTCCCAGGCGATGTCGACGCCGAGCCGCTTCGCGATCTCCGTGGCCACGTCGATGTCGAAGCCGACGTACTCGTCGTCCTTGGGCACGTACTTGGACTGCGGAGGGTAGGCCGGGTCCGTCGAGACCGTCAGCACGCCCTTGTCGCAGATCTCGGCGAGCAGGTCGTCGGTCGCGTCGGTGGTGGCGCACACGGTGCCGTCGTCGGCGGATCCGGTCGCCGATCCCGTGGACTCCGAGGAGCTCGCTGGCTCCTCGGCGTCACCGCAGGCAGCAAGGGCCAGACCCAGCACGACGAGGGTCGGTACGACGAGACGGGGGCTGCGCATGCGGTGAGCTCCTCACAGCGGAAGCGGTCGGGGTGGGCGCACCTTCGCACGCCGGAGACCTGCCGGGGAAGAGGGACACGGCAAAGGTCGCTCAACTGCGGCCTCGAGCGCGCGGCGGGAGGTCGACGGGTCGGTGCTCCTCGACCCACCGGTCGATCTCCTCCCACCAGCTGAACAGCCAGTCGATCCGCGCCTCGCGGCCGGCAGGGATCTCCTCACGGGGCACCCGCCACCAGCGCATGACCAGCTGCTTGTCCATCGGGAGCTCACGCCACACGTCGGCGACCGTGAGCAGATGGTCGAGTCCCGTGTGCGCGACCAGCACGACGTCTGCTCCAGGTGCTGCGTCCAGCGCGGCAAGGAACCCGCCGGGCCGCGGTGCCAGCACGTTGCCCATCCGCTCGGCGCGCGCCGCCATCGCCTCGAGGCCGAGCCGCCGCAGCTTGTCGATCGCGCGCTGCCGCCGTTCCGGGGTGAAGTTGCCGCCTTCGGGGAAGATCACGAAGGCGTCGTTGTGGTCGAGGTTCGCCGCGAGCTCCGCGATCTGCCTCTCGAGGTCGTCACCCGAGCCTGCGTCGGGGCTGAGGAAGCGGCTGGGCACCCTGCTGAGCAGCACGCTGATCGCCGGGTCCCACGCCATCGTGTCCTTGAGGACGACCCGCGGCTCGCGGGCGTACCAGTGCATGAGGGCGTACATCAGCGTGAAGGAGTCCCCGGGCCCGGCGTGACGGCAGCAGACCAGCAGCGGGTCGCCCGGTCGTGCGTCCGGCGCCGGTCCCTCGGTGACGATCCGAAGCCGCAGCACCCGCCGGGCCTCACGGAAGAAGACCACGAGGTAGGTCTGCGCGATGTCGTAGTGGATGCGCTCGAAGTACGGCCGGCGGATCCAGAGGCCGAAGCCGGAGGCGATCCAGAGCCCGAGCAGCTCGATGAGGATGAGGCTCTCGAGCACCATGTGGAGCAGGACGATCCAGAGCAGACGCAACGGCCGCAGCCGGCCCCTGACCAGCGGGGACAGCGCCGCCGCAGCAAGCAGCCAGAGCGGCAGCGTGAGCAGCACGAACGCGGTGAGCCCGACCATCGCGGGGGCGACGACGAACCGTTGCAGGAACCACCTCACAGGTGCTCCGCGAGGTAGTCACGACTGGCCGCGTAGGCGGCGTCGATGCGGCGACGTACGGCGGCGAAGTCGCGATAGGCGAGCAGCCGGTCGTCCTTGGCCGACCCGCCACCGCCGGTGGGGAGGACGTGCGCGGTGACCGAGTCCGGAAGCTCCGCCATCTCCCGGTGGAACCGGTGTCGCCGGGCGATCTCGAACGAGACCCTGGCGACTCCGACGGGACCGCGTGGAGGCTCGAGCGGACGATCCACGCGTCCGACCTGGAGGATGAAGACGCGATCGGCGCCGCACGCTGCCGCCCGGCCCACGGGCACGGAGTTGACGATCCCACCGTCGAGGAAGTGCTCGCCGCCGACCTCGGCGGGCTCGAGGAGCCCCGGGACAGCGGCGGAGGCCATCACGGCGTCGACCACGCGCCCCTCGGTGAACCAGTGCTCGGCGGCCCGCTCGATGCTCGCAGCGCAGCACTGGAAAGGGATGCTGAGCTCGTCGAACGTCAGGTCGCCCAGCTCCTCGCGGAGGCGCCGGCGCAGCGGCTCCGACGAGTGCAGGTGGGTCTTGGTGCGGACGGCTCGGGTGGCCTGGCGGAGCACCCCGTCGCCGTAGACGTCCTTGCCCGCCGCGGCGCTCTCCCAGAGCTCCTCGAGCCGGTCGATGACACCCGGTCCCGGGTGCGCGGACACGAGGGCCCCGTTGAGCGCTCCGACCGAGGTGCCGAGCACCAGGTCGGGCTCGACGCCGACCTCGAGGAGCGCCCGGAGCATCCCCACCTCGACGGCCCCGAGCAACCCTCCGCCGCCGAGCACGAAGGCGGTCGTCGGGCTCACCCGGGCAACGTACCGCCCGAGCGCGGGCTCCGACCGGATGCTTACCCGGTCGGAGCCGCTGCGGCTCAGCCGGTCTGCGACACCCCTGACGCGTCGCAACCCGAGTGCGCGGGGTTCGTCTGGCCCACGCCGCCGTTCCCGTCACACTCGTAGCCGTTGTTGCGGTCGGTGCCGTCCGGCGACTGGCCGGGTGGGAACTTGCTGTCCGCCCTGCCCACAGTGCCGGCACCGGGAAGACCGTTGGCGTGCGCGGCGGCGCGGCCGTAGCCGTTGCCGGACGCCTCACCCACTCCGGCCGGGCAGTAGGCGCCACAGTCTGCGTTGGCACCGTTGACCGGCGCTGCAGCGGCCGGAGCCGTGACGCCCAGGACGAACGCGGCTGCGGCGCCCGCGGCGATCGTGCTCAACCGTGCGACTGCGCGAAGCTCGTGCATGAGGACCCCCTCTGTCGGCGCGGGTGCGGAAGCGTCCAGTGCCTCCGAACCCACGCTGTGATCGAGTCCGAAACATACCGATTTGACGCATTGCCGTGCGCGGGCCGATGGTCCCGAGCAAGGCGCGCGAGGCGAGGTTTTACCTCCAGCGCCGAGCGTCAGCAGTTCTCACTGGTGCGAGGCCGACCGCGCACCCGCCGCGGCCTTCTCGGCGGCCCGTTTGATCTGCTCGTATCGCTCGCGCCCTGCTGCCGAGCCGACGACATAACCGGCGGCGAGCGCTACCACCATGACGATGCGGTTGGTGAGCCGGCGCCACTTCTTCCTCAGCCGCTTGCCGCTCTGGGCCAGCGCGTCCGGGGCTGCTCCGAGCGTCTCGCCGACCCGGTGCCCGACCTCGGCACCGGTGCCGATCAGGTCGCCGACCTCGTCGGCCGCGGTGGCAGCCAGGACGGCGGCGACTCCACCGGCCCGGTGTGCCTGCTCAGCAGCGACCTTCCCGGCCCGGTGGGTCTGCTCAGCGGCGACCTTCCCGGCCCGCTGTGCGTGTTCGGCGGCGGCCTTCCCGGCCCGCCTGCCTTCCTCGGTCGCGACGCTACGGGCGCGCTTGCCCTCCTTCATCGCGACGGCGCGGGCGCGCTTGCCCTCCTTGGCCGCGATGGCGCGGGCCCGCTTGCCCTCCTTGCTCGCCGCCCGGCCCGCCGCGACCGCTGCGGGCCCAGCCGCGGCCACCGTGCGATCGAGCATCGAGGCGCCACCGCGGGAAGCCCGGCCCGCCGTCTCGCGAGCGGCGCCGAGGAGCCGCTCGGACTGGCTCGGCCGGCGTCTCGCCTTGAGCCACCTCAAGGCCACGAAGGCAACCACGAGAGCGGCGACCGCTCCGAGCCCGCCCATGACCTGGCGGTCCCGGCCGGCACCGGAGTGGTGGCTCTGCGTGGGCGTAGTGGCCGTCAGGCGGGGCGCCTCCATGACCTGGCCCCGGTCCAGGTCGACGCGCACCTTGCCGTTCTCGGTCGTGGCCCCGTCGGCGGGGAGCTTGCGACGCACGCCCGCGTGGTCGACACCGAGCCATTCGGGCCTGCCGGCGTCGTCGAACAGCACGGTCGTGCACGGACCCACCTCGCCACCGTCACGGTCGACGACGGTCTTGCCGATCCAGCCCATTGCCTCGCTCTGATCTGCCATGCGCTCCTCCTCGACGGGTGACCCCACCGTGCAGCAGGACCTACCTCAGGCCCTACCCCATCGTCCGGGCATCAATCCGTCAACGCAGACGCGGTCGGCGGGCCGCTGCGACACGGCACGGGGAGCGGGGCGGATGAGCTGACCTGTAGGCCGGGTTCTGTCCTCGCACGCCTTGCGGCGTTCGCGATGGGCGACCATCCATCTGGGACCGCTGTCACCAACGGCCTCGTGCGATCCACCCGCGAGCTCGGGCGGGCCGCCCTCGAACGCTCGCGCAGACGTCGTACCCCAGAAGGGTGCGGCGTCCTCTTGATCTTGCTCCAGGTGGGGTTTACCGAGCCACTCCGGTCACCCGGAGTGCTGGTGGTCTCTTACACCACCGTTTCACCCTTACCGAGGTCCGGAGACCTCGGCGGTCTGTTTTCTGTGGCACTGTCCCGCGGGTCACCCCGGGTGGGTGTTGCCCACCACCTTGCCCTGTGGAGCCCGGACCTTCCTCGACCTCACCGCGGACGGTGGGGCCGCGGTCGCCCGGTCAGCTCATCCGCCGCACCAGTCTAGGGCCTGAGCTCGAAGTGCACCTTCCGGGCGACCGGGTCGGCCTCCACCAGCGTCACCCGCACCTCGGTGCCGAGTGGGAGCGGCTCACCGGAGGCGGAACGCACCCTGGCCTCGACCGCCGGGGCGGTGACCATCACCTTGCCCTCCGACGGGTCCTTCCCGCCGACGGACACGATGACCGCCGGGAACTGCCGCCCCACCTGGTCCGCGAGCACCGCGGCCTCGACCAGGTCGAGCACGTCGCGTTCGTACTGGTTGGCCCGCCGGCTCGACTCCCGCATCGTCGCAGGAAGCTCCTCGAGCCGGTCGCGGACCCAGTCGGGCACCGGCGTCCCGGCGCAGAGCGCGACACAGATCTCGCCCGTGTAGCGGTCGACGAGCCGGCGCAGCGGCGCGGTGACGTGGGCGTACGTCGAGGCGAGCGCCGAGTGGAGCGGCTGCTCGGGAAGCTCCCCGTCGAACGAGGCGTAGCCAGACCCGCGCAGCAGCATCGTGCTGGAGGTCAGCATCGCGGCATGGTCCGCGCGGGCGGGGTCCAGGCTGCGGATGAAGTCCGGGTAGCTCGTCGTCTCCGGCCATGCGACGTGCAGTGCGGCCGCAACCCGGCGCAGCGTCTCCACGTCGCGGGCGTCCGCCGGCTCGAGGGTGCGCAGGATGCCGACCCCGCCCTCGGTCATCAGGTGGGCCGCCGCCATGCCGGTGAGCAGCGAGATCTGGGCGTTCCATGCCTCCACGGGCAGGGGCTGGCGGAAGGTGAGCACCCAGTGGCCGTCCTCGAGGTCGACCTCCTGGTCGGGCAGCGGCAGGCTCACGCCACCACGGGCCGCCTCCCGGGCGAGCCGGAGCTCACCGACCTCGCGCAGCAGCCCGAACACCGGGTCCGCCCGTCCCGCGTCGAGGTCGGCCTGCACCTCGTCGTAGGACAGCTTCGCCCGGCTCCGCACCAGCGCGCGCTCCACCCGCACGGCTGTCCCCTCGCCGGTCGCGTCGACCTCGACCGTCCACAGCAGCGCAGGCCGGGGCCCGTCGGGCAGCAGGGAGCAGGCCGCCTCGGAGAGCTCTTCAGGGTGCAGCGGGATCTTGCCGCCGACGCCGTACAACGTCTCCCCCCGCCGGTGCGCCTCCTCGTCGACCGCGCCGCGCGGGGTGACGAAAGCGGCGACGTCGGCGATGGCGTAGTGGACGCGGAACCCGCTCCCCCGGCGTTCGATGTGCAGCGCCTGGTCGAGGTCCTGCGCCGTCGGCGGGTCGATGGTCACCAGCGGGAGGTCCGTCCGGTCGAGCGCCGGCAGGCGGGGCGAGCGGGCCGCCGCCTCCGCCTCGGCGACCACGGCGGCAGGGAACTCGGGGGCGACCGCCATGTCGGTGCGGATGGCAGCGATCCCCCGCTGGAGCACCGGCGCCCTCTGGGCGACCCTGGGGGACACCCGCACGACAGGTCTGGGCACGGCCACCACTCCTCGGGTACGACGGCAGGTGCACCCACCTTAGGGTTGCCCGGTGCTGATCCTGCTGCCGCCGTCCGAGGGGAAGGCCGCCCCCCGACGCGGGCGTCCGCTCGACCTCGGGTCCCTGTCCTTCCCGGTCCTCCACGACGCGCGAGCGGAGGTGCTGGACGCCCTGGTGGCTCTCTGCTCCAAGGATGAGCCGGTCCAGGCGGCCGCGGTGCTCGGCCTGGGTCCGACGCAGGCGGACCAGGTCGTGCGCAACGCCGCGCTCCTCGACGCGCCCACGGCGAGGGCGGACCGCGTCTACACCGGCGTGCTCTACGAGGCGCTCGACCTCGGCTCCCTCGACGCCGCCGCGAAGCGGCGGGCGACCAGCCGGCTCGCCATCGTCTCCGGGCTCTTCGGGCTGCTCCGGCCGAACGACCATCTGCCTGCGTACCGGCTCTCCGGCCAGGTGTCGCTCCCCGGGCTCGGTCCGGTGGCCGCCCACTGGGCACGCCACCTGGCGCCCGCCGTGGAGGACGCGGCCGGGGACGCCCTCGTGGTCGACCTGCGCTCCTCGGCGTACACGCCGTTCTGGCGGCCGGCGAGGGGGTCGGCCGGGCGCGTGGTGACCATGCGCGTCCTGCACGAGGTCGACGGGCAGCGCAAGGTCGTGTCGCACTTCAACAAGGCGACCAAGGGGCGGATCGTCCGCGACCTGCTGACCGACGGCACGTCGCCGCGTAAGCCGGGACGGCTGGCCGACCTCCTGGCCGACCTCGGGTGGAAGGTCGAGCTGCACGAGCCGCCGGACGGACGGCCGACCCGACTCGACGTGGTCGTCGACGACCTCTAGGGGCGCTCAGCGTGCGGCGGACCCGTCATGGTGGACATACCCGCCCGGCTGGCCGTTGAGCAGCCGCACCACGGACCGCCCGTCGGGGTACCACGCCAGCACCGTCACCGACGCCGGGCCGACCTCGGTGCGGAACAGTGACGTCAGCGGCATGTCGAGTGCCTGCTGCACCAGCAGCTTGATCGGCGTCAGGTGGGTGCATGCGACGACGAGCCGCCCGGCGTGGTCGGCGACGAGCTGCTCCCGCGTCCGGACCATCCGCTCCGCCGTCGCCCTCAGCGAGTCCCCGGTGCCGCCCGCGGGCTGGTCGGGGTCGCCGAACCAGGTGGCGAAAGCCGGGTCGCGCTCCGCCACCTCTGCATAGGTCATCCCCTCCCACGTGCCGAAGCTCGCTTCGGTCAGCCCGTCGACGACGGCGTACGGCGCCGCCAGCCGCCCGGCCACGATGTCGGCGCTCTCCCGGGCGCGGCGCAACGGCGAGCTCAGCACGACCGGCTGCTCGTCGGCGAGGCCGGCGAGCCACTCGGCCGCTGCCTGCACCTGGGCGCGGCCGTCGTCGCTCAGACCGGGGTCTGCGCCGAGCCGCCCGCTGAAGAGCCGCCGCCGGGTGTGGTCGGTCTCGCCGTGGCGGACGAGGACCAGCGTGGTGGGCGGACCGGCCTCCCAGGGCGGCCGCGGCAGCTCCACGTCCTCGGGCGCGTCGAGCGCCTCGTTGGCGAGCCGGTCGGCGTGGGCGTTCTGGTCGCGTGGCACCCAGGTGTACGTCGTGCCGGGGGGCGCCAGGCGGTTCGCCTCGAGGGCCAGTGGCCGCATCGACGGGTGCTTGATCTTCCAGCGCCCCGACATCTGCTCGACGACCAGCTTCGAGTCGAGCCGAACCTCGAGGTCGGCCCCGTCCGCATGGCGCCGGTAGAGCTCCAGCCCGGCGATCAGTCCCCGGTACTCGGCGACGTTGTTGCTGGCGACGCCGATCCGCTCGCCGCGCTCGGCGAGGACCTCACCGGTGACGCCGTCCTTGAGCACCGCGCCGAAGGCGGCCGGCCCCGGGTTGCCCCTCGAGCCACCGTCGGCCTCGATCACGACGGAACGGCGGGCGTGCTCCATCAGCGGGCTCCCTCAGAGGCCGGACTCGTGGGTCCGCACCAGGATGCGGCTGCACTCCTCACAGCGGACCACGACGTCGGAGGGCTGCTTGGCGATGGCGGCCAGCTCGCTGTGGTCCAGCTCCAGGCTGCAGCCGCCGCAGCGGCGGGCGCGGAGCGCCGCCGCGCCCACACCCGCCTTCTGCTCCCGCAGCTTCTCGTAGAGCAGCACCAGGTCCTCGGGGAGCCCGGCCGCGGCCTCCTGACGCTCGGCGACAACGGCGGCCGCCTCCTCCCGGAACCCGGCGACGCGCTCGTCCCGCGCGGCGGTGAGCGCCGCGATCCGCTCGTCGACGGCTCCGAGCTCGCCGGTGAGCTGCTCGAGCTCGGTCTGCACCGCCTCCAGCCGCTCCATGACGTCGAGCTCGGCGTCCTCGAGGTCGCTGATCCGGCGGTCCAGGGAGACCAGCTCGTGCTGGAGCCGCTCCAGGTCCTTCGGGTTCGTGACCATCCCCCCGTCCAGCCGCTGCTGGTCCCGGGCGCGCCGCGCCTTGACCTGCTCGACGTCGGCGTCGGCCTTGCGCTGCTCCCGGGTCAGGTCGTCGACCTGCACCTGGAGGTCACGTGCGCGCCCGTCGACTCGGGCCCGGGTCGCGGTCTGCTCCGCGAGCTCGGCGGCCTCGGGCGGGTTCGCGGCGCGGTGTCGCAGCTGGTCCAGGCGGCTGTCCAGCGTCTGCACGTCGAGCAGCTTCAGCTGGGCGAAGGGATCGGCTTTCAGTGGTAGCTCCTCGATCGGGGTCGCTCGTCGGTCCGCTCAGCCCCGGAACGTCCAGGGGTCCGTCACCGTCGTGCTGACGTGGACCTCCACCGTATCGCCAGCAGCCGTCACCGCATCCTGCACCTTCGAGGCGACGACCGGCAGCCAGCTCCACTCCGCGGCCCAGTGCGCGATGTCGACCAGCGCAGGGCCGCCGTCCTCGAGGAACTCGCCGGCCCGGTGGTGCTTGAGGTCCGAGGTCACGAAGACGTCGGCGCCGCTGCGGCGTGCCTCCTCCAGCAGCGACTCCCCCGAGCCCGCCGCGACCGCCACGGTCCGGACCGGCCGGTCGGGGTCGCCGGCCACCCGGACGCCGTGCGCGGTCGTCGGGAACGCGTCGGCCACGTGGGCCGCGAACGCCCGGAGCCCCATCTCCTCGGGAAGGGTGCCCACCCGCCCGTGGCCCCTCGTCGACGCGGGAGCGGCGCCGGTGACCGGCCCACCAGGGACGGCGGCGAGCTCGATCAGGTCGAACGCCGGCTCCTCGTAGGGGTGGGCGGCTCGGAGCGCCTCGACGACCGCGTGACGCAGCGGCCGCGGGTAGACGGACTCGACGCGGACCTCGTCGACGACCTCCAGCTCACCGACGGACCCGACTGCGGGGTCGGCGCCGTCGAGCGGGCGGAACCTGCCTTCGCCGTGCGAGGTGAAGGTGGCGCAGTCGTAGGCGCCGATCGCGCCTGCCCCGGCCGCCGTGATCGCCGTCCGCACCCTCTCGGCCGCGTCGACCGGCACGAAGGCGACGAGCTTGTCGGTGCCACCCCCGTCGGTCGCCTGCAGGACGCGCGTGTCGTGCAGCCCGAGCGCGCGGGCGATCGCGTCGTTGACGCCGTCGACCGGGACGTCTGCGTTGGTGTGGGCGGTGAGCAGCGCGGTCCCCTGACGAATGAGTCGGTGGAGCACCCGCCCCTTGGCGGTGGTCGCCGCCACCGAGCTGACCGGGGTCAGCAGCAGCGGGTGGTGCACGACCACGAGGTCGGCGCCGTACTCCCCGGCCTCGTCCACCACCGACTGCACCGGGTCGACGGCGAAGAGGACCCGCCGGACCTCCTGGGCGGGATCTCCACAGACCAGCCCCACCTTGTCCCACGGCTCGGCCCACCGCGGGTCGTACCAGGAGTCGAGGAGCCTGACGATCTCGCCCAGCAGCATGACCGCGAGCGTAGTCGTGCCACGAGAGACCTCGGGGTGCCGGACCCTCGTCACTTCGCGCTCCGCCTCACCGAACGCGGCTGAGCTGCTGACCTTGTGCCCTACGCGTCCCCACCTCGGCCCGAGCAGGGTGAGGGATACCACCGGCATGAGGAGGAGCCGTGAAGGACAGACCTGCGGTGACGTTCCTGGGTGCAACCGGAGCGGTCACCGGCAGTCGGCACCTGGTGGAGACACGGCGGTCACGTGTGCTCGTCGATGCCGGGCTCTACCAGGGCGAGAAGGAGCTGCGGCTCCGGAACTGGGACCCGTTCCCGGTCGATCCGCGCAGCCTGTCCGCGGTGGTGCTGACCCACGCTCACCTCGACCACTGTGGCTACCTGCCGCGTCTGGTCCGTGAGGGCCTCGTCGCGCCGGTGGTGTGCACGCCGGAGACCGCCGCGCTCGCCCGGATCGTCCTCCGGGACAGCGCCCACCTGCAGGAGGAGGATGCGGCCTACGCGAACTCCGCCGGGTACAGCCGCCACCACCCCGCGCTGCCGCTCTACGACTCAGCGGACGTCGAGAAGACGCTGGCGCTGTTCCGCCCGGTGCCCATGCACGACCGGGTGCCCGCCGCCGAGGACATCACGGTGACCCTGCGGTCCGCCGGTCACATCCTGGGGTCGGCGACGGTGCTCGTGGAGGCAGGAGACGGTCGCGTGCTTGTCAGCGGCGACCTCGGCCGGCCCTCGCACCCGCTGGTCGCCCCGCGCGAGGACCCTCCGGCAGCCGACGTCGTCGTCGTCGAGTCGACCTACGGCGACCGCTCGCACCCTGCGGGGTCGACGGTTCTCGCGGACGCGGTCCGGCGCACGATCGGCCGGGGTGGCACGGTGCTCATCCCGGCGTTCGCAGTGGACCGGACCGAGCTGGTCCTGCTCGAGCTCGGTCGGTCGATCGAGGCGGGGCGGATCCCCGACGTGCCGGTCTTCGTCGACAGCCCGATGGCGCTCGCTGCGCTGGACGTGTACCGCGGCGCCCTGGGAAGCGCAGGCCGCGCGATGGACCTCGGGATCCCCGACCTGCGTCCGGTCCCCACGGCGCAGGGCTCGCAGGAGCTCAACCGGCCCAGGACGCCGTGCGTCATCGTGTCCGCCTCCGGCATGGCGACCGGGGGCAGGATCGTGCACCACCTCAAGCACCAGCTGCAGGACTCCCGCAACTGCGTGGTGCTGACCGGGTACCAAGCCGCAGGCACCCGCGGTCGGGCACTCGCCGAGGGTGCTCGAGAGGTGAAGATCCACGGACAGTACGTGCGCGTGCGCGCCGAGGTGGTCTCCGACGACGGATTCTCGGTGCACGCCGACGCCGACGAGCTGGTCGACTGGCTGCGGCGCCTTCCGGCGGCACCCGCGACCGTCTACGTCGTCCACGGCGAGAGACGGGCAGCGGCGGCCCTCGCCCGACGCATCGAGGACGAGCTCGGCTGGTCCGCGGTCGCACCGAGGTACGGCGAGCGGGTGCTGGTCCCATGACCATCGGAGCCGGGAGCATGCGCGCCTGGGCGGTCACGGGTCTCCCCGGCAGCGCGGGCCGGCTGGCGTCGACGAAGAAGCCGGTGCCCGAACCGGGTCGAGGCGAGGTCCTGGTGCAGGTACGGGCGTGCGGCGTGTGCCGCACCGATCTCCACCTGGCCGACGGCGACCTCACCGCACGGGCTCCGTCACGGGTCCCAGGCCACGAGGTGGTGGGGGTGGTCGTCGAGGCGGGGTCAGGCACGACGCGGTTCGAGGTCGGGGACCGGGTCGGGATCGCGTGGCTGCGGTCGACGTGCGGCTCGTGCCGCTGGTGCCGTCGTGGCCGGGAGAACCTGTGCCCGGATTCGCAGTACACCGGGTGGGACAGTGACGGCGGGTTCGCAGAGTACGCCGTGGTGGACGAACGGTTCGCTTACCGCGTGCCCGCGGGGTACTCGGACGAAGAGGCTGCGCCGCTGCTCTGCTCGGGGATCATCGGCTACCGCGCGTTGCGTCGCGCCGACGTCCCGCCCGGCGGGCGTCTCGGGCTCTACGGCTTCGGCGCGAGCGCGCACCTGACGCTCCAGCTCGCCATCGCCCAGGGCTTGGAGGTCCATGTCCTCACCCGCGACCCCGACGACCGCGCACTGGCTCTGCGGCTGGGTGCGGAGTCGGCCGGAGGCGCCTACGACGAGCCGCCTTCGCAGCTGGACTCCGCGATCCTGTTCGCTCCGGTCGGCGAGCTGGTCCCGACCGCTCTCGCTGCACTGGACGACGGCGGGACCCTGGCCGTGGCGGGCATCCATCTCACCGCCGTTCCCGGCCTTGACTACCAGGCGCACCTGTTCCGGGAGCGGGTGCTGACGAGCGTCACCTCCAACACTCGCGCCGACGGGGAGGAGTTCCTGCGGCTCGCCACCGCCCTGGGGCTCCACCCTCATGTCACCCGCTACCCGTTCTCGCGGACCGACGTGGCACTGGACGACCTCGCCCGCGGAGCCTTCGCCGGGGCGGCCGTGGTCACCGCTTGAGAGCATCTCCCAGGACAGAGGTGGGTGCCCGAGCCCGTCCTTCGCCGAACGGCCCGCGGCGTCAGGGCCTTTCGCCCCAGGGCGGCCACACCCGCACAGCAGTAGCGTCGGCTCGCGCCGTGCGGCGCGGGAAAGGGGAGGCTCGTCGTGAGACAGGTCGTCGGGACATCGCTGGTTGTCGCAGCGCTCGTCGGCGGAGTGCTGACCGGTCCCCCGTCGGTGGCAGCGCCACCCACCACGGTCACGGAGTACAACGCGAGTCTCGACTGCACCGGCAGGACGACCGGAGGCGCCGCCGTACGCCTCACCACCGGCAGCTCGGCGGCGTTCGGGGACAACCTGATGGCCGTCATCGGACCCGAGAACGACCCGGAGGCGTCGGTCTTCAGCGTCGCTGGTGGGTGGTCCGGCGACGGCATCGCGTTCGACCTCGAGGTCCACCAGGGCGGCGGAGGGGGCAACCGCACGCCGGTCGGCACCGGTTCCTTCACGGCCACGGTCGAGTCGACGGTCGTCTCCGAGCACACGGAGCGCGGCGGGTCCGGAAACCAGCACGTGCGCTCCACCATCGTGACCTCCACCTTGCGGTCCGTCGACGCGCGCATCGTCCTCGACGGCTTCACCGTGGGCGCCCTCAGCTGCTCGGGGTCCGCGACGCTGTCGACGCACCGGAGCAGCTCGCCGGCCTCCACCGTTCGCTTCGAGCGCCGCTTCTACGACCGCGCGCTCTGTGCGGGCAACGCGGTCGTCGGGCTCTTCGGTCCCGAGGACGGCGACTACTACCTCTCGGTCGAGGTCGGCTCCGCGAACCAGCAGCGCAACCTGTTCGGCGTGGTGCCGGAGCCGACGAGCGACACCTTCTCGGCTGTGCTCCCCCTGCGGGACTCCCAGACGGGCGAGGTGCTCGGCTCACACGAGGTCACGGTGACCCTCAGCCGGGCCGAGCCTCCGGTCAAGTCGCTGCTGCTCACGTCCCGAGCGAGGGTCACGCAGACGGCGACGTTGTACGACGTGAGGGGCCAGGTGGAGCTACCGGGGATGGAGGTCGACGCGACCTGCCAGGCGCTCGAGGTGGTCACCCGCGAGCTGGTGCGACCCGCGAACGGCCCACCGCCGGGCGGCCCGCCGCCGGTCAACGACACGGTCGCCGACGCCGCTCCGCTTCCCGCGAGCGGCGCGGCGAGGGCCAGCAACCGAGGGGCCGCGGTCGCCCCCGAGTCCTCGCTGCGGTGCGCCACCGCCCCCGGGCGGACGCTGTGGTGGACGTTCGTGGGCACCGGCCGTCCGGTGACGCTCGACACCGCAGGGAGCCGCTTCGACACGGTGCTCGCGGTCTACGTGCAGCAGTCGGGTCGGCTCAGGCAGGTTGCCTGCGCCGACGACGTCGATCCTGGCTTCCCCTACCCGAGGTCCACTCTCCAGGCCCGGGTCGCGGTGCCGACCGTCAAGGGCCGCGTCTACCGCGTGCAGGTCGGTGGCACGTTCGCCGACTACGGACGGCTGGTGCTGGCTGCACGGTGACGAGCCGGTCGCGATCGTCGGACAGGAGTTGTTCCGCAGTGCCGCGGCGTCCAGTGGGCCCCCGTCGGTGGCTTGCGCAGCACAGCGACCCGGTATGCGTCCATCACACTGATCGCGTAGACGAACAGCCCACCCGCCAGCACACCGACGGTCGAGGTTCCCGGAGCAGCGAGAGCGTAGGTCACCGTCCCCAGGAGCAGCATGTAGAAGTCCATCACCAGCCCGCGGCGAGCCTGGCCGTTGAGGACCTGGCCCATGCCCGGCAGCAACAGGGCGACGGTGAGCACGAGCCATGGGGAGGCTGCCTTCCTCAACCCGCCACCTCCTTGGGCATCGTGCGCTGTCCCGCCGCGGCAGCGATCTCTAGTACCGTGTCCAGCACCTCGCCGAGCGCCTCTGAGTCGACGCGGACTCCGGTCAGATCAACCCGGCGGGTCACCCGGTAGGTGCTCGGAACGGCGGTCGCGCACCGCCACACCACTCGCGCGGTCGCGCCTGATATCGCCACCTGCTTCACCTGTCCGTCGGCCATGAACATCGTGAGGCGCTCCAGCAGCCCGGCGTACGCAGACAGCTCTTCCGGGCGGTCACAGCGCACCACGAGGTCCTTGGGCCAGCCGGGGCCGAGCGCCACAGGCGTTCCCGCCTCGTGGTGCCGGGCGTAGAACTCCGTGCCACATGTCCGGGCGAGCACTGAGAGGTGCACCGGCGCCGGATGGGGCAGGCCCACGGTGGCGACCAGCCAGAGCACCGGCACCGTGCGCATGCTCAGCGTGTCGACCACCGGCTCGACCCGGACCGGGGCTGCTCCGAGCCTGCCCACGAGGACAGGGAAGTTCAGACCCCGCCTCGTCACCCGCGCGCTGGCGAGGACACCCTCGCAGTCGTCGAACAGGCTCCCCCGGTCGTCTCGCACGCGTCTGACGTGCCGGTGGTGGAGTGCCGCGAGCGTCACCGCACCGCACCCCATCAGCAACGCCAGCCAGAACCCGGTGACATCCGGCATGCTCAGTATCCCCGCGGCCGTGGCAGCGGCGCCGTGAACTGCGCATCACGGTCGACGTACTTGAACCGCCGGACCACGAACCACACCGACGCCAGCAGGTAGAACACCAGGATGGACCACAGGGTGCTGCCGTACCCGAGGAAGGTCGCAAAGAAGACCATGGCCGACAGCACCGCGAGCACCACCGCAGGCAGCGGGTGCACCGGCAGCGTATATGCGCGGTGGATCGAGCCCATCGGCCACAGCTGCCGGAACCGCATCATGTTGACCACCATGAACATGTAGGTCAGCAGGCCGGAAAGGATCGAGAAGGTGATCACGGTCGCCAGCAGAGTCGGGGTGTCCAACAGCAGCGGCAGGATCGCGAACGCGATCGCCACGGGCACCAGGAACAGCACCGACCGGAACGGCGTGCGGTACGTCGGGTGCACGGCGCCGAACCACTCCGGCAGATACCGGTCGCGGGCCATCGCGAACCAGGCCCGCGAGGCATCGTTGATGCACCCGTTGGCCGAGGCGAGCGTGGCCGCCATCGTGCCCAGCATCAACACCCACACCAGCAGCCCGCTCCCGGTCAGCTGGGCCGCATCGAACAACGGAGTGATCGCCGTGCCCAGGTACTGCCACGGCAGTAGCGACACGCAGACATACCAGGTGATGGTGGCGGCGATGATCAACGTCATGATGCCGGCGAGACTGCCCAGGGGGATAGATCTGCTCGGGGACCGGCACTCCTCTGCGGCCTGTGCCGTACCTTCGATGCCGAGGTAGAACCACATGCCGAACTGGAACGCCGCGACCACGCCGATCCACCCGTAGGGGAGTCCAGAGTCCATGGACGCCGCGAGCTGGTTGAACTCGCCGGCGCCGGGGTTCCAACCCTGGATGCCGACGAACAGCGCCACGATGGTGAGGAAGGCGAACGCGGTGATCACGAAGTTCACCGACAGCGTCGCCAGCACCCCCCGGTAGTTGAGCAACGCGAGGAGCAGGATAGCGAGAGTCACGAACGGATAGGCGCTCAGCTCCTCCTCGTTGCCCAGCATGGCCGACATGGTGGTCACGAGGTAGCCCAGAACGTTGGCGTTGGCCGCTTCCAGCATCGTGTAGGCCATCGTCAGGTAGAGCCCGACGTTGAACGCCATCAGCGGCCCGACGGTGTGTTTGGCCTGCGAGTACTGGCCGCCGGCGGCGGGGATCGCGGAGGCCACCTCGGAGTTGATCATCACGATGCACGTGTAGAGCAGACCGACCACCCAGCAGGCGATCAGAGCGCCGTACACGCCACCCTTCTCGACCGCGAAGTTCCATCCCATGAACTCGCCCACCAGGACGATCCCGACCCCGAGCCCCCAGATGTGGATGGGCCCGAGGACCTTGCGCAGGGTAAGCGCCTCAGTGCGCTCGCGCGACAGTGACTGGGTCATTGCCGTGATCCGTCCACGTGCGTGCTGTCCAGATCGCCGAAGTCAGCGTCTCCGAGGTCCTCGATGGTGTGGGTCAGGAACTCTTCGCTGTACCGCCGCGAGGTTGCGACAGCGTCGTACACCAACCAGGCCGCGATCAGGGCGCTCAGCGCCCACGCGGACCACTCCAACACGTGTGAGATGGTCATGACTCACTCCCCTGCGACGGACCGAACCTCGCCCTGACGACTTCGCGGTACTCCTTGAACGACATGAGGTAGACGAACACCAGGTAGACCAGCGCCAACGCCACCGTGCCCAGCAGCGCGAGCCAGCTGAAGGAATAGCGGTTGTCGCTCGGGCTGTTCGCCTCGACCGAGGCCGCCACCGTCTCGGCGTCCACCATGCCCTCCTGCTCCATCTGGAGGAACTGCTTCTTCTCCGCCTCCGAGATGGGCAGCTCCTCGATCGCGATGACCTCGCCGGAAGTCCCTCCGCCGCCGGCGGCGCCGTCGTCGGAGAACACGTACGTGGTCGCGAACAGGGTCACGAACAGCAGCGCCATCAAGAAAGCGGCGTCGGCCATCTGGCTCCCCCGCGGCTGGGACGGCAGCGTCACCCTGGCGCTGCTCATGAGGCGCCCGTTCGGGCGGGGCGCTGCTGGAGCGAGCGCTGCGCGTCGAGGTGGGCGATGTCCTCGCCGTACACGTGGTGGCGCTCGTGCCGGTAACGGCTGATCATCGACATCAGCGACGCCGTGTTGAAGAGACCCAGGACGATGGCCGACCCGATCAGGACGGCAGCGACGGTGCCGTCGTCGATGATCCGGACGGTCACCAGGAGAACGAAGAGAATGGTCACCCACATGACGGCGGCGAAGATCACCCCCGCCCAGATGTCACGTTTGAGCATCTTGTCGATGCGCTGCTGAAGTGGTGGGTTCGGCATCACGATTTCCTCTCGGGTAACCTGCGAGCGGCCCCTGGGGGCCCTTCTCAGAACAAGGTCAGGTACCTCTCGACCTCCCATGCGCCGACGGCGGCGTGGTACTCGGCGAACTCCGCCGCCTTGATCCGCGCGTAGTAGTCGACGTAGTCGCCGTCCTTGACCTTCCCGAAGGCGGCGCGCAGAACGTCGTCCTCGGGCAACATGGACGCCGCCTCGGCCAGCGTCCCGGGGAAGCGCTTGATCCCCATCTCGTCGATGACGCGATCGTCCACAGCGAACAGGTCGACGTCCACCGGCGCGCCGGGTTCCAGCTCGCGCGCGATGCCGTCCATGCCCGCGGCGAAGATCGCCGCGGTGGACAGGTAGGGGTTGGCGGAGCCGCAGACGCCTCGGTGCTCGATCTGCCCGCCCTCGGGCACTCGCAGCATCACGGTGCGGTTGTTGCCGCCGTAGGAGATGTAGCCCGGCGCCCAGGTGGCGCCCGACGTCGGTGCGCCGACGCCGATTCGCTTGTAGGAGTTGACTGTCGGGCAGATCAGCGACGACATCGCCAGTCCGTGCTCGAGCTGGCCGGCGAGGAACTGCCGGCCCATCGTGCTCAGGCCGAAGCCGGTCGGGTCGTCGTCGCCCTCGAACAGAGGCTTGTCGTCGGTCGACCACACGCTCATGTGGGTGTGGAGCCCGTTGCCGGTCAGGTGGCTGAACGGCTTGGGCATGAAGGTGGCGGTCATCCCTGCCTCGTGGGCCAGCATGTGCACCATGTAGCGGAAGAAGATGGTGCGGTCCGCTGTGACCAGCGCGTCGGCGTACTCGAAGTTCTGCTCGAACTGGCCGCAGGCGTCCTCGTGGTCGTTGGCATAGTTGCCCCAACCGAGCTCGTTGACATACTCCGATACCCGGGCGAGGTGGTCCCACATCCGGGTCAGACCCTTGGCCTCGTAACAGGGCTTCGCGCTCGTGTCGAGTGGGTCGGCGACCTGGATCTGCCCGTCCGCGTCCCGGCGGACCAGGATGTACTCCGCCTCGACGCCGGTCTTGAACACCAGACGGTGCTGCTCGCGGGCATCGTCGAGCATCCTGCGCAAGATGACCCGCGGCGCGTAGGGCCACGGCTCACCCTCGACGTGCGGGTCGCAGTGCAGCACCGCCACCTCCGGCTTCCACGGCAGCCGCATGTACGACGACGGGTCCGGCATCGCCATCAGGTCCGGGTCGGCAGGTGACTGGCCCATGTCGCCGACGGCGAAGCCGGCGAACCCGGCGCCGGAATTCAGCAGCATGTCAAGGCTCGAGGCCGGCACCATCTTGGCGCACGGCTTGCCATGCATGTCGACGAACATGGCCAGAAAGAACCTGATCCCGTCGTCCGCCGCCCGCTCGCGCAGCGCGTCCCGCTGCTCCTCGTTCGTCTGCGTCATCGGTGTCTACCTTCCGTCTCGTCCGGGGATCCAGTTGGTACCGGCCAGGGGCACGCCGGCCATGGCGGCCGCTTCGAGGCTCAGCGCGACGAGGTCCTCCGGTTCCAGGTTGTGCACGTTCGACTTGCCGCAGGCCCGCGCCAGCGTGGTGAGCTCCATGACCAGGGTCTTGAGGTAGTTGGTGACCCGGCGGGCACCCACCTCGGGATCGAGGCGACGCTCCAGCAGCGGGTCCTGGGTGCTGATCCCCACCGGGCAGCGGCCGGTCTGCATGTGGTGGCAATAGCCCGGGGCCGTTCCGAGGCGCACGTAGTCATCGGTGACGTCCACCTCGGCCCCGTCAATCGTCGCGATGGCCGAGTTGCAGCCCAGCGCCACGAGTGAGCCCATGCCCACCGAGACCGCGTCCGCACCAAGCGCCAGCGCCTTGGCGACGTCGGCGCCGGTGCGGATCCCCCCCGAGACGATCAGCTGGACGGTGCCGTCCATGCCCACGTCGCGTAGCGCGTCGCCCGCCAGCCGGACCGCGGCCAGGGTGGGAATGCCGGTGTGCTCCATGAAGACGTCCTGCGAAGCGGCGGTGCCGCCCACCATGCCGTCGACCACGACCACGTCGGCACCGGCCTCGACGGCGAGCTTCACGTCGTTGCTCACCCGCGTGGCGCCGATCTTGACGTAGATCGGCACCTGCCACTCGGTCGCCTCGCGTAGCTCCTCGATCTTGATCCGCAGATCGTCCGGGCCCGTCCAGTCGGGGTGACGGCTCGCGGACCGCTGGTCGATGCCGGCCGGCAGAGTGCGCATCGCGGCCACTCGCTCGCTGACCTTCTGGCCCAGCAGCATGCCGCCTCCGCCAGGTTTGGCGCCCTGACCGACCACCACCTCGATCGCGTCTGCCCGGCGTACGTCAGTCGGGTTGAAGCCGTAGCGCGAGGGCAGGCACTGGTAGACCAGCCGGGCAGACGCCCGGCGCTCCTCCTCGGTCATGCCACCGTCGCCGGTGGTCGTGGACGTGCCCATCGCGGTGGCCGCGCGGCCGAGGGACTCCTTGGCTGTGGCCGAGAGCGCCCCGAAGCTCATGCCCGCGATCGTGATCGGGATGTCGAGAACCAGCGGGTTCTCGCTGAACCGGGTGCCGAGCACCGTCTGGGTCTCACAACGTTCCCGGTAGCCCTCGAGCGGGTAGCGCGACGCCGAGGCGGTCAGGAAGCTGAGGTCGTCGAACGACGGCACCTTGCGCTTGCCGCCGCCGCCGCGGATCTCGTAACGCCCCGAGCGTGCCATCTCGTGGACCTGGGCGATCACCTCGGGCGGGAAGCTGGCACTCGGCCGCAGGTGCTCCGGCGGGAACCGAGGGTGGTTCCACGCGGTGGGGGTCTTGGGCGTCGAGCGACATCAGTACCTCTGCTCCCTCAGTGCGTCGAAGTGGTAGAGCTGCTTCGCCGACGCCACCCGGGTGACGTTCTCCGGAGAGATGTGGTCGAAGCCGGCCCGCTCGACGAGCGAGGTCACCCGTACCACGTCGTCCTCCGTCAGGTCCTCGACCTGCGCGTCGGAGCCGAGAGAGGCGATCCGGCCGGCAACGTAGATGACGGCTTCGTAGAGCGAGTCGCCGAGGGCGTGGCCCGCGTCGCCGCCGACCAGGATGGTGCCGGCCTGGGCCATGAAGCCGCTCATGTGGCCGACGTCGCCGCCGATGGCCAGCTCGCCTCCCTTCAACGAGATCCCTGCCCGGGAGGAGGCGTCGCCGTGGACGACGATCATCCCGCCGTGGCTGGTGGCGCCGCAGCACTCCGAGGCGTTGCCCCGGACCCGGACGGTGCCGGACATCAGATTCTCCGCGAGCGACCAGCCGACGAAGCCGTTGACGGTGATGTCCGGACCGTCGCACAGGCCGCCGATGAAGTAGCCGGCGTGTCCGTCGATCTCGATGTCGAGGTGGTGCATGAGCCCGACCGCGAGGTTGTGGCGGCCGCGCGGATCCGCGATACGCACCCTCGAACCCGCGGGGAGCCCCCGGAGGGCGGAGTTCACCTCCCGGGTCGTCAGCGCGGCGCAGTCCAGCTCCGTCGGACCAGCGCGCCACGGCGTCGCTCCGCCGTCCCGGTCGCGGTCATCGGCCCCATACGTGAATCTCCCCCGGCATCGGCTCGTGCACGGACGCGGACTCGATACCCGGCAGGCTGGTCATCGCGACGTACTCCGAGGTCACGGCGACGTAGTCGTCGGTCTCCGCGACGACCAGCGGCTTGCAGGCGAAGGAGTCGCGGACCACCGCGAACTCCGACGCAGTGGCGACCAGCAACGTGAAGAAGCCGTCCATCTCGGTCGCCGCCTACTTCAGCGCCGCCTCGAGCGGGGCGCCGGTGCCGAGCTCGCGGCCGATCAGCCGGGCGGCGACCTCGGAGTCGTTGTCGGTGACGCAGTGGATGCCCTGCTGGGCGAGTCGCCGGCGGACCGTGGCGTAGTTGGAGAACGATCCGTTGTGCACCAGCGCCAGGTCCGGGTTGGGCGCGAACGGGTGGGAGTGGTCGGTGGTGACGGCCGACTCGGTGGCCATCCGGGTGTGCCCGATGCCCTGATAGCCGGTGCGATCGTGGATGTCGTGGCGCAGACAGATCTCACGCGGCGTCCCGACGTCCTTGACCACCTCGATGTTGCGGCCGAAGCCGACGACGGCGGCGTCCGGCCGGTGAACGGCGAGGGACGCCTCCAGCTCCGCCCAGCGGTCCGGCGCGACCAGGACGGCCCCGTCCGGCCGGACCCGCTCGCAGGTCACCGTGTCCTGGAGGTCGGTCGAGAGCTCGTCGACCAGAGCCTCGACGGCGGACTTGACCTCCTCGCGCGAGACCGCCTCCGTCGAACCGCAGCGAAAAGCGGAAGATGCCCGATCGGCACCGGATCGTCGTAGATCGCCAGACCCGCGGAGTCCGACCCCCGGGTCTCCATACAGTCGAGCATCGGGGTCAGCAGCCGACCGAGTACGTCGTGGTGACGTTGCGTCTTCAGGTGGAGACCGACGATCCCGCACATAAGTGGCCCTCCCCGTTCGACCGTGGCGGACGAAGTCCTCGAAGACCTGGAACGGCTCCCCGCGGCATGAAACGTCTATTGGCCCCATCCCAGACCCATTGCCACCGCGATCGAACACCCGCCCCGAGTCCGTGTCAAGCGTCCTTCGCGCAAGCCGTCGAGGGGTCCAGCCCGGACCGCCGCAGGTCAGACCGGGTCGTTGACGAAAGACCTGAGCTGCTGGCGGGTGTGCTCGATGTGCTCGGACATCAGGACCGCCGCGCGGCCACTGTCACCGTCACGGATCGCGGCGTAGATCGCCTGGTGGTCCTCGAGGACGGAGCGGACCGGCTCGTCGAAAGCTCAGCAGGTCGTAAGGCGTGAACAGCTCCAGCCGCGCGTCCCGGATCGCCGCGTCCAGCCGGCGATTGCAGGCCGCCTTGCTCAGCGCGTCGTGGAACAACCCGTCGGCGTGCCGGAAGGCGGAGCGCGGCTCGCGGTCGGCTGCCCGCGGTGACGCGCATGACCTTCAGGGCCGCGCGCAGCTCGACCAGGTCGGCCCGGGTCGCGCGCTCTGCAGCGAGCGCGGCGGCGCGCGACTCCACCGCGATCCGGAGGTCGATCAGCTCGTCGAGCTCGCCGGCCATGCTGCGCAGCCTGCGGCGCCAGGCCTCGAGTGGCCGGGACAGCTCGGTGACGAACGCGCCACCGGCCGCGCCACGGCGTACCTCCAGGTAGCCGCCCTCGACCAGCTGCCGGATCCCTTCGCGCACGCTGACGCGCGCCACGCCGAGCTGCTCGGCGAGCTCCCGCTGCGTCGGTAGCCGGTCGCCGGGGCTGTACTGCCCGCCAGGATCAGGCTCTTCAGGTGTGCCGCCACCGCCTCGGACGTGAGGACGCCGGCCACTGGGAGAGGTCACGCTGCTCATCGTAGGGCGCCCTACACTCCCGGCAGGAGGTGCAGCCGATGGCAGAGGAACCACGTGAGGGACCGGACCATCCCAGCGCCGCCGCGGACGAGGCCGAGGACGCGCTGCGATCCGTGGTCGCTCAGCGGCTGCGGGAGTTCCGCACCCACCTGGACTGGACCCTCAGCCAGCTCGCCGGCCGCAGCGGCGTGTCGCGGGCGATGCTCTCGAAGATCGAGAACGCCCAGACCACCCCGACGCTCTCCACGCTGGCCCGGCTGGGTTCGGCGCTGTCGGTGCCCGTCACCGCCTTCTTCCGTGGGCTCGACGAGGAGCACGACCTGCTCCACGTCAAGGCCGGCCAGGGGTCTGGAGATCCAGCACCGGGGCACCAGCGCGGGCCAGCGCTACCAGCTTCTCGGCCGGATGCGCTTCCCGCACGACCGGCTCGAGCCCGTCCTGGTCACGATCGAGTCCGACGCCGAGCAGTTCCCGCTCTACCAGCACGGCGGCAGCGAGTTCCTGTTCATGATCACCGGCCGCCTGGAGTACTCCTACGCCGGCCGGACCGTCCTGCTCGAGCCCGGTGACGCCCTCCAGTTCCTCGGCGAGGTGCCGCACGGGCCGGTGCGCGCCGTCGAAGTGCCGGTGCAGATGCTGTCGCTCAAGGTGGTCACGTCCGGCACCGCCAGCACCGTGTGAACACACCGTAGACTCGTTTCCACTGGAGGTAGACGCCGCTCCACTGACGGTCGTATGCTCCGTCCAACCAAGCGTCGAGCAGGGAGCTGGAGATGACACGACGGCAGACGCGTCCCGCGTCCGGACGCTGCCGGCAAGGCCCGCCACCCGTGTCTCCGGCTACTCGGCCGCCGCGCTCGTGCGCCAGGGCCTGCGGAGCGCGCCCGACTGGAAGCCCGCGTGGCGTGCCCACGACCTGGCCGACAGGTACGACGTGGTGATCGTCGGCGGCGGCATCCACGGCCTCGCCACGGCGTACTACCTCGCGTCCCGGCACGGCATCACCAACGTGGCGGTGCTCGACATGGGCTACCTCGGCGGCGGCGGCTCCGGCCGCAACACCGCGATCGCCCGCTCCAACTACCTCACCCCCGAGGGCGTGGCGTTCTACGACCGGTCGGTCAAGCTCTACGAGCGGCTGTCGGCCGAGCTGAACTTCAACATCATGTTCTCCCAGCGCGGCCACCTGACCCTCGCGCACAGCGACGCGTCGCTGCGCACCATGCGGTGGCGGGCCGAGGTCAACAAGCTCCAAGGGGTCGACTCGGAGGTCATCGGCCCGGACGAGATCAAGCGGATGGCGCCGGCGCTCGACGTCTCCGACGAGACCCGCTACCCCATCCTCGGCGCCCTCTACCACCCGCCCGGCGGCATCATCCGGCACGACGCGGTGGTCTGGGGCTACGCCCGGGCCGCCGACCTGTACGGCGTCCACCTGCACCAGCGGACCGAGGTGCTCGGCATCGAGACCGACCAGGGCCGGGTCACCGGCGTGCGCACCTCGCGGGGCCGGATCGCCACCGGCACGGTGGTCAACTGCACCGCCGGCTGGTCGACGCTGATCAACGACATGGTCGGCGTGCGGACGCCCATCGTCACCTACCCGCTCCAGGCCGCGGTCACCGAGCCGGTCAAGCCGTTCCTCGACCCGGTGGTCGTCTCCGGGACGCTGCACGTCTACGTGAGCCAGACCGCGCGGGGCGAGCTGGTCTTCGGCGCGAGCGTGGACCCGTTCGCGCAGTACTCAATGCGCGGCTCCCTGGACTTCATCGAGGATCTCGTCCGGACACGTGCTCGAGCTCATGCCCGGCCTGTCGAAGATGCGATTGCTGCGCCAGTGGGCCGGGCTGTGCGACATGACGCCCGACTACAGCCCGATCATGGGCCCCACCGGCGTCGAGGGCTTCCTGGTCGACATCGGATGGGGCACCTACGGGTTCAAAGCCGGCCCCGTCGCCGGCGAGCAGATGGCCCTGCTCATCAACGACGGCAAACCGCCCACCCTCATCGAACCGTTCGGCGTCGAGCGTTTCCTCGACGGCGAGCTGGTCGGCGAGAAGGGAGCAGCTTCCGTTGGCCACTGACCGCGTCTGCACCCCGTGCCCCGAGGAGCCCACCCGTGATCGTGCTGCAGTGCCCGTGGTGCGGGCCCCGCAACGTCAGCGAGTTCCATTCGCTCGGCGAGGTCGTCGACCGGCCCGACCCGAGCACCGCCAACCGGTGGGAGTGGCGCAGCTACCTGTACCTGCGGCGCAACCCCGCGGGCCGCGTGCACGAGCGTTGGTTCCACCGGGCCGGCTGTCGGCGTACTTCGACGCCGAGCGCGACACTCGCGACAACACCGGTCTTCGCCACGTGGCGACTGGGACACGAGCCGACCGGAGCCGAGTCGTGAGCGAGCTCCGGCCAGGAGTGGCGGCTGCCGCCGGTGCCGGGCGAGGTCATCTCGCGCGACGAGCCGATCCGGTTCACCTTCAACGGCAGCCCCTTATCAGGGGTACCGTGGCGACACCATCGCTTCCGCCCTCGCGGCGTCCGGGGTGCGCGTCTTCAACCGAAGCTTCAAGTACCACCGGCCGCGCGGACTGATGACCGCCGGCTGGCTGGACCCGAACCTGATGGTGCAGGTCGGAGACGAGCCGAACGTCCGAGGTGGCCACCGGCTCGTCGCAGACGGCATGACCGTGCACAGCCAGGACGCCTGGCCCTCGCTGCGCTTCGACGTCAAGGCGGTCAACGGCCGGCTCGGGCGCTTCCTCGCCCCCGGCTTCTACTACAAGACGTTCATCAAGCCGCAGAGGCTGTGGCCGGCGTACGAGTCGGTCCTCAAGCGGTTCGTGCACGCCGGCACCATCGACATCGCCACGCCGCGCCAGAGGTCGACAAGACCTACGCCCACCCCGACGTGCTGGTCGCCGGCGGCGGTCCGGCTGGGATGCGGGCCGCGCTGGCCGCCGCCGAGTCCGGCGCCCGGGTGATGCTGGTCGAGGAGGAGCACGCCCTCGGCGGCCACTGGCGGTGGAGCGGTGAGACCCACCGCGACGACCTCGAGGAGCTGCGAGCGCGGGTCGAGGCCGCACCCGGCCTGGAGGTGCTGACCGACGCCGTGGTCATCGGCCGCTACGACGGCAACTGGACCGGAGTGATCGTCCGGCGGCCCGACGGCTCCGAGCGGCTGGTCAAGGTGCGCGCCAAGACCCTCGTCGTCGCCCCGGGCTGGTCGAGCGGCCCTACGTCTTCGAGGGCAACGACCTGCCCGGCGTCGTGCTCGGCACCGCGGTCCGGCGGCTGGTCAACATGTACGCCGTGCGGCCCGGTGAACGGGCCGTGGTCCTCACCGCCAACGCGCACGGGGACGCCTGCGTCGACGACCTGGCCCGGGCCGGCGTCGACGTGGCCGCCGTCGTCGACGGCCGGGACGAGCAGCGGGTGGTGCGCGCGACGCGGCCGTCACGGCCGCCTGGCGTCGGTCGAGCTCTCCGACGGGCGCACCGTCCCGGCCGACCTGCTGGTCGTCTCCACCGGGTGGACCGCCCCGACCTCGCTGATCAACATGGCCGGTGACCGCCCCACCTACGACCCGGCGACGGCGCGGTTCTTCCCGACCTCGCTGCCCGAGGACGTCCTCGTGACCGGTGGCCTGGCCGGGGACGGCACGCCCGAGCAGCTGCTCGAGCACGCCCGCCTCACCGGCCCGGAGGCCGCGCGCCGCGGGCTCGTCCTGGCTCGGGCTTGGGCCGCCGGGCATGCCCACCCGCGGCGACGACGCCGCGCCGCTGCCCGAACCGGCCGCTCCGGTCGACGTCCCTCCGCTGCCCCGTGACCCCCACCCGGAGCTGTTCCGCTCCAGCACCCACGGCTTCGTCGACTTCTCCGAGGACGTCTCCAGCAAGGACCTCTTCACCGCGGTCGCCGAGGGCTACAACTCCTCGGAACTGGCGAAGCGGTACACCACCGCCACCATGGGCCCGCTGCAGGGCAAGCTCGAGACCATCAACGCAGTCGCCGCGATCGCCGAGGCCAACGGGGCCACGATCCACGAGACGGGCACCACCGTGTGGCGGCCGCCGTACGCTCCCACCACCCTCGGGGCGCTCGCCGGCCGGAGCCTAGAGCCGACCCGCTACTCCCCCATGCACGACTGGCACGTGGCCCACGGCGCCCGGCCTCTGGTCGCCGGCGCCTGGATCCGGCCCGACCACTACGGCGACCCGGAGGCCGAGGTTCGGGCCGTACGCGAGCGCGTCGGCATCATCGACGTCACCCCGATCGGCAAGCTCGACCTGCGCGGCCCCGACGTGCCGAAGCTGCTCGACCTGCTCTACGTCAACAAGTGGCAGAAGCTAGCCGAGGGCAGTGTCCGGTACGGCGTGATGTGTGCCGAGGACGGCGTGGTGCTCGACGACGGCGTGACCGGCCACCTCGGGCCGGACCACTACCTGATGTCGACGACCTCCGGCGGCGCCGCCGCGGTCTGGGAGTGGGTCGAGAACTGGCTGCAGACAGCCCATCCCCGAGTGGCAGGTCCACTGCGTGCCGGTCACCACGTCGTACGCCAGCATCAACTGCGCCGGGCCCCGCTCCCGCGAGCTGCTCTCGCGGCTGACCGACCTCGACCTGGCACCCAGAGGCGTTCGGCTACATGAAGGTCCGGACCGCAACGGTCGCCGGAGTCGACGACGTCGTGGTGTGGCGGATCGGCTTCACCGGCGAGCTCAGCTACGAGCTGCACGTGCCGGCCGGTTACGGACAGCACGTGTGGGACGCGCTGCTAGAGGCCGGTGACGACCTGGGGTCCGGGCGTTCGGGGTGGAGGCCCAGCGGGTGCTGCGGCTCGAGAAGGGCCACTTGATCGTCGGGCAGGACACCGACGGCCTGACGCAGGCGTTCAGCGCCGGCCTGGACTGGGCGGTGAAGCTGGACAAGCCCGACTTCGCGGGCGCTCCCGAGCTGCGCTGGCAGCACGAGGAGGGGCCGCAGACCCAGTTGGTCTCGCTGCAACCAGTCGACCCGGACGTTGTCCCTCCGGAAGCGAGCCAGATCGTCAGCGCCAGCAGCGAGATCCTCGGCCGCGTCACCTCCTCCCGCCGCTCGCCAACCCTCGGACGCGGTGTCTGCCTGGCCCAGCTGCGCTCCGACCAGGCCGTGCTCCGACAGCATCGTCCGCGTGCTGCAGCCCGACGGCCGGATCGTCGAGGCCCGAGTCTGCAGCGAGCTGGCCCACGTCGACCCGGAAGGAGCACGAGCCCGTGCCTGAGAGGACTGCCGTCGCCCGCAGCGCGTTGATCGGCCCTGCTGATTCCACCCGGCTCGTCGGGGGCTGGGAGGTGGCCACGGGAGCCGGCGAAGCTGAGGCAGCCGTGGCCGACCTCAGCGCTCTGACCAAGGTGCTGGTCAAGGCGCCCTCGACGGACGGAGTCGAGCAGGCACTCGGTGTCCGCTTCGGTCGGGCCGCCTGGGACCATGACCGGCTGGTGATCGGTGCGGCGCCGGGAGAGTGGCTCGTGCTCGCGCCAGTCGGCGCAGCTCATGCGACCATCCAGCACTACCGGTTACTGCTCGCCGGTGTCACCGATGGGCTCACCACGGTCATGGACCTCACGCACGGCCGGGCCCTGGTACGGGTCAGTGGCCCGGCCACCCTGTCGGTGCTGCGCCGGCTCGCCTCCGTCGACCTCGACGACCGCTTCGTGCCCCAAGGCGCCGCGCTGCGCACCAGCGTGTCCCGGGTGGTCACCGACATCGTCCGCGCCGACGTCGCCGGCCAGCCGTCATACCTGCTGCACTGCGAACGTTCCAGCGGACGCTATCTGGTCGAGTCACTGCTGGCCGCCGGCGCCGACCTCGGCGCCCGACTGGTGACGGGTGCAGCCAGGTGGCCCGATCATCCCGCAGGCGCCTAGCCCCCCTACCCGAACCCCGACCCGAGCCAAAGCAAGCAGCAGCAAGGAGAGCAGGGCCATGAGATCTGACCTGGACATCGCCCGCGGCGCCGCGTTGAAGCCGATCGACTCGATCGCCGAGGAGATGGGCCTGACCCCCGACCTGCTCGAGCCCTATGGCCGGCACGTCATGAAGGTGAGCCTGGACGCGATCGAGGAGCTGGCCGACCGGCCACGGGCCAAGTACGTCGTCGTCAGCGCGATCACCCCGACTCCGCTCGGCGAGGGCAAGACCACCACCACGGTGGGCCTGGGCCAGGCCTTCCGGCACATCGGTGAGAACGCGACGGTGACGATCCGCCAGCCCTCGATGGGACCGACGTTCGGGATCAAGGGCGGTGCCGCCGGTGGCGGATACAGCCAGGTCGTCCCGATGGACGTGCTCAACCTCCACCTCACGGGCGATTTTCACGCCGTCACCGCAGCACACAATCTGCTCGCGGCCATGGTCGACAATCACGTGCACCAGGGCAACGAACTCGACATCGACCCACAGGAGATCAGCTGGCGGCGGGTGATGGACGTCAACGACCGGTCGCTGCGACACGTCGTCACCGGTCTCGGCGCCAAGGTCGACGGCATCCCCCGGCAGACCGGCTTCGACATCACGCCGGCATCCGAGGTGATGGCCATCCTTGCCCTGGCCAGGTCCCTGCCGGACCTGAGGGCACGGCTGGGTCGGATCGTCGTGGCCACCACCCGCTCCGGGGAGCCGGTGACCGCCGAGCAGCTGCGGGCGGCCGGGTCGATGGCGGTGATCATGCGCGAGGCCATCAAACCGAATCTCATGCAGACCCTCGAGAACACCCCTGTCCTGGTGCACGCTGGACCGTTCGGCAACATCGCCACCGGCAACTCCTCGGTGGTCGCAGACCTGATCGCGCTGCGCAGCAGCGGTTACGTGGTCACGGAGGCAGGTTTCGGCGCCGACATGGGCGCGGAGCGCTTCTTCAACATCAAGTGCCGGGTCTCCGGCGAGGCTCCCGATGCGGCCGTCGTGGTGGCGACCGTCCGAGCGCTCAAGGCGCACTCAGGCAAGTTCCGGATCGTGGCCGGCAAGGACTTGCCCGCGGAGCTGCTGGCCGAGGGGCCGGCCGATGTCGCAGCCGGCGCCCCCAACCTGGTCAAGCAGATCGAGAACATCCGGTTGCACGGGGTCTCGCCGGTGGTGGCGATCAACGCCTTCCCCACCGATCACCCCTCCGAGCACGCGATGATCCGGCAGATCGCCGAAGCAGCCGGCGCCCGGGTCGCGGTCTGCCGGCACTTCGAGGACGGCGGCTCCGGGGCGGTGGAGCTGGCCGAGGCGGTGCGCGATGCGGCTAACGAGCCGACGGACTTCACCTTCCTCTACCCCTCGGAGGCGTCCTTGCGCGAGAAGATCGAGGTGATCGCCACCCGGGTCTACGGCGCCGACGGAGTGGACTACAGCCCGCAGGCCACGAAGCAGCTCACCGGCTATGAGCGGGCCGGCTACGGCGACCTGGCGGTCTGCCTGGCCAAGACACATCTCTCGATCAGCTCGGACCCGACCCTGAAGGGTGCGCCCACCGGCTGGCGGTTGCCGATCCGCGAGGTGCGGGCCTCGGTCGGCGCCGGCTTCATCTACCCGCTGGCCGGCGAGATGCGGACGATGCCGGGCCTGGGCGCGCAGCCTGCGGCGACCCGGATTGACCTGGACGAGGGCGACGAGATCGTCGGCCTGTCCTGAGACTCCCCACGCGATGACCGACCACTCTCTCTTCGAGCTGCCCTTCGCAGCGATCCTGCGCCGGACCGCGGCACGGAACGCCTACCCCGGCGGCGGGGCCGCCTGTGCCATGGCCTGCGCCAGCGCGGCCTCGCTGGTCGCAATGGCGGGCCGGTTCACTGGGGACGCAGCCGCGGACGTCGTCGGCCGGGCGGAAGCCGCGATCGACGAGTTGGCCGATCTCGCGCAAGCCGACGCCGAGGGCTTCGGCGAGCTGCTCGCCGCTTGGCGGATCCCACGCGAGGAACCCGAGCGCCAGGAGCGGGTGGCTGCCGCAGCGGTGCATGCCAGCCAGGTCCCCCTGAGGATCTGCCGGATCGGCGCGGAGCTGGCGCAGTCCGCAGCCTGGTTGGTCCGGGAAGGCAAGCCGGACCTTCAGGGAGATGCCTACACGGCGGCACAGCTGGCCAGGGCTGGCGTGCACGGCGCAGCACAGCTCGTCGAGATCAACGCCCACCAGGCGACCGACCCCGAGATGGCAGACGAGGCCAGGCACCTCGTCGGCCAGACCACTGCCCGAGCCGACGAGGCGAAGCGGGCCATTCAGGGGTCGCACCAGTGACCGGCACCGCGATCGACGGTGCTGCCTACGCCGCCGACCTGAAGCACCTCACCGCGGGCATGGTGGCCGACGTCCAGCGCATCGTCGTCCACGTCAGCCTTGCCATGACATGAAGTTCCAGGAGGTGCTCGAGGTCGCCGAGGCCATCTCCCCCGTACTGGGCGGCGTGGGACCGATCACAGACGTATGCCTATTGCGCAACACCGCCGCGGTCGCGTGTCTGACTGCCGAACAAGCCGCTGCCGAGGTCCGCTGCGAGACCGCTGAGCTGCCTACCCCGTTCTCTATCGGGCTTTGAGCACGGGCCGGGCTCCGGTCCGGTCATCCCTAGCTCCACCGGTGCCTCATCGGGTGCCGTGTCGGGACCAGCCGTGGGAGCTCCTGGTGCGCGTGGAGGGCGCCGTCCGTCGCCGCTCGAACGGCGACGGGGAGCCCCGGTTCGACGCGGCCGCGGAGGTCAGAGGGTGGGCGCAGCAGGGATCGAACCTGCGACCACTGGTTTGTAAGACCAGTGCTCTACCGCTGAGCTATACGCCCCGAACCGCTGGGAAGCCTATGACAGCGCGGAGACGGGCAGGAAGCCGGTCGAAAAATAGAGCAGCCGCTGGCGTCTCGGGTCACCAGCGGCTGCAAGAACATTCTGCACAGACGGACGCGGATCTGTCACCCCGAACCCGCGAACACGACGGATTTCTTTACTTCTCGGTTCTCAGGCCGTCGAGAACGTCGAGATAGGCGCCATGGTGCCGCGAGTCCGCGTCTGGGTGGTGCACCGACCAGGCCACCCGACCGCCTCTGTCGACGACGAAGGTCGACCGTCGCGGGCACCCGCGCTCCTGGTCGAAGACGCCGTAGGCGGAGGCCACCGCCCCATGCGGCCAGAAGTCGGAGAGGAGCGGGAACGGGAGCCTCTCGGCCTCGGCGTAGCCCCTGAGCGAGAACTTCGGATCGCACGAGATGCCCAGCAGGGCCCGGTCGTCGCGGTCGAACGCGGGCCATGCATCACGCAGCGCGACCAGCTCGCTGCTGCAGACCCGGCTGAACGCAAAGGGGTAGAAGACCAGGACCACGGCTCGCGAGCCGCGGAACGACGAGAGCCGGACCGGCGTGCCGTGCTGGTCCCGGAGCTCGAAGTCCGGCGCTTCGCTCCCCTTCGCCGGCGTGAGGGCATCGGTCACCGGTCGGTCTCCTCCAGCTGGCGCTTGAGCACCTTGCCGGTGGCGTTGCGCGGCAGCTCGTCGAGGAAGACGATGTCGCGCGGCACCTTGTAGCCGGCCAGCTGGGACTTCACGTGCCCCTTCAGGTCGTCCACGTCGACGCGGCTGCCCTCCCGGCGGACGACGAAGGCCCGGAGCCGCTGCCCGTACTCCTCGTCGTCGACCCCGACGGCTGCCGCCTCGTGCACCGCCTCGTGACGGGTGAGGCAGTCCTCGACCTCCTGGGGGAAGACGTTCTCGCCGCCGGAGACGATCATCTCGTCGTCCCTCCCCTCGACGAAGAGCCGCCCGGCCTGGTCGAACCTGCCGACGTCGCCGGTGCTCATCAGCCCGTCGACCATGTCCTTGCCGCCGCCACCGGTGTAGCCCTCGAAGAGGATGCCGTTGCCGACGAGGATCCGGCCGCTGACGCCCGCTGGGACGGGCCGGTCGTGCTCGTCGTAAACCCGAACGACGGTGGCGTGCGGGGGCCTGCCCGCCGTCCCGGGTGCCTCGCGCAGGTCCCTCGGGGTGGCGACCGTGGCATAGGCGACCTCGGTGGAGCCGTAGACGTTGTAGAGGTTCTCGCCGAACTGGTCCATCCAGTGCGCGGCGAGGTCGCCGGGAAGGGCCGAACCCGAGGCGGCGACCACCCGGAGCCTCCCGAGGTCGTGTGCATCGAGGGTGTCCTGCGGCAGCCGCAGGATCCGCTGGAGCATGACCGGGATGACGACCAGCGAGTCGCAGTCGTGCTCGGCCACCGCGGCGAGGCATCCCTCGGGGTCGAACCGCCGTCGGAGCACGATCGTGGACTCGAGGAGCATCGCCAGCGCGAGGTGCGCGAAGCCCCAGGTGTGGAACAGCGGTGCTGCGACGTGCGTCCTCCACCCGCGCCTCAGTGGCATCAGGGACAGCAGCGCCACGGCCGCGTCGATCCCGGCATCGGCGCGCGATGCACCCTTCGGAGTCCCGGTCGTGCCCGAGGTCAGGATGATGATCCGGCTTCGCTTCCCGGGGACCGGCAGCCGCGCGGTGGCCGAGCCCTTCTCGATCAGGTCCTCGACCGTGGGTACGTCGACCGGGCCGCCGTCGGACCACGCCACGACGCGGCGGACGTCCTCGCCGACCTTCTCGGCCAGCTCACCGAACTCCTCGTCGTGGACCAGCACCACGGGACCCTCGCGCGCCAGCACCTCGACGAGCTGGGGGGCGGAGAACGCCGTGTTCAGGTAGAGGAGGTCTGCGCCGAGCTTCGCCGCCGCCACGGTCACGTCCACGAAGCCGCGGTGGTTCCGCACCATCATCGCCACACCGCCACCGCCACCGCCACCGGGGCCGACGCCGAGGCCGCGGAGCGAGTCGGCGAGAGCGGTGGCGCGGTCGTCGATCTCCTTGAAGGTGAGCGGGCCGATCTCGTCGATGAGCCCCACGCCGTCGGGGTTGCGCAGGCCCAGGGCGGCGAACCCGCCGGCCGGGCCGACGCCGTACCGCATGAGGACCAGAGCCAGCCTGGCGAGTGTCACGGGTGAGTAGGGGCGCACGACCCCGCTGCCGCTCAGCACCCTGACGGTGGTCGCCCGGTCGGCGACCGCCGCGATCAACCTGCGGCAGCGCACGGGCGGCTCGCCTGACGTGCGACCGGACAGGTGGTCAACGAGCGGCGGACTTGGGGGCCGCCAGTCGGGTGGCGGTCCAGTCCTTGCTGACCGCCGCCGTGGTGGTGATCGCCAGCCCGGCGACCGGGGCGGCCTCGGTCACGTCCGCGGCATCCACCGCGTTCGGCCGGCCCACCTTGGGGGTGACCAGCCAGATGACGCCACCCGCCACCAGGTCGGTCAGCGCGTCGACGAGCGCATCGACGAGGTCACCGTCGCCGTCGCGCCACCACAGCACAACCGCGTCCACGACGTTCCCGTAGTCGCCGTCGACCATGTCGCCGTCGATGGCGTCCTCGATCTGCACCCGCAGCTCGTCGTCGACGTCCTCGTCCCAGCCGAGCTCCTGGACGACGGAGCCGGGTCCCAGCCCCATCCGCACACCGGCATTGCCGGTGTCCGGGCCGTCGGTGGTCGCGCTCAAGTCAGGCTCCTCCTTCGTGCTGCACGGGTTCGCCGCAGCGCCCGCACGTATGGATGTTCTGTGTAGTCCACCGGATGAGAGGCTCCGGTGCAACCCGCCGCCCTACTCGCGAGTACTTCCAAGGGCTGTAAGGATGGGGAGGTGGCTACCCAGGACCGAAACCAGGAGCGCCCCGCCGTCATTCACGAGGGCCTCCCCACCCAGCTCCCCGACATCGACCCGGACGAGACCCAGGAGTGGCTCGAGTCCCTCGACAAGATGATCGACGACCGGGGCCGAGACCGCGCGCGCTACATGATGTTGAAGCTGCTCGAGCGGTCGCGGGAGAAGCAGGTCGGCGTCCCCGCGCTACGCAGCACCGACTACATCAACAGCATCCCGCCGGAGCGCGAACCGTGGTTCCCCGGTGACGAGCACGTCGAGCGCCGAATCCGCGCCTTCCTGCGCTGGAACGCCGCGATCATGGTGTCCGCGGCGAACCGGAAGGGGCTCGAGGTCGGCGGCCACATCGCCACCTACCAGTCCTCGGCCTCGCTCTACGAGGTCGGCTTCAACCACTTCTTCCGCGGCAAGGACCACCCCGGCGGCGGCGACCAGGTGTTCATCCAGGGCCACGCCTCCCCGGGCATCTACGCCCGCGCGTTCCTCGAGGGCCGGCTCACCGAGGAACAGCTCATGCGGTTCCGCCAGGAGGTCCAGCACGGCCCCGGCAAGGGGCTGCCGTCGTACCCGCACCCCCGCCTCATGCCGGACTTCTGGGAGTTCCCCACGGTGTCCATGGGGATCGGTGCGCTCAACTCGATCTACCAGGCGCGGTTCAACCGCTACCTGCACAACCGCGGCATCAAGGACACCAGCGGACAGCGTGTCTGGACCTTCCTCGGCGACGGCGAGATGGGCGAGCCGGAGTCGCTCGGCGCGATCGGCCTGGCCGCCCGCGAGGAGCTGGACAACCTCACCTTCGTCATCAACTGCAACCTGCAGCAGCTCGACGGGCCGGTGCGCGGCAACGGCAAGATCATGCAGGAGCTCGAGGCCTACTTCCGCGGCGCCGGCTGGAACGTGATCAAGGTCGTCTGGGGTCGTGAGTGGGACCCCCTGCTGGCCCGCGACGTCGACGGCGTGCTCGTCAACAAGATGAACAGCACCCCCGACGGCCAGTTCCAGACCTACTCCGTCGAGACCGGCGAGTACGTGCGCGAGAACTTCTTCGGCGGCGACCCGCGGCTGCGCAAGATGGTCGAGCACATGAGCGACGACCAGATCCGCAAGCTGCCGCGCGGCGGCCACGACTACCGCAAGGTCTACGCGGCGTTCGACGCCGCCACCAAGCACGTCGGCCAGCCCACGGTGATCCTTGCCAAGACCATCAAGGGGTGGACGATCGAGGCGCTCGAGGGGCGCAACGCCACCCACCAGATGAAGAAGCTGACCCCGGACAACGTCAAGAAGTTCCGGGACCGGCTCTACCTGCCGATCAGCGACCGCGACATCGAGCAGTCCTACGAGCGCACGGGCGTCCCGCCGCTGTTCCACCCCGGCGCCGAGTCCGACGAGATCGAGTACATGCGAGAGCGGCGCAAGCAGCTCGGCGGCTCGCTGCCGAAGCGCGTCGTGCGTGCCAAGCCGCTCAAGCTTCCCGGCGACAAGGTGTACGCCGAGCTCAAGCAGGGCTCGGGCAAGCAGGCGGTGGCCACCACGATGGCCCTCGTGCGGCTGATCAAGGACCTGATCAAGGACCCGGAGATCGGCGAGCGCATCGTGCCCATCGCCCCGGACGAGTTCCGGACGTTCGGCATGGACTCGATGTTCTCGACGCACAAGCTCTACAGCCCGCACGGGCAGACCTACGAGTCCGTCGACCGCAAGCTGCTGCTCGCCTACAAGGAGTCGCCGCAGGGCCAGCTGCTCCACGAGGGGATCTCCGAGGCGGGCTCCATGGCGTCGGCGACGGCGGCCGGGGGCGCCTACGCCACCCAGGGCGAGCACATGATCCCGTTCTACATCTTCTACTCGATGTTCGGGTTCCAGCGGACCGGCGACTGGATCTGGGCGATGGCCGACCAGATGGCGCGCGGGTTCCTCATCGGCGCCACCGCGGGGCGGACCACGCTGACCGGCGAGGGGCTCCAGCACGCCGACGGGCACTCGCCGCTCCTCGCTGCGACCAACCCGGCGGTCGTGCACTACGACCCGGCGCTGGCCTACGAGGTCAGCCACATCGTGCAGGACGGGCTGCGGCGGATGTACGGCAGCGACGAGGAGCACCCCGACGGTGAGCCGGTGATCTTCTACCTCACCGTCTACAACGAGCCGCACGTGCAGCCGAAGGAGCCCGAGGACCTCGACGTCGACGGGCTGCTCAGGGGGCTCTACAAGGTCGCGGACGCACCGTCGTCGGCTCCCGAGGGCGCGCCCCAGGTGCAGCTGCTCGCCTCCGGCGTCGGCTTCCCCTGGATCACCGACGCCGCGCAGATGCTTGCCGAGGAGTGGGGCGTCGCGGCGTCGACATGGTCGGTGACCTCGTGGAACGAGCTGGCCAGGGACGGCGTCGCCGTCGAGGAGTGGAACCTCCTGCACCCGTCGGAGGAGCCGAGGACGCCGTACGTCACCACGAAGCTGAAGGACGCCTCCGGCCCCTTCGTCGCGGTCTCCGACTTCATGCGTGCGGTGCAGAACCAGATCGCGAAGTGGGTCCCCGGCGACTACCACGCACTCGGCACGGACGGGTTCGGCTTCGCCGACACCCGGCCGGCGGCGCGGCGGTTCTTCCACGTCGACGCGCAGTCGGTCGTCGTCCAGGCGCTCGCCGCGCTCGCCGCGCGGGGCGAGGTCAAGGCCGGAGGTCGTCCAGGAGGCGTTCGACAAGTACCGCATCGACGACCCGACAGCAGTCGCCGGTGTCCAGCAGGAGGGCGGCGACGCCTGAGCCTCGTAGGCTGGCCGCATGACCAGGCCGCCCCGATGACCAGGAGCAGGACGCGGGCGCAGGTCGCCGGCCAGCTCCAGCGTGCGGTCGGCGACCTCACCAAGGCGTCGCTGACCCGCATGGACCGGGAGATGCCGTGGTTCGGCGAGCTCCCGGCCGAGCAGCGCGCCTGGATCGGGATGGTCCTGCAGGCCGGCTACAACAGCTTCGTCACCTGGTACCGCTCGCCCCAGCAGCCGCCGCCTCCGCTCGCCGTCGCGGTCTTCGGGACCGCCCCGCGCTCGTTCGCCGGCGTCATCAACCTGCAGCAGACCGTGGCGATGATCCGGCTGAGCATCGAGGTCGCGGAGAGCGAGCTGAGCGAGGCGGTCGAGCCCGAGCACGCCGCGGAGGTCCGGGAGAGCATCCTCCGCTACGGCCGTGAGCTCGCCTTCGCGACCGCGGACATCTACGCCCACGCCGCGGAGATGCGTGGCGCCTGGGACGCACGCCTCGAGGCGCTCGTCGTCGACTCGATCATGCGGGGCGACGCCGACGAGACGATCCGCACCCGGGCCAGCGCGCTCGGGTGGGTCGAGGCCGGCAACGTCGCCGTGGTCGTCGGACGGGCCCCGGAGGCCGAGGAGGCAGCACGCCAGGGGCTCGTGGACGAGGTGCGGGTCGTCGCCCATCAGGCGGGGCTCGACGCGCTCGGGGCGATCCAGGGGGATCGACTCGTGGTCGTCGTCGGCGGGGTGTCGGATCCGGACAAAGCAGGAGCACTGCTGACACCCCACTTCGGCCGCGGTCCGGTCGTGGTCGGCCCCGTGGTCACCGACCTCCTCCAGGCGCACGTCTCCGCAGCCTCCGCGGTCGCCGGGCTGCGGGCGGCAGCCGGGTGGCCGGCCACCCCTGCCCCGGTCACGAGTGACGACCTCCTCTCCGAGCGGGCCCTCGACGGCGATCCGATCGCACGACGCGCCCTGGTCTCCGACGTCTACCTCCCCCTCCGGGTCGCGGGACCGGAGCTGCTCGCCACCCTGACGGCGTACCTCGACCAGGGCGGCTCGATCGAGCGGACGGCGCGAGCGCTGTTCGTCCACCCGAACACCGTCCGATACCGGCTGAAGCGGATCGCCGACGTGACGCACCTGTCGCCGACCGACGCGCGCCACGCCTTCATGCTCCGCATCGCGGTGGTTCTGGGTCGGCTGGATGACAACGAGGTGACCGATGAGCCGATTTTGTAGGTTTCCTACAAGGACCTCCCCGAAATCTTCGTGCGCGTCTCAGGCGAGTGAGACGCCCCGGACCGGGCACAGTTAAGACATGCTCGTTCTCGTTGCTCCCGGCCAAGGCGCCCAGACCCCCGGCTTCCTCCAGCCGTGGCTCGAGGACCCCACCTACGCCGAGCGCATGCGCTGGCTGTCGGCGGTCGCCGACCTCGACCTGGTGCACTACGGCACCGAGGCCGACGCCGACACGATCCGCGACACCGCCGTGGCCCAGCCGCTGCTGGTCGCCTCCGTGCTGGCGACGGCGCTGCAGCTCTTCCCCCGTCCGGCTGACGCCTTCGACCAGGTCGGCGCGGTCGCCGGACACAGCGTCGGCGAGCTCGCCGCCGCCGCGGGTGCCCGGGCGATCACCGCGGAGCAGGCCATGGTGCTCGTGCGCGAGCGAGGCAAGGCGATGGCGAAGGCGGCCGCGACGACGCCGACCAGCATGACCGCCGTCCTCGGCGGCGACCGCGAGGAGGTGCTCGCCAAGCTGTCGCAGCACGACCTCACCCCGGCCAACGACAACGGCCCGGGGCAGATCGTCGCCGCCGGCACGGTGGACCAGCTCGCTGCGTTCGCCGACGACCCGCCGGCCCGGGCCCGGCTCATGCCGCTCGCAGTCGCCGGCGCCTTCCACACCGAGCACATGGCTCCGGCCGTGGACCACGTCGCCGGCCTCGCCCGAGCGGTGTCGACCCAGACCCCACGGACACGGGTGATCTCCAACCGCGACGGCCAGGTGGTCGACGACGGTCGCGAGGTGCTCTCCCGGATCGTGAGCCAGATCGGCGCCCCGGTCCGCTGGGACCTGTGCATGGGGACGATGCTCGACCTCGGGGTCACCGGAATCCTCGAGATGCCGCCGGCCGGCACGCTGACCGGGATCGCGAAGCGAGCGATGAAGGGCGTGGAGACGTTCGCGCTCAAGACCCCCGACCAGCTCGACGACGCCCGCGCCTTCGTCGACAAGCACGGCGAACCCAGCCAGCCGCCCATCCGCTCGAACCCGGAAGGGGTCTCCTGATGACCGCTCTCGCTCCTGTCCCCGGCCCCACCAACACCGGCATCCTCGGCATCGGCTCCTACCGGCCGAGCCGGATCGTCCCGAACGCCGAGATCATCGACGCGATCGACTCCTCCGACGAGTGGATCCAGCAGCGCTCCGGCATCAAGAGCCGCCGGTTCGCCACCGACGAGGAGTCGCTGGTGATGATGTCGGTCGCCTCCTGCCGGACCGCGCTGGACCGGGCCGGCATCGACGCCGCCCAGGTCGACGGCGTCATCGTCGCCACCGTCACCCACATGATGCAGACGCCCGCGGCCGCCGCCCTGGTCGCCCACGAGCTGGGGCTCGCGCGGCCGGTGGCCTTCGACATCAGCGCCGCCTGCGCCGGGTTCTGCCACGGCGTCGCGCTCGCCTCGGACATGATCCGCGGCGGCAGCGCCAAGTACGTCCTGGTGGTCGGCGTCGAGCGGCTCTCGGACATCCTCGACACGACCGACCGCGGGACCGCCTTCATCTTCGGCGACGGCGCCGGCGCGGTCGTCGTCGGACCGACCGACGAACCGGGCATCGGCCCGGTGGTCTGGGGCTCCGACGGCGAGCAGTACGACCTGATCCGGCAGCGCGAGGACTGGCGGGACGTGATCGCCTCGGAGAACCCCCGGATGCCGCACCTGGTCATGCAGGGCAACGCGGTCTTCCGCTGGGCGGCGTTCGAGATGGCGAAGGTGGCCCACGAGACGCTGGACCGCAGCGGCATCGCCGCCGAGGACATCGACGTCTTCGTGCCGCACCAGGCCAACATGCGCATCATCGACGCGATGGCACGCTCCATGAAGCTGCCCGAGAGGGTCGTCATCGCCCGCGACATCGCCGAGCAGGGCAACACCTCGGCCGCCTCGATCCCGCTGGCGCTCGACCGCCTCATCGAGTCCGGCGAGGCCAAGAGCGGCGACACCGCCCTGCTGATCGCCTTCGGCGCCGGCCTCGCCTACGCGGCTCAGGTCGTCAAGGTCCCCTGACCCGTCGGCCGCGCCGATAGCGTGGCCGTGCAGCACAGTCCGCAACACCAACCCAGAAGGAGCCGCACGTGGCATCAAAGTCCGACATCCAGGCCGACCTCGCCACCATCGTGGAGGAGATCGCCGGCGTGCCCGCCGACGACGTCCAGGTGGACAAGGAGTTCGTCGCCGACCTCGACGTCGACTCGCTGTCGATGGTGGAGATCGTGGTCGCCGCCGAGGAGAAGTTCGGCGTCCGGATCCCTGACGACCAGGTCAAGAACCTCAAGACCGTGGGCGACGCCGTCGACTTCATCGACAGCGCCCAGGCCTGACCGACCCAACTGCGAGACCCGGCCGTCCGTGGCGTCCCAGGGCGCCACGGACGCCGGGATCGACGAGGAGTGAGCTGATTCCCATGACTGCGACCCGTGTTCTCGTGACCGGCCTCGGCGCGACCTCCCCCGTAGGGGGAGACGTGGCCAGCACCTGGTCCGCCCTGCTGGCCGGCCAGTCCGGTATCGACACCCTCAAGCACGACTGGGCCGAGCAGCTCGGCACGCAGATCGGCGGCGAGGTGGCGGTCGAGCCGTCGGTCACCCTCGACCGCGTCAAGGCACGGCGGCTCGACCGTTCCGGCCAGCTGGCGATGGTCGCCGCCATCGAGGCCTGGCGCGATGCCGGTCTCGCCGGTGACGACGGACCCGAGCTCGACGCCGAGCGGGTCGGCGTGGCGCTCGCCTCGGGCATCGGCGGCGTGCAGACCCTGCTCTCCAACTACGACGCCCTCATCACCAAGGGACCCCGCAGGGTCTCTCCGCTGGCGATCCCGATGCTGATGCCGAACGGCCCCGCCGCCGCGATCGGCCTCTACGTCCACGCGAAGGCCGGGGTGCACACCCCGGTGTCGGCGTGCGCCTCCGGCAACGAGGCGATCGCGCTCGGCATGGACATGATCCGGCTCGGCAGGGCCGACGTCGTCGTCGTCGGCGGCACGGAGGCGGCCATCCACGCACTCCCGATGGCCGCGTTCGGCCAGATGATGGCGCTGTCCAAGCGCAACGACGAGCCCCACCGGGCCTCGCGTCCGTGGGACAAGGGCCGCGACGGGTTCGTGATGGGCGAGGGCGCCGCCTGCCTGGTCATCGAGTCCGAGGAGCATGCGCAGGCACGTGGCGCACGTGTGTACGCCGAGGCCGCCGGCGCCGGCATCACCGCCGATGCCCACGACATCGCCCAGCCGGACCCCGCCGGGCTCGGCGCGACCCGGGCGATGAAGCGGGCGCTGCAGGATGCCGGGGCGACTCCCGGCGAGATCATCCATGTCAACGCGCACGCGACCTCGACGCCGCAGGGCGACCTGGCCGAAGCGCTGGCGATCCGGCAGGCGCTCGGCGACCAGGCCGCCGAGAACCTCGTGCTGACCTCGACCAAGTCGATGACCGGCCACCTCCTCGGTGCCGCCGGGGCGCTCGAGTCGGTCGCGACGGTGCTCGCCCTGCACCAACGGGTGGTCCCGCCGACGATCAACCTCGAGGACCCCGAGGACATCGGGCTGGACGTCGCGACCGAGCGCCGTGACCTGCCCGCGGAGGGCACGCTCACCGCGCTCAACAACTCGTTCGGGTTCGGCGGGCACAACGTCGCGCTCGCGTTCCGCAGCGTCTGACGCCGAGGCGTCCTCCCGTTGACGGGAGGACGCCTCGTCCGACCTGGTAGGAAGGGCGCGTGAGCGAGCAGCGACGTGCCCGGCTGGCCACCCGCCACCTCCTCGACGGCTCGGGGAGCAGCGCGCTCGAAGCGACCCGGTCGGTGACCGTGCTGCACGCCACCGACCCGGCGACGGTCTTCCTCTCGGTGCTCGCCCGCTGCTCCACGCTCACCCTTGCCGACGTCGCCGGGGAGCTGTACGACGCCCGCCGGCTCGTCCGGATGCTCGCGATGCGACGGACCCTCTTCGTGGCGCCGCTCGAGCTCGCACCGGTGCTGCACCATGCGGCGTCGGTCGACGTAGCGGCCACCATCAGGAAGCGGCTCCTCAAGGAGCTGGCCACCGGCCCGACCGACCCGCCGCTGCCCTCGGACGTCGCCGGTTGGCTCGACGAGGCGGAGCGGGCGGTGGAGAGCTACGTCGAGGCCGAGGGACCGGTCTCCGGGGCCCGCATCGGCACCGCGGTCCCCGCGCTGAGGACCGCTCTGCTCCCCCGCACCACGAAGAAGTACGACGTCCGCCGCACCGTCACCACCAACGTGCTCACGATGATGGGCGCCGAGGGGCGGCTGGTGCGGGGGCGGCCGCTCGGCACCTGGACCTCACGGCAGCACACCTGGGAGCCGGCGTCCTCGTGGTGGCCGGCCGGCATCCCCACGATGGAGACCGAGCAGGCGCGCGCCGAGCTGGTCGAGCACTACCTGCGCAGGTTCGGGCCGGTCACCGAGGCAGATGTCGCGTGGTGGACCGGCTGGCCGCTCGGCGTCACCCGCAAGGCGCTGGCCGCCCTCGACACGGCCGACGACCACGGCGGTCTGGTGCTGGCCGACGACACCGGCCCGGTCGCCGTACCCCCGCCGCGCGCAGCGCTGCTGCCGGCGCTCGACCCCACCCCGATGGGGTGGAAGCAGACGGGAGTGGTTCCTCCCCGAGGACCCGACGGGGCTCTACGACCCCTACGGCAACGTCGGACCCACCGTGTGGTGGGGCGGTGAGGTGGTGGGCGCGTGGTCCGTCCGGAAGGACGGGAGGGTCGTGACCAAGCTCCTGGTCGACCGCGGCCGGGAGGTAGCCGTGGCGGTCGAGGCGGCCGCTGAGCGGTTGGGAGATCGCCTCGGAGGGGTGGTCGTGGTCCCGTCCTTCCGGACCCCGCTCGAACGTGCGCTCGGCGGGAGCTGATGCGCAGGGCGTCGGGTCAGACGACCTGGTGGAGCCAGCGGACGGGCGCCCCGTCGCCGGCGTGGCGGAACGACTCGAGCTCGTCGTCCCACGGCTTGCCGAGGAGCCGGTCGAGCTCCAGCTCGAGGGTGGTCTCCCCCAGCGACGCCTTGACGACCGCAGCCTTGAGCCGGTCCTCAGGGATCATCAGGTCGCCGTGCAGCCCGGTCACGGCGTGGAAGACCCCGAGCGTCGGGGTCGAGGAGAAGCGCGCGCCCTCGGACGCTGGTGTGGGCTCCTCGGTGATCTCGAAGCGCAGGTGGTTCCAGCCGCGGAGCGCGGAGGTGATCGCGGCGGCAGCCCCCGCCTCGCCCAGCCAGGAGTACTCGGCCCGGTAGGTCCCCGCCTGGGCAGGCTGAGGCGTCCACTCGAGGCTGACGGCATTGCCGAGCACGCCTCCGAGTGCCCACTCGATGTGCGGGCACAGCGCAGACGGCGCCGAGTGGACGAAGATGACGCCCCTGGTCGCGTGACGTGAAGTCATCCGTGTGGCCCTCCTGTCGATCCGGCGTCGAGGTACGCCTTCCCCAGCGATCTCATGTGGATCCGACAGTGGTCACGGAGTGAACACGAAACGATATGCGGTTGTCAGGGACCATTGTGCGACACATCGGGCGCTTTTGCCACACCAACCCCACGAGTCTCGTGAATTCAGTCGAGCATGTCCGCGCCGGCACCCGGGTAGAGGACACGCGAGGGCCGGAGCCGCCGGTCCGGGAAGGAGCCCCATGCCGTCCGCGGTCCGCCAGATGCTCGCCACCCACCCCGGTGACGCTCCCGGGCTCGACATGGAGCTGCTCGCAGCGTGCCTGGAGGCGTGCGTCGAGTGCGCGCAGGTCTGCACGCTGTGCGCCGACGCATGCCTCGCCGAGGAGAGCGTGGCCGACCTGCGTCACTGCATCCGCACCGACCTCGAGTGCGCGGACGTGTGCGCCGCCACCGCTCGGGTCCTGGCTCGTCGTGGAGCGCACGACAGCGGCGCGCTCCGCACGCTGCTGGAGGCGTGCGCCACCGCCTGCCGGGCCTGCGGCGACGAGTGCGCCCGTCATGGCGAGATGCACGAGCACTGCCGCATCTGCGCGGAGTCGTGCCGACGCTGCGAGAAGGCCTGTCGCGACCTCCTCGACTCCATGGGCTGACGGGCGCCGCATGGCACCGGTGCGGGTCGGGATCTCCGGGTGGACGTACGCCGGGTGGCGCGGCGACTTCTACCCCCGGGGGCTCGTGCAGCGCCGTGAGCTCGCCTATGCCGCCGAGCGGATGTCGTCGATCGAGATCAACGGGTCGTTCTACTCGCTGCAGCGCCCGGCGTCCTACGTCTCGTGGCGCGAGCAGACCCCGGACGACTTCGTCTTCGCGGTCAAGGGCGGCCGGTTCATCACCCACATGAAGAAGCTGCGCGGGGTCGAGACCGCGCTCGCCAACTTCTTCGCCTCCGGTGTCCTCGCGCTCGGACCGAAGCTCGGCCCGCTGCTCTGGCAGCTCCCCGAGAACCTGCCGTACGACGCGGAACGGCTCACACAGTTCTTCGACCTGCTCCCCCGCACCGCCGCAGAGGCCGCGCTCCTCGCGACCCGCCATGACGCCAAGGTTCCCGAGGATCGCGCGTGGACGAAGGTCGACGACGACCGGCCGCTGCGTCACGCGCTGGAGTTCCGGAGCGAGACCTACTGCACCGACGAGGCGTTCGACCTCATGCGCCACCACGACATCAGCTGCGTCGTCGCCGACAGCGCCGGCCGCTGGCCGCGCCCCGAGGTGAGCACCAGCGACTTCGTGTACGTCCGGCTCCACGGCGACACCGAGCTCTATGCGAGCGGCTACTCGGTCGAGGCGCTCGACCGCTGGGCAGCGACCTGCCACCGGTGGGCGGAGACCCAGGACGTGTACGTCTACTTCGACAACGACGCGAAGGGCCATGCCCCCCACGATGCTCTCGCGCTGCTCGACCGACTCCAGCGCTTAGGATCTGCGTAGGGGTCCACCGGTCCGGCGGGCGCCCGCCTGGTATCGGGAGACCACCACATGATCGCACCGCGCACCCTCGCCGCGCTCGCCGCCGCAGCGCTGTCGCTCGGCACGCTGGGAGTTCCGGCCACCGCGGAACCGCAGCCGCGCGCCACCGTCCTGCGGTACGTCGGCGACTTCGCCGGACCCGGCACAGCCACGCTGACCCCGGTCGACGTGGCCGTCAGCCCCTCGTCCTACTACGCGCTGGACGTCGCGGGCTACCGCGTCGTGCGCATCGACCGCGACACCGGCAGGGTGACCGCCGAGGTCGGCGGCGGACACGGCACCGCTCCGGGCGAGCTGGCGGCCGCGCGGTCGATCGCCCGAGCCTCGAACGGGCACCTCTATGTCGCCGACACCCCGAACCAGCGGGTGAGCGTCTACGGCGCGCGGCTGCGGTACAAGTTCTCCTTCGGCGCACCGGGGCCGCGGAGCCGGCCAGTTCGACCAGGTCTACGGCCTCGCGGTGGGGCAGGGGCGGCTGGGCGGCGAGCTGACCGAGGTCGTCTACACCGTCGACGGCGACGGCCGGATCCACAAGTGGCGGCTCGACGGCACGCTGGTGGGACGGTTCGCCCCCGAGGTCGACCTCAACCAGCCGCGGATGGCCGAGGTCAACCCGGCCACCAAGGACCTGTGGGTGGTCAGCGCCCGCGACCGGCAGATAGTGGTGATCAACCGCCACGGCAAGGAGCGGTTCCGGTTCGGGCGTGGAGGCACCGGTCCTGGTCGGTTCATGGGCGACCCCCGAGGCATCGCCATCAGTGCCGATGGCAAGCAGGTCTTCGTCTCCGACGACGGCAACCACCGCATCCAGGTCTTCGACCGCATGGGCCGCTACCTTCGCTCCATCCGTCGCCGGACCGGCTTCAAGTACGCCCTCGTCGACGCCCGCGGTCTCGAGGTCGCCGGCCGGCGCGTCGTGGTCGCCGACGAGTGGAACTTCTCGCTCAAGGTCTACCGTGCCTCCGACGGAAAGGGCATCTCGAAGCTCTTCGGCAAGGCGCCGCCGCTAGGCGGGGTGAACACGCCCCGCGGCCTGGCGGTCGACGCCCACGGCCACGTTTTCGTGAGCGACTGGTGGAACCAGCGGATCCAGCGCTGGGACCGGGACGGAACGGACCCCACCGCGTTCGGGTTCCGCGGCACAACCGATGAGCCGGGTTCGATCAACTTCGCCTGGGACGTCGCGGTGCAACCCGGCACCGGTCGGGTGTTCGTCGCCAACCGCGAGAGCCACGAGATCGAGGTGTTCACCGAGAACGGCCGCTTCGTGAACCGCTGGGGAATGCGGAGCAGTCGACCCGGAGACTTCGTGTTCCCCCAAGGCGTCGCGTTCGCTCCGGACGGCACCCTGCTCGTCTCCGACTCCGGGAACGGGCGCATCCAGCGGTTCGCGATCAACAACGCAGGCCGGGGGAAGCTGACCGCGGTCCATGGCGCCGCCGGCGACGGCGCCGGACGGTTCGACACCCCGGCCGGCGTCACGGTGGCCCCGGACGGCGCCGTCTGGGTCGCGGACACCCTCAACGACCAGGTCCAGCGGCTCGACCCCGAGACCGACCGGTGGACGGCCTTCGCGATCCCCGTCGGCGGCTCGGTCGGCTACCGGCGACCCTGGGGTGTCACCGCGAACCCCGACGGCACCGTCTGGGTGACCGACTCCGGCCGAGGCCGGATCGTGCTCATCGACGCGGCCGGCAGGCAGCTCGCGGCCGCGACCGGTGAGGAGCTGGGCTCCGGACCGCTGAACCGGCCGTTCGGCACCGCCGTCCTGCCGAGCGGGAACCTGCTCGTCGCCGACGCGTTCAACAACCGCATCATCAAGGTGCGGGTCACGCGTTGAGGGACGGCGCGACATAGCCCTCCCGGGTCCTTCCTTCTGACCGAATGCTGTGCTTACCTCCTCCCGGAGGATCACGACCGTGCTTCTCTTCGTTCTCTCGGTGCGGAGGAATCATGCGTCGCCTTTTCTCAACCCCTGTCGCTGCTGCGTGCGCTGTCTGTCTCGGCGCAGCCGGCGTCCTCACGGCGACCCCGTCGCCGGCGGCTGAGCCCGCTCCCCAGGCCCCGGCGGTCAGGAAGGCCGCCGATGAGGAGCGGCCCAACTGGCTGGAACGGCGGGCCCTGTCCATGGGGGTCCAGCTGGCGGCCAAGAACCCCTCTGGCCGGCGCCCCAGGGGAAGCGCCAACCCCTACCTCGGGCTCGTCCCCGACCCCGCCGGCGTCGACTACGCAGGGTGGACGGCCTACCTGGGCCGCAAGGGGAACGAGCGGATGCAGGCGAGGGGCCAGGAGCGCGGCGTGGTCCCCTTCGTCTACGACGAGGAGGAGCCGGAGCTGTCCGCCGGCTCGAACGACCGGCCCGCCAACGCCGAGCGCATTGCCGGCTTCGGCACCGGGGCCGGCGACGAGGCAGCCGTGCGCATCACGGGACGACTGTCTCCCCCGCGTGTGCGGACGAGGCAGGTCGAGACACGTGAGGACCAGGGCTCCATCCCGCAGGCGACCAACACCCGCATCCCTCGGCGCGGCAGCACCGTGGTGGTGCGCTCGCGGATCGGCGACGGCCCGCACGGGCGGGCACGCAGCGGCCGCGGGGACTACGACTTCTACAAGGTGCGGGCGCGCGCCGGCGAGACCGTCTTCGCCAGCACGGCCGGCGGCGACGAGCGGTTCGACACCTTCCTGGTGCTCTACGACGCCGACGGCACCGTGCTGGCCTGGAACGACGACGCGGTCGGCCTCCAGAGCGAGCTCCGCCACACGGTGGCGACCACCGGCCACTACTACGTCATGGTCACGGGGTTCCTCTCACTCCCCCGCAACCCGTTCCGGTCGGGAAGCGGGTCCGGTGCGGAGAGCCAGGGCCGGTACGAGCTCGAGATGAGCACCGCCCCCGGAGACCGCGACCTCTACGGAGTGCACCTGGAGCCCGGCGACGTCCTCGGCGGCACGGTCGACGGAGAGGCCGCCGACCTTGCGGTCCGCACCCCCGACGGCGAGCAGCGCGTCGGCTCCACCTTCGACGCCACGTACATCTACCCGATGGCGTCGCCGCTGCCGGGCGGCGGCCGGGCGACCTTCGCCTACGTCGCCGAGGAGGCCGGCTGGTACACCGTCTCGACGAGCCAGGGCCGGGGCCGCTACGTGATGGACCTCGAGGCCTACCGCCCGGGGACCGAGACGACCGGCGGCAAGGTCACCCAGCGGATCTTCCTCGACTTCGACGGCGGGCGGGTCAACACCGGCGTGTTCTGGGGACGTGGGGTCTCGCACCTGTCGCCGATGTCGGCGTTCCTCGCCCGCTGGGAGCTGCCGAGCAGCGCCGGCGACGCGGTGATCGACCAGGTCCTGGCCACCGTCGAGGAGAACCTCGCCACCGACCTGCGTGAGCGCGGGCTGAACGACGATGTCGAGATCGAGCTGCTCAACAGCCGAGACCACGCCGACCCGTTCGGCCAGCCGAACGTCTCCCGCGTGGTCGTGGGCGGAACCATCGAGGAGACGTGGCTGCCGACCATCGGCATCGCGCAGTCGATCGACCCCGGGAACTTCGAGCGGGAGGAGACCGCTCTCGTGCTGCTCGACGTCCTGAGCGGCGACCGCCGGGACGAGGCATCCCTCAACCACTACCTGCGCAAGCGCAGCGACCGGGTCGGCTTCGTCGGCACCGCCGTCGGCAACGTCACCAGCCACGAGATCGGCCACCTCGTCGGCGGCTTCCACGTCGACCAGTTCAACGAGGTGCTCAACCTCATGGACCAGGGCGGCAACTTCCCGCTCCTCTACGGCGTCGGTGAGGACGGCGTCGGCGGCACCGCCGACGACCCGGACGTGGACTTCGGTGTGGACACCTACAACCCGTTCGAGGGGTTCACCGGTTTCGAGGACACCCTCAACGTGGCCGCCTGGTTCTCCAGCGCCGACTGACGGGGAGGTCGTCGGGTTGCCTAGACTCGGCTGCACCTGCGACGCGCGTCTGGAGGTCGGCTGCGATGACCGTCATCGTCGACCCTCCCCAGACGCCGGGACACGGCCGGCTGTGGGCGCACGTGGCGAGCGACGCCTCCTTCGACGAGCTGCACGCGTTCGCTCGACAGGTCGGGATCCCCGAGCGCGGGTTCGACCGCGACCACTACGACGTCCCTGAGGAGTGGTACCACCGCCTCCTCGAAGCCGGCGCCGAGCCGGTGTCGTCACGTGAGCTCGTCGCCCGCCTGACCGCCTCCGGCCTGAGACGTCCGAAGGCACGGACGCTGTTCCCGCGCCGGCCCGGTCGGCTGCTGCTCCGTCCACCGCGGCTCCGGCCCGGGGACCTGGTCGCGGTGGTCCTGCCTGCGGGCCCGGTGGACCCGGAGAGGCTGAGCGCCGGGATCGAGGTGCTCCGGGAGTGGGGGCTGGAGGTGCGTCGGCCCGGAGCCGGGGGCACCTCGCACGCCTGGCTCGCCGGGACCGACGAGGCGCGGTGCCGCGAGCTCACCGACGCGTGGACCGACCCCGACGTGAGGGCGGTCTGGGCGGCCCGTGGAGGGTACGGCGTGCACCGGCTGCTCGACGCCCTCGACTGGAAGCTGCTCGCCGACGCGACACCACGGGTGCTGGTGGGGTTCTCCGACCTCACCGCCCTGCACCAGGCGTTCGCCACCCGGCTGGGGCTCGCCTCCGTGCACGGTCCCGGCGTCGCCGCGATGGCAGACGCATCCCCGGCGGTGCGGGAGGCGACCCGGGCGCTGCTCATGGAGGGGTCGGCCGTGACGCTCAGCGGCCGCGCCGGCCCGACCCCGGGCGTCGCCCACGGCGTGCTGGTCGGCGGCAACCTCACCGTGCTGGCGTCGAGCGCCGGCACCTCCTTGGTGCGCCCGGCGGCAGACGGGATCGCCCTGCTCGAGGACGTCGGCGAGCGGCCGTACCGGTTGGACCGCGCCATCACCCAGCTCCTCCGCAGCGGGTGGCTCGACCAGGTCCGCGGCGTGGCCCTGGGCAGCTTCACGGCCTGCGGAGCACCCGACGAGGTGCGCTCGCTGCTGCTCGAGCGGCTCGGCCCCCTCGGAGTCCCCCTCGTGCACGGCCTCCCGGTCGGTCACGCGCCGCACGACCTGCCGGTCCCGCTCGGGGTGCGGGGACGGCTCGACGCCGCCGCCGGGACCCTGACGGTCGACCGCGGGCTCCGCTAGCCCGCGAGGTCCGCCAGCTCGTCCGCGACGTTGCGGCGCGCCGCCTGCTCCCAGCGCTCGCGGGCGGGCGCGGTCCTGAACAGCGGCTGCTGCCCGACCAGTCCTCGCAGCACCGCGGCGCGGCCACGTCGGAACTCCTCGTCCGGCACCGAGGCGTACTCCCGCCGGACGTCGTGGGCGTAGCGGCGGTAGCGCTCGGGCGAGGAGGCCAGGATCGCCAGGTCGGCGTCGCTGAGGGCGCAGCCGTTCACGTCGTCGCTGCTGGGACGATGGTGCTCGGTGACCCGCACCAGCCTTGCCACCTCGACCACCTCGGCCGGTCCGAGGACGTCCGCCAACGCCTGCTCCGCCCACCGGGCCGACCTCTCCTCGGCGCCTGCCGCTCCGTCGTACACCGCGTCGTGGAACCACGCGGCGAGCCGCACCGGCCGTTCCTCGAACGCGACGCCCGCACGGCCCAGCTCGTCCAACCGCTCCAGCACCTCGGCGAGGTGCCGGGTGTCGTGGTAGCCGCGCCCCGGGTCGCCGTACGCAGCGAGCAGCTCGTCGCGGAGGCCGGACTGCTCCGGCAGCGGCCACCACTCGGACGGCGGCGGCATGGTCACGGCCACCGGTAGGTGCGGACCCGGTCCGCATACGTGTCGGAGACGTAGAGGACGCCGTTGTGCCACTCGACGTCGACAGGGTCGTCGAACCCCGTGAGCACCCCGAGCTGGTTCCCTGCGGCGGCGAGCACCACCACCCTGTCGTTGCGGGTGTCCGCCACGTAGACCCGGCCGACCTCGTCCACGGCCACGCCCTCCGGCTTGGCGAACCCGGTGTAGGTGGCGACCACGGAGAACGTACGACCGTCGGCGGAGGAGACCCGGAGCACCCGGTCGGAGCCACGGTCGGCGACGAGCACGTCGCCGGACCTCTGGTCGACGAAGACCCCCCGTGGCCGCCTGAGCCCCAGCCCCGCCGACGCGATCGGCACCCGGCGTGCGACGTCCCAGCTGACCAGCCGGTTGTTGTTCGTGTCGGCGACGAACGCGATCCGGTCGTCATGGCGGATGTCGATCCCGGAGGGGAACCTCAGCTGACCGAGGGCGCTGCCGGCACCGCCGTACGGCGTCGAGCGCGTGCAGCCGGCGGTGACCACCTGCAGCCGGTTCTGGTGGGTGTCGGCGAGCCACACCTCACCGGTCGTCTCGTCGACGGCGAGGTCACGCGGCCAGTTGAACCCCAGGGACATCGAGCCGCGGTCCCCGCAGATCCGCACCAGCCTGCCATCGGGGGTGAACGTGGCGAAGCGGTGGTGCATCCGGTCGGCGACCAGCAGCTGTCCCTGCCCGTCCACATCGAGCCCGTTGGGCTGGTTGAACAGCGCGGTGGCCGAGGACCCGGGCTCCCGGTCCCCGATCGTCTGGGCGTAGCGCCACCCCGTCGCGGTGCGGTTCCACCGCTTGGCTGCGAACCCCCACAGGTCGGCACCCCACACGTCGCCGTCCGGGGCGACCGCCACTCGGCGGAGCTCGTTGAAGGTGCCGTCGATGCCGAAGCCGCCGTGGGTGCCGAGGGCCGCGACGAACGCCCCGTTGCGCCGCAGCACCTGGACCCGGTTGTTGTTCGAGTCGGCGACGTAGAGCAGCTCCCCGAGGTGCGGGTCGCGGGCGATGGCGACGCCGTACGGGTTCTTCCACTGCCCGTCGCTGGTCCCCTTGACGCCGAAGGAGGCCTGGCAGCTCCCGTCCGGACGGAGCTTGAGCACATTGTTGCGGGTGTAGTTCGCGACGTAGAAGCGGCCTGCCGAGTCCTGGGTGACGTCGCGGATCGCCGCGAACGGGCATCCGGGCGGAGAGGTCACCTTCTGCTGCTGGGTGCCGTCGAGCGAGAGCACCCGCACCGCCGGCACCCCGGCGTCGGCGACGAGCAGCCGGCCACGGGCGACCGTGAGGCCGATCGGCGACCTGATCCGGTCGTCGACAGGGCCGGTGAAGCGAGCGACGTAGCCGCCGGCCGGCGTCAGCTTGACGACGCTGGTGTTGCCGGTGTCGGCGACATAGATGTTGCCCGCGGCGTCGACCCCGACGTCGCGGGGCGTGGTCAGTCGGTGTGGTCCGCTGCCGTGCTCGCCGTAGGTCCACAGCAGACGTCCGGCGGCGTCGTAGCGCTCCACGCGGTCCTGCGCGGTGTCGGCCAGGACGACTCCCCCGTCAGCGGTGGTCTCGAGCCCCGACGGGTAGGTCTCCGCGTGGCCGGGCCCTCCGATCACCGGACCCTCGACTGGCACGAGTCCGCTGTCAACGGCGGCCGACGGCACCGCCATCGACGCTCCGGTGAGCAACGCTGCGGCTGCGACCAGCGCTCCGGCCGCACGGCGGCGTGGTCCTGGTGGCATGAGCGCCCTCCCGGTCGGCGTCCCGGTGCCGTTGCATCGGCTGAATCGTGGCTACCAGCCGCACGAGGTCAGGGACCAGCGTCGTACGTCCCGGCGCTGGTCCCGACCCGAGGGAGGCCCGGCGATCAGGTGTTCGCCCGCTCCTCCACCGGAACCTCCTTGATCTCGCCGGAGTCGAGCCCGGCGCGGAACTTCCGCACCTCCTCGCGCACCTTCGGAAGCAGGATGTAGCAGGCCAGGAGGTTGACGATCGCGCAGACGAAGAGCATCGAGTCGGCGAACAGGAGCACCGAGTCGAAGGTCATGACGGCACCGATGACGGTGAACAGGCAGAAGACCACCTTGAACGTCAGCTCGCTGCGCGGCGAGCGGCCGAACATCGTCGTCCAGGCCTTCATCGTGTAGTAGCTCCAGGTGATCAGCGTCGAGAAGGCGAACAGCGCGACCGCGATCGCCAGCGCGACCGGCATCTGCGGCAGGAACGTCTCGAACGCCCGCGAGGTGACGACCACGCCGTCCGGTGCGGCGCCGCCGCCCGCCACGGTCTCCCGCGCCTCGTTGTAGTACGTCGTGTCGGCGATGACGATCGTGAGCGCCGTCATCGTGCAGATCACGACGGTGTCGATGAGGGGCTCGAACATCGCCACGAACCCCTCGCTGACGGGGTGCTTGGTCTTGACCGCCGAGTGCGCGATCGGCGCGGAGCCGACGCCGGCCTCGTTGGAGAACGCGGCGCGCTGGAACCCGATGATGAGCACGCCCACGAACCCGCCGGCCACGCCGGTGGGGTTGAACGCCCCGGTGACGATGTCACCGACCGCACCGGGGATCTGCGGGATGTTGCCCAGGATCACGAGGAGGCAGGCGAAGACGTAGCCGACCGCCATGAACGGCACGAGCCTGCTGGTCACCTTGGCGATCGAGGTGATCCCGCCGAGGATGACGATGCCGACGCCGAGGGCGAGGATGACGCCGAAGATCAGCGAGGAGCCGGCCGAGCCGAGGAACCCGTCGTCGCCGCCGGTCACCTCGCGGGCCTGGGCGTAGGTCTGGTTGGCCTGGAACATGTTGCCGCCGACCGCACCGAACAGGAACAGCGCCAGAGCGAACAGCAGGGTGAGCCCGCGCGACACCGCCGACCCGAATCGCTCGAACGCGACGGGGAGGTAGCGGAACGGACCACCGGTGACCGTGCCGTCCTCGTGCACCTCGCGGTACTTCACCCCGAGCGTGCACTCGACGAACTTCGTGCACATGCCGAACAGGCCGGCCACGATCATCCAGAAGGTGGCTCCGGCACCGCCGATGGTGACCGCGGCGCCGACACCGGCGATGTTGCCCAGCCCGACGGTGCCCGACACGGCCGACGACAGTGCCTGGAAGTGGGTGACCTCACCAGGGTCGCTCCACCGGGAGTAGCGGCCCCGGACCAGCGCCCACGCCGTCCCGAGGCTGCGGAACTGGATGCCCTTGAAGTAGATGGTGAAGATGACGGCGGCCGCCACGAGCCAGAAGACGATGAGCGGAACGTTGGTCCCGAAGATGTTGGGCGCGTAGAAGATGACGCTGCTGACAGCGTCGGCCAAGGGGTCGAAGACGTCGTTGATCGCCTGTTCGGCGTCGGCCACCCAGGGCCAGGTCTCTGCGCGGTCGGGGTTCTCCATCGTCGCCTCCAGGTCTGAGCTGCGGGTGCGGATTTCCCACACCTTGGCCGGTGGCTCGACGTCCGTCAATCATGAGAGCCCGAGAATCTCCCCCTCGTCGGTGAGGTCGATCCGTGCCGCGGCGGGCTTCGCCGGCAGTCCCGGCATCGTCATCACGTCGCCGCAGACGGCCACGACGAACCCCGCTCCGGCCGACAGCCGGACCTCCCGCACGTGGAGGATGTGCCCCTCCGGAGCACCGAGCAGGTGCGGGTCGGTGGAGAACGAGTACTGGGTCTTGGCGATGCAGACCGGCAGCCGGCCGAAGCCGTCGGCCTCGATCCGCTCCAGCCGCCGCGCCGCCCGGGGGTCCCAGGTCACCTCGCCGGTGCCGTAGAGCCGGCCGGCGATCGCCTCGACCTTGTCGGCCAGCGGCAGGTCGTCCGGGTAGGTGAAGGTCATCTCGGGGTCCGGATGCTCCTCGACCAGTGCAAGGACCCCCTCGGCGAGCTCCGCCGCCCCGGCGCCTCCCTCGAAGAAGTGTGTGGCGGGATAGGCGCGGACCCCCTCCTTCGCGACCAGCTCGACCACCCGCTCGACCTCGGCGTCCGTGTCGCTCGGGAACCGGTTGAGCGCCACCACGCAAGGGATGCCGTAGATCTCGCGGACGTTGGCGAGGTGGCGGCGCAGGTTCGCCATCCCTGCCTCGACCGCGGCGACGTCCTCCTTCGAGACGTCCGCGACCGCGACACCTCCGTGGTACTTCAGGGCGCGGACGGTGGCGACGACCACGGCGGCGTCGGGGACCAGCCCCGACTTGCGGCACTTGATGTCGACGAACTTCTCCGCGCCGAGGTCGGCGCCGAAGCCGGCCTCGGTCACCACGAAGTCGGCGAGCCTGAGGGCGGAACGGGTGGCGATGACCGAGCTGCACCCATGCGCGATGTTCGCGAACGGACCACCGTGCACGAACGCCGGCGAGTGCTCCAACGTCTGCACGAGGTTCGGCGCCAGGGCATCGCGGAGGAGGACGGTCATCGCTCCGTGCGCCTCGAGGTCCCTCGCGGTCACCGGGGTCTTGTCACGGGTGTAGCCGACCACGATGTCGCCGATCCTCCGCTTGAGGTCGGCCCACGACTCGGTGAGACAGAAGATCGCCATCAGCTCGGAGGCCACCACGATGTCGAAACCGTCCTCGCGCGGGTAGCCGTTCGGCACGCCGCCCAGCCCGACGACGAGGTCGCGCAGCGCGCGGTCGTTGAGGTCGACCACCCGCTTCCACGTCACGGTGCGGACGTCGATGCCGAGCGCGTTGCCGTGGTGGACGTGGTTGTCGATGATGGCCGCGAGGAGGTTGTTGGCGGCCGCGAGCGCAGCGAAGTCGCCGGTGAAGTGGAGGTTGATGTCCGACATCGGCACCACCTGGGCGTAGCCTCCGCCGGCCGCCCCGCCCTTCATCCCGAAGACCGGCCCCATCGACGGTTCCCGTAGACAGGCCATCGCCCGGCTCCCCCGACGGTTCAGTGCGTCGGTGAGCCCGACCGTGGTGGTGGTCTTCCCCTCACCTGCCGGCGTGGGCGACATCCCCGTCATCAGGATCAGCTTGCCGAGCGGGCGGTCCTCGAGCGACCTCAGGTAGCCGAGGTCGACCTTCGCCTTGTAGTGCCCGTAGGGCACGAGGTTCGCCTCCTCGATCCCCAGGGACTCCCGAGCCACCTCCGTGACCCGCCGGAGGTAGGCGTCGTTCGCGATCTCGATGTCAGGGGGAACGATGCTCATGGGTGAAGTCCTTTCCGTACGCACTCGCGGAGCCGGACCGCCCGCGCAATGAGATCGTCGACGTCCGGAAGCCCGGCGCGGAGCGGGTGATCCGCACGTCCCCGCAGGTTCGCCTCGACGTTGACCCGCCCGGTGTTGGCGGCCGCGCAGGCGGCGTCCGCGGCGGCGGCGAGGTCCGCGACCAGGGTGGCGTTGACGACCGGCAGGAGCCGCTCGGCCAGCGCCACGACCTCGGCGGCGACGTCGACGACCCGGGCCGGTGGCTCCGAGGCAGCGGCCAGGGCCTCGCGCACCGCCGCCGTACGGCGGTCCTGCTCCTGCTGCGTGTCGGTCGGCAACGAGTACGCCGCGCTGACGGCTTCGAAGGCGGCCTGGTCGTCGTCAGCCAGCGTCACCGCCCTCCTGCGCAGTCGGTCGGCGCGCTCGGCCACGTCGGCGGCAGAGGCCTCGTCGGTGAACCTGGCAGCCATCGCGACCAGCGCAGCGGCCAGGGCCGCGTTGAGCGCGGCCGCCGACCCCCCGCCGGGCGTCGCGCTGCGGCCGGCGAGACGGTCGAGGAACCCGGAGACGCTCTCCTGCGCGGTGTCGGTCGCCATGGAGCGACCCAACACCGTCGGGCGGGCTGCGGCAAGGCCCGCCGCTCCCGAGTCCTCAAGTCACCCCTAGGGGTGCCGATGGAAGAGGCGCCGCCGGGAAGCCTCCCGCCGGGCGCCGAGCACCGGGAGCCAACCTTGACGGGACGTCGCACGGCCTACGCGGCCTCGTTGTCGGTCGGGCTGGTGCTGCTCGGCCTCGCGGTCGCGACCGCGGTCGGCTTCCTCGCCGTGATGCAGGCGAACCACCGGGTCACCGAGGCACGGGCCCTGGTGGTCGTCCACCTCGAGGTCCAGCACGCCCTTGCGGCCGAGGCCGCCGCGGAAGCCGGCTATCGCCGCGCGCCGAGCCCGGAGGCACGGGTCGGGTTCTACCGCGCCGTCGGGGAGGTCGACGCCGCCATCGCCGGCATCCCGACCGAGCGCGCCGGCGTCGACGAGCGGTTGGTGTCAGAGCTGACCGAGCTCAACGAGACCTACGTCGCGGCGGTCCGCCGCACCCTGGACGCTCCCCCGGAGGAGCTCGGCGCGGACGACGTCGCCGGTCCGGCCCTGCGGACGATGCAGGCCCAGCTCGACGCCGAGGTGACCACGCACCGCGGCGAGGCGATCGAGGCGACCGAGGCCCAGGAGGTCATGCTCGACCGCCTCGCCGTCATCCTGCCGGCCGTCTTCCTGCTCGCCTTCGCGCTCCTGGCTTACGGTCTGCACCACATGCTCCGCGACCGCCGGCGGCTGCGGATCGAGGCGGCGCGCAGCCGCACGCTCGCCGAGACTGACTTCCTCACCGGTCTCTCCAACCGTAGCCATCTCGAGACGGTCATGAAGGACCTCCTCGACCGCTCACAGACCTCGGGCGCACTGCTCTACCTGGACCTGGACCGGTTCAAGCCCGTCAACGACACGCTCGGCCACCACGCAGGCGACCTGGTGCTCGTGGAGGTCGCCCGGCGGCTGCAAGAGACCGTGCGCCTCGGAGCGACCGTGGCCCGCATCGGCGGCGACGAGTTCGTCGTCGTGCTGCCCGACTGCACCACCCCCCGGCAGGTCGCGGCCCGCATCGTGGCCGCGGTCGAGGCGCCGATGGACGTCTTAGGACACCAGGTGTCGATCGGGACCAGCGTCGGCATCGCCGCGTTCCCGGAGGTGGCCTCGACGCTCGGGGGGCTGCTCCAGGCGGCCGACGCCGCCCTCTACGAGGCCAAGCGAGAAGGCCGTCGCCGGATCGTCCGGGCCCGCAGTGTCGAGCCCGTGGCCGCTGTGGCCGCCGTGGCCGCCTGTGCCGGCCGTGCCCGCCGGTCCCCGCCGGTCGGCGGCGAAGGAGCCCGGCTACGCCTCCTGCGGGTGAGCGTCGGCGCCGGTCAGCCGACGTCGTCGGAATCAGCAGCGTGCGGCCTCCTTGTCCCAGAAGCCGGTGTCGGCGACGTCGCGGCGGAACCGCGGCTCGGACACGACACCGAGGGGGAAGAAAGCGCCGCGGTTGGCGACGTCGGCGTGCCTGACGTACAACGCGTCGAGGTCCGCCTCCCGCACCGGGCGCAACGTGATCTTCGAGCCCTGCAGCACCGGCTCACCCTCTCGGATCGATCAGCGAGCGCGCTCGCCGCGGGCTGCCGTGCCCGCGATCTCGAGTATGCGCCGTGCGCGCGTCTCGGGCCGTTTGGCCTGGACCACCCACGTCAGCATCAGCCTCCTTGCCGACGGGCTGAACCCCTCCCACGCCTCGCGGGCCCCGGGAAGCTCGGCCAGGGCCGCCGCCAGGTCCGGGGGTACGACGAGCGCCTCGACGTCGTCGTACATCGTCCAGGTGCCGTTCTCCTGGGCCACCCGGACAGCGCGCTCCCCCGCGGGCTCCAGACGCCCCTCGGCGCGGAGCTGCTCGATCCGGGCCTTGTTCGAAGCGGCCCACCCGCTCGTCGGCCGCCGAGGCGAGAACCACTGCATGGAGCGCTTCTCGTCGAGGGTGCGAACCGTCGCATCGACCCATCCGAACCTCAGTGCCTCGACGACAGCGGCGTCGTAGCCGATCGTCTGCCTGCCCGTGGACCGACGCGCGGTGACGAGCCACACCCCGGGCGTGCTGCCGTGGTGGCGCGCCAGCCAGTCGCTCCACTCCGAGACGGTGGCGGGCTCGAAGCGCTCCGCCTCGTCCATCACGCCCATGGTGGCCTCCTGGGCGGCTCAGACGCGGCGGGCCGCCTCGCACCGGCTCAGGCGGTCGGCACGGTCGAACCACGCCTTGTCGGCTCCGGCGCCACAGGCGATCGTGTCCGCACCGGCGTTCCCCCAGAGTCGGTCACGGCCGCCGCCACCGCCCACGCGGTCGTTGCCCTTGCCGCCGCGGAGCTTGTCGGCCCCGTTCTGCCCGACGATCTTGTCGTTGCCGCTGCCACCCCAGGCACGGTCGCGCCCCTTGCCGGTGCGGATCCAGTCGTTGCCGCCGCCGCCGCGCACCGTGTCCCGGCCGCTGGCTCCGTTGACGAAGTCGTTCCCGGCGCCGCCGAGCACCGTGTCGTGGCCGGCGTCGACCAGCGCCCACAGGCGGAACGCGGATGACAGCCTCGACCCGTCGACGAAGTCGTTGCCGAGCCGCGGCCAGACCTCGACGAACATGGGGTGGCTCCGGCCGTACTTCGCCGGCACGCGGCAGCTGACCGCGATGCCCCTGGACGCCCGCTCCTTGCGGCACGACCCGGCGAGGGAGCGCAGCTTGGCCGTGCCCGTGTCCCGGAAGTGCAGCCGGTTCCCCCGCTTGGTCACCACCAGGTGACTGTTCTGCTGACCGGCCTGGTAGCGGTATCCCACCTTGGTCTTCGTGACCATGGCGGCGTTCTTCAGCGGGGTGACCGGGCCACCCTCACCCAGCAGCTCGGTCGGCGGAAGGGCGTGGGCGATCGGGACCACCGAGGTGGCGACGGCACAGGCGACGGTGCCCAGGGCAAGACGAAGGAAGGGGGGGCGCATAGCGTCCTCTCGAAGTTGTTACAGGCGGTTCAGTCGGTTCAGGCGTTCAGGTGGTGCTGACGATCGGGCCGGGTCAGCGACGCAGGACGGACTCGCACTCGCGGGCCGAGTCGGCGGAGTCGATGGTGGCGCCGTCGCTGCCCGAGCCGCAGCTGAGCACGTCGGAACCCGGGCCGGCGAACAGCCGGTCGTTGCCCTGGGAACCGCCGAGACGGTCGTCGCCGCGGCCACCGCGGATCAGGTCGGAGCCATGGACCCCCATGAGGTAGTCGTTGCCGGCGTTGCCCTTGATGGTGTCGGCGTCGTCGCCGGTGCGGAGCCAGTCGTTGCCGGCGCCGCCGGTGACGACGTCATTGCCTTTCGCGCCGTTGAAGAAGTCGGGACCCGCGCCGAGCCGGGCGACGTCGTCGCCGGCATCCCCGAGGACCGACATCGCGATGGTGGCGGGCAGCGTCCTGCCATCGGTGTAGTCGTCGCCGAGCCGGGGCCACACCTCGAGCAGCAGCGGGCGGCTCGTGGTGAGGTCGCCGGGGAGGCTGCAGAGTGCGGCGACGCCCTTGTCCACAGCCACATCGCGGCAGCCGCCGGCGAGCTCCTCGAAGCGGTGCGCGGTGGTGTCGTGGAGCAGCAGGGCATCACCCTCCTGGGTCACCGTCAGGTGACCGTCCTGCTGCCCGGCGTAGTAGGTGTAGCCGTGCCGGGACTTGCGGATCATGGCCGCGTTCTTCAGCGGCACGAAGTCGAACTGACCGTTGAGCACGGTCGTGAACGTGTACGGCGGACCGGCGTCGGCGGGCTGGCCGGCGTTGGCGGCGGTGAGCCCGGCACCCGTCCCCGCGGCGAGGGCCGCACCGGCGACGATGGTCAGGGCAGGGCGAAAAAAGCCTCGGAACACAGCATCCTCCCAAATGCAGACAGGTCCCGACCGTACCGTGCCTTTAGTCCCGTGTCGGCATTTCAAACGCTGGTCTACACCAGCCGTGAAACGAGTCACGCGCCACATCGGCATCCCCTCGCGGGGTCTCTCCCCCGCTCGATGGGTAGGAGCCCTCCATGACCCCGACACACACCCTCAACGACGGCAACCCGATCCCGGCCATTGGTTTCGGCACCTATCCGATGCGAGGCGAGGAGGGTGTGGCGGCGATCGTCGACGCCATCGACGTCGGCTACCGACTGCTCGACACCGCGGTGAACTACGAGAACGAGCGGGAGGTCGGCGAGGCGATCCGGCGCTGCGGCGTACCTCGCGAGGAGCTGTTCGTCACCAGCAAGCTGCCGGGCCGCCACCACGCGTACGACGAGGCCGTCGCCAGCACCCGCGAGTCGCTCGGGAGGCTCGGGCTCGACTACCTCGACCTCCACCTCATCCACTGGCCGAACCCGCGGGTCGGGAAGTACGCCGAGGCCTGGCGGGCGCTCGTCGACCTGCAGCGCGACGGCCTGGTCCGCTCGGTCGGGGTCTCCAACTTCACCGAGTCCCACCTCCGCAGGGTGGCCGACGAGACCGGGGTGACCCCGGCCGTCAACCAGGTCGAGCTCCACCCCTACTTCCCGCAGCCCGAGATGCGTCGGGTGCACGACGAGCTCGGCATCCGCACCGAGTCCTGGAGCCCGCTCGGCAAGCGCCAGGCGCCCTTCGACGAGCCACCCGTGGTGGCGGCGGCCGAGGCTCACGGGGTCTCCCCGTCCCAGGTGATCCTGCGGTGGCAGGTGCAGCTCGGCACCATCCCGATCCCCAAGTCCTCCAGCCGTGACCGGCAGGCGCTCAACCTCGACGTCTTCGGCTTCGAGCTGTCGGACGACGAGGTCGAGGCGATCACCGCCCTCGGCCGGCCGGACGGGCGGCTCTTCGGCGGTGACCCGGAGACCCACGAGGAGATGTAGGGGGAACCGGCCAAACTACATCGAGTCGGCTTGGCCACCCTGGGCTGTCACGGTCGTGCACGCTGATACCGGCACCGAGACCCGGACCGTCGTCGTAGTCCCCGGCTCCAGCCAGACCTGGCGATAGGCCTTCAGCTCCTTGTCGGCCCAGGTCGCGCTCGTCACCAGGTCGCGAACGTAGACCTGCACGGTCTCCAGAGTGGGCCGCTCCCCCAGGTTGGCAAGGGCCACCTCCACCTCAACATCGTCTTCCGGCGCGAGCTCGCTCCGAGCGAAAGGTCGGCATACCGCTCTCCGTGCTGACCACGCACCTGATGTAGACGTAGGCTGCTGACCCACGTGAAGCGGCACCGAGACGGGCAGCCGGTCGGCTCGATGAGACCGAGGACGAGCTCCGCGAGCGCGCGTCTGCGGCGCGTGCCGGGGTTGAAGGCCTCGACGACCGCCCCGGCGCGCAGCGTCGACTCGGGCAGCACGCGGCCTGCCCATCCACTCTCACGTCTCAGTGACGTCGGGAAGTTCTTCGTGGATGAGGCCGCGGACCTCAGCCCGGCCGCTGCCCCCGCCAGTCGTCGACGTCCGCGATCAGCTCGTCGATCCTCGCGGGCGCCGACTCCTGCGAGTCGCCCTTGGTCGCCATGGTCGGCATCCTTTCAGTCACACGACGGCGACGCCGCTCGTCATGATGACGACACCCGGGAGAAGGATGTGACGGTCATGGACTCCACCATCGCGTTCGCGGCCGAACGACCGCGGCTGGTGCGCCTGGCCGCTCGGATGCTCGGCGACGAGACGGAGGCCGAGGACGTCGTCCAGCAGGCCTGGCTCAGGCTGCACGGCACCGACCAGGAGATCGCCAACCTGCCCGGCTGGCTGACCACGGTCACCACTCGGCTCTGCCTGGACCGGCTCCGCGCCAACGTGCCCATTCCCGAGGATCACCTCGAAACAGCAGACCTGCATACCGACCCGGCAGAGGAGGTGGCGCTGGCTGACACGGTGGGCATCGCCCTGGCTGTTGTACAAGACCGGCTGACGCCAGGCGAGCGGGTCGCGTTCGTGCTGCACGACAGCTTCGGCTTCCAGTTCACCACCATCGCAGCGATCCTCGACAGCACTCCCGCGGCCGCGCGCAAACTGGCGTCGCGCGCACGGGCCAAGGTCAGGCAGCCGACACCCGAGGACGCCCTGTCCGACTGGGAGGTCGTCGACGCGTTCCTGGCCGCGGCCAAGGGTGGCGACTTCAGCCGGCTCCTGGAGCTCCTGGCGCCCGATGCCGTCGTCGAAGCGGACTTCGCGGCGGCGGCGCTGGGCACGCCCCAGCGGATCACCGGCCGGCGCGAGGTGGCCGACTTCTTCAACGGTGCCGCCAAGGCCGCGTTCCCAGTCCTCGTCGGCGATCGACCCGGCGCCGCGTGGCTGCACCGAGGCAAGACCAAGGTCGCGTTCGACTTCACCATCGTCGACGGCGTCGTTGGCCGGATCGACTTCCGAGCCGCCCCCGAGATCCTCGAGCGAACTCGCGTCAGGAAGGGAGACGCAGCTCGGTGAGGCACAACGGCGGCGGTCAGTTCTCCGGCAGTCTCGCGAACGCCTTCTTGGTGTCGCGGTACCACTCCATCGCAGCGATCGGGCGCCGCCAACGGCGCTTCATCGCCTCATGTGCCGGCTCGTGGTCAGCGTCCCCCGACCGGGCCGCTTCGCGCAGGTGCCGGTCTTGGGCCTTGATCACGTCGTCTGCGGTCTCACCATGCAACGCCTGGTCACACGCGCCACCCAACTGGCGGCAGGTCATCGTCTTCATCAGCACAAGCCTTTCCTAGTCCTGCTTCCGCCCCGGGCTCCACCCGGTGGCCTCCCCCAGAATGACGACACACGAACTCGAACTGTGACATGCCCGTCACTCGCGGATCGGCTTCCGGACGCCTTCCCTCATCGGCGACCAATAGAAGCCGCGAGCTGATCATTGGCCTCGCGCCAGAACGTCACCATGGAGCCGCCACCGTGCCCGTTGCCCTCATCGACGATGAGCGTGGACTCTGGCCAGCAGCGATGTAGCTCCCAAGCAGTGACGACGGGAGAGGAGATATCCCGCCGGCCATGGATCAGCACGCCGGGAACGCCGCGCAGGAGCTCCATCCGCTCGAGCACGGGCGGATAGCAGAAGCCGTCGTGAGACCAGTAGTGGGTGGCGAGGCGCACGAAGGCCAGCCGGAAGCGGTCGTCGTTCCAGCGCGGGTTCCGGGTGAAGCCGCCGGCGCCGATCGCGACGTGGGTGTCTTCCCACAGCGCCCATTCTCGGGATGCCGCATCGCGCGCTGTCGGGTCGGGTGACTCCATCAGCTTGGCGTATGCCTCGACCAGCCGGTCGCGGCCGCGTTCGTAGCCGACGCCGGACCGCTCGGCGTGCCCAGCGAATCGGTCCCACGCCTCAGGAAAGATCGCGCCGACGCCCTCGGTGATCCAGTCGACCTCGCTACGACTGGTCGTGGTCACGGCGAACAAGACGATGCCCAGCACGTGCTGGGGATGAGCCTGGGCGTACGCCAGCGCTAGAGTCGCTCCCCATGACACGCCGTTGACGAGCCACGCATCGATGCCGAGGTGCTCGCGCAGCTCCTCGATGTCCGCGATGAGATGGGCCGTGGTGTTGGTGCTGAGGGAGATCGACACGTCCGAGACATGCGGGGTCGATCTACCACATCCCCGCTGCTCGAAACCGACCAAGCGGGTGCGCGTCAGGTCGAAGCGGTTCCGGTAGAGGCTTGGGCGCAAACCACCACCTGGGCCTCCGTGGACGTACAGCGCCGGGGAGCCGTCGGGCGATCCCCACTCCTCCCAGTAGATCTGCTGGCCATCACCAACGCCCAGCATCCCGTCAACGCACGGCTCGTCATCTTGGGGCATGTGGCTATAGGACCACTCCAAGACGCGGCGACGGCGAATGCGGAAAGGGACGCACCTGATGAGCCGCGTCAAGCCGCCGGGACGAATCGTCGCCCCGGAGGCGGTTCCCGTTGCGGGCCGGACTGGCTTGTAGCGGTCGCGCTGGTGGCACGTCCCCCGTGACCCCCCGGTCCGGTCTCGACGTCGAGGTCGAGGTCGACCGGATCTACGTCGACCACGGCCTCACCGGCACCGATCGCGAGCGTCCCGGGCTGCGTGAGGCACTGGCGGCCTGCCGAGCCTCGTCCGGCAGGGTCATCCGCGGTGTAGGGCGCGACCGTCAGGCAGGGTTCGACCGCTCAGCAACTCGACGAGGCGGCCGCTGTCGGCGCGTACGATCTCGCCGGTTCCCCAACCCCAGTCGAGGTCGGTGGCCTCGAGCCGGACATTGGTCAGGTCGACTCCGAAGGTTGCGCCTTTCGCGGCGGTGAGCTGGTCGAGGACGGCAACCACGGCCTCGACCGGCGCGACTGTCGGCTGGTCGAGCGCGACTGTGACGTCGAGGGAGTGAATCACGGCATGGTTGAGCGCCCCGTCCGCGCCGCCACCAGGCGGCTGCCAACCGTGGAGGACGGCTGACCGGAGGTTTCGTAGATGTTCGGCGACCGGCAGGGAGGCGTCCCGGGCAGCCACACTGGTGGACAGCACCTCGAAGTCGCCGTCGGCTGCCGCCATCTCCGTGCCGAACTGCTCGGGTGTCAGCCGCGCTGGCATCGTGACGTGCGCGACCACGTGCCGCACCTGCCACCCCGCGCACTGCGACGGGGAGTCCCAGGTCTCGGAGGGCGCGGATGCGAGCAGGTCGGCCAGGCCGTCGTACGTCGGCGCCACCCAGGACTGCAGGTCGGTCATGATCGGTCTCCTTGCATGAGGTGGGCTAGGTGTCGCTCGAGCTTGTCGAGGGAGGTGCAGAAGCCGGCGCGGGCCTCAGGCGAGAGCAGCTGTTCGGGCACGTGCCGCTGGTGGATGACGACTTGCGTGCTGCCGTCGCCGAGGTCGGTGAGGGTGCTGGTGGTGTGCATTCCGCTCGCCGCCTCGATCCAGGCGAGCCGTTCGGGCGGAAGAACCTCCGTGAAGGTCGCGGCCATCTGGTAGGTGCCGCGCTCGCCGACCATCGTGGTCTCGAACCGGCCGCCGCGGCGCAACTCGACGACGATGCCCTCCAGGGGTGTGCTCATGCCGTGCGGACCCCAGAACTGCGCGAGCTCGGCGGGCTCGGTCAGGCACCGCCACACCAACTCCCGGCTGGCTGGAAAGACCCTGCGATAGACGAGCTCGTCGCTCACCGATCCTCCCCGGTCTGCAGGCGTTCGAGGTGCGTCTCCAGCCGGTCCATCCGTTCGGCCCACACGCGCTGGCTGTCCTCGATCCAGGACGCCGCAGCCTCTAGCGCTGCCGGCTCTAGCCGGCACGGTCGGGTCTGCCGTTGGCGGCCACGGCTGACCAGGCCACATCGCTCGAGCACTTGAATGTGCTGTGAGACGCCCTGCAGTGTCATCGCGTAGGGCGCGGCGAGCTCTTTCACTGTCGCCTCGCCCTTGCTGAGCCGGGCCACGATGTCGCGGCGCGTGCGGTCCGCGAGCGCCGCGAACATGGCGTCGAGCTGGTCGTTGGTGACGGTGCGCACCCGTTTATTCAAGCACTCTCTTGATCAAGCATCAACTAGAGCACGACCCGAGTTTCCAGGGACGACGGAAGCGACGATTCCTCAAAAGTCCGTTCGGCCGGAAGGGACGCGGCCCACCGTCCCTCTGCATGACGCCTTGGAACCAGCCGTGCTCGACAGCAGCCATGTGACGTATCAGCCCGAGGAGCGTCAGCTCCGAGGTCGGGACCGACCGTGTCGAGAGCTGCGCTCATCCAACCCGGCTCACGTCATCTCCAGCGTCTGGCGCTGGAACTTCAGGTACGACGTGAGGGTCGCTCGCTCTCCACGCGTCGGCGCAGGCTCCTCTCGCGGATCGTCCTCGGGCGCCGCGACCATGTTCTGCCAGCCGAAGCCTCTGCCTGCCCAGTGGCGGCGAACTGCCCGGGTCAACGGGACGACCTGGACGACGTTCGGCCCACCCCCAGGATTCGTTGAGCCGTCACCACGACGGCCGGTCGACGGAGTCCGGCCTCGCCTCCAGCCGGCATTCCGAGGTCCAGTTCGACGACGTCACCGGGCGTCAGCATCGAGCCACGCCGTCTCGTCGTCGGTGAGCTCCGCTGCAAGGTCTCGCACCATGGAGTCCTGGCTGAGGGCTCGGAGCGTCTTGCTCACTGTCTCGTCGATCGTCTGGTGGCGTTCGGCTGCCAATCGCGTCACGCGTGCGTGCGTGCGTGCGTGGCTCGGCTGATGCGGATCGTCGTCGTGTCGGCGATGACCTCAGATCAGCTGCGTGGGCATATCCGTCTACACGTGGATGTCGACTGCGAAGGGCAGGTCGCGCGCAGCCGTCGCAGTGCCCCTGCCTGGCGGAGACGTTCCGCGGCACGTCCGCTCGATCTGCACCAGAGCCAGGCGTCGAACAGCGTGGAACCAAGGAGCACCCAGGCGCGTCCGAAGGGCATGATGGCCGTCCTACCTGTCCGCCGTGGCGCCCGACTCTGGCTGGTCGGTGCAGCCCTGGTGGTGCTCCTCGCCGCCGGTGTCGGGTGGTACGTCGCGAGGGATCCCCGTGCTGACGTGATCGGCCCATCGGCCGATGCGACCGGGTGGAAGACGCTCGCCTACGAAGGCGTCAGCGTCGACGTCCCGACCGACTGGGAGAGGTTGGACATGAGCGATTGTGAGTTCCGCTTCGAGCGATGGGCACCGCCAGGCGTAGCTCCGTGCGACCCGGATGCGGAGGGCGTTGCCTTCTACGGTTCCGCAACCTTTGACCCTGAGCTCGGTCCTGGCGTCATCAGGAACGAAGGAGCGGACCGACAGGTCCCCCACTGGACGGGTTACGTCTATGCCGGTGACTTCGCGGTCTACGCATCCAGCAACGACCGCACGGTCGTTCACAGCGTCCTGACGTCGGCGAAGTGACTGTGAGAACCGCGTTCGCAGCGGTGAGGAGCCGCGAGCACGTGTCGGCCGCCGGTCAACCGGGCAACCCCGCACGCGAGGGGCCATCGCCGGATGCGGATCCTGCTCCGGAACCAACGTCGCGTGACGTAGTGGCGCGACTTCGGTTGGAGGCGTGGCTGACCAGGAGACCAGAGAGATGTTGCTCAGCCTGGAGCGGAAGGGGTGGGACTCACTCTGCGACAGCAGGGCGATGCGTTCTACGGCCAGGTGATGACCGACGACGCCGTGATGGTGCTCGCCAACGGCGAGGTGATGGACCGAGCGACAGTGGTTGCCGCCCTTCGAGAGGCTCCGCCGTGGCGTGCCTATGAGATCAGCGACGCGCGATTCATCGACATCGGCGCTGATAGCGAGGCCATCGTCGACGTCGGCACGGCGTGCCGCGAGGAGTCCGAGCCCGCGTTTGTCGGGCTGATGTCGAGCGTCTACGTGCGACGGGACCCCCACTGGGCCATGGCCCTCCACCAGCAGACACCGCGCCCACCCCACCACGGCTGACCCGCTGGATCAGCGGTCCGTCGGATCGTCAATGACCGCGGGGAACAGATCACGCTCCGCCGCGCTGTGGAACGTGACTACCGAGCGATCGGGCGGCGTGCCTCACGACGGACCTGGTCCTGACGAGACTGGGCCCGCGGAACTAGGAGCGCGCCGGCGAGATACCCTCACCGCACGCAAGCGGCCAGTCGACGGACACCAGGTGAAATCGATGGAACATCAACTGCAGTGCCCGCTGTGCCAGGGCACCGAGTTCGACCAGCAGTCGTCGCGACAGGACTCGAAGTGGGGTTTCACCTCCCACAAGATGACGTTGATGATCTGCCGGCGGTGCCGCCACGTACTGCATTTCTCCGAGGGACGGTCGATCTTCGATTTCGACTGATCCCTGCCTGCCTGCCTGCCGTCGAGCGCTCTCCCACGCCCGCGCCCTAGACTGGTGGTGTGTGCGGCATCGTAGTGGTTCACGACCCGAACGGCCCTGATGACGCCGTCGGCCGTCGGATGCTCGACCGGATCTCGCATCGCGGACCGGACGGCAACGGGTCTCGTCTGGTGGGTTCGACTTGGCTGGGCCATGTGCGGCTCTCCATCGTCGATCTCGACGCCGGCGCCCAGCCGATGCCCTCGGGGGAGGGCCACTGGGCGGTTGTGAACGGTGAGATCTACAACCACGCGGAGCTGCGTGAGGCCTCGTCGCGATTCTTCCGCACGGACTCGGACTCCGAGGCCGCGCTCGCTGCTGCCATCGTCGACGACCCGGGGGCCCTCGGCGACCTACGCGGCATGTTCGCCTTTGCCGTCGCCGATGAGCACGGACGGCTGGTGGTCGCCCGTGACCCCGTGGGCGTGAAGCCGCTCTACTGGGCTCGTATCGGCGAGGCCACCCTTTTCGCCTCCGAGATCCGGGCGTTCGACCCGGAGCACCGCGCGTTCGTGGAAACGTTCCCGCCAGGCCACCGTTGGACGTCGGACGGCGAGCTCCACCCCTTCCGCGAGCTCCATGTGGCCGGGCCCGAGCTCACCGACCGCGAGCGGGCCGTCGACATGCTCCGCGAGACCCTGGTCATCGCGGTGCGTCGTCGGATGATGGCCGACGTGCCGATCGGTGTGTTCCTCTCCGGTGGGCTGGACTCCAGCCTGGTCGCCGCGATCATGGCCCGCCACAGCGACGACGCGCACGGCGCTGTGCACTCGTTTGCCGCGGGGACGGCCGGCTCGAGCGACCTCGCGGCCGCCAGGCGGGTGGCCGACCACCTTGGACTGGTGCATCACGAGCGCGTGTACGACCCCGACGAGGTGGTCGACGTGCTACCGGAGGTCGTGGCGAGCATCGAGTCCTACGAGCCCTCGCTCGTGCGCAGTGCGGTCCCGAACTATCTTCTGGCAGAGGACGCGGCGCGCACCGTGAAGGTGGTGCTCACTGGCGAGGGCGCCGACGAGCTGTTCGCCGGGTACGACCACTATCGGGACATCCCGGAGGCGAGCCTGCGCGCCGAACTGGTCCGCAACGTCTCGTCTCTGCATCATCTCAACCTTCAGCGTTGCGACCGAGTCACGATGGCCCACGGGCTCGAGGCCCGGGTGCCTTTCTTGGACCGGGACGTAGTCAACCTCGCGGCCCGGATGCCCGTCGAGTGGCTGCTCCCTGGGCAGCACGGCGAGGAGAAGGCGCTGCTGAGAGAGGCGTTCGCCGGTTGGTTGCCGGATGACCTGCTGTGGCGGCCCAAGGAGCAGTTCGGCGACGGCAGCGGAACTTCCGACGTCATGGCCGGGCGCGTCGACGAGCTCGTCCCCGAGACGGGGTGGCGCGACCAGCGGGTGGACGCTCTTCCCGCCCCGCGCAGCCGGGAGGAGCTGGCCTACCAGCGCATGTTCGCCGAGAAGCTGGAGGGCGTGTCTGCGTCACTGCTCGGCCGGTTCATGACCGAGTGAGCTGATAGTGAACCTCAGCGAGGCCGGGCCGTTCCACCGGGAGCCGGAGATCAACGCCTTCGTCCACGTCGATCAGGCGGCGCTGGCCGCTGGTCCGCTGGTCCAGGGCCGTCTCGGCGGCCGTTGGGTGGCCGTGAAGGACAACATCGCGGTCCGTGGCGCCCCCTGGGCCTGCGGTTCTGCCGCCCGCCGCGCGTTGCCGCCGAGCGCGGGGGACGCTGAGGTGGTGCGGCGGGTCCGCGCAGCCGGCGGAGTGGTCGTCGGCACCATGAACCTCGACGAACTGGCCATGGGCGCATCGACCGAGACCTCCGCATGGGGTCCGACCCGCAACCCGTACGACCCGAGACGGACCGCGGGAGGATCGTCCGGCGGATGCGCCGCTGCGGTGGCGGCGTACGGCGTCCTGTCGTTGGGGACCGACACTGGTGGGTCGATCCGGGAGCCTGCCTCGATGTGCGGCGTGGTCGGCGTCGCCCCGTCCCACGGCACCGTGCCCGTCGATGGCGTCGTCGACTTCGCGCCGACCTTCGACCGGGTGGGTCCGCTCGCCCCCACGGTGGTCGAGGCTGCCCTCCTGCACGAGGTCGTCGGGGAGGGTGCCGGGTTGGTCGCCGCGGCCGAGCTGGGGTCGCGCGAGCGCCTCGAGGACGTCACGATCGGGGTCGTGGTCCCGATGTCCGGGCACCGCAACGCCCCAGAGGTGCTGGAGCGCTTCGAGGCCGCCCGAATGACCGCGGTCGAGCTCGGCGCCAGGGCAGTGCCCGTCTCGGTGCCACGCTTCGGCGACCTGCTCGATGTCTACGTCACTCTCACCTGCGTCGAGGCCCTGCCGGTTTTGGAGGCGCACGCCGCTCTGGGGCCGCTCGGCGACGAGGCGGCCAGCCGGCTCCAGCTCGGCCGATTGATGGTCGGTAGCCGGGAGCACACGGAGGCCCTCGCTGTGCAGGGAGCAGATCCGGGCCGACATGGTCGAAGCCTTCGGTCAGTGCGACGTCCTGATCAGCCCGACCGTCCCGCTGACGGCCCCGATGATTGGGCGTGCAGGTATGGCGGACCCGCTGGCCCGACCTCGCACCGACTGGTGGACCGTCGAGGCGAACCTCGCATCCGTGCCCGCCCTCTCCGTGCCCGTGGGGCTGGGCAACGGACTGCCGGTCGGCGTGCAGCTGATGGCGCCGGACGGCGCGGACGACCGTCTCTACCGGGTCGGCGCCGCTTTGGAGGCCGCCCTCTGAGTCGGTGGCTTCGGTTTCAGGGCAGCGGCTGGCACAGCGGCTGGCAAGGCAGAAAGGGCACCCCGCCGACGCGGGGGCGGCAGGGGTGAGAGCGGGTGTTCGGCCGCTGCGCGACCCTGCAGGAGCAGATCCGGGGTGTTTGTCACACCACGTGCGTCGTGGAAGAGTCAGTGACACCAGAGAGGAGGGGGTGTGGGCATTTTCGCTTGTCCCTGCGCGTCCCGTCTGAGCCATGGGTGAGGACGTGGGCTGGTTCTCGAGCTTCTGGACCTACCTGCAGTTCACTTGGGAGCACCTCGTCGAACTGGCGATCGACCATGCTCTGGTGGTCATCGTTGCCGTCGCGATCGCAACGGTTGTCGGTGTCGGTCTGGGTGTTGCGACGTACCGGACCGAACGGCCCCGCAACATCGTGCTGGGCATCACCGGGACGTTCCTGACGATCCCCTCCCTGGCTCTCTTCGGAGTCTTCATCTCCGTTCCGGCGCTCGGACTCGGTGCCCGCTCGGTCGTGGTCGGTCTCGTGATGTACGGACTCCTGCCCATCGTCCGGAACACGATCGTGGGGCTTCGTGAGGTGGAACCCGCGATCGTGGAGTCGGCGCAAGGGATGGGGATGGGACGAGGGGCCCGACTCCTCCGGGTGGAACTTCCGCTGGCCTGGCCGGTGATCCTCACCGGCATGCGTGTCTCGACTCTCGTCCTCATCGGCATAGCTGCGATCGGCGCTTACATCAACGGGCCCGGTCTGGGCAACGACATCTTCACCGGACTCGCCCGGATCGGCAGCGCCTCCGCGTTGAACCAGGTCCTCGGGGGCATTGTGGGGATCATGGTGCTGGCCGTCCTGTTCGACCTGTTCTACGTGCTCGTGTCCCGACTCACGGTCTCGGAAGGTCTTCGATGAACAGTGCGAACAGGGCCCACGGAGTGGCCTCCGACGCGGACAAGATCGAGATCCGGCTGGAGAACCTGTCGAAGCGGTTCCCGGGACAGCGCGAGCTAGCGGTCGAGGACCTGTCGCTGGAAGTCCCTGAAGGCGAGATCGTCATCCTGGTGGGCCCTTCCGGTTGCGGGAAGACCACGACGATGAAGATGATCAACAGGATCATCGAGCCGACCTCGGGACGCATCTTCCTCGCGGGCGAAGACGTGACGAAAGTCAACCCGGACCAGCTCCGCCGCCGGATCGGGTACGTGATCCAGCAGATCGGGCTGTTCCCCCACGTCACCATCGCCGACAACATCGCCACGGTGCCGAAGCTGTTGGGGTGGGACAAGCGGCGGATCGCCGACCGTGTCGACGAGCTGCTCGAGACGGTCGGGATGGAGCCCGGCGCATACCGCAACCGCTACCCCAAGGAGCTGTCCGGTGGACAGCGGCAACGGGTCGGTGTGGCGCGGGCGATGAGCGCCGATCCCGACGTGATGCTGATGGACGAGCCGTTCGGGGCGATCGATCCGATCACCCGCGACCGGCTGCAGAACGAGTTCCTCCGCCTGCAGGAGAAGATGAAGAAGACCATCATCTTCGTCACCCATGACATCGACGAGGCCATCAAGATGGGGGACCGGATCGCCATCCTGGGCGACCGGTCACAGATCGCGCAGTACGACACACCCGAGCGGATCCTCGTGAACCCGGCCGACGACTTCGTCGCCGACTTCATCGGTCGAGGAGCGTCGCTGAAGCGGTTGAGCCTGAGCAGGGTCAGAGACGTCGAGCTCAACGAGTGGCCGACCGTGTCAGAGGATGCGAGCCACGAGGAGGTTCGCGGGGTGCTGGAACGGGTGGAGCACAGTGCTGTTCTGGTCCTGGACGGTCAACGGCGCCCACTGACGTGGGTCAACATGGACCATCTGCACCGCTCCGATGGGCGTCGCCCGCTCAGGGAGCTGGGGCTGCGCCCCGATGCGCTGGTCGAGCCGCACGCGACGCTCAGTGACACGTTGAACGCAATGATCACCGCCCGCTACAGCACGGCGGTCGTGGTCGACTCCGCGGGCACGTACCAGGGCATCGTCGATATCGACAGCATCAATGAGGCGGTCCGGAGCATGCGGTCCGCGGAGCACCTCCGGCTCAAGAGCCGGAGCGGGGACGAGGACGTGGAGCCGTTGTCATGACGACCTCGCCCGGCCCGTCGGTGGACACCGACGACATCCCGACGGACGATCCCGAGGCGGCCTCCGTCGGCGCGCCCTCCCACCGCCGCACCCTCCAGGGCTATCTCGTCACCCCGGTGACGCTCCTCGCGGTGCTCGTGGGCCTGTACCTGTTCGTGCGGACGCAAGAGCTCAGCAGCGGCGAGCAGCGGCGACTCAACGCCGCCAGCATCCGGGCCGCCGCCTGGGAGCACATCGAGCTGTCTGTGGTCTCGACGGTGCTGGTCCTGGTGATCGCCATCCCGGTCGGGATCATGCTCACCCGGCCTGCCATGCGGTTCATCACCCCGCCCACGATCGCTGCATTCAACATCGGCCAGGCGATCCCCTCGATCGGCCTGATCGCGCTCTTCGCCGTTGTCTGGGACATCGGCTTCTGGCCGGCGGTCGTCGCCCTGGTCGCGTACACGGTGCTACCGGTGCTGCGCAACACGATGGTGGGCCTGCGACAGGTCGACGAGTCCGTGATCGAGTCAGCGCGCGGCATGGGGATGACCAGGCGGATGGTCCTGGTCGAGATCGAGCTTCCGCTCGCCGTGCCGATCATCATGGCGGGGCTCCGTACAGCGCTGACCATCAACGTGGGAACCGCGACGCTCGGCACCTTCATCGGAGCCGGCGGCCTCGGCGGCCTCATCGTCGCCGGCTTCGTGCAGAACAGACCTTTGATCACCATCGTCGGAGCGATTCTCGTCGCGGTCCTTGCACTCCTCGTCGACTACGTGGCCGGTATCGCCGAGGAGGAGCTCCGACCGCTCGGACTCTGAGATCCACCCACACACGCACAACCGAGAGGTGAACTGATGCGCAACCGGAAGAGCAGCTACCTACGACTGACCGCAGTGCTGGCCGGACTCTCCATGGTGACCCTGGCCTGTGGCGACGAGAGCGAAGGCGGCAGCGAGGGGGAACTGTCCGGGGCCACGTTCACGGTCGGTTCCAAGGAGTTCACCGAACAGCTCATCCTTGGTCAGATCACGGTGCAGGTGCTGGACGACGCTGGCGCCTCCGTCACCGACCAGACAGGGATCACGGGCACGACGAACGTTCGCAAAGCCCTGACCTCCGGCGAGATCGACATGTACTGGGAGTACACGGGAACCGGATGGGCGGAACTGCTGGGTCACGAGGCTGATGAAGCCGCCACCGAGGAGGACGAGCTCTTCGAGGCGGTCGCCGAGGAGGATCTGGAGAAGAACGACGTGAAGTGGACCGCGCTCGCGCCGGTCAACAACACCTACGCGATCGCCACCTCGGCCGAAGCATCCGAGGACCTAGGTGTGACGACCCTTTCGGACTACGCAGAGGTCGCCAACGACAGCCCCTCCGACGCCTCACTGTGCGCCGCTTCGGAGTTCATCGACCGCGCCGACGGGCTCCCCGGGCTCGAGGAGGCGTACGGGTTCGACCTTCCCGAAGGCGCCGTCACCGAGGTCGACCTGGGCATCATCTTCACCCGGGTCCCGGAGGGCTCTCCCTGCAAGTTCGGTGAGGTGTTCGCCACCGACGGGCGGATCCCCGCGAACGACATGGTGGTGCTCGAGGACGACAAGTCGTTCTTCGTCATCTACAACCTCGCGCTGACCATGAACAACGACGTCTACGACGAGCACCCGGAGATCGAGGAGATCTTCGCCCCGATCGCGGAGAAGCTCACCACCGAGGAGCTCCAGCAGCTGAACGCCCAAGTCGACGTGGACGGCCTCCCCGTTGAACAGGTCGCGACGAAGTGGCTCGAGGACAACGACTTCATCGGCTGACATCTTTGCCCGCGTGGCGGCAGAGCGCTCCACTGGGATCGATCCGAACTGGCGAATGTTGGGAGCTCATCTACACATTCGTAGGGCTGAGCACCTTCGGTTGATGGGTGACGGAGCCAATTCGGTTGTTCGGTGACACTCGTCTCCAACTTGGACCCTGCTTCGCTCTCGAGCCGGGGATCGAGAGCGAAGCGTCTGCGGACCGGCCCGGTGCGTTGCCGTTGGCACCGGCCAGGCGAGCGACCCAGTCCGGCCCCGTACGGTCCGGCAGCAGGCCACCGAGGCGCACCGGCAAGGTGTGCTCGGCCCTCGCAGCCTCAGGTCGTTGCTGGAACCGAGGCATCAGGAACGCGCTGACACAGGACCGGGAGTTCATCGATTCCGGTCAGGGCCTTAGCTCTCGGCGGTGAAGTTCCGTTCGACGAGGTCGTCGTGGACCGGCGATCCTGTCTTCTTGCCGGTCCTGCCGTGCTTCTTGCCGAACACGCTCCACCAGCCGTTGGTCGAGCAGACCCGCCACATCGTCCGATCGCACGCTGCGCCGCCGGCGTCCCTGGCCACGTGCGCGAAGATGACCGGGTCGGCGAGCCATCGGTAGTAGGACTGGCGGCGATCCTGAGCACCCGGCACGTCACCGTCACTGGATCCCGTCGACGGCGAGCTCTCGGACGAGCGGGTACGTCGTTTTCCCGGCAGGTTGACCTGCGACAGATACGCCGCCGCACGACGCAGCACCTCGTTCTCCTGCTCCAGCAACCGGATCCGCTTCTTGGCCTCGCGCAGCTCGGTGCTGTCGGCTGCGGTCAGTGCCGGGCTTGAGACCGTCCTCGACGTCGGCCTGGCGCAGCCAGTTGCGAAGACACGACTTGGCGATGCCGAGATCGGTGGCGATCTGCTTGATCTTCTGACCCGGCTTACGGTTGCGGGCAACGTTCACGACGTCGTCGCGGAACTCCTTGGGAGTGGCTTGGGCACGGTGAACATCCTTCCAGCGACGCCTCACAGCGCCACAGATCAGACCTCACCTATCCGTGCAGCAGACCCTTTCGCGTTGACATCGTGGTGCGGAGGCGAGGACCGTTGATTCCGGGGCTATCGGCCCCAGGAGGGGTCATGGTCGGCGTACGCAAGGCTCTGATCGTCGCGACGGACGAGTACAGCGATCCGAAGCTGACGAGTCTCAACGCACCTGCCGAGGATGCGCGCGTTCTGGCCGACGTGCTCCGCGACGAAGCGGTCGGCGGCTACAGGGTGGAGACCGTCTTCAACCGACCCACCCATGAGGTCGAGCTCGCCATCGCGGGGTTCTTCGGTTCCGGCAGGTACGGCGACACGCTACTCGCGCACTTCTCGTGTCACGGTGTCAAGTCCCCCAGCGGGGAGCTCTTCTTTGCCACGACGAACACCGATCTGTCCGACACGTTCAAGCTCAAGGTCACCGGGGTTCCCTCCGCACTTGTTCGCGAGGCCATGGAGGAGTCCAGGGCCAGCTTGATCCTGTGCCTGGTGGACTGCTGCTACTCCGGAGCCTTCGTCAAGCTCGCCAAGGCGGCCGACACCGTGGATCTCACTGAACGGCTCGGCGGCAAGGGTCGAGCCGTGATCACGGCCTCGACCTCACTCCAGCTTGCGCTCGACGGGGTGGAGGAGCCATCCCTGTTCACCCATGCCGTGATCGACGGACTGCGCAGCGGCGAAGCCGACCGCGATCTCGACGGGCTCGTCTCGCTGGACGAGCTGTACAACTTCGTCCACGATCGGGTCACGTCTCGCAATGCGAACCAGACACCGGTGAAGAGCTTCGATGTCGAGGGCGAGGTGTACGTCGCGCGCCGCAGCACGCCCGTGGCCCGACCCGCACCGTTGGAGTCCGATCTGCTGGCCGACGCCCGCGCCTCGGCAACGTACAAGCGGTTGGGTGCAGTCCATGGCCTGGCCACCATCCTGTCTGAGCAACACCCTGGCCGGTCGCTTGCCGCCCGTTCAGAGCTGAGCAGGCTGGCCGACCATGACGACAGCCTGACGGTCCGAGAGCGCGCACGGGTCGTGCTCGACGCAGCCGGCGAGCCGCTGGCCCCGGTCATCCCTGACTACCAGCCGGTAGCGTCGCCCACGCGGGGTGGTCCCGGCGTCAAGAACCCGTCCGCGGCGGCAGGTGCACCGAGGCAGGACATCCGCAGTACCGAGGTCGCCGCTGAGACGACCACCGATGAGGACGCCGAGGCGGAGCGTGTCAGTGCATCCGCCGTTCACCATCGATGGCACGTCAACAGAGGCAAGCGCTTGACCCTGTTGTTCCTCGCTGTGCTTGGCACGCTGGTCATCGGTGGCTTCACCTTGATCGCGCTGACTGACGACGACACCCCCGGTCAATCGGCTGCGCCTGTGCTACCCGACAACCAGATCCTGCTTCAGGTGGACGATCCGCGACGAGGTACCGGGATCTTCGGTCTGGATGCGGAGACGAGAAGGCTGCGGTTGATCATTGATGATCCGGACGCGGGCCAGCCGACGATCTCCGAAGATCGCCGGTGGCTGGTCTACCTGACCGGTAAGGGCGAAGGCACTGGGGGCGTGCCCCGTCTGGCCCGGGTCGACGGCAGCGATGACGCGCCACTGCTGGACGTCGACGCCGCCAAGGAGTGCCCGCTCACCAAGCGGCCGGCCTTCAGCCAGGACGGAGAGCTGCTCGCCGCAATCTGCTTCGATGCGAGCGGCGAGCCAGTCGGCTTGGGAATCGTCAACCGCGACGGGAGTCTGGTCCGCCTGCTGAGGGGTGACGATTTTGACGGGGGCCCGACCTGGACCGGCGACGGCCGAATCGTCGTGATGCGCGATCCCGAGGGCGATGACACGACAGCTCTCTGGGTGATCACCGCCGACGGCGAGGAGCGAGAACGCATCACGAACGGCGTCGATGGGTCAGACAGCCACCCGGATTGGTCCGCCAACGGTCTTCTCTTCGTCCGGGGACGGGACGGATCCCGGGAGGTGCTCTACCTCGAAACCCTCGAGGCAAGCGACGTGCGTCCTATTACGGTCGGCAGCAAGGCCACCTCACCGGCCTGGGGTCCGACCAATCAGTCGACAGTTCTGTGGCTCGAGCCCGTCTTGGGGAGCCCTGGGAGGAAGAAGCTGTGGGTCGCAACGCTCGACGGTGCGGCGAACGAGTTGAGCACCGGCGTCTACGGACCGCCCGCCTGGGGCAGCCGCTGATCCCTACTCCGTCTCCCCCTGCCGCCCTCCGCATCGGCGTCCTCCTCCGCCTCGGGTGTCGTCAGCGCCGCGAGGAAGGCGGCGACCAACTCCTCCTGCTGCTTCTTGTCAGCCACCACTGTGATGCTCTTGTCGCCGATCGACATCTGCAATGGGGGCGTCGATGGCGAGCGGTTCGCAAGCCAGCCTCGGACCACCTCGAACACTTTCGCGACCGCTTGTACCCCGGGCGCGAAACCGACGACGAGCGCTCCGATTGCGGCAACATCAAGGCCCTTCGAACCGTCGGGCGCCGGACCGGCAGACGCCTGTTCCACGCGGTCCACCTCGTCCACCTCGAGGATCTCGGCTCGCAACGCCCGCGTCAGAGCGTCCAGCTCGGCCGGATCCGCCTCCGAGCTGCTCAGGAACTCCACCCGGATCTCTTCGTTCATGCGGCTCTCCTCCCGTCGGTCACGGGCGCAGGTCGGGCCAGCTTCAACGGCTGCGCCTCTACTCCTGCAGCCTGGTACCGACAGACCGTCAGCGTCAACGGAGCACACTGCAATCCGTCCGCGAACGAAGTCACACCCATCTGTGTAGGCGTCCGGGGAGTGGTGGGGTCTGAGCGTTCGGCGAGGCAGCGTGAAGTAGGCGGCCATGGCGGAATCTTCGGTGGGTACGGCCAGAGCAAACACTGAAGAGAATGCTGGCTCACCGATGGCATTGGTCCCAGCCGCTGCACCCTGCCGCGAAGAGCCTGCCGGCTCACGGCCGCTGCACTCCGCCGCTTGCCGTCGCAGGTGCGGGTGGCCGATGCCGTCGGCGCTCAACGCGGTGCTGGCTCCGGTGTCAGCCCGGGTTCACGGGTTGCCAGGCGACGCGGACCGCGTCGAGCCACCTGCTGCACGCGGCTCGGTGCCAGTGTGGGAGCTTGTGATCTCAGCCAGCTGACGAGGTGGTCGCCGTGAACGTAGGTGCAGCGGTTCTCGGCGGCGCGCTGCGGGGGAAGTCGGCCCAGACCACCATCACCGGCGTCACCCAGAGTTTGATGCGCGTGGCTGCGAGTACGCGTCGATGCGTCTGCCGCGCCAGATGTAGGAGATGGCCGGCGCCCGGGTGACGATAGGTGAGCTCAGGATCGTCGAACCGCCGAACGCTCACGCCGTCGTGGTCGACGGTCACGGTGCCACCGAGGCGTTTGGAGTCCAGCAGGAAGACCCCGCCGGGGCCGACGGCGATGTGGTCGACGTTGCCGCGGGTAGCCGGAAGATCGTGCAGAACAACCCAGCCATCGTCCTCGAGCTCTCGCAACGCCTTGGCGGTGGCCTGTTCGCCGTAGGCGCCGGACTGCCAGTTCTCGATCCACCCTGGCGGACTGAGCCGAACCAGGAGCCAGAACGAAGCCGCCGCGCCACCGACCAAGCCCCAGCCATAGGACAGGGTCGGCCACCATCCCGCTGCCACGACTGAGCCCACGAGGAGGGACCCGCAGATGGCGGCCACGATCGCAAAGACCTTGCGGTTCCTGCGACGCCAGGAGCGGAGCAGCTGCTGGTACTTGGCCTCGCTCGAGGCACCGGCCGCCGCGATCCCCCCTTTGGTCATGCCATCAGGATCGCCTACCGGCGGCACGCTGAAGGCGTAAACAGCGGAACTTCAGCTCTCGGCTGAGACCAAGCACCACCGACGCTCCTTGACGACGCCGTCGGTCGAAGGCCGCGGTTTAGCGTCAGCTGCAAGTGACCTCGCCGTGTGCGGCGGTCCGCGACCGGGGTGAGCTGCCAGGCCGTCGGAGGGCGCCATGACCACCTCGACCACCTCGACGAGATCGAGCACCAACGCCACAAACGCGACGGCGCTGTTGCCGTTCACACCCGAGACGATGACCCCCGCCCGACTCACGGCGGTGTCCTATCTCGCCCGGTACACCGGGCACACCCACGAGCTGTACGCCGCGGCGTTCGCGCCGCTGGTCCGGCTGGTGCCAGACCAACGACCTGGACCCGCTGACCGGGGTCCAGCGGGCGCACATCGAGCTGTACATCCGGCATCTGCACGAGGCAGGGCTGCGTGACTCCTCGGTCAACACGATGATGCACGGCGTCCGCGGCTTCTTCCGGTTCGCCCACATCGACGGGCTTATCGCTGCCGACCCCGCGGTCTACGCCCGGCTACCGAGGATCCATGCCGATGAGACCCGCACTCAGGGGCTGGACCGGCTGGAGCTGATCCGGTTCCTCCAGATAGCCCAGACCATCACCGTCCACCATGGCGCCTTCGCATATCTGCTCGGGATCAACGCCCTGCGGGCGTCGGAGGCTGCCGCGGTCCGGATCGAGGACTACCAGGAGACGCTGCGTGGGCACCGAGTGCTGCACCTGGTCGGCAAGGGCAGCAAACCCGCCACGATGCCGATCACCGTCCCGGTCCTACGGGTCCTGGAGGCCTGCCGCGGCGAACGGACCACCGGGCCGCTCGTGCTCCACCCGCAGAGCGGTAAGCCGATTGACCGCCGGACGCTACCGGATGGTCCGCCGGATCGCCACGACTGCGAAGATCCCACGGCACATCAGCCCGCACTCACTGCGGCACGCCGCGATCACCAATGCACTCGAAGCCGGCGTCCCGTTGCGGGACGCGCAAATCCTCGCCCGGCACGCCGATCCCCGTACCACCGAGCACTACGACCGCGCCCGCGGCAACCTCGACCGCGCCGGCGTCCACTTCCCCACCGCCTACGTCGCCGGCGTCTGACCCAGTCCAGCGCAGGGTGAGGCTCGCTGACCCCAGCGTGCGTCACCTCCGCCCACAAAGACGCGCAAGGCAACGCGCGCAGTGCGAGATGAGCGAGTGCCCCAGCAAGCTTATGCTGGAGAGATGTCGTGATTGCGTCACAGTCCGCCGCCAAGTGAGGACCCGAGCGTCGCGCTCGTCGAAGAGATCCTTGAGCGGTTGCGTCATGCACCTCCGAGGTGTGGCACCTCTACGTGATGGACGACCTCTCGTGGAAAGCTCGGTCTGGGTGCCTAGTTGTCGATGTCGCGTCCGATGACCGGATCCCAGACGCCGTCCACTGCAACTGCCTCATCGGGTCCGGGCCATGGCGGCATCGTGACGCCGATCGCGGCGAGCGGCGTACGGCCGGTGTTGCGGAACTGGAATCGTGTGCCGACCGGAATGGTGAGACTGACCCCGGGACGTAGCTCGATCACGCGCGACGGGCCGTCAGGTGGCTCTCTCCACATCAGCCCGAGGCCGTTGACGACGAACCAGATTTCTTCGACTGTTCTGTGCCGTTGCGCGATGGACGTCTCGCTTACGCCAAGCTCGAAGTGGGCCATGCCGCCACGGGACGCTGCCGCGAGCAGTCGCACCTGGGAACCGTCAGGTGCCATACCGTCGGCCGCCACGGGAAGTATGCGCTCGGTCGGCACCTGGCTGTCTGGGTCCTCCGTCATCGTGCCTCTAACGTTGAGGGTCAGGCGTCTCCCACTTTGCATGGCCTCGTCGGCCGAAGTCGAGAGATCGTTCGGCTTCGGCATGGGGTTGTGGTCGGTTGTACGCAGTTCGCCGCTCTACTTCACGCGCCACCGTTTCGCATCGCCGCCTTGCTGAACGGCAGTGTCGCGGTGACAGATTTGCCCGCGATCGAAGGGCGCCGACTTCACCCAAGCCAGCACCGCTTGATCCGGCTCGAGTCGTTGACCGTGGACCTCAAGCCCCAGTTCGTCGAGCCGGCCGAAGGTTGTCAGGTCAGGTAGGCGAAGGTCGCGTCAGGCAGGTCGAGGTCCTCGAGATGGGCGGCTTGAGAACTTCCATCCTTGGAAGACTCCGAGCCCTACCCGCTCATCGCCGCGCCGAACCGGCGTAGACCCTCGGTTGTGGTTGTGACGAGCCGCTATCGCCCGCATGGGGAACCGGAGTGAAGCAACCGCCAAGCTGGCGCGAGGTCGCCGACCGTCCCGGAGGGAATGGCACCCGGGACACTGGAAGTAAGCGAAACCCCGGCTGGGGGCCGGTGACCCAACACGCCGGGCAGACACCACCGATTCGGAGACCCCGGCATCTGATCAAGCACCGGGATGCCTAGAAGCAGCGGGGCTCACGGCGGCCATCCTGAGCGGAGCTGGATCTCCACTTCGCTGCCAGGGTCGACGAGGCTTAGCGGATCAGGGTCCTGAGCAACCACGTATGTGTTGCCATTGTTCGTGCCAGTGACCCGCGCCTTCAGCCCAGCTGTTGAGATTGCCTGGAGCGCCGAATCCCGTCGCCATCCTTCGACGTCGGGTACCCTGACCCGCTGCGGCAGTCCAACAGCGATCCTGATTGCCGGTGTCGCTCGGCTAAACCAGCGGACTGTCTCCCGCAGCGCCTGCCAGGAGAACGCGTATGTGCCGGGGTGAACTGGTGCAGTCACGGTGAAGTGGAGCAGGTGTCCCTCGCCCGGGTCAGTGCTGGGCACGTCCACCCGAGACAGGCCCCAGTGGTTGTTGTCCGCGGGCGCTTGACTGCCGATGCGGTATCCCTCTCCGGGCGCCCAGCTGGTCGAGCCCCGGTTGATGACCTCTAGTGTCACCATCGTCTTCTCGCCCGGCTTCATCATCAGCGGCGGGGGTTTGTGCACGAGGATCTGCGCCTGATCGATGTAGGCGGGACCGGGGTCGGCGAAGGAGTACGGCAGCCGGAAGAAGCCCCGGATTGTGCCTTTCCCCGGCGGCGGGGAGGACGTCCCGTTCGTCACGATGTCCTTCGCGGGCGCCGGTGCAGACACGTCGAGGGTGATCCCGATGTCGTCCAGCCCCGGTCCATTGCAGTCGTACGTGTAGAGCGTGAGCAGCTCACCGATTCGCTCGTAGCGCCAGACCAGGACGACATGCCCCTTGAATACATCGATGGGTAGGGCGGACTGGACGAGCACGAGGCCGATCGGGCTCAGGATGCCGTCATCCACGTCCTGGGTGATAGCGGCGCACTCGTCTACGGTCTGGCGGTACAGGCCGGGTCCGAACACGGTTGTGTCGTGGTTCGGTGTCGCCGTGGCCGCAATCCACCGTGATATTACCGGGCCGCCGTCGAAGCTCTGGACGAGACGGTCCCGCAGATACACCGCGAGCTGGGCGGGGATCGCCGTCGAATCGGTGTTGCGCAGCTGTTCGGTGCTGGCCTCGAAAATGTCGCGGGTTAGGAACGCCATCCCGCCGCACAGCCCTGCCTGGGTCAGGTTGGCCTGCACCGGCGGGAGTGGAGGCGGCAGGGCGATTTCGAAGTCGACCACCGGATCCCAGGGGCCGTTGTGAAACAGCGGCGCGTTGCGGTGAGGCAAGAACCCTGGCACTGCGGGCATGCTGCCCTCCTTAGGAACACGGAGCAAACCCGAACATCTCGTGGATGATGAAGCACCGGCTTCAACTGATTCTCATCTCATCGGAACAAAAGGAGCACGTGAGTGCACGGATTTCCCGAGCGGGTCTACCGGCCGGCTATTTCCGAACCTATCAATTGTCTTTCGTCCATCGGAACGTTGTGATATCTGTGGCGTTCAAGCCGTTGAAGTTGGCCAGCGTCAGTCCCACGGGCCCCCAGGATCCCAAGAACTGGGGCTTGTGGAACACGATTTGCGTCTGCGGCAGTTGGTGGGCCCAAGCGCCGTTCTCGGCCGATTGGTGTCCGTCTGCCTGGACCCACCACGTGTCGGGGCCGATGTACAACTTATACGCTTTGACCCATTCGCACTCGTTGACGAGTACGAACTTGCAGTCGTCCGGAGCGCCAACTCCCCGGTCGATACGCCACTTGATCTCGTCACCATTCTCCGAGGTCAACATCCCCTCGTTGGCCCTGGCATCAAAGGCGGTCTTCTCAGTACGCGTATGCGGGATGACGACTCCGACTCCGCCGCTCATCCAGATAGTGCGGTCCGCGTACAGCCAGACGCCGGCTCCCTTGTTAGAGAAGTTGATGACAGCAAGTTCCCACGTTACATGCGTCACAATTGCGCCAGCAATATACGGACCGGTCGCACCCAGAGCCCCCGCAATTCCAACCACCTTAAAGAAGGCCATTACTCCGGCCACGCCACCCGCCGTTACGCTGGCTAAGACACCTGTCAGATTCTTTGTCTCGGCATTGTCTAGGCCGATCACAGCATTCATCTGATCGAACCTGACTGTGGCCATGCTCCCTGTCTACTCCTGAACAAAAGTGTGCACAAGGGTATGGAGGCCCGGGACCCAGCGGTCTATGCCTAATCCCGTCGTACCAACTCCTGGTCTGGGACACCCAGCTCCTGTTCCGCGGCGGGCATCCGGAATGGTCGGCGCGTCCGCAGGAAGCATGGACGATCTCCTAAACGGCGACCTCGCGCCGATGCCAGTCATGGCGCCCAGTGGCTAACTTCATGGTTCGGCGACACACAGTGCGGCCGCCTTTTATAGCGCGCGCGATGCAAGGTTCCGCAGGATGCAGACGGACGCGTTCTCCTCACGTCGGCATGAGCGCGAGCCCAGCGCCCCCCTGGCCCTGGCCACGTCGGCCAAACTTGTGTCACTCCGCCGCGAATAGCCTGCCGGCTCGCGGCCACGTCATACCGCCGTGAAAAATCGCCTGCCGGCTCGCGGCCGCTGCACTCCGCCGCGAATAGCCTGCCGGCTCGCGGCCGCTGCACTCCGCCGCGTGCTTAATCCGGTGTCGCCGTGCCTTGATCTGGACTAGTAAGAGCCAGCCACCGCGTGCGACGAGCGGTGGTCGGCGCGGCGAACGGTCAATCGCCGTCTCCCCCGCGGTCCGCGCACGAGTGACGCGGCCCCGCCGGGAGGACCGGAAGAACCGGACGCCATCGCTGGTCCGCTGCTCCCGGCGGGCCCCCAGCCGACAGCGCGCCCGGCGGCGCGAGCCGCACGACCACTCGCCTGTTCCGTTCGCGCCCTCCCGGGTTGTCGGACCCATCCTGCTTGCGGTTCCTCGCTACCGGGCGGTGCTCGCCGAACCCACGGACCGCCGTCACGCGGACGCGTCTCGGTGTTTGGGCGAACGGATGTGCGACCACGCGGGCGCGGCGGCGGGAGAGCGCGTCGTTGTCGCGGTTGTCTCCCACGGCGTCGGTGTGGCCGCCAACACGGGCGACGGTTCCTGAGGGAAACGAGGAGGAGAGCCGTCGGAGGTGCGAGGTAACGTCCGGCGCCAGGGTGTCGCAGCCAAAACCGAACCGCACGACCAGTCGCCGGGGCACCCCGCCATCTGCCGGCCAGACCTCGCCGTACACCCACTGCCGCGTGCCGAGGGCGTGGGCGGGCGGAGCTGCGCGGACCTTCCGTGCCTGGGTGGTGGCACGTTCGGTGCCACCGTGGACCGCGGTCGACCCGGCACCGACGGGCGCGGCCTGTGGACTTCGCGGGGCGCTGATGACCGGCTCCGGCCGCAGAAGGACGCCGAGGACCTGCAGTCCCGGCCCCCACAACAGCAGGATTGCCGCCACTGTCAGCAGCACCCGCCTATGTGACGGGGACATCCTGGATCCAGCCAAACCCGGGCACCTCGAGGTCGACCGACGTGACTGCCGCCGACGGCGCCCGGAACGTCGCAGTTAGGTGGTACCAGTCCCCGTCGCTGAGCCTGACCCGGTCGAGCCCACTGCTGCACGCGCACCGCCCCGCCGCGTGCGCGACCGGGTACCTCAGCCGGCCAGCCGGGTCGAAGACCAACAGCCCGTCGGCCGTACCCCGCTCGTCTTCACTGAGCGTGTCCCCGACCGTCCAGTCGTCGCCAGAAACGTTCCGCAAGCTCGCGTCCAGCTCGAGGAAGCCCGGCCGGCGGGCGAGTTCGACAACGTGGAACTCCACGTCGCTACTCCGGATCGGCTTCTCGACTCCGGTGACCGTCGTCTCGGTCGCAGCGTCGCTACCGATTCCACCGCCGCCCCCGCCAGACCCGCCGCCCCCGTCGTTTCCTCCTTGGCCGTTCTTGCCCTCGCCGTCATCGCCAGCGCCGGTCTCGCCAGCGCCTGTCCGCGGCTGGTCTGACTCCTCTCGCCGGGGCTCGATCCGGTCGCCGTCTTCGAGTTCAGCTTCGGCGTACCGGAAATCGGCGATCACATCGTTGTCCACAACGATCACCCGCCTCAATGCGTCGTCGCCCCGGTCATGGGGGAATGCGAGATACGCGCGGTCGCCGGTCCGCCCGAGCAGCCCGCCGGCAAGCGTCGTGCCGTCCTCGAATGTGACAATCGCCCACGGTGGTTCAGGGTCTCGTGCGCCCGCCTCCTGGAGGATGGCCAGCGCGCCGCTCCACGCGAGAACCCCGGCGAAGAGGGTGACCGCCGCGCCCCCCACCGTCTTTCCCACCAGCGCACCCATGGTGACCCACAGGACCAGAACCGTGATCAGGGCCATCACGGCGAACCATCCGGGCGTGACCAAAACCGCACCGAGGACGAGCGTGACCGCCAAGAAGACCACTCCAAACACTGCGGCCACCTTCTCGCGGGCTCCCAACGACGACCTGCCCACGAGCCAGAGCGCCACCGCCGCGGCCGCCAATATCAGGAGGAGCACGACCCGGGTCCAGCCCCTCACTCGCCCCCACGTCAACTCAGACCACTCCGACGACGTGGCCGCCACGGTGATGACCAGCAGGGCGAGAATCAGCCAGGCCAATTGCTGCGGGTTGTCGACCAGAGTCCGGAGGGTCCTTGCCTGAAGAAAGCGGCCTCCGGCGCTGTTTCGCTCGGCGGGGTCGGGTGCGGCCTTAGCCGCTGCGGCCGCATCCTCCGGCCGGCGCGTGTAGTAGCAAAGCAGCGCCACGGCCGTTCCGACGAGGATCGGCACTGCCAGCACTTGCAGACCCTCGACGAGGAGCCATTCGCGTCCCAGGCCGACGAGTGTCTGGACTGTTGGGATCTCGGCCTCGGCCAGCCTGGCCCAGACGCGGGCCCCGCCGACCACGACCACCCAAGCGGCCAGCGCCGCGCCGAGGCCGATGACGTCGATGACCCGGTCCCACCTGGCGGTCACGTCCAGTGGTTCCGCCTCGGGTGCGGGCACGGCTTCTAGGAGCGCCAGCACATCCGGATCGGAGATGTCTCCGCGGCGCACGTCGACCCCGCCGGTGCACTCGGCGCCCTGCGACGTCACAGAACTCGCGGTGGCACCATCCAGCAGCGTCCAACCGACCACGCGAACGCGATCAAGGCGGATCGCCTTCAGGTAGGGCTGCTCGGACGCCGCCTCGGGTCCCTCTAGCGGACGAGGGGCACCCTTGGAGCCCTGACGCGAGAACGCCAGTCTCTTCCGCGGCCTTCGCCGGCTCGGAGAGGTCTCGTCGCTTCCGACCCCCTGAGCCACGCCATCCGGCCTCTCGACGTTGACACCTTCGTCCCCGCTCGCGCCTGGCTGCACGTCACCGGAACCCGATGCGGCGCCCTGGGAGAGGCCCGCCGGAGGCGTATTCATGTGCATCAAGTCCTCGCGGCCGGCCGACTCCGAAGTCGATCCAGCCGGCTCGGGGCTGCCGGCGGCGTCCGATAACGACTCCGGCTCCAAGCGCGTCTCACCGGGTGCCTGCCCCGGTCCCGCCTCCTCCTGCCGAGGTAGCTGGGGATCCGGTCGACCCGTCCGGGGCATATCGCCATCCGAGGACGTGCCACGCTCGGCGGGAGCACGCCGTCCGGCCCGCGAGAGCACAAGCCGGCCGCCAATCACCGCGTCAGACAAATCCAGCTCGCCGGTCGCGACGCCGGGAAGGTCGACGTCGCGCTCGACGCGGGCGCCGCGAGCAGAGACAGTCGACGTCACCGAACTGTCGTCAAGGGTGAGGGCGGGAAGCGTGGCTCGGTCAAGGATCAGACTTCCGTCTACTTTGCATCGCTGGAGAACCAGCGCGAACCCAATCCGGAGTCCGGCCAGGTCGACGTCGCCGGTGATGGTTACGCCTTGTAGAGCCAATTGCCTCTGAGGCATCTGGGCCTCGGCAATCGACTCCGGCGGCGCCAAGGCCGGACGGCGGCGGTCGTCATTGTCCAAGTGCACCGCTGCTACGAGCGCCTCACCGGCAAGGTTTGCCGGCCCGCGTATGACCACGCCCGTACGCAAAGCCGCAACGAGATCATCGCTCGTGATCGTCCGGAGACCGTCCACGAAATGCAGTCTGGCTCCGAGCCGCTAGTCGAGCAAGCGGTGCGTCGAGATTGATGGCCACCACGGATCAGCGACGGCCGCATGCTCAACATCATGACTGTCCGCGTCACGACCCGGCGAGGCCACGACCTCGAAGAGCGATGTGTGGCCCGACGCCGGAGGTACATTTCGGCAGCTCGCCAGCCAATGATCAAAATCACGAGGATCGCCGAGTGATTCGCCACGCTCGAATATGTAAAGCCCGGTAACCACCCCAGCTTGTGGAAGCTGCACTTCGCCGCAATTGCCGCGCTAGGGCTCGTCCGACCTCCGGTCCGCGCCGGGGCTCGTGATGGTCGGGACGTCACACGGTCTCGACGAACTTCTGGTCGGCTCGGTCAACCGGCGCACTGCATGGCCGGACAGCGTTGAGGACCTCGAGATCGCCGGATGCGAGTGGGGCCAGAGAAGCCAGCGACAGGATGCACGATGTGCGTCCGTCGGGAACATGCGTCACATCGCCGCGAATGCGGATTACCAACGCCGACCACTTGCCTGACTCAGCGGCCAGGGAGCGTTTATCGCGAGCCGGGTCTCAAGCGCGTTAAGCAGATTCGCCGCTGGCTTCGAGTCCGGGCACGCCATCCGGGCCGCTCTCGGATCTGGACCTACACACGTCGCCAGGGCGACACTGGATCCGAGGAGGACGCTATGAGTGGATCCGTATCGATGCCAGAGCCAACTGGGGGCGATAGGCGCACCGTCTCCCTCTCGATGTGGGAGCCGGAGGCTGCTGAGTTCGACCCTCATGTCGTGTCGGTGCTGCAGGAGCAAATCAGCGGGGTATTGCATGTCTTGGACGGCATCCGCGTCGACCTGGTTGCGCAGGGTTCTGGCCTAGGCGTGGTCAGCGAAGACGTCGACCTGCCCCCTACGTGGGCGGACAGCCCTGGCAGTCCCCTGTACTACGTTGACGGAGCAGCGAGCTTCCTGGTGGCCGCAATGTCGGGCAACGTCTGTCGCGCACAGCATCCGCCTGCCCCAAAGTCTCACCAACCGCCACCCGGAGACCGGTGGTGCTGTGGGCATGAGCCCGAACAGCACTGCTAGCTGCTGTGTCAGCCTTCGCGGATGTATCAAGAGGGTTGCTGTCTCCTCGTGACCTCTGGCGCCCGATTCGCCCCTTACTCATCCTCTCCGCCGGGCTCGTTTTGGCCTTGGTTACCGACGGACTGGGTCTGAACAACACGCTGACGATCACCACTGTCATCAGTTGCGTTCTGCTGCTGGCAATGAGCGCGCTTCTTGGGCGTGGCATGACTGCGCATCCGTCACGCGGAGCGCTCAGATTTGAGCTCGAGCTCTCCGGCCTCCTCCTCCTTGCGACGATGATGATCGCGGCAGTGGTACTGGGGCTGAGTGCACTAACTCGTCTAGCGAGTGCATCGTCGCTGACCTTCATGGTCGGCGTGTTCTCGGGTGCGATCGTGGGATACTTCTCGAAGGACGTATTACGATCGTCTGAGGAAGAATCGTGGCTCGCTGTGCACTATCGGTACCGCATGAATGGGGCCCTCTCTGACTTCTTCTTCAGACAAGACGCTCGGGGAAACTGGGTGGCCGACGAGCGAGCCCGTTGGGATCCCGCGGGCGTTCAGTCAGATGCGCTGGCAGCAGATCAGTTCGTCGACGGCGTCACGTTCGTCAACGGCTGGGGTTGGGACGCCCGCAGGAAACGATGCGCGGTGCTGCAACGTGGCATGGAACAAGCGGCTTGGACTCCACCAGCGCTCGCAGATGGCGCACGCGGCGCTGGCGCCGGGGATGAGGCGTGAGGCAGTACGGCTTCGTGAGGTCGGCCAGCGGGTCGAGGTCTTCGCGTCCAGTTGGCTTGAGAAACGTCGCGTCGACAGGATCGCTAGGACCGTCGCTGGCTGAGCCACCGCAGGAAGGCCCAAGCACCCCACACCCCCAGCCCACTTGCGTGCACTCCGCCGCGTAGCGTCCCACTGGCCGTGCGGGGCAGCACCGGGTTCTGGTTGCCACACCGCGCTGATCCGAGCAGTCGAATCAAGTGACACTGAGGCTGCCCGCATGGCCGCCTGGCTAGGATTCGGCCGGCATGAATTGTTGCTACGGTTACTCCAGCGCTTCTCCCAGGGTTCTTTAAGCTCCGGGCCTCCAGTTAATTGGCAAAGCAGCGGACGTCTAATCTGCGGCGGGTTGTGGGTTCGAGCCCCACGAGGCCTACTAACTGGCGCCGTTAGATCTGGCGGGCGCGCGCTCGATCTGGAAGCATGATCGCGTGCCCGCGGAGCCACGCACCCTGCCTCTGACGGTTAAAGACGCAGCCTCAGACGGATCCCGCGAAATCGTCGGCCTGCTGCTGGTGCATGGAATCGGGAGCCAGCGTCGTGGCACCGTCGTGAGCGCGAGTACTGACGCCCTGGCCGCGTGGCTGAGCGCCCGGGTCGGCGAACGAGCACAGGTCGTCGACGCAAGGCTGCGTCCGACGGACCCTGCCGTGACAACACCCGCCCACGCGCGGCTCCAGGTCGACAACTTCGATTGCCTGATCGCCGAAAGCCGCTGGGCCGACGCCTTCATCGCCCCGTCGTACGGGACGATCCTGCCCTGGACGGTCGTCTCCGTTCTCCGCACGGTGCACCACGACGTTCGCGAGCTTCTCCGCGCCCGTCCCCGGGTCACGTCCGGCGCACTCACCGAACAATGCGCCGCGCAGCGGGCCGGGTTCGCCACCTACCGCCCGGGCGAAACCTCGGTCGTGTTCCGGCACGTGAAGGCTGCCGTACTCCTCGCCCTCATCGTGCCGGTGCTCCTGGTCCTGGTCCTGGCCACGCTGCTGAGCGTGGTCCCACCGCTGCGGACGATGGCGGTACGGATCCAGAGCGTCATGAGCGCCACCATCGGCGACAGCTACATGTTCGTTACTGCGCCCACCGCGCGCGCCGCGGTCATCAATCAGGTCCACGTGGACCTGGCCTGGTTGGCCGGGCAGCAGCCGGATCGCATCTTAGTCGCTGCCCATAGCCAGGGGGCGGCGGTCGCCCTCGAGGCGCTCCGGAGCCTGGGCCCGGACGTCTTGCCTGGCACTCCGATCGACCTGGTCACCTACGGATCCGGCGCCCGCAAACTCGAGAACCTGCGAGGCACACGTGACCACGACCGAGGAGGGGTGCGACGAGCACTGCTGGTCCTCAGCGGCGCACTCCTTCTGGCGGCGGGGGCCCTGTTCATCACCGAAATAGTCGTCTTCCCGCTGCGTGCAGAGACCTCCGACGCTCGCTTGATCGCGTCCTACGGGATCCTGCTGTCTGCCGATCCTCACCTGGGCGGCGCTGCTCGCCTTCTGGCTCAGGGCCCAGGCCGATCCGCGCGCGAATGACGGTGAGTCTGGGTTCGACAGGCGACTCACAACCAACCTGGTGGTCGTCCTCGCCTCCGCCTACTTCCTGGCGCTCCTGTTTGTCGGCGTCGGAGGTCAAGGGACGATCATCGTGACGGCCCTGGCCCTCGTCGGCTACGCGATCGCCCTGGCCGTGTGCCTGCGCGACCCGAACACGCCCGCGGCCGTCTCCGGACCAGCGCGGGTCGGACGATGGCTCGACGTGCTCGCCAGCGCCGACCCGGTGTCGGGGCCTCCGCCCGCCCCCGGCGACTCGGTGTCACTGAGCGACCCGACGGCACCCGTCCCGCTCGTGGTTCACAACTTCCGGTCTGCCGCGTTCGACCACTCCACGTACTGGGCTAACTGGTCCGAGTTCGTCCCGGTCATCCTGAACGTCCTGGCTGCCGACAGCCCGACGGGACGGTCGATCCGCATCCCGGAGTTTTGGCTCCGGCGTGAGCGGTCTCGACGCTACGAGGTCACCTACCTCCTGGTGAGCCTGCGCGTCGTCGCGGCCCTGTTCTGCGCCATAGTGGTCCTCGCCGCCTTGCGGCACCTGGATGCGATCGGCGACTTCGTCCTCGAGCAGGCGATCGCGCTCCTGAACCGGATCCCGGGTGAGGTCTACAGGGAGCCGGCCGGCAGGTTCTGGGACTACCTCGTCGGGGTCCTCGTCGTGGTCAGCGCATTCGCGCTGGTCTACTGGTTCGTCGCCGCGATCTGGAACTGGCACCAAGAACGCTCGCGCGACGAACACGTCTCCCAACTGCGCGCCTGGGACCAGTTTCCCGACGTCGACATGGATACGTGGCTTGCCGCCTGCCCGGCGACGCTGCACGGCTCGGACGGAGGACTCGAGCCCATCAGCCTAGTACTCATGCGAGGCTCGGGATCCGCGGTCGTCCTGGCCGCCTTTGACGACTCCGGTCAGCTGGTGCCGGGTTGGCCAAGGCCGGTCTCGCGCGACCAGCTCACGCTAAAGCTACGGGTCCGGCTGCGGATCTGGCTCCGCCTCCGGATCCCGGGGACTGGCGTCGACATTTGGACCAGCCACACCCGGTCGCTCGCGACGCTCGTGCGCACCGTGGAGGATCCCGACCACCGCTGACCTGAGGGATGGTCGGTTGCCGCCCCGGTCCGGACGACCCGCGCTTGCGCGACAACTGCCGTGACGCGATCGCCAAGTCGAGCCCGGTGACCACCTTCGCGGCACCGAAGGCAGCGAGGATGCTCTAGTCGTCCTGCTCCATCCTGTGCAGCGAAGCCCGGGACGACAAAGACCGTTGCACCGTCTGTCGTGCCACCTGGCCGACCGAGTCTTTCATCATCGTCGGCCCGGCCTGCCGGGTGATGTTGAGCGAGTGAACCAATTCCCCACTGCGAACCAGCAGGCATCCGCTGCCGATCGATCTGCACCCCGCGTCATTCCGGCTCCCCTCTGTTGTCAACCGGCGTTCTGAAGTGCTTCGGCGGGCTGGCGTCTTCCGTGGTCGTGGTGGGGCGGCGTAGCGTCGTGGGTGCGGGTCCGGGAGTGGCTGATCCGAAGTGTCGATGTGCGGGGGTAGGTCGGCCGCGCTGGATTCTTGAGACGCCCCGCAGTGCCCTCCCGGGCCCGCACCAGCAGCCGTGTGCGGCGTCGTCGAGGAGCTGTCGGTAGACGGCGTCGGAGATCCTGCGCTTGAGGCAGCGCAGCGCTTCGAGGTGGGTCTTCCCGGCGGCGCGCTTGCGGCGGTAGTAGGCCCGTCCGTCGGTGTCGAGACGGATCTGGCTGAGGGCAGCCATGTGCAGCATGTGGTTGATCTTGCGGTTGCCGGCACGTGAGAGCCGGTGGCGGATCTGCTCACCTGAGGAGGCGTCCAGCGGTGCGGTGCCGGTCCAGGAAGCGAACCGGTTGCGGTCAGCGAACCGGGACACGTCGCCGACGTCGGCGAGGATCCGGGCGGCCCCGATGGGGCCGATGCCGGGCAGGTCCATCAGCTTCGACCCGGACGCGATGACCAGGGCCTTCAGCTCCTTGTCGCTGGCCTTGATCCTGCGGTCGATCACGGTCAGGTCCTCGAGCTGTTCGAGCGCGAGTCGCTTGCACGTCTTCCCAGCCGATGTCGCGCGGGCGGCGTCGCGAGAGGATCTCGCGTGCCTGTGGGGCGGTGAGGTTCAGCTTGACCTCGCCTGGGACGAGCTCTGAGAGCATCCGCTGCAACCGGTTGACGGTCTGCACGCGTTGGCTGATCAGCTCTGCGCGGCGGTCGGTCAGCATCCGCAAGCACCTCCAGGTCGCTGTCGTAGGACAGCACCCGCAGACCCTTGGTGCGGACCGCCACGGCCGCGACCGCGTGCGCGTCGTGGGCGTCGGTCTTGCGGTTGTGGCCGGTGTCGAACAGCCGAGCCCTGGCCGACAGCTTCGGCGGGACGTCGACCACCCGCTCACCGTCGGCGAGCAGCCGTTGAGCCAGAGGCCGACCGGCGCCGCCACTGCCTTCGACGGCCCACACCCGATCCGGCCAGGCGGTGACGTGCTTCTTCATTGCGGCGTAGCCGGCCTTGTTCGTGTCGAACCGGCCGCTAGCCAGGACTGTCTCTCGCGCGTCGACGACCTCGATGGTGGCCGACAGTTTGTGGGGATCGACCCCGATGAACACCTGCATCTGCGTTCCCGCCTTCGTGTCGCGGCTGATGTGGACGCGAGGCGGGCATTGCTACTGCGAGCTGGGCAGTCCCCTCTTGAGCCACACCTCAACGCGGTGGTCGACGGGGACGCAGCCCGGAAAAGAGCCACACCCAGAGTCTGGGTGGGCAGCCGCAAAGAGAGCGCCCCGCCGACCACCTGGACCGAGTCTGGCCGGACACCGGTCCTACGGGAATCGTCTAGTAGCCGCGAAGAGCCTGCCGGCTCGCGGCCACGTCATACCGCCGCCTGCGGACGTGGTCAGACGGGCGTAGCGTCGGTGGGTTGGAGTGCCTCGCCGCGTCGGCGGCGAGCGGGGTGGAGGCCGGGGCCGTGATCGCCGCGTGAGGTGACCACGATGTCTGAGTCGACGATCCTTCTTCCGTTCGAGCCGCTGTCGATGTCGCCGGCGCAGCTGGCGGCGGTGTCCTACCTGGCCCGCTACTCCGGCCGCACCCACGCCTTGTACGCCTTCCAGTTGCGGCGCTGGTTCTCCTGGTGCGAGGCCAACGGCCTGGACCCGCTGGTCGGGATCCAGCGTGCTCACGTCGAGCTCTACATCCGTCAGCTCGGTGAGTCCGGGCTGATGGACTCCTCGGTGGTCACGATGATGCACGGCGTACGCGGGTTCTTCCGCTACGCCCACATCGACGGCCTCATCACCGCCGACCCCGCGGTCTACGCCCGGCTGCCCAGGATGCACCGCGACGAGTCCCGCACCCAGGGCCTGGACCGGCTGGAGCTGATCCGGTTCCTGCAGGTCGCCCAGACCCTCACCGTCCACCACGGCGCGTTGGCGTTCCTGCTCGGCATCAACGCGCTGCGCGCCTCCGAGGCAGCGGCGGTGCGGATCGAGGACTACGCCGAGACCCTCCGAGGTCATCGTGTGCTGCGGCTGGTCGGCAAGGGCAACAAGCCCGGCCACCATGCCCCTCACCGTCCCGGTCCTGCGGGTGCTGGAGGCGTGTCGCGGGGAACGGACCTCCGGTCGGTTGATCCTGCGACCGATGACCGGGAACCCGATCGACCGCCGCGATGTCTACCGGATGGTCCAGCGGATCGCGAAGGCCGCGGGCATCCCGCGCCACATCAGCCCCCACTCGCTGCGGCACGCCGCGATCACCAACGCCCTCGACGCCGGCGTCCCGCTCCGCGACGCCCAGATCCTGGCCCGGCACGCCGACCCCAGGACCACCGAGCACTACGACCGAGCCACGCGGCAACCTCGACCGCCACGGCGTCCACTTCCTCACCGCCTACGTCGCCGGCGTGTAGCCCCGGCGGGCTCCGAGCCGCGTCAACTCCGCCCACAATGGGACACGTCGAACAAGAGCGAAGTGCAGCTTGGCTTCTCGACGGGAGCCGGCACACGGTCCACACTGGTCTGTGCGGCTGGGGCACGTTGGCTCGATCGGCCGTACGCCTTGGCCTCGTGATGGATTGTCGCGGCGCGCATCTACGACGCTGGAGGAACCAATGGTTACCGTGGCCGCCGTACAGGCAACACCGGTGTTCCTCGACCGAGAGGCGACCACGACCAAGGTGTGTGCCCTGGTCCGCGAGGCCGCAGGTCACGGCGCGGAGCTGATCGTCTTTCCCGAGTCCTTCATCCCCGCCTATCCGGACTGGGTCTGGCGCACACCGGCCTGGAACGACACCGAGTTCGTGCGGCGTCTCTACGCGAATGCGGTCAGCGTCCCCGGCCCTGCCCTGCAGCGCATCCAGGACGCTGGCGGCGGAGGTATCGGCGTACGTCGTGATCGGTGTGACCGAGATCGAGGGCGGCACGCTGTACAACACCCTTCTGTATCTGGGTCCGGACGGACGGCTGCTACAGCGGCATCGCAAGCTCATGCCCACGGGTGGGGAGCGGACGGTGTGGGGAATGGGCGACGGCTCGGAGCTCGGAGTTGTGAGTACGCCTTTCGGCGTGGTCGGGGGGTTGCTTTGCTGGGAGAACTACATGCCACTTGCCCGGGCGGCGATCTACGCGCAGCACTGCGACATCTACCTGGCTCCGACCTGGGACAACAGCGACGAATGGGTGGCCACATTGCGTCACATCGCCAAGGAAGGCGCGCAGTTCGTCATCGGCGTTGCGCCGCTGCTGCGCGGCTCAGACGTGCCCGAGGACCTGCGCGGAACGCTCTATGGCCTTGAGGATGACTGGATGTCTCGCGGCCACACCACCATCGTCGCGCCGGGTGGTGCGGTGATCGCGGGACCTGTCCTGGAGCGTGAGGAGATCATCTACGCAGACCTCGACCTCGCCGCAGTGCAGGCACAGAGGAGGATGTTCGACCCCGTCGGTCACTACGCGCGACCCGACGTCTTCACGCTTCACGTCGACACGCGCGCGAAGAGCCCGGTCGTCTTCGACCGGGAAGCGCCGGCCTGACTCAACGGAAGAGGCTGCGCCATACCGCCGCCAGAGCGGCCAGGTCATAGCGCCGCATGCCGACTCAGCTTTCGCGCTAGCGATGGAACGGCGCGTGGAACTCTGCGACGCCCGACCCGAATCGTGCGTCGCGACCGGCTATCGCGCGGCTGCGGCGGCCGCCGCAGCCCGTTCCAACCACCGAGGCACCTCGCCGTAGCGCTGGTTCGGCACGAGCTCGCCGGCGGCGCAGCTCTCGATCAGCTGGGTCATCCGGCGGTCGCGGGTGGACTCCTGCTTGGCCGAGATCACCCAGACCCTGCAGACCTTGCGGTAGGTTTCGGTCGAGACCTCCCAGAAGGCCGTGGCCGCGGGAGAGGCAGCCAGCCGGGTAGCGTAGGGCTCGGGAAGCCCGGCCTCCGGGCCTTTGTGGCTGTAGCCCGCCTCCTCGCGACGCTGCTCCCAAATCGCCAACCCGCTAGGCAGCATCCGCCCCTCGGCGCGCAGCTTCTCGACGAGGTCGAGGTTGATCCTGCTCCAGTGGGAGGTCTTCTTGCGAGGGGTCCAGCGCTGCCGCCTGGTGTCGTCGTCGATTCGCTGTGCGAGCGAGTCGATCCACCCCCAGCACAGCGCCTCGGGCACCGCCTGCTCCCACGTCAGGCCGCGATCGGCGACGTGCTTCTTCTTCAGGCCCTTCCACAGCTCGGTTGCGGTGTCGTGATGCAGCGCCAGCCAGGCACCGAACTCCTCAGGGCTGTCGAAAAGGCGCGCCGGCCGCTCAGGCGTGCCGCCCATCCGACCCCGGGATCTCGTCCGGTGCCTGGTCAGGTGTCATGCCAAGAGCGTGCCACCAAGCGCCGACACTTCTCGATGCCGAACAAGTGCGTCATAGCGCCGCGTATGACTGTCAAGCTCGAGCCTTTCGCTCTCGAGAATCTGGTCATCCGTCCCCGCAAGCGGATGGTCACCTGGAGCGTGCCGGTGGCGGATCCGCTTGAGGGGTTCGGCGCGGCCAGGATGCCGGTGCCCACGCCGTGTTCGGCGTAGCACCGCCAGCCGTTCCACATGCGCTTCGGCTTCCGGGAGCCCGGCTCTGTGCGATCACCACGGTCGTGACGCGGAGTGCAAGGCCCTCGGGGGCAGCGGCGTCTTCGTGCGCAACACCGTCCACATCCGCCCGAGCGTGGTCTCGGCACATCGGCTCCCATGATGCGCACCGGTCGGCAGTCGCCGCTGAGCTCCCTGGCGGCCGCATGTCCTTCAGCGGCGGCGCACCTCTACCTTGGTGTGCATCCAAGGGTGGATCACGCACATGAACCGGTGGATGCCTGCAGACATCTTGTGGGTCGTGACTGTCCCGGTAGCCCCGGGGGGAAGCGCGGTCCGGGGATCGCCAAAGGCTGCCTCGCAGTCAGCCGCCGGGGGGCCGACGAGGCCAAGCAGATCGTTGATCTCGGGCACGCAACCCGCGCCGAACTTCGCAACCTCGGTGAACGTGTGGAACTCACCCCCGGTGTTGGAGATGACCAGGTCGGTTCCCTTGCGAACGTGCGTGCGGTCGGGGTGGTTCCGCCAGTGCCCGTCTGGGTCTCGTTCGGACAGGCTCTCGAAGAGCTCCTCGAACGTGGTGTCGCCGTCTCCGACGCACGCCCCCTCCCCGAGCACCGCATTGAACGTGGTCGGGTCGCAATCGTCCTGCATCTCGATGTGCCGTTGGCGGGAGCCGCCATCGGCTGCGGACGGCAGTGCGCCGACCGTGAGCGTGAGTAGGAATGCGGCGCCGCCCAGCCTGATGAATGATCGTTTCATGAAGGGCGCTCCAAGGGTCTCGAGGCCCAGCTGACGCTGGTCGGGCCTCCACCCTTGTCTACCGACCTTGGGAATTCCTTGTGTGCCGGGCTGACATCCGTGCGCGGCGCGACCAACCCAGCGTCCCATCTGTCAATGGGCGGTCGGGACTCTCGCGCGTGCCATGCGCTCAGGGCATGAAGGACTCCGCGGTTCCAGCCGCCCGGCGATTGGGGCGTGCGGGCGTCCGACATCCGACGGATCGGGGGAGCCAGCATCTAGTGCTTCGTAAAGGATTTTAGTAACGTTCAATGTGCTCATCGCGAGAGAACTTCACAGTGCTGGCATGGACCCGTTCAAAGGAGAACGAACATGAGCCGACTCCGCAGAACCGTTGGCCTGCTCGCAACGGCGTCCATGGTCGCCGTTGCCTCACCGGCCCTGGGCGCGCACGACGATCCGATACCGGAGAAGATCCCGGTCAGCGACGCCGAGTTCGATCTCGAGCTGACGGCCGACGGCTTCACCACGCCGGTGCTGGGGATCCATGCCCCGGGCAACAACAAGCAGCTCTTCGTCGTCGACCAGATCGGCACGGTCACCGCTGTCAAGCTCCGACCGGGCCGGCACGGCGGCGTACCCGACTCGTTCACCTTCCTCGACGTCGGGGCCAGTGGCCTCGGCTTGCTGGTGCCCCTCGGCGCCTTCGGGCCAGGCAGCTTCGACGAGCGAGGCTTCCTCGGCCTGGCATTCCACCCGAGGTACCGCAAGAACGGACTGGTGTACACCTACACCTCGGAGCCGCTTGACTCCGGGACACCCGACTTCCCGATCCCGGACACGGGCGAGCCCCCCGCTCCCAACGCCAGCCTGAGCGTGATCCGAGAGTGGCGGGTCGACATGCCCAAGCGGCCCGGCTCGGTGATCGACCCCACCAGTTCACGAGTCCTGCTACGGGTCGAGCAGCCGCAGTTCAACCACAACGGCGGTGCCATCGCCTTCGGCCCCGACCGCAAGCTGTACGTCGCCCTTGGCGACGGCGGCTCGGCCGACGACCAGGGACCGGGTCACGTGCCGGGTGGCAACGGACAGGACCTCTCCGAAGGCAACGTGCTCGGCAAGATCCTGCGCATTGACCCGTTGGGCTCGAACAGCGCCAACGGCGAGTACGGGATCCCGGCCCGCAATCCGTTCGTCGACCGGGAAGGCACCGACGAGATCTTCGCCTACGGCCTCCGAAACCCGTTCCGCATCTCGTTCGACTCCAGGACCGGCAAGCTCTACGCCGCTGATGTTGGCCAGAACGACATCGAGGAGATCAACCTGGTGGTCAAGGGTGGCAACTACGGCTGGCCCATCAAGGAGGGCACGTTCCTCTTCGACATGAACGGCGACGCTGACGGCTTCACCACCGTCAACTCGCCCGGTGCGCCAGCCGGGCTGATCGATCCCATCGCGCAGTACGACCACGACGAGGGCGTGTCGGTCACCGGTGGCTTCGTCTACCGTGGTGGGCGGGTCAAGGACCTGCGCGGCAGCTACGTGTTCGGTGACTTCACGGCCAGCTTCGCCGGCCCCCAAGGTCGCCTCTTCCGCATCGACGAGCACGGTCGACTGGAAGAGCTGATCCCGGCCAGCGGCCCGGTCGGCATGTTCGTCACCGGGTTCGGTCAGGACCGCAAGGGCGAGCTCTATGTCATGGGTCAACAGGGATTCGCTCCGGTCGGCAACACCGGTCAGGTCTTCAAGTTGACCAGGCACGACGACCGAGAGATCGAGCTGGAGGCCGAGCTCTCGTCGGACAATGAGGTTCCGCCCTCGGGAACCGGTGCCAGCGGCGAGGCCGACGTCGTGCTCGATCCCAGGCACGGTCAGGTCTGTGTGGAGGTCGAGGCAGAGGACCTGGCCGGCGATGTCGTGGCGGGCCACATCCACGTTGGCCCGGCCGGAGTCAACGGTCCGGTCGTGGTGGATCTCGGCGTCGACAGTGCCGACTTCGAAGCCTGCGTCGAGGCTGATCCGGGCCTGATCCGCGCCATCGCCCGCAACCCGGAGGGTTACTACGTCAATGTCCACACCACCGCGGTCCCTTCAGGCGAGATCCGAGGACAGCTCGAACGGGACTGACGGGCCCGGCGAGGGCGCCGACCGCACAGCAAGGGTCGCCCTGCGGTGATCGAGGAGCGGTCCGGCCCTGACCTTGACCCCGGCTTCGACGCCCACTACGACCCAGCCGAGCTGGTCGGGACTGGGCGACATCTGACCAAACAGGAATTGTTCGCTTGGACCCGCTTCCTGGATGCCGCACGTCTGCTCGAGGAGATCTTGGCTGGTCACGTCGCCAAGGAACACCGGATGACCCACAGCGACTACGAGGTTCTGGTGCGCCTGGACGGCGCCGGCGGCTCGCTGCGGATGATCGAGTTGGCGGCCCAGGTCGTGTCGTCGGCGCAGAAGCTGACGCACACCGCCAACCGGCTGGAGCAACGCGGGTGGATCGAGCGGGTGCCGGCCGAGGGCGACGGCCGGGGAGTGGTCGCCAGGCTCACTCCGTCCGGACGGTCGGCCTTGGCCGACGCCGCGGTCGGCCATGCTGCGCTGATCAAGCGTTTCCTGCTCGACGACCTCGCTCCCGAGGACCAGATCCGCCTCGGCGAAACCATGGAGCGGACGGCCACCCATCTGCGCCTCCACCGCCGTCGTGAGCCGTGCCCCCGTTGCGATCTGCCGGCCGCAGACGAGTCAGACTGACCCGTGCTGCCTCGTCTGCTTCGGCGGGGTGCCAGAGCTTCATCCCGACGTACGCCATGCTCTTGTGTGGTTGGCCCGCCCACCACAGCGGATCGGAGGCACCGGCACGCTCTGCGTGACCATCGGTCGTCCGGGCGGGGGCTATGAAGGTGTAGTGGTGCTACGGCAGGCGTTGTGCGAAGTGGTGGGAGACGATGTCCATCTGCTCTCGTCGGTAGAAGCGATGAGCAGCGTGCCGCTGTACGCCGGAGTCCAGGTCCATGACATGACATCCCGCCGAGCGGGCACGGTCGCGGAGCTCGGCCAGAAGTGCGGCCCCCACGCCAGTCGACCGTGCCTCGCTTGCAGTTGAGAGGTCATCGACGTACAACTTGCGCAGAGTGCTGGTGTTGGCCACGGCCAGCCAGCCTGCCAGCCACCGCGAGGCAGCGTGACTCCTCGAAAAGCGGCTCTTCTGACATATCCGTGGGTTCTCAGCGGCCGTGCAGGACCGGGCGGTGGCGGCAAGGGAATGCACGGTCTCCAGCTGCTGCTGCGCGACATGGCGACCTCAGCCAAGGGGGGACATTCACGCCGACCGAGTGAGCGCGCCCGCCTATCGCGTCCTCGACGACGGGTCACCAGCCCACGGCTACGGTGACGGTATGCGTTGCTCCACGGCTCGCACCTCACACGCCATCTCGCTCGCCGTCCTGACCTGTGCCCTGGCCCTCGTCCTGACTGGGTGTACCAACGCCGGATCGGCCGGCTCCGGCGAGGGCAGACCCGCCGCCGTGGCCAGTGCGTCGACCGACGCCGAGCCCGACACCGTCGAAGCTGACCATCCCGCCGTCCTGGCCGCCGAACTGCGACGCGAGCGCAACGGGACCTGGAGCCTCGACGTCACGATCAGCTCCGAGTACGACAGCGCAGAGCGGTACGCCGACGGGTGGCGCGTACTGACCCCCGAGGGCGAGGTTCTCGGTGAGCAAGTGCTCACCCATGACCACGCCGACGAGCAGCCCTTCACCCGAACCCAGTCCGACCTGGAGATCCCGGAGTCGGTCTCGACCGTGACGATCGAGGGCCACGACACCGAGAACGGGTACGGTGGCCAAACGCTCGACGTTGACGTACCCAGCGGGTGAGCCACCATCTCGACGACACCGACCTCGGACGCGCCATGGAGGGGAACATGACCACCACGACACGGCTCGCAGCGGCCTTCCTGACGACGCTCGCCGTCACGCTGTTTCCGGGCGTCCCGGCCTCCGCGGAACCACCACGGCCCGGCTGCGGCTACGGTGACGACAACCACGCGCACCAGGCGGCACCGGGCAGGGACCCGATGAATCTACGACCGGGTGCCGGCGGCGGCGACGACCACCACGAGCACACCGCCCCACCCGGACAGGCGCCCGACGACGGAGGCGACCAGTCCGGCCCCATGCGAGGCTGCAAGGCGAACCCCACCGCTTGACCACGCCGCCAGTCCGTTGATCCCCGTCTAGCAGCAACGCACCATCTGCCGTAGCGGGATGGTCATGCGGAGACGCCTCTATGTGTTGTCAAGCGGCCAGTGGCGGCTGCAGCGCGTCCGGCGTGCTGGCGGCGGCGAGGCTGCGGAAGACCTGGCGGGCGATGTAGCGCGTGAGGCAGCGTCGGATGCGTCGCTTGCTGATCCCTTGGCGAGTACGCCGCTCGACGTATGCCTAGGTCAATGGTTCACGCTCCATGCGGGTCTTGGCGATCGAGTGCAGCGCTCGGTTCAGCTGTCGGTCGCCGCCGCGGTTGAGGCGGTGCTCCATGGAGCCGCCGGAGGCCATCTCGATCGGGGAAGCGCCGGCGATCCGGGCCAGGGCAGCCTCGTTGCGGACCCTGCCGGGACGGGACCACGCCGCGAGGATGCTGGCGGCGTTGACCGGACCGGCGCCGTAGATGGCCAGCAGCACGGGGGCCTGGGCAGCGACGATCTGACGCAGCTGGGCCTTGTTCGCGCGGAGCCCGGCATGGAGTTGGCCGACCCTGGCCGCGAGCCGGGCGGCCTCGGCCCGGACGATCGCGATCACCGGAGGCTCGCTGCGGGTGCGCCAGCGGCTGATCTGGCGGATCTCTGTCGGTGTGGGCTTGCGGCGGGCGTCGACGCCGAGGTCGACAGACTCTCGCGGTCGAAAGACAGGGCCAGCCCGATGGCCGCCCGATCGCGGGCCTCGACTACGACGACCGGTCGCTGCTCCTCGTCCACGGTCACTCCTAGCGCCCCGATCACCTCGACGTCAGGCGCGATGCAGCCGGCCAGGGAGGCGAGAACGACCGCGAGCCCCGTCGCCGCTCCTGCCGTCTTGGCTCCGGCCATCTCGTGAGTGTGGCAGCCAGAGTCATAGCGTGCTCGGAGGTTGGCAGACGGGCCTCCGCGCGGACGGCGAAGCCCATGGCTTCCCCTGCTGCTGCCTGTAGCCGGGCGCCGACACGTCCGCTCACCCCAAGATGAGTACGGGTGCGGATGTGCTGGCGGCCGGCCTCGCGGTTCGATGCATCCATGACGATGTCCGTACCGCGAAATCCGTCGACACGCCTTGCGCGGGTGGGGGTGCCGCTCGGTATCGCCGTGTTGGTCTTCACCGCCTACGCGTTGCCGGTGTTGGGATTCCTTGCCTCCCTGTCTCTTCCGTTCGTGACGCACGCCGCTCGCCGTTACCTGTGGCCCGCGGCCACCCGCGCCTACTCCATTGTGTGGTCGCTCATGGGATGGGCCGGGCTGTGGCTGCCCGCTCTGCTCAGCTTCGTGACGCTGCTGTCCGCCGGATCTGAGGAGGGCGGTGGGTTGGAGGCCTCGACTTTGTGGCTGGTCATGCCGCTTTGCTCCCCAGACAGCCTCAGCGCCGTGCTGCTACCCGCTCTGGCCGCAGCTGTGACCTGTTATGTCGGTCTGCTCGGCGCTGTCGCGAGCCGACGTGGATGGCCGTGGGTAGCAGCCGCCTGGCTCGCGCCCTGGATGCACTACATGGTCTTTGACCGGATCCCCCACGAGTTCTTCTGCTAACCGCCACTCGGCGTGCGGACAGGGCTGAGATGAGAGCTGCAGGATGCGGCCCTGCCCGCACGACGTCTTGCACAGCAATCGTTCCTCGGCGCGGTAGGAATGCGGTGGTATGACCACTGTCATTCGCTTGGTGACCGTCGTCGACCTCGACGACAGCGTCGTTCCTGCCGAGGTCAGCGATGCCCTCGTCAACGATGGCCGTCCGCCAGGTGGCTTCGAGCCTGCGGCAGTCCCCATGGTCCACGGGGAACCTGTCTACAACGCCAGCGACACGTCGTTTCGGCGTTGCACCTGGCTGACCTCGACGACGGTCGCCGGCCCACCTTGCTCGATGACCGGGGCTGGGGTGTGCACGGCCGTCCCGACCTCTGGCAGCAGACGACCGTCGAGGACATCGCGGACGACGCTCCGACGGTGGTCGGACCCAGACGAGGCCTTCGGCAATCATTCTCAAGCCGACATGGCCGCGGCGCACTGGCCCGCTCTTGCCGACACCTTCCAAGAACATGGCGTGCTTGTTGATCCCGAGGAGCTGAACCGCCTCCCCCACGATGTCAAGCTCACCAAGCGCGTGCGAGATCGCCTGTTCAACACGTGACACCGCGCACGCCCCGCCGCAGGAGGATGGTCACGCAGAGCGTGCCGGTGGGGCGGATCCGCTTGCGGGCACCATCGCGGCATGGCGCGCACGATCGCAGCGGCCCTCAACGCGGCAAAAGCGTGCGGTCACCCGGTCACGCGCGCGACTGGCCCGCGCGCCAGCAATGCACTGGACCCCAACGAACTCGAGGAGGATCATCGGCCACCCAGGGCTGCTCGACGCGGAGGACCTCATGGCTGTGGGAGCGCACCCGTCGACCGCTCGGAGCATCCGTTGGCACGGCCTGCTTCTCGCCACCGTGGCACTGGCCGGGGCGAGCGCCTGCAGCGCGGTCGACTCCCCACCGGGCTCGGGTGGAAGTGCCGCATCGTCCACGCCGTCCTCCGGGGCCAGCGAGGTCTCGGCCGACCGCACCCTCTTCCAGCACGAGGACGAGGGACGAGTGCCGATCCGGGAGATCGACTCACGGTCCGTGGGTCCGGTCACGGTGAGCGAGGTGAGCTACCCGAGCCCCCGGGGCGGCACGGTGACGGCGACGATGTCGGTCCCGGTGACCGACCCCGAGGACGTCGCCGTGCTGCTCCTGCACGGCATGCCGCTCGACCGGCACGACATGCGTACGCCGGGGATCGTCTATGCGTGCGCGGGGGCAACCACGCTCGCGATCGATGCTCCGTACGCACGAAGCGGTCGAGGTTCCATCTCGTTCACCCCCCGCGACCGGGCCGACCAGATCCAGCTGATCACCGACCTACGTCGAGGGATCGACCTGCTGGACGAGGAGCTCGGTCCGAACGGCGCCAGGCACGTGTCGCTGGTCGGGCTCAGCTACGGGGCGGCGATGGCCGCCCTCCTGGCAGGAGTCGACGACCGGGTCGGGAGTGCCGCGCTGATCGTGGGCGACGGCGGACTCGTGGCGCACATGACCAAGGACGACGGAACGCCGACGGGCCAGTTCAGCACGGTGTCTGAACCTCGATCGAGTGCCTGGCTGGACGCCATGCGCCCCATCGAGCCGCTGCTCTACGTGAGTGACAGCGACGCCGCGTTCTTGTTCCTGAACGGCCGACACGACACACAGGTCGACGTGGCAGACGCCGAACAGCTCCACGCAGCCGCGGGTGACAACAGCGAGGTCATTTGGTACGACACCGGGCACGACCTCAACGCAGACGCGTTCCGACACCAGTTCCATTGGGTCGGAGAGCGCGCCGGCCTCGACCCCGAACGGCTCGCTGCCTGCATCGTGGACCACGCAAGCCTCGACCAGTAGGGACGCGGTTCCACGAACCTTGCTGTGGTCATGCTACGGCCGGGTTTCCCGCTGAGACCGTCGACGATCGACGATCCTGTCCGACGTACGGCGAGCCCGCTTCACCTCGCGCAACTGCCCTTCCGTCCGCCACCGGGCATGAGCTTGTCCAGGCTCACCACCGAGCGGAATCGTCTGGATCGGTCCACCAAGTACGTCGCGCGCCGTGGCGCCGACCAAGCCCACGGTGAACGCATGCGCCTTGCCCCCCCGGCCTGGACCAGCTGGACGTCTGGAGCGCGCAGTTCCCTCACCCCGTCGACGACACTCTCGAGGACCGCGTCGAAGAAGCGCGTCGCGATCCTTGCGCTGCCACCGGTCCGCGTCTATCCGTGGCGCCCCGTCGTCCCGGACCGCGAGCTGCCGGCAGGTGGCCTGAACCAGCAGCACCAGCCCCGGTGCGAGGCGGAAGAGTCATGTCCCAGGCGACCACCGCCCGCAGCGCCGAACCGGAGAACCTGCGGAGGGCCACATGTGGAAGCGCGAGTGCGTAGTCAGATCACCGCGCGGCCGATGCCCTCACGGACCGCCGGCGATGACCAGACCGGTTTCGTAGGCCAGCACGACGGCGTGCACACGGTCGCGCGATCCGGTTTTGGCTAGGACGCGCGCAACATGTGTCTTCACGGTGGACTCGCTGAGGTGCAGCCCGGCCGCAATCTCGGAGTTGGACTGCCCGTGCGCCAGCAAGACGAGAACCTCCCGTTCCCGGGCGGTCATGGTGGACAGTCGCCGGTCGCTGGCGTCGGGGCGGGGCCGCTGTACCCACTGCTCGATCAGCCGCTTGGTGAGTGACGGCGCAAGCAAGGCGTCCCCGGCTGCGACGGCGCGCACGGCGTCGACGAGCTGGCGAGGGGGGGCAGTCTTGAGCAGGTAGCCACTGGCACCGGCGCGCAGGGCTGCGTAGACGAGTTCGTCACGGCCGAAGGTGGTGACGACCAGCACCCGCGTCGGCACGTTCATGGCGATGATCGATCGGGTTGCGGTGATCCCGTCCACGCCGGGCATCTGCAGGTCCATCAGCACCACGTCGGGGCGATGGGTCCGCACCGCATCGACCGCCTCGGCGCCGTCACAAGCTTCGGCGACAACAGTCACGTCGGGTTGGGCCCCCAGGATCAGCCCGAGGCCGCCGCGGAACAACGCCTCGTCGTCGGCCACCACAACGCGCAGGGAACTCACTGGGTTCCGTTCAGGGGCAGGGTGGCGGTGACGCTGAAGCCCCCTCCTGCGCGCGGGCCGGCGTCGAGATGACCGCCGAAGACGCTGACCCGCTCGCGCAGTCCGATCAGGCCGAGACCCGTGCCGCCGCTCGTAGCGTCCACCGGTCCGCTGCTCGGTCCGGTGTCGCTCACCTCGATCTGCACCGTCGAGGGTGACCGCTCGAGGCGCACCCGCACATGTGTCCCCGGCGCATGCTTCACCGCGTTGGTGAGCCCCTCCTGCACGACGCGGTACACGCTGAGATCCAATGCGGGCGGCAGGTCGTCGAGGTTGCCGAGCACGTCGAGGTCCACCTTCAGCCCGGCGCTGCGGACGGTGGAGGACAGGGCGTCAAGTCCCGTCAGGGACGGCAGTGGCGCCACCGCGTCGGTGTCGTCTCGGCGAAGCAGGCACAGCATGCGCGACAGCTCCACAACCGCGGCACGGCCGGTCTCCTGCACGGCCTCGAGGGCTTCCCGAGCTCGGTCCGGGTCGCCCTGCATCACCTGCTCGGCCGCGGCGGCCTGCACCACCATGATTCCCACCGCGTGGGCGACGACATCGTGGAGCTCTCGGGCGATCCGCAGGCGCTCGTCGGCCACCGCACGTGAGGCACGGTGCACCTGCTCGGCGGCGAGCGCCGCACTGTCTGCCTCGGCGTCCTTCGATCGGGCTGCCAAGACCCCGGGCACCCATGCGCAGGTGGTGAGCGCACCGAGGAACACTACGTCGCCCCACTCAAGCCCCGCACCTTCGGCGAGCAGCAGTGCCGCCCACCAGATGGCCAGAGCGATCCCGCTGCGGGGCCACGGCAGGTGGGCGCCCGAGCCGTAGGAGCCGACGATCCAGATGACCAGGAACACGATGTCGTCGGGTCCCTGCCCCGAGCCGGCCATCACGACGGAAGATACGAGGACAGCTACCGGTGGCACGAACGGGTCGGTACGGCGAAACGCCAGCGACAGCCCCGCGACCACCTGCGCGACGATGACGGCGGCGGCTGCCTGCTGCACCATGAGCGAGATGCCGGATGCGGTGCCCAGGCTGAAGGCGATCAGCGCGTCGAGCCTGCGTGGCCGCATGTGCCGATGCTAGTACCGCCGGGCGTCCGGTGCGCCGTCCCACCGGATGACGGCAATGGGCCGAGGGGCCCACCGGCCTAGGTCCCAGGGACCTACAGCGCGAGCCGTGAGGGGGACCCATGGCGACAGCGGGAAGGCTGATGCTGGACCCATGCCGCTTCATCCGGGCGGCGAAAGGAAGGGGACGGTCATGTTGATCAGGAGGACGTTGGCGGGTTGCCTGCTGGCTGCGCCCGCGCTGCTGTTCGGTGCCGAGTTCGTGCGCATGTCGATCCGGGTCGACTCCGACAGCTTCGCCGACAAACTCGCGGCGATCGACGCCGACCGCGGCCTGTGGGAGCTCTTCGGCTGGCTCACGCTCGCGCTGATGCTGACCTGGTTGGGGGCTACCCTCGGCCTGGTCGAGGCGCTGCGCGCCAGCCGGCCGGTCGCGGCCTGGGTCGGCGGAGTCATCGCCGTCACCGGCGCCGTGGCGTTTGCCATGCACCAAGGGCAGTACGTCGAGATCAACGCCGTGCTCGCAGGCGACTCCGGATTCCGCGACACCGCCGAGCGCGTGGGCATCGACGGCACGGCGATGGAGGACGCGACCGTCGTCCTGCAGTTGCTCGGCATCTGGATCGGGACCGTCGTCCTGACCGCGGCCATGGCCCGCGCCGGCCTCCTCGCGTGGTGGCGCTTCACCTGCGTGCCCGTGTGGGTGGTCCTCTTCCTCTTCGTCGGGTCGATCTCGCCGGCCTTCGCGCTCATCCACCTCATCCTGCTGCCGCCCTTCCTAGCGGTGGCGGTGCACCTGACCCGACCAGGTGCCAGGGTCGATGAGCCGGAACCGGCAGGACTGCGACCGTCGAACCATGCCCAACCCGCAGGTGCCGGTACGGGTAGGAACAAAGAGTCACATAGAAGGTGGACAGTCGTGGAGGACGACGAACAGATCGTCCGGCGGCTCATAGAAGAATGCGTCAACACCAACCAGCCTGACCTGCTACCCGGCTTCGTCGACCCTGATGTCCGGATTCACCCAGGCACACCCGGTGCGGCACCAGACACCGATGGCATCGACGAGCTTCGACAGGCGTTCCGGCGGTTCCATCAGGTCTTCCCTGACCTACACGTCGTGCTGGACGAAGTGATCACAACCGACGACAAGGTCGTCGCGAGGTGGACCGCCTCCGGCACCCACCGAGCCGAGCTCGCCGGGATTCGCGCCACCGGAAGGTCCGTGCGCTGGGGAGGAATCGACATCTATCGGGTGGCGGGCGGCAGGGTCGCCGAGTGGTGGCGACATGAGGACTTCGTTGGGCTGCTACGGCAACTCGGCCACGACCCGCTCGCGCCTCTAGGCAAGCCAGCCGAGGCTAGCCTTACCGGCCTCGACACCAACGGTCCGAACTCGGCAACGCCCGCTGGACGATGACCACGCGGAAGCTGCCACCACGGGATCGTCCAATGGGAGCCCGGATGGGGTTGAGACTTGTAGCGTCGCGGTCATGTCGTATGACGCGCTTGCGGAGAGCGTCGCGCTGATCGAGTCCAAGGCGCTTCGCGCAGTTCCTCGATTGAGCAGGCGCCGCAGGTTCGTTCCATTGGCGGTGGATGTGGCGGGTGATATCGCGGCCACGATGTTCCTGCGTCGCGGGGCTGGCTGCGTGCACCAGGAGGTATGGCAACTGGTGCTTCGAGGCCAGCAGTGGCACTTGCTCGGAGGCGGGGGCACGAGCGACGACGACGAGAATCTGCTGGCGGACCGGCCAGACGTCATCACCGATGCGATGCGCGGCCCGTGGGACACGTTGCTCGGGATCGACCCGCAAGTCCTCACCGGTGGCGCTGGCGCCGGCGGAGTCCACGACAGCATGGGCCGTAAAGGATTGCTCCCCTGGGGCGGACGCTGGCTCAGTCACACGACCTTGTTCGCCAGTGCACAAGTGTGGTCGATCCGCGTCGACGACCGTGAGATCACGGTGCCCTGGCACGGACGAACCCTCGTGACCTGGGTTGGGCATAAGCCTCCCCAAGTCTCCGCATATGCCGCGAACGGCCAGCACCTGGGGACCGCGCGACTTGCCAAATGACGATGCGGCTGGCGTGAACAGCCTCGGACCGCGTCGGCTCCGATGGGCGAACCCGTGACGCAACTGCCCCCATACGAAGCGCCGAGGCGCGCCGGCGTCCCGTCGACGTGTCGGAGTCGGGACAATCGGCGCCGTGAGTTAGTGCCAGCCCCATGTTGTCGTCTCCACGTGTCCGGCATGACAGAGCCCCGCGGGGTGGTGGGCTTTGAGGGGATCCTCGGTGCCCTACTCGCCGCTCACGATGGCGGCCTGATCACCAGTATCCACGGGCTCGTTGAGCAGCGCCATGGACTCTTCTGACAGCTAGCGCCGGTCGCCGGCGATCCACTCGTCGTGCATATCGATCAGGCCGCGCCGACCATCCGGATGACTGCGGCCGCGTTGGAAAGATGCCCGCGACGCGGGAGCGGCCCTTGATCTCCTTGTTGGCCCGCGCGATCGAGCGGGTTGATGGACCAGATCTTGCGCCAGTGGGCGTTGGGCAAACCGGTGAAGACGAGCACCTCGGCTGGCCGGACGCCGGCCAGGCCGCGCTGTTTGAGGCGGAGCAGGAAGGCCCGCCAGAACGTCTCGTCCTCGCTGTCCCCGACGTCGAGTCCGAGGACCTCCCGGGACCCGTCAGCGGCGATCCCGGTGGCGACCACCACGGCCATCGAGACGACCTGGCCGCCCTTGCCGGGCTTGTCGTGCACGTGGAGGTAGGTCGCGTCGAGGTAGACGTACGGGAACGCGGTGTGGTCCAGCGGCCGGCTGCGGAACGCGCCGACCGACTCGTCGAGCTGTTCGCAGATCCGGGAGACCTCGGACTTGCTGATCCCTGAGTCGGCGCCGAGTGGGACGACCAGGTCGTCGACGCTGCGGGCTGAGATGCCGTGGACGTAGGCCTCCATCGCCACTGCGTACAGCGCCTGGTCGATGCGACGGCGGGCTCCAGGATGGACGGGAAGAACGTGCCTTTGCAGAGCTTGGGAATCCGCAGTTCGATGTCGCCGGCCTTGGTGGCCAGCAGCTTGGGGCGGGCGCCGATGCGTTCGGCGACCCGGTCCTCGGTGCGCTCACACCGCTCGGCGCCGATGACGCCCGCGGCTTCGAACTCGACGAGCTCCTGAAGCACGGTGCGGACCGACACGCGGATCACGTCGACGCCGTCGCCGGTGCGGAACGCCCCGAGCAACTCGGACGGGGCAGACTGGGACAAGGCCATCGGTGGTTCTCCTTCATCGCAGACGTCACCGATACCGTCTCCGTCCGCGTCGACCTGACCGGCGTTGCCGTCGGACGGACAGTTGTCCAACGCGTCGAAGACCCCATCGCCGTCGGTGTCCGCACTGTCGACGTAAGTGCGGAAGCCGAAATCAACTGTGTCCAGCAGGAACCATGGTTCGTTCGGCCATTGCCTGGCGCCCGTTCCGCCGGGGTAGGTCCCTGTGTTCCGCTCCCACAGCGGCGACGTCGGCCGATGCCAGCGGCTCACCGGCTGCCGGCAGCCCAGCGTCGTCGACCGGCACGATCTCGATGTGCATGAACGGCAACCCAGCGCGATGGCTGCTGCGGACGGATGTTGGTTGGTGGGTTGTCCCGTGCCGGGTTTAGTGGAGGCTCTGATCTGTCCCGGGTTCCACGGAGTCGAGATTCGTTGGCTCTCATGCCACGGTGATGATGCGGTTCCGGCTCGCCGGCGGCGCCGGGGTGGTGGTACGCCCCTCCCGCACCGAGCCGAAGCTCAAGCGCGACCTAGAGGTGGTGGTCCCCGCCGAACCCGGTGAGGACGGCGTGGGCGCCGCGCGCATCGTCGCGGCCCAACGGCTGGACGCGATCCGCACCGACCTGCCGCAGCCGTAGGGGTCTGAGCAGCTCGATCAGACGCCTACAGGTCCGGCAGGAGCTCCTCATGCGCGCCCGTCGGTATTCGACAGCACGGTGTGTGTCTCTTCTTGGGAAACGGCCCCACGACAAGGCACAGAGGGAGCAAGACATGGCTGACCCGACGCTTGAGGAACTGTTGCTGCAGAACCCCAACGCACCGACCAACGACCACTTCGCCCTGGAGTTCGCCCGTCGGCTCTACCCGCCTGCAGGTGAGCGACCGACCACGCCCCAGGCCTTCGATCTCGCTGAGGGCCGAATGGTCTTGAGGGCCTCCGACGAGGAGGGGGTGGAGTGGTGCGGCGAGTCCACCCGCGGTCTGCTCGAGGCAGTCCTGGCATCGAACCTGCTGTCCGCGTCCGCTCGGGAGGAGATCGTGGCGCTGCGGGTCGATGCGGAGCCTGCGCTGGAGCGGAGCAAGGTGCTCGGACACTTCCGCTTCTTCTGGACCCAGACCAGCAGCAACGCCAACGACAACACCACCGAGGCGAACATCGACGCCACGGGCGCCGTGCTCAACGACTGCTGGGACCGCTACGTCGCAGACTTTCGCCAGCCCAAGGCGGACCTCGTCGGTGGGGTCCGCAGGATCGACGTACGGGTGTACTACGACGCCGGGCTGCACGGCAGCACCTCGTCCTTCTCGAACACCATCTTCCTCAACAGCGCGACCGTGGTGAACGACAGCTGTCGCCGGCGGACGACCTCAGCGCACGAGCTCTTCCACCGGGTCGAGTACAGCTACGGCTACGTGACCGGGACGGCCGGTCAGCGCTGGTGGGTCGAGGCATTGGGCTCCTGGTCGCAGGAGTACTACGCACCGGCGGTTGACGACTACATCAGCCGGGTCGACTCCGGACTGGCCACGCCAGCGACCGCGCTGCTGAACCGCAGCTACGACGCCTGCCACTACTGGAAATACCTGAGCGAGCAGGTGTCGCGCCGCAGCAGCGCGGTGGCGAGCGAGCAGCAGGCGATCCGGGAGGTGCTGTCTACCTACGCTGTCAACGGGCTGGACATGAAGGCGGCAGCCGGTTCACGGACCTCCTCACGGCTGTCGCGGACGTTCGACCTGTTCTTCCAGGACTGGAGCAAGGCCAACGTCCTGAAAGACCTCACGACTCCGTCGAACGTGTACGACTACGACGAGGACGAGACCGTCACGACCGCCTGCGGGCGCACCTACGGCCCCTACCGGCACGTCATGTGGGACACCGACAAGGCGATCGTGGCCAGCTCGACGCACTGGTCGTCGGGCACCCGATCGGTGGACAGCTACGCGAGCCGCTACCACCACTTCACCATCGGTGGGGCGGTGACGGAGTTCGAGCTGCGCTTCAACGGCAACGTCGGCGGTGGTTCCGGCGCGTTCTCGACCCACCTGGTAATGATCAAGGACAATCGCTGGCGAGTGATCTACAACAGCGCGACCACGACCGAGCGGGTGCAGCACGTGAGCTTCCCGGCCGGCACCTACGACCGCTGCATCCTCGTGGTCAACGGACTCGGCACAGGTGGCACCTACTCGGTCGGGCTCAACGCCTGCATGGCCGGCACGTGGACCGACAGCTTCGGCTTCGTCTGGACCTTGAACCAGGCCGGCGACGACGTTACCGGAACGGTTCGCACGCGCTCCTGCGGGGTGTACACGGTCACCGGAACACTGTCCCACAACACCGTCACGCTGAGGGCCGTCGGCGGCTGCTGCGACTTCACGTACACGGGTACGGTGGTGAACTGCGCCTCAGCCAGCGGGACCTGGACCAACGACTGCCGTGGGTCGGGAAGCTGGACCATGACCAAGATCGACGGTTCCGACATCGACGCGGCGGCGCTGGAGGAGCTCGAGGTGGCCGACGACCCCGCCACGGCACAGGGATAGGGAGAGGGCTCGGCGTGGACCCCCGGCCGGAGCAGATCCTGATCGTCCTCGAGCAGGAGCGCATGGGGCTGCGCTGGCAGGAGCCGCGCGGCGAGGCCCCGGACCTGGTCCGGCCAGCATCGCTGACCGACGCGGCCCACCCGGCGCCCAGCGCTCCTCTGGAGCTATCGGTGGCGGAGCCGTCCGAGGATCGACACAGCCGCGAGCTGCTGGTCCTGGCCGTCCCCGCCGAGCGCTTCGGCGGCCTCGTCGGCTACCTGGTGCTGACGGTGGGACCTCTGGGCGCCGCACCGCTGGTGCTGCGCCGGGTCGCTGCGTCGGGCGCGGGCGCGTCCCCGCAGCTCACGGTCGAGGTCCGCCCGGCCGACCAGGTGGAGGCGCGTTGGTGCTACAGCCTGCGACCCCGGCTCCGCCGGGTCGTCCTCGCCCACGACGATCCGGCCGGGGGGATAGAGGTGACGGTTTTGCACGCCGTCGACCTCGGGCCCGCCAACCCGGGGGTCGAACCCGGCCGGGGATGGGCCACCCTGTCCTTCCAGGTAGACCACGATCTGCTGGCGCGGGCGCGGGTCGCCGAGCTCTGCGAGTGGTTCGTCGTGGGCCTGGACGCCGAGCTCGGCACGCAAGGAGCAGACCTGGTGTGGCCAGCGTCATCGGTCGGTTCATCGTCGCTTAACCGGGCGGCCGCCGCCGCCGAGGCGCGGCTACCCAGCGGGGCCGGATCGGGGTACGGCCTGCAGCTGGAGACCGCGGGCGGTGTCACCGTCCTGGGGTCGCCAGTCCAGCCACGCCACCGTTACCCGATCACGGTGCTCCAGCAGGACAGCGTCAGGCTCGCGGCCACGCTCGGGGTGGTGGTCCCCGACTGAGCACGCCTGAACCGGACCCTTGACCTTGGGCAGCAAGATGCCGTCTGACCTGCAGGTTCGTCTGGTGGGGCGGGTGGGGCTCGAACCCACGACCCAAGGATTATGAGCCCGACGGGTCTGTGTCGGACGGTGACGAATGAAACCGCCCGATGCTGTCTTCGCAGGTCAGGACCAGTGTGGCCGTCCAGTCCCTGCCACCTCACACCGCCACTTCGCGTTCTTCTCGGGCACACACCGCACACACATTGACGCACGGGTGCCGGGGCGGTGGTCCCGATGATGACGGTCCACAAGCTGACCGCCGGCGACGGCTACACGTACCTCACCCGCCAGGTCGCGTCAGCTGATGAGCCGCGCGCGCCAGGTCAGTCGCTGGCCGACTACTACGTCGCGCGAGGCAACCCTCCGGGTGTCTGGCTCGGCGGCGGCGCGGGACCTTGGGCGTCGAGGGGACGCAGGTGAGCGAGGCGCAGATGCGCGCGCTCTTCGGTGAGGGATGTCATCCGAACCGGGACGCGATGCTCGGCGGCCGGGTGCGACTCCGGCGCAGACTCGGCTGGGTGCGGCGTACCTGAGATTCGCCGAACCGCGAGTCGGCGCCGACGGTGTTGCTCGTCCGAGTGCCGACCCGTCGCCGGCTACGACCTGGTGTTCACGCCCGGTGAAGTCGGCCTCGGTGCTGTGGGCGCTCGGTGGGCCGGAGATCCGAGCGCAGGTCGAGGACGCCCACCACGAGGCGGTGCGCACGACGCTGGCGTGGATCGAGCAGCACGCCGCGCTCACTCGCACCGGCCACGCGGGTGTCGCCCAGGTCGACACGACCGGGCTTGGTCGCGACGGCGTTCGACCACCGCGACTCCCGCAGCGGCGACCCGGACCTGCACACCCATGTCGCGGTCGCCAACAAGGTGTGCGGCCTCGACGGCAAGTGGCGTTCGCTCGACGCGCGGGTGCTGCACTCGCTGGGTGTCGCGGCGTCCGAGCGCTACAACACCCGCCTCGAGGACGAGCTGGCCCGCCGCCTCGGAGTGCGAGTTCGAGGCGCGTCCCTCAGACCGACCCGGGGAAGCGGCCGGTGCGTGAGATCGTCGGCGTCCCACCACTCCTGCTTCGGCACTTCTCCAAGCGTCGTGCCGCGATCGAGGACCGCTACGCCGAGCTGCTGAGCGAGTACCGGATCCGAGCACGGTCGCGACCCCCAGCGGCTCGACGCAGCTCCGTCTCGCCCAGCAGGCGACGTTGGAGACCCGTGAGGGCAAGGCGCCCGGGCGGACGCTGGCCGAGCAGGTCAGCGACTGGACGGAGCAGGCGCTGGCCGTGCGTTGGCCCGCACGGGCTGACGAAGATGACGCCGCGAGTCGGTCGGCCGCAACATCCCCGCGGTCGGGAGCTGGACGACGAGCAGGATCGACGAGCTGGCCCGACAGGTCGTGCTGACGGTCTCGGAGCAGCGGTCGACCTGGACTCGCTGGAACGCCTACGCCGAGACCGAGCGTGTCCTCCGGGGCACCGGTTCCCGACGGCTGCGGCGCGTGACGCAGCCACCGAGCGCGTCGTACGCCGCGCCACCAGCAGCCACCTCGCCATCAGGATCGAGGAGCCCGAGCTGGTCGCCGAGCCGACCGAGCTGCGCCGCGACTCGGACGGGCAGAGCGTCTTCCTCGTCCACGGCGGCGAGCGCTACACCACCAGCCGGACCTCCGAGCCGAGGAGTCCCTCCTCGAGGCTGCCGTCACGAGGGCCGACAGCGTCGACCCCCTGGTCGCCGAGGCCGCCCTCGCCCTGCACGAGTCCGAGAACGGCGTGCGCCTCGACGCGGGCCAGCGGCACCTCGTGGAGTTCCTCGCCGACCTACCCCGCCGTGCTCAGTCGGTGGGCATCGGGCCAGCCGGTGCGGGCAAGACCACCGCGATGCGCGCGCTAGCCGCGGTGCTGGCCGCCGACGGTCGCCGACTGGTGCCGCTGGCCACGAGCGCCAAGGCCGCCGAGGTGCTCGGCCACGAACTCGGCGTGCGTGCCGAGAACGTCCACAAGTTCCTGCACGAGAGCCAAGCCGGACCGAGGGCGCGGACGACGTGGTTCCGGCTCGGCGCCGGGGACGTCGTGCTCGTCGACGAGGCGAGCATGGCCAACACCCTGCAGATCGCTGAGATCGTTCGCGTCGGCCGCGAGCCGCGGACGCGTCGGTGCGGCTGCTCGGCGACCCTGGCCAGCTCGCCAGCGTCGACGCCGGTGGTGCGCTGCGGCTGCTGGAGGCCGAGGTCGGCGCCGTCCAGCTCGACGAGCTGCACCGCTTCGTCGACCCGGCCGAAGCCGCCGCGACCCTGCAGCTGCGTGTCGGAGACCCGACTGCACTGTCGTTCTACGTGGCTCGCAACCGCCGATCGCGGAGGGCTGTCGCGAGGCGATGCTCGAGTCGGCGTACGAAGGCTGGGCCGCCGACGTACGCCGCGGTCTGGACGTCCCTGCTCGTCGCGACGCCAGCAGCAACGACGTGCCGCACCCTGAACACGCGCGCACGAGTCGAGCGCGATCGTGGCCGGGCAGGTCGAACCCGACGGCGTGGTGCTGCGCGACGACAATCGGGCCGGCGTCGGGGACTGGGTCGTCACCCGATCCAACCTGCGCGGCCTGACCTGCCACCGCGGCCGGGACTGGGTCAAGAACGGCGACACCTGGCAGGTGACCCGCCGGCACGGCGACGGATCCCTGAGCGTGCGGCACCTCGACCACGTGGCAGCGCTCCGCCTACCCGCCGGATACGTCGCCGATTCCGTCGAGCTCGCCTACGCGTCCACCGCGCACCGCGCGCAGGGCGCCACCGTGGACACCGCGCACGCGCTGGTCACCGACGAGATGACCCGCGAGTCGCTGTACGTCGCCTCGACCCGCGGCCGAGAGTGCACAACTTGGTACGCAGCCACTGAGGAGTCCCTCGACGCCGTCGACGACCGGCGTCCGGACCCGCCGGCCACCGCAACCGAGGTGCTCAGCGCGGCCCTGACCCGGTCCGGGGCGGAGCGGTCGGCGACCGCGACCATTGCCCGTACCCAGGACGAGGTCACCCGGCTCCCGTCCCTGGTCGCCCGGTACGGCCACGCCTGGGAGGCCGCGGCCATCGCGATGCTGCACGCCACCGCCTCCCGGGCCGTGGGGCCGGGCTTGGCGGGGCGGCTGGTCGCCGACCCGGCGCACCGACGGCTGGCGGTCGTGCTGGCACAGGTGGCCGGGCGCGGCGTCGAGCCGGAACGCGTGTTGGCCCACGCGGTTGCGTTCGACGACCTGGCCGGCGTCCGGTCTCCGGCGTTGGTGCTGGCCTCCCGGATCGAGGACTTCCCGGCCGCGCTCGGCATCCCACCCGCCGACCCCTCGAACAGTCCGCTGCCGTGGTTGGAATCCCCCGAGGTGGGGCATCCCGGCTGGTCCGGATATCTCCGGCAACGGGCGTCCCTGATCGGGCACCGCGTCGAGGAGCTGGGGTCACTGGCGGCCGCGTACCGCGAGGAGTACCGGCTGACCCAGCTTCCCGCCGGGGACCTCGGCGACCGTCCAGCCGCGGGCACCCGCAGGCACGCCGCGTTCCAAGCCGCGCAGGAGGAGCAGCTGCGCCAGTCGGTCAGCCAACCGTCGGGCCGACCGATGAACCGCCGCCCCGGGAGTGGCCGGCCGCAGCCCTTCACGCACGACGGGCGACGCCTCCCCCAGGCGCCGTCGGCACCGTCGCCGCCCGTTCGTCGGGAGCCGGGCCACGGAATGTCCACGAATCGCGACCTCTGATGCCTAGCAGGGACGACGCGTCCACCTGACCCACATCCAACCGTCCCCTTCGATCCGCTTCCAGCTCACCTCCAGGAGGTGGCCGTGGTACCCCCTACCCTCAACCCGGCCGACACCCCGCCGGTCGCCGGCACACCCGCCGCTGGTCCACCGACGTACGGCGAGCTCCTCGCCGCTGCGGCCACCAGTTCCACGGCTGCGACCAGCACGGCCATCGGACCCTTCGACGACCCGCACCATGCCGCGGCCACCGTCAACGACTACATGCGGTTTCTGGCCGTTTCCGGGCGCCACGCCACTCTGCTGCTTTCCGCCCGCACCGAGGAGGACCACGGCACGTCGCCGTACGCCGCCGCGGCACGGGAGGCCGCTGCCGGGTTGGCGAAGCTGACCGCGACCCGGGGCGGTTCCACCGGCTGGACCCGCTGCGGCGACCAGCTCGGCGCGGCGCACGATATCCTCGCCACCCACCTCGGCCCCCGCGGCGAGCCTCACTCCCCCGAAGCCGCTGAACTGGCATGGCCAACCGTCTGCCACGCCGCCGTCCTTCGGGTCCTCGGTCTGAGCGGCCGCCCACTGGCCGTTGCCCCGGAGTTCATCTCGGCCGTCGCCGCAGCGCAGCCACAGAGGGAGCCGCCACTGTCACCGTGGGCGATCTCGCAGCTGAGGCGAACCACAACCGAGTTGCGCCGCCTCCTCGACGCCACGCACCCGGAAGTCAGCTGCGATCCCTCGGTTCTCGATGCGGTGGACGCCACGATCGCGGCCCGACCCAAACTCGTCGAGTACGCCGGCCCCGGCAGCATCACCACAGGGTTCCAGGCGTTGAGTGTGCTCCGATTGCTCTCGCACCGACAGTCATTCGGCGAGGTGCAGGCCAACGCCCACTCGCTGCACGACCTGTGTCAGCTGGCGGTCGCCGCCTGCACCAGCGCTGAGCGGCTGCTGTTACCGGCCACTACTCCCCTGGGTCGAGTCGACCGGGCCGCCGCGATCGACCGGCTCCGCGCCGCCGCCACTGGGTGGGAGGCGGCCGACCGGAAGCTGTACCCACGGGTCCAGGCGGTGGTCCGGGCGCCGCGGGTGTACCGCGACGCGATCACGATTCTCGGCGCCGACTGCCCCACCAGCCCGGCCCTGACCCGGGCGGTCCTGGCGTGCCTTCCCCGGCTGGCCACCGACGCCGGCCAAGCACTGCTCTCCCACGCCGGCAGCAACGGCCTCGTCGTCGCCCGTCGGGACCCCGGGAAGCTCACCGCACGCTGGCGGCCGATCGAACCCGCCACCGCCGCCTCACTCGCCGCCGCCATGGTCGCCGCGGGCCGCGCCACCCGGACCGCGAGCAGTGCCGTGACCCGTCACCTCGACGGCTCGAGTTCCAACCGGACCACGGCTGTCCCCGAACGCATCGTCACCACCGCGGAGAGACCGCACGGCCACCTCCGCACGCAACGGGAGGCCACCCCATGACACCAACCCCGCCCCCTGCCCTTCGCTCGGTCGCGTCGCCTGCGCGGCTGGCCGAGGCTCACCGGGACGCGGTCGAGTACTACGCCGACACCCTCGCGTCACGGCACGGCGCCGGACCGCGCCAGTACCTGGTCGACCGAGGACTCGACCGGGCTGCCGCGCAACCCTCGAACCCGGGTGACGCGGCCTGGGTCGTCGGATACGCGCCGCCCGGGTGGACTGCGCTCGTCGGCGAGCTGCGGTCCCGCGGCTACACCGACACCGAGCTCCTCGCCGCCGGCCTGGCGATCACCACCCGCCGCGGCACGATCATCGACCGGTTCCGGGACCGGATCATGCTCGGCCTCCAGGATTCCGATGCGCCGCCGGGTCGAACGCTGGTCGGATTCATCGGCCGAGCCGCCCCCGGCGCCGGCCCCGCGGTGCCGAAGTACCTCAACACCCCGCGGACCGTCTTGTTCGACAAGAGCCGCATCCTGTTCGGCCTCGCCGAGCAACGCCAGCGCTTGGCCCGCGGCGCCGTCCCGGTGCTCGTCGAAGGGCCCCTCGACGTCCTCGCCGTCGCCGCCGCCACGTCCCACGGTCGCGACGACGGGTCGGCGTACGTCGCGGTGGCTCCGTGTGGGACCGCACTGACCCCCGGCCACGTCAGGGCACTGACTCGCGCTTTGGGCGACACCCTCGGCACCACGGGAGAGGTGGTGGTCGCCTTCGACGCCGACGACGCCGGCGCTCGCGCTGCCCGCGCGACGTACTCGCTGTTGGCGCCGGTGTTCGACGACGTGCGGGCCGCGCATTTGCCGCCCGGGGACGACCCCGCTTCGTTGGCCACCGGGAACCCGGCACGGTTGATCACCTCGCTCTCCAGTGCGGGACCGCTGGTCGACGACCTGGTCGACCACGTCCTCGACTCCTACGCGCCCATCTGGAACAACGCCGAGGCGCGGGTCTCCGCGCTGCGGGAGGCGATGCAGCTGGTGGGCGGGCTGCCGCCGCGCGAGGTCAGTCGGCAAGTGGCTCGGACCGCGACCCGCCTCGGCTTTCCCGTCACGCTCGCCAGCCAGGAACTCGCCGACGCCGCCACCCGACGGGGGCGGCCGTCGGCCACCTCCCGCGTCTCGGCCGCGGGGCCGGGGCCGGTCCACAGCATCCGAGACGCGCCGAGTTCTCCCCACTTCGGCCGACCGCCCCGCGCGGGACCGATCGCTACGCCCTCAATGCCCATCAACCCGAACATCAGGAGTCGTCCATGAACACGACCGCCGACGGCTTCCCCGAGCCGCGACACGATCCGATCGCTGCATGTGAGCTGCAGCTGCACCGAGACGGGCTCAGCGACGAAGAGCAGGCCTACTCGGCGCTCGCCGATCTCTGCGACGCCACCACAGGCCTCGAGATCGAGCCTGCCCTCGCGGTCGCGGAGACCTTCAACCTGGTCGCCGACGTGGTCCGCCCCGCACGGCTGGTCACGCACCCGACCGCCACTCTCCGCGAGCTGTTCGCCGACGCCTGCGCGGTGCTGGGCAGGCTCTCGGCGGCAGCGGACACTCCGGATCTCGCTTTCCGCTACGCGACCGCCAACCGGGACCTGCAGGCCGTCGCGCAGTGGCTGGGGCTCGACTTCGACCTCGACTTCGCGTGAGCCGTTGGCCCCGCGATGAGCTACGGCGAGCACCAAGAAGCGGTCGGGCTGGCCCTCGTCCGACTGCTCGACCAGGCCGGACCAGCCGCCGTTACCGCGGGCCGAGAGCCGACCGTCGTCGAGTGCCGGCACCAGGCGCTGCTCGCCGTGCGCGATCGGTTGGCCCTGCTCGGCACCACCCAGCGCCCCGTTACCAGAAGGCGAGCCGACCGGGTGGAGGACGCCGGCCGGTACCCCCTGCACGTCCTCCACCGGATCATCGACGGCCTCCACGCCGGCGACACCTCCGGCGGCAGCATCTCGCCCACGACGTTGCTGCCCGGTCCTCCGCCCACCCACGCGACGGCCGCACCGGTCGACCTGTGGCGTGCCGTGGCCCGGCATCTGCTGCTCGGCAACGCCGACCTCGACACCGCCACCGAAGCGCGCTGGCATCACCAGGACCGGCCCGCGTGGTACCTCGTCGGCGACGCCGCCCGCACCCTCGAGGCGCTGGTCATCCTCTCCGACGTGCCGGTGCTTCCGAAGCGCCGGCGCACCGACGCGATGCTGGGACACCGGCTCGCTGCCAGCGCAGTGGCTCGGGTCGCGGACTGGTACGGCACCGACCCCGCTCCGGACTTGGCCGTCGCCAGCCCCGAGGCGACGCTCGGCGTCGCCGGTGGGCCGAGGATCCAGCTGATCCAGCGGCCAGAAGACTTCGTCCGAGCACAGTGGGCGCTCGCCAGGTTCCTCCGACCCGCCCGCGACCGCCGTGCCTTCGGCGAAGACCCCGCCAACACCGCCGACCGGGTCGGCCTGCTGGCGGCCCGTGCCATCACCACCGGACAGGTCAGGCTCGCCGAGACCTTCGCCCGATGGGCTGGGAACACGCTTGGCGGCGAGGCATTTGCCGAGAGCTTCCGAGCCCGCATCCCCCGCTACCTCGCGCTGCACCGCTCGACCTCCCGGCTCACCGAGCTCCGCCCGGCGCATTCCCCACTGGTGATCAGCCAACAGTCCGAGCTGGTCCAGCGACTCCGGCGCTTCCCCACGGTGCACCTGGCCGCGGCCGCCCTGCACGACCTCGACGCCGCCACGCACCGGGTCGCGGTCACGGCCGGCCGGGCGTTGCGCGCCCAAGGGATGCATCACAGGAACATCCTCATCCTCGACACCACTCCCAGCGGCCCGCCCGGTGCCCGTCCGATCACCAGCACTCAGGAGCGCTTCAACGTCGCATGCCGCCGGCTCGCCGACGAACCGGCCCCGCCGCGGCTCCCGGTCGAGGTCACCCGGGCACACCGGACAGCACTTGCCGCCTCCCTGGCGGCGCACCGGCCCACCACCCACGTCCCGTCCGTACGCCGAAGCCCCAGCCCATGACCAGCCCGATCACGAGTTCGCGCCGCGTGCCGAGCGCCGCCCTTGTGGTGGCCGCCTTCGTCTGTCTCCTGGTCCCTCTGCTCGTGTTCGTCACCCTCTTCAACCGCCCCAGCGTCGAGGACTGCATCCCGCCTCAGCCGGACGTCGCCCTGGCCGCCGACATCACGAAAGCCGGTCTGCGCCGGGCGCAGCTCGTCAACGCCGCCACGGTCATCGCGGTCGGGAACCGGATGGGGATCCCCCGCCACGGCATCGTGATTGGCTTGGCGGTCGCCTCCCAGGAGTCGCGGTTCCTCAACTACGCCAACGACGGCCGAGGCGACGACCTTGCCTACAGCCAACGCGGGATCGAGGCCTCGCTGAACCTGCCGCATCAGGCGGTCGGCACCGACCACGGCTCACTGGGCATCTTCCAACAGCAGTGGCCCTGGTGGGGCAACATGGCCGAACTGATGGACCCGGCCACCGCGACGGAGAAGTTCTACACCGCGCTGTTGGAGGTCGCGGGGTGGGAGCAGATGCCGGTCACGGTCGCAGGACAGGCGGTCCAACGCTCGGCATACCCCGACGCATACGCCGACGACGAGGCCCTCGCCATCTCCCTCCTCGCCGATACGACCGTGACGTCGCCCACCATCGACGCATCAGTGCTGGAAGCCTCGTGCGCGCCCCGCGTCGCAGCTGCGAGCGTGGTGGTGTCCCCACTCCCGGCTCGCTCCGGATACGTCGACCGCGCGAACTGGGGCGGGACCGGCGATCGCTGGGAGCGTGGCCACACCGGCACCGACCTCTCCGTCGCCTGCGGCACCCCGGTGCTCGCCGCGCACGCCGGCACCGTTATCGTCCGCACCGACCAGCCCTGGTCCGGTCCATGGCTGGTGCAGGTCACCACCGGCCCCGGCCGGCTGACCACCTGGTACGCCCACATGCAACAAGCGGCCGTCGCTGACGGCGACCCGGTCACTCCGGGGCAGGTGATCGGCGCCGTCGGAGCTGAGGGCAACTCGACCGGCTGTCACCTCCACTTCGAGGTGCACCCCACCGGCGGGTCCATCTACGACGACAATGTCAACCCGACGGCCTGGCTGAGCCGGTATGTCGGCCGCACACTCGCTGACGGCATTCGACCTGCCTCAACAAAGGGCGGCGAGTTCACTGTCGCGACATTCAACGTGCTGGGCCACTCCCACACCCGCCGCGGCGGCAACAAGCCCGGATGGGCATCGAGTGCCACCCGGATCCGGTGGACCGTCCAGCTCCTCGACCAGCACGGCGTCGACGTTGTCGGGCTCCAGGAGTTCCAGATGCCCCAACGGCGGCGGATGCTTGCCCTCGCGGGTGATCGGTACGCCGTCTACTCACCACCCGGTGACCCGCAGGACTCCATCGCCTGGCGCCGCGACCGGTTTGTCCTCGTCGCCGCCGAGACGTTCAAGATTCCGTACTTCGTCGGTCAGCGGCCGATGCCGGTCGTGCAGCTTCGCGACCGCGTCACCAGAAGGGACACCGTCTTCGTCAGCGTCCATAATCCCGCCTCCGTCCGTCGCTTCGGCGACCTGGCCGACCGCCGCGCCGAGGGCCTCCGCCGCGAGCTGGCTGTGGTCCAAGGGCTTGTTGACCGCGGCCACCATGTGGTTCTCATGGGCGACTTCAACGAGAAGAAGCGGACCTTCTGCAAGGTCACCCACTCCGGGCGCTTGCACGCATCCGCTGGAGGCTCGCACGACGGGACCTGCCGCCCACCCCGGCGATCGAGGATCGACTGGATCTTCGCCACCCGCGACATCGCGTTCACCGGCCACCTCGCCACCCGAACGGCACTCGTCGCGCGGACCAGCGACCATCCGTTTGTGGTGGCGCAAGTGCGTCACTCACAGTGACCCGGACCCGATGTGCTTCGACGGAGCGTCACTGCGCCCAGAATGACGCGGCTGTATAGCGGACAACTGCGTCGATGACACCGAGTCCTAAGAGATGTGAATCAACGACCCCCGTTTCGCCGCCTCATGTGTGCACTGGCCGCCACGAACTCACCGACCGTCGGGCGTACGCCGCCCCATGGACAACTCGGCAGCCGCTGTCGGAGCCAGATGCGAGACTGCCCGCCATGTGTGAGAAGAAGCGGTGGTGGCATGCGAAGTGCCTCTGTCCATCTGAACCCGCCACCGATCCCGGCGCCGACGAGAGCCCGGCCGTGGAAGCCGCCGAGGCCTGGAACGCAGTCGGGCTCGTCAACGAGTGGGTTCGGCATGCAGAGGCCAAGGCGGCTACCACCCTCGCGGCGTCGGGAGTTCTGAGTGGTGTGCTCTACAACCTTGTGAAGGATCAGGTCGGCATAGGTTGGACCCTGAAGATCGCGGCTCCTGCGTCGGCATCCCTCATCATCGTTGCGGCGGTCTGCGCCACAGTGGCGCTGTGGCCCCGACTGCGGAGCAAGGACACACCAACGAGTTCGCTCTACTTCGACCACATCGCTCGTCGCCATCCCCACTCGAGCAAGGCATACATCGACGAACTCAAGGCGCTGGTAGCCAATCCTTCACAGTTGCTCGAAGAATTGGGCCAGCAAGTGTGGGCGAACGCGCGCGTCGCGCGTAAGAAGTACTTCTGGGCGGGCTGGGCGCTCGTAACTCTCCTGGGCGCGGCGCTTGCCCTCGCCGCTGTAGCGCTGAAGCTTGCCCTGGCATCAATCGGAGTTGGCGATGGATAGCAATCACCGCACCTATAACTATGTCTCTTCTTTCGCCAGGATTGACGAGATTCTGGCGCAGCCGTCGAGCAATTTTGAAGAGCGCCAGTCGCTGCCCGACCGCGATGCGCTGACTTACACCAACGGATATTACGCGTACTGCACGGCGCTCTTTATCGACATCAGAGACTCCTCCAAACTGCCGGGCATCTACAACAGGCCAGCGCTGGCTCGCCTCTACCGGGCTTTCATCTCGGAGATGGTCGCGATCCTCAATGGCCATGAACGCGCCCGTGAGATTAACATCGTCGGTGACTGCGTCTGGGGCGTGTTCAACACCCCGAACAAGTCAGACCTGCGGGAGGTCTTCTCACTTGCGGCGCGCGCAAACACTCTCATGAAAGTGCTGAACTACAAGTTGAGCAAGAAGAACTACAAGACCCCGATCAGGATTGGCATGGGAATGTCGTACGGCCGGGCTCTGATGATCAAGGCAGGGTCGAGCGGCAGTGGGATTTCCGATGTGGTTTACATGGGGGATGTCGTCAACAAGGCCAGCAAGCTGGCCGCGATGGCGGCCTCGGATGTCTCGGCGCCAATGGTCCTGGACTCGGTGTTCCAGCAGAACCTGGACGACCACAGAAAGTCCCTAACCACGTACAACACCGATATTTCGGCGTATACGGCCGATGCGATCAACACCTCGATGAACGACTGGTACAAGGAGAACCGTAAGTGACCATCGGTTCAACCGCGGGGCGCCGACGTCTCGGGCGTGCGGTTCCTTAGCTTTCCGCGTAGTACACAATCGAGCAGGCGAGATGCTCCCAACGCGTTCGGCGGGCGATTGTCAGCGGGGCGCCGAGTCGTGGGTCTAGGGGCGAACTGGTGCGCTACTCACGGCCGCTGGATGCCGTGGCGTCAGTCGCCACAAGCTTCTCGAAGTACGTAAGGAGTTGAGCATGACGCTCAAGGACGAGCTTGAGACCTACGTGCAGAAGATTCTAGACGAGCAGTGGACTCGACGTAAGGGCCAGAAGGTGCCCGAACCTGACGACCTTCCGCTGAGCAACGTCGCGGTCGAGCTGGATGCAACGGTGCTCTATGCGGACCTCTCCGCAAGCACGAAGATGACCAAAGGCTACAAGGACTGGTTTGCCGCAGAGGTCTACAAGAACTACCTCTACTGCGCCTCGAAGATCATCCGGGCTTGCGGCGGCAGCATTACGGCCTACGACGGCGATCGAGTCATGGGCGTGTTTATCGGCGACCGCAAGAACTCTGAGGCGGCCAAGTGCGCCCTACAAATCAACTGGGCCTGCGAGCAGATCGTGCAGGCGAAACTCGAGAAGAAGTACGCCACCGACTTTGAGCTCAAGCAGCGTGTTGGCATCGACACATCGCCGCTCTTCATCGCCCGCACCGGCATCCGCGGTAGCAACGATCTCGTCTGGGTTGGCAACGCCAGCAACAACGCGGCCAAGATGGCTGCTCTACCCACGACCTATCCGTCGTACATCACTGCGGAGGTCTACGGAAGGCTTGCAGACTGGGCGAAGTTCGGCACCGACGGACGCAACATGTGGACGGATCTGGGAGCGCGAGATCTTGGGTATCGCATCTACGGATCGACGTGGTGGTGGAGCCTCTGACGCAGCGCCCAAGCGGTTAATCCAAAACGGTCACTCGTCGGCGGAGCGAAACTGCCCCGGTCGGATGTGTCTCCCGTGCCTCCTTTCGCCGCAATGGTTGTGGCACTCGGCGGGAGTGGACTTGGTCTGCCTCCGGGGCGACCAGAAAGTAGTCCTTTGGGGAAGGGGGGGCTGCCGGCGGTCCGTAATATGCTTGGGAAATGGGTCGGAGGCGGAGGACGGTGCGTCAAGACAACTGGGGCTGGATGACGGGAGCGGGACGGAAGAGAGCACGCAACTCCGAGTTAGACAGGCTAATGAGCTGGGCGATGACCTTTGCTTTCGGTGTCATAGCGATCTCGGGTGTGACTTCTGCGTGGCAGTCGCTGAGCTCTCGAACGAAGATCACCGTATGGCTGTTGGCCGCAGGGGTCGCGGCACTATGGCTCGCCCACCGGCTGGTCCGAAGAACCAGACGTGCTCGAAAATCGCTGCCCACGCTCGATGGCAAGCTGATCGCGACCGTCACCTCGTCACAGCTGATGGTATGACCGGATCCCAGTTCGAGAATCTGGTCGGGCGTCTTCTTCAGCGAGATGCTTTCACAGGGGTCACAGTGGCAGGCCGCTCGGCAGACCGAGGAGCCGATGTCATCGGTCGCACGGCTGAAGGCCATCGGGTCGTGGTGCAATGCAAGCGCTACGCGCTCGGTCGCAAAGTCACCTCGCCAGAGATGCAGCTCTTTGTGGGGATGGCGTGGCACGAGCACAATGCGGACCGCCCGCTATACGTAACGACCGTTGACTACACGCGGGAGGCTGAGCGAGTTGCCCGGAAGCACGGCGTCTATCTGATCGGTCGAGCGGAGTTGGCCGAGTGGATGTCTGGAAGACCAGCGTTCGAGGTCGCAGTTCCGCCGTCCCGGGCGCCGCGCCCTACTCGTCGGTGAGGCGGCCAGACGAGTGCTTGACGACGAGCACGTTGGGCTGGCGGAAGTCTTTTCACGACAGGGATCGCCGGCATCCGCGGACGACCTGAAGTCGTGTCAATCCGCCGCTAGAAGGGCCACCCATACTCGTGCGCTCTCGCGACGAACTGAGCGAGGCCTCCGGCCCCGGCAAGCCAGGCAGTCGAATAAGCATAGATAGCTCGGTAACGCGCGTCCTGTTTCCTCTGCTTCTTCATGCTGAGTTGCCTCCCCGTGAAGCGGTAGCCGCGCCATTGGGAAACCGCAGCAATTCCAGTCACTCCAGCAGCCGTTATCGCACCGAGTCCGGCGTAGTCGAGAAGTTCCCACCAATCCACGCCCGAAAGATTTCACGCGCGCCCTCACCCCGGGTTGCATTCGCCAAACGCCACGCTGTTGGCTTCATCACCCACGTCGTTCGTCACTGAGCACCTCGGTCTCGTGATAGGCGGGCTGTTTGGCACGGACGCGCACCAGTCGGTTGCGATCGAGCCACACACTTCGCCGCCTGTCGCCGGCAGCCGCTATGGTCAACGAATGCAGGCACAAGATCGATCGGGCGACCCGAAGGTCGAGCAGGACTACCGCACTCTGCCGCCGGGAGTCTGCCTCGACGAGACCATCGCAAGTGTCGAGCCGGACGCCGCGCCTGACCCGCACGCCGGTCGCAACGTCGACCAGCACGGGGCTCTGCGAGACGACTGACCCGCGATTCCGCCTCGCACATCGGCCGCTGCATTCCGCCGCGAATAGCCCGCGGCCCGCGGCCATTGCACTCGGCCGCAGGCCGCGCCGATCTGGGAGGGACGTCGGCTTCGAACGTCGATCAGGTTAGGCCAACGGCAGATCGGCAGGTTCCGCCTTGTAGAACGCGGCGTCCTGATCGCTCATCAGCGGGCCCAGTTGCGACATTACTTCCGCGACGTACTCGGAGTTGGAGAACTCGACGTATGCCTCACGACTGACCCACTCCTCGTACACGAGGAAGGCACGCGGGTCTGCCGCATCGACGCAAGCTCGGTAGGTGAGGCAGAGTGGGTACCGTCGGGGGACCTCCTCGATCTGCTCGCGTAGCACCTGCAGGAACTGCTCGCGCGCCCCGTTCTTGGCGCGAGCGGCAACTCTCACGATGAACATTGCCCCATCTTGCACTCCAGCCCCGCTGGACTCCGAACGCCTCGGGGCCTTCTGATCTGCCGCAACCCGTGCGCAAGGGTGCGTCACAACGCCGCCTCTGCATCAGCCAAGCGAGCGGACATGCAGCGCCGACCCTGCGGAAACAGATCCAGCCTTCTCGGATGTCATGTACGTCGGCGCGTAGTCTCATCCGCAGATGCGCGTCAGGCACACTGCATGTGTGTCCGACCCGATGCGCAACCTGCTCGCCGCGCCGCCGGACCTTCCGGTCACCGCGGGTCTGGGCCCTCTCGTCGGGGCGCTTCGCACTCGCGGAGTCGCGGTGGTCCACGCGCCGCCGGGCACCGGCAAGACGACGTTGGTCCCACCCGCGGTTGCTGGGGTGGTTGCCGGACGGGTCGTCGTCACGCAGCCCAGCCGCATCGCTGCCCGCGCTGCCGCCCGTCGGTTGGCGCATCTGCTCGGTGAATCGGTCGGCGAGACCGTCGGATACTCCGTGCGCGGAGACCGACGCAGCAGTCGACGTACACGTGTCGAGATCGTCACGACCGGTCTGTTGCTCCGTCGGATCCAGCACGATCCCGAGCTGGCCGGCGTCGGGGCCGTCGTGCTCGACGAAGTGCACGAGCGCCACCTCGACGCCGACCTGACCTTGGCGCTGCTCATCGACGTCCGGGCCAACCTGCGTGATGACCTGTCCCTGGTGGCGATGTCGGCCACCATCGAGGCCCAACGGACGGCCGCCCTGCTCGGCCGAGGTGACGATCCCGACGGTCCCGGCGATGTCTTGGACGCTCCGGTGATCCGCGTCCCGGGTGCCCTGCACCCGGTCCAAGCGGTCTGGTGCCCGCCCCCTGCGGGCGTGCGCCGCACCGACGACCTGGGGATCACCCCGGCGTTTCACGACCATGCCGCAGCGACCGTGCGCCGTGCGCTGGTCGAGCACGAGGGGGACGTCTTGGTCTTCGTGCCGGGTGTCGCGGAGGTCGAGGCGACCGTACGTCGCCTTGCCAGCGTCGACGCGGCCGTGCACGCCCTGCACGGACGTTTGTCCGGCGCCGAGCAAGATCGTGCGCTTAGCGAGGGCCCGGGTCGACGAGTGATCGTTTCGACCGCGGTCGCCGAGTCGTCGCTGACGGTGCCCGGGGTGCGCATCGTGGTGGATGCCGGATTCGCGCGAGAGCCGCGCACCGATCACCGTCGCGGACTGGCTTCGCTGGTCACCGTCGCAGTCAGCCGGGCAGCGGCCGAGCAGCGGGCGGGACGGGCTGGACGGCTGGGTCCGGGGACCGTCCTGCGTTGTTGGTCCGAAGCGGAACACGCGCATTTGCCCACTCACCCGGAGCCGGAGATCGCCACCGCCGATCTGACGGCCTTCGCCCTGGAGCTGGCGTGCTGGGGCAGCCACGACGTCCACGACATGGCGCTGCTCGACCGGCCACCGGTGCACGCACTGTCGGCGGCCAAGGAGGTGCTGGTGGGTCTAGGGGCGATGACCGAGGACGGGAGCGTCACCTCGCGGGGCCGGGTGATTGCTGGCGTGCCGGCCGATCCCCGCCTGGCGCGTGCCCTGATCGACGGGGCTGGTCTCGTCGGGGCCAAGCGGGCCTCAGAGGTGGTCGCGATGCTGAGCGAGGACGTGCGCGCTCCCGGCGGAGACCTGGTTGCTGCGCTCCGGTCGCTGCGCGCTGACCAGCGGGCGGGGTCGTGGCGCCGCCAGGTCACCCGGCTGGAAGAGGTCGTTGCGAAGCAAGGCACCGCCGGCGACCCGCGAGGGGCGTCGGGCCACGCCCGAGCACTCACCGATGACGTGGCGGTGGGTCTGGTGGTGGCCCTGGCGCATCCGGACCGGATTGCACGCAAGCGTCCCGGTACGTCGAGCTACCTGATGGCGTCCGGGACAGGCGCGGCGCTTGACTCGCGCGCCCCGGGGCCGCTGGCCGGATTGGAGTGGCTCGCGGTCGGTGACGCGGAGCGACGGCCCGGGCAACGTGAGGCCCGGATACGCGCGGCGGCCCCGCTCACCGAGGATCTCGCGCTGGAGGCAGCGGGATCGCTGTGGACCGAGGTGGATGAGGTCACCTGGACCAGTGGGCGGGTGCTGGCTCGCCGACGGACGTTGTTGGGCGCGATCGGGCTCAGCTCGACCCCGATCAGCGATCCGCCCGCGCAAGACGTGATCGGCGCGATCCTGGAGGCGGTCGCGAGCGAGGGGATCGCTCTCCTAGCCTGGACGGAGGCGGCCACGTCGCTGCGCGCCCGCCTCGACTTCCTGCACCGCGCGCTCGGTGACCCGTGGCCCGACGTGAGCGACGCAGCACTGACACAGAACCTCGACTCCTGGCTCGGGCTGCAGTTGGCGCGGGTCCGCTCCGCCCAGGATCTTCGTCGTATCGACGTGACTGCCGCCCTGCGAGCGATGGTGCTGTGGCCGGAATCGGGCAGGCTCGACGACTTGGCCCCTGAGCGCGTGGAGGTCCCCAGCGGGTCGAGCGTGCGGATCGACTACTCCCAGGATCAGCCGGTGCTCGCCGTGCGACTGCAAGAGGTCTTCGGCTGGACCGCAGCACCGGTCCTGGCCGACGGCACGGTCCCGCTCCTGTTGCACCTGCTCTCCCCCGCGCGACGCCCGGCCGCCGTCACCGCAGACCTGGAGTCCTTCTGGGACAACGGCTACCCGGGCGTGCGTGCTGACCTGCGCGGGCGCTATCCCAAGCACGCGTGGCCTGAGGATCCACGCAGCGCACCCGCCACCGCGCGGACGAACAGAGCTCGCCGAAGTTGAGCGGCGTGGTGACCCGCCTGGGGTGAATCTCCCTGCCTGGAGGGGCGCGTAGCCAGTGCGTCATATCGCCGCGAAGGCGGCCGTGTCCTACCGCCGCGAATAGCCTGCCGGCTCGCGGCCACGTCACTCCGCCGCCAGCAACTTGCGTTTCGACGCGTGGCTCTAGTCGGCGACTCGATGCATGCGCAACGTCGTGACGGCCCTAATCGCCCCGTGTACGTCCCAGCAGGCCTCCTCAAGCTCCTGAGCCAACTGCATGATCTCGTCCACTATGACGCATGCCTGCCTCGCCAATTCGGCAAGAGGAAGTGGTGGCCATGGGCGCCGTTGTCGCGGCGGGAGCGCCGACGCGTGGCCCGCGGTGCTGTCATCAACACGGGTAGTGTGCACCACCGCGCTCGAAGCGCCTTGGTAGACCTCGCCCGCCCAAGTTGCCTTGAGGATATGCAGTGGCAGAGCCCGGCCGGGTGGTCAACACGTCTACTTCGGGCGGCCACTCACGGCGAGACTCGCGCCGAGACCGATCATGGCGAAGCCGCCAACGCCGGTCATTGCCTCGAGTCGCCTCCGTGAACCAGCCAGCCAGCCTCGGGCTCGGCTAGCGGTCAGCGCCCAAACGACGTCCGTCGCCAACGTGATGACGAACACCAGCATCCCGAGGAGGAGCATAGGGAGCGAGGTATTCGTCGAGCCGCGATCCGTGAACTGGGGCAGTGCCGCAGCCAGAAACACGATCATCTTGGGATTCGTGACGCCCACCACGAATCCTTCTCGCCACACCTTGATCGAGCGCGTCGTTGCAGGTTCGGGCTCAGTGGAGGGCTGGACCCGTCTATGTCGGATGGCTTGCACTCCGAGGTACACCAGGTAGGCGCCGCCAGCCAGCTTCACGATTGTGAACGCGGCAATCGAAGTGGTCAGCAGGGCACCCAGCCCCACGACAACCGCGATGACCTGCAGGTACACGCCGAGCGCGTTCCCCAACACCGACAACAGAGCCGCTCGACGACCCAGGTTCAACGCCCGACTGACGGTGAACAGCACGCTCGGACCGGGGATCGCCACTAGCACCAGCGTGAGGAGGGCAAATCCTAGGAAGTGCTCGGTCGACGGCATGACTCAGGCGGCGACGGCGTCGTCGCGGTCGGCGCGGGCGGCTTTGCCCGTGACCTGGGTCTGCTCCGTGCCACACCAGCACGTGAACGTGACCACGATGCCGTCCTCGGTGTTGGCCAGCGACGTGATCTGGCCCGGGAAGATGAGCACTCGGCTGGCGCACACCTGGCAGTTGTTGTCGAACATCGTTGACCCTTCCGTAGATCAGTTCCGTGCACCAATCATCCCTGTTGGGCATCTCTAGAAGTAGCCTCTCTTTCCAGCGCCAATCAAAGGAAATTCCTATGCTTTCTCTGCACCAGCTGCGCTGCTTCCTGGCCACCTACGAGCACGGCTCACTGACCGCTGCGGCCGAGGAGCTCGGCTATGCGCAACCGTCGGTGTCCGAACAAGTCCGGGGCCTTGAGAAGACGCTCGGTGTGCCGCTGTTCCGACGGGTCGGGCGGGGGGTCGTACCAACCACGCTCGCCGACACCCTCCGCCCTTACGCCGAGCAGGCGATTGCCGCGGCCGAGGAAGCGCGGCGGGCAGTGAAGAGCGCGGTATCGCTGGAGAGCGGGACCATCCGGTTCGGAATGTTCGGCTCCGCACGGTTGTACGCCAGCGCCCAGATCGTCGCCGACGTGCTCGAGCGCTATCCCGGCGTCAGGGTGGAGCTGATCGGCCAGCACTCCAACGAGGTGCAGGAACAGCTACGGCGCGGGCACCTTGAGGCGGCGATGATCGCCGCCACCAGCGTGCAAAGCGAGGGGCTGATCGTGATCCCGGTGGCCCGCGACGAGCTCGTCTACATCTCGGCCGACCGCGAGCGACTCACGTCGCCGGTGACCGCGGCGCGGCTCGCGAAGGCGTCTCTGATCATGTCAGAGACGACGTGGCGTTCGAGCGACTCAGTTCGGATCGTGCTGCGCCGCTTCCTGCACGAGGCCGGCCACAACCCACAGACCCGGATCGAGGTTGAGGAGGTGGAGACAGCGGTCGACCTGGTCGGCCGCGGGTTCGGCGACTCGGTCATCCCCCGCGGTGTCGCCGAGCAGCTCATCCCGCGACTGGCGCCGCACGTCGGCTACGTCTCGCTGCGCCCCAGGCAGTACGACGTGATGGCGATCGTGCACCGAACGGGCGCGGTGCTGTCACCCGCGGCCCAGCTGATGATCGAGCTGGCGACCAAGCACATCCAGTCGATTACACAGCCGGTCTGAGTTGTAGCCGTCGCACAGTCAGAACGCGTATACCAAACCGCAAGTGAGGTGACGGAGGTCGTGGTAGGCACAGACGGCCGCGGCATCCTGAAGGCACTCAGGCCGAAGATGTTCTCACCGCGTCCGCTGCGCCCATCGGTGCCAGCCCGACCTAGCCCATTCCGCCGCCTTCCGGGCACCGGGCGACACATGCCATGTAGCGCGGGGATCGACTCAGTTGGGGATGGCGCGCGACCCTCGCGATGTGATCAGTGCCGCCTGTGTCCTCAGTCCACGCGCACGAGGTGCCGGGCGTCGATGTCCTTCACCTTGTTGACCCGTCGGGCGTACTTCTCGCCGCCCTCACCCTCGCCGAGCCACTGCGTCGCCATCCAGACGCGAACGATCTCCAGCGCGATCGCCGAGCCGATGATCTTGCCGCCGAGGCACAGGACGTTGGTGTCCGAATGCGAGCGTGCCAGCTCGGCACAGAAGGGGTCCTGGCACACCGCGGCGTAGACACCGGCGATCTTGTTCGCGATCATCGCGCTCCCGTAGCCGACACCATCGACAAGGATCCCGCGGTCAGCGTCGCCGCGCGCGACGGCCAGGGCTGCCGGGTAGACGTGGTCGGGGAGGTCTGCGGCGTCGTCGGTGTCGGTGCCGAAGTCGGAGATCTCGTGTCCATCGGCGCGCAGCAGCGCCGTGATCTCTACCTTGAGTGCGCGGCCGGCGTGGTCGCTCGCCATTGCGATGCGCATCAGAGCCTCTCTCGTAGGTAGTGCCCAACCTAGAGGACTCACGCCCCACTCGACGATCACCTGCGGGACAACCTCGGAAGGTCGTGACTACCGCGCGAGATCGTCGCCGACGCAAGTCGGTCATGCCGCCGCAAGTCGGGCGACCTCCAAGCTCCGGGGTTGCGGCGCGCGGCGTGTCGATCTAGTGGTTGGCGTAGTCCGCTTGGCGGGCCCGTGGGTCCACCGCTGACGTCGCCGACCTGGGGACCGAGTGGACCTGGTCGTTCGTCACCGCCCCTTCGCGGGGCAGGTCGCGGATCCCAGCAGTCGGCCTCCAGCCACAGGTCGTGGACGGTCGTTGATCCCTTCGGGCGTGGTGCCGCAGACTTGGCCGATGCCGATCTTGAACAAGGACATGTCGCTGTGCATCTCGCTCTCGGGACGCCCCTCCAACATCGGGACCCGCTTCCACAACTACCTCTACGACGAGATCGGCCTGAACTTCATCTACAAGGCGTTCTCGACCGAGGACATCACCGCGGCCATCGGCGGCGTCCGAGCGCTGGGCATTCGCGGCTGCTCGGTGTCGATGCCCTTCAAGGAGGCCGTCATCCCGCTCGTCGACATCATGGAGCCCTCTGCGGTGGCCATCGCGTCGGTGAACACGATCGTGAACGACGACGGCAGGTTGACCGCCTCGAACACCGACTACGAGGCGGTGGCCGAGCTCCTCGATCGACATCACGTCGACCGGTCACTCTCGGTGCTGGTACACGGGTCGGGTGGCATGGCCAAGGCGGTGGTCGCTGCCTTCCGGGGGGCCGGGTTCGACGACCTGACCGTGCTCGCCCGCAACGCCGAGGCGGGCGAAGCCCTCGCCGCCAAGTACGACTACCGGGCCGTCACCGACCATCCCGCCCCGGGTCATGCCGTGATCGTCAACGTCACCCCCTTGGGCATGGCTGGTGCCGGTGCCGACGCTCTCTCCTTCTCTCGCCACCACGTCGCCGCCGCCCAGCTCGTGTTCGACGTCGTCGCCTACCCGGCCGAGACCCCGCTCATCCGGGCGGCCACGACGATGGGAATCCCGGCCATCACGGGCGCCGAAGTGATCGCCATCCAGGCAGCACGTCAGTTCCAGCGCTACACCGGCGTGGCCCCGACCGAGGACCAGATCGAGCGGGCCTCGATCTTCTCGCGCGCCTGAAGGGCAGCCCCGCCGCGCCACATGGTGGCTGAGACCCACGAAGCCCGTCCCGACCGACAGCGAGCGCCACCCAAATCTGCACCACCGTGCGCAAGACCGACCTACAGCTCGGGTCATACGTCGACCGCCACTGAGGTGGGAGGCGGACTGCCCGACATCGGGCGAGCGACGTACCTCTCGGAGAGGATCCTGCGTAGCGAGGCGCCCGGGCGGTGCCAGACGAGAGCAGGAAGGTGCTGAAAGGCCGGGAGGACCTGCGCGCTGAACCTCATGTAGCCCGGCAGCACCGAGAGCTGCACCGCCGTCCGAACCCAGCGCCAACACGACAAACAATTGGACAAGCAGTGCCGCGCTGACCGCGTCCGGCTCCGAGTCTAGAACCACCATGCAGTGCGTCCTATCGCCGCATGCCGGCCGCGCCTTTCAGCCTCGTACCGCTAAGGGTGCGCAACCCCTCGACGATCCGCGGTCGAGCACCGACCCACCCGTCCCGGGGTTAGTGTCGGTGCGTGAGTGCTACGAGGGAGCCCGCGCCGTTTGAGATCTACGAGGCCGGTGGCTACTTGCACGGCACAAAGGCAGATCTCTCTGTCGGCGACTTGCTGAGGCCCGGTCGTGAGTCGAACTTCGAAAGCGGTCGGGTCATGAACTACGTCTACTTCACCGCGACCCTCGACGCCGCGACTTGGGGCGCGGAGCTCGCTATGGGGAAGGGTCGCGAGCGTATCTACATCGTTGAGCCCACGGGCGAGTTCGAGGACGACCCCAATGTGACGGACAAGAGGTTTCCGGGGAATCCGACGCGATCGTTTCGCTCGCGCGAGCCGCTACGCATCGTCGGTGAGCTCGTCGACTGGGTAGGTCACTCGCCGGAGAAGTCACAGGCCATGCGGGACGGGCTCGAAGCGCTGAAGCGGCAGGGCGCAGCGCAGATCGAAGACTGAGGTGAACAGCCGGCCCCTCAAGTCGCGATCCACTGCTTCCTTTCCACAGTCACTGGACGCGTAGGAGCAGGCAGTACCAGCTCAGATGGAGGTGCGTCTCTCCGCCGCAAGCGGATGCGCTCATAGGCCGACATCCGGCGCAGGAGTCAGGCGGTGTGTCGGACGGCGTGACGGACATAGACCACGCCGCTATCGAATCGTAGGTGGTCCAGCAGCTCGAGATCGAGTCGTACACCCTGGGGCAGCGCGGGCTTGCCGCCGCCGACGAGGACCGGGCACAGCAGCAGCACGCACTCGTCGACCAGGCCGTGCCGGAAGGCCTCGGCTGCGATCCCCGCGCCTCCGATGCTCAGGTCCGAGTCGGAGGTCTCCTTGAGCGCTCGTATCACCTCGGGTTCGAAATGCCGCTCAATCCTCGTGCGCGCGGTGGACACGTTGGCGAGTGAGGTGGAGTAGACGACCTTGTCGGAGTCACGCCAGATCGCGGCGTACTCGCGGACCACCGGGGGCTCGTTCGTCAACCAGTCGTCGCTCTCCCACACGCGCATCGTCTGGTACATGCGTCGCCCGTAGAGCGACATGCCGATGTGCCGTTCGTGCTCGTTCCAGAACGCGTGCACATCCTCGTCCGGCACGAACCAGTCGAACGACCCCGTCTCGTCCTCGAGGAAGCTGTCGAGCGAAACGTTGGCCGCGTAGATCAACTTCCCCATTCGCCCTCCGCTCAGCCGCGGGCAACAGCCTGCGACGTCACACGGGCCACAGTCAACAGCACCGACTGCGACATCGATGATCTCGCTGCATAGTGGGTGCCAGGGACGGCGCCGGCGGAGGGCGATCCGTGCGGTCGCGCGCTCGTGCCGCCAACCGGGCGAGTCTTGAAAGTGAGTCACTTCGCCGCAAAGTTCCCAGGGCCGGGGACCCCAGTCCGTCGGGCCGGATCGTCATTCGTGAGCGTCTATCCAGTAGGCGTCGTGGTCGGAAAGGGTGGGCGCGACGGCGATGCGGCCCGCGGCCCGGACGGTCCACGACTGCGGGACAGCGACGTGGTCGATGCTGCACTGCGGCTGACGCCGACTTGGCTGGGACGCCGTCGGTACCTGCAGCGAAAGGCGGTCAAGGACGCTGAGGATGGAGGCTCGGGCTACACGGCTGAAGCCTGCCAGGTTCCCGGTGAGCGGCTGATTCCAGTCGCCGCCCCAGATGATGGCGTCGTTCGGCATGGCTGCGACCAGGTCGTCGAGGCACGATTCCACTCGGAGCTGGCGCTCGGTCGGGCCCCATGGCCAGTTCTCCCGCGCGAGGGGCCAGGGAAGTACTGAGGCGCACACGAAGGTGCCGTTGACCAGCGCCGCTGCGGACGCCGGGTGTGGATCAGCCATAGGCACCATCACCCCGTTGGAAACGATGGCTGCCCAATGCTTCCTCGGCCCCATTCGGCGAGAGGTGGCGTGCACGCGGTAGCCAGCGACCTCCACGTCCACGTGCGTTTCCGTGAGAAGCAACAGGTCGCAATCGAGCTGTCTAAAGACCGCCTGATGCGCTTGGGACCATCCGCCGTCCATGTTCCAGGTCCCAATACGCATCTGCGCAGGCTACGGGGTCGACGCTCCGCGCCCCGGCTCCGGGACCAGCCGGTCGCGACAGTCGAGTGGGCCATCCCGCGTCGCACGCGGCCGCTGCATTCCGCGTGAATAGCCTGCCGGCTCGCGGCCGCTGCACAGGGGTCGACCACGCGCTCCGCGGGCGGACGCTTCCGTCCCGACAGCGGCTATGAGCGAACGCTATGCCGCCCGTGCTGCTAGGAGCTGTTGAGAGTTGGCGTCGGTGGCCCGTGCCCAGTCTTGGACGTCCTCGACGCTCAGAAGCTGCCGGCCGGACTCGATCGCGAGCAGCCTGAATAGTCGGAGCGGCCGGAGAACAGGCAGCACGATCATGCCCACGTCGTACCAGTGCGACCTGGCGTACGCCGTTCGGTGGTCAGCCAGCCATAGCCGGGCGACGAAGTCGCCGGCGAACGCGCCCAAACCGTCCACGACACCACTTCGAGGAAGGATCTGAGGTCTCGGTCCACCCTCGGGTCGATAACCGGCCATGCGTACGCGACAAGGAACGCCACCGCGAGCAGCAACGGAACCTCGGCCCGTCGCTCCCACCGCTGCAGCTGGGTCATCTGCCGGCTCATCCGCGACACCTCCCGACCGGTCCGGACGACGGAGTCTCTCACGGGTACCAAACGTTGGCGGTCGCGTCGCGCGCACGACCGTCAAGTCACGTTCGTGACTTACAGCTAGCGATGCCGTAGGCCGAGTTGGAGAAGTTCTCGGACACCACCTCGCCGTCGACCCTGATCCGGCAGCGGATTGTGCCGCGCTCGCCCTTCATCTGTGCCGCCAAGTAGACGAACGCCCCCGGCGGGAACTCAAACGTCAGGCCGCGAGCACCGGCTTTGGTCATCAGCGGCACATCAGGGCTGATCTGCGACGTGCCGGTCGGCGTCTGCATGGTCACGTCCGCCCACGCCACCGATCCCTCGACCTCGTAGACAACGATCGACGAGGACGGTACGGCGGGACGGGTGGCGCCGGTAGCTAACTCGCTGGCGGGGTCTGGTTTGCCTAGTTCGTCGACGAAGCCCCAAGCGAGGATCAGGGCTGCGATCACCCCTAGTGGGATGAGTTGCTTTGACAGTCCCTTCCGCCGCGTGACGGCTGGAGATCGCGGCCGGGCGTTCGAACTCCAGGTCTGGCCATCCCAGTAGCGCTCCCGGGTTCGATCGCCTGGAGCCGGATACCAACCGGGCTTCGCGGGCGGCGCTGCGCCCTCGTAGTCTCCCCCGTGTGTCATAAGACGAGTGTGGCACCCGGCGACGGCCTGCGAAACGGCCCGAAGGTCGGTCAGATCCGGTCGACCGCGACCGAGGAGCAAGTGATGAGCGACTCAATGCTCTGCTACTCGATGAGCCTCGAGCCGCGGAGCTCGTGCCATGGCGCATGGCCCGGGAAGCGGCCCGCGGCCTCGGCGGCATGGGCGTGCCAGCACTCGGCGGCTTGAGTGCGTCGGTTCGCCGGACCAGGGCGTCCCGAAACCACCCACTCTCAGCCGGGCCGGGCAATCACCCGACCCGGCTGCCTTCGTCGGCGAGGAACTCGCGAGCACGGCCCAGTTGACGGTCGGATGAGTAGGCGTACCACTGTTCGGCGAGGTCGTTCTCGTGGACGAGCTCGCGGAATCGGCGAAAGGCACCCTTGCCCTCGATGGCCCGCTCCAGCCGCTCCCGCAGCGCCACGTCGCGCTGCCGTTGGGCGAACGCGGCCATGTCTCGCCATCCGCCCCGCGAACCAGTGCTGTCAAACCGAAGCCAACGCTCCGGCTCCTCCTCCACATCGATGGCTGCATCCTCGCCGACCATCATCGCGTCCGTGGCACTGTCGCCGTAGACCTCCCCGGTGCGCAGGTCGACGTAGCCACCAGTCGACAAGCTCAGGTCGCCCTCCAGCTCGGCGCTGAGCATCTCAAGGTCGACCGGCGCCACCCGCCCCCTCAGCGGCTCTGCGCGCAGACGGGCCAGGAGATCCTCGGCCAACACCTCATCTCCCGCCTCGGCACGCCGGGTCAGCCGGTTGATCACCGACAAAGCCACCGGCTCGGCTTCCTCCCGTCGCTGTTCCAACGCCATCGGTATGCCCGCTCCTACCTGCTGCAGCGTGTCGTCGACGTCGCGGCCCGTCACCGCGGCGAGGAAGCGGGGCGCATCCGCTGTCGCGATCGCTATCCGCAACTCCGACAGGTCCATCGCGGTCCCCGGCTCCTGCGCCGGCCACGTGTGCAGCAGCATCGGATGCGGCTGATCAGGTCTTCTCGGTGCCCGACCCTGTCCGTCGTCGCCAGCCCACCGACGCCCGTACTGGTCCGGGATTCTTCCCCACCCCCAATAAGGCATCGGGGCGTCTGGGCGGAGACCCAGCACCTCCAGCGGGTCGACCTCCTCCTCCTGCACCAGGCATCGGTGCGTCCAATCGTCACCGAGGTCGAACGTGAACTGGAACTCTTCCCCCGGCCTCACGACCTGGACTACCTTGACCGACTCGATGTCCAGCGTCGCCTTGATCGGACCACCGATCGACACGGCCATCTCGGCCCCCGTCTCCCTGCCAGTAACCAGCCGACCGTCAGCAAGGGTGAACATCGACAGGTGTGACCGGTCCCAGCGCGCGAAGGCGTCGTTGACCGCATTGGCGAGGTCCATGAAGGTGTGCGACGGTCCGACCGCGAAGACCCGCCCCGGCCACGGCCACAGCTCCTCACCGCGACCGCCGAGCAGCTCCACCGTCACCGACAACCACGCCCGCGCCATCCCGAAAGGATGGCACGTACCGGCGCGGTGACACATCGGGCGCAGACTCGCGACTTCGCCACACACGTGTCGAAGATGGACCCCGGGCACCCCGTGCGGCCACGTCACTCCGGCACCCTGTGGGCGCGCGTCCGAGCCGAATCTAGAAGATCGCAGGCACGCGAGGAGCGGCCTCCCGGCTGAAGAACGGGTCGACGCCTTCCGGGACGAGCTCGACGAGGAAACGTCCGAGGCGAGCGCCGCGGAGTTGAGCCGCTTTCGCGGACACCGGGTTTCTGAGGTCACGGTTATGCCGCAGGGCGTTCCTCGTAGCGTCTCTCGAACCTGCGGGGCTGGTCTGGCCGTTCTTCGAGCGTCGGCGGCGTGGGTTGTAGTCGTGCGAGATCACCCGCAGTGACAAGGCCTCGAGGTAGTCGAAGACCGCGAGCTTGGCCGCCGGGCCGCTTGTCGAACAGCTCCCACTCCAGTGTCGCGAAGGCACTCTTCGCGATCGCGTTATCGAAGCAGTCCGCGACGCTTCCCATCGACGCCGGGGCGCTGTGACGGCGCAGTTCCTGCTCCAGTTGGTGCGAGCTGTACTCGGCCCCGCGGTCGCCGTGATGGATGACCCCGGGTACTTGTCCGCCACGGCGGTGGACCGCCATGGTGACCGCGTCGACGACCAGGGCACGGTCGCTGACGGCAAATCCCCTTCTCGCGTGCCCAAGTGCGGAGCTGCTGGTTGCTTGCGGTTCCAGTTAACCGCGAAGGTGGGTTATCCCCAGATTCGGGCTCGCGGGCGCCGTTGTGTCGGTCATCGGCCTTACGCTCGTGGTCGACACAACCGCTCTGGTAGGCGGTGAGGAGATGACCGAGGCGGGCAACAAGCGACCGAAGCGCGTGATCATCGTGGACGCGGAGAACCCCTTGGAGGAGATTCACGGGGAGTTCTTCTGGCGTGAGGATCACGAGGTGCTGCTGGCGGCTGCTCGGAACGAGGCGTACCGGGCCGGTCATGGCGACGGTTATCGCCAGGGGTACGGCGTGGGCTGGGCCGAGTCGGCCCGTCAGCAACCGCCCCAGCGCTTCGTCGTACGACGTCGTCGCTCCCTGCTGGGCTGGGTGCGCCTAGCCATCGTGCTGATGCTGCTCGCTGCGTTCGTGCCACTCCTCGTCGGCATGCTGCTGGAGCAGCTGCTCGCGGCCGCGCGCTGACCCGCGAGCAAGTCGCGTCGAGTTCTCCACAGATTCCGTCGTTCCTCTCGGCGTACGGGCGGATCGGACCCATGGTGGATCACGAGAGCCAAACGCACCCCACCCGTCGACATTGCCGGGTCCCGAAACAGGCTTCCGGCGACCGGGCGGCCGGCGCGGGGTCCATGCGAATGGCAACCGTCCCTGGCCGTGTCGCGGCGCAAGCATCTCCAAGTCAGCCGCCTACGGCTGGCGACTCTCGGAAAGCGAGGCGCTCATGAAGATCACCGGAAACGTTGACATCAACCCCGACCCAGGCAAGCTGCCGGGAGGCCCGCAGATTCAGACGCTGCTCGACGGCCTTGGCGGGTGGGCGCTGTTCGCCACCCTCGGCGGGCTGCTGATCAGCGCGATCGTCTGGGCGCTCGGCAGCTTCGGTGGGAACTACCACGCCGTCTCCCGCGGCAAGACCGGTGTCCTCGTGTGCGCCGCTGCCGCCCTTATCGTTGGCGCCGCAGCTCCGATCATCAACTTCTTCGCCGACCTCGGCTCCCAGGTCCAGTGACATGCGGCACCGCCGGCTCAGTGATTCACCGGGCGCTCCGCCGGGCGAATCCCCGGCCGATTCTTCGCTGATCAGCGGCCCAGAGATGGACACCGGCGACGGCTGCGCGTGGTGGAACCTGGTCTGCCACGGCGGGACCCAGGTCGCCGACTCCGGGCTGAGCGCCCTCACGTCAGCGACCGCGCAAGGCGCGAATCAGCTTCTCGGTGAGATCGTCAAGACCGTCGACGAGTCGACCCAGGTACCGCTGACCGACCCGACGTACCAAGACATCTATGCCGGCTTCCTCGGGCTCGCCGCGCCGCTGCTCGGCGTCGTGCTGTGCGCCGCGACCATCGTCGCCGCCCTGCGCCGGGACGCCGCCACCTTGGGGCGCGCGGTCGCCGGGTTGGTGGTCGCCGGTCTCGGCGGTGCCCTGTACTTGGTCTTCGCCCAGCTGCTGGTGGGGCTGGACAACTGGCTCGCGCACGGCATCGTCGAGGTCACCGGCCATGATCTGACCGACGGACTGACCGAGATGGCCGCCGGGTTCGACAAGATCGGCGGCGTCCATGGCCCAGTTGCGGCGAACATGCTGATCCTCGTCCTGATGTTGGTGATGCTGCTCGCCGGAATCGTGTTGTGGTTCCTGCTGGTGCTCCGCAAGATCGCCATCCTGGTCGTCGTCGCGTTCGCTCCGCTGCTCGTGGCCGGCTACCTGTGGGCACCCACTCGCCCGTGGGTGCGCCGGACCACTGAGGTTCTCGTCGCGTTGGTGTTCACCAAGACCGCGATCTACGCTCTGTTCGGGATCGGCCTGGCACTCCTATCCCGGGGCGCCCAACAGAGTCTGAGTGACTTCGTCGGCGCTGTGGTGCTGCTCTGCGGCGCCTGCTTCGCTCCGCTAGTCATGCTGCGGCTGGTGCACTTCGCCGCCGACACGCAGATCGCCGGCGAGATGCTCGGCACCCTGCGCGGCGGCGTACAACCGGTGCTCAGCCACCTCCCCACTCCGGGCGGCCACCACGGCCGACATCACGGCGGTCGTGGCGGTGATCGCGGTCGCGCGTCGGGGTCCTCCGACGACTCGCTCGGTGGCCGTGGGGACCTGGCCCGCCAGCACGCCCAAGGCCCGACCCCGGCGCAGCCGACCCCGGCACCGGTGGCTGAGTCGGGCGCTTCCGCGCCGACGCTGACCGGCTCCGGCGGCACCGGCGCCGGAGCCGGCGCCACAGTCGGCTCGCCGGCCGGGTCAGCTGGCGCGGGGGCCGGTGCGGCGGCCGGACCGGCCGGTGTGCTCGCCGCAGGAGCAGGGGAAGCGGCCTCCGTCATCCAGGACGCGGTCCAGCAGGCGCCCGACGTCACCGCGGCGATGGCCCCACCGCCCAACACAGGCCAGGCCCCGACGCCCGCCGGGGAACCGCCGCTGGACGACCCGCCGTTCGAGTTCCGCCAAAGGGGTGAGCGCCGATGACCACGCACGCGCAGGACGGGTCGCCGACGTACCTCTTCGGGCGCCGCGATCGTGGCGGGCTCTTGCTCGGGTTCCGCGCCAGCCAGCTGCTGCTCCTCGCCCTCGGTGCCGCCGCCGTGCTGTTCGGCTTTCTGTCCGGAGGCGGCCGCGGTGGCATCGCCGGGCTGGCCGTCGCTGTCGGGTTGGCGTTCCTGGCGGTCTTCGAGTTCCAGGGGAGGCCGCTGGTCGACTGGGCCCGGCCCCTGGCGAACTATGCCTACCAGCGGGCCATCGGAGGCGATCGCTACCTCGGCGGGCAGATGGCGCTGCACCGCGCTCGCTTCGTCCCACGGCTCGACCTTCCTGGCATCGCGCAGGCGCTGCGGGTCTACCGGGCCACCACGCCCCGCGGCCCAGTCGCGGTGTTGAGGCTCAAGGATCGGTGGACCGTCGTGTTGCAGATCCGGTGCGGCAACTACGTGCTCGCCGACCGGGCCACCCAGGAGCGCCGGGTTTCCGGCTGGGGGGCTCTGCTCGCCCAGTGCGGCCAGGAAGGCTCCCGGGTGGCCGGGCTGCAGTGGCTGGAACGCACGATCCCCGACACCGGCTCCGGGCTCCAGGACTGGTGGGCTCAGGCGGGCGACCCCACCGCGGCGTACGCCGATACCTACGCCCAGCTCATCGCGACCGCAGGGCCGACCGCTACCCAGCACGAGATGTTCCTGGCGGTCAGCTTCGACGGCCACCGGATCCGCCGGCTGGTCCGCCAGGCCGGCGGTGGCCCCGACGGCACCGCGCAGGTGGTGCTCGCCGAACTGGCCTGGGTCCGCCAGGCGCTGGTTCGTGCGGACCTCGAGGTGGTCGGCGAGGTTGGGCCGCATGAGCTGGCTCGGCTGGTCCGCACCCAGTACGACCCCGCCGCGCTGACCCGTGCGGCCGGCGATCACGCCACCGGGTGGCGGGTTGAGACCCGCACCCCGATCGCCGCCGGGCCGATGGCGGCGCACGCACAGTGGGCTCATTACCGCACCGACACCGGGCTGCACGCGGTCTACTGGATCGCCGAATGGCCGGCCATTCCGGTCGAGGCCGCCTGGTGCTACCCGCTCCTCGCGCTCTCCGGCGTCCGTCGCACCATCTCGGTCTCCGCGACTCCCGATCACCCCGTCGAAGTCACTGCGTGACCTCCGTTCGGCGCGGGTTGCCAAGCGTGCCGACGAGGCTCAACGCCGCCGACTCGGACAGATCGAGACCGCCGCCGACGACGAAGAGGTCGCCTCCCTGCAGCGCCGCGAAGCCGAGCTGGTCCGCGGCCACACCGAGTACCGGTTCACCGGCTGGGTCACCGTCACCGCCGACACCTCCGAGCGCCTCGACGCTGCCTGCGCCCTGATCGAGCAGGCCGCCGTCCGCTCCGCCCTCGTGGTCCGCCGTGTGTACGGCGAGGTGGACCAGGCGTTCACGGTCGCCGCTCTCCCCCTCAACGAGGGAGTCCGGACATGAGGCTGCATCGAGAGCGCCGGTGGAGGCTCAGCTCGCGACGCGGGGACGGCACCGGCCGGCCGTTGGTCGGGCTTCGCGTCCCCGTGCACCGGGCGACCACCCGCACGCTGCAGGCGCTGTACCCGTTCGTGATCGACTCCGGGCTCGGCACGCGAGGGGTCTACATCGGTCGGCAGACGGGGTCGGATGCTTCGTTCGTGCACGACCCGTGGCAGCAGTACGCCGCGGGCGCCGTGACCAATCCGAACATGCTGCTCGCGGGGGTCATCGGCCGCGGCAAGTCGGCCTTGGCGAAGTCGATGGCGCTGCGGATGACCGCGTTCGGCGTCCGGGTGTACATCCCCGGCGACCCCAAGGGCGAATGGGGGCCAGTGGCCCGGGCACTGGGGTACGAGCCGATCACCCTCGGCCGCGGTCTGCCCGCGAGGATCAACCCACTCGACACGGGCGCTCGCCCACCCGAGGTGACCGCCGAGGACTGGGATCGTGAGGTCGAGGCCCGCCGGCTCGGGCTCCTGGGTGCCCTCAGCGAGACCGCACTCGACCGACGGCTCACCCCTATCGAACGCACCGCGCTGCTCCTCGCGCTCACCGACCTGCAGCCACCGAGTGCCGCGGCGAGCGGCGTTCCCGCGCCAGTCCTTCCCGAAGTCGTCGCCGCACTCATGGCGCCGACCACCGCGGCGGCCCGCTCGGTGAACATGAGCAACCACACCCTGGTGTCCGGGTCCCGCAACCTCGCCCTCGAGCTGCGGCGACTGGTCGTCGGCGACCTCGCCGGCCTCTTCGATGGCCCCACCACCCACCCACTCGACTTCAACGCCCCGATCCAGGTGCTCGACACCTCCCGGCTCGCCGGAGACGACACCGCCGTCGCACTGCTGATGACCTGCGCGTCGGCGTGGATGGAGTCCACGCTCGCAACCCCGGACGGCCGGCAGCGGTTGGTGGTGTACGACGAGGCGTGGCGGATGCTGCGCCACCTGCCCCTGGTCCGCCGCATGCAGGCCCAGTGGAAGCTCTCCCGCGCGATCGGCGTGGCCAACCTCGCCGTCGTCCACCGGATCTCCGACCTCGGCGCCGTCGGCGCCACCGGCAGCGAAGCCGTCGCCCTCGCCCAGGGGCTCCTCGCCGACTGCTCGACGCGCATCGTGTACGCACAGGAGACCGACCAGGTCGACGCCACGGCCACCGCCCTCGGCCTCACCGACGTCGAAGCCGACCAGCTCGTCCACCTTCCCCGTGGCCGCGGACTGTGGAAGATCGGCCGGCACTCCGCGATCGTCGACCACCTCCTAACCCCAACCGAGCTCACGCTCGTGGACACCGACGCCCGCATGCGCGCCAATGCTGCGCCGACCAGAACAGCCGGGGTCGAGCCATGAGGAGCCGCGCGTCGGACCGGGGCGACCCCAACGGCGACCTCTTCGCCTCCGGGCTCCTTGTCGTCGCCACCGTCGTGTTGCTGATCAGCTGGACGCTATGGCTGGCCGGCCACCTGGTCCTGCTGCTCATCGGCAACGGCTGGGTACAGGCACCGCTGAGGGACGCCGGCCGGCTGATCGTCGAACTGGCTCGTCACGGAGACGTCACCGCCGCTTGGGCCACCGCGTTCCCGGACTCCCCGCGGCTCATCGACGTGACATTGTTCTGGCTGGTCGCAGGGGTTCTCGTCGCCACGGGGTCCATGGCCGCCGGGGGCGGACTCTTGCTGTGGCGAGATCACGTCGCGGTCACCCGCGGCGGCCGCGGCACCCCGGCCCGATGGGCCACCCGACGCCATGAGCGCCGTATCGGCGTACCTAACAACCCCACTCGACGTCGGTGGCGGCTCGTCGCCGGCCGTGGCCGCGCGACCGGGCGACTGCTAGCCGGTGAGGATTGCGTCTCCGCGGTCGTCTTCGGCCCCAACGGATCCGGGAAGACCACCAGCCTCATCGTGCCCAACGTTCTCGACTGGGATGGCCCCGTCGTGCTCACCACCGCCAAGCCCCAGGACCTTGAACCCATCTGCACCGCCCGCGCCGAGCACGGCAGGGTGTGGGTGATCGCCCCCGGCGGTGCCCCCGGGCACCCGACCGCGGGCTGGTCCCCGGTCGTCGCCGCCATCGAGGCCGAGGCTGCGGACCGGATCGCCGAGTGGCTGGTGGAGTCCTCGGGGATGACCGGCGACCCAAAGTCCCGGCCCTGGAACGCCCAAGCCCGCAAGTACCTCAAGGGACTGCTGCTCGCCGCCCACCACGCCACCACCGACCACGCCGACGACAAGTCTGGACTCGGCAGGTGGGTGGAGTGGCTGTACGCCGGGGAGCGGGCCCGCGACCAGGTCGAGGACCTCCTCCGCCGCAACGGCGAGCACCGCACCGCAGTCGAGTACGCCTCCACCTGGCAGATCCACGAGGAAGGCAAGGGCTCGGTGTTGTTCACCGCCCTCGGCCTTGCCGACACCTACTCCCGACCCGGCGTCCTCGCCGCCGCCGAGCATGGCGGCTTCGACGTTGAGGAGTTCTTCGACACCTCGGGCACCTTGTGCATCGTCACCCCATCGGGGGAAGGCGACCGGTTCGCGCCGTACTTCACCGCCCTGCTCACCGCGATCGTCCACGCCGCCGAGACCCGCGCCGCCGCCGGCGGCGGGCCGCTGAAGCCGCGGTTGCTGCTCGCGTTGGACGAGGCGGGCAACGTGTTCCGCTACCCCCGGCTCCCCCAGTTGCTCACCACCTCCCGCGGCAACGGCATCCAGCTGCTGCTCGTGTACCACGACCTCGCTCAGGTCGAGCACCTCTACGGCGGCCGCCAAGTCGCACGCACCGTCCTGTCCAACGCCAAGCTCAGGCTGCTGCTGCCCGGTGTTGGGGACCTGGACACGCTGAGGTACTGGTCGGAGCTGCTCGGCCGCACCCGCACCCAGACCCACGGAGAGACCTACGGGCACGATGGGCACCGCAGCCGCTCACGCAACGAGCACGTCGACGACCTCGCGCCCCTCCACGTGCTCCAGCAGCTGCCTACCGGCGAGGCCGTGCTCGGCTACGAGAACCTGCCGCCGATGCGGGTCCGGCTGCTGCCCTGGTACCGCAACCGCCGATACCGTCACCTGCACTCGGCGCCCGCGGATCGGCCGTCGTGAGCTCGGAACACGTGCCGCCGGCCGTCGACGATGCGATGGGTCGGCAGTTGCTCAAGCACGCCGAAGCGCTCGCGCAGCTGCGGCAGCGGGTCGACGAGCTCGCGGAGGAGGTCACCGAGAGCATCGCCAACCTCCTCTTGCGCATTGAGGCCGCCGAGGAAGGGAGCCGCGGCGCCCCTGGACGTTCGGCGCAGAGCTGGTGCTGGCGCTACATCGGCTCCCATACCGCTGAGACGCTGATCGCGGAGCTGGCCGAATGGGTCGACTGGGTCCGACAGCGCTACCCGCTGGCCCGCCGAATCCCAGCATGCTGGGCCGACCACCCCGAGATCGTTGAGGAGCTCACCGCTCTGTGGCTCGCTTGGCAGGCCGCCTACACCGAACCCGACCCCCTCCTCACCGCCGCCGCCGACTGGCACGACCGCTGGCTCCCCGGCGTCCTGCACCGCCTCCAGCACGGCCCCTTCGCCCTCGACTGCGCCGACCAGCACCAACCACGACCCACCTCGGCGTACGCCGACCCAGCCCACCCTCGACACGCCAGCAAGGAGGAAATGCGATGACACGCACTCGGGACGAAGTCATGGCCACAAGCGGATCGGTGAGCGGGACGGCGAAGGCCCTCTCAGCGCCTGTAGGCGTCGCTGCGTCGGTCTATGTGCACGATCTCCACCGTGCGGGCGTCTTCAACGATGCCGTAGATCACCCGGTAGTCACCTCGACGAGCCGAGTGCAACCCGGCGAGCTCGCCGCGGAGGGGCTTGCCCACTCGCTGTGGATTGTCAGCAAGAGGCCCGAAGATGAACTCGACGCAGGCCGTGGCGATCTTCTCTGGCAATCGCTGTAGATCGCGTTCGGCTCGAGCCGTGACTCGGATCGAGTACCGCTCCTGCACTCAGGCGATCCCGTAGCGGGACTTGAGTGCGTCGTTGTCGGCGAAGCGGCCTGCGGCGGCGTCAGCGAGGCCCTCGTTGATGGCTTCAGCAGCGCCGGGCGTTCCGAGGATCTCCAAGGTCTCCTCGATGGCGGCGAGATCGTCGGCGGAGATGAGAACCGCAGCCGGGTGGCCGTGACGGGTGATGGTCACCCGCTGGTGGGTGCGTTCGACCTCCGAGACGTACTCAGAGAGCCGGTCTCGTGCGTCGCCAAGGGGAACAGCGGTCATGCCCATAGTGTAGCCAAAAGACCGGGCAAACCTCGACTTTGAGCACTCCCAGGTGGGCCGTTGCGAACACGGGCTGCCGCCCTTGCAGCCGAATGCCCGGAGCGCCTTGCTGATTGAGTCGGGCGCTGCCCGATGCTCGAGTCGATTCGTTCCGCGATGCGACCGGGCCCACTTTGGAGGTGCGCCATGAGCGCCCTGCTTGTCGGGTACGCCCGATGCTCCACCGATCAACAAGACCTCACCGCCCAGCGCGATGGCCTGCTCGGCCTGGGCGTCGAGTCCGAGCGGATCTACGTAGATCACGGCCTGACCGGCACCAACCGGGAACGACCTGGGCTACGCGAGGCTCTCGCCGCCTGCCGGGCAGGGGACACCCTGGTAGTGACCAAGCTCGACCGTCTGGCCCGGTCCCTGCCCGATGCCCGGGCGATCGCGGACGAGCTAATCACGCGACAGATCAGCCTCTCGCTCGGCGGCTCGGTCTACGACCCCACCGACGCCGTCGGGCGGCTGTTGTTCAACGTGCTCGCCATGGTTGCTGAGTTCGAGTCCGACCTCATCAGGCTTCGCACAGTCGAAGGCATGAAGGTTGCCAAGGCCAAGGGCCGGCTGCGCGGCAAGCAGCCCAAGCTCAACCGGAAGCAGGAAGCTCACCTGGTCTCGTTGGTGCATAGCGGCGAGTACAGCACGCTCGAGGTCGCCGAGCTCTTCGGTGTAGGACGCTCCACGGTCTACCGCGCCATCGAACGCCAACGTGTAGCCGCGAAGGCCAACCTCGCGGGGACGACGGGCCTGAAGCGCTGATCTCGACGGTTGCGCCGGTCGTCCCGTATCCGACACCCGATCGGGACGCCGGCGCCCGACGCCGCCTGCGTCGCTGTCTGATACCGGTGGTGGTTCGGCTTGCGCCACGGTTCAGGGGGCTGCGCAGGACACGTGACGGCGGACAGTCCAAGATCCCTGTAGGCGGACACGTCACTTCCCTTCCTGCGGACAGCTGATCTCCCTTTTCCGTAGGTGTTGTGGGCCGTCGTGTCGGTCCGAAACGAGAGGTCCCTCCGGGGTTGGCTCGAGGTCTCTGACCACGCCCGAGCAACCCGACGGAGGGACTGTGAAGAAGTCTGACAGGGAGATCATGGAGATTCTCGAAGCGTTCGACGCCACCGGGTGTGCGCATTCGGCGGCAGCACTGGCGGGGGTGGACCCGAAGACGGTGCGGTCCTACGTCGCCAAGCGCCAGGCCGGGGTGCCGGTCGATGAGCCGGTGCGCCGGCCGAAGCTGATCGACCCCTTCGTGGCCAAGATCGAGGAGGTTGTGGAGGTCTCCGAGGGTGCGATCCGCGCCGATGTGCTGCATGAGCGGCTGGTCGCGATGGGGTTTCTCGGTGATGAGCGGACCACCCGCCGCGCGGTCGCAGCAGCGAAGGCCACCTATGTAGCAGGGCATCGGAGGTCGTATCGGCCGTGGATCACCGAGCCGGGGTTGTGGCTGCAGTTCGACTGGGGCGCCGGCCCGGTCGTGTTCGGCCCCGACGGCCGACCGCGGCCGACGATGCTGTTCTGCGCCTGGTTGGCGTGGTCGCGGTTCCGGGTGGTGATCCCGACCTGGGACCGCCGGATGGGCACGCTGCTCTCGTGCCTGGACGCGACGTTCCGGACCTGTGGTGGGGTGCCGGCGTTCGCGTTGACCGACAACGAGAAGACCGTCACCGTCGAACACGTCGCCGGTGTCCCGGTCCGGCACCCGATGGTCGTCGCCGCCGCCCGCCACTATGGGCTCACTGTGCATACCTGCGTTCCGGCCGATCCGGAGTCCAAGGGCGGGTCGGAGGCCACGGTCCGGGTCGCGAAGGCCGACCTGGTCCCCACCACCGCCAACCTCCGCTCCGGCTACAACTCCTTTGCCGAGCTCGTCGAGGCCTGTGAGGCGTTCTGCATCAAGGTCAACACCCGGGTGCATCGGGAGACCGCCCGGATCCCGGCCGACGCCTTGGAGACTGAGCAGGCCCGGATGCATCCGGTGCCGGTCGAGGCGTTCACCGCCGCGGCCGGAGAGACCCGGTTGGTCAACACCGACCAGACCATCCGGTTCGGGTCGGTGCGCTACTCGACCCCACCCGGACTGGTCGGCACCGAGGTCTGGGTCCGGGTCGAGGGCGAAGAGCTGCTCATCACCGCCAATCTGGACGGTGGGTTGGTGGAGGTGGCGCGGCACCGGCTCTCGACGCCGGGGAATCCCAGGATCGACCTGGCGCACTACCCCGACCACCCGCAGCAGCCGGACGGGTCGCCGCGTCCGCCGCGGCCTCGGGCCCGCAACCGGGCCGAGGAGGCGTTCCTCTCCCTCGGACCCGGCGCCCAAGCCTGGCTGGTCGAAGCCGCCGCGACCGGGGCGCAGAAGGTCCGCTCGAAGATGGCCGCCGCGGTCGAGCTCGCCGCCCTGATCGGCATCGCACCGGTCGACGCCGCCCTGGGGACCGCGGCTACTGCCGGCCGGTTCGCCGAGGGCGACCTGCTCGCCATCGTCGACCACCAAGCCGCCGGCTCCTCAGCCGCGGCGCTGGTGATCCCTGATGAGGACGCCTCGATCCAACCCGGCACCAGCGCCTGGGCCACCTTCGGCCGAACCGAGCACTGCTGATGACCACGACCACCAGGGCGGCAGCGAGGACCAGGACCGCGACCACAACGACGGCCTCGAGGAACAGCAGCACTGTTCCGGCTGCCCCGGAGTTGCCCGAGGAGCTGCTCGCAGTCATGAAGCGGATGCGGTTGCCTTACCTCCGCTCGATCGCCCCCGACGTGCTGGCGACTGCACGGGCGCAACGGTGGGACCCCGCCGAGGTCGTCCGGGTCCTGCTCGAGGAAGAGATCCGCGGCCGCGACGAAGCGACCCGTCGGATGCGCCGCAAGGCAGCTGGGCTGCCGGCCGGGAAGACGTTTGAGTCCTGGCGGGAGACCGACTCCTCCATCCCACCGGGCACCCAGACCGGGCTGGCCACGCTGGAGTGGGTCGGCCGCGCGGAGAACCTCGCCATCGCCGGCCCCTCCGGCACCGGCAAGACCCACTTCGTCGAAGCGTTGGCCCACAAGGTCATCGACGCCGGCATGCGGGTCTCCTGGTTCACCCTGGAGTCCTTGACCGCCACGATCGGCCGCGCCTCGGTCGACGCCTCGATCGCCAAGACCGTCGCCCGGATCACCCGCGCCGAGCTCATCGTCATCGACGACATCGGCATGCTTCCCGCCGGACAAGCCGCCGGCGAGGCGTTCTACCGCGTCGTCGACGCCGCCTACGAACGCCGATCCGTGGCGGTCACCTCGAACCTGCACCCCTCCGGGTTCGACACGATCATGCCCAAGACGCTGGCGACCGCGACCGTCGACCGGCTCCTGCACCACGCCCACGTCGTGCTCACCGAGGGCACCTCGCTGCGGCTCTCCGAAGCCACCGCCGGACGAGGAGTGGTGCCCCTGGAATGACCCCAGACAGGGAGATCAGCTGTCCGCCGACAAGGACATCACCTGTCCGCAGAAAGGGAGATGAACTGTCCGCCCACAAGGAGATCCCGCTGTCCGTTGACAACACGTGGCTCCTTCATTCTCCTCGCACCTTGATGAACTTGCCGACCATGCGTCGCGGGGGGTGTGCTTCGGTGTCGTCGCGAGGGACTCCCGCCTATGTGCGTAGCCTGGTGGACCCCGACGCCGAGCGGTTGAAGCCAGAACCGCGTTGGCCAGGCCCTACTTACCACGACGATCCGCAGTCCGCCTTCTCCCTGGCGGAGGCGTTGCGATCCATCTCTCCGTTCCATCATGGGTAGCTTGGTCGGACCACAACCAGCAGTCCCAGGGAGATCGAAGTTGAGTCCAGGGAAATGGCGTGCGAAGGGCCCATTGTGAGCGTGGCGTCCGGACACCAGGACGGCCACCGCGTGAGTCTCGACGACTATCCAGGAGCGAGCTACCGGCTGCGGAGTCCCTCCCCCGTGGTATTCCTGGCGCGACGCCAGTCGATCAGGGCCGCGGCCGTCAGGGATTGATCACTAAGTAGGAAAGCTGCGTGAACAGTGGTTCTTGCCAGTTGATGTAGACCAGGGCCACAACCCCGCCGTTATACGGGGCCACGTTGTGCACCGTGAACGGAGCAGCCCCGACGAAGGGCTTCGGGACCGGGTCCTGACTGGAGACGATCGGATCCAGCTCGCTGACTGAGACAAAGACGTTCGACCGGGCTTTGATCAAGGAGGTCGTCAGATTGAGCCGCCTCCAGCCGACCTGGTCGCCCCAAACATGACGATAAGTAAAATCGGGATAAGTGAGACTTGCGGTCGTCGCCGACGCTTCCGGGGAAAGCAACCTAATTGCGGCGGGATCAACTTCAGCAGACAGGTCAACGACCGCGATATCCTCGATTTGCTTGCCATTGTCTGTTGTCAATGCGACTCCTCTAGAGGAAATTATCACGATCCTCCGGGACAGCTGCCGTGTCAATGCGCGCCCGCAATCATGGGCCAGGACTCCACGACGCCCCCTGTCACGACGCTGCGGCACCAGGGCCAGTGCTCGGCCCCGTCGCGTCGCCGCCGACGGTGTCGCGCACCCCGACGATGGTGGCGCCAGGCGGCACCGTGGCATTGAGCGGTCAGGCTTTCGCGTGCAGGGGTCATGAAGTCTTGGGCCCGAGTCGACGCGCCGGACTAGTCTCCAGGCCACGGGTCGTCGGCATGAGCCGAGGAATGGCAGCCCTCGTCCCCACGCCGCCCAGTTTCGTTGGCCGTCGGGCAGGAAACTCTGGTCAGGTGATGAGAGGTCCGGGGTGCCATCCGACGCCGTCGCGCCAATAGTGCTGGTAGTTGCCGTCGGTGCGTTCGGCGACGAGTTCGAGGTTGGTGGCGTAGGTTCCCTGCAGCAGCCCGACGACCCGTCGGACACCGTCACCGAAGACGGCGCCGCGGCTCCAGTCGCTCAGGCTTGCGTTGTGTCGCCACCAGTGCTCGATCTGCTCACCGACAGTAACGCAGAGCTCGAAGTTGCCGACGCCGGTGTCGTCACCGGCGCCGTAGGTGCCTTCGATCAGGCAAGGGCCGCTGGTCGCTCCGGCACCGAAGGTGGCCACGGTCCGCCAGCGGCCGCCACTGCGCCGGAAGTGGCGCATCTGACCGCCGGTCAGTGTTGCGACGTAGTGCAACTCCCCACGCCCGTTCTCCGGCACCCCGGCCAACCCCAGTTTGCTCTGCACCAGCGACGGTCCACCGAAGCCAATGCCTGTCCCGACGACGCCCCGCTGGTACCACTGGCCCGGTGGTCGGGTCCAAGGCGCACTGTTGTGCTTGGTCCAGTGCTGCGCCTGACCGGACTGGGTTACGACGACCACTTCGAAGTCGCCGGGCGCTCCCCGGTTGCGTTGCACGAACCCGGGCATGCCGACCGGGTCCGGCGGTCCGAACAGGGTGGCGTCGAACCACCACCCCGCCGACTGGTCGAAGTAGACGTGTCGCAACTGACCGTTGTAGCGGCCCCGGTAGACCAGCTCGTAGTTGCGGTTGAAACTGCTCTGGACCGCCGCCGGGCAGTCCAGGGCGTCGTCACGGAACGAATAGTGGGCATAAGGATCATCGGCGCTGATGACACGGACCCGCGACCAGGGTTGCGCGGCTACGGCGTTCTCGCGGTACCAGTGCTCGATCGTCGTACCCCGTTGGATGAAGAGCTCGAAGTTGTTGCGGCTGGCGCCGTTGCCACCCTGGATGAGCGCACCGGTGCGCAGACGTCGCCGCGACCACGGGTCGGGATTGGTGTTGCGGACGCCGATGAACTCGGCCGGGTCCAGCAGGCTGTCGTAGGCGAAGCGGCCATAGCCGCCGACACCCCAGGTGGTGCCCCACGAGTTCTTCACGATCCAACACTGCTCGTCGTCGCTGAAGCCGACGACCAGCAACGCGTGCATGCCGCCCGGGGTGGTCGAGGTGGGGGTGTAGATGCCGTCGTGCAACTGGCCGAAGTCCGAGGGCGGGTTGACCAGCACCGCCATCGGCCCGACCAAGTTGATCCAAGTCTTCTTCGCGGCCACATCAGTGATCGACACCGTCGACCCCGCGGCAACCCGCATCGTGCGACCAGCCCGGTCCGGAGTGGGAGACAGCGGCGTCGCGACCATCGAGGCGCCGTGCGGCTTCGAGGTGTAGAGCGACACGGCTTCGCTCCAAGGGAAACAGTCGGGATCGGCCAGGCCATACCGCTCCACAAAGATCGTGGCCTCGCCGATGTTGCCGAGGTTCCACGCCTGTTTGCCGGTGCCGCGGGCACAGTCGCCTTCAGATCGCCGGGTCCACAGGTTGTGCTCGATCCGGATCATCGCCTCGTACAGTGCGGTCGCCGCGAACGCCCAGCAGTTCTGCGAGCTGCCCTGGTCCCGCACGCTGGTAATCCACCGGCGCCCGTACCGGGTGCGCCAGTCGACGTTCACGATGGCTGCGACCCTGTGGCCGGACGACGGTCACCGATTCCCGCCTCCTGCCACGTCGACTCCTGCAGCACATTCGGCGGCGCTGCGGCTTCGGCCAAGAGCTGCCTCACCTCATCCGGCGAGGCGAGCACCCGGACCTCGCCCGACTCGCCGAACCCGTCGGCCTGGTCGGCGGGACCGGTCACCTCCGCGCCGCGCGGACGATCCAGGAGCGGATCGTCGTCGTTCAGACGCGGATCCACCGTCCACGGATCACCGAGTTCGGCCAGCCTCCGCCGCAAGTCGCCGATGGTTCGCGGCTCGTCGCTACCCGAACGCCTCGATGACCCAGATGTCTCGGCCATGGCTGCCCGTCCCCACGCTCGCCTGTTACCCAGAGTGATACACCCGCCACCCAATCAGCGCAAGGCAGCGACGCCGGCGTCGGCGGTCTGCTGCTGATCCTAAACGACCGATGTAAGGGTGCATCGCTGCCGCCTTGCCTGCCGAACGTCGAGCCGTGGTCCCATCTCAGGCTGGACCGATCTAGCGTCCCCCATCCGGGTCGGCGTCGAGGAGTGCTCCTCATGATGTGCCGACCCGGCTCGGGCGGGCTCACTCGCCTGTCTTGGGCGAAGTGCTCGGCCCAGCCACCGTGCCCAACTCCTCCCGCACGGCCTCTCGATAGCGGTTGAGAGCGGACATAAACTGGTTCAAGGTCTCGTCAAAGCGCACCGCTGCTCTAGCGTTTCGCGCACCGTTCTCCATGACCAGCATCGTCACGTGGTTGTAGTAGCCAGTGATCGCATTTGCGGCCTCACGCGCCGCTTCGAGGGACGCCTCTGATGCAACAAGTTCCAACGTGGTGAGTGCCTCGTAAGCCGCATCTACAGAATCCTCGGGCCGCGCACCCAACTTGGCGAAGATGAACTTCCTGTCAGTCTCGTCAACCTGATGTGCGTCATACCAAAGATCGGCGTACTTTCGGTGCGCCTCGTTCAGGGTCGACAGGAAGTCAACATGAGCCTGCTTCCGTTCCTCGCGCCAGTGGTTGTCCAACGAATCCAGACGATCCAGTTCACGCATCCGATCAGCCCGTGCCCGGTCGAGTTCGCGCTGCTGCGCTTCGGCGTCCCACCGTTCACGCTCGCGGTTGCCGAGGATGGTCTGCTGAACCAGCAGCCCGACGAGCGTGATCAGAGCCGGGATGCTGCCCACGAGAACGGTCTGCCACCAGGTCACCGCGCCAGTATGGCTACACCTGTCCGCGTCCACATGGCCGCACTACGTCAACTGGCTTGTCTCGACCTCCCGAAAGCTGTGCCCGTCATGGTTCCCTTCCACGTCGTCCGCGTGCGCCATCAGGCGCTGTGTGTACCGATGGGGGCGAGAGACCTCCATCGCTCGGTCGTCGCAGCGGCCGGGTTGAAGTTCAGGGCAGCCTGAACCAGGAGATGCTCGTGAGGGTGAGAAGCACCCGTCACAAAGCCGGGACGATCCCAGGACTGCCAGATGGGTCGGGCCCAGCGAACGAGGCGGGAAGGCTCGAGTCAATCCTGATCAGACTCCGCACTGTCGAGGGCTGAAGGTCCCCAAGGGCCGGCCACGGGGGACGCAGCCCAGGCTCACCCGACACAAGAAGCGCACCTGGTCTCGCTGGTGCACAGCGGCGAGTACAGCACGCTGGAGGCCGCCGAGCTGTTCGGAGCCGGCCGCTCCACGGTCTACCGGGCCATCGAACGGCAACGCATCGCGGCGAAGGCCATCCTCGCAGAGTCGTCAGCACGGCGCTGTCTGACGACTGGCGCCGGCTTCCCCGGAACCGACACCCAGCGGGACGCCGGCGCCCCATCCCTCCGCTTGGCCAGTCGCCTCCGAAAGCGGTTGGCGACACTGCGAAGTCGCTCGATAAGCGGATGTAACGGTGTGGGACGGTTTGTCGAGGGCTGGCCCGAGCACCGTTCCGGTTGCATCGCGAATGTTCCGAGCGGGCACAGCCCTCCGCCACACGGACGTCGTCGCAGCGGTAACTCCCGGTCACCGTGCCCTAGGACGCCTGGATGTCGTCAACATCTACGGGTGAAGGCGCGGACTTTGCCGCATGTGCGTGCGGCCCCTTAGACGGAACGTGGTGTCGAGCGGCTCATTCCGAGATCACCAACCGAGTGCAGAGGAGCACACCATGTCGATCCACACGCGCACGTTCCGAAGCTGGCGGGTGGGGACGCCGGTCCTGATCTCCCTCGGTCTGGGGTCACGCCCAGTGCCCGCGGCCAGCGCTGGGCCTGCTGCTCGGTTCGGCGTCCGTGGCCGGGGCGCCCTGTGCCGCGGCCGTACGGGGTTGGTCATCGTCGCGGCGCTATTTGCCGGGATGGTGCTTGCTCCGCCGATTGCGACCATGGCCGCTCCCACCGGCGAACAGGGCAGGTCCGGGTTGCTTGTTGGTGATCTGACCGCGTCGGCGGACACCTGTCCGGGAGCCTCGACGCGCTATTGCACTCGGCTTGGTGACGACACCGGCGTCATGCTGACCACAATCACCGACGGACCGGGATGTGCTGTCAGGTTCGGCATCGACTGGGGCGACGGCAGCCCGGTCCAGCAACGCGAAGTCGGGGTCAGGCAGATCACTACTGTGCCGCACCTCTATCCAGCCCTCGGGCACTACGTGATCACGGTTACCGGCACCGTGGTGCCGCCCTCGGACCCGAGATGCAACCTGGTGCCAGGGGGGTGGGACCGCACGATCGACGTCGAGGTGATTCCGCTGGTGCACATCACCGGCGTCAAGCTGTTAGACATCGATGGCCGCCCACTGCAGTTTCTGAGCACCGACACGCACCCATACAAGGCGGGCTTCACTGAGGTGCACGGCCAACTCACCATCACCGGCGCCGAGGGCGACATCATCGACTCCATCTGGCTGGAGGTGTCTCGCGGCGCCACTACCCGGAGCGCACGCCCCTCAACATCGCTGCTCGCAGCGATCCGCGATATCCCGCTAGGAGCCGACGGCACGCTCACGGTGCCATCCGGGCTGCTCTTCCAGCTCGCGGCCGGCGACGGAGCCGCGTTCGCCGCCGACGATGTCGACGAGTCGGTGCAACTCCACGTGAAGGCCGTCTCTCGCTCCTTTGAGATCTTCAGGGCAGACGCAGGCTCGGTCCCTCGGCTCGTGCGGTTCCTGGGAACCAACAGGTACGGAGGGCGGGATGAGGAAATGGGCGGAGACGACTGGGTGCTACCCAGTGTCCGCGCCCTGGTTCGTACCGTGGCCGGCGGAGTGAAGTTCGGCGACTTCTCGAACATGAATGGCGGCCGGTTCCTGCCGCACCGCGGTCACCGCAACGGGCGGCACGTGGACGGCAAGTTTCCGCACTACAAGCCCCGGGACGCGATCACTGCGAACCGCATGATCGCTCACCTCAACAACCCGGCCTACGGGCCGCAGATCCGGCGAGTGTGGGTGACCTACAACCGGCCGGGCTTTGAATCGGAGCTCGAGGTTCGACCCGATCCCGACCCGTTCTGGAAGGCGATCAAGGACGTAGTGCTGGCCGATGGCCGGCGAGCTCGAGCAGTCATCAGGCCGGCGGAGGACCACGGCGGGCACTTCCACTGGGCCTTTGAAGATTGATCCTTGCGCGTGTCGGGCGCGACCCTCTTGTGGGCGAAGGCAGGCCCCGCCTGTCGGAGTCCGTTGGCCGGGTGAACTTCCACTGAACCGCAATAGCATGGACAGCATCGACCTCACGAGACCCCGTATGCGGACGGCGGCATGAACCAAAGCAAGAAAAGGGCACGGATCGACAGGGTCAGCCGCGCGGACGATGAGAACCCCGGCGCGGCCCGGGAGGGGCTGCGCATCGGCCAAAGTCGCATGGACCGCCGATGTGAACATCGAGATACTGCGGTACTACGAACGCCGTGGACTGCTCAGCGAGCCGACCCGCACCCTCGGCGGCCACCGGCTCTATTCATCCGAAACCATCCCGAAGTTGCGCATCATCAAAGCGGCCCAACAATTGGGGTTCACCCTGAACCAGATCAGGGAGCTACAAGTGATCATCGGCTCCGACACCGACAAACAGGTCCTTTGGCTGCGCACACGGGGGAAAGCCCAAAAACTCGCGGAGGTCGGGATCAAGTTGGCGAGCTTAACTTTGGTCAGGGACGCACTACGATCTGCGCTGAACATCGACTGCGCCGATGTGACGGCCTGCGGGCAACGCTCGACTGCCCGCTTCCTCTGGGGGAGCTGCCCCTCATCGCAAACAAGAAGTGACTCGCGATCGCCCGGAAGCCGGCAGCCAAAACTTTGAACCAACCCTCTGTCTTTGCACTGACCGCCGTCGGCATCAGCTGCAGCCCTCGGGCACCTCGCAGACATTTCCCGCTGCCCGCACAACACAGCGCCCGTGCGTACCGCCGCCTGCCGGCGGATCGACTCGGACGGAGAAGGACTTGACCACGGCAGTGGTCTATCCCCTCAGCTTGGGTGCTCGAGTACATCACCGCCACGCAGCGAGTCCGCTCCGGCCAGCCGTCGGACCCAAACCATCCGCTTCTGGGTGGATGATGGTTGGGTGACACCTGAACGGCTCGGCGGGACGGGGTTGGTCGGACGCGAGGCTGAGATGGCCCGGGGCGTGGCGGCCTTGGACGTGGTGGAAGCCGGGCAGCGGCGGGCGGTGCTCGTGGGAGGGGACGCCGGTGTCGGGAAGACTCGCCACGTCGAGGAGTTGCTTGCGCACGCCCGTGCGCGGGGTTGGCTGATCGCGGCTGCGAACTGCGCGAGCGTAGGCGACCTCTCCGCGCCGCTCGGCTCCTGGAGGGACCTCGCGGTCGAGATGGCAGCCCAGTTGGGCGAGGAGACGTGTTCATCGTTGGGCGGTTCTGCTTGGCAGGGGCTGCAGGAGTTGTTGTCGGAGGGACTCAGCCGGTGGACGGCTTCGACGAGTCAGCTCCTCGACCTGATGCATGAGGTGCTCGTGGCGTTCAGCCGGCAGGCGCCCCTCGTGGTCGTGATCGAGGACGTCCACTGGGCTGATCCGTTCACCGTCAACGCCATCACGAGTCTAGTACGAAGCCGCCGCCCTGCCAGGCTGTTGGTTGTGGTGACCTGGCGGACCGAGGACATCACGCGGGGTCACCCTCTGCTCGTCCAGATCGGCGAATGGCACCGCGCGCCGTGTGTCGTCGCCGTTGACCTGCGGCCGCTGGGGGAGGCGGAGGTACGCCAAATGCTGTGCGGCCAGCTCGAGCGCGAGGTCAACAGGGCCCTGGTCCGGACCTTCATGACACGCACCGGGGGGAACCCACTTCTGGTCGAAGAGCTGTTGAGGGTCGGGATCGAGCAGCCGATGCCTTCTCAGCTGAGAGGCGTGTTGGACAACCGGTTCTCGGCGGTCTCTGCCGCTGGGCGGGAGCTGCTCGCCGCCGCTTCGCTGCTGGGTCAAACGTTCGACCCTGACCTGGTCGCGCAGGTGCTGTCCTGGACCGCGGCCGAGATGGACGAGGCGCTGCGGGAGAACCTCGGACAGAACCTGATCGTGGCCACCCAGGCCGGACGCTACGGGTTCCGCCACGCGATGATCCGCGAGTACGCACACACAGACCTGATGCCGGCGGCACGCCGTGCTCTTCATCAGGAGATCGCGCTGGTGCTCATGGTCCGCGGTGGCGAGGGTGGAACCGAGGCTGCATTGGCGTTCCACTGGGCCGAGGCTGGCGACATCGACCAAGCGCTGATCTGGTCTCTGCGCGCTGCGCGGACCGCTAGCGCCAGCCTGGCCCACGCGGAGGCCACCGACCTGTACCGGCGGGCCCTGCGGTGGTGGGACGACGTCGCAGACGCCGAACAACTCACCGGCCTGCGTCGCAGCGCCGTCCGGGTGATGGCGGCGCGAGCGGCACTGTGGGCTGCGGACCTCGACTCCCTCGAACAGTGGTGTCGCGACGCCCTCGGTGAAACCAACCCTGTCGAGGATCCCCGAGCGGCCGCGGACTGGTGGGCGATATACGCCGAAGCAGCGCGTCTCGCAGGCGACGACGAGGAACGAGAGACCCGGCTGGGACGGGCGGCTGATCTGCTCAAGGCAACGCCGCAGGGACCACATGCCGCCATCCTTGCCGAGCTCGCCCGACTGACCAGCCTGCATGGCGACCCGGTGACCGGATTAGCCGAAGCCGAGACCGCCCTGCGCCTCGCGCTCGAATCCATGGACGCCGCAGCCGAGGCGGCCAGTCTGCACGCGATCGCGATGGCGCAGTCGATGGTCGGGCAGGACCCGGTGAACACGTTCTGGTCGGCGATCGCCCGGGCGACGGAGGCGGGCGCCGACCTGGTCCTCTTCCGGTGTTACGTAAACCTGACTGACACTCTGCTTCGTCGCGGCAGCTACCGTGAATGCGTCGCCGCCGCCGAACGGGGCGTCGAACAGCTGACCGGTCGCGGGATGTTGCACGCCTGCGCCGGCACCTTGCAGGGCAACGCCGCGCAGGCGATGATCGCCACCGGAGAATGGGCAACGGCCGCGTCCGCGCTCGAACAAGCGATAACTCTTGAGGAGTCTGCGCCCGTCGGGTGGTTCCTCGACGAGCTACGAGCAACGCTGCTCATCCGGCGGGGGCAGGCGCCGGCCGCCGTCCAACTCCTCGCACAGAGCGCCGAGGCGGTGCAGCAGCTCCGCAGATCAGACGACGACCTCCTTCGCCGCCGCACGGTCACGGCCGAGGCGTTGCAGCAGTCAGGTCGGTACTCGGACGCCTTGACCGAGGTCGAGCAGGGCCTCAAGGCCACCACCACCGTATGGGACGCGGCCGCGCAGCTCACCGCCATCGGTGCCCAACTCGTGGTCGCCCTCGACCAACAGCGACGTTCGAGACGCCGGTCGACGGATCCAGATCTCACCGAGGAGCCGCGGCTGTCCGCCGTAGTAGAGCTCTTGAGGAGCATCGTGCGGCGCCTGCGACCCGACCTAGAGTCACCCGCCGAAGCATGGGTCGCCCTCGCCCGCGCGGAGATGACCCGCACCAACCTCTTCAGCCAAGCGGATGCCCAAGCCGCCAACGATCATCCTCGGGTGGCCGCACCGACCGCGAGCCAGTGGGCTGACCTGGTCGAGCGGTGGTCAGAACTCGGTTGCCCATACGAGAGCTCGTATGCGATCTACCGGCAGGCGGAGGCCCTGCTCCTGTCCCAGGGCCGCCGCGACGAGGCCGACCACCTCCTGCGAGAGAGTATGGACACGGCGGCCAGGCTCGGCGCCGAGGGCCTCTCCGCCGACATCAACGCCCTCCGACGGAGGGCGGGCCTGCTGCGCCAACAGGGCGATGGGAGCAACCTGACCGAGCGCGAGCAGGAGGTCCTCCAACTGCTGGCTAGCGGTTCAACCAACAAGCAGATCGGCCAGTCCCTCTTCATCACCGAGAAGACCGCCAGCGTCCACGTCTCCAACCTGCTCCGCAAACTAGGGGTCGCCTCGCGTCTCGAGGCGGCCGCGATCGCTCACCTCCGTTCCCGCGACCTACCCCAGGACTAACCTCACGTGACTCATTCGCTCGACAAAGGCCGACACTCCACCACGAAGTGATCCCGGCCGGGCGTTGCCCCGCTACGCGGAGGGCTTGCGACGGGCCTCGACCTGCAGGTCGACCAACTGCTCCACAGGACACGGGCAGCCCGGTCGGCGGGCGGGCTGACCACGGTGGCAAGTTCGATGCGCTACTTCATCGTCATCACCGCAAGGGGATCCGTTTGTGGCTACCAACCGAATGCGCTGGCTCCTCGTGCCACGATGAACGGGTGCCCGCACGATTCAAAGACCTCGCGCTCGACGCTGTCGACCACCAAGCGCTCGCAGACTGGTGGTGCACCGCCCTCGGCTACCGGCGATCGGATGAGCTACATCCGCGCGACGGTGGCTGGATACGACCGGCGGAGTGGCCAACGCCGATAGTCGACCCGGCGGGGAGCGGGCCTCAGATCTGGATCAATCCGGTCTCCGAACAGAAGTCGGTCAAGAACCGAATGCACCTGGACGTGTACGGAGACAGCGAGGAGCTCGTCGAGCTAGGTGCGACCTTGATACGCCGGCGCGGCCCGGAAATCGATTGGGCTGTACTCGCGGACCCGGAGGGCAACGAGTTCTGCGTGTTCCAACCGGAGTGAGTCAGGGGTTCCGGTTGGCGATCCCGCACCGGGTTGCAGGCAGCGCCCGCTCAACTCAGCGAGCGTGCGGTCACGAGGGAATGCGTTGCGCTGACGCGTCGTTCCGTCCGCACGACACGAGGAGTGGTGAGTCATGGCTTCGAGCTTGGAGCGGAACAAGGAGAACGTGAAGGCGTTCTACGACCTCATGTTCAACCAGTGCCGTCCCCGGGAGGCTATCGAGCGCTACGCGGGTGACGTTTACCGGCAGCACAACCCACACGTGGCCGACGGCAAGGAGGCGTTCATCGAGTATTTCGACCGCATGGCCGAGGAGTACCCTGGCAAGCACGTCGACTTCGTCCGGGCCATTGCGGAAGGCGACCACGTGGTCCTCCACTGTCACCAGACGTGGCCCGGTTCCGATGACTACGCGGGCATCGACATCTTCAGGCTCGACTCCGACGGAAAGGTCGTCGAGCACTGGGACGTGCTGCAGGTGCTCCCCGGCAACTCAGCCAACGACAACGGAATGTTCTGACGTCGCGATGTCTGACCCGAACCAACTGAACTGCCTCTGCTACTGGACCGGCGACCCTGGGGCTTCCTGGCGTCGCCGGACATGGCTGGCGCTCAGATCGCGGGCTCATCGGCTCAGACACGACCAGCAGCGTCGCGTTCGCTCGTGACTTGGCTGCACACTTATCGGCAGATCCGGACGTCCCGTACGCCGAACCACCACCGGTATCAGACAGCGACGCAGGCGGCGTCGGGCGCCGGCGTCCCGATCGGGTGTCGGATACGGGACGACCGGCGCAACCGTCGAGATCAGCGCTTCAGGCCCGTCGTCCCCGCGAGGTTGGCCTTCGCGGCTACACGTTGGCGTTCGATGGCGCGGTAGACCGTGGAGCGTCCTACACCGAAGAGCTCGGCGACCTCGAGCGTGCTGTACTCGCCGCTATGCACCAACGAGACCAGGTGAGCTTCCTGCTTCCGGTTGAGCTTGGGCTGCTTGCCGCGCAGCCGGCCCTTGGCCTTGGCAACCTTCATGCCTTCGACTGTGCGAAGCCTGATGAGGTCGGACTCGAACTCAGCAACCATGGCGAGAACGTTGAACAACAGCCGCCCGACGGCGTCGGTGGGGTCGTAGACCGGGCCGCCGAGCGAGAGGCTGATCTGTCGCGTGATTAGCTCGTCCGCGATCGCCCGGGCATCGGGCAGGGACCGGGCCAGACGGTCGAGCTTGGTCACTACCAGGGTGTCCCCTGCCCGGCAGGCGGCGAGAGCCTCGCGTAGCCCAGGTCGTTCCCGGTTGGTGCCGGTCAGGCCGTGATCTGCGTAGATCCGCTCGGACTCGACGCCCAGGCCGAGCAGGCCATCGCGCTGGGCGGTGAGGTCTTGTTGATCGGTGGAGCATCGGGCGTACCCGACAAGCAGGGCGCTCATGGCGCACCTCCAAAAGTGGGCCCGGTCGCATCGCGGAACGCGTCGACTCGAGCATCGGGCAGCGCCCGACTCAATCAGCAAGGCGCTCCGGGCATTCGGCTGCAAGGGCGGCAGCCCGTGTTCGCAACGGCCCACCTGGGAGTGTCATGTTTGCCGCGGCTCAAAGTCGAAGTTTGCCCGGTCTTTTGGCTACACTATGGGCATGACCGCTGTTCCCCTTGGCGACGCACGAGACCGGCTCTCTGAGTACGTGTCGGAGGTCGAACGCACCCACCAGCGGGTGACCATCACCCGTCACGGCCACCCGGCTGCGGTTCTCATCTCCGCCGACGATCTCGCCGCCATCGAGGAGACCTTGGAGATCCTCGGAACGCCCGGCGCTGCTGGAGCTATCAACGAGGGCCTCGCTGACGCCGCCGCAGGCCGCTTCGCCGACAACAACGCACTCAAGTCCCGCTACGGGATCGCCTGAGTGCAGGAGCGGTACTCGATCCGAGTCACGGCTCGAGCCGAACGCGATCTACAGCGATTGCCAGAGAAGATCGCCACGGCCTGCGTCGAGTTCATCTTCGGGCCTTTCGCTGACAATCCACAGCGAGTGGGCAAGCCCCTCCGCGGCGAGCTCGCCGGGTTGCACTCGGCTCGTCGAGGTGACTACCGGGTGATCTACGGCGTCGTTGAAGACGCCCGCACGGTGGAGATCGTGCACATAGACCGACGCAGCGACGCCTACAGGCGCTGAGAGGGCCTTCGCCGTCCCGCTCACCGATCCTCTGTGGCACACTCCGCGTGCCGATCCCGTTGCGGCGATAGGCGCGGTCACGGGACGCACCTATCCGACTCGCCGACTCGCGTCCGCAGCGGGTTCGGCTCGCGGAGCGCGCCATTTCAGGACCGGCAGCCGATTCGCGCCCCGTCGGTGCCGGAGCCGACCGATGGTTCGTAGGGCCCCCTCGATGTGTCGAGTGCGGAGGGGGACGGCCCGTACGTTGGAGGGATGACCGTGGGAAGACTGACCCAGCTCATCTTGGAATGCGACAACGCCGAGCAACTGGCCCGGTTCTGGCAAGAGGTCCTCGCCCTGCCCGAGCCTGAAGGGGATTCCGATTGGCTGACTCTGCGGTGGGAGCCCGTGGGCCGGTTCTCCTTCCATCGTGTGGCCGGCTATCGACCTCCAGCCTGGCCTGGCAAACGCGGCGAACAGGAGGTGCACTTCGATCTGCTCGTCGATGACCTACACGCCGCTGACCTTGCGGTCCAGAAGGCGGGTGCCCACCCTCTTACCGATGTTTTGGATCCTGGCCCCAAGGCCTGGCGGATCTACGCCGATCCGGCGGGGCATCCGTTCTGCCTCGTGTCCGTGCCCGAGTAGGTCGACTCGGACATCCCACGACCTGCGCCGTACCAGTTGTCGGTGCTGAGGCGAGGCCCTCACCCCGAGGAAACCCGGCACTGGCGCGTGTCTGGCGCAACCATCCTGCAGCGTGTCGGTCGCGGACGACACTGGTGCGTTCCAGCGGAGACTGACCTAGTGGCTGCGCTGAAACTTCTGCTGCTTGGCACGGTTGCCGCAGACTTGCATGGAGCACCAGCGCCCGGTCCGTGACCGGGAGTAGTCGTAGAACGCCCACCGGCACGTGTCGTTGCTGCACGCCTTGAGTCGTGGCCAGGTGCCGTCCGCGGCGGCAGTCGAGACCACCGTCATGAGACGTCCGACCAAGCCCGACACCCCGGTGGTGGCCGAGACCCACAACAGGCCGTCGACCGAGAGATTCGGTCTGACCGCGCCCCACTGCATGCTGCTGTTGATGACCTCCAGTGCCCTGTCACTGCGTGCGGTGCGGTCGTGATGAGCGAGCAGGGCCGACCGCACTGCCTCGCGGAGCTCAACGACCCGGGTGAGTTCCGGACCGGTGGCACGTGCTGCCATGAGCCCGTTGTGGTGGGCCCACGCGTCGAGGTCATCGGGGGTGCCCAAGCGGTCTCGCCCGGTCTCGAGGTCGAGCGAGTTGACGAAGGAGCGGACCAGCTCCAAGTCTCCTGGGGCCTGTGGCCCCTCCGTTGCGCCCATCGCTTCATTGTAACCGTCATTCGCTGATCGGTGGTTGTGGAACAGCGGCCGCACGTTTAACCTTCGTTTCTATGACGATGGTTACGACGGCAAGTGCATGGTCTTCGACCGACTTCCGGGCCCTGTGGCGGGCGAGCACGTTGTCGGTCGCTGGATCCGAGATCGGTGAGATCGCGCTACCTGTCCTCGCACTGCTCGTTCTTGGCGCGTCTCCCACCGAGCTGTCGTGGGTTCGTGTCGCCCAGTTCGCGCCGTTCCTGGTCCTGACCCTCCCCCTCGGAGTGTTGGTCGATCGGCGGTCCCGACGCCGCCTGATGGTGCAGGCCGACCTCGTGCGCGGGGCGCTGCTGCTGACGATCGCGGGCCTGGCACTGACCGGCGCACTGACCGTGCCGGTCCTCCTCGCACTAGTAGTCGTTCTGGGCGCCTGCACCGTGCTGTACAGCATGGCCGACTTCTCCTTCCTTCCCCAGCTCTTGACCCCCGAGCAGCTGCCGGACGGTAACGCCCGACTCACCGCCACCCAGTCCGCGCTCGGTGTCGGCGGGCAGGGCATCGGAGGGGCGCTGGTCCAAGCCGTCACCGCGCCGTGGGCGCTGGTGGTGAACGGGCTCGCCTACCTGGGCTCAGCCCTGTCGCTGCACCAGATCAAGACGATTGACGAATGCCCCCCACCGGCCGAGGAGTCGAGCGCGGCGGCAGCCTGGGCGGGTGTCCGGGCCTTGTGGCGACACCACCGAGTGCGTGCCCTGGCCGCCGAGGCCACGATCTGGAACCTCGGCAACGAGATCCTCATGCTCTCCATCATCGTCCTGGTCATCCAGACCTACGATCTCGGACCGCTGGTCCTCGGCTTGATCTTGATGGTCGGAGGCGTCGGCGCCTTCGTCGGCAGCGCACTCAGTGCCCGACTGACCCGCGCCGTCGGGTACGGGCCGGGTCTCATCGCGGCTCTCGTCCTGGGCAACACCGCTCCCCTCACAGTCATCGTGTTCACGAGCGGCACGCCGTGGCGGATCGCGTTGCTGGGCCTAGCATTCCTAATGTCCGGTTTGGGAATCGGCGTCGCCAACTCCCAAGCCGTGACGGTGCGTCAGCTCTCGGTGCCCGAAGGCCTTCGCGGCCGCGTCAACGCCGCCTACCGGTTCCTCTCCTGGGGAGCCCTCGCCGTCGGAGCGCTCGGGGCGGGACAACTGATCGACGCCATGGGCGCACACCGCGCGGCGGTCGTCGGCGGGATCGTGATGGCCTGCGCAACCATCCCCGTTGTCCTATCCCCCGTTCGACACATGCGATCCACCATCGACACCGAAGCGGAAGCGCAGTGACCGAGGTGTTGCAGCAACCCCATCCCGTCTGCGTCACCATGCTGCGATGACGAGCCACTTCGCGGTCCTAGCCATCGACGCGGTCCAGCCGGCCGCGCTCGCCGCCTTCTGGTGCGACGTGCTGGGCTGGGAGGTACTTAAGCGCGATGAGGACATTGTCTCGATCGGACCCGCGAACGGCCCTGGCCCGACCATCGACCTGCTCCGCGTGCCGGAAGCCAAGTCGTTGAAGAACCGGTTGCACCTCGACCTCCGACCCGACAGCTCGACGACCCAAGCCGACGAGGTCACTCGCCTCATCAGCCTCGGTGCTCGACGCATCGAGGTGGGGCAGGACCCGGACGTCACCTGGGTCGTCCTCGCCGACCCCGAGGGCAAATGAGTTCTGCATCCTCTGAGTACCGCCCAGCCGACAGCCCGTTCGTTGGTCGTTGCCGATCGCTTGAGCGGCAATGACGTCGGTCGATCCAGTTACGGGTTCTCGTCGCACCCCCGAGACTGAGCGGGTGGTGGGGTCGGGCGTGCGGGGCGAGACGATGCGGGTCTGCGTAGCGACGCCGAGCCTTGCCTCGACGACTGCCCTGATGCGGTGCTCGACTGGCTGCCCGATCAGCAGCGCCTGGATACGGGTGCTGCGTGCGCGACGGCAGGCGAGTGCCCCAGGGTCGCCGCCTCCGCGTCTGCTTGCGCGAACCCCGTGCAGGAGGGAGTTTCGGCACCTGCGTCAGGCACCTGCATCACCGGCGCCTCAGCCCAGCGTCCTCGGGTCGGTCATGAACTGTGGATAGGGCCATCTCTTGAGCGTAATGGTTTTACGATTGTAAACCGTTAACCCTCGGGTTAGATTGGCTCGATGTCGACATGGACCTGGCTCACCGAGCCCCTACCCCTGGACGCGGCGAACACGCGGCGCTGGGCCGACGGCAGCCAGACCGAATTCTTGTCGGATCCTGCCGATCTCGCTGCCTGGCTTAGCGCGGTGCGGGCTCGTCTGCCCCGGCACCGCCTCGACCTGCCCGCGTCATTCGACCAGGACGACCTGGTCGCTTTCCGAAAGCTCCGGGACCTGCTCATCGACGTCTTCGGCTCGCACGCTCAGGGCCTGGCATTCCCCGGCAGGGCGCTGGCACGCCTCACCGACACCTGTCTTGCCAACCCTGTTGTCAGGGTCCTCGACGAGGAAGGCCCGGTGTGGGCAGCACCCGACGACCGGGAGCCGCAGCGCCACCTCGTCGGTCTCATCGCGGCGGAGAGCGTGTCCTTGGCGACCTCGGCGCCGGACCGGGTCGCGGTCTGTCACGCACCGCACTGCCACTGGTTCTTCCTCCAAGGGCGCCCCAACCAACGTTGGTGTCATGCCGAGTGCGGCAATCGAGCTCGGGTCAGCCGCCACCAGCGACGACATCCCCCGCCACGAGAAGGCGACAGGGGGTGAACATGTCGATCAACTGGTCAGCTTTCCTGGTCGTCCTCGTGGTGGCTTACCTCATCCCCGGCCCCGACTTCGCGGTGATCCTGCGACAGGCCACACAGACCCGCCGGTCCGGGGTCTTGGCGGCCCTCGGCGCCCAAGCAGGGTTGTGCGTGCACATGCTGCTCGCGGTCGTAGGACTGAGCGCCATCATCGCCCGACACCCCGAGCTGCTCACCCTCATCCGGGTCGCCGGTGGTCTCTACCTGCTCTGGTTGGGGGCCTCCCTCGCCTGGAGGGCGCGGCACGCAAGGAGCGCCGGACGAGAAAGGGATACAGCCAGCGACAAGGAGACGGACCGAGGTGCCTTCATGCAAGGCTTCCTCACCAACGTGACAAACCCCAAGGCGATCTTGTTCTTCGCAAGCGTCCTGCCCCAGTTCATCTCGCCCGACGCGTCCGTAGCGGGACAGATCCTCCTGCTCGGTGTCGTCGACGTCCTCTTCGGCTTCCTGCCTTGGGCACTGGTGGTGTGGCTCGGCGACCGCCTCGGTCAACGACTGTCATCCGTACGGTTCAGGCTCTGGCGCGACCGAGTCACGGGAACGGGATTGGCCGGCGTGGGCGCGACCGTCTTGGCCACCACCCGCTGGCCGCGACCGTAAAGCGATCCCCGGGTGGGACGGCCCGGGCAACCGCGTCCGTGGCCGGGGCGTCGTAGTAGTTGCGGCGCGAGTGTGCCGGAGTGGACGTCGGCGGTGGCTCCGGGTTGGGCAGGGGTTGGGTGGGGGGAGCCTGGGGGGTGCCACCCGATGCGCCGACCTGGGCTTTGCCGCGAGGGTTTGCCCATGATCACCGTTGACTCATTGACCCGGAGGTACGACGGCTTGACTGTCGTCGACAACGTCTCCTTCATCGCTCAGCCCGGCCGCGTGACCGGGTTCCTCGGTCCGAACGGCGCGGGCAAGTCCACCACGATGCGCGTCATGGTCGGTCTCACCGCCCCGACGTCCGGCTCGGCAACCATCGACGGAGTCCGGTTCGCCGACCTTCCCAACCCTGGCCTCGAGGTCGGCGTCCTGCTCGACGCCTCCGCCCAGCACGCGGGCCGCACCGGCCGCGAGATCCTCGTCGTCGCCGCCGAGACGATGGGCCTGCCTCGCACCCGGGTCGACGAGATGCTCGCGTTGGTCAGCCTGACCCCGACAGAGGCCCAGCGCCGCGTGCGCAACTACTCACTCGGCATGCGCCAACGCCTCGGCATCGCCACCGCGCTGCTGGGCGACCCGCGAGTGCTGATCCTCGACGAGCCGGCCAACGGACTGGACCCGGCCGGGATCCGCTGGATGCGCGACCTGCTGCGCGGCTACGCCAACAGGGGCGGGACCGTGCTGTTGTCCTCGCACCTGCTGCACGAGATCGAGGTCATCGCCGATGACCTCGTCGTGATCGGCAACGGCAAGATCGTCGCCTCAGGCACCAAGGACGAGCTGCTCGCAGCCGCCGGCACGCTCGCCCGCTCCACGTCGCCGCGCGACCTCGCCCATGCCCTTGAGCAGGCCGGGATCCCCAGCACGCTCGCGGGTGATGGCTCGGTCCGCACGGATGCCGATCCCGCGCTGGTGGGGGCCGTGGCCCTGACCGCGGGCATTGCCCTCACCGAGCTCCGGTCCGCCGACGGTGCGGGCCTCGAAGAGATGTTCCTCTCTCTCACGGCCGAGACCCAACGCGAAGGAGTTGCGGCATGACCGCCACGACCATCTCGCCCGACACGACGGCGGCCGTCCCGGTGCGCCGAGCGGCCCGCACGATCCCCACAGCTCGCCTGATCAAGACCGAGCTCCGCAAGATGTTCAACACCCGCTCGGGCTTCTGGATGCTGATCAGCATCGGCGTCCTGTCGGTCGTCGCGACCGCGGCGGTCATCATCTTCGCTCCCGACAGCGCCGTCACCTACGAGAACTTCGCGACGGCGATCGGCTTCCCGATGTCGGTGATCCTGCCGATGATCGCGATCCTGGCCGTCACGAGTGAGTGGAGCCAGCGCAGCGGGCTCACCACGTTCACCCTGGTGCCGAGCCGCGGACGCGTGATCGGCGCCAAGGCGATCGCGACCCTCCTGGTCGGCGTGGTCTCGATGGCCGTTGCCTTCGCTGTCGGTGCCCTGGGCAACCTGGCCGGCTCCGCGCTGGCAGGGGTCGACACGGTCTGGGACATCTCGTTGTCCACTGCGCCGCAGATCGTGCTCGGCAACCTCGTCGGCATGGCCATCGGGTTCACCCTGGGTGTCGTGCTGCGCAACTCCGCGGCAGCGATCGTGGCCTACTTCGTCGTCTCACTGGTCATGCCGGGCATCCTCGTCCTGCTCGCCGAGGTGCGGGCCTGGTTCGGCGACCTGCAGCCGTGGATCGACTGGAACCACACGCAGGTCGCACTGTTCGAGGGCGGCACGGACACCGCCAGGGAGTGGGCCATGCTCGGCTCCACCACGGCCATCTGGATCGTGCTGCCGCTCCTCATCGGGCTGCTGTTCCTGCGGCGCTCCGAGGTGAAGTAGCACCTCCGACACTCCCGGGGGAACCGCAACAGGCGGCCACGAAGTCAGGCACAGCGCCGATGGGTCCCACGGCATCACTGCCACCTCGCCCGTCCAGACCAGCCGGGGAGCGTGCGCATCCTGTCAATCGAGACGGGAGGTCGACCTCAGCTCATGGACGTCCGCAGATCGGAACGGCTTGCGGTGACTGCACGGCGCAGCGACTCCATCGCAATGGAGATCGTCGCCATCACCGACAACCGATGCTGAACCGTATTTCCGCGCCTTCACAAAGCTCTCTACGCCACCGGTTGAGAGGTCCCTCAGGGAGGGACCTAAGCGCGAACACCGCCGTCCCCCACACCACCGGGCCATTCGGCAGGCGTGGATCGCCTCGCACAAACCATGTCAGCGCAAACGTGACGCATCCCAGAACGTGCCGCTCGCGATACCGGCACCCCCACCACGAAGCTGACCGCAGCGACGAGGAACCCGCCGCTGCGCAGACCGATGACTTTGTTGACCTCGTGCGGTTCCGGGTGCCGCTCAAGGTCCGCATGGGTCTCGCCATAGTGCTCCTCGCCTCAGCAGGTGTCAGGGACCGCAATCAGTGGTGAGACCCGCAGTAGTCGTGCATTGCCGAGTTCGAGGCCCAGCGGATCCTCGAAGGCCGGTCGCGTGAACGTCTCAACTACGAGCGTGTGCAGCGGAGTCGTGCGCGGAAGCCCTGCGGCGTGGAGGTGTGTGCCAACGACCTCTAGCGCGAAGTCCGTGACGCCGTACAGCGCCTCGGGTTCGGCTGCTCTGCCCGCCATCACGACCTCCTGCCGCGGCGCGGTCAGCGAGTGGCGCAGGAGGAGGAGGTTGCGCCAGCCCTGACCGTCGGCCTGCTGAACCCGCGCGTAGAGCAGCGCCCAGAGCTGGGTGTGCGGCTCAGCGGGTCGGACGTGGGCGCCCCGGTGCAGGGGGACGGCGTACAGGGCTCGCACCTTGATCGACTCCGGCGTACGTGCCGCCTGGCAGAACAGTGGCGGTGCGGGGTGCTGGACGCCGGCGATCCGCAGTGGGGGTCCCCAGCGGCCCTGCGCGGTGCACCATCGGTCGTCGGCGTGGCCGACCCGGATCTCGTAGGTGTACATGCCGAACAGCTCCGGTGACGCCTCCTCGACACCGGGTGGCAACGGCACGACGTACTGCAGTCCTTCCTCGGCTCGATGTTCCAGCGGTTGCATCGCGTACCGGCCGAGCGCGTCGGCGGGTTGGTCGACAGCGATCGCGCGGACCCACTCCGGGTCGATCGGCAGCCCTGGCTCCGGCTCCTCTGTGTCCACGACGTCGGTCAGGAGCGGGTCGGGAGCCACCGCGAGTACCCGGACGAAGTAGCTGTCGCCGGGATCGTCCGGAGCGTCAGCGAGCTCCAGCCAGAGGCGCCGGCGGCGGGGTTCGGTGGAGGAGTAGTCGTCAGCGTGGCTGAACTCGGACAACGCCAGGCCCGCTGACACCAGCCTCGGGAGCTGGGCGGGTGGTGTGGTTACCGGCAACCGGATCGGCGCGAGCAGCTCGACGGCCGCGTCGCCGCCGACGACGACGGGAGTCAGCGAGTAGGTCACCCTCAGCTCGGTGGGGAGCTGGCCGGCCGCGGTGTCGTGGGGGTCTGGCCTCGGGTCGAGCGCGTCCAAGAAGACCAGATCAGTGCGCTGGCGGCCGGGGTCGCGGGGATCGTCGGGCCCCAGGCCGGCGGTCATCGGCGACGGGACCACGCGGGCTGGCTGGATGGTACCCACCAGCACTGGGTCACCGGCCTGGTCGTTGCCGCGCTGGACCGTCCGATGCACCTCGATGCCGGACTCGGCGAGCCCCCTCCAGGTCCAGTCCCGTTCCAGGGACACCCGGATGGCGTTGATCCATTGCGAGCATGTCTCGCCGTCCGAAGACAGTGTCAGAGCCGAACGCTCGGGCGCGAGGGTGTGCGGTAGCCCAGCCGAGGCCCCGAAGACGGTGCGCCGTCCAGGCCGGCCGGTCAACGTTAACCCACGCAGCTCGAGGTTCAGCTCCTGCGCGAGCCGTTCCGCGGGACGGGCCACGCCACTGTCAGCGGGGGGCAGTCGCAGGAAGAAGGAGCGCAGCTCCGCGCTGCCAAGGAGGTCGGGCTCGCTCTTCGACCGGGCATGGAACTCGACGGTGGTGGGGACGCCCGTCCTGGCTTCGTTGGTCGACCTCACGCCGTCCGCGGAGGCTGAGGTGGCGAAGTAGTCCGCGTCGTCGCGCCCCAGGGGGGTCAGGATGAGTCGGAGGTCGCGAGCGGTCGGGAGGTCGAGGGGACCGTCGTCGTCTGCCGGAGGCAGGGTGTCCAACCGGGAGTGGTCGGAGAACCTCACCTCGAGCCGCAAGTGCTCCGTCGGCACATGGGGGACACGTCGCTCGGTCTCCAGAAGGCGGTGCCAGGGTGCACCGTCGCCGGTCAGCGCGCCCGCCTCCACGGCGATGCGCAACGTGTCCACGTCCGGGTCCGGCAACCCCAGACCACGTGAGTGGTGACGTCCGGGATCAGCCGACTGCCTGCCAGGTTGCGCCACGAGCTCGTCCCGGACGACGTCGAAGCCGACGTCGCCGGTGAAGAGGATCTCCGGATAAGCCAACCGCGGTCGCTCCACCACGAGCACAGGCTCCTCCTCAGACACACGGTGCACTACGTCAACCGCACCCGGCCGCTTCCGTCGGCGGAACTGCACCGTGACGGTGCAGTTGTCATCCGGGGCCATACTGTCCGGCACGGGATCGGCTGCGTCGGGTCCGCCGGCTGTCAGGTCGACCAGGCGCACGCGAAACTCGTAGTCGTGCCCGTAGCGCAGCGGCACCGCCTGCAGACCGTAGGGTTCGAGCACGCTCGCCCCCAGCCTGGTGCGCATTGTTCCGGCGCCCCAGCCGATGCCGACGTCCTGGTGGAGGGCCCTGAGGTCCGGGTCGGGCGCGACCACGGAGGTGCCGCGCCAGGTGGCGAACCAGGCTGGCAGCCAGTACTCGCCGGCTCCGGGCGATAGGCCGAGCGGGATGACCTCCACGAGCCCCTCCCCGTCGTAGGCGCCGAGCGAGTGTGGCCCGAGCGTGAGGTCGCCGACGCTGCGCAGTCGGCAGAGCGAGGTCCAGTCGTGGGTGCCGACCTCGCGCACGTCCAGCCGGAACCCCTGCGTCCCCAGGGGAGCCTCGTGGTCGGGGTCGAGCTGGCGGTTCAGCCAGCCGGCAACCTGCTCGTCGTCCCAGGCGAGACGCACGGCGTCGCCGGTGTCGTCTTTGACCTGCTCGGCGTGCACCATTCGCGCGTGGCCGTCGGCGTACCGCTCTGCGTCCGCGACGAGCTGGTCGCCGACCAGGGTGGTGCTGTCGACCGGGAAGAGCACCGGGGCGAACAGGGATCGACCCCCTTCGAGCGGAGGCAGGTAGGCCGCGAACGAGGCGACCAGACCGGGGACGCCGGCGCCGTCGCTGGTTGAGTGCAGCGTGCTGAAGACCCACCCACCGCGGCGCCAGAGGCCTTCCGGTGGGCTGATCGTCACCTCGGTCACCAGGCCGAGGCCCTCCGCGACGACCGGCTGCCGCAACGCCAGGGCGAGCACCTGTCCCCATCTGAGTCTCGGCTCGATGATCACCGGCGCGCTCGGCTGGGCGGCCAGGGCGTCCTGAAGCGCGCACGCGTATTCGCGATCGCCCGCGAGGTCACGACTCAGCTCGCGGTTTCCCGCACGTTCTCGATAGGAGTCTGTGGTCGGCATCCGGAACCGGGGCCTGCGTGAGGCCGGAGTCGAGGGGGCGGTGTCGATTGGGATGCTGGCGGCCAGGGCGGCGAAGAGGTCGACCTTGTTCACGGGCGGGTGGGCCGGAGCAAGCGGGCCGGTCGGGACCGCGTCGACCACCCGAGGCAACCGGTCGAGCCCGGCCACGAGCTGCCCCTCGAACCGGAGGTCGGCGTGCGCGAAGTCGGGCAGGCCCGGGGCCAGCGGCTGGTCGGGGAACGTCCGAGGCAGGCAAAGGATCCGCACTCGGAGTCCGTCGGTGCCGGGGTCCCAGCGCTGCGGGAACGTCAGCAGCTTGAGGGTGCCAGCCGCCACGCTCATGATTCCTCCTGTGTGTGTCAGAGCAGCTCGGAGGCTGCGACTGCCGTGAGTGGGTTAACACCCGCGACCGCGACTGCGAGGAGCTCCAGTGGCAGCTCTTGCTCGAACTGGGTGCGGAGATCGAAGTCCTCCTCGATGAGGTAGGCGACCTGGACGGTCGCCGCGGCCCGCACCTCAGCCCAAATCGTGACCGTCTTGCCAGCAGGGTCGAGTCGGGCGATGCGTGCCATGACGTCGGTGCCGAAGGAGATGCCGAGCAACCCGGCCAGGAGCTTGGCCCGCGCCTCGATCCCGAGCATGACGCCGGGCTCGAACGTCTTCGGGATCAGCGTGTAGCCGTACCTCACCGTCGCCTCGAGCTCGATGAGGTTCTTGACGAGGTCGCCGCCCAGCGACGCGGCGGTGCCCAGGCCGAGCTCGACGACCGGTGTGCCGGAGTCGTCGATCTGGGCGACGAAGCGGAACTGCCCGCCGGCGTAGAGCAGTGGCGGAATGATTGCTTGCTGGACGTCGCCGATGAGCTCGACGGAGAGGTTTGCGCGGGTCGGACCGCTGGGCCTGGCGTGAAACGCGCCGTCGACCTGGAAGTGCCCCCGAAACTTGCCGATGCCGATGTCGATCCGCTCATGAGGGTGCGCCGGCACCCGGAGCCGCAGCCCGACGAGCACGACGAACGACGGGTCGGGACCAGCACCGGACTCGACGTCTACGTCAATGTCGAACCCGAGTCCCACGAAGTGCTTCAGGGCGTTGACCACGTCCTGAACCTTCGCCAACAGCGGGCCGAGCACCACGTCCGGCTCGACCAGCCCCGGTCGGGTGCCGCTGGCGGTCCGAAACGCGGACCGGATCGTCAGCAGCTCCCCCGTCGGTAGGGAGAGCCGGAGATCATCGGGCTGGTCGAGGCCCAAGGACCACGGGACCGCGCCGCCGGTCGAGTCGAGGACCAGCGACAACTGGTTCCGCGAACCAACCTGGCCGGTCTCGCGAACCTCAGGAAAGGTTCGCTCGATCAGCCAGTCGGCGCCCTGAGCTACCTCGGCGACGGGTGCCGCGAACGTGAACTGCTGGGTGACCAATCTCCACGAGCGCAGGTCGGCGATGTCGAACTCCGCCTCCGCCGGCTGCAGGCACCGCAACGCGAACTCCGGTCGCGGGAAGAGCCCGCTCGCCCGGGCGAGGCCGTAGGGGTCGGCGATCAGCGGCGGGTCGGTGACGAGCCGGCGCGGGGTGCTGGGCTCGATCCGAGGGCGTGGAAACAGCGTGCGCCCGGCCGAGGTCGCCATCAGCAGCGCGTACTCCCCCGGCGCCGTCCGGTAGCTGTCGGCAGCGTCCCGGAAGGTGAAGGCGGTGTCCTCACGGCGCCTCACGACCGGGAGCCCGTGCCGAGGCACGGGCGTGACGTCACCCGTGGCCTCGTCGACGCGTACGGCGGACCAGTGGCCGGCGCTAGGGAGCGCCGGCGCTCCGCTGACCGCCAGCGCGAATCGCGGTGGCCCCGGCATCCCGGGCGCCAGGGCGACCTCGAGGTGACTGGCGTGCAGGGTCAGCGTCCCGCCGAGGTCAAGGGTCGCGTCGAGCGGTCCCCCAGGGGCGTGCCGACCGCGGACATCAGCGCCGCGAACTCGGCTGCCCCGGGGACGGAGTCGCCGTCGGTGTCTTCGGGGAGCGTTGCCTCGTCGACGGGTGCCAGCTGGACGTAGCCGACGTGGTCACGGATCGGCTCCACCTGCCCCTCCGGCGCCCCCTCCGGGTCGGGGACCAGGTACAGGTCGGCGTCGTAGCGAACCTCTTGCCAGGTCCAGGTCCTCTCAGGCGGGCTGTTGAAGGTCACCAGGGGTGCATCGACGATCCGGATGTTGCGGATGTTGCGGTACTCCCTCACGACCCCCGTGTCGATCGTTGCGTATCGCTGGCAGTTGCCGTCCTCGATGGGGACCCAGCCGCTGTCGAAGCGCTGGACCTTCCCCGAGCTGCGCCGCTCGATGATCACGGTGCGGGAGACGCGGGGCTGCGGGCACCAGAGCCGTGACTGCAGCTCGATGACTTCGTACGACGTGCGACCCACGAGTACGTCGAAGCGCACCTGGGTGACCCCGGTGCCCTCAACCTCGGGTGATGAGGACGGTGGCAACGGCCTGCGCCAACGGCTGAAGGTGCTCAACCCGTGGCCAGACAGGTCGACCTGGTGGAGCGGAACCAGGTCGCCGAAGGTCGTGTCGACGACGTCCTTGACCTCCGTGCGCAGGACGCTGCGCAGGTTGTTCGTCCTCGTCGGATCGCCAGGGGCAAGCGTCTCGGTCTGGACCATCCGTCCCGGCAGGCCGCGTTCGAGACCCCCCGGGTCCTCGAGCCCCGCTCCAGTGGCGACGAGCCGGAGGAACAGCGCGGCCTCAAGGACGTCGTCGCGGTCGCCGACGAACACCGGCTGCTGGAGCTGCGCCTCGACCTCCGCCGGCATACCGCGATCCGGCAGCAGCCGGGTGAAGGCGTGCAGACCGAACGGCAGGCCGAAGAGCGCCGCGGCCTGGTGTCCGTCCTGGATGGTCTGAAGGATGCTGACGGCGATCCCGCCCGGAGCGACCGGCACGAGCCGGACGTCCTGGGCGCCGAGCAGGGTGGGCCCACCGTGGCTGGTCGAGCTGACTTTCTCGTCGATCTCGCTCGTTTCCTTGTTCGCGACGATATGCACCGGCTCCCAGTGCACCTGGGGTTGCAGGAGCAGCCGCGTGCGGTCCAGAGGCCAGGCCAGGACATCGTCGATCGCAGGCTGCTGCTCGGTCTGCTCGAGGCGCACTCCCAGCTGGTGGTCACGCCCGGAGAGATCCAGCAGGCTGAGGTGCTGCTCGCCCAGGCCGAGCTCGTCGCGGAACCGACGCTCCGCCGCGTCCCGCAGGTCACCGGGCACCCGGTCCTCGGTCCACTCGGGCCACGCAACGGCCTCGTTCAGACGGGAGTGAACACGTGGCCGCGCACCGTCGCGCCAGACCAGCCTGACTCCGAGCGCCTCCGCCGTGGCTGCCCGGCCGGGCTCGGCGGCAGCCCAGTTCGCGGCGTACGGGTCCGGCAGCATCGGCTGCGCCAACCGGACGTCCAACCTGAACGAGGCGAACCCGTGAACAAAGGCTCCAGCGACGTTGTCGGGCCCCTGACGGCTCGCAGTGAACCGCACTCGTCCCGGTGGCCGCACATGCAGGTAGGCATTCGGAACGGCGTACCCCATCACCAGCTCCGGATGGGGTTCGCGCTCTGCGAGACAGGCCACTCGTTCGACCCCGTCCCGCTCGGCGACGAGCCGCAGCGTCTGCACCTCGCCGGTGAAGGCGAACGGTGCACCGCTTGCCGCGCGGGGAAGGTCCCACTGGTTGTCGAGCCGACCCCCCTCGAGCGTCACGACATCGGGGCCTCCTCGGAGGCTGGCCCAGCGCAAGCCGTGCAGCCGGCCGCCGGACTCGACCGTGGTGAACGCGGAGTCCCACAGGCGCAGCGCGAGCGAGACCGAGCCCGCCGGCCGCCGGGCATGGATCGCGACACCGTCCGCGTCAGCGCTGACTCGTGTCTGGCTCCACCGGCAGGCACCGGACGCGCCGGGAATCCGGCTGGTGCATCCCTTCCCGAGGAGCACCACCACGGAGCCGCCGTGGCGAGCCTCGCTGGCCGTCTCAACCGGCCCTCGGGCCAGTGGCAGAAGCCACATCCCCGCCTCGACCGGCACCGGAATCTCGGTGCTGAAGGAGCATGCTCGGGACCTTTGCGCCTGGATGCCCCACGTCGCCCCTGCCACATCGAAGGGAAGCGCGATGCCGTCGTCGCCCGCAACCGGCGCACCGACCTGCTGGTCGAAGTGCACCTCTGCGCCGAACACCGACATCGAGACTGCGCCGCTGACCGACGGTGCAATGCCGTCACCGTGCACCTGAAGACTGAGCGGGAGCTGCGCCGACGCAGCCTCCCCGTCCGACCCGGCCGCCACGGCCGGCGGTTGCTCAGGATGCAGCTCACAGGCCCAAGTGCCCCGCGACCCGACGACAATCTCGTCACCCCGCTCCGAAGCGTTGGTCGCTCGTATCGACCCTCCAGAGACCCGCAGGGCCACAAACCCTTGCGCACCCGGACTCAACCGGTCCGCCTTCAGCCAAACCGACCCTGCAGGCAGCTCCCAGCGGCCCGGCTCAGACGCGTTCTCCGCGGTGAGCCGGGGCACGAGAGCCACCGTCTCCGCGACCGTGGTGAAGAGCTCTCGCCGCTCGACGACGACACGGCGTAGTGCTGCCTCCCTGTGGAAGCTGTACTGCACCATCGCAGCGTCCGTGTCCACGAACGGGCCGTGCACCTCGGTCGCGCGCTCTGCCGCATCGTGGTCGGGGTAGGGCTGTCTCGTCATGCGCATCCGCGTGCCCGCAGCCAACCACTGCCGCGCGAGGGCTTGCCCCTCCTGCGCCACCTGCACGAAGAACGCATCGGCCCCGGGCTCTTCGGTGACAGGTGGCCACGCGGGGTTCGCCTGGGTCAGGCTGGCCGCAATCAGCCTCCCGACGTCGTGGAAAGCCTGTCCGGTGTCATCGGCGACAGGCACGAGGTCGGTCAACTCGTGGGTCAGTCCCAACAACAATGGATGCATGATGGCTCCGTGGCTGAAGCCGAAAACTATAGACGACGGAAACCGGGACTGTCTCTAGTCCAAATGGCATATGGCTACCCCGGACCCCTCGAGGCGTACGGAGAGGGAACCTCGTGCCCGACCTCCTGAGGCAGTCGCCTGGACGAGCAGGCCCAAGCCCGTTCCACGTCTGGCAGTCTTGCTGGGATTACGAGTTTGGAGGTGTTCGTGCCTCTATCGGAGGCGTAAAACGGCAAGGCTCACTTCGTTGACGCGCCTAGAGTTCCAATATGCGCGAACAGCCGCACACCTCACTAATCCCGCAACTGGTCGTCAACGGCGCCCCAGCGCTACGCCTGAGCAGCAGCTTGGAGTCCATGGTTGTCCACGTCGCCGAAGGACGAGCCACCGCTGAGGTCCGCGTCCGCAGTCCTTTGGACTCACCGACGCCGCGCGTCGGGGTCGAGGCGACCAGGCTCGCGATAGACCTTCCCCGTGGGGGGAGGGCGTTCTCCGGCAAGCTCACCCACATTGAGACCCGCATGGAAGAAGGCGCCGCGCCGTCGAAGGTCTTCCACGCGCGCGGCACTGCCTCGGATGGGGCTTCCGACTCCGCTGTGACTTTGCGCATCGGAGCGGAGCTCGTGTCGGGGTCGGTGCGTCGCAGCGCCGAGAGCGCCACCGCCCGTGGCGTTGCGACAACGGTCCAGCTCCGTGAGGGCTCCCGCGTCACACTCATCACCGGAGACCCCGAGTTCGACGGCGACTTCGAAGTGGTCGAGATCTGGCACCGATTCGACACTGCTCTCGGGCTCCGGGTCGAGTTCAGAGCCACTGGCTAGGGCTTCCGGAGCACGGGACGGGTGACAGGTCGGCGCCTCTGAAACGCTCCGGTTGGTTGTCAGGCAGCAGCCTGCCGGATGCGGTGCAGATGCTTCATGAACGGAAGTGCCTGTCCTGCACGGCATTCTTGGATCGCTGAAGTCACAAGAAGCCGAGCGGGAAGGCACTCCGTAGGTGAAGAGCAACCGTGTCCCGATGTTGGTTCTCGATCCTGCCCGCGAGTTGCAGGTCTCCTCGTCGGGCGGCGTGCGCTGCGCCGGACGATCGCCCCGTCGCGGCTGGCCCGGACGCTATCGGCGGGGTTATCGCCGTGGCGCGCAGGCCGCGCGACCCATGACCCGGGCAAGATCCTCCTCGACGTCGCCACCGCGGTCGCACTCGGTGGTGACTGCCTGGCCGACATCGCGGTGGCCCGTACTCAGCCGGAGGTCTTCGGGACGGTGGCCTCCGATCCCACCGTCTCGCGGCTGGTCGCTGCCCTGGCCGGCGACGTCGACCGCGACAGGCGGTGATCACCGAGCGAAGCACCCTGTCACGATCGCTGACGGCGAGCCTGTTCTCGCGGGCCCAGGAGCGGAGCTGCCGGTTGCCCGGGATCCAGTTGATCGCCAGCGCGAGGCCCGCAGCCATGAAGTAGCGACGGCGCTCGGCTGAATCCGCTGTGAGGAGAGCCAGCCGCGCCGCCGCCCGCGCGCTCGGGGATAAGCCGGTTGAACGGCCCACGGCCGATTACTGCTCGACTTGGCTGCGATCCGGTTATCCCCAGATTGAAGCAGTCGTGGACCCATGTGCCGGCGACTGGCCGTACGGTGCCCATAGACGCAAAACCGCTCTGCTAGGCGGTGAGGAGATGACCGAGGCCGGCAACAAGCGACCTAAGCGCGTGATCATCGTCGACGCGGAGAACCCCTTGGAAGAGATCCACGGCGAGTTCTTCTGGCGTGAGGATCACGAGGTGCTGCTGGCGGCTGCGCGCGACGACGCGTACCGGGCCGGCCACGACGACGGTTATCGGTGTGGGTACAGCGTCGGCTGGGCCGAGTCAGGCCGCCAGCAGCCGGCCCATCGGTTCGTCGTACGCCGTCGTCGCTCCCTGCTGGGCTGGGTTCGCCTGGCCATCCTGTTACTGGTTCTGGCTGCCTCTGTGCCGCTCATCGTCGGCACACTGCTCGAGCAACTGCTGCCCGCGCGCTGACGCTGCGAGAGACTCGGCGGCGGTTCTCCACAGATTCCGCCGCCCCGCTCGGCGCTCCGGCGGATCGGCCGCATGGTGGTCACGAGAGCCACTTGCAGCCCCTCCTCTGGCGGCGCAGGTCGGACCCGACGGGTTTCGACGCACAGCCCCGGCTTGGGTGCAGGCAACTGGCGATCACCCCTTTCGCCGTCTCCCGCGGCGGAGCCATCCACGTCGGTCCGGGCGACTGACGGATCTGGAGAGCGAGGCGCTCATGAACATCGGTCGCAACGTTGACATCAACCCCGACCCAGGCAAGCTACCGGGAGGCCCGCAGATCCAGACGCTGCTCGACGGTCTCGGCGGGTGGGCGCTGTTCGCCACCGTCGGCGGGCTGCTGATCAGCGCGATCGTGTGGGCGCTGGGCAGCTTCGGCGGGAACTACCACGCCGTCTCCCGCGGCAAGACCGGCGTCCTCGTGTGCGCCGCGGCAGCATTGATCGTCGGGGCGGCGGCGCCGATCATCAACTTCTTCTCCGACCTCGGCTCCCAGGTCCAGTGACATGCGACCGGCATTCCTCGTGGAGCCGCCGGACCCACCGCCCAGTGGAGCGCTGACAGGCGGACAGCAGGTGGACAGCGGCGACGGCTGTGCATGGTGGAACCTGGCCTGCCACGGCGGAACCCAGGTGGCCGACTCCGGCATGAGCGCGCTCACGTCCGCAACCGCGCACGGCGCGAACCAGCTGCTCGGCGAGATCGTGAAGACCGTTGACGAGTCCACACAGGTACCCCTGACCGATCCGACGTACCAGGCGATCTACACCGGCTTCCTCGGGTTGGCGGCTCCCCTTCTCGGGATCGTCCTCTTCGCGGCAACAATGCTGGCAGCTCTCCGTCGCGACCCAGCCACCCTGGGCCGCGCCGTCACCGGCTTGATCGTCGCCGGACTTGGTGGCGCGCTTTACCTGGTGATGGCGCAGCTGCTCGTCGGGCTGGACAACTGGCTCGCGCACGGCATCGTCGAGGTCACAGGCCGGGACCTCACCGACGGTCTGACCGAGATGGCAACCGGCTTCGAACGGATCGCCGGGCTGGACGGCGCGGTCGCCGCGAACATGCTGATGCTCGTGCTCATGTTGGTGATGCTGCTCGCCGGCATCATCCTGTGGTTCGTCCTGGTGCTCCGCCAGATCGCCATCCTGGTCGTCGTCGCGTTCGCTCCGCTGCTCGTCGCCGGGTATCTATGGGCACCGACCCGTCCCTGGGTACGTCGGGCCACCGAGGTCCTGATCGCGCTGGTGTTCACCAAGACCGCGATCTACGCACTGTTCGGGATCGGCCTGGCCCTGCTGTCCCGCGGAGCGCAACAGAGTCTGAGCGACTTCGTCGGCGCCGTTGTGCTCCTTTGCGGCGCCTGCTTCACCCCACTGGTGATGCTCCGCCTGGTTCACTTCGCCGCGGACACCCAAGTAGCCGGCGAGATGCTTGGCACCCTGCGCGGCGGCGTCCAGCCGGTGCTCAACCATCTCCCCTCCCCCGGCGCCCGCCATGGGGTAGGTGGCGGTCACGGGTCGCCCTCATCCGGCGCGTCGCTTGGGGGTCGCGGCGACCTGGCTCGCCAGCATGCCCAGGGTCCGACACCCGAGCAGCCGGTCGCCGCAGCAGCGACAACCGCCAATGTCAGCGGACCCGTACCAACTCCGACGAGCGCGGCCGGCAGCACCAGCAGTGGCTCCTCGGGCAGTTCTGCCACAGGCACTCCGGCCGCCGCTGCGGTAGGTCCGACCGCTGCTCTCGCCGCAGGAGCGGCCAGCGCAGCATCCACCGTCGGGGACGCAGTTCGGGAGACGCCTGGCGTCGCCGCGACCATGGCCCCACCGCCGCGCGCCACGCAGGCACCGACGTCGCAAGCCGAGCCGCCGCTGACCGGTCCACCTCCGGTCGGTCCACGGCCGAACGACCCGCCACTGCGCCCGGAAGGTGACCAGCCATGACTACGCAGACGACGGACGCGGCGCCGACGTACCTCTTCGGGCGCCGCGATCGCGGCGGACTCCTGCTCGGGTTCCGCGCCGGCCAGCTGCTCCTACTCGGTCTCGGTGCCGCCGCCGTCCTGCTCGGTTTCATGTCCGGCGGCGGCCGCGGCGGACTGACCGGGCTGGCCGTCGCTGTCGGACTGGCCTTCGCCGCCGTTTTCCGAACTTCAGGGCAGGCCGCTGCTCGACTGGGCCCGCCCGCTTGCCAACTACGCCTACCAGCGGGCCATCGGAGGCGACCGCTACCTCGGGGGGCAGATGGCGCTGCACCGCGCTCGGTTCGTCCCACGGCTCGACCTTCCTGGCATCGCGCAGGCGCTACGGGTCTACCAGGCCACCACGCCCCGCGGCCCGGTCGCGGTGTTGAGACTCAAGGACCGGTGGACCGTCGTGTTGCAGATCCGCTGTGGCAACTACGTGCTCGCCGACCGGGCCACGCAAGAGCGCCGGGTTTCCGCTTGGGGTGCTCTGCTCGCCCAGTGCGGCCAGGAAGGCTCCCGGGTGGCCGGCGTGCAGTGGCTGGAGCGGACCATCCCCGACACCGGCTCCGGGCTACAGGACTGGTGGGCCCAAGCCGGCGACCCCACCGCGGCGTACGCCGAGACCTACGCCCAGCTCATCGCGACCGCAGGGCCGACCGCCACCCAGCACGAGATGTTCCTGGCGGTCAGCTTCGACGGCCACCGGATCCGGCGGCTGGTCCGCCAGGCCGGTGGTGGCCCCGACGGCACCGCGCAGGTGGTGCTCGCCGAACTGGCCTGGGTCCGCCAGGCGCTGGTTCGTGCGGACCTCGAGGTGGTCGGCGAGGTTGGGCCGCACGAGCTGGCTCGGCTGGTCCGCACCCAGTACGACCCCGCCGCGCTGACCCGTGCGGCCGGCGATCACGCCACTGGGTGGCGGGTCGAGACGCGCACCCCGATCGCCGCCGGGCCGATGGCCGCGCACGCACAGTGGGCTCAGTACCGCACCGACACCGGGCTGCACGCGGTCTACTGGATCGCCGAATGGCCGGCCGTTCCGGTCGAGGCTGCCTGGTGCTACCCGCTCCTCGCCCTTTCCGGGGTGCGTCGCACCATCTCGGTCTCCGCCACTCCGATACCGCCGTCGAAGTCGCTGCGTGACCTCCGTTCGGCGCGGGTCGCCAAGCGTGCCGACGAGGCTCAACGCCGGCGACTCGGGCAGATCGAGACCGCCGCCGACGACGAAGAGGTCGCCTCCCTGCAGCGCCGCGAAGCCGAGCTGGTCCGCGGCCACACCGAGTACCGGTTCACCGGCTGGGTCACCGTCACCGCCGACACCTCCGAGCGCCTCGACGCTGCCTGCGCCCTGGTCGAGCAGGCCGCCGTCCGCTCCGCCCTCGTGGTCCGCCGCGTGTACGGCGAGGTGGACCAGGCGTTCACAGTCGCCGCTCTCCCCCTCAACGAGGGAGTCCGCTCATGAGGCTGCATCGAGAGCGCCGGTGGAGGCTCAGCTCTCGACGCGGGGACGGCACCGGCCGCCCGTTGGTCGGGCTTCGCGTCCCCGCGCACCGGGCGACCACCCGCACGCTGCAGGCGCTGTACCCGTTCGTCATCGACTCCGGCCTCGGCACGCGAGGTGTCTACATCGGCCGGCAGACCGGGTCAGACGCTTCGTTCGTGCACGACCCGTGGCAGCAGTACGCCGCGGGCGCTGTGACCAACCCGAACATGCTGCTCGCGGGGGTCATCGGCCGCGGCAAGTCGGCCCTGGCGAAGTCGATGGCGCTGCGGATGACCGCGTTCGGGGTCCGGGTGTACGTCCCCGGCGATCCCAAGGGGGAATGGGGGCCGGTGGCCCAGGCACTGGGGTACGAGCCGATCACACTCGGTCGCGGTCTGTCCGCGAGGATCAACCCACTCGACACCGGTGCTCGCCCACCCGAGGTGGCCGCCGAGGACTGGGATCGTGAGGTCGAGGCCCGCCGACTCGGGCTGCTCGGTGCCCTCAGCGAGACCGCACTCGACCGACGGCTCACCCCTATCGAACGCACCGCGCTGCTCCTCGCGCTCACCGACCTGCAGCCACCGGGTGCCGCGGCGAGCGGCGTTGCGGCGCCGGTGTTGCCGGAGGTCGTGGCCGCGCTGATGGCGCCGACCACCGCGGCGGCCCGCTCGGTGAACATGAGCAGCCATGCCCTGGTGTCCGGGTCCCGCAACCTCGCCCTCGAGCTGCGGCGGCTGGTCGTCGGCGACCTCGCCGGCCTCTTCGACGGCCCCACCACCCACTCACTCGACTTCACCGCCCCGATCCAGGTGCTCGACACCTCCCGGCTTGCCGGAGACGACACCGCCGTCGCGCTGCTCATGACGTGCGCATCAGCGTGGATGGAGTCCACACTCGAAACCCCGGACGGCCGGCAGCGGTTGGTCGTGTACGACGAGGCATGGCGGATGCTCCGGCATCTCCCGCTGGTCCGCCGCATGCAGGCACAGTGGAAGCTCTCCCGCGCGCTCGGCGTGGCCAACCTCGCCGTCGTCCACCGGATCTCCGACCTCGGCGCCGTCGGCGCCACCGGCAGCGAAGCCGTCGCCCTGGCGCACGGGCTCCTCGCCGACTGCTCGACGCGCATCGTCTATGCACAGGAGACCGACCAGGTCGACGCCACGGCCACCGCCCTCGGCCTCACCGACGTCGAGGCCGACCAGCTCGTACACCTTCCCCGTGGCCGCGGACTATGGAAGATCGGCCGGCATTCCGCGATCGTCGACCACCTCCTGACCCTCACCGAGCTCACGCTCGTGGATACCGACGCCCGCATGCGCGCCAACCAGCAAAGGCGGGAGCCACTCGATGAGCAGTAGTGCCCCACAGCGCGGCGACCCGACCAGCGACCTTCTCGCCACTGCCATCCTTGTCCTCGCCGCCGGCGTGATGCTGATCGGCTGGGTGATGTGGCTAGCCGGGCACCTGGTCCTGCTGTCGAGCGGCGAGGGCTGGGTCGACGCGTCCCTGACCAACGCCGGCCGGCTGATCATCGAGCTCGCCCGGCATGGTGACGCGACTGCCGCCTGGAACGCCGCATTCCCGGCGTCGCCCTCCATGGTGGACCGGTGGCTGTTCTGGACGATCACCGCAATTCTCCTCGCCTTCGCCGCCACCGTCGTCGGCAGCGGCGCACTACTTTGGCGCGAGCAGGTTGGAAGTAGCCGAGGAGGCCGCGGAACGCCCGCCCGGTGGGCGACCCGAGGTCACGAGCGCCGCATCGGCGTACCCGACGATCCCGACCAACGACGCTGGCGACTGGTCGCCGGGCGCGGACGCGGCACTCGCCGGCTGCTCGCCGGGGAGGACTGCGTCTCGGCCGTCGTTTTCGGCCCCAACGGCTCGGGCAAGACGACCAGCCTCATCGTGCCCAACGTGCTCGACTGGGACGGCCCTGTGGTCCTCACCACCGCCAAGCCACAGGACCTCGAACCGATCTGCACGGCCCGCGCGGCCCGCGGACCGGTGTGGGTGATCGCCCCGGGCGGCGCACGCGGACGCGAGGCCACCGGCTGGTCACCGGTCGACGCAGCGGTGAACGCAGAAGCCGCTGACCGGATCGCCGAGTGGCTCGTGCGAGTCTTCCGGAATGACCGGCGACCCCAAGTCTCGGCCGTGGAACGCGCAGGCGAGGAAGTACCTCAAGGGGCTCCTGCTGGCCGCTCACCACGCAGCTGCGGAAGATGGAAACCCCATGAGCTTGGGACGGTGGGTTGACTGGCTGTACGCCGGCGAACGCGCCCGAGACCAGGTCGAGGACCTCCTCCGCCGGCACGGCGAACAGCGGACCGCGATCGAGTACGCCTCGACCTGGCAGATCCACGACGAAGGCAAAGGCTCGGTGCTGTTCACCGCCCTCGGCCTGGCCGACACCTACTCCCGCCCCGGCGTCCTCGCCGCCGCCGAGACAGCCGGCTTCGACGTCGACGAGTTCCTCGACACTGGCGGCACCCTCTGCATCGTCACCCCCTCCGGCGAAGGCGACCGGTTCGCGCCGTACTTCAGCACCCTGATCACCGCCGTCATCCACACCGCCGAAACCCGCGCCGCCACCGGCGGAGGGCCACTGGAGCCGCGGCTGCTGCTCGCGCTCGACGAGGCGGGCAACGTATTTCGCTACCCCCGCCTCCCCCAGCTGCTCACGACCTCCCGGGGCAACGGCATCCAACTGCTGCTCATCTACCACGACCTCGCCCAGGTCGAGCACCTCTACGGCGGCCGCCAGGTTGCCCGAACCGTGCTCTCCAATGCCAAGCTTCGGCTGCTCCTGCCGGGCGTCGGTGACCTCGACACGCTGCGATACTGGTCAGACCTGCTCGGCCGCACCCGGACCCAGACCCATGGCGAGACCTACGGGCACGACGGGCACCGCAGCCGCTCCCGCAACGAGCACGTCGACGACCTCGCCCCACTGCATGTCTTGCAACAGTTGCCGGACGGGCAAGCCGTGCTGGTGTACCAGAACCTGCCACCGATGCGTGTGCAGTTAATGCCCTGGTACAAGGACCGCCACTACCGCCAGCTCCACGCGTCTTCGAGGAGGAGCCGGTCGTGAGCACCGAACCCGTCCCACATCCGGCCCAAGATGGCGTCGGCCGGCAGCTGCTCAAGCACGCAGAGGTTCTCGCCCGCCTCCGGCAGCGCGTCGACGAACTCGCCCGTGAGACCGACGAAACCGTCGCCAACCTCCTGCTCCGCCTTGAGGCCTTGGAGCAGATCGCCGACGACCCCGGTAGACGCTCCCCGTCGAGCTGGAGCTGGCGCTATGTCGGCCCGAACGCCGCCGCGACGTTGCACGCCGAGTTGGCTGATTGGGTCGACTGGATCCGATCTCGTTACCCCCTGGCGCGCCGCGTCCCCGCGTGCTGGGCCGACCACCCTGAGATCCTTGAAGAGCTCACCGCCCTGTGGATCGCTTGGCAGGCCGCCTACACCGAGCCCGAGCCAATGCTCACCGCCGCCGCAGACTGGCACGACCGATGGCTTCCCGGGGTTCTCCACCGGCTCCAACACGGCCCCTTTGCCCTCGACTGCACCGACGACCATCATCCTCGACCGCCGTCCGCATACGCCGGTCGCGAGACAACGTCTGCCGGACCCTAAGGCCGCGGGTCCGGGACGCAAGCCGCGTCACTCGGGGCCCAGAGTGGGCTCATCGAGTGTGCACCTGTCCGGTGTCGCTGGACGTCCAGCCCGACCGCAGCGGGCGCGTTCAGCTCTCGCGGCCTCTCGATGAATATTTTCACTTCTATGACATCGCCCAAGGCAGCCGCGTCTGGTCGCCATTACTGATACCGAGGCCCTTAGAAGCGCAACCACCGCGCATACCCCTCACAGAAGTACTTGCCATGTCCCCCCAAGCGCGCTCATGTGTCAACGGCGGTTGAAATTGACCCCCTGGCGGCAGGCGAAACTAGGCCGCAAAGGGGTCAGTTTCTACGCGCCGCCGACATCATGCTTGTTATTCCGGCAAGCGGCGTGGCCAGAAACCTGGGGCTGTGTTCGGGTGACATCCCGGAATGCCCCTTGAAGTGTCACTCCGCGACCGCCTGCAAACCGCGCTCCGCCAAGCCTTGGCGACACGGGAGTCGTTGGTGATGGCCTCCGAGGGTTCAGCTTCATCACGAGATGCCGGGACCGAGCAGCCGTTCGCGGCGCTCCCGTATTGTGCCGCTCCCTCACGCAACGACGCGATTCGATGCCGCCGCCCGGAGCTGCTGGGACGGACCGGTGCGGTGGTGCTGGGCGCTTCATGCAACGACGGTGTGGAGCGGTCGGCGGTGAGCGTCACGCTCGCCGTGGGGGTTGCGGTGGCCAAGGTGGTGGTGCTGGCTGCCGGCCGGGGCGATGCGGCGGAAACGGTCGGAGACCTGGGCGGAGTGGCCGCGCCGCTGGTGGGTCGGCTGCGGAAGCCGAAGGGGTCATCAGGGAGGCACCCAGCAGTCGCGGGCCAGCTTTCGCGGCTGACTTGCGGGTGGCTCGACTGGTTGATTCCACCTGACAACCCGTATCCCCGACCCGTCCGTGAGTACTCGGGTCTGGTGACCATGGCGGGCGGTGGTTGCCTCCAATCACGACTCGGTACGTTAACTATCACCGATGGTCTCTGGCCGTGTGCGTACCGCGGTCCCTGTGATCAAGACTGCCTGAGCTTTATCCGCTACGGACTCAAGACGCACGGTTACGCCAACCACAGCATCTGCTCCCAGCCGCGAAGCGTCCTCAAAGATCTGCTGCTTGACGTCCTGGACGCACGTTTCAATGGCTCTCTCAATGCCCACCAGTCGTCCACCGAAGACGCTCGCTACATCGGACCCGAGGTCGGACAGAAGGTTTCGCGACATTACCGCGGAGCCGATCACCATACCCGCGACCGCCACAATCTCGCGCCCAGGGATCGTGGGGATGGTCAGTAGAGGCAGCGGTGGGGCCGGTCCAGTGGACGCAACTAGGCCCTGATGGCGAAGGTATGCAGTCGCTTGCACGGGCTCAGCGTCAGCGAAGGCGACCCACGCCTTTGACCAGCCCGTTTCGTTTCCGGGATACCAGACTGCATTCTTGGCTTCGCCGCCCAATACCCACCGACTACGTGGAGCGACGTAGTAGCGATGAGCGCCTCCGTCCGCGAGTTGCAGGCCCAGGACGAAGTGTTCGCCGGACTGGACGCAGATCAACTCCCCGGGCTTCTGCCCAGTCGAGGGCACCACGGCGGGCGGCGGGTCCATAAGCGCATATGGCCGACGGTCTGAGTGGTTCTGGGTCAAGTGGTGCCTCCCGCAGTCGATCGATCGACCGAGTGGGCCGTATCCACAACCCCAGGATAGGGCTCGAAGTGCAGTCCGGGCGCGAACGTACTCTTCTGCTATCGGGACGACGGGTGCCCGACCATCCGCAGATTGCGCGCGCTGCGGGCCGCCACGGGCCTAGCGTCGCGATCCCATGGTCGGTGAGAGCGACCTCCCCTCGGGCGATCGCGCGCAGGATCGGGACCACGCGAGGGTTGGACAGCCACAGGATGACCGTAGGCGGGCCATCGCAACGACCAGGTCGAACAGCGGGACCAGCTCCGGCCGGACTCACCATGGTGCAAGAGGTGTGCCCGTCCTGGTCTTGCTCGTCCGGCTATCTGACGCGCGAGCCGCCATCTGCCATCGCCTGACCCGCCGACGCCAGATGATCGCTTGCCAGGTGTCCGGCCGGTGGCTTGGTGACGTGGGACGTCTGGGCTACATGGTGGTCCGGTGGCTCCTAGAACGACGTCGCTACTCTGAAGGTCGCGTGCACCGAGCAGCTCCAGAAGCACCTTGTACTCGACCTGCGCACCGACCACGTCCGCCCCGTCGCAGTCCTCGCCGGCGGTCCCAGATTGGATGGCGAGCTGTCGGCGTACCACCGCGATGTGGACGGCGGTGGCCGCGGGTGAGTGACGTGGCGCGAAGCGCCGGGCGCGCGCCGCATCGGGTGGTGACACGACGATCGACTTGGCGCCGCGTCCCCAGTGGGACGCTGCTGTGAGGCCGTCGCCGATCACATGAGTTGCACACTCGGAGTGGGGCCTGTCCCCGCTCCGGACTAGCCCGGCGCCCCAGTCGACTCGCCCGGCGCGCTGGCCGATGCTCGGCAACCCTGGTCACCTCGACGGGCCAGCCGGCGGTGGTCGGTCGAGTGCAGGGGCTGACCGGGACCTTGCCCGGATCAGCCCACCGTGAGACAGAGATCTCGGCCCGGCGGCCCAACTTCCCGCGACGTCGAGTCCGTCATAGGCCGTGACTGCTTCGGTCCCCTCCAACCAACGCGGGCTCCCCCCAGGCCCGTGCTCATCCGGAGAGCTCCGTCAGATGCCGGCCAAACGTGTCGGTCAACGCGGCGAGCACAAGCTCTCCCTTCTCGCGCGTTGCCAACGACGGACGACCGATCATTCCCGACTCCGTGTACCCGGCCATGCCGACGATGTGGAGATGCGTGCGCTCGTCCGCGATGCAGTCGTCGTCCTGATAACCCTCACGGACGAGCTCGGGCGCAACGTGCAGCAAGATCGAGACCTCGAGCTCTCCACCGTGCATGTCCTCGTGGTTTCCCGTCACGAGCCCACCAGCCTTACGGCAATGCTCCCAGTCGTCCCGGTGCGGGAAGAGCGCCATCCGACGCTCTCCGACGTTGGCCTCCTGGACGACGTTTCCAAGCACGTAGTTGCCGCCGTGTCCGTTCACGAGCACCAGCTTGCGAATCCCCCGCAGTTCCAGGGACAGCTGCACGTCTCGGATCACCTGGAACAGAGTCGCCGCGCTGATGCTGACCGTGCCAGGGAAGGTGCTGTGCTCGTGCGAGCAGGACAGCGTGATCGGCGGCAGCAGGAAGAGGTCGTACCTCGTGGCCACAGCCTCCGCGATGGCGCACGCGATGAGCGCGTCCGTCGCCAGCGGAAGATGGGCGCCGTGCTGCTCGAAGCTGCCGACGGGGAGGACCGCCACCGCCGCGTTGCGCTCGGCCTCTTCGCCAGACGTCGCGCCAGGGAGCATCTGCAAGGTTCCTCCCTCTGGCCCTCGTCAGGCGAGCGTAGCCAGCTCCCGCCTGAGATCGGATACGAACTCGAGTCGATCGTACGGCGCCAGACGCTGCCTCAAGGAGACCAGGACCTTCCGCGTGCGAGCCGAGTCGGCGACCTTGGTGACCGCGACAGAGTCGCGGCCGATGGCACAGGCGCTATCGATGTTGCCCTGCGCTGCTTCGGCTATCGCGAGGCGCGCGAGGCAAAGGCCCTGGTCCCGCGCGAAGCCGTCTGGCCATGTGGTGGCGGCCTGCGCCAGTTGAGTGGCAGCGTCCCTGTATCGATGGAGGTTGAGGGCGCTGCTGCCTGCCTCCATGCGTACGTAGGCCTCGGTGCAGTAGGTCCAGTGCTCTCCCCCGGCTTCGTCGCCTTCGAGTGCCGCCTCGATGGCCTGCTTGGCGGCGCGCTGGCTGGCGAGCTCGTCTCCCACGAGGGCATGTGAGACGGCCTGCTGGCGGAGGCTCAGCGCCCGCACTCGCGGCCAGAGCCGCTGCGCGTCCCGTCCGGACGCGACAGCCAAACTCACCGAGCGAGCATGGTCCCGGCGCTCTGCAGCGATCCCGCTCTTGCGCATCAGCACATAGGACCGAATCTGCGTGTCTTCGATCTCTTCGACGAAGTCCAGGGCCCGATCGGTCCAGTGCTGAGCAGCGTCGAGGTCACCCGCATCCTGAGACAGCCAACCGGCGAACTCGGAGAACCGTGAACAAAGGCGCAAGCCCATTCTGCGGAGTTCCTCCGGAGCGTTCAGAAGGAGCGGCTCCAGGTGGAGCACGTGTTGGGACGCGACGTGGAGCAAGTGCCTAGGACCCAGTTCGTTGTCGGCGTGGGCGTACGTCCCCAGCAGCTCCTCCATCAGCGCAACCGAGTCGGGAGTCAGGCGAACCGGCGTCAGCAAGCGCACCGCGGAGCCGTAGGGGGGCCGCCGGGCGGCGCCGGGTGGCTCGCTTCCCAGGCCCAGCTCGGCCGTCGTCAGCTCATAGATCTCCGCCAAGAGGCTGGAGTACGGCTCGTGGGGGGTGACGTGACCGTTCTCCCACCGCGAGAGCTGGGTCTTCAGGCTCGCCCGACTTGGTATCGGCAGTCCGCGGCCGGCTCCCAGCGCCTCCAGCTGGACGACAACCCGCAGCTGAGACCAGCCACGGGAGAGCCGCGCTGCTCTCATCGGTGTCTCCATGGATCCTCCGTGCCGCTCCAGCCGTCCCATCGGACCCTCCGAGTGCAGCACGGGGGGCCGACAGTTTGGGCCAGCCGCGCCAGATCTGTGGATAACAGGGTGACGCGGCCGTGTTAACCGCCGTCAACTTCCCAGCACCGTGGCCGCGGGTGTTGCATCGATTGAGACAGTCCGCGCGAGCAACGAGGGAGACGGCATGACCGAACCGATCACCGTGATGCCGCTCCAGCGCATGGCCGACCCAACACGACTGCACGATGGAGCCATGGACCACCTCGCGGAGCGGGCCCCACTCATCCCGACCCCCGATGCCGCGAAGCTCATGGGCAGCAGCCGCCCGGCGGCGCCCCGCTGGTCGGCGTCCAGCGAAGTGCCGATCCGGCACCCTCGAGGTCGGGCTAGCAGCGTCACAGCCAAGCGGAAGCTCGGGGAGTCCGCGTGAAAGAGACCGCCCATCCCACCATGACCCGTGAGGACCTGCTCGCCTTGCCGGCTGTGGTCGACCTGGCCACAGCCGCTGGCGTGCTCGGCATCGGTCGGACGTGCGCCTACGAGTTGGTCCGCACGGGGATGTGGCCGACTCCCGTACTGCGCATCGGGCGGCTCATCAGAATCCCGACGGCACCGCTCCTCGACCTGATAGGTGTGGAGCGAGCACCAAGGCGGGCGAGTTGACCGGCTCCACGTTCAAGCGCTGCGGCTGCCGAGACCCGAAGACGGGCAAGCAGCTTGGTTCGCGCTGTCCGAAGCTCACCCGTCGGAGCCACGGAAAGTGGTGGGCGCGCTATCAGGCTCCCGGGCCGAGGAGCGGCAAGCGCATCCAGCCAACCCTCGGGCCCTTCGAGACCGAACGTGAGGCGCGGGCTGCGCTGACGAGCGTGTTCGATCGCATCCGCCGCGGTACGTACGTGGAGCTGGACCGACAGAGTTTTCCGCGACTACTTGGACCAGTGGCTCGCTGGCAAGGTGAACCTCAAGGCAGGAACAAGGCGCTCGTACGAGGACCACATCCGGCTGTACCTCAAGCCCGGCCTCGGCCACCTGGGTCTGGCGGAGCTGCGGGACCGCGACTTCGAGGAGCTCTACGCCGCGATGCGGCTGCTCGGCCGCCGGCCCGACGAGCAGCGTCCCTCGCCCATGCTCCGGCGACTGCTGGAGGCGCGCACGGATACCCCGCAGGCCCAACGGCCGCTGTCCCCCGCCCGCATTCGCCGCGTGCACGCGACCGCGATGTCGGCGCTCAACAGCGCGGTGCGGCGGCGGAGGCTGGCCCACAACCCGGCGCAGCATGTGGAGCTCAAGACCGGCAGAGCGCCACGAGCACTCGTGTGGACGGAGGACCGTGTTGCCCAGTGGCGGGCGACGGGCCGTCGGCCGTCACCGGTGATGGTCTGGACGCCGGCGCAGACTGGCGGCTTCCTCGACCGTGTGGAGAGGGACCGGTTGTATCCGCTGTGGCACCTCGTCGCCCATCGCGGCCTGCGGCGGGGCGAGGCGGTGCACCTGCTCTGGACCGACGTCGACCTCGACGCAGCTCAGATCACCGTCCGTGAGCAGGCTGATGACGAGGACTCCTGGTCGCCCAAGAGTGCCGCTGGCACGCGCACGATCGCACTCGACTCGCACACCGTTGCGGTCCTCCGGGCACACCGGGCCGCCCAGAACGCCGAGCGTCTCGCCTGGGGAGAGGCATGGGTCGACTCCGGCCGCGCCTTCACCAAGGAGGACGGTTCGACGCTCAACGCCGACTCGGTGTCCCAGCGCTTCGACCGGCTGGTCGCCCGACACCAGCTGCCGCCCGTGCGCCTGCACGACCTTCGGCACGGGGCAGCGACGCTCGCCCTGGCCGCCGGAGCCGACATCAAAGTCGTGTCCCACGAGCTCGGCCACTCCTCAACGCAGATCACGCAGGACCTCTACACCAGCGTGCTCCCGCAGGTGTCCAAGGCTGCCGCCGAGGCTGTGGCTGCCCTCGTGGCCGGAACCCGCAGCGTCCCGGAAACGAGCGTGTCGGAGCGCTTGGAGCAGCTCGGGGTGCGTCCTGCACACACATCGCACACACGTGTGGCCAAAACGGACAGGGAGCACGTGCGTGAAACGGACAAAACCGCAGGTCAGTCCCCGTGGGGCGGGTGGGGCTCGAACCCACGACCCAAGGATTATGAGTCCTCTGCTCTGACCGGCTGAGCTACCGCCCCGCACGTACGACGGCGGCGGCGCCGTACTCGCGAGCCATACGATAGCCGGGGGATCCGGCTCCACCGTCACCGGTAAACTGAGGTCGTGTCCACCCCCCCGCCGCCCCCCGCCCGAGGCGGGTGGAGGAGACCACTGGTGTGGGCCGCCGCGGGCACGCTGGCGCTGGTCGCCGCACTAGGGACGGCACAGGCATTCGGGGCCTTCGCCCCCAAGGAGCCGACCGTCCAGGCCGACGGCACTGAACGGGTCGAGACCGGCTGGGTGGAGGTCGCCGACCGGGCGTGGCCGGACGAGGCCGCGTCGCTGCCCGGGGTGGACGACGAGCCGACGGGGCTGCCCACGGAGGGGGTCCAGCTGGTCAACCTCTGGGCCAGCTTCTGCGCGCCCTGCAAGCACGAGATGCCATGGCTGGAACGGCTCAGCAGGACGGGCGACGTGCAGGTGCTGGGCGTGACCCGCGACGTCCGGCTGCAGTACGCCCGCGAGGCGATGAAGGACACGGGCGTCACCTACGACAACTACGCCGACTCCTCGGGAGACTTCGCCGCCGGCCTGCACGGGGTCGTCCCGACCAACGCGGTGCCTTCGACCCTGCTCGTCGTGGACGGCGAGATCACCTGGGCGCACATCGGCCCGTTCGACTCCTACCGCGACCTGCGGGACTCGGTCGCTCAGCGGCTTCCTGCCTGAGCCTCAGCGCCTGCCACGGCGGGCTCGCAGGTAGTCGGCCACGACGTACTCCCCCAGCCGACCGATGTCCGGGGTGAACACCCGCCCACCGGAGCGGCGCGCGATCGCGTCCACGAACCGGGCCAGCCCCGGGTCCTCGCCGAGCATGAACATATTCAGCGTGGCTCCCGACCGCACCAGCTCGTCGACCTGCGCGACGGTCGCCCGGATCGTCGCGTGGGTCGGGGGCCAGTCGAAGGTGGAGGACCCGTCCCCCAGCAGGTGCGCGGTGGGCTCACCGTCGGTCACGACGAGGACGACCGGCTCCGCGTCGGGGTGGCGCCGGAGGTGGCGCTGGGCGAGCAGCAGGGCGTGCTGGAGATTCGTCCCCTGCACCCATTCGGGCTCGATCTCCGCGAGCTGCAGGGGGTCCAGCCGGCGCGCCGTCCGGTCGAACCCGATCACCTGCAGCGCATCCTGGCGGAACCGTGTCTGCACCAGGTGGGAGAGAGCCAGCGCGGTCTGCTTCATCGGCCCCCACCGCCCCTCGTGCACCATCGAGAAGGACAGGTCCACGCAGAGCGCCACCGCCGCGCTCGTGCGCCGCTCGGTCTCCACCACCTCGAAGTCCTCGACGAGCAGACCGCCGCGGCCGAGACCGCCCCGCCGCAGGGCGTTGGCGACGGTGCGCACGGCGTCGATCGGCTGGTCGTCGCCGAACGCCCAGGGGCGGGTGAGCCCGGTCGGCTCGTCGGCGGCACCGGTACGGCGGTCGTCGTGGTCGCCGGTCCCCCGGGCGTCCAGCCGCTCGAAGACGCGCTTGAGCGCGGTCTCGCCAAGCCGGCGTACTGCCCGTGGCGTCAGCCGCAGCCCGTCGTCGCCGTGCGAGACGTAGCCCTGGCGCTCGAGCTCGCGCTCCAGCTCCCTCAGCGACCTGAGGTCGGCAGCGGCCTCGGCACCGAGGTGCCTCTCGAGCGTGTCGACGTCGACGTCGTCGAGCGGCGAGCCGAGCGCCGACTCCCCGAGCTGCTGCTCGAGCTGCTCGAGGTCGGCGAGCTCGGCGACCGCCTCGACCGCTGCGCTGTAGCCCAGCGGCTCCCCGCCCTGCATCCGCACCGGTCCTCGCTCCATGCCCGGACGCAGTGCCCGCAGGTTGTCCGACAGCTGCGCCATCTCGGAGGCGAGGTCGGGGTCGGAGAGCGCGTCGCTCATCAGCTGGGCGAGCTGCTCGCGCTGCTCGGGGCGCAGCGACGCCATCATCCGGTCCGCGGCCGCCTGTCGGCGGGCGAGCAGGTCGACCAGCTCGTCCACGTCCTCCGGCTGCTCGGGGAAGAGCTCACCGTGCCGGTCCATGAACTTGCGGAACCGGTCGGTGGTGTCCTCGCCGCGGGCATGGGCGGCGAGAAGGGCGTTGAGGTCGGCGAGCATGTCCTTCACCGCCTGCATCGCGGCCGGGTCGCCCTCCTCGAGCAGCTGCTTCATCCCGGCGAACTGCGCGTCGAGCACCTCACGCTGCAGCATCTCGCGGATCGCCTCGAACGTCCGGCGCGCCTCCGGGGACCGCCAGTCGTAGGAGTCCAGCGCCCGCACCGCCCCGGCGGTGTCGTCGGGGATGGTGGCGAGCTCCATCTCGGCGAGCCACGCGTCGTCGCTTGGGGACCCGGCGAGCGTCTCTCGCTCGGCGGCAAGCGCCTGGTCGAGCGCGGCACGGACCTGGTCCAACGTCGAGGCGAGGTCGCCCCGCCGCTCGGCCGCGCGCCGCATCCGGCGTGCCCTGTTCCGCAGCTCGTCGAGCCCCCGCAGCCCGTCGGACCCGCGCCGCATCAGGTCCCGCAGTGCCTCTCTCAGCGAGCCACCGGCCAGCACGTCCTGGCCGACCTCGTCGAGGACCCGGCGCAGGTCGTACGGCGGCGCCAGCGGGTCGGGCCCACCGCGCCAGGCGCCGTACCGGAACCGGTGGTCGGCCACCGTCAGGCTCCGTACACCGTGCGGCCGTCGATGCTCTGCTTGTCGATCCGGCGCGTCAGGTGCAGCCCCTCGAGCACCAGCTCCACCGCTGCTGCGACCTGCCCGACGCTCGCGTCGTCCCCGTGGCCGAGCCGGTCGAGGACCTTGGAGAGCCCGGGTACGGCGTCGAGCTGGCCGAGCAGCTCCCCGGCCGGGACGAGGTCGCCGGTCTCCACCGTGCCGCCGTCGGCGAAGACCGCGGCGAACCCGGACAGGTCGAGACCGCCCAGCCGCTCGCGGAACGTCTCGGCGACCGAGAGCCGGAGCAGGTGGGCGACGACCTCGATCTCGCGCCCCTCCTCCCCCATCTCGAACTCGAGCTTGCCGAGGAGGGTGGGCAGCACCGCCGGGACGTCGCAGACCCGGGCGACGGCAGGCTCCTCGCCGGTGCGGGCCGCACGCCGCAGCGCCGACGCGGCGACCCCCTCGGCCGCCGCGATCGCGAACCGGGCGCTCACCCCCGCCCGTTGGTCGACCGACGAGGAGTCGCGCAGCAACCGGGCGAGCCGGGCCAGGACCTCGAGGAGGTGCTCCGGCACGTCGGCGACCAGGCCGGCCTCCTGCGCGATGACCGCGACCTCCTCGGTCACCTCGATCGGGTAGTGGGTCCGGATCTCCGCGCCGAACCGGTCCTTGAGAGGGGTGATGATCCGGCCGCGGTTGGTGTAGTCCTCGGGGTTGGCACTGGCGACCAGCATGAGGTCGAGGGGGAGTCTCAGGCTGTAGCCGCGGACCTGGATGTCGCGCTCCTCGAGCACGTTGAACATGGCGACCTGGATCCGCTCGGCGAGGTCGGGCAGCTCGTTGATCGCGAAGATCCCCCGGTTGGTGCGGGGGATCAGCCCGTAGTGCACCGTCTCCGGGTCGCCGAGGGTGCGGCCTTCCGCGACCTTCACCGGGTCCACGTCGCCCACCAGGTCGCCGACGCTGGTGTCGGGAGTCGCCAGCTTCTCGACGTACCTCCGGTCCCGGTGCACCCAGGCCACCGGCAGCTCCTCCCCCAGCTCCGCGGCGAGCCGGACGCAGCGCGAGCAGACCGGCGCTGTCGGGTCGTCGTTGATCTCGCATCCCTCGACGACCGGCATCCATTCGTCGAGGAGCGTCACGATGGTCCTCATCAGCCGGGTCTTCCCCTGGCCGCGCTCGCCCAGGAGGACGAGGTCGTGGCCCGCGAGCAGGGCGCTCTCGAGCTGCGGCAGGACCGTGTCGTCGAAACCGACGATCCCCGGGAAGGCAGTGCCGCCGTCCCGGAGCACGGTCAGCAGGTTCTCGCGGAGCTCCTGCTTGACCGTGCGGGGGTGGTAGCCGTCCTGGCGCAGCGCGCCCAGTGTCGAGGCGAGGCTCATGCGTCTCAGCGTAGGTCGGCCGTCCACAGCTGGACCTCCGTGCCAGGGTGAAGCCATGAGTGCTGCTGCCGCGTCCACGCCCGTCGTCGTCGTCACCGGGGCCAACGGTCTCGTGGGGTCCCGCGTCTGCACGGCGCTGGTCGAGAGGGGCGCCAGGGTGCGCGCCGTCGTACGGCGACCAGGCACGGCGCCGCAGCTCGACGGGGTGGAGGAACGGGTCGGCGAGTTCTACGACCCCGACCTGGCCGCCGAGGTGGTCCGCGGTGCGACCGCCGTCGTGACCACCGTCCACCCGATGGGCACCGAGCGGGAGAACCAGCAGCGGATCGCCGTCGAGGGAACACCCGTGCTCGCCCGCGCGGCGCGCGACGCGGGAGTCGAGCTGCTGGTGCACCTCTCCACCGCGGGCGTCTACGACCGGTCCCCCGGTGTCGGCGACGTCGACGAGTCGTCGGCGCTGGTGACCGACGACGCCAACGCCTACGCCGCGACGAAGCGCGACACCGATGCGGCGCTGGCCGAGGTCGACGGCATCACGCGGGTGCTCCTCCGGCCGCCGGCGATCCTCGGTGCCGGAGAGACCTCGGTGTGGAACACGCTCCGGCCCGCTGAGCTCCGCGACGACGAGGACGCCCGCCGTGCGGTGCCGGAGGGGAGCTTCGCCTGGGTCCACGTCGACGACCTGGCGACGTTCGTCGCCGACCTCGTGTCGGGACGGGTCGCCACGTCGACCGATCCCGACCGGGGTCCGGTCGAGGGAGGCTGCACCGTCGTCGACGTCGCCGCCGGACCCGCGACGCTGCGTGACTACTACGGCACCGTGACGGCCGCACTCGGCCTCGAACCGGTCTGGGAGGACGGCCCCGCCTGGACCGGTCGAATCCTCGCCGACCGCGCCCGGGCGTGGGGCTGGGCTCCGGAGGTCGACCTTGCAGCAGGCCCTCGCCGAGATCGCCGACGGGCTGCGGGCGGCCTCGACCCACGGCGCCACCTGAGCGCTCAGGCCATGGAGCCGACGGTCTCGGGGAGGAAACCGGGAAAGATCCCGGCGCGAGCCCCCGAGACCTCGGGGAACCGGTGCGCGAGGACCTCCCACAGCACGCTGCGGTAGTCGGTCGTGGTCGGCAGGTCGCCCTGCTCCAGCACGCGGAGCCCCGGCCAGCGACCGTGGACCGCGCCGCCGCGCACGCCGGCGCCGAGCATCAGCATCGCGTTGCCGTAGCCGTGGTCGACCCCGTGGTCGCCGTTCTCCGCCACCCGCCGGCCGAACTCGCTGAGCGTCACGACGGTGACCCGCGAGGCCGCGGGCCCGAGGTCGGCGAAGAACGCGGCGAGCGAGCCGGCCAGGTGCCGGACCTGCTCGGCCATCCAGCCCCGGGTGGGGTCGCGGTCGCTGTCGGCGAGACCGTTGTGCATGTCCCAGTTGCCGTAGTCGACGGTGACCACCCGGGCGCCGACGTCGGCGCGGACCAGCGCCGCGGTGTTCGCGAGCACCTCGCGGAGCGGACCCCGCGGATAGGCGGACGAGTTCACGGCCCTGTCGTCGGCCGCGGCCTCGGCGAGCGGCGCGAGCCGCTCGGTGGTGCCGAGCGTGGCGCGCAGGCTGTCGGCCAGGACCCCGGACTCCCCGTCCCACATCTGGCGCAGCGAGGTACGCCGCGCCGCCGCGCCGGTCCCGAGGTCGGTGAGCGCGAGGTCCTCGACCGCGCGGGCCCCCAGGGCGGGCGCCGGACCGACGAGTGCGGTGGGCAGCAGCGACGACCCCAGGTGCACCGCCGCCTCCGGACCGGCGGCGGGGTCGAGCCCGACCATCCGGTTGAGCCAGCCGCTGCGCGCCGAGGAGCCGGGGTCGGCGTCCTCGATCGCCTCCATCGCGTCGAAGTGGCTGCGGTTGGGAGCGGGCAGCCCCACCGCATGGACCGCCCCGAACGTGCCGGCCTGCCACATCGGCAGCAGCGGCGCGAACTCCGGGTGCAGCCCGAACGCGGTGTCGCCGCCGACGAGGCTGCTCTCCGGCACCGCGATACCCGGCCGGAGCCTGCGCAGCACGTCGCGGTCGTCGGGAAGCCGCGGGACGACCAGCGACAGCCCGTCGGCACCGCCGCGCAGGCTCAGCACGACGAGGACGTTGCCACCGGTGCCGGCGGCGAAGGAGACCTGCCGGTGCGCCTGGCCGAAGAGCGAGCCACCCGCGGCCAGCGCGGTGCCCGCCGCCGCGGCGGCCAGGAAGCCACGACGGCCGAGGCGGAGCTCAGGGCAGCCGCAGCCCGATCGGCCATCCGGGCCGGCGGAGCGGTCGACGTCGGTCATGAGGGGCCCTTCAGCGCATGAGGTGGTTCGGGGAGTCCAGCAGCGAGGCGACGATGCTGAGGGTGCGGGTGCTCCAGAGGTGGTGCGCGGAGACCACTTGCTCGAGCGGCAGACCGAGCGCGGTCGCCACGCCGGCCCGCACGCCGGGGGTGGGTCGCTCGCCGAAGAGCTGGTCGGAGACGTGGTCGATGACGTCGCCCACGGGGGCGGGCAGCGGCGGCAGCCACTGGTTCAGCGGCCGGATCGTGGCCTCCTTGCTCGGCCACCACCCGGCGGCGAGGGTGCGGTGCAGGTCGAGCCCGCTGAGGATCCGTCCCGCGCCCGTCCAGGCGGCCCCTCGCTCGGGATAGCCGTTCGGGGCCGGCCACTCGTAGGGTGCGTTGCCGAGCTCGCCGTACTGCCAGAGCATCGCGGAGGCGAACGAGTCCTCGGAGGTGGGCCGGTGCAGCTCGATGCCGAGCGCCCGCACCGTCGCGACGTAGTCCTCGGTCGGGGTACGGATCTTCTGCCGGGAGGCCTCGGCGAACTCCGGGTGGTCGACCATCGCCTCCAGGGTGGGCCGGACCGCACTGCCGTGGCGGCGGTAGGCGCGCGCGACGGTCCCGACGAGCTCCTCCGACGGGTCGTCGTGGACGAACCGGACGCAGAGCCGGTGCGCGATCCGCCGGGCGGTGGCCGGATGCCGGGCCAGGTAGCGGAGATAGGCGAGGGTCGCCGGCCGTCCGTCCGCGTCCCGGTTGCGGTGCTCGAAACCGAGGACCTTGATCCGGCCGGTGTGGTGCACCCTGGGGTCGTAGAACGCCCGGAACCGGGGCCACCACAGGTCGACCCGGTAGCCGGTCAGCATCCGGCTGGAGTGCTTGACGTCGCGCTCGGTGTAGCCGCCGTCGACCCCCACCGTGTGCAGCTCGAGCAGCTCGCGGCCCAGGTTCTCGTTCGGCGCCTCCTTGGTGGAGACCGCGTTGTCGAGGAAGAGCCCCATCGCCGGGTGAACCGCGGTGCGCACGAGCAGCTCCTCGAAGCTGCGCAGGGCGTGCTTGCGGACGACCCGGTCGTAGTCGACCCGGAAGAACCAGGCGCTGTCGTCCATGAGCGGCACGTGCAGCAGGTTGGACCAGAAGTCGACCAGCTGCTCCTGCAGCTGGCGGCGACTGTGGATCCGGCGCGCGACCGTCCACCGGCTGAGGTCGGCCATCACGTCCCAGGCGCCCTCGACCTCGTCCTGCTGGCGGTCGAAGATCTCCTGCGGCGTACGCCGGAGCGAGGGGAACCAGCCGTCGATCGCGGCGCCGGCGGGGTCCTCGAGGCGAGCCGGGCGCAGCTGCTCGCCGAACCAGGCCCGGCCACCGCCGGCGCGGTCGACGTCGCGGGCCAGCTCCGGGGTGAGCCCGCCGCTGAACCGGCGCGCGACGTGCCGGTCCTCGCCGAGGAGCGCGCGGAACGGGTCGGAGGACATAACGGGAGTTTAGGGACGAAGGTCCCGACGGTTCCGGCATTTCGCCGGATTCGTCCCGGTGGCCCCTCGTGCGTCGGGTTGTCATGCTCGACCCATGACCGAGCACTCACCCCAGCCCCCGCCCCTCAAGCCTCTGCCCGAGGACTGGTCGAAGGCGGTGGCGATCGTCGCCCACCCCGACGACCTCGAGTTCGGAGCGGCCGCCGCCGTCGCGCGGTGGACCGCCCAGGGCAAGGAGGTCGTCTACGCGATGCTCACCAGCGGGGAGGCCGGGATCGACGGCCTCGAGCCGGAGGAGTGCCGACGGATCCGCGAGGCCGAGCAGGTGGAGTCGGCCCGGGTGGTCGGCGTGTCCGAGGTGGAGTTCCTCGGGTTCCCCGACGGGACCATCGAGTACGGCCTGCCCCTGCGTGCCGCGGTCGCCGAGGTGGTCCGGCGGCACCGTCCGGAGATCGTCATCACCGGCAACTTCCGGGACACGTTCGGTCCCGGGGCGCTCAACCAGGCCGACCACATCGCGGCGGGACGCGCCGTCCTGGACGGCGTCCGCGACGCCGCCAACCGCTGGATCTTCCCCGAGCAGCTGACGGACGGCACGGAGAAGTGGGGCGGCGTGCGAGCGGTGTGGGCCAGCGGCTCGCCGCAGGCCCGCCACGGCGTGGACACCACCGAGACGTTCGACCTCGGCGTGGAGTCGCTCAAGGCGCACCGGGCCTACATCGACGGGCTGGGGTGGGAGGACTTCGACGAACGGGAGATGCTGGAGGGGTTCAGCCGGATGGGTGGCGCCCGGATGGGTGTCACGTTCGCCGCGATCTTCGAGGTCTACAGCCTGGTCTGGGGCGGCGTCGACGACGAGTAGGAGGGGAACGCTCCCTGGGCGTGGCGCTGCTCGTGTTCGTGATCCGCCGGTCAGGCGCCGACATGCACAGTCTGCGCATGTTACTCATCCGTAGTGCTTGCCGTGCCCATCTTCTCGGTGTGACGATCGTGCTCCCGCTCGGTTCGGACAGCTCCTGAGGAGGCACCCCCGTGGACCTGCAGCTTCTCCTGGCCCTCGTGCTGGGGATCAGCACGATCGTCGTCGTCGTGCTCTTCACCCGGCTCGACGCCTTCGTCGCGCTCCTGCTCGCCTCGCTCGTGACCGGTTTCGTGGCCGGCGTTCCCGCCCTCGACACGATCGCGTCGATGACCACCGGCTTCGGCAACACCTTGGCCTCGATCGGCATCGTGATCGGCCTCGGCGTCGGCATCGGCAAGATCCTCGAGGTCTCCGGCGCTGCGGACACGCTCGCCCGGTCGTTCGTGAAGGCGATGGGACGGGGCCGCGAGCACTGGGCGATGGCGGGCACCGGCGCCGTCGTCTCCATCCCGGTCTTCTGCGACTCCGGCTACGTCATCATGAACCCGCTGGCCCGCTCGATCGCCCGTCGGCTCCGTGGCCGCTACGTCACCTTGGCGCTCGCCCTCGGCTGCGGGATGACGGTGACCCACCACCTCGTGCCGCCCACGCCGGGCCCCCTCGGGGTCGCCGGCATCCTCGGCGCCGACCTCGGTGCGCTGGTCCTGGCCGGGCTCGCCTTCGCCGTGCTCCTGCTCCCGGTGGTGGTGCTCTACTCGGCATGGATCGGCCCCAAGCTCGAGCCCGAGCTCAACGAGGACGTCCGCCAGGAGGTCTACCACGGCGCCGACGTGGCCAGCCGGAGCGGCGGCGGTACGGCGACGGCCACCGGCGGAGGCACCCGTGGAGGCAGCGGCGACCGGGACGCGCTTGGCCACGAGGTGCTCGACGACGGGCGCGACCCCGCCCACCTCCTCGGCGAGCCGCCCGCGGGCGAGAAGCCGCACCGGGTGGGGCTGGCCGTCTCCGCGCTCCCGCTGCTGGTGCCGCTGCTCCTCATCATCGCGAACACCGTCGCCACCGCGATCGACCGCAACGCCCAGGGCGTCCTCTCACCCGAGGACGAGTACACCCCCTCCGGCGCGGTCCAGGTGCTCGGCTTCATCGGCCATCCCGTGGTGGCCCTCGTGGTCGGCATCGTCCTCGCCGTCTACCTCCTGCTCCCCCGGTGGTCGCCGCGCAAGCAGGTGCACCACTGGCTCGCGGAGGCCGCGGCGTCGGCCGGACTGATCATCCTCATCACCGGCGCCGGCGGGGCTCTGGGCCAGGTCCTGCGTGACTCCGGTGTCGGCGATGCGCTCGCCGAGGCGATCTCGTCGCTCAGCATGCCCGGGGTCCTGGTGCCGTTCCTGGTCGCCACCCTGGTCCGTCTTGCGCAGGGCTCGGGCACGGTCGCGATGATCACCGCAGCCTCGGTCTCCGCGCCGCTGGTCGCGGGGCTGGGGCTCTCTCCTCTGCTGGCCGCGCTCGCCTGCTGCGCGGGGTCGATGGTCTTCAGCTACTTCAACGACTCCTACTTCTGGGTCGTGACCCGCTTCACCGGGCTCGACGGCGTCGCCGCCCTCCGCGGGTGGTCGGGCATCACGACAGCGGTCTGGGCCGCCTCGCTCCCGCTGCTGCTCATCGCCAGCCTCTTCCTCTGAGATGGCCGAGGTGCTCGTCGTCGCCGACGACCTGACCGGTGCGAACGCGGCCGCGGCCGGGTTCGCCCGGGCGGGGCTGCGCGCGGCGACGGCGAGTGCCGCCGACCGCGTCGACGTCGTGAGCGCGATGGCCGCCCGCTTCGACGTCGTCGTGGCCACCACCGACAGCCGGCACCACGAGCCCGCTGCCGCCGCCGACCGCGTCGCCTCGGTGGTGCGCGCCGGGTGGCCGGCCCTGCTGGTCTGCAACCGGATCGACACCACCCTGCGCGGCAACGTCGGCGCCACCACCAAGGCGGTCCTCGACGAGGTGGCGAGGCTGAGCCACCGCCGGGTCGCCGTGCTGTGCGCGCCGGCCCATCCGGCGGCCGACCGGCACACGATCGGAGGCACCCAGCTCCTCCGTGGCCGACGCCTGGAGGAGACCGAGGTGGCCCGGGACGCGCGCAGCCCCATGCACACCTCGGACGTCGCCGCGATCATCCGGCAACAGGCCGACCTGGCCGTGCACGTCCTGCCCATGTCCACCGTGACCGGTGCCCCGGAGGCGCTCGTCCGGGCGGTGCGCGAGGCGTTGGAGGACGGCGCCGAGGTGCTCGTCGCGGACGCCACCACCGAGGCGCACCTCGAGCGGGTGGCGACCGCCGCGGTCGCCGCCGTGGAGGGCACCGGGCTGATCTGGGTGACCTGCGACCCCGGCCCGGCGTCGGTGGCGATGGCGCGGGCGCTCGGCCTGGAGCCGCACGATCGGGGGGCCCCGCTGCTCGCCGTCTCGGGCTCGGCCACCGAGCTGACCCGGACCCAGCTGCGGCAGCTGGCCACGGACCGGGGTGCGGGGCTCCGTCGCGTCCCTACAGCGGGGAGCTCGGCGGTCCCCGACGAGGATGCCACCGCGCAGCTCCTGGACGCCATGGTCGGGGACGCCGGCCCGGACGACGTCCTGGTCGTCGCCACCGTCCTGGAGGAGAGCGACCTGCGACCGGTGTCGGCCGAGGACGCCGCCGAGATCCCCCGGGCGCTCGCCCGCGCGGTGCGCCGGAGCCTGGAAAGCCACCGCGTCGACGGGATCTTCACCACCGGGGGCGACGTGACCGCGGCGGTGCTGGCCGAGCTGGAGTCGCACGGCCTGGAGATCGCCGCAGAGGTGGTCCCCCTCGCGGTCGCCGGTACCGTCGTGGGTGGGCCCTGGGACGGTCTCCCGATCGTGACCAAGGGAGGGCTCGTCGGCGACGCGGGCACCATGGTCGCCTGCCTGGACCACCTCCGCGCCGACGCGCACCTGCGCCGGCGGCAGGTCGCCACCGGGGCATCCGCCAGAGAAGAGAGAAGAGGGAAGGCATGACCCGCCACGCACTCGCCCTGACCATCGGGGACCCCGTCGGCATCGGACCCGAGATCACCGCACGGACGCTGGCCGAGCAGGCCGGCGCCGAAGGTCACCACGGCATCGCCGTCGGCGACCCGGTGGCGCTCCGCAAGGGCGCCGAGGCCATGGGACTCGAGGTGGACGTCCGGGTGGTCGACCGCTTCGACGTGGAGCCGGCCGGCAAGGGGGTCATCGACGTCTACGACACCGGCGTGCTGGGCGACGACATGCCGGCCTGGGGAAAGGTCGACGAGCGCGCCGGACGCGCGGCCATCGCCTCCATCGAGGTGGCCACCCGTGCCGCCATGGAGGGTGAGGTCGCCGGCATCGTCACCGGCCCGATCAACAAAGAGGCCATCTGGGCCGCCGGCTCCCAGCACCTCGGCCACACCGAGATGCTCGGTGAGCTGACCGGCGTGACCCAGCAGGACACGATGTTCGTCGTCCGCAACGACGCCGCCGGCGGCCACCACCTCCGGATCTTCTTCACCACCCGGCACGTGTCGCTGCGCAAGGCGCTCGACCAGCTCACCCGGGACCGGATCCTCGACTCGATCCGCAAGGCACACACCGCGCTCGAGGTGTTCGGGGTGGACGCTCCGCGCCTTGCGGTGGCGGCGCTCAACCCGCACGGCGGCGAGAACGGCGCCTTCGGGGACGAGGAGATCGAGCACATCACACCGGCGTGCGACGCCGCGCGTGCGGAGGGGCTGGACGTCCACGGGCCGATCCCGGCGGACTCGGTCTTCCACCAGGGGCTGGTCGGCCGCTTCGACGGCGTGCTGTCGCAGTTCCACGACCAGGGCCACATCCCGGCCAAGACGTTCGACTTCGACGGGACCATCTCGGTCACCGTCGGGCTGCCGATCCTGCGCACCTCGGTGGACCACGGCACCGCGTTCGACATCGCCGGCACCGGCAAGGCCGGGCACGGCACGATGCTGTCGGCGTACCTCGCCGCGGTCGAGTACGCGCCGTTCGTCCCCAACATCCGGAAGGCGTACGGCGGCTGAGCCGGCGACCGTCATGGCGAGGACCACTGTGCGCAGGGCGACGCAGGAGCGGCACGACGCCCTCGTCGCACTGCTCGAGCAGGGCGTGGTCGACGTGCCGACGCTCGCTGCCGAGGTCGGCGTCTCCGCCTCGACCGTGCGCCGCGACCTCAGCCGCCTCGAGAGCGAGGGCCGGATCGCCCGGACGTACGGCGGTGCGCTTCTGCGTGAGCGGTTCCACGAACGGTCCTTCACCGAGAGCGTGCATCTGAACCGGGCGGCGAAGTCCCGCATGGCGCGTGCCGCCGCCGACCTGCTGCCCGACGGCGCGACGGTCTTCCTCGACGCCGGCACCACCTGTCTCGCGCTCGCGCGGCTGCTGGTCGGGCGCGGGCCGCGGACGGTCTTCACCCGCGGCCTCGAGGCAGCCGCCCTGCTGGCACCGGCGCCGGACCTCGACGTCGTCCTGCTCGGCGGCACCGTGCGTCGCCTCAGCCACGGCCTCGTGGGCCCGCTGACGATGCTGGCCCTCGACCGGGTCTCCTTCGACGTCGCCGTGCTCGGCGCCGACGCCGTCGATCCCGAGCGGGGGCTCGGCGAGCCGACCCATGAGGAGACCTCGGTCAAGGAGGGCGCCGCGGCGCGCGCCGCGGACGTCATGGTCCTCGCCGACGCCTCCAAGCTCGGCCCGGCCGGCGTCTCCGCCTGGTTGCCGATCGACCCGTCCTGGACCCTCGTGACCGACTCCGCCGCCGACCCTGACGTGCTCGCGGCGTTCCGCAGTCGGGGGACCCGGGTCGTCGCCGCTGCCGGGAGTGGGTCATGACCACCCGTGTCGTGCTCGCCCCGGACAAGTTCAAGGGATCGGTCACCGCGGCCGAGGTGGCCGACGCCCTCCGCCGCGGGATCCTTCGGTCGGCACCGGAACTTGACGTGCGGTCGGTGCCCGTCGCCGATGGCGGCGACGGCACCCTCGAAGCGGCACTGGCCGCCGGCTTCGAGCGCGTGCCGGTCACCGCCGCTGGTCCCGGAGGCGAGCCGGTCGCGACGGCGTACGCGCGGCGGGGCGACACGGCGGTGGTCGAGCTGGCCGACGTCTCGGGGCTGTCGTTGCTGCCAGGGGGTCGGCTCGCACCGCTCGACGCGACCAGCCGCGGCACCGGCGAGGTGATGGCAGCCGCGCTGGACGCAGGGTGCCGACGGCTCGTGGTGGGGATCGGCGGGAGCGCCTGCACCGACGGAGGCGCCGGCATGGTCCAGGCCCTCGGCGCCCGGCTGCACGACACCGACGGGCACCCGCTGGCACCGGGCGGGGCCGCTCTCGGTGGGCTCTCCGCGCTCGACCTGACCGCCATGCGCGACCTGCGAGAGATCGAGGTCGTCGTCGCCTGCGACGTGGACAACCCGCTGACCGGCCCGCGGGGGGCGGCCGCCGTCTACGGACCCCAGAAGGGCGCCGACCCGGACCAGGTGGAGCTCCTGGACCGGGCGCTCGGCCGCTGGGCGGACGCGGTCGCCGGCCACCTCGGCGAGGACCTGCGTGGGCATTCCGGAGCAGGAGCCGCCGGCGGGGTCGGCTTCGCCGCGGTCGCGCTGCTCGGGGCCGAGCTGCGGCCGGGCATCGACCTCGTTCTCGACCTGGTCGACTTCGATGCGCAGCTGGAGGAGGTCGACTGGGTCGTGGTCGGTGAGGGCTCCCTGGACGAGCAGACCCTGCACGGGAAGGCCCCGGTGGGCGTCGCAGCTCGCGCCCGGGGGGCCGGCACCCGCGTCCTCGCCGTCTGCGGCAGGCTCGACGTGGACCCGGCCCGGCTGGCTTCGGCCGGCATCGAGGAGGTCCATGCGCTCACCGGGCTCGAACCGGACCCGGACGTCTGCATGAGGGATGCCTCCCGCCTGCTCGAGGAGCTCGGCGAGTGGCTTGCCCCGAGGTTCATCGAGAGGAGCCGTCAGCGTGACTGACATCGCGTTCATCGGGCTGGGCGTCATGGGGAGGCCCATGGCCGTGCACCTGCTCCGGGCGGGTCACCGGGTGACCGGGTACAACCGCTCCCCCGACAAGGTGGCACCTGTCGTCGAGGCCGGTGGACGAGCCGCCACCTCGATCGCCGAGGCGGTCGACGGCGCCGAGGTGGTCTGTGTGATGGTGCCGGACACGCCGGATGTCACCGAGGTGCTCACGGGGTCGGGCGGTGTCCTCGACACCGCAGCACCCGGCACGCTCGTCATCGACTTCTCCACCATCCGCCCCGACGTCACGGTGCAGCTGGCCGCGAGGGCGACCGAACGCGGGATCCGCCTCCTCGATGCTCCGGTCTCCGGCGGGGAGCAGGGTGCCGCGCAGGCCACGCTGTCGATCATGGTCGGAGGCGACGCGGCCGACGTCGAGGCGGCCAGGCCCCTGCTCGAGGTGGTGGGGAGCACGATCGTGCACGTCGGCCCCAGCGGCGCCGGCCAGACCGTCAAGGCCGCCAACCAGCTCCTCGTGGCCGCCCACCTGCAGGCGCTCGCCGAGGCGGTGGTCTTCCTCGAGGCGCACGGCGTGGACACCGAGGCCGCGCTCGACGTGCTGGGCGGCGGGCTCGCCGGCTCCCGGGTGCTCGACCAGAAGAGGTCGCCGATGCTCACCCGCTCGTTCCCGCCCGGCTTCCGGGTCGCGCTCCACCACAAGGACCTGGGGATCTTCACGACCGCTGCCCGCGAGGCGGGCGTCGTGGCACCGCTGGGTGCACTCGTCACCGAGCTGATGGCGTCGGCGAACGCGGTCGGGGACGGCGGCCTGGACCACGCTGCGCTGCTGCGCGGTGTCGAGCGGCTGTCGGGCCGGTAGCGGTCAGGCCGGCTGCCGGCGTCAGTCGGGTGCGATCTCCCCGTCCGGCGGCTGGGTGATCTCGACGTCCTCGTAGACCCCTTCCTGGGACTTGACGAGGACGGTCGTGTCGATCGTCCTCGCGTTGCGGAAGGAGAGGCTGACCTCTGCTCGGAACCCCGGTCGCAGCGTGTCCGACACCACGGTGACGCGCGCATCCCGGGCCAGGGTCACGGTCTCGCCGGTGGGCAGGACGATGGGGCCCTCGGCGAGGGTGACGGCGTACTCCCCCACGTCGGTGCCGATGTCCAGGCCGACAAGTCGGTCCGTCTCCTCCGCCTCGTTCACGAGCGTGCCGACCATCCGCGCCACGCCGTCGCCGTTGGTGACCAGCACGAGATCGGTGGCCGTGATCGACCCGGTGCGTTCGGTCTGGCCCAGCGAAGGTTCAGCCCTCGGCTCCTCGCTGCATCCGCTGAGCATCCAGAGCATCAACACGAGGCCCAACAGCAGGACGCCGCCTCGCCTTGTCGCCATCGTCGTCTCCTCCGGTTCGTCGACGCCTCGCTCTGCTCATCCCCGACGGGACCTCTTCCAAAACTCAGCCGCTCGACGCGCCGAGGAACGACAGAGCCCCGCCTGACACGTGGACGCACGGTCAGACGGGGCTCGGCGGCTCCCCCGGTTGGACTCGAACCAACAACCCTCCGGTTAACAGCCGAATGCTCTGCCAGTTGAGCTACAGGGGATCAGCGGACCGAAATCCGCGGCCCGCACAGGTTAGCAACTCCGTCGCGGCGTCGCACATCGAAGGGCCCCTTCGCGGGTCAGAGCCCGAGCGACTCCTGCGCCTCGCGGAGCCCCGCCTCGGCCGCGGCGAGGACCGCCGGGTCCTCGGGGTCGACGCCCTCGTCGAGCTCGTAGGCCCAGGTGACCTCCCCCGGCTTCGACGGCGGTCGGCGACCGATGACGGTCAGCCCTCGTCGGCGCTCCAGGACGACCCGCCGCTGCACCACGATGCTCGCGCTGACCCGTTCCCGCAGCAGCTGGAGGAACGGACCGGGCGCCGCGACGTCGAAGACCATCGGGACCACGGGGTCGCCGAACTCGGCGACCTGCTCCACCCTCAGCTGGGAGGTGTCGAGGTCCCAGTCGGCTCGCTGCACGCGCTCCCAGGGAACGACCTCGTGCTCCCCTGCGGCCGGCCGCACGACGACGAGCGCGTCACGGGTGCCGACGAGCCAGGTCCCGTCGGAGCTCTCCGCCGACGCGAGGACCCTGTCGTCGACGGCTGAGCGGACGGGCTCGGGCAGCGACCGTGCCCGCGCGAACAGCCGCCTCACTCGGTCGCGCCGATCGCGCGCTCGCGCAGGGTGCGGCGGTGCCCCTCGAGCGCGACCAGCTCGCCGAACATCCGGTTGTACTCGGCCGCCTCGTCGACCGGGTTGGTGCGCTGGAGCTTCGACTTCAGCGCGGCGATGCGGCGCAGCGCGGTGAGCTCCTGGAGCCGGAAGACGTGGGCGGCGGCGTACGCCGGGGTGGGGTCGCCGGCCGCGAGCACGGGCTCCACGGTGAGCGCGTTGAACGCGCGCACGACCGGGTGCGCGGAGTCGTCGCCTGCCTGGCTGACCACGGCGTCGCGCAGCTTGCCCACCCAGACATCCGGCTCCGGGGCGGCGGCCGGACCACCCAGCGCGGCGACGAGCTCCCACACGGCGCGGTAAGTGGGGTGGGTGAAGTCGTTGTCGCCGAGGTCGGCGGAGTAGCGGCCCACGAGCGAGGGCTGCTGGAGCACCAGCTTGAGCGTCTCCCGCTCCAGGGCGAAGCGCGGGTCGCGGAGGTCCGGCAGCTGCTGGGCTGAGCGCCTCTCCCCACCCGCCGCCGCACCCGTCGGCGCGGTTGCCGCGGCGGTGGCCCGGGAGGACCGGTTCGACGCGCGGCGCACCTCCGCCCGGGCCTCCTCGATCTCGACCCCGACCATTCCGGCCAGCTCGCGGGAGAACGCGTCGACCTTGGAGCGGTCGCGGATGCTCGAGACCAGCTTGGCCGCCTCCCGGAGCGCGTCGATGCGGCCGTCGGCACGGTCGAGGTCGTAGCGCGCCACCACGTTGCCGAGGACGAACCGGTAGAGCGGCGTCCGCCGGGCGACCAGCTCGCGGACCGCGGCGTCGCCCTTCTGCAGCCGCAGGTCGCACGGGTCGAGCCCGTCCGGCTCCACCGCGACGTAGGTCTGACCGACGAACTGCTGGTCGCCACCGAAGGCCCGCAACGCGGCCTTCTGCCCGGCCTCGTCGCCGTCGAAGGTGAAGATCACCTCGCCGCGGAACTCCTCGTGGTCGTGCAGGAGCCGGCGCAGGACCCGGCCGTGGTCCTCACCGAAGGCCGTGCCGCACGTCGCGACGGCGGTGGGCACGCCGGAGAGGTGGCAGGCCATGACGTCGGTGTAGCCCTCCACGACCACGGCCTGGGACGACCGGGCGATCTCCCGACGTGCCAGGTCGATGCCGTAGAGGACGTGGCTCTTCTTGTACAGCGACGTCTCGGGGGTGTTGAGGTACTTCGCCTCGATCCGGTCGTCGTCGAAGAGGCGCCGCGCCCCGAACCCGATCGTCTCCCCCGACGTCTCGCGGATCGGCCAGAGCAGCCGGCCCGCGGAACCGGTCGTAGTGGCCGCGCTGCCCCTCGGCCACGAGCCCGGCAGCGACCAGCTCCGCGTCGGTGAACTGCTTCTGCCGCAGGTGCTTGTAGAGCGCGTCGCCGTCGCGGGGTGCGAAGCCGAGCCCGAACCGCTCGGCGGCCTCCTTGTCGAAGCCGCGCTCGTCGAGGAACTGCCGACCGGGCATGCCGGCAGCGCCGGCGAGGTGGTCGGCGTAGAACTCCTGGGCGAGCTTGTTCGCCTCGACCAGCCGCGAGCGCGGGTTCCGGTCGCGGCGGGGGCCGCTGGAGTGGTCCCCCTCGGTGTAGCGGAGCTGGACGCCGGACTTGTCGGCGAGGTACTCCACCGCCTGGTTGAACGCCATCCCGTCGTGCTTCATGAGGAACGAGATGACGTCCCCGCCCTCCCCGCAGCCGAAGCAGTGGAACCCCTTGCCCGGGCGGACGTGGAACGACGGGCTCTTCTCGTCGTGGAAGGGGCAGAGCCCCTTGAACGCACCGCCGCCGGCGGACTTGAGGGTGACGTGCTGCCGGACGATCTCCACGAGATCGGCTCGCTCGCGCACGAGCGCGATGTCGTCCTCCCGGATCAGCCCTGCCACCCGCGCAGTCTATGTCGGCTCAGGCGCCGGCCGTCGGCGGCGTCAACAGCCCTGCTCGACCTGAGCCAGACTCAGCAGAGCCGTCGGTGCCAGGCCAGCGCGGAGGCGTCGGTGAGGCTGGCCACCTGGTCGACGACGACGCGCAGCCGCCCGGAGTCGTCGAAGGCGGCCGCGAAGTCGTGCTGGAACGGCGCGTCCATCACCGACGGTCCGAGCCGCTCCACGGCGGCGACCAGGCCGGCCACCACCTCCCGCTGACCGTCGAGCACCGCCTGCCGGTCCTGGGCGCGCATCACGAGGTGGGCGGCGATGCCCTTGAGCACCGCGATCTCGAGGGTGGTGTCGTGCGGCACGACCAGGTCGGCGGCGTAGCGGGCCAGGCGGCGCCGACCCGAACGCCGCGTGGGTCGCCGTGGTCGCCGCAGCACAGAAGTCGCCGATCAGGGAGGACGTCAGGTTCTTCAGGGCCGCGAGACCAGCCCGGCTGCCGTCGTACGTCGCGGTCGGCCAGCCGCTCCGGCGGGTCATCCTGAGCAGCGCCGCGTCGAGCTCGGCGTCGTCGACGCCGGGGAGGTACCAGTCCCGGACCGTCGCCCAGACCTCGGACCGCAGCCCGGCGCCGCGAAGGTCGTCGAGGTCGATCCGGCCGGCGACGATGCCGTCCTCGACGTCGTGCACGGAGTAGGCGATGTCGTCGGCCAGGTCCATGACCTGCGCCTCCAGGCAACGCCGGCGCGGGGAGGCGCCCTGCCGGACCCAGGTGAAGACCGGCAGGTCGTCGTCGTACACCCCGAACTTGTGCACCGCGCGCGGGGTGCCGTCAGCGTGCGCGCCGACCGGCGGGGCCGCATCGGCGCGGGTCCAGGGATACTTCGTGGCGGCGTCGAGCGTCGCGCGGGTGAGGTTGAGCCCGGCGCTCCGCCCCTCCGCGTCGACCGTCTTGGCCTCGAGCCGGGTGAGGATCCGCAGGGTCTGCGCGTTGCCCTCGAACCCGCCGGCCGACCCGCACAGCTCGTCCAGCGCCCGCTCGCCGTTGTGTCCGAAGGGCGGGTGGCCGAGGTCGTGAGCCAGCGCGGCGGTCTCGACGACGTCGGGGTCGCAGCCCAGCTGGCGGGCCAGGTCGCGGGCCACCTGGGCCACCTCGAGGGTGTGGGTCAGCCGGTTCCGGACGAAGTCGTCGCTCTGCGGCCCCACGACCTGGGTCTTGGCGGCGAGCCGTCGCAGCGCCGCGCTGTGCACGAGCCGGGCGCGGTCACGTTCGAACGCGGTCCGGACAGAGTGCTTCTGCGGCTCGCGGGCCCACCGGGCGCGCGCCGCCCCGTCGTACAGCTCCGTCGTGCGCTGCTCCGTGGTCGACCCCATCGGAGCCGACCCTAGCGAGCGCCACCCACCAGCGGCGCACTGAGGAGCCGCGGCTCACTGCCGCACGGTCAGAAGACCGCGACGTGGACGTGGTCGTAGTGGTTCGCCGTGGTCGAGCCGCGGTCCTCCATGGAGCGCCACCCCTCGGCGGCGCGGTCGGGGGTCCAGATCCTCTGGGCGTAGATGATGTCCCGGATCTGCAGCGTCGACGCGTTCGCGCGCAGCCAGTCGGCGATCTGCTGGCCGTAGGAGCCGGAGACCATGATGTCGATCGCCCGGCCGTCGTAGTGCTCACCGCGCGGGGCGTAGCCGCCGTAGCTGCTGACGCCGGAGAAGGCGGCGCACACCGCCCGGTAGACCTCGACGGCGTCGGGGGTGAGCCCCGACTCGGGGCCGGAGCCGTGCGAGCACGCCGCGGTCGAGACACCTGCGGGGGCAGCTGCGGACCCGCCGGCCGCCGCCTGCGTCGCGGGCTTCGGCTTCCGGTTGGCCAGGTAGTCGTTGTTCACCCAGCGGACGGCGTCCTTCTTCACCAGGATCTCGGACCAGCGACCGACGACCTGACCGGTGACGGCGACCTTGGAGCCCGAGGAGATGAGCCCGACGCGCTTGCCCTTCTCCCGCGGTGCGGTCCAGACGTTGAGAGCAGCGGTGGCGAACTTGGTGTCCGTCGGCTCAGGCTCGAGCGTGACCCGCTTGGCGGTCCGCGAGACCCGCTGCTCGCGGGACTGCGTCAGCCGGTCGAGCCGGTCGAGGTCGAGCGAGCCGATGGCAGCGCGTGCACCGCCCGAGAAGCTCGAGGACTGCGCCTGCACGGCGCCTCCCCCGGAGCCGGTGCCGGCGATGCCGGCGACCACCACCGTGGCGGTGACGGTCGTGGAGAGCACAGCGAGCCTCGTCAGCTTGCCGAGCCCGGTTCGCGCAGCGCCGCGGGTGTTCACCCGGTGTCGCGCTCGTGACATGAAGGGGTCCCCATTCGGGTCGACGTCAGGGCAACAGTCGCCGAGTCAACCACGGCCAGGGTCGAAGGTCACATCGTGATCCACCGTTGTGCCAGGTCTCACATCCGAATTGGCCGGAATGGGCGGGGCGGTCCCGATCGCGGCGACGGAATCCGCAGAATCTGGTCTGGTCCACGTCCCGGAAGTCCCGGATCGGACAGGGTCAGCCGCCCGAGCCCGGGTCGAGCTCCTCGGCCGCCCGGCAGTCGACGCCGTCGGTGTCGTCGAGCCACCCCTCCGGCAGCGCCACGCGGCGGGGACTCCCCTGCCGGCCGCGTGGGGTGCCCAGCGCCGCCACCGGGAACGGCTCGACCGGGTCGAGCTCGGCGAGCAGCCGGTCGAGGGCGGCCAGGGAGTCGACGAGGGCCAGGCTCCGGCGAAGCTCGCCTCCGGCCGCGAACCCCTTGAGATACCAGGAGACGTGCTTGCGGAACTCCTTGCACCCGCGCTCCTCCCCCATGTGGTGGACGAGCAGCTCGGCGTGCCGGCGCATCATCGCCGCCACCTCGCCCAGCACCGGGAGCGTCGCGACCTGCTCACCGGCGAAGGCGGCGGCGAGGTCGCGGAAGAGCCACGGGCGGCCCAGGCAGCCACGGCCCGACCACGACGCCCGCCGCTCCTGTCTGCTCGACCATCCGCACGGCGTCGGCGGCCTCCCAGATGTCGCCGTTGCCGAGCACGGGGATGTCGACGGAGGCGGCCAGCTCACCGATCGCGTCCCAGTCGGCGACGCCGGAGTAGGCCTGCGCCACGGTCCGCCCGTGGAGGGCGATCGCGGCGCACCCGGTCTCCTGGGCGATCCGGCCGGCGTCGAGGTAGGTCAGGTGGTCCTCGTCGATCCCCTTGCGGGTCTTCATCGTCACCGGCACCCCGTAGGGGCCCGCCGCGCGGACGGCCGCCTCGAGGATCTCCCCGAGCAGCCCGCGCTTCCACGGCAGCGCGCCGCCGCCGCCCTTGCGGGTCACCTTGGGGACGGGACATCCGAAGTTCAGGTCGAGGTGGGCCACGCCGTACTCGGCGCACAGGATCTCGGCCGCCTTGGCGACGTAGACGGGATCGGTGCCGTAGAGCTGCACCGACCGGGTGTCCTCGAGCTCGTCGAAGACCAGCATCGACATCGTGACGGCGTCCCGCTCGACGATCCCGCGCGAGGTGATCATCTCGCAGACGTAGAGCCCGGCACCCTGCTCGCGGCAGAGCCGGCGGTAGGCCGCGTTGGTGATCCCGGCCATCGGCGCGAGCACCACCGGCGTCGGGACGCGGAGGGGCCCCAGCACGAGCTCGCGGGGAAGGGCGGTGGGGGTCACCACCCCATTGTCGGCGGCGACCGGCGACCCCGACAAATCGGCCTCAGCCGTCGCCCTTCGCCTTCTTGCTCTTCTTGGGCTTCTTCTTCTCCGGCAGCATCTTGACGTTGCCGGACCACTCGATCGGGACGAACTCCTCGGTCGGCCGGTAGCTGACACCCTCGAGGCTCCCCTTGTCCGGCGACAGGTAGACCAGGCAGGTCTTGAACGCGTCGCCGGGCTTGAAGGTGTCGGGCAGCGGCTCGGTCGGGCACTTCTTGAACGCCGACTTGAACGCCACGGCCCGGAGCAGCGTGTCCTCGCCGCTGACCCCCCACAGGGGGACCGGCGCGCCGCCGGTCCGCTTCTCGCCGCTGTTCTCCACCGTGACGCGCACGTAGTAGTAGTGGCCCCGCTTCTTGTAGGGGTCGTCGAGGTCGAACCCGGCGAAGTCGTCCAGGGCACCCTGGACCGCCGACTCGACGGTGAGGTCGAGCAGCACCTCCTTGTCCTTGACCTCGTGCGCGACGGTCGCGGTGTCGCCGAAGGCGAGCTGGGTGCCGGGCGCGGTGACCTCCTCGCCCTCGGGCGCCTCGGTCGTGGCGGAGGGGGTCGGCGTGGCGCTCGGGGTCTCGGCGGCGTCGTCGGTGCCACCGTCGTCACTGCCTCCGCAGCCGGCGAGCGTCAGCGCCGTGACGACCGCCAGGGCGGGGAGGCGGGAGGAGCGGGAGCGTGAGGACGTGGCGGACACGCCTTCATTGTGCACGGGCACTGGTTCAGCAGCCGAGGAGGCGCTCGGCGAACCAGCCGCGCACCTGGGTCAGCCCGACGCGCTCCTGGCCCATCGTGTCGCGGTCGCGGATCGTGACCGCGTCGTCCTCGAGGGTGTCGAAGTCGACCGTCAGGCAGTACGGCGTGCCGATCTCGTCCTGGCGGCGGTAGCGGCGACCGATCGCGCCGGCGTCGTCGAACTCCACGTTCCAGTGCTGACGGAGCTCGGCGGCGAGCTCCCGCGCCTTCGGCGTCAGGTCGGCGTTGCGGGAGAGCGGGAGCACCGCGACCTTGACCGGGGCGAGCCGCGGGTCGAGCCGCAGCACGGTCCGCTTGTCGACGCCGCCCTTGGTGTTGGGCGCCTCGTCCTCCTCGTAGGCGTCGACGAGGAAGGTCATCAGGGAGCGCGAGAGCCCGGCCGCCGGCTCGATGACGTAGGGCGTGAACCGCTCGTTGTTCGCCTGGTCGTAGTAGGAGAGGTCCTGGCCCGAGTGCTTGCTGTGGGTGCCGAGGTCGAAGTCGGTGCGGTTGGCCACCCCTTCGAGCTCCCCCCACTCGGAGCCGGCGAAGCGGAAGCGGTACTCGATGTCGACGGTCCGCTTGGAGTAGTGGGAGAGCTTCTCCTGCGGGTGCTCGTAGTGGCGCAGGTTGTCGGGGTCGATGCCGAGGTCGACGTACCACTTGGTGCGCTCGTCGATCCAGTACTGGTGCCACTCCTCGTCGGTGCCGGGCACGACGAAGAACTCCATCTCCATCTGCTCGAACTCGCGGGTGCGGAAGATGAAGTTGCCGGGCGTGATCTCGTTGCGGAAGCTCTTGCCGATCTGGGCGATGCCGAACGGGGGCTTCTTGCGCGCACTGGTCAGCACGTTGGTGAAGTTGAGGAAGATCCCCTGCGCGGTCTCCGGCCGCAGGTAGTGGAGCCCGGTCTCGTCCTCCACCGGGCCCAGGTAGGTCTTGAGCAGCCCGGAGAACTGTCGCGGCTCGGTCCACGCGCCGCGGGTGCCGCAGTTGGGGCAGGCGACGGTGGCGAGGTCGACGTCGTCGGGGTTGTCGACGCCCTTCTTCTCCGCGACCTGCTCCTGCAGGTGGTCGGCCCGGAACCGCTTGTGGCACGACTGGCACTCGGTCAGCGGGTCGCTGAAGGTGTCGACGTGCCCGCTCGCCTCCCAGGTCTGCTTCGGCAGGATGACGCTGGAGTCGAGGCCGACCACGTCCTCGCGGCTCTGGACGGTCGCCCGCCACCACTGCCGCTTGATGTTCTCCTTCAGCTCCACGCCGAGCGGGCCGTAGTCCCACGCCGAACGGGTGCCGCCGTAGATCTCCCCGCAGGGGTAGACGAACCCCCGCCGCTTCGCGAGGCTGACGACGCTGTCGATGGTGGCACCGGGCTTGGCGGGCACGCTGGTCTCCTCCTGCATGCGGGGACGCCGGCTGGCTGACGGCGAAGGCCCGATCCTACCGGCGCCGGGTCACCGGCTCCCGCGCGGCACCGCCTCGTTCAGCGGCTCCCCCGGAACGACCAGCTCGTAGGCGCCGGGCTCGTCGACCGCCTGGCCGAGCAGCGCCCAGGCCCGCATCTTCACGTCGTACGACGACAGCGCTCGCCGGTAGGCGCCCGGCCCCGCCCAGAGCGTCTGGAGCACCCACAGCTCCGGGTCGTCGACGTTGCGGCCCAGCCGCCCGTCGACGTACCCGCGCTGCTCGGAGAGCACCGCGAGCGCCTCCTCGAGCTGGGCCCGGAACTCCTCCGCGTCCTGGCCGGCGGCGGTGCGGAAGCGGTTGACCACGATCATGGCCCCCATCCTGCCCGCGCCCCCACGCCGAGCCGTCACTGATGCCGGGTCGAGCCGTCTGATGCCGGGTCGAGCCGTCACCGATGCCGGCAGGTTTGACAATGGTTCTCAACACAACTGAGAATGATTGTCATCATGACGTCGCGCCTCGGCCTGCTGGCCGCCTCCCTGATCCCTCTCGCCGCCTGCTCCGCCGGTGGGTCCACCGAGCCGGGTGTGACCACGTCGATCTACCCCTTGCAGTACGTCGCGGAGCGGATCGTCGGGGACGCCGTCGAGGTGACCAACCTGACCGAGCCGGGCCAGGAGTCCCACGACTTCGAGCTCGGCATCGAGCAGACCGCCCGGCTCTCCGAGACCGGCACGGTGGTCTACCTCGAGGGGTTCCAGCCGGCGGTGGACGAGGCGGTGGAGCAGCAGCAGCCCGACCAGCTGCTGGAGGTGTCGGAGCACGCCGACCTGCGCCCGGCGGACGGTCACGAGCACGACGACGAGGAGCACGGACACGAGGGCGAGCACGACCCGCACTTCTGGCTCGACCCCGAGCGGATGTCCGCCGTCGCCGCCGCCGTGGCGGAGTCGCTCGCCCGGTCCCACCCCGACCACGCCGACGAGTTCGCAGCGAACCTCGAGGAGCTCGAGGCGGACCTGGCCTCGCTCGACGCCGACTACCGAGCCGGGCTCGCGGACTGCGAGCGGAACGACGTGGTCGTCGGCCACGACGCCTTCGGCTACCTGGCGACGTACGGCCTGGAGCTGCACCCGATCGCCGGCCTCTCCCCCGGAGCCGAGCCGTCACCGGCCCGGCTCGCCGAGCTGGCCGAGGTCATCGACGGGACCGGCGTGACCACGGTGTTCTCCGAGGTGCTCGCGAGCCCGGCGATGGCCGAGACGCTGTCGAACGAGCTCGGCCTGCGGACCGCGGTCCTCGACCCGATCGAGGGGCTCGCCGAGGAGACGAGCGACGAGGACTACCTTTCGCTGATGCGGAAGAACCTGGCGGCCCTGCGGGAGGCCAACGGATGCCGGTGACCCCGATCCTCCGTGTCGTCGACGGCGGCGTCGTCCTCGGCGGCCGCCCCGTCCTGCGTGGCATCGACCTCACGGTCACCCCCGGGGAGGTGGTCGCGGTGCTGGGAGCCAACGGCTCGGGCAAGTCGACGCTCGTCCGTGCGGTGCTCGGCCTGACCCCGCTCCGGCGAGGAGCCGTCGAGCTGTTCGACACCCCCCTCGACCAGTTCCACGACTGGCGGCGCATCGGCTACGTCCCGCAGCGCACCACCGCGACCTCCGGCGTGCCGGCCTCGGTCTGGGAGGTCGTCGCGTCCGGGCGGCTCTCACGTCGCCGCCTCCTGCAGCCGATGCGCCGCGCGGACAAGGCGGTGGTCCGCGACGCGCTCGACGCGGTCGGGCTCGGCGACCGCGGCCGGGACGGCTGCGCGACGCTCTCCGGCGGCCAGCAGCAGCGGGTCCTCATCGCCCGGGCACTCGCCGCCGAACCCGACCTGCTGGTGCTCGACGAGCCGACCGCAGGCGTGGACCTGGCCCACCAGGACGCCTTCGCCGAGATCCTGGGACGGCTGGTCGCACGGGGGACCACGATCGTCCTGGTCGCCCACGAGATGGGCCCCCTGGCGCCGCTGATCGGTCGCACCGTGGTGATGCGCGACGGCAGGGTCGCCTACGACGGCACCCCGCTCGAGTCGTTCCAGGACGCACCTCACGTGCACCCGCACCACCCGGCGGCGCGCCGTGCGCACGTGGACTACGCCCCCGACGTCCGCACGCCGCTCGACCTCCCGGGGGGGCAGCCGTGAATCTCCTCGCCTACGAGTTCGTCCAGCGCGCGTTGCTGGCCGCCTTCGTGACCGGCCTCGCCGCCCCGGCGGTCGGCACCTACCTCGTCCAGCGCCGGCAGGCGCTGATGGGCGACGGCATCGGGCACGTCGCGGTCACCGGGGTCGCGGTCGGGCTGTGGACCGGCACCTCGCCGACGATCACGGCCGTGGTCGTCGCCGTCCTCGCGGCGCTGGTGATCGAGGTCGTGCGGGACCGAGGCGGGACCAGTGGGGACGTCGCTCTGGCCCTGCTCTTCTACGGAGGCATCGCCGGCGGTGTCCTGCTGACGGGTCTGGCCGGACAGAGCGCGGCCGTGCTCAACCGGTTCCTCTTCGGGTCGATCACCACCGTCGACGCCGCCGACCTGTGGGCCACGACCGCGCTCGCGGTCGTCATCGTCGTCGTCGCCGTGGGGCTCGCGCCGCAGCTGTTCGCGATCACCCACGACCCCGACTTCGCCCGCGTGGCCGGCCTGCAGGTCCGCTTCTACAACGTGCTGGTGTCGGTGCTCGCCGCAGTCACCGTCACCGTGGCCATGCGCACCGTGGGGCTGCTGCTGGTCAGCGCCCTGATGGTGGTGCCGGTGGCCACCGCCCAACAGCTCACCCGCACGTTCCGCGACACGCTGCTGCTCGCCATGGGGCTCGGCACGCTCGCGTCGGTCAGCGGGGTCCTGGTGTCCGCGACCGTCGACGTGGCCCCCGGCGCGACGATCGTGCTGCTGGCGCTGGCCGGCTTCGCGGCCACGTGGCCGGTCGGCATCTGGCTGCGACACCGGCGCCGCGTCGCCGAGCCGTTCGTCCCGGAGGCCGACCCGTTCGACCTCGACGAGCTGCACACCGTCGTACCGGACGACCATGCGCACGAGCACGGCCCCGAGTGCGGGCACACCGCCGTTCGCCACGGGGACCACGTCGACTACGTCCATGACGGCCATCGGCACGCACCGCACGGAGCCCACTATGACGAGCACTGAGCAGCACGCGCTCGGCGGCGCGCGATCGACGCGGCAGCGCCGTGCGGTCGCCTCCTGCCTCGAGCGGTTCGACGACTTCCGCTCCGCCCAGGAGATCCACGAGCTGCTGCGTCGCGACGGGGAGAACGTCGGGCTGTCCACGGTCTACCGCACCCTCCAGGTGCTCGCCGACGCCGACGAGGTCGACGTGCTCCGCGGGGAGGACGGGGAGACCCGCTACCGGCAGTGCAGCGAGCGGCACCACCACCACCTGGTCTGCCGCAGCTGCGGCCGGACCGTCGAGGTGGAGGGGCCGACCGTCGAGCGGTGGGCGTCTGCGATCGCCGAGGAGCACGGATTCGTCCAGGTGAGCCACACGCTGGAGATCTTCGGGGTCTGCTCGTCCTGCGCGTCGGCCTGAAGGACGACGGCGCCGCCGCCGCCCCGAGAGGCTCACCGGGCCGGGTCGGCTCCGCCGTACCTGCGGTCGCGCCGTGCATAGGTGTCGATCGCCTGCCAGAGGTGCCGCCGGTCGACCTCGGGCCACAGCACGTCGGTGAAGACGAGCTCGGAGTAGGCCGCCTGCCAGAGCATGAAGTTCGAGAGCCGCTGCTCCCCCGAGGTGCGCCAGACCAGGTCGGCGTCGGCCAGCTCCGGCACGTAGAGGTACCGCGCGAAGGTCCGCTCGTCCACCCGGTCGGCGTTCAGCCGGCCGGCGGCGACGTCCTGGGCGAGCGCCTTGGCCGCGTCCGCCACCTCGGCGCGACCTCCGTAGTTGACGCACATCGTCAGCGTCAGCACGTCGTTGTCGCGGGTCATCTCCTCGGCGACCTGGAGCTCCTTGATGACCGACCGCCACAGCCGCGGTGCGCGGCCCGCCCACCGCACGCGCACGCCGAGCTCGTGCATCTCGTCGCGGCGACGGCGGATCACGTCACGGTTGAACCCCATCAGGAAGCGGACCTCCTCCGGCGAGCGGGACCAGTTCTCGGTCGAGAAGGCGTACGCCGACACCGCCTTGACGCCGATCTCGATCGCCCCCTCCACGACGTCGAACAGGGAGTGCTCGCCCTGCTCGTGACCCGCCGTGCGCGGCAGCCCGCGCTGCTGGGCCCACCGCCCGTTGCCGTCCATGACGATCGCGACGTGGGCGGGGACCAGCTCCGCGGGCACGGCCGGCGGCCGGGCACCCGAGGGGTGGGGGGTCGGTGGCCGGACCGGCCGAGGCGACGGGGCGGCTCCCTCGGCTGACCGGCGGGAGCGAGCCGTCCTGGTGCGTCCGCGTGTCATGTCACCCTCCTTCTCCGTCGCGCTGACAATCTAGACTCGGCCGACGCCGCACGGGCGCGCGGGAGGAGGGCGCTGTGAGCACGACCCGCATCGAGCAGCAGCTCACCATCCTGCTGCGCCGGACCCAGCGCATCCACTTCACCACCTCCTCCGGCGAGGTGGAGCTCGACCGCTCGGGCTACGGGATCATGTGCCGGCTCCACGACGAGGGCGCCCAGCGGCTCAGCGCCCTGGCGCAGGCGTTCGGGCTCGACCCGTCCACGATCACCCGGCAGGTGCAGGCGCTCGAGGCCAACGCCCTGGTCCGACGGGAGCAGGACGTCAGCGACCGGCGGGCCTCCATCCTCGACCTCACCACGGAGGGCCGCGAGGTCCTCTCGCAGACACGGGAGCGCCGGCGGGCCTGGCTGCGGGCCGCGCTCGACGACTGGTCCGACCGCGACCTCGACGAGCTGGGCAGGCTGCTCGAGAAGTTCAATGGGTCGATCGACCGGCTCGTGCAGTCGCTGGGCTCCGACCGCGCCGGCTGAGCCACCCGCTCAGCGGTGGAGGTGGGTGAGCGACTTGAGCCCGCGCTCGAGGTGCCAGGCGAGGTACGCCGCCACGAGCGTGCTCGCCTCCCGCAGGTGCCGCTCGTCGGCGGCCAGCACGACCTCCCACTCCCCCGAGAGCAGCGCCGCCAGCACCGCCACCGTCTCGGTCGCCGGCCTCGCCGAGCCGGGGAGCCGGCAGCCCGTGCACAGCATCCCGCCGGCGGAGGGATTGAAGGCGACGTGCGGCCCCTCGAGTCCGCACCGGGCGCAGCCGTCGAACGACGGCGCGTAGCCGGCGACCGCCAGCGACCGGAGCAGGAACGCGTCGAGGACCTGGGCCGGCGGACGACCCGTCTCGCAGATCGCGCGCAGGGCACCGACGAGGAGGAGGTACTGCTGGAGGGACGGCTCCTTGTCCTCCACCACCAGCCGCTCCGCGGTCTCGAGCATCACGGTCCCCGCCGTGTAGGCGCCGTAGTCGGCGCCCATCCTGGCGGCGTAGGGACGCAGCGTCTCGGCCTGGGTCACCACGTCGAGCGAGCGGGCCTCCGCGAGCTGGACGTCGACGTGGCTGAAGGGCTCCAGCCGTGCCCCGAACCGGGACGAGGTCCGGCGTACGCCCTTCGCGACCGCACGGACCCGGCCGTGGGACCGGGTGAGCAGCGTGACGATGCGGTCGGCCTCACCCAGCTTCTGGGTGCGCAGCACGATCGCCTCGTCGCGGTAGTAGGGCACCGCCCCATTCTGCCCGGGGGCGGCTCAGCCCAGCTCGTCGGCACGCCCCGCGGTGCGCCCGTCCCACACCGCGACCATGAAGTCCACCGCCTCCTGGTTGAGCCGTTCGGGCCGGAGCCGCCACTCGAGGATGCTCTGCGCCCGGACGAACCTGGCGTCCTGCAGCTCCTCGGCGAGCATCTCGGCGTCGGCGGCGACGTGGATCGGGTCGCGCGGGTGGCCGACGACGAGCGACGGCGCCGCGATCGTACGGCGCAGCCGACTGGGCGGCGCGACGCGACCGAAGAAGAGGCCGTGCACCGCCGCCGCCATCGGCCGAGGCCGCTGGTCGAGCGTGTCGAGGACGATGCCGAGCCAGAAGGGGGTGATGCTCCGCGGCACCAGCCGGGTCGCCGCGCTCATGGCGGTGACGCTGACCGGGACGAACCGGGAGAGGAAGAGCAACGGGGCGAAGGCGAGGATCCCCGCCTCCAGGGCGTTGTCGAGGACCGGCATCTCGACGAGCAGCCCCTGCACCCGCTGCGGCGCCAGGACCGCGACCTCGAGGCTGACGTTCGCGCCGAGCGAGGTCCCGCCGACGACGGCACGCTCCACGTCGAGGTGGTCGAGCAGGGCGACGACCTGCTCGGCCCAGGCGGTCATGGAGTACTCCTTCGGGTCCTCCGGGCGGTCCGAGCGCCCGTGACCGAGCAGGTCCAGCGTGACCACGTGCATCCCCGCGGCCGCGAGCACCCGGGCCAGCGGCTCGTGCATTGTGCGCGGCATCAGCTGGCCGTGCAGCAGCACCACCCAGCGGTCGCCGCCGCCGTACTCGGTGTACTCCAGCCGGTCGCCGTCGATGAGGAACTGGCCGACCCGCTCCGAGACCAGGGGTGCGTTCATTCCGTCATCGTGGCAGAGGCGGTAGAACGAAGTATGGACGACGAGCCGGCAGTCACCGTCCTCCGCGCCGCGCCAGGAGACTGGGAGACCTGGCGAGCCCTCAGGCTCCGCGCGCTGGAGGAAGACCCCGACGCCTTCGGCTCGGTGGTGGTGGACGAGCGGGACCTGGACCCGGCAACCTGGCGCTCGTGGCTGGAGCACCCCTGCCTCCTCGCCCGGGTGGAGGGTGTCCCGGTCGGGCTGGGCGCCCTCGCCGAGCGCGCCCCGGGGCGGGTCGAGATCGTGGCGATGTGGGTCGCTCCCGAGGCGCGGGGGCACGGCGTCGGCGGCCGGATCCTCTCGGCGCTCCTCGACGTGGCGCGCTCCCGCGGTGACACCGTGCGTCTGTGGGTGGCGGACGGCAACGCGGCGCGACGGCTCTACGAGCGGGCCGGGTTCGTCCCGACCGGTGAGCGAGCCTCGATCAGACCGGGCTCGGCACTGATGAAGAGCCGGATGCGGCTGCCCTGACCGTCACGAGTGACGGCTCGACGCCGGTGCGCGGCAGGCGGACCCGGAAGGTGCTGCCGCGGCCGACCTCGGACTCGAGCTCGATGGTGCCGCCGTGCGCGTCGACGATCGACTTGCAGATGGCGAGCCCCAGCCCGATCCCCTGGATCGCCAGGTCGTGCGCGTCCGAGGTGCGGAAGAACCGGGTGAAGAGCCGCTCGCGGTCCTCGGCTGCGATGCCGATCCCGGTGTCGCTGACCGAGAGCACGACCTCGCTGCCGGCGTCGGTCACGGTGAGGTCGACGGTCCCTCCGGCCAGGGTGTACTTGACCGCGTTGGAGACCAGGTTGTCGACGACCTGCCGGGTGCGCAGCGGGTCCACGAACAGCACCGTGTCCGGCGCGAGGTCGCACCGCAGGGTGACCCCCTGCGCGGCGGCCCGGGGCGTGAGCTCGGCGACCGCCTGCTCGACGAGCGCCGACACGTCGGTGGTCGCCCTGGTCATCTGGATCCGCCCCTCGGCGGCCTGGGCGGTCAGCAGCAGGTCGCCGACCAGGCCGAGCAGCCGCTCGCCGTTGCGCCGGACGACGTCGAGCTGCGCCCGGACCGACGGGGTGACCTCCTGGTCGTCGAGGACCATCTCGAGGAACCCGATGATCGAGGTGAGCGGGGTGCGCAGCTCGTGGCTGACCGACGCGACGAACTCGTCCTTCACCTTCAGCGCCGCCATGAGGTCGGTGACGTCGTGGTAGCTCAGGACCGACCCGCGAAACGTCCCGTGCGCGTCGACGACCGGCCCGGCGGAGACCGAGAGCGCGCGCTGGTGGACCGGGTCGGCACCCACCCAGATCAGCTGGTCGTGCAGCTGCTCACGCCGGGTGGCCCGCACCGACGGCAGCTCCTCGGAGGAGAGCCGGGTCGACCGGTCGGGACCGTAGACCTCGCCTGCCTGGCCCGCCCAGCCGCCGTGCCCGTCGGGGTAGGCGAGCGCGAGGAACTGCTGCTGGCGCGGGTTCACCGCCCGGAAGCCGCCGTCGGCGTCGAGGGCGACGAGCCCGACGTCCACCGTCGAGATGATCGCCGCGTTGAGCGCGCGGCTCTCCCGCGCTTCGTCGAGCGCCTCCCGGAGCCGGTGACCCTGCTCCTCGAGGCGGCGGTTCTGCTTGGCCCACACCTCGCCGGCACCGGCCACCGTGAGCGCGCACATCCCGGCCACGGTCGGGATCAGCAGCGCCCGGGACCACCATGCGGCGTCCAGCCCGTAGTAGCCCAGCGACGGGAGCGAGACCAGGACGAACGTGCCGAGGAACCCCTGGGTCACCCCCGGCACCTGCCGGTCGGCGGCCAGCCACATCGCCGGCAGCACGGCGAGCAGCCCGAGACCGTTGCCGCCGGGCACGAGCTGCATGAGCCCCACCGCGGCGAGGTCGATCCACGGCACGAGGGCCACGAACCACGGCGGCAGCCGGTCGGCGACCGCTGCCACCGCCGTGCCGACCACGAGCAGGAGGAGCCCCTCCTCGTAGAGCCCCCCGCCGACGGCGCCGTCGGCACCGTCGAGAGCGACCCGCACGAGCAGGTCCAGGACCACCGGGAAGGCGAGCAGCAGCTGCCGGACCAGCGGCTTCGGGATCGCCGAGACCGCGCGCCGGAGCAGCTCCGACTCCCTGGTCGCCTCCGTCATCCCGTCCCGCCAACCTCGCCCGACAGCTCGTCAGGACAAGGTTCTCAGAATAGGACAAATGACGCGGGGCTTTCGCAGAGAGGACGCCGGGCGCTCAGCCGCGGTTGACCGCTGAGACCACCGCCCGGAGCGAGGCGGTGACGATGTTCGGGTCGAGCCCCACCCCCCACAGCACCTGGTCGCCGACGGCGCACTCGACGTACGCCGCCGCGATCGCGTCGCCGCCCGACGACAAGGCGTGCTCGGCGTAGTCGAGCACGCGCACGTCGTACCCGAGGCCGTTGATCGCCTCGACGAACGCCGCGATCGGCCCGTTGCCGGTGCCCTCCAGGGTGACCAGCTCACCCTGGTGGTAGACGTTGACCGAGAGGCGGTCCTTCTCCCCCTGCGCCGAGGACGTGTGCACCGAGTTGAGCCGCAGCGGTGCCTCGCGGTCGAGGTAGGTGTCCTTGAAGTACAGCCACATGCTGTCCGCGGAGACCTCGCCGCCCACGTCGTCGGTGTGCTGCTGGACGACGCGGGAGAACTCGATCTGCAGCCGGCGCGGCAGGTCGAGCTTGTGCTCGGACTTCATCACGTAGGCGACACCGCCCTTGCCCGACTGGCTGTTGACCCGGATGACCGCCTCGTAGCTGCGGCCGACGTCGTGCGGGTCGATCGGGAGGTACGGCGCCTCCCACTCGATCTCCGCGACCGGGATGCCTCGCTCGGCTGCCCGCTTCTCGAGGTCCTCGAGCCCCTTCTTGATGGCGTCCTGGTGGGAGCCGGAGAAGGCGGTGTAGACCAGGTCGCCCGCGTAGGGGTGGCGCGGGTGGACCGGCAGCTGCGTGCAGAACTCGACGGTACGGCGGACCTCGTCGATGCCCCCGTCGATCGCGAAGTCGATCTGGGGGTCGATCCCCTGGCTGAACAGGTTCATCCCCAGCGTGACCAGGTCGACGTTGCCGGTCCGCTCGCCGTGGCCGAACAGGCACCCCTCGACCCGGTCGGCGCCGGCCATCAGCGCCAGCTCGGTCGCGGCCACCGCGGCGCCGCGGTCGTTGTGCGGGTGCAGGGAGATCGCCGAGTGCTCGCGCCGCGTGAGGTTCCGGCCGAACCACTCGATCTGGTCGGCGTAGACGTTCGGCGTCGCCACCTCCACGGTCGCGGGCAGGTTGAGGATGATCTCGCGGTCCGCCTCGGGCTGCCACACGTCGGAGACGGCCTCGCAGACGTCGAGGGCGAACTCCAGCTCGGTGTTCGTGAAGATCTCGGGTGAGTACTGGTAGCCGAAGTCGCAGTCCCCGAGCAGCTCCTCGGCGTACTTCATGACGATCTCGGTGCCGCGCACGGCGATCGAGCGGCACTCGTCCTTGTCCACGCCGAAGACGACGCGGCGGAACAGCGGCGCGGTCGCGTTGTAGAGGTGCACGGTGGCCCGGTCCAGCCCCACCAGCGACTGGACGGTCCGCTCGATCAGGTCCTCGCGGGCCTGGGTCAGCACGCTGACCCGCACGTCGTCGGGGATCCGGTCCTCCTCGACGAGCTGCCGGACGAAGTCGAAGTCGGTCTGGCTCGCGGCCGGGAACCCGATCTCGATCTCCTTGTAGCCCATCCGGACGAGCAGGTCGAACATCTTCAGCTTGCGCGCGGGCGTCATCGGGTCGATCAGCGCCTGGTTGCCGTCACGCAGGTCGGTGGAGAGCCACCGCGGCGCCCGGGTGATGACGGCGTCCGGCCAGGTGCGGTCCGGCAGGTCGATGGGGGGAAAGGCCCGGTAGCGCTCGAAGGGCATCCCGCTGGGCCGCTGGGTCGTGTCGTGGCGGTTCATCTCAGGTCCTCGCGTGGTGTCGGTGGGGGTACCGGAGGGCAACACCAAACTCCGCAGCGAGGGGGTCCGGCGGTTCCTCTAGGAAGAGGTTCGAACCTCGCTGCGGCAGCGAAGGAGGAGGCTGCGCGACATGATGGGGCGAGCATACCGCGTGGCCCCGCCCCGAGCGAAAGGAACGTCGCATGCCCTCCCTGCTGGTCGTCCACCACTCGCCGACCCGGTCGATGCGAGCGCTCACCGAGGCGGTCCTCGCCGGGACCGGCGACCCCGAGATCGAGGGGGTCGACGTCGTCGCCCGCCCGGCCCTCGAGGCGTCCGCCGACGACGTGCTGGCGGCGAACGGCTACCTGCTGCTGACCCCGGCCAACTTCGGCTACATGAGCGGCGCGCTCAAGCACTTCTTCGACTCGACGTTCCTGGCGGTGGGCGGCTCGCTGTCCGGCGACGGGTCGGCCGGCGACCCGGGCGCCGGCTCGGGGACCGGCACCGCGGGGCGGCCGTTCGGTCTGCTCGTGCACGGTCGCTACGACACCACCGGGGCGGTCCGGTCGGTGATGTCGATCGTCGCCGCGCTGTCGTGGCGGCAGTCCGCCGAGGTGCTCGAGGTGATGGGCGAGGTCGACGACCGTGCGCGCGTGCAGGGCTACGAGCTCGGAGCGACCCTCGCCGCCGTGCTGGCCGAGGGGGTCACCCGATGACCTCGTCCTCCTGGATCAGGTAGCTCCCGTCCGTGCGGTCGACGGTGATCCGGCGGGTCTCGTCCTCGGTCCTGTCGTCCTGGGTGTAGGTCAGGGAGACCTCGACCGTGCCTCTGCCGGCCGACCGGGTGTCGGTCACGGTGACGTCGTCGACGGTGTTCCAGAACCCCCGGTAGCTGCCGTAGCCGATCTCTCGCTGCAGTGCCGGAGCCAACGACGCCCAGCCGGCCTCGGTGTCGTCCGGGAGTGTCGCGTAGTAGGTGGCGACGAACCGCTCGGCGCCGGTGCCGTCGGCGGACCCGGTCGGGTGTCCCGGTGGGGGTCTGCGTCGCGGTCTCCGTCGGGGTCTCCGCGGGCGTCTCGCCGGGCTCCTCGGTGGGACTCCTCGGTGGACTCCTCGGTGGCATCCTCGGTGGGCGACTCGTCCTCCGACGGGCTCCCCTCCTCCGGCGAGGCCTGGTCGGTCGGCGTGCCGGCTGCGCTCGGGGCGGGGTCGCTGTCGAGGTCGCGGAGGAGCAGCGCGCCGCCGACGCCCGCGATGACCAGGAGGGCCACGAGCCCGACGGCGATCAGGCGCCCGCCGCGGCTCGGACGCTTCGTCCCGACGCTGGACGGCCCGGCGTCGCGGAGCACCACCGGTTCCAGGTCGGGCCCGGTGTCCTCGGAGCGGGCCGGCTGGTCGGAGGCTCCGGCGGCGGCCGTGGCCGTGGCGCCGCCGTGACGGTCTGGGTGCGGCCCCGCGCGTGCTTGTCGTCGAGACGGTGCAGCACGTGCGCGAGGTCCTCCATCGACCAGCGGGAGCGAGGGTCGCGGTCGAGGGACCGGACGATCGGCTCGGTCAGGATCCCCGCCCGCTGGGGACGCGGAGGGTCGCTGCGCGCGATCTCGCCCAGCATGGCGAGCGCGTTCGGCTGGTCGGGGTACAACGGCCGTCCCTCGACCGCGGCGAACAACGTCGCACCGAGGGCCCACACGTCGGCCGCCGGCGTCGGCTCCTCGCCGCGGGCCAGCTCCGGCGCGAAGTACGTCGGCGTGCCCATGACGATGCCGCTGCTGGTGAGCTGGTCGTCGCCCGCGGTCCGTGAGATGCCGAAGTCGCTGATCTTCGCCGTGCCGTCCTCGGCGAGCAGGATGTTGCCCGGTTTCACGTCGCGGTGGATCGTGCCTCGCGCGTGGGCGGCGGCGAGCCCGTCCGCCACCTGGGCCCCGATCCTGGCGGCCTGCGTCCGGCGGGATTCGACCCTGCTGCTCCATGAGCTCGGCCAGGGTCCGGCCCTGGACGTACTCCATGACCAGCCAGATGTGGTCCCCTTCCTCGACCGCGTCGTACACCGCGACCACGTTGCGGTGGTTCAGCGCCGCCGACGAGCGCGCCTCGCGCAGCGCCCGGGCCAGGTCGAGCGTGTTCTCCCCGGGGAGCGTGCCCACCTGCTTGACCGCGACCTGGCGGCCGAGCACCTCGTCGGTGCACAGCCAGACCGTTCCCATCCCCCCGCGCCCGGCGGCCCGCTCCACGCGGTACCGCCCAGCGATCCTCTCCGGCGTCATCCGACTCCTCCCACGTCAGGACTGTCGTACCCTCCTCCTGGCCTGGTTACGCCGGAGTGGTGAGCCCGGTCGCTCGTGCCGGGCGGTGGAGGTGTCGTGGTGCTGGGAGGCCGGGCGCTCGCATGCGTCGTCGCGGTGCTCGCGCTGGCCGCGTCCGGTTGCACGGGTGCGGACGACGACAGCGACGACCTGCCGGAGAGGAAGGTGGCGCTCGACCCGCCACCGACGCGGGCCTGCCGCGTGCTGGTCCCGGCGGACGTCGCGCGGCCGAGCAACGACTCCCCCGTCGTGGACTGCGGTCAGCCGCACTCGGCCGAGACCTTCCTGGTCGGTGAGTTCGGCCGGCGGACCGCCGCCGCCGACTGGGACGACCCGGCGCTCGGCGCCGAGGTCTACGACCGGTGCCGGCCGCGGTGGGCACGCTACGTCGGCGCCGACGAGAGCCTGGCCCTCCGGACGCTGCTGGGGTGGGCGTGGTTCCGGCCCACCGAGGAGCAGTGGGAGGCCGGTGCCCGGTGGTACCGCTGCGACGTGGTCGGCGGCACCGAGGAGTCCGCTCAGCTGGCGGCGCTCCCGCCGACGGCCGAGGGCGCGCTGCTCGGCCGTCCCGACGACCGGTGGCTGGCCTGCGTGGACGGGGAGGAGGTCACCGGAGCACCATGGGTGCCCTGCGCCGCCCCGCACACCTGGCGGGCGGTGACGACGGTCGTGGTCGGCGAGGAGAAGGACCGCTACCCCGGCGACCGGCTCGTCGAGGTGGTCAGCCGGGACTACTGCCGCGCGTCGGTCGTCGCCTGGCTGGACTACCCGTTCGACTACGAGTTCGGCTACACCTACTTCCACCGGGCGGAGTGGGAGCAGGGGAACCGCCGCTCGATCTGCTGGGCGAGGACGGACCGATGAAGATCATGACGAGAGGTGCGGCGGCGCTGGTGGCGCTGGTCGTGCTGGCCGGCTGCACCGGTGGCGAGCCCGACGCCGCCCCCTCCCCGGGCCCCACGGACACCGCAGCGCCCAGCGCCACCCCTGAACCACCGCCCCCAGCACCGAAGACCGGCGCCTGCTACCGGCTGGAGCTGCAGGACGCGACCGCTCCGACCAGCGACGCCGCACCGGTGCCCTGCCGGAGGCGGCACACCGCGCGGACCATCCACGTGGGCAAGGTGAGCAACCTCGGCGATGGAGGCCGCCGGGTCGAGGTCGACTCCGCCCGGGTCCAGCAACAGCTGGCCCGCACCTGCCGGGCGCGGTTCGCGACGTACGTCGGCGGCACCCTCGAGGCGCGCCGGCTCAGCCGGCTGCAGGTGGTGTGGTTCTCCCCGACGCTCGAGGAGCACGACGCCGGCGCGGACTGGTTCCGCTGCGACGTGCTGGGGTTCGGCAGGGGCGACGAGCTGCTCCCCCTTCCTCGCCGCCCCCTCCGAGGGGTCCTCGACCGGCCTGCGGGGCTGACCACCTACGGGCTCTGCGGGACCGCCCGACCCGGTTCCCGCGGCTTCACGCGGGTCGCCTGCGGGCTCGACCACTCCTGGGTCGCGGTCGGGACGCTGCCCATCCGCGGCGGCGAGCGCTACCCCGGCGTACGGCGGGTGCGGGCGGCCGGCGACGAGGCGTGCGCCGACCTGGTGCGGGAGCGGGCCGGCCTCCCGCTGGAGTTCAGCTATGGCTGGGAGTGGCCGACGAGACGGCAATGGGCGGCCGGCCAGCGGTACGGGTTCTGCTGGGCCCCGGCCTGACGAGCTCTCCGACGCAAAGCGCCGCTCCGGCGGCGCGAACGGAGCTTCTCGTCGGACAGCGGCGTCCTCGGGTCAGAACCCGAGGCGGCGGAGCTGTCGGGGGTTGCGCTGCCAGTCCTTGGCGATCTTGACCCTCAGGTCGAGGTGGACCGGGGTGCCGAGCATCGCCTGGATGTTCTGGCGGGCCTCGGAGCCGACCTCCTTGAGCCTGGACCCCTTGTGGCCGATCACGATCCCCTTCTGGGAGTCGCGCTCGACGAAGAGGTTCGCGTGGATGTCGAGCAGCGGCTTGTCCTCGGGGCGGTCGGGGCGGAGCCCCATCTCCTCGACCACGACGGCGATCGAGTGCGGCAGCTCGTCACGGACTCCCTCGAGCGCGGCCTCGCGGATCAGGTCGGCGACGATCGCCTCCTCGGGCGCATCGCTCAGGTCGCCCTCCGGGTAGAGCGGCGGCCCCTCGGGCAGCCGGGCGACGAACAGGTCCGCGAGCAGCCCGACCTGGTCGCCGGCGACCGCGCTCACCGGCACGATCTCGGCCCAGTCGGTCCCGGTCTCCTCGCCCAGCGCGGCGATGTCCATCAGGTGCTGGGCGAGCCGGTCCGGTGACGCCAGGTCGGTCTTCGTCGCCACCGCGAACTTGATCGTGCGCCGCACCTTGGCCAGCTCCTGCACGAGGAACCGGTCACCGGGGCCGACCTTCTGGTCGGCGGGGAAGCAGACGGCGACCACGTCCACCTCCGACCAGGTCGACGTGACCAGGTCGTTGAGCCGCTCCCCGAGCAGCGTCCGGGGCCGGTGCAGCCCCGGCGTGTCGACCAGGATCAGCTGGGCGTCCGGTCGGTGCACGATGCCGCGCACGACGGTGCGGGTCGTCTGCGGCTTCGAGGAGGTGATCACCACCTTGCTCCCGACCAGCGCGTTGGTGAGCGTGGACTTGCCGGCGTTGGGGCGACCGACGAAGCAGGCGAAGCCGCTGCGGAAGGCGGGAGTCTCGGTCACCGGAGAATCCTCCCACCCCAGGCGGTCAGCTGTCCCAGTCGGGCCGCAGCGGGAAGTCGGCCTCGCCGTTCTCGTGGAGCCTGACCCCGAGCACCTGGTGCAGCTGGATGTCGTTGATCTCGAAGCCGAGGCTGCATCCGGCGAGGTAGAGCCCCCACACCCGGGCGGTCCCCTCCCCTGCCTCGGCGACGCACTCGTCCCAGTGGTCGGCGAGGTTCCTGGCCCAGGCCCGGCAGGTGCGCGCGTAGTGCTCGCGGAGGTTCTCCTCGTGGCGCACCTCGAACCCGGCGTCCTGCATCTCGGTGATCGATCCGGCCGGAGCCGGTCAGCTCCCCGTCCGGGAAGATGTAGCGGTCGATGAACGCGCCGGTGCTCTGCGGCCGGTTGTGCGGCCGGGTGATGCAGTGGTTGAGCAGCCGGCCGCCCGGCCTCAGCCGCTCGTGGAGGAACCGGAAGTACGACGGGTAGTTCCGCACGCCGATGTGCTCGGTGAGCCCGATCGAGCTGACCGCGTCGAACCCGGTCTCGGGCACGTCGCGGTAGTCGAGGTGGCGCACCTCCGCGAGGTCGTCGAGCCCGTCCCTCTTGATCGCCTCCTGCGCCCACGTCGCCTGCTCCCGCGAGAGCGTCACCCCGAGCACCGACACGCCGTACCTGCTGGCCGCGTGGCGGACCATGCCGCCCCACCCGCAGCCGACGTCGAGGAGCCGCATCCCCGGTCGCAGCCCGAGCTTGCGGGCGACGAGGTCGTACTTGTGCTCCTGCGCCTCCTCGAGCGACGCCTCACCGGTCGGGTAGCAGGCACAGGTGTAGGTCATCGACGGGCCCAGCACCATCTCGTAGAACCGGTTGGAGACGTCGTAGTGGTGGCTGATCACCTCGGCGTCCCGGGTCCGGCTGTGCCGCGCGCCCTCGATGACCCGCCGCCATCGCGGCACCTTCTCCTGAGGAGGAGGCGGTGGCGGCACCAGGTTGGACAGCCCGAGGCCGCGGACGAGCCGCAGGGCCTGGGCGGGGCCCGGGGCGCGCGGCGTCTGGCCGCGGATGACGACCTTCATCGCCTCGTAGGGGTCGCCGGGGTGCACCCCCAGCAGCTCGAGGTCCCCGGCGACGTAGGCGCGCGCCATCCCGAGGTCACCGGGAGCGGTGAGGAGGTAGGCGAGCCCTCGGGGGGTGCGCAGGTGCATCCGCACCGCCGAGCGCTCGGGGCCGGCCGCGCTGCCGTCGTACGCCGTGAAGCGGAACGGCAGGCCGTAGGGGAAGAGCTCCTGGAGGGCGCCGGCGATGGTCACCGTCCTCGTCGAGCGGAGCGGCTGGGTCATCCTCGTCTCACCGCCTTGTCGTAGAGGTCGGTCAGGCGCCCGTCGGCATCGACGTCGCGCTTGACCTCGCGGAGGTTGGTCGTGCCGTAGAGGGAGTCGAAGGTCGCGCGGTCGTAGTAGGCGTCGGAGTAGAGCGACTTGTGCCCGCCGAGCTCGGTGACCTTCTGCTCGACCGCACGGTTCAGGTCTCCGTCGCGGTGGCCGAGCGGGCGGACCACGGTGCCCCAGAAGCCGACGTTGACGTACGTCGTGCCGGGCCGGAGAGGGTAGGTCGGCCAGGGGCGCGCCGTGCCGGGGCCGGCCGGCTCCCGCAGCCGCAGCGGACACAGCCACACCGGGCGCATCCCCACCTCGGCGTCGAACCAGCGCACGAACTCCGCGGTCCGCGAGGCGGGGACCTCGATGTCCTGGATCACCCGCTCCCGCGCGACTCCGGCCCGGCGGTCCCGCCAGGCGCTGTAGCCGATGCGCCGGTCGAGCGCGACGAGCCGGTGGTAGACGTCGCTGCGTCGCCAGCGCCTCGGCCAGAGGCGCCGCACCCGCGGGTCGTGCAGCCCGAAGGCCCCCGAGCACCAGAACCAGTCGGTGTCCCACCGCCACAGGTAGTCGTGCATGGTCAGCCGGTCGTGCTCCCGCTTCCGCAACGAGCGGAAGAAGGGGTCGGCGCCGGTGTAGTCACTCGTCGGGCCGGGCTCGTCGGTCCACGTGGCCAAGGTGAGGTAGGCCTCGTCGGGGGTGAAGGCGACGCCGTCCATGCCGTCGACCCGCTGTCCCTCCCAGGCGCGGGTAGCGGTGACCTCCTCCACGGCGAGACCGAGCGCGTCGAGGTCGTCGAAGCGGACGTGACGCAGGGCGACGTACGCCGGCACCGGCTCCAGCTCGATCCGCAGCCGGGTGGCGTAGCCCAGGGAGCCGTAGGAGTTGGCGAACGCGTCGAACAGCCGGTCCCCCGGCTTCACGGTCAGCAGCTCGCCGCCACCGGTGAGGACGTCCATCTCGAGCACCGACTCGTGCGGGAGCCCGTTGCGGAACGACGTCGCCTCGATGCCCAGCCCGGTGACCGCCCCGCCGAGGGTGATCGTGCGCAGCTGCGGCACCACCAGGGGGATCATCCCGTGCGGCAGCGTGGTGGCCACCAGCTCCTCGTAGGTGCACATCCCCTGCACGTCGGCGGTCCGGGCACCGGGGTCGACCTCGACGACCCCGGTGAGCCCGGAGACGTCGAGCCCGGGCCCGGTGTGGGGCGCACGCGCGCGGAAGAGGTTCGAGGAGCGCTTGGCCAGCCGCACCGGCTGGTCCGGCGGGATCGCGGCGTAGGAGCTCACCAGCCGCTCCACGCCCGCCTGATGACGCCCCCGTCCCAGCTCCCCTGCCACACCCCCAACGTATCGGCGCTCGCGGGTCGGCGCCAAGTTGTTTGGTGCTCGCAACCTTCAGGTCGTGGCTTGCTCCACCACCCGGCCGCGGCTGTCGGCCCGCAGCACCGGGACGCCGTCGCCGGCGAGCTCACGGACGGCCGCCAGATCTGCCGGAGACAGCGTCTCCGCATCGGTGACCACCGCGACCGCCTCGAGCCCGGCGGCGCCGCTCGAGACCGCCATGGCCACGGCGACCCCGACGGCGGACAGCCGAAGGGAGGGCAGCGCGACCGTGGCGCCGGCGTAGGTGCGACCGTCGAGGTCACGCACCGACGCCCCCTCCGCGGCCTGCGTCCGGGCCCGTGCCGAGCGGGCGAGCGTCAGGAGCTTGGCGTCCTCCGGTGCGGGTGCTGGCGGCGTGGGGTCAGGCATGGCTGTCAGAGTACGACTCCGGAGCCTCGGCCTCGTCGTCCTGCTCCGGCTCCTCGAGCGGGGTGATCACGACGGACCCGATCCGGTTGCGGCGGCCGGCCGGCCCCTCGGCCTCGAAGCGCAGCCCGTGCGCCTCGACCACGGACCCGGCGATCGGGACCCGGCCGAGGTGCTTGGCCATCAGCCCTCCGACGGTGTCGACGTCGTCGTCCTCGATCGGGACGCCGCAGACCTCGCCGACGTCGTCGACGAGCAGCCGCGAGCTGACCCGCACGGCGCCGCTGGAGAGCCGCTCGACCTCGACATGGGCCTGGTCGTACTCGTCGGTGATCTCGCCGACGATCTCCTCCAGGACGTCCTCGATGGTCACGAGACCGGCGGTGCCGCCGTACTCGTCGACGACGACCGCGACGTGCTTGCGCTCGGCCTGCATCTCGCGGAGCAGCTCGTCGACGGGTTTCGAGTCGGGGACGTACATGACCGGGCGGAGGACGCTCTCGATCCGCTCGGTGGTCTCGGCCTCGTGCTTGTCGAAGACGCGCTTGGTGACGTCCTTGAGGTAGGCGACGCCGATGATGTCGTCGAGGTTCTCGCCGATCACCGGTATCCGGCTGAAGCCGCTGCGCAGGGCCAGCGACATCGCCTGGCGCAGCGTCTTGTGCCGCTCGATGAAGACCACGTCGGTCCGGGGCACCATGACCTCGCGGACAATGGTGTCGCCGAGCTCGAACACCGAGTGGATCATCTGCCGCTCACCGGACTCGATGACCTGGCTCGCCTCGGCGAGGTCGACGAGCTCACGGAGCTCCGCCTCGGAGGAGAACGGGCCCTCGCTGAAGCCGCGGCCGGGGGTGAGGATGTTGCCGAGCACGATCAGCAGCTGGGGCAGCGGGCCCAGGATCCGGGTGAACAGCATGACGAACCCGGAGCTGAGCAGGGCGACGCGCTGGGAGTGGATCCGCCCCACGGTCCGTGGTGCCACCCCGATGACGACGAACTGGATCACCAGCATCGCCGAGACGGTGACGACCACCGCCGTCAGCGTCCGCGGGAAGATGCCGAGGGCGACCTCGGCGACCATGACGATCGCGGTGATCTCGCACAGCATCCGGAGGAACAGCGCTGTGTTGAAGTAGCGCGGTGGGTCCTCGGCGATCATCAGCAGCCGGCGCGCGCCTCCTCGCCCCTCCGCGAGCAGCTCCTCGGCGCGCACCTTGGAGACCGATGCCAGAGCGGCGTCGACGCTGGAGAACAGCCCCGCCACCACCACGAGCACCGCCGCGGTGACGAGGAGACCGGTATCGCCGGGGCTCATTCGGGGTCCCCGCGGCGGTGTGAGCGCAGCGAGCAGCGTCGTGGGGTGGTCATTCGGCGTCCCCGCGGCGGTGTGAGCGCAGCGAGCAGCGTCGTGGGGTGGTCATCTCTCCGGGTCCTCTCCGGACCGGACGCCTTGCCACTCGGCGAGCAGCCGTGCCTGCAGGCCGAACATCTCCTTGTGCTCCTCCGGTTCGCCGTGGTCGTAGCCCAGCAGGTGCAGGATGCCGTGCACGGTCAGCAGCTCGACCTCGTCGGTGGCGGTGTAGGCCGACTGCCCCTTCGCCCGTGCCTCGGCGGCCTGCTGGTCGGCGACCTGGGGACACAGGACGAGGTCGCCGAGAACTCCCTCCTCGGGGTCCTCGTTCACCAGCCCCGGACGCAGCTCGTCCATCGGGAAGGCGAGGACGTCGGTCGGGCCGGTCTTCTCCATCCACTGCTCGTTGAGCTCGGAGATCGTGCTCTCGTCGACGAGCTTGATGCAGAGCTCCGCCTGCGGGTGCACCCGCAGGCGGTCCATGACGAACCTGCTCAGCCGGACCAGGCTGGTGACGTCGACCTCGGAGCCGGACTCCTGCAGCACCTCGATGCTCACGGTCGCTGGCCCCCCTGCCGGCCGCCGGCCTCGAAGGCGTCGTACGCCGCGACGATGCGCCCCACCAGCCGGTGGCGTACGACGTCGTGACTGGTGAGCCGGTTGAACGACACGTCCTCCACGCCGGTGAGGATCCCCTCGATCACCTTCAGCCCGCTCTTCACGCCGCCCGGAAGGTCGATCTGGGTGACGTCGCCGGTGACGACGATCTTGGAGCCGAACCCGAGCCGGGTGAGGAACATCTTCATCTGCTCGGGCGAGGTGTTCTGCGCCTCGTCGAGGATGATGAACGCGTCGTTCAGGGTGTTGTGGGTGACCAGGAAGTCCTCGGTCACGTAGAGCGAGTCCTCCGCGGCGACCGAGATGCACACCGTGTCGGCCCGCCCGGCGGGCTCGATCCTCTCCACGAACCGCCTCGGTCGTCCGTGACCCGGGAGCCGGATCTCGAGGTGCTCCTCCTCGACGGTGGTGGCGACACCACCGAGGGAGCGGACCAGGAACACGAGCCCGTCCACCAGCGTCCCCGGCCTCACCAGGATCGCCTCAGGCCCGACCTCGGCGCCCAACCCGTCGAGGATGCCGTGCAGGACGGCCGACCTGACCTCGACGCTGTTGAGGAGGTACTCGTCCGGGATGGTCCCGGGCGGGGTCGCCACCGCGAGTGCGCGGTGGTCCTGTGGAGCATCTGGTGCACCGGGTGCGTCAAAGGCTCCACCCAGGGCCGAGCCGAGGGCATAGGGGTCGACCGGGACCGTGCTCGGCACGAACGCGACCGGCTCCACCAGGGGCAGCTCGAAGCGGTGGGTGCCGTCGTCCTGCAGCCGACCGACCATCTCCTCGGTACGGAGGGTCCGCTGCACGCCGTCCCGCTCGTCCTCGGGGGTGCGGACCGTCCAGAGGTGCTCGCCGCAGGCAAGCGTCGCGGCGCCGTCCTGGGTGGTCACCCGGAAGACCTCCTTGACGCCCTGCGGGTGGACGCCGAGGACGGGCGTCGGCAGCCCGTCACGACCGACGACGAGGTCGCCGACCTCGAGCGAACCGATCGGGCGGAACCCGTCGGGAGTCGCCACCGGCGTGTCGACGGGTTGGGCGCGTCCCCGCATGTAGGCCAGCGGGGCGACCTCGATCGTCCCGGCGGCGAGCAGCTTGGGGATCGTCTCGGGGTCGATCATGTCGTGGAGCGCGTCGTAGAGCGGCCGCAGGTAGGGGTCGATCTTCTCGCTCAGCGTGCCGGGCAGGTAGCCCAGCCGCTCGCCGGCCTCCACCGCCGGGCGGGTGAGGATGATCCGGTTGACGTTCTTGGACTGGAGCGCCTGGACCGCTTTCGCCATCCCGAGGTAGGTCTTGCCGGTGCCGGCCGGACCGATGCCGAAGACGATCGTGTGCTTGTCGATCGCGTCGACGTACCGCTTCTGGTTGAGCGTCTTCGGGCGGATCGTGCGGCCGCGGTTGGAGAGGATGTTGAGGCTCAGCACGTCGGCCGGCCGCTCCTTGGTCTCCGCGCGGAGCATCCCGATGGCGCGCTCGACCGTCTCCGGGGTGAGCCCCTGGCCGGTGCGCAGGATCGTGACGAGCTCGTCGAGCAGCCGTTCGGCGAGCGCGAGCTCCGAGGACTCCCCGCGGAGGGTGACGCGGTTGCCGCGCACGTGGATGTCGGCGTCGAAGGAGGACTCGATCAGCGCGAGGTGCTCGTCGTTGGGGCCGAGGAGCGACACCATGTTGATGCTGTTGGGTACGTCCACGATGTGCTGGGGCTGGTCGCGGCGGTTCGTTGTCTCAGTCATGAACGGCCCTCGAGGGCCGGCCTCCCGGTGTAGCGCTGATCGGTTCGCGCTCCATCGTACGGCGTCGCGCCGTCCTCCCGCGCGGCTCACCCGTGCCGCTCACCCCGGCGGCCATCCCATCGGCCGGCCGCCGACGACGTGGCCGTGCACGTGGAAGACGCTCTGCTGGGCATCCGGGCCGGTGTTGAACACCAGCCGGTAGCCGGAGCCGAGCCCCTCCTGGGAGGCCACGGCGTCCGCGGCGGCGACGAGGTCCGCCAGGACCGTGGGCTCGGCCGCCCCCAGCGCCGCGATCGTCGGCTGGTGCACCTTCGGGATCACGAGCACGTGCGTCGGCGCCTGCGGCGAGATGTCACGGAACGCCAGCGTCGTGTCGGTCTCGTGGACCACGTCGGCCTGGATCTCGCCGGAGACGAACTTGCAGAACAGGCACTCCTCGCTCATGCCGCTCACCCTAGCCAGCGGCGCTCCCGGCCGGGTCGTGGCGCAGCGCCGGCCGGCACCACACGAAACGGGCGAATCCGGCGTGTAAACCCATGGGAGGGGCAGCGCGTGGAACTAGCGTGACCACAATGATGAGAGCCGCGGGACGCCCTCGCGACGTGCCGGCGGCAGGCTGGGACGCCGACGAGGCGGTCGAGCAGCTCTACGCGACGCACTACCGCCGCCTGGTGCGGCTGTCGGTGCTGCTGGTCCGCGACGTGGAGACCGCCGAGGAGGTCGTCCAGGACTCGTTCGTGGCGATGCACGGCCGGTGGCGCACCCTCCTGGAGCCCGACAAGGCGATCGCCTACCTGCGGCAGACGGTGGTCAACCGGTCCCGGTCGGTGCTCCGCCACCGAGGGGTCGAGGCCAAGCACCCGCCCGGCGCCCTCCCCGACCTGCCGGGAGCCGACGAGGCGACCGTGGCCCGCGAACGGCGCCGGCAGGTGCTCGACGCCCTGCAGCGGCTCCCCCGCCGCCAGCGCGAGGTGCTCGCGCTCCGCTACTACCTCGACCTCGACGAGGCCGGGATCGCCGAGACCCTCGGCATCAGCCGTGGCGCAGTCAAGAGCCATGCCTCCCGCGGCGCCGCCGCCCTCCGCACCCTCCTGGAGCCCTCATGACCGACCCGACCCCCGAAGACCGGACCCTCGACGACCGACTCCGCCACCTGGTCGACGACGCCGTCTCCGACGTCGACCCCGCACCCGCACTGTCCGAGATCCGCAACCGAACGAAGGTGATCCCCATGAACCGCCACCGCAGCTGGCTGGTCGCAGCGGCCGCAGCGGTCGCTGTCGGCGCCGCGACCGTCACCACGGTCGCCCTGACTCGTGACGACGGCGCGCTTCCCGACCGCGCCGGCCCCGCAGCGACGTCGGACGGGGACCCTGACGGCGACACCGCCACGACCTCACCGGAGCCGACCCCGACGGCGACCGTTCCCACGCAGGAGCAGGCTGTGCCGGTCTACTACGTCGGCGACACCCCGGCGGGGCCCCGCCTCTTCCGCGAGTTCCACGGGATGACGCTGCCCGACGACCGGGCCGCGACAGCGCAGGCCGCCCTCGTGGAGGCGGTGGACGACACGGCGCTCGACCCCGACTACCGCTCCCCGTGGGCTGAGCTGGACGTCACCGTCGGCGAGGTCACGATGTCCGGCGGCACCGTCGACGTCGATCTCGAGGGGTCCCTCCACGACCGTCCGGAGGGGATGTCCGAGGCCGAGGCCGGCATGGCGGTGCAGCAGCTCGTGCACACCGTCCAGGCGGCCTTCCAGGAGCCGGTCCCGGTCCAGCTCCTGCTCGACGGAGCCCGCACGGACGCCCTGCTCGGGGTGCCCGTCGCCGAGCCGCTCGCCGCCGCCGACCCGATGGAGGTCCAGGCATCGGTCTGGATCATCGAGCCGCAGGACGGCTCCGACGGCACCGGCTTCGTGGTCACCGGACGCGGCGCCTTCTTCGAGGCCAACGTCTCGTGGCAGCTGCTCGACGGCGAGCGGGTCGTCAAGGAGGGGTTCACCACCGCCGAGGAGTGCTGCACGCTCTCGCCGTACTCCTTCGAGCTCGACGCCCCGGCAGGCGACTACGTCCTGCGGGTGTACGACGCCGACATGTCCGGTGGCGAGGGCATCGGCGAGGCGGAGGACACCAAGCGGTTGACCTTCCGTTGACGTCGCTGATCGGCACAAAACCGCCCGAATGTGGACGTATGCACCTACCGTAAGGGGATGCGTCCCCCGGTCCCGCTGCTGCTGGCTGCCGCCCTCTCCTCCGCGCTCCTCGCAGGCCCGGCCTCCGTCGCGAGCACCGTCCCCCGGCCGCGCCGGGATGTGAGCATGAGCTGCAGGCCGAGCCGCAGCCGGCGAGCCGCCTCCACCGGGTGGCGCCGGCCGCCTTCGCCGCTGCCGCCGAGGTCAACGACACCTCCACTGCCGAGCTCGCCGAGCTCGCCGGGGACGGCACGTTGTGGCTCGACGGCTGCGGCATGGCGCTCTACCGCGAGCCGCCGGTCGAGCTCGGCGCGGAGCGGGCCGCCGGCACCGCCTCGGAGGCCGCCGCGATGCCGGCCGGCACCGACGTGCTGACACTCGAGTCGGCCCCAGGAGCCCAGCGGACGATCCTGCTCGACGTCACCGGCGGCTCGGTGAGCAACACGGCCTGGAACACCTCGGGCACCATCGCGGTCCAGCCCTACTCCCTGACCGCGCCGGTCGACACCGCGTTCTCGACCGCGGAGCGGGAGGCGATCTACCACGCCTGGTCGGTGGTCGCCGAGGACTTCGCCCCGTTCTCCGTCAACGTCACCACCAAGGACCCGGGGACCGACGCGATCCACCGGTCCGGCTCGTCGGACCCGGTCTACGGCACCCGCGTCTTCCTCACCCAGGGCAACGCGGTCTCCGCAGGCTGCGGCTGCGCCGGCGTCGCCTACGTGGACGTCTTCGGCGCCACCGGCAGCACGCACAGCCACTACCAGCCGGCGTGGGTCTTCACCGACGGCATCCCGGCCGGCAACGGCGACCTGATCGGGGACATCGCCAGCCACGAGGTCGGCCACAACCTCGGGCTCGCCCACGACGGGGACAGCGGGTCGGCGTACCACTGGGGGAACGCCGTGTGGGCGCCGGTGATGGGCGGCAGCGAGGCGAAGCGGCTCAACCAGTGGTCCCGTGGCGACTACCCCGGGGCGACGACGACGCAGGACGACCTGGCGGTGATCGCCCGCAACGCTCCTTACATCGACGACGCGCACGGGGACACTGCTGTGGACGCCGCGGCTCTCGACCTCTCCGCGACCGGAGTGATCGGGCGCCCGTCGGACGTCGACGCGTTCGCCTTCACCGCCTCCGGTGCCACGACGCTCTGGGCGCGCCCTACCGCACAGCATCCCAACCTCGACCTCAGGCTGACGGTCCTCGACTCCGACGGCGCCGTGGTCGCCGTCGTCGACCCGCCGCCCAGCACCCTGCGGTCCGGCAACGCGCCCGGCCTCGACGCCACCTGGAGCGCCACGCTCCCCGCCGCTCCGGCGCGGTACACGGCGCTCGTCGACGGCAGCGGCTACCTCACGCCGGCCACCGGCGGCTACACCGACTACGGGTCGCTCGGCCGCTACCGGGTCACGCTCGACACCGAGGTCGGCGAGGGCACCGAGGAGCCCGATCCCCCCGTCGAGGCGACGCCGCTGGCGTTCCGCACCGGCTCCTCCCTGCCCACCGGCCGGCTGCACCGTGGCTACACGGCGCAGGTCAAGGTCGACGGCGGCGCGAGCGCCCTCACCTGGCGCCGGACCGGCACCCTCCCGAAGGGGGTCCGGGCGACGGAGTCGCTCTCCGGCCGGGTGACCGAGCTCTCCGGTCGTCCGCGCCGGACCGGGCGGTTCGAGGTCCGGTTCGTGGTCACCGACAGCAGCGGCCAGCGGGTCGCCAGGACCTTCACGCTGCGGGTGCGCCGGCCCTAGGAGCCCTAGGAGCGGCGGCCGAGCCTCATCGCCAGCGCGGCGTGCGGGCCAGGAGCGCCGCGACCGCGGCGACCCCGGCGGTCGACGAGCGGAGCACCGACGAGCCCATCCGGAGCGGCTCGGCACCCACCGCGGAGAACGCCTCGAGCTCGTCGTCGGTGATGCCGCCCTCAGGGCCGACGACGACGACGATCTCGCCGCGCCCCGGCACCGGCACGTCGGCCAGCGGTCCCGACGCCGCCTCGTGCAGGACAACCCGGACCGACGCCCGGGAGAGCAGCGCGACGACGTCCTCGGTGGTGGCGAGGTCGGCCACCGTCGGGAACCACGACCGCCGCGCCTGCTTGGCCGCCTCGCGCGCCGCCGTACGCCACTTGGCCAGCGCCTTGTCCACGCGGTCGCCCCGCCAGCGCGCGACCGACCGGGAGGCGGCCCAGGGCACGATCACGTCGACCCCGACCTCGGTGAGCATCTCGACGGCGAGCTCGCCCCGCTCCCCCTTGGGGATCGCCTGGACCACCACGACCCGAGGCGTCTCGGGCGGTGTGGTGGTGACCTCGAGGAGCTCGGCGACCAGCGACCGCTTGTCGACGGAGGTCACCCGGCACCGGGCCGCCGTCCCCTGACCGTCGGTGAGGCTGAGCTGCTCCCCGGTCGTGAGCCGGCGGACGGTGGCGGCGTGGTGCCCCTCGCTGCCGTCGAGGACCAGCTGCTGTCCCACCTCCGCGCCGGCGACCCCGGTGTGTACGAAGGTCGCGAGGCTCATCGGGGGCTCATCGGGGGCTCATCGGGGGCCGAAGGCTTCGCGGAGCCGGTCGAACATCGACCGGGACTGCTGGTTGACCTGACCGGTCGGCTTCTCCTCGCCCCGGACCCGCGCCAGCTCGCGCAACAGCTCCTGCTGGTGCTCGTCGAGCCGCGTCGGCGTCTCGACGAGGACCCGGACGACCACGTCGCCGCGGTCACCGCCGCGCAGCGAGGGCACGCCATGGCCCTCCAGGACGAGCTCGGTCCCCGACTGGGTCCCCGCCTTGATCTCGAGCGGCACCTCGGTCGGCGGGTCGACGAGCCCGGCCTCGGCGGCCGCCGCCGGGGAGAGGTCCGCCTCGAGCGTCGGCAGGGTGATCGAGGCGCCAAGGGCCGCCGAGGTCATCGGCAGGGAGACCGTGCAGTGCAGCTCGCGGCCCTTGCGGATGAAGACGTCGTGCTCGGCGACCCGCAGCTCGACGTACAGGTCGCCGGGAGGGCCGCCGCCCGGGCCGATCTCGCCCTGCTCCGAGAGCTGGACGCGGGTGCCGTCGTCGACGCCTGCGGGGATCTTCACGGTCAGGGTACGGCGGGAGCGGACCCGTCCCTCGCCGGAGCACTCGCGGCAGGGCTCGGGGATGAGCTGGCCGAACCCACGACAGGCCGCGCAGGGCCGCATCGTGCGGATCTCGCCCAGGAACGACCGCTGCACGTGGAACGTCTCGCCGCGGCCGTGGCAGGTCTGGCAGGTGGTCGGGTGGGTTCCCGGCGCGGCGCCGGCCCCCTGGCACGTCGTGCACAGGATCGCGGTGTCGACCTTGAGCTCGCGTGCGGTGCCGAACGCGGCCTCGGCGAGGCTGACCTCGAGGTGGATGAGCGCATCCTGGCCACGCCGGACCCGCGGTCGCGGCCCTCGCCCCTGACCGCCGCCGCCCGGGCCGCCACTGCCGCCGAAGAAGGCGTCCATGATGTCGGTGAAGGAGAACCCGGCGCCGGAGCCGGCGCCGAAGCCGCCGGCGAAGCTGTCGCCGCCCATGTCGTAGTGACGACGCTTGTCGGGGTCGGAGAGGATCTCGTAGGCCCGCGTGACCTCCTTGAACTGCTCCTGGGTCGCGGGGTCCGGGTTCACGTCCGGGTGGAGCTTGCGGGCGAGCTTGCGGTAGGCCTTCTTGATCGTGTCGGCATCTGCGTCCCTCGGCACGCCGAGGATCTCGTAGGGGTCGTGGCTCACGTCGGTCTGGTCAGCTTTCGTCGAGGATCTTGGACAGGTACTGCGCCACCGCACGCACGCTCGCCATGGCGCCGGGGTAGTCCATCCGGGTCGGGCCGAGCACCCCCAGATTGGCCAGCGACTCGGCACCAGGACCGTAGCCCGTGGCCACGACCGAGGTGGAGCCCAGCCCTTCGTAGGGGACCTCGGAGCCGATCCGCACCGTCAGGGTCGCCGGCGAGCTCGCCTCGCCGAGGAGCTTGAGCAGCAGCACGTGCTCCTCCAGGGCCTCGAGCAGCGGCTGGATGCTCACCTCGAAGCCGTCGCCGAACCGGGTGAGGTTGGCGGTGCCGCCCACCATCACCCGCTCGTCGGAGCGGTGATCCGACATCGCCTCGACCAGAGCGGCGACCAGCACCGAGAGCAGCGGCCGCCCCTCGGGCTCGATCGCCTCGGGAAGGTCGGCGAGCCGCTCGGCGGCGTCGGCGATGCGCTCCCCCATGACCGCGCGGTTGAGCAGGGTGCGGAAGGAGGCGACGCGCTCGTCGTCGAAGCTCTGCGGCACCTCCACGACACGCTGCTCGATCCGGCCGGTGGAGAGGATCAGGATGAGCAGCAGCCGCACCGAGCTCAGCGGCACCAGCTCGACGTGGCGCACGGTGGAGCGCGAGAGCGTGGGGTACTGCACGATCGCCACCTGGCGCGTCAGCTGGGCAAGCAGGCGGACCGACCGCTGGACGACGTCGTCGAGGTCGACGGCGCCCTCCAGGAACGTCGTGATGGCGCGCCGCTCGGCCGGGCGGAGCGGCTTCAGCTGGCTGAGCCGATCGACGAACAGCCGGTACCCCTTGTCGGTGGGGATGCGTCCGGCGCTGGTGTGCGGCTGGGCGATGAGCCCCTCCTCCTCCAGCGCGGCCATGTCGTTGCGGACGGTCGCAGGCGAGACCCCGAGCTGGTGACGCTCCACGAGGGACTTGGAGCCGACCGGCTCGTGGGTGGCGACGTAGTCCTCGACGATCGCGCGGAGCACGGCGAGCTTGCGGTCCTCGACCAAGGCCTTCTCCTCCCGACTCGTCCGAGACGCCTGTCGCCACCTTGGCACTCAGGGCTGGTGAGTGCCAATCCTACTAGGCAGGTGCCCACTAGCCTGGTCCCATGACCCGACCAGCCCTCGTCGCCGACTCCGGGTTCACCGAGGTGGCCGACCGGGTCTGGGTGGCCCGGCACTCGTGGCTGGACGTCAACGTGACGGTCGTCGGCGGCGACCGTGGGCTGGTGGTCGTCGACACGCACGCCTCCGAGGCCGCCATGCGCCAGGTTCTGGACGGGCTGCGCCGCGTGACCCGCGCCGAGGTGGTGGGGGTCGTCAACACCCACGCCCACTTCGACCACACCTTCGGCAACGCGGTCCTGCGCGAGCGCGCGCCCGGGGCAGCGGTCCTCGCGCACGAGCAGGCGGCGGCGACCACGGTCGAGGAGGGCGAGCACGCCCAGTCCCGGTACGCCGCCGACGACGCCGACCCCCACGCCGACGAGGTGCTCGGCACCCGGATCGTGCCCGCGACCGAGACCTTCTCCTCGGTGCGGGTGGTCGACCTCGGCGACCGGGTGCTGGAGCTGGTGCATCCCGGCCGCGGCCACACAGCGGGCGACGTCGTCGTCCGGATCGCCGACGCGGACGTCCTGCTCGCCGGCGACCTGGTCGAGCAGTCGGCGCCGCCGTCGTACGGCCCGGACAGCTATCCGCTCGACTGGCCGGGAGCGCTCGACCTCGTCGTCGGGCTGCTCACTCCTGGCTCGGTCGTCGTCCCCGGCCACGGCGACCTGGTCGACCAGCCCTTCGTGCAGGACCAGCGCAGCGACGTGGGCACCGTCGCCGAGACCGTCTTCGACCTCGCCTCCCGCTCGGTTCCGTTGGAGGAGGCGCTGCGCCACCAGGAGTGGCCGTGGCCGGCTGCGGAGCTGGCGCACGCGGTGCGACGTGGCTATGACCACGTGCCCCGCACCGCGCGTCGCCTTCCGCTGGTGTGACCCTTCGCCGCTAGCGTCAGCGCCATGGTGTCCTCCTCCTTCGACCGCTACGGCGCGGACGTGCTCAACACCGACTGGCGTGCCCCGAAGCGGGGTCGGGCGGTCGAGATCTCGGCCGACAAGGGGCTGGTCGTCGAAGAGGTCACCACGGACTGGTGCGGCGAGATCGTCGCGGTCGAGCGCGACCTCGACACGGTCACCCTCGAGGACCGCCGTGGCAAGCGGCGCACCTTCCCGCTCGGGCCCGGGTTCCTGCTCGAGGGTGTGCCGGTCATCCTGTGCCCGCCGAGCCGCAAGGGGCCCGCGGTGCCGAGCCGCACCGCCTCCGGCTCGGTCGCCGTTCCCGGCACGAAGGCGCGCGTGGCCCGGGCCAGCCGGATCTTCGTCGAGGGGCGCCATGACGCCGAGCTCGTCGAGAAGGTCTGGGGCGACGACCTGCGGGTCGAGGGGGTCGTCGTCGAGTACCTCGACGGCATCGACGACCTCGCCGAACAGCTCCGCGACTTCCGGCCCTCGGCGGAACGGCGGGTCGGCGTCCTGGTCGACCACCTCGTCGCCGGCTCCAAGGAGAGCCGGATCGCGGGATCGGTGGCGAGGTCGCCGGTCGGCCGTCACGTGCTGGTGGTCGGCCACCCGTTCGTCGACGTCTGGCAGTCGGTGAAGCCGGACCGCCTCGGGCTCCGCGCCTGGCCGACCGTCCCCCGCAACGTCGAGTGGAAGAAGGGGATCTGCCAGCAGCTCGGGTGGCCGCACCGCGACCAGGCCGACATCGCCCGCGCCTGGAAGCACATCTTGTCGAAGGTGACCTCGTTCAACGACCTCGAGCCTGCGCTGCTCGGACGGGTGGAGGAGCTCATCGACTTCGTCACCTCACCGCAGCTGCCCTGAGCCGGCTCGCTCAGGAGCGCAGGATCCGGCCGTCCGCGTCCTTGGTGTCCTGGACGAGGATGAGGATGCCGTCGACGAACGGCCACAGCGCGCCGACCCCGCACGTGAAGATCGTGACGAGGAGCTGGGCCACCCCCATCCCGGTCTGACCCATGTACATCCTGCCGATCCCGAGCGGCAGCAGCACCTGGAGCAGCCCGGCCACGATCTTCGACTTGTCCGAGTACGGGATCCCCGTGCGCGGGTGGACGCCGTACGGCGCGGCGGGGTGGTAGCCCTGCGGGTAGTAGCCGGACTGCTCGTAGCCGGGCTGGTACCCCGACTGGTAGCCGTAGCCGGGCTGCTGGTAGCCGTAGCCCGGCTGCTGGTAGCCGGGGTGGGGCTGCCCCTGCTCGTACGGCGTGGTGGGCGGCTCGTCCTCGGGCCGGTCGGGCTCGTAGGGTCCGGGCGGCTGCGTCATGGGGTCACCCTAAGGTCAGCCGACCAGGTCGCGGACCACGGCGTCGGCGAGGAGCCGCCCCTCGACGGTGAGCACCACCCGACCGGGCTGGTCCGCCGTGAGCCCGCGCTGCCGCAGCTCGGGCAGAGCGGCCTCACCGTCCGCGCCGAGGAGCGTGACCGGGAGCCCCTCCACAAGCCGGGTCTCGAGCAGGATCCGCTCCACCCGGCGCGTCTCCTCGTCGAGCAGCTCCCGTCCCTCCGCCGGGGACGCGCCGGCGGCGATCCGCCCCGCGTAGGCCGCCGGGTGGCGGACGTTCCACCAGCGCACCCCGGCGACGTGGGAGTGCGCCCCCGGCCCGACCCCCCACCAGTCGCCGCCGCGCCAGTAGAGCAGGTTGTGCCGGCAGCGGGCCGCCTCGTCGCGCGCCCAGTTCGACAGCTCGTACCAGGAGTAGCCGGCCGCGCCGAGCAGCTCGTCGGCGAGCAGGTACTTGTCGGCCAGGTCGTCGTCGTCCGGTGCGGGCAGCTGCCCTCGGCTCACCTGCCTGGCCAGCGCCGTCCCCTGCTCGACGATCAGCGCGTACGCCGACACGTGGTCCGGCCCGCAGGCGAGGGCGCGCTCCAGGGAGGTGCGCCAGTCGTCGAGCGACTCCCCCGGCGTCCCGTAGATGAGGTCGAGGCTCACCTGGTCGAACCCGGCTGCCCGGGCCCCGTCGACGGCCCTCGGCACGCCGTCGGGGTCGTGCGTGCGGTCGAGGACCGCGAGCACCTTGCGCACCGACGACTGCATGCCGAACGAGATCCGGTTGAAGCCTCCGGCCCGAAGCCGCTCGAGGCCGGAGGGGGTGATGCTGTCCGGGTTCGACTCCGTCGTGATCTCCGCCCCGGGCGCCAGGCCGAACTCGTCGCGGATCGCGTCGAGCACCGCCACCAGCTGGTCCGGAGGGAGCAGCGTCGGGGTGCCGCCCCCGAAGAAGACCGTGTCGACCGGCCGGTCGAGGTCGCCGAGGACCGTTCGGGCCTGCCGCACCTCGGCGACCGCCGCCTCGGCGTACGTCTCCCGGGAAGCTCCCGGCGGGCCGCCGGCGGGGCCCAGCTCGGCGGCGGTGTAGGTGTTGAAGTCGCAGTAGCCGCACCGCACCGCGCAGAACGGGACGTGGACGTAGAAGCCGAGCCCCCGCTCCCCCGCCGACGCCAGCGATGCGGGTGGGAGCGAACCGTCGGACGGAGCGGGTTCACCTGGAGGCGGGGCGGAGGGCACCGCCCCATTATCCGCCCTCCCCCCTCCGCCCTCCCCCTCCGCCTCGTCCGATTGGGAGTGCGCTATGGCGCACTCCCAATCGGACGAGGCCGGTGGGTGAGCGGTGGCTGTGGAGGGAGCAAGCGGGTCAGCCGCGTTCTCTGGCACGGTCGGCCCATGAGCGCCATCCCCCTCACCGGCTGGAGCGCACTGGCCCGGGCCCAGGACGGCGTGGTCACCCGTCAGCAGCTGCGGGAGTACGGCGTGGACCGGTTCGGCGTGCGCAACCAGGTCGCGGCGGGCCGGTGGCAGGAGGTGAGCAGCACGGTGGTGGTGACCACGACCGGCCCGCTCTCGAGGGCGCAGCGGCTGTGGGTCGGCATCCTGCACGCCGAGCAGCCAGCGGCACTCGCCGGGCTCACCGCCCTGGCGCAGGCCGGCCTCCGCGGGTGGCCCCGCGAGCAGGTCGACGTCCTGGTGCCGAAGTCCGACGACCCGGTCCGCCTCGAGGGCTACCGGTTCACCGAGACACGGCGCGACATCCCGGCGATGACCGCAGCCACCACCCCGCCCCGGATGCGCGTCGAGGCGGCGGCACTGCTCTTCGCCGCCTACGAGCCGTCCGAGCGCACCGCGTGTGGTCTGCTCGCCGCCGTGGTCCAGCAGCGGATGACGACTGCGACCCGCCTTGCCGAGGAGCTCGCGACCATGCGGCCGTTGCGACGCGCCCCCCTGTTCCGGCTCCTGCTCGCCGACATCGATGGCGGCGCCCACTCGATGGCCGAGGTCGACCTGGGCCGACTGTGCGGCCGGTTCGGCTTGCGGCTTCCCGACCGGCAGGTCCCTCGACGCGACCGGCAGGGCAGGCGCCGCTGGCTGGACGCCGAATGGCGACTGGATGACGGTCGGGTGGTCGTCCTCGAGGTCGACGGCGCCTTCCACATGGACGTCACCAGCTGGTGGGACGACATGGAACGTGAGCGCGACCTCGTGATCGGGGGCCGCCTCGTCCTGCGGTGCAGCGGGTTCGAGCTTCGTCGACGCCCCGAGGTGGTCGCCGCCGACCTGGCCCGCGCCGGCGTACCTCCGCCTCGTCCGACTGGGAGTGCGCCATAGCGCACTCCCGATCGGACGAGGCGGGTTGGGCGGGGGTCAGGTGTAGAGCTCTTCGAGATCCTTGCGGTAGTTGTCCTCGACGACCTTGCGCTTCACCTTCATCGACGGGGTGAGCTCACCGGACTCCACGGTGAGGTCGTGGTCGAGAAGCTTCCACTTCTTGATCGTCTCCCACCGGTTGAGCCGCAGGTTGAGCTCGTCGACGTAGTTGCCGACCATCTCCTGGACCTCGTGGAGGTTGACGATCTCGGTGTAGGAGAGCCCCGGCTTGCCGTGGTGCTCGGCCCAGCCGGCCATCGCGTCCGGGTCGAGGGTGACGAGGGCGACGCAGTAGTTGCGCTCGTTGCCGTGCACCATGAACTGGCTGGCGTAGGGGCAGATCGCCTTGAACATCGACTCGATCGACGAGGGCGCGATGTACTTCCCGCCGGAGGTCTTGAACAGGTCCTTCTTGCGGTCGGTGATCTTCAGGTGGTCGCCGTGGAACTCCCCGATGTCGCCGGTGTGCAGCCACCCGTCGACCAGGGTCTCGGCGGTCGCCTCGGGCATGTTGTGGTAGCCGTCCATGACGCCGGGGCCCTTGATCAGCACCTCGCCGTCCTCGGCGATCTTGACCTCGGTGCCCGGGAACGGGATGCCGACGCACGCCGAACTTGTAGCTCTCGGGAACGTTGACCGCCGAGCCGGCCGAGGACTCGGTCATCCCGTAGCCCTCGAGGATGAGGATGCCGGCGACGTGGAACCACTCGGCCACCTCGCGGTTGAGCGCCGCGGCGCCGGAGATGAAGAACCGCACGCGGCCACCGAAGCGGTCGCGGATCTTGCTGAAGACCAGCTTGTCGAACAGGCCGTGCTGCAGCTTGAGCGGCAGCGGCACGGACTTGCCCTGCGCCTCGAGCTCGGCGACCTTGCGCCCGACCTGGAAGGCGCGGTCGAAGATCTTCTTCTTCGCCCCGCCCTCCTGCTCCTGCATCGCGACGATCCGGCCGTGCGCCTTCTCGAAGATGCGGGGGGCGGCGCCCATGAAGGTGGGCTTCACGACCGCGAGGTTGTCGATGATCTTCTCGACCCGGCCGTCGATCGCGGTCGCGAACCCGATGGCGAGCTGGGTGGAGAGCAGCACCTTGCCGAACGAGTGCGCCATCGGCAGCCAGAGGAACTGCAGGTCGTCCTCGCTGAGGATGTTCTGCGCCTCGATCGCGGCGCCCTCGTAGGTCCAGGAGTCGTGACGCAGCCGGACGCCCTTGGGCCGGCCCGTGGTGCCCGAGGTGTAGATCAGCGTGGCGAGCGAGTCGCCGTCGGTGCCGTCGATGCGATCCTCGACGACCGACGGCTCGCGGCCGAGCAGCTCGCTCCCCGAGCTTCTCGAGGTCGTCGAGGCCGATCACCCAGTCCCCGTCGGCGGTCCCGTCGAAGACGACGACCTTGTCCAGCAGGGGAAGCTCGTTGCGCCGGTCACGGATCTTCGCGACCTGGGTGTCGTCCTCGGCGAAGACCACGCGGCACTCGGAGTCGGCGAGGATGTAGCCGACGTCCTCGGTCATCGACGAGGGGTAGACGGTGGTGGTCGCCACTCCTGCGCACATGTTGGCGAGGTCGGCGAGGACCCACTCGTAGCGGGTGCCGGAGGCGATGCCGACCCGCTGCTGGGGCTCGACACCGAGGGCCACCAGGCCGGCGGCGAGCCGGCTGACGCGGTCGCCGGCCTCCTTCCACGTCACCGACTCCCAGTTCTCACCGACGGGGTACCGGTAGGCCTCGTGGTCGCCACTGGCCGCCACCCGGTCCAGGAACTGGCGACCGACCGTCATCGGCCGGTTCTCTACGACGCTGAGATCTCTCACTAGGGGGACAACCGGCACCTCTCGACTTCGCGCACTCGGCGTCGCCCGTTCGGGGCGGACGACGCGACACCTTGGTTACGTACGTCACAACCTAGTTCACGTGCCTACCGACGGGTAGGGAGCCCCCGTCAAGTTTCAGCACCCGTTCAGGGTCGCCCCACTACTCCTGCACCGCCTTGGCCACGGCGATGCACGTCGTGACCCGTTCGCGCGCCGCGCGGTCGGTCTCGTCCAGCACCGGTGGTGGCCCACGCCACCGCGCGCAGCACGGCCCAGTCACGGGCCCGGTCCTCGTCGAGACCGCCCGCGTCGACGAGCGCGTGGAACCGCCTCCGGACGGTGCCCCGGACGTCCCCGGACGCGACGACCTCGTCCCACCGGCTCCACAGGGCCGGGGCGGGCTCGGCGTGCGGGTCACCGCTCACCGGCTTCGGCGCGACCGCGAGCCACGGCTCCCGGTCGCCGGCCAGCACGTGCTCGAGCCCGAGCGCCCCGTGCAGCAGGCGGCCGTCGGTCGCCTCGTCGCCGCCGAGCTGTCGCCCCAGCGCGACGGCCTGCTCGACCAGGCGACGTGGCAGCGGTGCGTCGCGGGGCAGGTCGGAGAGCCGGTCGACCCACCCGGCCACGACGCCCGAGAGCCGGCGCAGCCGTGGCGGCGCCGGGACGTGGAGCCGTCGGTAGAGCCCGCCGACCACCTCACAGGCGGCGACGTCCCACAGCTCGCCCGCGGTCCTCGTCGTGGAGCCGCTCGAGCAGCAGCGCGTCGCGGTGCGGGTCGGCCCGCAGCAGCTCGACGGCTCCGTGGCCGTGCCAGTGCTGCAGCGCGAGCGGCTCGTGGGAGCCCGGTGCGTCGCCGACCTTGAGCAGAGCCGGCCGGCCCGCCGACGTGCGCACCGGCACGACGACGGCACGGCCGCCGGGGCGGGGCGGTCCGTCACGGGTCAGCTGCCACTCCTCGACGAGGGCCTCTGCAGCACGGGTCACGCGGTGGTCGCTCCGGCCGCCCGCCGCTCGCCGTACGACGCACGCCGTGCGGCACGGCGCAGGGTCGCGAGGATCGAGGGGCCGAGGACGACGAGCGCGATCGAGTTGGTGATCGCACGGCCGGTGTCCCAGCCGCCGGTCGAGGTCAGCAGCGTGTAGATCCCGAACCGGTGCAGGTTCTCGAGCAGCGGTCCGCCGGGGACGAACGAGAGCGACCCGGTGTGCCCGGGCACCTCGATGCCGAGGACGAACGGCCAGGAGGACAGGTTCATCAGCAGTCCGAAGCCGTAGGCGCAGACGACGCCGTACCCCACCAGCAACGCGACCTCCGCCCGGCCGCGGAGCGTACGACGCCCCGGCAGCAGGCCGGCGAAGAGGCCGATCCAGGCCGAGCAGAGCATCTGGAACGGAAGCCACGGCCCGACGCCGGAGGTGAGCAGCGCCGAGGCGAACAGCGAGGTGCAGCCGAGGACGAAGCCGAACCCCGGGCCGAAGACCCGGCCGGCGAGGATCAGCAGGAAGAACACGAGCTCGACCCCCGCGACACCGGCACCGAGCATGCGCAGAGCGGCGTTCACCGCGGTGAGGACACCGAGCATCGCCAGTGCCTTGGCGTCCATCCCGCCCTCGGTCAGCTCGACGAGGACGACCACGACCAGGACCGGGAGCAGCGCGAGGAAGAGGAACGGCGGACTCACCTGCTCGGCCCCCGGCTCCGGCACCAGCAGCAGCGGCCAGACGAACATCATCAGTCCCGCGACGCTCGCCAGGGTCAGCACCAGCGCCGATCGCCGGCCCACTCTCACCGCGCTCATCGCAGCGCCTCGCGCACCTGGTCGACGGTCAGCCAGCCTGCGCCGAGGATCTTCGCCACCTGGGGCGCGAACGCAGGCGACTCGGCGAGCACCTGGGCGGTCACGCCGGCGGAGACCACCTCTCCCCCGGCCAGGACGACGACCCGGTCGGCCACGGAGGCGACGAACTCGACGTCGTGGGTGGCCACGACGACACCGTGGCCGGCACCGGCGAGCCGGGAGACGACCGCGGCGAGCTGCTCCTTGGCCGTGTAGTCGAGCCCGCGGGTCGGCTCGTCGAGCAGGACCACCCGGGGGCGGGCGGTCAGCACCAGGGCGAGCACGAGCGAGAGGCGCTGCCCCTCCGACAGGTCGCGCGGGTGGCGGTCGCCCGCGACGCCCGGGCGCCAGCCGGTCGAGCAGCTCGCGGCAGGTCGCCGGGCTCGGCCGCCGCCTGCTGGTCGGCCGCTGCGCACTCCTCGTCCACCGTCTCGAGGTAGAGCAGGTCGGCGGCGGTCTGCGGGACCAGGCCGACCAGCTCGCGGGCCCTCGCCGGACCGGCTGCGCCGGGGTCGGTTCCTGCCACGTCGACGGTCCCGCCGTCGCGTCGGCCCGCTCCCTGCAGCGCCCACAGCAACGACGACTTCCCCGACCCGTTGCGCCCCATGAGCGCGACGACCTCGCCGCCGCTGAGGTCGAGACGAGACCTCGCGCACGGCGACCGTTCGGCCGTGCCGCACGACGACGTCGCGTGCCTGGAGCACGGCGGCCCCCGGTGGCTCGGCCCTGCGGTGGGCCGCGGCTCGCCGAGCGTCTCGCGCAAGCCCCGACGTACGACGCCGCGCGTCCCGCACCGACAGCGGCAGCGGCTCCCACCCGGCGAGCCGGCCCAGCTCGACGACCGGGGGCGCCACCGGTGACCCGGCGAGCAGCTCGGCGGGCGGACCGCCACGGACCCGGCCGTCCTCGACGAGGACCAGCCGGTCGGCGAACGGCACCACCCGCTCCATGCGGTGCTCGGCGAGCAGGACGGTGAGCCCCAGGTCCTCGACCAGCCGGGCCAGGGTGCCGAGCACGTCCTCCGCGGCGGTCGGGTCGAGCGCGGACGTCGGCTCGTCGAGGACGAGGACCCGGGGGTGCATGGTGAGGACGGCCCCGATCGCGACCCGCTGCTGCTGACCTCCCGAGAGCGAGCGCAGCGGCCGTGCACGCAGGTCCGCGATCCCGAGCAGGTCGAGCGTCTCCTCGACGCGGCGGCGCATCGTCTGCGGGGTGAGGCCGAGCTGCTCCATGCCGTAGGCGAGCTCCTCCTCGACCACGTCGGTGACGAAGGTGGCGAGCGGGTCCTGGCCGACGTACCCGACGACGTCGCGCCAGCTCCCGGGGTGCGCGCTCGCGCACGCTGCGGCCGTCGACCAGCACCTCGCCGTCGAGGTGTCCGCCGGTGAAGCGGGGCACCAGGCCGTTGACGGTGCGCAGCAGCGTCGACTTGCCCGACCCGGTGCGACCGGCCACCAGGACGAGCTCGGACTCGGGGACGCCGAGGGTGACGTCGGCGAGCGTGGGAACGTCCGCGCCCTCGTAGCGGAACGTGAGCCGCTGCCACTCGATCACGCCGGGCTCCCCACCGGCGCCGGCTGCGGTACGTCGTCGCCGTCACCCGTCACGACCGGCGGTGGCGCCGCGAACGCGGGGACGATGCCCACCAGCACCGCCACGAGCGCCAGCAGCGACAGGGCCGGCGCCGACGCGGGGTCGGGGAAGGCGACCTCTGGGCGACGCGACGCCGCGACCGCGGTGAGGACCGCCACCGCGAGCCCGGTGCCCGCTGTCAGGAGGTCGGCACCGCGCCACCGCTCGGGCCGGTAGCGGGTCCGGGCGACCCGCCGTCCGGCAGCCAGGAACCCCGCGGCGGCCAACCCGAGACCGCCGACGAGCATCGGCCACCCGAGGCTCCGCGGAGCGGTCGAGTCGAGGAACCCGTAGGTCCCGACGCACAGCCCGACCAGCCCGCCGACGAGCAGCGCGCCCGTGGTCCGGCGCTGGCGAGCGCTCAGCTCGCCGGTCCGTCCGTAGCCGCGAGCGTCCATGCTCGCCGCCAGGGCGAGCGACCGTTCCAGGGCGTCCTCCAGGACGGGCACGACCACGCGGCGGAGCGCGCCGACCCCCTTGCCGGGGTCGCCGCGGAGCCGCCGCGCGCGACGGACCCGCTGCAGGCTCTCGGCCAGCTGAGGGAAGAGCGACAGGGCGATCACGACGGCTGTGCCGACCTCGTAGAGGGCGGGAGGGAGCGAGGCCAACAGCCGGCGAGGGTTCGCCAGGGAGTTGGCCGCCCCGATGCAGATGATGACCGCGGCCAGCCGCATGCCGTCGTACAGCCCCGAGAGCAGCGCCTCGGAGGTGACCGGGCCGAGCAGCGTCACCCCGGCTGCCCAGTCGGGCAGCGGCACCCGGGGGAGGTCGATCAGCACCTGGCCGACCCCTCCGCCGAACAGCACCCGGAAGAACACCCGGAGGCAGACGACGAGCAGTCCGAGCAGGAGGTAGAGCCGAAACGAGAGCGCCCAGGGGGCATCACCACGGCGGGCCAGCACCGTCACCGAGGCGACGAGCACGACCAGGGCGAGCAGCCACGGGTTCGTCGTGCGGCTGGCCGCGGCCGCCAGCCCGAGGGCCCAGATCCACCAGGCCCCCGGGTGGAGGTCACGAGGGAGGACGCCACCGGCCAGGACGGTCAGCTCCTCCGCCGGCGGGCGAGCACGCCGGCTGCCGCGGCGAGCAGGAGTACGGCGGCGCCGGCCGCCCAGGTCAGCGCCCCGTTCCCGCCGTCGGACGTGGAGCCGGACGTCACCGCCAGCGGCGTCTCCTGCTGCTGGACGCCCTCAGCGGTGACCTGCTCCTCGTCGGCCGCATCACGCTCGGCGCGGCGCTCGGCCCGCTGCTCGGCCCGTCTCTCGGCCCGTCTCTCGGCCCGCTGCTCGGCCCGTTCCTCGGCCCGCTGCTGGGCCCGCTTGTCGGCCCGTTCACGGGACTCAGCGGAGGCTCGGTCAGGCGCCCCGGCTCGGCTGCCCGCGGGGCCGGTGTCGCTCGTGGCACCCGGGGAGGCGCTGCCCTCCGGGGCGGCGCCCTGCGGCGTCCCGGACGGAGCGGAGGGCGACCCGGGAGCCGGCGACGGCGGCTTCGTCGGCCCCGGCGTCGGGTCGGGGTCCCGGCTCGGCTCGGGCGCGGGCTCCGGGGCCGGCTCGGGCGAGCTGGTGCCGGTCGTGGGAGGCGCCCCGGGCTCGTCCCTCGCGCCGCCGTTCTGCCAGCGCCACCCGATCGAGCCGCCCTCGGGGACGTCGAGGCTGCCCGCCCCGACAGTCGAGAAGCTCCACCTCGCCGACGAGCCGTTCGACCAGAACAGCCCCCAGAAGGCGTCCGCGGGAGGCGTACGCGCGCAGCTGGAGTTTGGGTCCGGCCGCCGGTTGATCGCGCAGATGAACCCCGGGTCGCTCCGGACGCCGTCGAGCTCGAACCCGGCCCGCTCGACGACGACCGTGGAGGGCTGTCCGGCGCCGTCCTGGACGCAGGCGACCTGGGTGCCGCCGCCGAGGCCGCCGAAGTCGACGACCACGGTGACCCCCTCGCCCGGGGCGCACCGCCCCGCTGCGGCCGCCGGGGCCGGCACGAGACCGGTTCCTGCGACGGTCGCCATCACGGTGGCGGCGAGGAACGCCAGCCGGTGGTTGCGGGACGGAGCCATCAGCGCGTGCCGGGGACGTTCAGGCCGAGCGCCGCCTGGGCGGTGGCGCGTCGCCACTGGTCACGGCTGGTGACGGTGATCCCCTCGGACTCCCCGTCCCGGTACGCCGGCGTGCTGTACGCCACGGCTCCCACCTCGCCCCTCAATGGTGTCCCGGCGCTGTTGGCGGCAGTCACCTGGCGCCGGCTCAGCCACCTCGCGGCCCGGCGGGCGGCGCCGGGGTAGTCGCTGTGCACCAGCACCGACGCCGCGAGTCCGGTCGAGTTGGCGTTCGGGACGTCGTTGCCGGTGAAGGAGCCGTTGCGGTTCTGGGCCTTGCGCAGCCAGCGGAGCGCGTCCCGGATGTCGTCGCCGAGCCCCTTGACGCCGGCCCGGCGGGCGGTCCACAGCGCCTCGACGGCCAGGGCCGTGGCGTCGACCGACGGTGCGCTGACGCCCTTGGCGCGCCCGCCCTGGCAGTTGAGCGACCCCGTCATCGACTCGCGGAAGAAGCCGCCCTTGCACTGCTGCCTCAGCAGGTAGTCGGTGGTCAGGCCGGTCAGCCGCTTCCTGCGGTCGAGCGCGAAGGCGCGGACCACGAACGACTGTCCGATGGTCTCGGTGTAGTTCCCGTAGACGCTCCGGTCGGAGGCACGTCCGGCCCGCCGCCCCTCGGTCCGCACCAGCGAGCGCAGCGTGGACACCAGCGTGCCGTCGGCGTACGTCCGTGGGTTTCCGCCACCGAGCTGGACCGCGGTCAGCAGCTTGCCGTGCTGAGCGGCGTACGCCTCGTCACCGGTGCCGACGTAGCTGCCCGCCAGCGGCTCGACCGCGTCGAGGATCTCGCTGCGGACGGCCCGCTTGACGCGAAGGTCCCGAAGGGTGAGGAAGAAGTCGAGGGTCAGCCCGACGTCGTCGAAGTCGTACTGGTCGTTGTGGACGATGCCGTCCGTGAGCTCGCCGGCGAGCCAGTCGGCTGCCGAGCCCGCCCGGCCGGTGGCGGCCTGGGCGGGGGTGACGAGGGTGCCGCCGAGCAGGGCGGCGGTGGTGAGGCCGAGGACGGCCCTGTGCAGGTGCTTGCGCACGGATGTTCCCTTCCCGCTGCATGTGCAGGGGAGGACTCCTCCGAGCCCACCCTGCGTTCCGCGACAGCGTGGATGTCAGGTCACCTCGCAGCAGGTGTTCCGGCTCCCCTCCCCCGGAGGTCCGGGGGGAGGGCTACGGTTGCGGGTCAGCGCCGGACTTCGACCGGCTTCCCCTGGCAGCGAGGCAAGTGATGAGTGCCGCCGGTTGGCGGCGCCTCAATCTAGCACCGCTACTTCTTCTCCTTCGCGGTGCTCTCACCGGTGGAGAGCGCGGCGATGAACGCCTCCTGGGGGACCTCGACGCGGCCGACCATCTTCATCCGCTTCTTGCCCTCCTTCTGCTTCTCGAGCAGCTTGCGCTTGCGGCTGATGTCACCGCCGTAGCACTTGGCGAGAACGTCCTTGCGGATCGCCCGGATGGTCTCCCGGGCGATGACCCGCGAGCCGATCGCCGCCTGGATCGGCACCTCGAACTGCTGGCGCGGGATGAGCTCCTTGAGCTTGCCGACGAGCCCGACGCCATAGCTGTACGCCGCGTCCTTGTGGACGATCGCACTGAACGCGTCGACCGGGTCGCCGTGAAGCAGGACGTCGACCTTCACGAGCTCCGCCGCCTGGTCGCCGGTGGCCTCGTAGTCGAGCGAGGCGTATCCCTTGGTCCGCGACTTCAGCGCGTCGAAGAAGTCGAACACGATCTCCGCGAGCGGGAGCATGTAGCGCATCTCGACCCGGTCCTCGGAGAGGTAGTCCATCCCCTGCAGCGCGCCGCGCTTCGCCTGGCAGAGCTCCATGATCGTGCCGATGTAGTCGCTCGGGGTCAGGATCGTCGCCCGCACCACGGGCTCCCGGACCTCGGCCACCTTGCCGGAGGGGAACTCGCTCGGGTTCGTCACCACGATCTTGGTCTCGTCGTCCATCGTGACGTCGTAGACCACGTTGGGTGTGGTGGAGATCAGCGACAGGTTGAACTCACGCTCGAGCCGCTCGCGCACGATCTCCATGTGCAGCAACCCCAGGAACCCGCACCGGAAGCCGAACCCGAGGGCACCGGAGGTCTCCGGCTCGTAGGCGAGCGCCGCGTCGTTGAGCTGGAGCTTGTCCAACGCCTCGCGCAGCGTCGGGTAGTCGTCTCCGTCGAGCGGGTAGAGCCCCGCGTAGACCATCGGGTTCGGGTGCTTGTAGCCGCCGAGCGCGTTGCTGGCCGGCGCCTGGGCGGAGGTGACGGTGTCACCCACCCGGGACTGCCGGACCTCCTTCACACCGGTGATCAGGTAGCCGACCTCGCCGACCCCGAGCTCCTTGGACTTGAGCGGCTCCGGGGAGATCACTCCGACCTCGAGCATCTCGTGCACGGCGCCGGTCGACATCATCTTGATCCGGTCGCGGTGGGTCAGCTTGCCGTCGACCACCCGGACGTAGGTGACCACGCCGCGGTAGGTGTCGTAGACCGAGTCGAAGATCAGCGCGCGCGGCGGGGCGTCGGCGACGCCGACCGGAGGCGGCGTCTGCCGGACGATCTCGTCGAGGAGGTCGGCGACGCCCTCACCGGTCTTCGCCGACACCCGGAGGACGTCCGACGGGTCGCACCCGATGATGCCGGCGAGCTCGGCGGCGTACTTCTCCGGCTCGGCACCGGGAAGGTCGATCTTGTTGAGGACCGGGATGATGTGCAGGTCCGCGCCGATCGCGAGGTACAGGTTCGCCAGTGTCTGCGCCTCGATCCCCTGAGCGGCGTCGACGAGCAGCACGGCCGCCTCGCACGCCTCGAGGGAGCGGGAAACCTCGTAGGTGAAGTCGACGTGTCCCGGGGTGTCGATCATGTTGAGCACGAAGGTGCGCCCGACGTCGGCACCGGTGCGTGCCGTCCACGGCATCCGCACCGCCTGCGACTTGATGGTGATCCCACGCTCGCGCTCGATGTCCATCCGGTCGAGGTACTGCGCACGCATCGACCGCGCGTCGACGACCTCGGTCAGCTGCAGCATCCGGTCGGCCAGCGTCGACTTGCCGTGGTCGATGTGGGCGATGATGCAGAAGTTGCGGAGGATCGCGGGGTCGGTGCTGCCGGGTGCCGGGGCGGACGGCCGCGCTGAGGGCTGGGACACGTAGGACTTCCGGGCAGGGGGCGGGACGCGCGCCATTCTCCCACGCCGGGCGAGGCGGAGGTGACGTCCGGTCGGCCGGGGGGCGGGTTGAATGGCGGCATGGACCGCCCCCCTTCCCTCGACCAGGTCGTTCCGGTGCCGCACGGGCGCACCGCCCGGCGGCTGGAGTGGCAGCACCTGCCACCCGCCGTACGCCGGCTGGTGGAGGGCGAGCTCGGTTCGCCGGTCGTCTCGGCGGAGTCCCAGGGGTCCGGGTTCACCCCCGGCTTCGCCTCCCGGCTCACCGCTGCCGACGGCACCACGCTCTTCGTCAAGGCCGCCAGCAAGCAGGCCCAGCGGCCGTTCGCGACGGCGTACGCCGAGGAGGGGCGCGTGCAGCGGCTGCTCCCCGACGACCTGCCCGCCCCACGGCTGCTGTGGGCTCACGAGGACGACCGCTGGGTCGTGCTCGGCTGGGAGTCGGTCGCCGGCTCCGCCCCCTGCCGTCCCTGGCTCGGCGTCGAGCTGGACGCTTGCCTGGAAACCCTCGCCCGGTGCCACCAGGTGACCGCGGAGGTGCCGTCGACGCTGTCGTTGCAGCCGTTGCACGCGGAGCTGCCAACGCTGGCCACCGGCTGGGACCACGTGGCAGGCGTCTGCCCGGAGTGGCCGCACCTGGCCGAGGCGCAGGAGCTGGCGCGCTCGTTCGCGACGCTCGACGACGCCGGCCACCTCGTCCATTCCGACGCCCGTGACGACAACTTCCTCGTCACCGCGGACCGCGGCGCCCTCCTCTGCGACTGGAACTGGCCGGCGCTCGGCCCGCGCTGGCTCGACGTCGCCACCCTCCTGGTCACCGCCCACGGGGATGGGCTGGACGCCGACGAGCTGCTGGCTGCGCACCCGGTTGCCCGCGATGCACCCGCCTCCGATGTCGACGCCTGGCTGGCGGCCCTCTGCGGGTTCATGGTCGAGTCCGACTCCCGGCCGGCCCCGGCCTCGTCCCCGCACCTCGAGACCCATCGCCGCTGGTGGGCGGCGGCCACGTGGTCCTGGCTCTCGACCCGTCGCGGATGGGCATCCGTGGGAAACTGCAGCCAGGGCCGGGTGGCTGGCGATTTGGGTGGGCCCGTTCCCCGCTGATAGAGTGACCAGTCGCGCGCCCACGCTGTGGGGTGCGCACCCCGACCCCCCACCGAACCGACCAGACACTGAGGCCTGCCACGTGGCGAACATCAAGTCCCAGATCAAGCGCAACAAGCAGAACCAGGCTGCCCACCTGCGCAACAAGTCCGTCAAGTCGGCGCTGAAGACGGCGGTGCGCAGCTTCCGGGAGGCCGTCAAGGACGGCGACACCGACAAGGCGAAGGACCTCGCCAAGGAGGCCACCCGCAAGCTCGACAAGGCTGCTTCCGCGGGCGTCATCCACAAGAACCAGGCGGCGAACCGCAAGGCCTCGATCAACAAGCAGGCCTCGTCGCTCTGACGCGGACCTCCTGAGGCGCCTCTCCCCGTCGGGGTGAGGCGCCTTCGCAATTCCGATCGACGCGCGAGCCCCCCGACCCTCAGCGCTCGAGCCGGGCGCCGGTCACCGTGAGGACCATCCGCTCCAAGGAGTAGGCGGCGTCCGCCCCCGCCCCCTTGACCTCAGCGTCCGCACGGGCCACCGCCTGGACCGCAACCGCAAGGCCTGCCTCGTCCCACCCGCGGGCCTGCTTGCGCAGGGTGTCGAGCTTCCAGTCGGGCACCCCGATCTCCCGGGCCAGGTCAGCCGGGCGCAGCCCCCGTCGGGCCCCCACCAACCGCGCCAGCCCACGCACCGCCGAGGCGAAGGAGCCGGTGATCGCAGGACCCCCGACGCCGGTGTCGAGCGCCCATCGCAGCTCCTCGAGCGCCTCGGTGCGCTTGCCCCAGATCGCGTGGTCGGCGATCTCGTAGCCCTTGACGTCGGCCCGGCCTGAGAAGTACCTCGCCACCACCTCGGAGGTGAGCGGCTTGCCCGGGAAGTCGTGGCTCAGCTGATGGGCGGCCGCTGCGAGCGCGCGCAGGTCCGCCCCCACCGACTCGACGAGCGCGGCCGCAGCATCCGGCTCCAGCCGCCCTCCGTGACGCCTCGCCTCGGCCTGGGTGAACTGCACCAGGGCGCGCTGGCCCTTGACCGCCTGCGACCGGTGCTCCGACACCGGCCCGAGCTTGCGCAGCCTGGTCAGCAACCCGCTCCCTCGTTGCCCTCCCGAGTGGACCAGGACGAGCGCGATGTCTGCGTCGGGGTCTCCTGCGTAGGCGAGGAGCCCGTCGTGCGACTCGTCCGGGACCTCCTCGACCCGGCGAACGACCACGCACCGCGTCGACGAGAACAGCGAGGGAGCGGCGAGCTCGCCCAGCGTGGCCATCGTCAGCTGGTCCCCGGTCGTCGCGCTCACCTCGGCCTCGGGGTCGGCCCGGCGGACTGCGGCGGTGGCGGCCTCCACGACCCGTTCGTTGAGGAGCTCCTCCGGGCCGGTCACGAGGGTGACCGAACCCAGCGGGCTCGGTGCGGAGGAGCTGGAGGGCTGCTGGTTCGCCATGGTCGGGCCAGCCTGCCACACCGCTCCGACACGATGCTGCGACCCTGCCGACGTGCTGCCGGCGTGCTGCCGACAGCGCCGGCCGGGAGGACCCCGAGGCGGCGGGCGCTGCCGTGATACGTGGCCGGAGGGCGGTCCAGTCGGGTCATTCAGGGTCATGGCGAGTGGCCGGTTCCGACTATTGAGCAGCGGTCGTCCGTCCCCCAAGGTGTGCCCAGCCACAGCCCACCTCACCTCACCTCACCTCAAGGGGAACCACCATGAAACGACAGACCCGCATCACCGTCGGCCTCGTCGCCGCCGCTCTCGTCGCCGGAGCAGGCGCCGCCGCGGCCGGCGGAGCCACCGCCACGGCCTCGAGCGGCGCCGACCGCGAGTGGCGCGGCATGGTCGCCAGCCCGGAGACGAGCCCCGGTCAATCCAGGCAGGCGCTCGGCTACTGGACCAAGAAGCGGATGGCGGAGGCGAAGCCGCTCGTCGTCCGGCCCTCCAAGGCCGACCGGCGTGCGGTGAAGGAGGGGGCCGCCCGGGCTCCCGAGGGCAGACGGGTGAGCACACCACCGGTCACCGGCACGCTCGGCGCCCCGGCCGGGCCGGTCGCCCGGGCCGCCAGCTCGCTGTCCCGCCCCTACACCGACCTGCCGGACCGGCTCAACGTCAAGGTGTTCTTCACCAAGGCCGTCGGTGGCAACTTCGTCTGCTCGGGCACCATCGTCAACAGTGCCAGCAAGCGCATGGTCTCCACCGCGGGCCACTGCGTCAGCGACGGGGCCGGCCGGTTCCACCGCAACGTGGTCGTCGTCCCGGCCTACTCGTCCTCCTACAACGGCCACGCGCCGTACGGTCAGTGGACCGCGCGCACCCTCACGACCACGACCTCGTGGCACAACAGCAGCAACTTCAAGCAGGACGTCGGCGTCATCATCACCAACGACCGCAACGGCCAGCGGATCGTGAACTACCTCGGCGGCCAGGGGACCCGGTTCAACGCCTCGCGCAGCCAGTACTTCCGGTCCTACGGCTACCCGCAGGCGGCACCGTTCAGCGGCTTCAACCAGTACGTCTGCCCGTCCAGCCGGCTCGGGGACGACAACCCGAACTGGTTCGCGCCCGGTCCGAACACCATCCGGATCTCCTGCAACATGACCGGCGGCTCCAGCGGTGGCGGCTGGCTGGTCAGCGAGTCCGGCGGCCTGGGCTACGTCAACAGCGTCAACTCCTACAAGTACAACAACGACCCGAACAGCATGTACGGCCCGTACTTCGGCAACGAGGCCCTCAACCTGTTCAACTTCGCCACCAGCCTCGGCTGATGGTTGCTGGTCCTTCCGAGTCGGGGACGCCCGTGCCGCACGGCACGGGCGTCCTCGGCCGTGTCCGCGACAGCGCCGGCGCGCCGGTGCCCATGGCCACCGTCACGGCGGCCCCCGAGCCGGCCGGCGCTGGTCCCGTCCGGCAGGAGGCCAACGTCTCGGACGAGCACGGCGACTACTTCCTGGCTCTGCCGCCTGGCCGGTGGACGCTCACGGTCACCGCCGCCGACCGACCTCCGGTCTCCTGGCTCGCCGAGGTCCGGGACGGCGGTCCGGGGCGCCACGACGTCACCCTCCGGTGACCACCCGGATGTCGCCGTCGTGCACCTCGACCGCGACATCGCCGTGCAGGTCGGTCCGCCGCACCAGGGCACCCGCGTCGGAGAGCGCGTCCATCAGCGGCGGAGCGGGATGACCGTAGTCGTTGCCCTCCCCCACCGACACGAGCGCCACCCGGGGGCGGAGCGCCCTCAGCCACACCAGGTCCTGGTGACGGCTGCCGTGGTGCGGCACCTTCAGGACGTCCACCTCGCCCAGCCCTTCGCGCGCGAGCGCCTCCTGCGCGGGCGGCTCGACGTCACCGGTGAGCAGGAGCCGGAGACCGGCCGTCTCCACGAGGAGCACCACCGAAGCATCGTTCGGGCTCCCCGCCACGAAGCGCCGAGGTGCTCGCACCTGCCAGCTCACCGGGCCGCTGCGGACGACCTCGCCGTACGCCGGCACCCGGACCGGGACCTCGGCCGCTCCCGCCCACGAGGCGACCCGGGCTGCGCCCTCGGCGGGCTCAGCGAGCCCGCTGACCTGGAGCTCGGCGACCGTCCTGCCGCGGAGCACCCCGGGGAGCCCGTCCACGTGGTCGGCATGAAAGTGGGTGAGCACCACCGCCGGAACCCTGGTCACGCGGAGCCGTCGCAGGCAGCGGTCCACCGCCTCCGGGTCGGGACCGGCGTCGACGACCACCGCCTCGCCCGGTCCGCTCGAGAGCACGAGCGCGTCACCCTGCCCCACGTCGCACATGACCAGGAGCCAGCCACGCGGCGGCCACCCCGGTGACGGCAGCGGCACGACGACGAGGAGGCCGACCACCACCGCGACCGCCAGAGTCGTCCGTCTCCTTCGCAGCAGCCACGGCCCGAGCCCGGCGAGCGCCGCGCACAGCAGCGTCAGCATCGTGATGCCGCCGAGATCGTCGGACCACCCGACCGCGGCGCCCGGCAGCGTCGCGGCAGCATGGGCGACCTGGATGATCCACTCGGCGCACCAGGCGGCGAGCCACCCGATGCACGCCCCCACCGGCGCGACGACCAGCCCGACCAGCCCACCTGCCAGCCCGAGGACCGTCGCCGGTCCGACAGCGGGGGCGACCAGGAGGTTCGCAGCGACCGCGACGATGCTCACCTCCCCGGACAGCACCGCCACGACGGGGGTGCAGGCGAGCTGCGCCGCCAGGGGTACGGCGACCGCCTCCGCCAGCGGCCGGGGCAGCCAACCGGCGAGCGCGTCCCGGAACGGTGGCGCCAGGAAGAGGATCCCGGCGGTGGCGAGCGCCGACAGGGCGAACCCCGGGGACCGCGCGAGCCACGGGTCGGCCACCAGGAGGACGAGGACGGCGGCGCCGAGCGCCCGCACCCCCGCCGAGCGACCGCCGGCGCCGAGGCCGAGCAGCGCGACGGTCCCCATCGCGGCGGCGCGGACGACCGAGGGCTCGGGACGGGCGAGCAGCACGAAGCCGGCGACGCCGAGAAGGCCGAGCACGACGACGCCGTGCCCGCGGACACCGCACCAGCGCGCCACCAGCAGCAGCGAGACGAGGACCAGCGTGAGGTTGGTGCCCGAGACGGCGGTGAGGTGGGTGAGCCCGGCAGTGCGGAACTCCTCCACCACCTCGGCGGGCAGCCGCTGGTCGTCGCCGGTCACGAGCGCGGGCACCAGCGCGGCGGCGGCGTCGGGCCCACCGGCCGACGCCCGGCGTACCGAGTCCCGGACCGCGTCGGCGGCACGGAACACCCCGGCCGGCGCCGCCACGGTCTCGGGCTCCCGCGGCCCGGTGAGGACCGCCGCCTCGCGCGCGGACGACGCAGGCGCGAACCTGGCGGTCGTCCGCACCACCGCGCCCAGCCGAGCCTCCTGCCAGGCCCGGTCGCCGATGACGAGCACCGGCACCGAGGAGGAGACGGCCCGGCCACGGGCGACCACCTCGCGCAGCTGTGCCCGGAGCACGACGTAGTCGCCGAACCGGCCCTGCCGGACGACCGGGTCCGAGCGGACGGTCATCACGACCTCCGCGACCACCCGCTGCTCCGCCCACCGGGTCACCGGGCTCGTGCTCGTTGCCTCGACCCGAACCCCCGCGGCGCCCGCCACCGCCGCCGCGACGACCAGCCCTCCGGCGACGAGGCCGGAGGGGAGCCGGCCGGCCGCCGCGGCCACGACCGCGGCGGTGACCACCAGCGCGGTGAGGCCCACAGCCGGGGCGCCGAGCAGCAGCCCGAGCAGGGCACCGGCCCATGCCGAGACGCCCAACCAGGTGGTGCGCAGGTCGGCGCTCACCGGAGGCGCGGTCACAGCGTGACGTGGGGGGCGATCTCGGCCAGGGTCGCCGGGCCGATCCCGGAGACCTCGAGGAGCTCGTCGACAGAGCTGAACGCGCCGTGCTGCGCGCGCCACTCGAGAATCGCCGCCGCGGTCACGGGGCCGACCCCGGGCAGCGTCTCCAGGGCTGCCTGGTCGGCGGAGTTGAGAGGGACCAGCCCGCCGGCGGGCGGTCCCGGCGACGGTCCGGGCACCCCGGCAACGGCCCCGGCGTCGGACCGGGCCCTGCCGTCGATCACGACCTGCTCCCCGTCGGTGAGCAGCCGCGCCATGTTGACGGTCGCAGGGTCGACGCCGCGGCGCACCCCGCCCGCCGCCTCGACAGCGTCGACGACGCGCGCGCCGGCCGGGAGCACCGCGATCCCGGGGCGGCGGACCTTGCCGACCACATCGACGACGATGCCGGCCCCCTCCCCTGCGCTCGTCGCGGCTGGGCTCGGCGACGGTGGCGACGGTGGCGACGGTGGCGACGGCGCGGACGGGGCCGCCGCCGCGGACGGTGCCGCCGCTCCCGTGGTCACCCGCGGCGGGGCCACCTCGCCCGCGCCGCCCGCACCGGCACGCACCAGCCACCAGGCCGAGAGCAGCAGCCCCAGGGCCACGACGAGTGCCACCAACCCCATCTGGGCGGAGCCGAGGTGCGGCCGGGCGGCGAGCAGGGAGCGGACGCCGGGCGGAGCGAGGTCCGCAGCCCGGTCTGCGGCTCGCCGGGGCAACGGGACCGGGCGGCGCGCATGCCGTCCCGGCGGCGCGGCCGCGGCGACGGCCGGGTCGCCGGTCGGGTCGCCGGTCGGGTCGCCGGTCGGGTCGCCGGTCGGGTCGCCGGTCGGGTCGCCGGTCGCGGGTGCCGCCGGCTCTGTCTCGTCGTCGGCGTCGAGGGGCTCTCCGCGCGCCGCGGCGAGCTCGGCGATCAGTGCCTCGAGCCGCCGCCGGGCGAGGTCCGGGGTGCGCGCGTCGGAGGTGGGTCGGGGCCGCATGGCTCGCACGCTAGGCAGCGGCGACTCCCACCGCCACGAGCGCGACCCAGCCTGTGGAGAACTCGGCAGTCGGCTCAGCAGGGTGCGATCGTGACCCCCACGAGCCCCGGTCCGACATGGGCTCCGACGACGGCCGGCACCTCGCAGACCCGCACCTCACGCCCGTGCAGGCCGTCCGCCATCTGCAAGGAAAGCGCTTCGGCCAAGGTCTGCGCAGCCGTCAGCCCGGCCAGGTGCGAGACCGTCACCGCGACGTCCCGGTCGGCACCGGCGGCGACGGCGAGCTCCTCGAGCCGGGCCAGCGCCCGCCCAGCGGTGCGGACCTTCTCCAGCGGAGCGATCCGCCCGTCGACGATCTGGAGGATCGGCTTCACCGCCAGGGCCGAGCCGATCAGCGCCGCCGCGGCGCCGACACGACCGCCCCGCCGTAGGTACTCCATGGTCGCGACGTAGAACAGGGTCACGCTCTCCTCGGCCCGGCGCCGCGCCGCGGCCGCGGCCTCCCGCGCGTCGCCGCCGCGCTCCACCACCTCCGCGGCTGCCAGCGCGGCATAGCCGGTGCCCGCGCCGACCTGCCGGCTGTCGACCGCACGCACCGGCACCGAGGCACCCTTCGCTGCCAGCTGGGCGGACTCGAAGGTGGCGCTCACCTCGCCCGAGACGTGGACTGAGACGATCTCGTCGGCCCCTTGCGCAGCGGCCGCCTCGTAGACCTCGAGCAGCGTGGCCGGGCTCGGCCGGCTGGTGCTGACCGGGACGTGCTCCTTCAGGGCCGCGGCGATCCGCTCGGGGCTGGCCTCGGGGTCGACGCCGTCGCGGTAGGCCTTGGCGCCGACGACCACCTGGAGCGGCACGACCACGATCCCGTGCCGTTCGACCAGCTCGGCCGGGATCGTGGCCGTGGAGTCGGTGACGACGACGACCTTCGGCATCTGCGCAGGATAGCGAGCGTCAGCCGGCGACGATGTTGACGAGGCTCGGCTCGCGGACGATGACCTTGCGCACCGTCCTGCCCTCGAGGCTGCGCATGACCGCGGAGTCGGCCAGCGCCCGTGCCTCCAGCTCCGCGGCGGAGATCGACGGGTCCACCTCGAGCCGGGCACGCAGCTTCCCCTGCACCTGGACGATCGCGGTGACCGTCTCCTCGACCAGCAGGGACTCGTCGACGGTCGGCCAGCCGGCACGCGAGACGGTCGGCTCGTGACCGAGCCTGGCCCACATCTCCTCCGCGGTGTACGGCGCGACCAGGCTCAGCAGGATCGCGACCGCCTCGGCCGCCTCGCGCACCGCCGGGTCCCCGGGGCCGCAGCCGGAGTCGATCGCCTTGCGGGTGGCGTTCACGAGCTCCATGATCCGGGCGACCATGACGTTGAACCGGTGGCTCTCGACCAGCTGAGCGGCGTCGTGCACCGTGCGGTGGGTGACCTTGCGCAGCGCGACGTCCCCCGCGGCCGGGTCGGCGCCGGTGGCGGAGGTGACGTCCCCGGACAGCCGCCAGGCGCGCTGCAGGAACCTCAGCGAGCCGGCGGGCGAGACGTCGGCCCAGTCGATGTCGTCCTCCGGCGGCCCGGCGAAGACCAAGGTCAGCCGGACCGCGTCGACGCCGTACTCGTCGATGACCTCGCCGAGGTTGACGCCGTTGCCGAGGGACTTGCTCATCGCCTTGCCCTGGTTGATGACCTGCCCCTGGTTGAGCAGTGCGGCGAAGGGCTCCTCGAAGTCGACCATGCCCATGTCGTGCAGGACCTTGGTGAAGAAGCGGCTGTAGAGCAGGTGCAGGATCGCGTGCTCCACGCCGCCGACGTACTGGTGGGCCGGCATCCAGCGCGCGACCGCCCCGGGGTCGAACGGACCGTCGGTGAACTCCGGCGAGCAGTAGCGCAGGAAGTACCACGACGAGTCCACGAAGGTGTCCATCGTGTCGCTGTCCCGCTTCGCCTCCTTGCCGCACCGCGGGCACGGCACGTCGACCCATTCGGGTGCCGCCGCGAGGGGCGAGACGCCCTTCGGCTTGAGGTCCGCGCCGCGCAGGTCGGGCAGCACGACCGGCAGCTGGTCGTCGGGGACCGCGACCTCGCCGCAGTCGTCGCAGTGCACGATCGGGATCGGGCATCCCCAGAACCGCTGCCGGGACAGCAGCCAGTCGCGCAGCCGGAAGTTCACCGCCCCGCGACCGCGACCGTCGGCCTCCAGCCGCTCGACGATGCGGGCGATGCCGCTGGCCTTGTCGGTGAGGCCGTCGAGCTCGCCGGAGCTGACGTAGGCGCCGTCGCCGGACGTCGCGACGAACGTCTCAGCCGGGTCGTCCTCGCCGGTGTCGACGACACGTCGCACCGGCAGGTCGAAGGCCTTGGCGAAGTCGAGGTCGCGCTGGTCGTGCGCCGGCACCGCCATGACCGCACCCGTGCCGTAGTCGGCCAGGACGTAGTCGGCCGCCCACACCGGGATCCGCTCCCCGTTGACCGGGTTGACCGCGTGACGGCCGAGGAAGACGCCGGTCTTCTCGCGGTCCGTGGACAACCGGTCGATGTCGGTCTCCTTGCGGACCTCCTCCAGGTAGCCCGCCAGTTCGTCGCGGTGCTCGTCGGTCACCAGCTCCGAGGCCAGCCGCGCGTCGGCCGCCACCACGAAGAAGGTCGCGCCGTACAGCGTGTCCGGGCGGGTGGTGAAGACGGTGACCGGGCCGTGGCCCTCGATCTCGAAGTCGACGTAGGCGCCCTCGGAGCGGCCGATCCAGTTGCGCTGCATCGCCAGCACCCGGTCGGGCCAGGTGTCCTTCAACCCCTCCATGTCGTCGAGCAGCCGCTGGGCGTAGTCGGTGACCTTGAAGTACCACTGCGACAGCTCGCGCTTGGTGACCTCGGCCCCGCAGCGTTCGCACATCCCCTGGACGACCTGCTCGTTGGCGAGCACCGTCTGGTCGTTGGGACACCAGTTCACCGGGCTGAACTTCCGGTAGGCCAGCCCACGCTCGCGGAAGCGCAGGAAGAGCCACTGGGTCCAGCGGTAGTACTCGGGGTCCGAGGTGTGGAGCCGGCGCGACCAGTCGAACGAGATGCCGTAGCGACGGAACGACTCGGCCTGCGTCTCGATGTTGGCATAGGTGTACGTCGCCGGGTGCTCGCCGGACTTGATTGCGGCGTTCTCCGCCGGCAGTCCGAAGGAGTCCCACCCGATCGGGTTCATCACGTCGTAGCCCTGCTGCCACCAGTAGCGGGCGATCACGTCGTGGAGCGCCATCACCTCCGCGTGGCCCATGTGCAGGTCGCCGCTGGGGTACGGGAACATCGTCAGGGCGTAGCGCCGCTCACGGCTGCCGTCGTCGGTGGCCCGGAACTGGTCCAGCTCGTCCCAGACCGCGCGCCACCGCTCCTGGGCCGCAGCGATGTCGTAGCCAGTCCGCTCGCCCGGGCGGTCGCCCTGTCGCTGGCTGGCCTCTACCCGCTGCTCGGTCATCTGTCTCTCGCGTTCGTCGCTGGGCTGTCGGGGGCACAAAAAAACCCTCCGGTGAGGAGGGCGGCCGCTCTGCGCGGGACCGGGACCGGGCCCGGACCGGGTCAGAGCGGCTGGAGAAGGAGCAGGCGTGTACCCATGGGCTCACCTTAACGCACCTCCACTAGGGTCGCCTCCATGAAGGTCCTCGTCACCGGCGGTGCCGGCTACATCGGAGCCCACGTGGTCCGCGCGTTCCGGGAGGCGGGAGCGGACGTCGTCGCGCTCGACGACCTCTCCAGCGGCCACCGCGAGTTCGTCCCCGCGGAGGTGCCGCTCGTGGAGGCGAGCATCCTCGACACCGAGGCGGTCCGCGGGGCGCTGGAGAAGCACGGCGTCACCGGCGTCGTGCACCTGGCCGGGTTCAAGTACGCCGGCGTCTCCGTCTCGCGGCCGTTGCACACCTACGAGCAGAACGTCCAGGGGACCGTCTCCCTGCTCCGCGCCATGGAGGCGGCCGGCGTCGGCTCCATGGTGTTCTCGTCCAGCGCTGCGACGTACGGCACGCCGGAGACCGCGCTGGTCACCGAGGAGAGCCCCACCCGGCCCGAGTCGCCGTACGGCGAGTCGAAGCTCGTCGGGGAGTGGCTGCTCGCCGACCAGGCCCGGGCGACCGGGCTGCGCCACACGTCCCTGCGCTACTTCAACGTCGTCGGGTCCGGGACCGACGAGGTCTACGACAGCAGCCCGCACAACCTGTTCCCGTTGGTCATCGAGGCCCTTCTCGAGGGTCGGACGCCGCGGATCAACGGCGACGACTACCCCACCGAGGACGGCACCTGCGTCCGCGACTACGTGCATGTGCAGGACCTCGCGCTCTCCCACGTGGCGGCGGCGAACGCCCTCGAGAACGGCGCGGAGCTCCGCCCCGTCTACAACCTCGGCAGCGGCGACGGCCTGTCGGTGCGCGAGATCATGGATGCGATGGCGCGGGTGACCGGGATCGACTTCACCCCCGAGATCCATCCCCGCCGTCCCGGCGACCCCGCTCGGATCGTCGCCTCGGGCGAGGCGGCTGCGGCGGAGCTGGACTGGAAGATGCGGCACACGATCGACGAGATGGCCGCCAGCGCCTGGAGCGCCCGCCGCGCCCACCTGCGGACCGAGGGCTCCGGCGAAGGGACGCCGGCATGACGGTGCCCGACCTGTTCCGACTCGACGGCCGCGTCGCCGTGGTCACCGGCGCCTCCTCCGGGCTGGGCGTCGCCTTCGCCAGGGGGCTGGCCGAGGCCGGCGCCGACGTGGTCCTCGGTGCCCGCCGCGTCGAGCGGCTGGAGGAGACCCGAGCGATGGTCGAGGCCGCCGGCCGCCGGGCGGTCGCCGTCGCCACCGATGTCTCCGATCCCGAGCAGTGCCAGCGGCTGGTCGACACCGCGGTCGCCGAGCTGGGACGGGTCGACGTGCTGGTCAACAACGCCGGTGTCGGCACCGCTGTGCCCGCCACCCGCGAGACGCCGGAGCAGTTCCGGCAGGTGGTCGACGTGAACCTGCACGGCTGCTACTGGATGGCGCAGGCGTGCGCCAGGGTCATGCAGCCGGGCAGCAGCATCATCAACATCTCGTCGGTCCTCGCCCTCACCACCGCGGCGCTGCCGCAGGCGGCGTACGCCGCGTCGAAGGCGGGGCTCCTCGGGCTGACCCGCGACCTGGCCCAGCAGTGGACGGGGCGCAAGGGCATCCGGGTCAACGCGATCGCGCCCGGGTTCTTCGAGAGCGAGATGACCGACCAGTACCCCGCCGGCTACCTCGACGCACAGCTGCCCCGGATCCCGACCGGACGCAAGGGTGACCCCGAGGAGCTGGCGGCTGCCGTGGTGTTCCTGGCGTCGGCCGCGAGCGGCTACGTCACCGGCCAGACGCTCGCCGTCGACGGCGGGATGACCATCGCCTGACGGTGAACATCCGGTTCACCGCTGTGCCAGGACCCGGGCGACGGGTCCCAGCAGGAGGGCCGCACTCGCGTCGTCGAGCAGGTCCCTCACGACCGTGGCCTGCACCGCACCGCTCACGACGTTCCAGGTGCCGGCGGCTGCATCGGTGACGGAGACGTCCGCGTCGCTGAGGACCCGCACCGCGCGGAGCTGGGCGCTCGCGGATGGCCGCACCCGGCCGGCGAGGTGGACGGCCCAGGAAGCGGAGTGCATCGCCTGGGCCCACCCGCCCTTGCTCCGCGCCTCCACCGCCGCCTCGAGCAGCCGGGCGTGCCCCTCCCGGTCGAGCATCGCCAACCCGGCCAGGAGGGCGTCCAGCTCGTCCTGGGCGGGACCGAGGTCCGCCCGCCTCGCCGGGAGCGCCGCCTGGGCAGTCGCCCACGGCTCGATCAGCTGCCGGGCGAGTCCGCCGCCCAGCGTGGTCGGGTGGTAGGCCGCGGTGACCGCGTCGCACACCACGGCGACGGCGTCGGCGGCGTCCGCCGGACGGCTCCGCGTCTCGCCGGCGCCGACCCAGGTCCAGTCGAACACCTCGTTCCGCACGCAGGTGAGAAGCTCGGCGAGCCCGGCCATCGGAGCGCGCTCGATCAGCCGGAGCGCGTCACTGACCCGGCCGGCCTCCACCAGGGCCGACATCCGGCCGAGGGCGGCCGAGAGCGGCGACCGCTCGGTGGCGCGTTCCAGCTCGAGCCGGTCGTCGGTGGTCAGCAGCCCCAGCGGGCGGGCAGCGGCGAGGACCGGGACGTGCTCGGGGGTCAGCGCCATCGCGTCGACGAGCAGGGAGGCGACCGCGCCGCCTCCCACGCGCCTCACGAGGTCGAAGCCGAGCACCGACGCGCCGAGCAGTGTGTACATGCGGGCCCCCTGTGTCGCGTCCCCCCGGACGTCGGGATCCTCGACGCGTGGGTGCCCGCCCGAGAGGCGCCGCGACGGTCAGCCGAGGATGACGAGGCTGAATCTTCCCTTGCCGTAGCCCGGGATGTCCACCCCCAGGTCCAGCCGGCGGCCGAGGGCCTGCATGCACTCGACCACGGGCACCGGCGGGTGGGTCCCCGGCGCGTACATCTCGTGCAGCCGGACGTGGACGGCCCCTTCCGCGTTGAGCAGCGAGGCGGCGATGTTCAGCACCTCGTGGAGGTTCTCCGCCAGCGTCTCGGAGAGCAGGCCGTCCGCCACCGCGGCGTCGGCCGTCCGTGCGGGCACCAGCCCGATCGCGGCTGCGGTCCTGGCCGAGAACCCCATGTCCACGACACCGACCGCACGGACGACGGTCCGGTCGTCGACGTAGACGGCGAGGGTCGTCGGCTCGCTCGGCCTCGGCGCGTAGGGCAGCGACAACCGGACCTCCACGTTGCGGCCCAGGAGGTCGGAGAGCATGTCGCGGACCGCCTTCGCAGGCGGCAGCGGCGTGGTGGCCAGGACGCTGCCGGTCATCAGGCGACCAGCACCGGCTCGAGGGCCTCGCGGAACCGCTCCGGGCTGAACGGCTTGGTGATGACGAAGATCGCGCCGCCGGCCCGGGCCTTGCTCACCATCTCGGGCGCGCCCTCCGAGGTGACGAACCCCAGCGGGACGTCGAAGCCGTTCGCGCGCAACGCGTGCAGCATCTCCAGGCCGGTCATCTCCGGCATGTTCCAGTCCGAGATGACCAGGTCGGGCCGGTGCTCGAGCACCGCGTCGAACCCGCGCTTGCCATTGTCGGCCTCGATGACCTCGTGGCCGTCCAACCCCGCCTGCCGGAGGGTGCGGACGACGATCTGCCGCATCACCCTGCTGTCGTCGACGATGAGGATCTTCATCTCGTGGGCTCTTCCTTCTCGGTTGCGTACGACCAGACCCGCACCAGGATGGTGGTGCCGGCCCAGGTGAGGTCCACCCGGCACAGCTCGATGGAGCCGGAGAGGGCGGAGGGGGGTGCAGGCGTCGAGGAGACCATCGGCAGCCCCAGGACCGAACCTGAGGGCAGCAGGCTCTTGATGTTGCCGCCGATCATGTTGACGAGCTCACCGAGCGCGTCGAGCACGTCGTCGTCGTCGACCTCGTCGACCTCGTCGAGGGCGAGCATCGTCCGCGCCGCGGTCAGTGCGGTGCCGGGGGACATCTCGAGGGTCACCGCGACGTCCCACTCCCCGGTGATCTCCACCGAGGCCCGCACGACCTCCGGCTCCGCCAGCGGCGCCGGAGACCAACCCAGGGGCCCGTGGTGGGTCAGGAACGACGTCCAGACGTCGTTGGCGACGACCCGGAGGTCGTCAACCTCGAGGCAGGGCGCGCTCACGACATCGCCTTCGCCGGGACCAGCCCGAGCAGGTCGAGCTTGTCGGTGAACGCCTCCGGGGTGAACGGCTTGATGAGGTACTCGTGGGCACCGGCGGCGAGCGCCCGCACGATCTGGTCGTACTCGGCCTCCGTGGTCACCATCATCAGGGCGATCGAGCGCCACTCCGGCCTGCGGCGGACGTGCTGGACGAACGTGAGCCCGTCCATCACCGGCATGTTCCAGTCGACCGTGGCGACGTCGGGAACCTGGTCCCCGCTCTGCTCCAGCAGCTCGAGGGCTTCCTCGCCGTGCTGGGCCTGGATCACCTCGTAGCCGAGCGCGAGGAGCTGGCGGCTCAGCAACGAGCGCATGGTCCGGGAGTCGTCGATCACGAGTGCACGCACCGTGGTCACCTGCCTTCTGCTGTCGCCGACCAGGCAAGGGTCGGCAAGGGGACGGGGGTCGGCCGGACCGCGGGGGTCGGCCGGTAGAGGGTGAATCGGCCGAGGGTCGTCCGGTCCCATGCGTCGTCGATGCCCAGGGTCGTCTCGGCCGCGCCCAGGAACAGGAACCCCTGGGGGCTGAGCACCTGGCGCACCCGCTGCAGGACGGCCCGTTTGGTCGGCGTGTCGAGGTAGATGAGGACGTTGCGCAGGAACACGACGTCGAACGTCGGGAGCGACGGGAACGGCGTGGCCAGGTTGATCCGCTGTGTCCGGACCATCGAGCGCAGCTGCTCCGAGACCCGCCACTGCGTGCCGTGGCGCCGGAAGTGCTTGACCATCAGCGGCGCCGGGAGGCCACGGCCGACCTCGAGCTGGCTGTAGCTGCCGGCCGCCGTGCGCTCGACCATCTTCTGCGACAGGTCGCTGGCGAGGATGTCGACCTTGCGGCCCGCGGCACGCTCGGCCATCACCATCGCGATCGTGTAGGGCTCCTGCCCACTGGAGCAAGCGGCGGACCAGACGCGGATCGGTCGGCTAGCGGGCACGTCGGTCAGCAACAGGGGCACGACAGTGATGCGCAGCGCCTCGAACGGCTCGCCGTCGCGGAACCACGACGTCTCGTTGGTGGTGAGCGCCTCCACCACCAACGTCCGCTGGGGCGCCTGGGCGGGCGCCTGCAACGTGGAGACGTACGCCGACACGTCGGCCGCGCCCGCGGCACGCGCCAGAGGGGTCAGCCGGGCCTCGACGAGGTACTCCTTGCCCGGTCCGATCACGATGGCCGCTTCACGCCGCACGAGATCGGCCACGAAGCCGAAGGCCTGCGGGGTCAGGTTGCCCATGCGGTCCTGCCGATCCGGGTCGCACCGGTGGCAGCGACGGTGGCAGCGAGGGTGCCAGCTCGTGACGGTGCCAGTGACGGCGGCGGACGGCGGCGCCGCTGCTTCGCCCGGCCGCCACCCGGGCGAGCACGGCCGGTCCGAGGTCGGCCAGCGGGAGCTGCCGGGCGGCGAGCCCCGCAGCCGCCACGGCGCCGGGCATCCCCCAGACGACCGAGGTCGCCTCGTCCTGGACGAGGACCGAGCCACCGGCCGCGACGATCTCGGCGGAGCCGCGGGCGCCGTCGGCCCCCATGCCGGTGAGCACGACGCCGAGCACGTGACCGCCGTACGCCTCGACCGCGGAGCGGAACAGCACGTCGACGGCCGGCCGGCAGTAGTTCTCCGGGGTGCCCTGGTCGAGGTTCGCCTGGACGCGTCCGGCGACGCGCCGCAGGCGCAGGTGGAAGTCGCCCGGCGCGACGAGCACCTCACCGCGCACGAGCGGCGCTCCCGGCACCGCCTCGCTGACCCGGACCGCGCACCGGGCGTCGAGCCGGTCGGCGAACTGCTTGGTGAAGACCGGCGGCATGTGCTGCACGACGACCACCGGCACCGGGAGCGATGCCGGGAGCGCCCCGATGACCGTCGCGAGGGCGTCCGGGCCACCGGTCGACGCGCCGATGACCACCAGGTCGACCCGCGGAGGGACCAGCGATGAGGTCGCCGCCACCGGTGCGCCGACCGGCGGGCCGACAGGCGACGGCAGCGGGGTGAGGTCAGGGCGGGCACGGGTGCAGAGCGCCAGGATCTTCGGCACCAGCTCCCTGCGGACCGCCTCCATCGACGCGGTCACGCTGCCGACGTTCGCGGGCTTGGCGACGTAGTCGTCGGCGCCGAGCTCGAGAGCGTCGAGCGTGGTCGCCGCTCCACGCTCGGTGAGCGTCGAGAACATGATCACGGGCAGCCGGGGGTAGAGCCTGCGCACCTCGCGCAACGTCTCCAGCCCGTCCATCACCGGCATCTCGACGTCGAGCGTCAGCAGGTCCGGGTTGAGCTGGGGGATCTTCGCGAGGGCGACCTTGCCGTTGGCCGCGGTGCCCACCACGTCGAGACGGTGGTCCGCTGACAGCGTGTCGCCGACGAGCCGACGGACGACCACGGAGTCGTCGACGACGAGGACCTTGATCCGGGGCATCGTCACCGCCTCTCCATGTCGTGTGGCTGCCTCAGGTACTGACCGGGACGCGCCCGGTCAGTAGGTGAACCGGCCGACGAGCTGCCGCATCTCGGCCGCCATCCGCGCCAGCTCGTCCGCTGCCTGGTTCGTGCTGGCGGCTGCTGCTCCGGTGTCGGCAGCGGTCCGCGCCACCCCGGTGATGTTCTGCGCGATCTCCACCGAGCCGGTGGCCGCCTCCGCCACGCTGCGACCGATCTCGTTGGTGGTCGCGGTCTGCTCCTCGACGGCCGAGGCGATGGTGTTCTGGGTGTCGTTGATCTGCGCGATGATCCCGGAGATCTCCGTGATCGCGACCACCGCCGCCTCGGTGTCGGACTGGATCGCCTGGATCCGCCGGCTGATGTCCTCGGTCGCCTTGCTCGTCTCCTGAGCCAGCTCCTTGACCTCGTTGGCCACCACGGCGAACCCCTTGCCCGCCTCGCCGGCCCGGGCCGCCTCGATGGTGGCGTTGAGCGCCAGCAGGTTCGTCTGCTCCGCGATCGAGTTGATCACGGAGATCACGTTGCCCACCTCGGCCGAGGACTCCCCCAGCTTCACCACCGTGGCCGACGTGGCCTCCGCGACGCCGACGGCCTGCGCGGCCACCCCGGCCGCGCTCATCGCGTTCGCCGCGATCTCGTGGATCGACGCCGACATCTCCTCGGTGCCCGTCGCCACGGTCTGCACGTTGCGCGAGACCTGCTCGGCGGCGGCCGAGACCAGCCCGGCCTGGGACGCCGACTCGTGGGCGGACCCGCGTCATCTGGCCCGACACCGAGGAGAGCTCCTCCGACGCCGAGGCCAGCGCCTGCGCGTTCGCGTCCATCCCGGCCATCGCCGACGACAGCGAGTCCAGCGCCTCGTTCAACGCCCCCGACATGACACCGATCTCGTCAGCGGACTCCACCGTGAGGCGGTTGTCCAGGTGGCCGTCCGCGAGCGAGCGGATCACCTCCACCGTCGATCCGAGGGGGCGGGTGATCGAGCGGATGAGGTAGCGGAGGATCGCCATCGCCAGGATCGCGACGAGCGCCAGGCCGACGTAGATCGTCATCCGGCCGCGAGCCTGCATCTCGGCCAGCTCGGCCCGCTCGACCGCGACGCGGTCGGAGACGGTGGCGCGCAGCTCCTCGACGGTCTCGAACATCGCGCTCCACGACTGACCGGACTCGCCCTGGTTGATGCTCCTCATGGCGCGCGGCAGAGCGGCCGGCCCCTCGGTGCGGAGCAGCTGGCGGATCCTGACGTCCTCGGCGAAGAACCGCTCGAAGTGGCCCTCCGCATCGTCGACGAACGCTCGTTCCTCGGCGTTGAGGGCGTCGAGGTCGGCGTCGGCGAAGAGCTCGTCGACGCGGACCTCGGCCTCGTCGAACCCCTGGCGGTTGTAGCCGTCCTCGCCGAGCGCCTCCTCGACGCCGAACACAGCGGCGTCGGCGACGTACAGCCCCTGCCACCCGGTCACGTCGTTGATCGCGTTCTGCAGGTCGTCGCCGATCTGGGCGGCCTCCACGACCGCGTTGATCTCCTGCGACCGGGCGTCGGAGCGCGTCTGCGAGGACAGCGCGACGTAGGCCGCGCCGGAGACGAAGATCCCGCACAGGGCGAAGCCGGCAGCCAGGCGGCGGCCGATGCGCATGTTGTCCAGCGGACGGGTCAGGGCTCTCATGTGGTGGTGCTCGCTTCCGTGCGGTCGAAGGTGCGTCGGGTCCCCATCGGCACCCGGGGGGCCCTCCTGAGGGGTCGGTCCGTGCCCGCGCGACCGATCCCGGTGGCACCGTCCCGGACGCATCGGCCGCGGCTCATGGCGCGACCTTCGAGACCGTCACCGCGCGCTCGGTGTCCAGCAGGAGCATGAGCCGGCTCTCCAGCATGCAGATGCCCGCGACCAGCTGACGCAGGTCGGCAGGCACGGTGTCCGGCGGCGCTTCGAGGGCGTCCTCGTCGGCCTCGATGACGTCCCCGATCCGGTCGACGACGAGGTTGACGGGCTCGCCGTCGGCGGCCCGGACGACCACGCTCACCGACGGTGAGCCGGCCGGTCGCGGTGCGATGCCGAGCCGGGTGCGGAGGTCGATCGTGGTGACGATCTGGCCGCGCAGGTTGATCAGGCCGGAGACCTCGCGCGGCGCCATCGGCACCGGGGTCACCTCCTGCTGCTTGAGGACCTCCTGGACGCAGGCCACCGGCACACCGAACAGGTGTCCGTCGAGGAGGAAGGTGCAGTACTGGTGCGTCATGGAGGCTTCCTGGCTCAGCTCGCGGGCGCGAGCAGGGCGGGGTCGCACGCAGCGATGGCGTGCTCGATGTCGACGAGCTCGGTCACGTGGCCGGCGACGACCGCCGACCCCTGGTGACCACCGGTGTCGAGGTGGCTGCGGATGGACAGCTCCTCCTCGACGATGTCGAGGATGGAGGTGACGACCACGCCGACGGTGCGGCCGTCGTGGTGGCAGACCACGACCTGCAGGTCACGGCCCGCGACCTGCTCGTCGTGACCGTGCAGCGCGCGGTCGAGTCGGAGCAGCGGCAGGATCCGTCCCCGGTACTGCACGACCTCGTGACCACCGGTGCGCTCGACCTGGTCCGGGCGGAACTCCTCGAGCCGGTCCACGGCGTCGAGCGTGATCCCGGCGCGTCGGCCGTCGGCCAGTCCGACGAGGAGGAGCGCGGTGCGGTCGTCCGTGCCGGACTCGGGGGCTGCGTGGTCGAAGGTCTCGCTCCCGTCCAGGGCCATGCCGGCCTTGCGGGCGAGCGCCATCGTGTCGAGGATGAGCGCCACCGTGCCGTCCCCCATGATCGTGGCCCCGGCGTACAGCTCGATCCCGCGGAGCTGGCGGCCCAGCGGCTTGACGACGATCTCCTCGGTGTCCTTGATGTCGTCGACCACGAGGCCGAACTGCCGGTTGTCCGCCTGCAGGACCACGATGTAGGTGGTGGGCCGCTCCACGGTCGGCAGGGCGAGCTGCTCGCGCAGGTCGACGAGCGGGAGCAGCCGGCCCCGGAGCCGGTACACCGGTGCGCCCTGCACGGTCTCGACCTGCTGCTTCGACGGGTCACCGTCGAGGCGCACCAGCTCCAACAGGTTGACCTGCGGGATCGCGTAGCGGTTGCCCGCCGCGGAGACGACGAGCGCGGGGATGATCGCGAGCGTCAACGGGATGCGGATCCGCACCGTGGTGCCGCGACCGACGGTCGCTGGCGAGGTCGATCGTCCCGCCGATCCGCTCGATGTTGGTCTTGACCACGTCCATGCCGACGCCCCGGCCGGAGACGTTGGTGACCGCCTCCGCGGTGGAGAACCCGGCGGCGAAGACCAGCTTCATCGCATCCCGGTCGGAGAGGTCGCGGTCCCCCTGACGGCGGCCCCTTGCCCGCAGCTTGTCCGGGTCGATGCCGGCGCCGTCGTCGGTGATCTCGATGTTGACCTGGCCGCCCTCGTGGAAGGCACGCAGGGCGATGGTGCCTCGCTCGGGCTTGCCGGCGGCACGGCGCACCTCGGGTGACTCGATGCCGTGGTCGACGGAGTTGCGGACGAGGTGCGTCAGCGGGTCACGGACCGCCTCGAGGATCGTCTTGTCGAGCTCGGTGTCCCGCCCCTCCAGGTGCAGGTCGACCGACTTGCCCAGCATGACCGACAGGTCGCGGACGACCCGGGGCAGCTTGCTCCAGACGTTGTCGATGGGCTGCATGCGCGTCTTCATGACGCTCTCCTGCAGCTCGCCGGCGATCAGGTTCAGCCGGTGCGTGGTGCGCTGGAGCTCGGGGTCCTCACGGGTGGCGGCACGCTGGAGCATCTGGTTCCGGGTGAGCACCAGCTCGCCGACCAGGTTCATCAGCGAGTCGAGCAGCGCCACGTCGACGCGGATCGAGCTGTCGGCGACAGTGCGACGCTGCTCCGCGGGCTCGGGCGCAGCCTCCGCAGCGGCCTCCGCCGCCGGCGCCGGCTCCGCGACCTGCTCGGTGAGGGCCCCGACGACCGGCTCGGCGGGCTCGGACGTGACGCGGCTCGGCGGGCTCCGCGTCCGAGGAGCAGGTGCAGCCGGGCGACGAGGTCGTCGTAGTCGTTGTCGCCCTCGGTGCCGGTCTGCTCGATGCTGGTGAGCAGGTCCCGGACGGCGTCGACGACCTCCAGCAGCACGGTGGTGACCTGCGGGTCGAGCGTCATCTGGCCCTCGCGGAGCCGGGAGAGGAGGCTCTCGCCGACGTGGGTCACCGACTCGAGGGTGCCGAAGGCGAGGAACCCGCTGGTGCCCTTGATCGTGTGCAGGGTCCGGAAGACGCTGGAGAGCAGGCCGCGCGACGACGGGTCGCGCTCGAGCTCGACGAGGTCGCGGTCGAGCTGGTCGAGGTTCTCGTGGCTCTCCACGAGGAACTCATCGACGATTTCGTCCAAGCCATCCACGCGCGCTCGACCCTCCTGGCAACGGTTGCGACCTCCTATCGGTCGTCCTGCGCAGGACCTGAGGAGAAGCCGCCGTGGTGGTGCCCGATGATGTCCGGGTGACCACCGGCGCCGGCTCCTCCCAGGACAGCCGGCTCGAGCGCGCGCTGGTCGTCGTCGGCGTCGTCGTGCTCGGGCTGAACCTGCGGCCCGTTGCGGTGAGCGTCGGACCGCTGCTCGCCGAGGTCACCGATGCGCTGGCGATGGGTCCACTGGCTGCGGGGGTGCTCACCTCTCTGCCTGTGGTCGCCTTCGGCGTCTTCGGCGCCCTGGCGCCGTCCGCCGCTCGACGGCTGGGCGCCCACCGGCTCACCGTGCTGTGCCTGGTCGCCGTCGTCTCCGGGCTGCTGGCACGAGCGGTGACGTCGTCGACGGCGGTGTTCCTGGTGTCGTCGGTGGTCGGTCTGGCCGGCATGGCCATGGCGAACGTGCTGCTCCCCTCGCTGATCAAGCTGCACTTCCCCGAGCGGATCGGGCTCTTCACGGCCCTCTACACGACCGCCCTGGCCGTCGGCCTCACCGCCGCCTCGGTCCTCACGGTGCCGCTGGCGACGGCGCTGGGCTCGTGGCGCTGGGGGCTCGGGAGCTGGGCCGCGGTGGCCGCGATCGCCGCCCTCCCCTGGCTGCTCCTCGTTCGTCACGATCTGAGGCCGCGTGCGGTCCCGCGGCGGATCAGCGCGGCCGACGTCGCACGCACCCGGCTGGGGATGGCGATGGCGGTCATGTTCGGAGTCCAGTCCGCCCACGCCTACACGATGTTCGGGTGGTTCGCGCAGGTCTACCGCGACGCGGGCTTCTCCGCGTCCACTGCGGGGCTGCTGCTGGGGGTCATCACCGGCATCAGCATCCCGATCTCCCTCTGGGTGCCGGCCGCAGCCGGCCGGCGCCGTGACCAGACCCGGCTGGTGTGGGCGCTGGTGGCGTGCTTCCCCGCCGGCTACCTCGGTCTGGTGCTCGCGCCGGTGCAGGGTGCGTGGCTCTGGGCCCTCCTGGTCGGCACCGGCGCGAGTGTGTTCCCGCTCGTGCTGACGCTGATCGCTCTCCGGAGCCGCACCCCCGACGGCACAGCCGCCCTCTCCGGGTTCTCGCAGTCAGTCGGCTACGCGATGGCCGCTCTGGGCCCGATCGGCTTCGCCGCGATCCACGACGCGACCGGGGGCTGGACCTGGCCGTTGCTGATCCTGGCGGCCAGCTCGGTGCCGATGGCCGTGCTCGCCCCGATGGTGGGCCGGCCGGGTCACCTCGAGGACGAGCTCGAGCGGCTCAGCTCGTCGGCGCCCCGGCGGCAGCGAGGTCGTCGAACGCTCCCCCGTTGACCAGGTTCTCGAACCCCAGCTCGGCCATCATCTCGATCGCGCGGCCCGAGCGACGGCCGCTGCGGCAGTAGACGACGTACCTCTCGTCCTTGTCCAGAGCGGCCACCTTGGCGCCGAAGCTCTCGGCGGAGACGTCGATGTTGAGGGCGTCGGTGACGTGCCCGGCGGCGAACTCGGACGGCGTGCGGACATCGATGACGACAGCGCCGTCCTCGATGACCGTGGTCACCTCCGAGGCAGCGGTGGGCTCCGCCGCGCGTTCCGCGGTGTCGTCGCTGCCGCATCCGGTGAGCAGGACGACCGACAGGACCACGGCGGACAGCGGCTGTCTCATGCGCGGACGACGAGCACCGAGGTAGCAGCGTGCCGGATGCACTGCTCGGCCACCGAGCCGAGGAGAAGGCTCTTGAACCCGCCGAGCCCCCTGGTGCCCACCACGAGCAGATCGGCGGTCTCGGACGCGCAGATCAGCGCCTGCGCCGCGTGGGCGTGGACGGCGTGCACCTCGACCGGGACCTGGCCGTCCACCAGCCCGTGGATCCGCTCCTGCTCGGCCGCCAGCGTCGTGGCCTCGAACTCGAGCAGGCTCGGGACGATGCCCGGTGGCACGTCGGCGGGCCGGGGAGCGGTGGTGATCGACCACGCCCGGATCACGTGCAGCGTGACGCCTCGGCGCACGGCCTCCGCAGCGGCCGCCCGCACCGCTGCAGCGGCGCAGGCGGAGCCGTCGTCCCCGACCGCCACGCCACCGTCGGGCCGGACCTCGGTGACCTCTCGCGGTGAGCTCATCATGGCACCATCATGCTGCACGAGAGGCGGTGCCGTCCGCGAGGGTCGGCCGGACCAGCGATGCCGGCTTGCTCGACGCGCGAGACTGGGGACATGAGCAACCAGCCGAACCTGCGCGGCCCGCGACCGGGGCTCGCGCTCGACTTCCCCCAGTCCCTGGGGGTGTACGACGACTACGCCGCCGCCCAGCAGGCCGTCGACTACCTCGCCGACCACGAGTTCCCCGTCGAGAACTGCCTCATCGTCGGCACCGACCTCAAGCAGCTCGAGCGGGTGACCGGCCGGCTGACCACCGGCCGGGTGGCGCTCGGCGGCCTCCTCTCCGGGGTCTGGCTCGGCCTCTTCGTGGGGCTCGTCCTCTCGCTCTTCGGCGAGGAGGACACCTTGGCGCTCATCCTCTCCACGATGCTCTTCGGAGCGCTGTTCGGTGTGGTGTGGGCGCTCATCGGCTACGCGGTGACACGCGGCCGCCGCGACTTCAGCTCGGTGAGCTCGATCGTCGCCACGCGCTACGAGGTGCTGGTCGAGCACAAGCACGCTGCCCGGGGCCGGGAGCTGCTCGCGTCGGCGCCCGGACACCGGTCCGCGGCCTTCGGCGGCTGACCGGCGCCCCTCGCGGAGGTGCGACGGGCGGCGGTTGGGCAGGATGGTCGCATGAGTGATCACGAGCACGGCGTCGACTTCCCCGTGTCGACCGACGGTCGACGGAGCACGGCGGCGGTGGGACGGGCCGTCGTCGCGGACGCCCTGCGAGGGGTGGACCCGGTCGGCGCACAGCAGGCCGAGCGGGAGACCACGTGGCGGGCGGGTTATCTCGCGCACTTCCGGCGGCTCGTCGAGGCGGGGCTCACCTCGCCGGACGCCGCGGTCGAGGTGGCGGACGCCGGGCTCTCGTCCCTGCGCTCCCGGCTCGAGGTCGCCGACGCGCCGGGCGCCACGCTGGAGGAGTGGGCGGACTCCGCGGTGCCGGCGCGCCTGGAGACCGTGGAGCTCCGGGGCCGCGGGCAGGCCGAACGCCAGCTCTCCGTTCCCTTCCACGGCCGGCGGCTGCGCGGCGACGCCCTGCGGGAGCAGCTCGACCGGTGGGTCGCGCAGGGTGTCATGGAGCCGTCTGCCGCCGAGGCGGTGCGGACGGTCATGGCCCACCCCGACTGGCTGCGCCTGGAGGGGCGCACGGTCGCGGTCCTCGGAGCCGGAGCGGAGATGGGGCCGCTCCAGGCCCTGTTGCACTGGGGAGCCGATGTCGCTGCCGTCGATCTCGCCGTCCCGCACGTGTGGGAGCGCGTCGCGGCAGCCGTGCACGACGGCGCCGGGACCGCCCGGATCCCGGTGCGCCCCGGCGACGAGACGTGGCACCGTCGGGCAGGTGCGGACCTCACCGCCGAGGTGCCGCTGGTCGGCAGCTGGCTGGAGTCCGTGCCGGGCGCGCTGGTCCTGGGCAACTACGTGTACGCCGACGGCGCGGCCAACGTGCGCGTCTCCGCAGCGGTGGACGTGCTGACCACGCGGCTCCAGGCCTCGCGGCCGGACACGGCCCTGGCGTTCCTGGCGACGCCCACCGACGTCTTCGCGGTGCCTCGGGAGGCGGTCGAGCACGCGACCCGGTGCTACGAGTCGCGGCCGGCCACCACGAAGCTGGTCGGTCGGTCCCTGCGGACCGCGAGCGGGGGCCGGCTCCTGCACCGTGCCTACGCCCCCGACGCCGACCCCGGCCTCAACGACAGCCTGGTGCCCCAGCAGGGCCCGAACTACGCACTTGCGAAGCGGCTGCAGCGGTGGCGCGCCACCGTCGCCCGCCACGAGGGCGCGACGGTCTCCCTCAACGTCGCCCCGCCGACCCGCACCCGTTCGGTGGTGAAGAACCGGGCCCTGGCCGCGGCGTACGCCGGAGCGCACCGCTTCGGTGTGGAGGTCTTCGAGCCGGCCACCTCCAACGTCCTCATGGCGGCGCTGCTGGTGCACGATCTGCACACCGGCGGCGGACCTGCGCAGCCCCACCCGTGGCAGGACGAGGCACACGGCGCCGTGCACGGGGGGCTGTGGCGCAGCGCCTACGCACCCCGCAGCGCGCTGGGACTGGCCGCCCTCCTGGGGTACGGCGCCGCCCGCGCCTGACCCGGGCCGCGCGAGCGGGCGAGCCGGAGGCTCAGAGCTCGGCGACCACGCGGAGCCCAGTGGTCATCCGCTCCGCCTCACCGGCCGCGCTCTCGATGGCGCGGCGGGCCTGCCCGGTCGCGGCCGTCTGCTGCTCGACCGCCGTGGAGATGGTCGCCTGGGCCTCGACGACCTGCGCGATGACGCCCTCGATGCGAGCGATGCTGCCGCGCACACTCTCGGTGTCCGCGGAGACGGAGTTGACGACGTCGCGGATCCGCGCGGTCGCCGCGGCCGTCTCGCGGGCGAGGCCCTTCACCTCGCTGGCGACGACGGCGAACCCCTTGCCTGCCTCGGCAGCCCGCGCCGCCTCGATCGTGGCGTTGAGCGCCAGGAGGTTCGTCTGGTCGGCGATGGCCGTGATGCTCTCGGCGATCTGGTGCACGCTGCGCATCGTCGCGGTCAGTCGGTCCATCGCCCGCACCCCGGCACTCACCTCCGTCCCGGCGTCGTGGACGGTGTTCGTGGCCCGGTTCGCCGCGCGGGCGATCTCCTCGATGGCGTCGGCCAGCTGGTCCATCTCGCCCGTCGCGACGTGCACGTCCGCGGTCAGACGGCTGCCGCTCCGGCCGAGGTGGACGAGGCGGTCGCCGAGCTCGGCGGCCACCCGCTCCCGGTCGGCCAGCCGCTCGGCTGAGTCGGCGGCGGTCCGCCGCCGTTCCTCGGCGAGCTCCGCCTGGGTCGCCGCCTGCGCCAGCGCCTGCTGCTCGGCCCGGCGCCGTTCGGCGAGCCGGGCCTTCTCCGCCTCCTCGCTGTAGCGCCATCCGACGGCCAGGGCCAGCGCCATCGCCAGCAGCAGGCCGGCGTGGAGGACCGCGAACCCCAACGGGTTGCCCTGCGCCGTGGAGTCGGAGAAGACCGCATCCGGGTGCAGGGTGCCGAGCACGAAGTGGTGACCGGCGACGAGCACGATCGCCATCAGGAACGGCGCCCAGCTCTGGTAGAGCGCCACGACGGCCAGCATCACGTAGAAGTGGATGTGCATGTCGGTGAGCCCCCCGCTGATGCCGAGGAGCAGCGTGGAGCACATCATGAGGGCGAAGCCGACCAGCGTGGCCCGGAGCGCCTGGGCCATCGGGGCCTGAGCGACCGCGACCGATGCCGCAACCACTGCGAGACCGCTCCAGACCCAGCCGGCGCTCACCCCCAAGGCCACCGCAAGGAGCACTACGACCGGGACGTGGAGCAGGGCGACCCAGGTCAGCAGCCGATGGCGGCCGGCGAAGGCCGTCTCCTCCAGCCGGACTCCCCTGGGCACCCACCGGAGCAGGTCGTCGGTCGCCGTCGTGGCCGGGTTGGTGGCGTAGGTCATGCTGGTCCATCGGCAGGCCCACCGAAGGTGCGAGGTGTTCGGCCGTGCCCGTCAGAATCGTCCATGTGTGTCGGCTCACACGCCGGGTGGGCGCGGCGTCGTCGTTCCTCGCCTCGCCCCTGGCGCCGGTCCCGGCTGTTTGCTCCGCGGTGCAGACGGGGAAGGAGCCATCATGCAGCGCCAGACCCGCGTGATCCAGTCGTCCCCGGCACAGGTCTGGGGCATCCTCGCCGACGGCTGGCTCTACCCCCTCTGGATGGTCGGGGCGACGGCCGCTCGCAGCCTCGAGGGTGGCTGGCCGGCATCCGGAGCGACGATGCGCCACCAGACGGGATTCTGGCCTTTCGCGTTCAACGAGCGCACCGAGGTGATCGAGTCGCGCGAGGAGTCCCGGCTCTCCCTGAGGATCATCGGTCCCCTGCTCGGCGAGGTGCACCTGACCCTCGACCTGACGGCCACCGGGTCCGCCACCGAGGTGACCCTCGACCGCACCCTGGTGTCCGGACCCCGCAGGGTGATCCCGACGCCGTTGAGGATGCGGATCCTCGAGCCCTGGGGAAGGGAGACCCTGAGCAGGCTCGCCTTCGTCGCCGAGAACCGACGGGTCGAGGGCTCGGGAGCCTGAGGCCCGTGCGCGCGCCCTCGACGCTGGTCCGCCACATGCGACAGGCCATGTCAGCGTCCTCTGCAGAGGACGCTGACATGGCCTGTCGGACGGTGTTCCGGTGGAGCTGAGGGGACTCGAACCCCTGACCCCCTCCATGCCATGGAGGTGCGCTACCAGCTGCGCCACAGCCCCGCCGCTCCGACCGGGCCGGAGCAACCAGGGAATCCTAGCCAATGGCAGGCAAGGATGCGAAATCGCCCGCCCCGTAGTCGAGCAGCCGGCGGGTCCCCGCGGCGGCTGGGGCGAGCACCGTGGTCCAGTGGCAGTTGTCGAGCACGCTGAGCGTCCGGACCACTGTCTCGTCCCACCCGAGCAGCTCCCCGAGCGCAACCTTGAGCGCAGCGCCGTGGCCGACGACGACACCGGTCTCCCCCGGGGCCAGCGCCGCCAGGCACTCCTCGACGGCCGGGCCGATCCGGGCGCGCACGTCGGCGTCGCCCTCGGCGCCCGGCACCCCGGCGAGCCGGTCGCCGAGCCCGACGTTCTGGGCGATCCACGGGAACAGCTCGATCGACTCCGACCAGGTGAGCCCCTGCCGGTCTCCCACGGAGAACTCGCGGAGCCGGGCGTCCTGCTCGACCGGGAGGCCGCAGCGGAGCGCGAGGATGTCGGCGGTCTGCCGGGCCCGGGCGAGATCCGAGGCCCAGAGCCGCGCCGGCCTGAGTGCGGCGACCAGCGGCGCGGCCGCTCGGGCCTGCGCCTCCCCCACGCCGTCGAGCGGCACGTCCGCGTGCCCCTGCGCGCGTCGCGTGTGGTTCCACTCGGTCCGCCCGTGGCGGATCAGGACCAGCTTCCGTGGTCGCGGGTCAGCCACCGTCGCGGCCGCTGGTGACGCTCGCGGGCAGCTCGACCAGCGGACAGTCGCGCCAGAGTCGCTCGAGCGCGTAGAACGTCCGCTCCTCCTCGTGCTGCACGTGGACGACGATCTCGGCGTAGTCGAGAAGGACCCACCGTCCGTCGCGCTCGCCCTCGCGGCGCACGGGCTTGGCGCCCACCTGCCGCAGCCGGTCCTCGACCTCGTCGACGATCGCCCTGACCTGGCGGTCGTTGGGGGCCGAGCAGAGCAGGAACGCGTCGGTGATGACGAGCTGCTCGCTGACGTCGAAAGCGATGATGTTCTCGGCGAGCTTGTCGGAGGCGGCCTGCGCGGCCTCCCGGATCAGCTCGAGTGCGTGGTCGGTAGCGGTCACGAGGCTCCCTGCGAGGCGGGCGATGGCTGGTAGAGGCGATGCTTGGAGATGTACTGCACCACGCCGTCCGGGACGAGGTACCACACCGGCTCTCCGCGGCCGGTCCGCTCCCGGCACTCCGTCGAGGAGATGGCCAGAGCGGGGATCTCCACGATCGAGACCCGGTCCGGCGGCATCCCCTCGAGAGTGGAGGTGTCCGCGACGTAGCCGGGGCGCGTGCACCCCACGAAGCTGGCGAGCTCGAACATCTCCTGGGCCGAGCGCCACTTGAGGATGTCGGCGAGCGCGTCGGCGCCGGTGATGAAGTAGAGATCGGCGTCCGGGTGCAGCGCCGCGAGGTCGGCGAGCGTGTCGATCGTGTACGTCGGGCCGGGCCGGTCGATGTCGACCCGGGAGACGGTGAACCGCGGGTTCGAGGCCGTCGCCACGACCGTCATCAGGTAGCGGTGCTCGGCGGGGGCGACCCTCCGGTCGGCCTTCTGGTAAGGCTGACCGGTCGGCACGAAGACGACCTCGTCGAGGTCGAACCAGGCCTGGACCTCGCTGGCGGCGACGAGGTGGCCGTGGTGGATGGGGTCGAAGGTGCCGCCCATGACGCCGAGTCGGCGGCGCGGGGCGGCGGGTCCGCCCGGCAGGCTCACCTCGTCTGGCACGGAACCTCAGGAGTGCTCTCGTCCGCCACCGAAGCTGACGACGACGAAGAGCAGCACCAGCAGGATCACGAGCGCCGCGCCGCCGACCAGATATGGCCCGGCGCCGGCGCTCTCGTGCGCGCCGGACTCCGCCGCCAGGGTGACAAGGGTGTTCGCCATGTGCGTCACCCTATCGTGCCGGCACCGGCAGTCCGAGCCGTCCCAGCCGCACCAGCGAGGCCGACTTCATCGCGAGCAGGGCGGTCGCGACCACGACGCCGACCGAGACCCAGCCGGTCGCCAGCAGCAGCACCGCGAACAGCGAGGAGTTGACCGCCTTGCCGGGCTTCGACCAGTTCCACAGCCAGAGCGGCCGGTCGACGACGAAGAAGTAGTTGGGGCTGCGGATCGGCCAGGCGAGGAACGCGAGCGAGAGGAAGCAGTCGACGACCATGAACTCGGCCAGGTAGATCAGGATCGCCGGTGCGAACTGCGGCTCGAGCCACATCAGCCCGATGTAGAAGGCCGCGGCGCAGAACCGGTCGCTGAGGATGTCCAGGGTGGCGCCGATCCGCGTCTCGCACCCGAGGAGCCGGGCGACGAAGCCGTCGAGCATGTCGCCGACCCAGTAGACGGCCAGCGAGACGACGAGCAGCGCCAGGCTGCCCTCGGCCGCGGCGAACCCGGCGAGCGCCACCGCTGCCACGGTCCGGACTCCGGTGACGACGGTGGCCGGCGTCCCGACCCGCTCGCCCCCGACGTCGGTCCAGACGTCGAGCCGTGCGGGGTCAGCGAGTGTGTCCATGACCGGTCACGACGTACTTCGTGGAGGTCATCTCCGGCAGCCCCATCGGCCCACGGGCGTGGAGCTTCTGCGTGGAGATCCCGATCTCGGCGCCGAAGCCGAGCTCCCCGCCGTCGGTGAACCGGGTGCTGGCGTTGACCATCACCGCTGCGGAGTCGACGGCGGCGGTGAACCGCCGGGCCGCCTCGACGGAGTCGGTGACGATCGCCTCGGTGTGGCCGGAGGAGTGCCGCCGGATGTGGTCGACCGCCGCGTCGAGGGAAGGTACGACGGCCGCGGAGATGTCGAGCGAGAGGTACTCCGCGTCGTGGTCCTCCTCGGACGCCGGCTCCACGCCCTCCTCGCGGGTGAACGTCTCGTCGCCGTGGACGGTGACCCCGGAGTCCCGCAGGGCCGCGACGACGCGGGGCACGAAGTCGGCGGCTACCGCCTCATGGACCAGCAGCGACTCCGCGGCGTTGCACACCGACGGCCGGTGGGTCTTGGAGTTGAGAACGATCGCCACCGCCATGTCGAGGTCGGCGTGCGCGTCGACGTACACGTGGCAGTTGCCGACGCCCGTCTCGATCACCGGCACGACGGACTCCTCGACCACCGATCGGATCAGCCCGGCCCCGCCGCGCGGGATCAGCACGTCGACGAGGCCGCGGGCCCGCATCAGCACCTTGGCCGGGTCGTGGCCCTCCCCCGGGACGAGCTGGACCGCGTCGACCGGCAGCCCGGCCCCCGCCACCGCGTCCCGCAGCGTCGCCACGATCGCCTCGTTGGAGCGCCGCGCACTCGAGGAGCCGCGCAGCAGTGAGGCGTTGCCGGACTTGAGGCAGATGCCGGCGGCGTCGGCGGTCACGTTGGGCCGGGCCTCGTAGATGATGCCGACAACGCCGAAGGGGACGCGCACCTGGCGGAGCTCGAGCCCGTTGGCGAGCGTCGACCCGCGCACCACCTCGCCCACCGGGTCGGGCAGGCCGGCGACGTCGCGGAGCCCCTGCGCCATCGCTTCGACCCGGACGGCGTCGAGGCGGAGCCGGTCGACGATGGCCTCCGGGGTGCCGTGCGCCCGCGCGGCCTCGACGTCCTCGGCGTTGGCCGACAGGATCCGTGGCGTCGCCTCGACGAGGGCGTCGGCCATGGCGAGCAGGGCCGCGTCCTTGGTGGCGCGGGCGGCGAGCGCGAGCTCGTGGGCGGCGCTCCGGGCGCGGGTGGCCGCCTCGTGTACGGCGGTCTCGGCCTCCGGGTTCGTGGACATGGTCGAAGCCTATGCGCGGCGGGTCATACCGGGTCAGAAGGGCTGCGGCGCCACGCTGAGCTCCACCATCGCGTCGTACTGCCCGCGGGTGGCGCGCACCTCACGCTCGACGACCTCGAGCCCGACGACCTCCCAGTTCGGGAGATTGGCGGACTCGCGGTGCTCGTTCCAGAGCCGCAGGGCCAAGGAGGCGACGTCGACGAGCGCGTCCGCCTCATCCCAGTAGGCAATCTCGGCCCGGTCAGTGGTGAACCGGAGGCTGCTGAGGAAGGGCCGCTGCTCGCTCAGCCGCTGCAGGGCGCCGCGGACGAGGAGCGGCTCCATGGGCGACCCCGAAACGGTGACCGTGACGTGCCACAGTCGAGCTTCTTCGATCACAGGGGTCCTCACATGCTGGTGCCGGCAGACCCCCAGTCTTGCTGCTCGACCGTCCGCGGTCCCGGGAATTGACGAGACCGGAAGTCAAAAGTCCTCCGACGACGAATCCCGTCGTCAGCGGCGGAGCAGGACGAGGTCGTCGCGGTGGATGACCTCGCGCTCGTAGCCGCTTCCGAGCTCCCGGGCCAGCTCCCGCGTCGAGCGGCCGATCATGCCGGGCAGCTCCGTGGAGTCGTAGTTCACCAGCCCGCGGGCGAGGTGGTCCCCGCCCTCGGAGACGACGTCGACCGGGTCGCCGGCCACGAACGCCCCGCCCACGTCGACGATGCCGGCGGGCAGCAGCGAGGCCCGACGGTCCCGAACCGCGCGCACGGCGCCGTCGTCGACGGTGATGCGTCCCTTGCCCTCGGTGGCGTGGGCCAGCCACAGCAGCCGCGTGGAGCGGCGCCGGCCGGTCGGGTGGAACAGCGTGCCGACCGGGTCGCCGGCCAACGCGTCCGAGGCCAGGGCGGCCGAGGTCAGCAGGACCGGGATGGCCGCCCCGGTGGCGATCCGGGCTGCCTCCACCTTCGTGTGCATGCCGCCCGTGCCGACTCCCGCGCCGCCGGCGCTTCCGAGCCTCACGGTGGCGAGGTCGTCCTCGCCCCGCACCTCGGGGAGCAGCCGGCTGCCCGGGTCGGTCGGTTTCCCGGTGTAGAGGCCGTCGACGTCACTGAGCAGCACGAGCAGGTCGGCGTGGACCAGGTGCGCCGCCAGCGCGGCGAGACGGTCGTTGTCGCCGAACCGGATCTCGCTGGTGGCGACCGTGTCGTTCTCGTTGACGATCGGCAGCACCCCCATCTCGAGCAGCCGGGCGAACGTGCGGTAGGCGTTCTGGTGGTGGCTGCGGCGCACGACGTCGTCGACGGTGAGGAGCACCTGGCCCGCGGTGAGCCCGTGCCGCGCGAGCTCCTCGGTGTAACGGTGCACGAGGAGCCCCTGGCCGACCGAGGCGGCAGCCTGCTGGGTGGCGAGGTCTCGCGGGCGCCGCCGCAGCCCCAGGGGTGCGAGCCCGGCCGCGATGGCGCCGCTCGAGACGAGCACCACCTCGGCGCCCCTCCCCCGCACGGCCGCCAGGGTGTGCACCAGCGCGCTCACCCGGTCCGGGTCGATCCCTCCGGCCGCAGTCGTCAGGGATGACGAGCCGACCTTGACGACGACCCGACGGGCCTCGAGCACGGTCGCCCGACGGTTCACCGCGGCTCCCGGTCGGGATCCTCGTCGCTCCACACGGCCTCCTGGTCCCAGGCGGGACCACCGCCGGCCGCGTCGTCCGTGTCGCGGGTGTGGTCGGGGTCGTCCGCGTCGTTCGTCGACCCCCGGCGCAGCCGGTCGTCGGCCCGACGCGCCACGTCGGCCCGGGCCTCGCCCTCGCCACGCTCGTCGTACGCCGCGTCGATCGCGCGGCGGCGGCGCACCGCGGGCCGCTGCTCCTCGAACCGGTTGTCCTCGCCACGTCGGCTGCCGAGCACGCTGGCACCGGCGTCGACCATCGGCTTGAAGTCGAAGACGACCGGGCTGTCCTCCGGCCCGATGATGACCGCGTCGCCCTCGGCGGCGCCGCGCTGGAGCAGCCGGTCCTCGACTCCGAGCCGGTTCAGCCGGTCGCTGAGGAAGCCGACCGCCTCCTCGTTGGAGAAGTCGGTCTGCCGGACCCACCGCTCGGGCTTCGTCCCGCGCACCCGCCACCCGTCCGCCGTCTCCTCGACGGTGAAGTCAGGGACGCCGGTCGCCGCCGGGGGCCGGATCACGATGCGCGGCGCCTCGACGGCCGGCTTGGCGGCTCGGGCGCGGTCGACGACCTCGGCCATCGCGAAGGACAGCTCGCGAAGTCCCTCCCGGCTCGCGGCGGAGACAGGTACGACGGTCAGTCCGCGGGCGCGGAGCTCGTCGATCACGATGTCGGCCATGTCCCGGCCGTCCGGGACGTCGATCTTGTTCAGCGCGACCAACCGGGGCCGCTCGTCGAGGCCGCCGTACTTCGCCAGCTCGCCCTCGATGACGTCGAGGTCGTCGACCGGGTTGCGGCCCGGCTCGATCGTGGCCATGTCGAGCACGTGGACGATGGCCGCGCACCGCTCGATGTGGCGCAGGAAGTCGTGGCCGAGGCCACGGCCCTCGCTCGCGCCCTCGATCAGGCCGGGCACGTCGGCCACGGTGAAGGTCGTGTCGCCGGCGGTGACCACGCCGAGGTTGGGGATCAGGGTCGTGAACGGGTAGTCGGCGATCTTGGGCCGTGCGCGGCTCAGTGCCGCGATCAGGCTGGACTTGCCGGCGCTGGGATAGCCGACCAGCCCGATGTCGGCGACCACCTTGAGCTCGAGGCCGATCGTGAGCTCGTCCCCGGGCTCGCCGAGGAGCGCGAACCCCGGCGCCTTGCGCTTGGAGCTGGCGAGCGCCGCGTTGCCGAGCCCGCCGCGGCCGCCCTGCGCTACGACGATCTCGGTGCCCGGACCCACCAGGTCGGCGAGGAGCCCGCCCTCGGCGTCGGTCACGACGGTGCCGTCGGGCACCGCGAGCACCAGGTCGGCGCCGTGCACGCCGTTGCGGTGCCCTCCGGCGCCGTGGCCACCGTGCTCGGCCTTGCGGGTGGGGCTGTGGTGGTAGTCGATGAGGGTCGTCACGTCGGGGTCGACGCGCAGGATCACGCTGCCGCCCGGTCCGCCGTTGCCACCGTCAGGGCCCCCGAGCGGCTTGAACTTCTCGCGGTGGACGCTGGCCACACCGTTGCCGCCCCGGCCGGCGAAGACGTGCAGGACCACCCGGTCGACGAACGTCGGCACGGCCACGGGGTCAGCTCCTTCGGGGACGAAAAGGGGAACAGGCGCCCTGCTGTCTCAGCAGGGCGCCTGTCACAGAGGGTGTCCGGCTGAGCTCACTCAGCACCCGGGACGATGTTGACGACGCGGCGTCCGCGCTTGGTGCCGAACTCCACCGCACCGCCCACCAGGGCGAAGAGGGTGTCGTCGCCGCCACGGCCCACGCCCGCACCGGGGTGGAAGTGGGTGCCGCGCTGACGGACGATGATCTCACCCGCGTTGACGAGCTGACCGCCGTAGCGCTTGACGCCCAGACGCTGTGAGTTGGAGTCGCGACCGTTCTTGGTGGACGCGGCGCCCTTCTTGTGTGCCATGGTTCAGTCCTCGATCAGTTCAGGGGCTCGGGGGTGGGGTTCAGCTCGCGGAGATGTCGGTGACCTTGACCTGGGTGTACTTCTGGCGGTGCCCCTGGCGCTTGCGGTAACCGGTCTTGTTCTTGTACTTCAGGATCGTGATCTTCGGGCCCTTGGTGGCGCCGACCACCTCAGCGGTGACCGAGGCCTTCGCGAGCTTGTCCGCGTCGGCGGTGACGTTCTCCCCGTCGACGAGCAGCAGCACCGGCAGCGAGACGGACTCGCCCTCGGCCGTCGCCACCTTGTCGATCTCGATGACGTCGCCGACAGCGACCTTCTGCTGGTTTCCGCCACTGCGAACGATCGCGTACACCGCGACTCACTCTCCTCGTCGAACGTTCATGAACACCGGGCACCGGGCACGCCTCACCGGTCTCGCAGGATCGGGAGCGAAGCAGATGCGCACGGTAGTGGGCGCGCAGTGCGCGCCAAGGGTCAAGTCTACGAAGAACCGGGAGGGCGGTCAAAACGGCCCCGCCTCCCGCGCCCCTCAGCGCTTCCGGCTCCCCTTCTTCTTGACCGGCACGTGCGCGGCCTCCACCGACTCGTCGGCCTGCCCGTCGGCGCCGTCGGCTGCCGTCGGTCTGCCCGTCGGTCTGCCCGTCGGTCTGCCGGTCCGTCGCAGTCGCGTCGGACCCCGCCGGGGAGCCCTCCGCCTGCGCGGGCTCGGCCGTCGCGGTCGCCGACGGCGGGCCTGCCGCCCGCCGCGCGCCGACCCGGCGCACCGAGGTCACGATGCGCGGCCCGGTCGGGACCGGCGGTGCCTCGGGCTCGGGCTCGGGCTCGGGCTGCTGCTCGGGCTGCTGCTCGGACTGCTGGCTCGGAGTGCTCCTGGTCCTCCACCGGGACGGCGCTGTCGGCGGCGGCCACGGCCTCGGTCGCCGGCTCCACGGTCGCCTCGACCACCGGAGCGGAGTGCTCGTCGGCGCTCTCCGCATGCTCCGCGGGCTCGCTCGCGTCGGTCGCCTCGGAACGCACCATCGCGGCGAACTCGGCCGGCGTGGGACGCCGCCCGCCGCCACCGTTGCCGGCGCTGCTGTCGTTGCTGTCCCCGGCGCCCTTGCCCGACTTGCCGGACTGGCCGGACTGGCTGTCCTGGGCCTTCGCCGACCCCTTCGCGCCCCTGGAGCCCTTGGCGCCCTTGGCGTCGTCGGCGTCCTTGCCGTTGCCGTTGCCGTTGCCGTTGCCGGCGGGCTCGCTCGCCTGGTCCTCACCCTTGCGACCCCGGCCTCGGCGACCACGTCGCGAGTCGTCGTCGCCCTGAGCCGCACGCTTGCGCTGCTCGACCGGCTCCTGGTGGACGATCAGCCCCCGGCCCTGGCAGGGCTCACAGCTCTCGCTGAACGCCTCGAGGAGCCCGGTGCCGATCCGCTTGCGGGTCATCTGCACGAGGCCGAGCGAGGTCACCTCCGCCACCTGGTGTCGGGTCCGGTCACGGCCGAGGCACTCGATGAGCCGGCGCAGCACCAGGTCCCGGTTGCTCTCGAGCACCATGTCGATGAAGTCGACGACGATGATGCCGCCGATGTCGCGCAGCCGGAGCTGTCGGACGATCTCCTCGGCGGCCTCGAGGTTGTTCTTGGTCACCGTCTCCTCGAGGTTCCCCCCGGAGCCGGTGAACTTGCCGGTGTTGACGTCGACGACGGTCATCGCCTCGGTGCGGTCGATGACCAGCGACCCGCCCGACGGCAGCCACACCTTGCGGTCCAGCCCCTTGGCGATCTGCTCGTCGATGCGGTACTCCGCGAACGCGTCCCGTTCGGAGTCGTCGTGGCGCTCGAGCCGGTCGGCGAGGTCCGGGGCGACGTGCTCGACGTACTGCTCGACCATCTCCCAGGCCTCCTCGCCGGAGACCACCAGCTTGGCGATGTCCTCGGTGAAGAGGTCCCGGACGACCTTGAGCGTGAGGTCCGGCTCGCCGTACAGCAGCTGCGGGGCGTTGCCGCCCTCGACCCTCGACTCGATGTCCTCCCACAGCGCCTTGAGCCGCTCGACGTCGCGGGTCAGCTCGCTCTCGCTCGCTCCCTCCGCGGCGGTGCGCACGATCACGCCCGCGGTGTCGGGGACGATCTCCTTGAGCAGCGACTTGAGACGGCTCCGCTCGTTGTCGGGCAGCTTGCGGGAGATGCCGCTCGTCGTACCGTCCGGCACGTAGACGAGGAACCGGCCGGGCAGGCTCACCTGGCTCGTCAACCGGGCGCCCTTGTGGCCGATCGGGTCCTTGGTGACCTGCACGAGCACCGACTGCCCGGACTTCAGCACCTGCTCGATCTTGCGCTGCTTGCCGTCCTTCGCTCCGAGCGCGTCCCAGTTCACCTCGCCGGCGTAGAGGACCGCGTTGCGTCCCTTGCCGATGTCGATGAACGCCGCCTCCATCGAGGGCAGGACGTTCTGGACCCGGCCCAGGTAGACGTTGCCGATGAGCGACGTCTGCGACTCGCGGGCCACGTAGTGCTCGACCAGCACCTTGTCCTCGAGCACCGCGATCTGGGTCAGGTCGCCGCGCTGGCGGATGACCATCTTGCGGTCGACCGACTCCCGGCGGGCGAGGAACTCGGCCTCGCTGATGATGGGCGCGCGACGCCGGCCCGCCTCGCGACCCTCCCGGCGGCGCTGCTTCTTGGCCTCCAGGCGGGTGGAACCGGTGAACCCGGTGATCTCGTCCTCGGCGTTGCGCGGCTTGCGCACCCGGGTGACGGTGTTCTCCGCGTCGTCGGCCGTGTCGTCGTCGGCGTCACCCGACCGGCGGCGACGGCGACGACGACGGCTCGAGCCGCCTCCCTCGCCCTCGGTGTCGGTCGAGCTGTCGTCCTTCGGACCGTTCCCGGACTCCGCCGTCGGCGCCGCGTCGGGCTCCTGCTCGGAGGAGTCGCCGGACTCGCCGCCGTCCCCGGCCGGCTTGCGCCGTCGGCGGCCACCGCGCCGACGACGGCGTCGGGCGCCGCCCTCACCCTCCTCGGCGTCGTCGCCCTCGCTGCGGTCACCGCTGTCGGCATCGGCGTCGCCGCTGTCGTCGCCGGAGCCGTCGGTGGTGACGGTGGGAGGCTTCGCTCTCCTCCTCGTCCACGTCGGCGGCAGGCTGGGCCGCCTGGGGCTCATCGTCGTCCGCGGGTGCCGACTCGGCGGCGGGCTTCGGTGGTCCGGCCTTCTTGGTGGCCCGCTTGCGGGTGGGACGGGCCGCGGAGGGGTCCGGCGGCTGGAACACCAGCGCGGTCGCCGGCGGAGCGGCCTTGGGCTCGTCGGGCTCGACGGCCTGGTCCGACTCGTCCGGGCTGGTCCGGCTGGGAGGGGGGCTGCTCGACCGGCGAGGTCGCAGCCGCCGGGTCCTGGCCCGCAGGTGCCGCGGCCCTCTTCCGGGGGGCCCGCTTGGTGGCCTTCTTCGCCGGGCGCTCCGCGGGCTGGTCCCCGGACTGCTCGGCGGACTGCTCGGTCGCGGCGGGGTCGGCGGTGCCCGCGTCCTCGCCGGCAGCCTCCGGCGTGGCGTCGGCCGGCGGCGCAGCCGCCTTCTTCGCCGCGGTCTTGCGCGGAGCGCGTTTGCGCGCCGGAGCCGGGGTGGCCTCGCCGTCGCCGGGCTCCTGCGGAGCGTCGCCCGCCTCGGGGGCGGGAGCGGCCGCCTTCTTCGCGGCCGTCTTGCGGGGGGCGCGCTTCCGGGCCGGTCTGGCGGACGGCTCGGTGGCGCCGGAGTCGGTGGGGGTGTCGCCGGCGGCGTCTTGCGGGGCCGACTCGGGGGTGGTTCCGGCCTCGGCCGGGGTCTGCTCGTCGAGCATGACTCTCCTATGTCCCTGCGTCGCCCACGCGGGGCGCGACAGGTGTGTCAGTCGTCCGCCCGGGGCGACCCGGCCGGACGCAAGCTTGCGATGGAGGCCCCGCAGGTCACGGAGCGTACGGCGACACCCACCGTCGGTGCGTCAGCGGCTGATCGTCGGCTGACCGCGGTCAGCGGTGTCTGCGAGCCGGAGCTGTCACCATCCGGTTCACACCGCGTCGCGGTCGGGATCCAACGGGTCACCCACCGTGCCGGCCTGCTCGTTCAACGGACCTTGGGCCAGCCGCGCGAAAAGTGCAGCGGAGCCGACTTCGAGTCCGGAGACCTCGCGGAGACCGGCGAGGACGTCGTCGGGCCTCACGGACGGCGTACCGTGCCGCAGGACCACCTCGAGTATCGCACACTCGTCGCCGGTAACCGTGATCTCCGCTACTCGGAGCGTCACGACGGCCGCCCGGCAGTCGAAGCTCCGCAGCCCCTTCTTCGTCATCCGCTCGACCAGCACCTCCTCGGCGGCGAGGAGCTTCTCGACCGCGGTGACCACCGACTCGCGGGAGGCCCCGGGGACGCGGATTCGCCAGTGGCTCGCCTCGAGACGGTCATGGAGAGCGCCTCCGGCCGAGGTCACGACCTCGATGATGTCGAGCCCCGGCGGCAGCGACTCGTCGAGCATCCGGTGGACGGCTTGCGGTGTGGTGGCCTCCGCGAGCCCGATCTCGACGTACTCCGCCTCGCTCTCGGAGCCGGTCGGCGCGGCGCCGGCGTAGGAGATCCGGGGGTGCGGGTGGAAGCCGGACGAGTAGGCCATCGGGACCCGGGCCCGGACCAGTGCCCGCTCGAACGCGCGCGAGAAGTCACGGTGGCTCGCGAACCGCATCCGTCCACGCTTGGCGTAGCGGATCCGGAGACGCTGCACCGGGGGGGCCTGCTGCTCGGGCTGTTCGCGCACGAGCGTCCACGTTACCCGGGACGCTCCGGCCGCCCCCGAGGCAGGCCGGGCGGAGGGTCGAGCGGCATGCTGGGCGGTTCGTCTAGGTTGGGGCGATGGGTTACCTCGTCGCGAGCACCGGCCGGCTGCTCCTTCCCGAGCCGCTCGAGCCGCAGGTGCTGACGGTGCTGGAGGTGGAGCTCCTGCGACACCAGGGGTGGTTCGCCGAGGGCGACGTCGAAGCCGTCGACACCCTGGCGGACCTGGCCAGGTTCGCAGGCGCCGACCTTGCCCGAGACGGCGACTGGCTCGTCGTCTCGACCGACGAGGAGGGCGACCCGAAGTGGTCGGAGCAGGCGACCGCCTTCTACGCCGGGCTCGCGCGCTTCGTCCTCCAGGGCGAGGTCCGCTTCCAGGGCGAGGACGGCGTGCAGTGGGCCTACCGCTACACGCCGGACGGGATGGTGCAGGACGGCACCAACGGCTGGGACGGCGCCGCCGGCCAGGGCGGCGGCGAGGCTCCTCCGCCGCCCGCGGCCGTCGAGCCGTCACGTGAGCCGACTTCCGAGCCGACCGCCCTCCACCGCCGCCGCCGACCAGGGTCATGGCGCCCCGGCGCCGGGGCCGGACTTCTGGGCCGACGACCCCGAGCCCCGACAGGGGAACCGGACCGTCGCGATGACCGTCCTGCTCGTCGTCGGCGTCATCCTCATCATCGGCCTCGCGTCGCTCGCCGCCGGCATGGTCGGCTGACCCACCGACCGTCGAGCCGTCGCTCGTGCCGGGTCGAGCCGTCACCGGTGCTCGGTCGAACCGTCGCTCGTGCAGGGGCGGCGCAGCCGGACCGGCACGAGTGACGGCTCGACGCTCAGACCACGGAGAGCGGGAGGAGCTTCTGGCCGGTGGGGCCGATCTGGATCTCGGTGTCCATCTGCGGGCAGACGCCGCAGTCGTAGCAGGGGTTCCACCGGCAGTCCTCGACCTCGGCTCCTCCGGACGGGTCGATGGCGTCCTGCCAGTCCTCCCACAGCCAGTCCCGGTCGAGCCCCGCGTCGAGGTGGTCCCAGGGCAGCACCTCGGCGTACTCCCGCTCGCGGGTGGTGTACCAGTCCAGGTCGACCGGGGTGTCCGCCAGGGCGGTCTCGCAGGCCGCAGCCCAGCGGTCGTAGGAGAAGTGCTCGCTCCACCCGTCGAACCGCCCCCCGTCGCGCCAGGCTGCCTCGATCACCCGGGCGACCCTGCGGTCTCCGCGGGACAGCAGCCCCTCGATGATCCCGGGGCGTCCGTCGTGGTAGCGGAAGCCGATCGCCCGGCCGTAGCGCTTGTCCGCGCGGACGTCGTCTCGAAGCTTCTGCAGCCGTACGTCGGTGGTCTCCCAGTCCAGCTGCGCCGCCCACTGGAACGGCGTGTGCGGCTTGGGCACGAATCCGCCGATCGACACGGTGCACCGGATGTCGTTGCGCCCGGACACCTCGCGGCCCTTCGCGATGACCTTCTTCGCGAGGTCGGCGATCTCGAGCACGTCCTCGTCGGTCTCGGTGGGCAGCCCGCACATGAAGTAGAGCTTCACCTGGCGCCAGCCGTGGGAGTACGCCGTCGCCACGGTGCGGATCAGGTCCTCCTCGGTGACCATCTTGTTGATGACCCTGCGCATCCGTTCGGACCCGCCCTCGGGCGCGAACGTCAGCCCGGAGCGTCGGCCGTTGCGGGAGAACTCGTTCGCCAGCGTGATGTTGAAGGCGTCCACGCGCGTCGACGGCAGCGACAGTGAGACGTTCGAGCCCTCGTAGCGGTCGGCCAGCCCCTTGGCCACCTCACCGATCTCGGTGTGGTCGGCGCTCGACAGGGACAGCAGCCCGACCTCCTCGAAACCGGACTTGCGGACGCCGTTCTCGACCATGTCCCCGATCGTCGAGATGGAGCGCTCGCGCACCGGCCGGGTGATCATCCCTGCCTGGCAGAACCGGCAGCCGCGCGTGCAGCCGCGGAAGATCTCGACGGAGAACCTCTCGTGGACGGTCTCGGCGAGCGGGACCAGCGGCTTGCGCGGGTAGGGCCAGGCGTCGAGGTCCATGAGCGTGTGCTTGTGCACGCGCCACGGAACCCCCGAGGTGTTGGGGACGACTCGCTTGATCCGGCCGTCGGGGAGGTACTCCACGTCGTAGAACTTCGGGACGTAGACCCCGCCGGAGACCGCGAGGCGGTAGAGCAGCTCGTCGCGGGGGGTCCGGCCCTCGGCACCCGGGCAGCCCTCCTCCTTCCACTCCCGGATCACCTCGGAGATCGCGAGCACGACCTCCTCGCCGTCGCCGAGGACGGCAGCGTCGATCAGCTCCGCGATCGGCTCGGGGTTGAAGGCGGAGTGGCCGCCGGCCAGCACGACCGGGTCCCCCTCTCCGCGGTCCGCGGCGTGCAGCGGGATGCCGGCGAGGTCCAGCGCCGTGAGCATGTTGGTGTAGCCGAGCTCGGTGGCGAACGAGATGCCGAGCACGTCGAACGCGCGCACCGGGCGGTGCTGGTCGACGGTGAACTGCGGGATCGCGTGGTCCCGCATCAGCTGCTCCATGTCCGGCCAGACCGCGTAGGTGCGCTCCGCGAGCAGCCAGTCACGCTCGTTGAGGACCTCGTAGAGGATCTGGACGCCCTGGTTGGGCAGGCCGACCTCGTAGGCGTCGGGGTACATCAGCGCCCAGCGCACCTCGGTCTCGTCCCACTCCTTCACGGTGGAGTTGAGCTCGCCGCCGACGTACTGGATCGGCTTCTGCACTCCGGCCAGCAGCGGCTCGAGCCGGTGGAAGACCGACTCGGGCGCCGTGTTCTGGGTGGGCATGCGGGAACCTTTCCATGCATCGGGGATGCGACCAGGGTACCCGCCCGGCTGAGCCGCGGAACCGGGCTCAGTACCTCGAACGATCCAGGGGCGTGCGGGCCACCCCGAGCCCCATCGACCGCTGGGTGCGCAGGTGGATGGTCTGGAGGAGGCCGATCGCCATGAGCGTCGCGAACATCGAGGTGCCGCCGTACGACACGAGAGGCAGGGGTACGCCGGTCACCGGCATGATCCCCAGGCACATCCCGATGTTCTGGAACGACTGGAAGCCGAACCAGCAGGCGACCCCTGCCGCCGCGAGCCGACCGAAGAGGTCGTCGGCCTGCGTGGCGATCGTCAGCGCCCGCCACAGGACGATGCCGAGCAGCGCGATGACGAGGCCGGCGCCGACCAGCCCGAGCTCCTCCCCCGCCACCGTGAAGATGAAGTCGGTCTGCTGCTCGGGGACGAACCCCGAGCGGGTCTGGGAGCCGTTGAACAGCCCCTGCCCGAAGACCCCGCCGTTGCCGATCGCGATCCGGGCCTGCTCGGTGTTGTAGCCGGCTCCCCGCGGGTCCAGTGCCGGGTTCGTGAACGCCATGAACCGGTCGATCTGGTAGTCCTTCAGCAGCCCGAGCCGCACCGCAGCGGTGGCGACCAGCACGCCGGCAACGGCCAGCCCGGCCAGCCAGCGCCGCGGCGCACCCGACGCGGCGATCACCCCGAAGACGGTGGCGAGCAGCACCAGCATCGTCCCGAGGTCCGGCTGGAGCAGGATCAGCAGCGCCGGCAGGGCCGCCACGCCGAGCATCCCGAGGACGTCGAGGTGGCGGACCTCGCGCTGACGCCACGAGCCCTCGGTCCGCTCGGCGACGACGAGCGCCATGCCGACCACCACCGACAGCTTCGCGAACTCGGCGGGCTGGATCGACATGCCGCCGAGAACGATCCAGGAACGGGACCCGTTGATCGTCGAGCCCATGACGAGGACGAGCACCAGCCCGACCAGGGAGGCGACGTAGGCGGGCGGGGCGAGGATCCGCACCCACCGGTGGTCGGTGGCGGCGACCAGCACCGCGAGCACCAGTCCGATGGCGATGTTGACGAGGTGCCGGCGGAGGAACGCCTGCGGGTCTCCGCCGGTCAGCGCGTCCCGCTCGGCGGTGGCCGACCAGACAAGCATCGTGCCGAGGACCAGCAGCGCGGCCGTCGCCGTGATCAGGGTCCAGTCGAGCTGCGGCACCCGGGCGAGGCTCGACTCCGGCCTCGGCGTCCTGGAGCGGTTCGACACCATCGCACTCATCGGCTCACCCCTGCCGGCCGCGGGGCGCGGTGGACGGGGGCAGGATCGACCCGTCGTCGGCGAAGACCGGCAGTCGCACCGGCGGGGTCACCCCCGGGATCGCCGACGTCGCCGGCCGGACCGTCTCGCCGCGCACGCCGTACAGCGCCTCGTAGATCCTGCGGATCGCCGGGCCGGACGTGCCGGACCCGGTGCCGCCCTGGGACACCATCATCACCACGACGTAGTCCTTCGTGTACGACGCCACCCACGAGGTGCTCTGCTTGCCGTAGACCTCGGCGGACCCGGTCTTCGCCCGGATCTGCACCCGGTCGAGCGGGAACCCCTGCAGCCGCCAGTTCATCGTGCCGGTCGGGTTCGCGGCCACCCCGCGGAGCGCGGTGTCGATGAAGGTCAGGTCCTCGCGGGGGAGGTCGAGCTCCGCCTGCACGGTGGGCTCGATCTCGCGCACCAGCTCGCCGGCGGGGTCCACGACCGCCTTGGCGATCCTCGGCTCGTACAGCGTGCCGCCGTTGGCGATCGCGGCGTACCCCCGGGCGAGCTGCAGCGGGGTGACCACGGTGTCGCCCTGGCCGATCGCGAAGTTGACGGCGTCGCCGGCACGGTAGGCGAACCCCTCGATGCAGAACTCGCGCGCGAACCGGTGGAGGAAGTCGAAGCCGTCCTCCTCACCCACCTCGCAGTAGTAGTCCTTCATCGACTCGTAGTAGTCGCGCTTCCACTCCCGGTCGGCGATCCGTCCCGAGGCCTCCCCCGGCACGTCGACACCGGTCTCCTTGCCGAACCCGAAGAGCTGCGCGATGTCGACGAGCGGGTCTTTGGCGTCCACGTCGGCGACGTCGGAGCCGAATCGCTGCCAGAAGTCGAACCCGATCCGGTAGAAGAACGTGTTGCAGGAGACCTCCAGCGCCTTCTGGAAGCCGATGTAGCCGTAGGCACCCGACTCGTAGTTCTTGAAGTCCCGGTTGCCCACGCGGAACGCCGAGGAGCACGCCAGCGCGGTGTCCTTGGAGTACCCCGCCTTGAGGGCACCGGCGGTCATGAACGGCTTCCACGTCGAGCCTGGCGCGAACTGCCCCTGTGTGGCCCGGGAGAGCAGCGGCGTGCCCGCCTTCTCCGAGTACAGCCGGTCGAGCTCCTCGCTCGCGATGCCGCCGACCCAGACACCCGGGTCGTACGTCGGCTGGCTCGCCATCGCGACGATCCGGCCGGTCCCGGTCTCCATCACCACGGCCGCGCCGGAGTCGGCCACGTAGTTGCGACCGGTCACCGAGTCGCGCGTGCTCCGGGCGGTGGCGATGGTCTCGGCCAGCTGCTGCTCGACGACTGCCTGCACGCGGGCGTCGATCGAGGTCACGAGGGTGTCGCCCACCCGGCCCTCGATCTCGCCGGAGTCCTCCAGGACGCGCCCCATCGAGTCGACCGCCACCTGCTTGTAGCCGGGGTAGCCGCGCAGGTGCTCGTCGTACTCCTTCTCCAGCCCGGCTCGTCCGACGACGGAGGCGCCGTGCACCGAGTCGTCCTCCTGGCTCTCCGCCTCGTCGAGCTCGCTTTCGGTGATCGGGCTCAGGTAGCCGAGCAGGTGCGCGGCGTTGATGCCGTACGGCGAAGGGTAGGACCGGACGTGCTGGTCCTCCACGATGACCGCGGGATAGTCCTCGTTCTGCTCCATGATGGACAGCGCGACCTCCTGGTCGATGTCCTTGGCCACGGGCACCGGCTGGTAGGGGGAGCCGTTCCAGCAGCTGCCCGACACCGCGCCGGCCCCGCCGCAGAGCAGGGTGCGGGAGCGGACCTGGCGGTAGGGCCGGTCGACGGCGCGGGCGATCCGCCGCAGCAGCCGCTCCTGGACGGGCTCGTCCATCCGCTGGAGCAGCGTCCGGTCGACCGTGACGACCCACGAGGTCCGGTTGGCGACGAGGGGCCGGCCCATGTCGTCGACGATCAGGCCGCGGGCCGGCTGCACGACGATGTCGCGCACCGACTGGTCCGCAGCCTTCGCCTGGTAGTCGTCGCCGCTGAACACCTGGAGGTACCACAGCCGTGCGAAGAGGGTCAGGAAGAGCGCGAGGACGAGGACCTGGATGACGCCGAGACGCAGCCGGCCGAGGGTGAACGTGCGCACGTCAGTAGGCGACCTGGTGCGGACGGACGCGCCGGAACATCCGCATCGCGGGAGGAAGGACGAACGGGGCGAGGAGCAGGTCGTAGACGATCGCCACGGGGATCACTCGCAGCGCCTCGGCGACCGGGATCGCCGGGTCGCGCAGGAGCATCCCCGAGAGCGCGAAGATCGAGGTGGCCACGAACGACGAGGCGGCGACCGTCCCGAGCGCGACGATGGTCGAGCGTGAGGCGTCCTGCCGGACCCGTCCGGCGAGGTAGCCGACGACCACCAGCGCGAGGGCCCAGCGTCCGGCCACGTTGTCCGCGGGCGGGACCAGGTCGATCGCCAGCCCGCCGACGAACCCCAGCAGCGCCGCGAGCTCGGGGCCGCGGGTCAGCCCGGCCGCCACGACGACGAGCAGGACGAGGTTCGGCACCACCCCGTCGTACGAGAAGTAGCCGAAGAAGGTGACCTGCAGGACCATGGCGACCAGCAGCAGGACCGTGAAGAGGACTCCGCGGGCGAGGGGCATCTCAGTCCTCCTCCGGCGCTGGGACCGAGCCCGCCTGGATCACCGGGCGGTCGCCCTTGGTGTCGGCGGTGACCACGACCCCGACGAGGTCGAGGGAGGAGAAGTCGACGAACGGGTCGATCACCGCGTGCTTCGCCTGCTCCCGGGGGCTGGAGAAGACGGCCTCGACCGTTCCGATCGGGATCCCCGCGACGTACGGCGAGCCGTTCCGGCTGCCGAAGCTGACCACCACGTCGTCCTTGCCCGGCGTCTCCGCGTTGTCGACCAGGTCCAGGTCGAGGCGGCCGTCGCCGTCCAAGGTCCCCCGGCCCCGGAGGAAGCCGACCTCGGCGTTCGAGCCCAGCCGCGCCCCGACCACCGACTCCTGGTCGACGAGGAGCAGGACGGTCGCCGAGCCTCGGTTCGAGCGGACGACCCGGCCGACGAGCCCGTCGTTGTTGAGCACGGTCATGTCGGCGTGGACCCCGGAGCTGGTGCCGGCGTCGATGGTGACCGTCCGGGAGAAGGACTGGCCCGGGCCCATCGCGACCACCCGGGCGGGGACGAGGGCGAGGTCGGAGCTCCGCGACGCGGTGAGCAGCCCGTCGAGCTCCGCCGCGCGGTAGCGCAGCTCGGACGTCGTCGCGAGCTGGCTGCGCAGGTTGGCGTTCTCGGCCTGCAGCATGGTCAGGTCGTCCCGCAGCGACTTGTTGGACTCGAGGAACCCGGGGATCTCCTGCAGTGGCCGCGCGACGACCGCCGTCGCCTCCTGCACGGGGCCGAGCAGGGTGCCGAGCACGTCCCGGGTGGGTTGCAGCGGCGACTCGTCGCCGCGCTGGAAGTCGACGGTGATCGCGGTGAGGCTCGCGAGCACCAGGACTGCGAGCAGCGAGCCGGAGGTACGGCGGTGGCGGTGGCTCCTCATGCGTGCTCCTACCGCCGGGGCTCGGTGACGAGCACCTGCTGGAGGGCCTCGAACTCCTCGACGCACTTGCCTGCCCCCAGCGCCACCGAGTGGAGCGGCTCCTCCGCCACGTGCACCGGCATCCCGGTCTCGTGGCGGAGCCGCTCGTCGAGGCCGCGCAGGAGAGCGCCGCCACCGGTCAGCACCAGACCGCGGTCCATGATGTCGCCGGCGAGCTCGGGCGGGGTCTGGTCGAGGGTGGTCCGGACCGCGTCGATGATGTCGTGGAGGGGCTCCTCGATCGCGTGCCGGATCTCGATGCTGGAGACCACGACGGTCTTGGGGAGCCCGGACACCAGGTCGCGACCGCGGATCTCCGCCTCGGGCTCCTTGGTGAGCGGGAACGCGGTGCCGAGGGTCATCTTGACCTCCTCGGCGGTGCGGTCCCCGAGCATCAGCGAGTGCTCCTTCTTCATCCAGGCGATGATCGCCTGGTCGATGTCGTCGCCGGCGGTGCGCACGCTGATGCTGGTCACGATGCCGCCGAGCGAGATGACCGCGACCTCGGTGGTCCCGCCGCCGACGTCGACGACCATGTTGCCGGTCGCCTCGTGGACCGGCAGGCCGGCGCCGATCGCGGCCGCCATCGGCTCCTCGACGATGTAGACCCGCCGCGCGCCCGCCTGGTAGCCGGCCTCCTTGACCGCCCGCTGCTCGACGGCGGTGATGCCGCTCGGGACGCAGATCACCAGTCTCGGCTTGGCGAAGTAGCGCCGGCGGTGCACCTGCTGGATGAAGAAGCGGAGCATCTGCTCGGTGGAGTCGAAGTCGGCGATCACGCCGTCCTGGAGCGGCCGGATGGCGGTGATGTTGTCGGGGGTGCGGCCGATCATCCGCTTCGCCTCGTGCCCGACCGCCAGGATCTCCCCGGTGCTGGTGTTGAGCGCCACGACGCTCGGCTCGTCGAGCAGGACGCCCTTGCCTCGCACGTAGACCAGCGTGTTGGCGGTCCCGAGGTCGACGGCCATGTCACGACCGATGAAGCTGTTCGCCATCGCTGTCCGCCACTCCCTCGCACATCTGTGTCAGGAGGAAGCGTAAGCAGCGCGAAGCGGACATCCCGGCAGGACACGCCCCCGGCCCAGCCCCACTCAACCCCGCCTCGACCCCGCCTCGACCCCGCCTCGTCCGATTGGGAGTGCGCTATGGCGCACTCCCAATCGGACGAGGCGGGGCTGGGGCGGGGCGGGGCGGGGGCGGGGGTCAGTCGAGGTCGGGGAACCACATGGCGATCTCGCGCTCGGCCGACTCCGGTGAGTCGGAGCCGTGCACGAGGTTCTCCCGGTTGGAGAGCGAGTAGTCGCCGCGGATCGTGCCGGGAGCAGCCTTGCGGCCGTCGGTGGCGCCGTTGATGCCCCGGACCACCTCGACGGCCTCGTCACCCTCGAGGACGAGCGCGACGAGCGGGCCGGAGGTGACGAAGGCGCGCAGCGGCGGGTAGAAGTCCCGTTCGACGTGCTCGGCGTAGTGCCGGTCGGCCTGGGCCTCGTCTATCGTGCGCTGCTCGAGCGCGAGGAGCCTCAGCCCACGGGCTTCGAAGCGGTCGATGAGCCTGCCGACGAGGCCGCGGCGAACGGCGTCGGGCTTGAGCAGGACGAGGGTGCGCTGGGTCGGCATGGGGCGCAGCCTAGCCGTGGCCACCCGGATGCTGGGCGCGAGCCTCACGCTCGCGGTCGATCCGCTCGCCGAGGAACCACGAGCCCGCGTAGAGCGCGAGGAACACGGCACCGAGGACGAACATCGCCGGAATCACGAACCCCAGCGCCAGGGAGGCCGCCTGGACCGCCCAGCCGAGGACGCCGCCGATCCGTCGGCGCATCAGCCCGGCCGCGACGATGCAGGTGAGGGTCAGCCCCACCCCGACCACGAGGGCCACCGCCGTGTCGACCTCGGTCAGGCTCAGCATGACCGGGATGGTGAGCAGGAGGACGACGGACTGCAGTCCGAGCATCCCGGCGCACATCGCGCGCTGGGTGCGACCCCTCACTCTCTCCTCCCCCGAAGCAGGAGCCTCGCCTCCCCGACCGTCACCACCGAGCCGGTGACCAGCACGCCGCCGGAGCCGATCGACTCGCCGCCGGCCCCGCCGGTCTCGGCGAGCGTCACCGCCGTCTCCAGCGCGTCGTCGAGCCGTGGGACCACCCGGACGCGGTGCTCGCCGAAGAGGTCCGCGGCGATCTCACCGAGGGCCTCCGCCGACATCGCCCGCGGCGTGGAGCTCTGGGTGCACACGACCTCGGAGAAGATCGGCTCGAGCTCGGCGAGCATCCCCTCCGCGTCCTTGTCGGCCATGACCCCGACCACGCCGACCAGGGGGTCGAAGATGAAGGAGTCCCGGACCGCCTCGACGACGGCTGCCGCGCCGTGCGGGTTGTGGGCGGCGTCCAGGAGGACGGTGGGCCCGCGACGCACGATCTCGAGCCGCCCGGGTGAGGTGACCTCGCCGAACGCCTCGCGGACGACCTCCTCCGACAGCGGCTCGTCGACGGTGAGCGCCTCGGCAGCGGCCAGCGCGAGCACGGCGTTGTGGGCCTGGTGCTCGCCGTAGAGCGGCAGGAAGACCTCGTCGTACTGTCCGTGCAGCCCGCGGAGGGTGACCACCTGGCCACCGACGGCCGCCGCCCGGTGCACGACGCCGAAGTCCACCCCTTCCCGCAGGAGGGTCGCGCCCACCTCGCGGGCCCGCTCGACCAGGACCGCGAGGACGTCGTCGGACTGCTCGGCGGTGACCACGCGCGCGCCGGCCTTGATGATCCCGGCCTTCTCCATCGCGATCGCCTGGCTGTGGTCGCCGAGGTACTCGGCGTGGTCCATGGCGACGGGGGTGACGACCGCCACCTGGGCCTCGACGACGTTGGTCGCGTCCCAGGACCCGCCCATGCCGACCTCCACGACGGCGACGTCGACCGGCGCGTCGGCGAACGCCGCGAACGCCATGCCCACCACGGTCTCGAAGAACGAGAGCGGGTGCAGCTGGTCGGCGTCGACGAGGTCGAGGAAGGGCGCGACGTCGAGGTAGGCCCCCACGAAGGCGTCCTCCGCCAGCGGCTGCCCGTCGACGCTGATCCGCTCGGTCATCGACTCCACGTGCGGGCTCGTGAACCGGCCGGGCCGCAGCCCCCGGGCGCGGACCAGCGCGTCGACCATGCGGGCGGTGCTGGTCTTGCCGTTGGTGCCGGTCACGTGCACGACCTGGTAGGCCCGCTGCGGATCGCCCATCAGCTCGGTCAGTGCGCGGATCCGGTCCAGGCTGGGTTCGAGGCGGGTCTCGGGCCACCGCCGGAGCAGGGCGGCCTCGACGTCGGCGTACGACGGGGAGCCCGCCGGGGAGTTGTCAGTCATGTCCGGCCGAGTCTACGGGCGAACTGGTTCGCGGCACCGGTCGCCGGGTTCGTAGGATTCGGCCATGACCGACACCCAGAGCCAGCCCCGGACCACGCCGACGCCCGCCCAGGGTGCCGGCGTACCGGACAAGCCGGCGCTGGAGGGGCTCGAGGCGAAGTGGTCCAGGGTCTGGCAGGAGCAGCGCACCTACGCCTTCGACCGGACGAAGAGCCGCGACGAGATCTACTCGATCGACACCCCGCCGCCGACGGTCTCCGGCTCCCTCCACGTCGGTCACGTCTTCTCCTACACCCACACCGACCTCGTCGCGCGGTTCCAGCGGATGCGCGGCAAGGAGGTGTTCTACCCGATGGGGTGGGACGACAACGGCCTGCCGACCGAGCGACGGGTGCAGAACTACTTCGGGGTCCGGTGCGACCCCTCGCTCCCCCACGACCCCGACTTCGTCCCGCCTGCCAAGCCCGACCCGAAGCGGCAGGTCCCGGTCGACCGGCCGACGTTCGTCCAGCTGTGCGAGCAACTCGTCCAGGAGGACGAGCAGGTCTTCGAGTCGCTGTGGCGGACGCTCGGGCTGTCGGTCGACTGGGAGCAGACCTACACGACCATCGGCCCGGTGTCGCAGACCGTCTCCCAGCGCGCGTTCCTGCGCAACTACGCCCGTGGGGAGGCCTACCTGCAGGAGGCGCCGACGCTGTGGGACGTCACGTTCCAGACCGCGGTCGCGCAGGCCGAGCTCGAGGCCCGCGACTACCCCGGGCACTACCACCGGGTGACCTTCCACGGTCCTGACGGCCGGCCGGTGCCGATCGAGACGACCCGCCCGGAGCTGATCCCGGCGGTGGTGGCGCTCGTCGCGCACCCCGACGACGACCGCTACCAGCCGCTCTTCGGTACGACGGTGACCTCCCCGGTCTTCGGCGTGGAGATCCCGGTGCTCGCCCACGAGGCGGCCGAGCCGGACAAGGGCGCCGGCATCGCCATGTGCTGCACGTTCGGCGACCTCACCGACGTGCAGTGGTGGCGCGAGCTCCAGCTGCCGGTCCGCACGGTCATCGGCCGGGACGGCCGGTTGCACCGCGACACCCCCGAGTGGCTCTCGGCCGAGCAGGCCGCCACGGCGTACGCGCAGCTGGCCGGCAAGACCACGTTCAGCGCCCGCGAGGCGATGGTCGGGCTCCTGCGTGAGACCGGGGACCTCGTCGGGGAGCCGACCCCCACGCAGCGGATGACCAACTTCTACGAGAAGGGCGACAAGCCGCTCGAGATCGTCTCCACCCGCCAGTGGTACATCACCAACGGCGGTCGCGACATCTCCCTGCGCGACGAGCTCGTCGCCCGCGGCTCCGAGATCACCTGGAGCCCCGCCCACATGCGGCACCGCTACGACAACTGGGTCGGCGGCCTCAACGGCGACTGGCTGATCTCGCGGCAGCGGTTCTTCGGAATCCCCTTCCCGGTGTGGTACCCCCTGGACGAGCACGGCGAGCCGGACCACGCCCACCCGCTGCTCCCCTCGGAGGCCGAGCTTCCGGTGGACCCGTCGACCGACGCACCGCGGGGGTTCGAGGAGGCGCAGCGCGGGAAGCCCGGAGGCTTCGTCGGCGACCCGGACGTCATGGACACCTGGGCGACGTCCTCGCTCACCCCCAGATCGCCGGTCGATGGGAGACCGACGACGACCTGTTCGAGCGGGTGTTCCCCATGGACCTCGCCACCCAGGCTCACGACATCATCCGGACCTGGCTCTTCTCGCGGGTGGTCCGCGCCCACTTCGAGCACCACGTCGTGCCGTGGTCGAACGCGCTCATCTCGGGGTTCGTCGTCGACCCGGACCGCAAGAAGATGAGCAAGTCCAAGGGCAACGTCGTGGTGCCCACCGAGATCCTCGACAAGTACGGCGCCGACGCGGTGCGGTGGCGCGCGGCGATGTCACGTCCGGGGCTGGACTCCCCGTTCGACGAGAGCCAGATGAAGGTCGGGCGGCGGCTCGCGATGAAGGTGCTCAACGCCTCCCGTTTCGCCCTCGACGGTGTCGGCGCCACCTCGGTGGAGCCGGGCGCCGTCACCGAGGCCGTCGACCGGGCCATGCTGGCAGGGCTCACGGCAACCGTGGCGAAGGCGACGGAGGCGTTCGAGGCCTACGACTACACCACGGCCCTGGAGGTGACCGAGCGGTTCTTCTGGACCTTCTGCGACGACTACGTCGAGCTGGTCAAGGAGCGTGCGTACGGCGCCCGCGGCGACGCGGCGGCCGCCTCCGCACGGTCCGCGCTCGCACTCGCGCTCCACGTGCAGCTGCGGCTTCTCGCACCGTTCCTTCCCTACGTGACCGAGGAGGTCTGGTCCTGGTGGCAGGAGGGGTCGGTGCACCGCCAGTCGTGGCCGACGTCGGGCGAGCTGAGCGTCGCCGACGGAGCCGCCGCCGGCGTCCTGGACGCGGTGGCGGCGGCGCTCGCAGGGCTGCGCGGCGTCAAGTCCGGCGCCAAGGTCTCGATGCGGACCGAGCTGGCCTCCGCGACCGTGACCGGGCCCGCCGCCATGGTGTCGCTGGCGCGAGAAGGCGCGGACGACCTCAGGGCAGCCGGCAAGGTCACCGGGGAGCTGACGTTCGCGGAGGGCGAAGGCCCCGACCTGCGGGTCTCCGCGGAGATCGCCGGCTGAGCCCTGACACCCTGGTCGCTAGCGGTCGGGAGCCCAAGCGGTGAGGTCGACCACGAGGTCGGCGGAGGCAGCGCAGGCGGCGACGAGCCGGGCGTTGCGGTCGTCGACCCGCTCCACCCACCGGCGCGCCTCCTCCGGCGTCTTCCCGAACGCCTCGTGCCGTGCGACCAGCCGTGCCCGCCGCAGCCGGGGATCCACCTGCACGAACCACACGGCGTCCAGCTCCGACCGCGCCGCCCGCCACTCGGGGCGGTCGACCAGCAGGTAGTTCCCTTCGGTGACCACGACGTCGATCTCCGGCGAGACGGCCACGGCGGCTGCCAGCGGCTGCTCCAGCACCCGCTCGAAGCCGGGGGCGTAGACCGGGTGCTGCGGCCGTCGTCGCAGCCGGGCCAGCAGCGCGGCGTACCCCCAGGCGTCGAAGGTCTCGGGCGCACCCTTGCGCGCCCTCAGCCCCTGACGGTCCAGCTCCGCGTCGGAGAGGTGGAAGCCGTCGAGAGGGACCCCGACCGCACGAGCGCCGAGGATCGCCACCACGGTGGCTGTCAGCAGGCTCTTGCCCGCACCCGGCTCGCCGGCGACGCCGACGAGCCGGCGGGTCGGAGGCCGGCTGCCCCGCCCGGGAGTCCCCGCGGCGCGCTCGGCCAGCTCCACCAGCTCGGTTCCGGCACGAGACACGCGGACCAGCTCGGTCATGTCAGGACGAGAGCCAGTGCTCGAACGCCTCGAAGCCGTAGGGCCGTCCCAGGAACCGCTCGACGAGGACCGCTGCGTCCTCGGAGCCGCCGGGGGCCAGCACCCGGTCGCGGTAGCGGGTCGCCACCTCGGCGTCGAACAAGTTCCCCGGGTCGAACGCGGAGAACAGGTCCTTGGCGATCACCAGCGACCACATGTAGGTGTAGTACGCCGAGGTGTAGCCGCCGAGATGACCGAACGAGGCGTGGAAGTGGGTCCCCGGCAGGTGGTCGAAGAGGTCGTACGTCGCCTGCAGCTCGGTCGTCGTCGCCGCGAGGTCCTCGGGCACGTCCTGGTGGAGCCGGTAGGCGAGGGCCGCGTAGAACATCTGGGTGCGGGCCGCGAACCCCTTGCCGAACTCGTCGGCCCTCCGCATCCGCTCCACGAGCGCTGCCGGGACGGGATCGCCCGCCCCGTCGGTCGCGAAGGTGCTGAGCACGCCGTGGTCCCAGGCCCACTCCTCCAGCAGCTGCGAGGGAGCCTCGACGAAGTCCCACTCGGTGGCCACGCCGGAGAACCGGACCCACCGCTGGGCGCCACCCAGCACGTGGTGGACGAGGTGGCCGAACTCGTGGAACAGCGTCACCACCTGGTCGTGCTCCATCAGCCCGCGCGGGAAGTTGCAGACCAGCACCCCCTCGGGCAGCCGACGGCCCTCGACCCCGTCCACCAGGGTGAACTGGGCGGCATGGGAGTACTTGCCCGGGCGCGGGTGCAGGTCGAGGTGGATCCGGCCGATGAGCCTGTCCCCCTCGCCGGGACCGGAAAGGTGCACGTCGTAGGAGACGACGTCCTCGTGCCAGCCACGGGCCCCCTCGACCTCGGCGTAGCGGAGCCCGAACAGCCGGCCGGTGACGTCGAGCAGCCCCTGGCGGACCTTCGGAAAGGCGAGGTAGCGACGCACCTCCTGCGCATCCACGTCGAGCTGCTCGCGGCGCACCACCTCGGAGTAGTAGAGCTTGTCGACCGCCGTCAGCCCGCCGAGCCCGGGATGGTCGGCCCGGGCGCGGTCGAGCAGCACGGCGAAGTCGCGGCGGGCCGCGCTCTCGGCCACGGCCGCGACACGGTCGACGAACGTGGCGATCGCCGTCCCCGAGCCGATCATCTTGACCTCGGCGTCGAAGGACGGCCAGTCGGGGTAGCCCAGGAGCCTCGCCGTCTCGCGTCGCACCTCGAGGAGCTCGCGGAGGACCTCGTCGTTGGTGGGCCAAGCGCGGTTGAGGAACGCCTCGGCCATCTCGGCGCGCAACGAGCGGTCGTCGGCGAACGTCATGACCGGCACGTAGTCGGGGTAGTCGGTGGTCAGGTCGACGAGCCCGTCCCGGTCAGCGGGGTGGGCGGCGCGGAAGTCGTCGGGCAGTCCCTGAAGCCGTTCCTGGGCGGCCCGGAGCCGGCCGACCCCGTCGCGGATGTTCTTGGCGAACGCCTGGGCAACCTCGGTCTGGCGCGCGGCGAGCTCGCGGAGCCGTTCGCGGGCGTCCTCGTCCCGGTCGACCCCGGACCGGCGGAAGTCGAGCAGGGACTTCTCGAGCATCCGGCCGGCCGGCGCGTCGAGCTCCTTCGGGTCCACCGCAGCGAGCACCTCGTAGAGCTCGCGGTCGAGTCCGATCTCGGTGAGCACCCGGTGTGCTTCCTGCTCGGCCCGCTCCGCGAGGTCGCGGACAGCTTCGTCGGGGTGGACGTTGGCGAAGAGCGACCCGGCGGCGAAGACGTCCGACAGAGCGATGTGGAGCTCGTTCCAGGTCGCGAGCAGCTCGTCGGCCGCCATGTCCCGGCAGCTCCGGAGCTCCTCGACCAGCGACCGGGCACGGCCGAGCTGCGCCTCACGACGCTCGGTGAGCCAGGCGGCGTAGCCGTCGGGCGCGGGGAGCTCCAGGGGTGTCACGCCGACCGGCTCAGGCGGTCTTCTTCTTCTTCGCCTCAGGCGTCCGGGGGACGAGCGTCGGGTTCACGTTGTCGCGCACGACCTCGGCGTTGACCACGACCTTGGCGATGTCCTCCCGCGAGGGAACGTCGTACATCACGTGGAGGAGCACCTCCTCGATGATCGCGCGGAGCCCACGAGCGCCGGTGCCCCGGACCATCGCCAGGTCGGCGACCGCGTCGATCGCGTCGTCGGTGAACTCCAGCTCGACGCCGTCGAGGTCGAAGAGCTTCTGGTACTGCTTCACCAGGGCGTTGCGCGGCTCGGTGAGGATCTGCACCAGCGCCTCGCGGTTCAGCTTCTCCACCGTGGCGATCACCGGGAGCCGTCCGATGAACTCCGGGATCAACCCGAACTTCATCAGGTCCTCCGGCATGACCTCGGAGAAGATCGTGTCGAGGTCGCGCTCCTCCTTGGTCGGGATGGTCGCGCCGAAGCCCAGCGTCTTCTTGCCGATCCGCTGCTCGACCAGGTGCTCCAGCCCGGCGAACGCACCGCCCACGATGAACAGGATGTTGGTGGTGTCGATCTGGATGAACTCCTGGTGAGGGTGCTTGCGCCCTCCCTGCGGCGGCACGGACGCCGTGGTCCCCTCGAGGATCTTGAGCAGGGCCTGCTGCACGCCCTCGCCGGACACGTCGCGGGTGATCGACGGGTTCTCCGCCTTGCGGGCCACCTTGTCGATCTCGTCGATGTAGATGATCCCCGTCTCAGCCTTCTTGACGTCGTAGTCCGCCGCCTGGATCAGCTTGAGCAGGATGTTCTCGACGTCCTCGCCGACGTAGCCGGCCTCGGTCAGCGCGGTGGCGTCGGCGATCGCGAACGGCACGTTGAGCATCCGGGCGAGGGTCTGGGCGAGGTACGTCTTGCCGCACCCGGTCGGTCCGATGACGAGGATGTTCGACTTCGCCAGCTCGACGGCGTCCTCGCCACGGTGCCGGTGACCGGTCACCCCGACGCCCGCCTGGACCCGCTTGTAGTGGTTGTAGACGGCCACCGCGAGCGACTTCTTCGCGGTCTCCTGGCCGATCACGTAGGAGTTGAGGAAGTCGAAGATCTCCTTCGGCTTGGGCAGCTCCTCCAGCCCGACCTCGGAGCCCTCGGAGAGCTCCTCCTCGATGATCTCGTTGCAGAGGTCGATGCACTCGTCGCAGATGTAGACCCCAGGTCCTGCGATCAGCTTCTTGACCTGCTTCTGGCTCTTTCCGCAGAAGGAGCACTTCAGCAGGTCGCCACCGTCACCGATGCGTGCCACAGGCACGCCTCCTCACTCTTGCTCCAACCACCGACACAGCGAAATTACCCTGCCCGACGGTTCTTTGGGATGGGGACACGAGGATCCGTCAGGATCAGGTGAGCGCCATCGAGCCCTTGCGGGATGCAAGGACACCGTCGATGAGGCCGTACTCGACCGCCTGCTCGGCGGTGAGGATCTTGTCGCGTTCGATGTCGCGGCTCACCTCGTCGACCGGCTTGCCGCTGTGCTCGGAGATCATCGACTCGAGCAGCTCGCGCATCCGGAGGATCTCGTTGGCCTGGATCTCGATGTCCGAGGACTGTCCGTAGGTGCCCTCGGTGTACGGCTGGTGGATCAGGATCCGGCTGTTCGGGAGCGCCAGCCGCTTCCCCGAGGCGCCGGCAGCGAGCAGGATCGCCGCCGCGGACGCGGCCTGGCCGAGGCACACCGTCTGCACGTCCGGCTTGATGAACCGCATCGTGTCGTAGATCGCGGTGAGCGCGGTGAAGGAGCCACCGGGGCTGTTGATGTAGATGTTGATGTCGCGGTCCGGGTCCATCGACTCCAGGCAGAGCAGCTGGGCCATCACGGCGTTGGCGATGTCGTCGCTGATCGGGGTGCCGAGGAAGATGATCCGGTCCTCGAAGAGCTTGGCGTAGGGGTCGATCCGACGGAAGCCGTAGGACGTCCGCTCTTCCCACTGCGGGATGTAGTAATTCACGTCTGTTCCTCAGTCCTTGTGCGCGGGGCGACCCTGGTCGGAGACCTGGCCGGCGCTCGCGACGACCCTGTCGATGAAGCCGTACTCGAGCGCCTGCTCGGCGGTGAACCAGCGGTCGCGGTCGGCGTCCTGCTCCACCCGCTCGAGCGGCTGGCCGGTGTGCTGGCTGATCAGATCGAACAGCACCTTCTTGATGTGCAGAGACTGCTGCGCCTGGATCTTGATGTCCGAGGCGGAGCCGCCCATGCCACCGGAGGGCTGGTGCATCATGATCCGGGCGTGCGGGAGCGCGTAGCGCTTGCCCTTCGCCCCTGCGCAGAGCAGGAACTGGCCCATCGAGGCAGCGAGCCCCATGCCGACGGTGGCGACGTCGTTGGGGATGTAGTTCATCGTGTCGTAGATCGCCATGCCGGCGTCCACGGATCCGCCGGGCGAGTTGATGTAGAGGAAGATGTCCGCCTGCGGGTCCTCCGCGTTGAGCAGCAGCATCTGCGCGCAGATCGCGTTGGCGTTCTGGTCGCGCACCTCCGATCCGAGGAAGACGATGCGCTCCTTCAGCAGCCGCTGATAGATGTGTTCGTCGAGCCCGTACGGCGTGTTGCCGCCGTTCATCTGGATGTCAGTCACGGGGACGACCCTAGCCGCAAGCATCGACAGTTCCACGAGCGAGGGCGTGTTGTTCGCGGACAGCGGACGACGGCGCGTCGCGGCCTCCGCCGCGACGCGCCGCCAGGGCTCGGTCAGGAGCGGTCGGCGTCCTCGGCCTGGTCGGCCTGGTCGGCCTGGTCAGCCTCGTCGGCCTCGGAACCGAGCTCGGCACCCGGCTCCGCAGCGATGTCGGCCTCGGCCTCGGGATCGCCGATGGTGCCGTCGCCGCGCAGGTTCTTCAGCTCGACCGGGTTGCCGGACTCGTCGGTCACGGTCGCCTGCTCGACGACGACGGCGAGCGCCTTCCCGCGCACGACCTCGGCGACCAGCTCGGGGATGTGGTTGTGCTCCATCATGTGCTGGACGTACTCGTTCGGGTTCTGACCGGACTGCTGCGCCCGGCGCAGCATGTGCTCGGTGAGCTCCTGCTGCTCGACGCCGATCTCCTCGGCCTTGGCCACCTCGTCGAGGATGAACTGGGCGGCGACCGCGTCGCGGACCCGCTTCTCGAGCTCGGCCTCGAACTCGTCGATGGTCTGCTTCTCGTTGTCGAGGTACTGCTCCATCGTCATGCCGGCGAACGTCAGCTGCTGCTCGACGTTCTCGCGGCGCGCCTTGAGCTCCTCGGCCACGACGGCTTCGGGCACCGGCACCTCGGTGAGGTCGAGCACCTTCTCGAGCACCGCGTCACGGGCGGCGGCGGCCTGCTCGAGCCGCTTGCTGTTGCCGAGCCGGCTGCGCACGTCCTCGGTCAGCTCCTCGACGGTGTCGAACTCCGAGGCCATCTGGGCGAACTCGTCGTCGAGCTCGGGCAGCTGCTGCTCCTTGACCCCGACGACCTTCACCTCCACCTCCACGTCCTCGCCCTCGAGCTCGCCGCCGGCCAGCGACGACGTGAAGGTGCGGGTCTCGTCCGCGCTCATGCCGGTCAGCGCCTCGTCGAGCCCGTCGATCATGCCGCCGCGGCCGAGCTGGTAGCTGACGCCGGACGCCTCGCCACCCTCCACGACCTCGTCGTCCCGGCGGGCGGTCAGGTCGATGACCACGAAGTCGCCGTCGGCGGCGGCGCGGTCGACGTCGACCAGGGTGCCGAACCGCTCACGGAGGGTGTGGAGCTGCTCCTCCACCTCGGCGTCGGTGACCTCGATGTCGTCGACGGTCACCTCGAGCCCGGCCAGGTCGGGGAGGGTGATCTCGGGACGGACGTCGACCTCGGCGGTGAACGTGAGGGAGTCGTTGTCCTCGAGCTCGGTGATGTCGATCTCCGGCTGGGCGAGCGGCTGCAGGTCGTTCTCCTGGAGCGCCTGGACGTAGAGCTTCGGCAGCGCGTCGTTGATCGCCTCGTCGAGCACCGCGCCGCGGCCGATCTGCCGGTCGATGATCGCAGCCGGGCACCTTGCCCTTGCGGAACCCCGGGACCGAGATCTGCTGCGCGATCTTCTTGTAGGCCGCGTCGAGGCTCGGCTTGAGCTCATCGAACGGCACCTCGACGGTGAGCTTGGCCCGGGTGGGGCCCAGAGTCTCGACGGCGCTCTTCACAGACTTGTCTCCTCAGTCGATCGTTGTCGTCCGTGCCGTGCTGACGGCAGGTCGGTGCCCGTGGCTGTTCCACGGGGATGTCACGGGGCGTGCTCGGGAATGGTCGGGGCGACAGGACTCGAACCTGCGGTCTCCTGCTCCCAAAGCAGGCGCGCTAGCCACTACGCTACGCCCCGGTGTCGAACGCAGAAGGAGTCTAGTCAGCCGCTGCAGCCCTGTCGAAACGGCTCGTCCGGGCGACCGACCCGCCGGGCGGGTCGCCCTCGGCCCTGTGGCAGGATGACATCCGGCCGCCGAGCGATCAGCGGCCGCGCGGATGTAGCTCAATGGTAGAGCCCCAGTCTTCCAAACTGGCTACGCGGGTTCGATTCCCGTCATCCGCTCCACATGGTCACCGGCGGTCAGCCCCGGTGCAGCACCGCCAGTGCGCAGTCGTCGCCCGAGGCGCCGAGGCGCTGGACCAGTCCGGCGGCGGAGTCACGGAAACCGGTCCGCACGAGCCGCTCCCCCTCACCGATGAGCCGGTCGATCCCCAGCCCGATGTCGCGGCGCGGCCGCTCGACGAGGCCGTCGGTGTAGAGCATGAGGACGTCGCCGGATCCCAGCCGGCCGACGCCGGCGGTGAAGGCGGCGTCCTCCACCAGCCCCAGCACCGGTCCTTCGACCTGGTCGAGGACCTGCCAGCGACCGGACCCGGCGAGGAGGTGGACGGCCGGCGGGTGACCCGCGCCGCGCACCTCGAACCGACCGGAGCGTCAGGTCGAGGTCGACGTGGACGGCGGTGGCGAACCCCTCGTCCCACCCCTGGCGGAGCAGGAACTCGTTGGCCGACGGCAGGAACTGCGACGGCGGCAGGGCCCCGAGCAGCCCGCCGAACGCTCCGGAGAGCAGGAGCGAGCGGGTGCCCGCGTCGACGCCCTTGCCCGAGACGTCGACGAGGACGAGCGAGAGGGCGTTCCGCTCGTCGTTGTGGTGCGCCACGATGAAGTCCCCCGCGAAGGACGTCCCGCCGGCCGAGCGGGTCGCCACGTCGACGTACCACTCGGGCGGGAGCGCCGGGACCCGTCCCTGCCGGTTGATCCGCGCCTGCAGGTCGATCAGCATCGAGTCGCCCAGGTAGCCGGCCACGCCGAGCCGGGCTCGACGACGTGCCAGCGAGACCACCACGGCGCCCATCAGGACCACGGTCACGATCCCGACCCACCGGCGAGCAGGCGGGGGCTCGTCCGCGAGCCACGTCTGCAGCCCGGTCTCGGCGAACAGCACGAGGAGGAGGCCGGCGACGAACGCCGGGACCCGGCGCGGAGGAAGCAGGCTGTCGGTGAGCAGCAGGGGCACCAGGAGGGCCATCGCGGGGAACAAACCGGGTTCGACTCCGACGAGGACCGCGATGAAGACGGTGAGCGCGAGCAGCGCGATGAGCTGCCACCGGGCGTCCTCGTGCATCCACCTCCGGGCGCCGACCCCGCGGCGACGCGGGTGCGACCGCGAGGCCGGGCGCGACGTCACGGCACGCGATCGTGTGGGGGCAGACACGTTTCAACCCTAGCCGGGGTGGGCACCACTGTTTGGATGAACCGTCGAATCACCGAGCGGCCCGCGAGCGGAACACCGGCTGGCACCGGGGACACCAGAAGGAGTTCCGTCCGGCCAGCACCGCTGTCCTGACCTTCGTGCCGCACACGTGGCACGGCTGACCCTGCCGGCGGTAGACGTACACCTCGCCGCCGTGGTCGTCCTTGCGCGGCAGCCGACCCATCGCCTCGGGGGTGTGCTCGGGCCGCACGGTGTCGATCCGGTTGGCGACCACTCCCTGCGCCAGGAGCACCCGCAGGTCCTCCCAGACGGCCTGGAACTGCCCTCGGCGCAGCGTGCGTCCGGGACGCAGGGGGTGCAGCCGGTGCCGGAAGAGCACCTCGGCCCGGAACACGTTGCCGACCCCGGCGACCACCTCCTGGTCCATGAGGAGGTCGCCGATCGGCCGGTCGCTGCGGCTGATCCGGCGCCAGGCGCGCTCGGGGTCGGCGTCCGCGCGGAGGGGGTCGGGTCCGAGCCGCGCCACGACCGAGTCCCGTTGCTCCGGGGTCACCAGCGCGCACCGGGTCGCACCGCGGAGGTCGGCGTACGCCGGGAGCCTGCCGTCACCGGAGGCGGAGATCCGGAGCCGCACCTGGCCGACCGGCTCCGGCTCGAGCTCGCCGTCGAGCCCGGGTACGACGAGGAGCTTCCCGATCAGCCCCAGGTGGATGTGGACCACACGGTCGCCCTCGAGCTCGAGGAAGAGGTGCTTGCCCGCGGAGTCGGCGACGAGCAGCGTCGTACCGTCGAGGAGCGCTGCCTCCGGGGCGAACCGGCCCTGGGGGCTGGAGACCCGGACCCGACGTCCGCCGAACGCGGCAGTGAGGTCGTCGGCGAGGCGACGGAGGGTGTGGCCCTCAGGCATCGGTGGTGCGGCCGCCGAGCGCGGACGCCGGGAGCGGCGGCAGGTTGCCGGTCTTCTCGTAGTCGTCGAGCATCGCGATCCGGCGGCGGTGCCGCTCGTCGCCGGGGAACGCGGTGCTGAGGAACACCTCGACGTACCTCGTCATCTCCTCGACCGTGTGCATCCGCCCGCCCACGGAGACCACGTTGGCGTCGTTGTGCTCGCGGGCCAGGACGGCGGTCTCCTCGCTCCACACCAGCGCGGACCGCACGCCCTTGACCTTGTTCGCCGCCATCTGCTCGCCGTTGCCGGAGCCGCCGACGACGACGCCCAGGCTGTCGAGCCCGTCGTGCCGGTCGGCCATCACCCCTTCGGCGGCCCGAAGGCAGAAGACGGGGTAGTCGTCGAGCGGGTCGTGGACGAACGGCCCGTGGTCGACTGCTTCGTAGCCGTGGTCGGCGAGCCACCCGACCAGATGGTCCTTGAGCTCGAGGCCGGCATGGTCGGAACCGATGTGCACGCGCATGGTGGGCAGTCTGTCAGGGGTGGTGGCTGCGCAGGAAACCGGCGACCGTCCGGGTCAGCGGCTCGGCGGCGTCGAAGACGTCCGGGTGCCGCCAGAAGCCGTGGAGCTGCCCGAGGAACCGGATCCCGACGGAGCTCACGCCCTGCTCGGCGAGGTCGGCAGCCAGCCGCTCCCCCTCGTCGCGGAGCGGGTCGTGCTCCGCCGTCACGACAAGGGTCGGGGGCAGTGTGTGGAGCGGTCGGAGCGGAGCGGCGCGAGGTCGGGGTGGGTCAGGTTCTCGGTCCCGCCGGCGTACTGCCGCCAGTACCACGCGGCCTCGCGCGGGTCGAACCCCTCGGAGCCGGCGCGGTAGGACTCCCCCGCCATCTCCGGGTCGAGGAAGGGGTAGGTGAGGCGCCAACGCCCGGAGCCGCCCGGGGTTGCGCAGCGCTGCGACCAGGGCGAGGTTGGCGCCTGCGCTGTCGCCGTGCGCGTACGTCGGCCCGGGGACCTCGCCCTCCAGCCAGCGCAGCACGGTGTCCACGTCGTCGGGAGCAGCCGGGAAGGGGTGCTCCGGCGGACGTCGGTAGTCGACGCTCAGGACCGCCAGGCCGACGCGGTTCGCGAGCCGGCGTGCGGCGGCGTCGTGGACGTCGATGTCGTGGAAGACGAAGCCGCCGCCGTGCAGGTGCACCAGGACACCCTCCACGGCCGCCGCGGGGCGGTACCACCGGCAGCGGACCCCGCCGGCGTCGACGTCCTCGACCGCCTCCACGTCCTCCCGGGGGGCGGCCGCTGCCTCGACGCGGGCCAGCTCCCGCGACCGCTCGATGTCGGTCTCCCACACCTTCGGGTCGTCGGCCGCGTGCTCCAGGGCCCGGCGCGCCTGCGGGTGCAGTGCCATCAGCCGGTGGACCCCGACAGCCGGGCGAGCTCCTCGTCGACGACCGAGGGGTCGAGCTTGGTGAAGACGGGGGTCGGCTTCGCCACGGTCGTGCCGGCCACGACGGCGCGGCGGGCCCAGGCGGCGGCCTCGCTGTAGTCCCCGGTGATGACGGGATAGCCGGGTCCGCCGTCGAGGTCCTCCACCTCCTCGATCCTCGGCATCGGCTGCAACGTGCCGGTCCCGCCGAAGACGGCGTGGACCGCGTTCGCGGAGTGCGGCAGGAACGGCGACAGCATCGTGTTGCAGTCGCTGACCGCCTGCGTCATCACGTGGAGGACCGTGCCGAGCCGCTCGCGCTGCTCCTCGCCCTTCAGCTTCCACGGCTCGGAGTCGGAGACGTACTTGTTGACCTCCGCGACGATCCGCATCGCCTCGCCGATCGCCTGCTTCTGCCGGTGCCGGGCGATGAGGTCGCCGACGACGCCGAAACCGTTCCCGACGTGGTCGAGCAGCGCCCGGTCGGCCGTCGTGAGCTCGCCTGCCGTCGGGATCTCCCCGAAGTTCTTGGCGACCAGCGTCGCGGTCCGGTTCACCAGGTTCCCCCAGCCGGCGACCAGCTCGTCGTTGGTGCGCCGGACGAACTCGGCCCAGGTGAAGTCGGCGTCCTGGTTCTCCGGGCCGGCGGCGGCGACGAAGTAGCGGAAGGCGTCGGGCTGGTAGCGCGCCAGCATGTCGCGGACGTAGATCACCACGCGCTTGGAGGAGGAGAACTTCCTCCCCTCCATCGTGAGGAACTCGCTCGACACCACCTCCGTCGGGAGGTTCAGCTCGCCCAGGCCGCGGGCGGAGCCGCCCTTGTCCCCCTTGCCCGCGTAGGCGAGGAGCTCGGCCGGCCAGATCTGGGAGTGGAAGGTGATGTTGTCCTTGCCCATGAAGTAGTAGGACAGCGCGGAGGGGTCGTTCCACCACTCCCGCCACCGCTCGGGGTCGCTCCCGTCGCGCTCGGCCAGTCGACGGGCCCACTCCACCGACGCGGAGAGGTAGCCGACGACGGCGTCGAACCACACGTAGAGCCGCTTGGTCGGGTTGTCGCGCCAGCCGTCCAGCGGGACCGGGATCCCCCAGTCGATGTCGCGGGTCATCGCCCGCGGCTTGATCTCGTCGAGGATGTTCTGGCTGAACCGGATGACGTTGGGCCGCCAGGTGCCGCTCGCCTCCCGCTCGTCGAGCCAGGCCTTCAGCGCGCCGGCCAGCGCGGGGAGGTCGAGGAAGAAGTGCTGGGTCTCGACGAACTCCGGCACCTCGCCGTTGATCTTCGACCGCGGGTCCTTCAGGTCGTGGGCGTCGAGCTGGTTGCCACAGGTGTCGCACTGGTCGCCGCGAGCACCCTCGGCGCCGCAGATCGGGCACGTCCCCTCGATGTAGCGGTCGGGAAGGGTCCGCCCCGTCGACGGTGAGATCGCGCCGTACGTCGTGCGCTCGACGAAGTAGCCGTTGGCGTGCACGCCGAGGAAGAGCTCCTGGACGACGGCGTGGTGGTTGCGCGTCGTGGTCCGGGTGTAGAGGTCGTAGGAGACGCCGAGCGAGCAGAGGTCCTCGGCGATCAGCCGGTGGTTGCGGTCGGCGAGCTCCTGGGCGGAGACACCGGCGTCGTCGGCGGCGATGAGGATCGGAGTGCCGTGCTCGTCGGTGCCCGACACCATGAGGACGTCGTGCCCGGCCATCCGCATGTACCGGCTGAAGACGTCCGACGGGACCCCGAACCCGGCCACGTGGCCGATGTGTCGGGGGCCGTTGGCATAGGGCCAGGCGACGGCGGACAGCACTGTGGTCATGGACGGATCCTAGGTGGCGGCGCTCAGCCGAAGTCGGGCCCCTTCTCACGCGAGCGCTTCAGCTCGTAGAACCCGGGGGTGCCCGCGACCAGGACCACGCCGTCCCAGAGCCGACCGGCAGCCTCGCCCTTGGGCGCCGGCGTCACCACGGGGCCGAAGAAGGCGGTCCCGTCGACGGCGACCACCGGGGTCCCGACGTCGTCGCCGACGAGGTCCATCGCCAGCTGGTGCGAGGCGCGGAGCGCCTCGTCGTGCTCCTCGGAGTCCATGGCGTCGGCGAGGTCGACCGGCAGCCCCACCTCCTCGAGGGCCTCCTCGACGAGCTGCCGGTCGATCGGCCGCCCCTCCAGGTGGATCCGGTTGCCCAGCGCGGTGTAGAGCGGCAGGAGGACCTCGTCGCCCGCCTTCGCGGCGGCGGCGATGCAGGTCCGCACCGGGCCCCAGGCCCGGCGCATCGCTGCCTGGTAGTCCTCTGGGAGGTCACGGCCCTCGTTGAGCACCGACAGGCTCATCACCCGGAACCGGGGCTCGAGCCCTCGCACCTGTGCTGCCTCGAGCAGCCAGCGCGAGCTCAACCATGCCCAAGGGCACAGCGGGTCGAACCAGAAGTCGACGGGCCGGGTGGTCTCGACAGGGTGCGTGTCAGTGGTCACGACCATCCGAACCGCGCTCGCACGCCCGGTATTCCGGGACCCCGGGCTGCCGCGCTGTGTGTCCTTCGACACCTCCACGACGCATGAAGGGCCCTTCATGGGGCACTCTGGACCTGATGAGGGCGTCGACGAAGGGGCACAAGTTGATCGCGGGACGGTACTCCCTGGAGGCCGAGGTCGGCCGCGGAGGCATGGGCGTCGTCTGGCGTGGCGAGGACCAGGTGCTCGGCCGCGAGGTCGCGCTGAAGCGCATCGGCGCCAGCCATGGTGACGCCTCGCTCGACCTCGCCCGCGCAGAGCGAGAGGCCCGGCTCGCAGCGAGCCTCAACCACCCGCACGTGGTCGCGGTCTTCGACCTCGTCTCCGACGGCGACGAGCAGTGGCTGGTGATGGAGTACGTCCCGAGCACGACCCTGGCCCAGCTCGTGCGGCAGAGCGGCCCGCTCTCCCCCGACGCCGCCGCGAACGTCCTGCGCCAGGCCGCTGATGCCCTGGCCGCGGCGCACCGGGCGGGCATCGTGCACCGGGACGTCAAACCGTCGAACATCCTGGTCACCCCCCACGGCCAGGTGAAGCTGAGCGACTTCGGCATCGCACGGGCGAGCGCGGACGCCACGCTCACGCAGACCGGGATGGTCACGGGCTCGCCGGCGTACCTCTCGCCGGAGGTCGCCATGGGCCGGCCCGCCACCCCGGCCAGCGACGTCTGGGCCCTCGGCGCGACGCTGTACCACGCGCTGACCGGGCAGCCGCCGTACGAGGTCCACGGCAACCTCATGGGCGCGCTCTACCAGATCGTCCACGAGGAGCCCCCGCGGCCACCGGGGGCCGGATGGCTGCGTCCCCTCCTCGAGCGGACGATGGCCACCGAGGCCGGCGACCGGTGGTCGATGGACCAGGTCCGGGAGTTCCTCGCCAGCGGTCCGGCCGCCGGCACCGCGCGGCACGACACCGCCGAGACCGAGGTGGTGAGCGCCGCGACGGCGTCCGTGCCGGCGTACTCCCCCCGTCCGGCCACCTCGTCGGAGCCGCCGATCCCCCCCGAGCCGACCTCGATCGCGCCCGGCCCGTCGCGCCGCCGCCGACCAGCGGCGGCGTGGCGTCCGCCCGCTGCTGCTGGGGCTGGCCGCCCTGGCCGGCGTCCTCCTCCTCGGCTGGGTGCTCGTCGGGACCGACCTGCTCGGCGGCGACGAGACCGGGCAGGGCGACTCGCCCGCCTCCGCGGGCGACACGACGGCGGAGCCGACCGAGGAGCCGTCCCCGGACCCTGAAGCAGAGCCGACGGAGGCGGAGATGGAGGCGTTCGTCGAGGAGTACCTCGCCACCGTCACCTCCGACCCGGCCTCCGCCTGGGAGCGGCTGACGCCGCAGTTCCAGCAGGCCAGCGGCGGCTTCGGCGGCTACCGGGGCTTCTGGAGCACGATCGCCTCCGCCGAGCCGGCCGGCATCTCGGCCGACCCGGACGGGATGACCGTCAGCTACGACGTCGCCTACGAGCGCGCCGACGGCACCACGAGCAGCGACTCGGTGACGTTGAATCTGGTCATGGACGGCGAGGGCGGCTACCTGATCTCCGGCGAACGCTGACCCTGTCTCGAATCGGTCTCGGCACCGTGGCCGTGTTGGGACTCCGGGAGCGGGCGGTGTATGCATGCACCATGCCTGGAACCAACCTGACCCGCGAGGAGGCGCAGACCCGCGCCCGGCTCCTCGACGTGGCGTCCTACGACGTCCGGCTCGACCTCACCACCGGTGACGCCACGTTCGGGTCGACCACCGTGATCCGGTTCTCGTGCCGGGAGGAGGGCGCCTCCACCTTCGCCGACCTCGTCGGCGCGATGCCGCGCGAGATCGTCCTCAACGGCGTCGCGCTCGACCCCGCCGAGGTGTACGCCGACAGCCGGATCAGCCTGACCGGGCTCAAGGCGGCGAACGAGCTCAGGGTCGTCGCCGACTGCACCTACAGCCGCAGCGGCGAGGGGCTGCACCGGTTCGTCGACCCCGCCGACGACCGGGTCTACCTCTACACGCAGTTCGAGGTCCCGGACGCGCGCCGCGTCTTCACGACCTTCGAGCAGCCGGACCTCAAGGCGGTCTTCACCTTCACCGTGACCGCTCCCGACCACTGGACGGTCATCTCGAACGCGGCCACCCCGACGCCGGAGCCCTCCGGCGACGGGACCGCCACGTGGGCGTTCCCCACGACCGAGCGGATGTCGACGTACATCACCGCGATCGTCGCGGGCGAGTACCACGCGGTCCACGACGTCTACGAGGGGCCGCACGGCACGATCCCGCTCGGCCACTTCTGCCGGCAGTCGGTGGTGCCGTTCCTCGACGTCGACGAGCTGCTCGAGGTCACCAAGCAGGGATTCGCGTTCTTCGAGGCCGCCTTCGACTTCCCCTACCCCTTCGGGAAGTACGACCAGGCCTACGTGCCGGAGTACAACATGGGCGCGATGGAGAACGCCGGCTGCGTCACGTTCCGCGACGAGTACCTCCCCCGCTCGCGGCAGACGCACGCCTTCTACGAGCAGCGAGCCAACACGGTGCTCCACGAGATGGCGCACATGTGGTTCGGCGACCTGGTCACGATGCGCTGGTGGGACGACCTGTGGCTCAACGAGTCGTTCGCGGAGTGGGCCGCGCACCACGCGATGACGAAGGCCACGAAGTACACCGACGCCTGGACCGGGTTCACCAACGCCCGGAAGAACTGGGCCTACCGGCAGGACCAGCTGCCCTCGACCCACCCGATCGCAGCCGACAACCACGACCTCGAGGCCGTCGAGGTCAACTTCGACGGGATCACCTACGCCAAGGGCGCCTCGACCCTCAAGCAGCTCGTCGCCTGGGTCGGTGAGGACGAGTTCGTCGAGGGGCTGCGTGCCTACTTCAAGAAGCACGCGTTCGCCAACAGCGAGTTCAGCGACCTGCTCGCCGCCCTCGAGGCGGCCTCCGGCCGCGAGCTGGCCGCCTGGGCCGAGGAGTGGCTGCAGACCTCGGGGGTGAACACGCTCGAGCCGGCCTTCGAGGTCGGCGACGACGGCACCTTCACCTCCTTCGCCGTCCGGCAGACCGCGCACGAGGAGTTCCCCACGCTGCGCCGCCACCGCATCGCGGTGGGGCTGTACGACGACGTGGACGGCCGGCTCGTCTGCCGGACCCGGGTCGAGACCGACATCCGGGGCGAGCTGTCGTCGATCGACGGGCTCGTCGGCGAGCGGCGCCCCGACCTGGTGCTGCTCAACGACGGCGACCTGACCTACGCGAAGATCAGGCTCGACGACCGGTCGCTGGCGACCCTCGTCTCCTCGATCGGCACCCTCGACGACTCTCTCGCCCGCGCCCTCTGCTGGGGTGCGGCGTGGGACATGACCCGGGATGCCGAGATGGCCACCACCGACTTCGCCGAGCTCGTCCTCCGCGGCGTCGGCCGGGAGTCGGACCTGACCGCGGTCGGGGCGCTCCTCCGCTATGCGAAGTCGGCGATCGACAGCTACTCGGCGCCCTCCGGGCGCGCGGCGCTGCGGCGGCGCTGGGAGGAGGGGCTCGCGGCCCTGGTGGACGGCGCGGAGGGCGGCAGCGACCACCAGCTCGCGTTCGTCCGGGCCTACGCGGCCGCCGCCCACAGCGACGAGGCCCTGGCCCGCGTGCAGGGGTGGTACGACGGCTCCGCCTCGCTCCCCGGGCTCACGGTGGACGCCGACCTGCGCTGGGCGCTGCTCTCGGCGCTGGCCGCGGCCGGGCGTGCCGACGACGCGGCGATCGACACCGAGCTGGAGCAGGACAACACGATCTCCGGCCAGGAGCGGGCGGCCGCGGCCCGGACGGTGATGCCCACCGCGGCGGCGAAGGAGGCCGCCTGGGAGGCAGCCGTCGAGCGCGACGACATCCCCAACGAGACCCAGCGCCAGATCGCGCTCAACTTCCAGGTGCCGGGGCAGGACGAGGTGCTGCGGCCGTTCGTCGAGCGCTACCTCGACGTCGCCGAGACGGTCTGGGAGAAGCTCGGCGTCTTCCGTGCGGGCATGGTGCTCCAGCACCTGTTCCCCCGGGCGCTCGCCGACCGGGCCACGCTCGACCGGGTCCACGAGTGGCTCGACTCCACCCGTGCCAACCCCGCCGCCCTCCGGTACGTCCGCGAGGGGGCCTCGGACCTGCAGCGTGCGCTCGCCGCCCAGGAGCGGGACGCTGCCTGAGCGCACCTCTACGGGTACGCCGCGAGGGGCTCAGCCGTGCAGGGTGCGGGGCTTCCGGGCGTATGCCGCCAGCATGTTGATCCCGCGGACGATGCCGCCGACCAGGTCGCCGTGGACCAGCTGCGACTGCATCTCGATGACGGCGAGCCGGACCTCGTGGTCCTCCAGCTCGCGGCGCACCTCGGAGCCGGTGACGACCTCCAGGAGGCGCGCGGCCGGGTCGACCATCAGGAGGACCGAGCGGTCCGGGGCGACGAGCGCAGAGTGCAGCCGCTCGGCGAACCGGCGAGCCTCACCCTCGGTCGGACCGACGAACACGGAGAACTCGTAGCGGCAGACCATCTCCGCGTCGCGGATCGCCTTGTCGATCTGCTGCCGCTCGGCCGGTGTGAAGCCGTCACCACTGGGCACTGGCCCCACCCTTCGTCGTGTCGTGCTCCTCGGGCGCCGGGCCGTCGGGGCCCAGTCCCTTGCGCGGCCCGCCGAACCACTCGTTGCGGTCGTGGAACGCGAGCGCCGGCTCGGTCGACTGTCCACGCATCATCGACGGCAGATAGACCGCCAGCGTGATGAGCGCGATGATCAGCAACGGCAGGCCGACGAGGAACGCCAGCGTCTGCAGGAGCGAGTCGTCCTCCGGCGCCGGCCACGTCTCCGGAGGGGACGCCGCCGCCGGGGCGGCGACCATCATCACCGAGAGTGTGCCGAACGCCACTCCGAGGCGGCTGAGGCGTCGGACGGGAGTCGTCTGCATGTCCATCGTCACAGTCCGCAGCCTACCCACAGGCGTGGGTCGGCAACGCCTCGTCTCGTAGCCTTGTGCCAATGATCTCCCTCACCGCTCCGCCCGCCTGCGAGACCGAGGACTGGCTCTGCCGCGAGGTCAAGAGCCTCACCGGCAACGACTGGCTCGCCGCTGCCGCCGACTGGCTGATCGCCAAGCCGACCGTGATCCTCTTCCTCGTCCTGCTCGGGCTCCTCGCCCGCTGGCTCGCCCGCCGTCTGGTCAACCGACTGGTCGAACGCGCCTCCGTCGGCGTGCTCCCTCCGCTGGCCTCCGGCAGTCCCGGCATCGACGAGGGCGCTGCCGGAGCAGCCGCCGCCCGCATCGCCGCGACCCGCCGCCGTCAGCGGGCGGAGACGATGGGTGCGGTGCTGATGAGCGTCGCCACGTTCACGATCGTCACGATCGTCACGATCATGACGCTGGCCGAGCTGAGCGTGAACATCGGCCCGCTGATCGCCGGCGCCGGGATCGTCGGGGTCGCGCTCGGCTTCGGCGCGCAGTCGCTGGTCCGCGACTTCCTCGCCGGGCTGCTCATGCTGTTCGAGGACCAGTACGGCATCGGCGACGTCGTCGACCTCGGAGAGGCCACCGGCACCGTCGAGGCGGTCACGCTGCGGATCACCCGGCTCCGCGACGTCAACGGCACGGTCTGGTACGTCCGCAACGGTGAGATCCTGCGGGTCGGCAACATGAGCCAGAACTGGGCGCGGACGGTCCTCGACGTCTCCGTCGGGTACGGCGAGGACCTGGCCGCCGTCCGTCGGACCCTCGAGGATGCCTGCCACGAGATGTGGGAGACGCCGAGCTTCCGTGAGCTCGTCCTCGAGGAGCCCGAGGTCTGGGGCGTCGAGCGGATGGACCCCGACGGCGTCGTGATCCGGGTCGCGATCAAGACCGTGCCCCTGGAGCAGTGGACGGTCGCCCGGCGCCTCCGCGAGCACATCAAGGAACGGTTCGGCCGCGAAGGCATCGAGATCCCGTTCCCGCAGCGCGTCGTCTGGCACCGGGGCGACCCCGAGCCCGCCTCAGCCGGCCAGTGAGGCGTCCAGCGTGATCGTCGTGCCGGTCAGCGCCTGGGAGACCGGGCAGTTGGTCTTCGCCCCCTCAGCCGCGCTCCGGAACGCCTCCTCGTCCACGCCCTCGACGGTGCCGACCACCGAGAGGTGGATGCCGGTGATCCCCTCGCCGGGCTGGAACGTCACGTCCGCCTGGACGTCCAGCGCCGTCGGCGGGGTCCCCGCCTTCGCCAGGGCACCCGAGAGGGCCATCGAGAAGCACGACGAGTGAGCGGCGGCGATGAGCTCCTCCGGGCTGGTCTTCCCGTTGGGCTCCTCCGCACGGGCCGGCCACGACACGTCGTACGTCCCGAGCCCGCTCGACTCCAGCGACACCTGCCCGGATCCCTCCGTCAGGGAGCCCTCCCAGTGCGTCTTGGCGTGGCGCTTCGTGGCCATGTCGATCTCTCTTTCTGTCGGTTCAGGGTGTGGCCTCAACCTATCCAGTCGCCTGGAAGGATGGGACGGTGACCGAGAGCAGTGAGCAGTCCTTCTACGACGAGATCGGCGGCATGCCGGTCATCGAGCGCATCGTCACGCGCTTCTACGAGGGCGTAGCCACCGACGAGGTCCTCGGCCCGATGTACCCGCCGGAGGACCTCGCCGACGGCTCGGCCGCCCGCCGGCTCACGCTCTTCCTCGCGCAGTACTGGGGCGGCCCGACGACGTACTCCGACGAACGCGGTCATCCGCGGCTGCGGATGCGGCACGCGCCGTTCGCGGTGACGCCCCGGGCCGGGCAGCACTGGCTGCACCACTTCCGGGCGGGCCTGGACGAGGCGCAGCTGACCCCCGAGCAGGACGCGAAGTTCTGGGGCTACGTCACCTATGCGGCCCAGTTCATGCTGAACGCCGAGGACGCTCAGCCCGCGGGCTGACCGACCAGCCGGCGCCGCTGCTCGTCGGCCAACGGGACCGCCTGCTGGGTCGCGGGGTCGAACGCCACCATGACGACCTGGGCGCGGGAGAGGACCTCGTCCCCGTCGCGGACCACCGACGAGAAGTCGAACGACGAGGTGCCGACACGGCTGACCCACGTGTCCACCTGGTAGGGCTGCTCCCGGAAGAACATCGGCCGGCGGTAGTCCACGTCGGTCTGGGCGACCACCACGTGCACGCGGTCCTCGTCCTCGACGCCGCCGAGCCCTTGCAGCAGCGCGATCCGCGCCTCCTGGTAGAACTCGAAGTACTTGACGTTGTTGACGTGGCGGTAGGCGTCGACGTCGGAGAAGCGGATCGCGCAGTCATAGGTGTGTCGCTCGTCGAGCGGCACCTCGTCCTGCCGGATCGCGGGCGGCAGTGGCTCGACGTCCGGCTCGAGGAACCGACGCAGGACGTCGCGCTCCTCCGGGGCGAGCCGTCGCGGGTGCTCGGTCGCGAAGACGTACGGCGAGAGCACCGACCGGGCGCGGAGGTAGACCCGCCGTCCCTCGGGGCCCTGGTCGAAGACCTCGTAGGCGAGCGTGAACGTCGCGGCCCGCACCTCGGTCACCCAGACCTCGATGCTGACCGGGGCATGGCGGAAGACCAGCGGGGCGAGGTACTGCACCTCGTGGCGGACCACGACCACCCCCTCGGCCAGGGCCTCCCCACCGCTAGCCGGGGGGTGCACGCGCAGCATGTCGACACGTGCTTCCTGGAGGTAGTCGACGTAGATGACGTTGTTCACGTGCCCGAGCTGGTCCATGTCGGCCCAGCGCAGCGGACAGTGGTAGAGATGACGGGTCACCACTGCATGCTCGCAGACCTTGCGCATACTTGGAGACCCACCATCCGGCCAGTGAACGGAGTCCTCCATGCCTGAGGCAGTCATTGTCTCGACCGCCCGCTCGCCCATCGGACGCGCCAACAAGGGCTCGTTGAAGGACATGCGCCCCGACGACCTGTCCGCGCAGGTCATCCGGGCAGCGCTCGACAAGGTTCCGGCGCTGGACCCGCACGAGGTCGACGACCTCATCCTCGGCTGCGGCCTTCCGGGAGGCGAGTCCGGCAACAACATGGGCCGGATCGTCGCGGTGCTCCTCGGGCTCGACGACGTCCCCGGTGCCACGATCACCCGCTACTGCTCCTCGTCGGTGCAGTCCACCCGGATGGCCCTCCACGCGATCCGGGCCGGTGAGGGCGACGTGTTCATCAGCGCCGGTGTCGAGACCGTGTCCCGCTTCGCCAAGGGCACGTCGGACCACCTGCCCGACACCCGGAACCCCAAGTTCCAGGACGCCGGCCGGCGCACGGGCAAGCTCGCCGAGGGCGGTGCGGACTGGCACGACCCCCGCGAGGACGGTGAGCTGCCGGACGCCTACATCGCGATGGGCCAGACCGCCGAGAACGTCGCGCGGCTGCGTGGTCTCTCCCGCCGGGAGCTCGACGAGTTCGGCGTCCGCAGCCAGAACCTCGCCGAGAAGGCGATCCAGGACGGCTTCTGGGCCAAGGAGATCACCCCGGTCACCCTTCCCGACGGGACGGTCGTGAGCACCGACGACGGCCCGCGCTCAGGCGTCACCTACGAGCAGGTCTCCCAGCTCAAGCCGGTGTTCCGCCCCGACGGCGTCGTGACGGCCGGCAACTGCTGTCCCCTCAACGACGGCGCCGCTGCCGTGGTCGTCATGTCCGACACCAAGGCCGACCAGCTCGGCCTCACGCCCCTGGCACGGATCGTCTCCACGGGACTCTCCGCGCTCTCCCCCGAGATCATGGGGCTCGGTCCCGGTGGACGCCAGCAAGCAGGCCCTGGCCCGCGCCGGCATGAGCATCGACGACATCGACCTCGTGGAGATCAACGAGGCGTTCGCCGCCCAGGTCGTGCCGTCGTACCAGGACCTCGGCGTCGACCTCGACCGGCTCAACATCAACGGGGGCGCGATCGCCGTCGGCCACCCGTTCGGCATGACCGGCGCCCGGCTGCAGGCGACCATGGTCAACTCGCTCCAGCACCACGACAAGCAGACCGGGCTCGTCACCATGTGCGTCGGCGGCGGCCAGGGCATGGCACTCGTTCTGGAGCGGCTCGCCTGAGCGCCGCCGGTTTCAGCCGTCAGTCGCGGGTGAGCCGGCGGTGGGTGACCCGGTGCGGCCTGGCCGCCTCGGCACCCAGTCGCTCGATCTTGTTCGCCTCGTAGGCGGCGAAGTTACCCTCGAACCAGAACCACTGGGCGTCGTCCTCGTCGTCGCCCTCCCAGGCGAGGATGTGGGTCGCCGTGCGGTCGAGGAACCACCGGTCGTGCGAGGTGATGACCGCACAGCCGGGGAACTCGAGGAGCGCATCCTCGAGCGACTGGAGGGTCTCGACGTCCAGGTCGTTGGTGGGCTCGTCGAGGAGCAGCATGTTGCCGCCCATCTTCAACGTCAGCGCGAGGTTCAGCCGGTTCCGCTCCCCTCCGGACAGCACACCGGCCTTCTTCTGCTGGTCCGGCCCCTTGAAGCCGAACGAGGCGACATAGGCGCGCGAGTTCATCTCGAAGTTCGCGACCTTGATGAAGTCCAGCCCGTCGGAGACGACCTCCCAGACGTTCTTGTGCGGGTCGATGCCGCCACGGCTCTGGTCGACGTACGAGATCTTGACGGTCTGGCCGACCTTGAGCTCGCCGCCGTCCGGCTTCTCCTCGCCGGTGATCATCCGGAACAGGGTCGTCTTGCCGACGCCGTTCGGGCCGATCACGCCGACGATGCCGGCGCGCGGAAGCTTGAACGAGAGGTCGTGCATGAGCACGCGGTCGCCGAACCCCTTCTCGAGGTCGTCGGCCTCGAGCACCACGTCGCCCAGCCTGGGCCCGGACGGGATGTTGATCTCGCTGGTGTCGATCTTGCGGTTGCGGTCCGCCTCGGCAGCCATCTCCTCGTAGCGGGCGAGCCGCGACTTGCTCTTGGCCTGCCTCGCCTTCGGGTTGGAGCGGACCCACTCGAGCTCGCGGTCGAGCATCTTGGCGCGCTTCGCGTCCTTGGCGCCCTCGATCTTGAGCCGTTCCTTCTTGGTCTCGAGGTACGTCGTGTAGTTGCCCTCGTAGGGGTGGGCCTTGCCCCGGTCGAGCTCGAGGATCCAGCTCGCGACGTTGTCCAGGAAGTACCGGTCGTGGGTGACCGCGAGCACGGCGCCGGGGTACGACGCCAGGTGCCCCTCGAGCCACTGCACGGACTCGGCGTCGAGGTGGTTGGTCGGCTCGTCGAGCAGGAGCAGGTCAGGCTGCTGCAGCAGCAGCTTGCAGAGCGCCACCCGGCGCCGCTCGCCACCGGAGAGGTTGTCGACGAGCACCTCCGGCGGGGGGCAGCGCAGCGCGTCCATCGCCTGGTCGAGCCGGCTGTCGAGGTCCCAGGCGTTGGCGTGGTCGAGGTCGGTCTGCAGGTCACCCATCTCGGCAAGGAGCTTGTCGAAGTCGGCGTCGGGGCTCGACATCTCCTCGGAGATCGCGTTGTAGCGGTCGAGCTTGCCCTTGATGTCGCTGACGGCTTCCTCGATGTTCTGCAGCACCGTCCGCCCCTCGGTGAGCGGCGGCTCCTGCTGGAGCATCCCGACGGTCGCGCCCGGGTCGAGCATCGCGTCGCCGTTGTTGGCGTGGTCGAGCCCCGCCATGATCTTCAGCAGCGACGACTTGCCGGTGCCGTTGGGGCCGACGACGCCGATCTTCGCCCCGTGGAGGAACGAGAGGGTGACGTTGTCGAGGACGACCTTGTCACCGTGGGCCTTGCGGACGTTGCGCAGCGTGAACACATACTCAGCCATGATCGGAGAGCCTACGGGGCGTGGGGGGCTCCGGCCGAATCGGCGGTGACCGGCGTCGGACCCGTCCGGACGGGGTCCGACGCCGCTCCGATCTCCGGGTGTCGGTCAGGCGGCGACGTCTCCCATCGACGTCGTCGGCCCGTCACCCTGGCCCAGCCCGTCCTCGCCCGTCTCGGTGACCGGCTCGCGAGGCTCGTCCTGGTCCGGACCGGCGGCCGGGCGTTCCGGTCGCTGCCTGATGAAGTGGGTGATGCCGCGGTTCAGGTCGTGGCCGACCAGCAGGGCGTCGACGTGCAGCGTCACCGTGGCCGGCCCCTCGGGCGGCTGCCAGGTCTCGCTGCGCAGCCGGCCGTGCACGATGAGCGGGTCACCCTTGCGCACGGAGTCGCGCAGGTGGTCGGCAAGGGTGCGCCAGGCGGTGACGGAGTACCAGGTCGTCTCGCCGTCGAACCAGTCGCCGTCCCGCTTCAGCCGGGGCGTGACGCCGACCCGGACGGTGGCGACGCTGACGTCCTTGGCGGTCCTGTGCCGGACGTCGCTCCCCGCCCAGCCGTGGAAGGTGACGAAGGTGTCGTTCATGGGTTCTCCTCGAGTCGTCGGATGACGCAGCCACAGTCGCCGCCACGTCGTACGAAGGCGAGGTCCGGCACGGCGACTGGTGGAGGAGCGAGCGGATCGCCCGGTTGTGCAGCACAAGCGGGCCGGCACGAGCGACGGTTCAAGCCAGCATCAGCGACGGCTCAACCCGGCACGAGCGACGGCTCAACCCGGCACGAGCGACGGCTCAACGGGGGGCGGCGCGGGCGAGGGCCTTCCGCACCTCGGCGTACGCCTCCAGCTCGCTCTCGATCGGGGCGACGACCAGCTCGTCGGTGACGCGGCCGATCGCGGACCTCAGCCGGCGCTCGGCGGTGCGTGCCTTGGCCCGTGCCACCAGCCCGTTGACGAACCTCCCGACGACCGCCAGCGCGATCCCGCCGGCGACGCCGACGAGGAGGAGGAGGGTGGGCAGCGGCAGGCCGTACTGCTCCGGGGTCTCGAAGAACAGCGGCAGCTGGAGGTAGCCCAGCACCGCGACCAGCCCCAGCCACAGCGCCCCGACGAGCATCGCCGCCGCCAGGAGCACCTGCAGCAGCCGGGCGACCCGCCACCACACCGGGGTCCGCGAGACTCCGAGGTCCGTCCCGACGACGGCCTTGTCCAGGGCGTCGTTGAGGTCCTCCAGCCGCGACAGGGAGGCGCGCCGCACCGCGTCCGCCCAGACGGGCGTGAGCTGGTCGCCGACCCGGCCCGCCGCGGAGCGCACGGCGGTGTCGACCCGGGCCCGCTGGACCCGGGTCGGCTCCGGCACCGAGGCGCGGCCGAGCCCGGTCAGCTCCTTGCCGGAGGCGCCGAGATCGAGGTGGAGCCGGCGCAGCGGGTCCGGTCTCAGCTTCGTCAGCCACGAGGTGACCACCCAGCCGGTGTGCTGGGCACCGCGGCGGGCGACCGACCTCCGCACGGCGCCCACGACGGTCGGCACCCCGGCAGCGTCGGCGAACGCGTCGACCAGCTCCGACCGGTCGGCGCGGCGCAGCTCCCCGGCGTCCGTGCGGCCGTTCTGCTCCTGCATCCGCCGGGCCACCACGGTCAGGTCGGCGGAGAGCCGCTCCGCAGCGGCGCGCTTGGCGGCGACCCGCTTGGTGACCATGGCCTTCAGCTCGGGGATGCCGTCGCCGTGCCGCGCCGAGGTGGCGAGCACCGGCACCCCGGCGAGCCCGTCCTCGTCGAGCCGCCGCCTCAGGTCGGCCACCATCGCCTTCCGCTGCGACGGCGCCACCTCGTCGATGTGGTTGAGGACGACGATCATGACGTCCTTGTGCGTCGCCAGCGGCCGGAGGTACCGCTCATGGAGCGCTGCGTCGGCGTACTTCTGCGGGTCGAGAACCCACACCAGCAGGTCGACCAGCTCGCACGAGCCGGTCGACCTCGACGTGGTGGGCCACCTCGGTCGAGTCGTGGTCGGGCAGGTCGAGGAGGACGAGCCCGTCGAGCGCCCGCTCGGTGGGGCCGAGCTCGTCGCGGCGGACCTGGTGCCGACGGTGCACGCCGAGCCAGTCCAAGAGCTCCGCCGCACCGTCCTCGCCCCAGGCGATGCCCGAGGTCACCGAGGTGGTGGGCCGCCGTACGCCGACGGTGGCGACCTCCACGCCCGCCAGCGCGTTGAACGTCGAGGACTTCCCCGACCCGGTGGCCCCGGCGAGCGCCACGACCGTGTGGTCGCCGGAGAGCGAGAGCCGCCCCGAGGCCCGGCGTACGACGGTCTCAGCGCTGTCCACCAGGGCGTCGTCGAGCCTGCCCCTTGCCAGCTCGGCGGCGTGCTCCAGCGCCTGCACCCGCTGGGGGACCGAGACGCTCCCCCGCCCGACGAGCCGCTTGGCGCCCTCGACCATGGAGGTCACGGCTGCTCCTCCGGGCGCAGCCGGTCGACGGCCGAAGCGCCTGACCGGAGCCGTGCGGTGTCGGCCGGGTCGAGCCCGAGCCCCTCGAGCAGGTCGGCGTAGCGCATGCTCTCGCCGGCGAGGAGCGCCGCCACCCGCCGCTCCAGGTCCGTCCTGGCGTGCTCGGCTAGCCGGCGCACCGCCTGGTCGCCGAACACCGCCTCGAGGAGCTTCTGGCCGAGCACCGCACTGCCGCCGGCGATCCCGACCTCGGCGCCGGTCATCCCGGCCGTGCTCGCGAACACCACGACCATGAGAGCCACCGACAGGGTGTTGAATCCGAAGGCGAGGAACCGAGCGGTCTTCCGCTTGTCGGCCCCCTCTGCCCGCACCATGTCGAGGACGCCCTGCTGCCAGTCCCGCACGGCACGCTCGGCCTGGCCGCGGAACTCGCGGGAGGCGCGTCCGAGCTCCCGTCCCGCGCCGGTGTCGAGGAGCTGCTTGCCGGCCTCCACCGACGTCCACGAGCGCCATGCCCGCTCGGCGGCGGCCTCGGCGTGCTCGAGCAGCAGTGACTCCAGCCCGCTCTCGACCGCGACGGTCACCCGCTCGGCCTGCTGCGGCTTGCCGCGCAACCAGCCGGCGACCCGGTCCCGCGCCCAGCCGACCCGCGTCTCCAGGTTGCGGAAGAGCTCACCGGTGCCCACGAACTCCTGCCACCGGGCGAGCACCTCACCGCGCAGCAGGCTGCCGTCGGCGGACGCCTCGGCGACGTCCCGGAGCGCCTCGTCGTAGGACCGGTGGGCGTCGGCGCGCAGCCGCTCGACCATCTCCACCTGGGCCGCGTGGCCGTCGGCGACGTCGCGCGACCGCCGCACCGCCGACCGCACCGCACCGTCGAGGGTCTGCCGCACGACGGCCGCCCGCGCATGCGCGTCGGCGGCCAGCCCTTCGAGCCAGCCGCGGATCCCAGCCACGTCGGCGACCGGGAGAAGCCCCTGCTCGTCGACGACCCCCTCCTCGACCGTGAACAGCGGCGACCCTCCCAGCCCGCGCTCGGACAGCATCTCCTGCAGGTGGGTCGCCACCTCGTCGCGCGCGCCGCCGGGGATCCGGTCGAGCACGATCGCGACGGCGGCGCTCCGCTCGGCGGCGGCCTTGAGGAACTCCCACGGCACCTGGTCGGCGTACCGAGCGGCCGAGGTGACGAACAGCCAGAGGTCGGCCGCCGCGAGGAGCTGGGTGGCGAGCGTGCGGTTGCGGGCCTCGACCGAGTCGATGTCGGGTGCGTCGAGGATCGCCAGCCCTGGCGGGACGGTGTCGACCGGGACCAGCTGCAACGCCCCCGGGTCGGTCGAGGCGCTGCTGCTTCGAGCCAGGTCGGGAAGGATCCGGGCGTCGTCGAACCACCCGCTGTCCGCCGGGTTGAAGGCCAGCACCGGTGAGCGGGTGGTCGGTCGCAGGACACCCGGCTCTGTCACCCGCTGCCCCACGACGGAGTTGACCAGCGTCGACTTGCCCGCCCCGGTGGACCCGCCCACGACCGCGAGCAGCGGCGCCTCGATCTGGCGGAGCCGCGGCAGGACGTAGTCGTCGAGCTGCCCCAGCAGCTCCAGCCGGGCGGCGCGCTGCGCCTCCACCCCGGGGAGCTCCAGCGGCAGCGCCACGCGCCGAAGCGCACGGCCGAGCTCCTCGAGGGCGTCGGCCAGGCGGACGCTGTCGACGGCGGTCATGACCAGCCCTGCCGATGACGCGGAAGGGTGTGGGCCGCGTGCTGGGGCAGCATCAGGTGCGCGCGCAGGGCGGTGAGCCGCTGCACCATGAGGGCGCCGCGCTGGGCGTGGTCCGACGGGGCGGTGCCCCTCATCGCCCGGTTGTGCAGCGCGCCCAGCTCGATCGCCTGCTGCTGGTACTCCCGCATGAGCGCCTCGGCAGGCGGGCCGCCGCGGAGCGCCGCGTTGCGGCGGGCGGTACGACGGGCGGGCAGCCGCACGAGCCAGGGGACCTCGGCATGCGGGAGGTAGCCGAGCCGCGCCAGGTCGTGGAGCGACCGGGCCAGCATCGCCCCCTCCCGGACCCGGAACCAGATCGCCAGCCCGACCAGCACGAGGAACCCCGGCACCATCGCGAAGAGGTAGGTGAGGACGAAGAACTCCCCCTCGTTGAGGAACGCCGACCCGTTCCAGGCCGCGTGCAGCAGCACCGCGACGGCGTACCCGACGAGCGGGGCCACCACCCGCAGGCCACGACTGCGGGCCGACACCATGACCCCGACCCCGATGCCGATCGCGGAGGTGAACAGGGGGTGCGCGAACGGGCTGAAGATCCCGCGCAGCACGAACAGCGAGGTGGCGGAGACGATCCCGCCGGGACCGAGGTCCGGGCTCCCGGTGAACGCGCCGGCGAAGTAGAGGATGTTCTCGGTGAAGGCGAACCCCACGCCGACGAGCCCCGCGTAGACGAGACCGTCGAGCACGCCGTCGATGACGTGCCGCCTCGCCCACAGCAGGAGGACCACGAAGACCCCCTTGCCGGCCTCCTCGGTGAGCGGCGCCATCACGACCGCCGACCACACCTCGGTGGAGCCGTTCACCAGCTGGTCGAACGTCTGGACGAGGAGCGCCGCCGCGGTGGCGACGAGCGCACCCCAGAAGAACGCCGTCGCGAGCAGCGGCACCGGCTCCGGCTCGTAGCGGTCCAGCCAGACGTAGCAGGCGACGAGCGGCCCGACCGGCAGCAGCGCGAGCATGAGGCCGACGGCGATCGCCTGCGGCTGCCCTGAGGCGGCGAAGACGAAGGCGAGGACCGCGGCGCCCGCGAAGAGCGCGACGAGGACCAGCACCGTGAACAGGGCACCCCGGATGCCGTGCTTGCGGTGCAACGCAGGCGGGACCGCCGGCAGGGCGGTCGGGCTCCAGGTCACTCGCTCAGCGTATCCATGGGACCGCTCCTCAACCGCCGTAGAGTGGAACGGTGAGCGAGCCGACCATCACCCCTGAAGCCAGTCCCGCCGAGATCGCCGAGAAGTCCGAGCAGGGCACCGCCTCCCACGACCAGGGAGTGCCGGCGGCGTACGCCGAGTTCATGCGCACCGGCTGGGGCGACCGCGAGCTCGACCTGCCGGCCCACCCGGTGTCGACGTGGGCGGCGGCGCGCCGCCGGCGGCTCGCCGAGCTCCTCCCCGGGGAGCGGCTGGTGGTCCCCGCGGGCACGTTCAAGGTCCGGTCCAACGACACCGACTACCGGTTCCGACCGCAGACGGCGCACACGCACCTCACCGGGAACCAGACCAGCGACGCGGTCCTCGTCCTCGAGGACGGCGCGGCCGTGCTCTACGCACGGCCTCGCTCGTCGCGCCAGACCGACGAGTTCTTCCGCGACCGCGCGTACGGCGAGCTGTGGGCCGGCCGGCGCCCGTCGCTGGGTGAGATGTCGGCCTCCCTCGGCCTCGAGTGCCGCCACATCGACGAGCTGCCGGGTGCCCTCTCCGGACACGGGAAGACCCGCGTGCTGCGCGGGGTCGACAGCCAGGTCGACGCGATGGTGGCCGGCGACGAGGCGCACGACCACGAGCTCGCGACGGTCCTCGCGGAGCTGCGGCTCGTGAAGGACGACTGGGAGGTAGCCCAGCTCCAGGAGGCGTGCGACATCACCGCCCTCGGCTTCGAGGACTCCGTGCGCGAGTGGGAGCGGGTGCTCGAGTTCGGCGAGCGGTGGATCGAGGGCACCTTCTTCCGCCGCGCCCGGGCGATGGGCAACGACATCGGCTACGACTCGATCGTGGGCGGCGGACGGCACGCGACGACGCTGCACTGGATCGACAACACCGGGCCCGTGGTGCCCGGCGAGCTGCTCCTGCTCGACATGGGTGTCGAGGCGACCACGCTCTACACCGCCGACGTGACCAGGACGATCCCGGTCTCGGGGCGCTACACCCCGTTGCAGCGCGATCTCTACTCGCTGGTCCTCGCCGCACAGCAGGCGGGGATCGACGCGGTCCGGCCGGGGGCGCGCTACCTCGCCCCGCACGAGGCTGCGATGGGTGTCCTCGCGCACGGGCTCGAGGACCTCGGGCTGCTGCCGGTGTCCGCGGAGGAGGCGCTCTCCCCGGACAGCAAGGTCTATGCCCGCTGGACGCTGCACTCGACCAGCCACATGCTCGGCATGGACGTCCACGACTGCGCAGGCTCGCGGCCGGAGGCCTACACCCAGGGCGACCTCGCCGAGGGGATGGTCCTCACGGTCGAGCCCGGTCTCTACTTCCAGGAGGACGACCTGCTCGTCCCCGAGGAGATGCGCGGCATCGGGATCCGGATCGAGGACGACATCCTGGTCACCGCCGACGGCCACCGGAACCTGTCGGCGTCACTGCCGCGCGACCCGGACGCCGTCGAGGAGTGGATGGCCTCGCTGCTCGGCTGAGCAGCGAGGCCGTCCGGCGGCGGTTCACCGCTTGCGCAGGAACTTCCGCAGCAGCCCTCCGGCCATCTGCTGGCCTCCGCCACCGGCGGCACCGCCGCCCCCGCCCGGTGCGCCGAGCCCGGAGGTGCCGTGTCCCCCGCCGGCGGTCGACCCGCCCCGCGATCCCGCGGCGCCGACGATCTTGCTCACCTTGCCCATCAGACCCATGGTGGTTCCTCCCTCGAGACGTCCTGTCGGTCCGAGGCATACCCAGTTGCGTCGCGGCCACGCCCGACGTGGTCGCGTCGGACACACTGGGGAGATGGGAGCCGGTCCGCTCGTCGTGGCGCTGCTGGCCGTCGCGCTCGTGACGACGGCCTGCTCGGCCGAGTCCCCCGAGTCCCCTGAGGCCCTCGAGCCCGCGTCATCGGGAGCGCCGCCGGCGACGACCCACGCGCCGTCCGCAGCGCCGTCCGCAGCGCCGTCCGCAGCGCCGGGCGAGGGAGGCACCGGTGGACCGGAGCCCTCGCCTGCCGGGTTCGCCGCGACCGTCAGCCGGATCGACGCCGCGCTGGAGGCCCGGATGCGATTCTCCCACCGCGCAGGCTGCCCGGTCCCGCTGAGCCGGCTGCGCCACCTGACGGTCAGCCACGTGCGGTTCGACGGCACGACGGCGACAGGTGAGCTCGTCGTCCACGCCGACCATGCCGAGGCGGTCGTCGGCGTCTTCCGACAGCTGTACGACGCCGGGTGGCCGGTCCGCCGGATGCGGCTCGTCGACGACTACCAGGGGGACGACGGGCTCTCCATGGCGGCCGACAACACCTCGGCGTACAACTGCCGGCGGGTCGCGGGCACCGACCGGTGGTCAGAGCACGCGTACGGCCGGGCGATCGACCTCAACCCCGTCGAGAACCCCTACGTGACCGGCTCGACCCTCGTGCCCGCGGAGGGGAGGCGCTTCGCACGGCTCGACCGGTCCGCCGACGCCGACGTGCCGCCAGGCGTGATCCACGACGGTGACGTGGTCGTGCGCGCCTTCGCACGGATCGGCTGGGAGTGGGGCGGCCACTGGAGCTCCACGAAGGACTACCAGCACTTCTCGGCCTCGGGTGGGTGACCACCCGGGGCGAACCGCTCGGCCAGCTCCGCCCGGGTCCGGATGCCGAGCTTCTGGTAGACGTGCCGGAGGTGGTACTCCACGGTCTTGGGGCTGAGGAAGAGGGCGGCGGCGGCCTCACGGGTCGTGCGTCCCCCCGCCAGCAGCTGGGCGACCTGGTGCTCCTGCGGCGTCAGCTCGGCCGGGCCGGGCCCGTCGCGACGACGGGCGGTCTCCCCCGTTGCCCGCAGCTCCTGCACGGCTCGCTCGGCCCAGGGCCGCGCCCCGAGGAGCTCGAAGGTGGCGAGTGCCCGACGCAGGACCGGCCTGGCTTCCACCCGGCGACGTGACCGGCGCAACCAGGAGCCGAACGCCAGCTCGGTGCGGGCGGCCTCATACCGGTCGGGGGTGCTCGCGTGCAGCTCCAGCGCCGTGCGGTACTGCCGCTCGGCATCGCCGTCGGCACACATCGCCCGTGCTCGTGCGGCCCTGGCCAGCGCCCACGGCTGCCCCTTCGCCGTGGCCCGCGCCACGTACGACGAGACCGTCCCTGCGGCGTCGCCGGGTCGGCCGAGGTGCACGTAGAGCTCGGCCAGCTCGGGTGCGCAGGACTGGTCGGGGTCGGCCAGCGCGGAGGTCGTCAGCATCGACTCCAGCCGCTCGTAGTGACGAGTCGCCTCCCGCGGGTCACCCCGCCCGGCGGCCAGGTCGCCGCGGGCCCACTCCACCCAGAGACTCCCCAGCCGGACATGGTGGGCCGTGCACAGCTCCTCTGCCGCGGCGGCATGGGCCAGGCAGTCGGTGTCGCGACCCTCCCGGGCCTGCAGCCAGGCGAGCCCGGCGAGCGAGACGGCGAGGTCGGTCCGCTGTCCGGTTTCGCGAGCGAGCCGGACCGACTCGAGGTACGCCGCCTCAGCGTCGGCCCAGCGGTCGCTCGCCGCTCCGTCGCGAGCGATGTGCATGAGCAGGTAGGGCAGGGACCCCAGCGCTGCCTGGTCCCGCAACCGGTCCACCGCCTCTTGGACGGCCGCGCGCTGCGGGTCGGCGTCGCGCAGCCACAGGACGCCCTGCACGCGCAGCGGCAGCCGGAACCGGTCGGGCGACGTATCGCCCGGCGCCAGCAGCCGGTAGGTCGTGGCGCGGATCCGTTCCACCCCGGCATTTCCCTCGCCGGCCAGCACCATCGCCATTCCGCAGGCCATGGACCCGAGGACCGCTGTCCCGGAGTCCGTCGTGCTGGGCAGCAGCTCCTCGATGGACCGTCGTGCCCTCGCCGCCGTTCCCGGCTCGGCGAGGTACAGCGCGGTGTGAACGACATCGGCGAGCAGGCGCACGGCGGCGTCCGGGTCGGAGTCGGCGAGCCCCTCCGCGGCCGCCAGCAGTGCGGTGCGTGCCGCCTCCAGATTCCCGGTGCGCGTCTGCACCGCGCCTCGGACCTCGTGGACATGCGCACGCAGCCGCGGCTCCGGCTGCGCCTCGAGCGCGCGGTCGAGCAGGGCCAGCGCCGGCTCCGCTCGGCCGGCCAGCCACGCGGACTCTCCGGCGGCGGCGAGCCGCGCCGGCAGCCGCGTGCGGTCAGCTGTCAGCGCCGCCGCGCGCTCGCGGGCCGCGGCCGCCAGCGCGTGGGCGCCCCGTCCGGCACTGGCCGAGGCCACGGCGTCGAGCAGCGCGGCGGTGCTCTCATCAGGCCCGTCCGTGCCCTCGGACAGGTGCCACGCCAACCGGTCGGGCTCGGTCGCCGGCACGACCGCGGCGATTGCCCGGTGCACCGCGCGTCGCTCCTCCGGCGACGCGGCGCCGTACACCGCGGAGCGCACCAGCGGATGACGGAAGACCACCCGGTCCCCGTCGAGGCGCACCAGCCCGCGGTCGACGGACTCGGTAAGGAAGTCCGACGACATGCCCAGTCGCAGACATGCCTGGTGCACCGTCAACGCGCTCGTGCTGTCGGCTGCCGCGACGAGGAGCGTGGTCGCCGCCTCCTCGGAGAGCTCCCGGGTGCGACCGAGGAACGCGCGGGTCAGCTGCTCGGAGAGCGCGGCGGGCGCCTCGACCGGCGACCCGGGAAACGGTTCCGGCAGCTGCGCCAGCTCGAGAAGGCCCAGCGGGTTCCCCGCCGTCGCCCGGTGCAGCCGCTCGACCACCTCCGGTGGGACCGCCCTCACGGTGGAGTCCAGCAGCTCGTGAGCGGAGCCGAGATCGAGCCCGCCGAGCACCAGGCTCGGCATGGGGTCCCAGGGCCGCGCACCGGGGTCGTCCTCGCGGACGGTGACGAGGACGGCCACCGCGTCCGTCAACAGCCGACGGGCTGCGAACACCAGTGCCTCGGCCGACGGCACGTCCAGGAGGTGCGCGTCGTCGACGAGCACGGCGACCGGCATGTCCTCGGCAGCCCGCGAGAGCAGGCTCAGGGTCGCCGCACCCACCGCGAACCTGCTCGGCTCGGGTCCGGCCGTCGGCTCCAGGAGCAGCGCGGACGACAGGGCGGCCGCCTGGGGCGCGGGAAGCTGGTCGAGCAGCGGCAGCACCGGGCGGAGCAGCTGGAGCAGCCCGGCGAACGGGACCGACCGCTCGGACTCCACCCCCTGGGCACGGAGCACACGCATCCGCTGCGCGAACGGCTCGGCAGCGGCAAGCAGTGCGCTCTTGCCGATCCCTGGCTCGCCGCGGAGCACGAGCACGCGACTGTCCCCCACCCTGGCCCCGGCCAGGAGAGAACTGACGGCCCGCTGCTCGGGCTCTCTGCCGACCAGCACCCTCCGGAGTCTAGGGCGCGGGACGGTGGCGGCCCTCGGGTCAGGACTAGGTGGGGCACCTGATGCGACCGGCGCCCGGATTTCCCTACGTTCGAGACCTATCCGAAGTGAGACGAGAGGAATCTGTGATGACCGACCTCAAGCAGCCCGAGGCGACCCCGACCGAGCTCGACATGGACAAGCTGATGGCCTTCGTGTTCCGCGCCGTCGACGAGGTCGGCGCGACGCTCAACGCGGGGCTGGTGGTCATGGGCGACAAGCTGGGCTACTACCGCGCGCTCGCCGAAGGAGGCGCGACGACACCCAGTCGTCTCGCCGACGCCACCGGGACCGGCGAGCCCTACGCGCGTGAGTGGCTGAACGCCCAGGCCGCCGGTGGGTTCGTCGACTACGACCCCGGGACCGGCCGTTACGAGCTTCCCGCCGAGCACGCGGTCGCCCTCGCCGACGAGACGAGCCCGGCGTTCCTGCCCGGCTTCTTCCAGATCGCCCTCGGAACGGTGCAGGACTCCTCGAAGGTGGTGGAGCTGGCGCGCAGCGGGGCCGGTCTCGGCTGGCACGAGCACAACCACGACGTGCACGAGGGGTGCGAGCGGTTCTTCCGGCCCAGCTACAACGCCCACCTCGTCACCGAGTGGCTGCCCGCGCTCGACGGCGTGGTGGCGAAGCTCGAACGCGGCGCACGGGTCGCCGACATCGGCTGCGGCCACGGAGCATCGACGATCATCATGGCGCAGGCCTTTCCTCGGTCGACCTTCCACGGCTCGGACTACCACGCGGACGGGATCACCGAGGCGCGCGCTCGCGCCGAGGAGGCCGGGGTGGCCGACCGCGTCACCTTCGAGGTGGCGTCCGCGCAGGCGTTCACCGGGACCGGCTACGACCTTGTCACCACCTTCGACGCCCTCCACGACATGGGCGACCCGGTCGGCGCGTCCCGCCATGTGCGCCAGGCGTTGGCCGACGACGGGACCTGGCTGGTCGTCGAGCCGATGGCCGGGGACCGCGTGCAGGACAACCTCACCCCCGTAGGACGGGCCTACTATGGATTCTCCACGCTGCTCTGCACACCCGCCTCGCTCTCGCAGGACGTCGGCCTGGCGCTCGGCACCCAGGCCGGTCCGGCGAGGATCCGGGACGTCGTGACGACGGGCGGGTTCACCCGCTTCGCCAAGGTCGCCGAGACGCCGTTCAACCAGGTGCTGGAGGTCAGGCCGTGAACCCAGCCCGTCCCGAGGAGCCGCACCGGGCCAGGCAGCCGGACCAGGTCGGCTTCGCCGAGCGGGACGGGGTCCGCCTGGCCTACGAGATCTTCGGCGACGGGCCGACCACCGTGCTCCTGCTGCCCGCCTGGAGCATCGTGCACTCGCGGTTCTGGAAGGCGCAGGTCGGCTACCTGGCACGCCGCCATCGAGTTCTCACCTTCGACGGCCGGGGCAGCGGCGGCTCCTCGCGACCGGCCGCCGCCGCGGCGTACGCCGACACCGAGTACGCCGCCGACGCGGTCGCCGTCCTCGACGCGACCGGCACCGACCGGGCCGTCCTCGTGGGGCTCTCCCGGGGCGCCACCTGGGCGGTCCACGTCGCCGCCGGCCACCCGGAGCGGGTGCTCGGAATCGTCGCCCTCTCGCCGTCGTGCCCTTTCAGCCAGCGGGGTAACGAGCCAATCCCCTGGAACGAGCGCGGCTCGTCGACCAGCGGCTGGGCCAAGTCCAACCGGCACTACTGGCTGGAGGGTGGCTACGACGACTTCGTCGACTTCTTCTTCCGCCAGATGTTCCCCGAGCCGCACTCGACCAAGCAGATCGAGGACTGCACCGGATGGGCGCACGAGATCCACCCCGAGACGCTGGTCGCCGCGACGGCTGGCGAGCTGGGGCTCGACGGCGCGGTCGCCACTCCCCTGGAGCCGCTGTGCGCGCAGGTGCGGTGCCCGGTGACGGTCGTGCACGGCCTGGCGGACCGGATCTGCCCGCCGGCCGTCGGCGAGCGGCTGGCCGAGCTCACCGGCGGGTCGCTCATCCTCCTGGACGGCGTCGGTCACGGGCCGATGGCGCGCCACCCGGTGCGAACGAACCTGGTCATCCAGGAGCTCGTGGAGCGGGTCGGCTCGCCCGTCGTACGGCGCTCGTGGTCCGCGGCGCCGCGCCGGCGCAAGCGGGCGCTGTTCCTCTCCTCGCCGATCGGGCTCGGCCACGCCCGCCGCGACCTGGCCATCGCGACCGAGCTCCGCAAGCTGCACCCCGACCTCGAGGTCGACTGGCTCGCCCAGAACCCGGTCACGGCGGTGCTCTCCGACGCCGGCGAACGGATGCACCCGGCCTCGGCCTTCCTCGCCAACGAGTCAGCCCACATCGAGCATGAGGCCGGCGAGCACGACCTGCACGCCTTCCAGGCGATCCGGGACATGGACGCGCTCCTCGTCCACAACTTCATGGTCTTCGCCGAGGTGGTCCAGGAGGAGCACTACGACCTCGTCGTCGGCGACGAGGCATGGGAGGTGGACTACTTCCTCCACGAGAACCCGGAGCTGAAGCGGTTCGCCTTCGCCTGGATGACCGACTTCGTCGGATGGCTGCCGATGAGCAGCGGCGGGGACCGCGAGGCCCGGCTGACCGCCGACTACAACGCGGAGATGCTCGAGCAGCGCGCCCGGTTCGCGCGCGTCCGCGACCGCTCCGTCTTCGTGGGCAACCCCGACGACGTGGTGCCGCACGCGTTCGGGCCCGGGCTCCCCCGGATCCGCGACTGGGTGCGCGACCACTTCGACTTCGCGGGTTACGTCACCGGCTTCGACGGCGACGAGGTCGCTGACCGGCAGGCGCTGCGGCAGCGGCTCGGCTACCCCGCGGACCAGCGGCTGTGTGTGGTGACCGCGGGCGGCTCGGGGGTCGGTGCGCCGCTGATCCGGCGCATCCTGGACGCTGTTCCCCTGGTCCGACGCCAGGACCCCTCTCTCCGCTTCGTGGTGGCGGCGGGGCCACGGATCGACCCCGCCTCGCTGCCGCGCCGACGCGGGACGTCCGTGCACGGCCACGTCCCGCACCTCTACCGCCACCTCGCCGCCGCCGACCTCGCTGTCGTGCAGGGCGGGCTGACCACGACGATGGAGCTCACCGCGAACCAGCGGCCGTTCGTCTACGTGCCGCTGCGGAACCACTTCGAGCAGAACATCCACGTGCGGCACCGCCTCGAGAGGTACGGCGCGGGGCGGTGCCTGGAGTTCGAGGAGGCGGCCGATCCCGACGCCCTCGCCTCGGTCATCCTCGAGGAGATCGGCCGGGAGGTGTCCTACCGTCCGGTCGAGACCGACGGCGCCGCCGTGGCCGCCCGGCTGCTGGCCGACCTCCTGTGACGCCTCCGTCGTCCGACGAGCCGGGTCGTCTCAGCTGTCGTCGTGGAGCCGCAGGGTCTGCAGCCTCCTGCCGGCGTACGCCGTGGCGACGAGGGTGACGACGACCAGGAGCACCAGCCCGGTGCCGAACCCGACGGCCGAGGTGACACCCAGCCGATCGGCGGAGCCACCCAGCACCTCGCGGACGACGGCGAGCGCCCACTGCTGGATGCTCAGCGCCTGCGCCCCCGGGACCAGCCCGCCGACCAGCGACTCCCAGATCAGCGCGTAGATCAGGCCGATGACGACGGCGTTCCTGGTGACGACCGCCAGCAGCAGGAACACCGCGACGTACGCGACTCCGGCGGCCAGGGCCCCGACGGCATGGGCGACCGTGACCGCACCCACCTCCCCGGTGAGCACGACGCCCGCGATGCCGACCGGCACCACCCCGAACGCGACCACCACGCCGACGGCGACCAGCAGCTTGGTGAGGACGATCGAGTACCTGTTGAGCGGCTTGGCCAGCAGGTAGACGATCGATCCCTCGTCGATCTCGGGGCCGATCGAGCCGGTCCCGGCGATCAGCCCGAGCAGCGGCATCAGGATCGCGATGCCGAAGGCACTCAGCAGCCCTGGCGCCAGCGGACCGTCGAGCTCGCGCCGGATGTCGGCGTCGAGCCCGGCCAGGATCCGGGCCAGGGTGCACAGCGCCAGCAGGGCCAACGGGAGCAGCAGCAGCACCACCGTGCGCCGCCGCCCGAGCAGGCTGCGGCTGGTCAACGCGGCGACGGTCGTGTTCATCGGCTCACCAGGTAGGAGAAGACGCTCTCGAGGGACTCGTCGGCCGGTCGCACCTCGAGCAGCCGGATGCTGCCCTCCGACGCGACCCGAGGGACGGCGTGGACGAAGGCGGAGAAGTCGGTGGCCTGCACCTGGACGGCGCTGCCCCCGGTGCCGTCCGCGACGATCTCGACCCCGGAGGTGCTGGGATCGGCGATGAGCAGCGAGGCGAGGGCGCGGTCGTCGGAGGAGCGGATCGTGTACTGGTGCGGCCGTTGGGTCATCAGGCGGCGGATCTCGCGGAAGTCCCCGGAGGCCGCGTGCCTCCCGGCCACCATCACCTCGATCCGGCCGGCGATCTGCTCCACCTCCTCGAGGATGTGGGAGCTGAAGAGGATCGTGCGCCCCTGGTTGCCGAGATCATGGAGCAGCTCCATCAGATGCAGCCGCTGGCGCGGGTCCATGCCGTTGAACGGCTCGTCGAGCAGCAGCACCGTGGGGTCGTGGACCAAGGCGGTCGCCATCTTGATCCGCTGCCTCATCCCCTTGGAGTAGGTGCGGATGTCCCGGTCCTGCGCATCGGCCATCTCGACCGTCGCGATCGCCCGGCGGGCTGCCGCCTCCGGGTCGGCCAGCTTGTGCAGCCGGGCGTTGGCGAGCACGAAGGCCCAGCCGGTGAGCGCGTCGTACATCTCCTCGCGCTCCGGCACCAGCCCGACCTCGCGGTAGATCTCGGGATCCCGGTAGAGCGGTCGACCGTCCAGGGTCACGCTCCCCGCCGACGGCGCCAGGAACCCGGCCATCATGTGGATCAGCGTCGACTTCCCCGCACCGTTGGGGCCCAGCAGCCCCGTCACGCCGGGGCCCAGCCGCATCGTCACGTCGTTGACGGCGACCACGTTGCCGAACCACCGGGAGACCTGGTCGAGGTCGACGCTGCTCATCGGGAACCTGCCGTGCTCATGACAGCGCCTTCCGGTAGCGGGCCACGAGGAGCGCGTAGGACCCTGCGACGAGGAGGATCGCGACCGCAGCGAACACCGCGATCCCGAGCGCCCCCGGCGGGCCGTCGCCGACCGACGGGTCGGCGCGCAGGAGTCCGGCGACGACGCCGTCGACAAGGGTGTACGGCGAGAGCAGCCCGGTGTAGCCGCTGAAGGTGTCGTTGCCGAACTCGTCGGCCATCGCCCCCACCGCGGCCCGGAGACCGGACAGGACGAGGAGGACCCCCACGACGGCCGCCACCCCGACCCCGCGCCGCGGTGTCATCGCCGCGACGACCAGGCCGATCCCGGCGAGCACGAGCGAGTGGAGGACGGCCCCGCCCATGGCGCGCAGGTAGTCGGGCAGCTGCTCGGTCAGCGGCAGCTCGGCCAGGAGGGCGCCGGCCAGCAGCAGGGTGAGGGGCAGCCCGGTCAGGATGAGCAGGGCCGCCGCCATGCCGGCGTACTTGGCCTGGACGTACTGCCGGCGGCTCAGCGGCCGCGAGAAGTACAGCGCGGCCACCCGGAACCGAAGGTCCCTCGACATCACCGCCGGCGCCTGGGAGCCGAGGAAGACCGTCACCGCTACCTGCATGCTGAGGACGTACTCCGTGTAGCCCATCGGGAGCTCGTCGAAGCCGAGGTAGCCGGTGACGATGCCGAGGACCACCGCGGGCAGCGCCATCACCGACAGCAGCAGGAACGGCATGATCTTCGAGCGCGCGGAGCGGCCGAGCCCGAAGGCGCCGCGCAGGGTCTCCAAGAACAGCGAGCGTCTGATGTAGGAGGTCCCGAGCCGCGGACCGGCGTAGTGCCGGTAGCCGATGTCGTGGATCTCGCCGGTGGGAGCGGCGGGCTCAGCCATGCGCAGCCCCCTGGGCCTGGTCGGTGAAGATCTCGGTCATGCGGTGCCGCTGGCGCTCCATGCGGATGAGCCCGAGACCGAGGTCGGCGACGGTGTCGCGGACCACGTCGTAGGTCGTCTCGCCCGCGACGTCGATGTGGAGCAGCGGCCCGTCGCGGTGCACGACGAGCCCGGCTGCTGCCAGTCGCTGGGTCAGCAGGTCGGTCTCCCCGTCGACCTCCACCCGGACCTGGGCGGTCTCGGCGGTCACCGAGGCGGTCGTGGTGTGACGCAGCAGCCGGCCGCCGTCGATGACCACGATGCCGTCGCAGACCCGCTCGAGCTCGCCGAGAAGGTGCGAGGTGACCACCACGGAGATCCCGAACTCGGCGCCGATCCTGCGGATCAGCTCGAGCATGTCGTCGCGCCCGGCGGGATCGAGGCCGTTGGTCGGCTCGTCGAGCAGCGCCAGACCGGGGTCGTGCACGAGCGCCTGGGCCAGCTTCACCCGTTGGCGCATCCCGGTGGAGTAGCCGCCCATCGAGCGATAGCGCTCCTCGTAGAGCCCGACGTGCCGGAGGATGTCGGCAGCGCGTTCGCGCGCTGCCGTTGCCGGGAGCCCGGACATCCGGGCCATGTGGACGACGAACTCCGTCGCGGAGACGTCCGGAGGCAGACAGTCGTGCTCGGGCATGTAGCCGACGCGCTCCCGGATGGCCGGCCCGTCACGGGTCACGTCGAGACCCAGCACGGCGGCGCTGCCGGACGTGGCGGGAAGCAGCCCCAGCAGGATCTTGAGGAGGGTCGACTTGCCGGCTCCGTTGGCCCCGACCAGCCCGGTGACCCCGGGCTCGACCTCGAGGGTCAGCTCCTCCACGGCGGTGACCGCGCCGAACCGCTTGGTCAGCCCGTCCGTCCGGATCAACGACATCGCACCCTCCCGACCGCGCCGCACGCGGTCGGGTCCACCCTAGGGAACCGGAGCTCCGGAGCTCTGGTCAGGGCTTGTAGGCGACGACGACGGACGGCCGGGGGAACCCGTGCGTGTGGGGCCAGGTGCTGGCCGGCGACGTGAAGGTGGAGCCGTCGGCCTCCCCCGGGTGCTGGACCGCGACGAACACGGACCGGCCGTCGCGGGTGATCAGCGGGCCGCACGTCTCCGCACCGACCGGCACGGTGAGGAACTGCTCCACGTGGCCGCGCTCGGCGCCACGGAGAGGCACCCGGAACAGCCCGTCGTTGCTGCCCAGGGCGTTGCCGTCGGTCGCGACCCACAGGTTGCCTTCCCGGTCGAAGGCGACGTTGTCGGGGCAGCTGATCGGGCTGACCTTCTCCTTCGGGAACCCTGCGAAGTAGGTCTCCGGCGCCTCGGGGTCCCCGCACACCAGCAGCAGCCTCCAGCGGAAGTTCCGTGCGGTGGGCCGGTTCTCGTTCTCCAAGATCTCCAGCACGTAACCGTTCCGGTTGCCGGCCGCAGGCGTCAGCGGCGCGTCCAGCGACTCGCGAACCATGCTCGTGCCCAGCGGGTTGGCTTCGTCGGTGGGGAAGGTGGTCCCCCGCTGGGAGTTGTTGGTGAGCGCGCAGTAGATTCGGCCGTTCACCGGGTTCGGCTCGATGTCCTCGGGACGGTCCATGCGCGTGGGGCCGAGCTCGTCGGCTGCGAGCCGGGTGTCGATCAGCACCTCGGCCACGGTCATTCCGGGGACGTACGACGTGGTGTCGCTGGTGAGCCTCATCCAGCGGCCGTTGCCGTCGTACTCGTCGTCGTCGAAGCCGTCGCCGGTGAACTTGGCGACGTACAACGTCCCGTGCTCGAGCAGGGTCTTGTTGTGACGGCGGGCCCGGGCGGTCCGGCGCCGGTCGAAGCGGTCACGGGACACGAACTTGTAGATGTAGTCGCCTCGCTCGTCGTCACCCATGTACGCCGCGACGCGTCCGCTCTTGTCGACCGCGATGTTCGCACCCTCGTGCTTCAGCCGTCCGAGCATCGTGTGCTTGCGCGGCTTCGAGCCGGGCGAGTAGGGGTCGAGCTCCACGACCCAGCCGAAGCGGAACGGCTCGTGCGGCTCCTGGGAGAGGTCGAACCGCGGGTCGGTCTCCTTCCAGTTGCGCCCCTCGTTGTCGCCGCTGATCCCGTACCGCGCATAGGACTCCTCGTAGCGGGGGTCGGTCCCGTCGGATGCCTCGAAGTACTGGTTGAAGTTCTCCTCGCCGGTGAGCACGGTGCCCCACGGCGTCATGCCCCCCGCACAGTTGTTGAGCGTGCCCAGCACCAGGCGTCCCGAGGGGTCCGCCGAGGTCCGGAGCCGCTCGTGGCCGGCGGCAGGTCCCGTGACCCGCATCGGCGTGTGCGCGGTGATCCGGCGGTTGTACCTCGTCCTGCGGACCGGGACCTGCTGCCAGGCCCCGCTGGTCCGGGACTCACGCCTGATCTCCACGACCGACATCGCGTGCGACGCCATCGCGATCCTGCGGATGGTGTCGTCGTCGTAGAGACCCGGCGGGAACATCAGCTCTTCGTTGGTGTACTCGTGGTTCGCCACGAGCAGGGCGTGACGCGGACCCAGGGGCAGCACCCCGAGGTAGTCGCAGTTGTAGCCGAACTGCATGGCTGCGGACTCGGGTGTCTGGTTCCGCACGTCGAACCTGGGCGCGCCCGGTACGACGCGGTCCCCCCAGGAGATCACCACGTGGTGCCCGAACCCCTTCGGGACCGTGACGCTGTCCCGGGTGTTGGGAGCGACCGGACGGAAGTCGAGGCCGCTGAGGTCGGGCATCCTGCTCGCTGCCGGGCTCTCCGCGGCAGCCGCGGCGCCGGCCCCGACCACGTGGCCGACGACCGCCGCGCCGGCGCCGAGCGCTCCGACCTTGAGCATGGAGCGCCGCGCGACCGAGGCCTCGATGAGCTCCTGCATGCTCTCGTTGCCCGACCGGTTGGGCTCCGGGTGGTCACAGGCGTTGCCGCAGCGGTAGTAGCAGGTCATGGTGCTGCGTGACCCGTGGGGCCCTGACGGGATCAGGGGCAGCAGGGTGCGGGTGGGGTCAGTCGTCACCGGGTTCTCCTCCGGGGTCGAGGGATCCCGCGAGCAGGCCAGGCGCCTGCCGCGGGCCGACGGCGGCGGAGGACCCGGACGCCGTCAGGGGCGATCGCCACCTCCGTGGGAGTGAGATCGCTTGAGCGGGCCTCCGCGCTGGCATTCGAGTGCGCCCGAGACATGGTCGGAGTCCATCGTGCCGACGCGCCATGGTCAAGAGGCAGCCGGTCCCGGCTTCTGCTCGAGGACCGGAGCGGCAGAGCGCCCCCGGCAGGACTCGAACCTGCGACCAACGGATTAGAAGTCCGACGCTCTATCCAGCTGAGCTACGGGGGCGGGCGATCGGACGTTACACCGACCTCGCCGAGCGACCCGAATCGCCGATCCTCCGTGCCGGTCGCGTTCTCCGACGAAAAGCGCTCTCACCGCGCTCGAACCGGAGCTTTTCGTCGGGAACCGGAAGCGGGGCTCCCGGGAATGCCACGGGCGACTTGGCATCCGTCGCACCGGGTAGGGCACGATCGTTCCCAGGTGGGGTGGCCCGTCTCCCACCACCTGTCCCCCGGGGATGAGTGGGGGGCCGCTTCTGCCAGGTCCCTGCCCCTGATATCCCTACGGGGCAGGGACCGCCGCCTGCGGGCGGCTCAGCCCGCGACGTAGGCGTCGATCTCCGCGAGCAGCTCGGCCTTCTCCGCCGACGACATGAACGACGCCCGTACGCCGTTGCGTGCCAGCTCGGCGATGCCGCCCTCGTCGAGCTCCAGCAGCGACGCCGCGATCTCGTACTCCCGGTTGAGCGTGGTCCCGAACATCGGCGGGTCGTCGCTGTTCACCGTGACGACCGCCCCGGCGGCGTACATCTCCTTGACCGGGTGCTCGTCGAGGGTGGCCACGGCGCGCGTGGCGATGTTGGAGGTCGGGCAGACCTCCAGGGGGATCCCCTCGGCCACCAGGTGGTCGAGGAGGGCAGGGTCCTGCGTCGACGTCGTCCCGTGGCCGATCCGCTCGGCGCCGAGCAGCCGCAGCGCGTCCCACACCGTCTCCGGTCCCGTGGTCTCGCCGGCGTGCGGCACCGAGTGCAGGCCGAGCGCGCGGGCCTGGTCGAAGTAGGGCTGAAACTGCGGCCGCGGCACCCCGATCTCCGGTCCGCCCAGGCCGAACCCGATCAACGACGGCGGGGCGTGGTCGAGGTAGCCCACCGTCGCCGCAGCGGCCTCGACCCCGAACTCGCCCGGCACGTCCCAGATCCACTGCAGCCGGACCCCGTGGTCCCGGGCCGCGGCCTCCCGCGCGTCCTCCACGGCCTCGACGAACGCCTCGATGGGCACCCCGGCGCGGACGTTGGTGTACGGCGTGCAGGTCAGCTCGGCGTAGCGGATGTTCTGCCCGGCCATCTCGGCCGCGATCTCGTAGGTCAGCAGCCGGACGTCCTCCGGGTCGCGCACGAGGTCCACGACCGCGAGGTAGACCTCGATGAAGTGCGCGAAGTCGCGGAACGTGTAGAACTCCCGCAGCCGGCCGAGGTCGGAGGGGACCGTTCCCGGGTGACGCCGGGCCAGCTCGGAGACGATCCTCGGCGACGCGGAGCCGACGTGGTGGACGTGCAGCTCGGCCTTGGGCAGCCCCGCGACGAAGGCGGCGTACGGCGAGCCGGGGCCGGTGGTCGCGGTCACTGCACGGCCCCGCGCTGCCGGAGGGGCACACGCCGCCGGAGCCACTCGTCGACGGAGTACGGCGTCCGCGGTCGCCAGACCAGCCAACCGGCGGCCGCGAGGAGACCGACGTCGCGGGCGAGCTCCCACGGGTAGTCGTCCGCCGCGCCTGGCGCCGGACCCGCGGCGATGCCGAAGCACCCGCACTCGATCGACAGCCCGCGCGCCCACGCCGAGATGATCCCGACCATGAACGCGACCAGGACGACCACCGAGGTCACGGCCATCGGGCGGGTCAGGAACCCGAGGACCAGGCAGACCCCGAGAACGATCTGGAGCACCGGCAACGTGTGGCCGACCGGGCCGACCAGCCCCTCGGGAAGCAGCTCGTAGGTGCGCACTCCACGGACGTTGTCCACAGGGTTGCCGATCTTGATCAGCCCCGCGACGAGCCAGAGGCCCCCGACGACGAACCTGGCTGCGATCCCGATCCATCTCACCCCCCCAACATAGGCCGTGCGCCGCACCCGCCCGTGGACGGGCGGTGGATAGGGTCGGAACCATGAACGACCGACTGGTGTGGATCGACTGCGAGATGACCGGGCTCAGCCTGACCGCTGACGCGCTCATCGAGGTGGCGGTCCTCGTGACCGACTTCGAGCTCCAGGTGCAGGGCGACGGGCTCGACGTCGTCGTCAAGCCGCCGGCCGCCGCGCTGGAGCAGATGGACGACTTCGTGCGGGACATGCACACCTCGTCCGGGCTCCTCGCCGAGCTCGAACACGGCGTCAGTGTCGCCGAGGCCGAGCAGATGGTCCTCGACCACATCAAGGACCACTGCCCCGATGGCAGCCGACCGCCACTGGCCGGCAACACCGTCGGCACCGACCGCCTGTTCCTCGCCCGTGACATGCCGACGCTGGAGTCGTTCCTCCACTATCGCGTGGTGGACGTCTCCTCGATCAAGGAGCTGGCGCGTCGGTGGCACCCGAGGGCCTACTACAACGCCCCCCAGAAGAAGGGGAACCACCGCGCGCTCGCCGACATCCAGGAGAGCATCGAGGAGCTGCGCTACTACCGGGCAGCGGTCTTCGTGCCCTCCCCCGGACCGGGCTCGGCGGACGCCAAGGGGCTCGCGTCGGAGCACGGCGGATCGATCACCGGGCTCCAGGGTGCTGGTCAGGACACCGACTGACAGCAGGTACACTTTTCGCTGCTCCCCGGTCGCCTCGGCGGCGGGCGGTGTCATGGTGGGTGTAGCTCAGCTGGTAGAGCACCTGGTTGTGGTCCCGGATGTCGCGGGTTCAAGTCCCGTCACTCACCCCACGAGCGGCTCGGGTCAGGCACGATGTCTGACCCGAGCCGCTCGCTTTTTTCGTCTCCAGCTCGGTAAAGAGTGCCGCCGCCAGGCTTGGACGTGGCCTCCGCGGGTGATGATGGCCGCGTGGGTGGGGTTCGTCGCCCTGTCTTCACGGGCGACGCCGGGGGGGTCGGCGGAGTCTGTGTCTCCCAGGGTGGGGCGACGGCTCGACCAACGGGCCCCCGCCGGTCAGCTTTCCGGCGGGGGTGCCCCCTTCTCGTGCTGGGCGCGCGATGCCTGCCCGGCCCCGGTGTCAGGACTCCTGGATGTCGTTGGAGAGGCCGTGGACGGCCGGGATCCGGCCCAGCTTGCCCTTCTGGTGGTCCTCGAACGCCTGCATCACCTCTGCCTTGGTGTTCATGACGAACGGGCCGCCCCAGGCGACCGGCTCCCGGATCGGGCGGCCGCCCAGGACGACGACCTCGAGATCGCGGTGGCGCGACTCCTGCCGCGCCGCCGCCTGCACCTCGACGACGTCACCGCGGCCCAGCACCGCCAGCTGGCCGGCTCCGAGCGGCCGCCGGTCGGGACCGACCGTGCCCGTCCCCGAGAGCACGTAGACGAGCGCGTTGAAGGCGGCGTCCCAGGGCAGGCTCAGCTCGGCGCCCGGCGCCACGGTCGCGTGCACCATGGCCATCGGGGTGTACGTCGACCCCGGACCCCGCTGGCCGCCGACCTCGCCGGCGATCACCCGGACCAGGGCGCCGGCGTCGGCCGAGGTCGTGAGTGCCAGCTCCGAGGAGCGGAGGTCCTGGTAGCGCGGAGGTGTCCACTTCTGTTCGCGTGGCAGGTTCACCCAGAGCTGCAGTCCGTGGAAGAGCCCGCCCTTCATCACCAGCCACTCCGGCGGCGTCTCGATGTGAAGGAGCCCGGAGCCGGCGGTCATCCACTGCGTGTCGCCGTTGGTGATCGTGCCGCCGCCACCGGTGCTGTCGTGGTGGTCCATGACGCCGTCGATCATGTACGTGACGGTCTCGAACCCGCGGTGCGGGTGCCACGGTGTCCCCTTGGGCTCACCCGGCGCATAGTCGACCTCGCCCATCTGGTCGAGGTGGATGAACGGGTCGAGGAGCCGGAGGTCGACGCCGGCGAAGGCACGACGGACCGGGAACCCCTCGCCCTCATACCCGCGTGGCGCGGTGGTCACCGACACGACCGGTCGGACGGTGTCGCCCAGGCCGGGGGCGTGCAGGCGGGGAAGGACGGTGAGGTCGTCGACGGTGACAGCGGGCACGGGGTCCTCCTGGAAGTGTTCGTTGAACCCTCAACCACCCAGAGGCCGCCACATATTCCGCCCCTGTACCTTGAGCCTCGATGACGGGGCCGGCCAAGCAGCGCAGATACGACGTCGTGGTGGTCGGAGGCGGCCACAACGGCCTCGTGTCCGCGGCGTACCTCTCCCGCGCTGGGCTGTCGGTGCTCGTGCTGGAGCGGCTCGCGCGCACCGGCGGCGCGGCGACCTCGGTCGAGCTCTTCCCGGGGGTGCCGGCCAAGATCTCCCCCTTCGCCCACCAGGTCGGGCTGCTGCCGGACCGGATCTGCGACGACCTCGGGCTCGACGTGCCGCTGCGGAGGCCGCGGACGACCTCGTACGCACCGGTCCTGCGGGCCGGCCGCCACACCGGGCTCATGGTGGAGACCACGCCGACCCACCTCACCGAGGACTCGTTCCTGACGCTCACCGGCTCCGCCCGCGAGTACGACGCGTGGCGCGCGTTCCAGGGCGACCTCGACCGGTTCGCCGCGGCCGTCGTACCCACGCTGCTCGAGCCCCTCGTCACCAGACGGGAGATGGCCGCGCAGGTCCCCGGAGCGCTGTGGGAGTCGATCGTCGAGCGGCCCCTCGGCCAGGTCGTCGAGGAGCGCTTCGAGGACGACCTCGTCCGGGGGCTGGTCGCCACCGGAGCGCTGCACGGCAGCTTCGCCGACCTGCACGACCCCGGACTGGAGCAGAACCGCACCTTCGTCCACTCCCACCTAGGCCGAGGCTGGAAGGTGCCGGTCGGCGGGATGGGCGCCCTGGGCGCCGCGCTGGAGGCGGCGGTGCACCGCCACGGTGGCGAGGTGGTCACCCGCGCCTTCGTCACCCGGCTCCGCACCGACGGCCGTGAGGCGCGGCTGACCTACCAGCTCGGCGGCGCCGAGCACCAGGTCGACTGCTCGTGGGTGCTGGGCAACGTGGCGCCGTGGGTCACCCAGCTGCTCCTCGGCGAGAACCCCGGACCTCGACCCGAGGGCTCGCAGCTGCGGGTGGCGATGGTCCTGGACCGGCTGCCGCGCCTGCGCTCGGGGGTCTCACCTCCCCTGGCGTTCGCCGGGACCGTCCACACCGGCGAAGGGTACGAGCAGCTGCGCCAGTCGTTCCTCGAGGCGCAGGAGGGGATCCTCCCGGAGACGCCGCCGGGCGAGGTCAGCTGCCCGAGCCTCACCGACCCCTCGGTCATGGGGACGCTGGCCGTCGAGGGGAAGCACGTCTTCGTCTACACCGGTCACCACGCCCCTGCCCGGCTCTTCACCGGGGACGTCGAGGGCCAGCGGGACGAGCTGGTGCTGCGCGTGCTCGACGTCCTCAACGTCGCGTTCGAGGAGCCGGTCGAGAGCCTCCTCACCCTGGACCGGGACGGCGTCCCCTGCCTGGAGGCGCTCGCCCCGCAGGACGTCGAGGGGCGGCTCGCGATGCCTGGAGGCCACAGCTACCACGGGCCGCTCTCGTGGCCGTGGACGCCGGACCGGGCCGCGCTCGAGACGCCCGCCCAACGCTGGGGCGTGGGAACCGCGTTGCCCAACGTGCTGACCTGTGGTGCGGGCGCGGCCCGCGGCGGCATGGTCACCGGGGTCGCAGGCCACAACGCGGCGATGGCGCTGCTGGAGAGCTCCGGCCGCGGGTGAGGCCTCAGACCTCCCGCGGGTCCACCTGGACGATCGGCTCGCCCGTGGGCTGCTCCGAGCCGCCCTGCGGCTCGACGGTGACGGCCACGGTGGTGTCCTCCTCCGGCAGCCCCATGGAAGCCCCGTCGTCGAGGTCCTCGAGGACGCCGACGCTGACCGTCTCGCTCCCGTGGACCGACCAGAGCTGGTAGACCTCGCCTGAACCGAGCTCAGGCAGGTCGCGGGTGTCGACCGCCATCTCCTGGCGGCTCTGCGAGACCCCGACGGTGAGCTTGCCGCCGTTCGCGGTGCTGACCGTCGCGGTGCGGGCATCCGGGGCCTCGAAGACCTCGCTGACCGCGACCGGGAGCGTCGGCTCCTCTTCATCGAGCGCCTGCAGGCCGACGACACCGCCACCGACGACGACGACTGCCGCTGCTGCCATGGCGAGCCAGGCCGACCAGCGACGGCGCTCCTGGGTGCGCTCCCCGCGCTGCGAGCCGCCGCGGGCGGGAGGCTCCTGCGGGGTGCGGTCGGCGGCGGAGAGGATGCGCGCCTTGAGCTCCGGCGGGGGGATGACCGCCTGGGCGCCGCCCATCCGAGCGGCCGCCTGCTGAAGCTCGCGGACCTCCTCGAAGCACGACGGGCACTGGTCGATGTGGCGGCGGAACTCTGCGGCCTCCTCGGGCGACAGCGCATCCAGTGCGTAGGCGCCCGACAGAGTGTGGACGTCGGTGCTCATCGGGTTCCTTCCAGGCAGTCACGGAGGCGGATCAGGCCGTCACGCATGCGGGTCTTGATCGTGGGCAGTGGCTTGTCGAGGAGAGTGGCGACCTCGGAGTAGGTGTAGCCGTTGAAGTAGGCCAGCCGCACCGACTCCAGCTGGAGCTCGGTGAGGGTGTCGAGGCAGGTGCGGACGGCGCCGTGCTCCTCGTCCTGGATGAGCGAGTCCGCCGGCTCGTCGTGGACCACCTCGTCGGGTGCGGCCGCGCCGTCGTACCTCTTCTGCGACTCGTTGCGCCGCACCGCGTCGACGGCCCGACGGTGGGCGATCGTCATGACCCAGGTCTTGGCCGAGCCGCGCGCGTCGTCGAAGCTGGGTGCCTTGCGCCAGACCTCGAGGAAGACCTCTTGGGCCACGTCCTCGGCCCGGTTCGGGTCCCGGACGACCCGTCGGGCCACACCGAAGACGGAGGCGCCCAGCGCGTCGTACAGCCGCTCGAAGGCGCCCGAGTCACCCCGTGCAACCCGGGCGACGAGGGCGTCGACGTCGTTGGGCTCGCGCGAGTGCACCAGCTTCAAACCAGTGTCTGGACCCATGCCCTGCCTCCTGCTGGCGACGGTGCGCGGTGCGCGCTCGGAACGACTCTAGTTCGCCGTAGGAGCCTCCCCGGATTGGTCCGGCGCGGGTCCTCGGGCGAGCGCCCCTCGATTTCATCCGCGGCGAGGTGCGCTGGTAGAGTTGATCTCGCTTCAGGCGCCATTAGCTCAATTGGCAGAGCAGCTGACTCTTAATCAGCGGGTTCGGGGTTCGAGTCCCTGATGGCGTACGTCGCGCGAAGGCCAGGTCCAGTCGGACCTGGCCTTCGTCGTTGGCTCAGGGTCTCGGCGCCGGCCCGACGCCGTGACGCAGCCTCCGACGCGCGGGCCGACCGGCATCATGTTCTCCATGCCCATCAAGCGCACCATGCCCGACTTCGCCACCGAGGACATCACGAAGGCGACCGCGTTCTACGTCGACGTGCTCGGCTTCGAGGTCGTCATGGACCTGGGGTGGATCGTCACCCTCAGCGACCCGGCCACTCCCACCGCACAACTCAGCCTCATGACCCACGACGCCACCGCACCGGTCGTTCCCGACGTGTCCATCGAGGTCGAGGACGTCGATGCCGCGCATCGGACCGCCTGTTCGGCCGGTGCCGAGATCGTGCACCCACTCACCGACGAACCATGGGGGGTCCGCCGCTTCTTCATGCGTGACCCGGACGGGAAGGTCGTCAACGTGCTCGCCCACAGGACCACCTGAGGGCCCTCGAGCACGATCGAATCCCGCCCCCGTCAGCACCGCGTATCGACGCGCGTCAACATAGATGCATGTCGAAATCTGCCGCGACCGAGGCCCCCGAGGCAGCGCTTGCGTGCTGCGTCCCGCTGGCCCGGGAGCCACTGACCGCCGAGGCAGCGGTGCAGGTGGTGCCGATGCTGAAGGCGGTCGCCGATCCCGCCCGGCTGCGGCTGCTCTCGCCGGTGGTCTCCCACGAGGGCGCGGAGGCGTGCGTGTGCGACCCGCTCCCCCACTTCGGCCTCTCCCAGCCCACGATCAGCCATCACCTCAAGGTGCTCCACGACGCAGGCATCGTGGAGCGCGAGAGGCGCGGCACCTCGGTCTTCCACCGGGCGCGCCCCGCGGCGATGACCGCGCTCGCCAATCTGTTCATCCCCTCGGCCACAGGAGCCGTCTCATGAGCGTCACCGAGCAGGACAGCAAGGCCCCGTCGGCCCCCCAGGTCGTGTTCGCCTGCGTCCGCAACGGCGGCCGCTCGGTGATCGGCCGGGTGCTCACCGAGCACTACGCCGGCGGACGGGTGGCCGCCTTGTCGGCGGGCACGCAGCCCGGCGACCAGATCCACCCCGAGGTGGCAGCGGCTCTCGCGAGCCTCGGGCTGGACACCTCCCGCGAGCACCCCCGGCTCCTGACCCGCGACACGATCGCCGCCAGCACGATGGCCATCACCCTCGGCTGCGGCGAGCAGTGCCCCTACGTCCCTGGCGTGAGGTACGTCGACTGGCCGGTCGCAGACCCCGGCGGCCAGGACGAGGAGACCGTGCTGGGGATCATCTCCGACCTCGACCGACGGGTCAGGGCGCTGCTCGTCGAGCTCGTGCCCGACCTCGAGCTCCCGCCGTCGGTGCTCGACCGTCCCTGAGGACCGGTCGGCCTGGTCACCCTTCCGGGCCCGCGAGCGACCCGACCCGCTCCCACACGGCGTCCAGGTCGGCGTCCGGCGGGAACCGTCCGGTGAGCTCGAGGTCCACGAGCCCGTGCGCCATCCCCCACAGCGCCCGCGCCCGCGCGACGTCACCGCCTGCCGCGGCTACGACCGGCGCCGCAGCCTCCTCCTCCACCCCAGCGGGCAGCTGGTCGCGGAGCAGCGGTCCGCGGGCGGTCAGCAGGTAGAGCTGGGGTCGCTCCAGCGCCCACCGACGATAGGCAGCGGCCAGCCGCCGTACGTCGCTGCCCGTGCCGTCGAGCGCTGCGGCCATGCTTGCCAGCGCACGTGCCTGGAGCCCGGCGACGATGGCCTCCTTGCCGTGGACGTGCTTGTACAGCGACGGCGCCTGCATGCCGAGCTCCCCGGCGATCCGCCGCATGGACAGGGCCGACGGCCCCTCCGCCTCCAGCAGCCGCTCGGCGACGGCGAGGATCTCGTCGCGACGGCTCACGATGCCGACCGCGCCCGCTTCTCGCACCGCTCCCGCAGCGCCTGGTTCATCGCCACGAAACCGGCTTCGGTGCGCTGCAGCGTGCCGGCCATGAGCGGGACCAGCACCCCCGAGAACGACTCGGAGTGGGTGAACCGGCATCCGCCGCCGGCGAGCGGCTCGAGCTCGAAGGTGTGACGGCCGTCGACCAGACCGGGGACCCCCGCCCGCCCCAGCCACTCGAGCCGGCGTGCCGGTTCGAGCACGCGGACCGTCGGACGGAAGGTCATGGCCCGACCGCCGGGCGGCTGCACCCGCACCCGGATCCTGCTTCCCACCTCCAGGCAACCGACGAGCGAGGTGAGGAAGGGGTTCCACTCGGGGAGGGCGTCGGCGTCGGTCAGGACGTCCCAGACGACCGCCGGCGGGGCGTCGATGTTCGTGGTCACGGCAATGGTCCGCATGGAGCTCCTCCTTGGGCTAACTTCGTTAGCCTAACGCTAGGCTAACGGCGTTAGCCCTGTCAACGAGCTCGCGCCCCTATGCTCGATGTCGTGCACGAAACGCGCCAACGGGTGGGAACGAGCACCGACGTCGCGTCGTGGGCCCGCGAGGCGCTCGCGGTGATGACGGCGCTGCCCGGCGTGCACCGGGCCGGGTTGGCGCTGACGGAGGGCGGCGGACGACGGCTGCGCTTCACCGCGAGCGACCGGATCGGTGCTCAGGGCGTGGAGTGGTGTCATGTCGACGCCTACGACGAGGTGCCGCTCAACACCGCGGTGCGCACCGGTCAGCCGGTCTTCGACCACCTCGACGGGCTGCGTCAGAGGTACGCCGCCTTCGTCGAGCGTCAGCGCGGCACGCCGACCACCGCCCTCGCAGCGGTGCCTGTGGTCGCGGCCGGACAGGTCCTCGGTGGCTTCGTGCTCTTCTTCGACCGTCCCTCGGCGCTCGACGGAACCCAGCGGTCGCAGCTGACCCATCTCGGTCGACGGTTGGGTGCCGCGCTCCGCGACGCGCAACGGAGCGAGGACCCGCGTGAGGTCACGCTGGCCGCCGAGCCGGTGCCTCCCGGCGCAGTCGCCGCCTTCCACGACGTGCCGCCCGATCCGGCGTCGGTCGGCGCGGCACGCCGGTTCCTCCGGCACACGTTGCGGGAGTGGGGAGTCGACGACGACACGACGGACGCGGCCGTGCTGTGCCTCTCCGAGCTGGTCACCAACGCCCTCATCCACACGCCGGCCGGGTGCGCCGTCCGGGTGCTGCTGGACCGGGGCATCCTCACCACGACCGTCCGGGACGCGGGCCGCTCGGACCTGGCGTCGGCCGAACCGCTGGAGGACCCGCTGCGCGTCCACGGCCGTGGGCTGCAGCTCGTCGGCGCGGTCGCGACGCGGTGGGGCTCGGAGCTCGGCACCACGGGCACCACGATCTGGTTCGTGCTCGAACCTTGAGTGACCGTGACGGTCAGAGGTCCGCAGGGGTGCGGCGTCCGAGCGGGTGCGGACCGGAGAGGTCGTCGCCCGCGTCACGTTCGAGTGCCCGGACCTCACCGATGCGGCTCGACCGGAGCTGGTAGGGCACCGAGACCATCATGACGCCGGGGGTGAACAGCAGCCTGGCCTTGAGCCGCAGCGCGGTCTGGTTGTGCAGCAGCTGCTCCCACCAGCGACCGACGACGTACTCGGGGATGAAGACGGCCACGACCCCGCGGGGCTGCGCCTCGCGGATCGCCCGGGCGTAGTCGACCACCGGCCGGATGATCTCACGGTACGGCGAGTCAAGGATCTTCAGCGGCACCTGGATACGCCGGCGGTCCCACTCCTCGATGATCCGCTCGCGCTCGAACGGGTCGGTGGAGACCATCACCGCCTCGAGGACGTTCGGACGGCTCGCCTTCGCGTAGGCGAGGGCCCGCATCGTCGGCTTGTGGATCTTCGAGACCAGCACGATCGCGTGCACCCTCGTGGGCAACAGCTGGTCGTCGTCGTGGACCTCGAGCTCCTTCGCCACCGAGTCGTAGTGCCGGCGGATCGCCTGCATGACCATGAAGAACGTGCCCATGGCCAGGATCGCGATCCACGCGCCGGCGAGGAACTTGGTGACGAGCACGACCAGCAGGACAGCAGCGGTCATGGCCAGCCCGAAGCCGTTGATCAGTCGCGACCGGACCATCCTGCGTCGCTCGGCAGGGTTGGTCTCGGTCCTCAGATGCCGCGTCCAGTGGCGGATCATGCCGAGCTGGCTGAAGTTGAAGGAGACGAAGACGCCCACGATGTAGAGCTGGATCAGCCGCGTCACCTGGGCGTCGAAAGCGACGATGAGCAGGATCGCCATCAGCGCGAGGATCAGGATGCCGTTGCTGTAGGCGAGCCGATCGCCGCGCGCAGCAAGCTGTCGGGGCAGGAGCCCGTCCTTGGCGAGGATCGACCCGAGCACCGGGAACCCGTTGAAGGCGGTGTTGGCGGCGAGCACGAGGATGATGCCGGTCATCGCGATCACGAAGTAGAACGCGGGGTCGATCGTGTCGAAGACACCTCGGGCGATCTGTGCGATCACCGTGTGCTGCTCGTAGTCGTCGGGCAGCGGCGTCCCGCCCGGTCCGGTGAGCCGCTCGCCGACGTGGTGCGGGTCGACGAAGTTCAGCCCCATCCTCCTGGCCAGGAAGATGATGCTCACCATCATCGTGATCGAGATCGTGCCGAGCAGCAGCAGCGTGGTCGCCGCGTTCCGGCTCTTCGGCTTCTCGAACGCCGGGACGCCGTTGGAGATCGCCTCGACCCCGGTGAGGGCCGCGCAGCCGGACGAGAAGGCACGGGCCAGCAGGAACGCCAGTGCGACGTTCGTGATGGTGCCTTCGTAGCCCGGCGCGGGCACCACCTCCAGCCCCGCAGACTCAGCCGGCGGCAGCGTCCCGCTGAAGCTGCGCACGACGCCGTAGGCGGCTGTCCCCAGGATCGCGACCATGAACCCGTAGGTGGGTATCGCGAACCATGTCCCGGACTCACGCACGCCGCGCAGGTTCAGCGCCGCCAGGGCCAGCACCATCACGACTGCGTAGGTGACCTCGTGACCGTTGATGAAGGGCAAGGCGGCACGCGCGTTGTCGATGCCCGCGGAGATCGACACCGCCACCGTCAGCACGTAGTCGACCAGCAGCGCGCTGGCGACGGTCACCCCTGCGTTGCGCCCGAGGTTGACGGTGGCGACCTCGTAGTCGCCGCCGCCGGACGGGTACGCGTGCACGTTCTGCCGGTAGGAGGCGACGACGGTCAGCATCACGAGCGCGACGACGAGCGCGACCTTCCAGGACCACAGGTACGCCGTCGTCGCACCGCCGACTGCCAGCATGAGCAGGATCTCGTCGGGCGCGTAGGCCACCGACGACAGCGCGTCGCTGGCGAACACCGGGAGGGCGATCCGCTTGGGCAGCAGGGTGTCGCCGAGCTGCGAGGACCGCAGCTTGCGGCCGAGCAGAACCCGTTTCGAGACCCCGGCGATCACTGCGCCAGCCAGCGGCCGACGAGGATCATGCCGGCTCCGGCGGCCACCAGCAGCATCGGCTCGGCGAAGTTCCGTGACGCCGGACCGAACGTCGCAGCCACGCCGACGAGGACGCCGACGACTCCGACCACCATCGTGGCCACACCGGCCACCAGTCCCAGGATCTCCATAGCGCTTCCATCGTCGGCGCCTCTCCCCCTCCACAGAAGGAGTTCGGACGTCAAGGTCGCGTTAAGAAGCTCCGTCCCGGTCACAGCCGGGGGTCAGAATAGGGCCATGGACAGGGAGCGGCTGCTGGTCGCGGTGAGCGGGGGGCCCGGTAGCGAGCACCTGGTGCGCCGTGGCGAAGCCCTTGCCACCCGGAACGGCGCCGAGTTGCACGTGGTGCAGGTCGCGGTCCGCGGTCGACCCGCCGCCGCCCCCGACCGGCTGGCGCGGTTGCGCGAGCTGGCCGACCAGCTCGGTGGCGCCTTGCACATGGTCGACGCCGACGACCCGGCCGTGGCGGTGCTCGAGGTCGCGCGTGGTCTGGGTGCGAACCAGGTCATGGTCGGCGTCTCCGGTGAGCGGCGGTGGCCGTGGGAGCCCCGCGGTGACGTCGGCGACCGGATCGTGGCCGCAGCCGGGACGCTCGACATCGTGGTGGTCGCGCGCAACCAGCCCCGTGAACGGTCCGCTCGGACCGGATCGGCCTCACTGGGACGTCGGCGTCTGCTGACCGGCTGGTTCCTCGCGCTCGCCGGCCCCTTCCTCCTGTCCACGATCCTCGTGCCTGCCCGCAGTGACCTCACGCTGGCACTCGAGTCGATGAGCTATCTGGTGCTCGCGGTCACCTGTGCCCTCGTGGGCGGCCGATGGCCCGCGATCGTCGCCGCCGTGCTGAGCAGCCTTGCGCTCAACTGGTTCTCCACCCCGCCGGAGCGGACCCTGGTGGTGGCCGACCCCGTTCATCTCGCCGCGCTGCTGATGTTCCTGGTGGTGGCCTCCGCAGTCGCCTCGGTCGTCGACACCGCCGCCCGGCGCAGCGTCCAGGCCGATCTCGCCCGTCGGGAGGCGGACACCCTGATGGCGCTGAACCGCTCGCTGCTGCACTCCGACCAGGACGTGACCACGGTGCTCTCGCTGCTGAAGGAGACCTTCACGCTCGACGCGGTCGCCCTGCTGCGCCGAAGCGGCACCGGCTGGGAGCCGGTCTCCGTGGTCGGCGAGGGCGCTCCGACGCGGCCCGGGACCGCCGACACGACCGCTGAGGTCGCGTCCGGGCTCGTCCTCGCCATTCAGGGCGGCCGGCTCGAGCCGCACGAGACTCGCTGCCTCGCTGCCTTCGCCACCCACATCTCGGTGGTCCTTAAGCGGGAGGAGCTGGCCCGACGCGTCGAGGCGACGCAAGCGCTCGAGCAGGGCAACCGGGTGCGCACGGCCCTTCTCGCCGCCGTGTCACACGACCTGCGCACCCCCCTGGCGAGCATCAAGGCCGCAGTCTCGAGCCTGCGCAGCCCAGAGGTGACCTGGAGCCCCACGGACCGGGCCGAGCTCCTCGCGGCCATCGAGGACAGCACCGACCACCTGCACACCATCGTGGCGAACCTGCTCGACCTCAGCCGGCTGCAGACCGACGCGGTCCATCCCTTGATGGACACCATCTGGTTGGACGACGTGGTGTCCCGGACCGTCGCCACGCTGCCCGGCGGTGGACGCGTGAGGTTCCGGTTCGCCGCCGACCTCCCGCCGGTCGTCGCCGACGCCGGGCTGCTGGACCGGGTCGTCTCCAACCTCGTCGACAACGCACTCAAGCACTCCCCGGCCGACCGCCCTGTCACGGTCGTCACCGACAGCTCCGAAGCCGGCGTGCAGCTGCGCGTCGTCGACCACGGTCCTGGCGTTCCCGCGGCCGACCGGGAACGGATGTACGACGCCTTCCGTCGGCTGGGCGACACGTCGAACCGGGAGGGGCTGGGCTTGGGACTGGCGGTGGCCCGAGGGCTCACCGAGGCCCAGGGCGGAGTGCTCCGAGCCGAGGACACGACCGGGGGCGGGCTCACCATGCTGGTCGAGCTCCCGGCCGCCTCCATCGTGGGGCGTCCGCACGTGATGGCCGACCGATGACCTCGGTGCTGCTGGTCGACGACGAGGTTGCCCTCCTGCGCACCCTGTCGATGAACCTCCAGGCCCGCGGGTACCGCGTCACCACGGCGCAGGACGGCGCGTCCGCGCTCGCGTCTCTGCGCCGCGAGCAGCCGGACCTGGTCATCCTCGACCTCGGGCTCCCCGGGATCTCGGGCGCCGACGCCCTGCGCGAGCTGCGGACCTGGAGCGCCGTGCCGGTCATCGTGCTCTCCGCGCGGCACGGTTCCGACGACAAGGTCGAGGCGTTCGACCTCGGGGCGGACGACTATGTCACCAAGCCGTTCGGAATCGACGAGCTCCTGGCTCGGCTTCGGGCCGCGGTGCGCCGCAGCGGTCCGGGAGACCCGCCGGAGATCCAGGCCGGCAGGCTGCGCATCGACGTCCGGGCTCGGCGCGCCTACCGAGGCGACGACGAGGTGCGGCTGACCCCCACTGAATGGGCGCTGCTCACCGCGCTCGCGACCCGGCCGGGCCGGCTGATCCCCCAGTCCCAGCTGCTCCAGGAGGTCTGGGGACCGGCGTACGAGCGCGAGACCAACTATCTGCGCGTGTACATGGCCGCCTTGCGAAGGAAGCTCGAGGAGGACCCGTCGCGACCCCGCCACCTGATCACCGAACCCGGGATGGGATATCGCTTCACGATCGAATGAGCAGCCGTCACCCCTCGAGGAGCTGTTTGAGCCGTGCCAGGTCCTTGCGGTTCGCCGACCGCATCGCGCGCGCCATCGCCGGCGCGGCGACCTTGGCGAACCCGGACGGCTCTCCGCGGTTGCGCAGCGTCATCCGGGTGCCGCCCGTGGCGGTGTCCGCGAAGGAGTAGGTCGTCTCCATCGGGAAGGGCCCCTCCTCGGTGCTCATGACGAGGCGGGACCCGGGCACCAGCTCGCGCACCTCGTAGGTGTAGGCGAGCCGCCGCCCGAGGAACGAGGCGACGAACTCCAGGCGGGAGCCGACCCGCACGGGCGGGTCCGTCCGCCACCCGACCGACGTGATGTTGACGTACCACCGCGTGGCGTTGTCGGGGTCCGAGGCGAACGCCGCCACCTCGGCTCGGGGTCGGTCGATGTCGACGGCGGTCTCCACGTCGACGGGCATCCCGTCATCGTAGGTCCGGCGGCGGACCGGCGTCCCTCAGAGCCGGACCAGCATCTTGCCGGTGTTCTCGCCCCGGTGCAGCCCGAGGAACGCCTCGACGGCGTGATCGAGCCCGTCGACCACGGTCTCGCGATGCTTCAGGCTGCCCTCGGCCAGCCATCCCGTCGCCCGTCGGTAGAACTCCCGGGAGGCCTCGGCGGCGTGGTCGCTGACGATGAAGCCCCGGAGCGTGAGCCGCTTGCTGACGACCATCGCCAGGTTGCGCGGGCCGGGCACCGGCGCGTCGGCGTTGTAGCCGGCGATCGCGCCGCACACGGCGATGCGCCCGAAGTCGGCCATGTGGAAGATCGCGGCCTCCAGGTGGTCGCCGCCGACGTTGTCGAAGTAGACGTCGACCGGGGCGTGCTGCGCGAGCTGCTTTGCCACCCGACCGTCCCGATAGCTGAACGCGGCGTCGAAGCCGAGCTCCTCGGTGAGCCACCGCACCTTCTCCGCCGACCCCGCGGAGCCGACCACCTTGCCTGCGCCGAGCAGCCGTGCCATCTGCCCGGCGGCCGACCCGACCGCGCCTGCCGCGCCGGAGACGAAGACCGTCTCCCCCTCCGCCAGCGCCGCGATGCGCGTCAGCCCGACGTACGCCGTCAACGCGGGCATCCCGAGCACCCCCAGGTACGCCGAGGCGGGGACTGCGGAGGTGTCGACTCGGCGCACCTCCGTGGCGGGCACGAGCGCGTGCTCGCGCCACCCGCGCTGGTGCAGGACGACGTCGCCCGGCCGGAGCGTCTCGTCGGCGGTGGCGACGACCTCGCCGACAGCACCCCCGTCGAGAGGGGCGTCCAGGCGGAACGGCGGGACGTAGGACCGCACGTCGTCCATCCGGCCGCGCATGTAGGGGTCGACCGACATGAACGTGTTGCGGACGAGCACCTCGCCGGGCCGGGGGTCCTGCAGCGTGACCTCCACGGTGCGGAAGTTCTCGGGGGTGGGCCAGCCGGAGGGCCGCGAGGCGAGGTGGACCTCGCGCGTCGTCGTCGTCATCCTTCGATCGTGCCACCCGGCCCTCCGGCGACGGGGCCGGACGTGGCCCGGAGGCCCACCCGACGCACGTGGTCGGAACACCTAGGGTGAGGCGGTGACGAGGCGCCGGGACACGACCGCACTGGCTGCCGGATCCGCCGTCAGCGGCCTCCTCGCCTACGTCGTCTTCGCGTTGACCACCCGCACCCTCGGGGCGGAGTCCGCGGCCCCGGTCTCGGTGCTGTGGAGCCACTGGGCGCTGGCCGGGGCGGCGCTCACCTTCCCGGTCCAGCACTGGATCACCCGCACCCTCACCGCGCACGGCGACGGGGCGGTCCGCCGCGTCGCACCCCGGCTGGCGCTCGTCGCGCTGGCCGTCTCCCTCGGGTCCGGCGTCCTCGCGGCGCTCGTCCGGGACCCGTTGTTCGACCGGGACGACCTGTGGTTCCCGCTCCTCGTCGCGCTGGTGACCCTCGGCTCCGCCGTCACCGGCGTGACCCGCGGGGTGCTGGCCGCGCGGCACCGGTTCGTCGAGGTCGGCGCCTCCCTCGTCGTGGAGAACGGCATCCGCTGCCTCGTCGCCGGGGCGCTCGTCGTCGGCGGGTCGGAGAGCCCGGTGGCCTTCGGGCTCGCCCTGGTCGCCGGCCACCTGATGGTGCTGCTGTGGCCGTCGGCGTTCCGGCTGGCCGGCACCGCGTCGGATCTCCCGCGGTCCGGCACCCGCGGGTTCCTCGCCGGCGCCGGCGCGGGACAGCTGCTCCACCAGGTCGTCCTCACCGGCGGTCCGGTCGCGCTCGCGCTGGCCGGGGGCGGCCAGCGCGAGGTCACCGCCCTGTTCGCCGCGCTCTCGCTCTACCGCGCCCCGTTCACGGTCGCGCTCGGCGTCGTCCCCCAGCTCACCACCCGTGCCACCGTCCTCGTGACGGGTGGCCGGCAGGCGGCCGTGCGAGGGCTGGTTCGCACCGCCGCCCTCCTGACCGTGGCCGGAACGGTGGCTGCCGGGGTCGCCGGGGCACTCGTCGGGCCGCCCTTGGTCCAGCTGGTCTTCGGTGGCGACGTCCGGATCGCCGCGGGAACCTCGGGGTGGCTCGCGGCCGGCTCCGCGCTGGCCGTCGGGAACCTCGTGCTGATGGTGGTCGCCCTGGCCGAGGACCGCGCTGCTCAGGTCGCCCGGGTCTGGGCCGGCGCGGCCGCCGTGGCGCTGACGGTGCTGCTCGTGCCGGTCGCCGGCGAGCCGCTCACCCGGACGGTGGCGGCCTTCGTCACGGCCGAGGTCGTCGCGTCCGCCGCCCTGCTGCTGACGGCCCGCCGGGCGCTCAGCGCACGCGCTTGACCGCCGCGAGGACGACCGAGGAGCCGAACGGCAGGTCACGGCGGCGCAGCAGCCACCGGTCGACACGGCAGAGGCGGACGAGCATCCGGTCCACGGTCCCCGGCACGGCGGGCAGCGCGTGCCCGCCCGACGACCGGCGACGGAGGCGGCGGACGACGCGTTCGGCGACGAAGAGCGGGAAGACCGACGTGAAGGCGTACGTCGCCCGCTGCACGTCGAGCCCGGCGGACTCGACCAGCGTCACCAGCCCGCCCCGCCGGTAGCGGCGGTAGTGGCCGGCCCGGACGTCGTGGTCGCTCCAGGCCCACTGGTAGGCGGGCACCGACAGCAACAGCCGGCCGCCTGGGGCCAGGACGCGGGCGAGCTCGGCGAGCGCCAGCGAGTCGTCGTCACAGTGCTCCACCACGTCGAACGCGGCCACGACGTCGAATGCGCCGTCCGCGAACGGCAGGGCGGTCGCCGACCCGCAGACGCCCTCGCCGGCGACCTGTCCCTCGGGGTGCAGGTCGAGGGTCACCCGCCGGCCGCCGCGCCTCATCCACCCCACGCTCGGTCCGTCCGCGCTGCCGACGTCGAGGGTCCACGTGGCGGCGCCCAGGTAGCGCCCGAGGACGGTCTCGAGGAGCTCGGCCCGGGCGCGGTACCACCAGTAGTCGGGCTGCCGCAGCGACGAGGACCCCGGCTGCCGCACCGGCGCCGTCACCGTGACCGCTCCACCGAGCCCACGCAGGAGAGCAGCTGCGCGGCGACGTGGTCGACGTCGGACAACGGCAGGTCGTTCCAGAACGGCAGCCGCAGCAGCCGACCGCTCACCTCGTCGGTCACCGGGCACTCGGTGCTGCGTGCCGCGAAGCGGCGTCCCGCGTCGGAGCTGTGCAGCGGCACGTAGTGGAAGGTCGCCTGGACGCCGACCCGCCGCAGCGCCTCGAGCACCTCGTCGCGGCGCCGGCGGTCCGGCAGCAGCAGGTGGAACATGTGGTACGCCGCTCCCCGGTCCGGCAGGGTGGGTGGGAGCTCGAAGAGATCGCCGGCATGCGGGGCGAGCAGCTCGGTGTAGCGCTCGTGGACGGCCCGCCGGCGTGCCTGGATGCTCCTCCGCTGCTCGAGCTGGGCGAGGAGGTAGCCGGCGAGCACGTCGGAGAGACCGAACGACGAGCCGGTGTCCTTCCAGCTGTACTTGTCGACCTGCCCGAGCAGGAAGGCCCGCCGGTTCGTCCCCTTGTCGTAGAGCACACGCGCGCGGTCCACGTCGGCCGGCTGGTTGAGCAGGAGGGCGCCGCCCTCGCCGCACACGATGTTCTTCGTCTCGTGGAAGCTCTGGGCGGCGAACCTGCCGAAGGTGCCCAGCGGCTGGTCGCGGAAGGTCCCGAACAGCCCATGGGCGTTGTCCTCGACCAGCGAGACGTCGGGCCGGTCCCGCAGGACCGCCTTGATCCCGTCGAGGTCGCAGGCGACCCCGGCGTAGTGCACGACGACCACCGCCCGCACCGAGTCGTCGAGCAGGGTCGACAGGTGGGTGGGGTCCAGGCCGAGGGTCCGGGGCTCGATGTCGCAGAAGAGGAGCCTCGCTCCCTGGCGCGCGAAGGCGAGCGCCGTCGTCGTGAACGTGAACGACGGGACCACGACCGTGTCGCCGGGCCCGAGGTCGAGCATCATCGCCGACAGCTCGAGGGCGGAGGTGCACGAGGTCGTGAGCAGCACCTCCGCGGCCCCGGTCTCCTCGGCGAGCAGCGCCGCCGCCCGTGCGGACAGCTCGCCGCCCGACGAGGGGTGGCCCCCGAGGATCGCCTGCTGCACGTAGTCGAGCTCGCGTCCCACCGCCCCGGCCACGTTGAACGGGACCCGTGGCCGGTCCGCGGCTGCAGTCGGCTCAGGCGACATGGTGCCCTCCAGGTGCCTTGTGGCCGGTGCGCGCCCACGGCAGCCCGCGCCCCAGAAGCTCGGTGAGGGCAGCGTCACTCTCGGCGAAGTACTCCTCCAGCCGTCGCCGCAGCTCCCCGGAGAGCCGCGGCAGCGGGGCCTTGCTGCGGTTGACCGGCGCCCTTGCGGCGCCCGCAGCCGCCGGGTCGCGCGGTGGCTCGAGCCCGAGCGACGCGAGGAGACGGGCCGTCGTCCCCGGGTCCTCCAGCAGCTCGATCAGCATCAGCACGTGGGTGTCGGGGAACTCCTCCCGCCATGGCCGCAGGTGCTCGGCGTACCGGCCGCGCCGGAGGTAGGCGAACGGCGAGACCGACGAGCTCGCCCGGTCCCACGGCCGCTCCTCGACGAGGCTCGCCGCGAGCGCCTCCTCGGCGGGACGGCTCTCCAGGCCGTGGTCGGTGCTGAACCGCCAGTTCGACACCGCCCGCTCGACGGGGTCGCGGAGGACGACGACGACAGCCGGGTCGCCCAGCATCCTCCGCGCCCGGCCGGGCGCCGCGGGGTCCTCCAGGTAGCTCGTGCTCTTGTCGCCGCGCAGCTGCCCGGGAGCGGCGTGGCCGAAGAACGTCGCGTCGTACCACTCCGCGCCGCGGTCGGTGAGCTCGTCGGAGAGGAACACCTTCGGCTCCGGACGGGCGGGCCGCGCCATCGCGACGCCGGGGTGCGCGTCGAGCAGCGAGCGCAGGTACGTCGTGCCGCACCGTTGCGCGCCGATGACCAGGAGGTGGCCGCTCATGCGGTCCGTGCCGTGACCCGCTGGCTGACGTGGTAGGTCTCGTGGGCGCTGACCGCGTTGAGCGTGCGGACGATGTACTCCCCCAGCATCGAGAGCAACGCGATGATGACGCCGCTGAACAGCGACAGCAGCACCGCGATCGTGGTCCACCCCTGCACCGGCGTGTCGACGAAGAACGAACGCACCAGGTAGAAGCAGCCGAGCACGAAGCTCAACCCTGCGACGAGGAAGCCGAGTGCCGCAGCGGCACGCAGCGGGAACAGCGAGTAGCTGAAGAGGATCGCGAAGACCAGGCGCAGGATCCGCACCAGGCCGTAGTTGCTCCTGCCGACCGGCCGCGGGTCGTGGCGCACGACGACGTCGGTGGGGTTGCGCGAGTACATCAGGGCCTGGCCGGTCACGTAGGGATGAGCGGTGCGCGAGGCGCTGATCCGGTCGACGACGTCGCGGCGCAGGATCCGGAAGTTGGACACCGCGAGCCCCGGGGGCTGGGCGAAGACGCGGCGGTTGATCAGGCCGATCAGCGCGGTGCCGGTGCGTCGGTAGAACGGCGCGCGCTTCCGCTCGAACCTGCCGAACACCACGTCGTGCCCGGCCATCGCGGTGTCGATGAGGTGCAGCACCTGGTCGGGCGGGTTCTGCAGGTCGTCGTCCATCGTGATGACGTAGTCGCCGACGCTGTCGCGGAACCCGGCCAGGTTGGCGTGATGCTGACCGAAGTTGCGGAGCAGGTCGATCGCGACGAGGTGCGGGTTCGCCCGTGCCTTGGCGGCGATGACCTCCCAGCTGCCGTCGCGGCTGCCGTCGTTGACCAGGACCAGCTGGTAGGAGAGCCCGGCCGCCTCGAAGGTCTGCACGATCCGGTCGACGGTCTCCCCGACGACCGCCTCGCTGTTGAAGACGGGGACGACCACGGAGTAGGTGAAGCATCGCCGGTCCCACGGCAGTGGTGGCTCGGCCCGCGCCGGCTCCGCCTCTGTGCTCACGGGCGTCAGGCTAGCCGAGCCCGGAGCGGTGGACCGGCGCCCGGGGAGCGGCAGCACCCACCTGCCAAGATGACAGGGTGTTCGTCGACCTGCCGCCCACCTCCGTGCTGCCCGACGGCTTCGTCCCGCGCGTCCCCGGCCCCGACGACGTCCCCGGGCTGACGGCCCTCGTGGCGGCGCACCAGCAGTCCGCCAAGGGCTCGGCCTCGGTGGACGAGGTGTCCGTCGGGGCATGGGTCACCGGCCCGGGCTCGTGGACCCGACGCCAGGTGGTGCTCGACGACCCAGACGGCCGGCTCGCGGCCTGGGTCACCGTGCACGACCGCGCCGCCGGTCGGACGATGGTCGACCTGACCGTCGCGCCGGAGTGCACCGCGGGCGACGACATCGCCCGCGCCCTGCTCGCGTGGGCCGCGGACGCCGCCCGCGAGATCGCTCGGCACCGCGAGCTGGGGACCACCCAGCTCGACGCGTCGGTCTTCGCCGGCGACGAGCGGCAGCAGCGGTGGCTGGCCGCCGCCGGCTACCGCAAGGTGCGCAGCTGGCTGCACATGACCCGCCCGGTCGAGGACGCCGACGACCTCGCCGGTCCGCGACCGGGCGTGACGATCCGCAGGGTCGCCGAGCACGACGACGGGATGCCCGTGGCCGTCGACCTGCAGGTCGTGCACCGGATGCTGGAGGAGTCGTTCGCCGACCACTTCAACTCCTACCGCGAGAGCTTCGCCGAGTTCGTGCAGCGGTTGCGCGAGGATCCGGGCCACCGGTGGGACCACTGGTTCGTCGCGGAGGTCGAGGTGGACGGGGAGACCTTTCCGGGCGGTGCGCTGGTCGGCTCGGTCCTCGCCGCCGACGCGGAGGGGGTCGAGGGAAGCTACGTCGACTACATCGGTGTCGACCGCCGGGCCCGCGGGCTGGGAGTCGCCAAGGCGTTGCTCCACACGATCATCCGGGACGCCCACGCCCGGGGCCGCAACCGCGTCGACCTCGAGGTCGACGCCGACTCCCCCACCGGTGCCGACGGGCTCTACCGGGCGATGGGATGGGTCGAGAAGCACCGCACCGAGTCGTGGCACGGAGAGGCGCGAGCCTGAGGCAGTCACGCGAGGTGGCGGTCGAGGAAGGCGGTGGTCCGTTCCATCGACAACGGCCACTGCGGGACGAACGCGTGCTCCTCGCCCTCGTAGACGTGGAACCGGACTCGCTTGCCCGCCCGCTCCAGTGCCCGGACCGTGCTGCGGCTCCAGGCGATCGGGCAGGAGTCGTCCGAGGTGCCGTGGTGGACCATCAGCGGCGCCTCGACCCGCTCGAAGTGGCTCCGCGGGCTGACCCCCCTCCAGAAGCCGGGCCGGCGTTCCGGCGACCCGTAGCGGCGCACGATCCGCCGGGCCAGCCCCTCCCGTGAGGGGTCGGGGCGGATCCACCGGTCGAAGTTGTCGACGGTGTCGGAGCTGACCGGCGCGAAGACGACGGCCGCGCCCACCAGCCGTGGCCGGACCACGAGCGTGTTGTAGACGACCCCACCGCCCATCGACCGGCCGACCAGCCCGATCCGGTCGCGGTCGACGAGGGCCGGGCGCCGACGGAGCGCGAGGACCGCGTTGACGACGTCCTCGGTGTAGCCGAGCCGGAGCCGCAGGTCGGCGGACGGGTCCGGGTCCGAGCCGGCATGGTTGCGGTAGTCGACGTGGAACGTCAGGTAGCCCGCTCGGGCCAGCCAGTCCTGCTCCCGCGCGAGCCCTTGGCCGGTCACGTAGACGTCCGGGTCGATGTAGCCGTGAGCGAGCACCAGCGCAGGGAACGGCCCCTTCCCCAGCGGGACGTTGGCCCTTCCGGTGATCGTCAGGTCGCCGCTGCGGTAGGTCGCGTCGTACTGCCGGTAGGCGTCGGTGGTGGCGACCTCGCGGACCAGCCGCAGCCCGCGACCGTCGTACTCCTGCGCCATGAGGGCCTCGAGGGAGACGGGGTGCGGGCGCCGGCTCGGTGGCCGCGACGGCGACGACTCCTCGCTCTGGGACGGCTCGGTGCTCGCGGACGGGGCGGTGCTCTCGGACGGGCGGTGCCGTCGGTGCTCGCGGACGGCGCAGGGGCTGCCTGCTCCGCGCCGCCGGTCCCGGTCGTGCACCCCACCAGGAGCGCCGCGGCAGCCAGGGCTGCGGCCCACCTCACGGGCTCTCCTGGACCGGATCCATGCCCCCCAGTGTGCATCGACCGCGCGTGGGGCAGGATCGACCCATGAAGCTCATGCGAACCGCAGCCCTCGGCGCCCTCGCCAAGAAGCTCTACAGCGAGGCTCAGAAGCCCCACAACAAGGCGAAGATCAAGAAGGCGGTCGACTCGGTCAAGAACCGTCGCTCCGGCGGCAGCGCGGGCGGGACCAGCCACCGCTGACCCGGCGGCGTCAGCGGCGGCCCAGCATCGGGTGGGCGGCCGGCGTCGCTCCGAGGAGCACCCGGCCGAGGGCCCGCGGCCGGTTGGTGATGACGCCGTCCACGCCGAGCCGCAGTGCCCGGCGCATGGCGACGCCGCGGTCGACGGTCCAGACCCGACACCCGAGACCGAGGTCGTGGAGGTGCTGCACGTAGTCGCGGTCCACCGACAGGTGGCGGGGGTTCACCTGGTCCGCCCACGTGGCGAGAGCGGCCAGGTTGCGTCGGGGTGGCGCGCCGAGCAGCCCGACCGGCACCTCGGGCAGCCGGGTCTTGAGCTCCTTCATCGCGGCGACGTCGAACGACTGCACGACCACCCTGTCCACGTCGTCGCCCGGCCGGCGGCGGAGGTGCTCGGCCAGGTCGGCGACGACGCCCGGGTGCACCTCCGGCGCCTTGAGCTCGAGCTGGATGCCGACCCCGGTCCCGCGGAGCTCGTCATGGAGCTCGTCGAGGGTCGGTAGCCGCTCCCCGGCGTGCAGCGACGACCACCACCCGCCGGCGTCGAGCCGTCGCAGCTCCTCCAGCGTGAAGTCGCCGACCCGCCAGGGCGCACGTGCGGGGAACCGGGTCGCAGCATCGGTGGTGCGGAGCAGCGTCGTGTCGTGCAGCAGCACCAGCGCGCCGTCCCTCGTCCGCTGGAGGTCGACCTCGACCAGGTCCGCCCCGTCCAGAACGGCGCGGCGGACCGCTGCCAGGGTGTTCTCGGGGGCGTCCGCACTGGCGCCGCGGTGGGCGATGTTGAGGATCCTCGACGTCACTCCTCGACGGTGGCCGCCGGTGGTGGCCGGGAGGTGACCGCGAGGCGCCCGGCGGGAGGCCGTTCGTCGAACCCCTGCTCAGAAGGCCGCTCGTCCGGAGAGCCACCGTTTGTCCACCGCGACCACGACCGAGGTCAGGACCGCCACCGCGAGGATCCGCAACCAGGTCTCCCAGCCGATGGGAGCCGTCCCGAACACGTCGTTCATCACCGGCAGGTAGGTGATCGCCAGCTGGGCCACCGCCTGTAGCGCCACCCCACCGAGCAGCCAGGGGTTCGACAGGAACCCGATCCGCCGTACCGGCTCGACGAACGAGCGGCAGCTGAACAGGTAGAACGCCTCGACGACGACGAAGACGTTCATCGCAGCGGTGCGGCTCGCCTCGAGCGAGGAGCCGACGTCACGTTCCTGGTCGAAGACCAGCTTGCTGCCGATCACCAGGAGGGCCGAGACCAGCAACGTGCGGAACACGACCGGCCACGTCAGCAGCGACCGTCGGGGGTCGCGAGGGGGCCGCTGCATGAGGCCCGGTTCCTTCGGCTCCCAGGCCAGGGTGAGCCCGAGCAGGACGGCGGTGGTCATGTTGATCCACAGGATCTGCGTGGGCAGGATCGGCAGCGCCGAGCCGACGACGACCGCGAGCATGATGACCAGCGCTTCGCCGGTGTTGGTCGGCAGCGTCCACACGATGAACTTGGTGAGGTTGTCGAAGACGCCGCGGCCCTCCTCGACGGCCGCCTCGATCGTGGCGAAGTCGTCGTCGGTGAGCACCATGTCCCCGGCCTCCTTCGCGACCTCGGTGCCGCCGAGCCCCATGGCGACGCCGATGTCGGCCTGCTTCAGGGCCGGTGCGTCGTTGACGCCGTCGCCGGTCATCGCCACGACGTGGTGACGCGCCTGCAGCGCCCGCACGAGACGGAGCTTCTGCTCGGGGCTCACCCGGGCGAAGACAGCCGTGCTCTCCGCCGCTTCGGCCAGCTGCTCGTCGTCGAGCAGGTCGAGCTCGGCACCGGTGAGCACCCCGCCCCCGTCGTCCTCCTCGAGGACCCCGACCTGGCGGGCGATAGCCTCCGCCGTCGCGGCGTGGTCGCCGGTGATCATCTTCACCGCCAGCCCCGCGCCGCGACAGAGGCGCACCGCCTCGGTCGCCGTACGACGCGGTGGGTCCACCATCGCCTCGAGCCCCGCCAGCGCCATGGTGCGGCTGTCGAGAGTCGCACCCGGCGCGCGGTCGACGGCCGTGGCCAGCACCCGCATCCCGTGCGAGGCGAGCTCGCTCGAGGCGCGCTGGACCTCATCGGTGTCCAGGGGCACGAGCTCCCCGGTCTCGTCCAGGCGGTGGGTGCAGAGCTCGAGGATCCGCTCCACCCCGCCTTTGGCGAGAACCACCTGCTCCGCGGTCGTCGGGTCGACGTGACGGGTCACCATGTACTGCCGCTCGGAGCTGAACGGCAGCGTCTCGGCGCGAGGGGTCGTGACCTCGACCCCTGCTGCCCGGGCGGCGACGAGCATCGCCGTCTCCGTGGGGTCGCCGACTCCCCTGCCGTCGGCGTCGAGGCGGGAGTCGTTGGCGCCTGCCCCGGCGACGAGGCACCAGCGCGCGGCGGCGTTGTCCCCGAACCCGAGCCCGGGCCCGACCTCGACCTCGGTGCCGCCGGCCCAGAGCGCCTGCACGGTCATCCGGTTCTCGGTGAGGGTGCCGGTCTTGTCGGTGCAGATGACGGTGGCGCCCCCGAGCGTCTCCACGGCCGGAAGTCGGCGGATCACCGCGCCCCGGCGAGCCATCCGGGCGACGCCGATGGCGAGCGTGACCGTCACCGCGGCAGGCAGCCCCTCGGGCACGGCGCCCACCGCCAGGGCGACCGCCGCCGTGAACATCTCGGCGGCGGGCTCGCCGCGGCGCACGCCGACGGCGAACGTGACGCCGGCCAGGAGCAGGATCACCACCGTCAGGTAGGCGCTGAACGAGGCGAGCTTGCGCGTGAGGGGCGTGGCCAGCTGCTTGGTCGACCCCACCAGCCGGTGGATCTCCCCGAGCTCGGTGCCGCCGCCGGTGGCGACCACGACCGCCGAGCCGGTGCCGGCCGTCACGAACGTGCCGGAGTAGAGCATGTTGCGGCGGTCGGCGACGGGCGTCCGCGACGGCAGCACCACCTCGTCCTTGTCCACCGGGAGCGACTCCCCGGTCAGCGCCGACTCGTCCACCTGCAGCTCCCACTCGGCGACCAGGCGCGCGTCTGCAGGGACCTTGTCACCCGCCTCGACCAGCACCAGGTCTCCCGGGACGAGCTGGTCGGAACCGACGTTCCGTGGGGTGCCGTCTCGGACCACCCGCGCCTCGGTCCGCACCATCGACCGCAGGGCGTCGAGAGCGTTCTCTGCCTTGGCCTCCTGGATGTACCCGACGATCGTGTTGACGACGACCACGCCCAGGATGACGGACGAGTCGACGTACTCCTCGAGCCAGAAGGTGACCACACCCGACACCAGCAGCACGTAGATCAGCGGGCTGTGCACCTGCCGGAGCAGCCGGACGACGACCCCGGGACGGGGAGCCTGCGGCAGCTCGTTGCGGCCGTAGGTGCCCAGCCGCTGCTCGGCGGCGCGCGCGGTGAGTCCGTCCCTGAGGTCGGTCGCGAGGAGCAGGACGAGCTCGTGCAGGGCCAGGTCGTGGTGCGTCGACGCCTGGTCCGCCGTCGCGTCGGGGCTCAGCGCCATGGTCCGATCAGATCACGCCGCCTGCGACGGCGTTGCCTCGGCAGGTCGCCGGCGCCCGGCTCAGCGGCGCTCGGACGCTCGGTCGAAGACCTCGCGGACGAGCGCGTGCACCTCCGCGTAGGCGTCGTAGGCGTCCCTCCGCTGCTGCTGGGGGATCACGGGCCCGTCGGCGCGTACGTCCCGGTCGCGGTGCTCGGCTGCGGCAGCGATGCGGTCCTCGAGTGACATGGGGCGCCCTCCTCGGGTGGCCGGCTCCGTCGCCGGTCCTGGTGCGGCGACACCCGGCCCGTCAGGTCCCGAACCCGTCGCCTGGAAGGATGGAACCATGAACCGGACGCCACGCACCAGATCCGCCCGCTCCCTCATCTCCACGATTGTCCTCGCCGTGGCCGGCTTGCTGCTCACCGCTTGCGGCGGCGAGGCCGACGAGCCCGAGGCGGCTCCCGAGGAGACGCCGTCGGCGACCACGTCGGAGTCGCCCACGGACGAGCCGGCCGACGAGCCCACCGAGGAGCCGGCCGACGAGCCGGCCGAGGAGCCCGCCGGGGCGAGCGCCGCGGTGACGATCGAGGGCGGGACGGTGGATCCGGTCGCGCAGTCGGTCGAGGTGGAGGTCGGCGAACCCGTCACGCTCAAGGTCACCGCCGACCGGGCCGGGGAGCTCCACGTCCACTCCAGTCCGGAGCAGTACTACGACTTCGGCTCAGGCCGATCGACCATCCGGATGAGGTTCGACAAGCCCGGCTCCGTCGACGTCGAGGAGCACGAGAGCGGCGCTCTCGTCCTCAGGGTGCTGGTGCAGTGAGCATGCGCTACCGCCCTCTCGGCTCCAGTGGACTGGTGGTCTCCGTCGTCGGGGTCGGCTGCAACGCCTTCGGGGCACGGATCGACGCCGACGCGGTCCGGGACGTGGTGGACGCCGCCTTCGACAGCGGCGTCACCTTCTTCGACACCGCTGACACCTACAGTCTCGGCTCCAGCGAGGAGCTCCTCGGCGACGCGCTGAAGGGCCGGCGCGACGAGGTGGTCGTCGCCACCAAGTTCGGGATGGACATGAAGGGTCGCAACGGGCCGGACCACGGGGCCCGCGCGTCGCGCCGCTACGTGCGCCGTGCCGTCGAGGCCTCCCTGCGCCGGCTCGGCACCGACTACATCGACCTCTACCAGCTGCACCAGCCCGACCTGGTGACACCGGTCGAGGAGACCCTGACCGCCATGAACGAGCTGGTCGCCGAGGGCAAGGTCCGCTACCTGGGGTGCTCGAACTTCGCCGCATGGGAGGTCACCCGTGCGAGCCGGGCCGCGCAGAGCCTCGGGCTGAGCGGTTTCGTCACGGCTCAGAACGAGTACTCGCTCTACAACCGCGTCGCCGAGGAGGAGCTGGTCCCGGCCTGCCTCGACGCGGGGGTAGGGCTGCTGCCCTACTACCCGCTCGCCTACGGGCTGCTCACCGGGAAGTACTCCCCCGGATCCGCCCCCGACGGGAGCCGGCTGAGCCTCGAGAGCCAGCGGCACCGGCTCGCCGGCGCCGACTTCTCACGGGTGGAGGCGTTGCAGGAGTACGCCGCCGCACGCGAGCTCGACCTCCTCTCGGTCGCGATCGGCGGGCTCGCCGCCCAGCCGGCGGTCGGCTCGGTGATCGCCGGCGTGAGCCGCGCCGAGCAGGTACGGAGCAACGCGGAGGCTGTGGCCTGGGAGCCGGCCCCGGACGACCTCGCCGAGCTGGCCGGGATCAACCGGACGGCCCTGCCGGGGATGACCTCACGGTCGTTCGTGCGACGCTAGGCGGAGATTGTCATCGGATTCCCCTGTTTTCCTGGGGATTCTCGGCTTTCGGGGCCGCGGAACTGTCGGTGGCGGCGGCTAGGTTCGGGGTATGAGGAAGCACCCGTCGCGGACCGGTTCGGAGGCCATGGCTGTGGTGCCTCCGCCGCCGCCTCCGCCTCCGTCGGAGGGGACCGAGGTGTTCGGGCTCGGTGATGCGGCGACGTTGGCGTTCGTCGTCGAGCGGCGGCGCCGTCAGGACCGCGCTGCGGCCGAGGAGCTGCGGGGGGTGGCGGCGTTCGCGGACGCGAACCGGGTCGATGAGTCGGATCCGATGATCGTGCGGGCGGTCGACCCCGAGCTGGGTCCGTCGTTCTACGGGCCGCTGCTCGGCCGGGAGGGCGAGCTCCGGTTGGCCGGGCAGGGTGGGTTCGCGGTGTGTGAGTTCGCGGTCTGCGAGCTGGCTGCGGCGTTGGGGATGTCGGAGCCGGCTGCCCGGGCCTATGTCGGGCAGGCCGTGGAGCTGCGTGACCGGCTGCCGCGGTTGTGGGGGCGGGTGATGGACGGTGCGGTGCCGGCGTGGAAGGCCCGCGGAGTCGCGGCCGAGACGATCCCGTTGCCGGTCGAGGCGGCGGCGTATGTGGATGCCCAGCTGGCGCCGTTCGCATCCCGGCTCTCCCACGGCCGGATCCTGAGGGCGGTGGAGGCGGCGCAGCTGCGGTTCGACCCCGCCACAGCTGCGGAACGAGCCCGGAAGGCGGCGGAGAGGCGGGGGGTGTGGACCGAGGACCACCTCGATGGGACCAGTGAGATCCACGCGGTCACCGGCACCGGGGACGCGGTCGCGTTCGACACCGCCCTCAACCACGTCGCGTCGTCGCTGAAAGCACTCGGGGATGAGGACCCCGTGCAGGTGCGGCGGGCCAAGGCGATCGGGGTGCTCGCCGACCCCCAGCACGCCCTGGACCTGCACGCCACCGCCGAGCTCGCCGCCGACGGGACCATCCCGGCGCAACGGCCCGCCCGGACGACCGGGAACGTAGGTCCCACGATCCATGTGCACTTGCACACCGACGCGATCGCAATCTTCACTAGCGATACCGCTCCTGGTCTGGCGCGGGTGACCCGGCTCGGTCCCCGGTCGGTGGCGGCGGTCGAGCAGTGGCTGGCCGACCTGGCCCCCGGCGCGAGGGTGACGATCACCCCGGTGGTGGACCTGACCGAGCAGATCAGCGTCGACGCCTACGAGGCCCCCGACCGGCTCCGGTCGCAGATCCAGGAGCGGGACCTCGGTTGCCGGTTCCCCTGGTGCGGGCGGCAGGGCCGCCACGACCTCGACCACATCGACCCCTACGTCCCCACCGACGACGGCGGACCACCCGGCCAGACCTCGACCACGAACCTGGCCAGGCTGTGCCGGTTCCACCACCGGGTCAAAACCCACTCCGAATGGGACTACCGGCGAGAACCCGACGGCACCCTGACCTGGACCTCACCCCTGAGCCGCAGCTACACCGTCGACGCCCACGGCACCCGCGCGCACGACTGAGCCCCGTCTCACCTCTCGGCCGCCGATGGCCGCTCTCGAGGCTGCCCCCGCCCGGAGTCGACTGTTGCGCGAACCTTCGCGGCCTTGGTCTGCTCGAGCCGGCCGACGCAACTCAAGAAGTGCCCGAACCCCGCGAAGAACAACCCCAGCCCAGCCATGAAGATGGCGAGCCCGACCGGGCTTCCCCAGCCGCCTGCCCAGAGCCACGTCGCTGCGTCCATCTCGACCCCCCTTCGACCGCTTGATGCCGGACACGGGTGTGCACGGCTGCGAAGCGTTTCTGGCCGGCCAGTCCGACCGGCGCTTCTACGCCTACCCGAGATCGTGTGGTGTGCGCAACGGTCGCGGAAGCCAGACGCTCACCGCCGACACGGTGGTCCGCGAGGTCAACGTCGCTGTCAGGAGCAAGGGCTACAGGTAGAGCCCGGTCTCGCCTTCCTCGATGCGTCCGGCAGCGACGGCGTGGACGTCGCGCTCCCGCATGAGGATGTAGCTCTCGCCGTTGACCTCGACCTCGGCCTTGTCCTCGGGGTCGAACAGCACCCGGTCCTCGATCTCCACCGCGCGGACGTGCGGGCCGATGGCCGCGACGCGTGCCCAGCCGAGCCGGCGGTTGCCCAGCGCGGCCGTCGCGGGAATGACGATCCCGCCGGTGGAGCGGCGCTCCCCCGCCTCCTTGTCCAGCTGCACCAGCACCCGGTCGTGCAGCATCCGGATGGGGGTCTTGTCGGTCACCATCCGGAACCTCAGCGGGTGACGCGTCGGATGACCACCAGGACGGCCACGAACCCGGCCACCCCACCGGCGACCTTGAGGATGTTCTCGGTCCGCGGGTTGCCGTCGGCGTCGACGAAGGTCGCCTTCACCGCTGCCACCTCGCGCCGGATGATCGTCTTCGGGTTGGTCCGGTAGACGAGCTGGTCGATGGTCGAGGCGAGGCGGTCTCGGGTCTCCTCCATCTCACGCTCGATGGAGTCGGTGCGCTGGGCGTCGGCCACGGTCAGCTCCTCGTCGACAGGGTTCTCGGCGGGCACACCGTCGAGCGCCGCCGGCGCCCTCGGGGGCACCAGGACGGAACGTTACCCAACCCGGTGCTGCGGCACGTTGCGGGGATCGAACCCGAACGGCAGCTCGAGGCGGTTCGCCTTCATCAGCTCCTCGTCGGTGAGCACGGCACGGGTCGGCCCGTCGGCGACCACGACGCCGTCGGAGAGGACGACCGAGCGGGGACAGAGCTCGAGAGCGTACGGGCAGGTCGTGGGTCACCATGAGCACGGTGACGTCGAGCGCACGCAGGATGTCCGCCAGCTCGCGACGCGACGCCGGATCGAGGTTCGACGACGGCTCGTCGAGGACGAGGATCTCCGGCTCCATCGCCAGGACGGTGGCCACGGCCACCCTGCGCCGCTGGCCGAACGACAGGTGGTGCGGCGGCCTGTCGACGAAGTCGGCCATACCCACCCGGTCGAGCGCATCCATGACGCAGCGGTCGAGCGCTTCACCGCGAACCCCGAGGTTGCGGGGGCCGAAGGCGACGTCGTCACGGACTGTCGGCATGAACAGCTGGTCGTCCGGGTCCTGGAAGACCACGCCGACGCGGCGGCGTACCTCTCGCAGGTGCTGCTTGGCGACGACAAGCCCGGAGACCGCGACCGACCCCGCGCTTGCCGTGAGGATCCCGTTGAGGTGCAGGACGAGTGTCGTCTTGCCCGCGCCGTTGGGCCCGAACAGCGCCACCCGCTCGCCCCGGTGGACGTGCAGGTCGACGCCGTACAGCGCCTGGTGGCCGTCGGGGTAGACGTGGGCGAGCCCTCGCACCTCGAGGACGGGGGTGCTCATGGCTGGCCGCCTCGCGACAGCATCGCCAGGTGCACGCGCTCGCCGCGCTCGTAGGAGCGGATGAAGAGGGCGCCGGCGGAGCGGGCGAGCACCGGCCAGTGGAGCGGGTTGCGAGCCGTGAATCCTCGCGATGCGAGCGCCACCCGCATCCGGCGCATCTCGTCGGTGACCACGTCGAGGTAGCGCACCATGAACCCCATGATCTGCACGAGCTGGGCCGGCATCCGGAGCCGCTCGAGCCCGCGGATCACGGCCTGCGGCTCGGTGGTCGCGGCGAGGGTGAGGCTGGCCAGGACGCCGAGGGTCCCCTTCATGACCAGCCCACCGGCGGCCACGAGCCCCGGCTCGCTGACCGTCAGACCGAGCACCTCGATCCGCGGCCCGTGCGAGACGAAGGGCACGAGCAGGGCGAAGACGAGGAACGGCACCTCGACGACCATCCGCTTCGCCAGGTAGCCGACCGGCACCCGCGAGACCGCCACCACGCTCGCCAGCACGGCGAGGTAGCCGGCGAACAGCCAGTACCGGTCGTGCGGCGTGGCCACCACGACGAGGACGAACCCGAGCAGGACGAGCAGCTTGTGGTGCGGCTCGGCACGGTGGATCGGCGAATGACCGTGGTAGTGCAGGCGGTGGCCGTGCCCGGCACCCACGTCAGTCCTGCTTCGCAGACGACGGCGCGCGGCGGCGTACGGCGAAGGTGAGCCCGCCGGCAAGGACGAGCACGACCAGGGCGCCGGTGACACCGGCCAGTCCACCCGCCAGCCGGTCGTCGTCGACTCCCCTGGCCTCATAGTCGGCGAGGGGGCCGCCGGCGACGGGGTTCTCCTCACCCCGGTCGAGGAACCCCTGGTCCTCGGCTACGCGCTCGAGTCCGTCGGGGCTTCCGGAGGCGTAGAAGCTCGCCACCCCGGCGAGCAGCAGCGCGACGAGCAGGCCGGTGACAAGCAGCACCTTCGTGGGGACGCGCCTCATGCCGCTGCCGCCTCGGTGCCGGGCGAGCGGATCTCGACCGTCCGGGCGGCCACCACCGGTCGCGCGCCGTGGACGAGGTCGGGGCGCACCGCGACGATGCTCGCCACGACGAGACCGGTGATCGCGGCCTCGCCCAGACCGATGACCGCGTGCCAGCCGAGCATCGCGGTGGTGAGCGAGTCCAGCGGGATCGGGGCGGTCCCGCCGACGGCGTACAACCCGACGAACGCCAGCGCGGTGAGCGGCACGGAGACGTACGCCGCCAGCGCCGCCAGGGGTGCGACCAAGGAGATCCGCTTGGGCAGCACGCGTTGCAGCGTGCGGAAGACCGTCCACCCCACCACCACCCCGACGACCGCCATGAGAATCACATTCGTGCCGAGGGCCGTCACCCCGCCGTCGGCGAAGAGCAGGCTCTGGACGAGCAGCACCACGCTGACGACCAGCACAGCGGTCCACGGACCCACGAGGACGGCCGCCAGCGCACCCCCGAGGAGATGGCCGCTGGTGCCGGCACCGACCGGGAAGTTGAGCATCTGCGCGGCGAACACGAACGTCGCGACCAGCCCCGCCATCGGCGCGGCCCTGTCGTCCAGCTCCCGCCGGGACCCCCGCAGGGCGAGACCGACCGCCGCGGCCGCGGCGACGCCCGTCGCGATCGACGTCGGCGCGTCGAGAAAGCCGTCTGGCACGTGCACGCTGGTCCTCCTGCCTGCGGAGCCGTGGTTGGTCCTCGGTCACTCTACGTTCTTGCACATGAGTTGCAATAGCGCATGCTGTCCCAACTGGCAAGGGCTCTCGAGAGCGACGTCGTTGATTCGTCACTCCCTCGCTGTGGGATTGGTCACTATTCGCGTCCGAGCCGCACTCTTTACTTGCTCCCGCACTTCAGCGACCAATCCGGGGGTACGACCAAGCCGAACGACAGGTGGCGCACATCACAGCTGCGCCGTCCATCTCCTCATAGAAGGGCTCATTCATGAGTTCAGGGACAAGGCTTCCGTCGGGCTTGACGCCGCGGCGGAAGGCGGTGGCCGTCATGGCCGCCGGTGGGCTGATCGCCGGTGCCGGACTGGCCGGGCTCGGCCCGGTCGGGGCACAGGCCTCGAGCCACCGGGAGGCACCCCTCATCGCGGGTGCTCCCCAGTACGACACGACCGACGTCTACGCGTTCCGCAGCCCGGAGCGCGCACACACGGTCACCTTGATCGCGAACTGGCTCCCGTTCCAGGAGCCGGCCGGAGGTCCGAACTTCTACCCGTTCGCCACCGACGCCCGCTACGACATCCACGTCGACAACAACGGGGACGCTCGTCCGGACATCACCTTCAGGTGGACGTTCAAGGACCACTACCGGACCAAGGACACGTTCCTCTACAACACCGGGCCGGTCACGTCGCTGCGTGACGAGAACCTGAACTTCTACCAGACCTACCGGCTCGTCGCGATCGCGAAGGGGCGCAGCAAGGTGCTGGTCAAGAACGGTCGGGTCGCACCGTCGCGCGTCGGCGACGCCTCGATGCCCGACTACGGGAAGCTGCGCAGGCAGGCCGTCACCGACATCGCCATGGGACGCCACCGGCTCCAGTCGTTCGTCGGCCAGGCCGACGACCCGTTCTTCCTCGACCTGCGGGTCTTCGACCTGCTCTACGGCGGAGACCTGAGCGAGGTCGGCGACGACACCCTCACCGGGTTCAACGTCAACTCGGTCGCGCTGCAGGTCCCGAGCCGCTTCCTGGCCAAGAACCAGCGCGCCGTGAAGAACCCGGTCATCGGCACCTGGTCGACGACGTCCAAGCGAGGCGCTGACGGCAAGTACCGCCAGGTCTCGAGGCTCGGCAACCCGCTCGTCAACGAGGTGGTCGTGCCGCTGAAGGACAAGAACCGGTTCAACGCCTCCTCACCCCGAGGCGACGCGCAGTTCCTCGACTACGTCACCAAGCCGGAGCTGCCTCAGCTCATGGAGGCCATCTACGGCATCGAGGCGCCCGAGGAGCCACGCAACGACCTCGTGTCGGTGTTCCTGACCGGTCTCGACGGGCTCAACCAGCCCAAGAACGTCAGGCCCAGCGAGCAGCTGCGCCTGAACATGCTCACGCCGCTGGAGGAGAACCCCAACCGGCTCGGCGTGATCGAGGGCGACAACCAGGGCTACCCGAACGGGCGACGGCTCGCTGACGACGTCCTCGACATCGCGCTGCAGGTCGTCGAGGGCGAGCTGGTCGGCAACCCGAACGACCTCGGCGACGAGGTCGACACCAACGAGTACCGGTTCGGGAACTCGTTCCCGTACCTCGCCCTGCCCACCAGTGGCAGCAACGAGGACCCGCACCCGTCGGGAACCGTCCGGATGGAGCGCTCCTCGGCCAGCACGGACGGCAGCCAGCCGCTCGTGCCGGCGGCGGCGCTCGGGCTCGGGCTGCTCGCTCTCGCGAGCGGTGCCGTGCGACTTGCTCAGCTCCGCAACCCCCGGCGGTCCGTCGCTTCCTGACGGCCGCACCTGAGCGGTTCCCGGCCGCTCGCATGAGCGGCCGGGAACCACCACGGAAGGCACCCCGCATGATCCGCGCTGCACTCGTGCTCGTCGTCGCCGCCACCCTCTCGGTGTCGGGCGCGCTCGGGCTCACCCGAGACGGCTCCGACACCACCTCCGACGCCGGGGCCGGCAGCCCCGGAGCCGTCTCGCTCCGCGGTGGCGACCTGGCCGCCACCATCCAGTCCCTGCAGTCACGGCTTCGCTCCGTGCCGGGGGACGCGCCCGCGTGGGCCGCCCTGGCGCTGGCGTACGTCGACCAGGCCCGCGTGTCCGGGGACGCCTCCCTCTACGCCAAGGCGGACGCGGCCGTCGCCCGCTCCCTCGAGGAGCAGCCCGAGGACAACGCGCCGGCACTCGCCTCCCAGGCGGCCCTGGCCTCAGGGCGGCACGAGTTCACCGCGGCCCTGGAGCTGGCCGACAGCGCGCTCGACATCGACCCCTACTCGCCCCAGGCGCTCGCCGTCCGCGTCGACGCGCTCACCGAGCTCGGCCGCTACGACCTCCAGCTGCGGGCGCTGCGCCGCGCGGACCGGCTCCAGCCGGGGTTCCCCATCGCCACCCGCTACGCCTACGCGTTCGAGCTCCGCGGCGAGCTGAGCCGAGCGGCCACCGTGCTCCGGCGGGCCGCACAGACACCGGTCCCGAGCGACCGCGCCTTCGCCCTCACGCTGCTGGCCGACGTCGAGCGGCGGCAGGGGCGGCTCGACCGGAGCGAGCAGCTGCTCCGGGACGCACTGAGAGCGGACCCAGGCACCGTTCCCGCCCTGGCCGGCCAGGCCAGGCTCGCCGTGGCCCGCGGTGACCTGGACACCGCGACGCGGAAGTGGCAACGCGTCGTCACGCTGCAGCCACTGCCGGAGTACCTCACCGAGCTCGGGGAGCTGCACCTCGCGCGAGGGGAGCGGCGGAAGGCGCAGGCCCAGTTCGACGTCGTGGCGGCGACCCACGAGCTGCTCGCCGCCGGCGGGGTCGACATCGACCTCGAGTCCGCGCTCTTCGAGGCCGACCACGGCTCTCCGGAGCGCGCCGTCGCGTCCGCTCGCGCCGAGTGGGACCGCCGGCAGAGCATCCACGTCGCCGACGTCCTGGGCTGGTCGCTGCACCGGACGGGCCGGGACCGCGAGGCCCTCGGGTACGCCCTGGCCGCCACTCGGCTGGGCACCGCGGACAGCCGGATGTGGCTGCACCGTGGCTCGATCGAGGCCGCCCTCGGGAAGAGGGAAGCGGCGGTCGCCAGCCTCCGACGAGGACTCGCCGCCGATCCCGGGGTGAGTCCGTTGCAGGCCGAACGGGCCGGCCGGCTCCTCGATGACCTGGAGGGTCGGTCATGAGGCCGCTCGTCCGGCGTACCGCGGTGCTCCTGCTCGTGGCCTTCGCCACGCTGGCCCTGCCCTCGGCGGCGCAGGCGCACCCCCTGGGCAACTTCACCGTCAACCGCCACACGACCGTCCTGGTCTCACCGGATCGGATCGCCCTCGACCACGTGCTCGACCTCGCGGAGATCCCGACGGCGCAGCTCGGCGATGGTCCCGACCAGCTGGGCGAAGCGGCGACGGAGCAGTGCGGCCGGGCCGCCGCCGGGCTGTCCGTGACGGTCGGCGGGAACCCCGTGGCTCTCGCGGTCTCCGCTGCCTCGGGTCGGGAGGCGCCCGGAGAGGGCGGGCTCCCGACGGCTCGGATCACCTGCCGCCTGACGGGTCCGATGGCACCCGTGCGGGCGGGCACCACGCTCGAGGTGCGGGACCGGACCGCCCCCGGGCAGGTCGGATGGCGTGAGATCGTCGCGCTCGGCGACCGGGTCACGCTGACGTCGTCCACCGTCCCGTCCGAGAGCACGAGCGGCCGGCTGACGTCGTACCCCGAGGAGCTGCTCGCCTCACCCTTGGACGTGACCAGGGCAGAGATGGTGCTCTCCCCCGGCGGCGCTGCGGCGTCGCTGCCCGGCACGACGCCGGCCGGCGACGACCGGGAGGGCAACGCACTCCTGCTCCGGACCTCCGCCCTGATGACCGAGGGCGGGCTCGTCGCCGGGACGCTCGCCGTCCTGCTGGCGCTCGTGCTGGGCGCCGCGCATGCGCTCGCGCCCGGTCACGGGAAGACCGTGATGGCGTTCTACCTCACCCAGCGCGAGCGTGCCTCGGTGCGGGCCGCAGCCGCGGTGGGGGCGACCGTCACCGCCGCCCACACCGGGTCGGTCCTGGTGCTCGGGATCGTCCTCACCGTGAGCAGCCGGTTCGTGCCGGCCGCGATCTATCCCTGGCTGACCCTGGCGACCGGCGTGTTGATCCTGGCGCTCGGCGGCTCGCTCGTCCGGCGCGCCCACCTGAACCGGGACCGCGGCCACGGGCACGGCCACGGGCACGGCCACGGCCACGGCCACGGCCACGGCCACGGCCACGGGCACGGGCACGGGGCGGTGCTCACGGAGACCGCGCCGGCGACCGCGCCGGTGAGGTCGGACGGTGGGAGGTGGAGCCTGGCGACGATGGGGCTGATCGGGGGGCTGCTCCCGAGCCCGTCCGCCCTGGTGCTCCTGCTGGGCGCGGTCGGGCTGGGGCGCGCCTGGCTGGGGGTCGTGCTCGTGCTCGCCTTCGGAATCGGGATGGCGACCACGCTTGCGGCGGTCGGCCTGCTCGCCACCGACCTCGTCGGCCGCGCCGAGCGGCTGCTCACGAGCCGGACGACTGTCGCCGCCCCCGTCCGGATGGTGCTGGCCTACGGCGCCGCAGTGGGGGTCTGTGTCATCGGGGTCGGCGTGACCGTCCGGGCGCTGATGGGCCTCTCGTGACCGGGTCGCCGACCGGGAGCCGGGCGGCCGCCTACACTGGCGCCGCCGACCACCCGCTCCCCCACCCTCGGAGGCATGCGTGAGCTCCCGACTTGCACCCGGCGACCCCGCCCCTGACTTCACCCTCACCTCCGACACCGGCGAGCAGGTCACGCTCTCAGCGCTGCGCGGCCGCAAGGTGATCGTGTACTTCTACCCCGCCGCGATGACTCCCGGCTGCTCGAAGCAGGCGTGCGACTTCACCGACTCCCTCGACGCGCTGCGAGGGGAGGGCTACGAGGTGCTCGGCATCTCCCCCGACAAGCCCGAGAAGCTGGTGAAGTTCCGGGACCGCGACGCCCTGACGATCACCCTTCTCTCCGACCCGGACAAGCATGCACTCGGCGCCTACGGGGCGTTCGGCGAGAAGACGATGTACGGCAAGACCGTCACGGGCGTGATCCGCTCCACCTTCGTCGTCGACGAGGAGGGCAACCTCGAGGTCGCGCAGTACAACGTCAAGGCCACCGGGCACGTCGCGAAGCTGCGCCGCGATCTCGGGCTGGCGTCCTGACCCCTAGACTGGCGCGGCGCGCCCGTAGCCCAATTGGCAGGAGGCACACGGTTTAGGTCCGTGCCAGTGTGAGTTCGAGTCTCACCGGGCGCACCCCGCCGTTATCGCCCGCAGGATCGTTCCAGGCGTCGAGTTCGACGCTCACGACCATGACCGGCGGCGGTCAGTGAGTCTGGCCGAGCGCCGCCGCGACGAGCGGCGCGATCTCGCGGAGCGCCTTTCCCCGGTGGGAGATCGCGTCCTTCTCCGCGACCGACAGCTCGGCCGTCGTGACGTCGTGACCGTCGGCGCAGAAGAGCACGTCGTAGCCGAAGCCGCCGCTCCCCCGCATCTGCGCGGATCACCCGGCCGGCCATCTCCCCCGCGACGGCGTGCTCGACCGACCCGTCCGGCGTGGGGGCGAGGAACACCACCGAGCAGTGGAAGCGGGCGGTACGACGCTCGTCCGGGACGTCCGCGAGCTGGGCCAGGAGAAGCTCGTTGTTGGCCCGGTCCTTGGCGGCGCCGTCGCCGGTGACGGTGCCGGCCCACCGCGCGGAGAGCACCCCGGGCATGCCGTTGAGCGCGTCGACGCAGAGCCCGCTGTCGTCGGCGAGCGACGGCAGCCCGGTGGCCCGCACTCCCGCGGCGGCCTTGAGGCGGGCGTTGCCCTCGAAGGTCGGCTCGGTCTCCGCCGGCTCGTCGTAGGGCTCGACGTCGTCGAGGCCGAGCACCTCGATGTCCGGAAGGTGCTCGGCGAGGATCCGCTGCATCTCCGCGATCTTCTTCGCGTTGCGGCTGGCGAGGAAGACCCTGCTCATCGGGCCAGCGCCGCCTGCTGGATCTCGGTCAGGTCGGTGCACCCCTTCGCGCCGAGCGTCATCATCGCGTCGAGCTCGTCGCGGTCGAAGGGTGCTGCCTCGGCGGTGCCTTGCACCTCGACGAACCGGCCGTCGCCGGTCATCACGATGTTCATGTCGGTCTCGGCCCGGACGTCCTCCTCGTAGGGCAGGTCGAGCCGCGGGACCCCGTCGATGATCCCGACCGAGACCGCGGCGACCGAGCCGGTCAGCGGCTGACCCTTGAGCACGCCCTGCGAGCCGAGGTGCGCGCACGCGTCGGCGAGGGCGACGTAGGCGCCGGTGATCGCCGCGGTGCGGGTGCCGCCGTCGGCCTGGAGGACGTCGCAGTCGAGCACGATCGTGTTCTCCCCGAGCGCCTTGTAGTCGATGACCGCGCGCAGCGACCGGCCGACGAGCCGCGAGATCTCGTGCGTGCGCCCGCCGACCCGGCCCTTGACCGACTCACGGTCGGAGCGGGTGTGGGTGGACGACGGCAGCATCGCGTACTCCGCGGTCACCCAGCCGAGCTCCGACCCCTTGCGCCACCGAGGCACGCCGACCGAGGCCGAGGCGGCGCAGAGGACCCGTGTCCTGCCGAACTCGACGAGCACCGAGCCGGCCGCGTGGTCGAGCCAGTGGCGGGTGATGGTGACGGGACGGAGCTCGTCGTCGGCGCGGCCGTCCGCGCGGGGTGCTGCAGTCATGCGGCCGACCCTATCGGCGTCCTGAGACGACCTTCCGGGCGCCCGAGGCCAGCTCCCCGAGCAACACCTCCAGCGGACCGCGGTGGCGTCCCCACCGGAACGCTGCCCCGATGCCGAGCACCAGCGCCACCTGTCCCAGGTAGGTCTCCAGGTCGTGGCCGTCCCACCAGCCTTCGCTGCGCAGGACCACGTGCAGCGAGTAGAGCGTCAACGTCATCGCGCCCGCGCCGAACAGCACCGAGCTCAGCCTCGGGAGTGCACGACCGAGCAGCAGGCACACGGCGAGCACGATGCAGGCGCTTCCCGCGGTCATGAGCAGGTCGAACGTCGTGCCCGAGTGCGGTGCCCGGACCGCGAGCCACCAGGCGCTGTCGGTCGGCGTGACGCCGTACAGCCCGCTCGCCAGCGTCGTGTCCAGGTCACCGCGCCAGCCGGGCCCCTCGAAGGTGCGGACCAGGTCGGCTCGGACGCCGGGGCGGCCGACCAGGGCGTCGGAGACCAGCCAGGCGACGGCGACCGCGGCGGCGCCGGAGGCGGCCAGCTTGCCCGCCGTGGCGGTCGCGCGGAGGTCGAGCCGGCCCACCACGACACCGACCAGGATGTACGGGAGCCAGGTGAGCACCGGGTAGTAGCCGGTGAGCAGCAGGTCGCGCGCGAGCGCCCCGGGGTCGGCGAGCGAGTCCAGGCTGGGCACGTCGTACGCCGTCGTCGCCACCCTGCTGCGGAGCCAGTGGCTCGCCGCCGGGGCGACCAGCGCCCAGGCCGCGGCGGCGCCGAGGAGGGGACCGGAGGGAAGCGCCAGGAACGGCACGGCCACCACGAACAGGACGGCGTAGTAGACGAGGATCACGGCGATCCCGCTGTCGACGCCACCGATCAGCAGCCCCACCAGCGCGAGCAACGACGTGCGAACCAGCGTGCCGGCCAGCATCCCCCACCAGTCCCGCCCGCGGACCGGCGTACGGCGCCCCGCGACCAGGACCAGGCTGACCCCGGCGAGGACGGCGAACAGCGCGGACGCGCGCCCTCCGGCGACCTGGTGGGAGAAGGTGACCCGACCGTCGTCGAGCCCCGGCAGGATGTGGGTGGCCATCATGCCCACGAGCGCGACCGCTCGGGCGACGTCGACACCGACGACCCGGCCGCTCACGTCACCTCGGGACGCACCACGCGCCGCGCGCCGTGGGCGCTCTCGGCAGCTTCGACCTCGTGCACAGGACCAGCCTGCCAGCCGGCCCCAGGACCGGGTCGTCCGCAACACCGCGCGACGGTGCGGCACCCGTCAGAGCTCGTAGGTCGCACCCTCGCGCGCCAGCGACACCGGCCCGTCGTAGACGCCCTGCGCCTCCAGCACCGCGCGGCCCTTGTCGTGCCACGGAGGGATGTGGGTGAGGACCAGGTGGCCGACGCGGGCGTCCCGCGCCACGGCGGCCGCCTCCGAGCCGGTCATGTGGATCCCCGGCGGGTTGTCGGCGTCGTCGCGGAACGCCGCCTCGGCCAGCAGCAGGTCGGCGTCGGCCGCCAGGTCGCGCAACGACGGGCAGAGAGCGGTGTCCCCGCTGTAGGCCAGCACCTTGCCGTCGTGCTCGACCCGGAACCCGTAGGCCTCGACCGGGTGCTCGACCCTTCGCGCGGTCACCGTGAACGGCCCGATCTCGAGCGGCGACTTCCGCAGCCGCCGGAACGCGAACTCGTCGTTCATCCCGGGGTCGAGCGGGAGCCCGTAGGCCTTGGCCACCCGCTTCTTCATCCCGCGGGGTCCGTGCACCGGGATCCGGAGCTGCGCGCCGCGCGGGTGGTACTTGCGCATGACGTAGAAGCCGCTGATGTCGAAGAAGTGGTCGGCATGGAGGTGCGAGATGAGCACCGCGTCGATCGTCAGCGGGTCGGCGTGGCGCTGCAGGGCACCGAGCGCACCGGACCCCAGGTCGAGCAGGACCCGCCAGGTGCGGTCGGGGTCGTCCGCGTCGGGCGCCTCGAGGAGGTAGCAGCTCGCCGACGAGTCCGGTCCGGCGAAGGAGCCCGAGCACCCGATGACGGTGACCTTCATCCGGCCCTCACCCACGCGAACTGGCGTGCCGACTGCAGCTCCGGGCCGAGGAAGCGGCGGCCGATCTGGTGGAACTCGTCGGGGTCGCCCGTGGTCAGGAAGCGGTGCTCAGGTGGCGGCAACGCCGGGTCGCGCTCGAGGCTCAGCCGGACCAGCGTGCGGTAGACGTCCTTGGCGGTCTCCTCCGCGCTGCTCACGAGCGTCACCTGGTCTCCCATCACGAAGGAGATCACCGCGGTGAGCAGCGGGTAGTGCGTGCAGCCGAGGATCAGGGTGTCGATCCCGGAGGACGTGAGCGGGTCGAGGTAGTCGTGGGCGGCGGACAGCAGCTCGGGCCCGCTGGTGACGCCGGCCTCGACGAACTCGACGAAGCGCGGGCAGGCGCGTGTCTGCAGAGTCACGTGCGGTGCCGCGGCGAACGCGTCGTCGTAGGCCATCGACTCGGCGGTGGCCCGGGTGCAGATGACCCCGATCTGCCCGGTCCTGCTCGCGGCGACCGCCCGCCGGGTCGCCGGGTAGATCACCTCGACGACCGGGACCGGGTAGCGCTCCCGCGCGTCGCGCAGCACAGCCGCGCTCGCGGAGTTGCAGGCGATGACGAGGAGCTTGACCCCCTGGTCGACCAGGTGGTCGAGGCACTCGAGGGCGTACTCGCGCACCTCGCCGATCGGCTGGGGGCCGTAGGGCTGGCGCGCGGTGTCACCGAGGTACAGCACGGACTCGTGCGGCAGCTGGTCGATGACCGCCCTGGCCACGGTGAGTCCCCCGAAGCCGGAGTCGAAGATCCCGATAGGTGCGTCAGCCATGATCGGGACAGGCTAGACGATGACCTCAGGTGTCGGCGGGGCGCACGTTGTACACGCCGGCAGCCTCCTGGCCGGTGAGCCGCTGGATGTCGGTCATCACCCGGTCGGTGATCTCCCGCCGGGCCCGCCCCGGAGGCACGCCGTCGTACTTCCCGGCGACGTGGATCGGGGCGCCGAACCGCACCGTCACCTTGACCGGCCGTGGCCACCTCGCCCCCACCGGCTGGAGCTTCTCGGTCCCGACGAGCCCGACCGGGACGATCGGCGCGCCGGAGACGAGCGCGAGCTGGGCCACCCCGGTCCGGCCGCGGTAGAGCCGGCCGTCCCGCGACCGGGTGCCCTCGGGGTAGACGCCGAACGCGTCGCCACGGCGGAGCACCTCGAGGGCGAGGTCCAGCGAGTTCAGAGCCGCCCTCGTGTCGTCACGGTCGACCGGCACCATCCCGGTCGCCTCGAACCACGCCTTCTGCAGGCGCCCCCTGAAGCCCTGGCCGCTGAAGTACTCCGACTTGGCCAGGAAGACGACCCGGCGCGGAGCCACCACCGGGATCACCACGCTGTCCATGAACGAGAGGTGGTTGCTGGCGAGCAGCACGCCGCCGGTGAGCGGGACGTTCTCGCTCCCCTCGATCACCGGACGCCAGACCGCCCGTGCGGTGGGCGGCACGACCGTCTGGATGACCTCGACGAACATGCCCATACCCTGCCACGACTCGGCCTCGCGGACAGACCGGCGCCAAAGGTTGGTCAGGCCCAGAGCTGGCCGTCGAGCCGGTCCTCGGCCTCGTCGACCGTGCCTTCGTAGGCCCCGGTGGAGAGGTACTTCCAGCCGCCGTCGCAGACCACGAAGGCGATGTCGGCCGGTTCGCCCGCCTTGACCGCCTTCGCCGCCTGGCCGAGCGCCGCGTGCAGGATCGCCCCGGTCGAGATGCCGGCGAAGATCCCCTCCAGCTCGAGCAGCTCCCGGACCCGGCGTACGGCGTCCCGCGGCCCGACCGAGAACCGCGAGTCGATCAGCGAGGCGTCGTACAGCTCGGGGACGAACCCCTCGTCGAGGTTGCGGAGCCCGTAGACCAGCTCGCCGTACCGCGGCTCCGCCGCCACGATCCGGACCGTCGGCTTCCGCTCGCGGAAGTACCTGCTGACCCCCATCAGGGTGCCGGTGGTGCCGAGACCGGCGACGAAGTGCGTGATCGACGGCAGGTCGGCGTGGATCTCCGGAGCCGTCCCCTCGTAGTGGGCGAGCGCGTTGGCGGGGTTGCCGTACTGGTAGAGCATCACCCAGTCCGGGTGCTCCTCGGCGAGCCGCTTGGCCACCCGCACCGCCTCGTTGGAACCGCCGGCAGCCGGCGAGGAGACGATCTCCGCGCCCCACATCCCGAGCAGCTGCCGGCGCTCGACCGAGGTGTTCTCCGGCATCACGCAGACGATCCGGTACCCCTTGAGCTTGGCCGCCATCGCCAGCGAGATCCCGGTGTTGCCGCTGGTGGGCTCGAGGATCGTGCACCCCGGGCGGAGCAGCCCCTCCTTCTCGGCCTGCTCGACCATCCTGAGGGCGGCGCGGTCCTTGATCGAGCCGGTCGGGTTCCGGTCCTCGAGCTTGGCCCAGACCCGCACGTCAGGGGACGGCGACAACCGCGGCAGCCCCACCAGGGGGGTGCCGCCGACCGAGTCGAGGAGGTCGTCGAAGCGCATGCGGGTGCGTCAGCCGCCGGCGACCGCGGGGAGGACGACGACCTGGTCGCCGTCACCGACCGGGGTCTCCAGCCCCCCGGTGAACCGGACGTCCTCGTCGTTGACGTAGACGTTGACGAACCGGCGCAGCTCCGAGCCCTCGACGAGCCTGTCCTTGATGCCCGGGTGACGGGACTCCAGGTCGTCGATGAGCTCGGCCAGGGTGGCGCCCTGCCCGGTGACCGACTTGGCGCCGTCGGTGTAGGTGCGCAGGATCGTGGGGACTCGGACCTCGGTGGCCATGGGGGTGCTGCCTCTCAACGTCGGTGGTGCGGTGGGTCGGACTGGTCCGTCAGCCGGTAGGTCAGACGGCGTGCGGGTCGGGCAGGCGGTCCACGACGGTGACGTCTTCCTCGGTCACCTGACCGTCGACGATCCGGAAGGAGCGGAACTCCACCGGCCCGTCGTCGTTGCCGTGCTCGCGGGTGCTGACCAGCACGTAGTGCGCGCCGGGCTCGCTCGCCAGCCCGATGTCGGTGCGGCTGGGATAGGCCTCGGTCGCCGTGTGCGAGTGGTAGACCACCACGGGCTCCTCGTCGTTGGCCCACATCTCCTTGTAGAGCGCGAGCAGCTCGGTCGAGTCGAACTCGTAGAAGGTCGGTGACCCGGCGGCGTTGACCATCGGCACGAACCGCTCGGGCCGGTCGCTGCCCTCGGGCCCGGCGACGATGCCGCAGGCCTCGTCGGGGTGGTCCCTCTTGGCGTGCGCGACGATCTGGTCGTACGTCGGACGGGCGATGACAAGCACCTGCCCAGCGTAGTCGGGCCCTCCACAGCCTCCGACACGGTCTCAGGTGCGGACGGTCACGCGGAGACGGCGAGGACCAGGGTCTCCTGGAGGAACGCCAGCCAGTCGTAGATGTCGTGCACGTGCACGCGGGGGTCGTCGTCGGGCAGCGACTCCCAGAAATCGTCGTCGTCGTCCTCCACGCCGAGCCGGGTGGCGAGCGCGAGCCGCATGTCGGTGATCGCCTTCATCCAGGTCACGGCCTCGGCGGCGTCGAGCTCCACGTCGATGACCAGGCCGCTCTCGTCGACCTCGCCGGGCAGCCCGGCCTCCTCGAGGGCGTCGATCACCGCTGCGGCGCTCGCCGCCTTCCCGGTCCGGAGCTCGGTCTCGGTGAACCGCCGGAACTCCCCGGCAGCCTCCTCGTCGTCGCGGTAGGCGGCGGGGAAGAGCCGGGCGAGCACCGGGTCGTCGGGGGCGGTCGTCGGACCGGTGAAGTCGAGCATCGACTCGAACGGGTCGAGGTCGGTCGAGGGGACCGCCGCCTCGTTGCGGAGCAGCTCGACGATCTGGGACGCCAGCGACCGGAGCAGGTCGGCCTCGAACCCGGTGAACATCGCGACCGCGCCCCCGCCCCGGAGCGGCTGGAAGCCGTCAGTCATCGACCTTCTCCAAGGTGGCCCAGAGGCCATACTCGTGCATCGCCCGCACGTCGCGCTCCATCTCCTCGCGGCCACCCGAGGACACGATGCAGCGGCCGTCGTGGTGGACCTGGAGCATGAGCTTCTCCGCCTTCGGCCGGGAGTAGCCGAAGTACTGCTGAAAAACGAAGGTCACGTAGGACATGAGGTTGACCGGGTCATTCCACACGACCGTCTGCCACGGGCCGTCGGTCGCGGTGAGGTCGCCGAGATCGGTCTCCTCGACCTCGACGGGGCTGGGTGCTGACACGTCACCACCCTAGAACGCCGGCCGGCGGTCCCGACACGCGCCTGCGGGGACGCCTAGGGTGGCCTCTGTGGCCTCCGAGAACGCGAGCACGTCGACCGCACTGCTGACCGACCACTACGAGCTGACGATGCTCCAGGCCGCCCTCCGAGGCGGCACCGCGCACCGCCGGTCGGTCTTCGAGCTGTTCCCGCGGCGGCTCCCCGAGGGGCGCCGGTACGGCGTGGTGGCCGGTGTCGGGCGCGCGCTCGACGCGGTGGAGCGGTTCCGGTTCGACGAGACCGTGCTGACCTTCCTCGCCGACCGGCGCGTCGTCGACGACGTGACCTTGGAGCACCTGTCGTCGTACCGGTTCAGCGGCGACATCTGGGGCTACCCCGAGGGCGAGGCGTACTTCCCCTACTCCCCCCTCATGGTCGTCGAGTCGACCTTCGCCGAGGCGGTGCTGCTGGAGACCGTGCTGCTCTCGGTCCTCAACCACGACTCGGCGATCGCCTCGGCGGCGTCCCGGATGACCTGCGCCGCCGGCGACCGCCCCTGCATCGAGATGGGGAGCCGCCGGACCCACGAGGAGTCCGCGGTCGCGTGCGCCAGGGCGGCGTACATCACCGGTTTCGCGGCGACCTCCAACCTGGCGGCGGGGCTCCGCCACGGCATCCCCACCACCGGCACCAGCGCGCACAGCTTCACGCTGCTCCACGACACCGAGCGGGAGGCGTTCACCGCGCAGGTGGAGTCCCTGGGCAAGGGGACCACGCTGCTGGTCGACACCTACGACATCGCGGAGGCTGTGCGGCTCGGGGTCGAGGTCGCCGGCACCGACCTCGGCGCGGTGCGGATCGACTCCGGCGACCTCGGGCTCCTCGCCGAGGAGGTGCGCGCCCAGCTCGACTCGCTCGGGGCGACCGGGACCCGGATCGTCGTGACCTCCGACCTCGACGAGCACGCGATCGCCGCGCTGGCGGCGGCCCCGGTCGACGGCTACGGCGTGGGCACGTCGCTGGTCACGGGCAGCGGCCACCCGACGTCGGGGTTCGTCTACAAGCTGGTCGCGCGGGAGGGCGAGGACGGCGCCATGGTCGACGTCGCGAAGAAGAGCAGGGACAAGGCCTCCATCGGCGGCCGGAAGTACGCGCTGCGCCGCCGCGACGCCAAGGGGGTCGCCGAGGCGGAGGTCGTCGGGGTGGGCACGATGCCCGTCGACGACGGGGACGACCGCCCGCTGCTGGTCCCCCTCGTCCGTCACGGCGAGGTGGTCGGCCGGGAGCCGCTGGAGCGTGCCCGCGAGCGGCACGCCGCCGCCCGCTCCGAGCTGCCGATGCCCGCCCACCAGATGTCCAAGGGCGAGCCGGTCATCCCGACGATCCACGTCTGATCGGACTAGGCTCGGTCGCATGAGACGGGCGCTGATCGTGGTCGATGTCCAGAACGACTTCTGCGAGGGCGGGAGCCTGCCGGTGATGGGCGGGGCCGCGGTCGCGCACCGGATCAGCGAGCTGCTCCACAGCTGGACGCAGAAGGTCCCCAACGCGCCGGACTACGCGCTGGCGGTGGCCACCCAGGACCACCACATCGACCCCGGCCACCACTTCAGCGAGCACCCCGACTTCGTCGACTCGTGGCCCGAGCACTGCGTCGCGGGCAGCGACGGCGTGGCGTTCCACCCCAACCTCGACCCGCAGCCCTTCGACAGCGTCTTCCTCAAGGGCGAGCACGCCGCGGCGTACTCCGGCTTCGAGGGTCGCAACCACGACGGCGCGACGCTCGCCGAATGGCTGCGGCAGCGGGAGGTGACCGACGTGGACATCTGCGGGATCGCCACCGACTACTGCGTGCGTGCGACCACCCTCGACGCGCTGCGGGAGGGGTTCGGGGTGCGGGTCATCGAGTCGCTGTGCGCCGGGGTGGCCCCGGGCACCTCCGCGGAGGCGATCGACGAGCTCCGCGCCGCCGGAGCGACGGTCGTCTGAGCCGGCTCATCGGCCCCATCGCTGCGCCAGGGTCGCCACGACCTTGAGGTCACGGGTCGTGGCCACGGCGTACCGCTCCAGCCTCGCGTTGGACAGCCTCGCGGCCTGCGAGGGGTGGTCGAGCCACCAGACCACCGCCCGGTCGAGCGCCCTGGCGCCCTCTCCGGGAGCGTTCCACGCGTCGATCTCCGCCTTGGTCTCCGCGGACAGCGGGTCCTTCACGAACGTCACGTAGCGGCGCGCCGCCGTCACCTCCAGCGCCACCGCCGCGGCATGGACCGCGCTCAGCTCCTCCGGGCCGACCACGATCGTCGGCACCGGGAGCCCGGTGCGCGCCGCGAACAGCTCCTCCAGCCTCGCCTCGAGCCGTTCCCGCGACCGCATCCTCGTCGCGAGCCTGACGTTGCCGGTGGCGAGATGGGTCTCGACGCCGGCGAACCCAGCCTCGGTCAGGCACGCCCGGAGATCGCCCATGGCGAACCGTCGGTTCTTCCCGAGGTTGATGGCGCGGAGGAAGGCGATCCGGTGCCCGGTCATGAGGGGGTCACCGCAGCCGGCGGCCCGCCCACGTCCAGGCGTACCCCGGGTCCTCCGCGGCGAGTCCGCCCTCACCGAGCTCCAGCGGCCGGAAGGTGTCGACCATCACCGCGAGCTCCTCGAAGGCCTCGACGCCGAGCGACGCCTCGATCGCGGACGGCTGGGGGCCGTGCGCGTGCCCGCCCGGGTGGAGCGAGATCGACCCGATGTCGATGCCGCTGCCCTTGCGTGCCTCGTAGTCGCCACCGACGTAGAACATGACCTCGTCGGAGTCGACGTTGGAGTGGTAGTAGGGCACCGGCACCGCGAGCTCGTGGTAGTCGACCTTGCGCGGCACGAAGTTGCAGACCACGAAGTTCCACCCCTCGAACACCTGGTGCACCGGAGGCGGCTGGTGGATCTTGCCGGTGATCGGCATGTAGTCCTCGACGTTGAAGGTGTAGGGGTAGAGGCACCCGTCCCACCCCACGACGTCGAAGGGATGGGTCGCATAGACGAGCCGGGTGCCCACGACGCCACCCGGCCCGCTCCCCCGGTGCTTGACGAGCACCTCCACGTCCTCACCGTCGGCCTGGAACGGCTCGGCCGGCCCGTGCAGGTCCCGCTCGCAGTAGGGCGCGTGCTCGAGCAGCTGGCCGAACCGGGAGAGGTACCTCTTCGGCGGGTGGATGTGGCTGTTCGCCTCGATCGGGTAGAGCCGGCTGGTCTCCGCCGGCACCCAACGGTGGGTGGTCGCCCGAGGCACGAGCACGTAGTCGCCGGTCCGGTACGGCAGCACCCCGAACAGCGTCTCGACCACGCCGCTGCCCGACTCGACGTACACGCACTCGTCGCCGACCGCGTTGCGGTAGTACGGCGACGTGGCGCCGGCGACGACGTACGAGATCCGCACGTCACCGTTGCCGAGCACCAGCCTCCGCCCGGTCACCGGGTCCGCCTCGTCCGACTGCGCGTGCGCTATAGCGCTCTCCCGATCGGACGAGGCGGGGAAGAGGGAGTGCAGCTTGAGGTGCCGCGGCTTCAGGGGGTGGTTCGGCGTCGTCGACTGGTCGGGCAGCTCCCAGATCTCGCTGCCGACGATCGCCGACGGCACCCCACGGTGGTAGAGCAGCGAGGAGTCGGAGGAGAACCCCTCCTCCCCCATCAGCTCCTCGTAGTACAACGCCCCCGACTCGTCGCGGAACTGGGTGTGCCGCTTCGGCGGCACCGACCCGACCTGCCGGTAGAAGGCCACGTGGCCCCGTCCTCTCTGTCGTTCGACTGCCTCGTCGTCGGTCCTGAGCCCCACCTTCGGTTAGTGTCGCGAGGGTGTCAACGCAGCCCCCGATCCCCCCGGAGTACGCCGCGCTCGTCGACGACGCGGCGATCTTCCCGCCCGGCGAGGCGCCGCTCGAGCAGGCGGTCCCGGCGCACCGCGACCACCTGGCCGCTCCGTACGCCGACATGGTCGGCCCGTTCGTCGTCAGCGACACCCGGCTGCCCGACCTGGCCCGGCTCGTGGACGACGGCGACGGCGCCGGCGCTCCGATCCGTGTCACCGTCGTGGTGACCGGTGGCGCCGGCGCGGTCGAGCCGGCGTACCGGTGGGCGACCGCACCCGGCCTGGAGCCGGCGGGCATCGAGGTCGCCCTCCGCGACCTCGACGACCTCGAGGGGAGCGCGCGGCGGGTGGTGGCCGCGGTCACCCGGCTGGGAGTCGACGTGCCGGTCCACGTCGAGCCGCCCCTCGTGCCGGGGCCACCGGCCCACGGCTGGCTCGCCGCGCTCGACGAGGTCGCCTCTGCCGACCTCCGCCTGAAGCTCCGCACCGGCGGGGTCACCGCCGATGCCTTCCCGTCTGAGGAGACCGTCGCCACCGCGATCGACGCCGCGCTCGACCGTGAGCTGCCGTTCAAGTGCACCGCGGGGCTGCACCGGGCCGTCCGACACCGCTCGCCCGAGACGGGGTTCGAGCACCACGGGTTCCTCAACGTGCTGCTCGCGACCAGGGCCGCCCTCGACGGTGACGACGTCGCCGCCGCGCTCGCCGAGCAGGACGCCGACACGGTCGTGGCCCGGCTGACGGACGTCGGCAGCGAGGGGCTGGTCCGCGCGCGCCGCTGGTTCACCTCGTTCGGCTGCTGCGGCGTCCGCGACCCCTACGACGACCTCGTGTCGCTGTCGCTCGTGTCCGACTGACACGCGCGGCTTGGGCGTGAGCCATCGAGCGCCGCCTGCTCCCTCCGTGGGTGAATGTCACGCAATCGTGAGGTGGACGCATGGGTCGGGCTCTGCCCGGATACTAGGGTGAGCGGCATGACCCCGAGACTCATGCGCACCCTGGCCGGGGGAGCTGCCCTGGCCTTCACCCTGACGATGTCCGCCTGCGGCTCCGACGACGAGGGGAGCTCGGGCTCCGGCGGCGAGGCATCGGTCGCCACCATCAACGAGGGCACCCTGACCGTCTGCTCCGACATCCCCTACCCGCCGTTCGACGTCATGGACGGCGCGACCTTCACCGGGTTCGACGGAGAGCTGGTCAGCGAGATCGCCGACGGTCTCGGACTCGAGCTCGAGGTCCGCGACTCCGGGTTCGACGGCCTGCAGTCGGGGCTCTCCTTGAACTCCAACCAGTGCGACCTGGTGGCCAGCGCGATGACGATCACCGAGGAGCGCGAGGAGAAGCTGGACTTCACCGAGGGCTACTACGACTCCGAGCAGTCGCTCCTGGTCCCCGCCGACTCCGACGTCTCCGCGATCGACGACCTCGCCGGCAAGTCGGTCGGCGTCCAGCAGGGCACCACCGGCAAGGCGTACACCGAGGAGAACGCGCCGGACGACGCCAAGATCATCACGTTCCCCAGTGACGCGGAGATGTACGCCGCCATCCAGGGCGGCAGCGTGGACGCCCTCCTGCAGGACCTCCCGGTCAACCTGGAGCACGCGCAGGACGGTGAGTACGAGGTCGTCGAGCAGTACTCCACCGGTGAGGAGTACGGCTTCGCGGTCAGGGAGGGCAACACCGAGCTGCGCGACGCCGTCAACGAACAGCTCGCCGAGCTCCGGGACAGCGGTCGCTACGACGAGATCTACGACACGTACTTCGCCACCGACTGACCTAGGGCAATGACGACCGAGCAGGGGCCGGGAGGTCTGCGGTGAGACGTACGACGCGCAAGAAGCTCAACCTCGCGGTGCTCTATGCGGTCCTGGTGGGCGCTCTCCTGGTCCTCGCGCTCCTCGCCGACTGGGAGTCGATCACCGAGAACTTCTTCGACTGGGAGGTCGCGCGGAGTCTCTGGCCGGAGATCATCACGATCGGCGCGAAGAACACCATCCTGTTCACGCTGATCTCGTTCTTCGGCGGGCTCGCTCTCGCGGTCGTCCTGGCGCTGATGCGGCTCTCGCCCGTGGGACCGTACCGCTGGCTGGCGACCGCCTACATCGAGTTCTTCCGCGGGCTGCCGGCCCTCCTGGTCATCGTGGCGTTCGGGCTCGCGATCCCCATCGCCTTCGCCTGGCAGCCGCCTGGCGGCCTGACCGGGGCCGGCATCGCGGCGCTCATCGTCGTCTCGAGCGCCTACATGGCCGAGACCCTGCGGGCCGGGATCCAGGCCGTTCCCAAGGGGCAGAGCGAGGCGGCCCGCTCGTTGGGGATGACCCCCGGCCGGACGACCGCCTCGATCGTGCTCCCCCAGGCGTTCCGCATCGTCATCCCACCGTTGACCAACGAGTTCGTGCTGCTCATCAAGGACACGTCGCTGCTCGCGCTCATCGGCGTCGCCTTCGCCGACCGCGAGCTCACGACGTTCGCGCGCGACGCCGTGGTCAGCACGACGAACTCCACCCCGCTGATCGCGGCCGCCGTCATGTACCTGGTGATCACCCTGCCGCTGACCCAGCTGGTCGCGGCACTCGAACGACGACAGCAGAGGGCCAGGTGAGGACGGTGGGACGAGCGATCGAGGTTCTCGACCTCCACAAGTACTTCGGTGACAACGAGGTCCTCAAGGGGATCGACTTCCACGTCGACGACGGCGAGGTGGTCTGCGTGATCGGCCCCTCCGGCTCGGGCAAGTCCACGCTGCTCCGCTGCGTCAACCGCCTGGAGGAGCCCACGTCCGGGACGATCGTCATCGAGGGCGTCGACATCACCGATCCCGAGGTCGACATCGACGCGGTCCGTTCCCGGATCGGGATGGTCTTCCAGTCGTTCAACCTGTTCCCGCACCTGACGGTGCTGCGCAACCTCACCCTCGCCCAGCAGCGGGTGAAGGGCCGGAGCAAGGACGAGGCGGCGGAGGTCGCTCGTCGGAACCTCGAGAAGGTCGGGCTCGCCGACCGCGAGTCGGCCTACCCGGCGCACCTCTCCGGTGGTCAGCAGCAGCGCGTCGCGATCGCCCGCGCGCTGTCGATGGACCCGGACATGATGCTCTTCGACGAGCCGACCAGCGCCTTGGACCCCGAGCTCGTCGGCGACGTGCTCGAGGTCATGCGAGACCTGGCCTCCGAGGGGATGACGATGATGGTGGTCACCCACGAGATGGGGTTCGCTCGCGAGGTCGGCGACAAGCTGGTGTTCATGGACGACGGCGTCATCGTCGAGGAGGGCGACCCGCACGAGGTGCTCGGGAACCCGCAGCACGAGCGGACCCAGTCGTTCCTGTCGAAAGTCCTCTGACGCCGCCGCTCAGGCCGAGGCCTCGAGCGGCCGGCTGACCGGCGCAGCCGGCAGCTCCTCGCTGCTCGCGGGCACACCGAGGTAGAACCCCTGCGCGGACTCGCATCCGAGTCTTTGGAGGACCTCGAGCTGCTCGTGACGCTCCACTCCCTCGCCCACCACCGGCAGCCCCGAGCTGTGCGCGGCCTGCACCATCAGCTCGAGGAGCTTCCGGGTGGCGGCCGAGCCGGGCTCCAGGTACTCGCGAGCGATCTTCACGATGTCGATCGGCAGCCGCGAGAGCTGACCGATCGAGCTGTAGCCCGTGCCGAAGTCGTCGAGGCTCACCACCACACCGAGCCGCCGGAGCTCGGTCAGGTTCTCGAGCGCGGTGCGGTGCTCAGCGAGCGCGGTCTCGGTGATCTCGATGACGAGCTGCCGCGGGCGGATGCCAGCCTCCTCGACCGCCCGGACCACGTCGTCGCTGAACCTGCGGTCACCGACGTGGCGCCCCGACGCGTTCACGGCCACCACGAGGTCGTTGCGCCCGGAGGCACGGCACCAGGCGGCGAGCTGTCTCGTCGCCTGCCGGAGCACCCAGTTGTCCAGCTCGCAGATGAGGTCGGAGGCCTCGGCGACGGGGATGAACTCCGCCGGCGCGAGCAGCCCTGCTCCGGGCCGCTCCCAGCGCACGAGTGCTTCGTACCCCTGCAGCCCGCCGCCGACGACGTCGACGATCGGCTGGTAGTGCACGCGGAGCTCGTCGTGGCTGATCGCGTGGCGCAGCGCCGTCTCCAGCTCCGCCTGCTGCGTGAGCTCCTCGCGGAGCTCGGCGCCGAAGACCACGTGGCGCCCCTTGCCCTCGGCCTTGGCCCGGTAGAGCGCCCGGTCGGCGTCGTGCACGAGCTCGTCGGCGGTCACCTCGCCGTCGGTGCTGCTGGCGATTCCCACGCTGGCCCCTACCCGGGCCTGTCCGCCGGCCGACAGGGCGATCGGGTCGGTGATCGCGTCGATGACGCGTTCGGCGACCTGCACGGCCGTCCCGTCCCCGGTGCCCCCTTCGAGCATCACGACGAACTCGTCGCCCCCGAGCCGGGCGGCCACGTCGCCGTGGCGGATGGCCGACGCCAGCCGCCGCGCCGCGACCCGGAGGACCTCGTCGCCGGCCCGGTGGCCCCAGGTGTCGTTGACCGCCTTGAAGCCGTCGAGGTCGACGAAGAGCACGGTGACGGCGTCCCCGGTGTCGCGTGCACGCTCGAGCGCCTGCGTGGTCAGGAGCAGTGCCTGCGTGCGGTTGGGCAGCCCGGTGAGGGCGTCGTGCGACGCCTGGTGGTGCAGCTCCTCCTGGAGCAGCGTGCGTTGCCGGCCCATCGCCGCGATCTGGTTGATGGTGGCGTTCATCCGCGCCAGCACGAGGAGGAACATGACGACCGACCCGACGATCACCGCCCACACGCTGGTGTCGAGCCCGGCGAGCGTCTGCACGGCCAGGATGCCGGGGGTGACCAGGGTGGCCAGCGTCATGGCCGCGAACCGCTGGACCCGGAGCGGACGTCGGCGCTGCAGGTCCGGCTCCGTGATCCGTGCCATCGACGGGTGCAGGGCTGCTGCACCCCAGCAGACGTAGGAGCTCAGCCAGATCATCTCGGTCAGGTCGTCCGGCCCGGCGGTGTAGAGCTCGTTGGCCGCGGTCAGGCTGTCGGCCACGATGAGCAGCGCCAGCGAGACCAGGAGCAGGTGGAGCGACCGGATCCGCCCGCCGGACGAGACGAGCAGCCGGATCAGCACCGCGATCAGCAGGATGTCGACCAGCGGGTAGGCAGCCGACACCGCGGCCGCTCCCGGCCGGGCCGCCGACGCCTGGATCGTCGGCTCGGTGAGGAAGGCCCACGAGAGGATCGCCAGCCCGGCCGTCACGGTTGCGCTGTCGAGCAGACCGGGCAGGTCACGGCCCTGCCGGCGGGCGCGGATCAGCAGCATCATCCCGGCGGCCAGCACCGGGTAGCCGACCAGGTAGAAGGCATCGGAGATCGAGGGATAGGCATCGACGTGCATGACGTCGTACTGCCAGTACAGCGTGGTGTCGGCGAGGACCCAGCAGAGCTGCCCTGCGGCCACCACCAGCCAGGGGGTGCGGTGCGCAGGCCGGTGCAGGTGCACGCCGTACAGCACGGCGGCGACGACGCCGGCACTGAGCGAGACGTAGAACGCATCGGCGACCAGGGCGGAGGGTGCGGTGATCGACCCGACGACCGCGAGCGCCCCGAGGACGGCGAAGGCGACCCAGGCGTGCCGGGATGGAAGAAGCTGTCCGTTCACTGGGCCCCCTTTCGCTGTGTCGTAGGACACGTCGTCGTGCTCTCCATCGGCCGTGGTCAGATCGACCTGAGCGCGTTGGCCTGCATCCATGGCGCTGTCCACCACTCGGCGGACGGGACCGGGCGGCCGAACAGCCACCCCTGACCCTCGTCGACGCCGGCACGGCGCACGACGTCCGCCTGCTCGGCCGTCTCGACGCCCTCGGCGACGGTGCGCATGCCGAGCGCACGCGCCATCGCGACGATGCCCTCGAGCACCGCGACGTCGCGGACCTCCGTGGTGACCTCGGCCAGGAACGACCGGTCGATCTTCAGCGTCGGCACCCGGAACCTGCGCAGGTAGCTGAACGAGGCGTGCTGCACCCCGAAGTCGTCGATCGCGAAGCCGATCCCTCGGTCCTTGAGCCGGAGCAGGTTGACCTGCGCCACGGCGTCGTCGGCGACGAGGGCACCTTCGGTGATCTCCAGGCAGAGCTGGTCTGGTGCCAGGCCGGCAGCCTCGACGGCGGTCACGACGCGTGGCTCGAGCTGTCCGTCGGCGAGGTCGTGGCCGGAGATGTTGACATGGACGACGAGCGGCCGCTCGGGTCTGCGCGCGGTCCATCTGGCCGCCTCGGCGCACGCCTCCCGCAGGATCGCGTCGGTGACGAGGTGGACGACGTCGGCCTTCTCGGCCTGGACGACGAACTGGTCGGGCGGGATGAACCCACGCTCCGGGTGGATCCACCGGGCGAGCGCCTCGGCGCCGACCACCTCACCGGTCACGAGGTCGACCACCGGCTGGAACCACGGGCGGATCTCCCCCGCCCCCAGGGCCCGTCGCAGCTCGAGCTCGAACTCGAGCCGGTCGGCGGTGCGAGGTTGGGAGGCGTCGAAGAGCACGACCCGGCCGCGTCCCCCGCGCTTGGCGACGTACAACGCCGCGTCGGCCTCCCGGAGGACCGCCTCGGCCTGCTCGCAGCCGCCGGCGACCCGGAGCCCGATGCCGGCCCGCAGCTCGACGGTGGCACCGTCCACGGCGAACGACCGGCTGAGCTCCTCGATCACGCGGTCGGCGAGCCGCCGCAAGTGGTCGGCGTCGTCGACGTGGTGGAGCAGGATCGCGAACTCGTCGCCGCCGACCCGCGCCACGGTGTCACCTGCGCGGATCAGCGCCGCCAGCCGGTCGCCTGTCTCGCGGACCACCTGGTCGCCCACGCCGGTGCCGTGCCGCTCGTTGACCATCCGGAAGCCGTCGAGGTCGAGGACGAGCAGCCCGATGCTGTGACCCCTGCGCTCGGCCCGCTCCAACCCGGAGCGGAGCCGGTCGACGAGGACCAGCTCAGTGGCCATCCCGGTGAGCGGGTCGGTCACCGCCCGGCGGGCCATCAAGTCTGCCTGCCGCTCCGCCTCGCGGCGACGGGCACGCTCGCGCTCGACGCGGCGCTCCAGGCGCCGAATCGCCGTCTCGTGGTGGCTCGGATGCATCACGCCGCCGCCTCCGCCAGGGTGCCGACGATGAGACAGGACGCAGCGCCTCTGCGCTCACACTTGGGCTGAGTGACCCGCAGGATCTGCCCGTAGTGCTCGGCGACCCCGATCAGCACGCCCTCGACGGCCGCGCAGAGCCCGCCCGGAAGGTGGCACCCCACCGCGAAGGCGCCCGGCGCCTTGGGGTCGAGGTGGAAGTCGAACATCGGACGCAGCGGCCCGTCGGTGAACGGCCGGACCTCGGCCTGCACGGTCTCCTCGGCCTTGCGCAGCAGCGACGCGACGGTCCCGTGCGCCTCGAACACGTCGGCGCGCAGGTGCACCAGGTGCGGTACGGCGCGGCGGCCGAGCCACCTCAGCCGGCCGGGCAGCGTGGTGCCGGCTCCCTCGACGGCCTCGACGAGACGGAGCAGCTCCCCGACCTCGTAGTCGCAGGCGGACGTGTAGACGCCGTCGCTGCCGGCACGGTCCAGGACATCGTCCCACTCGTCCTCACCGGCAGCCTCGATGATCACCTGCTCCAGCAGGTTGAACGCGACGCCCCGCACGGCACACCTCCATGTGTCACCCTGCTGTGCCGGCGGGTCGCCGGCGCTTGCCTCCTCAGGATCGGCCCGGCCCCCGGGCTCCTGAGGGAAACGCCGGCGTCAGAGGTTCCCGCGAACCTCCTGCTCCCGCTCGATGGCCTCGAAGAGGGCCTTGAAGTTCCCCTTGCCGAAGCCGAGCGAGCCGTGCCGCTCGATGAACTCGAAGAAGACCGTCGGCCGGTCCCCGAGCGGCTTGGTGAAGATCTGGAGCAGGTAGCCGTCCTCGTCGCGGTCGACGAGGATCCGGCGCTTCTTCAGCTCCTCGATGGGGACCCGGACGTTGCCGATCCGGGCACGCAGCTCCGGGTCGTCGTAGTAGGAGTCCGGTGTGTCGAGGAACGCGATGCCGTTGGCCCGGAGGATGTCGACGGTGCCGAGGATGTCGTTGGTGGCCAGGGCGATGTGCTGGCACCCCGCTCCCTCGTAGAACTCGAGGTACTCGTCGATCTGCGACTTCTTCTTCGCGACCGCCGGCTCGTTGAGCGGGAACTTCACCCGGTGGTTGCCGCTCGCCACCACCTTCGACATGAGCGCGGAGTAGTCGGTGGCGATGTCGTCGCCGATGAACTCCGCCATGTTCGTGAAGCCCATGACCCGGTTGTAGAACTCGACCCACTCGTCCATCCGGCCGAGCTCGACGTTGCCGACGCAGTGGTCGACCGCCTGGAACAGCCGCTTCGGGTGACCCTCGGGGCGGGTCACGGCGGTGGTCCGGGCTTCGTACCCGGGCAGGTAGGGACCGCCGTACCGGCTGCGGTCGACCAGCGTGTGCCGCGTCTCGCCGTACGTCGCGATCGCCGCGAGCCGGACGGTGCCGTGCTCGTCGGTGACGTCGTGGGGCTCCTCGAGGATCGTCGCCCCGACCGAGCGGGCGTGCTCGATGCAGCGGTCGACGTCGGGGACCTCGAGTGCGAGGTCGACCACGCCGTCGCCGTGCCGGCGGTGGTGATCGGCGACCGGCGAGTCCGGGCGGACCGCGCCGGTGAAGACGAACCGTGCGCTGCCGGAGCGGAGCACGTAGGACTTCGACTCACGCCAGCCGGTCTCCGGGCCGCGGTAGGCCTCGAGGTCCATGCCGAGGGCGAGCTGGTAGTACCCCGCGGTCTGGGTCGCGTTGCCGACGACGAAGCCCACCGAGTCCATGGCGGTGACCGGGAACGGGTCCCGGCTCGCGTCGTACTCGACCAGTCCGACCAGCTCCTTGAGCTGCTCGAGGGTCAGGTCTGCCTTGAGTTCTCCGGCGGTCAGCTGCTCAGTCATGACGCCCAATATGCGAGGAACGGACATCTGGTGCAACCAACGCGCGAGACACTGGGCAACTTGCCCAGCAGGGAAGCAGTTCTGAGCCGGGATCTGTCAGGATCACCGGATGGACGACCTGGACGCCTCACTTCTGCGCCTGTTCGCCGCCGAGCCGCGCATCGGGGTGCTGGAGGCCTCCCGCCGGCTCGGCGTGGCCCGGGGGACGGTGCAGTCCCGGCTCGACAAGCTGGTCGCCAGCGGGGTGGTGGCCGGCTGGGGCCCCGAGCTGGACCCGCAGGCGCTCGGCTACCCGGTGACCGCCTTCCTCACCCTCGAGATCCGTCAGGGCACCGGGCACGACCTCGTGGCCGGGCAGCTCGCTGACATCCCGGAGGTGCTCGAGGCCTTCACGATCACCGGTGCGGGAGACATGTGGTGCCGGGTCGTGGCCCGCTCGAACGCCGACCTCCAGCGGGTCATCGACGCAGTGCTCGCCTGTGAGGGCGTGCTGCGCTCCACGACGGTGATCGCGCTCGCCAACCAGGTCCGGCACCGGGTCCTCCCCCTCCTCGGTTGAGCCGTCGCTCGTGCCGGGTTCAGTCGTCGCTGATGCCGGGTCGAGCCGTCAAGCCGCCGGCACCGGTGACGGTTCGACCCGGCACGAGCGACGGCTCAACGGGAGGCGGCCCAGGCGCGGACTCGGTCGATCCTGGCCTGGAGCTGCTCGGCGGTGGCGACCGCCGCCGCCGGCCCACCGCACTCCTTGCGCAGCGAGGCGTGGGTGATTCCGTGGGCCTGACCGGTCCGGTGGTGCCAGGCCGCCACGAGCCCGTTGAGCTCCCGGCGCAGCAGCGCCAACCGCTCGTGGGTCGCGGTCTCGTCCGACTGGGAGTGCGCCATGGCGCACTCCCGTCCGGACGAGGCGGGGGCGGACTGCTTGCGGGCGCGCTCGGACTGCCGGTGCCTGAGCAGGTCGCGCACCTGGTCCGGCTCGAGGAGCCCTGGGATCCCGAGGAAGTCCATCTCCTCGTCCGACCCCACGTGCACCTCCCCCGCATGGCCGAACTCGCCGCCGTCGTACAGCACCCGGTCGAAGACCGCATCGGAGCCCAGCGCCTGGAACGGCAGCATCGCCTCCTCGGCGACGGCCGACTCGGCGGCCTGCTCGCGGGCGAGCAGCTCCTTCTCGGCGGCGAAGATGTCGTCCTCGTCGGAGACCGGCCGTCCGAGCACGTGGTCGCGCTGCACCTCCATCTCCGCGGCGAGCCCGAGCAGGTGTCCGGTCGAGGGCAGGAAGACCGACGCCGTCTCCCCCCGCTTGCGGGCCCGTACGAAGCGGCCGACCGCCTGGGCGAAGAACAGCGGCGTGGTCGTCGTGGTGGCGTAGACACCGACGGCCAGCCGCGGCACGTCGACCCCCTCCGACACCATCCTGACCGCGACCATCCACCGGTCGTCCCCCTCGGAGAACGCGGCGATCCGCTTGGAGGCCGCCTTCTCGTCGGAGAGCACCACGACGGGCCGGTCGCCGGTGATCTGCTTGAGGAGCGCCGCGTAGGCACGGGCCGAGTCCTGGTCGGAGGCGATGACCAGCCCTCCGGCGTCGGGGACGTGGCGCCGCACCTCCGTCAGCCGGGTGTCGGCGGCGGCCAGCACCGACGGCATCCACGCCCCCTCGGGGTCGAGCGCCGTACGGAGCGCCTGCGCCGTCATGTCCTTGGTGAGCGGCTCCCCCAGCCGGGCGGCGATCTCGTCGCCGGCCCGGGTCCGCCACTGCATCTGGCCTGAGTAGGCGAGGAAGAGCACCGGGCGTACGACGTGGTCGGCGAGCGCCTGGGCATAGCCGTAGGCGTAGTCGGCGACACTGCGGGGCACCCCGTCGTCGCCGGGGGCGTAGGTGACGAACGGGATCGGGTTGACGTCGGAGCGGAACGGCGTCCCGGTGAGGGCGAGCCGCCGGTGCGCCGGGTCGAACGCCTCCCGGACCGCCTCCCCCCACGAGCGCGCGTCGCCGGCGTGGTGCAGCTCGTCGAGGATCACCAGCGTCTTGAACCGCTCCGTCCGGATCCGCATCGCCAGGGGGTTGGCCGCCACCCCGGCGTAGGTGACCGCGATGCCGACGAAGTCGCCGCTGGTGCGTCCCTTGCCCCCCGAGTACGCCGGGTCGATCGGGATTCCCGCCCGGGCGGCGGCCTCGGCCCACTGGGTCTTGAGGTGCTCGGTGGGGGCGACGACCGTGATCCGGTCCACCAGCCGGCGGGAGAGGAGCTCGGCGGCGACGGCCAGCGCGAAGGTCGTCTTGCCCGCCCCGGGCGTGGCGACCGTCAGGAAGTCGCGCGGCAGCTCGGAGAAGTACCGCTCGACCGCCTCGGTCTGCCAGGCGCGCAGCCGGGTGGCGGTGCCCCAGGCGGCGCGGTCGGGGTAGGCGGGCGGCAGGGCGGACAGGGAGGAGGCGGGCGTGCTGGAGTGCGGGGTCACGACGTCCTGGGTGCGAGTGGGGACGGGTGGTCGGGCAAACGGGGGCTTCGGGCGCTCAGGCGCCGCCCTCGCCGCCCTGCATCTTCTCCCAGGTCTCCTTGCACTCCGGGCACACCGGGTACTTCTGCGGGTCGCGGCTCGGCACCCACACCTTGCCGCACAGGGCCACCACGGGGGTGCCCATGACCATCGCCTCGGTCAGCTTGTCCTTGTCGACGTAGTGCGAGAGCCGCTCGTGGTCACCCTCGTCGGTGGTGGAGGTGCGGCGGTCCTCGATCGTCTGGGCACCGGGGCTGAGCTGAGTCGTCACAGTCGTGAAGTGTACGCCGCGGGATCAGTTCATCGTCGGGTCGACCGGCTTGGTCGACACCCAGGCGAGCTCTCCGGGCTGGCGGCGGAGCACCGAGCTCCACAGGTGCTCCGGTGCGGCGTCGAAGATGTCGTGGGTGGTGGAGTCCACGACGTACCAGGAGCCCTCGGCGAGCTCGGTCGCGAGCTGCCCGCTCCCCCACCCCGAGTAGCCGGCGAACACCCTCAGCCGCGTCACCGCCGGCGCAAGCACCTCCGGCGGGGTGTCGAGGTCGATGATGCCGGTGACGCCGAAGAGCCGCCGGAACCCGATCGGGTCGGGCTCGTCAGTGGCCGGGACGCACGCCACGGCGAGGGCGGCGTCGGTGCTGACCGGTCCCCCTTCGAAGAGCACCACCGGCGGATCGGCCGACCCGGACCAGTCGGGCAGCACCGAGCCGACCGACACCTGCGACGGGCGGTTGAGCACGACCCCGATCGTGCCGTCCTCGTCGTGGTCCAGGATGAGGACGACGGTGTGCGCGAAGCTCGGGTCGACGAGCGCGGGCGTGGCGACGAGGAGCCGCCCCGGCGCAGGCTCCTCGGTGTCGGTGCTGAACCCCTCGACGGGCTCGTTCATCGGTGCGCTCCGGTCGAGGTCACCCTTCTGCGCCGGCGGGACGTCACCGCTCCGCCCCGGCCGTCGTCCGTACGGCGTGCGCCACCGCCGTGTGGACGTCGGCGTGGAAGACGCTGGGGATGATGTAGTTGGCGTTCAGCTCCTCCTCGGTCACCGTCCGGGAGATCGCCTCGGCGGCGGCCAGCAGCAGCGCAGAGTCGACGTGGGTGGCCGAGGCGTCGAGCAGCCCGCGGAAGACCCCGGGGAAGGCGAGGACGTTGTTGATCTGGTTCGGATAGTCCGACCTGCCCGTGGCGACCACCGCGGCATGCGCCCGCGCGACCGCGGGGTTGATCTCCGGCACCGGGTTCGCCAGCGCGAAGACGATGCTCTTGTCCGCCATCGAGGCGATGTCGTCGGCGTCGAGGATGTCCGGTGCCGACACGCCGATGAAGACGTCCGCTCCGGCCAGCGCCGACCGCAGGTCGCCGGTGAGACCGGCCCGGTTGGTCGACTCCGCGACGTACCTCAGTGAGTCGTCGAGGTCGTCCCGGCCGCTGTGCACGACCCCGCGGACGTCGGCGACCACCACGTCGTCGGCCCCGGCGGCGAGGAGGAGCCGGAGGATCGCGGACCCCGCCGCCCCGGCTCCGGACAGCACCACCCGCACCGCGCTGAGCTCCTTGTCCACCACCCGCAGCGCGTTGCGGAGCGCTGCGAGCACGACGATCGCGGTGCCGTGCTGGTCGTCGTGGAAGACCGGGATGTCGAGGATCTCCCTCAGCCGTGCCTCGATCTCGAAGCACCGGGGTGCGGAGATGTCCTCGAGGTTGATGCCCGCGAAGCCGGGTGCGATCGCCCGGACGATCTCCACGATCGCGTCCGGGTCCTGGGTGTCGAGGCACAGCGGCCAGGCGTCGATGCCGGCGAACCTCTTGAAGAGCGCGGCCTTGCCCTCCATCACCGGCAGCGCTGCGGCCGGCCCGATGTTGCCGAGCCCCAGGACAGCGGAGCCGTCGGTCACGACGGCGACGGCGTTGCGCTTGACGGTGAGCCGGCGCGCGTCGTCCGGGTTCGCGGCGATCGCCTCGCAGACGCGGGCCACACCCGGCGTGTAGATGAGCGAGAGGTCGTCGCGGTTGCGGATCGGGTGCTTCGAGGCCATCTCGATCGTGCCGCCGAGGTGCATGAGGAACGTGCGGTCCGAGACCTTGTGGACCGTCACCCCCTCGAGCTCGCGCAGCACCTCGACGATCTCGTCGGCATGCCCCATGTCGGTGGCGGCGCAGGTCACGTCGATCTGGATCCGGTCATGTCCGGAGGCACTCACGTCGAGGGCGGTGACCGCTCCTCCGACGCGTTCGACCGCGGCGGTGAGGAGGCTGATCGCCGAGCCGCCCGCAGGGAGCTCCAGGCGGACGACGATCGAGTAGGAGATGCTCGGCGTCTTCGGCACCAGCTCATCGTGTCATGCCGCGGCCAGAAACCTCATCACCCGAACGACACGCCGCCCGCGTCGGCCGGCACCAGCTCGATCCAGACCTTGCCTGCCGGCAGCCGCAGCGCCGACCCACCGGCCTTCAGGCGGACCGTGGCGTCGAGCCCGTCCTTGACCCAGGTGCCGCGGACGGCCCGGCCGCCGTGGAAGACGAAGGCCGGTCCCTGACCGGTGAACTTCGTCTCCGGCACCGTGCTGCCCGAGGGGTCGAGGTACCCCGCGTCGCCCACCGGGACCCTCAGCACCAGGACGGTGGCGGGCTCGAACCGGTCGCTCTCGGGGGCGAAGGAGTCGGTGTTGACGTAGGCGCCCCGGCGGAACTCGAACGACGTCGAGCTGCTGCTGGAGAACGACGCGGTCAACGTCCGTGCGGGCTTGCCCCTCGGCAGGTCGCCCTCATCGCTGAAGGGGAGGTACGGCGCGGGGAGCCGCCTCGGCTTGAGCGTCCGGGCGAGCTCGTCGAGCCTCATGAACAGGTTGTACGGCGCCGCGCGCCCGGTGTCACGGTAGTAGCCGGTGGCCCCCTCGGTGAACGTCCGGATGTCTGCTTCGCGGACGCGCTCCACGGTCTGCGGAGCCCCACCGCTCGCCACCAGGACCGCGTTCAGCGGCTGGACGACCCCGATGTCGGTGGCACGCAGCGAGCGCACCGGCCCGACGTTCGACGGGATCTCGGTGTGGAAGAAGGCCGCGATCCGCGTCATGCCTCCCTCGACGAGCTCCTCGACGAGCATGTCGGCGCTGCCGAGCCCCACCTGCGGGGCGCTGCTCGAGGTGTTGTCGACCTTGACCCCGATCACCGGGCGGTCGGTGACACGCTTCGGCAGCTCGAGCCCCGTCAGCGGGGAGACCGGGGGCGGGGCGCCCTCCTCGCCGTCGTCCTGGGCCTTCCCGCCCGCCGACGGGGGCTCCTCGTCGCCGCTGCACCCGGCGAGCAGCAGGGAGCCGGCCAGCAGCGCACCCACCACGCGTGCAGGCGAGCGTCGGCGCAGCAGGCGCGGGTCGGATGTGCGGGTTCGTCGCAGGCGCATGGCAGCCAGCATGCCAGCGCAGGGCTCGCCTCCGGTGCAGGCTCACCCCGGCCCCGGTTCGGCGGCCCGCGGGGTCAGATCCTGGCACCGCCGTCGACGTACAGCGTCTGGCCGGTGACGAACGACGCCTCGTCGCTGCACAGGAACGCCGCCGCGGCCGCGATGTCCTCCGGACGGCCGACCCGACGGACCGGGGTCGCTGCGGCCGCTGCCTCCCGGTAGGCCTCCGGCTCGACGCCGACGCGTCGGGCGGTGGCGTCGGTCATGTCGGTGACGATGAACCCCGGGGCGATCGCGTTGACGTTGACGCCGAAGGGGCCGAGCTCGAGGGCGAGCGTGCGGGTGAGCCCCTGGATCCCCATCTTCGCCGCGGAGTAGTTCGCCTGCCCTCGGTTGCCGAGCGCGGAGACGCTGGAGAGGTTGACGATCTTGCCGTGCTTGGCGGCGACCATGTGCTTCTGGGCCGCGCGGCTCATGAGGAAGGCCCCCTTCAGGTGCACCCCCATGACCAGGTCCCAGTCCTCCTCGGTCATCTTGAACAGGAGGTTGTCGCGGGTGATCCCGGCGTTGTTGACCAGCACGTCGACCCGGCCGAGCTCCTCGACGACGCGGTCGACGGCCTGCTCCACCGCCTTGCCGTCCGCGACGTCGCACCCGACGCCGACGGCCCGTCCCGCACCGAGCGCTGCCGCGGTCTCGGTGGCCGCGCCCTCGTCGAGGTCGAGCAGAGCGACCGAGGCGCCCTCGCTCGCGAACCTCTTGGCGGTGGCGGCACCGATGCCGCGGGCGGCACCCGTCACGATCACGACACGTCCTTCGTAGCGGCTCATGACCCAACCCTTCGTCTCGGTCCCGGTGCGGCGCAGCCGAGTCTGGCATGGCGAAAAGCGGGCGCCACCGCCGGTATCCTTGACCGATGCACAAGGGTGGGTGGCGCTTCGCCGTGGCCGTCGCGGCCGCACTGGCCGTGGCCACGTTGGTGATGGCCTGGATCTACGACCTCCCGGTGCGCGATCCCGACAGCGTGGCCGGGCCGACCTACCTGCGGCTCCCGGTGATCCTGCTCGCGGCGTTCCTCACCGACGTGCTCCCGCGCGCGGTCACCCGCAGCCGCAGCCCGCTCGACCTGCGCCGCCGCTTCATCGAGGTGGTGCGCGAGCGGTGGACGATCGCGCACGTCAGGTTCGCGCTCGTGGGGCTCGCTGCCTGGTACGTCACCTACGCGGCGTTCCGGAACCTCAAGTCCTTCGTGCCGTTCGTCAACCGGCACCTGTGGGACGGCGTGCTGGAGGACGTCGACCGGGTCATGTGGTTCGGCCACGACCCGGCCGAGGTGCTCCACTCCTGGCTCGGCACGGGGGCCGCGGCCCACGTCCTGTCGTTCGTCTACGTCGCCTGGATCGTCCTGGTCCCGGCGTCGCTGGTCGTCGCACTCGTCTGGTCACGCGACGCCAGGGCCGGCTCCTGGTACGTCACCGCGATCGCGGTCGACTGGGTGCTGGGGGTCGCGACCTACTTCGCGCTGCCCACCCTCGGCCCCGTGTACGCCGACCCCGCGGCGTTCGCCGACCTCGCGCGGACCGACGTGACCGGGCTCCAGGAGACGATGATGCAGGAGCGTCACGAGGTCCTGGTGAACCCATTCACGACGGACGCCGTCCAGACGATCGCGGCATTCGCCTCGCTGCACGTCGGCATCAGCGTGACGATGTGCGTGATGGCGGAGCTCCTCCGTCTCCACCGTGGCGTGCGCCTCTTCCTGTGGGTCTTCCTCGCGCTCACCGTGGTGTCCACGGTCTACCTGGGATGGCACTACTTCGTCGACGCCATCGGCGGCGCGGTGCTCGGCGTCGCGGGCGTCTGGATCGCGGCGAAGGGCACCGGCAACGCCTTCCGGCGCCGCTCGCCCCTCGATCAGCGGGCGCTCTCGAGCCCGTCCGCCAGCCGGCCGGCGTAGTCCGCCATCTCGGCGTCGTCGGCGTACCTGGTCCGGGGCCAGAAGAACCCCCGCAGCCCGTCGCCCTTGGTGCGGGGGACGACGTGCAGGTGCAGGTGCGGCACGCTCTGGCTCACGGTGTTGTTCATCGCCACGAACGACCCCTGAGCCCCGAGCACGGTCGTCATCGCGCGGCTCAGCCGCTGGGCGGCCTCGAGGAAGGGGTCGCGAAGCGCCGCCGGCAGCTCCGGCAGCGTCACGACGTGTGCGCGGGGAACGAGCAGCACGTGCCCCTTGAAGACCGGGCGGATGTCGAGGAACGCCACCAGGTGCTCCTCGTCGAGCACGGTCGCAGCAGGCTGCGCCCCGGCGACCACCGCGCAGAAGAGACAGCCGTCGGCCCGGGTCATCGGGCCAGGATCGCACTCCAACCACGGCTCGCCCGGACGGCCCTGACCCGGCGCGCCGGCAGCCGCTCGACCACCGACGGCGGCAGCTCCCGCTCGAGCGCGTCGTACGCCGCGGCGAGGTGCGCGTCGAGCGCGTCGAGCCGCCGACCGGTGACCCCCTTGATGCTCCGCGAGAGCGTCAGCGTGAGGAGCGCGTGGGCGGTCGCCGCGGTGAGCCGTCGTACGTCGGCCGCGCCCGCCAGGACGGCGTGGCGGCGAGCGTCGGCGAGGTGGTGGCGGGCAGTCGGCACGAGCGTGAGCGCCCAGACCTCGAGGGCCTCGGCCGACCAATGGCGGCGCGTCCGCTGCGGAACAGTGAGCAGGGTGAGGAGCGGATCGGGACGCGACGGCTCCTTCTGCGGCGACGCCGGGGGAGCCGTCGTCGGCAGCCGTTGGCCGGGCACCACCGCGGCGGGACGGGGCGGCGGTGCCGAGGGAGCCGCAGGCGCGGCCCAGGCGGGAGCCGACCGGAGCCGCGCAGCGACCACGGCTCGGTCCCGGGCGGCGGTCAGGTCGCAGAACGCCTCGTGCACCTCGGTGGGCACCGACCCGTCCCGCTGCACGTGGCGGTCGGGGTGCAACCGCCGGGCCCGGTCGCGGTAGGCGGCTCGCACCTCCTCGACGGTGGCGCCTCGCGGCACGCCGAGCACCGCGAACGGGTCGCGCGTCGACAGCGGCATCTCATGCAGGGACATATCGGTTCAATCCTTCCCCCCGGAAGCTGACCCTGAACGTAAGCCCGCGACGGTATGGAGCGAAACCTGGCTTTGGTCCCGATCCTCACCTTTTGCTCAGGCGGTACGCCGGGTCAGCCGCAGCCTGGAGGGCGTGACGAGCCAGCCGGCTGCCGGGGCAGCGAGCAGCACGACCAGCAGCGTCCCGGTCGTCGCCAGCCACGGCACGTCGACCCCGGGTGCCCCGTCGACCTGGGTGAGCGCAGCACCGGCAGGGATCCCGACTGCGACCCCGAGCCCCGCCCCGACCAGCCCGAGGAAGAGCCCGTGCATGGCGCCCATCGACCGGCGCCGCCACGGACCGGCACCGACGGCCGACAAGGTGGCCACGTCGTCCCGGCTCTCGGCGGCCGCCATCGCCACCGCGACGCCGACCACCACGATGCTGAGCACGCCGGCGACCCCGAGCCCCGCGAACTGCATCCGGTCGACGAGCAGCCGGTCGGGGTCGTCGGACCAGGCGCTGACGCCGTAGACCTCCAGCCGGTCGAGCTGACCTGCGGTGACCGGGTCGCTGGTCTCGAACAAGAGCTCGGCCCAGGTGCTCCGCAGCTCCAGCTCCTCCGCCCGCGCATGCGAGACGAAGGCGCCACTGACGAGCCCGGAAGCCGCGTCGCTCGGCGCCACCCCCACTCCCGGCAGCTGCCGGCGTTCGCCCTCCCGGCGGGCGGCGGGCCGCAGCGTCACGAGCCCCTCGGCATCGAGAGCGCGAGTCGCGCGTTGGTCGACCAGCACGACGGAGCCGGCGCGGAACGCCTCGAGCACCCGCTCGTCGGTCACCCCCAGGTCAAGGAGGGTCGCCTCGTCGGTCGAACGGAGCTCGTGGCCGCTTCCTCCGGCCACCATGAGGTGGTCGTTCGGGCGGTCCTCGGTCGTGAGCCCGGCGGTCGTCCGGAGCTCGACCGGCCCCACCACGCTCTCGACGGTCGTCTGCAGCGCGGCCAGCTGCCGTGCACCAGGCAGGTCGCGGACACCGACCTCCAGGCTGTTGGCGGGAAGGTACCCGGCGTCCTCGGCCGCCTCGGCCGTCGCGCTGAACGCGAAACCGGCGAGGACCGCCCCGGTGACGGTGACCATCAGCGCCATCGCAGCGGCCGCCGAGCGGAACCGGTGCCGCGCGGCGTCCCGGAACGCGTAGCGCCCGCTCAGCGACAGCAGCTGCCCGGTCGCGGCGAGCCGCCGGACGACGTACGGCGTCGCCCAGACCGCCCCGGCCACGAGCAGCACGAGCCCGAGCCCGGCGACTGCCGGTGCGAGCATCTCCTTCCCGCCGCGGGGGGCGAAGCTCCGGGCGGTCGCCCAGCCGCCGCCCAGGAGCAGCGCCATGCCGACACCGGCGAGGACGAACGCACCCCGGTGCGCCTTGGCCTCGCCCGGCCGCACCGGGAACCGCCCGGACAGGGCGGCGACCGGGGTGAGCCGGGAGACGTTCCAGGCAGGCAGCAGCGCCGCCACCACCGAGGTCAGCGCGCCGAGGACGAAGACGACGCCGAGTGCCCACCAGTCGAGCTCGCGGCGCCACATCTCCTGTCCGAAGACCCGCTCCCAGAAGGGAACGAGCTGACGGAACGCCACGATGCCGACGAGGACGCCGACCAGCGAGGAACCGACTCCGAGGACGAGCCCCTGGGCCAGCAGGACCCGGCGCAGGTCGGGGCCGGAGCCGCCGTTCGCCGCGAGCAGCCCGAGGTCGCGCACCTGGCGTCGCGCGGCCACGGCGAACGCCGCCCCGACGAGCAGGACCACCTCGACCAGCCCGACGAGGACCGCCGAGGCACCGGCGACCACAGCGGTCGCCTCGAAGCTGTCGTAGGTCTCCAGCCCCCAGGCCTCCGGGTGCAGGACCGCGTCCCGGGGCCGCATCAGGACGCCACCGGCGCTTGCCGTGGCGACCGCCTCCTTGAGCTCGGCGCGAGTCATCGGGGGCAGGTCGACGAACCAGCCGGCGTCGAGCCGCTCGGTCCGCAGTGAGCTGGCCGGCGAGGCCACCGCGAACAGCCCTTCGCCGTCGACGAACTGCGAAGGGTCGACCACGCCCACGACGGCCAGCGAGCCGCCGTCGTCGAGCTCGAGGGCCGCGTCCGGGACCGGCCGGCCCTCCTCGAGCATGCCCAGCTCGTCCGCGACGACCTCGGTGAGGGCCACCTCGTCCGGGCCGCTCGGCGCCCGGCCCGCCACCAGCGCCACGGTCGACTCGTTGAGCGGAAGGGTGAGGTCGAGGAAGTGCAGGTCGGCGCGGCCGCCGGTCGCCAGCGGGACATGGCGGGAGTGGTAGCGCGGGACGAGGACGCTGCCGTCCGGCAGCAGCGACGCCAGGTCCACCTCGGCTGGGTCGCGTCGCACGGGCTGCCGCTCGCCGTCGACATCGGTGAACGCGGCCGGTCGCGCGTCCATCCACAGCGCCGGCTTCGGTCTCACCGCCGCGAACGGGGTGACGTCGACCTGGGCGTCGGCCGAGCCCAGCCCCGAGCGGGCCTCCTGCTCGCGGTCCCACCGGGAGTTGTAGGAGCCGAGTGCGGCGACGGTGGCCACCAGGACCGGCAGCGCGACCAGGAGGCAGGTGAGCGCGGCTCGGACCCGGTGGCGACGCAGGTCCCGGCTCGCCATCCGGAGGGCGGGGCGCCAGGTGCTCATCGCGCACCCGCCATGCCGTTGCCCGAGAGGAAGGTGTCGGGGCTGACGGCGCTGCCGGCCTCGTCGACGACGGCGCCGTCACGGAGGAAGACGACGCGGTCGGCCCATCCGGCGTGGCGGGCCTCGTGGGTGACCAGGAGCGCGGCGGCGCCGGCGTCGCAGCGCGATCGCAGCAGCGACAGCACCTGCTCGCCGGTGTCCGAGTCGAGGGCGCCGGTGGGCTCGTCGGCGAGGATCAGGCTGCGGTCGCCGACCACCGCCCGGGCGATCGCGATCCGCTGCTGCTGCCCACCGGAGAGGTCGTCGGGAAACCGGTCGTAGAGGCCGGCGAGGCCCACCTCGTCGAGCGCCGCGTGCGCCTGCCGCATCGCCTCCCGCGTCCGCACCTTGTCAAGCTCCAGCGGCAGGGCGACGTTCTCCGCCGCGGTGAGGCTGGGAATCAGGTTGTAGTCCTGGAAGACGTAGCCGACCATCCGGCGGCGCACCTGGGCGAGCTCGCCCTTCGAGAGCGACCCCAGCTCCTGGCCATGGACGCGGACCCGGCCCGCGGTCGCCTGGTCGAGGCCTCCGGCGACGTTGAGCAGGGTGGACTTGCCGGAGCCCGACGGGCCCATGACGGCCACCATCTCGCCGCGGGCGACGGCGAGGTCGAGCCCACGCAGCGCGTGGACAGCGGCGTCGCCGCGACCGTGGATGCGGCTGACGTCGATGATCTCGAGGGCCGGTGAGGTGGTCATCGATGTGCTCCTGTCGTGGTGGCGTCGGCGGAGCGCGAAGCCGGGAGGGAGAGGGAAGCCCGGTCGCGGGCGGTGCGGGCGAGGAGGGCCTCGCAGTGGTCGAGCCACCGGACCTCGGCCTCGAGCTGGTAGCGCATGGACTCCAGCACGAGGGACCAGGACAGGTCGCCGGGGCCGGCCTTCTTCAGGCGGGTCAGGTCCTGCATGGCGGTGATCGCCGCCCCTCGTTGACGCTGGATGACCGCGCCCACGTCGACGCCGGGCACCGTGACGGCGAGCGCGAGCTTGATCGCGAGCTCGTCGCGGGGCCGGTCCGAGCTGAGGACCGGTGTGGCGAACCAGCCGGTCGAGCTCGTCGCGGCCCGCGTCGGTGATCGCGTAGCGGACACGCCCCTCGTCGTCCTCCTCCCCCGACACCACCAGACCGTCGCGCTCGAGGCGGGCGAGCGTCGTGTAGACCTGGCCGACGTTGAGCGGCCAGGCGGAGCCGGTCGTGGCGTCGAACTCGGTGCGGAGCTGGTAGCCGTACATCGGCTCCCGCTCGAGGAGGGCGAGAAGCCCGTGTTTGATGGTCACATACCTAGTATGCATACTCCGTAGGCAGATACCAAGTATGTGACCAAAGGTGTGGTGCGGCGGCGTGTCGGCACCGCTACGGTGCTGGCACCTGACCCATGACGAAGGGACCCGCATGCACCTGGAACGCCGCACCCTCCTCAAGACCGGAACGGTCGCCGCGCTCGCTGGCGGTCCGTTCGCCGGCTTCGCCGCCCTGCCGGCGCAGGCCGGCTCGCCGTACCCGCGCGATGTCGAGCTCATGCCGGTGCCCGACCAGCGCGACGGCCGCGTGCGGCTGCACCTCCCGAAGGGATTCGCCTACCGCTCCTTCCACGACACCGAGGAGCCCGTCGTGCTGCGACGACGGGACGGTGCTGCCCGGCCGCCACGACGGCATGGGCGCGTTCCCGGGCCCGAAGGGCAACAGTCGCCTGGTCCGCAACCACGAGGTCAACGTGACGCCTGACGTCGGCGCCTTCGGCGACCCCGACGAGGCCTACGACCCGATGGCGGGCGGCGGCACCACCACGGTCCAGAGCACCCCGCACGGACGGGTCGTCTGGTCGCGCACCAGCCTCAACGGGACCCTGATGAACTGCAGCGGCGGCGTCATGCCGTGGGGCAGCTGGGTCACCTGCGAGGAGACGATCAACGGTCCTGACGTCGGCGCCGACTTCACCGGCACGCCGAACACCCAGCTGCACAAGCCGCACGGCTACATCTTCGAGGTGCCTGCCCGCGGCAAGTCGAACCGCAGGCCGATCACCGCGGCCGGACAGGTTCCCGCACGAGGCGGTCGCGTTCGACCCGAAGCGCGGTCAGCTGTACCTCACCGAGGACAACTTCGGGTTCGCCTCCGGCTACTACCGCTACACCCCACGCCGCAACCCGATGCAGACCGGGAGGCTCGACAACCGGGGCGTCCTGGAGATGCTCAAGAGTCAAGAACCAGCCGGAGAAGCACCTCGAGGGCCACCAGCAGCGCGGCCGGACCTACAAGGTCGAGTGGGTGAAGATCGACCAACCCGACTTCGAGTTCGACTACGAGCCCGGGCAGCCCGCTCCGACGACGAACGACGAGGCCATCGTCTTCGTCGGGAACCAGGGCCGGGCCAAGGGTGCGGCGTACTTCTCCCGACTGGAGGGCCAGGTCTACGACCGCGGCATCGTCTACTTCACCTCGACCCAGGGCGGCGGGGAGCCGGAGCCGTCGTTCCAGGCCGGCGACTCCAGCGGGTTCGGCAACGGCTACGGGCAGGTGTGGGCCTACGACACCCGCAGCGAGACGCTGACCTGCGTCTTCCAGTCCCCGGGGCCGGAGGTCCTCGACTTCCCGGACAACGTGACCGCCTCACCTCGCGGCACCCTCGTCGTCTGCGAGGACAGCAGCGGTGACAACTACCTGCGGGGGCTCACCCGGCACGGAAAGCTGTGGGACATCGCGCTGAACCGGCTCACCGCGTCGGACGGCACGATCCGGTACAGCGACGAGTTCGCCGGGTCGACGTTCTCGCCGAACGGGCGCACGCTGTTCGTCAACATCCAGGCGAGCCGCGGGATGTCGTTCGCGATCTGGGGCCCCTGGCGGTCGATCGGGGTCTGACGTTTGGGCGTCGTCGCAGCGGGCACCGTCGGGGCCATGAGTCCCGTGCAGTTCCGCCCGCTCGGCGGCGCCGTCGGATGCCTGGTCATGATCCTGGTCTCCGTCGTGCTGTCGGTGCTCCTGACGATCCTGCTGAACCTGGGCCGCTAGCCCAGGTCGAACCGCGCCCAGACCGCCTTCGTCCGGCCCTGGGCGCGCACGCCCCAGTCGCAGCTGACCTTGTCGACGATGTCCAGCCCCCGGCCGCCCTGCGCGGTGGGACCTGCTTCGACCTGTCGAGGGACGCGCGTCGAGCCGTCCTCCACCGCGACGACGACCGCGTCCGTGGCACCGCTGAGGAGCACGGAGAACGGCGTCCGGGCGTGGCGGATCGCGTTGCTGGCCAGCTCCCCCACGACCAGCCCCACATCGTCGGCGAGGCGTTCCAGGCCGTGGTCGAGCAGGTGCTCACGGACGAACGCGCGTGCCTGGGAGGCACTGCGCGCGTCGCCCGGGAAGCGGTCCTCGTGCGACCACGACGGGTGGAACACCATGCGTTCTCTCCCGGCTCGGGTCGCGGACTGGACACGGGTCGGCCGCACGCTGCACCGGGTGCGAGCCGTCCTCCGAAGTGTCCCCGTGCCACCGGGGGACAAACCCGGCGGGCCTCACGCGAACAGTGCCTCGCCGTACCGCAGCACCACGGCGAGCACGAGGACGAGCACCCACGCGACGACCACGACAAGGTCGAGGTTCGCTCGGACCAGGGCGGTGAGCGCGGACTGGACCCGGCGGGGCAGGAAGAGGTTGTCGTCGCGGATGTTCACGTAGGTCAGCTCGAAGAAGACCAGCGTGGTGGCCAGGGTGACCAGGAGGCACCACGGGCACAGCGCTCCGATGTCGAACATCGCCTGGTGGAACAGCCAGTACGCGAACGCCAGACCAACGGTGTAGAAGAGCTGCGCGGAGAACATGAACCAGCGCGGGAAGCGCACCCCGCCCAGCCCGGCCACCGCGATCGTGATCACGACGGGCTCGGAGACCAGCCCGAGGAAGGCGTTCGGGAACCCGAGGAGCGACGACTGCCACGAACCAGCGACGGTGCCGCAGCTGATCACCGCGTTGATGTTGCAGCCCAGGTCCGCGGTGGGATCCGCGGCGAGCCTGAGTGCGTCGATCGACAGCACGAACGAGGCCACCAGGCTCGCCACCGATGCGACCAGCATCGTGACCCAGACGGTGACGTTGTTGTGCCGCAACCGGTCCAGCCACCCCTCACCCGTTGCGGTCACCGGGGCGTCCTGCCGGCCGTCCGCCGTCACTCGCCGGCCGCCGACTCGACCGCGTCGGTCAGCGGCCCTGTCGTGTAGAGGTCTCCTTCGAAGGCCTCCCCGCCCACCAACACCGTCGGGGTGCCGGTGACGCCGGCGTCGAACGCGGCCTCCGTGGCCGCCGCGACCCACACCTCGTAGGTGTCCTCACGGAACCGGTCGGCGACCTCGGGAGGTACACCGGCATCGGCTGCGATCTCGGCGATCTCCTCGTCGCTCAGTCCCGTTGAGCCCTCCGCGGGCTGCGCCTCGTAGAGAGCCCGGTGGAGTGCCCACACCCGCTCCGGGGCGCCGTCGGCGACCGTGGCGACCGCGTTCGCGGCGCGGGTCGAGTACTCCGTGCCACTGGACTGCGCGTCGAGGAACGAGATCGGTCGCAGTGCCACCCGGGCGGCGCCCTCCTCGACGAGACGGTCCAGCTCGTCGCCGTTGGCTGCCTCGAAGGCGCCGCAGGCCGGGCACATGTAGTCGTAGTAGACCGCCACCGTGACGGGAGCGGCCTCGTCGCCGACCGGGATCGACCAGTCGGTGACGCCGGCCGGCTGGACCACGTCCGCGCCGGACGCCTCCGACGTCCCACCGACGTCCGCGGACGTCGCCCGGACGACCGCCACGACGATCGCCGCGACGAGCCCGACGATCACCAGGATGCCGAGCACCATGACCAGGCGTCGCCGGCTCGCCTCCTTGCGCGCGGCCTCCGCCTGGACCCTGCGCAGCTCCTGCGTCCGCGCGCGTGACTGCTTGCTCATGGCGCCTCGCCGTCGTGTCGGTTGCCTTCACTCCCACGTTACGAGCCGGAGGAGCGGCAGCGGACCGATGAGTGGCCAAGGTCACCCGGCGTTGGGTGCGGTTGGGCGACGGCGCCGCGGGTAGGCGTAGGTGCATGAAGCTCGGACGACTCGCTGCCCGCGCCGTCATCGGCACCCTCTTCGTCGGCCACGGCACGCAGAAGCTGTTCGGCTGGTTCGACGGCCCCGGCCTGGAGGGCACCGAGCAGATGATGGGCGCCCTGGACATGCGTCCCGTCCGCGCCAACGCCCTCGCAGCGGGCGTCACCGAGACGGCGGGGGGAGCACTGCTGATCGCCGGGGCAGCCACGCCGCTGGCCGCCTCGAGCCTGATCGGCACGATGGTCACCGCGATCCGCAAGGTCCACCAGCCGCAAGGCGTCTGGGCGGCGGAGGGCGGCTGGGAGTACAACGCCGTGCTGATCGCCGCGCTCGTCGCGCTGGTCGACGCCGGACCCGGCGCGCTCTCCGTCGACGCCGCCCTCGGTCGTGACGAGTGGGGTTCGGGCTGGGCGCTTGCCGGTCTGGCCCTCGGCGCAGCGGCGTCCACCGCTGCGATCGCAGCAGGCAAGCGGGCACCGGCTCCGGCCACGACGAACCGGGCGCATAATGGCGGGATGAGTGGTCCGGTCACCGAGGCAGACGCTCCGTCCGACGCGGCCGAGGGGAGCCACCCGGGCCACGCGTGCATGGAGGTCAGCGACAGCCACGAGGCCGAGGTCGGTGGGTTCACCGTACGACGCGCGCTCCCCCGGCGAGGGCGGCGCACCGTCGGCGCCTGGTGCTTCGCCGACCACATGGGTCCCGCCGACGTCACCGAGAACAGCGGGCTCGACGTCGGCCCGCACCCGCACATCGGGCTGCAGACGGTCACCTGGCTGACCGACGGTCGAGGTCCTGCACCGCGACAGCCTCGGCTCGGAGCAGGTGATCGAGCCGGGCCAGCTCAACCTGATGACCTCCGGCGGCGGGATCACCCACTCCGAGGAGGCCACCGGCCACTACCGCGGCACCCTCGAGGGGATCCAGCTCTGGGTCGCCCTGCCCGACGGCACCCGCCACGGCGACGGCGGGTTCGAGCACCACGCCGACCTCCCCCGGCAGGACGTCGCCGGTGGCGTCGCGACCGTGCTGCTGGGCGAGCACGGCGACCTGTCGCAGCCCCGCTCGCCACGACACCCCGCTGGTGGGGATCGACCTCGACCTCCACGGCTCGACGACGCTGCCGCTGCGCGCGGACTGGGAGTACGCCCTGGTCGTCCTCGAGGGGTCGCTGGCGGTCAACGGCCAGCCGCTCCGTCCCGGCAAGCTCGGCTACCTCGGTGCGGACCGAGACGAGCTGCCGATCGAGATCCGGGAGCCGACCCGGGCGGTGCTCCTGGGCGGCGAGCCGTTCGGCGAGCCGATCATCATGTGGTGGAACTTCGTGGCCCGCGACCGCGAGGAGATCGAGAAGGCCTACCGCTCGTGGCGGGCCGAGGACGTGGACCGGTTCGGCCGGGTCGAGTCGCCGCTCGACCGGATCCCCGCCAAGGCGCCGTGGTGGCTGCAGGACGGGTGAGCACAACGACGAACGGCCGCACCCCGACGGGGTCCGGCCGTTCGCGTTGACTTCGCGTTGACACAGTGGAGCTGGCGGGAATCGAACCCGCGTCCTTCGGCGCTGTTCCAGGTCTTCTCCGGGTGCAGTCTGTTGTGGCGTTTTCTCAGCCCCGACACTCGAACAGACACGTTGTCGACAGGCTCAGCCGGAATTAAGTCCCGTGCCGCCCCTCCGACGAGAGCGACACAGCAAGCCTCCTAGATGAGGCCAGGATCTGAGGCGGAGGCGCCCTCAGTCTGACCCGTCACTGTCGCCGTCAGGCGGCGAGAGCGAACGAACTGCGCTTGGAGTCGGCAGTTATTGGTTTCCAGAGAGTGTTTACGAGATAACCCTGGATCCTCGACCCGCTTCCCCTGGAACATGACGTCCCAAGTCGAAACCGATCAGCCCCTCTTGAGTTGTTCCACTGCGGTGCAGTCTACAGACCTCAACAGGGAGCGCGCGACGTCTATTCCGCGGGCACCGGCTCGCGCCGGCGCGGAGGTACGACGGAGGCGATCATCGACGACGCCGCACGCTGGCCCGGCATCGACAGCCCGGCGTCCAGGGCGGCGATGCTGGCGATCTTGAACCCTCGGGACTCGACCTGCAGCACGAGGTCGACGAGGCCGATGTCGGCGGGCACCTTGGCCCGCAGCACCGTGTAGAGCTCGGACAGCGCGACGGCGTAGGGCTCGATCAGCCGCTTCAGCGCCGGCACCGGCTCCCCGGCGACGGTGAGCTCGTAGGCGGCGTCCTCGGTGGCGGCGCTCTCGGAGGCGATCGTGTGGTGCCCGAGGTGGTCGGCGACGACCTGGAACCCCGGCAGCCGGCGAACCTCGACGATCTCCAGCCCCCAGTCCCGGAGCCGGCGCAGGAACGAGGCGAGCGCCGCGCGGTCGGCGAACCGCCCGATCAGCACCGTACGGAGCCGGTGGGCGTCGATCTCGAACTCGCTGAGCTCCTCGCGGAGCTCCGTCGGCGGGGACCAGCCCCGCGACACGGACCTTGTACACACGCTCGGTGCTCATCGACGAACCTTCGATCCCGGAGACGGAGAGGGGGGTGGGTCGCGCGTAGGCGGCCCATCCCCACCGGTCCAAAGTAAAGGTATCGCGACGGGCGCGCCCGGGACCTTCGTCCTTTCCTACTACCCTGTGTCGTAGAGTTGGTCGCCTGACCAACACCCGGGGCCGAGCCGGTTGCCGTTCTCCCAGCAGACCGCGCGCAGCCACTCCTCCCCGAGACCGAGCCCCTCGAGCGCCTCGAGCTGGTGGGCGTAGGGGTACGGGATCGAGGGGAAGTCGGTGCCCAGCAGCACCTTGTCGCCGATCGCCTCGAGCCGGGGCACCAGGTCGCGCGGGTACGGCGCGTCCGCCTCGAAGAACGACGTGAACGCCATCGTGGTGTCGAGGTGGGTCCTCGGGAACTCCTCGGCCAGCGCGAGGAACTCCTCGTACTCCGGCGCCCCCATGTGCGCCAGCACGGCCACCAGCCGGGGGTGCCGCTCGAGCACCGCCCGCATCGGGGCCGGCCCGGTGAACTCCGCCGGCACGGGACCGGAGCCGGCGTGCACGACCACCGGCACGCCTGCCTCGGCGAGCAGCCCCCACACGGGGTCGAGCAGCGGCTCGCGGGGGTCGAACGCCCCCACCTGGAGGTGCACCTTGAAGATCTCGGCGCCGGAGTCGAGCCGCCGGGCGACGTACTCGCTCCACCCCCGGCTCGGGGAAGAACGTGGCCGAGCGGAGGCACCCGGTGGTGCGGTCGGCGAAGTCGGCGGCCCAGTCGTTGAGCGGCTCGGCCATCCCCGGCCTGTGCGCGTAGGACAGCGCCGAGAACCGGCGTACGCCGAGCGCGCGGAGCTGCTCGACCCGCTCGACCTCGCTCCCCCGGTAGCGGATCGGCCACGCTCGCCCGATCAGCGGCCCGGCCGCGTCGAACTGCGCCCACACCTTCGCCTGCATCCGAGGCGGCAGGAAGTGGACGTGGACGTCGTACAGCCCCGGCAGCGCCAGGGCCTCCCACCAGCCGGGGACGTCGTCGTCGGTGAGCGCCCCGGTGCGGGGTGCGGTCACCCCATCCCCTTCACCTTGCGCCCGAGCGCGACCTCGGCCTCGCGCTTGGCGGTCCGTTCGGCGATCGCGTGCCGCTTGTCGTACTGCTTCTTGCCTCGGGCCAGGGCGAGCTCGACCTTCGCCCGGCCGTCCTTGAAGTAGAGCGCGAGCGGGATCAGCGTGAACCCCTTCTCCCGGATCTTCGCGTCGATCTTGTCGATCTCGTGCCGGTTGAGCAGCAGCTTGCGACGGCGCCGCACCTCGTGGTTGGTCCAGGTGCCCTCGGTGTACGTCGGGATGTGGACCTGGTGCAGGAAGATCTCCCCGCCGTCGACCTCGGCGAAGCCGTCGACGAGCGAGGCCCGCCCGGCCCGCAGCGACTTCACCTCGGTCCCCTGCAGGACGATGCCGGCCTCGTAGGTGTCGTCGATGTGGTAGTCGTGACGCGCCTTCTTGTTCTGCGCGATCAGCTTGCGCCCCGTCTCCTTGGCCATGACGGGGATTCTCTCAGCAGCGGCAACCCGGCGACCGACCGGTCACAGCCAGCTCATCGGGTCCACGTGCTGGCCGGACTGGAGAACCGTCCAGTGCAGGTGGCAGCCGGTCGACCAGCCGGTCGACCCGACGTAGCCGATGACCTCGCCCCGGCGGACCCGGTCGCCCTCCGAGACGGCGTAGCCGCTCAGGTGGTTGGAGATCGTCACCACGCTCACGCCGTGCTTCACGCCGTGGTCGACGAGCAGCCGGTTGCCGTAGGCGGAGTGGTAGTAGGTCGACAGCACCTTGCCCGGGGCCGCTGCGCGGACCGGGGAGCTGCAGGCGGCCCCGAAGTCGATCCCGTCGTGCATCGACCGGTAGCCCCAGATCGGGTGGGTGCGCCAGCCGTACGGCGAGGTGATGGTGCCGTCGACCGGCATCGAGAGGTAGCCGTTCCCGCCGCCGGGACCGACGTACGTCCCGCTGCCCTGCATCGCCTGGGCGGCGATCAGCTCGGCGATCCGGTCACGCTCGGCCTGCAGCTTCTCCAGCGCAGCGAGGTCGGCGTTCTTCGCCTTGACGGCCGTCGCCCGCGCCTGCGCCCGGAGCGACACCATCTCGGAGACGCGGGACTCCGCCTCCCGGGCGGCGAGCTCGAGCGCCTCCTTGCGGGAGAGGTTCGCCGCAGCGGCACGCCGCTTCTCGGCGACGTCGGCCTTGGCGGCGTGCAGCTCGTCCTCGCGGACCTCGAGGAGCACGGCGCCCGCCTCGAGCTGGTCGAGGATCGTCGACTCCATGTCGATCACCGTGCTGGAGGCGTTCATGCTGCCGGCGAGCTCGGTGGGGTCCTGGGTGGTCAGGACCATCGAGAGCCCTCGCAGCGCCGGGTCGCCCTGCTCGTAGGCGGCCACCACCATCTGCCGGAGCCGGTCCTGCTGAACGTCCATGTCCTCGCGGCCGGCGTCGAGCGCGGCCTGGGCACGGCGCAGCCGGGCGACGGCGGCGTCGAGGCGCTGCTGCATCTGCTCGTCGAGCGCCTGGGCGGCGGCGAGCTCGCCCTGGGTCTGCGCCAGGTGCGTCTGCGCCTGGGCGAGGTCGTCCCGGGCGGCGAGCCAGGCCTCGGTGGCGGCGCTCGCCTCGGCGCTGGCCGCGTCGACGTGGTCGTGCTTCTCCTCGAGCTTCTTCTCGACCTTCTGCCGCTTGTCGGCGAGGTCGTCCAGCTCGTCCGCGGCAGCCGGCAGCCCGGCGACGCCCACGACCAGCCCGATCGAGGCGAGGGCGGCGAGGGCGCGGCGGCGTGACGGGGCACGCCGCGTGGCACGGGGGAAGTGACGGACCACGGGAGACCTTCGAACGAGCCCGGTCAGGGCTGGAGGGGCAACGACAGATTTCGACGGTAGCCCAGCAACGTCATACTTTGAGGTATTTCCGGGTAAGTAGCAGGGTCGGGACCAGCGTGAGAGCGAGCCCGACCACGGAGATCGCGCCGATGGCGAGCAGCCCGTCACTCCAGTCCACCCAGGCGACCAGGTTCGAGTTCGGTCGCAGCAGCCGGTAGACGACGACGTACAGGAAGAGCGCGATCGCCCCGGCCGCGAGCAGGACGCCGACGACGGCCGCGAACAGCGCCTCGAGCAGGAACGGCAGCTGGATGTACATGCTCGAGGCCCCGACCAGCCGCATGATGCCGATCTCCTTGCGCCGGGCGTACGCCGCGAGCCGGATCGTGTTGCCCACCTGGAGGATCGCGGCGACGAGCAGGAACCCGGCGATGACGATCGCACCCCACTTGAACGCGCTGATCCAGAAGTAGATCGGCTGGAGCACCTGGCGCAGGTCGCGGACCGAGGCAACCCCCTCGAGGCCGCTCACCTCGCTCTTCAGCCCCTCGAACTTGCGGGGGTCCTCCAGCGTCACCCAGTAGGACTCGGCGAGGTCACTGGGGCGGATGGCGTCGACCACCTGCTGCTGGGTCTCGTCCTCGGCCGAGTAGACCTCGCGCCACTTCTCGTAGGCGACCTCGCTCGACTCGAAGTGGTACTTCTCGACCTCGGGGTTGGTCCTCAGCACCTGCTCCACGGTGTTGCGCTGGGCCCGGGTCGCCTCGCCGTCGATGCAGTTGGCGCCCGGGGAGTTCTCGGTGCACAGGAAGACGGTGATCTGCAGCCGGTCGCCCCAGAACTCCTCGGCCTTGTCGGCCTGCGCGTTGAGGAGGAGGCCGAGCCCCACCAGGGTGAGCGACACGAACAGGGTGACGATGACCGCGACGGTCATCGACACGTTGCGGCGCAGGCCGGTGGTGAGCTCGGAGACGACGTAGGTCAGCTGCATGGGAGTCCTCGGGCCGCGGCGGCCGGTCGGGGGTCGGTCGTGCTGGTCTCTAGGGTGGTGCTCGCGGTCAGTGCTGGAAGCCGTACACGCCGCGCGACTGGTCGCGGACCACGTGGCCCCCGTCGAGCTCGATGACGCGCTTGCGCATCTGGTCGACGATGCTGGAGTCGTGGGTCGCCATCACGACGGTGGTGCCCGTGCGGTTGATCCGGTCGAGGAGCTTCATGATCCCCACCGAGGTGTTGGGGTCGAGGTTCCCGGTGGGCTCGTCGCAGATCAGGATCATCGGCTTGTTCACGAACGCGCGTGCGATGGCGACCCGCTGCTGCTCGCCGCCCGACAGCTCGTCGGGCATCCGGCCGCCCTTGCCCTCCAGCCCGACCATCTCGAGGACCTCGGGGACCACCTGCCGGACCTCCTCGCGCGGCTTGCCGATCACCTGCAGCGCGAAGGCGACGTTCTCGGTGACCGTCTTGTTCGGCAGCAGCCGGAAGTCCTGGAACACCGTGCCGATCTGGCGACGCAGCGCCGGGACCTTCCAGCCGGCGAGCCTGTTGAGCTCCTTGCCGGCCACGACGACCTTCCCGCCGGTCGGCCGGGTCTCGCGGAGCACCATCCGGAGGAACGTGGACTTGCCCGAGCCGGACGCACCGACCAGGAAGACGAACTCGGCCTTCTCGATGTCGACCGAGACGTCGTCCAGGGCAGCGCGCTGCTGGCCCGGGTATTGCATCGTGACGTTCTCGAAGGTGATCACAGCAGCAGTCCAGGCCGGTCTCGGGGTCAGAAGGGTCGCTCGGGCGTCCGGCCGATCCTTGAGTCTAGGTGACAGGCCGATGTTCCCTTGACCAGGCTGGAGCCGGGGCAACAGGGTGCAAGGAGGATGCCTCGACCGAGGCATCGGTCCTGGAGGCCCTCATGAGCAGTTTCCCGTCCTCATTCCTCCGCCGGCGCGGGCTCCACGCCGCCCTCGGCCTCGCGCTCGCCGCGTCGCTGGGCACGGCGGCCCCGACGAGCACCGCCTCGGCGGCACCCGACCCCGAGTGCGACCCGGTCTCCGACCTCTCTTCGGCCAGGTCGATCCACGGCCCCAGCAACGGGGAGGACGCCAACTCCGTGACCGCGGCCGAGGCCAGACGGATCCAGGCCCTGATCCAGCGGCGCGCCGGGAAGATGCGCGCCCAGGGGCGGCTGACCACCGCCCGGGTCGACGGCCGCATCGTCGTCCGCACCTTCATCCACGTCATCACCCGCAACAACGGCTCCGGCGCACCGACCCCGAAGCAGCTGCGGCAGCAGATGGGCGTGATCAACAAGGCCTACTCCGGCGAGTCGGCGCGGAGCTCGGCGAAGACGCCGTTCCGCTTCCGGGTGGCCGGCATCGACTACACCCGCAACAGCCGCTGGTACGACTGGAACCTCACCCGCGACTTCAGCGACGAGGACGCCGAGGCGAAGGCGGCCAAGCGCGCCCTGCACCGTGGCGGCCGCAGCGCGCTCAACATCTACATCGCCGGCCTCGGCAGCGGCCTGCTCGGCTACGCCACCTTCCCCTGGGGCGGGCCGGTGAAGCTCGACGGGCTGGTGCTCCTCAACGAGAGCCTGCCCGGCGGCAGCGCGGCGCCGTACAACTACGGCGACACCGCTCCGCACGAGATCGGCCACTGGCTCGGGCTGTTCCACACGTTCGAGAACGGCTGCGAGGCGCCCGGCGACTACATCAAGGACACGCCGTACCAGGACGACGGGGCCAACATCTTCTACTGCGGGGGCAACTCGGACTTCGGTGCCGACACCTGTCCGCAGCCCGGGCTCGACCCGGTGCACAACTTCATGAGCTACGGCACCGACGCCTGCATCAACCGGTTCAGCCCGCTCCAGGGCCGCCGGCAGGTGCTGGTCTGGCGGCTGTTCCGCGCCGGGCGCTGAGTCCCGACCCACGGCGCCGACCGGCACCAGGCCGGTCGGCGCTCAGCCGGCAGCGACCTTGTCGGCGCCCATCCGCCAGCGGATCCCGGCCTCGAGGAACCCGTCGATGTCGCCGTCGAACACCGAGGTCGGGTTGCCGGTCTCGAACTCGGTGCGGAGGTCCTTGACCATCTGGTAGGGGTGCAGCACATAGCTGCGCATCTGGTCGCCCCACGACCCCTGCACGTCGCCGCGCAGCTCGTCGAGGTGCGCCTTCTCCTCCTCGCGCTTCTTCGCGAGCAGCTTGGCCTTGAGGATCACCATCGCGGAGGCCTTGTTCTGCAGCTGCGACTTCTCGTTCTGGCAGGAGACGACGATGCCGGTCGGCACGTGCGTGAGCCGGACGGCGGAGTCGGTGGTGTTCACCGACTGGCCGCCGGGGCCGCTGGAGCGGTAGACGTCGACGCGCACCTCCTCCTCGGGGATGTCGATGTCGTCGGTCTGCTCGATGACGGGAACCACCTCGACCGCGGCGAAGCTGGTCTGCCGGCGGCCCTGGTTGTCGAAGGGGCTGATCCGCACCAGCCGGTGGGTGCCGGCCTCGACCGAGAGGGTGCCGTAGGCGTAGGGCGCGTGCACGGCGAAGGTCGCCGACTTGATGCCGGCCTCCTCGGCGAAGGAGGTGTCGAACACCTCGACGCCGTACTTCTGCCGCTCCGCCCACCGGGTGTACATCCGCATCAGCATCTCGGCGAAGTCGGCCGCGTCGACGCCGCCGGCACCGGAGCGGATGGTGATCAGCGCCTCGCGGGAGTCGTACTCCCCGCTCAGCAACGTGCGGACCTCGAGCGCGTCGACCGCCTTCGCGATCCGGCCGAGCTCCTTCTCGGACTCGGCGAGCGAGTCGGCGTCCTCCTCCTCGCGGGCCATCTCGATGAGCATCTCGACGTCGTCGAGCCGCGACTTCAGCGAGGTGTAGCGGTCGAGGTCGCCCTGCAGCGCCGAGAGCCGTCCGGTGACGCGCTGGGCGTTGGCCTGGTCGTCCCAGAGGTCGGGTGCGGCGACCTGCTCGCCGAGGTCGGCGATCTCGCCACGCATCCGGTCGAGGTCGAGGACCTGCTCGATGGTGTGCATGGTCGCCTGGAGCGCCTTGATGCGGGTTTCGAAGTCGGGGCCTGCCACAAGAGGCAACGTTACCGCGAGGTCACCCGACCACCTGCACGAAGGCGGCCGCGGTGCCGGTGACCCGCGTCCGCTCCGCCCACCCGGGCGGCGAGAACGGCAGGTCGAGGGGGGTGCTGACCACCACCTCCACGGAGTCCGACGTCGTCCGGACCCGGTACGACAGCCCCGGATAGGCGTGGTGTGCCCCGACCGCCCGGAGGTGCTCGGCGACGTGCGCGCGCGCCAGCCCCGGGTCGATCCCGGCACGCTCGTCGAGCCCGTCGAGGTAGACCTGCTCCCCCGCGACCGCGTCTGCGGCGGCCAGCGCGGCGCCGTCGGCGAGCGCGTCGAGGTGCTGGCGGCGCAGGTAGGCCGCCGATGCGTCGACGACGACCACCACCAGGAGCGCCGCGACGAGGAAGAACCCGACCAGCAGGAGGGTGGTCTGCCCGTCCTCGGACCGTCTCCGGGTCACCGGTCCTCCCGGTAGGTGCCGTAGGCGACCGTGCTGCTCGCCGCCACCCGGAACGACGGCGCCTGCCCGCCGAGTGCGGCGGGAGCGAGAGGCAACCGCACCGAGTGGCGCAGCTCTACCCGGATCAGGCTCCCCGGGGACAGGCAGTTCTCCGGGGCGGGGCGGCAGCTGACCACGAGGTCCACCTCGTCGGGGTCGAGCCGCTGGTCGCGCAGCGCCACCGCGGCGGCGGCGTGGGCCCGTCCGGCCGCGGAGCCCTCGTCCGGTGCGAGCGAGTAGGCACGGGCGGCCGCGCGCGCCGCGCCACTCACGCCGTACGACGCGCGCTGCACGTCGAACACGGCGAGCAGGACGTAGACCAGCGGCACCAGCAGGAGCAGCGCGAGCCACGTCGCCTCCACCACGGCGGTCCCCTCCTCGCCTCGCCTCACGGGAGCGCCTCCTCGACCGCGTGGCCCGCGACGTCGAGCCGCACCGCCGGTCCCCACAGCCCCAGCGGCGGCACCTCCGCGTGGACGTCGACGCGCACCCCCGGGACCCCGTCGACCGCAACGTCCCGCGCGGTGACCCGACGGGCGAACCGGTCGGCGAGGGCGCCCCTGATCTGGGCGCGTGCACGCTCGGCCCCCGCCGCTGCGGGCCGGTCGGCCGTCGCGGCGTACCTCGCCCCCTCCGAGGCCGCGGCGACCAGCGTGTTGCGGACGTGCAGGACCAGCCCGACCTGGAGCACGCCGAGGAGCAGCGGGACCATCACGACCAGCACCAGCACGAAGTCGACGACGGCGGCGCCGCGGTCGTCCCGCGACGGACGCCTCATCGTCAGGCGACGGAGCCGAGAGCCTGGCGGAGCATCCGTTCCAGCTCGGGGCCGGCGACCGCCCACAGCGCGGCGACGAGCCCGGCCGTCATCACCGTGACCATCACCCAGCCGGGGACGTCGCCGCGCTCGGTCGACCGGTCGCGCGATCCGCTCCAGCACAGGAAGGCGACCGCCGCCCGCTGCAAGGTCTCGATCGGGTTCGTCATCGGGTTCTCCTTCGGTGAGGCTGCAAGGAAACGGTCACGGCGCCACCAGGCGCAGGCCGACGACGCCCGGCCAGAACGCGAACAGGACCGTGGTGGGTAGGACCAGGAAGACGACCGGCACCATCATCGCGACCTCGCGCCTGGCCCCGGACTCGATGAGCGAGCGCCGCTGCGCCTCCCGCACGTCAGCCGCCTGCGCGTGCAGGACGTCGGCCAGCGGAGTGCCCCGCTCGACGGCCACGGCGAGGCCGCCGGCGAAGCGGGCGACCACCGGCAGTCCGGTGCGCGCGGCGTAGTCGTCGAACGCCTGCGCCACCGGCGTGCCTGTCCGGATCTCGCCGAGGACGCGGCCGAGCTCTCCGGAGAGGGCGCCGCGGCTGCGCGACACGACCCGCTCGAGCGCGGCGACGGGGCTCTCCCCGGCGGCCACGGACAGGGCAAGGAGCTCCGCCACTGCCGGCAGCTCGGCTTGCACGCGGCCCTCGTGCGCTCGCACCTGGGCGGTCAGCCGGTTCTCCCGAGCCATCACACCGACCATGGCGGCGACGGCGGTCAGCACCACCATCGGCACCAGCCGCTCAGGGCTGCGCAGCGTCACGAGGATCGTCAGTCCGGCGCCGCCGGCGAGCGCCGCGGTGCCCCAGACGACCTGCTGGATGCGGAAGTCGTGCACGGAGATCGCCAGTCCGGCTCGGTCCAGACGGCGTCCGATCGACGCGGCGCCACCGAGGATCCCCTCGAGCCGCTGCGCTGCCGAGCGCGCCGCCGGCCCGAACAGCTGCCACATCGGGCCGGCCGCCGGGTCCACCGCCGGCCCGGCGAGCTCCGGCATGTCGCGCAGGGGGTGGAGGACACGGGCCTCGAACGAGCCGCGCCGGACGACCGCCACCCGGTGCAGCGCCCACCAGGCCCCCGCTGCGGCGAGGCCGCCGAGCACCGCTCCCCACCAGGCCGTGCTCACGAGAGCACCCGGGTCTCGACGGGAAGCCGCCCGATCCGCAGCATGAGCCGGTACGACGCGGCGCACAGGACGGCCCCGAGCGCCAGCACCGCAGAACCAGCCGGTGACGCGTAGCGCGAGATCACCTCCGGCTGGAAGCACATCGTCAGCAGCACCAGCCACGGCGCCGCCACCGCCAGCCGAGCGGCGTTGACCGCCCAGCTCTGCCTGGCCTCGAGCTCGGCGCGGGTGCGGGCGTCGTCGCGAAGATGTCCGGAGAGGTTCCGCAGCAGTCTGCCGAGATCACCGCCGCCGACCTCGCGTGCGACCCGCAGCCCTTCGATGACGCGGTCGCCGACGGGGTCGGCCAGCCTCGCCTTGAGCAGGTCGAGGGAGTCCTCGAACCGACCCGAGACCTGGTAGTCGCGGGCGAACGCGCGGAACGGCTCACGCAGCGGCGCGGGCCCGCGATGGCCGAGACCGCTCACCGCCTCTCCCAGCGACATGCCCGCCCGGACTGCGCTCGCCAGGTTGTCCACGGCGTCGGGCCACACCTCGGCGAGCTCCCGATGGCGGCGGCGGGCCCGGCCCGTGACGACGGCGACCGGCAGGTAGCCGGCCATCAGACCGAACGCCACCGCGACGGGAGCCGTCCGCGACACCAGCAGGACCGCGAGGAACGCCACGACGCCCAGAGCGCCGGACAGCGCCACCAGCGTGGTGACGGTCATGGACACGAGCCCGGCGCGGTCGAGGAGGTCGCGCAGCCGTCCGGGTCCCGGCTGGTCGCGACGCGCCCGCGGGACGGTGAGCGCGGTCCACACGAGGAGCAGCCCGACGCCCACGCCGAGGCCGAGGACGACCCCCATCACGCGACCCCGGCGAGGAGCTGGTGCACGTCGATGCCCGCCTGCTCGAACCTCGACTGCCGTGGCGGCACCCCCGAGCCACGCACCAGCGCCCCGCCACGGCGGTGGAACACCGGTTCGAGCTCGATCGCGTCGCCCTCCGCACGTCCGGGCACCGCCACGATCTCCTCCACGCGCCGGGCGCCGTGCAGGTCGATGCCGAGGTGGACGACGAGGTCGACCGAGGCGGCGACGGTCGGCACCACGAACCGGGCCGAGATGTTCTCCCCCGCGAGCAGCGGGAGCGTGCACATCTTCACGAGCGTCTCGCGCGCGCTGTTCGCATGGAGCGACGCCATGCCCGGGAGCCCGGCGTTGAGGGCGAGCAGCAGGTCGAGGCACTCCTCGGCCCGCACCTCGCCGACGATGATCCGGGACGGCCGCATCCGCAGGCTCTCCTTCACCAGGTCCCGCAACCGCACCTCACCGGTGCCCTCGAGCCCCCGCTGACGTGTCTGCAGCGCGACCCAGTCCGGGTGCCGGAAGTCGAGCTCGAAGACCTCCTCCGCGCTGATCACCCGTTGCCCGCCGGGGATCGACGCCGCCAGGGCGTTCAACATCGTGGTCTTCCCGGCCTGGGTGCCACCGGCGACCACGATGTTGAGCCCGGCGACGACCGAGGCGTGCAGGAACCTGGCGGCATCGCTCGTGAGGCTGCCGAGGGCGACGAGGTCGTCGAGCCGGGCAGCCTTCACCACGAACTTGCGGATGTTGACCGCGCTGTAGCCGCGCGAGATCCCCTCCAGCACGACGTGCAGCCGGTGCCCGCCGGGCAGCGTCGCGTCCACGAACGGCTGGCTGATGTCGAGCCGCCGACCGCTCGCCTTGAGCATCCGTTCGACCAGCTCCGTCACCTGACCGCGGGAGAGCACGACCGGGGTCAGCTCGTGCCGGCCGTTCCTCGCCACGAACACCCGCGACGGCTCGTTGACCCAGATCTCCTCGACCTCCGGGTCGTCGAGGTACTGCTGGAGAGGGCCGAAGCCGGCCAGGTTGGCCACGAGCAGGTCGACGACGCCGTGCCGGTCGCCCACCGGCAGCACCCGCCCGGTCAGGCTGCGCTCGTCGTGCTCCCCGACGACCCGCTCGGCGAGGCGGCGCACCTCGGCTGTCTCACGCTGCGGGTCGACGCCCTCGCGCTGCACCTGGGCACGCAGCAGCGCCTCCAGTGAGTGCACGATGTCGGCGTCCTGCGCCGGATGCGTCAGGCTCATGTCCCCCGTTGCCCTTCGGTCCGCTGACCACGAGTGTCCGGGTTTTTACCGGGCTGCGCATCGGCGGACCGGGCTCCTGTGGAGAACCTTTACCCGACGTCCCGCCTACCCGACGTCTCGGCGTGATGGTGGAGTATTTGATGCAGCAGGTGCGTCAAAGACTCCACTGGAAGTCAGCAGAGCCCATCTCACGTCGGCGGCAGCGCGCTGTGCGCCTGGACGTGGGACCCCGGGACGGTGCCGAGGAACGGCTGGAGCCGCTGCAGCGCCTGGTCGGTGTACATCCCGGCCAGTGCCCCCATCGTCACCAGCACGGTGACCCCCGCCGACGACGTGGTGGTGTCGCCGATGCTGATCAGCCCGGTGTTGACCGCCACCACGACGACCGACCCGAGCAGCGCCGACCAGACCGGCCGCAGGACGTACCACCAGAACAGCCCGCGCTCGAGGGTGTCCTGACCGGCTCGCGAGGCGAAGACGATGCTCTGCTGGATGACGCTGCCGACCACACCGGAGGCGGCGCCGACGAGGAGCAGACTCATGCTCAGCGTCAGCGAGAAGTCCGGTCCCCACCACGCGACGGTCACCGTCGCCAGCTGACCTCCGGACGCTTCCTCCGCGGCCACGAGCCGCTCCGCGAGCCCGTACGACGCCAGGAGCCCGGCGAGCGCGAGCACCCCCTCCACCACGGTGACCGCTCCGAGGATCCTCCGGGCGCGGGTGGTCATCAGGTCGAGCGGCAGGGCCGGTCCTGCCTGAGCAGCCATCGTCATACCGGTCATGAGGCGGGAGTCACCCCCGGTGATACGTCACTCGCACCCCGAGAACCTCTTACGGGGCAACCACAACATCGCCCCGCAGGCCGGCTGACCGGCAGGTCTGCACCGAAGGAGAGGGACGCTCACGCCCCCAGCAGCTCGGTGAACAGGTCGCCCTGCTCCTCGACCCGCTCCAGCACCTCGGCCATGGTCAGCTGGCCGAGGGCGTGAGGGTGCTCCGCGCCGTCCTCGATCTCCTCCCAGCTCCGGGGCGCCGCGACGTACGGCGACGACGTGCCGCGCAGCGAGTACGGGCTGATCGTGGTCTTGGAGCCGGTGTTCTGGGACCAGTCGAGGAACACCTTGCCGGGCCGCTTCGCCTTGGTCATCTGCGAGACGACCAGCCGCGGGTGCTCCTTCTCCAACGCCTCGGCGATCTGCTTGGCCGCCTCGCGGACCTGGTCGGAGGTGAGGTCCCCCGGCATCGGCGCATAGAGGTGCAGCCCCTTGCTGCCGCTGGTGACCGGAGCCGCCGGGAGCCCGAGCGCGGTAAGCCGGTCACGCACGAGCAGTGCCACCTGGGCGCACTCGTGGAGCCCGGCGGGATGGCCGGGGTCGAGGTCGACGACCATCCGGTCGGGGTTGGCCGGCCGACCGTCCTCGTCGACCCGCCACTGGTGGACGTGGAGCTCGAGCGAGGCGAGGTTGCCGAGGTAGGTGAGGTCCGCCAGCGACTCCACGACCGGGAACAGGATCCGGTCACCGTGCCGGGACTCCCCCCGCGAGCCGGAGGTCGGCACCTCGGCCACCCGCAGCCACGACGGCGCACCCTGCGGTGCGTTCTTCTCGAAGAACGACGTGTCGCCGGTCCCGTGCGGCCAGCGGATCCGGGTGACCGCGCGGTCGCGCAGGAGCGGCAGGAGGACCGGGGCCACCTGGGTGTAGTAGTGCAGCACCTCGCCCTTCGTGGTCCCCGACCCCGGATAGAGCACCTTGCCGAGGTTGCTGATCGTGAGGGTCCGGCCATCGACCTCGACCCGCACCTCCTGAGCCTGGTCAGCCATCCTCGCCACCTCCGAGGTCGATCAGGTCGTCGGGACGCAGGTCCGCGCGGGAGCCGAGGTACGACGGCTGCCGCAGCCGTCCCTGCGGGGTCAGCCCCAGCGACGCGACCTCCACCACGACCGACGGCCGCACCCACACCGTGCCCACCGAGTCCTCCCGCGGAACCTCGCCCGCGAACGGCGAGGTCCTGATGTGCAGCGGCTCGAGCTCGACCAGGAGCCTCGTGGCCGCCTTGCCGGTCACGCCGCTCCCCACCCGGCCGCGGTAGCGCAGCCCGTCCGGGGTGGGCTCGCCGACCAGCACCGCCCCGAGCCGGGTCGCCGACCCGGTCTCGAACCGCCAGCCGCCCACCACGTAGGAGCCCGAGGGCCGGTGCGGGAACTTCAGCCACTCCTCGCAGCGCTGACCCGGGTGGTAGCGGGAGGACAGCTTCTTGCTGACCACCCCCTCCAGCCCCTGGGACTCGGTCGCGGAGAGCAGCAGCGCCCCGTCGTCGTACCACGGGGAGACCTGCCAGTGCCGGTCGGTCAGGTCGAGCGACTCCAGCAGCCCCCGCCGGTCGCGCAGCGGCAGCGAGGTCGCGTCGAGCCTGTCGAAGGAGAGCAGGTCGAAGAGGATCAGCGTGACCGGGTTCCGGGCGGCCGCCGTCTCGGCCCGGCGAGCATTGCGCACGTGCATCCGGTCGGCCAGAGCGCCGAAGACCGGCACGCCGTCGGTGAACGCGACGATCTCGCCGTCGAGCACGGTGTCGTGGCCACGCACGGCTTCGGCCAGCCCGCCGAGCTCGGGGAACGAGACCGTGACGTCGTTCTCGTTGCGTGAGAGGAGCCGGAGCCTGCCCTCGGACACCTCGGCGAGCACCCGCATGCCGTCCCACTTCACCTCGTGCACCCACTCCGCACCGGAGGGGAGCCTGGTGCCGCGCGTGGCGAGCATCGGACGCATGCGCCCATCCTTCCCGATGAGTACCGTGATGCTGGTGCCACCCCGGCCGACCACAGGAGGACGCATGCGAGCGATCTGGAAGGGCGCTGTCTCGTTCGGGCTCGTCAGCGTGCCCGTCAAGCTCTACTCGGCGACCGAGAGCCACGACATCTCGTTCCGCCAGGTGCACGCGAAGGACGGGGGCCGGATCAAGTACCAGCGGGTCTGCTCGATCGACGGCGAGGAGGTCCCGTACGCCGAGATCGCCAAGGGCTACGAGACCGAGGACGGCGAGATGGTCATCCTCGACGACGACGACCTGGCCGAGCTGCCGTCGAACAGCAGCCGGGAGATCTCAGTCGAGAAGTTCGTGCCGAGCGGCCAGATCGACCCGATGATGTTCGAGAAGTCCTACTACCTCGAGCCCGAGAAGAGCGGGCTCAAGCCCTACGCGCTGCTGCGCGACGCGCTGCGGGAAAGCGACCGTGTCGCAGTGGTCACCGTCGCGATCCGGACCCGGATGACCCCTGCGCTGCTCCGCGTGCGCGACGACGTGCTGGTGATGCAGACCCTGCTGTGGCCCGACGAGATCCGCGCCCCTGACTTCGGCTCGCTCCAGGACGTTCAGGAGCCCAAGCCGCAGGAGCTGGAGATGGCGCGGCTGCTGCTCGACACCTTGGCCGGCGACTACGACGCCGACGAGTTCGAGGACGACTACGCCGAGGCGGTCCAGGCGCTCGTGCAGGCGAAGCTCGAGGGTGGGGAGGTCAAGCGGACCAAGGAGCCGGAGCCGTCGGCCGGCGAGGTGGTCGACCTGCTCGCCGCCCTGCAGCGGTCGGTGGCGGCCGCCAAGAAGGGGCGTGGGGAGGACGAGCCGGGCGAGGGCACCGGCACGAGTGACGGCTCGACGGAGGGGGCGGCAGCGAAGAAGGCCACCGGCAGCAAGGCCGGCGGCAAGACCGGCAAGAAGACCGGCAAGAAGACCGCCGCGAAGGCGGCCAAGGGCGGCAAGGGCGGCAAGAAGACCGGCACGAGTGACGGCTCGACGAAGAAGACCGCGGCGAAGAAGACGACGACGAAGAAGGCGACGGCGCGCAAGTCCGCCTGAGGCTCACCTCTCCGCGTTGCACGGGCCACGTCCGGTCACGACTTCGTGCGCCGGAACAGCAGCACGGCGGCGCCACCGACGACGAGGCCGAACGCGAGGATCACCGCACCCGGCGCGAGGAGCGCCGACGCGCCCTCACCGCGGACCAGCACGTCGGTCATCCCCTCGTTGAGGTGGCGCAGCGGCATCACCCAGGAGAGGGTCACCAACCAGGACGGTGCGGCCTCGAGGGAGAAGAACGACCCGCTGAGGAACGCCATCGGCAGCACGATGATGTTCGCCATGTTCACCGCACCCTCAGCGGTCCTCGCCACCGCTCCGGAGAGCAGCCCGATCGACATGAACGAGAGGGTCCCGGCGATCAGGAGCGGCACCGAGAGCCACCACGAGCCGCTGAGCGTCAGCCCGAAGGCGAGCGTCCCGAGCCCGAGGAAGACCGCCATCTGCATGAGCGCGATCCCGACGGTGACCACCACCCGCGCCGAGACGAAGGTCGCCGACGGGGTCGGCGAGAGCTGCAGCCGCCGCAGCAGCTTGGTCTGCCGCCACCCCTGCAGCGTCGCGGCCGCGCCGAAGGCGGCGCTCATCGCCACCGCCCACCCGAGAAGGCCGGGGGTGAAGAACTGGATCGGGGCGAGCGACTCGTCCTCGACCTGCTCCGCCCGGAAGCCGTACGCCGGCGGGGTGTCGCTGAGCGCCTGGTTGGCCCCGTCCACGAACGCCGACAGAGTGCCACGGACCATGGCCGCCCGAACCTGGTCGGTCTGCGTGTAGTGCGCGACGAGCACGTCGTCGTCCATCTCCACCGCCACGTCGGCGCCGCCGTCCCTGACGTCGTCGACCGCCTCGGCGAGGTCGCCGGCGCGGGTGACCGAGAACGACTCCTCGAACGCCTCGCGTGCGCCGCCCTCGAGGTCGTCGAACACCTCGACCTGCCCGACCTGGACGAGGGAGAGCCGGGGGCTGGAGTCGAAGTCGAGGATCGCGCCGAAGAGCGTGAGGAACATCAAGGGGAACACCAGGGTGAAGAAGACCGTCCCCCGGTCGCGCGCGAACCCTTTGACGAGCGCGGCGGCCACGGCGGCGAACGCCCTCATGGCCGGAGCTCCCGCCCGGTGCGGTGGAGGAAGACGTCCTCGAGGGTGGCGCCCCGGACCTGGAGCCCCTCGAGCGCGCCGAGCTCCGCGAGCCGCACGAGGAGCGCAGACGGCGAGCGCGTGGTCAGGGTGAGGCCGGACTCGTCGTCGTCGACCCGCTCGACCCCCGGCAGGTCGCCCGACGCCATGGGGTCGAGCCGCCCCGGGGCGACCAGCACCCGGGTCGGCGCGTCGAGGTCCCGGACGAGCGACCGCGGCGTGTCCTCCACCAGGATGTGCCCGTGGTCCATGATCGCGACCCGGTCGCAGAGCAGCTCGGCCTCGTCCATGTGGTGCGTGGTGAGCACGACGGTGCGCCCGGCCTCGTTGATCGAGCGGAGCAGGTCCCAGAGGTTCCGGCGTGCCTGCGGGTCGAGAGCGGCGGTCGGCTCGTCGAGGAAGACCAGCTCGGGCTCGTGGACGAGCGCGCAGGCGATCGCCAGCCGCTGCACCTGGCCGCCGGACAGGTCCTCGGTCCGGGTCCGCGCCTTCGTGGTGAGCCCGACCCGGTCGAGCCAGGCGTCGGCCACCTCGGGACCGAGGCCGTAGAGCGCGGCGAAGGTACGCAGCTGCTCCCGCGCGGTGAGCCGCTCGAAGAAGGCCGAGGCCTGGAGCTGGACCCCGATCCGCCGCATCAGTGCCGGAGGGCGCCCCCATGGCCGACGGCCGAGGAGCTCGGCCTCCCCGGCGTCGGGCTCGCGGAGCCCTTCGAGGAGCTCCAGGAGCGTCGTCTTTCCGGCACCGTTGGGCCCGAGGATGCCGTAGAACTCACCCTCGCGGACCTCGATCGTCACGCCGTCGACCGCTGCCACGTCCCCGTAGGACTTGCGGAGCCCGACGGCCCGGATCGCCGCTGCCATCTCGCCCCTTCCCCGCGGCCGGCAGGGCCGGCCACGTCGCTCTCAGGACCGGCGCGCCACCAGCAGCGTAGCGTCGTCCTCGCTCCCGCTCGGGCGAGCCACCTCGAGCAGGTGCTGGAGCACCGACCGCTGGTCCTGGTCCTTCGCCGCGATCTCGGCGAGGTGACCACCGAGCCGCTCGAGACTGATGTCGACCTCCTCGTCACGCCGCTCGAACATGCCGTCGGAGACAAGCAGGAGCGACTCGCCGTGCCGGACGACCGACCGGCTGGTCTCCCGCCCGCCGGAGGGCCCGAGGAGCCCCGCTCCCAACGGGGGTCCGGTCTCCTGCTCCATGAGGCGCACTCCGTCGCTGCGCACCACCAGGGGGGCGATGTGCCCGGCGCTCGCGACCCGCACCTCGCCCGTGGCCGGGTCGAGCAGCACGGTGACCGCCGTCGCCATCGTGTCGGGAGCCAGGACGGCGACCAGGTGGTCGAGCCGTTCCAGCACGCGAGCGGGCTCCGGGTCCTCCACGGCATAGGCGCGGAGCGCGTTGCGGACCTGGGCCATCGCCCCCGCTGCGACGAGCCCGTGACCCGCGACGTCGCCGACCACCAGGAGCAGCCTGCCCGCGGTCACCGGGATCACGTCGTACCAGTCGCCGCCCACGCCGATCGACGCCGGACGGTAGTCAGCGGCCAGCGACCACCCGGGGACAGTCGGAAGCTGTTCGGGCAGCAGGCTTCGCTGGAGGGTCTCCGCCACGCCGGCGAGGGCGCGGTTGCGCTCGAAGAGGAGCTCGACGAGATGGGCCCGAAGCCCCCGCGCCGCCTCGACCTGAGCCTCCTCCCAAGGGCGTGAGCGCAGCCGTACGGTCTCGCGCCAGAGCGCGAACGAACCTCGCGGCGAGAGCCGGGTCTCCCCTCCGTCCCCGGTCGTCAACACCTTGAGGTTCGGGTTGCCGCCCCAGTCGACGGTCCGCACCGTCTCGGGCCGCAGGAACAGGACGTCCTGCCCGTCCGCGACCTGCACCGCCAGCACCCCGCTGGCCTGCACGGCGAGGTCCTCCAGCCCGGGTGCCTCCAGAGGGACCCGGTCGCTGAGGACCAACCCGTCTGTGGGTTCCTGGCTGGCGACCCAGCTGCGCAGCCGGAGCACCGACTGCTCGTCGGGGACCTCCCCCGCGATGCGGGTCCGGCCGTCCAGCGTCCACGCCATTCCGGTCGCCCCGACGGTGCGCAGGAGTGCAGCGGCGTGCGGGTCGAGCGCAGCGGAGAGGTCGTCCCGTGCGTCCTTGGTGGCGCGCACGACAGAGGACAAGGTGGACTGCGTCCCCGCAGACAACGCGAGCCGCTCGTCGCGCTCGCGCGCGCCGAGCAGCAGCGACATCGACTGGGCCAGGAACTCGCACGTCGCGCGCACCGGAGCGCTCGGCACGAACGGACCCGAGTAGTGGTGGCAGGCGATCAGTCCCGCCAGCTCACCGTCGATGAGCAACGAGATCGACATGGAGGCCGTGACACCCATGTTGCGGAGGTACTCGCAGTGGATCGGGGAGACGCTCCGCAGCGCCGCGAGCGACAGGTCGAGAGCCTCGCCGGTGGCGGGGTCCAGGACAGGATGCAGCGGCGCGCTCACTGCGTCGACGTCGCGGATGAACCGCAACCAGTTCACGCGGTAGAGCGCCCGCGCCTGCGGCGGGATGTCGCCGTGGGGGTAGTGCAGCCCGAGGAACGACTCGAGCTCCACCACCTTGTCCTCGGCGACGACCTCGCCGTTCCACTCCGGGTCGAACCGGTAGAGCATGACCCGGTCGAACCCGGTGAGCCGGCGGACGTGCTCGACCGCGACCTGCATCAGCTCCGTGGTGGAGGCCGTGCGGGACAGGTCGGCGACGGCGTCCCGGACACCACGGAACGTCCCACCGTCCTGGTCCCCCTCGGCGACGGGCTCGAGCTCGACCACCCACACCGCAGCGCTGCGGTGCAGGAGCGCGTCGAACCTCCGGCCGCCGGTCCGCAGCGCCACCGTCAGCGGCGTGCCGACGCGGTGCTTCCGCTCCTCGGCCATCAGCTCGGTGAGCGCGTCGACCGAAGCAGAGTCGAGCAGGTGCTCGAGCCCGGCGCCCAGCACCTCCTCGACCGTGACCCCCAGGTGCCGCTCGCAGCCACCGCTGACCTGGGCCACCGGGGCGGTCGCGCCGGCGACCGTGAGCAGCACGCCGTGCGGCTGGACGGAACCCGGGATGTGGATCGGCTCGCGCTCGCAGTTCGTCAGGTCGATCGGCGCACCCGGAGGCAGCAGCGCCCCGGCGTTCGTCACGAGGTCACCGGCTGCGTGCGCCCGACCAGCCACTCGAGCACGGTCCGTGTCTCGGCCACGACCTCGTCGTGCAGCCGGACCGGGACGGTGCCGCCGGAGAGCAGCCCGCAGGTCTCCCGCCACAGCCGCGTGGAGGCGGGGGCGGCCGCGTCGCGTGAGTCCTCGTCGCGAGCACTCCGGGATCGACGCAGGCAGCCCGGCCAACAGCACCCTGGCTCCGGCTGCGGAGCCCGCCAGCAGGTAGAGCAGGGCAAGCCCGCGGGACTCGGCGACCTCACGGCCGTCGTCGGCCGGCGGAGCTCCGGTCGCGTCGGCTCGCCGAGGTCGGCGAGGTCGGCGGCGTAGGACGGCGCCCGGTTCGGGAGCCCGCTCACCGTCAGCGGGCTCGCCAGGGCGGAGCCCCGGGCCCAGCGGGCGAGCAGTGGATCGGCGAAGACATGCAGGGTGTGCAAGGTGTGGACCACCCGCAGGTAGCCCGCCAGGTCGGCCACCCTGCCCGACGGGCCCACCAGGGATTCGTCGAGCCGGGCATGCAGCTGGCGCGTCCGCTGCCGGAGGGCGAGGCGCAGGTTCTCGGGGTCCACCGCCCCCACCCTATGCACCTCCCCGGGTCGGGCAGGAGCAGCCCGGCTCACGCCTCGCCGGGCGACGCCAGGAGCGTGCGCACCACCCGCAGCCCGACCGACATCCGGGCGAGGTCGGCACGGTCGTCGGTGCAGATCTCGTCAAGGGTGTCGACCGCTCGGCCGACCAGCCCCTCGATGTCGCTCTCCCACGCGGCGATCCGCTCCTCGACCGGGAGCTCGGCCGGTGTCCCGGCGAGCACCTGGGCGGTCAGGGTGCTGTGCACCGAGTGCAGGTCGTCGCGCAGGGCCGCCCGGGCCATCGTCTGCCAGCGGTCGTCGCGCGGCAACGCCAGGATCCGGCTCACCAGCGCCGGCAGCCCCAGGCGCTCGCCGAGGGCGTAGTGCAGCCGGCCCACCTCGAGGGGCTCCACCTCGTGGCGCCTCGCGGTCTCCACGATCGTGAGGATCGCGTACGCCGGCGGCAGGATGGCGACCCGCTCGGCGAGCTCCTCGGGCACCTCGCGGGCGACGAGGTCGGCCAGCCGCCTCTTGTAGGACGCCAGCTCGCGCCCCACGAGGAGACCGGGCAGCTCGGTCATCAGCTCCTCAGCGCACTCACGGAAGAAGTCGACGGTCGCCGCGCTGTCCATCGGCGGACGCCGGTTGTTGACCAGCCACCGCGAGGCTCGCTCGACGAGCGTCCGCATCTCGATCCGCATCCGGACCTGGACCTCGGCGTCGATGACGTTGTCCTGCCCGTTGACGGTGTCGACGAAGTCCCGGGAGCCGAAGATCTCCCGAGCGACGAAATTGGCTCGGATCAGGTCGGGCAGCGACGCGCCGGTCTCCTCGGAGAGCCGGTGGAAGTAGGTGACGCCGGCGCCGTTGACCAGGAAGTTGACCACCTGGGTGATGACGATCTCCCGCTTCAGCGGGTGCTCGTCCACCTGCTCGGCGTACTTCTCGCGGATCGCCACCGGGAAGTACTCGTGGAGGTCCACGACGAGGAACGGGTCGTCGGGGAGGTCGGTCTCGATGAGCTCCTCGGCGAGCGCGATCTTCGTGTAGGACAGCAGCACCGCCAGCTCGGGCGTGGTCAGCCCCTCGTGGCGCTCGACCCGGGCGGCGACCTCCTCGCTGGACGGCAGGAACTCCAGCTCGCGGTCGAGGAGCCCGCGCCGCTCGAGCCGCTGCATCCAGTCCTCGTGGACGTGGAGCAGCGGAGCGGCGAGCAGCTGGGCGGTCGCCAGGGCCACGTTCTGCTCGTAGTTGTCCTGGAGAACGAGCGCGCCCACCTCGTCGGTCATCGAGGCCAGCAGCTTGTTGCGCTGCTTCTGCGTGAGGTCGCCGTCGCGGACGACCCGGTCCAGCAGGATCTTGATGTTCACCTCGCGGTCGGAGGTGTCCACGCCGGCGGAGTTGTCGATGGCGTCGGTGTTCATCCGGCCGCCCTCGCCCCGTCGCCCATGGCGGGCGTACTCGATCCGGCCGCGTTGGGTGAACCCGAGGTTGCCCCCCTCGCCCACCGCGCGACAGCGGAGGTCGCGACCGTTGACGCGGATGGCGTCGTTGGCCTTGTCGCCGACATCGGAGTTCGACTCGTCGGCGGACTTGACGTAGGTGCCGATCCCGCCGTTCCAGAGCAGGTCGACGTCCGCGACGAGGATCGCGCGCATCAGCTCCTGCGGGGTCATCTTGGTCGCGTTGCCCTCGATCCCGAGCGCCGCGCGGACCTCCTGGCTGATCGGCACCGACTTCGCGGTCCTGGGCCAGACGCCGCCGCCCTTCGAGATCAGCTCGGCGTCGTAGTCCTGCCAGCTCGACCGTGGCATCTCGTAGAGCCGCCTGCGCTCGGCGTACGACCTCGCGGGATCCGGGTCCGGGTCGAGGAAGATGTGCCGGTGGTCGAAGGCCGCGATCAGCCGCGTGTGCTCCGAGAGCAGCATCCCGTTGCCGAAGACGTCGCCGGACATGTCGCCGATGCCCACGCAGGTGAACGGCTCGTTCTGGCAGTCGATCCCCATCTCGCGGAAGTGCCGCTTGACCGACTCCCAGGCACCGCGTGCGGTGATCCCCATCGCCTTGTGGTCGTAGCCCACCGACCCACCGGAGGCGAAGGCGTCGCCGAGCCAGAACCCGTAGTCGAGCGCCATCTGGTTGGCGATGTCGGAGAAGGTCGCCGTGCCCTTGTCAGCCGCGACCACGAGGTAGGCGTCGGTGCCGTCGTGACAGACCACGTCGGGAGGCGAGACGTCCTCGCCGTCGACGAGGTTGTCGGTGATGTCGAGCAGCCCCGAGATGAAGGTCTTGTAGCAGGCGATCCCCTCGGCCATCCACGCCTCGCGGTCGGAGGGGTCGGGGAGCTGCTTGCAGAAGAAGCCGCCCTTCGCGCCGACCGGCACGATGACCGCGTTCTTCACCATCTGGGCCTTGACCAGCCCGAGGACCTCGGTGCGGAAGTCGTCACGCCGGTCGCTCCAGCGCAGGCCGCCGCGGGCCACCGACCCGAAGCGGAGGTGCACGCCCTCGACACGAGGTGAGTAGACGAAGATCTCGAAGCGCGGGCGCGGCTCGGGAAGCTCGGGGATCTCCGAGGGCTCGAGCTTCAACGAGATGTACGGCTTCGGTTCGCCGCTCTCGGCCGACTGGTAGTAGTTCGTCCGCAACGTCGCCCGAATGGCCGTGAGGTAGGAGCGGAGGATCCGGTCGTGGTCGAGGCTGATCACGTCGTCCAGCGCGTGCCCGATCTTCTCCTCGAGCCGCTCGGTGAGTGCCGCACGGTCACCGCGCAGCGTCGGGTCGAACCGCGTCTCGAAGAGCTCCACGAGCATCCGGGTGATGTCGATGTTGCCCTTGAGGGCCTCCTCGATGTAGTCCTGCGCGAACGGCGTGCCGCCCTGGCGCATGTACTTCGCGTAGGCACGCAGGAGCGTCGCCTGGCGCCAGGTGAGCCCGGCGCCGAGCACGAGTCCGTTGAAGCCGTCCGCCTCGTTGCGCCCCTCCCAGACCGCGGCCACCGCGTCCTGGAACAGCTCGCGGGCATGGTCGGGGATCGGCCGCTTGTCACGGAGCCCGAAGTCGTAGAGGTAGGAGCGCCGGCGAAGCCCCTCGAGGCTGTAGGGGCGCTCGTCGACGACCTCGACGCCCATCGTCGACAGGATCGGCAGGACGTGGCTGAGCGAGAGCGGGGACCCTATGCGGTAGACCTTGAGCCTGGCCTCGCCGGGCGCGCAGTCGACCGGCTGGTAGAACGACAGCGCGAACCCGTCGTCACTCTCGATCGCCTCGAGCCGGCCCAGGTCGACGGCACCGGTGCGGGCCGGGTAGTCCTCCTTGTAGGCCTCGGGGAACGACTCGGCGTACTGCCGGGTGATCCGGACGCCGGCCGCCTCGCCGTACTCCTCACGGACCGCCGCCATGAAGTCGTCCTGCCACGACCGCGCCGCCTCGGCGAGCTTGCGCTCCACGTCGGGCACGTCGACCTCGGCGGTCATCGTCTCGCCCTTCGGGGGTCGTACGACGAAGTGCAGCCGGGCCAGCATCGACTCGCTCACCTTGGCGGTGTACTCGATGGACTCGCCACCGAGCTCCCGCTTGAGGATCGCCGAGATCCGCTCGCGGACATGGGTGTTGTAGCGGTCCCGTGGCAGGTAGACCAGGCAGGAGAGGTACCGCCGGTAGGCGTCGGGGCGCACGAACAGGCGGAGCTGTCGCCGCTCCCGCGTGTGCAGCACCGCGTTCGCGATGGGGATCAGCTCGTCCAGGGGCGTCTGGAACAGCTCGTCGCGCGGATAGGTCTCCAGGACGTCCATGAGCGCCTTGCCGGTGTGGCTCATCGGGTCGGCACCGGATGCCTGGATCACCCCGAAGGCCTTCTCCCGCACCACCGGGATCCGGGTCAGCGACTCGGTGTAGGCGGTGGAGCTGAACAGCCCGAGGAACCGGCGCTCGCCCACGACCTCGCCGGACTCGTCGAACGTCTTGACGCCGATGTAGTCGAGGTAGACGGGGCGATGGACGGTCGCCTTCGAGTTGGCCTTCGCGAGGACGAGCAGCGTCTTCTCCCGCGCCTTGGCCTTGACCAGGGGGGGCAGCTTGCCGAAGGCCGCCGAGAGGTCCTGGTCGGCACGGAGGATGCCGAGGCCGGTGCCCGGGACGGCGCGGAGCACCGTGTCGCCGTCGACCTCGTCGAGGCGGTACTCGCGGTAGCCGAGGAACGTGAAGTGGTCGTCGGCCAGCCATCCGAGCAGCGCCTTGCCCTGCTCGACCTCCGCCTCGTCGAGCGGCGGGGGGTTCTTCTCGAGGTCCTCGACGACCACCTCGACCTGCTGCTGCATCTTCGACCAGTCCTCGACGGCCTCGCGCACGTCGCTCAGGGCCTTGCGCAGCGAGCTCTCGATCTGCTCCAGCTGGGCCGGGTCCGGCTCCCGGTCGATCTCGACGTGGATCCAGGACTCGCGCCCGACGTCCGGCTCGGAGCCGACCACGTAGCCCTCGTTGTCGATGGTCTCCAGCAGCTTGCCGGTCAGGTCGCGGCGGACCAGGAGCTGCGGGTGCACGACCATGTGGACGCTGCGCCCCTGCTCGTTGAGCTCCATCGTCACCGAGTCGACGAGGAACGACATGTCGTCGGTGACGACCTCGACGACCGTGTGACCCTCGGCCGACCAGCCGTGCTCGGCCACCGTCGGGGTGAACGCGCGGACCTTCGCCGTGCCCTGCGGGCGCTCGGCGGCGAGCCGGTAGTGGCTCAGCGCGGCGCCGTAGATGTCCATGTCGGCCCGCTCGGCGAGGTCCTCGAGCTGCACGTGACGGTAGTACTGGCGGATGAACTGGGCGGCGGCCTCACCCGGAGGGCCGCCTCCGCCACGTCGGGTGGCGGCCATCGCGGCCGCCTTCGAGATGACGTCGTCCCGGTCGGGCTCATCCGTCGACACAGGTTCCAGCTCCGATCCCGGCACGCCGTTGTGCCGATGTTCCCGACCCTAGGCCGTAGGAGATGATGGCGCCACGAGGGGGCCACCCGGCCGAGGAGGAGAGTCATGAGGTTCGAGCACGTGAACCACTACGAAGCCGGTCCGGACACGGTCCTGACCATGCTGACCACGCCGGCTTTCCGCGACCAGGTGTGCATCCGCCAGCGGGCGCTGGACCACGACGTCGACATCACCGGGTCCGGTCCGGGCGCAGTCGTCCTGGTCGCCCGGAACCAGTCGCTGGAGGGCGCCCCGGGCGTCGCCACGAAGGTGGCCGGCGACACCGTCCGCATCGTGCAGCGCGAGGAGTGGCGGACCGCGACCGAGGCCGACCTCGCGATGGAGATCCCCGGTCGGCCCGGCAGGTTCGACGGAAGCATCGTGCTGCGCGACAACGGCGACGGCACCACCGACCACGTGGTCACCGGCGACATCAAGGTGAGCGTCCCCCTGCTCGGCAGGAAGCTCGAGCAGATGATCGCGTCGATCCTCGAGCGGGCACTGGTCAGGGAGGGTCAGGTCGGCGGGTCGTGGCTCGCCGAGGGCCCCTCCTGAGGGTGTTCACGCTGCTCGCCGGCGAGGTCGCGCCGGCGGACCACGACGACCAGCACGCCGAGCACCACGAACGGCCCGAAGGCGATGAGCAGCACCAGCGCCTGCTCGTAGGCGTGCAGGTCGCCGAGGTGGCCGAGGACCCACGGGGACTGCGGCACGCTCACCCCATGAAGGGGTAGCGGTAGTCCTTGGGCGGGTCGAACGTCTCCTTGATGCTGCGAGGGGAGGTCCAGCGCAGCAGGTTCGTCGGGGCTCCCGCCTTGTCGTTGGTGCCCGAGGCGCGGCCGCCGCCGAACGGCTGCTGACCGACGACGGCACCGGTCGGCTTGTCGTTGACGTAGAAGTTCCCCGCCGCGAACCGGAGCCGCTCGGTCGCCCAGGCGATCGCGCGCCGGTCCTGCGCGATGACAGCACCGGTGAGGGCGTACGGCGCGATCGACTCCATCTGGTCGACGACCCGCTCGAAGTCGCCGTCGTCGAAGACGTGCACCGCGAGGATCGGCCCGAAGTACTCGGTCGTGAACATCTCGTCGGTGGGGTCGCCGCCCTCGACCACCGTGGGCCGGACGAAATAGCCGGCCGAGTCGTCGAGCTTGCCGCCCGCGATGACGTCGAGCTTGCGCGAGCGCTTGGCGCGGCTCACCGCCTTCTTGTGCTTGGCGAACGAGCGGTCGTCGATCACGGCCCCCATGTAGTTGCCGAAGTCGGTGACGTCGCCCATCGTGATCGCCTCGGTCTCGGCGACCAGGTCGTCCTTCATCCGCTCCCAGACCGACCTCGCGACGTAGGCCCGGGACGCGGCCGAGCACTTCTGGCCCTGGAACTCGAACGCCCCGCGCAGCAGGGCCACCCGGAGGACGTCGGGGTCCGCCGAGGCGTGCGCCACGACGAAGTCCTTGCCACCGGTCTCCCCGACGATGCGGGGGTACGAGCGGTAGCCGGTGATGTTCTCGCCGACCGTGCGCCACAAGTGCTGGAAGGTCGGCGTGGACCCGGTGAAGTGGATGCCGGCCAGGTCGGGATGGGCGAGCGTGACCGCGGAGACGTCGATGCCGTCACCGGGCAGCATGTTGATGACGCCCGGAGGCATCCCGGCCTCCTCGAGCAGCTCCATCGTCAGGTGGGCGGCGAGCTGCTGGGTGGGCGAGGGCTTCCAGACCACCGTGTTGCCCATCAGCGCCGGTGCCGTTGGCAGGTTCCCGGCGATCGCGGTGAAGTTGAACGGGGTGATCGCGTAGACGAACCCCTCGAGCGGGCGGTGGTCGGTGCGGTTCCAGGTGCCGCGTGCGTTCGCGATCGGCTGCTCGGCGAGGATCTGCCGAGCGAAGTGGACGTTGAACCGCCAGAAGTCGATCAGCTCGCACGCTGCGTCGATCTCCGCCTGGTAGGCGGTCTTCGACTGGCCGAGCATGGTGGCGGCGTTGAGCCGCTGCCGCCACGGGCCGGCAAGCAGGTCGGCCGCTTTGAGCAGCACCGCGGCGCGGTCGTCGAAGTCCATGGCGGCCCACCCTGGCGCAGCGTCGGCCGCCGCTGCGACCGCCGCTCGGGCGTCGGCCTTCGTCGAGCTGCGGAACCGGCCGAGCACGTGCTCGTGGTCGTGCGGCTGGACCACCGCGACCTCGGCGCCACCGCCGTCGCGGTGCTCGCCGCCGATCACCGCGGTGAACGCGACCTCGACCCCCTCCTGCCGGGCCAGCTCCTTCTCGAGCTCGGCGCGCTCGGGTGAGCCCGGCGCGTAGGTGAGGTTGGGTTCGTTGACCGGGGCGGGGGGGTGCGTGATCGCGTCCATGACCCGATCGTGGCACGTCCGGCTCAGACCCCCAACCCCTGCAGGAGCGCGTCAACCTCCTGGGTGGCGAACCAGCCGAGCTCGTGGTCGAGGCACGCCTCGAGCGCGGCGTCGCCCGGGCCGGATGCGGCGGAGCGCGCGCCGGCGACCGTCGCGGCCGCGTCCGGCGCGTCGGCGAGCACGGCGGCGAGCCGCCGCCACGGCACCTCGTGCGGCAGCCGCACCGCCGTCGGGTCGTCGTGGTCCACCGGCTCCCAGTCGGTCACGTCCACCGCTGCCACCAGCCTGAGCGGCGGGTCGTCGTCGGTCAGCAGCCTCACGGCGGCGAGCCCGGCTGCGGTGAGCGCGGCGTACTCGCGCTCCTCGTCGTCGTCCAGCTCGGCCGCCACGGCAGGGGTCACCGCGTGTCCAGGCAGCGGGGCCGGACCGAAGGCGCCCCGGTCCCGGGCGGCCCGCAGCCCGGTCGCGGTCACGGGCAGGTAGACCCGCCTGCTCACGAGTCGGCTCCCTTCCCGGGCTTTCGGCCCCGCGGCGCCCGCACCCGGGCCGGGCTCGCGCTGTCGACCAGCTCGTCGAGCGCCTCGGTCAGACACTGGCCCACCACGGCGATGTCGGGGACCGCGTCCCGGTCGCCGGTGATCCCGTAGTGCACGCCGCCGTCGTACGACGTCACCCCGATCGCCAGCGTGTGTCCCGGCAGCAGGGGCTGCACCGGGTAGCTCTCGAGCATGCGCGCACCGCTGGCGTAGAGCGGGAACTGCGGGCCAGGGACGTTGGTGACCACCAGGTTGAACCCTCGCTGGGCCGTCGTGGCCGCGACCCTGGCTCCCAGCGCGTGGAACGTCGCCGGCGCGAACCCGCCCACCCCGATCAGTCGGAGCGCCGAGACCGCGCGGCCGGTCTCCTTGTGCGCCTTCAGCGCGTAGGAGACCTGGTGGAGCCGGACCACGGGGCTCGGCTCGCCGACGGGGAGGTTGAGCAGGTGGCCGGCGACCTGGCTGCCCAGCGACGTCGGCTCGAGGTCCTTGTCGATGACTCCCATCGGGACCATCGCCCGCAGCTGCCGGCTGCTGTGGACGGACTCCGCGCGGGTCATCAGCCATGCCCGGAGCGCGCCGGTGACGGTGGCCAGGACGACGTCATTGACGGTCCCGCCGTGGAACCGTCGCACGTGCCGGTAGTCCTGCAGGTCAGTCCTCACGGTCAGGAAGCGGCGCTGCTGCGAGAGGGTGCCGCTCAGCGGCGACTCGGGGACCGTGCGGCGGTTGCCGAGCAGCGGGCTCACCCGGGAGACGGTCTCGGCCGCGGTGCGCACGGCACCGAGGATCCGGAGCGGGTTCCGGATCCCATCCTCGACGGCGTCCCGGAGAAGCGTGGCGGCGTGCGGCTCCCGACGTGGGGACCACTCGTCGGGCACCCGGTCGCGGCTCACGGTGTCGACGTCGAGGACCACCTGGCCGAGGTCGATCGTGGAGATCCCGTCCACCATCGTCTGGTGGGACTTCGACAGGATCGCGAACCGGCCACCTTCGAGCCCCTCGATGAGATACATCTCCCACAGCGGGCGGCTGCGGTCCAGGGGCCTGGTGATGATCCGGGCGACCAGGTCCTGCACCTGCTCCATCGACCCCGGACGCGGCACGGCGGACTGGCGCACGTGGTAGGTCAGGTCGAAGTCGTCGTCGTCGACCCACACCGGCGGGGCGAGCCCGGCGGGGACGCCCATGAGCCGCTGTCGGTAGCGGGGGACGAAGGCGAGCCGGTCGCCCACGAGCGCGACGAGGCGGTGGTAGTCGAACCCGTCCTCGGGCGGCTCGAAGACCTCGACGGTGGCCACGTGCATGGGGGTGGCGGGCGCGTCCAGCGCGAGCACCGCCATGTCCCCGGGGCGAAGCCGATCCACGTCGAGCCCCTCTCACCGCCGGCAGTTCCGACATGCGATTCTGTCAGAGTTCCGACCGGGGACGGTCGAGGCGTCGTCGGAGGGAGCTCACCGGGATGGTCTTCGCGCACGGGATCGGCGGTAGCCAGGACCTGCCGATCTCCCTGCCGTTCGCTCTCGCGGGCGGCGGTGCGGCACTGGCGGTCTCCTTCATCGTCCTGGTGCTGGCATGGCGCTCGCCCCGGTTCGAGGCGGCCACGCACGGCCGCCCGGTCCCGGCAGCAGTGGCCCGCGCGTTCGACGGCGGAGCGCTCACGTTCGCCCTGCGTACCCTCGGCCTGTTGTTCACCGCGTACGTCGCCTGGGCCGCGCTGGCGGGCCCGGACAACCTGGCCAACCCGACGTTCGGGGTCGTCTACGTGCTGCTGTGGGTCGGCATCGTGCCGGCCTCCCTGCTCTTCGGGCCCTTCTACCGGGCGGTCAACCCGGTGCGCACCCTGCACCTGCTGGTCTCCCGGCTCACCGGCGGTGACCCCGGCGTGGGGGTGCTCCGGCTGCCGTCGTGGGTAGGGCTGTGGCCGGCGAGCCTCGGTCTGCTGGCCTTCGTCTGGCTCGAGCTCGTCTCCCCCGACCAGGCCTTCCTGTGGACCGTCCGGCTCTGGTTCGCGGGCTACTTCGCGGTCGTCTTCGTCGGTGCGGCGATCTTCGGCGACCGCTGGATCGCGGCCGCCGACCCGTTCGAGGCCTACTCCACGCTGGTCGGCCACCTGTCCCCGTTCGGCCGGACCGCGGACGGGACGCTGGTGGTGCGCAGCCCGCTCCACAACCTCGACAGCGTGCCGCCCCTGCCGGGGCTCGTCGCGGTCGTGGCGGTGCTCGTGGGCAGCACGGCGTTCGACAGCTTCCAGGACTCGCTCCCGTGGGTGCGGTTCAGCCAGGGTCTGGCCGTGGATGACGTGCTGCTCGGGTCCCTCACACTCCTGCTCTTCTGCCTCGTCGTCGGTGGGCTCTTCGCGGTGGCGACGACGGTCGCCCCGCCGACCGAGGGCGTGCGGCGGCGCCATCTGCCCCGGCTCTACGCCCACTCGCTGGTGCCGATCGTGGTCGGCTACATGGTGGCCCACTACCTCAGCTATCTCGTCGAGGCGGGCCAGCAGACGCTCATCCACCTGAGCGACCCGATGGTCGACGGGGCGAACTACCTCGGCACCGCCGACCTCCAGGTGAGCTACTGGCTCAGCCTGCACCCCACGCTCCTGGCCACCACCAAGGTGTTGGCGATCGTAGGGGGCCACGTGCTCGGGGTCATCGCCTCTCACGACCGGGCGATGCGGCTGCTGCCGGCTCGCCACCGGCTCACCGGGCAGCTGCCGCTGCTGCTCGTCATGGTCACCTACACGATCACCGGGCTGTACCTGCTGCTGACGGTCTGAACGTCGGAGACGTCGGCCCGCACGCGAGTGCCGGGCCATGGGCGGGTGCCGTGGGCGTCGACGGTATAGCTGCGGTTCAGGGGTGAGGTCCAGGTCAGGGTGCCGTCGGGTTCTCGCCGGTAGTCCCACTCGGAGTGGGTTTTGACCCGGTGGTGGAACCGGCACAGCCTGGCCAGGTTCGTGGTCGAGGTCTGGCCGGGTGGTCCGCCGTCGTCGACTGGGACGTAGGGGTCGATGTGGTCGAGGTCGTGGCGGCCCTGCCGCCCGCACCACGGGAACCGGCAACCGAGGTCCCGCTCCTGGATCTGCGACCGGAGCCGGTCGGGGGCCTCGTAGGCGTCGACGCTGATCTGCTCGGTCAGGTCCACCACCGGGGTGATCGTCACCCGCGCGCCGGGGGCCAGGTCGGCCAGCCACTGCTCGACCGCCGCCACCGACCGGGGACCGAGCCGGGTCACCCGCGCCACCCCGCCGCCGGCACACCCGGTGGCGCCGTTGGTGCTGGTAGTGCCGGTGAACGTCGCGAGGGCGTCGGTGTGCAGGTGCACATGGAGCGTCGGACCACTCGTGGTGCCAGTGCGGCGGGGTTGTTGCGCCGGGATGGTCCCGTCGGCGGCGAGCTCGGCGGTGGCGTGCAGGTCCAGGGCGTGCTGGGGGTCGGCGAGCACCCCGAGGGCCTTTGCCCGCCGCACCTGCACGGGGTCTTCATCACCGAGTGCTTTCAGCGACGAGGCGACGTGGTTGAGGGCGGTGTCGAACGCGACCGTGTCTGCGGTGCCGGTGACCGCGTGGATCTGGCTGGTCCCGTCGAGGTGGTCCTCGGTCCACACCCCCCGCTTCTCGGCCGCCTTGCGTGCTCGTTCCGCAGCGGCGGTGGGGTCGAACCGCAGCTGCGCGGCCTGCACCGCCCTCAGGATCCGGCCGGAGGAGAGCCGGGATGCGAACGGCGCCAGCTGGGCATCCACATACGCCGCCGCCTCGACCGGCAGCGGGATCGTCTCGGTGGCGACTCCGCGGGCCTTCCACGCCGGCATCGCACCGTCCATCACCCGCCCCCACAACCGTGGCAGCCGGTCACGCAGCTCCACGGCCTGCCCGACGTAGGCCCGGGCCGCCGGCTCCGACATCCCCAACGCCGCAGCCAGCTCGCAGACCGCGAACTCACACACCGCGAATGCCCCCTGCCCGGCCAGCCGCAGCTCGCCCTCCCGGCCGAGCAGCGGCCCGTAGAACGACGGACCCAGCTCAGGGTCGACCGCCCGCACGATCATCGGATCCGACTCATCGACCCGGTTCGCGTCCGCGAACGCGGCCACCCCCCGCAGCTCCTCGGCCGCAGCACGGTCCTGCCGACGCCGCCGCTCCACCACGAACGCCAACATCGCCGCATCACCGAGCCCGAACACCTCGGTCCCCTCCGGCGGAGGCGGCGGCAGGGTCACCACAGCCGTGGCCTCCGAACCGGTCCGCGACGGGTGCTTTCTCATACCCCGAACCTAGCCGCCGCCACCGACAGTTTCTGCGGCCCGAAAGCCGAGAATCCCCAGGACAAGAAGGGGATTCGCGAGCACCCCGCCGGATCGACCTGTGCAGGACCGGCATCAGTGACGGCTCAACCGGAGACGGCGTCGACCGGGTCGTCTGCCGGAGCGACGGGTGCCTCCCCTCGCTGCCGGCTCCGGACCAGCACCCTCGGCCATGCCCTCGGCCAGGACCTCGGCCAGGACCTCGGCCAGGACCTCGACCGCGACACCGGTCACCGCCCTGAGCAGCGCGCTGTCACCGACCTCCACCAGGGTGCGCCCCGCCACGAGGGCACGGTCCGCGGCACCCCGGTCGTCGGGAAGGAAGTGCACCGGCAGCCCCGGCCCGATCCGGCCGACGAGACCGGCGATCTCGCCCGACGACCAGCCCAGCCCCGCTCGCATCCGGTTCACCACGACCGAGACCCGTCCCTGGGGCCCGGTGTCGAGCAGCTCGCGGAGTCCTCGCGCCAGCCGGGTGAGCCCGACCGGGTCGGCAGTGGCCACCACGACGATGGCGTCGGCCCGTTCGAGCGCCGCCAGGGTCATGTCGTCGCGGGCGGCGCCGGCGAAGGGGTCAGCCGGCCCGCTGGGCAGCCCGAACCCGGTGTCGACGACCACCACCTCGTCGAGCTCGACGGCAGCGGTGAGCAGCCGGTGGAACGCTTGCGTCCGCACCTCGGCCCAGCGGTCAGGTCGCGGCAGCCCGGTGAGCAGCCGGAGCCGCGGAGCCACCTCGCGGGCGATGCCGGCCAGACGCGGCGCGTCGAGCTCGCCGGCGTTGGCGAGCCGAGCGGCGGACAGCAGCCCCGAGACGTCCTCGAGCACCGCGAGGTGCTGGCCGACCGCCCCGCCGTACGGGTCGGCGTCCAGCAGGGTGACCCTTCGTCCCTCGGCCGCCGCCACCGCCGCGATCCCGGTCGCGACGGTCGTGCGCCCGGGCGCCCCGGTCGGGCCCCACACCACGACGATGCGCCCGGGATCAGCACCTGGCCCGCCCTCGCGCTCCGCGGCGGGGGCGGCGGGGGCGGCGGGGGCGGCGGGGGCGGCGAGGGACGTCTCACCGCGAGGAGCCGGGGTGACCGGACCGTCCTCGTCGGCCACGGCGAGGACGAGAGCCGGGAGCGAGCCGACTGCCTCGCTCCCGAGCACCCGGCTGGCGCCCATGCGCAGCAGCCGGGCCCTGGCTGCGACCTCGTCGTCCGGGGTCGTCCGACCCGTGGCCGGCCCGGTCACCACGACGGTGCGGACCCCGGCCTGGTTGAGCCGGTCGAGGCAGTCCGCGTCGAGGCCGGGAAGCTCGTCGGAGACCACGGCGACGCGGGCGCTTCCCTGGGTCGCGGTGGCGAGGAGCTCGCTGAGGTCGAGGCACCTCTTGAGCAGGGCGAGCCGGCCGGCGTGCGCCACCAGCTCGAGCGCGTCCTCCTCCCACGAGGCGGCGCCGGCCGCCAGCAGCACCGCGACCCGCACTTCCCCACCACCGACCACGCCGGTCACCCCGGGCGCCGGACCAGCAGGAGGGTCTCCTCGGAGAGCCGGGCCACGATCCTGGCCATCTGCGGCTCGTCGGCACCGGGCACCCCGACCACGACCTGCCGCAGTCCGCCGCCCACCGCGTCGGCCGACCGGCTGACCGAGAGGACCGGGACGTCGCTGAGAAGGCGTTCCGCCTCCGGGCGGTCGGCGTTGCCGTCGGAGCCCTGGACCGCTGGGCCGGCCCACACGTCCACCGACGATCCTGACCGGACCGCGGCCGGCACGCGGCCGGACCGGAGCGTCAGCGGCAGCTCGGCCAGCGCGTCCGCGCCGTCCGGTCCGACCGCGGAGCGCGGCACCAGTTCGCCGGCACCGAGCGCACGGAGCGCCACCACCTCGCCGAGCTCGGCGTCGCCTGGCAGGTAGCGGTCCGCATCCGCCTCGTCGCCGAACCGGAGCCGGACCGACGTCAGCCCCGAGGGATCGATCACCTGCCCCGCGGCGACCGGGCTGCTGACCGCGAGCACCGCCACCGTGTCGTCGGCGTCTTCGAGCACCTTCGCCCCGGCGAGGACCGAGCCGCAGAGGAGGGCCACACCGACGACCAGCCGCGGATCGCGCCAGGTCGGGCGGCGCGACCGGATCGCCGCCGGCGATGAGGCGGCGCTGCCCTGGTGGACCGTGCGGGGAAGCGAGTGGTGCACGCCGTCCATGATCGCCGCACGATCGTCGGTGAACACCCCTCTCCACAGACAAAGAACGGTAAAGACTCGGAGGAGACGGCAAACGGTGCCATAGTGGCGCCATGAGCGAAGCGCCCCGATTCCTCACGCTGGCCGACGTCGCAGAGATCCTCAACACCTCCCTCGCCCAGGTGACCGCGCTGGTCCGCCGCGGGGAGCTGCGTGCGCTCAAGCTGGGCGGTCGCGGCCAGTGGCGTGTCGAGACCTCCGAGCTGGAGGCGTTCATCGAGCGGATGTACTCCGAGACCCAGGCCCACCTGCAGGAGCAGCGGCAGAAGGAGCTCGACACCTCGGCGACGGAGTGAGCCCGGCCGCCGCAGGGCCCCGACCGGTCAGCCGGGACGGACGGCAGCGACTGCGCTGAACGGAACGACCTCCGCGCCTCCGTCCGCGGCCACCACCTCGACGAAGTCCGCCCCGACGCGGCCGAGGGCCGCCCTGCGGACCTCGCCGTCGAGCAGCACCACCACGACGGGCTCGGCCTCGTCCGACAGCCCTCTGAGCACCGAGCCCAGTCGCAGCCGCGAGAGCGGGCCACGCACGGACGCCGGTACGGCCCGCTGCGAGAGTCCGCGGACCGTCATGAGCGCGGTGAGGGACACCACGGTCTCGGCGCGGGCGGGGGGCTCCCCCGACACCAGGCACCATCCCGCGCCGACCCGCTCGAGGCGGCCGCGCAGCGCACCGAGCCCCGACACGTGCAGCTGGACCGGGTGGCCGACCGAGCCGTGCAGCCGCGCCGCGAGCTCCACCTCGGCGTACTCCGCTCGCCCGAGCTCGGCGACGGCGGCGTCCCGCTCCGCGAGCGCCAGCCCCTCCGCCTGCTGCTCCAGGTCGTCGAAGAGGTCGAGCATGCGCTTCTCCCAGCTCACCGCCGCACCCTGACCCATAGCACCCGAGGTGTCAACAACCGCGGATCCTTTACTTGACCCTCTCCTCATCGACGCCTAGAAATGGCAAACAACGGCAAACGACGGCAGATGAGGACCAGCAATGACAAGCATCGCCAAGATTGCTCGATCAAGCACCTTGCTTGCCACCCTCGTCCTGGGCACCGTCGGCGCCGGCCGGGTGGCAGCGCCTGTCGTGACCCGAGCGTGTGACGAGCTTCTGTCGTCACGGACGGAGCCGGCCGCCCTGGTCTCCTCGTCGGTGGTCCTCGTCGCGGCAGCGCTCCTCGCAGCCGTGACAGCCTGGATCGTGACGGCGACCGCGTGGTGCCTCGTCACGGCGCTCTGCAGCCATCCGGCGGCGGCGAGGACGGTCCACCCCCTCCTCAACCCCTGGCTGGTGAGGCTCCTGGTGGGTGCCGCTCTCGGCACGACGACGCTGTCCCCGCCCGCCCATGCCGGAACGTCGACGCCTGCCGCTCCCCGTGCTGCGGCGACGGGGCTTCCGCAGGCGCTCGCCGGGCTCCCACTGCCCGACCGACCGACCGGCGCAGCACCGAGGCGGGGGCCCCGTTCCGCGACGGCCCCCACGACATCTCCCTCCGTGCGGACCCACACGGTCGTCGCGGGCGACTCGCTGTGGGCCATCGTCGCGGCCCGCTCCGGACCGGGCACCTCGCCGGCACAGGTGGACCGCGGGTGGCGGGCGCTCTACGCCGCCAACCGGCTCCGGATCGGCGCCGACCCCGATCTCATCCACCCCGGCACCATGCTGCGGCTGCCCCGCCCGAACGCCTGACCCAGGAGATCCCCATGAGCTCTCGCTTCCCCCACGCGCTCCCCCGGGCGTCGTCGTCGCCGACGGCCGCACCGGCCGTCCAGGGCACCCTGGCCCTCGACCTGGTCGCCTCGCAGCCGGGGCTGCCCGACACACCGGAGCTCGACCTGGCGAGACGTCCGCGGGTCCCCCATGTGACCGACCACGAGGTGCGGAGCTGGGCCGCCCGGTTCGCCCAGGCGGTGGTGGAGGTCGTCGGCGGTCAGCGCCCCGCCAGCCAGCTGGTCCGCTGGGCCGCCCCGGAGGTGCACCGCGACCTGGCACGCCGCGCCCATCTCGTCGGTCTCACCGCCGGCCGGGCAGGCCGGTCGGTGCGACCCCAGGTCCGCAGCGTCCACATCTGCCGCCCCTCGGCGACGTCGGCGGAGGTCAGCGTCCACGTCCGCCACGGCGCACGCTCACGCGCGCTGGCGATGCGGCTGGACCGTCAGGGCGACCGGTGGACCTGCACCGTCCTGGAGTTCGGGTGACCGGGAGTGCGCCTCAGCTCACCCGGGCCGTCTGACCCGTCGGCCCGCCTGGGGACCCGTGGCACTTCTTGTACTTCTTCCCTGAACCACACGGGCAGAGGTCGTTGCGCCCCACGGTGGCGAACTCGTCGTCAGTGGTCACCGAGCCACCCTCGTGCCGGACCTCGGTGTCGCCGGTCTCCGACGGCGCGGTGTAGGTGAGGTCGGCCGGTGGCTGGCGCGGCTCCAGCCCCTTCGCGTGGATCTCCGGCGCCTGCAGCGCGGGGGCCTGCCCGCCGGTCTGGAAGAGGCGGGACAGCTCCTCGTCCTTCTCGTCCTCCTCCGCCGGCTCCTCGTCCACCTCGACCTCGAGGTTGAAGAGGAAGGCGACCGACTCCTCCTTGATCCCGTCCATCATCGTGCTGAACATGTCGAACCCCTCGCGCTGGTACTCCACCAGCGGGTCCCGCTGCGAGTAGGCACGCAGCCCGATGCCCTCGCGGAGGTAGTCCATCTCATAGAGGTGCTCGCGCCACTTGCGGTCCAGGACCGAGAGAAGCACACGGCGCTCGAGCTCCCGCATCACCTCGTCGCCGAACCGCGCCTCGCGCTCGTCGTACGCCCGGTGCGCGTCGGCGCGGAGCCGCTCGACGAGCAGCTCGCGGTCGAGCCCCTCGCGGCCGCCCGCCTCCTCCTCGAGGTCGGCGAGCCGCACGGAGACCGGGTAGAGCGTCTTGAGCGCCGTCCACAGCGCGTCGAGGTTCCACTCCTCCGGGAAGCCGACCGTGGCGCCACCGACGTAGCCCGTGATCGTTTCATCGATCATCGAACGGACCTGCTCGTGCAGGTCGGCGCCCTCGAGCACGGCGCGCCGCTCGGCGTAGACGACCTCGCGCTGCCGGCTCATCACGTCGTCGTACTTGAGGACGTTCTTGCGGGACTCGAAGTTCTGCGACTCCACCTGCCCCTGGGCGGAGGCGATCGAGTTGGTGACCCGCTTGTTCTCGATCGGGACGTCGTCGGGCACCTTGAGCGTGGTGAGCACCCAGTCGACCCAGTCGGACTTGAACAGCCGCATCAGCTCGTCCTGCAACGACAGGTAGAACCGGGACTCGCCCGGGTCGCCCTGCCGGCCGGAGCGGCCGCGGAGCTGGTTGTCGATGCGCCGGGACTCGTGGCGCTCGGTGCCGAGCACGTAGAGCCCGCCGAGGTCGCGGACCTCGTCGTGCTCGGCCGCGACCTGCGCCTTGATCCGCTCGACCATCGCGGGCCAGGCGGCGTCGTACTCCTCCGGCGCCTCGACCGGGTCGAGCCCCTCCTTGCGGAGCTCCTGGTCGGCCAGGAAGTCGACCGAGCCGCCCAGCATGATGTCGGTGCCTCGCCCCGCCATGTTGGTGGCGACCGTGACCGCGCCCCTGTGGCCGGCCATCGCGACGATCTTCGCCTCGTTCGCGTGCTGCTTGGCGTTGAGGACGGTGTGTGGGACCCCGCGCTTGCGGAGCAGCTCCGCGAGGTACTCCGACTTCTCCACCGACACGGTGCCGACGAGCACCGGCTGCCCCTTGCTGTGCCGCTCGGCGAGGTCGTCGGCGACCGCTTCGTACTTCGCCTCCTCCGTGCGGTAGACGAGGTCGGGCTCGTCGACGCGCTGCATCGGACGGTTGGTCGGGAATCTGCACCACACCGAGCTTGTAGATCTTGTCGAACTCGGAGGCCTCGGTCATCGCCGTGCCGGTCATGCCGCCGAGCTTCTCGTAGAGGCGGAAGTAGTTCTGGAGGGTGATGGTGGCGAGGGTCTGGTACTCCTCGCGGATCTTGACGCCCTCCTTCGCCTCGATCGCCTGATGCAGCCCCTCGTTGTAGCGGCGACCGTGGAGCATCCGGCCGGTGTGCTCGTCGACGATCAGCACCTCGCCCTCGAGGACGACGTACTCCTTGTCCCGCCGGAAGAGCTCCTTGGCCTTGATCGCGTTGTTCATGAAGGAGATCAAAGGCGTGTTGACCGAGTCGTAGAGGTTGTCGATCCCCAGGTAGTCCTCGACCTTGGTGATCCCTCCGTCGAGGACCGAGATCGTGCGCTTCTTCTCGTCGACCTCGTAGTCCTCGTCCTTGACCATCCGGTTGGCGATGGTGGCGAACTCGGGGTACCACTTCACCTCGTCCTGGGTCGGACCGGAGATGATCAGCGGCGTCCGGGCCTCGTCGATGAGGATCGAGTCGACCTCGTCGACGATCGCGAAGTAGTGGCCGCGCTGGACGCACTCGTCGAGGCTGTTGGCCATGTTGTCGCGCAGGTAGTCGAAGCCGAACTCGTTGTTCGTGCCGTAGGTGATGTCGGCCGCGTAGGCGGCACGGCGCTCGGCCTTCGACATCGTCGGCACCACCACGTCGGTGGTCATGCCGAGGAAGTGGTAGACGCGGCCCATCCACTCGGCGTGGTACTTCGCCAGGTAGTCGTTGACGGTCACGACGTGGACGCCGCGCCCGGTCAGCGCATTGAGGTACGTCGGCAGCGTGGCGACGAGCGTCTTGCCCTCACCGGTCTTCATCTCGGCGATGTTGCCGAGGTGGAGCGCCGCGCCACCCATGAGCTGGACGTCGAAGTGCCGTTGGCCGAGGACACGCTTGGCCGCCTCGCGCACCGTAGCGAAGGCCTCGGGCATGAGGTCGTCGAGGCTCTCGCCGTCGGCGATCCGCTGCTTGAACTCGTCGGTCATGCCGCGCAGCTCGTCGTCCGACATCGCGACGAAGTCGTCCTCGATGGCGTTGACGGCCCTGGCGACCCCCTCCAGCTGGCGGAGGATCTTCCCTTCGCCGAGGCGGAGGATCTTGTCGATGATGGCAGGCACGAACGTGAGCTCCCGGTAGTGGTGTGATGCGGCTGTCCACTCTACCCACGGGCGCGGTCGCCGGGGACGAGTCGGGGCAGTGGGTGGTTGCTGTGCATGACCATTGACATCGAATCAGCATTCTGCGTCAATGCCGATTGACATGAAAGCAACGCGCACCTACACCATGAAGGGCCGCGCCCGGTCGGTCGAGGAGACCCGGCGGCGCATCCTCCAGGCCGCCTTCGAGCTGCACACCGAGCAGCTCGCCGCCAGGATCGCGCTCGACGCGGTCGCCGAGCGGGCAGGGGTGAGCGTGCAGACGGTCCTGCGCCACTTCGGCAGCCGGGACGGGCTGCTCCGGGCGACCGCGGAGCACGGACGTGCGCAGGTCGCCGAGGAGCGGCGGGCCCCGGTGGGCGACGTCGCCGCCGCCGTGCGCGTGCTGCTCGACCACTACGAGCTCCGAGGCCCGGGGGTGCTGATGCTGCTCGCCCAGGAGACCGACGACGACGTCATCCGCTCGATCACCGACGACGGCCGTCGGCTGCACCACGCGTGGGTAGCCGAGGTCTTCGCGCCGTTCCTCGACCCGCTCCCCACCGACGACCGCGCGGCGCTGCTCGACCTGCTCGTGGTCGCCACCGATGTGTACACCTGGAAGCTGCTCCGTCAGGACCGTGGGCTCTCCCGCGACCGCACCGAGCAGCGGATCCGCCGGATGCTGGGCGCGCTGCTCGGCCCGAGCCGAACGGAGAACCTGTGAGCGACCTCCTCTTCGTCACCTGGGACGGCGGCGGGAACGTGCCCCCAGCCCTCGGCATCGCGGCCGAGCTGGCCAGGCGCGGCCACCGCGTCCGCTTCCTGGGGCACGCCGCGCAGGAGCAGCCGATCCGCGACGAGGGGCACGACTTCGTCGCGTACACCGAGGCAGCTCCGTTCGTCGGCCGGAACCAGAACTCGGCGGTGCGCATGGTCCGGGTCTTCTCCGACCGCGGCATGGGGCGGGACCTCCTGGCCGAGGTGTCCCACCGCCGCCCTGACGCGGTGGTCGTGGACGGGCTGCTCCACGGTGCCATGCCGGCCGCCGCCCGGTGCGGGGTGCCGTACGTCGCGCTCCAGCACCTCTACGTCGGCTACGCGCGCTCGAGCTGGCTGCGCAGCCCGATGGGCGGCTGGGCCAGGGTGCGTGGACTGCGGCCGCTGGAGCACTGGGACCGCGCCGACCTCGCCGTCGCAGCCACGTTGCCGGAGCTCGACCCCGGGGCGACGGCAGCGCTCCCTGCCAACCTCAGGTTCACCGGACCCGTCGTCGAGGCACCCGTCCGCACGGCCACGTTCGCCGAGCGCTCGCTGCTGGTGAGCCTCAGCACCGTGCAGTACCCCGGGATGGTGAAGCTCCTGCAGCGGGTCGTCGACGCCACCGAGCACCTCGACGCACGGGTCGTCGTGACGACGGGCCCTGCGATCGACCCGGCCACGCTGCGTGTCCACGACCGCGTCGAGGTGCACCGCTACGTCCCTCACGACGAGCTGATGCCCGAGATGTCGCTCGTGGTCGGCCACGGCGGCCACGCCACGACGATGCGCGCCCTAGCCCACGGCCTGCCGCTCCTGGTGCTCCCGCTGGTGCGCCTCATCGACCAGCCGATGGTCGGCTCGACGGTGGTCGCGGCGGGGGCCGGTCGCGCGCTGCTGAACCGCCGCAGCACCGACCGGATCGGCTCCGCCGTCGCCGAGCTGCTCGAGGTCGGACCGCACCGCGCGGCTGCGGCGGCGCTCGGCGAGCTGGTCCGGGCCGCGGACGGCGCCGCCACCGCGGCCACCGTCCTGGAGGAGCTGCTCAGCCGCAGGTCGACCGCGCCAGAGCCGGAGCCAGGTCACCCCGCGGCTCCACGGTGACCGTGTCCAGCTTCAGCCACCCGGCGAGCTCGGCCAGCGCGGCAGCGAGCTCCGGCGCCGCCTCCTCGGGCGCGTCGCGCTCCGCGTACGCGCCCTTGACGAGCAGCGATCCGGTGGCCCGCTCCGCCTTCAGGTCGACCCGCGCCACCAGCCGGTCCCCGAGGAGGAACGGCAGGACGTAGTAGCCGTGCACCCGCTGCGGCGCCGGCACGTAGATCTCGATCCGGTAGCGGAAGCCGAAGAGCCGCTCGGTGCGCTGGCGCTCCCAGACCACGGGGTCGAAGGGGCTGAGCAGCGCGCGGGCGTCGACGCGGCGCGGCACGCGCGCGTCGCGGTGCAGGTACGCCGGGCGCGCCCATCCCTCGACGGTGACCGGGACGAGCTCCCCGGCCTCCGCCAGCGTCTCGACGGCCACCAGCGCATCCCGGGCGTCCATCCGGAAGTAGTCGGCGAGGTCGCGGACCTGCGCGACGCCGTGCGACCGGGCGGCGCGGCGCACCAGCTCGACATGAGCCTCGGCGAGCGTCGGCTCCGGTGCGGCGAGCACCTCCGGCGGCAGCACCCGCTCCGGCAGGTCGTAGACGCGCTCGAAGGAGGCCGTACGACGCGCCACCGCCAGCCGGCCCGCGCAGAAGAGGTACTCCAGCGCCTTCTTGGTCTCCGACCAGTTCCACCCCCAGCTGTCCCGCACCCGGGGCAGCCCCTCGTCGAGGTCGCGGGCGGTGCAGCCACCCCGCTCGCGTACCTCCGCGAGCAGCGAGGCGACCAGCTCCGGGCTGTGGCCCATGCCCAGCCACTCGTGGCCGGTCTCCCGGTAGTGCCGCATCCGGTGCCGCATGGCCGGCCACAGCTCGACGGGCATGTACGCCGCGACGTGGGCCCAGTACTCCACCAGCGTGCGCGGGTGGCGCTCCGCTGCCCCGTGCAGCAGCTCGACGTCGTAGGGACCCATCCGGCTCAGCAGCGGCATGTAGTGCGCCCGCTGCAGCACGTTCACCGAGTCGATCTGCAGGACCTGGGTGCGGTCGAGCGTGCGGCTGAGGGTGCGCCTGGTCGGCCGGGCGTGCCGGGGGTCGAGGAACCCCTGCGCCGCCAGCGCGACCCGCCGCGCCTGGGCCGCGGAGAGCGACTCCCGGACCTGCGGACGTACGGCGGTCACGGGATGTCGAGCAGCTTCTCCCGCACGGCATACATCACGGCCTCCATCCGGGAGTGCAGCTGCAGCTTCTCCAAGATGTTGCGGACGTGGTTCTTGACGGTGTTCTCGCTGATGAAGAGCTGCTTGGCGATCTCCCGGTTGTTCAGCCCCTGGGCGACGAGCCGCAGCACCTCGAGCTCCCGCTCGGTCAGGCGCGGGGTCGGCACGTGGGACCGGTCGGTCCGCGACATCTGCTTGAACTCGTCGAGGAGCTTGATCGCCATCGAGGGGCTGATCAGCGACTGCCCGTCGGCGACCACCCGAACGGCCTGGGCGACCTCGTCGATGGAGGAGTCCTTGAGCAGGTAGCCCGAGGCTCCGTTCTTGACCGCCTCGTAGAGGTCGGCCTCCTCGTCGCTCACCGTGAGCATGATGATGCGGGCGCTCGGGGCCGCGTCCTTGATCGCGACGCACGCCTCGATGCCGGTCAGCTTCGGCATGCGCACGTCCATCAGGACCACGTCGGGGGTGAGGCCGGCGGCGAGCGTGGCGGCGTTGCTGCCGTCGGCGGCCTCGCCCACCACCTCGATGTCGTCCTCGACGTTGAGGAGCATCGTCAGCCCGCGACGAAACAGCTCCTGGTCGTCGACCACGAGGACGCGGATGACGCCATCGCCCGAGCGCGGGGGAATCTGGGGGTTGACCACACCAGATCATGGCACGTTCGGGCTAGTCCGGCCGAGCGTTTGCCGACTCAAGGGCCCACGGCCGCCCGGTTCGGGACCTTCGGTCAGGTGACCTCGAGCGCGATCACCCCGTAGTCGTACCCCTTGCGGCGGTAGACCACCGAGGGACGGCTGCTGTCCTGGTCGACGAAGAGGAAGAAGTCGTGCCCGACGAGCTCCATCTCGTAGAGCGCCTGTGCGAGCGTCATCGGCTCGGCGGCGTGGGTCTTCTCCCGCACCACGAGGGGCCCGTCCCCGGTCACCGTCAGCGGACCGACCTGACGCTCGACGTCCTCCTCCTCCGGCTCCTCGGCACCGTGAGTGCCGTTCAGCGCCTGGTCGAGGCCGGCGAGCGCCTGGGAGACCGACACCGGGGTCTTGCCCCCGCGGTGCACCTTCTTGCGGTCAGCCGCCCGGCGCATCTGCGCCGCCATCTTGTCGATCGCCAGGTCGAGCGCGGCCATCTTCTCCTCCGCCGCCGCCTCGGCCCGCACCACCGGCCCCTTGGAGAACGCCGTGAGCTCCACGCGGACCGCTCGGTCCTGGAGCCGGGGGTTCCGCTCGACGTCGATCTCGACCTCCACCCTGATCACCCGGTGGTCGTGCTTCTCGAGCCGACTGAGCTTCTCCTCCACGTGGGCCCGGAACCGGTCCGAGACCTCACAGTGGCGGCCCTTCACGACGACATCCATGTGCACCTCCGATGATCAGCAAGCACTGGAATCACAACCGGCACTCCCGTCGAGTGCCGGAACCTGGGCTGGAGCCCGCCCGGCCGACCTGGTCTTCGACCCCACAACCGCCTGCCGAGGCTCTCGCAGCTTCTCCGCCACTACCCACCTTCTCGCCCGTTGGAACCACATCTGGTGGCGCCGGGACGGCAGGACTTACTTCTAAGCCGCACCGTGATCGACCACCCGCCGACGACCCGGAGGCTCCGGCGGGGGTCTTACGTGGACCGTTTCGCCTGCGACTGGCATCGGCTTGTCCGGAGGGGACGTCCACCGGCACGGGGCCTGCGCACGACCTCCGGACGCAACCACGGACCCGGACGGACTCCATAGGCAGACGCTAGTCCCCCTGCGCAACCACCGGTAGCCGGGGGTGCAGGGGTTCTGCCACCGCGTGCCGGCGTCGGGTGGCAGCCACCGCTGCCGCCCCGAGCACGACGACCCCCGCCTCCTCGAGCACCCGCTGCGCCTCCCGGAGGGTGGCCCCGGTGGTGACGACGTCGTCGACGAGCACGACCGGGGCGGTCACCCGCACGCCCCGGCGGAGCGCGAACCTGCCGCGAACGTTGGCGGAGCGGGACGCGGTGTCGAGCCCCGCCTGGTCGGCGGGCCGTGTGGTCACGCGCAGCACCGGGAGGACCCGGACCCGCAGCCCCTCACGGCGTACCGCTCGCGCTGCGACGCGCGCGACCCGCAGCAGCGGGTCGTGGTTGCGGGACCTGACCACGGACGGGTGCGAGGGCACCGGCACCAGACCGACCGGTCCGACGGCCGGCAGGGACAGGTCGCCGGCTGTCCGGCATGTATCGAGCACCGCCACCGCGAGCAGCTCCCCGAGCGGGCGGGCGAGCCCGAGCCTGCCGTGCTCCTTGTGGTCGACCACCAGCCGTCGGAGCGCGTCGGCGTACTCCCCCGCCGCCGACGGGCGGACCATGCCCCGCGGAGTGGGGGTGGGCCACGCAGCCCGGGCACCTCGCGGCAGCGACGCCTCGCACCGCCGGCAGAGCACCCGCCCCGGTGAGCCGCACACCGAGCAGGAACAGCCGAGGACGAGGTCGAGCCAGGCGTCGAGCATGCGGCCACCCTGCCCCCGTTCGGTCCTGGAGCCGGAGCGGCCGTGACCGGCTGGGGATGACGTCAGGGTTCGCGGGTCATCCCACGAAAGCCGGCGCGCGCAGCCCCGCCTCCCCGGAGTCGAAGTCCCAGCGACCCTGCAGGTCCAGCGCGTGCAGCCCGCCCGACCGGGTCCGCACGACCAGCGCCACCGGGTCGCCCGGCGAGGCGGCCAACGCCACCCCGGCGTCGAAGAGCACGTCGGTCGTGCTCACCGGCCCGACAGAGCCGGACGAGCCGTCCACCGCGGTGAGGACCACCTGGCTGGTGCTGTCGGTCGGCCGGGTCAGCACCGCCACGGTCGTGGGGTCCCGCCAGCCGAGGTCGCGTCCCCCCTCCAGAGGTAGCGGCGTCGCGAGCTCGACCGCCCTGGTGAGCCGGACCGGCTGGCCGCTGTCCCTCCGGACGACCCGGCTCAGGAGCAGCCGGGAGACCCCTCGGGCTCCGCGCACGGTCACGGCGAGCCGTGTCCCGTCCCGGGACAGCGAGGCACCCAGCACGCGCTCATCCGCCAGTCCGGGCGCCTCGAGGGTGCGCACGCCCCGCCGCTCGACCACCACGACGCGGGGGCCCCCGGCCGTGCGGTCGACCAGCCAGGTCCGGCCGGTGTGGTCCCACATCGGCCGGAGGACGTCGGTGCCCGTGTAGGCACGGCGCGCCGAGGAGGCCCCCTCCCGGTTGACCACGTCGACGCCGCTGCCGTCCTCGGTGACGAGGGCGAACCGCGCTCCGGGAAGGTCGACGCCGAGCGAGCGTGGTGAGAAGGCGACGGTGAGCGGGGCCGCCGTCATCTCCTCGTTGCCGACCACCTGGACCACCTGGCGCCGGCGAAGCCCGAAGAGGTCTGTCGACGCTGCCGCGACCGACGGGGCGAACTCCGCCATCGCCTCCACCTCGACGACCGTGCCGCCGGGCAGCTCGACCGGCGTCCCGTCCACGCTCACCTGGAACCTCTGCACCTGACCCACCTGGCGCAGCGTCCACGCCAGCTGGGCGACCGCCCGTTCGAGCTGGTCCTCCGGCAGCTCCTGGATCTCCGGGGTGAGCTGCACCTCGGCCAGCCCGTCGTCGCGAACCGGGACGCTCACGCCGAGCCGCGTCCCCGCCGGGAGGTAGGAGCGCTCCACCCCCTGGGCCTCGACCGAGGGGCCGGCGAGCAGCCCCGCAACCAGCAGAGTGGGCGTCTGCACCCCGCGAGGCAGGTGCACCTGCTCCGGCACCAGCACCGACCCGGTCGGGTCGAAGAAGAACAGCGACATGGGGAGGTAGCGCGCCTGGAAGTGCGAGCGGGGGATCACCATGGCATCGGGCAGCGCCCCGATCCGCCACTCGTCGCCGGCGCGGACCATCCGGAACGTCAGCGGTGACGCCGACTCCGTCCTCGGGCCCAGGTAGCGACCGTACCGGTCGAGCTCGAACGCGTCCGCGAGGTCGACCCGGACCACCCCGGCACCGGTGGAGCTCGTCTGGGAGTCGTAGACCACGGTCCTGCGGTCCGGTCGCCAGGTGGCGACCGCCTCCTCGGTCAGGAACTCGTGGGCGACCCGCAGCGTCTGAGGGGTCGCCTGGAGCGCCTGCAGGAACCCGTCGACCACCTGCTGCGCCGTCGCTCCGGGGCGGGGACCGGGCGGGTTGAAGTCGAACGGCGCCGAGGAGCTCGACGGCGTGGTGGCCGCTCCCAGCTCGACCGGGCCGTCGTCCGGCAGGCTCGTGCAACCGGCCACCAGGAGCAGCACCGCGAGCAGCCCCGCCAGCAGGGTCCGCGGCGCCGGGGGCACGGAGACCGTCATGACGCCCCTGCCCGGTGCACGAGCGCATCCCGCGGCACCAGTGGCAGCGCACTGCGGGTGAGCGTGTCCTCGGCACGGCGGGGCAGCGTGAGGCGGAACTGCGCGCCCTCCCCCGGCGCGCCCCACGCCTCCAGCCAGCCACCGTGCAGCCGCGCGTCCTCCAGCGAGATCGACAGCCCCAACCCGGTCCCTCCGGAGGTCCGGACCCGGGCCGGGTCGGCACGCCAGAACCGATTGAAGACCCGGACCTCGTCGCCCTGCCGCAGCCCCACGCCGTAGTCGCGCACCGCCAGCGCGCTGCCCTCGGCATCGCAGTCCAGCAGGACAACCACGTCGGAGGAGTCGGCGTAGTCGATCGCGTTGGTGACCAGGTTGCGTACGATCCGCTCCACCCGGCGGACGTCGGCCTCGACGAGGCACGGACCACCGAGCTCCTGCACGCGCACCCTGGTGCTGCGACGCTCAGCCAGCGGCTCGACCGAGCGGGCCACCCGGTGCGCCACCTCCGCGAGGTCGACGTCCTCGAGGTGCGAGGACGGCGGCGCCCGCGTCGAACCGGCTGATCTCGAGCAGGTCGGTGAGAAGGAGCTCGAACCGGTCCAGCTCGTTCTGCAGCAGCTCCGCCGAACGCGCGGTCACCGGGTCGAACCGCTCACGGGCGTCATGGAGGACGTCCCCGGCCATCCGCACCGTCGTGAGCGGCGTCCGCAGCTCGTGCGACACGTCGCTGACGAACCGGCGCTGGGCGGCCGACATGTCCTCGAGCTTGCGGATCTGCTTCTGCAGGCTGGCGGCCATCTGGTTGAACGACTGCGCCAGCCTGGCGAGGTCGTCGTCGCCACGGACCTGCATGCGCTCCTCGAGCCGTCCCGAGGCGAGCCGCTCGGCCACCCGACGGGCGAGCCTGACCGGGGTGACGACCTGGCGGGCGACCAGCCACGACAAGGCGGCGACCAGGACGACGAGGAGGGCGCCGCTGGTCAGCAGCGCCCGCTCGACCAGGTCGACGGTCCGCTGCTCCGCCGTCATCGGGAAGAGGTGGTAGAGGGCATAGGTCGCCCCGTCGCCGGGGACCACGAGCCTCGTGCCGACGGCGACGCCGGGCACCCCCGAGGACGCACCGTCGGCTCCTTCCGGCTCGTCGCCGCGCTCGACGCGCGTGAAGGTCCAGGAGGTCACCGCGCCCTCCGGCTCCTCGACGACCGCCCGGAGCCGCTCGGGAACGCTGTCGACCATCAGCCCGGGGGTGGAGAACTCGCCCCCGCCGGCCGGCACGGAGTCCGAGCCGGTGAGCGGGCCGATCAGCACCACGTCGTACCCCCGGACCGCGCCGCGGGAGACCACGGTGGAGACGAGGGCGGGGAGCTGCGAGCCCTCGTCCACGTCGTACGGCGCGGCGTTCAGGCTGGACTGGACGTCGTTGCTGCTCCTGGCCGCCTCGGCCACCGCCGCGTCCACCCGGTCACGCACCAGCCCGTCGGTGATCTGCTGCAGGAGGGTCCACCCGACGAGCGAGACCACCACCGCCGACAGCAGCACCGTGCTGAGGACCACCCGGGCCTGGATGGAGCGCCGCCACACGGTGACAGCCCCTCGGAGCGAGCCGACGGCCATCTCAGCCGGCCTTGTAGCCCACGCCCCGCACGGTCACCACGATCTCGGGGTTCTCCGGGTCGTGCTCGATCTTGGAGCGGAGCCGCTGCACGTGCACGTTGACCAGCCGGGTGTCCGCGGCGTGCCGGTAGCCCCACACCTGCTCGAGCAGCACCTCCCGGGTGAACACCTGCCACGGCTTGCGGGCCAGGCAGACCAGCAGGTCGAACTCGAGCGGGGTGAGCGAGATGACCTGGTCGCCCCGCACGACCTGGTGCCCGGCCACGTCGATGTCGAGGTCGCCGATCCGCAGCGACTCCGGCGGCACCGCGTCGAACTTGCGGACCCTGGCCCGGATCCGCGCCACCAGCTCCTTGGGCTTGAAGGGCTTGGCGACGTAGTCGTCGGCCCCGGACTCGAGCCCCACGACCACGTCCACGGTGTCGCTCTTGGCGGTGAGCATGACGATGGGCACGCCCGACTCCGCGCGGATCTCCTTGCAGACGTCGATGCCGTTCTTGCCAGGCAGCATCAGGTCGAGCAGGACGAGGTCGGGCCGGTAGTCGCGGAACGCGGCGAGCGCGCCGTCCCCGGACGGCCAGACCCGGGAGTCGAACCCCTCGGTGCGCAGGACGATCCCGAGCATCTCGGCGAGCGCTGCGTCGTCGTCGACGACCAGCACCCGGCCACGCGTGCTCGGAGCGCCCTGCTCACCCTGGGACATCGGTCTCCCGCTCACTCGTCGAGGGGGTTCGGTCAGTACCGGTACGCGTCGGACTTGTACGGGCCGCTCTTGTCGATGCCGAGATAGGCGGCCTGCTCGTCGGTCAGCTCGGTGAGCGAGACGCCGAGCGCGCCGAGGTGCAGCCGGGCGACCTCCTCGTCGAGCTGCTTGGGCAGCGTGTAGACGCCGACGGGGTACTCCTCGGTGCGGGTGAAGAGCTCGATCTGCGCCAGCACCTGGTTCGTGAACGAGTTCGACATCACGAACGAGGGGTGGCCGGTGGCGTTGCCGAGGTTCATCAGCCGGCCCTCGGAGAGGACGATCACCGAGGTGCCGCCGGGGAACGTCCAGACGTCGACCTGGGGCTTGACGGTCTTGCGGACCACGCCGGGGAAGGACTCGAGGCCGGCGATGTCGATCTCGTTGTCGAAGTGGCCGATGTTGCCCACGATCGCCTGGTGCTTCATCCGGCTCATCTGGTCCGCGGTGACGACGTCCTTGTTGCCGGTGGCGGTGATGATGATGTCCGCGCTGCCGAGCACCTCCTCGAGCGTGGCGACCTGGTAGCCGTCCATCGCCGCCTGGAGCGCACAGATCGGGTCGATCTCGGTGACGATCACGCGGGCACCCTGGCCGCGCAGCGAGTCCGCGCACCCCTTGCCGACGTCGCCGTAGCCGCAGACGACCGCGACCTTGCCGCCGATGAGGACGTCGGTGGCCCTGTTGATCCCGTCGATGAGCGAGTGCCGGCAGCCGTACTTGTTGTCGAACTTGCTCTTGGTCACCGAGTCGTTGACGTTGATGCCCGGGAACAGCAGCGTGTCCTCGCGCATCATCTCGTACAGCCGGTGGACGCCGGTGGTGGTCTCCTCGGTGACGCCCTTGATCTCGTTGGCGATGGTGGTCCAGCGGCTGGGGTCCTCGGCGAGCGAGGCGTTAAGCACCTCGAAGATGACCTTCTGCTCGGCGCTCGCGGCGGTGGCCGGGTCGGGCGCCGTGCCGGACTTCTCGCTCTGCACCCCGAGGTGGACGAGGAGCGTGGCGTCACCGCCGTCGTCGAGGATCATGTTGGCGGCCCGCTTCTGGCCGTCGGGGGCGTCGGGCCAGCGGAGGATCTGCTGAGTGCACCACCAGTACTCCTCCAGCGTCTCGCCCTTCCAGGCGAACACCGGGACGCCGGCGGGCGCGTCGACCGTGCCGTCGGGACCGACCGCCACGGCTGCCGCCGCGTGGTCCTGGGTCGAGAAGATGTTGCAGGAGGCCCAGCGCACCTCGGCGCCGAGGGCGACCAGGGTCTCGATGAGGACGGCGGTCTGGACCGTCATGTGGAGCGACCCCGCGATCCTGGCGCCCGCGAGCGGCTTGCTGTCGCCGTACCGCTCCCGCATCGCCATGAGTCCCGGCATCTCGTGCTGCGCGAGGTCGATCTCGGCGCGGCCGAACTCGGCCAGGTCCAGATCGGCAACCTTGAAGTCCATGCGTTTCCTTACGTCACTGCGTGGTCTGTGCGTGCGCATCTGCGCCTCTTCGGGATCTCCCGCGCATCCGCCGTCCAGCGTACCGGTCGTCGGTCAGTGACCGGCGCCCTCGCGGGCGCCGCTCCCGGCCGCCGCGTCGTGGCCCCCGCCGAACGGCAGGACGTGCCACACCGCGACCGCGACCGCTCCCACGCAGAGGCCGATCACCGCCGACGCGGCGGTGTTGACCAGCCACCCCGCGACCCCGGCGGCCGCCGACACGGCGTCGTGGGCCAGCTCCTCGGCGTGGTGGACCAGGTCGTACGGCGCGTGCCAACCGACGTCGTCGAGGCCGACCAGCAGGATGTGCCCGCCGACCCAGAGCATCGCCGCGATCCCCACGACCGAGATGACCTTGAGCAGCATCGGCATGCCCCGCACCAGGCCGAGGCCGACCCGCTGCGCCACGGCCGAGCTCCGCTGGCTGAGCGACAGTCCCGCGTCGTCCATCTTCACGATGAGGGCGACGACCCCGTAGACGAGGATCGTGATGCCGAGCGCCACCACCGCGAGGATGGCGGCTCGCGAGACGAAGGCCTCGGCCTCCACCTCCTTCAGCGCGATCACCATGATCTCGGTCGAGAGGATGAAGTCGGTGCGCACGGCGCCGGCGACCACCTGCTTCTCCGCGTCGGGGCCCTCGATCGCGGCCGGCGCGTGTGCCTCCTCGTGCCCTCGCACCGCCGACCAGATCTTCTCGGCTCCCTCGAAGCAGAGGTACGTCGCGCCGAGCATCAACAGCGGGGTGATCGAGCCACGGCAGGAACTGGCTGAGCAGCAGCACCGCCGGGAGGATCACCAGCAGCTTGTTGCGCAGCGAGCCGATCGCGATCCGCCGGATGATCGGGAGCTCGCGGTCGGCGGTGACGCCGTGGACGTACTGCGGCGTGACCGCGGTGTCGTCGACCACCACCCCGGCCGCCTTCATGCTCGCTCGACCGGCGGCAGCCCCGACGTCGTCGACGGAGGCGGCGGCCAGCCGTGCGAGGGCGGCCACGTCGTCGAGCAGCCCGAACAGCCCGCCGCTCATCGGGTGCCGACCGGGACGGCGGCGGACAGGGGGCGGGGAGGACGTCACGTGCTCAGGATACCGGCGGAGAGGGCTGCCGGAAACGTCCCCCGGTCAGCTGCCGTGGCGCCCCAGACCCAGGCCGAGGTAGGCCGCCGCGTAGCGTCCCTGGCTCATCAACGAGGCGTAGCAGGCCACCTCGCACGAGGCGGAGCCGGTCAGGGTCTCGACGCGGACCCCCCGCTCGTCGGCCTCCTCGGTGAGCCGGCGCGCGCTGCTCGTGGACAGCCGGCTCGTCCGTGCCGTCGTCGAGCACCACGAGGGCAGGTCTCCGCTCCCCGGGCTCGTCGCCCTGGTCGGCGAACGGGTCCTCGAACACGTCGTGGACCGGTGCGGCCGCGAGCACCGGCAGCAGGTGCTCGGCGTCGCCGGCCAGCGCCGTGCGGCCGCTGGCGCGGCGTACGGACTCCGCGACGCGGCGGGCAGCCCTGGCGGCGAGGACCGACCCGCCCCAGAACAGCGGTGTGACGTCGGCGAGCGCGATCGCCAGCATCTTGGCGGGGTTCACCGCCAGGTCGCGGTGCGGCGAGCAGCTGACCGCGACGTCGTCGAGCGCGACCGCCACGTCCTCCGGGTCCGTCTCCGGGCCGAGGTCGACCCGGGAGAGGAGCTGGAGGGCGACCACCGCGGTCGCGAGCTGGTCGCCGGAGGCCGCCGGCAGCAAGGAGACGTGGCGACCCTGGGCGTGCCGCGCGACGAGGGAGTCGGGCGGACAGGCCACGACGACCTGGCTCCCGCGGCGGACCGCCTCGGCCACCGCGGCGGCGCTCACCGTGTCCGACCCGTCCGGCGCCAGCACGACCACCAGGTCGAGGCTCCCGGCCCACCCGGGGAGCCCCGGGTGCGGCCAGGCCACGAATGGCACCGGGCACGACGGCTCGAGGACCGACCGCAGCAGCCTCGAGTCCGGCCCTGCGGCGACCACCGCCCGCGGCCGGTCGTCCTTCAGGGACGCGACCGCCTCGTGCACCGCCTCGGCGGACTCCACCGCCTCCCGGCGCACCCGTGCCCCGGCCTCGGCGAGCTGACGGAGCACCCCGTCGCCGCGCTCCAGCGCCTCCGCGTCGTCCAGCAGGGACTCGTCGAACCAGTCGGCCACAGCCGCCTCCTTCGCTCAGCGTGCGCCGGTCAGCCCTGGTCCGCGCCGTCGGGGCGGCGGGCCTCGTCCATCAGCAGCACCGGGACCTCGTTGCGGACCGGGTAGACGAGCCCGCACGAGCGGCACGCCATCTCGTCGTCCGCCGGAGCGGCGAGCTCGCCTCGGCAGGCGGGACACCGGAGGATCCGGAGCAGGTCGCTGTCCACGTCGGTCTCGTTTCTGATCAGGGCGAGCACCCGGTCGCGCAGGCTCGCCATCTGCTGCTCGTCGGCTCCCTCGGCGTTGAGCCGCAGGAGCGGCTCGGTGTTCGAGGCACGGACATTGAACCACCAGTCGGCGTGCGTGACGCTGAGACCGTCGAGGTGGTCCACCACCGTTCCCGGCTCGTCCGCGAAGGCCAGGCGGACCCGCTCGGTCGCGGCCACGGCATCCGCCACGGTCGAATTGACCTCCCCGCTGGCGACGAACCGGGTGTAGGCGGCGAGCAGCCCGCTCAGGGGCCGCTCCTGCTCCGCGAGCGCCGCCAGGAGGTGCAGGGCCGCCAGCATCCCCGAGTCGGCGCGCCAGAAGTCGCGGAAGTAGAAGTGCCCGGAGTGCTCACCGCCGAAGACCGCGTCGGTCTCGGCCATCGTGGCCTTGATGAAGCTGTGGCCCACGCGGGTCCGCACGGGCACGCCACCGTGCTCCGTCACGACCTCGGGCACCGCGCGGCTCGTGATGAGGTTGTGGATCACCGTGGCGCCGGGCGCCTTGGCCAGCTCGCGGGCGGCGATCAGCGCGGTGAGCACGCTCGGGCTCACCGCCTCCCCGCGCTCGTCGACCACGAAGCAGCGGTCCGCGTCCCCGTCGAAGGCGAGCCCGACGTCCGCACGGTGCTCGAGGACCGCTCGTCTGCAGGTCCCGCAGGTTCTCCGGCTCGATCGGGTTCGCCTCGTGGTGCGGGAAGGTGCCGTCGAGCTCGAAGTAGAGCGGGACGACGTCGAGGTCGAGCGGGAAGAGCACGGCCGGCGCCGTGTGCCCGGCCATCCCGTTGCCGGCGTCGACGACCACCCGGAGCCGCCGGCCGGTCACCGGCGCGAGCTCGCGGAGGTACGCCGCGTAGTCGGCCAGCACGTCGAGCCGCCCGACGGCCCCGGACCGCTCCGCCGCGGCCGTCCGGCCGGCCGCGACGAGGTCGCGCACCTCGCGCAGGCCGCTCTCCTGCCCGACCGGAGCGGCGTAGGCGCGGCACAGCTTGATGCCGTTGTACTGCGGCGGGTTGTGGCTGGCGGTGACCATCGCGCCCGGGACGCCCAGCCGCCCGGAGGCGAAGTACAGCTGGTCGGTCGAGGCCAACCCGACCATCGTCACGTCCGCCCCCGCCGCGCGGGCACCCTCGGCGAACGCGGCCGCCAACCCCGGGCTCGACGCTCGCATGTCGTGCCCGACCACCACCCGGCCGGGCTCCGCGTCGCCGTCGAGGACGACCTGGACGAACGCGCTCCCGATCGCCCGCGCCAGGTCGTCGTCGAGCTGGTCGGGGACGGTCCCGCGCACGTCGTACGCCTTGAAGACCGCATCGAGCCGGGCGACACGGGCGGGCGGCGTGCTCAGGGGCATGCCGCGGAACCTACTCGTCGCCGCTGCGCAGCACCCGCAGATGTCCACGACGGCCGAGCCCGCGGGTGGCGGTGCCGGCCACGGCGCCACCGCTGTGTCCGGTGACGCCCGGGACGCTCGTGACGCCGGTGAGCTCGGGGTCGGTCGGTGGAAGCGGGCGCGCCGCCTCGCGGACCGCGTCCGCGAGCGCCAGCAGGTCGTCGCTGGACGGACCGAGGCTGTCCGGGTCCGGTGCGAGCCGCATGACCTCCCACCCGCGGGGGGCGGAGAGCCGTTCCGAGTGCTCGTCGCACAGGTCGTAGGCGTGGGGCTCGGCGAACGTCGCCAGCGGCCCGAGGACGGCGGTCTGGTCCCCGTAGACATAGGTGAGCGTGGCGACCGCCGGACGCCGGCAGGCGGTCCGGGAGCAACGACGGACAGGACTCACGAGGCAGACCGTACCCCGGGCGGGACCGCAGCGCGGATAGGCTCGCGGGCGTGGAGCACCGTCGTGAGGAGTGGCCGCGCCCGACCGGGCGCCGGACGGGCTCGAGCCGCGACCGCCGGGGGCGGGGGATGCGGGGGCAGCCGGTGCTCCCCGGTCCGCTGACCCCGCACGGCGTCCCCCGGACCCGGAGCCGCCGGGACCGCTTCGACGCCATCGCCCTCGACGTCGTCGGTGCCCTCGAGACGCGGTGGAGCGACGAGCTGGGGCTGGTGGAGTTCGTGGTCGAGGAGACGCCTGTCCTCCCCGAGGACTGGGCGGCCGCCACCGTGCCGCTGTCCTCGGTGGTGCGCCGCCGCGGAGCCGAGCCGACGCGGCTGGTGCTCTTCCGCCGTCCGATCGAGCTGCGGTGCGAGACGGGCTCGGACCTGCACGCGCTCATCCACACCGTCCTCGTCGAGCAGGTCTCGGAGCTGCTCGGCCGCCCTCCGGAGGAGATCGACCCGCGGTACGACGTCGGCGACCCGCCTCCCTAGGCTCATCGTGCCGGTGGACGCACGGCGGGACGCAGCACGGTCCACGGCACCGGCGGCGCGGGTTGGACCGCCACCCCGCCGCCCTCGTGGACGGCGGCGGCCCGGACGTCGCCGTCCACTGCGATCGACCGTCACCGACGCCGTGCGGGCGCGCGGCAGCCGCTCCACCGAGCCGCCGGCCGGGAGGTCGATCTCCTCCTCGACGAGCAGCCGCCCACCTGCGGTGCGCTCGACGACCCGGACACGGGCCCCGGCGTCCGACGCGAGCCGGACGACGCTCCGACGGCCGGCCACCACCAGCGCCGCGGGGTTGCCCTGCGGCAAGGGTGGGGCCCCCGCCGCCACAGCGTGGTCGCCGCGCGTCGTGGTGCGGAGCGCCGCCACCACCGGACGGTCCGCGGTCACCCGGACCGCCGCCGCGTCGCCGAGCACGGTTCCGAGGTCGGCCGCGACGACGGCGCCCGGCTCGACCGACAGCGGCTCCACGCCCACCGGCGTGAAGGCACCGCCGGGCCCGAGCGCCTCCACCCCGACGAGCGCCTGCGCGTCGCCGGGGTTGGTCACGACCAGCGTCGCGCTGCCACCGACGGCCGCCACCCCGCCCGGGACCACCACGCTCCGCGCAGGCGGCGTGGTCGGCGGCAGCCACTCACGGCCGGTTCCGACGGCGTCGACGACCCCTGCGACGACCCGGCCGCGGGAGGCAGCGACCTCGACTGTCAGCTCCGCCGAACCCGGCGCCACGTCCGCAAGCCGCAGCCGCACGGACGTCCCGGGGCGCGAGCGTCAGCCCCCGGGTGCCGGCGAGGTCCACGCTCCCGGTGGCGCCGTGGAGCCGGACGTCGACGACGGCCGGGCCGCTGTCGACGTTGACGAGGTGGAGCACGCTCGAGTGGTCCAGGTCGCCGCCCGCGCCGGCGAACCACCACTGCGCGGCCGGCTGCCGGCAGGCGAGCACGGCCAGGGTGTCGCCGCCGCGGTCGACGCGTGCCGCGAACGTCCCCCTCGCCTCCCCGCCGGTCCGCGTCAGCACCGTTCCTCTCCCGGTCCGTGCGGGCACCGCGGCGACCGCGCCCGGCACGGCACCGGCGACGACGGCGACCCTCGTGGCCCGGCCGACCGGCGGGGCCGGTGGGCAGGCGACGGTGCTCCGGGCGACCGGCTCGGTCACGGACCGGGTCGGGGCACCGGTCCCGTCGGGCGGCGCCGCCGTCTTCGGCACGGTCAGGACCAAGGCCAGCGCGACCAGCGGTGCCAGGACGGCCAGCACGGCCGGTGCTCGGTGCGCGGCCACCGCCGGGGCGCTCACGACTCCCTCCGCGAGGGTGCGGCGAGTGCGGCAGCTGCGACGACCGCCGCGGCCTGCAACCCGAGCAGCAGCGGCCTCAGCCACGCGAGCGCCCCCGGGTCCGGCAGGGTGTGCTCGGCCGTCGCGTCCAGGGCCCAGGCCCGCCCGCCGGTCTCCGCGGCCGAGGACGAGGCCAGCCCCGGCAGGGCGTCCAGCGCACCGGCGAGCGCCGGGTCGACCGGCGGCGCGGCGAACACGTAGGCCACACCCGCGGAGGCGAGCTCGTCGAGTACCGCCGGACCAGGGGCGGTGAGCAGGTCCGAGACGGTGCCGGTCAGCGGCTCCGGCGCACGGCAGCACCCCCTCGTCGCCGAGTGCCAGCGGCTCCCCGCGGCGTACGGCGACGTCGTACCCCGTGCCGGCGTCGCCGGCGAGGACCAACGTGCCCAGCGCGGGGTCGCGGTCGGCAGCGTCGTCGAGGTAGACCGGCACCGGTGACGGCTCGGCGCGGTGGACCAGTCCCGGCCCCGGGGCCGGAGCCGTCGTCGCCCACCAGGCCAGCCCGGCCACCGGCACCACGAGCGCGAGCGCGCCGACGACTCCGGCCGTCGCCCGCCGTCCGCCGCTCGCGCTCGCGCCTCCCGTGGTCGAGGCGGCGGCCGCGACGGCAGCCGCCGCGATCCAGCCCCCGTGGGCGACCAGCAGCGGCAGCCCGAGCCACTGACGTCCGTCTGCGGCGAGGAGCCACAGCCATCCCAGCGCGGCCAGGGAGACGCTCCACGCCGCCAGGACCCGTCCCCTCGTCCCGGGGCGGGCGAGCGCGAGCACGGCGAGCAGGGGGAGGGCGAGGGCCACCCAGGGCGGGGCGGCGCCGGCTGTCGCCGTCCGTCCGCCGAGCAGGTCGAGCGCGGAGACGTCGGCGAGGAGCCGCGGCGCAGCGAGCCCCGCCTCGTCGAGGAGGGCGCCTGCTCCGCGGTCGGTCAGCACCGGCACCCACCAGGGCAGCAGCAGCGCGGCGGACGCGACCACCGGCACGACCCAGGAGACGAGATCGCCGCCGCGGCCCCGCACCAGCAGCAGCGCCGAGCCGGCGGCGGTCACCGCGAGGGCGGCCCACCAGAGCTGGGGGGCGAAGGCGGCGCCCAGTGCCAGCCAGAGCCCCGTGCGCCAGGCGCCCCGGCGGCGCCGGTCCGGGTCGGGGTCGGTGAGCCGCAGCGCCGAGGCTGCGAGCCAGGGCAGCACCACGGCGGCCACCAGCGTGCCGAACCGCCCCTGGGCGAACGCACCCCCGACCACCGGCAGGACGGCGTACGCAGCAGCACCCCAGAGGGAGACGGCTCGAGCGCCGGTGAGCCGTCGAAGGAACCGGTGGGCACCGACGGCGGCCAGCGGGACGACCCCGAGGACGAGCAGGTCGACCGCGAGCGCAGCACTGCCGAGCAGGAGGGTGCCGAGGACGGCCAGCGGCAGGAGGTACGCCGGAGCAGCCGCCGTCGACCCGCTGCCGACGTCGTGGACAGTCGTGAGGTAGGTCCGCCACCATTCCCAGGCCGACTCGGGAGCAGGCAGCAAGGCTCCGCCCAGGAGCCGCCCCTCACCCACGAGGCCGCGCACCGACACGGCCGACGCGACCACCAGGAGGAGCAGCAGCCAGGCGAACGGGCTGGTGCGGAGCCGCTGCCACCGCGAGCCGCGCTCGGGGGCCAGCTGGCGCGCGGCGGCGGCGCCGAGATGACCGAGCTCGTCCAGGCCGTGGCGCAGCGGCAGCCACCATGGTGCGAGCAGCGGCCGGAGCCGGCTGCGCGGCACGGTCGCCTCCCGGTTCCGGAGGGCGCGACCGCGCCGCAGCCGACCGGGTCTCCCGAGCGTGGCGGTCACCGCCACGACCTCGGCCCAGGCCTCCCGCGGCGCCCGGACCAGGAGGAGCCCGACGGCGCGGAGAAGGGAGCCGAGGAGGAGCCGGACGGCGAGCGGGACCAGCGCGGGCAGCGAGGCGTGCGCGAGGACGGTGTAGTACGCCGCCTCGCGGTCGCGCCGCCGCCGGGCCGGGCGACCGGCCCGGTCGGCTGCCCGCTCTGCACCCCGGTCACCGCGGACCGGACGCTCGCGCGCCCCGGTCCGCGAGGCCTCCGCGTGGAACACCACCGCGTCCGGGACCACCCGCACGCGGTGCCCGGTCCGGTTCGCCCGGAGCCCGAGGTCGAGGTCGGCGTGGGTGACCGGGAGCTCGGGGTCGAGCGGCAGCTCCTCCAGCACCGAGCGGCGGACGAGCATCCCTGCGGTGGTGACCGCGAGGACGTCGTGCGGGGTGTCGTGCTGGCCCTGGTCGTACTCTCCGCGCTCGAGCCCGGTCTCCCGGCGCCCGGTGGCCGTCATCGTGACGCCGACCTCGAGGAGCCGCCGCAACGACGGCCACTCCCGGACCTTGGGGCCGAGGACGGCGACGCCGGGCTCGGCCCCAAGGTCAGCCGACGCCGCCGCCAGCAGCCGCTCCAGGGCGTCGGGAGCCGGCGCGCTGTCGTCGTGGAGGAGCCAGACCCACTCCGCGCCTACCGCCGTCCGGAAGGGTCTGCGAGCGCCGCGGCGACGGCCTCCGGGAAGGTGGCTCCGGCGGCGTCGAGGTGGTCGGCGGTCGGGAGCGCGGTCAGCACCAGCTCCGGGGTGCGGTCGGTGGACCCGGTGTCCACCGCCACGACGCGGTCCGGCGCGACCGTCTGGGCCGCGAACGCGTCGAGCACCACGGGGAGCCAACGCTCTCCGTCATGGCTCACGAGGAGCGCGGTCACCGTCAGTCCCACGGCGACCCACCCTACGGGCGGGGCCGCCGGGCGACGGCTGCGGTCAGACGGCCCGCTTCTTCAGCTTGCGGCGCTCCCGCTCCGACATGCCGCCCCAGATGCCGAAGCGCTCGTCGTTCTGCAGTGCATACTCCAGGCAGTCACCGCGGACGTCGCAGGTCAGGCAGACCCGCTTCGCCTCCCGGGTGGAGCCGCCCTTCTCCGGGAAGAACGCCTCGGGGTCGGTCTGCGCGCACAACGCGCGCTCCTGCCAACCGAGCTCTTCCTCGCCGTCCTCCAGCACGAACAGTTCTCGCATGGTCCTCGCCCTTTCGACCCGTGAGACCCTGACGGATCCCCATCTGCTGCGGTGTTGCATCCTTGGTGCCGGTCGTCGGTGGCGGTCCTGCGGACGAGCTGTCGCCGAAGAGCTGGGGAAAGCGACCAGTCGTGATCAAGTCCGACACACGTGAATGACACTGTGGGAATTACATGCTTGTCGTACCGCGAAAGTCAAGCCCGCATCTGCTATATGCCGCCGTTTGACGGCTCTCCCACCAACCGATATGAGGAGCCATGACCCTGGAGCCGAAGCGCTACACCGTCCTCTCGGGCGGGGTGGGTGGCGCCCGCTTCCTCCAGGGCGTCCTGCGCCACGTCGCCCGGTCCGGGTCCGGCGCCGAGGTGACCGTCGTCGCGAACACCGCGGACGACCTCTGGCTCCACGGCCTGAAGGTGTGCCCGGACCTCGACACGATCATGTACACGCTCGGAGGGGGCATCGACCCCGACCGGGGCTGGGGCCGGCGCGACGAGTCCTGGCGGGCCAAGGAGGAGCTCGAGGCATACGGCGTGGAGCCGACCTGGTTCGGCCTCGGCGACCGGGACCTCGCCACCCACCTCGTGCGCACCCAGATGCTCGAGACGGGCTACCCGCTCTCGGCGGTCACGCGGGCGCTCTGCGACCGGTGGCGGCCCGGCGTCCGGCTGCTGCCGATGACCGACGACCGGGTCGAGACCCACGTCGTCGTCGACGACGACCAGGAGCCCTCGGGACGCCGGGCGGTGCACTTCCAGGAGTACTGGATCCGGATGGCGGCCGCCGTCCCGGCCCGGGCGGTCGTCCCGCTCGGGCTCGACAAGGCTGCGCCCGCACCAGGGGTGCTCGAGGCGATCGAGGCGGCGGACGTCGTGCTGCTCTCGCCCTCGAACCCGGTCGTCTCCCTCGGCACGGTGCTCGGGGTGCCGGGCGTCCGGGAGGCACTGCGTGCCGCCGCCGCGCCGGTCGTCGGGCTCTCGCCGATCATCGCGGGCAGGCACGTGCGCGGCATGGCCGAGCAGCTGCTCACAGCAGTCGGCGTCGAGGTCTCCGCTGCCGGCGTGGCGGAGCACTACGGCGCCCGCGCGGCGGCCGGCGTGCTCGACGGGTGGCTCGTCGACACCGCCGACGCGTCCGCCGTACCCCGGCTGGAGGCGGCGGGGATCCGCGCCGCGGCGGTGCCGCTGCTCATGGACGACGAGGACGCCACCGCCGAGATGGTGGCGCAGGCGCTCCGGCTGGGCGGCCGGTGAGCCGCTCCCCCGCCTCGCTCGAGGTCTTCGCGGTGCCCGGGATCGGCGAGGTCGTCGCCGGCACCGACCTCGCCGCGCTCGTCGCCGAGCACGCCGGCCTCCGCCCCGGCGACGTCGTGGTGGTGACCAGCAAGGTGGTGAGCAAGGCCGAGGGACGGGTCGTGCGCGGCTCCCGGGACGCCGCGGTCGCCGCGGAGACCGACCGGGTGGTCGCGCGGCGCGGCGCGACGGCCATCGTGCGCACCCGTCAGGGCCTGGTGATGGCGGCCGCCGGCGTCGATGCCTCGAACACCGCTCCGGGCACGCTCGTGCTCCTGCCCGTGGACCCGGACGCGTCGGCCCGGCGGCTGCGCTCGAGCTTGACCGAGCTCACCGGCGTCGTCGTCGGTGTCGTGGTCACCGACACGAGCGGTCGCGCCTGGCGCAACGGCCAGACCGACATCGCGGTGGGCGCCGCCGGGGCTGGTCGTCCTCGACCCCCACGCCGGCCTGAGGGACTCCTACGGCAACGAGCTCGCCGTCACCGCTCCGGCCCTCGCCGACGAGATCGCGGCCGCGGCCGACCTGGTGAAGGGCAAGCTCGCCGGCACCCCGGTCGCCGTGGTGCGCGGACTCGAGGCCCTGGTGCTCGGCGCCACGGACGACGGGCCGGGCGCCGCCGCGCTCGTCCGCGACGAGTCGGTCGACATGTTCGGCCTCGGTGCGCGCGAAGCCGTCCTCGCGGCGGTCGCCGGGTCGCCCGGTGGGCTCGACCTCCGGGGGTTCGGGGCGCCGGCCCCCGTCGAGGACGTCCTGGCCGCGCTCGCCGCGGTGGTCGGCGGTGAGGCGACGGTGCGCCGGGAGCCGGGCGGCGTCGACGTCATCCCCCGCGCCGGCCTCGGCGCGCGGGCCGCCGGCCGGCTGGAGGCACGGGTCGAGGCGGTGGCGCGTGCGCACGCCTGGGACACGCGCACGGACGACGGCGGGGTCAGGACCCGCCCGCGCACTCCGTAGACTCCGCGTAGCCCCCCGCAAGGAGAGAACGAGACGTGGCCAAAGGCAAGAAGGACGCGGACCGCCGCGCAGTCGTCGAGCAGATGCGCCGCGAGGAGAAGCGCAAGGAGCGCCGCAAGAGCCTCGCGATCCTCGGGTCCGCAGTCACCGTCGGCTCGGTCATCATCGGCTATGCCGTGTGGGCCGCGGTCCAGGAGAGCGAGCAGGACGGCCGCGACCTGGCCTCGATCGGCGTGCCCGCGTCCGAGGCGGGGTGCCAGGAGGTGACCACCGAGCCGGCGGAGGGCAACAACGACCACCGCGCCGAGGGCGAGGACATCGACTACGAGGCCGCACCGCCCGCCGCGGGGCCGCACTGGGGGCAGTTCCTCAGCGGGAGCCAGATCCGCAAGTTCTGGACCACCGACGACCGGCCGCCGGTCGAGCAGCTGGTGCACAGCCTCGAGCACGGCCACACCATCCTCTGGTACGACGAGACGGTCGCCGACGACGAGCAGGCGCTGGAGGAGCTCCGGTCGATCGCCGGCAAGTTCCCGAGCAACACCGAGTTCACCGACAAGTTCATGGCGGCTCCGTGGACCAGCGAGGACGGCGAGCCCTTCCCCGGGGACGCCCACGTGGCGCTCACCCACTGGTCGATGGGCGGCACCAACGACAACCCCGAGGGTCAGCTCGGCGTCTGGCAGTACTGCTCACAGGTGAGCGGTGCGGTGGTCGAGCAGTTCATGGAGGACTACCCCTACAGCGACTCCCCCGAGCCCGGCGCAGCCTGACCGGTGGGCCAGTCGCTGGCCCTGCTGGGGGTCTCCTTCGCCTCCGCGCTGATCCCCCTGATCAACCTCGAGGTCTACCTCGTCGGGCTGAGCGCGATGGCCGGGGCGGACCGGGTGTGGGCGCTGGCGACCGTGGCCGGTGTCGGGCAGATGCTCGGCAAGCTGGTCTGGTACTACCTCGGAGCCAACTCGCTGCGGTGGCGGTGGGTCCGCCGGAAGGTCGAGAAGCCCAAGGCGCAGGCGAAGCTGGAGCTGTGGCGGCGGCGCACCCACGAACGTCCCGCTGGTGGGCGCGGCCCTCCTGCTCTTCTCCGCGGCCACCGGGTTCCCGCCGTTCGCCATCGTCGCCGTGCTGGCCGGTCAGCTGCGGATGAACGTCGCCCTCTTCCTCGTGGTCGGCACGGTCGGCCGCACGCTGCGGTTCGCCGCCTTCCTCGGCGGCGCCGGGTGGCTGGCTCCGGTGGTGTCAGGGCTGTTCTGAGCCCGTCGACGCGCGCGCCGGACCGCAGTCGATCCGGGAGCCCGGGGTGGGTGCTGCTCCGTCGGGAACAGCGCCGCCGTCGCCGACGGTGACGTCGACCAGCCGGGCGCCTGCGCCGACCACCGCACCGGGGCCGATCACCGAGTCCCGCACGCTCGCGCCCCGACCGACCACGGCACCGGCCATGACCACCGAGCCGGAGACCTCCGCCCCCGGCCTCGACCACCGCGCCCGTCACGACGGACGACCCGTCGGTGACCCGGCCCGCGACCGTCGCGCCCTTCTCCACGCGGACGCCGTCGGGGCCGGGGCGGACCGCCGGCGTCGGCGCCGCTCCCGTCACCACGTCGCGGGAGGCCGCGACGAGCGACTGCGGCGATCCGACGTCGCGCCAGTAGGCGTTCTCGACGTAGCCGACGACCATGGCCCCCGAGGCGACGAGCGCCGGGAAGGTCTCGCGCTCGACCGACACCACCCGCCCGGGCGGGATCAGGTCGACGACCCCGCGCCGGAACACGTAGCAGCCGGCGTTCACCTGGTTGCTCACCGGCTGCTCGGACTTCTCGACGAACGCCAGCACCCGGCCGCGCTCGTCGGTGGGGACGCAGCCGAAGGCGCGGGCGTCCGGCACCTCGACCAGGTGGAGCGACACGTCGACGGCCCGGCCGTCCCGGTGCCGTCGGAAGTCGTCGAGCTGCGCGACGAGGTCGTGTCCGGACAGCACGTCCCCGTTGAGGACCACCACCGCGCCGTCAGGGTCGGCGGCGAGGGCACCGGCGACGTTGCGGATCGCGCCCGCGGTTCCCAGCGGCTCCTGCTCGGTGACGTAGCTGAGCCGGAGGCCGAACCGCGCACCGTCGCCGAGGACGGGCCGGAACAGCTCGGCGCGGTAGGACGTGGCCAGCACGACGTGCGACACCCCCGCTGCGGCCAGCTTGGCGACCTGGTGCTCGAGGAACGGCACACCGCCGACCTCCAGCAGGTGCTTGGGCCGGTTCGCGGTGAGCGGGAGCATCCGGGTGCCGAACCCGCCGGCGACGATGACCGCCTCCGTGGGCGAGGTGCGGGGCGGGGGTCGCGAGGGGGGCCACGGGCGGCATCCTGTCATCTCCGTACGCTGGCCCGGTGCCCACCTCGACGGTCCCGCCCACCTTCTCCGCCGTCCTCGCCGACCAGCTCCGGCGCGACCCCTCCCGCCCCCTGGTGACGTTCTACGACGACGTCACCGGTGAGCGCGTGGAGCTCTCGGTCGTCACCTACGCCAACTGGGTCGCGAAGACGGCGGGGCTGCTCCAGGACGAGCTGGAGCTCGAGCGCGGCGGGACGGTGCTCGTGGAGCTCCCCACCCACTGGCTCGGCCCGGTCTGGCTCGGGTGCCGCGTGGACCCTCGGGCTGTCGGTCACCGACGACCCCGCGGCCGCCCCCGCCGCCGACCTCGTGGTCTGCGGCCCGGCGGGCGTGGACCGCCACGCGGCCGGGAACGTGCCGGTGGTCGCGCTCTCGCTCCTGCCGATGGGGGCCCGCTTCGCGACCCCCCTCCCCGACGGGGTCCTCGACTTCGGGGTGGCGGTCTGGGGGCAGCCCGACAGCTTCCACCCCGTGCTGCCGCCCGCCGCCGACGACCCCGCCTGGAGCGGGACGGGGGGCGGCGCGACCCAGGCGGAGCTGCTCGGTGCAGACGCTCGCCGCCGCGACCGAGCGCGGCCGGGACCCGGCTGCTCACCGACGTGAACCCCTGCTCACGTGCCGGCCTCGACGCGTTCCTGGGGCCACTGGCCTCCGGCGGCGGCACCGTGTGGGTGGCCCACCCCGACCCCGCGCAGTGGGACCGCCACGCGCAGTCGGAGCAGGTGACGGCCCAGCTGCGGGTGGCCGGCTGACCGGAGACCTGCCGCCGGTCAGCCGATGAGGTCGTAGGCGTCGAACCCGGTGGCCATCAGTCGCGGCTCGCCGTACCCGCCCTTGGCGCCGGGCACGAGCCAGAGGTGACCGTCGGACGCCTGCCGGGCGACGAGGTCGCCGCGCTCGTCGCCGTCGACGTCGAACACGCCGATGACCACGTCGTAGTCGTCCGCGTCGCTCAGCCGCTTCGTGAGCGGCTCACCGCCGGGGACCTTGCTCCGGAAGCCGTCCTTGCCGTCGCCCAGGTAGACCTGGAGCCCGCTCGGGCTCCGTCCCATGAGGTCCGGGTTGCCGTCGCCGTCCATGTCGCCGACCGCCGTCACCTCCGAGACGTCGGCCCAGCGCCGGCCGGCGCGGACCGGTTCGGCCAGCCGGTTGCGGCCGAGGTTGGCGTGGAAGTACATCTTCTTGGTCTCGGCGTGCCTGGTCATCACGTCGGCGCGGCCGTCGCCGTTCCAGTCGCCGACGTTGAGCACCAGGTCGCGGTCGGCGACGTCGACGCCGGTGTCGATGACCTTGCTGACGTTCGTCCGTCCGGTGTGGGGGTCGACCCGGAGCCGGCCGGACGGGGTGAGCCCCACCAGGTCGGGGTGGCGCGAGTCCGCCAGCTGACCGCCGATGGTCAGCCAGGGCACCCGCTCGAACTGGGGGAAGGGACCGAGGCGCGGTGCGAGGTCGCCGGTGCCGTCGCCCGGGTACACGTACGTCATGCCGGTGGCGGAGGAGCGGGCGAGCACGTCGGGGATCCCGTCGCCGCTGACGTCGCCGCGCCCGGTGACGAGGTCGAACCGTGCCCAGCCGCGGTCGAGCTGTTCAGGCGCGGAGAGCCGGTCGCCGTGGCCCGGGACGAGGTGGAGTCGATTGTCGGCGCGGACGAGCAGGTCGGGCGAGCCGTCACCGTCGAGGTCGTCGACCCCGGTGGTCGTGTCGTACGCCGACCAGTCGGCGGCGAGCTCGACAGGAGGCCGGAAGGACCCGTCGCCTCGTCCCCGGTGCAGCAGCAGGTTCTTGGTGCCGACCTTCCGGCCGACGAGGTCGGCGGACCCGTCGCCGTCGAAGTCGCCGACGCCGGTCAGCTGGTCGACGCGGGCGAACCGCGCGTAGCTCCTGGAGGGGCCCCGCACGGTGCCGTCGCCGGCGCCGGGGTGCAGCGCGACGCTCCCGGTGTCCGCGTCCCTGGCCAGGAGGTCGCCGATCCCGTCGCCGTCGACGTCTCCAGGCGCCACCACGAGGTCGGCGCCGCTCCAGTTCCTGGGTCCGCGCACCGCGGGTGCGAACGAGAGCTGTCCCTCCGGTCCGGACGAAGAGCAGGTGGTTCGTCGCCTTGTCGCGGACCGCGAGGTCGGGCCACTCGTTCCCGGTCAGGTTCGCGGTGCGCTGACGCTGCACGAGCGTCGGCGCCGGCTCGCTGGGCGCGGGCTCGCTCGGCGGCGGGGTGCTCGGCGCGGCGCCGTCCTGGATCCTCGTCGCACGGGAGCGGATGTCGGCGAGCCGCTCGTAGAGGTACCTGCCCGGGCAGGCGGTCGAGCCCGCGTCGCGGTGACCGTTGATCGCGTGGAAGTAGCGGCTGCTGACGTACTGGCGCGTGGAGTCGGCCTCGACGCCGTGGAGCGACAGCTTCCAGGCCATGAGAGCGGCGTAGGCGTCGACGACGTCGTCGCTCGGCCGGGCCTCCTCGAAGTTCCCGATCGCCGACATCGCGAACGAGTTCTCGTTGTACCCGTAGGTGTGCGCCCCGACGACGGGGCGGTCGATGCCGCCGGCCCGTCCCTCCCAGATCCGGCCGAACCGGTCGACGAGGAAGTTGTACCCGACGTCGCTCCAGCCGCGGCTCTGGGTGTGGTAGGCGTAGATGCCGCGGATGATCCCCGGGACCTCGTCGCGGCTGTAGCTGTTGGCGTTGACCGTGTGGTGGACGAAGCCGGCGTTGATCGCGCCGTACCGCGGTGAGCCGTCGCGGAGCCGTTCGTCGGCGCCCCAGTCCTTGCGCGTGAAGATCTGCGGCCGGGGGCTCACAGCCGCGCTCAGCTGGGCCGCCTGGCCGGCGCCGGGCGCCGAACCGGCCACCACGGACTCGCCGGTGGTGGGAACGGTGGCGACCTCGACCTCCTCGCCCGGGTCGACGATCGACAGGGACAGTCCCTCGGGGGCGGAACCGTCGGCGGCGACCGCGCGGACCTGCACGTCGTCCACGTCACCGACCACGACCGCGTCGGTGCCCTCACGCACGGTCCGCTCCCCCTCGGCGTCAGGTGTGCCGGGGTCGGGAGCGTGGTCGGGGTCGACGTGCATCTCGTGCCACTCGGACCAGTCGCCGGCCTCCCGGGTGCGGACCGCGATCTCCACGTCCTCCTCCCCGAGACGCTGGCCGTCCTTCCAGGTGACGCCGACCGTGGCGAACCCCTCGACCGGCTCGGGCGCGCTCACCACGCGAATCTCCTGCGCCGGAGCGGCGGCGGTGCGAGACTTGCTGGGCACCGAGGAGTGACCGGTCGACCTGCCGCCTGCCAGCGGCACGGCGCGGACCGTGGGCTCCACCGGAGCAGCTGCGACGAGCGAGGGCTCGGGAGCGGGTCGCGACGAGCCGTGCTCGGCCGGCGCCACGATCTCGAGCTCGACGACTCCGACCGCCGAAGCCGCCACCGTCGCGACCACCGCGAAGGCGAAGGCCTGCTGGCCGATCCACACGAATCGGCGTTGGTTCTCAGGCATAGACAGGCGCTCCCAGCACTCACACTTGGTCTCAAGTTCACCAAATGTCACACCTGTAACAGGTGCGTGCAACGGTTTCGTCTGAACTACAACGCTGTAATTTTGTCAGAGCGACATGAATGACAGCGGTGTCACTTGCGGTCGCGAGGTCAGATGTCGGCGCCGAGCTCGGCGTCGTCGTCGTTCTCGTCCTCGTTCTCGGACGAGACGTCGTCCGGGTCGTTGTCGTACTTGAGGTAGCGGATCCCGTCCTTGGTGGGGCCGTCGTACCCCAGGACGCCCTTCTCGAGGACGAGGACCCGGTCGCACATCCGCTTCACCGAGGGCGCGGAGTGGCTGACGTAGAAGAGCGTGCGCCCCTCCTTCTTGATCTCCTCCATGCGGGCGATGCACTTGCGCTTGAAGGGCTTGTCCCCCACGGCGAGGACCTCGTCCACCAGGAAGATGTCGGACTCGGTGTGGACCGCGACGGCGAAACCGAGCCGCGCGAACATGCCGGAGGAGTAGTGGCCCACCGGGGTGTCGAGGAACCTGCCGACGTCCGCGAACTCGATGATGTCGTCGAACTTCAGCCGCGTCTCCGCGTCGCTCATGCCCAGGATGGCGGCGTTCAGGTAGATGTTCTCGCGTCCCGTGAGCTGGGGGTGGAATCCGGCGCCGGTGGCGATGAGCCCGGCGATGCGCCCCCGGGTCCGCACCCGGCCCGTGTCCGGCCGCATGACACCGTTGATGATCTTGAGCAGCGTCGACTTCCCGGAGCCGTTGAGCCCCATCAGCCCGATCGCCTCGCCCTGCTGGACCGAGAACGACACGTCGTCCAGCGCCAGGAAGGTGTCGCTGATCTCCTGGCGCCGCATCATCGCCACCGTCATCTGCTTGATGCTGCGGTGGTAGCGCATCGTGAACTTCTTGGAGACGTTCTCCACGACGATCGAGTCGGTCACAGCCGCTCCGCGAACTTGTTCTCGAGGCGGGTGAAGACGACCTGGGCCACGGCGAGGATCACGAAGGCCGCGGCCAGGTGCGCGAACCCGAGGGTCCAGAGGTTGTCCGGGAGGTCGGTCCGAGCGGTCTCCGCAGGGTCGGAGGTGGCGCCGATCCAGAAGGCCCGCTGCATGAGCAGGACGGACTCGGCGATCGGGTTGAGGAGGTACCAGTTCGCGAGCGCGCCGAACCGCTCGTCGACGTAGCTGAACGGGTAGATCATCGGCACCGAGAAGGTGACGAAGGCGGTCAGCGTGTTGACGATGTTCCCGAAGTCCCGGAAGAACACGTTGGCGGCGCTGAACAGCAGGGCCAGGGCCGTGCCGAGGACCATCACGATGGCGAACCCGAGGACGCCCGCCGCGACCCCGACGAGGTCCGGGGTCCAGCCGACCGCCACGCAGGCGACGGTGAGGATCACCATCCCCGGGATGACGTGGAAGGCCGAGACGAGCATCGACGCGACCGGGAACATCTCCCGGGGCAGTGCCATCTTCCGGACGATCGCCTTGTTCCGGACGATCGACCGGGTGCCGGCACCGAACGTCTCGGTGAAGTAGTGCACGACGACGATGCCGGCGAACATGTGGATCCCGAAGTACTCGACGTCCTCGTGGATCCTCAGGACGAGGCCGATGACGAAGAAGTACAGGCCGAACCGGACAGCGGGCTGGACGTAGGACCAGAAGAGGCCGAGGAACGAGCCGCTGTAGCGCGCCTGGATCTCCTTGGTGACCAGCAGGCGCAGCAGGTAGGACCGACGGAACACCTGCAGCAGCCCGCTGTTGGCACTCGGCGGAGCCAGAGGAGCGTCGGGGACCCAGGCCGGATCGACGTCGTGCTCGACGGGGATCCGGATCATTCCGTCTCGGAACCCTCGAACGTCTGCTTCCAGCGCTCCGGCGACGCGAGCTCGGGAAGGGCCTCCCGGTAGCGCGCCGCGAGCTCCGGCCAGCTCTGGTAGAGCTGCGCGTGGAGACGAGCCGACCGGGCCATCTGGTCGCGGAACTGCTCGGGGTCGCGCCGGTACCACGAGGCGGCCAGGCCGTCCGCGGAGGAGACGATCGCGGAGTCGAAGTGGGCCAGCCGCCACCAGCGCTGGTCCACGTGGGGGACGGTGCTCTCGGGGTGGGTCGAGGCGAGCGGCCGGGTCGGGGTGACCTGTCGCAGCAGCCCCACGGCGGCCATCTTCACCTTGCCGACGGTGCTCGACGGCAGCGGCACGCCCTTGCCGCGACGGGGCGGCTTCTTGAGCCGTGGCGGCGGGAACTGGTCGAGCGACGGCTTGGAGAGCCCGTCGGTGTACTGCTGGCGCAGGGCTCGCACCTCGCCCAGCCGGTGGATGATGTCGCGATGCATCCGGTCCGGGCCCTCGATGACGTCGGCGAGCGCCATGAGGATGATCTCCCCGGTGCTGTACTGCATCGAGACCATCCGCTTGGCGTGGTTCTCGAGGCTCTCCAGCACGAGGCGTCCACCTCGCTCGTACGGCGAGTGCAGCAGGCCGGAGACCAGGCGGTTGCGCTCGTGGAAGTACGCCTGCCAGTCGAGGGTGTCGTCCTTCTCGGTCCACGGCACGTGCCACACCGCCACGCCCGGCAGGGTCACCGTGGGGTAGCCGGCCGCCCCGGCGCGCAGCCCGAACTCGGCGTCGTCCCACTTGATGAACATCGGCAGCGACAGGCCGATCTCCTTGATCACCTGGGTGGGGATCAGGCACATCCACCAGCCGTTGTAGTCGACGTCGATGCGCCGGTGCAGCCAGCTCGTCGACCGGAGCGGGCGGCGGGCGAAGTCGTGACCGTGCACGGTGGACGGAGCGGGGCCCCAGAACCACTTCCACTTGGCGATCGTCTCGCCGTAGGCGTGCATGACGGATCGGTCGTAGAGGCTGAACATCTGGCCGCCGACGAGCGTGGGGCTCTTGGCCAGATCCGCGAAGGCAACGGCACGGAGGACGCCCTCGAGCTCGCAGACGACGTCGTCGTCGAGGAGGAGGACGTAGTCGGCGGCACCCTTGGAGACCGCCTCGGCCATCGACCGCGAGAAGCCGCCCGACCCGCCCAGGTTCGCCTGCTCGATGACGCGCAGCTTCGCGCCGAGCCGCGCGGCGGCCCGGTCGTAGTCGGCGTTGTCGCGCACCTTCTGCGTGCCCTGGTCGACGACGACGACCTCGTCCAGGATCTCGAGCACCTCCGGGCTCTGGCCGAGGTTGAGCAGCTGGTCGACGCAGAACTCCGGGCGGTTGAACGTGGTGATGCCGATGGTGACCCGCCCGGGCTCGGTCCGGTCCGTGTCGACGCTCCAGGTGGCCTCCTCGATGAGGACCTCCTGCTCACCGGCCTCGATGTCGAACCAGTACCAGCCGCCGTCGATGAACGGCTTCAGCGTCAGGTCGAACTCGATGGTCTGCGGCTCGTCGCTCTCGACCGGTGCCGAGCTCGCCCGCAGCACGTGCCCCTTCGACGTCGAGCGGTAGACGATGATCGACCCCTGGCCGCGCACCCGGACCGCGAGACGCACCGAGGAGAACTCGGTCCACCGCCGCCAGTAGCTGGCGGGGAACGCGTTGAAGTAGGTCCCGAACGTGACCCGGCGGGCACGGTCGACGACGACCGCACCGGACTCGGTGACGTGGCCGAAGCCGGTCATCCCGCCCTCGGACTCCTCGGACTTCTCCTCCTCGCCCTTCGCCTGGTCGCTGCGCTCCTCGTGCTCGCCGCCGGACTGGCGCGAGGACGCGCCACCGCCTGCGAAGTGGGAGACGCCACCCATGTAGAGCGACCGGACGTCGAGCTCCTGGTCGGCACGCATCACGGTGCGCTGCACGACTCGACCGGTACCCCTCCGGGAGTCGCTTCCCTCGGCTGCCTCGATAGCCACACTCACGTCTTGGGATCCTCGGTGTCGGGGGCATTGCGGACGGGATCAAGGTACCAGCGTGTGAGGCAGCGAGAGCTTCCGGTGCTGCTAGCCTGCGGGCATGTCTTCCCGCCGGCCGAGACTCTTCCGCCCGGGCGTCCGCCGGCCCCGCGTCTACCTGCACATCGGCGCGATGAAGACCGGAACGACCTTCCTGCAGGACCTCATGTCCGCGAACCGGAAGGCGCTCGCGGAGGCCGGGTTCCTGTTCCCCGGCGAGCGGTGGGCCGACCAGAGCCGAGCGGTCCGGGACGTGCTCGGGTTCTCGACCGAGGACCCGAGGGCGGAGGCCGAGACCGCCGGCATGTGGGACCGGATCAGCACGGAGATGCTCGCCCACCAGGGTTCTGCGTCGATCCTCTCGATGGAGTTCCTCAGCTTCGCCGACGCCGAGCAGGCCCGCCGCGTGGTCGAGTCGCTCGGTGATGCTGAGGTGCACGTGATCCTGACCGTGCGCGACGCAGCCGCGACCATCCCGGCCCAGTGGCAGACGACGTGCCGCAACGGCGGGAAGGTCCCGCTGCGCAAGTTCGTCCAGGGCATCGGGCACGTCCTGAGCGACGACGACGGCGGCCACGGGCGCGCCCGGCGCATGTTCCAGCGGACCCAGGGCGTGGTGCGCATGCTCGACGTGTGGGTGCCGCTGGTGGGCCCCGAGCGCGTCCATGTCATCACCGTGCCGCCCCGGGGCTCCGATCCCGACCTGCTGTGGCGACGGTTCGCAGGTGTGGTCGGCGTGGACCCCGACGCCTGCCCTGACCGGACCGTCGACTCCAACCCGTCGCTCGGCCTCGCCTCCACCGAGCTGCTGCGACTGGTCAATCTCGAGCTCGGCAAGGTCTCCTACATCGACTACACCCGCACGGTGAAGCGCCAGCTGGCTCGTTTCGTCCTGGGGTCACGAGCCTCCCTCGAACCGCGCGTCCGGCTGAACCGGCGAGGACACCGGCTCGCCGCACGGTGGAACGAGAGGGTCCGGGCGGGCATCGAGCGCCACGGGCTCCCGCTGGTGGGCTCGCTCGACGAGCTCCCGGTCGCTCCCCCGGCGATAGAGGTGCCCAAGGCGCTGCCCTCCCCGTCCGCGGAGGAGCTGCTCGCCGCAGCGGCCACCGCGGTCGACGGGATGCGGTGCTGGTCCGAGCGGCTCGAGCGGGCCCTCGAGGAGGGGACCCGTGGGGACGCGCTCACGGTGCCGGCCACCGACCTGGAGCTCCCTGACGTGGACGACGCCACCGCCGCCGACCGGTGGGCCGGGGAGCCGGAACCGGTGCAGGCCGCGGTCCGGGAGGTCGCGGACGTGGTGCGCACCTGCATGCGGCTGCGCAACGAGGTGGAGCGGCTGGAGCCGACCCCTGCGTCCACGGTCCCGGCGTCGAGCTCGGCGTCCACGTCCGGCTGAGGTCGTCGACAGCTCAGGCGAGCAGCGCCACGAACTCCGACACCCGCGCGCGGAGCGTCTGCTCGGGAAGTGCCAGGTGCTCCAGGATCGTGAACCGGTCGGGACGTGTCCCCGGAGCGGCGGTGACCGCCTGGACGAACTGCTCCTCGGTGAGCCCGAGGTCCGCCGGGGTGCGCCCCAGCTGGTGCCTGGCCAGGCAGGCGGCGATCTCGGCGAACCGCGCGGTGTCGCCCCGCAGGAACGTGGCGAACAGCGCGCCGACGCCGGCGAGCTCGCCGTGGTCGGAGACACCGGGGAACAGCATGTCGACGGCGTGCACGATCTCGTGACAGGCACCGCTGCAGGGGCGGGAGGTGCCGGCGACCGACATCGCCATCCCGGACAGGACGAGCGCCTCGGCGAGCGCGATGAGGAAGTCGTCGGACTCGATCGAGTCGGTGCGGTGCAGCATCGCCTCCCCGGCCGTGCGGGCGAACGCGATCGCGAGGCCGTCGACGGGCTCGCCCCGCTCCCGGGCGGCCAGCATCCAGTCCTCGATCGCCGAGAGGTTGCTGACGGCGTCGCCGACGCCTGCCCGGACCAGCCGGGGTGGGGCGTTCCGGACGTAGTCCAGGTCGACGACCACCGCCAACGGCAGGGCCACGCCGTAGGAACCCTTGCCGTGCGGGTGCTCGAGCGAGGCGACCGGCGAGCAGAGGCCGTCGTGCGCCAGGTTGGTGGCGACCGCGACCATCGGCAGGGCGGCCCTGGTGGCGGCGTACTTGGCGACGTCGAGAGTCCGTCCTCCGCCGATGCCGACGACGGCGTCGTACCCCCGCTCGCCCAGCACGGCCTGGAGCTCGCCGGCCGACGCCAGGCTCGCGTCCTTGACCTCGAAGACCGTCGCGTCCTCCAGCGACGCCTCGATCCGGCGCCAGATCTCCTTGCCCTGCGAGGGTCCGACCGCGACCAGCACCGAACCCGTGGTGGAGATGTACCGCTCGTGCAGCAGGGCCGAGAGCCCCTCGACCGCTCCCGGACGGATGTCCACGAAGAGCGGGCTCGCGAGCATCCTCGCTAGTACTGGCACGCGATCTCCCGTGCGCGGGCGAGGTCGACCTGGTCGTCGACCTCCACCCAGAGGGTGTCGGCGGGGATGCTCACGGTGTCGATCCGGCCGCCGCGGTTCACCAGCTCCTGGTAGCCGTCCTCGTAGTAGAGGTCCGGGTCACGTTCGAACGTCGCCCGCAGCGCGTCGGCCAGCCGGGACATGGCAGCCCCCTCGACCAGGGTCGCGCCGATGTACTCGCCGTGGGCGGTTGCCGGATCCATCAGCTTGGTGATCCGGGCGAGCTCGCCCTCCGACCCCACTTGGACCTTCATCTCCTCCTCGGCGAGGGTCTTGTGGGTGTCCAGGGCCAGCACGATCTCCGGACCGCGCGCCTCGAGGAGCGTCCGCTCGACCGAGACCGGGTGCACGGTGTCCCCGTTGACCATCAGCGCGCCGTCCGTCATGTGGTCGCGGGCCACCCACATGGAGTAGGCGTTGTTCCAGATCTCGGCCTTGTCGTTGTGCACCAGCGTCAGGTTCACGCCGTGCCGCCGTTCGAGGTCCGCCTGCCGCTCCTGCACCGCGCCGGCGGCGTAGCCCACGACGACGACGACGTCGCGCAGGTCGACCTCCGCGAAGTTCCGCAGCGCGATGTCGAGGATGGTGGTCTCCTCGTCGACCGGCACCAGCGCCTTGGGCAGCGTGTCCGTGTACGGGCGGAGGCGACGGCCCGCTCCGGCCGCCAGCACCATGCCGATCAATGTGGGTCCCTTCGTGGATCGCCCTCGGTCCACGCCGAGGTACCGACCGGCAATGGTAGCGGTCGGTTCTCGTCCTCGTCGGCGCGCGTCGCAGCACGGCGCGCTCTCGGCCGGTGTGGCAAGGTGGACCCGATATGAACGAGAAGCTGCGGGGCAGAGGCCGCGACACTCTGCACAAGCTCGCCAGGTCGGCGTCCGGACGTCCGGCGACCAAGCGCGAGGTCGCCACCCTCCGGAACCGGGTGGCCGAGCTGGAGCAGGAGATGCAGGAGGCCCGCCGGCTCAACCGGCGGCTCGCCGAGCTCACCGATGTCGTCCAGGAGCTCCTCGTCCCCCTCGCGCAGCGTGACGAGGAGAAGGTACGCCGGTATCTCGACCGATACTCCACGGCGCTGTGACCGCCGAGGCGTGCTCCCCCTAGGAGGATCCATGGCGCGGCGGGTCTTCGTCCACGTCGGTCTGCCCAAGACGGGCACCACGTTCCTGCAGACCGCGATGTGGCACAACCGGTCCCAGCTCAAGGCTCAGGGGTTCCTCTATCCGGGATCCAAGCGGATGGACCACTACCACGTGGCCCAGGCCGTCCGGGAGATGGCGCCCGACCGGAAAGGCGAGGACGCCGACATCTGGCGCGGGATCGTCGCCGAGCTGTCGGCCTGGGAGGGAGACGGGCTCGTCTCCCACGAGTTCCTCAGCATGGCGACCCGTGGCCAGGCGCGCCGGATGGTCCGCGCGCTCCGGCCGGCCGAGGTGCACGTCGTGGTCACCGTCCGCGACTACGTCCGTCAGTTCCCGGCCGTGTGGCAGGAGGCTCTGAAGATGAACTCGGAGCTCTCCTTCGACGAGTTCATGGACCGCGCGCTCGCCTTCGAGACGCGCGGCGCCTGGGGGTGGGCCTCCCAGGACATCCCCGCGGTGCTGCGCCGGTGGTCGAAAGCGGTGTCCGCCGACCGGATCCACATCGTGACCGTGCCACCCTCGGGCGCGCCCCGGCACCTGCTCTGGGACCGGTGGTGCGACGTCCTCGGCATCGACGACACGTCGTTCGACCTCGAGCTGAGCTTCGCCAACGAGTCGCTGGGTGTCCAGCAGGCCGCGCTCCTGCACCGCGTCAAGCCGCACCTGACGCCGCCCCTGACCGACGGTCGGACCCGGCACCGATGGGTGCGGAAGTACTTCGGCCACGAGGTGCTGGTGCCTCAGAAGGGCGAGCGCTTCGGGCTCCGGCCGCACCAGGCCCAGAGGCTGGGCGAGCACTCCGCCGCCGCCGCCGAGGCGATCGCGCAGGGCGGCTTCCCGGTGACCGGGAGCCTCGAGGACCTCGTCCCCGCCGTCCCGCACGAGCTGCCGCACCCCGACGACGTGACCGAGGGGGAGATGCTCGACGTCGCGGCCCGTGCGATCGTGCAGATGATCAACGACGTGCGGGAGCTCACGTTGGAGCGCGACGAGTGGCGCAACCTCGCCCAGCGCCCCCCGCACCGGCCCGCGACCATCGCCCGTCGAGCCGTGTCCCGTCTTCGGAAGGTCCTGACCAAGTGACGCTCGAGCAACCCCGCCCCGACACGTCCGAGCTGGACCTGCGGGCCGACGACGAAGGGCTTCGCCTTCCGTCGTCGCTGGACCCGGACCGGACCTACGACGTGCTGCTCAACGAGCGTCACGTGTGGTCGCTGCAGCCCGGGCGGGACACCCGCAGGGTCGGCGGCTGGTTCTCGACGGCGTGGCCCTCCGCGCTGCAGCGCTACCTGCGCGGCCGTGCGGCCATCGCGCTCCGCGACCACGTCGACGGCTCGCTGGTCGCCCGCACCGACCACGTCTTCGCAGGCGACGACTCCCGCGAGGTCAAGGTGACCGACCGCGAGGGCCACGCGCTGGTGGTCGACAAGTGGGGCCGGCTCATCCGCCCCCTCTCCGCCGAGGGCGGTGCCGTCATCGACGAGCTGATGGACAACGTCGTGCGGCTGCTGGACACCCTGCGGGACAAGGCGCACGTCGACGCCTACATCGCCTACGGGACGCTGCTGGGCGCGGTGCGCAACGGCCGGCTGATCGGCCACGACAACGACATCGACCTGGCCTACGTGAGCACCCATCCGCACCCGGTCGACGTCGTCCGGGAGGGCTACCGCGTCGAGCGGGTCCTGCTGGACGCGGGGTGGGTCGTCCGTCGCGGCTCGGGCACGCGGATCAACGTCCGTCTCCGGCTCAGCGACGGGTCGATCCGCTACATCGACATCTTCACCTCCCACTGGGTGGAGGGCGTGTTCTACATGCCGTCGGACACCGGGTTCCGGCTGCCTCGCGAGACCATCCTCCCCCTGACCACCGTGCAGCTGCTGGGTCGCGAGGTGGCGGCTCCGGCCGACTCCGAGACGCTGCTGGCGGCGACCTACGGCCCGAATTGGCGGGTGCCGGACCCGTCCTTCCAGTACGAGACGCCACGCTGGCTCTCCAGGCGGCTGGGCGGCTGGTTCGGTGGCCTCAAGACCCATCGGAAGCACTGGGACACCTTCTACGGCGCCGTTGGGAAGAAGCTGCCCACGGCCCCGACCCCGTTCGCCCGCTGGGTGGCGGAGCAGTATCCCTCGGACCGTCCGATCGTCGACCTGGGTGCAGGCAACGGCCGGGACTCCCTGTGGTTCGCGCGCGAGTGCGGCCGCACCGTCAAGGCCATCGACTACTCGATGGGGATCGCGACGCGGAAGCAGCGCGCCGCCACCAAGCGGGGACTGCCCGTGACCTTCGACACGGTCAACCTCTACGACCTCCGCGAGGTGCTGTCGCTCGGCGCGCGGCTCGCCCGGGAGGAGACCCCGGTCGACCTCTACGCTCGGTTCACGATGCATGCGCTGAACTACCCGGGGCGGCACAACGTGCTGCGGCTGGCCGGCATGGCGCTGCGCTCCGGCGGGCTGCTGTTCCTGGAGTTCAGGACCCCCCGGGACCGGGACCGCCCCCACGCCTTCGGTGAGCACGCCCGTCGCTACCTGGGCCCCGGAGCCGTCGTCTCCCAGATCGAGGCCGCCGGCGGTCGCGTCGTCTTCAGGACCGAGGGGACCGGGCTGGCGCCCTTCAAGGACGAGGACCCGCACGTCTGCAGGATCGTCGCCACCTGGAGCGACTGAGCCACCGGCGAGCCCGACGGCTCAGGCGTCGTCGGCTCGGCGGTCGAGCAGGTCGTGGCGTCGCTGGTAGACACGGCGCGCCTTCATCAGCAGCGGCCGCCGCTCGCTGGCCTGGACGAGGGCGAAGCGCAGTGGGGCCTCCCGCATCCGCGCGACCGTCTCGGCATGGCGCCGCTCCGACCGGATGCGCTCCCCCAGCGCCACCAGGAGGTCGGCCGTCGCGTCGAGGCTCTCGTCGAGCAGCACGTCGGCGGACGGCGCGTCGTACGCCGTGTCGCGCGCTGCCTGGGACGCCTCCGCCAGGTCGGGCACCAGCTCCTCGAGGTCCCCGATCACGTCGACGCCCATGCCCTGCAGCCGGTCCGCGATGTCACGGGACCGCTCGACGGCGTACTCGGTGTCGGAGGGGCTCAGGGCCAGCCGGGCACCCTGGTGTCCCGCGAGGACGCGGTGGGCGAAGACGTTCTTGACCACCGAGGGATAGGGGCCGGGCAGTGGCAGCCGGTCGCCCAGCTTGCTGTTCACGCGACGCAGCAGCTCGGCCTGCTCGACGCCCAGCGAGGTGTTCGCCCGCGACACCGCCGTGTCGAACGAGGCCGGGTCCAGTCCCAGCAGGGTGGCGAACCGCAGCCAGAGGGTCTCCGGCGGGCTGCTGGCCGGTGGCACGGTGACCACGTGCACCCGGGAGCCGTCGAGCGCGCCTCCCCACCGCTCGAGGACGTCGGCGAAGTCCTGCACCCGCCAGAACCAGCTCGAACGGCGGCTGTCCGCGCGCACGTCGGCGATGAACTCCCCGAAGGTCTTGGTCGAGCGGTGCTTGACGTGCTCCTGCCACTCGGCGCTCATCTGCCGCACCAGGTCCCTGGCGGTCAGCACGACGTGCACCTCCGTCTCCTCGCCGAACGAGGCGACCGCACGCTGCGCCTGGGCCGCGGACGCCGACGCGAAGAGCTCGTGGGACACCAGGACGTTGCCCGACCACCGCCGGGCCTCCGCCACGAGAGCGTCCCAGCTGCCGACGGCCCGGGACGGGTGCTCGGGGCGGCCGGCGACGCCACGGAGGTCGAGCGAGGCGAGGTAGTGGTCGTTGAACCGCTCGAGCGGAAGCAGCAGCCCCTGCTCTGCTGCCTGTTCCTTGTGCGCCCAGAGGACCTCCTGCAGGAAGGTCGTGCCGGTCTTGGGGCTCCCCACGTGGAGGAAGACCCGCCGGGGGCCTGCCGGCGGTCCGCTCGTCATGGCCACACCCTAGCTGCGGCCGTCCCGCCGGGACGCGGGGCCACGACGTCGTCGGACGGCGCTCCGGAGCCGACGGGCCACTCTGCGCGACCACCGGACCGGCGGCGAGGCGTGTGGCGGCGGTGGTCCGCCGCCGTGCTGCCGTGGCCCGCCCCGCGCCCGGTCGACCAGCAGGTCTGCGACGGCCGCGGTCAGCGTGTCGACCTCGTCGTTCGGGTCCACGACGTCCGGTCCGGCGACCCCGTCGGCCGGCGTCGTGGGAACGAGGTCGGCGAGGTCGCCGTGGACGGAGTACCCACGCTCCACGACCGAGCCGTTCACCGCGTCCGCGAACCGGCTCAGCTCGACCACCAGCTCGAGCGGGCACACCGGTCGGGCGGAGGGCTGCCGGACCAGGATCCGCTGAGCGAACTGCCGCTTGACGACCCGCGCGTAGTCAGGCTGCTGGATGCGCCCGTCGAGCACCTCGTTGACCCGACGGAGGGCTGCTATCTGCGCCACCCCCAGGGTCTGGTTGGACATCTCCCGCGCCGTCGGCGGGTCGAGCTGCCGTGCGTCGAAGCCGACGGCGTCCCCGAACCGGTGCCAGAGCTCACGCGGGTCCGCGCCGGACGGCGGTGCGGTGACGACGTGCACCTTCGCGGCGGGCACGCGGGCGGCCCAGCGGTCGAGCACGTCGAGCAGGTGGTGGTTGCGCCAGAAGAGAGAGGTGAGCTCGCCGTTGCGCAGCTGCTTGATGACGGTCCGCTGGAACTCGGCGAAGCTGTCGGTGCTGCCGTTCTTGATCCGCTCCTGCCACTCCGACATCACCTGGCGCGCCAGGTCCCGCGCGGTGTACACCACATGCACGTCGAGCCCGTCCAGCTCGCCCAGCGCCACGGCAGCCTGGTCCGCCGTCGCCGCCGCGAGGAGCTCGTGGCTCATGACCGTGGTCCCGGCGAAGTCGCGAGCCTCCTGGCACAGCCGCGCCCAGGTCCCCCGGAGCGTCTCCGGGTCCTGCCCCCAGAACTCGAACCGTCCCCGCACCTCGATCGCAGCCCGGAACATCTCCTGCTGGTTCGCCCCCGGGCAGGTGAAGCCGGCCCCGCGCAGCGGCTCACGGTGGCTCCACAGGGTCCGCTGGAGAAACGTGGTGCCGCTCTTCGGTGCCCCGACATGGACGACGACGCGAGGGGTCGCCGGCTGCACGATCATCGTGGTCTCCTCCGTCGGGCCCCGGGCAGGGACGTCGGGAGGGATCCTCTCACTGCGGGCGCTCAGCGGTTGTACGGCAGGCGCCTGGAGTGGTTCCTGATCTGCGTCCAGTTCTTCACGTAGGCCTTGTAGGCGGACTTCAGCGAGATGTTCAGCGTGTTCTCGTCACCGCGGGAGAGGGAGCCGGCCACCCAGTTCTGCGAGCCCGTCATCACCTCGAACGCCGACCGGTCACGGCCGATCTTGCCCTTGACCAGGACGTACTTGGCATGGGTGCGGATCTCGTTGTAGCCGTCGTCGTTGAAGTCCCACCGGCTGTCGTAGAGGTTGATCCGGTTCGCCCTGGCCGCGTTGCGCAGCCGCTCGGCGATCGCCACCGACGGGGCGCCGTAGATGATCGACACGCGGCACCCCTGGCCCGCGAGGTTGAGCAGCTTGCTGGCCAGGTAGTTGCCTCGGGTGCCCTTCCAGTAGAACATCGAGACGAAGATCCTCGTGCGCCCGAACGCGCTCCTACAGCCGATCCGCCTCAGGTCCTCGAGCGTGGGGTCGTTCCGCTTCTTGGCGTTCTTCATCGGGAAGAACCGGCTGGTGAAGGGGCCGTCCTTGATCTCGACCTTGCCGTCGCCGGCCCTGCTGTCCTCGGTCATCTCGCGGTGGATCCGCCGGTAGCCCTCGTAGGAGGTCGGCCGGTTCTTCATCGTGTAGAGGTCGTTCCAGCCCAGGGCCATGCCACCACGGTTGAGGTTCGACGAGCTGACCATGACGACGTTCCTGGCGGTGCCCGTGGTGGAGAACGCGTAGAACTTGCTGTGCATGTTGCCGCCGGCGCCCCGGCAGCTGCCGTTGCACTTCTTCACGTAGCTGCGGTCGCCGCCCCAGGTGACCGAGTCCTCGGTGGGCACCCGCAGGCTCTCCCGCACCTCCCGCCTGGTCAGCGGGCTGGAGTCCGCCTCTCGCCGACCGACCCGCTCGCCGAGGGGGCGGTTGCACGGCCCGGCCTTCGGCTTGCTGTCCGGCACGCCGTCGCCGTCGTCGTCCGGGACGTTGTCGCCGTTCAGCACCCGGATCAGCCGCTTGGAGTTCCGGTTGTCGATGTCCTCGTCGAGGATCACCCGCACCGAGACCCCTCGCCGGCAGGCTCCGACGAGCGCGTCGACACTCGGCTTCCGGTCCAGGAGGTAGGTCGAGATCAGGATCGTCGGGCTCGGGTTCGCCTTCGACGGCCCGGGCGTCTTCCTGATCGCCTTCTCGACGTGGCTGACGAGCCGTGCCTTCTCGGCCTTGGTCCCCCAGGGGCGGGGCACGTTGAAGCGCCCGCCGCCGGCGGGTTCGTACGCCGCGGCCGGCGGGGCGCCGACCAGGGTCGCGATCATCAAAACAGTCAGGAACCACGGCAAGCGACGCATGCCTCTACCCCCACACGAGAAGAGTCGACGCCCGATGACCCACCGCCGCGCCAGTACCGGGTCACCTTAACCCAGTCCCCGGGGGTCGTCCCCGCTTTGCCGAGCGGCTCCAACCCGTCCGGTGTGCCCGAGAATGTGCCGCCTTTCACGGTCGAAATGCACCCGGCACGGTGTTGCGGAAGTTATTGTTGTGACTCGTGGGGTCACTAGGACGTTGGTCACCTGATCCCTGTCAATGGTTCGTTCGACCCGGCTGATGCCTCGCCGCCGTCTAGGAGATCCCCCCACCGTGAATCGCACGCTCCGCACGCTCGGCCTGACGCTGGCCGTCCTCGTCGCGACCCTCGGCTTCGTTCCGAGCGCCGCCGCATGGGAGCCCGCCGACGGTGCTCTGTTCAACAACCCGCGTGGCAGCTATGACGCCCAGTGGCGCATCGTGAACCACATCAACAAGGCGGTGCGGAAGGCGCGTCCCGGCTCCCGGATCATGTTCTCCACCTTCCTGATGGACAGCCGGAAGGCGGCCGACGCCCTGCTCAGGGCCCATCGCCGCGGCGTGCACGTGCAGCTGGTCATGGACGGCGACGACTCCTTCACCGGCCAGGCCAAGCGACTGCGTCGCGCCTTCAACGCCGACAACCGGAAGATCAAGCGCGGCGAGCGGAAGCTGAACAGCAAGGGCGAGCCGCGCCGCTGGGGTCCCGACCAGAGCTTCGTCGTGTTCTGCGAGGGGAGCTGTCGCGCGGGCCGCGCCAACAACCACTCGAAGTTCTACGTCTTCACCGAGACCGGCTCCACGAAGAACGTGGTCATGGTCAGCTCGTCGAACCTGAACAAGGGCGGCGCGCTACGCGGGTTCAACGACCTCTACGTCACCAAGGGGCGACGTGGGCTGGTCGGCGTGTACGCCGGCATCCATGCGGAGATGGCCCGGGACTCGGCGCAGGACGGCGACCGCTACCGCCAGTACCGGCACGGCCTGCTGACCACCCGCTTCTACCCGAAGACCCGCGGCGACGACCCGGTGCTCCGGGACCTCTCGAAGGTCCGCTGCCGGGGCGTCCGGGGCGGTGCCGGCCACCGGGGCCGCACCGCCATCAACATCTCGATGTTCGCGTGGAACCACGACCGTGGGATGGCGATCGCCCGCCGGCTGGTCGCGCTCGACCGCGCGGGGTGCGACGTCTCGGTCATCTACGGCGCCCCGTCGAAGGTGATCGCCCAGTATCTCCGGAAGTCGGCCCGCAACGACCGCATCAAGCTGTGGGACAGCCGCCGCGACCGGGACGGGGACGGGTTCGTCGACCTCCGCGTGCACCACAAGTACATGCTGATCAGCGGACGGTACGGCGACGACCGCTCGGCGTGGCGCGTGCACACCGGCAGCCAGAACTGGGGCAAGGGGACGCTCCAGAGCGGGGACGAGAACACCGTCAACATCGCGAGTCGACGGGCCTACGACCAGTACATCTCCAACTGGCGGATGCTCACGCACATCGCCGCGCGCAGGATCGGGCGCTGAGCGACTTTTCCCAACTCGGGGACGGGCGCCGACAGGTGGCCCTAGGATCCGAAAGTCCTAGCACACGCAGGACTGAAGACCTAGCCGACACCTTGCTCTAGCCGGAGGCATCCCCCCATGAAGCTCGCCCGACTCTCCTTCGTCGCGCCCCTGTGCGCCCTGGCGTTCGCCGCCGCCGCAGCCGGTCAGGCGCCCGCCGTGGCCGCCAAGAGCAAGCAGGTCCCGGTCACTTCGACCGTCCGGATCGCGACCTACAACAGCGCTGCCGGAGTCAAGACCGCCAAGGCGGTCGCCGACATCGAGCGGCTCGCCGCCACCTCCGACGTCGTGGCCCTCCAGGAGATGGGGAGCTGGGCGCGCCGTACCGCCGTCGCAGCCTCGCTGGTCGACTGCGAGACCTGCGCTTTCGACGCCTACATGCCGATCGCCGCCGTTCCCGGCAGCACCCCGATCATCTGGAACTCCGAGCGGTTCCGGCTCAAGGAGTCGGGAACGCGGCAGGTCACCGAGGACACCTACGTGGGCAAGGCCGGAGCGGGCCCGTCCACCCTGCGTGCGAAGTACATCAACTACGTGCTGCTCCGCGACCGGGCGACCGGGGTGAAGTTCTACGTGCTCAACAACCACGCGGTGCCCACCGTGCAGGGCACCGGCGGCGGCTCCAACCGGCGCTACCCCGAACGGCTCGACCTCTACCGCCAGCACATGGAGGGGCTGAAGGCGCTGATCGCCGAGTTCGCGGCACCGAACCGGGCCGTCTTCGTCACCGGCGACCTCAACGTCAACTACCGCCGGGACCGGATCGTCCAGGACCGCATCTTCCCCTACTACAACCTGCGGCAGGTCGACGTCCACGCCAGCCACGAGGCCCTGGGTGAGCCGAGGATCGGCACCCACCAGCTGCGCTCGGGCAACGACAGCCGGCTGATCGACTACGTGTACTACATGAGCCACAAGGCGGTCGTCCCCGCGAACCAGCAGGTGCTGACCGGCTACAGCTCCGACCACCGCCCGCTCCTCGTCGGCTTCACGTTCATCAGCCCGCGCAAGTTCCTCTGAGCCGTCCGGCACGGGCGGGAACGACCCGCCTCGTGCCGAGCGGCCACGGGCTCCGGCTCGGCGATAGTCTGCTGGTCGGGGCCGCGTCCGCGCCCCGCCCACCGTCGGCACGATGAAGCAGGGGGCCAGCAGGTGGCCAGTGGCCGTTTCCCGCCGTGGACAGTGGTCCGCCCGCTCCTCGGGATCGTCCTCGCCCTGGCGCTGGTGACCCTCGTCGTCGGTCGCGCCACCGGGCTCATCGGGGGCGCGAGCGGCGACGGCTCCGCCACCTCCTCCATGATCGACCGGCCGACCGCGGCGGGTCGGCCACCCCCTCGCCTGCCACGGCGGACGGGCGGGACGACGACGCCACCGATGACAGGCCGATCGACGACCGGGACACGGACGAGAACCGCGACCAGGACGGCGACCAGGCCGCGACCAGGACCGCGACAAGGACCGCGACAAGCAGCGGGAGCGCACGAGCTGGGCGGACGGCACCGCCCGGGACCCCGACCTTGTGCAACGGGTCGAGGAGCTGCTCGAGGCCGGCCGGACGCCGGCGCGGTTCCGGGTCAGCACGCTCAACGTGCTCGGGGCGGGTCACACGACGAGCCGGGGGAACAAGCCCTGGTACGCCGACGGCGCCACGAGGATCGGCTGGATCGCCCGACTGCTCCACGAGAACGACGTCGACGTCGTCGGCTTCCAGGAGTACGAGCCCCTCCAGCACCGTGTCTTCAAGCGCAGGACCGGCGACCGCTACGAGGTGTTCCCCGGGAGCGCCCTGGGACGCAACGCCATCCGCAACTCGATCGCGTGGGAGCGCTCGACCTGGGACGTGGTGAGCACGCACACCATCCCCATCCCCTACTTCCGCGGCAACCGGGTCCCGATGCCCTACGTCCTGCTCGAGCACGTCGCATCAGGCAGGCAGGTGTGGTTCATCAACATCCACAACCCGGCGAGCAACCGCAAGCGCGGCGACAACCAGAAGTGGCGCAACGTCGCGACGAACCTCGAGATCAGGCTGATGAGGCAGCTCCGGGCGCAGACCGGTCACCCGGTCGTCCTGATGGGCGACTTCAACGAGCGCGAGGAGGCGTTCTGCGCCGTGACGCGCCGAGCACAGGCCGTCGCCGCCAACGGCGGCACCCCAGGCCCCCGCTGCGTCGTCCCGAGGACCACGGGCATCGACTGGATCTTCGGCACCCGCGACATCGCGTTCTCCGGCTACGCCCGGATGCGCGGCGGGCTGGTCGGAAAGGCCACCGACCATCCGATGATCGTGACCGAGGCCGAGCTGCTCGACTCCCCCGCCCCCTAGCGGGGAGGAGCCGTCACTCGTCGACGCCGCCGCTGGTCAACGCCTCACCGGACTCGAAGTGCGGGCGCAGCTTGTTGTCGAACATCGACAGCGCGGAGCCGATCGCCATATGCATGTCGAGGTACTTGTAGGTGCCGAGCCGTCCGCCGAAGAGCACCATCGGCTCCTTCTTGGCCAGCTCCCGGTAGCGCAGCAGCTTCTCGCGGTCCTCGGCGGTGTTGATCGGGTAGTACGGCTCGTCGCCCTCCTCGGCGAACCGGCTGTACTCGTGCACGATCACCGACTTGCCGGGGAGGTAGGTGCGCTCGGGGTGGAAGTGCTTGAACTCGTGGATCCGGGTGTAGGGCACCTCCTGGTCGTTGTAGTTCATCACCGACGTGCCCTGGAAGTCATCGACCTCCACGACCTCCGGCTCCAGGTCCACGGTCCGCCAGGACAGCCGCCCCTCGGAGTTGCCGAAGTACTCGTCGACCGGTCCCGTGTAGACGACCGGCACCTTGCCGACGTACTCGTCACGGACGTCGAAGAAGTCGGTGTCGAGCCTGACCTCGATGTTCGGGTGGTCGGCCATCCGCTGCAGCCAGGCGGTGTAGCCGTCGACCGGAAGCCCTTCGTACTTGTCGCTGAAGTAGCGGTTGTCGAAGTTGTAGCGGACCGGGAGCCTGGTGATGATGTCCGCGCTCAGGTCCTTGGGGTCGGTCTGCCACTGCTTGGCGGTGTAGCCCTTGACGAACGCCTCGTAGAGCGGGCGCCCGATCAGCGAGATCGCCTTCTCCTCCAGGTTCTGCGCCTGCGAGGTATCGATCTCGCTGGCCTGCTCGGCGATCAGCGCCCGCGCCTCGTCCGGCGTGTGCGAGGTGCCGAAGAACTGGTTGATCAGCATCAGGTTCATCGGGAAGGAGTAGACCTGCCCCTGGTACTTGGCGAAGACGCGGTGCTGGTACGACGTGAAGTCGGTGAACCGGTTGACGTACTCCCACACCTTGTCGTTCGAGGTGTGGAAGAGGTGCGCGCCGTAGACATGCACCTCGATCCCGGTCTCCGGCTCCGGCTCGCTGTAGGCGTTGCCCCCGATGTGGTGCCGTCGCTCCAGCACGAGGACCTTCAGGCCGAGCTCGGTTGCGCAGCGTTCGGCGATCGTCAGTCCGAAGAAGCCGGATCCGACGACGACGAGATCAGCATTCACGAGGGCGTGCTCCTGAGCGGGGAGGGGGACCGGGCACCGGTCATGACCGTGGCGAGTCTATCCGCGACGGACTGCCCGTCCGGGAACCCTCGCCGGTGGCGGCGCCGCTTTCCCGCTGCGCCGGAACCGCGGCCAGCACGATCCCGTCCCCGAGTGGCACCACCGCCTCGGCCGGGCAGGAGCGCGACGCCGCGAGGAGCTGCCGGCCGCCGGCGTGCAGCGAGACGGCCACGTCGAGGCGCCCTCCCGAGAGGCTCACCAAGCGACCGCTCCGTACGACGGCGACCAGCGCGTGGGCCGTGACCTCGACGCGGAGCTGGAAGGCGAGGACCGCGACCACGTCGGTGACCGGCCCGTGCGCGACCACGAGCTCGACGCGCGGCTGCTTGGTGAGCGTGACCTTGCGCCGGTCCAGGTCGACCGTGGCGGTCTGCTCCGTGCCGAGCGTCGCCTCGCCGGCTCGCCGGAGCTCCCGGTAGCCGCACCAGCCCCGGACGAGAGGCACCGCCAGGTCCACCTCGCAGAGCCGGCGCAGGATCCCGGCGAGCTCCCCGGTGAGCGCCGCCCACACCGGGGCGCCGACGGCGCCGACCGCCCGGCGCGACCCCTCGAGCACGTCCTGCGCCGAGAGCCTCTCCGCCAGGGCGTTCTCGTCCTCGGCCAGCAAGGTCCAGGGGGTGACGCGTGATCCGTTCATGGTGTGTCCTCCGGCGGGTCGAGAACGGCGAGGGGAGCGTCGTGAGGGACCAGCCGGATGCTCGGCCGCTCCCCCGCGTCATGGTCGTCGGGGACGACCCGGAAACCGTCGTCGGCGCCGGCCCGGAGCGAGGGCCGGCCGGTCGGCGGCGCCGTGCTGCGGCTCCGTACGCGCCTGGCCCACCGCTGCGCCGCTGCGGCGGTCACCACCAGCGCCGCTGCAGCCGCGAGGAGGAGCAGGCGGGCATCGGTGCCGCTCTCCGGGTCGACCTGGAAGGACGCGGTCGCGGCGGGAAACCCCTCAGGGGCGCCGCAGTCCTGGCAGGCGAACAGCTCCACCTGTTCGGTGGCCGTCCCGACCACGAGCTCGAGCTCGGTGGTGAAGCCGCCGTCCGCGTCGACGACCGCTGAGGCGAGCACCCGTGTCGGGTCCGCGACGTGCGCCTGGTCGGCGAAGACCCGGACCTCACCCCGCTCCGCCGACCAGCCGGTGCCGGACGCCCTCACGGTGTCACCGGCCTCGCCGCTGGTCGGCGCCACCCTCAGCTCGGGCTGGAGCGCGGGTGCGGGTCCGGGTCGCACGGTGAACCCGACAGTGACGCCGGGCGGGCCGTCCGGGTCATCGCAGCGCTGGCAGGCGTACCACTGGTGGCTCCCCGGCTCCAGGTCGGGCACCTCCAGCGGCACGCCGACGACCCGACCTCGTTCTCCGGGTGTCGTGGTCAGGAGCCGGCTCCCCGGGTCGCCGGCCAGGCTGCGGTCCGCGTAGAGGGACACGTCGCCGTCGACGGGGGTCCACCCGACTCCGGACACCAGTACGGTCTCCCCCGGAGGACCGGCACGGGGTGAGACGGCGATCGTGCGGTCGAGGGGGCTGACGACGAAGCCGGTGGAGTCGGAGCGTGACGGGGGCGTCTCGGCGCACCCCTGGCAGGCGTAGAGCCGGTGCGCACCCGGCGCGTCCCACGGCACCGTGAGGTCGATGCGGAACAGGCCCTCTGGTGAGACTGCGGCGGTGGCGAGCGCGTCGGCAGGATCGGACCGCAGGGCCTCAGCGGCGAAGAGCAGCACGGGCTCCTCCGGGGACCAGCCCCTGCCCACGACCTCCACCCGCTGCCCCGGCCGCCCGGCCGGCGGGTCCACGTTGACCACCGCGGGCTGCACGGGCCGCACGGTCGCCGCCGTGACGGCGAGTGCGGCCGCGGCCTCCAACCGGGACTCCGGCTCCTCGCACGCCTGGCAGCCACCGAGCACGTAGTCGCCCTCGGCCACCTGCGGGACCGTCACCGCCACCACGAAGATGCCACTGAGCCGGTCGGGCACCGGCGCCTCCGGCAACGGGGTGACGACGCCGTCCGAGGTGCGGGTCAGTGTGAGAGTCGCCGGGCCGAGGGCCGCGGACCAGTCCTCGCCCGAGACCGTGACCTGCTCGCCGGGGCGCGCGCTCTCACGGTCCAGGACCAGCGCTGTGGTCCGCTCAGGCTGCACCACCTCGAAGGCACGGCGTGCGGTCAGGACGCCGTCGGGGTCGGTCTCGCAGCGCTGGCAGGCGTAGAACGTGTACTCCCCCGGTTCGAGCTCGGGAAGCCTGAACGGGACCGTGATGTTGCCGTCGACCGTGGGGTCCTGCTGCACCAGCGGCTGGCCCGTGCCCACGTCGGCCACGTCGGCGTACAGCCGGACCGGCTCCTCCTTGCCCGAGACCCAGCCGCCTCCGGACACCAGGACCATGTCGCCCGTGGTGCCCTTCGCCGGCTCCAGCTCCAGGGTGGGCGGGGAGCGCTCGACTCCGGCCGCCGGCGTCGCGAGGCAGACCAGCAGCGCGCCGGCGAGGGCGCCGAGGGCCTGGGTCCGTCGCACGGCCACCTCCTGGGGGTGTGTGAGCCGTTCACCCCTCCACCGTGCGCTCGGGGACCGCCCGAGGCACATAGCCCAGCCGTGTCATCCGTTCAGCGGCGCTCCACCCGCGGTGGAGCGGTGCGCGCCAGCCCCGGCGCCGACCGGATCGCCCGCAGGACGTTGCCGGCCTCGTCGCGACGCCCCCGCGCCAGGGCGAGGACGAGCGCCACGAGGGCGATGAGGTACGGCTTCCACCGGACCAGGACGTTCTCGCCGTACCTGAGGTGCACGACGAAGAGGTTCCGGTACATGTAGAACCCCTTCCACGAGCGCATGTCGTGCTGCTGGTCGAAGTCGAGCTGGCGGACGAGGACCGCGTCGCGCACCGCGACGACAGGAAAGCCCGCCCGGCGCGCGCGGACGGCGTAGTCGACGTCGTCGTAGAAGATGAAGAACCCGGGGTCGGGCAGGCCGATCGCGTCGACCACCCGTCGGTGGACCATGAACCCCTCGAACGCGACGTTCTCGAGCGGCACCTCGGCAGGCATCGCACTGCGGGTGCCGTACCGCTGCTCGACGCTCTCGCGCTTCGGCCGGATCGCCAGCGGGTTGCGCAGGTCGAAGACGGTGGCCGCCTTCTCGCAGAGCTCGCCTCGCAGGTTCTCCCGCACCGCCATGAGCGCAGGTCCCGGGTGGTCCATGAGCACCCCGAGGCAGCCGGGCGCGGGGACGACGTCGTCGTCCATCAGCCAGATCCGGTCGAACCCTCCGTCGTAGGCCGCCCGCACACCGAGGTGGAACCCTCCGGCTCCGCCGAGGTTCTCGTCCGGGCGGAGCGGCCGCAGCGGCAGGTCGCCGCGCGCCGCGAGCACCTCGGCGGTGTGGTCGGTGCTCGCGTTGTCCACCACGTAGACCGCGTCCGGCTGCCGCTCGAGGGCTGCGAGCCCGTCGAGGCACCGGGCGAGCAGCTCGGCGCGGTTGTAGGTCACGATGACGACCGCGACGGTCTCGCTCACGGCAGGAACCTCTCGTGGCCGGTGAAGTCGCCGCGCCGGGCGGCGCGCAGGGCCTCGAGGCTGAGCCGCAACCGGCGCCCCTGCGGCCGGGTGAACAGGTAGAACCAGAGCGTCTTGACCAGGAAGGCCAGGACGCCGAGCCGGCCGACGTACACCCGGAGGTTCGTGACGTTGTTGCGGACCATGCAGTAGTGCTTGAGGTCGGACGGGGAGTGGTTGTAGGTCGTCAGGCCGAACATCATCGGCGTGCCCAGGTCGTCGGTGGCGGGGTGCAGGAAGAGGCTGCGCACGACCGTGGCCACCCGGGCGCCGGCCTTCCGGGCCCGCCAGAGGTACTCGACGTCGTCGCCCCAGATGAAGAACTCCTCGCGGGGCAGCCCGATCCGCGTCACGAGCTCGCGGGTGAGGAGCACCCCGTTGAACGGGATCACCACCCCCTCCAGGATCCCCTCGGTCGACGCCCGCTCGACGTCGGCGAGGTCGTGGACGACGCGGCTGCCCCCGGGAAGCCGGATCGGGAAGCAGAGCCGCCGGGGCTCGTCCTCGGCGACCACGGCCGGGCCCAGGAAGTCGTAGGCGTCGGTGTGCGGGAGGAGCGCGGCGAGGCAGTCCGGCGGCGGCTGCCCGTCGTCGTCCATGAGCCAGAAGAGCGCTGCGTCGCCTTCGAGCGCGGCCGCGAGTCCGGCCCGGAAGCCGCCTGCTCCCCCGGTGTTCCGGGGCAGGCGTACGACGCGCAGCGGGGTGTCGAGCTCACCGGCGAGCCGGTCCAGCACGGCCGGGGTGCCGTCGGTCGACGCGTTGTCCACGACCACGACCTCGTCCGGCCGCACCTGGCCACGGTCGACCGCCCTGAGGATCCGCTCCAGCAGCGCGGCACGGTTCCACGTGACGACGACGGCAGCGATCGGGGCATCCACGCAGCGACCCTAGCGGCGGACCCGGGCGCCGGCTCAGCAGACCTTCGACAGGTCGCGCGCCTGGTTGGCGGCGTACCCGCCGGAGAGGCTGCCGATCGACCCGCCGGTGGTGGCTCCGCCGCGGTTCGCCGCGAACCCCTTGCCGGCTCGTGCCGGCTTCTTCTTCGCCGGTGCCTCGGAGCGCTCGATCGCAGTGTCGATCATCGCGCGGATCTTGTCGATGTCCGGGTCGGAGGTGTTCACCTGCGGAGGGACGAACGAGACCGTGCCGACCTGCTGGGTGCGGGCCTTGAGCGCCAGCTGCGCGAACGCGTCCAGCTCCGAGGCCGGTAGGTCGGTCTGGACGAGCTCCTGACCTGCCTTGGCGAGCTCCTCGAACTTCGTCAGGACGGTCTGCGGGCTGAGCTGCTGCAGCATCGCGCTCATCACGCACTTCTGCCGGGCCATCCGGGAGTAGTCGTCGGCGGACTCACGGGAGCGGGCGAACCAGAGCGTCTGGTAGCCGTTCAGCTCCTGCACGCCGGGTTCGATGTAGCCGGTGACGGGGACCTCGATCGGGATGCGGTCGCGGACGTTCAGGGTGAGCCCGCCCATCGCGTCGACCATCCCCCGGAAGCCGTCCATGTTCACCAGGGCGTAGTAGTTGATCGTGAGGCCGGTGATCCCCTCGACGCCCATGATGGTCGCGTCCATGCCTGGCGTCTTCGAGCTCCCGAACAGGCTCCGGTGGTCCGCCGCCCAGGTGGCCAGGCTGTTGAGCGTGCACCCCTCGCAGTCGTAGCCGCGCGGGAACTCCTCGGCGAGCACCGACCCGGTCGGGAACGGGAAGTTGGCCATGTTGCGCGGCAGCCCGAACAGGATCGTCTTGCCGGTCTCCTCGTCGATGCTCGCCACGGTCATGCTGTCGGTCCGCAGCCCCCACCGGCCCGCCCCCCGGTCCCCGCCGACGAGCAGCACGTTGTAGCGCCCGTCCTCGGCCGCGGAGGCCACGCCGTTGCCGAACATCGCGACGATGAACCCACGCTGGACCGCGACGAGGTGCGAGGCGAAGAGGAGGGAGCCGGCGACCGTGAAGACCAGCAGGCCGTTGATCCCGACCACGACCAGTCGCTGTCGCTGCGCGAGCCCGAGCGGGTCCCCGAGCCGCCAGGCGTCGATCAGCAGCAATGCCCATCCGACGGCCAGAGCCGCCAGCCCGAAGCGGAGGAGGGCCAGCACCGCGGTGTTGGCCCCGAACCAGAAGAGGAAGGACTGCGAGAACGAGGCGAGGACCGCGACGGCGGCGACGAGGAGGACGACTCCGAGCCAGATCCGGATCGCGACCTTGCCCACCTGCTTGCGGCCGGCGACGAGCTGGGCCGACCCGGGCAGCAGCAGGGTCATCACCATCAGCACCACGGCCCGCCGGAGCCGCACGCGGGAGAGCTCTGCCGCCCGGTCGGGAGCCCGGCGGGTCGGTGTCTCCGGCTGGGTGCGCACCCCGGTAGGAGTGACGGGTGCCATGCGGGGCCTTTCGCGACGGTCGAGCGGTCCCCGCCAGTATCGCCAGTCACGGCAGCCCCTCGCGTCACGGCGCGCCGAACGGGTCGGAGCGAGCTCCGCGGTGCGTCGGGGGCTGGGCGCCGCACGGTACCGTCCCACCATGGGTGACCGACGGGACCGAGGTGACGGCTCCGACGAGTACGGCTGGCTCTACGGCCAAGGCGGACCGCGTCAGCCACCCGAGGACGACGACTCCACCCGGGTGATCCCGACCCGTGGCCGCCCCGAGGGGCCCGGCGCGTCCGGCCGGACGGGCAGGTCCGACCGGGACGCCCCGCCGGCCCACATCGCGCCGACGCCGGGAGGTCGCGCCGGGGGCCCGCCCCCGGTCGCGCGCCGCCCGCCACGCGACCGGGGGCGACGCCGACCGCGCTTCCGGCTCCGGTGGCTCCTCGCGCTGCTCCTGGCCTACGTCGTCTTCCTGGTCGCGGTGCCGGTCTACGCCTGGACGACGGTCAGCCAGGTCGATGCCGAACCGGACGGCGACCGGCCGGCGCAGCAGCCGGGCACCACCTACCTGGTGGTCGGCTCCGACGCCCGCGCGGGGCTCTCGGGCCGCCGCACCGACACGATCATGCTGCTCCATACCGGCAGCGGCCCCAACGTCCTCATGTCGATCCCCCGCGACTCGATCGTCGACGTGCCCGGCCGCGGGACCAACAAGATCAACGCCGCGTTCGCCTTCGGCGGTCCCCGGCTCCTCACCCGGACCGTGGAGAACGCGACGGGGATCCGCATCGACGACTACGTCGAGATCGGCTTCCGCGGCTTCGTGGCGATGGTCGACGCCGTCGGCGGCATCGAGATCTGCCCCGAGACCGCGATGAACGACCCCGAGGCCGAGCTGGACATCCCGAAGGGGTGCCAGGAGGCCGACGGCGCGACGGCGCTCGGCTATGCCAGGTCACGCAAGACCCAGTCGCTCGGCGACATCGACCGCGCGCGGCACCAGCGAGAGGTCGTCTCGGCGATCGGCTCCGAGGTCGTCTCGTGGCAGACGGTCGTCAACCCGCTCCGCTACTGGAACGTCGTCACGTCCGGAGCCGAGTCCGTCAGGGTGAGCGACGGGACCGGTCCGGTGGCCGCGGCGAAGTTCGCGCTCGGGATGACCCGCGTCGACGGCGAGTCGGGGCTGACGTGCGGGGTGCCGATCGCCGACCTGGCCGTCAACTGGGACCGCGAGCGGGCCGACCAGCTCTTCCGGTTGATCGCCGAGGACCGCACGGACGAGATCGGCAAGGACCTCTGCCTGCCCACCGGCATCGCCGACTGACCTGGAGGCTCCATGGACGACGAGACCCTCGAGCGCACCGTCGAGGACGGCATCCTCACGCTGACCTTGGACCGACCCGACCAGCTCAACGCCTTCACGGTCACCATGGCGGACGAGCTCGTGGCCGCCTTCGAGGCGGCGAGCGCGGACGACGAGGTGCGCGCGGTGGTGGTGACCGGCCGCGGCCGGGCTTTCTGCGCGGGGATGGATCTCTCGCGGGAGGGCAACGTCTTCGGGCTCGACGAGACCCTGGAGCCGACGCTCTCCGACCTGCACGACCGGCTGGACGACCCGGCCGTCCTCCACGGCGTGCGGGACACGGGCGGCCGGGTGGCGCTCTCGATCTACGACTGCACGAAGCCGGTGGTCGCTGCGATCAACGGGCCCGCCGTCGGCATCGGTGCGACGATGACGCTGGCGATGGACGTGCGCGTCGCCTCGACGGCCGCCCGGATCGGCCTGGTCTTCGGCAGGCTGGGGATCGTGCCGGAAGCCTGCTCGACGTGGTTCCTCCCCCGGATCGTCGGGATCAGCCGCGCCCTGGAGCTCGTCTACTCCGCCGAGGTCCTCGACGCGGAGGCCGCACGCGAGGTGGGGCTGGTCCGGTCGGTGCACGAGCCGGACGAGCTGCTGCCCGCCGCGTACGACCTGGCTCGGCGCTTCACCACCTCCCGGTCACCGGTGGCGACCGCGCTGACGCGCCAGATGATGTACCGCAACTCAGCCCAGCCGCACCCGCGCGAGGCGCACCGGGTCGACTCGCTCGCGATGTTCTACACCGCTCGAGGCGACGGCAAGGAGGGGGTCGCGTCGTTCCGTGAGAAGCGGGAGCCGACGTTCACCGGGCGCGCGTCGCAGCTCCCGCCGTTCTACCCGTGGCAGGAGTGAGGGCCACGCACCCGGGTCGGCTCCTGGTCAGAGGACCAGGAACAGCAGGATGATCACGGCGATGACGAGCGCGGCGATGGCGATGGTGCGAGTGTTCATGCGGTCTCCTCGGTAGGGACGCGGGATGCGTCGCCCCCCGTTCTACCGGAGACCGGCCCGCATCGCCGTAGCCGCGCCGAGGACGGGACACGGACCGCGCCGCAGCGGCCTCAGACCATGCGCCGGGCTCCGGCTCCACCTTCTGTGCAAATCGGTTTGCTACTGCGCGGTAAGATCAGAAGCGGCCGGAGGAGGTTCGCTGTGGAGACTGGTCGGACCGGGACAGCGGCGTCATCCTCGCGCGTGACCATCGCCGAGGTCGCCTCCAGCGCCGGGGTCAGCCCGACGACCGTGTCCCACGTGCTGTCCGGCAAGCGGACGGTGGGAGCACGGACCCGGGCGACCGTGCTGGAGGCCATCGACGAGCTCGGCTACCGGCCCAACCATGTGGCACGCAACCTGCGGACGAGGCGCTCCCACATGATCGCGGCCGTGGTCCCCGACATCACCGACGCGTTCTTCGGCAGGCTGACCCGAGGTCTCGCCGACGCCCTCGACCCAGCCGGCTACGGCGTCGTCGTCTGCAACACCGACGGTCGGCACGAGCGCGAGCGCCGGTTCTTCGACGACGCGCTCGACCGTGGCGTGGACGGGATCGTGTTCGCCTCCGGCGAGGCGAGGCCCGAGGTCACGTTTGCTCCAGCAGCCATGGCCACCCCCGTCGTCAGCGTGGGGGGACGGCTCGACCATCCGCGCTGCGACACGGTGCGCGCCGACGACGCGGCACGGTCCCGCACCGCCGTGGACCACCTCGTCGACGACGGCCGCGAGCGCATCGCGATGGTGCAGGGGCCGCCCCGCTCCCCGGCAGCCCGCGCCCAGGGGTTCCGCTCGGCCCTGCACGCACGCGGCCGGACGGCCTCCCCGAGGATGCTGGTCCGGGGCGACTGGACCAGGGCCGGCGGCGCTGCTGCGATGCGCACGCTGATGGAGCTGCCCCACTCCCCGGACGCCGTGCTGTGCGCGAACGACGAGATGGCTCTCGGCGCCCTCGACGTGCTCTCCGAGCTCGGCCTCTCGGCGCCCGGCGACGTGGCCGTCATGGGGTTCGAGGACGCGGACGAGAAGAGGGCGGCGGTCGTCCACGCACCGCTCTCGACGGTGCGCAGCTCGCCGTACGACGCCGGCCGCGCCGCCGGCGACCTCCTGATGAGCCGGATGTCCGGCCGGTACGACGGAGCCGGGCGCACCGTCGCGCTCCCCTGTGCCGTCGTCTCCCGCGGGTCCGCCTGAAGGAGTCTCCCGCCGGGCGAGCACTCGTGGGTCAGCCGCCGTCGCCGACCGCACGGAAGACGTAGGCAAAGGCGGACCTCGTGTAGGCGATGCCTCGCCCCTGACGGCGGATCGCGTCGCCGTCCGCCGCCGACGGCCGCTTGGGGACGAGGTAGCTGTCGAGGTCCCCGCGGTCGAGCCGGTAGCTGCCAGCTCGGTGGTGCACGGCAGCCGCGAGCCGGAGGTCCGGGTCGAGCGCGGCGAGGCTGGCGTCCCCGTGGCTGGTGTTCGCCAGGAGCAGCCCTCCGGGTGCGAGGTACTGCCGGCAGTGGTCCCAGACCGGGCCCGCGTACAGCGAGATGAGCAGGTCGAAGCCGGCTGCCGCGATCGGGAGCGGCTCGGTGTAGTCCGCGTGGAGGAACGTGATGTCGGTGCCGGCGCCAGGCGAGGTCCGCCCTGCGAGGTCGGCCGCCACGAGCGACTCGTCGTCGAAGTAGCGCGCGGCGCGGCGATCGGTGTCGACATAGGTGACGGACGGGATGACCGTCGAGGGCGACAGGTCGAGGTAGCTCCCTGGATAGAGCGCCTTCGTCGGATGCCACTCGGCGCCCAACGCGGCGAACAGGCCCGAGCGGTCCCCGATGCTGTCGCGATAGCCGGCCCACGACGGCCTGGACCGGCGTGCGCCCGCTCGAGGATGTTCGTCGTTCTCCTCGACCATGGCCGCGCCTCTCCGGAACGTCAGCGACGCCCTCAGGGCCCGTCAGTCGTGCGCTCGGGTGCCGTTCTCGTCGACGGTATAGGTGCGGCGCAGTGGTGAGGTCCAGGTCAGGGTGCCGTCGGGTTCTCGCCGGTAGTCCCACTCGGAGTGGGTCTTGACCCGGTGGTGGAACCGGCACAGCCTGGCCAGGTTCGTGGTCGAGGTCTGGCCGGGTGGTCCGCCGTCGTCGGTGGGGACGTAGGGGTCGATGTGGTCGAGGTCGTGGCGGCCCTGCCGCCCGCACCAGGGGAACCGGCAACCGGAGTCCCGCTCGACCACCTGCGCTCGCAACCGGTCCGGGACCTCGTAGGCGTCGACGCTGATCTGCTCGGTCAGGTCCACCACCGGGGTGATCGTCACCCGCGCGCCGGGGGCCAGGTCGGCCAGCCACTGCTCGACCGCCGCCACCGACCGGGCACCGAGCCGGGTCACCCGCGCCACCCCAGGAGCGGTATCGCTAGTGAACGTTGCGATCGCGTCGGTGTGCAGGTGCACATGGATCGTGGGACCACCCGTGGTGGCAGTGCGGGTGGGCCGTTGTGCCGGGATGGTTCCGTCGGCGGCGAGCTCGGCGGTGCGCGTGCAGGTCCAGGGCGTGCTGGGGGTCGGCGAGCACCCCGATCGCCTTGGCCCGCCGCACCTGCACCGGATCGGTGTCCCCGAGTGCTTTCAGCGACGAGGCGACGTGGTTGAGGGCGGTGTCGAACGCGACCGCGTCTGCGGTGCCGGTGACCGCGTGGATCTCGACTGGTCCCATCGAGGTGGTCCTCGGTCCACACCCCCCGCCTCTCCGCCGCCCTGCGTGCTCGTTCCGCAGCGGTGGCTGGGGTCGAACCGCAGCTGCGCGGCCTCCACCGCCTTCAGGATCCGGCCGTGAGGAGAGCCGGGATGCGAACGGCGCCAGCTGGGCATCCACATACGCCGCCGCCTCGCCGGCAACGGGATCGTCTCGGCCGCGACTCCGCGGGCCTTCCACGCCGGCACCGCACCGTCCATCACCCGCCCCCACAACCGTGGCAGCCGGTCACGCAGCTCCACGGCCTGCCCGACGTAGGCCCGGGCCGCGGGCTCCGACATCCCCAACGCCGCAGCGAGCTCGCAGACCGCGAACTCGCACACCGCGAACGCCACCCTGCCCGGCCAGCCGGAGCTCGCCCTCCCGGCCGAGCAGCGGCCCGTAGAACGACGGACCCAGCTCGGGGTCGACCGCCCGCACGATCATCGGATCCGACTCATCGACCCGGTTCGCGTCCGCGAACGCCGCCACCCCCCGCAGCTCCTCGGCCGCAGCGCGGTCCTGCCGACGCCGCCGCTCCACCACGAACGCCAACGTCGCCGCATCACCGAGCCCGAACACCTCGGTCCCCTCCGGCGGAGGCGGCGGGGACGGCGGCACAACAGCCATGGCCTCCGAACCGGTCCGCGACGGGTGCTTCCTCATACCCCGAACCTACGCGTCACCACCGACATTCCTGCGGCCCGAAGACCGAGAAGCCCCAAGAAAACAAGGGATATCGCCGGACTGCGCAGGACGATGTGCCGCTCGGTTCAGACAACGACCAGCGGTCGCAGCGTGCGCTCGGCGATGACGAGCCCAGGCCGGACCCGCTGGGGGTCGCCGCTCCAGACGGGGTCCTCGTGCTCGACGGACACGACCCCGTCGTACCCGGCCTCGTGGAGGGTGTCGACGACGCGGCGCCAGTCGACCTCGCCCAGACCCGGGACCCGGTAGCGCCACCAGCCGCTCGCCCACGGCGACCGGTCGACCGCCCGGCCGAAGACTCCGAAGCGGTTGCGCGCCACCGCGTCCACCTCCACGTCCTTGGCCTGCACGTGGAGCACCCGGTCGAGGTGGCCGCGGAGCGCCTCGACCGGGTCGATCCCCAGCCAGACCAGGTGGGACGGGTCGTAGTTGAGGTAGAGCCCCAGCCCTGTGAGCCAGTCGGCGACCGGGAGCGTCACGTCGCGGCCGATGAAGGTGCCCACCAGCGGGCAGCCGAGCCGCTGGGCGGCGTCGATGCAGCGACGCAGATGGTCGTGGACCGCCTCGCGGGTCCGCGGGTCGTGGTGCAGGTTGTTCTCGTAGTAAGCGACCGCGCTGGCCTCGAGGCCGTGGACGTCGAGGAGCGACCACACGCGAGCCGCGGCAGCGTCGTCGAACGACTCGACGTCGAGGTGCGCGGGTCCCGCGCTCTCATCGGCGGGCCGGGGCTCCCAGGTAGCCTCCCGGCACGTGACAGCGGAGGGAGCTCCAGTGAGCGAACAGGCGAGGACGATCGTGCCCGCGGGCGAGGGGCGGGCCTTCCGGCTGCGCAGCGGCCAGCGGCTCGGCATCGGCTCCGTCGAGGGCGGCCAAGTCGTCGACACCTGGGCCATCGCCCGGGACGGCGACGAGTGGCTGTCGATGGAGCACACGCGCGGCCTGCTGAGCCGCCTCGCCCCCCGTCGGGGCGACATGCTCTTCAGCAACCGACGGCGGCCGGTGCTGCACATGGTGGAGGACACGAGCCCGGGCGTGCACGACACCCTGATCGCTGCCTGCGACCAGGAGCGGTACACCCAGCTCGGCCACCCGGGGCCGCACCGCAGCTGCGTGGACAACTTCCGAGCAGCCGTGGACGAGGTCGGTCTGCCGCCCCTGGCGGTGCCGTCGCCGCTCAACCTCTTCATGAACATCCCGGTCGCGCCGACAGGCGAACTGGCGTTCGCGCCGTCGCCGGTGTCCGCACACGAGGCAGTCACTCTCGAGGCGCTCATCGACCTCGTCCTCATCGTGTCGGCCTGTCCCCAAGACCTCGTCCCGATCAACGGGGTGACGATGCGACCCACGAACGTCGAGGTGGTGGGACCGGACTGACCCGGGGCAGCCGCTCAGCCCGGGGTCTCCGCGACAAGCGCGCGTGCCGCGATGGCCAGTCTCAATGCGGTCTGGCGCCGCGGGTCGTCGAGGTCGCCTCCGACGTGCTCGGCCACTCGCGCAAGCCGCTGGTGCACCGACTGCCGTCTCAGGTGCAGCGCCCGGGCCGTCGCGGCCTTCGACCCTCCGCTGGCCAGGTAACGGTCCAGCGTCTCGAGCAGGGCGGCGGCGTTCCGGCTGCCCAGCAGCCCACCGAGCTGCTCGTCCACGAGGTCCGCCAGGAGCCGTGGATCGGTCACGGCGGCGAGAAGCCGGTCGACGACGACGTCCTCGGCCAGCAACGGCCCGTCCAGTCCCGGCCCTCGTGCGGGAAGGGAGAGCGTCTGTCCTGCAGCTCGGAGGCTCCGCCCCGCACCCTCGATCCCCGCCACCGGCCCGAGCCCGGCCCGGAGACCGGGACGGCTCAGCGCACGGCTGACCCCGACCCTGGTCTCGGCGGCGTGAAGAGGATGGACGGCGAGCAGCGCATGTGTCGTCCCGTCGAGCTCCGCGGCGAGGGCCCGCGCGCCGGCCTCGTGGGCGACGTCCTGCGCGAGGGCGAGCCCGCCGTGCGTGTCCGAGGGAGCGATGGACAGCCCGATCCACAGCGACTCGGGACGGACGCGGGCGGCGGCGGCCTGCGCCGCGAGGGACTCGGTCCCGCCTGGATCCCCGGCGAGGAGGCGGCTCAGAAGCACCCGTCGCTCGCGACCAGCCAACAGCAGCTGGCGCCGGCCCCGGAGCATCTCGAGGGCGAAGATCTCCGGCGCCCGGTCCGTGGCCGCCTCCACCAACGCGTCCGCCGAGCGACCGTGACCGATCGCCAGCCGCCCGAGCGCAAGCCCGTCCGCGATGACGGGAGCGGCGGCGGCCGGAGCGCGGAGGACGTCCGCGACGACCTCTGCCTCGGCGGCCAGGACGGCCCCCGTGGCGTCGGTGAGCACGACGGGACGCTGCACGAGCTCGGCCAGCGTGGTGGTGAGTCCGCCGAGCCCGCCACGCTGCGCCAGCATGCGGGACAGTGCGCGCGCCACGTCGTCGGCGTGGCGCAGCCGCACGATGGACTGGTCGAGGATCGCGCTGTTGAGCTCCTCCATCACGTCGACGAACGGAAAGACGTTCTGCAGCACGATGAAGGACAGGTCGCATTGCCGGGCCTCCTGCACCATGTCCTCCGGCACCTCGGCGAACGTCTCCGAGAGCTCGAGCGCCAGGCCCGAGACCTCGCGCTCGGCCAGCGCGCGGACGTAGGCCCGGCGCTGGACAGCCGTCGCCCCGGCGAGCCCGAGACCAGTCGTCAGCAGCAGCTCCCCTCCCCTGAGCAACGGGGCGATGTCGTAGACGTCGCTGCTGTGCACCCAGCGGACGACCTTGCCCGCCGGGTTCCCTGACAGCAAGCGGGGCAGCGACTGAGCCATCCCCGGGTGCGACAGCACTGCCGCAAGCGTGAGCGCCACCTCGCACCTCCTGGGCCCCACCAACCTGGTTCCTGCGGCGAACCGTACACACTGTCGCCTTTCCACGGCACCTTTGCGGTCACTGTGTCCGTTGTTCCCGCCGTTCGGGTGCTCCAGACTGCCGAGCAGCAGCCGACTGCCGCCCTTCTAGCTGGAGGTCTCCGTGACCACGACCGCCCCCGCGCACCACACGTCCGAATGGTCCGGAGAGCACAGCCTCGCGCCGGTGCCGGACGAGGCCCGGTCGTCGACCGCGGGCCACCAGTTCTGGATCTGGGCCGGCGCCAACATCGCCCCGATCAACTGGGTGCTCGGGGCCCTGGGCATCGCGCTCGGCCTGTCGCTCTCCGACGTCATCCTGGTGCTGGTTCTCGGGAATGTCGTGGGCATGGGCGTCTTCGGCTTCTTCGTGCTCATGGGGCAACGCACCGGCGTCACGCAGATGGTGCTCAGCCGCAGCGCCTTCGGCCGTCGTGGCGCCTACCTGCCCACCGCGTTCCAGTTCATGATCACCATCGGCTGGTGCGCCATCAACACCTGGATCGTCCTCGACCTGGTGACCAGCCTCCTCGGTGAGATCGGCATCGACGGTGGCAGCGGTCTCAAGATCGCCGCCGTGCTGCTGATCATGGCCACGCAGGTGCTCATCGCGGCGTACGGGTTCAAGGCCATCGCGACCTTCGAGAAGTACACCGTGCCGCTCACCCTGGTGGTGCTCGCGGCGATGACCGTGGTGGCCTGGACGCAGCTGGACATCGACTGGGGGTTCGCCGGCAGCGGCCTCACCGGCACCGAACGGCTCAGCGCGATGAGCACGGTCATGACAGCCATCGGCATCGGCTGGGGCATCTCCTGGTTCGCCTATGCCTCCGACTACTCACGGTTCGTGCCCCGCACCATGCCCGCCCTCAAGCTGTACGCCGCGAGCGCCCTCGGCCAGTTCATCCCGGTCATCTGGCTCGGTGTCCTCGGCGCCACCCTGGCGACGGTGACCCAGGGGGTGGACCCGGGCCAGCTGATCGTCGAGTCCTTCGGGGCTCTCGCCATCCCGGTCCTGCTGCTGGTCCTGCACGGCCCGATCGCCACGAACATCCTCAACATCTACAGCGCCTCCATCTGCGCACTGACGCTCGACATCAAGGTCGACCGCAAGGTGGTCGCCTACGTCGTCGGCTCGCTGGCCACCGTCTTCACGATCTGGCTCGTGTTCCAGGACGACTTCGCCTGGGCGCTCGACGGCTGGCTGGCCAGCATGGTCACCTGGGTCGCGCCCTGGGGAGCGATCATGCTCGTGCACTTCTACTGGATCTCGCGTCAGCGGGTCGACATCCCCGCCCTCTACGACGAGGCGGGATCCTCCCGGCTCGGGGACTTCCGGTGGGACGCCATCGTCGCCTTCGTCGTCGGGATCTTCGCCACCTGGTTCTTCGAGTACGGAATCCCCGAGGCGCTCCAGGGCCCCGGCGCCAAGGCGCTCGGCAACGTCGACCTCTCCTGGCTGGCCGGCTCGGTCACGGCCGCGACGCTCTACGCGGTGCTCGGCGCTCGGCGCCGTTCGCCGCACCCCGTCGAGCGGTCGGACGTGTCGCGAGCACGCGGCTGATGCAGCTGCGGGTGCGCCGAGCGCTCCTGGAGGACGGGGGCGAACCGGTCGACCTCCACGTCGACCGAGGGGTCTTCCTCTCGGTGGAGCCGCACTCGTCGGAGGCGCCGGAACGGCTCGCGGCCGTGGAGATCGACGCGGCGGGGGCCCTCGTGCGGAGCCCGTTCGTGGAGCCCCACATCCATCTCGACGCGACGCTGACCGCGGGTGAGCCGAGGTGGAACGCGTCGGGGACGCTCTGGGAGGGCATCGCCGTCTGGAGCGAGCGGAAGCCGGACGTGACCCGTGAGGACGTGCTCCACCGCGCGGAGCAGCTCCTCCGCTGGCAGGCGGCGCAGGGGGTGCTGTTCGTCCGCAGCCACTGCGACGTCACCGACCCTCGGCTCACCGCCCTCGACGCGCTCCTCGAGCTGCGCGAGCTCGTGCGTGACGTCATGGTGCTGCAGGTGGTCGCGTTCCCCCAGGAGGGGATCGTCTCGTTCCCGCGGGGGGCCGAGCTGCTCGAGGAGGCCGTACGACGCGGAGCCGATGTCGTGGGAGCGATCCCGCACTACGAGGACACCCGGGAGGACGGGGTCAGGTCCCTGGAGATCGCCCTCGACATCGCGGAGCGGCACGGGCGGATGGTCGACGCGCACTGCGACGAGATCGACGACGAGCAGTCGAGGTTCGTCGAGGTGCTCGCCACCCTGGCGTTGCGCAGCGGACTGCGGGAGCGGGTCACCGCGAGCCACACGACGGCGATGGGCAGCTACAACGGCGCCTACGCCTACAAGCTGCAGAGGCTGCTGCAGCGCTCCGGGATCAACCTGGTGAGCAACCCCATGGTCAACCTCGCTCTTCAGGGCCGGTTCGACGACTACCCGAAGAGGCGCGGGCTCACCCGGGTCAAGGAGATGGCCGCGGCGGGGGTCACCGTCGCGTTCGGCAGTGACGACGTGGTCGACCCGTGGTTCCCCCTCGGCACGGCGAGCCCGATGCTGCTTGCGCACAGCGGCGTCCTCGCCGCCCAGATGACCGGCCGGTCCGAGATCGCCGAGACCTTCGAGATGGTCTCCTCCCGGGGTGCCCGGGTCCTCGGTGTCGAGGAGGACTACGGGATCGCGGTCGGTCGCCCGGCGAGCTTCGTGGTGCTGCCGGCCTCGTCACGGATGGATGCGGTCCGTCGGCAGGTCGCCCCCCAGTGGGTGGTGGCGCACGGGGAGGTCCTCTCCGAACGCGACCCGTCGCCGGCACGGCTGCGGTGGCGCGGCGAAGAGCAGCAGGTCGACTTCGTTCGCTCCGCGGACGACGCGTCCGCCACCTGGCGGGACGCCCGGCTCGAACGAGAGGGGTGAGCCCGTGACCGAGCTCTCCGACGTGACCCGACCGGCGGACCCCGTCACCTGGCCCCCGGGACAGCAGGCTGCGGCCACCCTCGGCTTCGACATGGACGCCGAGTCCGTCGTGCTCACCGTGCAGCCGTCGAGCGCCACGCGGCTGTCGGTCATGTCGCACCAGGCCTACGGCCCGCTGACCGGCGTGCCCCGCATTCTCGAGCTCCTCGACAGACGACAGGTGCTCGCGACCTTCTTCTGTCCTGGCTTCACCGCCGAGCGCTATCCGGACCTCCTGCGGCGGATCCGGGACCACGGGCACGAGATCGCGCACCACGGCTACCTCCACGAGTCCGTCGCGGGCATGTCGCCGACCCAGGAGGCGGCGATGGTCGACCGCGGCATCGATGCCCTGGAGAAGGTGCTCGGAGAGCGTCCGGTGGGCTATCGCGCCCCGATGTGGGAGACGACCTACGCCACGGCAGGGCTGCTCCTGGACCGGGGGTTCCTCTACGACTCCAGCCTGATGGACGGTGAGATGCCCTACGAGCTCGCCGAGGGTCCCGCTGCCGGCGCACGCTCGATCGTCGAGATCCCGGTGCACTGGGCACTCGACGACTGGGAGCAGTACGCCTTCCTGCCCGACGTGTTCGGCTCCGGGCTCATCGAGGACCCCGAGAAGGCGCTGTCGATGTGGCGCGCCGACCTCACGGCGATCCACGAGGACGGCAGCTGCTTCACGCTGACCAACCACCCCTTCCTCTCAGGACGGCCCGCACGCGTCAGGGCACTCGACCGGCTGGTGGCCCGGATGCAGGAGCTGCCCGGGCTGTGGGTGACGACCGCGGCCGAGATCGCCGCGCACGTGCGGAGCCTCGAGCTGGAGCCACGCGTGTTCCCGCAACCCGTCGTGAACGACTAAGGAGCAGCGCCATGGACCCCGAGACCATCATCGGCCCGGTTGACGGGACCCGGGTGCCCCGGTTCGCCGGCGCCTCGACCTTCGCCCGGCTCCCTCGCATCGACGAGGTCGGCGACTTCGACGTCGCGATCCTCGGGGCGCCGTTCGACGGTGGCGTGTCCTACCGCCCAGGGGCGCGGTTCGGCCCGACCTCGGTGCGGCAGGCTTCCCGCCACCTCCGGCCCGCCTACCACCCGGACCTGCAGGTCGCGCCGTTCCGTGTCCTGCAGGCTGCGGACGCCGGCGACGTGGCCTGCAACCCCTTCGACATCGACGAGGCCCTGGACCAGATCACCGCCCAGGCCTCCGAGCTCGTCAGCGACCGTCGGCAGCTGGTGACGATCGGCGGCGACCACACGGTCGCGCTGTCGGGGCTCCGCGCAGCACACCGCCACCACGGGCCGATGGCGGTGCTCCACTTCGACGCCCACCTCGACACGTGGGACACCTACTTCGGCGCGGAGCGGACCCACGGCACCGTGTTCCGGCGGGCCGCTGAGGAGGGGCTGCTGCTCAGCGACGCCTCGACCCATGTCGGCATCCGCGGCCCTCTCTACGACGCCCAGGACCTCGCCGACGACGTGCGTTTCGGCTTCTCGACCATCCGGGCCAGCGACTTCGACCGGCTCGGCGTCGCCGAGGTGGTCGGACGGGTCCGGCAGCGGGCGGGAGACGCCCCGATCTATCTCTCGATCGACATCGACGTCCTCGATCCCTCGGCCGCTCCCGGAACGGGGACTCCTGAGATCGGCGGGTTCACCTCACCGGGAGCTGCTGGCCCTGCTCCGCGCGCTGCCGGGGGAACAGATCGTCGCTGCCGACGTCGTCGAGGTCAGCCCTCCCTACGACCACGCCGAGATCACGTCGTTGGCGGCCGCGACCGTCATCTACGAGGTGATCTCGCTGATGGCCAGGGCGTCCTGACCTGGGACGCCGCTCAGAGCTGGGACTGCACCCCGGCCAGGAGCTGCCGTGCCATCACGATCCGCTGCACCTGGTTGGTGCCCTCGTAGATCTGGGTGATCTTGGCGTCGCGCATCATCCGCTCCACCGGGTAGTCGGAGGTGTACCCGTAGCCGCCGAGCACCTGGACGGCGTCGGTGGTGACCTGCATGGCGACGTCGGAGGCGAAGCACTTCGCCGCGGCCCCGAAGAACGTGAGGTCCTTGTCGCCGCGCTCGGAGCGGCCGGCGGCGGCGTAGGTCATCTGGCGGGCGGCCTCCACCTTCATCCCCATGTCGGCGAGCATGAACTGGAGCCCCTGGAAGTCGGCGATCTTCCTCCCGAACTGGGTCCGCTCCTGGGCGTAGCCGAGGGCATGGTCGAGCGCACCCTGGGCGACGCCGACCGCTTGGGCGGCGATCGTGACGCGGGTGTGGTCGAGGGTGCGCATCGCGGTCTCGAACCCGGTGCCCTCCGCGCCGATCATCCGGTCGGCGGGGAGCCGGACGTTGTCGAGGTAGACCTCCCGGGTCGGCGACCCCTTGATGCCCAGCTTCTTCTCCTTCGCGCCGAAGGACACCCCTTCGTCGGACTTCTCGACGACGAAGGCCGAGACCCCCCGGCTGCGCGCGCCGGCGTCGGTGACCGCCATGACCGTGTAGAACTCCGAGACGCCGGCGTTGGTGATCCACCGCTTGACCCCGTTGAGCACCCAGTGCTCCCCGTCGCGCACAGCGCGCGTGCGCATCGCCAGGGCGTCGGAGCCGGCCTCGGGCTCAGAGAGGCAGTAGGAGAAGCCGCCCTCGCCCGCGGCAAGGGCACCGAGGTAGCGCTTCTTCAGCTCCTCCGACCCGGCGAGCTGCACCGGCAACGAGCCCAGCTTGTTGACCGCCGGGATCAGCGACGACGACATGTCGGCCCGGGCGACCTCCTCGATCACGATGCAGGTGGCCAGGGCGTCCGCGCCGGCGCCGCCGTACTCCTCGGGCACGTGCGGGGCGTGGAAGTCCGCGGCCTGCAGCGCGTCGGCCGCCTCCTGCGGGTAGCGCGCCTGCTCGTCCACCTCGGCGGCGAACGGGGCGACCTTCGCGTCGCACACCGCACGCACGGCCTCCCGGATCGCCTGGTGCTCCTCGGACAGCGCGTAGAGCGGGTACTGGTCAGTCATGTGGACATCCTACTTTCGGCAGCCCGACCATCGCCGCGTTAGGTTCGACACGTGACACCGACGACCACGCACCCCTGGTTGGACCCCGCCCACATCCGGTTCATGCTCGAGGAGTGCTCCACCTGGGCGGTCGTCGGGCTCTCCGGCGACCCGCGGCGGACCGCCTACTCCATCGCCCGCCTGCTCCAGCAGCGCGGCAAGCGCATCGTGCCGGTCCACCCGGACGCACCGACGGTGCTCGGCGAGCAGGGCTACGCGACGCTGGCCGGCATCCCGTTCCCGGTGGACGTCGTCGACGTCTTCCGGCGCTCCGAGTTCGCCGGGCAGTTCGCCGACGAGGCCGTCGCCGTCGGCGCGAGGGGCGTCTGGTTCCAGCTCGGCGTCGTCGACCGGGACGCGTTCCGGCGCACGACCGCGGCCGGGGTGCCGATGGTCATGGACACCTGTCCGGCCATGGAGTGGCCCGCGCTGGGGTGACCTGTCAGCGGACCAGCACGCGAGTGCGCTGCACGTGGTTGTTCACCATCGCCTGCCGGTTCCACCGCTGCGCGACAGGCTGCTCGTTGCCGGCCTCGTCGGCTGCCCGCACCCAGACCTCGGCCGCCCCCGGCCGGGCGTCCCACGTCCACCGCCACCGCCGCCACTCGTAGGGGTCGCCGGCCCGGTCGAGCCGTGCCTCGTGCCACGAACCGCCCCCGTCGACGCTCACCTCGACCCGGGAGACCGGGGCCTCGCCGGACCAGGCGCGGCCGGTGAGCTCGTGGACGCCTGCCTCGACGATCCGCGTGCGGGTCTGGAAGTCCGGGAAGCCGGGCGGCCGGAGCAGCGCCTTGGGCTGGATCCGGCGCACCGGCTCACCGGGGTCCCCGGCCTCCTGCGTGACGCGGTAGGCCGTCGCGTTCTGGAAACCGGTGAACTCCCGGTCGAGAATGGTGATCCGGGTCAGCCACTTGACCTGCGTCATGCCGTACCACCCCGGCACGACGAGCCGGAGCGGAGCGCCGTGCTGGGGCGGCAGCGGTCGGCCGTCCATCGTGTGGACGAGCATCACCCCGGCCGCCGTCGCGTCCTCGACCGACAGCGCCCGCTGGTAGTCCTGCTCCACGCCGCGCTCGATCCCGTGGTCGGCGCCGGTGAACACGACGTCGACCGCGCCGGGGCGCACCCCGGCGCGCTGCAGCACCGCCGCCAGCGGTACGCCGGTCCAGGCCGCCGTCCCCACGGCCTCGTCGAGCCAGGGCTGGCTGACCGGCCGCGGGTCGAGCTTCGCCCGGCCGTTCCCCGCGCACTCGAAGGTGACCCGCTGGGTGGTCGCCGGCTCCGCGGCGAGGGTGGCGAGGTCGAGCTCGAGGGGCTGCTCGACGTGGCCGTCGACCACCAGCCGCCAGCTGGTGGGGTCGAGGAGCGGGATGTCGTAGTGGGTCAGCAGGTAGTGCAGCCCGGGCGGCGTCACGTCGAGGTCGAGCATCTCGAGCGGCATCCCGTGGTTGCGCGCGGCCAGGCGCAGCTCGTCGAGGGTGATCCCCTCACCGGGCTCCGCTATCCGCGCGCGTGGGCTGACGTCGTCGAGCGTGGTCATGAGGACCTCCTTCCGGTGTCGTACCACCGCCGACGACGTCGGGTCCATAGCCTGGAGGGGTCGGAGGCTAGAAGCCGACCTTCGGAGCACCCTCGCGCACCGCTCTGCCCTTCGCCCGAGCCGTGTCCGCGAGGTCGGCCTGGAACGCCTCCATCCGGCTCCGCAGCTCCTCGTCGGACGCGGCCAGGATGCGGACGGCGAGCAGCCCCGCATTGCGGGCGTTCCCGACTCCCACCGTGGCGACCGGCACCCCGGCCGGCATCTGGACGATCGAGAGCAGGGAGTCCATCCCGTCGAGGTGCTTGAGCGCCACCGGGACGCCGACGACCGGCAGCGGGGTGACCGAGGCGAGCATCCCGGGCAGGTGCGCCGCTCCCCCGGCCCCGGCGACGATGACCCGGAGGCCGCGGCCGGCTGCCTCCCGTCCGTAGGCGAGCATCTCGTCGGGCATCCGGTGCGCGGAGACGACGTCGGCCTCGAAGGGCACGCCGAGCTCGGCGCAGGCGTCTGCTGCAGCGCGCATCGTCGGCCAGTCGGAGTCGGAGCCCATGACGATCCCGACCAGCGGGGACGGTCCGTTCATCTCACTCGCTCTCCTCACCGAGGTCGCCCCGGAACCATGCCGCCGCGTGCCGGGCGCGCTCCCGCACGTCGTCCAGGTCGTCGCCGTACGCCGTGACGTGGCCGACCTTGCGCCCCGGCTTCACGGACTTGCCGTAGAGGTGGACCTTGAGGTGGGGGTCGCGGGCCAGGACGTGCGGGTATCCGGCGTGCAGCTCCTCGCCGAGAGGGCCGCTGCCGCCGAGGATGTTGACCATGACCGTCCACCGGGCGCGGGGCGCCGGGGAGCCGAGCGGGAGGTCGAGCACGGCGCGCAGGTGGTTCTCGAACTGCCCGGTGACCGCACCGTCCATGCTCCAGTGCCCGGTGTTGTGCGGGCGCATCGCCAGCTCGTTCACGAGGATCCGGCCGTCGGCGGTCTCGAACAGCTCGACGGCGAGGATGCCGGTCACGTCGAGCTCGGCGGCGACCCGCATGGCGACCCGCTGCGCCTCGACGGCGAGCTCCTCGTCGAGGTCAGGCGCCGGCGCTACGACCTCCCAGCAGATGCCGTCGCGCTGCACCGACTCCACGACCGGGTAGGCGGCGACCTGTCCGGAGGGCGACCGCGCCACCAGGGCGGACAGCTCGCGGCGGAAGTCGACCTTCTCCTCGGCCAGCAGCTCGACGCCGGTGAGGCGGGCGGTCTCGAAGGGGAGGGCGGCCTCCTCGGCGGATCCGACGACCCACACGCCCTTGCCGTCGTAGCCACCTCGCGTCGTCTTCAGGACGACCGGGAACCCGCCGACCGTGTCGGCGAACCGGGCCACGGCCTCCGGGTCGGCGACGACGGCGTTGTGCGGGCACGGCACCCCGAGCTCCTGGAGCCGCCTCCGCATCACCGACTTGTCCTGCGCGTGGACGAGCGCGTCCGGGCCCGGGCGGCACGGGTGGCCGGCCTCGGCCAGCGCCCGGAGGTGCTCGGTGGGCACGTGCTCGTGGTCGAAGGTGACGACCGTGCAGTCCCGGGTCACCTCGCGCAGGACGGCGAGGTCGCGGTAGTCGCCCGACCACCGCGTCCGACACGACCTGCGCCGCGGAGACCCCCGGCGCCTCGGCGAGGAGACGGAGCGGGACGCCCAGGCCGACAGCGGCCTGCGCCATCATCCGGGCCAGCTGACCGCCGCCGATGACTGCGACCGTCGGCACTGCGCTGGAGGCGGGAGACGTCACCCCCTGAGGGTAGCCAGGGCCCCCCTAGGAGGGGTCAGGAGGCCCGGGAGGCGTCTTCGTACCCAGGCGGCGAGAGCTCGAAGCGGAGCCCCCGGCCGCGGATCGTGGTGATCAGCGTGGGTCGTCGGGGGTCGTCGCCGAGCTTGCGGCGCAGCCACCCGAGGTGCACGTCGATCGTCTTGGCCGAGGTCCAGAACGTCGTGTCCCAGACCTCGAGCATGAGCTCCTCGCGCGTCACGATCTCGCCGGGCCGGCGGATGAGCGCGTGGAGGAGCTGGAACTCCTTCTTCGACAGGCGGAGCTCCACGCCGTCGCGCCATGCGCGTCCGGCGACCGGGTCGACCTGTACTCCCTGTACTGACATCACATGATGAGGGTCGCGGCTGCGCGGGGCAGACGCGGATATATTTAGACATATTGGGCCAAATGGATGATTGCCAAGGCGGATGGTCCCGTCCACAGGCGATCGGGACCAAGGTCCCGGTACGTGCGGAGCCGCGCCGTCACGGGGCGTGCGGCGGCCAGCGGCGGTCAGCGGCGGTCAGCGGCGGCGGACCGCCACCGGCTCGAGGAGCCCGAATCCGCGGACCGGCCGGGCCGTCAGCCGCATCGTCTCGTAGTCGAGCGGGTCGAGCGCGGCGACCGTCACCTCGTCGGCGAGCACCCGGTTGCGGCGCGCGAGCGCGGTGAGCCGGGCGGCCAGGTTGACCGGGGGCCCGAAGACGTCGCCGAGCCGGGTCACCACGAGGCCGGTGGCGAGCCCGATCCGGATGTCCGGCAGCCGGGGGTCGCGCCCGATCACCTCGATCAGCCCCGACGCGATGTCCATCGCCTGCTCCGGCGTGCCGGCCAGGAACAGCACGGAGTCGCCCAGCGTCTTGATCATCCGGCCCTCGTGCGCCGCGACGACGTCCCCGCACCGGGCCTCGAAGATCTCGACCAGCTCCCCCAACCGGTTGGTGTCCATCTCGTTCGACAGTGCCGAGAAGTTGACCAGGTCGGCGAACCCTGCGGTGACCGACGTGACGGTCTCGTCCTCCGCCGCCGGGTCGTCGTCGAGCCGGCCCAGCGCCGCCCCCATGTGACGGCGCCAGGAGTGCAGCAGCACCAGCTGGAGGGCGTCGGACACCTCGTCCGCCATCCGCACCGCCCCGACGTGACGGGCCTGCGCCCGCGAGCCGTCGGCCGGCTTCTCCTGGTGCTGGTCGACCCAGGAGGCCATCGCCGCCACCTGCCAGTCGGACATCCGCGCGACGTTCTGGCCGACCGCCCGCACCAGGCGTATCGCCGTGTCGAGGTCGATGTCGGAGTCCGCGACCATCCCCTGGACCACGCCGAGCACGGTCAGGTCGGCGTCGCTGTAGCTGCGCTCCTGCCCGGCGTCCGGGAAGCCGAGCGCGCGGAAGAACCGCCGGGTGTCCCGCTCGGACATGCCGGTGGCCGACGCGAGGTCGGCGGTCGTGTAGCGGCGAGGTGCCGCCGGCGGCTCAGGTGCCGTCATCACTCGATCGGCGGTCCGAGATCCTGTGCAGCTCCTCGGCGACGAGGCGTTGGACCTCCTCGACCCGCGGGATGTCCTTGAGCGGCACCCGTCCCTGGTCGCTGGCGTCGGAGACCACCAGCGTGCCGCAGCCGAAGAGCCGGTCGACGACCCCGATCTCGAAGTCGACGCCGCTGATCCGGTTGAGCGGGATCGTCCGCCCCTCCTTGGCGATCAGCCCGGAGCGTTGCATGAACCGGCGGTTGGTGAAGGTGTACGTCGTCGTCAGCCACCTCACGAACGGGAGGAGCACGAACCGGACGGCCACGACCACGGCGAGCGCCGCCACGACCGCCCCGAGCGTCGTGCGGACGCCGTCGCTCCAGCCGGACCCCTCGATCAGGAAGCCGAGGAAGACGGTGGCGAACACGGTCGCCAGCAGCGCGAGGAGGGCCCCGAAGAGGACCTTGACGTGCGTGCGGGTGGACACGACGACGCGCTCGCCCTCGTTGAGCAGCTTCGCTGAGATCGCCACGGCTCGATCATGGCATGCCCGGCGCCCCGGCCGAACGCACGTGCACGACGTCCCCCGCGCTCACGGTCCTCCGCCGGCCGGCGCTCTCGACGACGAGCGCGCCGTCCGGGTCGAGCCCCACCGCAGCGCCCTCGAGGGTGTCACCGGAGGGAAGGTGCACGCGCACCGACCGGTCCAGGGTGACGCAGCGGCGCCGGTAGTCGTCGAGCAGCCCGCCGGCCGGGTCGCCGGCCGCGCGGCTCCACGCGTCGTACCTCCGGCGCAGCGCGGCGAGCAGCGCGAGCAGCAGCGCTGTCCGGTCGAGGCCGGGCGCGCCCGCGACGGCGAGCGAGGTGGCGGTCGGCACCGGCAGCTCGGCGGGACCGGTCGACACGTTGAGCCCGATGCCGAGGACCGCGGCGGCGCCTTGCGGTGTCTGGTGCCGCTCCACGAGGATCCCCGCCACCTTCAGCCCGTCGTGCAGGACGTCGTTGGGCCACTTGAGCCCGCACTCCGGGCCGCCGGCCGCGACGACCCCCTCGACCACGGCGAGCCCGGCCAGGAGCGGCAGCCACGGCCACCGCCGGTCCGGCACCCCCGTCGGGCGCAGGAGCACCGAGAACGTGAGGGCCGCGCGAGCCGGTGTCTCCCAGGCACGGTCGAGCCGTCCCCGCCCGGCCGTCTGGTGCTCGGCCACGAGGACCAGCCCCTCCGGCTCACCGAGCCCGGCGCGGACCGCGACGTCGGCGTTCGTGGACGCCGCGGCGGCCACCACCTCCACGGTGCGCCACGGCGTGCCGGCGCCCGTCAGTCGGGCGAGGTCGAGAGGCGGGCGGCTGCTTCCGGCGTCGGTCACACGCACTAGATTGACCGACGAACCTCCCAGACGCGGACCCGGCCCACACGGCAGGAGAGACGGCAGACGTGAGCGAAGCACCTGAGCTCGAGGGCGACCTCCACACCACGGCCGGCAAGCTGGCCGACCTCGACCGCCGGCTCGACGAGGCCGTGCACGCCGGCTCGGCACGCGCGGTGGAGAAGCAGCACGCCAAGGGCAAGATGACCGCCCGGGAGCGGATCGAGAAGCTCTTCGACGAGGGATCGTTCGTCGAGCTCGACGAGCTGGCCCGGCACCGGTCGGTCGCCTTCGGCCTGGAGAAGCGGCGCCCGTACGGCGACGGCGTCGTGACCGGCTACGGCACGATCGACGGCCGGCAGGTCTGCGTCTTCTCCCAGGACTTCACGGTCTTCGGCGGCTCGTTGGGCGAGGTGTACGGCGAGAAGATCACCAAGGTGATGGACCTCGCGATCAAGACCGGCTGCCCGGTCATCGGGATCAACGAGGGCGCCGGTGCCCGGATCCAGGAGGGTGTGGTCTCCCTCGGTCTGTACGGCGAGATCTTCCGCCGCAACGTGCACGCCTCCGGCGTCATCCCGCAGATCAGCATGATCATGGGCTCGTGCGCCGGCGGCCACGTCTACTCCCCCGCGGTCACCGACTTCACGGTGATGGTCGACGGCACCTCCAACATGTTCATCACCGGCCCTGACGTCATCAAGACCGTCACCGGCGAGGACGTGACGATGGAGGAGCTCGGCGGCGCCCGGACCCACAACACCCGCTCGGGCAACGCCCACTACATGGGCGCCGACGAGGACGACGCGATCGAGTACGTCAAGACGCTGATCGGGTTCCTGCCCCAGAACAACCTCGACGAGCCCCCGGTCTACGCCGACAGTGCCAGCACCGGACAGGACCTCGAGCCGAACGACCTCGACCGCGCGCTCGACACCCTCATCCCGGACTCGCCGAACCAGCCCTACGACATGCACACGGTGATCACGACGGTGCTCGACGACGAGGACTTCCTCGAGGTGCAGCCGCTGTTCGCCCCGAACATCATCGTCGGGTTCGGCCGGGTCGAGGGCCGCTCGGTGGGCGTCGTGGCCAACCAGCCCCTGCAGCTCGCCGGCACCCTCGACATCGACGCCTCGGAGAAGGCCGCGCGGTTCGTCCGCACCTGCGACGCCTTCAACATCCCGGTGCTCACCTTCGTCGACGTGCCCGGCTTCCTGCCCGGCACCGACCAGGAGTGGAACGGCATCATCCGCCGCGGCGCCAAGCTCATCTACGCCTACGCCGAGGCGACCGTGCCGCTGGTCACCGTGATCACCCGCAAGGCCTACGGCGGCGCCTACGACGTCATGGGGTCCAAGCACCTCGGGGCCGACATCAACGTCGCCTGGCCGACCGCCCAGATCGCCGTCATGGGCGCCCAGGGCGCGGTCGGCATCCTCTACCGCAACGAGCTCGCCCAGGCCGAGGACCCCGAGGCCCGCAGGGCCGAGCTGGTCACCGAGTACGAAGACACGCTCGCCAACCCCTACGTCGCCGCCGAGCGGGGCTACGTCGACGCCGTCATCACCCCCCACGAGACCCGCGCCGAGGTGGTCCGCGCACTGCGGCTGCTCCGCACCAAACGCGCCACCCTGCCCCCCAAGAAGCACGGGAACATCCCGCTGTGAGCACCTCGGACGCACCGTTGGTGCTCATCAAGGGCGACGCCACCGACGAGGAGGTCGCCGCGCTCGTCGCGGTCGTCCAGGCCGTGGCGAGCGCAGCCGCCTCGGCGACGCCGTCCGCTCCGGCACCGCGGTCGGCCTGGGCCGACCCGGCACGGTCGACGCGCCGGCCGATGCATGCCTCGCCCCAGGGCTGGCGGACCAGCGGGCTCCCCTGGTGACCGAGCACCGGGCCACCCGGACGGTCGAGCCGCCACCGGTCCCGCGCGGCGGCGTCCTCGGCGCGTTCCTCAAGGCGACGCGTCCGCGGCAGTGGGTCAAGAACGTCCTCGTGCTGGCCGCGCCCGCCGCCAGCGGCCGACTGCTGGACCAGGAGGTGCTCGTCGGCGCGGTCATCGCGTTCTGCGCCTTCAGCCTCGTGTCAGCCGGGGTCTACCTCCTCAACGACGCGATCGACGTCCACGAGGACCGTGCCCACCCGGTGAAGCGCTACCGGCCGATCGCGGCGGGGCTGGTCCCGGTGCGTGTCGCGTTCGTGGGGTCCGTGCGTGCTCATGGCGGCCGCCCTCGCGGTGGCGTCGCTCGCCGGCGCCGGCCTCGTCGCCGTGATCGGCACCTACGCGGCGGTCAACATCGCCTACTGCACCGCGCTCAAGAACGAGCCGGTCGTCGACATCTTCGTCATCGCCTCGGGATTCGTGCTGCGGGCGATGGCCGGAGGCGTGGCGTCGGGCATCGAGCTCTCCCAGTGGTTCATCCTCATCGCCTCCTTCGGGTCCCTGTTCATGGCCGCCGGCAAGCGCTACGGCGAGGTGCGGCAGCTCGGGGAGGGGGAGGCCGCGACCCGCAGGTCGCTGGCGCGGTACACCTCGACCTACCTGCGGTTCGTCTGGAGCGTCGCCGCCGCCCTGCTGATCATGAGCTACGCACTGTGGGCCTTCCAGATCGGCCAGGAGTCGGACGTGGCCGGGCTGTGGTCGAAGATCTCCATCGCCCCGTTCATCCTCGCGGTGCTCCGCTACGCCGTCGACGTCGACGCCGGAAAGGCCTCGGAGCCGGAGGAGATCGCCTGGGCGGACAGAGGGCTCCAGGTCATCGCGCTGGTGTGGGTCGCGACCGTGGTGGTCGCTGTCTACTCCTGACCTCGCGGGCGTAGACGCCCAGCGCGAGCAGGAGGAGGAACCCGCCGCCTCCCACCGTGGCCGCGACGCTCCTCGCCGACGGGGCCCGGAACTCGACGACCAGCTCGCCCTCGGCCCCGGGCGGCAGGACGACGCTGACCAGGAGCTGCTGCAGCGGGGTCACCGGGAGCGGCTCGCCGTCGAGGGTCGCGACGTAGCCCGGCCAGTAGACGTCCCGGAACACCAGCCGCCCGCCGTCAGGCGCGCTGACGTCGTACCGCTGGCTCTCACCGCCGACGCTCACGGCCTCGACGCTCACCTCGCCCACCGTGGCGGTCACCCGGCCGGCGACGGGCGAGCCGGCCGACTCGTCGGTTCGCGCGAGCTTGACGAAGTGCTCGGAGCGGGCGACCGGGGCCCACTCCCCCTCGGACGCCTTCTCGACCAGGTCGGCCCGGGACCGGTGGACGAGGACGACCCGGTAGCCCAGGAGGTCGACCCACGGCAGCCCGGTCGTCGGCTCCCGCTCGAACAGCGCGCGGACGGCGTTCTCGGTGGTCTTGCCCGACGGGGTGACGACGCCGAACCGGTCGCCGTAGTGGCGCTGGCTGACCGACGAGTACCCCGGGGCGTGCCGGTTCTCCTCCGTCAGCGCCGAGAAGCCGATCCCGACGCCCTGCTCGAGCCAGCTCGCGCGGAAGGGGTCGCCGAACAGGGCCACCGCGGGCTGTTCCTCGGCGCTCACGCTCACCTCGGTGGCCCGGTGCAGGACACGCTCGGTGACCCGCGGGGTCTCGTCCTGGTGCTCCGAGGCCCGACCGACAGCACGGTCAGCAGCAGGGTCCCGACCAGTGCCCAGGCGCCGGCGACCGTGGTCCCCCACCGCCACCAGAGCGCGGTCAGGACGCCGAGGGCGACGAGCCCGGCGACGATGCCGACAGCGACCTCGACGTCCGTCGGCGTCCGCGACCAGGCGACGACCGCCATCGCGGCGTACGTCGCCAGCACGCCCGCCACCCGCCTGCTGGTCAGCGCGGCCGGGCTCGCCCGCCAGGCGAGCACGAGGAACACCAGGGAGAAGAACTGCACCGCGGCGAGCTGGCGGCTCGGGACCCGGATCGGTCCCAGGTCGCTCGGGAGCTGGGTGGCCAGCAGCGCGGCCGCGGTCGCCACGGCCGCCGTGACGACGCCTCGGCGGCTCCACACCGCCCGGTCCCAGGTGGTGACCCACGCGAGCCCCAGGAGGAACCAGCCGAAGAAGAAGAGGGGTGACTCCACCGTCGGGGCCCCCTCGTGGGCGGGGATCTCGCCGTGCAGGTAGGGCACCGCGAACGACAGCACGTCCGCCCAGTTCGGGATCTGGTAGTAGGTGTTCTCGATCCCCTGCTCGCGGCGCGTCCACTCGGAGGCGTGCAGCAGCGCCATGACGTGCACGGCGCCGACGAGGACGCCGGCGCCGGCTGCCAGCACCCGCGCCACGAACGGCCACCACGAGGCCCAGCGCGGCCGACCCAGCCGCCAGGCCGCCTCGACGAGGAGCCCCGCGGAGAGCATCGCGTAGGCAAGCCAGGCCGACGGCCAGCCGGAGGCCACCACGAGGTAGGAGAAGGCCGCGACGGCGACCAGCCGTCGTGCCCGCACCTCCCCCGCCCAGGCCCACCAGACCCACGGCAGGAACGCGGCACCGATCAGCCCCGGCCACCAGTAGGTGGCCAGCTGGGACAGGAGGTATCCCGAGGTGGCCGCCCCCAGCCCGGCGGCGGCTGACCAGACGCCCGGGCACCCGAGTCGCTGGAGCAGCGCGGTAGTGCCCCAGGCGAGGATGACGACGAACGGCACCGACATGAGCCACCCCGCGAGGTACGGGTCGCTCATGAAGGAGAGCCCGTAGCCGATCGCGAGGTGCAGCGGGTCGTAGAGGCCGTACTGGACGTCGAGCGCGTAGTTGCCGCCCGGACCGAGGTCCGGGTCGACCACCGGGAAGTCGCCCTCCCGCAGCCGTCGACCGATGTCCTGGAGGACGGGGAGGTACTGGTTGCGCTTGTCGTTGGCGAGGAAGGTCCACGGGTGCCGCATCCTCAGCACCGCCAGCAGGACGACGGCGGCCGCGATGGCGACCGCCTGCCAGAGCCGACCCCTCGACGAACCGCCCGCTCGGGACGCGACGAGGTCGTGCGTCAACGCAGCACGACCTTGGCGAGGGACAGGACCCCCTGCTTCGCCGGGCTCCGGTGGGCGGACGCCTGAGCACCGCTGAGCCGGTCGCGGTGGGCGAGGAACCAGTCGTAGGAGTCGCGGAAGGCAGCGTCGGTCGAGTACGTCGCGCGCCAGCCGAGCTCCTCCTGGGCCGGGGTCAGGTCGAACCACAGCTCCTTGGAGTACATGATCCAGTGGTACGGCCCGAACGGCGTCAGCCCCAGCCGGGCGGTGACCTCCATCGCCCGCGACGTGGGGCCGACCGGGACCGGGCGCGGGTAGGCGCCGGTGCCGGCGTACTCGCACAGATGCGCCACCGCCTCCCCCATCGTGCCGAACTCCTCGGCGCCGATGTTGTAGGTCGCGGGTCCCGACCGCTGCCCGGCCAGGATGCACGCCGCCGCCAGGTCGTGGGCGTGGACGAACTGGTAGCGGTTGTCCCCCTTGCCGAGGACCGGCACCGCGGCGCCGTCGGCGATCCAGTCGAAGAGGATCCCGAAGATCCCGAGCCGTCCGAGCCCCAGGATCGTGCGCGGCCGCACGATCGAGACGTCCAGCCCCCGGGACACGGCGGCGTGGCAGAGCAGCTCGCCGTCGTACTTGGCCCGTCCGTAGGCCTCGACCGGCTTCGGCCGGGTCTCGCGGGTCACCGGGTTGGCGTCGGGGACGCCGAACACCGCGGACGACGAGGTGTAGACGACCTTGGCGACGCCGGCGGCCTCGCAGGACTGCAGCAGGGTGTTGGTGCCGCCCACGTTCACCGACTCGAAGAGCGCGCGGTCGCGCGCCAGCGGCACCTGGGCGACGTTGTGGTAGACGACGTCGACGTCCTCCACCGAGGCCCGCACCGCGGCCGCGTCGCGGATGTCCCCCTGCACGAAGTCGACGTCGGCCGGGCGGTCGTCGGCGTCCACCAGGTCGAGCACCCGGACCTGGTGGCCCTGGGCGAGCAGCTCGGCGACGAGCAGCGACCCGAAGTAGCCACTGCCTCCGGTCACCAGTGCGGTCTGCGCCATCTCGTCCTCCTAGATCTCGATGCCCTGGTCGCGGCACCAGCGGATCGACCGGCGCATGCCCTCGAGGAGCTCCACCGTGGGCTGGTAGCCGAGGACCTCGGTCGTGCGCGAGATGTCGCAGGCGATCGTCTTGTCCATCTCCCCGAGGACGTGGAACTGCTGATGGTAGACGCCGCGCCCCTGGAGCAGACCGTCGACACCCTGCGCGACCCGTCCGGCGAGCGCGGGGAGCCTGACCTGCCGGTCGGCGACGTCGTACCCCTCCTCGCGCAGCGCCTGCTTCACGGTCTGCACGACCTCGAGCATCGGGTAGGGACGCGCGTCGGCGACCCAGAAGGCACCGCCGGCGGCTGCCGTCACCCGCTCCGCGCGGGCCACGCCCTGGACCAGGTTGTCGACGTAGACCATCGAGCGGCGCTGCCGGCCCGAGCCGAGCAGCGGAAAGCGACCGGTGCGCACCATCCGGAAGAACGCGGTCTGGCGGAGCGGCTGGAAGGGACCGTAGAACCACGGCGGGCGCACGATCACGGTCTCGGGCCCGTCGCCGCCGGCCTGGCGGACCAGCTGCTCGGCCTTCATCTTCGAGTGGCCGTAGCCCATGTAGGGGTTGAACGGCTCGTCGTGACGGAAGACGTCGGTGGTCTCCGGGTTGACCCCGAACGGCGAGTTCGACGAGACGTGGACGACCCGGCGTGCGCCGGCCGCGCGGGCGGCGTCGAGCACCGCGCGGGTGCCACCGACGTTGACCCGCTCGAAGTCGGCGACCTTGGCGGGGTGGATGACGCCGGCAGCGTGGACCACGGACGCCTCGTGTGCGTCCTCGAACAGCCTGGCCAGCGCGGCGGGATCGGTGACGTCACCGACGTGGACGGAGGCGGACGGCAGCACCTCGAGCACGCCCTCGACCTCGGCGGGCGTCTGCACGAGCGCGCGGACAGGGCCGCTGCGAGCCACCGTCCCGCCCTCCGCGGCCGGCCGCTCGTCCTGGCCGATGGCGTGCAGGAAGGCTCGGCCGAACCAGCCCCCGGCTCCGGTGACCACGGTCACCGGCGGTGCGGGCAGCAGGTCCAGGTCGGGGACTGTCGTCATCTCGCTCCTCGGGGGTGGGGGTGCGTCACGCGTGCTCCTGCAGGAACCGCGCGGCGTTGCGGTGCGCCACGGCCATCACGGTGCCCTGGGGGTTGATCCCCGGAGCCCACGGGAGCAGCGAGGCGTCGTTGACCAGCAGGTGCTCGGCGCCGTGCACCCGGCCGAACGAGTCGGCGCCGGCCCGCGCACGGTCCTCGCCCATCGGCACGGTGCCGGTCAGGTGGACGGTCATCAGGCTCGCCCTGGCCGGCGTGAACGCCTTGACCGCGGCCGCGGCACCGACCCGGTCGCGCACCAGCGGTGCGCCTGCGTACGACGGGTAGAGCCGCCGCGCTCCGGCGGCGAGGAGCAGGTGCATCAACCGGGCGAGTCCGCTCTGCAGCCGCAGGTGGTCCGTCCGGGTGAGTCGGTAGGTCACCACGGGATCGGCGAAGCCGGGGAGGGCACGGACCCGGCCGCGGCCCCGGCTCTGGATCGCTGCGTAGTAGACGGTCTGGTGGCGCCACCGCTGGGCGGCGGAGGCGAACTCGTCCCAGTGCTCGGAGAGGGCCAGCGCCACCAGGGCGGGGCTGCTGGCCGACCCGCCGAAGCTGAGCCACGGGCCGAACTCCTTGACCTGGTAGGTCGCCAGGTCCTGGCCCACGTTGACCTCGTCGTCGAACTCGGCGACCACCTTGACGGTGGGGTGCACCGAGAGGTTGGGTCCGATGTTGCGGCTCAGGCCGCTGCGCTGCAGCAGCGCCGGGGTCTGCGTGGCCCCCGCGCAGACGAAGACGACGTCCGCGTCGACGCGCTCGTGGTAGGTCACCCGCCCCGACCGGCGTACGACGTCGGCGCCGGTCGCCCGGCCGTCGCGCATGCGGAGCCGCACCGCCCGGGTGTCGGGGAGCACGCGCACCCCGGCGGCGACCGCCGCCGGCAGGTAGGTGCGGGTCATCGTCTGCTTCTCGACCTGGACCCCGTCCCCGGTCCTGCGGTAGCGGGCCCACCGCGGGACGTCGAACCCCGACCAGCCCAGCCGCTCCGCCCCCGTCTGCAGGATCGCCGAGGGCGCCGGCAGGCTCTCCTCGGGCCACGGCGCGACACTGAGCTCGCGCTCCACGTGGTCGTGCCACGGGGCCAGCGAGGGGGCGTCGAGCTCCTCCACGTGCTGGACGCGGGACCAGTCGGCGAGCAGCTCCGGGGACGGCCGGTGGTAGAGCCCGGAGTTCACCTCGCTGCCGCCGCCGACCCCGCACCCCTCGGTGTAGGCCACCGACGGGCGCCCGAGGGCGACGGTGAGCCCGGCGTTGCGGTACTGGTGGCGCATCTGCTCGAGCGAGTAGGGCTCGAACGCGCCGGGCTCGACCCACTCGCCCTCCTCGACGAGGAGGACGTCGAGGCCGTGCTCGGCGAGGGCGCGCGCGGTGACAGCGCCGCCCGGCCCCGAGCCGATCACCAGGCAGTCGGCACGAGAAGTCAGCTCTCGGCCCTCGCTGCGGTGGTCGGGTTCCGGCCCTCGTGGACGGCTGCCAGGCCGAGGCCGCGGGTCAGCCGGCCGAACTCGCCGAGGACGGGAAGCGGCACCCCGGTCAGGCGGGCGGCGAGGCGCGCCCGCTCCGCCTCCGGACGCCGCCGGTAGGACCCCCTCGCCAGCACGCACAGGACGCCGTACGCCGCTGCTCCCGCGACCCGCACGCCGAAGCGGGTGAAGTCGGGCATGGCGGCGACGCTGTCGTCGACGTGCCGCCCGGCGCCTTCGCGTTCCTCGGGGGTGCTGTCCGGCAGGTCCACCAGCAGCAGGGACGACGCGACCAGCGCAGGGACCGACCCCCTGGCCACCCGGTCTCGTCCCTGCTCGTCGGTCACGTCCGCGAGGCTACTATCCGGACGGTGTCCGTAGAGCGAACCCCTCCGGTGCGTCCGTCGCGCAGCCCCCTCGGCGGCGACGCCGCCCACCATCAGGCGGCCCGCTTCCTGCTGGTGGGCGCGACGACCGTCGCCATCGACTTCGTCGTCTACCAGCTGCTGCTCGCGCTCGGCGTCCTCCTCGACCCGGCCAAGGCGCTCTCGTTCGTCGTGGCCACGGTCTGCGCCTACCTCTTCAACCGGTCCTTCACGTTCCGGGCGAGCGGCGGCGGCCACGTCGTCCGCAGGTTCGTGCTGCTCTACTCCCTCGCCCTCGTCGTCAACGTCGGGGTCAACGCGCTCGTGCTGTGGGCGCTTGCGGGCCCGGGCGGCTTCGACGCCGGCTCTCGACATCGTGGTGGCGTTCCTGGTCGCCCAGGTCGTGTCGTCGACCCTCAACTTCATCGGGATGCGCCGCTGGGTCTTCGCCGGTCCGCCTAGGGTGGCGAGGTGAACGGCCCGGTGCGCGTGGTGCTCGCCTCGCAGTCCCCCGCGCGGCTGGCGACCCTCCGGTCGGCCGGGCTGGACCCCGAGGTGGTCGTCTCCGGCGTCGACGAGTCGACGGTGACCACGGCCGACCCGGAGCGCCTCTCGGTCGAGCTGGCGCGGCTCAAGGCCCGGGCCGTCGCCGACCGGCTCGACGGCGACGCCATCGTGGTCGGCTGCGACTCCGTCCTGGAGCTCGACGGCCAGGTGCACGGCAAGCCCGGCACCGCGGCGGAGGCGACCCGTCGCTGGCGGGAGATGCGCGGACGCTCCGGGGTGCTGCACACCGGGCACTGCGTCATCGACACGAGCACCGGGCGCACCCTGGCGAGGGCGGCACGCACCGTCGTGCACTTCGCGGTTCTCGACGACGAGGAGATCGCGGCCTACGTCGCCACCGGGGAGCCGCTCGGGGTGGCCGGGGCGTTCACCATCGACGGGCTCGGCGGCGCCTACGTCACCGGGCTGGAGGGCGACCCGCACACGGTGGTCGGCATCGGGCTCCCGCTGCTCCGGGAGCTGATGGGCGAGCTCGGGATCGCGTGGCACCACCTGTGGCGCGACGCCTCCGACGAGGCGGATCGGGGGGCCTGACCGGCGTGCGCGGGATCATCCTGGCCGGAGGCACCGGCAGCCGGCTCCATCCGCTCACGCTCGGCGTCAGCAAGCAGCTGATGCCGGTCTACGACAAGCCGATGATCTACTACCCGCTCTCGACGCTGATGCTGTCGGGGATCCGCGACGTGCTGGTGATCACGACCCCGCACGACGCCCGGGCCTTCGAGACGGTGCTCGGGGACGGCTCGCGCTTCGGGATCTCGATCAGCTACGCGGTCCAGCCGTCCCCGGACGGCCTGGCGCAGGCGTTCACGATCGGCGCCGACTTCATCGGCGGCGGCAGGTCCGCCCTCGTGCTCGGCGACAACCTCTTCTACGGGCCCGGTCTCGGCCGTCAGCTGCAGCGGTTCGAGCACGTCGACGGTGCGGCGATCTTCGGCTACTGGGTGGCCGACCCGTCGGCCTACGGGGTGGTGGAGATCGACGACGCCGGACGGCCGGTCTCGATCGTGGAGAAGCCGGAGGAGCCGCGCAGCTCCTACGCGATCCCGGGGCTCTACTTCTACGACAGCGACGTGGTGGAGATGGCGAGGGAGCTGCGGCCGAGCGCGCGCGGCGAGCTCGAGATCAGCGACCTCAACCGGCGCTACCTCGAACAGGGCCGGCTCCACGTCGAGGTGCTCGCCCGGGGCACCGCGTGGCTGGACACCGGCACCTTCGACTCGCTCGCCGACGCCACGAGCTTCATCCGCACCGTCGAGGCCAGGCAGGGGCTGAAGATCGGCTCCCCCGAGGAGATCGCCTGGCGGCTCGGGTGGCTGAGCGACGGGGAGTTCCGGCGGCTCGCCGAGCAGATGCTCGACTCGGGCTACGGCCGCTACCTCTTCTCGCTCCCCCAGCGTGGCCAGTGACCGGCGACCGCTGATGGTGTCCGAGCTCTTGAGCGGCTCCCACCAGGCCCGGTTGTCGGCGTACCAGGCCACGACGTCGGCGAGCCCCTGCTCGAACGCGATGCGCGGCTCGTAGCCGAGCTCGGTCGCGATCTTGGTGCAGTCCACGGAGTAGCGCAGGTCGTGGCCGAGCCGGTCCGGGACCCGGCGCACCCGCTCCCACCCGTGACCGGTCGCCTCCAGCAGCAGCCCGGTGAGCTCGGCGTTGGTCAGCTCGGTGCCGCCGCCGATGTTGTAGACCTCCCCCGGCCGGCCGCCGGCGACCACGAGGTGGATCGCCCGGCAGTGGTCGTCGACGTGGAGCCAGTCCCGCACGTTGCGCCCCTCGCCGTACAACGGCACCTCCAGGTCGTCGAGCAGGTTGGTGACGAAGAGCGGGATCACCTTCTCGGGGTGCTGGTAGGGCCCGTAGTTGTTCGAGCACCGCGTGGTGCAGACCGGGACGCCGTGGGTGCGGTGGTAGGCGCGTGCCATCAGGTCGGAGCCCGCCTTGGAGGCGGAGTACGGCGAGTTGGGCAGCAGCGGCTCGTCCTCGGTCCAGGACCCGGTCTCGATGGACCCGTAGACCTCGTCGGTGGAGACGTGGACGAACCGCTCGACCGGGTGCCGGCGGGCCGCGTCGAGGAGGGTCTGGGTGCCGCGCACGTTGGTCTCGACGAAGTCGGCGGCACCCTCGATCGAGCGGTCGACGTGGGACTCGGCGGCGAGGTGGACGACCACGTCGGCCGCGTCGACGAGCCGGTCGACCAGTGGCGCGTCGCAGATGTCGCCGTGCACCACCTCCAGCCGCGGGTCGTCGCTCGACGGGGTCCAGGTTGCGCAGGTTGCCGGCGTAGGTCAGCTGGTCGAGCACCACCACCGCCTCCGGTGTCGGCCCGCCCCAGGCGTCCCCGAGCACCGTGCGCACGTAGTGCGAGCCGATGAACCCCGCCCCGCCGGTCACCAGCAGCCTCACGGCTGCTCCTGCTCGCCCGGCGCTCCCGCGGCCGCGCGAGGGGACGGTCGCCCCTGCAGCAGCTCACGTCGCCGGGCAGCCATCGCCGGGTGCAGGAAGACGAACCTCCGGAACGCCCAGAACCGTCGCCGCGGTCCCGAGCGCCAGCCCGACCACGTTGGCGGCGATGTTGTCGCTGAGCGGGTCCGACCGGTCCAGGACGTAGCGGCTGATCGCGAGGCAGGCGAGCGGCAGCGCCATCGACGCGGTGTTCACCACGAAGTAGGTGAGGCGTCCGCCCGCGAGCCCGACCACCTCGCGGTCCTTGAACGCCCAGTGCCGGCTGCCGCGGTAGCTGACGAGCATCCCGAGGACGTTGGCGATCACGAACGCGACCAGCGGCTGGCTGTTGAGCACGCCCGGTCCTGTCCCGACGCCGTGCACGAGCACGTTGAAGGTGACGAACGCGACAGCTGTCGCGACCCCTCCGACCGCGAGGAACCTGGCGGCTTCGGCGCCGATGCGCTGCAGCCGGGGTCCCATGGGCGCAGCCTAGTGGGCCCGCGTGGGCGCGCGCGGGGGTCGACCGGCAGCCGGAGCGGCGGCCTGCCCGGAGCGAGCCGTAGGCCATCGCCAGCGCCGTGGAGAGCACCAGCAGCGAGGTGAGCAGCGCCGCCCGCAGCGCACCCTCGGTCCGCAGCGGGTCGACCGCCAGCTCGTAGACGGTGATGAGCAGCGCCGCGCCCAGCGAGGAGCCGATCCGCTGTCCGGTCTGGAGCGCCGCGCCGGCTGCGCCGCCCATGGCCGGGGGCACCTCCTCCAGCGTGAGGGTGAAGTTCGGGGAGATGACGCCCCCGCCGCCGAGTCCGGCCACCAGCAGCCCCCCGACCAGCACCCACACGAGCCCGGTCGTCGCCTGCTGGGGCGCCAGTGCGGCGACGACCGCCACCCCGGTCATCATGACGACCAGCGCCCCGACGGTCAGCCGCCGGTGCAGGTGCGAGACCAGCCGGCCGGCGATGGGTGCGGTGACCGCGGCGCCGAGCGCGAAGGGCGTCAGCAGGAAGCCGGTCTCGAGGGCGCTCAGCCCGCGTGCGTCCTGGAGGTGGACCGAGAGCACGAGGAAGATCCCGGTGAACCCGGTGAAGTAGAGCGTGCCGACGGCGAGGCCGCCGGCGTACCCCGGCAGGGTGCGCAGCAGCGCCACGTCGAGGAGCGGCGCACCGCCCCGCTCCCGCAGCGCGAGCTCCCAGCGGACGAAGGCCCACAGCAGCGGCCCGGCGCCGAGCAGCAGGACGAGCGGGAGCCGGGCGCCGCTCTCCAGGCTGACCAGCGGGTAGAGCAGGCAGAGGACGCCTGCCCCCAGCAGGACCGCGCCTCGCAGGTCGAGACGGGTGTCGTCGGTGGCGCGCTGGGCCGCGGTGGGCAGTGGGACGAGCCGGGCGATGGCGACCATGGCGACCGCCCCGATCGGGATGTTGACGAGGAACAGCCAGCGCCAGCCGTCCTCCTCGCCGGCCACCGCGATGATCGCGCCGCCGAGGATCGGCCCGATGGCAGAGGAGATCGACACGGTGAGGCCGAAGAGGCCGAACGCGCGCCCGCGCTCCGGGCCCTGGAAGAGCTCCTGGATCAACCCGGAGCTCTGGGGGGTCAGCAGCCCCGCGGACGCCCCCTGCAGCAGCCGCGCCGCCACGACCAGCTCCGCGCTCGGCGCCATCCCGACCGCGGCGCTCGCGACCACGAAGCCGGTCAGCCCCACCAGCATGAGGCGCCGGCGGCCGAAGGCGTCGCCCATCCGACCGCCCGCCACCAGGGTGAGCCCGAAGGCCAGTGCATAACCGGAGACCACCCACTGCACCGTCGCTGCGGTGGTGTCGAGCCCCGCCCTCATCGAGGGCAGCGCGACGTTGACGATCGTGACGTCGAGCAGGGACATGAACCCGACGACCAGGGTGACGCCCAGGATCCGCCAGCGCCGTGGGTCCGGCTCTCCCGCGGTTCCGTCGTCGCTCACCTCGTCAGCATGCTCCGGCCTCCCAACCGCAGTGCGGCGGCCGCCGACCGAGCAGGTGGGACCCTGGGGAGGTGACCACCCAGCAGTCGGAGACGGACGAGCGGCCGCTGGTGGTGACCCTGCAGCTCGCAGCTGCCGCCCAGCAGCGCTTCGACGCCGAGCGAGCCGCTCTGTTCCCGCCGGGCCGTACGGCGGTCGGGGCACACGTCACGATGTTCCACGCGCTCCCGGCGCACCTTCGCGAGGACGTCGAGGCGGAGCTCACCCGGCTCGCGACGAGCCTGCCGCTGCCGGTGGCCGTCACGGAGGTCATCCCGCTCGGTCGAGGCGTCGCCTACCGACTCGCCGCCGAGGGGGCCGAACGGCTGCACCGACGTCTCCAGGACCGCTGGGGTCCGTTCCTCACCCGCCAGGACGCCCAGCCGTTCCGTCCGCACGTCACCGTGCAGAACAAGGTGGAGCCGGCGGTCGCCCGGGCCACGCTCGACCGGCTCCGCGCGGCGTTCCGGCCCGAGGTGACGCAGGCGGTCGGTCTCGGACTGTGGCGCTACGACCACGGGCCGTGGACCCTGCTCCGTATGGTGGAGGCGCTGACCAGTCACAGCGACGTCGAGCGAGAGGGGTTGTGATGGGCGAGGTGGCGTACGTGTCCGAGGTGCGGATCGAGCGGGACGGGGGTCCGCTCCGGCGTGGCTACCTGCCGGCCGAGGAACAGCCGGTGGTCTACGGCTCGCACGGAGCCGTCCGGGAGCACTACGGCTACCCGGCCGACGAGTACCCCGACCACGCCACGACGCTGGACCACGTCGTCGCAGCCGCTGCCGGTTGAATGACCGGGACGTTCGCCGGGGCCCTCAAGGCCCGGGGAATCGATCCCACCGGTCTGGTGGGACACGCACGAGGTGAGATCGAGCTCGACGGGAAGGTGCTGGTGATCAAGCGCATCCACTTCTCCTACACGGGGGTGCAGGTGCCCGAGGAGAAGCGGGAGACCGCGGAGCGCGCACTGGCCGGCCACCACCGGGCCTGCCCGGTCTCGCGCAGCATCGAGGGCAGCATCGAGATCACCACCGGGTGGGGCTGACCTCCGCGCCGGCGCAGGTCACTCGACCGGCAGCCCCAGCCCACGGGCGATGAGCATCCGCTGCACCTCGGAGGTGCCCTCGCCGATCTCGAGGATCTTGGCGTCACGGTAGAACCGGGCGACGGGGTACTCCTCCATGAAGCCGTAGCCTCCGAAGACCTGGGTGGCGATCCTGGTCGCGGTCACCGCGGACTCGGTCGCGTAGAGCTTCGCCACGGCCGCAGCCTGCTTGAGCTCCTTCACCGAGCCGCCCTGGCGCCGCGCAGCGTCCTTCATCGCCGCCGCCCGGTAGGTCAGCGCGCGCGAGGCCTGCAGCATCACCTCGAGGTCGGCGATCTGGAACGCGACGCCCTGCTTGCGGCCGATCGGGCCGCCGAAGGTGGTCCGCTCACCGGCGTACTGCACGCTGAGGTCGAGGCACGCCTGGATGCACCCCACCGCCAGCGCCGCGATCGCGATCCGGCCGTCGTCCAGGGTGGCGAGGAACTGCGCGAACCCGCGACCGCGCTCGCCGAGCAGGTGGTCCTCGGGCACGCGGGCGTCGGTGAACGTGAGCGGGTGCGTGTCGGAGATGTGCCAGCCGAGCTTGTCGTACGCCGGCTCGACGGTGAAACCGGGCGTGCCGGCCGGCACCATCACCGTGCTGATCTCGGGTCGCTCGGCGCCGTCGGCGCCGGTGACCACGCCGGTGCGGGCGGTCACCGTCACGAGCGTGGTGATCTCCGAGCCCGAGTTGGTGATGAACTGCTTGGCGCCGTTGACGACCCACTCGCCGTCGACGAGCTCGGCCTTGGTCTTGGTGGCACCGGCGTCGGAGCCGGCTCCGGGCTCGGTGAGGCCGAAGCCGGCCAGCGCGCGGCCTGCGCACGAGGTCGGGGAGCCACCGCTCCTTCTGCTCGTCGGTGCCGAAGGTCTGGATCGGGTTGATGCCGAGGCCGACGGCGGCCTCGAGGGTGATGCCGATCGACTGGTCGACACGGCCCAGCTCCTCGATCGCCACGCAGAGGCTCGTGAAGTCGCCGTCCTCGCCGGCGCCGCCGTACTCCTCCGGGGCGGTCAGCCCGAACAGCCCCATGTCGCCCATGTCGCGGACCAGGTCGACCGGGAAGTGGTGCTCCTTGTCCCAGGTGGCGACGTGCGGGGCGATGCGCTTCTCGGCGAAGTCACGGATGCTGCGACGGAAGGACTCGTGCTCGGGGGACAGTGCGAAGCTGCTCATCGCTCCAGTGTCTTACGCTGACGTCAACGTAAAGCAACCCCCAGGAGGCCACGTGGCGGAGCGGTGGACGATCAGCACGCTGGCCGAGGCGTACGGCGTGACCCTGCGGACGCTGCGCCACTACGAGGAGCTCGGCCTCCTCTCCCCCGAGCGGGTCGGGACCGCCCGGGTCTACCACCAGCGCGACCGGATCCGGCTGGAGCTGATCCTGCGCGGCAAGCGGCTCGGGTTCTCGCTCGGGGAGATCGCGGTCATCGTGAACATGTACGACCAGCCCCCCGGTGAGGCGGGCCAGCTGGTGTACCTCCTCGACCAGTGCGCGGTACGCCGCGACGAGCTCGAGCAGCGTCGCCGCGACATCGACGACACCCTGCGCGAGCTCGACGAGGTGGAGCAGCGGTGCCGCGACGAGCTGTCCGCCCTGCGGGCCCTAGACTCCGAGGCGGATCCGACGACGGCATGAGGAGCAGCTCTTGACCAAGCCACTGCAGAAGGTCCTGGTCGCCAACCGCGGCGAGATCGCCGTGCGGGTGGTCCGTGCGTGCAAGGACGCCGGGATCGGCAGTGTCGCGGTCTACGCCGACCCCGACCGCGACGCGCTGTTCGTCCGGCTCGCCGACGAGGCGCACAGCCTGGGCGGCGCCACCCCGGCCGAGTCCTACCTGTCGATCGAGAAGATCCTCGAGGTGGCCAAGAGGAGCGGCGCCGACTCCGTTCACCCCGGCTACGGGTTCCTCGCCGAGAACTCGGCCTTCGCCCAGGCCGTCCTCGACGCCGGACTGGTGTGGATCGGTCCCCCGCCCGCGGCCATCGACTCGCTCGGCGACAAGGTCCAGGCCCGCCACATCGCCGCCAAGGTCGGCGCTCCGCTGGTGGCCGGCACCTCCGACCCGGTCGCGGACGCCGACGAGGTCGTGGCGTTCGCCCGTGAGCACGGCCTCCCGATCGCGATCAAGGCGGCGTTCGGCGGCGGTGGCCGGGGGCTCAAGGTCGCCCGGGAGGAGAGCGAGGTCGCGGAGATGTTCGACTCCGCGGTCCGGGAGGCGGTCGGTGCGTTCGGCCGCGGCGAGTGCTTCGTCGAGCGCTACCTCGACCGGCCGCGCCACGTCGAGACCCAGTGCCTGGCCGACTCCCACGGCAACGTCGTCGTGGTCTCGACCCGCGACTGCTCGCTGCAGCGGCGTCACCAGAAGCTGGTCGAGGAGGCGCCCGCGCCGTTCCTGTCCGCCGAGCAGCTCGAGCATCCTCTACGACTCGTCGAAGGCGATCCTGAAGGAGGCCGGCTACGTCGGCGCCGGGACGTGCGAGTTCCTCGTCGGCCAGGACGGCACCATCTCGTTCCTGGAGGTCAACACCCGCCTCCAGGTCGAGCACCCGGTCTCGGAGGAGGTCACCGGGCTCGACCTCGTCCAGGAGATGTTCCGCGTCGCCGCGGGCGAGGAGCTGGGGTACGACGACCCCGCCGTGGTCGGTCACTCGATCGAGTTCCGGATCAACGCCGAGGACGCCGGCCGCAACTTCATGCCCGCCCCCGGCACGCTGACCCGGTGGCACGCGCCGTCGGGTCCGGGCGTGCGGCTCGACGGCGGCTACGACCCGGGCGAGACGGTCCCCGGGGCGTTCGACTCGCTGGTCGCCAAGCTGGTCGTGACCGGCCGCGACCGCGACCACGCGCTGGCCCGCTCCCGCCGGGCGCTGGCCGAGTTCGTGGTCGAGGGGATGCCGACGGTGATCCCCTTCCACGCCAAGGTCGTCGACGACCCCGCCTTTCTCGGCGACGGGACGAGCTTCGACGTCTACACGTCCTGGATCGAGACCGAGTTCGACAACGACATCGAGCCCTACGCCGGTGAGACCGCCGACGCCCCGGAGCCCGGCGAGCGGCAGTCGGTCACCGTCGAGGTCGGCGGCAAGCGGCTCGAGGTCGTCCTTCCTGCGGGCTTCGCGGCCGGGGCGGGCGCAGGCGGCCCTGCCGGAGGGGCTGCGAAGAAGCCGAAGCGCACGGCGGGCAAGAAGTCCGGCGCCGCGGCGTCGGGCGACGCCGTCACCTCCCCCATGCAGGGCACGATCGTCAAGGTCGCCGTCGAGGAGGGCCAGGCCGTCGCCGAGGGCGACGCCATCGTCGTCCTCGAGGCGATGAAGATGGAGCAGCCGCTCAAGGCGCACAAGGCCGGCACCGTCACCGGGCTGCAGGCCGAGGTCGGCGCCACCGTCACCAGCGGCGAGGTGGTCTGCGAGCTCAAGGACTGACCGCCGAGCCGTCACTCCTGCCGGGTCGAGCCGTCACTCGTGCCGGTGCGAACCGGTCGAGCCGTCACTCGTGCCGGCGACTCAGAAGCTGAACCAGGTCGACTTCAGCCCGAACTTCCACCGGAAGTCGTCGCCGGTGATCCGCACGTCGTTGCGCCGACCGTCGAGCACCATCGACAGGACCCGGCCCTGCCACTGGCCGTTGCCGTCGCGCTCGGTCACCCGGATCCTGCGCAGCTTGCCGATCGAGGGGTAGGCCCGCTCGATGGCCGCTGCCGTCAGCGTGACCGACCAGTCGTGGTTGGAGTTGCCCGCCCAGTCGTCGTACGGGTCCTCCTTGGCGCGCAGGTAGGGCACGGAGCCGGCGACGGTCCACCCGCCGGAGCTGGCGGAGAACTGGCTGAACGCGGGCTCGCCGTCGTACGTGCGGATCTTGCGACGGGTGGCGCTGGTGGCCTCGTTGCTCGCCGGGTGCTCGCCGTTGACGCCGCGGTAGACCTGGCAGGCGGTGGTGTCGCAGATCTGGTAGTACCGGGCGGGGTACTGCGCGCGGTTCCAGGAGGCGTAGGTGCGGGCTGCGACCGACTGCGCGCGCACCGCCTCCGGCTCCCAGAGCGCGGGCATCTCGTAGGGGACGACGCCCTTCACGTAGCCGTTGATCCCCACGTCGTTGACGGTGTCCCGGCTCGTCGAGGTCGGCGTCGGCATGGCAGCGCGGAGCTTGCCGCGGAAGGTGAAACGGCCCGACGGCGTGTGCAGCTCGAGGGGGGCGTCGGCGTTGAACTGTCCCTCGCCCTCCAGCGTCCGCCACCGCTTCCAGCTCCCGCCGGCGAGGTAGTCGACGACGTTGCGGTTGCGGGTGCCGACGTCGATCCGCCACTGGGTGGCGCCGACGTCGGGCACCCTCGTCGTCTCGCCGGTGCCGAGGTCGCGGACGGTCAGCGTCCGCTGCGCGGTCACGACGAGGTCGGAGGTGGTGTCGGAGGAGATGAGCACCCGGACGCGCTTCGGCGCACGGCCGGTCGCGGTGCCCGGGTAGTAGAAGTCGAGGATCTCCTCGTGGTCCAGCCCCGCCAGCGCGGCTCCTTGCGCACCGTGCTGGGACATCCCCCGGCCGTGGCCGTAGCCGTGCCCGCGCACCGTGTAGCGCCCGGACCCCGGCACCGGGTAGCTCTGGTCCACCGACACCGCTCGCGCCTCCGCGCCCTCGTCGAGCGAGAGCAGCTGCGGTAGCGCGGCGACGAGGCCGATGGTCAGGACGATCGTGCCGGCGGCGCGCAGCCGTGACCTCATGATGTGCTCCCCGTGGGACGGATGGTGCGGTTGGGACACACCATCATGGGTCGCGCGGCGTGTCCACCGCAGCCGAACGGCGCAATCCGGTATAAGCGCGGAGCCCGTCAGCGCACCTGGTGCAGGCGGCGCGCCGCCTCGGCGACCGAGCCGCTCATCGAGGGGTAGACGGTGAACGCCTGGGCGAGCTGGTCCGCGGTCAGGTTCTCCGCGACGGCGACCGCGAGGGCGTGGATCAGCTCGCTGGCCCGCGGAGCGACCACGACGCCGCCGACGATGATCCCGGTGCCCGGCCGGCAGAAGATCTTGACGAAGCCGTCGGTGACGCCCTGCATCTTCGCCCGGGCGTTGGTCGCCAGCGGCAGCAGCACCGAGTCGGCCTCGATCTCGCCGTCGTCGACGGCCTTCTGCGTCCAGCCGACCGTGGCGATCTCAGGCGCGGTGAACACGTTGGAGGAGACCGTCTTCAGCGCGAGCGGGGCGACCGCGTCCCCGAGCGAGTGCCACATCGCGATCCGTCCCTGCATGGCCGCCACCGAGGCGAGCATGAGGACGCCGGTGCAGTCGCCGGCGGCGTACACCCCGCGGGCGGAGGTCCTCGAGACGCGGTCGACCTTGATGAACCCACGGTCGTCGACGGCGATCCCGGACTCCTCGAGCCCCAGCCCTCCGGTGCGGGGCACCGACCCCAGGGCGAGCAGGCAGTGCGACCCCTCCACCTCGCGCCCGTCCTCCAGGCGTACGACGACACGGTCGCCGTCGCGGGTGACCGCGGCCATCCGCGACGTGCCGAGCACGGTCATGCCACGGCGCTTGAAGACCTGCTCCAGCACCTCCGCGGCGTCGGCATCCTCCCCCGGGAGCACCCGGTCCCGGCTGCTGACCAGCGTGACCTCCATGCCGAGGGCGTTGTAGGCGCCGGCGAACTCGGCGCCGGTGACACCGGACCCCACCACCACGAGGTGCTCGGGCGTCTCGGTCAGGTCGTAGACCTGCTCCCAGGTGAGGATCCGCTCGCCGTCCGGCTCGGCGGTGGGCAGCGTCCGGGGGGCCGCACCGGTGGCGAGGAGGACCGTGTCGGCCTCCAGCGTCTCCTCGGCGCCGTCGGGCCCGGTGGCCACGACCCGCTGCGGGCCGTCCAGCCGGCCGGTCCCCTTCAGCACGCGGACGCCGTCACGGACCAGCCGCCGCTCGGTATCCGTCGACTGGGCGGCCGCGAGGTCGAGGACCCGGCGGTTGACCATCCCGAGGTCCACGACCGCGTCCCGGCTCGTCGCGCCGACGGTCGTGATGCCCAGGTCGGGGGCCACCTCGAACCGGGTCATGACCTCCGCGGTGGCGATGAGGGTCTTGCTCGGCACGCAGTCGGTGAGCACCGCCGACCCGCCGATCCCGTCGCTGTCGACGACCGTCACGTCCGCCCCGAGCTGCGCTGCCACCAGCGCCGCCTCGTAGCCGCCGGGTCCGCCACCGATGATCGCCACATGAGTCACGGCGGCCATTGTTCCACCTGTCATGGCTACGCTGCCGTCCGTGACCCTCTACGCCGCCTACGGACCGAACATGGATCCGCGCCTCATGGGCGAGCGCTGCCCGCACTCCCCGCTGCAGGTCACCGGGTGGCTCCAGGGGTGGCGGCTCACGTTCGGCGGCGAGGAGTACGGCTGGGACGGGTCGCTGGCGACCATCGTCCAGGACCCGTTCGAGCAGGTCTTCGTCGCCGTGTACGACGTCACCGCCGACGACGTGGCCGTGCTCGACCGGTGGGAGAGCGTCGCCAACGACATCTACCGCAAGACGAAGGTGCGTATCTCCACCATGCACGGCGAGGCAGTCGCCTGGACCTACGTGCTCGACGCCTACGAGGGCGGACTGCCCTCCGCGTCGTACCTCGGGATCCTCGCCGACGCTGCGGAGGCGGCCGACGCCCCGGACGACTACGTCGCCGAGCTGCGCCGCCGGCCCTGCCGCTCCAGCGGTCTCTGAACACGGTGGGCGTCGGCGCTCGTCGCCAGACCACGAGCCGCATCGGTACATGTCCTACCCCCACTCAGACGAAGGGGTACGCGGAGGTGGTGAGGACGGTTATGCCCGCGCGCGCACGCCCCGTCGGAGGCGTAGGTCTCAACGGGCGATGATGGGGACGCTGCGAGTGGCGAGCAGCCCGTGCCTGGCCCAGTGCCTGAACTCGAAGCTGATCAGGAAAGTGCCTGCGCTTGGCGGGTGCAGCAGGACGTCGTACCGCTCGGCGGCCCCGAACGCGATCGCGTGGCTCAGTAGCGGACGACCGCTGTCGCGGACCGGCGGGCTCGGCGCGTCCCGCCGGGAGGTGTCGCGGTAGGCACGGCCGTCGTGCGCGATCAGCTCGGCCATCGGAACCCGTGCTCCGGAGGTGTCGGTGAACAGCGCCAGGGTCGGGAAGTAGTTGAGGTTCGCCAGTCGCAGCAGCGTCGGGTACCCCGTCGCCGGGGTGTTCGCGAGCAGCCGGCCAGGCGCAGCGACGTCGGCCTTCGTCGGGGGCCCAGACAGCGCCCCGCCCACGACGTAGAAGAACTTCGGGTCGAACCTGTTCAGCCCGACGTCCTCCCCGGACAGGCCGGCGGCGTGCGAAAGACTGTGCCACCGCGGATCGACGGCGTACGGCGCAACCAGGGCCTCGGTTGCCACGTCATACAGCGGTCCGTCCACGAAGGGCCGCCGGGCGCCAGCCGGGACCGGAAAGTCGGGATGGACGACCGGATCGATGATCAGCGGCCCGACCATGCCCAGCTGCACGTGCAGCACGGTGTTGACGTGGCAGTGGTAGAAGTACGTCCCCGCGGATCCCAGATTGGGGTTCCCGGGCTCTCCCACCTGAGGCCGAACTGATAGGTGTAGGACCCGGTCACCTCGAAGGAGGTGTGCCCGGCCCCGTCGTTGCGCGGGTCGGGCTCGACCCCGTGATGATGCAGGGTGTGCGGTCCCTTGGAGGCGTCGAGCCTGGAGTGGACCATGTCCCCCTCGTCGACCCGCATCATGCGCCGGGAACCGCCGACCTGACTTCTCGTCCTCGAAGCTCCAGATCGTGTGCTCCTGTCTGTCGGGAAAGCGCAGTCGCCGGTTGTAGAACTTGCGGACGAAGGTCTTGTCGGGCTGCTGCCGCGACTCGGTGGCCGGGCTCCCGCCACTGCGTGGCTGGTTGGCTGCGAAGGCCACCTGGCTCGTGTAGGTCGTGTGCTCCTTGTGTTGCCGAGGGCCGGGGGCCGCCAGGGTCCAGTCGGCGGCCAGCCCGCCTGGGTACAGCCCGCCGGCCGCGGTCTGGGACGGTTCGGCGTGACAATGCATCGGGTACACCCAGTCCTCGTCGCGAGCGTCCCAGACCTGGTCGACCACCTCGGGTGGGCGCTTCAACGGCAGCACGACCTCCTTGCGATCCAGTGGGTTCAGCTCGACGACGTCCTCCCACTGCTGAAGCACGACGTGTCCCTCGGCATCGACGTGCCGTCCGTTCGGGGAAGTCACGTCCGTTGCGCCGCACCGTCCAGACGTGGTTCGTGAAAGTGCATCTGATGGACGACCGCCGACGTTCACCATCCGGATCAGCTGGCCGGTGCCGACCGAGCCGTCGGCTAGGGGGAGGCTGAAGTCGCGAACGTCGACCTCGCGCGCGGAGCCAGCCGGAAGGGTGTCCTCGTGGGTGGCGTGGGTGGCGGCTTCGTCGCGGGACAGAGCCAGGGCGCGGAAGCCGCTGCGGTCGTTGAGCATGAAGTAGCGCGGCACGGGCGGGGTCCGGTTGGCATCGATCACCTCTCCAGCCGCGCCCGGGCACCCCACACCGGGTCGACGTCCTGGCAGAGCCACACCCACTGCCGCTCGAACTCGGTCAGCTCCGGCCCCAACCGCCACCGGTCGCTCGGCGCCACCACCACCAGCACGGGCAGACCGAGGATCCGCCGACGGAGCCGCCACCGGGGTCGTGGTAGTATGGTGCCCGGGACCGTGGCGGACACGGTCAGCGATCCGGTTCCTCCGGGCGAGATCGGGCCGGTGGTGCCGAGGTCGTCGATCCGCAGCTCGTGGTCGGCCAGGCGGTTGTGCACGCGGATCTCGATGGTGCTGCCGGCCTCCGCGACGATCGTCCTCGGAAAGAAGCTCGCCCAGTGGGCGCGCCGACAGCGTCGAGAGCCCGGGGCTCCCGGTCCGCACGCGCGACTCGTGACGTCCATGAACAGCCAGACGGCGTCGCGTCAGCGCTCGGCGACGGTGGTCTCGGTCACCAACCAGTCGGAGCGACCGAACCTCGTCACGGTCTCGTGGTCCAAGGGGTTCTCCGACAACAGCTCGCCGGTCGGCACCACCAGCTTCATGATCCCGCCGGACTCACCGTCGACTTCGGCTCCCGGAACCTCCCCGGAGAGCTGACGGTGGTCAACTCGGTGTGCAACCCGGAGCTGGCGTTCGACGAGGGCCGGGCGCTGGTCAGCTCGCGCCAGCCGGAGATCGGCGTCAGCGCACGCGTCTACTACACCTCCGCGGACGGTGACGAGCGGCTGGACTCGATCACCGACTCCAAGGTCGTGCCGTTCGGCAAGCCGAACATCGGCGACTGAGGGGAAGGGGAGGTGGTCCCCTACGCTGCCGATCATGAGCAACTTCCCCGCCGACAGCCCGACCGACCTCGCACGCGCCGCGGCCGACCGGCTGCGAGAGCTGACCGGCGTGGAGCGCCACGACGTCGCCCTCGTCATGGGCTCCGGCTGGCTGCCGGCCGTCGACGCTCTCGGGGAGCCGACCGCCGAGATCGACGCCACCGACCTGCCCGGCTTCGTGGCGGCCGCGGTCGTCGGTCACTCCGGCAAGGTGCGATCGGTCCGCTCCGGGGACCGCCACCTGCTCGTCTTCCTCGGTCGGACGCACTTCTACGAGGGGCTCGGCGTGCGCCCGGTCGTGCACGGCGTCCGCACCGCGGCTGCCGCGGGGTGCCGCGCGGTGGTGCTGACGAACGGCTGCGGCGGGCTGAAGGAGACGTGGACGCCCGGCACGCCGGTGCTCATCAGCGACCACATCAACCTGACCGGCACGAGCCCGATCGAGGGTGCGAACTTCGTCGACCTGACCGACCTCTACTCCCCCCGGCTCCGGGAGCACTGCCGCGAGGTCGACCCGTCACTGGACGAGGGCGTCTACGTCCAGCTCTCGGGGCCGCACTACGAGACCCCGGCGGAGATCGGCATGGTCCGCGCGATCGGCGGGGACCTCGTCGGCATGTCGACCACCCTCGAGGCGATCGCGGCGAGGGAGGCCGGGATGGAGGTGCTCGGCATCTCGCTGGTCACCAACCTGGCGGCCGGCATCTCCGGCGCGCCGCTCAACCACGCGGAGGTCCTCGAGGCCGGCCGGGCCGCCGCCGCCCGCATGGGCGAGCTGCTCGGCGCGGTGGTGCCGCGCATCTGAGGTCCGTCCGATCTGAAGGCGCCGGTCCGAAGGCGCCGGTCCCGAGGTGCTGGTCTGGGTGTGCCGCCGGACCGGGGAACCCGTAGCCTCGGCACCATGAGCAGCTCCTCCGCCCGCAACGTCACCTGCACCGTCGACGAGGGGGTCGCCCGGGTCTGGCTCGACCGCCCGGACAAGCTCAACGGCCTCACGCTCGACATGCTGGCCGAGCTGGTGGCCACCTCCCGGCGGCTGCGCAAGGACCGGACGCTGCGCGCGGTCGTGCTGACCGGCGCCGGCGACTCCTTCAGCGCCGGGCTCGACTTCGCCACGGCGCTCAAGGACCCGAAGCAGATCGCGCGCTCGTTCGTCCCCTCCCTGCTCCGGGGGACCAACATCTTCCAGGAGGCCGCGTGGGGGTGGCGGCGGCTGCCGGTTCCGGTGATCGCGGTGGTGCAGGGCCACTGCTACGGCGGTGGGCTGCAGATCGCCCTCGGCGCCGACTTCCGGTTCTCCACGCCCGACGCGCAGTGGTCGGTGCTCGAGGCGAAGTGGGGGCTGATCCCGGACATGTCCGGGATCCGCACCCTCAGCGAGCTGGTCGGCATCGACACCGCGAAGCTGCTGACGATGAGCGGCGACACGTTCTCCGGCACCCGGGCGAAGGAGCTCGGTCTCGTGACCGAGGTCGCGACGGACCCGATGGCTGGCGGCCGACGAGCTCATCGAGCAGCTGCGGACCCGCTCCCCCGACGCGGTCGCGGCGGCCAAGCGGCTCTTCGACGGCGACCTGGAACGCCGCGCCGCGGCGGACGTTCGCACGGGAGCGCATCGAGCAGCTCGGGCTGCTGCTCAACGCCAACACGAAGATCGCCCGGGAGGCCGCATTCCGCCGCGCGACCCCGGAGTTCGTCGCGCGCAAGCGGTGACCCGTGGCCGCTAGATTGACCCGATGACCGACCTCAGCTCCCTCCTCGACCGTGCCCGCAGCTGGGCCTCGGAGGACCCCGACCCCCGGACCCGCGAGGAGCTCGAAGCGCTCGTCCGGGCCGCCGAGGCCCGACCGGACGGGCCGGAGGCCGCCGACCTCGCCGACCGGTTCGCCGGCACGCTCGAGTTCGGCACCGCGGGGCTCCGCGGTGCGCTCGGCGCCGGTCCGATGCGGATGAACCGGGTCGTCGTCACGCGTGCCGCCGCCGGCCTGGCGGCGTACCTCCGCGACGAGGGCGCGACAGCGGGCGACAGCGTCGTCATCGGGTACGACGCCCGGCACAACTCCGACGTGTTCGCCCGGGACACCGCCGAGGTGATGACCGGGGCCGGGTTCCGTGCCCTCGTGCTCCCCCGGCCGCTGCCGACGCCCCTGCTCGCCTTCGCGATCCGGCACCTCGGGTGCGTCGCCGGTGTCATGGTGACCGCGAGCCACAACCCGCCCGAGGACAACGGCTACAAGGTCTACCTGGGCGACGGCAGCCAGATCGTCCCGCCGGCCGACAGCGAGATCGCCCGCCGCATCGACGCGGTCGGCTCGCTGGCGGACGTCCCCCGCGGCGACGCCGGCGAGCAGCTCGGCGAGGAGGTCGTCGAGGGCTACCTGGACGCCGTCGCCTCGCTGCCGGCGGCCGACGGCCCCCGCGACGTCTCGGTGGTCTACACGCCGCTGCACGGCGTCGGCGGTCAGCAGCCTGGTGGAGGTGCTGCGGCGGGCGGGATTCCCGGCGCCGCACGTCGTGCCCGCCCAGTCCGAGCCCGACCCGGAGTTCCCCACGGTCGCGTTCCCGAACCCCGAGGAGCCGGGCGCGATGGACCTCGCGATGGCGCTCGCCTCCGACGTCGGCGCGGACATCGTCCTCGCCAACGACCCGGACGCCGACCGGTGCGCGGTCGGCGTACCCGGTCCGCACGGCTGGCGGATGCTCAGCGGTGACGAGGTCGGCGCGCTCCTCGGCGACCAGCTGCTGCGGCTCGGCGTCGAGGGGACGTACGCCGCCTCGATCGTCTCGTCCTCGCTGCTCGGCCGGATGGCCGCCGTGGCCGGGCAGCCGTACGTCGACACGCTGACCGGCTTCAAGTGGATCGGCCGGGTCGAGGGGCTGGCGTTCGGCTACGAGGAGGCGCTGGGCTACTGCACCGACCCGGACCGGGTTCGGGACAAGGACGGCCTCTCGGCCGCGGTCCGGGTGGTGGAGCTCGTCGCACAGCTCAAGGCGGAGGGGCGGACCCTCGTCGACCGGCTCGACGACATCGCGAGGCAGCACGGGCTGCACGCGACCGATCAGCTCAGCGTGCGGGTCACCGACCTCTCGGTCATCGGGGAGGCGATGGCCCGGCTCCGGGCCACCCCGCCGACCCGGCTAGGAGGGCTGCGGGTCGAGCAGGTGGACGACCTGGCCGAGGGCAGCGAGGCCCTCCCGCCGACCGACGGGCTCCGCTATCGGTTGAGCGACGACGCCCGCGTCATCGTGCGCCCGTCCGGCACCGAGCCGAAGATCAAGTGCTACCTGGAGGTCGTCGTACCCGTGGAGCAGGACGCCGAGGACGGTGTGGCCGCGGCCCGGATCAACGCCGTCGGACGGCTGGACGCGATCCGCGGGGACCTGGCGGCGGCGGCCGGTCTGTGACCGGCTCTAGACTGTCCGGATGACCACCGTCGTTCCTGCGGTCGGGCCACCTGCCACCACCGATCTGGCACAGGTCTCCTCGTCCGAATCCGCCCTCCGCCGCTTCCTCCACGGGCTCCCCGGGGTCGACCAGGTGGGGGCCGAGGCGAGGGCCGCCACCCTGGGCACCCGTTCGATCAAGACCACCGCGAAGGCGTTCGCCCTCGACCTGGCGGTCCGGATGGTCGACCTGACCACGCTCGAGGGCGCGGACACCCCTGGCAAGGTGCGGGCGCTGTGCACGAAGGCGATGCGCCCCGACCCGGCCGACCCGACCTGCCCGCCGACCGCCGCGGTCTGCGTCTACGGCGACATGGTGGGCGTCGCGAAGGAGGCGCTCGGTGCCAGCGGCGTCCACGTCGCGGCGGTCGCCACCGCGTTCCCCTCCGGCCGCGCGGCGCTGGACATCAAGCTCGCCGACACCGAGGACGCCGTCGAGGCCGGCGCCGACGAGATCGACATGGTGATCGACCGGGGCGCCTTCCTCACCGGCCGCTACCTGCAGGTCTTCGAGGAGATCGTCGCGGTGCGCGAGGCGTGCCGGCGCCCCGACGGCACGAGCGCCCACCTCAAGGTGATCCTCGAGACCGGCGAGCTGCAGACCTACGACAACGTCCGCCGCGCGTCCTGGCTGGCGATGCTCGCCGGCGCCCACTTCATCAAGACCTCGACCGGGAAGATCCAGCCGGCCGCGACCCTCCCCGTCACGCTGGTGATGCTGGAGGCGGTCCGCGACTTCCGGGAAGCGACCGGGCAGATGGTCGGGGTGAAGCCGGCCGGCGGCATCCGCACCTCCAAGGACGCCGTCAAGCACCTGGTCATGGTCAACGAGGTCGCCGGCCCCGACTGGCTCGACCCGGACTGGTTCCGGTTCGGCGCCTCGACGCTCCTCAACGAGCTCCTCATGCAGCGCACCAAGATGACCCTCGGCCGCTACCCCGGCCCCGACTACTTCACTCTGGACTGAGGCCCCTCCCATGGCAGGCAACATCCCAGCCAAGACCGGCGACTCGTCGGGCACTGCGCCGCTCGACGTCCGCAGCAACGTCTTCGACTACGCCCCGGCGCCTGAGTCACGTTCCGTCGTCAACCTGCAGAGCTCCTACGGCCTCTTCATCGACGGCGAGTTCGTCGACCCGGCCGCCGGCGGCTCGTTCAAGTCGATCAGCCCCGCCACCGAGGAGGTCCTCGCCGAGGTGGCCGAGGCGGACGAGGCGGACGTCGACACGGCGGTCAAGGCAGCCCGGCGCGCCTACACCCGCACCTGGTCGCGGATGAGCGGCCGCGAGCGCGGCAAGTACCTCTTCCGGATCGCCCGCATCATGCAGGAGCGCTCCCGGGAGCTGGCGGTGCTGGAGTCGATCGACAACGGCAAGCCGATCCGCGAGTCCCGCGACGTCGACGTGCCGCTGGCGGCGTCGTACTTCTTCTACTACGCGGGATGGGCCGACAAGCTCGAGTACGCCTTCCCCGGCAAGACCCCGGAGTCGCTCGGCGTCGCCGGCCAGGTCATCCCGTGGAACTTCCCGCTGCTGATGCTCTCCTGGAAGATCGCCCCGGCGCTCGCCTGCGGCAACACCGTCGTCCTCAAGCCCGCCGAGACCACACCGCTCTCCGCGCTGCTGTTCGCCGAGATCTGCCAGCAGGCGGACCTGCCCCCGGGCGTGGTCAACATCGTGACCGGCGCGGGCGACACCGGCCGCGCGGTCGTCTCGCACCCCGACGTCGACAAGGTCGCGTTCACAGGCTCCACCGACGTGGGCCGCCAGATCGCCAAGTCGGTGGCGGGCTCGGACAAGAAGGTCACCCTCGAGCTCGGCGGGAAGGCGGCGAACATCGTGTTCGACGACGCCCCCGTCGACCAGGCCGTCGAGGGGATCGTCAACGGCATCTTCTTCAACCAGGGTCACGTCTGCTGCGCGGGCTCGCGGCTGCTGGTCCAGGAGTCCGTGGCCGAGGACGTGCTGGCCCGGCTCAAGCGCCGGATGAGCACCCTGCGGGTCGGCGACCCGCTCGACAAGAACACCGACGTCGGCGCGATCAACTCCGCCGAGCAGCTGGCGAGGATCCACGAGCTGAGCGACGTCGGCGACGCCGAGGGCGCCGACCGGTGGTCGCCGCCGTGCGACCTGCCGAGCAACGGGTTCTGGTTCCCCCCGACGGTCTTCACCGGCGTCACCCAGGCGCACCGGATCGCCCGCGAGGAGATCTTCGGTCCGGTCCTCTCCGTGCTCACCTTCCGCACGCCGAAGGAGGCCGTCGAGAAGGCGAACAACACGCCGTTCGGGCTCTCCGCGGGCGTCTGGACCGACAAGGGGTCGCGCATCCTCTGGATGGCCGACCAGCTGCGTGCCGGCGTCGTCTGGGCCAACACCTTCAACAAGTTCGACCCGACGTCGCCCTTCGGCGGCTACAAGGAGTCCGGTTACGGCCGCGAGGGCGGTCGGCACGGGCTGGAGGGATACCTCAGATGAGCCGGATCGACGTCCGCAAGACCTACAAGCTGGCGATCGGCGGGGCGTTCCCGCGGTCGGAGTCCGGCCGCAGCTACGAGGTGCGCGACAGCAAGGGGGCGTTCCTCGCCAACGCCGCCTACGCCTCCCGCAAGGACGCCCGCGACGCCGTCGTGGCCGCGCGCAAGGCGTTCCCCGGCTGGTCCGGCAAGACCGCCTACAACCGTGGTCAGGTGATCTACCGGATCGCCGAGGTGCTCGAGGGTCGGCGCGCGCAGTTCGCCGAGGAGGTGCAGCGCTCCGAAGGCGGCACGCGCCGTCAGGCCGAGGCGCTCGTGGACGCCTCGGTCGACCGGCTTGTCTGGTACGCCGGCTGGGCCGACAAGATCGCCCAGGTCGTCGGCGGCACGAACCCCGTGGCCGCGCCGTACTTCGACTTCAGCGTGCCGGAGCCGACCGGTGTCGTGGCGGTGCTCGCCCCGCAGGACTCCTCGCTGCTCGGCCTGGTCAGCGTCGTGGCGCCCGTGGTCGTCACCGGGAACACCTGCGTAGTCGCGACCTCCGCCGAGCGCCCGCTGCCCGCGATCACGCTCGCCGAGGTGCTCGCCACCTCCGACGTCCCCGGCGGTGTGGTCAACGTGCTCACCGGCGCGCTGGGCGACACCGCGCCCACGCTCGCCTCGCACCTCGACGTCAACGCCATCGACCTGACCGGGAGCGCCGACGACCGCGACCAGGCGGTCGCGCTCGAGGTCGCGGCGGCGGAGAACCTCAAGCGCGTACGCCGCCCCGCGACCGAGGACTGGGCAGCCGACCCGGGGCTCGACCGGATGACGTGGGTGCTGGAGACCAAGACCGTCTGGCACCCGATCGGCATCTGAACCGTCGGACCCGGGGCCTTGGTAGCGTCCTGACCCGTGCTGGCACGGGTCATCGTCATCGCGGGGCCCTCGGGGTCCGGCAAGTCGCAGCTGTGCCACCGGCTCGCCGGTGAGGCGGGGCTGCCGGTGGTCAACCTCGACGACTTCTACAAGGACGGCGACGACCCGACCCTGCCGCGCCGACCGCTCGTGGCCGGGCCGCCGATCGTGGACTGGGACCACCCCGACTCGTGGATGCCGGCCGACGCAGTGGCGGCGCTGCGCACCCTGTGCGAGGAGGGCCGCGCCGACATCCCGATCTACGACATCCCCTACAACGGCCGCGTCGGCCACCGGATGGTCGAGCTGGGCGGCGCGGCGTACGTCCTGGCCGAAGGGATCTTCGCCGACGAGGTGGTGGCCTCCTGCCGCGCCGAGGGGCTGCTGGCCGACGCCGTGTGCATCCGCAACCCGCGGCTGGTGACCTTCTGGCGCCGGCTCAGCCGCGACCTGCGGGAGAGCCGCAAGCCCCCGTGGGTGCTGGTGCGGCGAGGAGTCGCGCTGCTGCGTGCGGAGCCGGAGATCCTGGCCCGGGCGCGGGCCGCGGGGTGCGTGGTGCTCTCGAACGCCGATGCCTATGCGCGGCTGCGGACGCTGGTGACGGCCGGCACCGACTAGGAGCGCGCGCCCTACCTGTCCGCCAGTGCCAGCTCCACGGCCGCCCCCGCGTCCAGAATCGGGGTGCCCTCCGGGGTCCGTCTCGTCGATGCCCGCAGGAGCAGGTCGCCCACCTCGCTCGGGCCGAGGTCGGCGACCGACATCACGAGCGCGGCGACCCCGGCGACGATGTCGGCGGAGAACGTCGTCCCGCTCAGGGCGCGGAAGGTGGGCCTGCCGGAGTCCGCTCCTGCGAGGCAGGTGACGCCGACACCCGGGGCCGCCACGTCCACGCCGACGCCGAAGTTGGAGAAGGAGGCGCGCTGGCCGTCGGCGTCGATGGCGCCGACCGAGACCACGCCGTCGAGCGCTGCGGGCCAACCTGCTGTCGGCTGCGCGTTGTTGCCCGCAGGCGCCACGACGAGAACCTCCTTGCCGGCCCGCCTGCCCAGCAGCTCCTCGATGCTGTCGTTCGTGGGCTGCGGCGGGCTCCCCGGCTGGGCGGCCGGGAACCCGACCCCCAGGAGCAGGATGTCCGGCCTGGTGGCGAAGGCAGCGACCAGCCCCTCCAGCAGGTCCGCACCCGAGCCGGCCCCTTCCGCGGAGAGGACGGACACCGGTGTCACCCGCGCCCGGCTCGCGATCGCGAGGATGTGGCCGAGGGATGCCGCACCGACGCCGTAGCCGCGTTCAGAGGCGTGCTGGGTGACGTACGGCGCCTCGACCCTCGACGCGATGCCCGCCAGCTCCAGGACGGCGGGATCGACGGCGTCCCCGACGAGCGCGACGCGCACCTGCCGCTGCTGCTCGTCGGAGGTGAGGGCCCAGGCGTGCGGCAGCCCTGAATCCACATAGGCGGGCTGGTCCCGGACCGGTGCGAGCAGCTCCTCGACGCCGCCGGACTCCGTGCTGGGTGGCCCGGTCGTGACGCTCGGCGACCCGCCTGCCACCGCCGCCGCGCCGAAGTACAGGGTCTGCGAGACGCGCTGGTTCGACACCTGCTGCGACATCAGCTGCTGGTTCGTCAAGCTGGAGCTGCTGCGCCATCTGCGTCAGCTGCGCGTCGAGGCTCTGCCGCAGCTCCGAGACCTCCCGTCCGACCTTCTCGGTCTGCTGCTCCACCTTCCTCGTGATCTGCACGATGCCGACCGACACCGCCGAGAGGTCCGGCCACGCGAGCATGAGCAGGAGGAGGAGGAACGCGAGCGACCGAGGGGTCGGTCGCGGCGGGCTGCCGGCACACCGAGACGACGCCGGCCTCACCGGTCTGGGCGACCTGCTGCTCGCACACCTCCAACGAACCCGTCAGCAGCGTCACCAGACCACCGAGAAGCAGCAGCGCACCGAGCCCCCACCTCAGCGCCGCGGCAGCCGCCCACCAGCGCCACGCGGATGCCAGGTCTCGGCTTCGGCACGTCGACACCCGCCCCTCTCCGCTGGCTGCCTGGATGTGGGGCAGTGTCTCGAACGTTGCTGTCCCTCACAAGCGTCGGTGGCTTCGGGTCGCAGGTGCATCGGGCCCCGCGAGCACCTATGCGGAGATGCCGCCGCTGCTCGGCCCGCGGGCGATCGTCCCGGCATTGTGGTCCTCCTTGCCGCACCGCTGGCATCGCAGGAAGGTGCCCGACGTCTCCCCGTCGGCACCTGTCGCGTAGCCGATCCGCAACCACTTGTGACTCAGCACCTTGCAGACCGTGAACCGCTTGAGGTTGTTCATGGCATCACCGCCTCCGGCCACAGCGTGTCCCGCTACCCGCGCCCGCAGGACGCGGTTTGACGCGTCTTCAGGCTAGGACGGAGAACGCGTCGGCGCGAGGGCTGAACGGCCCGCCGGAGCGACACAGACCAGGAGACGGCGAGCACGGTGGCTCCCGTCGTGACGGCCAACACGGCTGGCCGCACAGGCTCCCGCCCTGCCGAGTGCGCCTCCTCGCTCCTTGAAATCCCGGTTCCACCCACACCAGGACTTTGGTCACGCTACGGTTACGGCCTTGAGTCCTGATTTTGGGAGGAACAGTGTCTCTACCCCGTCGTCATGTCCTTAACACGTTGGCCGCCGCCGTCATCGGCGTACTCGCCCTCGGCACGGCCGGCACCCCCGCCGTCGCGCAGGGCGGGGGCTACCCGGACCCCACCCTCGAGCTGCCGCGCGACACCTCGCCGTATCCGGGCGTCGGGCCTCGCCGGCCCTACGTGCAGGAGATCCTCATCGGCGGCGTGACGCCGCTGAAGAACGGCGCGATCATCAACCGGACCATGCACGGTCTGCTGTTCCGTGGCGGTCAGCAGGACAACAACCTGACGATCACCCAGGTGGACGGCCGGCTGCACTTCGTCGACACCGGCACGCAGTCGTGGAAGTTCCTGGCCCGTGGCTGCGTGGAGCTCGACGTCCCCAAGGGCGTCGGGGCAAGCTGCCGCGTCAGGGCCAAGTTCGCAGACGCCGACCCGATGCTGATCGAGGTGTGGCCGCGACTCGGCAACGACACGATGGACTCCTCGTCCCTCTCTGCCTCGTTCGACATCGCCTTCCTCGGTGACCGAGGCGACGACACCGCCTACCTCGGCGCCGGAAACGACTTCTTCAACGGCGCGCAGGACAAGGACCGGGCGTACGGCGGCGACGGTCGCGACTGGTTGAGGACGGGGCTGGACGACGACTTCATCGACGGCGGCGCCGACGGCGACTACCTCGCAGGCGTGGACGGCGACGACACCATCCGCGGCGGCTCCGGCGACGACCTCCTCTACGGTCTCAACGGGAACGATGTGCTCGACTCCGGTGCGGGCAATGACCGCGTCAGCTGCGGCACCGGGACCGACACCGCCTCGGTGAAGAGGACCGACCGCGCCCTGAACTGCGAGTCCCTCAGCCACCTGTAGCCGGCGTGCACGTCACGCGGTTCAGGGGGCTGGGTGCAGGGCCTGGACGGCTTCCAGCAGGGGCATGGTCCTCTCCCCCAGCTCGACCTGGGTGAGAAGCACCCCCGTCGTGCCGTCCGGGTCGACGTGGAAGTCCGTGCCCTGGCCACCCGACCAGCCGTAGCGGCCGGTCCGGGGCCCTCGGGTGTGCACGCCGACCCCGAAGCCCCACCCCATGTGGTCCCAGAAGCCTGGGAAGAAGCTCGCGGCGGTCTTCGAGGCGGCCGGCACCTGGTCGGTCGTCATCTGGTGCAGGTGCTCCTCGGAGATCACGGGCTCACCGCCGACCAGTGCCTTCCCACGCAGCGCCTGGGTGAACCGATGGACATCGTGTGCGGTGGAGACCAGCTCGGCGTGGCTCACGTCGAACGGTGGCGGCCCTGCGTAGAAGCCACCGCCCGCAGGCTCGGTCTCCGTCAGGCCGCCCTCGCCCTGACGGTACGCAGCAGGCAACCTGCTCAGCTTGTCCTGCGGCACCCAGAACGAGGTGTCCGTCATGCCCAGTGGGTCGAACATGTCCTCGGTCAGGTGCTCCCCGAGTGGCCGACCCGTCAGCCGGGCGATCAGGATGCCGAGAATGCCGAACGAGTGGTGGTAGCGCCATCCCTCGCCCGGATGGAACGCCAACGGCAGCTCGGCCAGACGGGCCAGCCAGTCGTCGGCGCCGAAGCCGGGAGGCTCAGGACCCGCTTCGGTGCCGTTGTCCCTCATCGCCTGTTGCAGAGGTGAGCTCACCAGCGCCATCCCGTAGCCGGAGCTGTTGGTCAGCAGGTGGCGCAGGGTGATCGGGCGGCGGGCGGGCGCCGAGTCCTGCAACGCTGCGGTCGGCGCAGAGAGCACGCGGCGGTTGGCGAGCTCGGGCAACCACTCCTCCACGCTCTGGTCGAGGCCCAGCCTGCCGGCCTCCACCAGGCGGAGCGCAGCCACGGATGTGATCGGCTTGGTCATCGACTGGATGCGCATGATCGCGTCCTCGCGCATCGGCCCACCACCCACCGTGGCCGAGCCGACAGCGACCACCTGCACTGCCTCCCCCGATGCCCGCAGGGCCACGGCGCCCGGGACGACGCCTGCGTCGACGTAGGACTGCAGGAGCTCCTCCAGCGCGGTGGTCATGCCGACGACTGTGTCACGGGGCGACCCCACGGCCGAGGACCCGCACGGCGAATCGCGGGGTGACCGGCCACGAAGGAGTACCGTCGAAGGAACCAGCCTCCGCTGATGGAGAACACCATGACTCATCGACGAACCGCCACCGCCGCAGTCGTCCTCTCCACCCTGGTGCTCGCGACGGCCGGCTGCGCCGACGACGCCGGCACCGCCACCGTCGAGGACGCCGGCACGGCCGACGCCTCAGGCACCCCCGACGGCGCCGGCACCCCCGAGACCGACGACACGGCGTCGCCCAGCGCCGTCGACCCGAGCGATCCCGTCGTCGCCCATGCCGAGGCGTACGCCGCGCTGGTCGACCATCCCGCCTACGTCCGGGTGCAGTCCGCCGAGCCCGAGGCGTTGCCGGCCTTCGTCGACGAGGTGAGCCAAGGCAAGCTCAAGGCCACCTCCAACGGCAAGGTGTGGACGTTCTCCGACGTGGGCGGCGACTGCGCCACCACGCTCAGCACCGACGACACCGGCGGCGAGATCTACGAGACCACCTGCGACGGGGTCGTCGTCGACCAGGAGTTCGACGACGCGCTCAGAGCTGCCCTCGCGTCCTGACGGGCCGGCTAGCCGCACTGCCAGGTGAAGGACACGTCGTCGAGGCGGGGAAGTCGTTCGCGACGGACCATCCAGTAGAGGGCACCGACGTCTCCCCAGGCGGCATCCAGGTCAGGCTCCGAGCCGATCTGCAGGAGCAGGGTCCAGCGCTTCGCCTCCGCGGCGTGCTCTCGGCTGCGCAGGGCCGCTTCCTCACCGCCCAGCGCCGCTTGCGCGACGTCGTCCTCGACGGGCCCCTGGACGTTGTCGGCCCAACCGCCGAGCTGGTGACCAGGCTCGTCCTGCTCGCGAAGGTCATCGAGCGCCTCGAGGAAGTCGTCGTCGTTGACCGGGTGCGACATCCAGCGGCGGTGGCTGGCCCTGCCTCTGCCGAACGCCTGCTCCATGACCGGGTGCTCCCACGAGGGGAAGGTGACCGTCTGACGGCCGGTGAGGTGCTTCTCGGGCAGGACGGTGGCACCGTCCGGTGCCGACTGCTGTGCGCAGTCGTCCGGCCCTGCCTCGACGTGGAGCAGACGTGCCCCGGCGAGGGTCTCGGGGTCCCAGGTGCCGACGACCGCGTCGACGTCGTCGAGGTAGGACCCGTCGTAGGAGAACGCGAGCAGCCGTCCGTGGTCCGGCAGCGGGATCCCCGGGGCGAGGCCCAGGCACGCGAGAGCAACCAGGTCCACCTCCGCGACGAACGTCAGGGGCCCGTGCCCGTCCCACTCCGGCCAGGAGAACCCGGACGGCGCCGACGGCAACCCTCCGAACCGGGCGACGCGACGCTCGCCCGCGATCGGTGGAACGAGGCGCACCGCTGGGCGCAGCAGCCCGAGCCACTGATTCGCCACGTCGGGTCCGAGGTGCTCACGAGCCAGCCGCTCCACGACGTTGCGGTCGCTCTCACCGTCGACGCGGCGGGAGACCGGATCCGCCAGGTCCGGCGACTACGACGATCGGCTCGACGTGTCAGGCTCCGGTGCCGAGCGAGTGGCCAGCCGGGACAGGTCCACGCGGTTGTCCGCTCCGGTCTTGCGCAGCAGGTTCGACACGTGTGAGCTCACCGTCTTCTCGCTGATCACCAGGGCGAAGGCGATCTCGCGGTAGGTGCGCCCAGCGACGACGTGGGCGAGGACCTCGCGTTCACGGCCGGTCAGGCCCGGCAGCTGCGCCCGGTCGGCAGGGACCGAGGCCACGCCCTCGATCCCGATCCGCGCGCTCGACGCCAACGCCTCGAGTTCTCTCCGCGTCGGTTCGGCACCCAGATCACTCGCGAGGACGAAGCCTCGACGTAACAGGGAGGCCGCCTGCTCCCGTCGTCGCTGACCGTGCGCCAGCAACGACTCCGCAGCTCGCCAGCATGCGTAAGCCTCCTCCCAGGCGAGCGACGCTGCGCGAGAGGAGTCTGCCGTGCGGATCCACTGGTCGCCGTTGTCCGGGAGCCGCCGCGCACGACCGATCTCCGCCTGGTACAGGTCGGTCATGGCCCGGACCTGCGGCTCCTCCCGGTCGGCAGGTCCGCCGCGTTCACGGATCACGGACGGGAAGCGCGTCATCAGGTCGTCCACGCGCGCCAACTGGTCGACCGGGTCACGTCCTGCGTCGCGGTCGGCCTCGACCAGGTCCGCCAGCGCCCGGGCGGCTAACGGCAGCAGCCATTCGCACCGGTCCGGCGCCACGGATGAGAGCGTCCCGGCGACCGCCGCGGCCAGGGCTGACTCAGGGTCGTCCGCGGCCAAGGACACCACCGCGCGACTCACGCCGAAGGAGAAGGGGAGATACTCCGATCCATCGGCGTACAGCTCGTCAGCCCTCGCCAGATGTGCTTGTGCCTCGGCTGTCCTTCCTTGCCACGCCGCCAGCTGCGCCGCGGTCAGGCGGGCCTGGACGTCGGCGAAGGGCCCCGGGTCGGAACCCAGGGCCTCGCGGAGCCGGTCCTGGCAAGCGCGCCACTCACCGATCGTGAGCCAGGCGCTCGCTTCGAAAGCGGCCATGACAGCGCCGTACGCGTGCGGGGCACCCAAGGCTGTCATCTGTATGCGTCGACGGCGAAGGTGTGACGCGAGCACCCGGGGTGACCACGGCCTCAGTGAGTTGGTCTCCCAGACGGCCGCGCAGACGAAGGCTCGGAAGTCGTGCGCCAGGACCGCCGCGGCTACGGCCTCCTCCGCCAACAGGCGGCTCTCACCACACCGCCCATCCACCACGAGCACCATCGCCTTGGCCGCCAGGGCACACGACAGCGCCAGCGAGCTGACGGTCCCTCGGGCCACGACGAGCGCATGCTCGGCGAGCGCCTCCACGTCGGGATCGTCGTTCCACATGGCGATCCGAACCAGGCTGGCCAGGGCGTACGCGTGCTGCCAGCTGGCCGCATCCGCGGCTGCGGACAGGTCCACGGCTGCACGCACATCACGTTCGGACAAGAAGTCGAGCCCGGTGAGAAAACGCAGGTCCGCACGCCGCACCAGCAACTCCGTGGCGAACAGCGGCTCGATCGTCGAGTCCAGGGCTCCGAGGAGCAGGTCGACGCAGCGGAGTTCCTCCCGGAACGCCCCCGATGCGGCCGCCGCTGCCATCATCCGCTGGAGCAGGCACCGTTCGCTCTCCCGCGCTCCGGGTAGTCCGGTTGCCCTCAGCTCCATGGCGCGCTGCAGCAGCCTGAGCTCGTCGGCCGCTCCGCCGGACGCCCCAGCCGAGTCGGCGGCGCGCAGTGCCCACCGATAGGCCTCGGTCACGTGACCGGCCCGGTCGTGGTGGTGAGCCGCAGCGATCATCAGCTCCGCGGTGGGTGGTGACTCGTCCTCCATCTGCTTCTCAGCGCGTTCTGCGAAGGCACCGTGCCAGCGAAGCCGCTCATCCGGGGTGAGCTCCTGCTCGAGAACCTCGGCGATCATCGGGTGGTGGAACCAAAGGCTGCCGTCGCGGGCGACCTCGAGCACGCCGGCGTCCACCGCCACACGCAGGGACGACCAGACGTCGTCACAGTCGATGGTCGCTCGGGCGACGCCGGCCACCTCGTTCGCCGTCAGCGGCGCGCCACCTGCGGCCAGGATCCTCGTCAGCTCACGGGTCGGCCGCGGCAATGCCTGCCACGACTGCAGCACGGCCGAGGACAGGTCTGCCGGGTGGTCACCGGGCAGGGAACGGGCGTGTAGGGCAAGGTCCTGCACCAGCAGTCGGTTGAGGTAGGCGTTGCCGCGCGTGCGTACGAAGACGTCCTCCACAAGCGACTGATGAGGACAGGTCCCCATCACGCCGGCCAGCTGGTCAGCGGTCTCGGTGCGGTTGAGCGGGTCGAGCACGACCTGCTCGATTCGCGGCAGTCGACGGACGTTCGCGAGCCAGTGCTGCAGGACGCGACCGTTCCCCGTCTCGCCGCTGCGCACGGTGGCGACCACGGCCAGACGGCGGTCGGCCGGACCGGCTACCAGATACATGAGCACGTCGAGCGTGCTCTGGTCGGCCCAGTGCAGGTCGTCGATGGCCAGGATCACCGGGCGGTGGCGACTGAGGTCGTCGAGCCAGCGGTCGAAGGCGAGCGGGATGCTCGCGGGCCCGTCGCGGGAATCCATCAGCCCGGCGGGTTGGTCGAGGACGGAGCTCGCCGAACGAAAGGCGGACCTCAGGGCCAGAAACGGGACCGTCAGCGCGGACAGGGGCAGACATCCTCCCGCCAGCACCACGACCGACGGATCCGTCCCTGAGCAGGCACCTTCGACCAAGGCCGTCTTGCCGACGCCTGCGTCCCCGGAGATCAGCATCGCGCCGGCCTCACCGGCTGCAGCACGGTCGACCAGGGTGCCGATGGCCGCGAGCTCGCTCGCCCTCCCAACCAACGCCGGACCGGCCGGACGAGAACGCGCATTCATGACTCAGTGTCCCATCCTTCGGTCTGAGCCCGGGGAAGCCGCGGATCCATCTGAGGGGGTGCACCGGATGCGGCTGAGGTGCCAGGAGGGTCACGGTGGTGGTGAACCCGGACGAGCACCGCCAATCCACCGGACACCGCAGCTCCAGCGGTCCGCCCGGAAGAGAGTGAAGGCAGTCCCATGCACGCTCACAGCAAGAAGTTCTCGGCAGCGGTCGTCGGCATCACCGCACTGGCGCTGCTCCCCGGGGCGCCCGCCGCCGGCGACGGTGACGCGTTCCAGGCCACGGGCCGCCCCGAGGTGACCAACGCCTTCGTGGGCCCGGACGGTCCCACCGGATTCACCGACCGGGTACGGATCAAGTTCGATCTCAAGATAGCCGGGGCCCGCCGAAAGGTCATCCGGCTGCGTCACCCCGGAGGCATCGCCACCGCGACCTTCGAGCTGGAGCCCGGGGACTCGTTCCCCTGGCACGTCCACCCAGGCCCGGTGCTGGTCAGCGTCGTCGGCGGAGGCGAGCTCAGCTATATGCGGGCCCGCGACTGCGTGCCGCGCTCCTATCCCGCCGGTTCCGCGTTCCTGGAGCCCGGCCCCGCAGTGCACACCGCCTTCAACCCGGGGACGGAGACCATCACCCTGGTTGGCACGTTCTTCGACGTGGCACCGGGCGAGGCGCTCGCCACACCGGCCCGCCCGCGCAAGCAGCACCGGCTCGATGCCAAGTGCGATATCGGCACCGTGCTGCCGACGACGCGCACACGCTGAGAGACCCCTGCGACGCCGGTCAGGTGGCGTGATTGACGGGCGCGGAGGGCGGCTGCCAAGGTGTCGAGATGCCAGGTTTCGAGGAGCTGCCCACCGTCCCAGCCGCCCCGGCCGGCCTCCCCGGAGGTCTCGAGCTCGGCGCCTTCTCGGTCTCCTTGAACGTGGCGGACCTCGCTTCGTCACGAGCCTTCTACGAGAAGCTCGGCTTCGAGGTGACCGGCGGCGCGGAGGAGCACAACTACCTCATCCTCAAGAACGGTGAGACCACTCTCGGCCTGTTCCACCAGATGTTCGAGGGCAACATCCTCACCTTCAACCCGGGGCTGACCAACCGGATGGAGAGGCTGGAGTCCTACACGGACGTGCGCACCATCCAGACGTCGCTGGTGGACGAGGGCGTCGAGCTGCAGACCCGCGCCGAGGGGACGTCGGGCCCAGCCTCGGTCATGCTCCGCGACCCCGACGGCAACGCGGTGCTGATCGACCAGTTCTTCTGATCGACCCTGGCGGGTGGGTGGAGCGGATCTGCCGGCCGGAGGCCGCGTTCTCCCCAGGCGCAGATCCAGCCCTGGTGACTCGAACGTGTGTTCGATAGCATCGCCTCATGCCAACGCCCTTCACCACCGACGATCTCCGGGCCGTGGTGCGGGCGCTGTCGGCACTCGAGGAGGCCGTGCCGGACGCTGAGCTGGTCGACCAGCTCCGCCTGCTGGAGGAGCTGAAGTCGGCGGCTGCGGCAGCCCAGGCGAAGGTCGCCACGCGGTTCGCCGCAGCGCAGCGGGCGGCTCAGCTGGCGGCCGGCGTGCCGGCGAAGGAGATCGGCAAGGGCATCGCCGCCCAGGTCGCGCTGGCCAAGCGGGAGTCGCCGGCCAGGGCCCGGCGGTACGTCGGCTGGGCCGGCGTCCTGGTGGGCGAGCTGCCCCAGACGCTGGAAGCCCTTGCGGGCGGGCAGATCACCGAGTGGCGGGCACAGATCGTCGCCCGCGAGACCGCCTGGTTGAGCGCCGAGCACCGACGGCTCGTGGACGCCGAGCTGGGCTCGCGCCTGGAGAGCTACGGTGACCGGCGGGTCGAGGCCGAGGCGAAGAGGCTCGCCTATCGGCTGGACCCGCACGGGTTCATGGCCCGCATCAAGGGCGTCGAAGCCGACCGGCGCGTCTCGCTCCGCCCCGCGCCGGACACGATGTCGATCCTGTCCGGCTTCCTCCCGGTCGCCCAAGGGGTGGCGGTGATCGCGGCGTTGCGCCGCCATGCCGACTCGTTGCGCGGGGACGGTGACGAGCGGAGCCGTGGCCAGATCATGGCCGACACCCTCGTGGAGCGGGTGACGGGTCAGCAGAGGTCTGCCGCGACGCCGGTGGAGGTCAAGCTCGTGATGAGCGACCAGAGCTTCTTCAACGTGGGCCCGGGCGCCGGGGAGCCGGCTGTCCTCGAGGGCTACGGGCCGGTTCCGGCGGAGCTCGCACGCCGACTCGTGACCGACGCGGCCCAGGGTGCGAAGGTGTGGATCCGCCGGCTCTACGCCGACCCGGGGGCGGGCCGCCTGGTCGCGATGGAGTCGCGACGCCGGGAGTTCGCCGACGGGCTCGCCGAGCTGCTCGTGACCCGCGACCAGTTCTGCCGGACGCCGTGGTGCGACGCGCCGATCCGCCACCGTGACCACGTGAAGCCCGTCGAGGACGGCGGCGGGACGACCGAGGCGAACGGGCAGGGGCTCTGCGAGGCGTGCAACTACGCCAAGCAGGCGGCCGGCTGGCGGGCCCGCGCCCGAGGCAGCGGTGCGGGCGACGAGGTCGAAATCGAGACCCCCACCGGGCACACGTACCGGAGCCGGCCACCCGATCCACCCCACGCCCCCGCGCCGCCGTCGTGGAAGTCGCTGTGGATCGAGATCCAACCCGGCGTGCGCGTGCTCCGGGACGGCGTGACGACGAACGCCGTGGCGTGAGACGACCGCCGGCTCCGCCTCAGTGCGCCTGGTCGTGCCGGTCGCGCGTGTCGTCGGGGGTCTGCGTCGACTCGTGCCGCGTGCCCTCCGGATCCGCCGTGCGCTCGTCGGACTCCTCGAGGATCGCCTGCGCCTGGTCGACGGGGGCGTCGCTCCCGGCGGTCTGCTCCTCGGGCAGCAGCTCGGCGCGGGTGTCGACGTGTGCCTCGGCGGCTGCGCGCTCCTCGGGTGTCTCGCTCATGGGGCGACCGTACTCCCCCGGCTCAGGCGCCGAGCTCGGCGTACCGCGGCTTGATCTGCTCCACGATCAGCGCCAGCCGCTCGTCGAACGGGAGGAAGGCCGACTTCATCGCGTTCACCGTGAACCACCGCAGGTCGGCTGCGTCGTACCCGAACGCGTCGACGAGCTTCTGCATCTCGAGGCTCATCGACGTGCCGCTCATCAGCCGGTTGTCGGTGTTGACCGTGACCCGGAACCGCAGCTCGGTGAGGAGACCGATGGGGTGCTCCGCGATCGAGGCCGCCGCGCCGGTCTGCAGGTTGGAGGTAGGGCACAGCTCCAGCGGAATGCGCATGTCACGGACGTAGGCCGCCAGCCGGCCGAGCTTGACGGCGCCGCCGACGCCCGCGGTGACGTCGTCGATGATCCGGACGCCGTGGCCGAGCCGGTCGGCGCCACACCACTGGATCGCCTGCCAGATCGACGGCAGCCCGAACGCCTCGCCGGCGTGGATCGTGAAGTGGGCGTTCTCCCGCTGGAGAAACTCGAACGCGTCGAGATGCCGGGTGGGCGGGTAGCCGGCCTCGGCGCCGGCGATGTCGAACCCCACGACGCCACGGTCCCGGTTCGCGACCGCCAGCTCGGCGATCTCACGCGACCTCGCCTGGTGGCGCATCGCGGTCAGCAGCTGGCGCACGACGATGCCGTTGCCCGCTGCCTGCGCCGCCTCCTGCCCCTCCGCGAACCCCTCGCGCACCGCGTCCACGACCTCCTGCAGGGAGAGCCCGGCGGCGACGTGCTGCTCCGGGGCGTAGCGCACCTCGGCATAGACGACGCCGTCGGCGGCCAGGTCCTCGACGCACTCGCGGGCAACGCGCCGCAGGTCCTGCTCGCGCTGCATGACCGCGACGGTGTGGTCGAAGGTCTCGAGGTAGCGCGGCAGCGAGCCGGAGTCGCACGCCTCGACGAACCAGGTGCCCAGCGCGTCCGCGTCCGTGGTGGGCAGCTCGTGCCCGATCTCCGCTGCGATCTCGACGATCGTCGACGGCCGCAGGCCACCGTCGAGGTGGTCGTGGAGCAGCACCTTCGGCGCGCGGCGCACGAGGTCGCTGACGGTCAGGGCGGAGGTCGGTCCGCTAGGTTCGGGCATGGGTCCATCGAACCAGAGGAGGAGTCAATGCGTGTGTTCCGCACCCTGGCGGAGATCGACGCAGCCGTCGGCGAGGAGCTGGGGCCGACGGAGTGGCTGACGATCAGCCAGGACCGGGTCAACACCTTCGCGGACGCCACCGGGGACCACCAGTGGATCCATGTCGACGTCCCTCGGGCAGCGGCGGGGCCCTTCGGTGGCACGATCGCGCACGGCTACCTCACGCTCGCGCTGATACCGCTCTTCGCCTCCCAGCTGTTCCACATCGACACGATGGGCGCGAAGCTGAACTACGGGGTGAACAAGGTGCGCTTCCCGCACCCCGTGCCGGTCGGCTCGAGCATCCGGGCGAGAGCGACGGTCGCCGAGGTCACCGACGTCCCGGCCGGCAAGCAGATGGTCACGCGCTACGTGATCGAGATCGAGGACGTCGAGAAGCCGGCGTGCATCGCCGAGACGGTCGTCCTGCTCACCCGGTGATCCGGTCGACGACCAGGTCGGAGGGCTCGTAGCCGCGACCGTCGGTGATGTCGAAGCCGTCCTCGAGCGACCGCTTGGCGCGCTCGAACCGTCCGGGCTCATCGGTGTGCAGGGTCATCAGCGGCTGCCCCTCCCGAACCTCGTCTCCCGGCCGGGCGTGGAGCTCGACGCCCGCTCCCGCCTGCACCGGCTCACCCTGCTGGGAGCGCCCGGCCCCGAGCCGCCAGGCCGCCATCCCGACCGCCATCGCGTCGAGCCGGACCAGCGTGCCGCTCGCCGGGGCGGCGACCACCTCCTGGTGCTGCGCGACCGGCAGGTCGGCGTCGGGGTCGCCTCCCTGGGCGGCGACCATCCGGCGCCACACGTCCATCGCCGAGCCGTCCGAGAGCTTCTCGGCCGGGTCGACGTCCTCACGGCCGGCGCCGCGGAGCATCTCGCGGGCGAGGGCGAGGGTCAGCTCGACGACGTCGGACGGCCCCCCACCGGCGAGCACCTCGACCGACTCGCGGACCTCCAAGGCGTTGCCGGCGGTGAGCCCGAGCGGCGTGCTCATGTCGGTGACCAGAGCGACGGTCGCCACTCCGGCGTCGGTGCCGAGCGCCACCATCGTCTCCGCGAGCTCGCGCGCCTTGTCGAGCTCCTTCATGAACGCCCCGGTCCCGACCTTGACGTCGAGCACCAGCGACCCGGTCCCCTCGGCGATCTTCTTGCTCATGATCGAGCTGGCGATCAGCGGGATCGCCTCCACCGTCCCGGTGACGTCGCGTAGCGCGTAGAGCTTCTTGTCGGCCGGCGCCAGCCCTGAGCCGGCGGCGCAGATGACCGCGCCGACGTCCTCGAGCTGGCTCATCATCTCGTCGTTGCTCAACGACGCACGCCACCCGGGGATCGACTCCAGCTTGTCGAGCGTCCCGCCGGTGTGGCCCAGGCCGCGCCCGGAGAGCTGCGGCACGGCGACGCCGCAGGCGGCCACCAGCGGGGCCAGCGGGAGGGTGATCTTGTCCCCCACCCCCCCGGTGGAGTGCTTGTCCGCGGTGGGCCTGGAGAGCGCGGAGAACTCCATCCGCTCCCCCGACGCGATCATCGCCGCGGTCCACCGCACGATCTCGTCGCGGCTCATCCCGTTGAGGAGGATCGCCATCGCGAGCGCCGCCATCTGCTCGTCCGCCACGACGCCGCGCGTGTAGGCGTCGACCACCCAGTCGATCTGGCTGTCGCCGAGCTCGTGGCCGTCTCGCTTGGCGACGATCACCTCGACCGCGTCGTGCGGCTCCGAGCTGCGGGGCTCGCTCATCTGCACTGCTCCTTCATCCGGTGACCGGGACCTGTGTGTGACCGCGCAGCACGAACGTGCCGCGCGACGTCGGTTCGCCGACCAGCCTCAGGTCGGGGAACCGGTCGAACAGCGTCGTGACCGACTCGACCAGCTCCATCCGGGCCAGCGGCGCTCCGAGACAGAAGTGGACCCCGACGCCGAACGCGAGGTGAGGGTTCGGGTCACGGCTGACGTCGAATCCGTGTCGGGTCCGCGAACACCGCCGGGTCGCGGTTCGCCGCGCCGAGCAGCGCCGCGATCCGCTGGCCCGGCTCCACCACGACGTCACCCACCTGCACCCGTTCGGTGGCGGTCCGCTCGAACAGCTGGAGCGCCGAGTCGAACCGGAGCATCTCCTCCACCGTGAGCGCGGCGTCGGGACCGGGGGTCAGCCCCCGGCGGAGCATCGCGACCAGCCCGTTGCCCAGGACGTTGACCGAGGCCTCGTGGCCGGCGTTGAGCAGCAGCACGACCGCTGCGACCACCTCGTCCTCGGACAGCTCGGTCGCCACCAGGTCGCTGACCAGGTCCGGGCACGGCCGGCGGCGCCGCTCGGCGGCCAGCTCGCGGACCAGGGCCGCGAAGTCGGTGGCCGCCGCGACCGCGGCGTCGACGACCTGGGGGCCGGGGTCGACCTCGTACATCCGGACGATCGCCTGCGACCAGGACCGCAGCGAGGGGGCGTACGACGCCGGCACGCCCAGCAGCTCGGCGATCACCAGGACAGGCAGTGGCTCGGCGTACGCCGCGACGACGTCGAACCCGGACGGGTCGACCACGTCGAGCAGCGCGGCGGCGATCGCCCGGACCCGCGGTCGCAGCCGCTCGACGTGCCCGCGGCTGAACGCCGCGGCGACCGGCCGCCGGAGCCGGGTGTGGTCGGGCGGCTCGTTCTCCATCATCTGGTTGCGGTGCAGGAGGTTGAACGGCTCCAGCTGCTCGGCCGGCTCGCGGTCGGTCCAGATCCGTCCGAGCCGCCGGTTGCGCTGCACCGCCGAGACCGCCGCATGGCTGAAGGCGAGGTACGACGCCGACGGCTCGTGCCAGGCGACCGGGTGCGCGGCCCGCTCCTCGTCGAAGAACGGATAGGGGTCGGCGACGAACGCGGGGTCGGTCAGGTCAAGCGTCGTCGTCGGCTGCACGCGCGACCGCCTCCAGCGACTCGGGGCCGAACGCGTCCGGCAGCACCTCGCGCATCGGCCGCACTCCCGAGACGGTGAGCAGCAGCAGCTCGGGACCGCCGTTCTCCCACAGCAGCTGCCGGCAGCGGCCGCACGGCATGATGACGTCCCCGTCGGCGTTGACGCAGACGAAGTGGGTCAGCAGCCCGCCTCCGCTGCGGTGCAGCTCGGAGACGACCCCGCACTCCGCGCAGAGCCCGACGCCGTACGCCGCGTTCTCGACGTTGCAGCCGCTCACCACCCGGCCGTCCTCCACCCGGGCGGCTGCGCCCACGGGGTAGCCGGAGTAGGGCGCATAGGCATGGCGACGGGCCTCGACCGCCGCGGCGGTCAGTGCGTCCCAGTCGAAGGGCATGGCTATCCCGCCGATCCTCGTCGATAGGTCATGCCGTCGGCGGCCGGCATCCGCAGGTTCTGGGAGAAGAGCGCCAGGACGATCAGCGTCGCGACGTACGGCGTCATCTCGGTGAAGTCACCGGGCACCCGTTCGGTCCCGAAGTACACCCAGAGGGCGAGCGCGCTGCCGAGCGTGGCGATCGCCGCACTCAGGTAGCGGCGCTTGTGGAGCTGCCACAGGATCAGCACCAGCAGCGCGACGCCGACGATGAAGACCAGCGCGTGGACGGACTCCCCACCGGAGCGGAGCCGGGCGGCGTTGGTGTAGCCGAAGAGCAGCGCGCCGAGGAAGAGGCCGGAGGGGCGCCAGTTGCCGAAGATCATCGCCGCGAGGCCGATGTAGCCGAACCCCAGGGTCTGGCCGTTCTGGTAGCCCGACGACGAGACGATCGCGAGGTAGGCACCGCCGGCTCCGGCGAAGACACCGGAGAGGGTGACCGCGATGAACTTGTAGAGATAGACGTTGATCCCGAGCGACTCGGCCGCGACCGGGGACTCGCCGCAGGAGCGCAGCCGGAGGCCGAACGCGGTGCGCCAGAGCACGAACGAGGTCCCGGCGATCAGTCCGATCGCCACGATCGTGAAGAACGAGAGGCCGGTGGTCAGCGCCCCCACGACACCGGCGAGGTCCGAGACGAGGAACCAGCCCTTGTCCGCCAGACTCCCGGCGGCGTCGGAGACGCCGGGGACCGTGAGTGAGGGGGCTCGGTCCAGCGATGGTGACTGCGTCGGCCCGCCACCGGGAAGGCCGGTGAACATCGCCTCGGCGAGGAAGCTCGCCGCGCCGGCCGCGATGATGTTGATCGCGACGCCGGAGACGATGTGGTCGACGCCGAAGAGCACGGTGGTGACGGCGTGCAGGATGCCGCCGACCGCACCGAAGAGGCCGGCGGCGATGAGCCCGGCCCAGACCCCGTAGTTGTAGCCGTAGTAGCCCGCACCGAGGGTGCCGAGGATCATCATTCCCTCGAGCCCGATGTTGACGACGCCGGCGCGCTCGGACCAGAGGCCGCCGAGCCCCGCCAGCGCGATCGGCATCGCCGAGATCAGAGCGGCCCGCAGGGTGCCGACCGAGGTGATGTCGTCGGCGCCGGTGATCACCCGGGTCGCCGACATCGCCAGCAGCAGGAGCCCGAGGTAGAGCCACAGCTTCGGGATCCGTGTCCCAGCCGCCACGGCGGGGCTCCTCGTGCCGCGTCGCGGCGGGAGCTGCAGTCGTGCTCATGCCCGCACCTCCTCGCCCTTGTCGCCGGTTTCGAGGGCCTCGGCCACCGCCCGCTGCTCGAGCCGCTGACGGGTCCGCCGCACCACCTCGTAGGCGATCACGACCGAGAGCACGACGGCGCCCTGGGTGATCGCGATGATGTCGGGTGAGATCTGGGCGAGGATGCCGAGCGGGCTGGCCTGCTCGTTCAGCCAGGAGAAGACCAGGGCGCCGAACGCGATGCCGACCGGGTGGTTGCGGCCGAGGAGCGCGACCGCGATGCCGGCGAAGCCGATGCCGGTCTGGATCGTCGAGCCGTAGTTGTGGGAGACCCCGAACAGGTTCGGCATCCCGATCAGACCGGCCACCGCACCGGACATCAGCATGGAGTAGAGCACCATCCGCTTGACGTTCACGCCGCTGGCCACCGCCGCGGACTCCGACTTGCCGGTGGCCCGCAGGTCGAACCCGAAGACGGTGCGGTTGACGAGGAACGAGAAGAGGACCCCGGCCCCGACCGCGAGGAACACCAGGCCGTAGAGGTCGGTCTGGGAGTCGGAGAACAGCGAGATCCCGCCGACCCAGCCGGACTCGGGGACGGTGTCGGTGATGATCGTCTGTCCCTGGCGCGACCCGACCCGCCGCAGCAGGTAGGCGACCAGCGAGACCGCGATCGCGTTGAGCATGATCGTCGAGATCACCTCGCTCACGCCGCGGGTGACGCGCAGCAGGGCTGCGATCCCCGCCCAGGCGGCTCCGGCCGCCATCCCGACGAGGAGCGTCGCGGCGGTGTTGAGGTAACCCGGCAGCCATGCCTGCGCGGCGAACACCGCGGCGCAGAAGGTGGCGACGCGGTACTGCCCTTCGACGCCGATGTTGAACAGGTTCATCCGGAAGCCGATCGCGGCGGCCAGCCCGGCGAGGTAGAGAACGGTCGCGTCGTTGAGGATGTTGACGATGTTGCGGCTCGCCGGCCAGGCGAGGATCGTCTCCCAGAAGAGCGCGACCTCCTCGCCGGTGATCACGAGCACCAGCGTGGTGACCGCCGCCGCGACCGCGAGCGCGAGGAGTGGGGCGGCGAGCGCCAGCCCGACCCGCCTGAGCCCGGTCATGCCGCCCCTCCTGTCGAGCCCTGGTCGGCTCCGGTCATCGCCGACCCCAGCTGGGTGGGCGTCACGGTCTGGGGGTCGAAGTCCGCGACGATCCGGCCGCGCAGGATCACCTTGAGGGTGTCCGACAGCCCGATCAGCTCGTCGAGGTCCGCGGAGACCAGCAGCACGGCGAGGCCACGGTGCCGGGCCTCGCGGATGTGGTCCCAGATCGCCGCCTGGGCGCCGACGTCGACGCCGCGGGTCGGGTGGGAGGCGACGAGGAGCCGCGGTTCCCCGCTCATCTCCCGGCCGACGATGAACTTCTGCTGGTTGCCGCCGGACAGGGCGCCGGCGTGCGTGTCGATCCCGGGGGTGCGGACGTCGTACTGCTCGAGGATCCGGGTGCTGTCCTCGCGGGCACCCTTGCGGTTGACCAGCAGCCCCTTCACCGACGGCGGCCGCGACTGGTGGCCGAGGATGCGGTTCTCCCAGAGCGGAGCCTCGAGCAGCAGCCCGTGCCGGTGCCGGTCCTCGGGGATGTAGCCGACGCCGAGCTCGCGGCGCCTGCTCGTGCCCCACGAGGTCACGTCCGTGCCGTCCAGCTCGACCGCACCGGCACGCGGCTTCCGCATGCCGATCACGGCCTCGACCAGCTCGGTCTGCCCGTTGCCCTCCACCCCGGCGATCCCGAGCACCTCGCCGGCGTGGATCTCGAGGTCGATGCCGTGCAGCGCGAGCCTCCCGGTGGAGTCCTGCACGCTGAGGTCGCGCACGGTCAGCACCACCCGGTCGGTCACCGTGGACTCCGACGTGCTCGCGCTCGGCAGCTCGCTGCCGACCATCAGCTCGGCGAGCTGCTTGGAGGTCACCGACTCCGGCTCGACGGTCGCCACGGTGGTGCCGCGGCGCAGCACGGTGATCTCGTCGGAGATCGCGAGCACCTCGTCGAGCTTGTGGGAGATGAAGATGAGCGTGTGACCCTCGCGCTTGAGCTCGCGGAGGTTCGCGAACAGCGCGTCGACCTCCTGCGGCACGAGGACCGCCGTCGGCTCGTCGAGGATGATGATCCGCGCTCCGCGGTAGAGCACCTTGAGGATCTCGATGCGCTGGCGCTCCCCCACACCGAGCTCACCGACGAGCTCGTCGGGATCGAGACCGAACCCGTAGGCGTCGGAGATCCGCTGGATCTCCGCGGCTGCGGCCGAGCCGATCCCGTGCAGCTTCTCGGCGCCGAGGACGACGTTCTCGGTGACGGTGAGGTTGTCGGCGAGCTGGAAGTGCTGGAACACCATGCCGATGCCTCTGGCGATCGCGTCCGAGGGCGAGCCGAAGCTGACCTTCTCGCCGTCGACCTCGATGGTGCCCTCGTCGGGCTTCTGCACGCCGTAGAGGATCTTCATCAGCGTCGACTTGCCGGCGCCGTTCTCCCCGCACAGCGCGTGCACCGTGCCGGCATGGACGTCGAGGTCGACGTCGTAGTTCGCGCGCACACCGGGAAAGCTCTTGCCGATCCCGGTCAGCCGCACTGCCGAGGTGGTCGCCGGGGTGCTGCCCGCGGTCTGGCTCATGCCCACTCCTTGCCCTTCTGGCACGTACGCCGCCCCCGAGCCTCCTGCCCCTCGTGACAGGAGCCCGGCTCACGCTACCGCGCAAGCCGGGCTCCGTCGTCGCTCATCGCGTCACGGGGTGGTCGGAACCTCGATCTCGCCGTCGATGATCTGCTGCTTGTACTCGTCGAGCTGGTCGGTGATGTCGTCGACGAAGCCACCGCTGGTGGAGTAGCCGACTCCGTCGACCGACAGGTCGTAGAGCTCGATGCCACCGTCGGTCTCACCGGCGTCGAACGCCTCGACGTACTCGAAGACCGCGACGTCGATGCGCTTGAGCATCGAGGTCAGGATGTGCGGCTGCTGGTCCTCGTCCGCGGTGAGGTACTGGTCGGAGTCGACACCGATCGCCCACTTGCCCTCGCCGGCCTCGACGACCGCGTCGAACACACCGAGCCCGGACTTGCCGGCGGCGTGGTACACGATGTCGGCCTTGTCGTACATGCCGTTGGCCACGATCTTGCCGTCACCCGGGTTCTCGAACCCCTTCACCGGGTCGTCCTGGGAGAGGTACTCGGACTGGATCTTGACCTTGGGGTCGACGGCCTTGACGCCCGCCTTGAACCCGGCCTCGAACTTCTGGATGAGCGGGCTGTTGACGCCGCCCACGAAGCCGACGTTCTTGGCCTCGGTCTTGAGGGCCGCGGCCGCGCCGACCAGGAACGAGCCCTGCTCCTCGGCGAAGGTCAGGTCGGTGGCGTTCGGGATCTCCACCATGTCGCCGGTGATGAAGGTGACGTAGCCGTCGACGACCGCGAAGTCGGTGTCGGGGTACTCGGCGGCGACCGTGGCCGCTGCCGGGGAGTAGATGAAGCCCACGCCGATGATCGGGTTGAACCCCGCGTCGGCGAGCAGCCGCAGCCGCTCCTCGCGGTCAGCGTCGCTCTCACCGGCGCCGGCCTCGACCTCGCGGCAGGTGGCGTCCATCTCCTCGACGGCCTGCTTCACACCCTCGAAGGCGGAGTCGTTGAACGACAGGTCGCCGCGTCCGCCGACGTCGTAGGCGACGCCGATCTTCGGGCCGTCGCCGTCGCTGCTCTCGCAGAGGGAGTCGTTGGAGCCGGTCGACTCACCACTCTCCTCGTCCGTCCCGCTGTCGCTGCCACCGCAGCCGGCCAGGACCAGAGAGGTCGCGGCGGCGACCATGGTGAGTTTGCTGATGTGACGACGCAAGGGTTCCTCCAACAGAAACGGGCACCCGCCCCCACGGGGCGGTGAACGGGCTAAACCGTAAGCCGCGGTCACCGCGGGACGGCAGTCCCATGCGGTCCTGCGGCCGAGTTGTTACCGAGTCGTTAAGCCCCGGGGGGTTTATCCGGCCCCGATACGCAGTTCAGCGGTGCTGGAGCGCCTTCACGGCGGCATGGCCGAGCACCTTGGCTCCGACCGCCACCGAGCGCTCGTCGACGCGGAGGTCGCCCTGGTGGAGGTCGAAGGTCGGACCGCCGGGGGTCCGCGTGCCGAGCCGCCCCATCGCCCCCTTGACCGTCTCGAGGTACCACCCGAAGTCTTCACCGCCCAGGCTCTGGGTCGTGGTGACGATGCCGTCCTCGCCGAGCACCCGCTCGACGGCGTCCGCGAGCAGGGCCGTGGACGCCGGGTCGTTGCAGACCGGCGGCACGCCGCGGACGTAGTCCACCTCGGCCCGGACGCCGTACGGCGTCACGATCTGCTCGATCAGCCGGCGCACCAGGCACTCGGCGTCCGCCCAGGCCACCTGGTCGAGCATCCGCACGGTTCCGGATGCCTCTCCGGAGGAGGGGATCACGTTGGTCGCGGATCCTGCCCGGACGACCCCCCACACCATGCTCGCCCCGGCCCGGGGGTCGAGCCGGCGGCTCAGCGTCGCGGGAAGCTGGGTGATGAGGGTGCCGAGGGCGAAGGTGAGGTCCTCGGTCAGGTGCGGCCGCGAGGTGTGCCCGCCGCCGCCGGTCAGCCGCACGTGGACGCTGTCGGCCGCGCCGGTGATCGGGCCGACGCGGAGCCCGACGTGGCCGACGTCGAGCGAGGGGTCGCAGTGCAGCCCGAACGCGTGGGTGACGTCGTCGAGCGCCCCCGCGGCGATCACCTCCAGGGCCCCGCCCGGCATGACCTCCTCGGCGGGCTGGAAGAGCAGTCGCACGCCACCCTGGAAGGGCGTCTCGCGGTGCAGCCGCTGGAGCGCGAGGCCGGCGCCGAGCAGGGCGGTCGTGTGGACGTCGTGGCCGCAGGCGTGGGCGACCCCCGGGTTGGTGCTGCGCCACGGGTCGGTGGTGCGGTCCTCGACGGGCAGCGCGTCCAGGTCGGCACGGAGCGCGACCACCGGTCCGCCCTGCTGGCCGACCTGGGCGATGAGCCCGGACTTGGGCAGCACCTGGACGGCGATGCCGTCCTGCGCGAGCCGGTCGGCGACCCGCTCGGTGGTCCGCGACTCGGCGAACGCCAGCTCGGGGTGAGCGTGCAGGTCTCGACGGAACTCGATCAGCTCGTCGGTGAGGGCGTCGACGCCCCGGTGGAGGGAACGGGCGGCGGCGGAGGGAGGCAGTGACATGTCAGGTCAAGGTTACGGCGTCCGCGACCGGCGCGGGTCGTCACCGTCGAACGCGGCGATGATCCGGTCCGCGGCGGCGGCCGCCTGCAGCTGCCCGGCGAGGACCTGGCGGCGGACCTCGTCGCGCACCGCGGCGACCCCGGGGGACCCCCGCAGCCGGGACTCGAGCTCGTCGCGGACCAGAGCCCAGGTGGAGTCGAGCTGCTGCTCGGCGCGCTTGGCGGCGAGCCCCTCCTCGCCGAGCGACTCCCGGTGGGCGAGCACCTTCTCCCACACCTCCGGGACGCCCTGGCCGGTCAGCCCGCTGCAGGTCAGCACCGGGGGCACCCATCCCGAGGTGCCCCGATGGACGAAGCGGAGCGCCCCCGCGAGCTCCTTCGCCGCTCCCCGGGTCTCGACCTCGCGGTCGTCGGACTTGTTCACCGCGATGACGTCGGCGATCTCGAGGATCCCCTTCTTGATCCCCTGGAGCTGGTCGCCGGTGCGGGCGAGGGTCAGGAAGAGGAAGGTGTCGACCATCCCGGCGACGGTCACCTCGGACTGCCCGACGCCGACGGTCTCGACGAGGACGACGTCGTACCCGGCCGCCTCCAGCACCACCATCGCCTGCGCGGTGGCGCGGGCGACCCCACCGAGCGTGCCCGCAGCCGGCGACGGCCGGATGTAGGCGCGCGGGTCAGCCGAGAGCCTCGCCATCCGGGTCTTGTCGCCCAGCACCGAGCCCCCGGTGCGCACCGAGGAGGGGTCGACGGCGAGGACGCCGACCATGAGCTCCTGAGCGGTCAGCGACGTGCCGAGCGTCTCCACGAACGTGGACTTGCCGACCCCGGGCACGCCGGAGATGCCGACCCGCGGCACGGGTGCGGACGTCCCGTGGACGGTCAGCGCCGTCACCAGCTCCCGCGCGGCGGCGCGGTGGTCGGCCCGCGACGACTCCACGAGCGTGATCGCGCGGGAGACCGCGGCCCGGGTCCCGGCCCGCACGCCGTCGACGAGTGCGCCGACGTCGACCGGCCTCGGAGTCGATGCGGCCACGTCAGTGGCCGAGGCTCGCCGAGAGCTTCTCCAGCAGCGTGAGCGCGGACTCGGCGATCACCGTGCCGGGCGGGAACACCGCGGCGGCTCCCATCTCGAGCAGCGTGGGCACGTCGTCGGGCGGGATCACCCCGCCGACCACGACCATGACGTCCTCGCGGCCGAGCTCGGCCAGCGCCCTGCGCAGGGCCGGCACGAGCGTCAGGTGTCCCGCCGCCAGGGAGTTGACCCCGACGATGTGGACGTCGGCGTCGACGGCCTGCTGGGCGACCTCCTCGGGGGTCGAGAACAGCGGGCCCACGTCGACGTCGAACCCGAGGTCGGCGAACGCGCTGACCACGACCTTCTGTCCGCGGTCGTGGCCGTCCTGCCCCATCTTGGCCACCAGGATCCGGGGGCGCCGGCCCTCGTCGGCCTCGAACTTCTCGGTGGCGGCGAGCACGCGCGTCACAGCCTCGTTGGAGGTGCCGGCCTCGGACCTGTACACACCGGAGATCGTACGGATGACCGCCTGGTGCCGGCCGTAGACCTTCTCCAGCGCCTCTGAGATCTCGCCGACGGTCGCCTTGGCACGAGCGGCGTCGACGGCGAGCGCCAGCAGGTTGCCCTCGAGGGAGCTCTGTGCCGCCCCCTTCTCCGCGGAGGCGGTGAGCGCGTCCAGCGCGCGGCGTACGGCGTCGGGGTCACGTTCGACCCGCAGCCGCTCGAGCTTCGCCACCTGCGAGGCGAGCACCGCGGCGTTGTCGACCCGCAGCACGTCGAGCCGGTCCTCGGTGGCGGGGCGGTAGGTGTTGACCCCGATGACCTTCTGCGCACCGGAGTCGATCCGGGCCTGGGTCCGGGCCGCCGCCTCCTCGATCCGCATCTTCGGGATGCCGGCCTCGATCGCCTTCGCCATCCCGCCGGCCGCCTCGGCCTCCTGCAGGTGGGCCCAGGCGCGCTCGGCCAGGTCCTGGGTGAGCCGCTCGACGTAGTAGGAGCCGGCCCACGGGTCGATGACGCCGGTCGTCCCCGACTCCTGCTGGAGCAGCAGCTGGGTGTTGCGTGCGATCCGGGCGGAGAAGTCGGTCGGCAGCGCGATCGCCTCGTCGAGGGCGTTCGTGTGCAGCGACTGGGTGTGCCCCTGGGTGGCCGCCATCGCCTCGATGCAGGTCCGGCCGACGTTGTTGAAGACGTCCTGCGCGGTCAGCGACCACCCCGAGGTCTGGCTGTGGGTGCGCAGCGAGAGCGACTTGGGGTTCTTCGGGTCGAAGTCGCTGACCAGCCGGGCCCACAGCGCCCGCGCCGCGCGGAGCTTCGCGACCTCCATGAAGAAGTTCATGCCGATCGCCCAGAAGAAGCTGAGCCGGGGGGCGAACCGGTCGACGTCGATGCCGGCTGCGACGCCGGCCCGGAGGTACTCCACGCCGTCGGCGAGCGTGTAGGCGAGCTCGAGGTCGGCGGTCGCCCCGGCCTCCTGCATGTGGTAGCCGGAGATCGAGATCGAGTTGAACCTCGGCATCCTCTCCGCGGTGTAGGCGAAGATGTCGGAGACGATCCGCATGCTCGGCAGCGGCGGGTAGATGTAGGTGTTGCGGACCATGAACTCCTTGAGGATGTCGTTCTGGATCGTCCCCGCGAGCTGTTCCGGCTTCACCCCCTGCTCCTCGGCCGCCACGATGTAGAGCGCCAGGACAGGCAGGACCGCGCCGTTCATCGTCATCGACACCGACATCTGGTCCAGGGGGATGCCGTCGAACAGCGTCCGGGTGTCGTAGATCGAGTCGATCGCGACGCCGGCCATCCCGACGTCGCCGCTGACCCGAGGGTGGTCGGAGTCGTAGCCACGGTGGGTCGCGAGGTCGAAGGCGACGCTGAGCCCCTTCTGCCCCGCCTTGAGGTTGCGGCGGTAGAACGCGTTGGACTCCTCGGCGGTCGAGAAGCCGGCGTACTGCCGGATCGTCCACGGCTGGGTCGTGTACATCGTCGGGTAGGGCCCGCGCAGGAACGGTGCGAGCCCGGGGTAGGTGTCGAGGCCGTCGAGCCCGTCGAGGTCGCTCTCGGTGTAGAGCGCCTTGATCGCGATGCCCTCGGGGGACATCCAGGCCGGCTGTCCGTCCGCCTCGGTGGTCTTCAGCGCGGGGTCCTCGGTGGCGACCTCTCCCGGGGCTTCGGCCGGGAGCGCGCTCCGGTGGCCGTGACCGCCGCCGTCCCCGTCGATCAGCGGCAGGTCGGCGAAGGACTCGGGGACGCTCATCGGGAGAGCTCCTCTCGGACGCGGTGGAGGAAGGCGAGCGCATCGATGCCGACGGCACACGAGTCGTCGAGCACCTCCTCGGGGACGGTGCGTGAGCCGGGCTTGCCTGCGAGCACGACGTACGACGCGCCCGCGGACCGGAGGGCGGCGACGAGCTCGGTCCCCCACTCGGCGTAGACCGGGTCGGGGCCGGCGAGGGCGACCACCGGCCGGCCGGCGCCGTGCTCGGAGTACGCCGCGAGGACGTCGTCGACCCCGGCCGTCGGGCCGGCGTCGACCGCGGCGACGCCTCCCGCGGCGAGGAGGTTGTGGACGAAGGTCGCCCGGGCGGTGTGCTGGGCGACGGTGCCCATGGTGGCGACGAAGACCGGCGTGGTGGCGGGTTCGTCACGCAGGTTCTCGAAGTGGATGCCGTAGCGGTTGACCTCGCCCTCGATGGCGGCCTCGGGGAAGGGGCGCCGCTCGGGGAGCTGCTCGTCGAGGTTCGGGAACTCGGTGACGCCGGTGACCGCCCGCTTGCGGGTGGCCACCGCGGCGTAGCGGGGCTTCGCCCCCTCCCGCCAGATCCGGTCGAGGAAGTCGTTGCCGTCCTGGCCGATCGCGGCGGCCCCGCCCTCGGCGTCGATCCGCTGGAGCTCCGCCCAGCCCGCCGCGGCGAGGTCGTCGGTGAGCTTCTCGACCGCGTAGGAGCCTCCGGCGGGGTCGGTGACCCGGGCGACGTGCGACTCGTGGATCAGCAGCGAGGAGGTGTTCCGGGCGATCCGGCGGCTGAAGGCGTCGGGAAGCCCGATCGCGGTGTCGAACGGCAAAGCCGTCACCGAGGATGCGCCGCCCACACCGGCCGCGAACGCCGCGACGGTGCCGCGGAGCATGTTCACCCAGGGGTCGTACTTCGTCATCATCGCGCGGCTCGTGACCGCGTGCTGCCGCTGACCTGCGGCCTCGGACGCGCCGGACAGCTCGAGCACCCGGTGCCACAGCCGACGGGCCGCCCGCAGCTTGGCGATCGAGGTGAGCTGCTCGTCGGTGACCGCGTAGCGGAAGTCGACGAGCCCTGCGGCCGTGGCGACGTCGAGCCCGCTCGCGACCAGCATCCGCAGGTACGTCGAGCCGACGGCGAGGCTGTAGCCGAGCTCCTGGGCGTCGGTCGCGCCGGCGTCGTTGACGAACGTGGCGTCGACCGTGAGCGCGACGGCCTCGTGCTCACGTGCCAGGGCCGCGAGCCGGGCGACGACCTCGTCGGCAGCGAGCCTCGAGGCCTGGCCGCGGAGGGCCGCGCCGACCGGGTCGCCGCCCAGGCCGGTGCCGGGCGCCGGGCGCACGTCACGGTCGGCGAGCAGCGCGCAGAACGCCTCGGCTGCACCGACCGGGTCGGACGGGCAGTCGAGGACGACGGGGGCGAGGTCGACGTACACCCTCTCGAGCACCTGCGGCAGGGCGTCGACCGCGAGGCCGCCGCGACCCAGGCGCAGCCAGAGGCTGGTGCCACCGTTCTCCAGGTCGTCGAGGGCCGCCTCCGCTGCGACGGCGGGATCAGGGTCGGCGACGTGCGTGCGGATGTCCCACCCCTCGTCGGGCCGCGAGAGCACGGTGCCCCGGACGTACGGCGCCGAGCCGGGCTCGCCGGCGGACGGCAGCTCCGCGATGCTCTCCGCAGTTGCCAGTGGAGGGATCTGGACGCCGTCGAGCGTGGTCCGCGTGAGCTTCTCCCAGACGAGCGCGTCGGGGTCGTCGGCGGTCATCCGGCCGGACTTGCGGAGGACATCGGCGGCGGCCTTCTCCCAGGCGGCCCTCGTGTGCTCCTGCCCGCCGGCGAGGAGAGACAGGTGCTCCATAGCCGCAGCCTAGGAGGTGGGTCCGGGACCGGCCACTCGGTGTGAGATGGGCAACGGGTCCGACGTGGTGCCCGGCAGCGGCAGCAGCCGCCCGGCCACCCAGGCGTCGAGCTGGTCGTGGTGGTGCGGGCTCGCCGGGTCGCCCGAGGCGCCGAGCGGCACCACCCAGCCGCTGCGGTCGAGCCCGCCGAGATCCCAGGCGTACCGCGCGACCGACCCGCGGAAGGCGACCTGCGAGCCGGGCAGCGAGCCCGTGCACCGCACGGAGTCGTTGTCGCCGGACACCGCAGGCGGCTGGTCGAGGAGGTGGCCGAGGGCGTGCAGCGGCTGGTAGCGGTGCCGCTCGCCGTATGTCCGCCGCTCCTCCCGCGCCGCCTCCTCCACCGCGGCGACCAGGTGTGCCTCCAGGCCGGGCACCAGCTTCCTGCCGCGCGGGGAGAGGAGGTTGCCGAGGCTGAGGTAGAGCTGGTGCGGGACCAGGAACCACGGGTCGTAGAGCGGGTCGTGCGGGCAGCCGCCGGAGAGCCTCGAGAACGGCTCGGCCGCAGCGAGCCGGGTCACGAGCAGCTCCCGCACCCGGACGTACGCCGCGGCCGTGGTGCTCTCCGCGGCGAACCGCTGGTCCCAGCCGTCGAGCTCGTCGCGCAGCGCCTCGCCCTCGGGGGTCAGCCCGTCGAGCGCCGTGACCGCCGGAAGGAGGGCGGCCGGCTGGCCGGCCAGGTCGTCACGGTGGATGGCAGCGAACTGCTCCGCGGTGAGCCGGTCCCGCCCGTCGAGCAGCGTGGCGATCCGGTTCGCTCGGCCCGGAGGGGCGAACTCGACCCCGACCCGGTCGAAGCTCGCGTCCATCCGGTGGTTCGCGGTGACGAGGTGGCCTTCCGGCGGCACCGTCCGGGCGGGGAGGTCAGTGACCCACCCGCTCCACCGCGCGGCGGGGTCGGTGGCCGGGACCGGCCGCCACCGGTTCTCCTCCGGCCGCTCCGGCACCCGACCGACGACGCGCTGACGGACGTCGCCGTGGACGTCGGCGACCACGAGGTTGTTGACCGGCTCCACCCACCCGGCCAGCGCCGCCTCCACGTCGGCGGCGGTGCGGGCGCGGAGCAGCGGCAGCAGGCAGTCGAACCCCAGGTCGCCGGCGACGTACGACGCGGTGCGCAGGCTGAAGGAGGGCTCGACGCCCGGGCCGCCGACGACGACCGGGCCGTGGCTCGTGACGAGCACCTCGACGGTCTCCTCGGGAGCACCGCGGACCTCGATCCGCTCGACCTCCCGGTCGACGCGCTCCGCGCCGGTCGGCGCAGCAGCCCAGACCTCGTCGCCGCGTCGCTCGAGCCGCTCGACGTAGAGGTCCTGGTAGTCGGCCATAGCGTTGGTGATCCCCCACGCCACCGAGCCGGCGTGCGCGAAGTGCTGGACCCCGGGCACGCCGGGGAAGGTGAAGCCGACGACGTCGAAGCGGTCCCCGGGGGCGGTGCAGGTCAGCCGCACCTGCTGGTAGGCGTTCGGCGACTCGAACGTGCGGTGCGGGTCCCCGCCGACCATCGGCCTCCCGCTCGCGGTCCGGCGGCCGCCGACCACCCACGAGTTCGACCCCGCCGACCAGCCGCCCTCGACGTCGAAGAGGCCGGCGAGCTCGCGACCCAGGAGCTCCTCGGCCCGGTGGCGCCACAGCTTCCGCGGGAAGCTCGCGAAGAGCACGTGGTGCGCGGCGAAGACCGCGAGCGGGGTCCACGGCTCCCAGGCGCCCATGCCGGTGCCGAGCTCGTCCAGCTCGGGGGCCCGCGGACCCTCCGCGATCCCAGCGGCGACCCCGTCGACGTACGCCTCGACGAACGACGCGCTCTCCGGCGACAGCGCCGCGAAGGCGGCACGCGCCAGCGGCTCGAGGCGGGCGCGGCGGGCGAACCGGTCCCAGGGCACCGCCGTGGGCCCCACGACGGCCGCGAGGCACCCGGTGGCCTTCCGGCGGGCGTGCTCGAGCTGCCAGGCCCGGTCCTCGACCGCGGCTCGCCCCTGGCCGAACGCGACCTCGTCGGCAGAGCCGCCCACGACGTGCGGGACACCCCACGCGTCACGGGCGACGCCGGGCGTCATCGGTCGGCGTCGGCGTGCTCGCGCGCCGGCGCCGCGGAGCGCCAGGCCTTGAGCCCGAGCCGGCCGAGCACCACCGCGATCGCGAGGTTGACCACGATCAGCACGAGGTGCGCGACGTAGTAGCCGGCTGCCCGGTCCTCGCCCGAGGACCAGGTCTCCCACAGGTTGCGGGCGAAGTTCGCATAGCTGAGCACGTTCCAGGCCGCGATAGCCAGGAACAGCACGGCGTGGCGGCGGTCGAGCGTCACGTCCTCATCCTCCCCCGAGGGTGAAGTGGCGCACCGGGGTCCAGCCGGTGGCGTCCTCGTGCACGTAGAGCGAGAAGTGGTCGGCGGCGAACCGCCCGTCGAACGACCCGAGCTCGTCGAACGCGCGGTCGAGGAGCGGGTCGTCGAGGTGGTGGGCGATCGTGACGTGCGGGTGGTAGGGGAACCGGGCGTCCACGGCGAGCGGTCCGCTGCGGACGGCGGCGGCCAGGAGCTCGCACTCCGAGATCCCCTGGACGACGTTGACGAACACCACGGGTGAGACCGGCCGGAACGTCCCGGTGCCGCGCAGCCGCACGGGGAACGGCTCCGTCTTCTCGGCGACGCCCTCGAGGTGGTCCCGGATCGTCGGCACCAGGTCGTCGTCGACGTCGATCGGCGGCAGCAGCGTGATGTGGGTGGGGATCCCGCCCGCGGCGGCGTCACCGAGCGCGACCCGGTAGTTCTGGAGCTCGGCCCCCCACGGGTCTGGCACGGCGACCGAGACGCCGATGGTCGTCACAAGACGAACCCGACCCGCTCGTAGACGTCGGCGAGGGTGCGGGACGCCACCTCGTTCGCGCGCTCGGCCCCGTCCCGGAGCACCCGTTCGAGCTCGGCCCGGTCCTCGAGCAGGGCGAACGTGCGGTCCCGGAACGGCGTCACGAACTCGACCACGACTTCGGCGAGGTCCCCCTTGAGGTCCCCGTAGCCGCGGCCGGCGTACTTGTCCACCAGCGCCTCGACCGTCTCCCCGGTCAGCGCCGAGTAGATCGTCAGCAGGTTGGAGACGCCCGGCTTCGCCTCCTCGTCGTACCGCACGGGGCTGGACCCCGGGCCGGGGGTCTCGGAGTCGGTCACCGCGCTCCGCACCTTCTTCGCCGACACCTTCGGGTCGTCGAGGAGCTCGAGGATGCCGGCGGGGCTGGAGGCGGACTTCGACATCTTCGCGGTCGGCACCTGGAGGTCCGCGATCTTCGCGGTCTCCTTGAGGATGTAGGGCTCGGGAAGGCGGAACGTCTTCTTGTAGCGGTGGTTGAACCGCTGCGCGAGGTCGCGGGTCAGCTCGAGGTGCTGGCGCTGGTCCTCACCGACCGGGACGTACTGCGGGCGGTAGAGCAGGATGTCCGCCGCCTGCAGGACCGGGTAGGTGAAGAGGCCGACGCTGGCCGCGCCCTCCCCGCCCTTGGCGGACTTGTCCTTGAACTGCGTCATCCGCCGCGCCTCGCCGAACCCGGTGATGCACTGCAGCACCCAGCTGAGCTGGGCGTGCGCCGGGACGTGCGACTGGAGGAAGATCGTCGAGCGCTCCGGGTCGATGCCCATCGCCAGCAGCTGCGCGGCGCACCGGAGGAACCGCTCGCGCAGGACCTTCGGGTCCTGCTCCACGGTGATCGAGTGCATGTCGGCGATGAAGAAGAACGGCTCGTGCGTCTCCTGGAGGCTCACCCACTGCCGCGTCGCTCCGAGGTAGTTGCCGAGGTGGAACGAGTCCGCCGTCGGCTGGATGCCGGAGAGCACCCGTGGTCGGCTGGCAGGAGCGGAGTCGGGCATGACCTGCATTCTGTCAGGCGGGCGTCGAGGGAGGCGCGACGGTCACCCTCACCCGGCTGACCCGGCGGCCGTCCACGACCAGGACGGCGATGCGGTGACCGTCGAACTCCACCACGTCGCCGGGGTCGGGGATGCGACCGAGCTGCGCCATGAGGAAGCCGGCCACGGTCTCGTAGGGCCCCTCGGGCAGCTCGACGCCGGTCTCGTCCTCGAAGTCGTCGAGGTTGAGCAGCCCGTCCACCTCGAGGTCGCCGCTGAAGTGCCGCGTCGTCTCGCCCTCGTCGACGTCGTACTCGTCCTTGATGTCGCCGACGAGCTCCTCGACCAGGTCCTCCATCGTGACGATGCCTGCGGTGCCGCCGTACTCGTCGGCCACCATCGCCAGGTGGATCCCCTCGCGGCGCATGTCGGTGAGCGCGGAGAGGATCGGCCGCGTCCACGGCAGCGTGAGGATGTCGCGGACCAGCTCGCCGACGCGCACCGAGCGGTTCGCCATCTCGGGGTCGAGCAGGTCCCGCACGTGCACGAAGCCGATCACGTCGTCGGCGTTGCTCCGGATCACGGGGTAGCGCGAGTGCGGCATCGTCAGCGCCTCGCGGGCCGCCCGGTAGACGGGCGTGGACTCGTCGAGGAAGTCGACGTCGGTCCGAGGCACCATCACCTCGCGGATCTGCCGGTCGCCGGCCTCGAAGACGTCCTCGAGGATCCGCCGCTCCTCCTCCCCCAGCGCCTCGTGGGAGCCGACCAGCTCGCGCAGCTCCTCGTCGGTGATCTCCTCGCGCTGGGCGTGCGGGTCGCCGCCGAGCAGCCGCACGACGATGTTGGTGGAGACCGAGAGCAACCAGATGATCGGACGGGAGGCCCGCGAGATCCGGTCGATCATCGGGCCCAGGTAGAGCGCGAACGTCTCGGCACGCTGCAACGCCAGCCGCTTCGGCGCGAGCTCGCCGAAGACCAGCGAGAGGTAGGAGATGCACACGGTGACCACGACCAGTGCGAGGCTCTCGGTGAACCGATCGCTGATCCCGGTCCGCTCCAGGACGGGGGCGAGGTCGTCGGCGAGCGTGGCACCGCCGTACGCCGCGGAGAGGAAGCCGGCGAGCGTCACCCCGACCTGCACCGCGGCGAGGAAGCGGTTGGGGTCCTCGTTGAGCTCGGCGACGACCCGGCCGCGCTTGCTCTTGTCGGCCAGCGCCCGGGCCTGGCTGTCGCGCAGGGAGACCAGGGCGATCTCCGCGGCCGCGAAGACGCCGCCGACCAGCACGAACAGGAACACCAGGCCCGATCGAGCGTAGGTGCCGTTCACCGCGGCGCGTCTCGGGTCAGCGCCGATCAGGTCTGTCGCCTTCGTCCATGGCGCCTCAGGATAGGCACCATGGGCGCACCATGAGATTCCCCCGTGACGTTCCGACGCTGACCGACGGCGAGGTCATCCCTGCGCGCGCACCGGCCCGAGGACGCCGACGGCTCCTACGAGCAGTGCCTCGACCCGCTGAGCCGGCGAGTGGACCACGGTCCCGCTCGACTACACCCGCGCCGACGCCCACCGCTTCGTGACCGAGGTGATGCCGGGAGGGTGGGAGGCGGGGACCGAGTGGGGGTTCGCGGTCGAGGTCCTCGACGCCGGCGTGCCGCGCTACGCCGGCACGATCTCGCTGCGCCCCGAGGGCGAGCGTCGGGCCGAGGTCGCCTACGGCGTCGCACCCTGGGTCCGCGGGCGCGGCGTGATGGAGCGCGCGCTGCGGCTGCTGCTCGGCTGGGGGTTCGAGGCGCAGGGACTCGAGACGGTCGTCTGGTGGGCCAACCGGGGCAACTGGGCGTCCCGCAAGGTCGCCTGGCGGCTGGGGTTCACCTTCGAGGGCGCGCTGCGCCACTGGCTGCCACAACGAGGCCACCTCCTCGACGCGTGGGTCGGCACGCTGCTCGCCGGCGACCCACGGCACCCGCCGCACCCCCTGGTACGACGCCCCGCGGATCCTCGGACGGGCGGCGGTGCTCCGCGGTCTGGAGCCGCGCGACGTGCCGCGCATCGTCGAGGGGTGCACCGACCCGCAGACCGTCCGCTGGCTCGGCCAGCTGCCCCAGCCCTACACCGCCGAGGACGCCGCGGAGTTCCTCGAGGCGGTCACCGAGCGGCACGCCAACGGCACCGCGGTCATCTGGGCGGTCGCCGACCCCGGCGACCGACGACCTCGTGGGCACCGCGAACCTCTTCGACATCAGGCCGGGCCGCGACGCCGAGACCGGCTACTGGATCCACCCCGCGGCTCGGGGCCGCGGGGTGGCGACCGAGGCGACCCGGCTCATGCTCCGGCACGCCTTCGTCGCGGTCGAGGACGGCGGGCTGGGGCTGCAGCGGGTGCGGGCGCTGGCGGCCGAGGGCAACGCCGCCTCCCGACGGGTGCTGGAGCGCGCCGGGCTGACCCACCAGGGGCGGGAGCGCGGAGCGGTGCTGGTCGAGGGCGGGATGCCCGCCGACGCGGCGGTCTACGACGTCGTCGCCGGCGAGCTGGCCCCCTGAGGCCGGTCAGAGCGAGGCGAGCGCCTCGTTGAACGTCGTCGACGGTCGCATGACCTGCGGACGCCTTCTCGTCGTCGGGGCGGTAGTAGCCGCCGATGTCGACGGGGCTGCCCTGGACGCCGACCAGCTCCTCGGTGATCGCCTGCTCCTGCTCGGACAGCCGGGCAGCGAGGTCGCCGAACGGCCGACGCGAGCTCGGCGTCGTCGGTCCTGCTCGGCCAGCTCCTGGGCCCAGAACAGCGCCAGGTAGAAGTGGCTGCCGCGGTTGTCGATGCCGCCGACCCGCCGGCTCGGCCCCTTGTTCTCGTTGAGCAGGGTGCCGGTCGCCCGGTCCAGGGTGTCGGCGAGGACCTGCGCCTTGGCGTTGTCGGTGGTCTTCGCCAGGTGCTCGAAGCTGACCGCGAGCGCCAGGAACTCCCCGAGGCTGTCCCAGCGCAGGTAGTTCTCCCTGACCAGCTGCTGCACGTGCTTGGGCGCGGAGCCGCCGGCCCCGGTCTCGAAGAGGCCGCCGCCGTTGATCAGCGGGACCACCGAGAGCATCTTCGCGCTCGTGCCGAGCTCGAGGATCGGGAACAGGTCGGTCAGGTAGTCGCGGAGCACGTTGCCGGTGACCGAGATCGTGTCCTCGCCGCGGCGGATCCGCTCCAGGGAGAACCTTGATCGCCTCCACCGGCGCCATGATCCGGATGTCGAGGCCCTCGGTGTCGCCGACGACGTCGGGCTGCGGGAGGTACTCCTTCGACCTTCGCGATCAGGTTCGCGTCGTGGGCGCGGGTCTCGTCGAGCCAGAAGACCGCCGGCGCGCCGGTGGCCCGTGCCCGCGTGACCGCGAGCTTGACCCAGTCGCGGATCGGCACGTCCTTGGTCTGGCACATCCGCCAGATGTCGCCGGGCTCGACGGTGTGCTCGAAGACGACCTCGCCGTCGCCGTCGGTGACCTTGACGACGCCGCGGGCGGCCGATCTCGAACGTCTTGTCGTGGCTGCCGTACTCCTCGGCGGCCTGCGCCATCAGCCCGACGTTGGGGACCGAGCCCATCGTGGCCGGGTCGAAGGCGCCGTTGGCCCGGCAGTCGTCGATGACGACCTGGTAGATGCCGGCGTAGCTGCTGTCGGGGATGACCGCGAGGGTGTCGTCCTCGTCGCCGTCCGGGCCCCCACATGTGGCCCGAGGTGCGGATCATCGCCGGCATCGAGGCGTCGACGATGACGTCGCTGGGGACGTGCAGGTTGGTGATCCCCTTGTCGGAGTCGACCATCGCGAGCCGCGGACCGTCGTCGAGCCCCTTGCGGATCGCGGCCTCGACGGCTGCCGCGCTCGTCCTCGGGGAGCTTGTCGAGCCCGTTGAGGATCGCGCCGAGCCCGTTGCTCGAGGAGAGGCCGGCCTTCGCCAGCGCGTCGCCGTGCTGCTCGAAGACCTCGCGGCAGGAACGTCTCGACGACGTGGCCGAAGATGATCGGGTCGGAGACCTTCATCATCGTGGCCTTGAGGTGGACCGAGAAGAGGACGTCCTCGTCCTTGGCCCGCTCGATCTGCTCGCGCGGAGGAACTCCCGCAGCTTCGCGACCCGCATGACGGTGGCGTCGACGACCTCGCCGGCGAGCACCGGGACCGACTCGCGCAGCACGGTCGTGGTGCCCGTCCTCGTCGGTGTGCTCGATGCGCAGCGTGCCGTCGGCCGCCATCACGTGCGACTTCTCGTTCGAGCGGAAGTCGTCCTCGGTCATGTGCGACGACGTTGGTCTTCGACTCCGAGCGACCACTCGCCCATCGAGTGCGGGTGGTTGCGCGCGTAGTTCTTGACCGAGGCGGGTGCGCGGCGGTCGGAGTTGCCCTCGCGGAGCACCGGGTTGACCGCGCTGCCCTTGACCTTGTCGTAGCGGGCGCGGACGTCGCGCTCCTCGTCGGTCTGCGGGTCGCCGGGGAACTCGGGCAGCGTCGAATCCCTGGCTCTGCAGCTCGGCGATCGCCGCCTTGAGCTGGGGCACCGAGGCGCTGATGTTCGGGCAGCTTGATGATGTTCGCCTCGGGGCGCTTGGCGAGCTCGCCGAGCTCGGCCAGGGCGTCGTCGGTGCGCTGGTCCTCGGGCAGCCGGTCGGCGAACGCGGCGATGATCCGGCCGGCCAGCGAGATGTCCCGGGTCTCCACGTCGACACCGGCCTTCGCGGCGTACGCCTGGATGATCGGCAGGAACGAGTACGTCGCCAGCAGCGGCGCCTCGTCGGTCTTGGTGTAGATGATGGTCGAGTCCGTCACCACGGCTCCGTTCGGCTCGGTGAGCTTTCTTGACGTCAAGATACCTGGGTGCACGGGACAGCACCTCCCGGGTCCGGCTCCCCCATCCTGCCCCTCCCTCCGACGATGTGAAACTCCCGGCTCCGCCGCCACCCGGGGCCGTAACCTCCTCCGGTGAGGATGTCCGGTGTGCTGCGGGTGCCGGTCGACGCCGTCGCCCCGCGCCGGCTGGGCACCCCGTTCCGGTGGCTGCTCGTCTCCAGCGTCGTCACCAACCTCGGGGACGGCGTGCTGCTGGCCGCCGGACCGCTCCTCGTCGCCTCGGAGACCCGTGACCCGCTGCTGGTCTCCGCCGCGATGTTCCTCCAGCAGCTGCCGTGGCTGATCTTCGGCGTGTTCGCCGGCGCGTGGAGCGACCGGCTGGACCGGCGCCGGCTGGTGCTCGTGGTCGACCTGCTGCGGGCGGTGGTCCTCGCCGGGCTGACCGTCGCGATCCTGACCGGCGTCGTGGACATCGTCCTGGTCCTGGCGACGCTGTTCGTGCTCGGCACCGCCGAGACACTGTCGGACGTCGCCAGCTCGGCGCTGCTGGTCGAGACCGTCGACCGGGACCACCTCGGGGTGGCGAACGCACGGCTCCAGGGCGGCTTCATCACCGCGAACCAGCTGGTCGGGCCGCCGATCGGCGCGGCGCTCTTCGCCGTCGGCCGGCCGTTCCCGTTCGCGATGACCGCGGTCTGCGCCGCGGCCGGGGCGGTCCTGGTGGCCCGGGTGGTGCTGCGCCCGCGGCCCGCGCCGAACCGGAACCGGTCGCTGCGCGAGGACGTGGCCGAGGGGATGCGCTGGCTCTGGAGCCACCCGCCGGTGCGGACCCTCACCGTGACGATCGTGCTGTTCAACGTCACGTTCGGGGCGGCGTGGTCGGTGCTCGTGCTCTACGCCCAGGAGCGGCTCGACCTCGGCGCCGCCGGCTACGGGTGGCTCCTGGTCAGCATCGCGGTCGGCGGGCTGGTCGGCACGTCGGCGTACGGGTGGCTCGAGCGCACCGTCGGCATGGTGGGGCTCATGCGGATCGGGCTGGTGCTGGAGACCCTGACCCACCTCGCCCTGGCCGTCACCACCGAGGCGGTTCTCGCCTTCGCGGTCCTGTTCGTCTTCGGGCTGCACGCGTTCGTGTGGGGCACGACGTCGCGGACCATCCGCCAGCGGTCGGTGCCGGTGGGGCTCCAGGGTCGCGTCGGCTCGGTGTACCTGATCGGCGTGTACGGCGGCATGCTCGTCGGCGCCCCGGTCGGCGGCCTCCTCGCCCGCGAGTGGGGGCTGACGGCGCCGTTCTGGTTCGGGTTCGTGGGGTCGGCCGTGCTGGTCGTCGTCATGTGGCGGGCCTTCGCTCACCTGGTCGACGACGTCTCGCCGGAGCGCTGCTAGCGTCGGAGCCGATCCGCTCGTTCCCGCCCCGCCCGCAAGGAGTCCCCGTCGTGACCCAGCCCGTCAAGGTGGCCGTGACCGGCGCCGCCGGCCAGATCGGCTACAGCCTGCTCTTCCGCATCGCCAGCGGCGCCCTGCTCGGGCCGGACACCCCGGTGCAGCTGCAGGCTGCTCGAGATCACCCCGGCGCTCAAGGCGCTCGAGGGCGTGGTCATGGAGCTCGACGACTGTGCGTTCCCGACCCTCGCCGGCGTCGAGATCGGCGACGACGCCCGGACGGTCTTCGACGGGGCCAACCTCGCGCTGCTCGTCGGTGCGCGGCCGCGCACGAAGGGGATGGAGCGCGGCGACCTGCTGTCGGCCAACGGCGCGATCTTCACCGACCAGGGCAAGGCGCTCAACGAGGTGGCTGCCGACGACATCCGGATCGGGGTGACCGGGAACCCGGCCAACACCAACGCGCTGATCGCGATGAGCAACGCCCCCGACATCCCGAAGGAGCGGTTCTCCGCGCTCACCCGGCTCGACCACAACCGGGCGATCTCCCAGCTCGCCGCGAAGACCGGCGCCTCGGTCTCCGAGATCAAGAAGATGACGATCTGGGGCAACCACTCCGCCACCCAGTACCCCGACATCTTCCACGCCGAGGTCGGCGGCCGGAACGCCGCCGAGGTCGTCGGCGACCAGTCGTGGATCGAGAACGACTTCATCCCGACCGTGGCGAAGCGTGGTGCCGCGATCATCGAGGCCCGGGGCTCCTCGTCCGCCGCCTCCGCGGCCTCGGCGACGATCGACGCCGCCCGCGACTGGCTCACCGGCAGCCCGGGAGGACGACTGGGTGTCGATGGCGGTCGTCTCCGACGGCTCCTACGAGGTGCCGGAGGGGCTCGTCTACTCGTTCCCGGTGACCACGAGCAACGGGGACTGGGAGATCGTCGCAGGGGCTCGAGATCGACGAGTTCTCGCGCGGCAAGATGGACGCCACCGCTGCCGAGCTCGTCGAGGAGCGGGACGCCGTCAAGGACCTCGGCCTCATCTGACCGCCCCACCCCCTCACCTCGCCTCGTCCGATTGGGAGTGCGCCCTGGCGCACTCCCAATCGGACGAGGCGGGTGGGGGCGGGTGCGGGTGGGGGCGGGTCAGCGGGGCTGGTCGGGGATGACAGCGGCCAGCACGACCAGCCCGCCGCCGAGCAGCAGCAGCGTCGCCACGTCGACCGACTTGCGCCGGATCCCCAGCATCCCCGCGTCCTGGTCCCGGATCAGCACCCGGGCCACCGCGCCGCAGAGCAGCGCCGCACCGAACACCGTGAGCCCGGCGCGCCAGCGGTCGAGCAGCACCACGCCGATTCCGAGCGCCGTCACCCCGAGCACCACCAGGTAGACCACGCCACCGAGCGTCCGCGGCTTGCGCGGCGCGATGCTGTGCTCCGGGGACGGGACCGGCCGCCCCTCGTCGTCGGGGTCCGGGGGGACGGTCACGGCGTGCTCTCGGCCGCCTCCACGATGTTGGCCAGCAACATCGCCCGGGTCATCGGACCCACACCGCCGGGGTTCGGCGACACCCAACCGGCCACGTCGACCACGTCCGCGGCGACGTCGCCGGCGATCTTCCCCTCGGCGTCCCGGGAGACGCCGACGTCGAGGACCGCGGCGCCCGGTTTGACCATGTCGCCACGGATGATCCCGGGCACCCCCGCGGCGGCTACGACGATGTCGGCGTTCCGGACGTGCGCGGCGAGGTCGCGGGTGCCGGTGTGGCAGAGGGTGACCGTCGCGTTCTCGGAGCGCCGGGTGAGCAGCAGCCCGAGCGGCCGTCCCACGGTGACGCCGCGACCGACGACGCACACCTCGGCGCCGGCGATCGGCACCTCGTGGCGGCGGAGCAGCTCCACGATGCCGTTCGGCGTGCACGGCAGCGCGCGCCTTGCGGCCGAGCACCAGCCACCCGAGGTTCGTGGGGTGCAGCCCGTCGGCGTCCTTGGCCGGGTCGATCCGGCCGAGGATCTCGTTCTCGTCCATGTGCTGGGGGAGCGGCAGCTGCACGATGTAGCCGGTGCACCCGTGGTCGGCGTTGAGGTCGTCGATCGCGGCCTCGACGCGGCGCTGCTCGGCGTCGGCCGGCAGCTCCACGCGGATCGACCTGATCCCCACCTCGGCGCAGTCCTTGTGCTTGCCGTTGACGTACCACCGGCTCCCCGGGTCGTCGCCGACGAGCACGGTCGCCAGTCCGGGCACCACGCCGCGCTCGGCCAGCTTGGCGACCCGCTCGGCGAGCTCGCGCTTGATGGCGGCCGCGGTGGCCTTGCCGTCCAGGATCCGTGCCGTCACGTCGTACCGCCTTCGTCGTCTCGTGCCCGTGGATCAGTGGAAGAAGTGCCGGGTGCCGGTGAGGTACATCGTCACTGCCGCGGCCCGTGCCGCCTCGATGACCTCGTCGTCACGGACCGAGCCGCCCGGCTGCACGACCGCGGAGACGCCGCCCGCGACGAGGAGCTCGAGGCCGTCGGCGAACGGGAAGAACGCGTCGCTCGCGGCGACCGCGCCCCTGGCCCGCTCCCCCGCCCGGGCGACCGCGAGCCGGCAGGAGTCGACCCGGTTGACCTGGCCCATCCCGACGCCGACCGACGCCCCGTCGGAGGCGAGCAGGATCGCGTTCGACTTCACCGACCGGCAGGCGCGCCAGGCGAACGCGAGGTCCGCCAGCGTCTCCTTCGACGCCGGATCGCCGCAGGCGAGGGTCCACGCCGACGGGTCGTCGCCACCGCCCTCCACCGCGGCGTCGACGAGGTCCCGCGCCTGGAGGAGCAGCCCGCCCGTGACCGGGCGCAGCTCGGCGCCGGCGCGGGAGCCGTCCGGCGGGTACGACGAGCACCCGGATGTTCTTCTTCCGGGTCAGCACCTCGACGGCACCGTCCTCGTAGGAGGGGGCGACCAGGACCTCGGTGAACACCTCGGCGACCTGCTCGGCCATCGCCACCGACACCGGCACGTTGGTGGCGATCACACCGCCGAAGGCCGAGACCGGGTCGCAGGCGTGGGCCTTGCGGTGCGCCTCCGCCACGTCGGCCCCGACCGCGATGCCGCACGGGTTGGCGTGCTTGATGATCGCCACCGCGGGCTCGGCGAAGTCGTACGCCGCCCGCCGTGCCGCGTCGGCGTCGACGTAGTTGTTGTAGGACATCTCCTTGCCGTGCAGCTGCTCGGCACCGGCGAGGCCGCCGCCCGAGGAGGACGTGTAGAGGGCCGCGGGCTGGTGCGGGTTCTCGCCGTACCGCAGCGTCGACGCCTTCTGCCAGGTGGCTCCGACCCAGGCGGGGAACCCGGTGCCCTCGCTGGTGTCGACCAGGACGTTGCCCATCCAGGAGGCGACGGCGACGTCGTACGACGCGGTGTGCGCGAACGCCTCGGCAGCGAGCCGGCGGCGCTGCTCCAGGGTGAACCCGCCGGAGCCGAGGGCGGCGACCACGTCGTCGTACTGCCCGGGTGTGGTGACCACGGCGACGGACGGGTGGTTCTTCGCCGCGGCCCGCACCATCGACGGCCCGCCGATGTCGATCTGCTCGACGCACTCGTCCGGGGTCGCTCCGGAGGCCACGGTCTCGGTGAACGGGTAGAGGTTGACGACGACGAGGTCGAACGGCTCCACCCCCAGCTCCTCGAGCTGGTCGCGGTGGGAGTCCAGCCGCAGGTCGGCGAGGATCCCGGCGTGCACCTTCGGGTGCAGCGTCTTGACCCGGCCGTCGAGGCACTCGGGGAACCCGGTGAGCTCCTCGACCTGGGTGACCGGCACGCCGCTGTCGGCGATCCGGCGGGCGGTCGACCCGGTGGAGACGAGGGAGACGCCGGCGGCGTGGAGCGCCTGGGCCAGCTCCTCGAGCCCGGTCTTGTCGTAGACCGAGACGAGAGCTCTCCGGACCGGCCGCTTCGTGTCGTCCGCCTGCTCGCTCACTGTCCGAACCGGACCTTCCTGTCGAGAATGGTGATCCCCTCGCGGGCCATCCGGCCCACGGTGTCGACGAGCATCCGGCGCTCGGCGACCTTGATCCGCTCGTGGAGCGTCTCCACGTCGTCGTCGTCGAGCACCGGCACCGCGGTCTGCGCGACGATCGGGCCGGTGTCGACGCCGTCGTCGACCACGAACAGCGTCGCACCCGTCACCTTGACGCCGTACGCCAGGGCGTCGGCCGGCCCTCTCATCCCCGGGAACGCCGGCGAGAGCGCGGGGTGGGTGTTGACGCAGCGGCCGCCGAGCTCGGCGAGGAACGCCGGGCCGACCAGCTTCATGAACCCGGCGAGGACGACCAGGTCGGGGGCGTGGTCGACGCACGCCTTGGTCAGCGCCCGGTCCCAGGCCCCGCGGTCCGGGTGGTCGGGCACGCGCTCCACGAACGTCGGGACGCCGGCGCGCTCGGCACGGGCGAGCCCCTCGATGCCGTCGCGGTCGGCGCCCACCGCGACCACGGTCGCGCCGTACGCCGGGTCGCCGCTCGCGTCGAGGAGGGCCTGCAGGTTCGTCCCCGCACCGGAGACGAGCACCACGAGGCGCGCCGGACTGTGCGGGAGGGGCGGGGGCACCGGCACAGGCTACCGACCCGGCGGCAGCCGCAGCTGCACGGTGTCCTCCGTCGAGAGGTCGGACGGCCGCAGCGGCTGGGGGGTCACCGGTGGCACGTCGGTGGTCGGTCGGGTCGTCGGCGGCGGCGCGAGGGGTGCCGGATGGCTCGCGTCGGCGTTCCCGTGCCGGCGTGTCCTCCAGGTCGACAGCAGCCCGCCCAGCGCCCCGCCGAGGCCGAGGGCAGTGAGAGCCGGGACGACCAGCTCCCAGAACCCGGTGCCGGTCTCGGCCATGCGGCCGGGGCCGATCGAGCCGCCGGCGGTGGTGACGAGCAGGGCGAGCAGCAGCGCCCCGGCCGCTCCGGCCCCGAGGCCGCGGAGCGTGCCCGAGCGGTACGACGAGGTGGGCAGGGTGCGGCCGGCGACCCAGGCCGCGACGATCCCGGCGAGCACCGGCACCGCGAGCAGTCCACCGAGCCAGCCGGGGGCCCAGCCGTCCGGCGGGAGCGCGGCGAGGACGGGGACCGACGGGAGCGGCCCGAGGGCCACCTCGGCCGGGGAGACCACCGTGCCGGCGCCCACGGCGAACCCCGGGCCGACGAGGTAGGAGGTGGCCAGGAGGGCGAGGTTGGGGGCGATCCCGGCGAGCAGCACGAGGGAGAACAGGCCGCCGGCCAGGTCGAGCTCGAGCGAGGTGGCGACCTCGGCCGCGGCGGGCAGTCGGACGGCGAGGGCGACGGCGACCAGGAGCGTCCCGACGGCTGCCAGCACCACGACGGCACCCACCGCGCCGTACGCCACGGAGAGGGCGGGGACCGGGATACGGCGGCGGAGCTGGGACGCCTGCCCGGCGCCGCGGACCAGCCCCGAGCCGCCACCGACCGCGCCGACCAGGACGCCGCCGAGGAAGGACTGCCCGTAGGACGGGTCCGCGCCCGGCGCGGCGGCGAGCAGCGAGGTCAGCAGGGCGAGGAGCCCGTAGACGCCGGAGAGGACGACGGTGGCGAACCCGGTGGTGCCGAGGTCGGGCACCGGTCGGCCGGCCCAGCAGCCGAGCCGATGCGCGGCGTAGAGGCAGAGCAACGTGAGCCCGAGCGGCGAGGCGGTGACGACGGCCTGGTCGAGCGTCAACGAGGCGCCGTGGGCGAGCAGCCAGGCGTCGGCCGCGACCCGCAGGACCGACCGGGTGGTGCCGTGGCTGCCGCCGTCGGCGGCGAACCACCCGACCAGCCCGGCCGCCCACAGCAGGAGCAGCACCGCGCCCGGCGCTGCGGCGCCGGCCACCGCGGCGAGCACCGCCGGTGACCGGTGGACCGGCTCGGCCCCGTCGGGCAGGGCACGCCGGAGCACGGGGCTGAGCAGATCGGTCATCGCGGTCCAGTCTCGCCCAGCCACGTCGTCGTGCCGTGCTGCCACGCCGCTCCCGCCACGGACGTAGGGTCTGCTGGTGACGAACCGTGATGACGCCGCCGCCCTCGACGCCGCGAGCCCGCTGGCCGGACGGCGCGAGCTCTTCGACCTGCCCGAGGGTCTGGTGTACCTGTGCGGCAACTCCCTCGGCGCGCTCCCCCGGTCCGTGCCCGACCGGGTCGCCGACGTCGTACGCCGGGAGTGGGGGCGTGGGCTGGTCGGAGCCTGGAACACCGCCGGCTGGAGCCGGCTCTCCGCCCGGGTGGCCGGGCAGCTCGCCCCCCTCATCGGCGGGGACGCCGCGGACGTCGTGGTCGGCGACTCGACGAGCGTCACGCTCTTCAAGACCCTGGTGGCCGCCGCCCGGCTCCGGCCGGGCCGGTCGGTCGATCGTCGTCGAACCCACGACCTTCCCGACCGACGGCTACATCGCCGCCGGGGTGGCGAGGACGCTCGGCATGGAGCTGCGCTGGTGCGACCCGGAGGACCCGGCGGCCTCCCTCGACGAGGACGTCGCGGTCCTCGCGCTGACCCAGGTCGACTTCCGCACCGGCGCGATGTACGACCTCGCCGGCCTCACCGCGGCCGCCCACGCGGCGGGGGCCGTCACGGTCTGGGACCTGTGCCACTCCACCGGCGCGGTCCCGGTCGACCTCACCGGCGCCGACGCCGACTTCGCCGTCGGCTGCACCTACAAGTACCTCAACGGCGGCCCCGGCTCCCCCGCGTTCGTCTGGGTGGCGCCCCGCCACCAGGACCGCCTCGACCAGCCGATCACCGGCTGGTGGGGGCACGCCCGTCCGTTCGACATGGTCAAGGAGTTCGAGCCCGCCGCCGGCGCCACCCGGATGACCGTCGGCACCCCGCCGGTGCTCGCGCTGTCGGCGCTCGAGGCCGCACTGGAGGTCTTCGACGGCGTCGCCATGGCGGACCTGCGGGCGGGGTCGCTCTCGCTCACCGACCTCTTCATGCGCCTCGTCGACGAGCGGCTCGACGGCTTCGACATCGTGACGCCGCGCGACCACGACCGCCGCGGCAGCCAGGTCGCCCTGCGACACCCGGACGCCTACGCCGTGGTGCAGGCCCTCATCGCCCGTGGCGTGGTCGGCGACTTCCGGGCCCCCGACATCGCCCGGTTCGGCTTCGCCCCGCTCTACGTCACCCACACCGACGTGTACGACGCGGTCGACCAGCTCGTCGAGGTCATGGCAGCGGGCGAGCACCTCGACCCGGCGTACTCCTCGCGCAACGCGGTCACCTGAGCCGCAGCGGCACGGGTCGACCGGGAGACCCGACCCCGCGTACGGGTCTCCCGGTAGGCCCGCGGGTGTCCAGGCTAGCCAGGATCCGGTCCGGGTGGGGACGGTTCCCACGGACCGGGCGCCGGCCGGGCGCAGCCGGTCCGTGGGAGATCGCCGGAGGCGTCAGCGCGCCTCGAGGATGTCGCGCATCAGCTGGGCGGTCTCCGAGGGGGTCTTGCCGACCTTGACGCCGACCGCCTCGAGGGCCTCCTTCTTGGCCGTGGCGGTCCCGGAGGAGCCGGAGACGATAGCGCCGGCGTGGCCCATCGTCTTGCCCTCGGGGGCGGTGAACCCGGCGACGTAGCCGACGACGGGCTTCGTCACGTGGTCCTTGATGTACGCCGCCGCGCGCTCCTCGGCGTCGCCTCCGATCTCGCCGATCATGACGATCGCCTCGGTCTCCGGGTCGTTCTCGAAGGCCTCGAGCGCGTCGATGTGCGTCGTGCCGATGACCGGGTCGCCGCCGATGCCGATGGCGGTTGTGAACCCGAAGTCACGCAGCTCGAACATCATCTGGTAGGTCAGCGTGCCGGACTTCGACACCAGGCCGATCGGGCCCTTGCCCGCGATCGTGTGCGGCGTGATGCCGGCCAGCGCCTCCTCGGGCGTGATGATGCCCGGGCAGTTCGGGCCGATCATCCGGGTGCCCTTGCCGTCGAGGTAGGCGAAGACCTCGGCGGAGTCCTGCACCGGGACGCCCTCGGTGATGACCACGAGCAGCTCGATCCCCGCGTCGATCGCCTCGATGCAGGCGTCCTTGGTGAACGCCGGCGGCACGAAGACGACCGACACGTTCGCGCCGGTCTCCTTCATCGCCTCCTCGACGCTGCCGAAGACAGGGAGGTCCTGGCCGCCCAGCTCGACGTTGGTGCCGGCCTTGCGGGCGTTGACCCCGCCGACGATGTTCGAGCCGGACTCGACCATGAGCGTGGTGTGCTTCGACCCCATGCCGCCCGTCATGCCCTGGACGATGATCTTGGAGTCCTTGTTGAGGTAGATCGACATCTGCGCTAGCCCCTCTAGTTCTGCGCCGGCTTGTTCGCCAGCTCGGCGGCCTTGTCGGCCGCGCCGTCCATGGTGTCCACCTGCGTCACGAGCGGGTGGTTCAGCTCGTCGAGGATCGCCCGGCCCTGCTCGACGTTGTTGCCGTCGAGACGGACGACGAGCGGCTTGGTCGCCTCGTCGCCGAGGATCTCCAGCGCGCCCTTGATGCCGTTGGCGACCTCGTCGCAGGCGGTGATGCCGCCGAAGACGTTGACGAAGACCGACTTCACCTGCTCGTCGTGGAGGATGACGTCGAGGCCGTCCGCCATGATCTGGGCGTTCGCGCCGCCGCCGATGTCGAGGAAGTTGGCCGGCTTGACCCCACCGTGCTTCTCGCCGGCGTAGGCCACGACGTCGAGGGTGCTCATGACGAGCCCCGCGCCGTTGCCGATGATGCCGACCGCGCCGTCGAGCTTGACGTAGTTGAGCCCCTTGTCCTTGGCCTTCGCCTCGAGCGGGTCGGTCTCCTCGCGGATCTCGAACGCGGCGTGGTCCTCGTGCCGGAACTCGGCGTTCTCGTCGAGCGAGACCTTGCCGTCGAGCGCCTCGAGCTTGTCGCCCTCCAGACGCGCCAGCGGGTTGACCTCGACCAGGGTGGCGTCCTCCTCGACGAAGACCGCCCACAGCGCCTTGACCAGGTCGACGGCCTGCTCGCGCAGCTCGGCCGGGAAACCGGCCTCGTCGACGATCGCCTGGGCCTTGGCGTCGTCGACACCCGTGCCCGGGTCGATCGCGATCTTCTTGACCGCGTCGGGGTTGGTCTTCGCGACCTCCTCGATCTCGACGCCGCCCTCGACGCTGGCGATGCACAGGTAGGACCGGTTCGACCGGTCGAGGAGGAAGGAGAAGTAGTACTCCTCCACCGGCGGGGTGGCCGGTGTCACGAGCACCCGGTTGACCGGGAGGTCCTTGATGGTGAGCGCGAGGATCTGCTCGGCGTACGACGCCGCCTCGTCGGCCGTCTTGGCGATCTTCACACCGCCGGCCTTGCCACGACCGCCGGCCTTGACCTGGGCCTTGACGACGGTGACACCGCCGATCTCCTCGGCTGCCGCCCGGGCGTCCTCGGCGGTCGTCACGACCCGGCCCAGCGTCGTGGTCACGCCGTGCTTCGCGAAGAGCTCCTTCGCTTGGTACTCCATCAGGTCCACAGGTTCAGCCCTCTGTCTGGTCGGTGGTCCCCGCCGCTCCGTACCCGGAGCGCGAGGCTGCCGTCCCGAGACTAGTCCCGTACGGCGCACGCCGACACGTCGGGCTGCTCACAACATGTGACCCGTCGGTAGGGTCAGACCTTGCTGCGCAACGCCTTCCGCAGGTCCTTGTTGAGCTGGGAGATGACGTCGAGCGGGATCTCCTTGGGGCACGCCGCGGAGCACTCACCGATGTTGGTGCAGCCGCCGAACCCGTCGTGGTCGTGCTGGGCCACCATGCTCAGCACCCGCTCGTCGCGCTCCGCCTGACCCTGCGGCAGCTCACCGAGGTGCGTGATCTTGGCGCCGAGGAACAGCGAGGCCGAAGCGTTCGGGCAGGCCGCGACGCAGGCGCCGCACCCGATGCAGGTCGCCGCGTCGAACGCGCGGTCGGCGGCCACCTTCGGCACCGGGGTGGCGTGCGCGTCGGGAGCCGAGCCGGTGTTGACGGAGATGTAGCCGCCGGCCTGGATCATCCGGTCCAGCGCCCCGCGGTCGACGCAGAGGTCCTTGATGACCGGGAACGCGTCGGCCCGCCACGGCTCGATCGTGACGGTGTCGCCGTCCTTGAACGAGCGCATGTGCAGCTGGCAGGTCGTGGTGACCTCGGGGCCGTGGGCCTGCCCGTTGATCATCAGCCCGCACTGGCCGCAGATCCCCTCCCGGCAGTCGCTGTCGAAGGCCACCGGCTCCTCGCCCTCGGAGTTGAGCCGCTCGTTGAGCACGTCGAGCATCTCGAGGAACGACATGTCCGGTGAGACGTCGTCGAGCTCGTAGGTGTGCATCGAGCCCTTGGCCGAGGTGGCCGGCTGACGCCAGATCTTGAGGGTGAGTCTCACTTGTAGCTCCGCTGCTTCATCTCGACGAACTCGTACACCAGGTCCTCCTTGTGCAGGATCGGCTGCCCCATCCCGTCCCCGCCGTCCCCGCCCCACTCCCAGGCCGAGACGTAGGCGAACTCGTCATCGTTGCGGAGCGCCTCACCGTCCTCGGTCTGGGACTCGGCGCGGAAGTGGCCGCCGCACGACTCGCGCCGGTTGAGCGCGTCGATGCACATCAGCTCGCCGAGCTCGAGGAAGTCGGCGACCCGGCCGGCCTTCTCCAGCGACTGGTTGAGGCTCTCGGAGCTGCCGAGGATGCGCACGTTGCTCCAGAAGTCGTCGCGCAGCTCGCGGATCATGCCGATCGCCTTGGTCAGCCCCTCGGTGGTGCGCTCCATGCCGCAGTACTCCCACATGATCTGGCCGAGCCTGCGGTGGTAGCTGTCCACGCTGCGGGTGCCCTGGATCGAGAGGAACCTCGCGACCCGCTCCTCCACCGAGCGCCGGGCCTCGACCACGGCCGGGTGGTCCTCCGCGACCCGCTCGAACGGGCCGTCGGCGAGGTAGTCGCGGATGGTGTTCGGCAGGACGAAGTAGCCGTCGGCGAGCCCCTGCATGAGCGCGGAGGCACCGAGCCGGTTCGCGCCGTGGTCGGAGAAGTTCGCCTCGCCGGTCACGAAGAGCCCCGGGATCGTCGACTGCAGGTCGTAGTCGACCCACAGGCCGCCCATGACGTAGTGCACGGCCGGGTAGATCCGCATCGGCGTCTCGTAGGGGTCCTCGCCGGTGATCCGGGCGTACATGTCGAAGAGGTTGCCGTACTTCGCGGCCACCGCCGAGCGACCCATCCGCTCCATGGCGTCGGCGAAGTCGAGGTAGACCCCGAGACCGCCGGGACCGACGCCCTTGCCGTCGTCGCACTGGTACTTCGCGGCGCGGGAGGCGATGTCGCGCGGCACCAGGTTGCCGAAGCTCGGGTAGATCCGCTCCAGGTAGTAGTCGCGGTCCTCCTCCGGGATCTTCCGCGGGTCCTTCTCGCGGTCCTCCGGGTTCTTCGGCACCCAGATCCTGCCGTCGTTGCGGAGCGACTCGCTCATCAGCGTCAGCTTCGACTGGTGCTCACCCGACACCGGGATGCAGGTCGGGTGGATCTGCGTCATGCACGGGTTGCCGAAGTAGGCGCCCTTGCGGTGCGCTCGCCAGGTCGCGGTGACGTTGGAGCCCATCGCGTTGGTCGAGAGGTAGAAGACGTTGCCGTAGCCACCGGAGGCGAGCACGACGACGTCGGCGAGGTGGGTCTCGATCGCCCCGGTGACCAGGTCTCGGGCGATGATGCCGCGCGCGCGTGGGCCGTCGGGGCCGTCGACGACGATCAGCTCGAGCATCTCGTGACGGGAGTACGTCGTGACGGTGCCCGCCCCGACCTGCCGCTCGAGGGCCTGGTAGGCGCCGATCAGGAGCTGCTGTCCGGTCTGGCCGCGGGCGTAGAAGGTCCGCGAGACCTGGACCCCGCCGAAGGACCGGTTGTCGAGGAGGCCGCCGTACTCGCGGGCGAACGGGACGCCCTGTGCCACGCACTGGTCGATGATGTTGACGCTGACCTCGGCGAGACGGTGCACGTTCGACTCGCGGCTGCGGTAGTCGCCGCCCTTCACGGTGTCGTAGAAGAGCCGGAAGACCGAGTCGCCGTCGCCCTTGTAGTTCTTCGCCGCGTTGATCCCGCCCTGCGCGGCGATGGAGTGCGCACGTCGTGGCGAGTCCTGGTAGAAGAACGCCTTGACCGCGTAGCCCTGTTCGCCCATCGTCGCCGCGGCGGAGGCCCCGGCCAGGCCGGTGCCGACCATGATCACGCTCAGCTTGCGGCGGTTCGCCGGGTTGACCAGCCGCGCCTCGAACTGCCGATTGGTCCACCGCTCGCCGATCGGACCCGAGGGCGCCTTGGTGTCGCGGATCGGCTCGCCGTCGAGGTGGTAGCCCTCGGCGTCACCCTTGCCGGGGCGGGTTCCCGCCGGGCGGGTGGGAGTCTCAGTCATTTTCGCAGCCTCACTCGACGATGCCGAACAGGATGGACAGGGGAACAAGGGCGAAGCCGCCGGCGATGACCAGGGCCGCGACGTAGCCCGCGACGTTCCACCGGGCGCGCGACGTCGCGGTGTTGGTCAGCCCCAACGTCTGCGCGGCGCTCCACACGCCGTGCCGCAAGTGCATCGCCAGCGCAGCCATCGCGAGCAGGTAGACGACCGAGACCCACCAGTTCTCCGGGGAGAAGCCGTTGACCATCCGCCGGTACGGGCTCTCCGGATCCCCGCCCGGATTGATGGTGTGGGTGGTCAGGTGAAGGATGTGGAAGATCACGAACAGCAGGAGCGCGACACCGCCCCAGCGCATGACCCGCGACGACAGGGACGCGGCAACCGCCTTCTTCACCTGGTACTTGGTGGTGCGCGCGTTGCTCGCCCGGGCCCACAGCTTGAATGCGGCGACCACGTGGACGACGAGCCCCACGATCAGCACCACGCGGACCACCCAGAGCAGCCCGTTCTCCGGCAGCATCGGCTCGCCGAAGACCCGCAGGTGGTGGGCGTACTCGTCGAACGCCTCCTGACCCGCGAAGACCTTGAGGTTGCCGTACATGTGCAGGACCAGGTAGCCGATGAACACGAGTCCGGACACGGCCATCGCCAGCTTCCAGACGATGGTGGATGCCCTGGCTCGAGCCGCCGGAGGAGTGGTGGTGGTCGTCACGAGGACCAAAGTAGCCCGTGGACCGGCAGATCGGGTGGAGCGCCCCTGTGAGAAAGGCCCTGTTGACCGCTGGGTCGTGGGAGCCGGGAGCCGTCCCCCCGCGTTGTGAGCGATCTGACATACCCAGATGCCCCATCTGAAAACGACATCGAGCCTTCTGTCCCGCATAATGGATGGCTGGCCCTCGGCTGGCCGCCGCCCCCCTGCAGTCTGCAGATTGGACCCTGCGTGAGCACCCGCACCCGAGGCAAGCACGCCGCGCCCCGACGACGCCCGGCCCTTCCGGCCCTTCCGGCAGCGTCCGGTCGCCACGCGCGTCACGCCGAGCCGTCGCCGGCCACCCACGCGCTGGGCTCGGCGCCCCGGGTGCTCGGCACGCTGGCCCTCGTCCTGGCGACCGGCGGCGCAGTGAACGTCGCGGCCCCGCCGACGGTCTCGGCCCTGGCGATCGGTGACGTCACCACAACCGGCGCGGCCACCGCGCTGGGTGCGGCCGCCCCGACCGGCGCCACGAGCCGCGTCAGCATGACCCGGGTGCTTCCTGCGGACGCACTGCACCAGCGGGTGCAGCGCGTCAGCCGCGACTCGTCACGCCAGGCACTCTCCGACGCGGCGCCCGCCAAGGTGAAGAAGCCCGCCGGCGCACAGGCGAAGGAGAAGAACGCCGAGATCGCCCAGCTCGCGGCCGACGCCGAGAAGGCGGCCGCCGAGATCGCCGCGAACGGCTGGCAGCTGCCCATCGCCGCGGGCGCCTACCGGCTGACCAGCCGCTTCGGCGAGTGCAGCTCGCTCTGGGCGCGCTGCCACACCGGCCTGGACTTCGCGGCTCCGTCCGGAACCCCGCTCAAGGCGATGGCCGACGGTGTCGTCACCGAGAGCGGCTACGCGGGCGCCTACGGAAACCGGCTCGTCCTCACCCTCGAGGACGGCACTGAGATCTGGTACTGCCACCTCACGACCCTCGGCGTGAGCGCCGGTCAGGCGGTCGTCGGCGGGCAGGTCGTCGGGACAGTCGGGTCGACCGGCAACAGCACCGGCCCGCACCTCCACCTCGAGGTCCGGCCCGGCGGCGGCGACGCGGTCGATCCGCACGCGGCGATGTCGGCCAAGGGCGTCTCGCCCTGAGCGACGCTCAGAGCTTCTCGACCGGCGCGTAGCGGAGGAGCAGCCGCTTCACGCCCTGGGAGCCGAAGTCGATCGAGGCGACCGCCTTGTCGCCGGCACCCTCGACGGTGACGACCGTGCCCAGGCCGAACGAGTCGTGGCTGACCCGGTCACCGCCGGCCAGCGACGGGACCTCCCGCTTCGCCTTGCGCTCCGCGTCGGCCGTGATCGCCGAGGTGCCGAACCGCTGGGTCCGGCCGGCCGGCCGGCTCGGCAGCGTCGGCATCACGCTGCGGTTCCACGAGCTCTGCTCCGCCTCCGTACGACGCCAGTCGACGAGGTCGACCGGCACCTCGTCGAGGAACCGTGACGCGGGGTTGTGCGAGGGCGCGCCCCACGCCGACCGGACGACCGACCGGGACAGGTAGAGCCGCTCCCGCGCGCGGGTGAACCCGACGTAGGCGAGCCGCCGCTCCTCCTCCAGCTCGACCTGGTCGCCGAGCGAGCGCAGGTGCGGGAAGACGCCGTCCTCGAGCCCGGTGAGGAAGACGACCGGGAACTCCAGCCCTTTGGCCGTGTGCAGCGTCATCAGTGTCACCACACCGGTGTCCTCCCCCGCGTCGCCGTCCGGCTGGTCCGGGATCTGGTCGGAGTCGGCGACGAGCGCGACCCGCTCGAGGAACTCCGGCACGCCGGGCAGCGCCGGGGTGAGGTCCGCCGGGTCGGACGAGGGCGGTGGCGTCGGCTCGTCGGCGAACTCCCGGGCCACGGCCACCAGCTCGGCGAGGTTCTCCACCCGCGTCTCGTCCTGGGGGTCGTCGCTCGCCTCGAGCTCGGCGAGGTAGCCACTGCGGGCAAGGGTCTGCTCGAGCACCACGTCGGCGCGCTGCCCGGCCGCGACCATCCCGATCAGCTCCTCCGCGACCGCCACGAACTGCCGGATCATCGTGACCGAGCGGGTCGCGATCCCCGGCGCCTCCTCGGCACGGCGGAGCGCGTCCCAGAAGGTCGTGCCGTCTCGCCGGGCCATCGCCTCGACACACGCCTCCGCGCGCTCGCCGATCCCGCGCTTGGGCACGTTCAGGATCCGGCGCAGGCTGATCTCGTCCGCGGGGTTGACCAGCATCCGCAGGTAGGCCAGCGCGTCACGGACCTCCTTGCGCTCGTAGAACCGCACCCCGCCGACGACCTTGTAGGGCATGCCGACCCGGATGAAGACCTCCTCGAACACCCGGGACTGGGCGTTGGTGCGGTAGAAGACCGCGACGTCGCGCGGCTTCGCCGCACCGGTGTCGGTGAGCCGGTCGATCTCGCTGGAGACGAAGCGGGCCTCGTCGTGCTCGTCGTCCGCGACGTAGCCCACGATCGGGTCGCCGGTGCCGGCGTCCGACCAGAGGTTCTTCGCCTTGCGACCCTTGTTGCGGCTGATGACGGCGTTCGCCGCGGTGAGGATGTTCTGCGTCGAGCGGTAGTTCTGCTCGAGCAGGACGGTCCGCGCGTCCGGGAAGTCCTCCTCGAACTGGAGGATGTTGCGAATGTTCGCGCCACGGAACGCGTAGATCGACTGGTCGGCGTCGCCGACCACCATCAGCTCCGCGGGGCCCACTCCCCCGTCGGCGTCCGGCACGTCGGGGTCATCGCCTCCAGCGACCACCGGCCGTCCCACGTCGTGGCCGCAGAGCTCGCGGATGAGGGCGTACTGCGCGTGGTTGGTGTCCTGGTACTCGTCGACGAGGACGTGGCGGAACCGCCGGCGGTAGGTCTCCCGCACCTCCGGGAACGCCTGGAGGAGGTGCACGGTGACCATGATCAGGTCGTCGAAGTCCACGGCGTGCGCCGCGCGGAGCCGGTCCTGGTAGAGCCGGTAGGCCTCGGCGTAGGTGCGCTCGAGGTCGTTGACCGCCGCGCCGGCGGCCTCCTCGTGGTCACGGAGCTCGTTCTTCTGGTTCGACACCCAGTTCAGCACCGCGCGCGGCGGGTAGCGCTTGGGGTCGAGCTCGAGGTCGCGGCAGACCAGCGTCATCAGCCGCCGGGAGTCCGCGGCGTCGTAGATCGAGAAACCCGACTTGTAGCCGAATCTCTCGATCTCCTTGCGGAGGATCCGGACGCAGGCGGAGTGGAAGGTCGAGACCCACATGATCCGGGCCCGCCGACCCACCAGCTCCTCGACCCGCTCGCGCATCTCGGCGGCGGCCTTGTTGGTGAAGGTGATGGCGAGGATGGATCCGGGGTGGGCACCTCGCTCCGCGATGAGCCAGGCGATCCGTCGGGTCAGCACCCGGGTCTTCCCCGATCCGGCGCCGGCGACGACGAGAAGCGGCGGGCCGGCATGGATCACAGCGGCCCGCTGGGGGTCGTTGAGCCCCTCGAGCAGCTCGTCGGCGGTGGCCTGCCGACGGCGCGCCGAGCGGCCGGAGGCGAGCTCCGGCGTGACGTCGCGGCTGACGTCGTCGGCCCCGAACAGGGCCTGCTCCTCGGTGGTCATGCGGGACCCCGGTGCGGTCGAAGGGGTGGGGGCAAAGGGCAGCGGGAACGAAGCGCTCATCTCCCGGCCACCCTACGTCCGCCCGCCGACACCCACGCGCATCAGCCGAGGTTCCAGAAGACCGCGACGCCGATGTTGAGCACCGTGAGCCCGAGCAGCGCGACGTACGAGCCGTTCTTCAGCTCGGGAGCCTTGCGGAGCACGAAGGCCAGGGCCACGATGACCACCGTGACGAGCAGCTTGACCCCGATCTTGAGGTGGAACTGCTCCGGAACCGGCTCCCCCTGCGCCTCGCGGAGCCCGACGAGGAGCAGGCCGGTCACCAGCTGGGTCAGCGACCCGTGAAGGACCGCGGCGTCGACCACGCGCCGCTCGGCCCGGAGCTGGGCGAAGAGCCCGCCGAAGAGGGCCGCGAGGCCGAGAAAGTGCAGGAAGACGAGCACGTCGCGGAGGAAGTCCATGGCGACAAACTAGTCAACGCCGCTCCGGTCACCCGCGACCGCGGTCGCGATCGCGGTCCGCGAAGGCCTCCCGGACCGCATCGTCGAAGGCGCGCCGCTCGAAGGGGACCAACCGGTGCAGCTCGTCGTCCTCGACGACGACCTCGTTGACCATCGAGTCGACGAGGGAGCGGCCGGCCTTGGCGTCGACGTCGGTGACCAGCGACAGCCAGCGGGAGGAGAGCCGGGGCGTGAGCAGCGGCACCGGGAGGAGCATCAGCGGGCGTCCGCGCACGGCGGCCACCCGTCGCATCATGTCGGAGTAGCGCAGGACCTCGTCGCCGCCGACCTCGAACCAGCGACCGGTCGTCTCCGGGACCTCCAGCACCCCGACGAGGTAGCGCACGACGTCGCTCAGGGCGATCGGCTGCGTGCGCGTGGAGACCCACCGCGGTGTCACCATGATCGGGAGCTTCTCGACGAGCTGACGGGTCATCTCCCAGGAGAGCCCCTGGTGCCCGATGACGATGCCGGCCCGCAGCGTGGTCACCGGGACGCCCGCGGCGGCCAGGAGCCCTTCCACCTGGCGGCGGCTGCGCAGGTGCGGCGACAGCGCGTCGTCGTCCTTGCCCAGGCCCCCGAGGTAGACGATCCGCTCCACCCCCGCTTCCGCCGCGGCCTCTCCGAACGCCGTCGCCGCCTCGGCGTCGAGCCGCTCGAAGTCGGCGTCGGCCAGCGAGTGCACCAGGTAGTAGGCGTACCGGCACCCGGCGAGGGCCGGCGCGAGCGTGGCTGGGTCGTGCACATCTGCTGCGACCGGCTCGCCGGCCCCGGCGTACTTCTCGGGGCGCCGCGTCATCGCGACGACCTCATAGCCAGCCTCGACGAGCGCCGGGCAGAGCCGGCGTCCCACGAACCCAGATGCTCCGGCGACCAGGACCCGACTCGATGACGTCATGGAGTCAAAGTAGCCGCCTGTCGGTCGCCCAGCGCGTCAGCTCGTGCCGCGAGGAGAGCTGGAGCTTGCGCAGCACGCTCGAGACGTGGGTCTCGACGGTCTTCACGGAGATGAAGAGCGCAGAGGCGACCTCCTTGTAGGCGTAGCCGCGCGCGATCAGCCGCATCACCTCACGCTCCCGCTCGGTGAGCCGGTCGAGGTCCTCGTCGACCTGCGCCACCTCGATGGAGCCGGCGAACGCGTCGAGCACGAAGCCTGCGAGCCGCGGCGAGAAGACTGCGTCCCCGGTCGCCACCCGCTCGATCGCCGCGACGAGCTCGGGGCCGGTGATCGTCTTCGTCACGTAGCCCCGCGCACCGCCTCGGATGGTGCCGATGACGTCCTCGGCCGCGTCGGAGACCGAGAGCGCGAGGAACCTCGTCCCCGGGCTGCGTGGCCCGGTCCGTCGCATGACCTCGACCCCGCCGCCCCCGGGCAGGTGGACGTCGAGCAGCACGACCTCGGGGGCGTTCCGCAGGACCGCCTCGACCGCGGAGTCGACGTCCTCGGCCTCGGCCACCACGTCGACGTGGCCGACCAGCTCGGCGCGCACCCCTGACCGGAACATGGCGTGGTCGTCCACGATCACCACACGTCTCACCGTCTCACTCCTCCGTCAGTCCCTGTCGCGCCGCTGTGACGCCGGCTCCTCCGCCTGCACCTGCAGGCGCACCTCGGTGCCCTCGCCCGGCACCGACCTCACCTCCGCGGTCCCGCCGTGGCGGTCCATCCGGTCGAGAATGCTGTTGCGGACGCCGAGCCGGTCTTGCGGCACCGATGACCGGTCGAACCCACGGCCCCGGTCGCGGACGAAGACCTCGACGTCACGGCCGGCGACCTCCGCGTAGACGTCGACCTGGTCGGCTCCCGAGTGCCGCGCGGCGTTCGTCGCCGCCTCGCCCGCCGCCTGCACCAGGGCGACGACCCTCGGCGACGTCGGCACGTCGCCGACGGTCACCACCTCCACGGGTACGCCGTGCGCGTCCTCGACCTGCGCGGACACCGCCCGCAGCGCCGTGACGAGGGTCGCCTCGGCGGGCTCCGGGTCGCCGTACATCCACTCGCGCAGGTCGCGCTCCTGGGCGCGGGCGAGGCGCGCCACCTGGGCCGAGTCGGCGGCGTTCTTCTGGATGAGCGCGAGGGTCTGGAGCACCGAGTCGTGCAGGTGGGCCGCCACGTCGGCGCGCTCCTGCTGGCGCACCCGCGCGGTCCGCTCCTCCGACAGGTCGCGCGTGAGCCGGACCAGCCACGGCCCGAGGGTGAGAGCGAGCCCGAGGACACCGAGCACCGCGGCGACGACCACGTCGCGGGCGACCGAGAACCGGCCGGTCTGGGCGGCGAAGATCAGCAGCGCGGTGACGAGCAGGCCGGTGCCGGTCGCGATCCGCGCCCACGCGGCCGGGCCGCCGTCCCCGAGGAGGATCCGTCCCAGGCCGACGCCGCCGGTGGTGTCGAGCCACCGCTCGCGCTGCGCCTCGTCGGCCTGGCGCCACAGCACCATCAATCCCACGACCGCGAACAGCGCCGGCCAGAACAGCACCGGCCCGCCGAAGGCCAGGTCGAGGATGCCGGCCACGCCGAGCACCAGGGCACCCAGGGCGACCAGCGGTCCGGCGTCGCGGAGCGCACCCCTCCTCGTGGGCCGCTTCCCCTGCCTCGTCGCAGCGTCCAGCCCGGGGCTGCGCGGCTCGGCCGTCGGCTCCATGGGCAGGGTCAGCCACAGGCCGGCGTAGAAGACGACGCCGAAACCCACGATGCTCGTCACCAGGAACACCGCACGGACGACGTTGACGTCGACGCCCAGGTGCGCGGCGAGACCACCGGCGACACCGCCGAGATAGGCCCCGTCCGGCCTTCGTGTGGCGCGGCGGACCGGCGCAGGACCCGTGATGCTCATGGTCGGTCCATCGTCACACAGCATGGGTCGACCCCCCATGAGTGACGACCCTGAGCAACCCCTGACGGCGGTCAGGGGTCCGCCGGGCAGGATCAGGGTGGTCCCCGATGGTGGGGAGTCCCCGGGACGGCCAGGCTGGAGCCATGACCGAGACACCGCAGCAGACCCCGCCTCCCCCGCAGGGCGCCCCGCCACCGCAGGGGTGGAACACCGAGAACCTCAAGGACTACCGGCTGCTCCGCCGCAGCCGCACCGACCGCAAGGTGGCCGGGGTCGCCGGCGGGCTCGGCAGGCACCTCGACGTCGACCCGACCATCCTCCGGGTGCTCTTCGTCGTGCTGGTGTTCTTCGGCGGTGCCGGGCTCCTCCTGTACGGCGCCCTCTGGCTCCTCGTCCCCGAGGAGGACACCGGGGAGTCGGTCGTCAGGACCTCCGACTCCACGCGCAACGTGGTGCTGATCGTGGTCGCGGTGGTCGCGGGGCTGGCGGCGGTCGGCGACATGTGGAACGGCTACGGGTTCCCGTGGCCGATCGCCGTCGCCGGGTTGGTGGTCGCCGTGTTCCTGCTCGCCCGGGACCGGTCGCGGGCGACGCCCCCCGTCTACGGACCCGAGCCGCCGCCCCCGCCACCGGGCCAGCCACCGGGCCAGCCACCGGAGCCGCCACCGGCGTGGTACCCCCCGGTCCCCCCGCCAGCCGCACGGCCGTCGCGGCGCATCGGTCCGTTGCTCTTCGGGACCACGCTGGCGCTCGTGGCGCTCGCGCTCGGCGTCCTCGGCTTGTACGACGCCGCCGGCAACGCGGTCGACGACGCGGCCTACCCCGCCCTCGCGCTCGCGGTCGTGGGAGCCATGCTCGTGGTCGGCGCGTTCTTCGGCCGGGCCGGAGGGCTGATCGCCCTGGGCCTGGTCACCTCCCTCGTCCTCGGCGGCACCGCCCTGAGCCAGCCGACCTTCGACGGCGAGCGGGACCTCGTGATCAGACCGACGAGCGGGGCCGGCCTCGAGAGCTTCTACGACGTCCCGGCCGGCCGCATCGAGCTGGACCTGACCCGGATGGACGCCGAGGAGCTCGACGGACGGTCGGTGCAGCTCGACGCCAACGTCGGCGAGATCGTCGTCGTCGTGCCCGACGACGTGGACGTCTCCTTCGACGCCCGGATCGACTTCGGCGGCGCCATCGAGACACCCGAGGTAACCCGGGACGGCTGGGGCCCCCAGCTGAGCGGCAGGCTGCTGGCGGAGACCGAGCCGGTCGCCGACCTGGAGCTGGACATCGACCTTGACATGGGACACATCGAGCTGAGGCAGTCATGAGCATCTCCACCCCGTCGAACGGCACGAGCCGAGGACGCCACCCCGTCAACGTCACCCACCTCGTCATGGGGCTGGTCTTCCTGGGCGTCGCCGGCGCCTGGGGGCTGCGGCAGCTCGACGTGATCGACGCCGGGGCCGGGCGCTGGGTCCTCCCGGTGATCCTGGTGCTCGCCGGCGCCGCCGGCCTCGTCGCCGCCATCGCGAAGGGCGTCGCCCGGGACCGCTCCGAGCCGCTCGACGACCCTGACGACGACCTCGACCACGACCCCGGCACGGGGGGCTGAAACCCGGTCGCACCGCCGTGGCCGGATGCCTAGGCTGAGCCGGTGCGCCGCCTTCCCCTCGCCCATCCGGGCACACCCGACTCCCGCTCCCCGGGGCGGTTCCTGTGGTGGCTGGCCAAGGGGCAGTGGCACACCATGCTGCTCGCGATCCTCATGGCGGTCGTGTGGATGGCGTGCCAGGCGGCGATGCCGGCCGTCGTGGGACTGGCGATCGACCGTGGGGTCGCGGCGAAGGACCCCGAGACCCTGCTCGGGCTCGCCGGGCTCATGCTCGGCATCGGCCTCCTCCAGTCCGCCTCAGGGCTGCTGCGCCACCGGCTCGCGGTCACGAACTGGCTGACCGCGGCGTACCGGGTCGTCCAGCTCGTCACCCGGCAGTCGGTCCGCCTCGGCGCCACGCTGCCCAAGCGGGTCGCGACCGGCGAGGTGGTCGCGATCGGCACCAGTGACCTCTCACACATCGGCAACGCGATGGACGTCGTCGCCCGCGCCGCGGGAGCGGTCTTCTCGTTCGGCTTCGTGGCGTTCCTCCTGCTCCGCACCTCCGTCACCCTCGGGCTCGTCGTCCTGGTCGGGGTGCCGCTCCTCCTTCTGGTCATCTCGCCGCTGCTCAGGCCGCTCCAGCGGCGCACCCTCGGCCAGCGAGCGATGATGGGCGACCTCTCTAACCTCGCCACCGACATCGTGGCCGGGCTTCGGGTGCTGCGCGGGATCGGCGGCGAGCAGGTCTTCCACGACCGCTACGTCCGTGAGTCGCAGAAGGTCCGCCGGGCCGGCGTCGAGGTGGGCCGGCTGCAGTCGGTGCTCGACGCGGCACAGGTCGCGCTCCCGGGCATCTTCGTGGTCGTCGTGGTGTGGCTCGGGGCCACCTTCGCGGTGCAGGGCCGGATCTCGGTGGGTGAGCTGGTCGGCGTTCTACGGCTACGCCGCCTTCCTCATGCTGCCGTTGCGCACGGCGACCGAGGCGATCAACAAGTGGATCCGCGCCTTCGTGTCGGCCCGGCGCATCTGCACGGTGCTGGCACTCGACCCCGACGTCGCCGAGCCGGCCGCCCCGGTCACCCGGATCCCCCGCGACGCCGCCCTCGTCGACGTGGCGAGCGGTGTGCACGTCGCGCCGGGGCGGCTCACCGCACTGGTCTCCGACCGCCCCGAGGAGGCGGCGGCTGTCGCCGACCGGCTCGGCGGCTACGCGCCCGGCGACGTCCGGTGGGGCGGCGTCCCGCTCGAGTGCTTCCCCCCGGCGCTGCTCCGTCGCCACCTCGTGGTCTCGGACACCGGCAGTGCGCTCTTCTCGGGGCGGCTCCTCGACCAGCTCGACGTGCGCGGCCACGGCGCCGACGCCGTCCACGACGCCCTGCACGCCGCCTCCGCGTCCGACGTCCTCGACTCCCTGCCCGAGGGGCTGGAGACCGAGGTCACCGAGCGCGGCCGCAGCTTCTCCGGCGGCCAGCGCCAGCGGCTCGTGCTGGCCCGGGTGCTCGCCGCCGACCCCGAGCTCCTCGTGCTCGTCGAGCCGACCTCCGCGGTCGACGCCCACACCGAGGCCAGGGTGGCGGACCGGCTCCGCGAGCAGCGCCGGGGCCGGACGACCGTGGTCACCACGACGAGCCCGCTCATGCTCGACCGAGCCGACGAGGTCGCCTTCCTCACCGACGGCCGGGTCGCCGCCGTCGGCCACCACCGCGAGTTGCTCCACGACCTGCCCGCCTACCGGGCCCTGGTGCTGCGCGAGGAAGGGCAGGGGGTGCGCGCATGAGCGTCAGCCTCCCGGTGGCGGACGCCGGGCAGGTCCGCTCCTACGTCGGAGAGCTCGGCCGCCGGCACCGCCGCCCGCTCGTCGCGGCTCTCGTCCTCCACACGGCGGCAGCACTCGCCGGGCTGGTCGCGCCCCGGCTGGTCGGCGCGATCGTCGAGGACGTGCAGGCGGGGACCACGGTGGGGCACGTCAATCTGCTGGCGGCCGTCATCGCCGGGGCCGTCGTCCTCCAGACCCTGCTCACCCGCAGCGCCCGGTTCCGCTCCGCGGTGCTCGGCGAGGAGATCCTGGCCGACCTCCGCGAGGACTTCGTCGAGAGCTCGCTGGCGCTGCCCGTGGGCGTCGTGGAGTCCGCCGGGAGCGGCGACCTGCTCACTCGCACCTCCCGCGACGTCGACCAGCTGGGCTGGTCGGTGCGGTGGGCGCTGCCGGAGTGGACGATCGCGCTGCTCACCGCCCTCCTCACCATCGTCGCCGCGCTCCTCGTCGGGTGGTGGGTGCTGCTGCCGATGCTGACGGCGGTGCCCGGCATGGCGCTGCTGATGCGCTGGTACCTTCGTCGCGCGAAGGCCGGCTACCTTCGCGAGAACGCCTCCTACTCACGCATCAACGCCTCCCTCACCGAGACCGTCGAGGGTGCCCGGACGGTCGAGGCGCTCGGGCTCGGCGAGGCGAGGATCCGCCGCGTCGACGAGGACATCGCGGAGTCGTACGACGCCGAGAAGTACACGCTCCACCTCCGCACCCGGTTCTTCCCGACCATCGAGGTCACGTCGTACCTGGTGCCGAGCGTGCTGACGCTGCTGCTCGGCGGCTGGCTCTACATCCGCGGGGACGTGGGGCTGGGCGAGGTGACCGCCGCGGTCCTCTACGTCCAGTTGCTGATCGACCCCGTCGACCGGGTCGTCATGATCCTCGACGAGCTCCAGGTCGGGCTCGCCTCGCTCGCCCGCCTGCTCGGGGTCGCGCAGGTCCCCGACGACCGGGTGGCCACCGGCCGGGTGCCCTCCGGCGAGAAGATCGAGGTCGAGGACGTCCGGTTCTCCTACGTCGGCGACCGTGACATCCTGCACGGCGTCGACCTCTCCCTCGGGGTCGGCGAGCGGCTGGCGATGGTCGGTCCGTCGGGTGCCGGCAAGTCGACGCTCGGGCGGCTGCTCGCGGGGATCCATCCGCCCCGCACCGGGACGGTCACCGTCGGCGACGTCGGGCTCACCGAGCTGCCGTTGGGTGAGCTCCGCGGGCACGTGGCGCTGGTGACCCAGGAGCACCACGTGTTCGTCGGCACGCTGAGGGAGAACCTGGCGCTGGCCCTGGACCGCCCCGCCGACGACGAGGAGCTTCTCGCCGCGCTCGGCGCCGTCGACGCCGGCGGCTGGGTGGCCGCGCTGCCCTCCGGGCTCGACACGGTGCTCGGCTCGGGCGGCCGGGCGCTGACCCCGCCGCAGGCGCAGCAGCTGGCGCTCGCCCGGCTCGTGCTGGCCGATCCGCACACGCTGGTGCTGGACGAGGCCACCTCGTTGATCGACCCCCGGGCGGCCCGCCACCTCGAACGGTCGCTGGCCGCCGTGCTCGAGGGTCGGACGGTCGTCGCGATCGCGCACCGGCTCTTCTCCGCCCACGACGCGGACCGGGTTGCGGTCGTCGAGGACGGCCGGATCACCGAGCTGGGCTCGCACGACGAGCTGGTGGCACGAGGCGGCTCCTACGCCGCCCTGTGGGAGTCCTGGAACGGCTGAAGAAACACGCTGAACCAGGTCGAGCCGTCACGCGTGCCGCGTCGAGCCGTCGCTCGTGCCGGTCTACGACCGGCACGAGCGACGGCTCAAGCGAGCACGCGTGACGGCTCGACGGTGGGGGTTGGGGGTGGGGTCAGTGGGCGATGGCCTTGCCCTCGGCGCCGGCTCCGGTGAGGGAGCGGACCTCCATCTCCGCCGCCTTGTTCTCCAGGTGCTCCTTGCTCGTCAGGGTGCCGATGATGCCGAGCAGGAACGACGCCGGGATCGAGACGATGCCCGGGTTGGACAGCGGGAACCACGCCCAGTCGCCGTCGGGGAACATCGCGGTCTCACTGCCGGAGACGGCCGGCGAGAAGACGATCAGCCCGACGGTGATGATCAGGCCGCCGTAGATGCTGAACAGGCAGCCACGGGTGTTGAACCGCTTCCAGAACAGCGAGTAGAGGATCGTCGGCAGGTTCGCCGAGGCCGCGACCGCGAAGGCCAGCGCCACCAGGAACGCGATGTTCTGGCCGTTGGCCGCGATCCCGCCGAGGATCGCCACCGCACCCACCACGACGGCGGCGATGCGGGCCACCCGGACCTCCGCCCCCGCAGGGGCGTTGCCCTTGTGGATCACGCTGGCGTAGATGTCGTGGGCGAACGACGCCGACGCCGTGATCGTCAGCCCGGCCACGACCGCGAGGATGGTCGCGAAGGCGACCGCGGAGATGACCCCCAGCAGCAGCGTCCCACCCAGCTCGTAGGCGAGGAGCGGCGCAGCGGAGTTCGCGGCTCCCGGTGCGGCCGCGATCCGGTCCGGGCCGACCATGGCCGCAGCGCCGTACCCGAGGACCAGCGTGAACAGGTAGAACAGGCCGATCAGCCAGATCGCCCACACCACCGACTTGCGGGCCTCCTTGGCCGTCGGCACCGTGTAGAACCGCATGAGGATGTGCGGCAGGCCGGCGGTGCCGAGGATCAGCGCGAGCGCCAGCGAGATGAAGTCGATCTTCGTGGTGCCGGAGAGACCGTACTTCGCCATCGGCTCGAGAGCCGCGCCGGCCGCGGCACCCTCGCCGAGCAGCTCGGAGAAGTTCATGCCGTAGCTGCCGAGCACCCAGACGGTCATCAGCCCGGCGCCGGCGATCAGCAGGATCGCCTTGATGATCTGGACGTAGGTCGTGCCCTTCATGCCACCGATGAGCACGTAGGCGATCATCAGCACGCCGACGGCGGCGATGACGACGGCCTGCCCGGCCTCGTCGTTGATGTTGAGCAGCAGCGCGACCAACCCGCCGGCGCCGGCCATCTGGGCCAGCAGGTAGAAGAACGAGACGATCAGCGTCGAGGTCGCGGCCGCGGTGCGGACCGGGCGCTCACGCATCCGGAACGCCAGCACGTCGGCCATCGTGAACCGGCCGGTGTTCCGCAGCAGCTCGGCGACGAGCAGCAGCGCCACCAGCCAGGCGACCAGGAAGCCGATGCTGTAGAGGAAGCCGTCGTAGCCGGAGAGCGCGATCGCGCCGGCGATGCCCAGGAACGAGGCGGCCGACAGGTAGTCACCGGAGATCGCGACGCCGTTCTGACGGCCGGTGAAGGCCGACCCGGCGGTGTACATGTCGGAGGCGCTCTTGTTGGTCCGGCTGGCCCGGAGCACGAAGAACAGGGTCACCACCACGAAGGCGGTGAAGATGGCGATGTTGAGGCCGGTGTTGCCGACCTGCCCCGTCTCGGTGGCGGCGTGAATGATCACAGCAGGCCCTCGGCTTCCATCTCTTCACGGATCTTGGCGCTAGCGGGGGTCGAGCTCGACGGCCGGCATAGCTGACGTACGCCGAGGTCACCCCGAACGTGGTCACGAACTGGGCCAGCCCCAACACGAGGCCGACGTTGATGTTGCCGAACAGCTTGGTCGCCCATGAAGTCGACCGCGTAGGCGGCGAGGAACACGTAGAGGAAGTACCAGACGATCGAGACGACCGTCACCGGGATCACCCAGCGGCGGTAGCGCGAGCGGAGGTCCTGGAACTCGGCCGACTTCTGGACCGCCAGATAGCGCGCCTCCATCGGGGTCGGGGGTGGGATTCCCTGGTCATGTGTGCTGTGGGACACGGGTCCTCCAGGTGGGGTCGTGGGGCGGCATCGCCCGGGCGTATGACCCGGACCACCTTCGGAAACTAACGGTGCTGTGACCGTCGACACAGGGCCGCCACGCCCGTGAGAGGCAAGAGGGCCCAATCCAGCGACGAGCGGTCGGGGAACGACCGCTCATCAGCCGCCGTACATCCGGCGGTCCAGTCGCGCGTGGAGGGTGGACTGCGAGGTCGACAGGGCCTCTCCCAGCGTGTGCACGCCGAGCCCCCCGAGCAGCGGCAGCAGCCTGAGGAACACCTCCCCGGTCACCAGCGCGTCCCCCAGGGCGGAGTGCCGCCCGGTCACGGGTACGCCGAGCCGGCTGGCGATCGCCTCCAGCGAGTGGTCGTCGTGGTCGGGGTGGACCACCGCGTCGAGGAGGAGCGTGTCCAGGGCGGGCTGGCGGAACGCCACCCCGGTGCTCTCCTCCTGCACCCTGAGGAACTGCAGGTCGAACCCGACGTTGTGACCGACGAGCACGGTGCCCTCCGCGTAGCGGGCGAACTCCGGCAGCACCTCCCCGAGCCGGGGCTGGCCCTCGAGCATCGCGCGGGTGAGGCCGTGGACGGCGGTCGATGCCGCGGGGACGTCGCGGCCCGGGTCGACGAGCCGCCCGAAGCCCTCCGAGCGGAGCAGCCGCCCGTTGACGACCCGGACCGCGCCGATCGCGATGATCTCGTCCCCGTGGGTCGGGTCGAGCCCGGTCGTCTCGGTGTCGAACACCGTGCAGCTGAGCGCGGCGAGCGGCTGCTCCCGCACGTCCGGGGCCACCTTGTGGCGGCTGAAGAGGTCGAAGTCGTAGAACTCCGGCCGACTGCTCATGACCCCTGCCGGGCGGTGCGTGTCGGCCGACCGTGGCGGGTCGCCGGGCTCCGCCGCGAGCGGGAGGAGCAGCCTCAGGTGGGGTACTCCGGCCGCCGACCCGGCCCACACCTCGCCGCCGTGACGGGCGACGACCTCGCGGGCGGTCGCGGCGGCGCTGCCCGCCAGCGGCTCGTCGAGCCAGCCGTCGAGCGCCGCGGGGGTCACCGGGTCCCCGACCCAGGCGAGCTCGAGCTGCGCATGGGTGCCGGCCCGGTCCAGGGAGACGGTCGCCGGAGAGCCCTCCCGGCGCAGGGGGGCCAGCTGGGTCGCGAGGTGGGCCACCGACCGGCTGACCGCGTGGCTCTCCACCCGGAGCCAGAGCCCGGGTGGTGCCGGTGCGACCTCGACGTCGACCCCGGCGGCGCGTACGGAGTCAGCGAGCAGCGAGACCAGGTCGCCGGCCGCGATCTCGGCGAGCGGCCACTCGGACCCGAGCAGCTCGTCGGCGCCCGCCGCCCACCGGGCGACCTCGTCGCCGAGCCGCCGTGACTCCTCGTCCACGATGCCCAGGAACCGCCCCCGCTCCTCGGGTGACATCTCCGGGAACCCCAGCACGGTCTCGATCGCCGCCCGGACGTTGCCCAGCCGCGCCCGTGCCGCCTCCGTCAGCGCGCGCACCGACGCGTCCCGTCGCTGCGCTGCCGCCATCCGCGCGGTGAGCTCCTCCAGCAGCAGCACGAAGCCGGTCACCTGCCCGGCCACGTCGGGCACGGGGGCGACCTGCACCTGCAGGGCGCGACCGCGGTGCACGGCCGTGGCCGTGTGCGAGCCGGCGCCACCTGCCCGGACGCGGGCCAGGGCGTGGTCGACCAGGTCCCGGTCGACCACGCCGAACACCGTGCGTCCGATGCCGACCGCGGCGTCGTCGGCTAGGAGCGAGCGTGCAGCCGCGTTGTAGAGCAGGATCTGACCCTCGGCGTTGCAGACCACGACCGCGACCGCGAGCTCGGCCATCAGCGCCGCCAGCTGGTTCCGCTCCTGCTCCAGGCCTGCGCGAGCAGCCGCCACCTGCTCCTCGACCTCGTGCTCCGCCGCCTGTCGTCGCTCGGCGAGCAGGCCGACGGCCTCGGCCAGCTCCACGACCTCGGCGGGCCCCTCCGGGTTCGGGACGTGACCGGGGTTGGCGTCCACGAGCAGCCGGGTCTCGGCCGTGAGCCGACGTATCGCGGCGGTGTGCCGCCCGACCGCGTGGGCGACCAGCGCGGCGAGCCCGGCCAGGGCGATCCCGCCGCCGACGAGCAGCAGGGGGAGCTGCCCGGCCAGCACGTCGCCGACGGCGCGCCGCTCCTCCGGAGCCAGGGCCAGCCCGACCAGCAGGGCGAGGGCGGCGAGGGCGACGAGGGTGTACGCCGCGGCGGCCAGCGCCGGTGGCCGGCGGGAGTCCCGGTGGGCCACCTAGCCGTCCCCTCCGAGCAGCCGGGCGACGGTCTCCACGAGGTCCGCGGTCGAGAACGGCTTGGTGACGTAGGCGTCGGCGCCGAGCGCCAGCCCCTTCGTCACCTCGGTCTCCCGTCCCTTCGCGGTCAGCATGACGACCTTGGGCTCCGTGCGGCCGGAGCTGCGGAGCTGCTGGAGGACCTCGAAGCCGTCTCGCTTGGGCATCATCACGTCCAGCAGCACCAGGTCGGGCTCCACCTCCTCGACCGCCGCCAGCGCCTCGTCGCCGTCGCGGGCGACGGCGGTCTCGAACCCTGCCTTGCGCATGAGGAACTCCAGCGACACCACGATGTTCGGCTCGTCGTCGACGATCAGCACCCTGGCGGCCATCAGCCCTCTCCCTTCCGGACCCGCTCCGGAACGCCCTCGTCCCCGCCGGACGGTCGCTCCAGCAGCGGCAGCTCGAAGTCGAACGTAGCCCCTTCCCCCTGGGCGCTGGTCACGCCGAGCCGCCCGCCGAGGTGCTCGACGATGTGGCGGCTGATCGGCAGCCCGAGCCCGGTGCCGGCCGGCCGGTTGGCCCGGGTGTCGCCGCCCTGCCGGAACCGGTCGAAGATCACGTCCTGGTCCTCGGGCGAGATCCCCGGCCCGTTGTCGGCGACCTCGACCCGCGCCCGTCCTCCGGCCTCGGTCACGGTGACCCGGACGAGGCCGCGGCCGGGCGGGCAGAACTTCACCGCGTTGGAGAGCAGGTTGAGCAGGACCTGCACGAGCCGGTCGGGGTCGGCGCGGACGAGGAGGGGTCGGGGCGGCAGCTCGACCGCGAGGGTCGCGCCCCGCTCGCGGAAGAGCTGGGCGGTCGCCTGCTCGCAGGTGGTGGTGACGGCGCCGAGGTCGACCGGCTCCACGTGCCACTCCGCCCCGCCCGACTCGAGCTTCGACAGGTCGAGGACCTGGTTGATCAGCCGGGTCAGCCTCTCGGTCTCGTCGACCACGATCCGCAGGTAGCCCCGCCGCTCCCCGGGGTCGAGCTCGGGGTTGTCGACGAGGATCTCCGAGAACGCGCGGATCGACGTCAGCGGCGTGCGCAGCTCGTGGGTGATCGTGGAGACGAACTCGTCCTTGAGCCGGTCGAGCTCGGTGAGCCGCGCGTTGGCCTCCCGCAACTCCGCCGTCGCCGCCTCGAGCTCGGCGGACTTCCGCTCCAGGGCTCGGCTCGCCGCCAGGACCTGGGAGGTCTCGTCGAGGATCTGCACCACCTCGTGGACCGCGAGCGGCTCCTCATCGACGACCGAGGAGACCATGAACCGGGCCGAGGCCGTGCCGACCGCGCCGGTGAGCAGCGCCTCGACGTGCTGGACCAGGTCGGCATCGGCGTCCGCCGCCGGCGAGACGTCCGCCCCCGTGCGCCCGGCGTACTCCTCGAGCGCCCGGCGCGCGCCCTCCGGACCGAGGAACCTCCCGAGCAGGGATCCGAGCTCGCCGACCGTCACCGACCCCCGCCACAGCCGCGTGTCGGCGGCGTCCCCCGGCCGGGTGAAGACGTCGACGAACCCGGCTGCCTGCACGTGCTCCGACGACCTGCGTTCGCCGGTCAGCGAGAGGGCGACGAAGAGCCCGACGTTCACGAACATGCTCCACACCATCGCGTGCGTGACCGGGTCCAGCCCGTCGAGCCCGAACAGGGCGTACGGCGCCAGCAGGCCGGTGCCGAACGGTCCGTCCTCGATGAACGACTCGGGGACCAGCCCGGCCCCGACCAGCGAGGGCAGCGGCAGGGTGTAGCCCCAGACGAGGAACCCGGCGACCAGCCCGGCCGTCGCGCCGCGGGCGGTGGCGCCGCGCCAGTAGAGCCCGCCGAGGACCGCGGGCGCGAACTGGGCGACGGCGGCGAACGAGATCAAGCCGATCGAGACGAGGTCGAGCGACTCCCCCGCCACCCGGAAGTAGCCGAACCCCAGCAGCAGGAGCGCGACGATCGCGACCCTGCGGACCACGAGCGTGAGCCGGCCGAGGTCGCGTCCCTCCACGAGGGCGCCTCCGCGTCGGAGCAGGACCGGGAGCACGAGGGAGTTGGAGACCATGGTGGAGAGCGCGACCGTCTCCACGATCACCATGCCGGTGGCCGCGGAGAGTCCGCCGATGAACACCACGAGCGCGAGCGCCTGCTGCTGCTCGGCCATCGGCAGGGTCAGCACGTAGGCGTCGCCACCGGCTCCCTCGTCCCCGAACGTGAGCCGGCCGGCGAGGGCGATCGGGAGGACGAAGACGTTGATCAGCAGCAGGTACGTCGGGAACAGCCAGCCGGCCGTGCGGAGGTGACGCTCGTCGACGTTCTCGACGACCGCCACCTGCCACTGACGAGGCAGGAGGAGGATCGCCAGCATCGACAGGACGACGAGCCAGAGCCAGTCGGCGTGGCTGGTGTCCCCGAAGGTGAGCAGCTCGGCGGTCTCCGGGTCCGCCGCGGCCCGGGCGAAGAGGTCGCCGAACCCGTCGAAGAGGCCGAAGGTCACGAAGAGCCCCACCGCGAGGAAGGCGCCGAGCTTGACCAGGGACTCGAAGGCGATCGCGGCGACCATCCCCTCGTGCCGCTCGGTGGCGTCGAGGTGGCGGGTCCCGAAGACGATGGTGAAGGCGGCCAGCAGCAGCGCGACGTACAAGGTCGTGTCGGCCCACCAGGAGGGGTCCGGCGCGGCCTCGCGACCGACGAGCGTGGTGAAGGTCGTCGCGGTGGCCTTCAGCTGAAGCGCGATGTAGGGCACGATCCCGACGACCGCGATGAGCGCGACCAGCTGGCCGAGGACCCTGCTCTTGCCGTAGCGGGAGGAGACGAAGTCGGCGAGCGAGGTGATCCGGTAGCGGCGGCAGATCCTGATGATCTTGCGCAGCACCAGCCAGAACGCGGCCGCGGCGACGGTCGGCCCGAGGTAGATCGGCAGGAAGCCGACCCCGGTCGTCGCCGCCCGCCCGACGCTGCCGTAGTAGGTCCAGGTCGTCGCGTACACGCAGAGCGAGAGGGCGTAGACCGAGCCGTTGCTGATGATGCTGCGCCGCAGGTCGGCGCGGCGGTCACCGACGAACGCGATCGCGAACAGCAGCGCGAGGTACGCCGCCGAGACGGCGACGACGACCCAGGCGTCCAGGGTCACGACCGGCCGATCCAGGCGACGAGGGCGATGACCAGCGCCCAGACCACGAAGAGGTAGGCCCAGAGCAGCGGCACCCCGGCGACCAGCGAGTCGCTGTCGAAGACACCGGTGAAGGGGAAGTTGAAGAGGACGAGAGCCAGGACGGCGGTGGCCCCCAGCCGGGTGGCCTTCAGGCGCTCCTGGGGCACGGTCGCCTCCTCACATCATCGAGCTGGTGGCGAACCGCATCGCGGTCACGTCCTGGAGGTCGCGGACCAGCCGCAGCGTCTCGCCGAGCCGGCGACGCTGGGTGCCGGTGAGCGAGGCCGCCGGCACCAGGTTGTCCGCCGGGCGTCCGGCGGCGACCTGCGCCACCTGGTGGCGCAGCCGCAGGTCGGTGAGGAAGCGGTACGCCTGCTCGAGGCTCTCGGCCCCCGGCCGCCCCAGTGCGCCGGCCGCCGAGGCCGACCGGATGCGTGGCACGGTGCTGTGCTCGTCCGACCCGGCGGCGAGGGCGTAGAGCCTCGCCAGCAGGACGATCGCCGCGGTCCCCCCGAGCTTGACGTCGATGGCGTCGCCGGTGGTCCGGATCCGGCCGAACCAGCCGACCGGCGGGCGGAACAGCACCGCCGCCCGGGCCAGCTGAGCGCGGAACGGGCCCCGGGTGCCGCCCCCGCGGAGGATCCGGTCGAGGACGTCGACGGGCAGGTCGCCCGAGGACGCTCGCGTGTCGAGGAAGACCTCGGCCTGGAGGAGCGCCTGCGGCCTCGGCTCCTCCACCCAGCCGCGGAACATCTGCTCGTACTCCCCGAGCGGTCGGCACCAGCGCGTCGCCATGTAGCCGCCTGCGCACCGCGGAAGCCCCGCGCGGGCGAGCGCCGGGACCACGAGCCCGGCCAGCGTGGCGAAGTGATCCTGGGCGGTCGGCTGGAGCTCCGCCCCCGGCGACTCGTAGGCGATCGCGTGGTCCTGGTCGCTGGAGAGCACCTGCTCCCGGCGGCCGTGCGAGCCGAGCGCCAGCCAGCGGTAGCGGACCGGCGGGGCGCCGAGGTGGTCCTCCGCCAGGGCGATCAACCTCGTCACCAACAGGTCGTTGGCGTCGGCGACCTCGCCGCTGACCTCGAGGACGTCGACGCCGGCGAGCAGCTGCTGCTGGATCAGCCGCAGCACCGCCCCCTGGTAGCCGTCGAGCGGCTCCAGCCGGTCGACGGAGACGAGCTCGTCGACCAGCTCCTGCGGCGCGAGGTGGTGTCGGGGTGTGCTCATCGACCCACCTCGCTCCCGTCGTGCCGGCGTCGGAGGACGGTGCCGAGCCTAGTGGCTCCGGCGTACGGCGGGGTGGTTCTCGGCCTCCAGCGCCGCGACCAGCTCGGGCAGCCGGTCCCGCCCCCACCGGCCGAGGTGGTAGCCACAGAGGAGCAGGTAGCGCGCCACCTCGCCCTGACCGGGCGTGATCGTGGGCAGGTCGTCGGCGGCGAGCCACAGCACGGCGGCGACGTCGCGGTGGATGCCCGGCGAGCCCGTCGCCGCCACCCGCCGCTCGACGCGGGCGACGCCGACCCCCGCCTGCGCAGCGGTGGTGCAGACCCGCCGCATGTGCTCCTCGTCGCCCGCGGCCGCGCCGAGGTCGAGGCGGGGCAGCAGCTCGTCGACCACGAGGTCGGTGACGTCGTGCACGGACGGGTCGAACGCCTCCTGGCGCGCCATCTCGTAGTAGGCGGCAGCCGCGAACGCGTCGCCCCTCGTCGCTCGGCGGTCGGGCCAGCCGGCCCCGTCGAGAGTCGGGAACGGCGCCGGCAGCTCGGTCGGCGCGCGGCGGAACAGCGGCACGGGGTACCTCCTGGCGATGGTCCGGCCACCGTAGCCGCGTGCTCACGCAGCGGACGTCCGGCCCCGACGCGCGGCGCCCCTGGGCGGGCTGACTACCCTCGAACGATGACCGAGGCAGCCCCGACCCCGCAGCAGGTACGCCGGGCGCTGGCGCGTGCCCGGCGCGGCGCGGCCCTGGACCTCGGGGAGGCCACCGTGCTGCTGGCGGCGCGGGGCGAGGAGCTGGCGGCGCTGGCGGAGGTGGCGGCCCGGGTCCGCGACGCCGGCCTGGTCGCGGCGGGCCGGCCGGGGGTCGTCACCTACTCCCCCAAGGTGTTCGTGCCGGTGACCCGGCTCTGCCGGGACCGGTGCCACTACTGCACGTTCGTGACCACCCCGGGGCAGCTGGCGCGGGCCGGTGAGGCGCCGTACCTGTCGCCGGACGAGATCGTCGCGCTGGCGGCGTCCGGGGCGGCGCTGGGCTGCACCGAGGCGCTGTTCACCCTCGGCGACCGGCCCGAGGACCGGTGGCCCGAGGCGCGCCGGTGGCTCGACGAGCACGGCTACGACTCCACGCTGGACTACGTGCGCGCGATGGCGGTCCGGGTGCTGGAGGAGACCGGGCTGCTCCCGCACCTCAACCCCGGCGTGATGTCGTGGTCGGAGATCAACCGGCTCAAGCCGGTCTCCCCCTCGATGGGCATGATGCTGGAGACCACGTCGACCCGGCTGTTCACCGAGAAGGGGCAGCCGCACTTCGGGTCCCCGGACAAGGACCCCGCGGTGCGGCTGCGGGTCATCGAGGACGCCGGCCGGCTGTCGGTGCCGTTCACCACCGGCATCCTGGTCGGGATCGGCGAGACGACGGCCGAGCGGGCGGAGTCGCTGTTCGCGCTGCGCCGGCTGGCCCGGCAGTACGGCCACGTCCAGGAGGTGATCGTCCAGAACTTCCGCGCCAAGCCCGACACCGCGATGCGGTCGGTGGCCGACGTCGGCCTGGAGGAGTACGTCGCGGCCGTCGCCGTGGCACGGCTCGTGCTCGGTCCGAGGATGCGGGTCCAGGCGCCGCCGAACCTGGTCGACCTCGACGAGTGCCGGGCGCTCCTCGACGCCGGTGTCGACGACTTCGGCGGGATCTCGCCGCTCACCCCCGACCACGTCAACCCCGAGCGCCCCTGGCCCTCCCTCGACGAGCTGCGGACGGTCGTCGCCGGGGCCGGCCTGGACCTGCAGCCACGGCTGACGGTGCACCCCGAGTACGTCCGCGCCGGCGAGCCGTGGCTCGACCCCCGGGTCCGCGGCCACGTCCTCGCCCTCGCCTCCGCCTCCGGCCTCGCCCGCCCCGACGTCCGCCCGGTCGGTCTCCCCTGGCAGGAGCCCGACGGCGGCTTCGCCGCATCGGGTCCGGGCACCGGCCGCACCGACCTGCACACCACGATCGACACGACCGGCCGCACGGCGGACCGCCGTGGGGACTTCGAGGACGTCTACGGCTCCTGGGCGCTGCTGAGGGACGACGCCGCGCGGGCCCAGGCGGACGACGCCGCAGCGCCGGCGGCGGCGGGAGCCTGGGACCGCACGACCATCGACGCACTCAAGCAGGCCGAACAGCGCCCGACAAGCTCACCGACGAGCAGGCGCTGACTCTCATGACCGCCGACGGCCCAGCCCTCGACGAGGTCTGCAGGATCGCCGACGTCCTGCGTGCGGAGACCGTCGGCGACGAGGTCACCTACGTGGTGAACAGGAACATCAACTTCACCAACATCTGCTACACCGGCTGCCGGTTCTGCGCGTTCGCGCAGCGCCGCACCGACGCCGACGCGTTCTCGCTCAGCCTCGACCAGGTCGCCGACCGGGCCGAGGAGGCGTGGCGCCTCGGTGCCTCCGAGGTGTGCATGCAGGGCGGGATCGACCCCGAGCTGCCGGGCACGGCGTACTTCGACCTGGTCACCGCCGGTGAAGCAGCGGGTCCCGGACATGCACGTGCACGCCTTCTCGCCGATGGAGGTCGTCAACGGCGCGTCGCGCACCGGGCTGTCGATCGAGGACTGGCTGCTCAAGGCCAAGGAGGCCGGGCTCGACACGATCCCGGCACCGCCGCGGAGATCCTCGACGACGACGTCCGGTGGATCCTGACCAAGGGCAAGCTTCCCACCAGCCAGTGGGTCGAGGTGATCACCACCGCGCACCGGCTCGGGATCCGGTCGAGCGCGACGATGATGTACGGCCACGTCGACCGTCCCCAGCACTGGGTCGGCCACCTGCGCGTGATCCAGCAGGTCCAGGACGCGGCGCTGGACGCCGGGGCGGCAGGCTTCACCGAGTTCGTGCCGCTGCCGTTCGTGCACACCAGCGCCCCGATCTACCTCGCCGGCGTCGCCCGGCCCGGACCCACGATGCGCGACAACCTCGCCGTCCACGCGGTCGCCAGGATCCTGCTGCACGGCCGCATCGACCACATCCAGACCTCCTGGGTCAAGCTCGGCGTCGACGGCACCCGGCGGATGCTGCAGTCGGGCTGCGACGACCTCGGCGGCACCCTGATGGAGGAGACGATCTCCCGGATGGCCGGCTCCGAGCACGGCTCGGCGAAGACCGTCGCCGAGCTCACCGACATCGCCGCCGGCATCGGCCGCCCGGTCCGCGAGCGCACCACGACCTACGGCGCTGCAGGTCGACCGCTCGACAGCGGGGGGTCGCTTCGGCCAGGTGGCTAGTGTCGGCACCATGACCGACCACGCACCCCACGTCCCCGACGACACCGTCACCCTCTCCCACGGCGCGCAGATGCCGCTGCTCGGCTTCGGCACCTGGCAGATCAAGGGCGAGGACGCGGTCCACGCCACCGCTGCGGCCCTCGACGCCGGCTACCGCCACCTCGACACGGCGACCGTCTACGGCAACGAGGGCGAGGTCGGCAAGGCCCTCGCCGACAGCGGCGTGCCGCGCGAGGACGTCTTCGTCACCACCAAGTGCCCGCCCGACCGAGCCGGCCAGGCGATCGAGACCCTGCGCCAGAGCCTGGAGATGCTGCAGACCGACCACGTCGACCTCTGGCTCATCCACTGGCCGGGCAAGGACTCGGCCAACCTGGACTCGTGGCGGGCGTTCGTCGAGGCCCAGGAGCAGGGGCTGGCCCGCGAGATCGGCGTCAGCAACTTCAGCCGCCTCCCTCATCGACGAGGTCACGGACGCGACCGGTGTGCGGCCCGCGGTGAACCAGATCGAGTGGAGCCCGCTGCTCTTCGACGCCGCGACGCTCGCCGCGCACCGGGACCGCGGCGTCGCCCTCGAGGGGTACAGCGCCCTGCGGGGCGGCACCCTGGACCACCCGACGATCGTCGACATCGCGGAGCGGAACGGCCGGACGCCGGCCCAGGTGATCGTCCGCTGGCACCTGCAGCACCAGGTGGTCGTCATCCCCAAGTCGGCGCACGCGGAGCGGATCCGCGCGAACGCCGACGTCGGCGGGTTCGTCCTCAGCGACGAGGACGTGGCTGCCATCGACGGTCTCGGCAAGGCCTGAGCCGGGTCCGGGGCCGGCACCGGGCCGCTCCGTCGACGAGCCGTCACGGGCGGCGAGGACGAGTGGCATCCCCGGGGAACCCGAACTCGGTGTGCACGCCCGGGCTGAAGCCGACGTGGTCGGGTGGCCGCGCGGACAGCCCGGGCAGCCCCACCGAGGCGACCAGCTCGTCGTCGAGCGTCACCACCTCCGCGTCGTGCACCGGCCACGGCTCGTGGCGGTTCGGCACGTACAGCGTGCGGCCCCACCACCGGACGTGCAGCCCCCACCGGGCGCTGAGGAAGTCGTCGAGCGCCGTGCACTCCCGCCGGGCACCCGCACGGACCACGACGTGGCTCTCCGGTCGTGTCCCCGGACGGCGCAGCCGTGCGTCGTACGAGTGGACGTCGCCGCTCACCCGGTAGCGCATCCGCGCCCACCGGTAGGGCAGCCCGAACGCCGCCCGCGCGCCGACGACCACGGCCGACCGGTCGGCGTCGAGGCTGAGGAACACGATGCCGCGGCGCCCGGTGTCGTCGACCGAGTAGAGCCGCACGTTGGTCTCCAGGAACGACCCCAGCCACGGCACTCCGGGCCCACGGCCGACCCCCGCGCCGACCATCCGGAACGGGATCAGCCCGACGTACGTGGCGCCGTCGAGGGTGTCCGGCCGGACACCCGGCGGATAGAAGCGCGCCACCTCGGCCGGGTCGACCGCCCAGTGCAGGAACGTCAGGTCGCGCCAGCTCTGGTTCATCATCACCCGGCCCGCCATCCGCGGCGCGTCGGGAGTGACCGGTTCGACGCCTGGGTCGCTCACTCGGCCAGCCGCGCCGGGAAGCCGCCGGTGGCGACCGGGCCCCACCGGACCGGGGTGATCCGGAGCAGGGACTTCCCCTGGTCCACCATCGCCCGGCGGTACTCGTCCCAGTCGGAGTGCTCACCGGCGATGCCGCGGAAGTACTCCACCAACGGCTCGACGGCCTCGGGCACGTCGAGCACCTCGCAGGTCCCGTCGACCTGCACCCACGCGTCCCCGAAGTCGTCGGAGAGGACCAGCACCGAGACCTCCGGCCTGCGCCGGGCGTTGCTCGTCTTGGCCCGTTCGGGATAGGTGGCGATCACGATCCGGCCGCCGGGGTCGACCCCGCCGGTCACCGGCGAGACCTGCGGGCTGCCGTCCGCGCGTCGCGTGAGCAGCACCATGTGGTGCCGGGGCCCGACGAACTCGAGCAGTCCGTCGAGGTCCACCCGGGTGTTCGTCGCGATCGTTCGTGTCATGCCCGCATCATGCCCCGCCGGGCGGGGCTCAGACCTTGCCGCGCAGGATGCGCCGCCAGTACGTCGCCGGCAGGACGTAGCGGTCCGCCCACCATGTCGCCCGGCGTGGTCGCACGAGGTCGGGGAACGGCACCGAGGGGACCGCGCGGCCGGCCCGGTCGACCTCCACGAGCATCAGCCGGTGGCGCCCGACGGTGATCGGCATGACCGTGTAGCCGTCGTAGTGGCGCAGCGACGTGTCGGAGCCGGCGGTGAGGTTGTGGGCCAGCACGTCGACCTGCTTGCGCAGGGCCCCGCCGGACGGCCGGGTCGCGAGGTCGGCGACGTCGCCCAGCGACCAGACGTCGGGGTGCCGTCGGTGCCGGAGGGTCCGCGGGTCGACGTCCACCAGCCCGGCCGCCGTCGCACCGGAGAGCCCGCTCTCCGTGACCCACCGCGGAGCGCGGTAGTGCGGGACGACGTGCGCGTAGGTCACGTCGTCGAGCACGTGGGTGCCGTCGGGGGCGGTCAGCTCCACGCTGCGGGTGCCCAGCCCGGTCACCCTCGCCTCGCGGATCACGAGCACGCCGTACGACGCCAGTGTCTCTTCCAGCACGGTGTCCGCGCGTCCGATGCCGAGCGGCGACGGACCGGGCAGGACCAGCCGGACCTCGATCTCCCGCAGCACCCCGGCGCGCCGCCAGTGGTCGCAGGCCATGAACAGCGGCTTGAGCGCGGTCGCACCGCAGGGAGCCGGTTCGGGCGGCACCGTGAACAGCACCCGCCCCCCGGTCAGCTCCCGGAGGGCGGGCCACACGCGCGGTGCGGTGTCGACGACGAACGTCGACCCGGCCCACCCGTCGGCGTAGGACTCCCGGAGCCCGGGGGTGGCCTCCCAGTCCTCCTCCAGCCCCGGACAGACCACGAGGGTCGAGCACCCGATCCGCCTGCCGTCCGAGGTGAGGACGCTCGGCCCGGACGGGTCGACCGCCACCACCTCGGCGCGGATCCACGTGCACCCGTCCGGCATCACCTCGGCTGCCGGCCGCTCCAGCGAGGCCATCGTCGCCTCCCCGGCGCCGACGTAGTTCAGCAGCGGACGGTAGCGGTGCACGGCCTGCGACTCCACGACGGCCACGTCCCGCGCACCGTCGCGCAGCAGTCGGGCCGCCAGCGAGATCCCGGCGTTGCCCCCTCCGACGACCACCACCTCGTGGTGGTCCCCCGCGGCGCTAGCCACGCCCGCTGCTCGACCGCGCCCGCCGCGACACGGAGTCGATGGAGACGGCCAGCAGGAGCACCGCACCGGTGACCATGTAGCGCACCGAGCTGTCCACCCCCACCACGTTGAGCCCGGCCTGGATCGACTGCAGCACGATGATGCCGAGCAGGGCGGCCCAGGCCGAGCCGCGCCCGCCGAACAGGCTGGTCCCGCCGATGACGGCGGCGGCGATCGCGGTGAGGTTGGTGTCGGTCCCGCCACTGGCCTGGGACACCGACGTCAGCTGGGCGGCGGCGAGGATGCCGCCGACCGCCGAGAGCATCCCGGTCAGGGTGAACACCGAGATGTAGATGAAGTCCACGTTGATGCCGGAGCGCCGGGCCGCCTCCTCGTTGCCGCCGACCGCGAAGACGTGCCGGCCCCACGTCGTACGGCGCAGCACGATGTCGAAGAGCACGACCAGCGCGACGAAGAACAGCGGGAGGTAGCCGAAGCCGCGGTCGATGCCGAGGTAGTAGGCGAGGAACAGCCCACCCGCGAGCATCAGCGCCACCTTGACACCGAGCACGACCGGGGCGGGCGCCGACAGCCCGGCCGCCCGCCGTCGCCGCATCGAGAAGACCTGCGCGGCGGCGTACAGGCCGACGACCACCACGACGAGCAGGTAGGCGGCGACGCCGTCGACGAACGAGCGCCGGGCGAACTCGATCAGCCCGGAGTTGGGCGGCAGGTTCACGGTGCCGTTCTTGCCGAGCACCCAGAGCTGCAGCCCGAGGAACCCCAGCAGGCCGGCCAGCGTGATCACGAAGCTCGGCACACCGACCTTCGTGTAGAGCAACCCGTAGAGGATGCCGATCGCCGCCCCGGCCGCGGTGCCGGCGAGGAGCCCGAGGAGCAGCGACTGCTCCTGGTAGACGATCACCCACGCGAGCACCGCGGCACACAGCCCGCTCACCGAGCCGACCGACAGGTCGATCTCGCCGAGCAGCAGCACCAGCACCACGCCGAGCGCAATGATGCCGACCGGTGCGGCGAACAGCGTGATGCCGACCAGCGTGCGCGAGGAGAGGAAGATCGGCTCCTGGGCGTAGAACACGATCGAGATGACGATCAGGCCGATGACCACCGGCAGGCTGCCGAGCTCGCCGCCGCGGACCCGCTGCCCGAAGGCGCGGACCGCGCCGCCGATGCCCGCGCCCTGGATGAGCCGCTCGTCGCTCAGGTCGGAGGGCACCGGTACGGCGGGGCCGGGCTCGTCGTGCGCCGTCTGCTGGGTCATGAGGTGCTGCCCTCCTCGGGCTCCGGGCGGTTGCGCTGGGCGCGCTGGGTGACGGCGTTGTCGTCGGCGCCGGTGATGGCGGCGACGAGCGTCTCGGTGGTCGCGTCCTCGATGCGGAACTCGGCGCCGTTGCGGCCGAGGCGGAGGACGACGATCCGGTCGGCGACGGCCTGCACGTCGGCCATGTTGTGGCTGATCAGGATCACGCCGAGCCCCTGGTCGCGGAGCCGCTCCACGAGGTTGAGCACCTCGGCGGTCTGCGCGACCCCGAGCGCGGCGGTCGGCTCGTCGAGCATCACGATCTTCGGCGCCCCGACGAGCGAGCGGGCGATCGCGACGGTCTGCCGCTGACCACCGGAGAGCGCCGCGATCGGGATCCGCACCGACGGGATCTTCGCCGACAGGCTGCGCAGCAGCCGCCACGACTCCTTCTCCATCGTCACCTCGTCGAGCAGCCCCTTGCGGGTCACCTCCCGGCCGAGGAAGAGGTTGCCGACGACGTCGAGGTTGTCGCAGAGCGCGAGGTCCTGGAAGACCGTCGAGATGCCGAGCTCCTGGGCGTCCTCCGGGGAGTGGATCGACGCGGGCGTGCCCGCGACCTCGATCGTCCCGGTGTCCGGCTGGTAGACGCCGGCGATGATCTTGACGAGAGTCGACTTGCCGGCGCCGTTGTCGCCGACCAGCGCGACCACCTCGCCGGCCGACACCTCGAGTCTGACGCCCGACAGGGCCTGGACGGCGCCGAACCGCTTGGAGACGCCGGTCAGGGAGAGGACAGTCTCCCTGACCGGCGCCGCGGCGCCCTCGGTGAGGGTGCTGGTCATCAGCTCAGGCCAGCCTCGGCGCACGCGTCCGCGTAGTCGGCGGTGCAGATGTCCTCGACCTTGTGGAACCCGTCGGCGACGACGGTGTCGCTGACGTTCTCCACCGTGACCACGATCGGGTCGAAGATGAACGACGCGACACCCTCGAAGTCCTCGGTCCCCGAGATCTCCTCGTCCTTGGCCATCTGGACGGCGACCTCGGCGGCCTTCTCGGCCTCGGTCTTGATCGGCTTGTAGATCGTCATCTGCTGCTGCCCGGCGACGATCCTCTGGATGGCGGCGAGCTCGGCGTCCTGCCCGGTGATCGGCGGCAGGGCGTCGGCGGCGATCCCGGAGCCTGTCATCGCCGCGACCACGCCGCCGGCCTGGCCGTCGTTGGCGGCGTACACGCCGGTGATGTCGGCCGGGTCGAACTTGTTCAGCTGGTCGCTGGTCCAGCTCTGCGCGTTGTCCGGGCTCCAGTCGGGGTTGTCGTACTCCGCCATGATCTCGACGTCGCTGTCGTCGATCACCGCGTGCGCGCCCTCCTTGAACTGGGCGGCGTTCGGGTCCGTCGGGGCGCCGTTCAGCATGAGGATGCTCCCGCTGCCCCCCATCGCCTCGAGGAGCGCCTCGGCCTGGAGCGTGCCGACCTGCGCGTTGTCGAAGGACATGTAGTAGTCCGCACCCGCGATGAACCGGTCGTAGGCGAGCACCGGGATGTCGGCGTCCTGGGCGTCGGTCACGAGGCTGGCGGCGGCCTCGCCGTCCACCGGGTCGAGCACCATGGCGTCGACCTGGTCGGTGATCGCTGCCTCGACCTGCTGCTGCTGCTTGGCCGGGTCCTGGTCGGCGTTGAAGTACGTCACCTCGCACTCCGGGCAGAGCTCGGCGACCTTGGCCTCGAACAGCGGCTTGTCCTGCGCCTCGTAGCGCGTGGTCTTCGACTCCGGAAGGAGCAGGGCGATCGTCCTGGCTCCGTCGCCGCCGCCTCCATCCTCGCCGCCCGAGCCGCTCTGGGCGTCGTTCGCGCCGCAGCCCGCGAGGGCGCCGGCTGCCGTCAGCGCGGCCACCGTCAGACCGCTGATTCGACGAATGTTCTCCCGCACGGGGGTCCTCCTTGGTCGGGGCCGGGTGGCCCTCGTCACATGCCTGGTGAGACAGAAGTGGACCGCATTCAGGGGCTTGCCGTCAAGAGGTGAACGCTACGACTTGCAGCTGGCGCAATAATGAAGTCGTAGCGTCCATGTCTTGACGACAAAGCCGATGTTGCTCCACAGTGGCGCTCATGTCGGTCTCCTCCGGCCCGGTCTCTGGCCGGGTCGCCAACCAGCGCCGGGTTCTCGGCCTTCTCCAGCGAGGCACCGACGCGGTCAGCCAGGCCGAGATCGCACGCTCCCTGCAGCTGGCTCCGGCGACGGTCTCCACGATCGTGCGCGACCTCGCCGGCGCCGGGGTGGTCGAGACCACCCTCGGCAGCGGCCGCCGGGGTACGACGGTCCGGGTCGCCCGAGGTGCGGGGCTGGTCGCCGGGGTCGACATCGGCCACCGGCATCTGAGGGTGGCCCTCGGGGACCTCTCCGGCCGCGTGCTGGCCAGCGAGCGGGCACCGCTCGATGCCCACCACGCGCACGGCGAGGCCCTTGCACTGGTCGACTCCCTGCTGTCGGAGCTGCTGGCCGACGCCGGCGGCAGCCGAGCGGACATCCTCACGGTCGGGTTCGGCATCCCGGCCCCGATCTCCGACGACGGGTTGGTGATGTCGTCGGCGATCCTCCCGGGCTGGGTCGGGATCAACGCTCACGACGTCGCGCAGGAGCGGCTCGGCTGCCCCGTGCACATCGACAACGACGCGAACCTCGGCGCGATCGCCGAGCACCGGATCGGCGCAGGTGTCGGCCACGACATCATGGCCTTCGTCAAGGTCTCCTCCGGCGTCGGCGCCGGGCTCGTCGTCGACGGCAAGCTGTTCCGGGGTGCCGGCGGCACTGCCGGGGAGATCGGCCACCTCACGCTCGACGAGCAGGGGCCGCTGTGCCGGTGCGGGAGCCGGGGGTGCCTGGAGGCCTACGCCTCCACCAGCACCGCGGAGGCCCTCGCCTCGCCCCAGCTGCCGGGCGCGACCTTCGACGACGTGATCGCCGCCGCCGCCTCCGGCCACGTGGCCGCCGTCCGCATCCTCGAGGACGCCGGTCTGCACCTGGGCTGGGGGGTGGCGATGCTCGCCAACCTGCTCAACCCCAGCGCGGTCGTCGTCGGCGGCGACATGTCGCGCGCCGGCGACCTCCTGCTCGACTTCGTGCGGCTCGGACTGCGCCGTCACGCCCTGCCGTCGGTGGCGACCCACACCCTCGTGGTCCCGGCCGCCCTCGGTGACCGGGCCTCGGTCACCGGGGCCCTCTTCCTCGCCCTGGAGCGCACCGAGCTGATCCCGGACGCCGGGGTCGGCTGAGCCCGGGGCAGGTCAGAGGTCGCCGCGGGTCTCACTTGCGGTGATGATGGCGTCCGCGACGACCGGCACGGGCACGTCGTGGTACTGCGCGAGCCTTGCGAGGAACGCGAAGGCCCGCTCGTCGGTGAACTCGTAGCGCTCCATCGTCGCGCCGACCGCCTTGCCGACCTTCTCCCTCACCCGGGACGCCTGCCGCTGGTCGTCGAGCTCCTGGGCGTAGGCGATGGCGGCTGTCGACCTGTCGGCGAACAGGGCACCGAGCAGACCGAGGTCCGCGAACGCCCCGGTCCTGCACGAGTAGAGGTTCAGCGCCCCCTGCGAGGACCCGGGGGCGTCGTACAGCCGGAGTCCGACCTGCGAGTGGATCCCGGCCGCGACGGCCACCGGGCCGTAGGCGGGGAACCGCTCGTCGTTGCCGAGGTCCTGCGAGGCGACACGGACGTCGTTCACGGCCGCCTCGTAGCAGGGGCCCTCCTCGAGGTCGTACTGCGCGGCGTCCAGCTCGGTCACGAGGTAGTCGGTGGGTGCGACGGTGTGCAGCGTCCCGTCGGCACGCTGGACCGTGATGCTGGCGTAGTCCACGTCGGGGAGCAGCTCGACCGCCGCGGCGGTGATCCGGCTCAGCACGTGGTCGAGGTCGCCGGGCGACAGCGTTGCGGAGAGGCGGCGAGCGGCCTGGACCAGTCGATCGTCGTCGGTCATGCCCGGCAGGTTACCCAGCGGCGGCGTGGTTGCAACGTCGGGCGGCTCGGACGGGAGTCAGCCACGGGACGGCAGCACGCAGAGCTCGTTGCCGGACGGGTCCACGAAGTGCCGCCAGGGCAGGTCGCCCCAGCCGGGATGCACCTCTCGGCCACCTCGGTCGCCGATCCCCCGCGCCACCGCGTCGACGTCGTCGCCGGGCTCCAGCCGCACGTCCAGGTGCATCCGGTTCTTCGCCGGCCCCTTGCTCTCCGCCTCTCGGCACAGCTCGAGCAGCGGTCCCCGGCGCGTCGGGTGGCGGAGGCTGACCAGCCCGGCCCCGTCGACCGGCACCCAGCCCGTCAGCCACGACCAGAACGCCTGCTCGCGGTCGGGGTCGGCAACGTCGAGCGGCAGCGCCGCGACCGGGCCGGTGTCGGAGTACTCGGCCCGCTCCTCCATCACGCAGAACGGGTTGCCCTCGGGGTCGGCGAGCACCACCCACGGCACGTCGCCCTGACCGACGTCCGCGTGCCGGGCGCCCAGGACGAGCAGACGCTCGACGAGCTGGTGCTGCTCCTCGGCGCCGCGCAGGTCCAGGTGCAGCCGCCGAGGCTCCGACGGCCGGTCCGGCACCCGCTGGAAGCAGAGGTCGAGCACCGGTCCGCCCGGCACCGTGAGCCGGGTCTCGAACCCGTCGGCCTCGTCGGTCAGCGTCTCCGTGCCCAGCGCCGCCTGCCAGAACCGGCCGAGCGTCCGCGGGTCGGTGGCGTCGACGACGACGTTCTCCAGGTACACGTCCTCACTCCCACTCGATGGTCCCCGGCGGCTTGCTGGTGACGTCGAGCGTGACCCGGTTGACCTCACGGACCTCGTTGGTGATCCGGGTGGAGATCGCCTCGACGACGTCGTACGGCAGCCGTGCCCAGTCGGCGGTCATGGCGTCCTCCGACGTCACCGGCCGGAGCACGACGGGGTGGCCGTAGGTGCGCCCGTCGCCCTGCACCCCGACCGAGCGGACGTCGCCGAGGAGGACGACGGGGAACTGCCAGATGTCACGGTCGAGCCCCGCCCTGGTGAGCTCCTCGCGCGCGATCGCGTCGGCCTCGCGCAGGATCTCGAGGCGGTCGTGGGTGACCTCGCCGATGATGCGGATGCCGAGCCCGGGCCCGGGGAACGGGTGGCGCCAGACGATCTCGCCGGGCAGCCCGAGTTGCTCGCCGACCAGCCGCACCTCGTCCTTGAACAGCGTCCGCAGCGGCTCGACCAGCTGGAACTGCAGGTCGGCCGGCAGCCCGCCGACGTTGTGGTGGGACTTGATGTTCGCGGTGCCCGAGCCGCCTCCGGACTCGACGACGTCGGGGTAGAGCGTGCCCTGGACCAGGAACTCGACCTTCTCGCCGTGGGCGGCCGCCTCCCCGACGATCTCGAGCTCGGCCTGCTCGAAGACCCGGATGAACTCCCGGCCGATGATCTTGCGCTTCTCCTCGGGGTCGCGGATCCCCGCCAGCGCGTCGAGGAACCGCTTCTGGGCGTCGACGACGTGCAGGGAGACACCGGTGGCGGCGACGAAGTCGCGCTCGACCTGCTCGGCCTCCCCCTTGCGGAGCAGGCCGTGGTCGACGAACACGCAGGTCAGCTGGTCGCCGATGGCCCGCTGCACCAGAGCGGCGGCCACCGCGGAGTCGACGCCTCCGGAGAGCCCGCAGATCGCCCGCTTCTCCCCCACGCGACCACGGATCAGCTCGACCTGCTCCTCGACGATGTTGACCATCGTCCAGGTCGGGCGGCAGCCGGCGATCCGGTGCAGGAAGTGCTCGAGGACCGCCTGCCCGTGCTCGGTGTGCAGCACCTCGGGGTGCCACTGGACGCCGGCGAGCCCGCGGTCCACGTTCTCGAACGCCGCGACCGGCGACCCCTCGGTCGAGGCCAGGACCGTGAACCCGTCCGGCGCGGCCACGACGGAGTCGCCGTGGCTCATCCAGACCCGGTGCTGCTCGGGCAGCTCGGAGAGGAGCGTCCCCCCCTCCGCCACGACGACCGGGGTGCGGCCGTACTCCGAGCGGCCCGTCCGTCGTACCTCTCCTCCCAGCGACTGGGCCATCGCCTGGAAGCCGTAGCACATCCCGAACACCGGGGTCCCGGTCGTGAACAGCTCGTCGGACACGTGCGGGGCCTCGGGCGCGTAGACCGAGGAGGGCCCGCCGGAGAGGATGATCGCCTTCGGGGACTTCGTCAGCATCTCCTCGACCGGCATCGAGTGCGGGACGATCTCGGAGTAGACCCGCGCCTCCCGGACCCGGCGCGCGATGAGCTGGGCGTACTGCGCGCCGAAGTCGACGACGAGGACCAGGTCGTGTTCGGTGCTCAAGCGCAGGCCTTTCAGGGGCTCCGGACGGACCGGCAGTCTATCGGCACCCTCCGCCCGGCGGCCGCTCCGCTCCCTCCCCCGACGTTGTTGCCGTTCGGGTCGTTGCGGCGCCGGAGAGCCGCGCTCCGGGCAATGACGGGCGGGGGTGGGGCCGGTCAGGTGACGGCGACGACCCGGAGCCGGAGCGCCGCCGGCGCGGTCGGGGGGACGGCGGGGTGGCGCGGCGCCACCGGGGCGACCCGTTCGTAGGGTGACCCGAGGGGCGGGCGCGGGTCCTCCTCGCCCTTGTTCGGCCACAACGACATGGCACGCTCCGCCTGGGCGGTGATGGTCAGCGACGGGTTGACCCCGAGGTTGGCCGAGATCGCCGAGCCGTCGGCGACGTGCAGCCCGGGATGGCCGAAGACCCGCTGGTAGGGGTCGACCACCCCTCGCTCGGGCGACGTGCCGATCGTGCACCCGCCGATGAAGTGCGCGGTCATCGGCATGTTGAACGGGTCGCCGATCGAGCCGCCGGGCCTCCCGCCCATGACCTCCGCCATCGTGCGGACCACCTGGTTCGCCACCGGGATCCAGGTCGGGTTGGGACTTCCGTGGCCCTGCTTCGAGGTGAGCCGCCACTTCCTCGTGCCCGGGATCCGCTTGGCGAAGGTCGTGATCGAGTTGTCCAGCGTCTGCATGACCAGCGCGATGACGGTGCGCTCGGACCAGTGCCGGACGTCGTAGAGGTCGAGGACGCTTGTCCGCTGGAGCCAGAGCTCTCTGAGCCACGTGCGCCACCGGGGCGCCGGGCCGTCACCGTCGGTCAGCACCGTCTGCAGGAACGCCATCGCGTTGCTGCCCTTGCCGTAGCGCACCGGCTCGACGTGGGTGTGCTCGTCGGGGTGGAAGCTCGAGGTGATCGCGACCCCCCGGCTGTAGTCGACCGAGGAGCCCGGGGCGATCGCGCCGAGGATCGACTCCGAGTTGGTCCTCGAGAGATGGCCGAGCCGGTCCGAGAGCTCCGACAGGTGGCCCTGCGCCTTCATCTTGTGCAGCAGCTTCTGGGTGCCGATGGACGCCGCCGCGAAGACGACCTGCTCGGCGGTGAGAGTCCGGGTCGACCGCCTTGTCGCCCGCTTGGCCTTGGTGTGCTTGACCGTGACCTCGTAGCCACCGCCCTCGAGCGGCCGTACCCGGGTGACGGTCGTCAGCGGCAGGACCGTCGCGCCGTTCTGCTCGGCGAGGTGGAGGTAGTTCTTGACCAGCGTGTTCTTCGCGTTGTGCCGGCACCCGGTCATGCAGCTGCCGCACGCGGTGCAGGCGTTGCGGTCGGGGCCGGCGCCGCCGAAGTACGGGTCCGGGACGAGCTCGCCGGGTGACTGGTCGGGGCCACCGAAGAAGACGCCCACCGGGGTCGGGTGGAAGGTGTCCTCGACGCCGAGCTCCTCGGCGACCGCGAGCATGACGTCGTCGGAGGGGGTGCGGAGCGGGTTCTCCACGACGCCGAGCATCCGCTTGGCCTGGTCGTAGTGCGGGGCGAGCTCCGCACGCCAGTCGGTGATGTCCCGCCACTGCGGGTCCCGGTAGAAGGCGTCGAGCGGCTCGTAGAGCGTGTTGGCGTAGACCAGCGACCCTCCGCCCACCCCCGCGCCGGCGAGGATCAGCGAGTCGCGGACCGCCTCGATCCGCTGGATGCCGTAGCAGCCGATCTCGGGTCGGAAGAGGTAGCGCCGCAGGTCGAAGGACGTCTCCGCGAAGTCGGCGTCCTCGAACCGTGCGCCGGCCTCGAGCACACCGACCCGGTAGCCCTTCTCGGTGAGCCGCAGCGCCGTGACCGAGCCGCCGAAGCCGGAGCCGACGACCAGGACGTCGAAGTCGTGGCCGGCCATCGAGGTCACTTCCTGCCGAGACGGGTCATCAGCCTGACGCTGCGGGTCATGAACCGGGCGTACTGCTCCTCGCTCATGCCGAGCATCGGCGAGAACCGGAGCAGCCGCTGGGTGGCGACCGACTGCGGCTCGGTGTAGCGCAGGATCCCCTCGGCCCCCTGCCTCCGCCCCATCCCGGACTCGCGCATGCCCCCCATCGGCGACTCGATGCTGGCGAAGGTGGCCCCGAACGCCTCGTTGATGTTCACGGTGCCGCACATGACCTGGCGGGCGAGCTCGCGGGCGCGGCCGCCGTCCTGACTGTAGATCGAGGCGTTGAGCCCGTAGCAGCCGTCGTTGGCCCGCGCCACCGCCTCCGCCTCCTCGGTGAACCGGTAGACCGAGATCACCGGGCCGAAGCTCTCGTCACCGAAGCACTGCATGTCCGGGGTGGTTCCCTCGAGGACGGTCGGCTCGTAGAAGTAGGGCCCGAGGTCGGGACGGGGCCGCCCCCCGGTCAGCACCCGGGCGCCCTTCGCCTTGGCGTCCGCGACGTGGGCGGTGACCACGTCGAGCTGGTCCTGGGAGATCAGCGTCCCCATGTCGACGCCCCACTCCAGGCTCGCCCCGAGGGTCATCGCGTTCACCCGGTCGACGAACTTCCGCAGGAACCGGTCGTAGACCTGGTCGGCGACGTACATCCGCTCCATCGAGACGCAGAGCTGGCCGGCGTTGGAGAACGCCGCCCGCACGGCGCCCTCGGCGGCCCGGTCGAGGTCGGCGTCGCGGAGGACGAGGATCGGGTTCTTGCCGCCCAGCTCGAGCGAGCAGCCGACCAGCCGCTCGGCGCACTGGCGGGCGACCGCCCTCCCGGTCGTGGTCGACCCGGTGAAGCAGACGTAGTCGGCCCGGTCGACGAGGTCGGTGCCCACCACCGGCCCGGGGCCCGCGACGACCTGGAACAGGTCGGCCGGCAGTCCGGCCTCCTCGAGCAGCTCGGCCCCGAGCAGCGCGGTCAGCATCGACTGCGCGTCCGGCTTGGCGACCACCGCGTTGCCGGCCAGCAGGGCGGGCAGGGCGTCGCAGAGCGCCATCGAGAACGGGTAGTTCCACGGCGAGATGATCCCGACGACCCCCTTCGGGATCCGGTTCACCTCGACCCGGGTCAGAGCCGGTACGACGCCCGCCACCCGCTTGGTCGACAGGTGCTCGGCCGCGGTGCGCGCGTAGTAGCGCGCGGTCAGGGCGATGTGGATCGGCTCGTCGAAGGCGTGCTTGCGCGCCTTGCCGGACTCCCAGCAGACGAGGTCGACGATCTCGTCCTGGCGGTCGAGCACCAGGTCGTGGAGGCGCCGGAGGACCGCCGACCGCTCCTGGAGCGAGGTTCCCGCCCAGACGGCCTGGGCGGCGCGGGCACGCCGGAACGCCTCCTCGACGTCGTCCGGGCTCGACTGGGGGATGTCGCCGAGGGGCTGGCCGGTCAGCGGCGTGGTCGTCCGCCGCGTCCTGCCCGAGGTCGCCCGGAGCCGCGCCGTCAGGCGGCGCACCGTCGCCTGGTCCACCGCGTAGCTGGCGGCCGGGTCGAGGTCGGGATCCAGCACGTCGGTCGCGGTGCCGGAGGTGCCGGTCGGCTCGGGAGCGTTCATATACCGATGGTATGTGGGGGGTCGCGACGTGGCTACCCCGGAGTAGGGAGCCGGAGGCCCCCCCACCCGCCGACCTACTGGACGACGACCTCGACGCGCTGGAACTCCTTGAGCTCGGTGTAACCGGTCGTGGCCATCGCCCGGCGCAGAGCGCCGACCAGGTTCATGGTGCCGTCGGCGGTGTCAGAGGGGCCGAAGAGGATCTCCTGCAGGGTGCCGGCCGTGCCGATCCGGATGCGTTCTCCTCGTGGCAGCTTGTGGTGCCACGCCTCGGACCCCCAGTGGAACCCGCCCCCCGGAGCCTCGACCGCCCGTGCCAACGGGGAGCCGATCATCACCGCGTCGGCGCCACAGGCGATCGCCTTCGCCAGGTCGCCGGAGCGGCCGATCGAGCCGTCGGCGATGACGTGGACGTAGCGGCCGCCCGACTCGTCGAGGTAGTCCCGGCGGGCCGCGGCCACGTCGGCGACCGCACTCGCCATCGGGACCGCCACGCCCAGGACGGTGCGGGTCGTGTGCGCCGCGCCGCCGCCGAACCCGACGAGGACCCCGGCGGCGCCGGTGCGCATCAGGTGCAGCGCCGCCTGGTAGGTCGCGCACCCGCCGACGATCACCGGCACGTCGAGCTCGTAGATGAACTCCTTGAGGTTCAGTGGCTCGGCCTGGCCGGAGACGTGCTCGGCGGACACGGTGGTGCCCCGGATCACGAACATGTCGACGCCCGCGTCGACGACGGTCTTCGCGAACTCCTTGGTCCGCTGCGGGGACAGGCTGCCGGCGACGGTGACGCCCGCGTCGCGCATCCCGCGCAGCCGCTCGGTGATCAGCTCGGCCTTGATCGGCTCGGCGTAGATCTCCTGCATCCGCCTCGTCGCGGCCTTCTCCTCGAGGGCGGCGACCTCGGCGAGCAGGTCGGTGGGGTCCTCGTAGCGGGTCCACAGCCCTTCGAGGTCGATCACCCCGAGGCCGCCGGAGCGGCCGAGCTCCACCGCGGTGGCCGGCGACATCACCGAGTCCATCGGGGCGGCGAGCACGGGAATCTCGAACCGGTAGGCGTCGATCTGCCAGGCGGTCGACACCTCCTCGGGGTCCCGGGTGCGCCGGGAGGGAACGATCGCGATGTCGTCGAAGGACCAGGCCCGACGACCCCGCTTGGCACGGCCGATCTCGATCTCTTGCACGCTCAGACCCTACCTGCCGGGCGCGTCGGGCTCGCGGGCCAGCACGGACGGGTCCGCGGCGACCGCGAGCGCGGTGAGGGCCAGCGCCTTGGCGCCGTCGAGCAGCGTCCGGTCGCCGGTCTCGCTCACGCATGCCGCGGCGAACTCGTGCTGGTGGTTGACCACCGGCCACGTGTGCACGGCGAGGTCGGCGTGGAGCCCCGGGACCCGCTGCGAGACGTTGCCGAAGTCGGTGGAGCCGCTGACCTGCTCCCCGGCCGGGTCGGGGGTGTAGGGCCGGCCGACCGCCGCGCAGGCGGCCGTGAAGATCTCGGCGAGCCGCGCGTGGGCGTCGATCGGCTCGTAGACATGCCCCTCCCGCTCGATCTCCACGGTCGTGCCGGTGGCGAGCGCGGCGCCCTCGAGGCATGCCCTGGCCCGGTGGCGCAGGTCCTCGAGGTCCTCCGCGCCGACCGCGCGCAGGAAGTACGACGCCTCGGCCCGCTCGGGCACCACGTTCGCTGCCTTGCCGCCGTCGAGGATCACCCCGTGCACCTGCTGCAGCGGCCGGAGGTGCTGGCGGAGCATCGCGAGCGCCGTGTAGCCCTGGACGACGCCGTCGAGGGCGTTGAGGCCGAGCTCGGGCGCCGAGGACGCGTGCGAGGCGCGGCCGCGGTAGACGACCCGCCACTCCTCGATCGCGAGCGCCCGCGGCGCGTGGTCGTCGTACGGCGTCGGGTGGACCATCATCGCGGCGTCGACGCCTTCGAAGGCGCCTGCCTCGATCAGGTCGACCTTCCCGCCGCCCATCTCCTCGGCCGGCGTGCCCAGCACCGTGAGCCGGAGCCCGGCCGCCTCCACCAGCGGGGCGAGCGCCAGCCCGGCTCCGACCGCGGAGGCCGCGATGACGTTGTGGCCGCACGCATGGCCCACACCCGGGAGGGCGTCGTACTCCGCGCAGACGACCACGTGCGGGCCGGAGCTGCCGAGCCGGGCGGCGAAGGCGGTCGGCTGGCCGTAGGCACCTCGTTCGACCGCGAAGCCGTGCTTCTCGAGCAGGTCGGCACAGCGGGCGGCGGCGCGGTGCTCCTCGTAGGCGAGCTCGGGGTCCGCGGCGATCTCGTGCGACAGCGCGACGAGGGCCGGGGCGAGCTCGTCGACGCGGCCGCCGACCGCGTCGACCTGGGCGGGGCTGAAGAGGGTCACCCGCGCATCCTGCCGCACCGCCCGGACTGGCTGGCCCGGCCGTCGGTCTGGCGGAGGCGAGCCGTCACTCGGGTGCCGGCCGCGTCGGTGGAGGATCTGACGCACGGAGTGCACCAAATCCTCCACCGAGCACCGGCTCAGCCCTTCGCGGACCAGCGCGGACGCATCTTGGTGTACTCCGGCTCGGTCGAGGTCGCCGCGTCACGCGGCGCGCGGCTCGACGGACGGGCTACGTACGAGCGCCGGCCGCCGTCCTCGGGACGGCCACCCCGGTCGGGGCGCCGACTGCGCTCAGGGCGCGCCTGGCTGCGATCCGGGCGTGCACCGTCCTCACGACGATCACGGTTGTGCGCCGGGCGATCCTCACGGTGAGGACGACGAGCGTCACCAGCAGCGGGACGAGCACTCTCGCTGCGGCTGCGGCGCACCGGCTCACGGTCGCTGCGGCCCGGCCGGTCGCCGCGCCGATCTGGCTGCTGGTCACGTGCTCCACGGTACCCGCCGCTCCCCCGCTTCGGCGGAGCCGTGGTGCCCGAGGTCGCGAGCGCCTCGGCGGTCATCGGCTCGGGCGCGCTGCGCAGGTCGTGGTGGCGCGAGGTGACCCCGGCACGCGACTGGAGCCGGACCACCTCGTCGAGCTGGCGGGGGGTGGTCAGCGTCAGGACCGCTCCGGACTCCCCGGCCCGCGCGGTGCGGCCCGAGCGGTGCAGATAGGCCTTCGCGTCCGCCGGGGTGTCGTAGTGGACGACGAGCCCCACGTTGTCGACGTGGATGCCACGGGCGGCGACGTCGGTCGCGACGACGACCTGCGCACGGCCGGACGAGAACCGGTGCAGGTTCTTCTCCCGGACCCGCTGCGAGAGGTTGCCGTGCAGGTCGACGGCCTCGATGCCCGCCGCCGTCATGGACGCTGCGAGCTCGGTGGCTCCCTCGCGCGTGCGGGTGAAGACGATCGACCGCGGGTTGGCGCCCACGAGCCGGGTGACCGCATCGACCTTGTCGCGGAAGCCGCCGACCACCATGACGTGGTGCTCCATGGTCGTGACCGACCCCTGGTTGGCGTCGAGCTCGTGGAGCCGCGGGCTGCGAAGGTGCGCCTTCACGAGCCGGTCCACGTCGCCGTCGAGTGTCGCCGACAGCAGGAGCCGCTGGCTGCCCGCCGGGGTCCTGCCGATGAGCCCGTCGACGACCGGGTAGAACCCGAGGTCGCAGAGGTGGTCGGCCTCGTCGAGGACGACCACCTGGATGTCCTCGAGGCGGCAGGCGCCGCGCTCGACGAGGTCGTCGAGCCGGCCGGGGGTGGCGACGACGATGTCGGCCCCGTTGCGCAGCTGGCGGACCTGCTTGTCGTACGGCGTGCCGCCGTACACCGTCGTCAGCTTGAGACCGGCGGCGTGCGCCAGCGGCTCGAGGGAGCGGCGCACCTGGGTCGCGAGCTCACGGGTCGGCACCACGATGAGCGAGCGCGGGTGCCGTGGGCGGCTCTGCTCACCGGCGAGCCGGGCCAGCACCGGAAGCCCGAAGGCGAGGGTCTTCCCGGAGCCGGTCTGGGCGCGGCCGAGCACGTCGTGGCCGGCCAGCGCGTCGGGGACGACCGCCGCCTGCACCGGGGTCGGGGTCGTGATCCCCTGGGCGGCGAGCGCGGCGACGACCGTGTCGGGGAGGTCGAGCGTGCCGAAGGCGGGCAGGGCGGACGGGACAGCAGTCACAGCGGAGGTGCTCCAGGTGGTGGTCGAGTGCACCCACACCGGGCACAAAGTAAGAAAGGCCCCACGGGGCCTTGGCTGCCCCCAGTCTAGCAGCGCGGCAGGGAGCGGCCGGCCACCGTGGAGGTGACCTCGTTCACCGTGTCACCGTGTGTAGTTCGGAGCCTCTGCGGTCAGCTCGATGTCGTGCGGGTGGCTCTCCTTGAGCCCGGCGGAGGTGATCCGGACGAACCGCCCCTTCTCTCGGAGCTCGGGGATCGACCGCGCACCGACGTAGAACATCGACTGCTGGAGCCCGCCGACGAGCTGGTGGGCCACTGCGGCCACCGGCCCGCGGTAGGCGACCTGCCCCTCGATCCCCTCCGGGACCAGCTTGTCGTCGGTGGTCACGTCGGTCTGGAAGTAGCGGTCGCGGGAGTAGGACTTCTTGCCACGCGAGGACATCGCTGCCAGCGACCCCATGCCCCGGTAGGACTTGTACTGCTTGCCGTTGACGAAGATCAGCTCTCCGGGGGACTCCTCGCACCCGGCGAGCAGCGACCCGACCATCACGGTGTCCGCCCCGGCGACCAGCGCCTTGGCGATGTCGCCGGAGTACTGCAGGCCACCGTCGCCGATGAGCGGCACGCCTGCCGGCCGGCAGGCCTGCGCGGCCTCGTGGATGGCGGTGATCTGGGGGACGCCCACACCGGCCACCACCCGGGTCGTGCAGATCGACCCCGGTCCCACCCCGACCTTGACGGCGTCGACACCGGCGTCGACGAGGGCCTGGGCGCCGGCCCGGGTGGCGACGTTGCCGCCGATCACCTGGACGTGCTGGGTCGCGGGGTCCTTCTTCAGCCGCTGCACCATCTCGAGAAGGAGCCGGGCGTGGCCGTGGGCGGTGTCGACGACGAGCACGTCGACGCCCGCCTCGACCAGGGTCGTGGCCCGGTCGTAGGCGTCGCCGAAGTACCCCACCGCGGCACCGACGAGCAGCCGGCCCTCGGCGTCGTTGGAGGCGTTCGGGAACTGCTCGGACTTCACGAAGTCCTTGACGGTGATGAGCCCGGCGAGCCGGCCCCGGTCGTCGACGAGCGGCAGCCGCTCGCGCTTGTGCTGGCGCAGGAGCGCGGTCGCGTCCTCGCGGGAGATGTCGACCGGCGCGGTGACCAGCGGCATCGTGGTCATGACCTCGCCGACGAGCCGCTGCCCCCACTCGGCCACCGGCACGAACCGGAGGTCGCGGTTGGTGATGATCCCGAGCAGCACGCCGTCCTCGTCGACGACGGGGAGCCCGGAGACGCGGTACTCCCCGCAGATCTCGTCGAGCTCCTCGAGGGTCGCCTTGGGTCCGATCGTCACCGGGTTGGAGATCCGGCCGGTCTGGGTCCGCTTGACGAGGTCGACCTGGTAGGCCTGGTCCTCGATCGAGAGGTTGCGGTGCAGCACCCCGAGGCCGCCCTGGCGGGCCATCGCGATCGCCATCCGTGACTCGGTGACGGTGTCCATCGCGCTGGAGACCAGGGGCATCCGCAGGGTGATCTCACGGGTCAGCCGCGAGGCGGTGTCCACCTCGCTGGGGATGACGTCGGTCTCGCCCGGGAGCAGCAGCACGTCGTCGTACGTCAGCCCGAGCGGGAGGAACGCGTCGGGGACTCCTGCAGGGGTGAGGCTCACGGGGGACCTTCCGGGACGTGGTGGGGCTGCGAGTCTATCCGCGGTGCGTGACCGGGCAGCCCGGGGTGAACGTGCCGAGCTCGTCGGTGCGGTAGCCGTCGGGATGGCTGCGGATCCGCTCCAGGTCCGCGGAGCGCAGCGGCTCGAGCCGCGGTGGCGCGAGCCGCAGCGCGGCCGCCCGGGTCCGCAGCGCCAGCCGGGCGGCCCGCCGGGCCGCGGGGCTGGGGCGCGGGTAGCGGAACGCGTCGAGCAGCGGGTCGTCCATGACGGCGAAGGAGAACCGGCGGACCGCCCAGGCCGGTGCCCGGTCGTTGGGCGGGAACGTCGTCATCAGCCGCAAGGTGGCGTCCGCGACCTGGCGGGCGCCCTCGTCGTAGGCGAAGTGCTCGGCCTCGTAGGTGTCGAGCAGCTCCTCGAACTCCTCGTAGCTGCGAGGGATCCCGCGGATGCCCAGGTGCCGGCCGAGGGTGCGGTAGTACTCCGTGCTCGCCAGCACCTCGGCCGGGCTCAGCGGACGCCAGCCGTGCTCGTCGAGCCACCGCTTCGGCACGACGACGAACGTCGACAGCACGTAGCGCATGTCGTCGTTGCTGATGTCGTACATGCCGTGCATCCGGTTGATGCGACGGACCGCCGCCCTCCCCTGGCTGCTGGCCACGCCATGGGTCAGCACCTCGTCGAGGAGCAGGACCGTGTCGTCGTACCGCCGCTGGGTCCGCTCGGTGAACTCACCGGTCTCGAAGAGGAGCCGGCCGATCGAGGGCACCGCGTAGGTGCGGAAGAGCGCGAACGACAGCGCCTGGTTGAGGTCCCACGGGAACTCGTGGGCGGCGAGGATCCGGTAGATCTCCGCATGGTCCTCGCGCGGGTCGAGCCGGGCGACCCGCCTCGTCCAGTAGGCGCGGTCCGCGCCGGCTGCGGGACCGGGCCTCGGGGTCCGGCCTCCGACAGGCACCATCGTCCGAGAGTACGCCGCGCGGTGGCGCGCCCGACAGTCAGTCGATGACCTGTCGCTCCGAGCGCAGGTGCCACGCCCAGCACAGGAGCCCGGCGAGGACCAGGACGGTCGAGGCGAGCGCCAGCTCGAGGACCGAGCCGGTCACCAGCGGCGCCAGCGCACTGGCGGCGACCCCGTTGAGGAGCAGCGTGAAGAAGGTGAACAGCGAGACCACGGCGCCGCGGGTCGCGGGGAACATGTCGAGCAGCTCGAGCTGCAGGCTGGGATAGGCAGCCGCCGTTCCCACAGCGATCAGTGCGGGTCCGACCACCGCCCAGGGCAGCTCGGCGGCGGTGGCCGGCAACGCGGCGAGGACGACGTTCACGACCGCCCCGCCCAGCCCGAACAGCATCGCGACGGTGATGAGCGTGCGGCCGCCGACCACGCCGGCCGCCCGGCCGCTGACCCACGCGCCGACGGTGACGCCGGCGATCATCGGGACGAAGAACACCCAGAAGTCGAGCTCACCGAGCCCGAGCAGGTCGACGACGAAGATCGGTGCCAGCCCGATGTAGACGAACTGGCCGGCGAAGCCGAGGGCGGCCGCCCACGCGACGCGGTGGAAGGGGAGGTGGCGGCCCACCGACACCAGGCTGCCGAGCAGGGGCCGCACCCGCACCGGCGTCCGCCGCTCCGGGGGGTGCGTCTCGGGCAGCGCCACCAGGACGACCGCCACGAGCAGCACGCCCATCGCGGCCATGAACCAGAAGACCACCGGCCACGGGCCGACCTGGAGGAGCAGCCCGCCGACGACCGGGGCGACGGCGGGGGCGACGCCGAAGATCATCATCACGCGGCTCATCAGCCGCTGCGCCTCGGCGCCGTCGTACATGTCGCGGATGACGGTCCGGCTGACGATGACGCCGCCGCCGGCGCTCAGCCCCTGGAGCACCCGGAAGCCGAGCAGCACCGGGAGGCTGGGCGAGAACGCGCAGCCGATCGAGGCGACGACGTAGACCAGGACACCGGCGACGATGACCGGCCTGCGCCCCAAGGCGTCGGAGAGCGGCCCGTGGAACGGGCTCATCACCGCGAACGCCAGCAGGTAGGCCGAGACCACCAGCTGCATCTCGCTGGAGGTGACGTCGAGGTCGGCCCGCATCGACGGGAAGGCGGGGAACGGCGTGTCGATGCTGAACGGGCCGAGCATCGACAGCCCGGCCAGGATCACCGGCACGAGCACGAGAACGCGTCGGGCCCCGCCACCGGTGCTGGTGGCGGGGCCCGACGATGAGCGCTCGGTCAGTGACCGTGCCCGTGGCCGTGGCCGGCCGCGGCAGGCTCCTCCTCCTCGGGCTTCTCCACCACGAGGGTCTCGGTGGTGAGCAGCATCGCGGCGATCGAGGTCGCGTTGACGAGGGCGGAACGGGTCACCTTGACCGGGTCCAGGATCCCCTGGCTCAGCAGGTCGCCGTACTCGCCGGTGGCGGCGTTGTAGCCGTTGCCGACGCCGGCCTCGCGGACCTTGGCGACGACGACGTAGCCCTCCTCGCCACCGTTCTCGGCGATCCAGCGCAGCGGCTCGTCGACGGCCTTCGCGACCACCCGGACGCCGAACGCCTCGTCACCGGTGAGGCCGAGGTCGTCCTTGAGGACGGCGACGGCGTGCACGAGCGCGGAGCCACCGCCGGGGATGATCCCCTCCTCGATCGCGGCGCGCGTCGCGGAGACGGCGTCCTCGATGCGGTGCTTCTTCTCCTTGAGCTCGACCTCCGTGGCCGCGCCGACGCGGACGACGCAGACGCCGCCGGCCAGCTTGGCGAGCCGCTCCTGGAGCTTCTCGCGGTCCCAGTCGGAGTCGCTGGCCTCGATCTCGGACTTGATCTGCGCGACCCGGGCCTCGACCTGGGCGCCCTCGCCGGCACCCTCGACGATCGTCGTGTCGTCCTTGGTGATGACGACGCGACGGGCCTGGCCGAGCACGTCGAGCCCGACCTGGTCGAGCTTGAGGCCGACCTCGGGGGCGACGACCTGCGCGCCGGTCAGGATCGCGATGTCCTGGAGCATCGCCTTGCGACGGTCACCGAAGGCGGGCGCCTTGACCGCGGCGGCGTTGAACGTGCCGCGGATCTTGTTGACCACCAGCGTCGAGAGCGCCTCGCCCTCGACGTCCTCGGCGAGGATGAACAGCGGCTTGCCGGCCTGCATGACCTTCTCCAGCAGCGGCAGCAGGTCGGAGATCGAGCTGATCTTCCCCTGGTGCAGGAGGATGTAGGGGTCGTCGAGGACGGCCTCCATGCGCTCGGCGTCGGACACGAAGTACGGCGAGATGTACCCCTTGTCGAACTGCATGCCCTCGGTGAACTCGAGCTCGGTGCCGAAGGTGTTCGACTCCTCGACGGTGATGACACCGTCCTTGCCGACCTTGTCGAACGCCTCGGCGAGCAGCTCGCCGATGACGCTGTCCCGGCTGGACACGGTGGCGACCGCCGCCATGTCCTCCTTGGAGTCGATGTCGCGGGCCGCGTCGCGCAACGCCTCGCCGACCGCCTGGGCGGCCTGGTCCATGCCCCGCTTGAGGGCCATCGGGTTCACGCCGGCGGCGACCGCACGGATGCCCTGGTGGACCATCGCCTGGGCAAGGACGGTCGCGGTGGTGGTGCCGTCACCGGCGACGTCGTTGGTCTTGGTGGCCACCTCCTTGGTGAGCTGGGCACCGAGGTTCTCGAACGGGTCGTCGAGCTCGATCTCGCGAGCCACGGTGACGCCGTCGTTGGTGATCGTGGGGGCGCCCCACTTCTTGTCGAGGACGACGTAGCGGCCCTTGGGGCCGAGCGTCACCTTGACGGTGTTGGCGAGCTTGTCCACGCCACGCTCGAGGGAGCGTCGGGCTTCCTCGTCGAACTCCAGGAGCTTCGACATCGAATGCACTGCCTTTCGTCGGGGGTTTGCTGTTGTGACGACACCGCCCCAGGGGCCGCGGACTGGCTACCGGGCCGCCCGGGGCGGGGTCACACGTGAGATGCGGCTGGTCGTCCGGCTTGTCAGCCGATGACCGCGAGCACGTCGCGGGCGCTGAGGATCAGGAACTCCTCGCCGCCGTACTTGACCTCGGTGCCGCCGTACTTGCTGTAGATGACCTTGTCACCGACCGAGATGTCGAGCGGGATCCGCTCGTCGCCGTCCTCGTTGAAACGGCCCGGGCCCACAGCGACGACCTCGCCCTCCTGGGGCTTCTCCTTCGCGGTGTCCGGGATGACCAGACCGGAAGCGGTGGTCTGCTCGGCCTCGAGGGTCTTCACGAGGATCCGGTCCTCGAGCGGCTTGATGTTGACCGACACGTCGTCGACCTCCCCAATCTTCATTGGTGTTGTCTCGATGGTTCGAGAGCTCTGTCCTGCAAGACTTTCGCCCGACCGTCATGCGCCGTCGCGGGTGTCGCACTCCCGCCGAGCGTTAGCACCCTCAGGGCGAGAGTGCCAATGCCGAACCTACTGCCCGCTTAGCACTCGGTCAAGTCGAGTGCCAGCCCTTCGTGGGTGGAAGGATCCCCCTGTGCGTCCTGAGTCGTTCCGCCGGCTGCTGACCCCCGAGGGGCAGGAGCTGCTGGCGACCGCGACCCGCCTGCGCGCCGAGGGCGTGCCCGCGATCCGCGCCGGCGAGCTGCTCCGCCGGACGGTCGCGCCGGAGCTGGCTGCGGCCGCGATGAGCCAGGCGGAGCTCAGGGTGGCGGCCCGGGCGAAGCTCGGCGAGGACGCCGAGCGGATGTACTTCACCAAGGACGGCCTGGAGCAGTCCACGCGCCACGAGGTCGCCCGGCACCGCGCCGCCCGGCTCGCGCTGGCTCGCCCCCGGTCGGTCGTCGACCTCGGCTGCGGGATCGGCGGCGACCTCATCGAGCTGGCCCGCTGCGGGCTGACCGCCGCGGGTGTCGACCTCGATCCTCTCCGGGCCGAGGTGGCCCGGGCGAACCTCGACGCCCTCGGCCTGCCGGGCGCGGTCATGGTCGCCGACGCCACGGCCCTCGACCTCTCCCCCTTCGGTGCCGTCTTCGCCGACCCCGCCCGCCGCACGGACCGGGGCCGCGTCTTCGACGTCGACGCCTACAGCCCACCCTGGTCGTTCGTCGAGTCGCTGCTCACCGGGACCGCCTGCGTCAAGGTCGCCCCCGGGGTGCCGCACGACCGGGTGCCCGCGGGGGTCGAGGCCGAGTGGGTGAGCTTCCGCGGCGAGGTGAAGGAGGCCGTGCTCTGGTCACCTCCGCTGGCGACCACCGGTCGGCGGGCCACGCTCGTCCACCCCGCCGGGCTGGCGACCCTCACCGCCGAGGACGACCCGGGCCCCGGCCCGGCCCGCCCGGTGGGCCGCTACCTCCTGGAGCCCGACGGTGCCGTGGTCCGCGCCGGGCTGGTCACCGCGGTCGCAGCCCGGGTGGACGGGTGGCTGCTCGACGAGCACATCGCCTACCTCTCGTCCGACACAGCGGCCACGACGCCGTACGCCCGGGGGTTCGAGGTCCTCGAGGAGCTGCCGTTCCACGAGAAGCAGCTGAAGGCAGCCCTCCGCGAGCGTGGGATCGGCCGGCTGACCATCAAGAAGCGCGGGGTCGACGTGGTCCCGGACCAGCTGCGCAAGCGGCTCGCCCTGCGCGGTGACGTGGAGACCACGGTGGTGCTCACCCGCGTCGCCGGACGGGGTACGGCGCTCCGGGTCCGTCCCCTGCGGTAAACGCCGTGCGTGGCCGGTCGCCGTCGTCCAGACTGCTGGCGTGGTCTCCACCGCCCAGCTCCTCGCCTTCGGCCTCGCCGCGTTCGTGATCATCGTGATCCCCGGGCCGAGCGTGCTGTTCACGGTGAGCCGGGCACTCGCCTACGGCCGCGGGGTCGCGCTGCTGACCGTGCTGGGCAACTCCACCGGGCTGCTCGCGGTCATGGTGCTGGTGGCGTTCGGCCTCGGCGCGGTGGTGGCCGAGTCGCACCTGGTGTTCACCACGGTCAAGCTGGTGGGAGCGGCGTACATGTGCTGGCTCGGCGTGCAGGCGTTGCGGCACCGCCACGCGATCCACGTCGCCGGCACGGTGGGCCACCAGCCGATGCCGGGCGCGCGGGCCGTGCGCCAGGGGTTCGTGGTCGGGGTCTCCAACCCGAAGGCGTTCATGATGTTCGCCGCCGTCCTCCCGCAGTTCGTCGACCGCGGGCAGGGCAGCATCACCGGCCAGATGCTGCTCCTCGGCTTCCTCGCCTTCTCCATCGGGCTGGTCAGCGACGGTGTGTGGGCACTGCTCGCGAGCCGGCTGCGCACCTGGTTCAACGGCTCCCCCGCCCGAGGCCGGGCCCTCGGGACCGTCGGCGGGACCTCGATGATCGGGCTCGGTCTCGCCCTCGTCGCCACCGGGCGCCCCGACTAGCCCGGACTAGCCACGGAGAACTTCCACCGGCGTGCAACCTTCCGGGTCCGGGCCGCGTCTTGGCTGTGTCCGACGTGTCGTCCGACGTGTCACGGCACAGGTGAGAGCCCCGGTGGAGGAAGGATGGTGGCGGGATGACGGTCGCGCTCGCGGAGACGGCCGCCCCGGAGAGGAGGGTGGTGGCGTTGGCGCAGGACGACCGGGACGCCGAGTTCTCCGCCTACATGGCGGCCCGTCAGCCGAGTCTGCTGCGCACCGCGTACCTCCTCACCGGCGACCGGCACGCCGCCGAGGACCTCGTGCAGACCGCACTCGCCAAGCTCTACCTCAGCTGGGACAAGGTCCGGCGCCAGGAGTCGATCGACGGCTACGTCCGCCGGATCCTCGTCAACGAGCACAACTCGCTGTGGCGCCGACCGTGGAAGAAGCGCGAGACCACCACCTCGGAGCTGCCCGAGCAGGCGGCCCCGGCACCCGGCGCGCACCGCGACGACGCCTTGTGGGAGCTGGTGCAGACTCTTCCCCGCAAGCAGCGGGCCGCCGTGGTGCTGCGCTACTACGAGGAGCTGAGCGAGGCCGAGACCGCTGCCGTCCTCGGCGTCTCCGTCGGCACCGTGAAGTCCCAGACCAGCCGCGCGCTCGCCGCGCTGCGCACTCGGGCGAGCTCGCTCGCCCCCGTCGCCCCCCAGGAGGAGCGATGACCGACCACGACCGGCTCTCCGACACCCTCCGCGGCCGCGCCGACTCCCTCGGCGACCAGCACCCGCTCTCCCTCGACGACGTCAAGGGTCGAGCCACCGGCATCCGGCGCAGGCGCCGCGTCGTCAGCGGCCTCGCGGTCGCGGCCGTCCTGACGGTCGCTGTCCCCGCGGGCATCGCGGTCACCGACCGCGCGACCAGCACGACCCGCCCGGACTCCGGCCCGGCGGCGACCACCGAGGTCTCCCCCGATCCCTCACCTGTCACTCCTGCCGGCCCGGTGCCGCTGGACACCGACACCTCCGCCCGCAGCGGCGAGGCCGGCGTCCCGGTGCTGTACGACGGCCTGGTGCACCTCCCCGAGGGCGGGGCCTTCGAGCTCCCCGGCGACTACACCGACATGGTGCGCACCTCCACCGGCTGGGCCGGCGTCGTCGGCGGGATCGACGACACCGGGCGCCTCGACCTCCTCGACGAGGACGGCTCCGTCGTCGACACCGCGGAGGCGACGCGGGGGCTGGCGGTCTCGCACGACCGCACGGTGCTGGCATACGTCACCCCCGAGGGCGACGTGGTGGTGAGGTCCGCAGGGACCGGCGAGCCCCTCACCCGGCTGACTCAGGAGCTGTCGGCCCCGGCGGGGGTCCTCGGCTCCGACGGGTGCGGCGACGGCTGCACCGTGTACGCCAATGCCCGGACCGGGCCCGAGCCGACCTCCGTCCGGGTCACCGCGGACGGCGCCGAGCCGGCCTACGACTTCCTGCAGGTCACCGGCGTGACGGAGGACGGCCGGGTGGCCGGCGTCGTCTCGGTGGAGGAGGACCCGGCGAGGGACCCGGGCTCCTGCTCGGCGGTCGTCGACGCCTCCGGCGAGCAGGTGTGGCGAACGTGCGACTTCTCCCTGGGCCGGTTCAGCCCGGACGGCGAGCTGGTGCTCGGGCATCCCGCCTACCGCAGCGGCGAGGGCGACTCGTCGCTCGCGGTCCTCGACGCCGACGACGGCACGGTCCTCGCGGAGTACGTCAACGACGCCGAGTCGCAGGCGTTCATCCGCTCCACCGTCTGGGACATCGACGGCTCGGTGCTCGGGCTGGTCCGGCAGGGGATGTCGTGGCATCTCATGCGGTTCACCGCCGACGGCCAGCTCTCCCACGCCACCAGCGGCGGCCGCGGCGAGTGGCCCTACGACGACGCCGGAGACGCCCCGGTCCGCTTCGTCACCGGCCCCTGACCCCGCCCGGTCCCCGCCGCGCGCGGGTCAGGGGGCGAGGACCGAGGTCACCGGGAGGCTGGAGTCGGCGGGCAGGTCGAGCGCCGACGCCGGCCGGCCCCGGGCGACCATCTCCGAGCCGAGCGCGGCGACCATCGCACCGTTGTCCGTGCACAGCCCCGGACGCGGCACCCGGACCCGGATGCCGTGGCGGGCCGCCCGTTCCTCGGCGAGCACGCGGAGCCGTGAGTTCGCCGCGACCCCGCCCCCGATCAGCAGGTCCTCCACGCCGTTGGTCACCGCGGCGTCCACGGCCTTGCGGGTCAGCACGTCGCAGACGGCTTCCTGGAAGGAGGCCGCCACGTCCGCGACCGGGACCGGCTCGCCGGAGGCCTCGCGTGCCTCCACCCACCGCGCGACGGCGGTCTTGAGCCCCGAGAAGGAGAAGTCGAACCGGTGCCGTTCCAGGTCTCGACCCGAGGTGAGCCCGCGCGGGAAGTCGATCGCCACCGACGACCCCGAGGAGGCGGCCCGGTCGATGTGCGGACCGCCCGGGAACGGGAGCCCGAGCAGCCGGGCGACCTTGTCGAACGCCTCTCCGGCCGCGTCGTCGATCGTCGCCCCCAACGGCGCCACCCCCGTGGTGACGTCCTCCACCAGCAGCAGCGACGAGTGGCCGCCGCTGACCAACAGCGCCAGGCACGGCTCGGGCAGCGGCCCGTGCTCGAGCTGGTCGACCGCGACGTGGGAGGCGAGGTGGTTGACGCCGTACAGCGGCTTGTCGAGTCCGAGTGCGAGCGCCTTGGCCGAGGCGACGCCGACGAGCAACGCGCCCACCAGCCCCGGCCCGCTGGTCACCGCGATCGCGTCGACGTCCGCCAGCTCGACGCCGGCGGTCCGGCAGGCCCGCTCGACGGTCGGCACCATCGCCTCGAGATGGGCGCGGGAGGCCACCTCCGGGACGACGCCGCCGAACCGGGCATGGTCGTCCACCGACGAGGCGACCGCGTCGGCGAGCAGCGTGCGGCCGCGGACGATGCCGATGCCGGTCTCGTCGCAGGAGGTCTCGATGCCGAGCACCAGGGGCTCGTGACCGCTCATGCGTCCCTCTCCCCGGCGTTCCGGTCCAGCCGGACGCCGAGGACGAGGGCGTCGGTGCCGTCGCGGTAGTACTGGGACCGTCGGTCGATCTCCTCGAACCCGGCTCCGGAGTAGAGCCGCAGCGCGGCCTCGTTGCCGTCGCTCACCTCGAGCAGCATCCGCTGGCCCCCGGCCTCACGGCCGGCCCGCTGCACGGCGGCGAGCAGCTCGCGGGCGATGCCGGTACGCCGCTCCGCGGGCACGACGGCGACCCGGTGCAGGTCGACCACGTCGTCGACCTGCATGGCGACCACGTAGCCCACGACGGTGCCGTCCACAGCCACCGCGACGAACGCGTGCCGGTGCGGACCCGTCACCTCCTGGGTGACCGACTCCAGCGACCAGGCGTCACCGGCGAAGAGCTCCTCCTCGAGCAGGGTGACGGCAGCGACGTCGTCGACGGTGGCGGGGCGGATCGTCACGAGACCTTCTTCGGGGGGCCGGGCACGACCGCGTCCGGACGGCGCAGGTAGACGGGCTCGGGGTCGACCAGCTCGACCCGCTCCTCGGCGACGGCCCGGGCGAGCGTCGCGGCGTCGGGGACGGTCGGGCCGGCGGTGCGGGCGAACGTGTCGGGGTAGACGACCGACGCCGCCCCTACGACGAGCAGGTCTCCGGGCATCGCGGCGGGCCGCTCGACGTGCGGCCCGTCGAGGCGGGTCCCGTCCGCGTCGTACGCCGCCCAGAAGAGCTCCTTGCGGCGCGCGTCCAGCGTCGCCAGGAACGGCTCTGCGACCCCCTCGTCGACCGCGCGCAGGGCGAGCACGTCGAGGCTGCCGACGCCGGAGACCGGGATGCCGAGCGCGAGGCCGAGCATCCGGGCGGTGACCACGCCGACCCGCAGCCCGGTGAAGGGGCCAGGCCCGACGCCGGTCGCCACCGCGGTGAGGTCCCGGCGGGTGGCGCCGACCCGCTCGAGCGCCTCGCGGATCATCGGCGCCAGCCGCTCGCCGTGCTGCAGGGGGCGGTCGCTGGTCGCGTCGGCGACGACGCGGCCGTCGACGAGCAGCGCCACCGAGACCAGCGGCGTCGACGTGTCCAGGGCGAGCAGCACGCCTCGAAGACTAGGTGACCAGCCGGGCGATGTCGGAACCGACCCAGCGCGCTCCCACCGGGGCCACCCGCACGGCCCTCGCCTCGTCGCCGTCCCCGGACGCCCCCGTGGCCCGGGTGATCGTGACCTCGAGCCGGTCGTCCGCGAGCCCCTCGGCGATCCCCTCACCCCACTCGACCACCGTGACCGAGTCGTCGACCGACACGTCGAGGTCGAGGTCGTCGAGCTCGGCAAGCCCACCGAGGCGGTAGGCGTCGACGTGGACGAGCGCCGGCCCACCGACCAGCGACGGGTGCACCCGCGAGATCACGAAGGTCGGCGAGGTGACGCCGCCGCGGACCCGCAGCCCCTCGCCGAGCCCCTGGGTGAACGTGGTCTTGCCCGCTCCGAGGTCACCGCTGAGGATCAGCACGTCGCCGGCCCGGACCGCCGACGACAGCCGCCGGCCGAGCTCACGGGTGGCCTCGGCCGAGGGCGCCTCGCAGGTGACCGCGAGCTCCTTGGCCATCGTCAGCACGGGGCCCTCCCGTCGGACCGCCCGGTAGCCGCCTCTCTCCCAGAACCGCACGGTCACCGGCAGCTCGACCCGCGCGGTCAGGTGCAGCCGCGGCAGTCCCCGGCGCCGCGCGACGTCCTCAGCCGTCGCGCGCAGCGCCTGCGCCACACCGGCGGACTGGTGCTCGGGCAGGACCGAGACCCGGGTGAGCAGCAGCGAGCTCCCGACCTGGTCGAGCAGCAGGGCGCCGGCGGGGTGGCCGTCGACCCGGGCCAGCAGCCCTCCGCTCGCTGCCAGGGCGTCGGCCACGGTCGTGCCGTTCTCCCCCATCGCGGTCGACGGCGGGTCGAGGTCGGGCCGGGGCCCGAAGGCGCCGTGGATCACCGCCAGCACCTCGGCCGACGCCTCGGGACCGACCTCGGTCACCACGACGCCCTGGGGCTCCGCGGTCACCGGCCGACCTGCTCGTCGGCGTCCGCGAAGAGCTGCTCCAGCTCGTCGTTCACCTGGTCCTTGAACTCCATGATCGGCATGTGGCCGCCGCCCTCCAGCTCCACCAGCCGGGAGCCCGAAACGTGTGCGTTCAGCTTGCGGGCATGACCGATCGAGGTGAGCTTGTCCTTGGTGCCGCTCATGATCACCGTCGGCACCGCACCGAACGCGTCCAGGACGTGGAACTTGTCGAGCGCGTCGAACTGCGGGATGAACTCCACGAGCACCTTCAGCGGAGTCGCGGCGATCATGGAGTCGAGGAACTTCGTGTACGCCGGCGGCACGTCGGTGTCGCCGAACGCGAACTCCTCGATCAGCCGCATCGCGACCACCGAGCCTCCCCGACGGACGAGCTCCAGGATCCGCTCGCGCTGCGAGGCCACGAGCAGACCGTGCTCCACGACCCGCCTGCCCAGCGCGTCGGGGATGTGCCGCGACAGCATCTTGTGGGTGCGCTGGCCCCCGGCGGTCGTCGAGACCAGCCCGAGCCCCACGACGCGGTCGCCGAACAGCTCGGGATGCTGCTCCGCGAGCGCGACGATCGCCATCCCGCCCATGGAGTGGCCGACCAGCACCACAGGCTCGTCGGGTGCCAGCGAGTCGAGCACGATGTGCAGGTCCCGGCCGAGCTGGTCGATCGTGGCGTGCTCCTGCGTCGACCGCCCGCTGCGGCCGTGCGAGCGCAGGTCGAAGAAGACCATCCGCCGCTTCCCCCGGAACGCGAGCCGCTGGAAGTGCCAGCAGTCCATGGTCAGCGCGAACCCGTGGACGAACACGACGGTGGCGGCACCGGAGCGGAGGTCCGCCGAGGTGGTGTACGGCGCGACCTCGTCCACCTCGGCGTGGAGGACGACCCCGTCGTCGGCGGTGACCGCGTGCGTCTGGCCCCGCAGCGACCCGAGCGGCACGGTCTCGTCGTGGTCGACCTCGTCGTAGCCCCGCCGTGCCCTGAGTCGCCGCTCGATCACCATGCCTCCGGCTGCGATCGCCGCCACCCCCGTCCCGGCGAGCACCGACAGGCTCCGGACACGGCTCACTCCACTGCCTCCTTGGTCGGCCCACCGACGTGCCGCCGGACGAACCGCCCGCCGATCCTCGTCACGATCTCGTAGGAGATCGTGCCGCATGCCTCCGCCCAGTCCTGCGCCGAGGGCTCGCCTTCGCCTCCGGGCCCGAACAGCACGGCCTCGTCGCCGGCAGCGGCCTGGTCGTCGCCGAGGTCGACCACGAGCTGGTCCATGCAGATCCGCCCGGCCACCGGCCGCCGGCGGCCGGCCACCAGGAGCGGCGCCGTCGACGACCCCGCTCTCGGGAGCCCCTCGGCGTAGCCGACCGGCACCACCGCGAGCGTCGTCTCCCGGTCGGTCACGTAGGTGTGACCGTAGGAGACCCCCGATCCGGCGGGGACCCGCTTGACGACGGCGAGCCGGGCCCGCGCGGTCATCGCGGGCACCAGGCCCAGCTCCGCCGAGGTGTGCAGCTGCGGCACCGGGGAGAGGCCGTACGACGCGATCCCGCACCGGACCAGGTCGAACCGCGAGCTGGGGCGGGTCAGCGCCGCCGCCGAGTTGGCCAGGTGGCGGAGCTCCGGGCGGAGCCCGGCGTCGCCGGCGACCCGGAGCGCGCGGTGGAACGCCTCCTCCTGCTCGTCGTTGGCGGGGTGCTGCGGCTCGTCCGCGCACGCGAAGTGGGACCAGACGCCGGTCACGCGGAGCGCACCGGACCGCTCCGCGTCGGCGGCCGCGGCCACCAGCCCCGGCCACTCCGCGGCGCAGGCCCCACCGCGGCCGAGCCCGGTGTCGACCTTGAGCTGCAGCCGCGCCGGCCGGCCGGCGCTCGCGGCTCCCCGCACGACCTCGGCCACCTCCTCGACGGTGTAGGCGGTCACGTCGACGCCCGCCGCGACCAGCGCGGCGTAGTCCTCCCCCGGAACCGCGAGCCAGCAGAGGACCGGCCCGGTGTCACCGGCGGCCCGCAGCGCCATCGCCTCCTCGGCGACGGCCACGCCGAGCCACTCCGCGCCACCGGCACGCGCGGCCCGCGCGGCCTCGACGATCCCGTGGCCGTAGCCGTCGGCCTTCACCACGACCATCAAGGCCGCCGGAGCCGACACGGTGCGCAGGGTCTCGACGTTGCCGCGGAGCGCGTCGAGGTCGACGACGACCTCCGCCCGGGGCCGCGGACCGGGGCGCGTGCCGGTCACCGGGATGGTCATCTCGTCATCGTCTCAGAGCGAGCGGTGGTCCCGGAGCAGCCGCGCGCAGAGCTCCGGCACGGCGCGCGCCACCTCGCCCGCGACGACCGGGCCGTCGGGCCGGACCAGGGCGGCGGCACTGCCGTGCAGCCACGAACCGGCGCTCGCGGCGTCGAACGGGTCGAGCCCGGCTGCCAGCAGGGCACCGACGAGTCCGCCCAGCACGTCGCCGGCACCGGCGGTGGCCAGCCACGGCGGCCCGACGGTGGTCGCCCTGACCCGGCCACCCGGCTCGACGGTGAGCGAGTGCCGGCCCTTCAGCAGCACCACGGCGGCGTACCGCTCGGCCGCGGCGCGGGCGTGGCCCAGCTGGTCGCGCTCGACCTCGTCGCGCCCCACTCCGAGCATCCGCGCCAGCTCACCGGCGTGCGGGGTCAGCACCGCGGGCACCGGCAGGGGGGCCTCGAGCGCTGCCAGTCCGTCGGCGTCGACGACCACGGGGACCCCGTCCCCGAGTGCGGCCTCGAGCTGCTCGCCGGCGGACGGGCCGCCGCCCGACCCGACCACCCAGGCCTGCACCCGCCCCGGCCCGACGACGACCTCGGGGTGGGCGGCCTGCACCAGCGCCGCGACACCGGCACCCGACCCGCCGTCGGCCGCCGGCACGTACCTCACCATGCCGGCGATCCCGCAGGCGGCACCGGCGACGCTGAGCACGCCGGCGCCGCGGTAGAGGTCCGAGCCCGCGCGTACGCCGACGACGCCGCGGGTGTACTTGTGCGCGTCGGGCTCCGGCACCGGGAGCAGCGCTGCCACGTCCTCGGACTGGAGCGCCTCGACGACCGGCGCCGGCAGCTCCAGCCCGATGTCCACGACGTGCACGGCACCGCAGGCCCGTGCCGCGGGGTCGACGAGGTGCGCCACCTTGTGCGTGCCGAACGTGACGGTGACCGCCGCGGCGACGTGCGCGCCCTCGACGCGTCCGGTGTCGACGTCCACCCCGGAGGGGGTGTCGACGGCGACGACCGGCGTCGCCCCCAGGTCGGCGACGAGTGCGGCCGCAGCGGGCCGCAGCGGGCCCGAGCCGCCGATCCCGACGAGGCCGTCCACCGCCGCGTCGTAGCCGCCGCGCGGGGAGCCGACGACCCTGCCGCCGGCGGCCCGGTACGCCGCGAGCCCGCCGCCGTGCGCCTTGTCCGGCACCAGCAGCACGGCGTCCACGACGGCCCCCCGGCGGGCCAGCCGGGCACCGGCGTACAACGCGTCGCCGCCGTTGTTGCCGGCGCCGACCAGGAGCAGCACGCGAGCGCCGTACACGCGGCCGAGGAACTCCGCGACCGCAGTGGCGAGGCCGGCCGCAGCGCGCTGCATCAGCGCTCCCTCGGGCAGCACCGCGAACAGCGCCTCCTCCGCCTCGCGGACCTGCTCGACGGTGTGCGCGGCCCTCATCTGCCCTCCGCGACGACGAACGCGGTGGCGACACCGGCGTCGTGGCTCAGCGAGAGGTGGACCGAGCCGACGCCGAGCGCGTCCGCGGCTGCGAGGACGGTGCCCCGCAGCACCAGCGACGGCCGGCCCGAGTCCGCGGACACCACCTCGGCGTCGTGCCAGCCCAGCCCCGCCGGAGCGCCGAGCGCCTTGGCGAGCGCCTCCTTCGCCGCGAAGCGTGCGGCCAGCGAGGCGACGGTGCGGCCGCGCTCGTCCGCGGTGAACAACCGGTCTCCGAGCTCGGGCGTGCGCCTCAGTGACTCCGCGAACCGGGAGATGTCGCAGACGTCCACGCCGACCCCGACGATCACCGGGCGGTCACCTCCGGGCACCTGGTCACTCGACGGTGACGGACTTGGCCAGGTTGCGGGGCTGGTCGACGTCGTGCCCCTTCACGGTCGCCAGCTCGCAGGCGAACAGCTGGAGCGGGACCACCGCCGCGAACGGCTGCAGGAGCGTGGATGAGCGAGGGATCCGGATCATCACGTCGGCGTACGGCGTCACCGCGTCGTCGTCCTCCTCGGCGAGGACGATGGTGCGAGCCCCCCGGGCCCGGATCTCCTGGATGCCGCTCACCATCTTGTCGTGGAGGAAGTCACGGCCCTGGGGCGGCACGACGCAGAAGACCGGCATCCCCTTCTCGATCAGCGCGATCGGGCCGTGCTTCAGCTCTCCGGCGGCGAACCCCTCCGCGTGGATGTAGGCGAGCTCCTTGAGCTTGAGGGCACCCTCGAGAGCCACCGGGTATCCGGCGTGGCGGCCCAGGAAGAGCACCGAACGCGCGTCCTGGAGGTCGGCGGCGAGATCGTAGACCTCGGCCGAGCGGTCGAGCATCGTCTGGATCCGGTCGGGCATCTCGGCGAGCTCGTCGACGACCACAGCGATCTCGTCGCCGAACTTGGTGCCGCGCACCTGGGCGAGGTAGAGCCCGAGCAGGTAGCAGGCGACGAGCTGGGTCATGAACCCCTTGGTCGACGCGACGCCGATCTCGGGCCCGGCGTGGGTGTAGATGACCGCGTCCGACTCGCGCGGGATCGTGGAGCCGTTGGTGTTGCAGATCGCGAGCACCTTCGGCGCGCTGCTCGCGTGCGTGCCGGATCGCCATGAGGGTGTCGGCGGTCTCGCCGGACTGGCTGATCGCGACCACCAGCGTGTCGCGGGTCAGGATCGGGTCGCGGTAGCGGAACTCGTGCGCGCAGCTCGACCTCGCACGGGATCCGCGTCCAGTGCTCGATGGCGTACTTCGCGACGAGCCCGGCGTAGAAGGCGGTGCCGCACGCGGTGATGACGATCTTGTCGACGTCGCGGAGCTCCTCCTCGGAGAGCCGGAGCTCGTCGAGCTGGAGGCGTCCCGCCGCGTCGTGGCGCCCGAGCAGGGAGTCCCGCACCGCCCGCGGCTGCTCGAAGATCTCCTTGCGCATGAACCAGTCGAAGCCGTCCTTCTCCGCGGCGGTGAGGTCCCAGTCCACGTGGAACTCCCGGCCCTTCGCCTCGGTGCCGTCGAACGTCGAGACCGACACGTCGTCACGGGTGATCGTGACGACCTGGTCCTGGCCGAGCTCGAGGGCCTGCCGGGTGTGCTCGATGAACGCGGCGACGTCGGAGGCCACGAAGTTCTCCCCGTCGCCGAGCCCCACCACGAGCGGCGAGTTGCGGCGGGCGGCGACGACGCGGTCCGGTGCCTGGCTGTCGACGGCGACCAGCGTGAAGGCGCCCTCCAGCAGGCCGCACAGCCTCTGCATGGCCGTGGTGAGGTCGGCGCCGTCCTCGACGAGGTTCTCGAGCAGGTGGGCGGCCACCTCGGTGTCGGTCTCCGAGCGCATCTCGTGGCCGAGCCGCTCGAGCTCGTTCCGGAGCACCGCGAAGTTCTCGAGGATGCCGTTGTGGACCAGCGCCACGCGGCCCCGGCTGCCGAGGTGCGGGTGGGCGTTCTGGTCGGTGGGCGCGCCGTGGGTGGCCCAGCGGGTGTGGCCGATGCCGAGGTGGGACTCGGGCAGCGGCGTCTCGGCGAGCGCCTTGTCGAGGTTCGCCAGCTTCCCGGCCCGCTTGTCGAGGACGACCCCCGAGCGCGTCCACGAGTGCCACGCCGGCCGAGTCGTAGCCGCGGTACTCCAGTCGGCGGAGTCCCTCGACGACGACGGTCTCGGCCGACTTGGGCCCGACGTACCCCACGATTCCGCACATGGGCGCAGTCTACGGAACAATGCCGGGATGGCCTCCGCACCGCCCGACCGGCCGGGCGCGCCTTCCCGCGACTCCTCGCCGTACGTCGAGCTGGACCGCGACGCCTGGGCGGCGCTCGGCGCGGCCACCGAGCAGCCGTTGACCGAGGCCGAGGTGGAGCGGGTCCGGGGTCTCGGTGACGAGCTCGACCTCGACGAGGTCTCGCAGGTCTACCTGCCGTTGTCGCGGCTGCTCAGCCTGTACGTCGAGAGCGCCGGCGCCCTGCACCGGGCGCAGGAGAGCTTCCTCGACCAGCCGCAGCCGCCACGGACACCGTTCGTCATCGGGGTGGCCGGCTCCGTGGCCGTCGGCAAGTCGACCACCGCCCGGGTGCTCCAGCAGATGCTCGCCCACTGGCCGGAGCACCCCTCGGTGGCCCTGGTGACCACCGACGGGTTCCTCTACCCCAACGCCGAGCTCGAGCGGCGGGGGCTCCTGCACCGCAAGGGGTTCCCGGAGTCCTACGACCGCAAGGCGCTGCTCCGCTTCGTCATCGACATCAAGTCCGGCAAGGACGAGGTGGTCGCTCCGACGTACTCGCACCTGGTCTACGACGTCACCCCCGACGACCCGGTGGTCGTGCAGGGCCCGACATCGTCGTCATCGAGGGGCTCAACGTGCTCCAGCCGGCGCGGGCCCGGGACGACGGCCGGATGGGGCTGGCGGTGAGCGACTTCTTCGACTTCTCCGTCTACGTCGACGCGGCGACCGCCGACATCCGGCGGTGGTACACCGAGCGGTTCCTCCGGCTGCGGGAGACCGCGTTCCGCGAGCCGGCGTCGTACTTCCGGCGCTACGCCGAGCTCAGCGAGGAGGAGGCGGTGGCCGAGGCCGGCCGGATCTGGGACACGATCAACGGCCCGAACCTGGCCCGCAACATCGCGCCCACCCGTGCCCGGGCGAGCCTGGTGCTGCGCAAGGCCGGGGACCACTCGGTCAGCTGGGTGCGGCTGCGCAAGATCTAGCCGCAAGATCTCGCCGCGAGATCTAGCCGCGAGATCTAGCAAGGCCGCTTCTCCGTCGATGGCGACGTGTTCGCGGTGTCAACCGGGGGCGTCGCGGGTACGACGGGAAGGTCCGGACGTCTAGCCGCGAGGTCATCCCGTTGACGATCTTCACCGCCAGGAACACCAGCAACGGCGTCGTCGCCGCCGACCGGTCGGCGATCTGGCGGCTGCTCACCGATCCCGGCAAGCTGGCCGCGATGACCCCGCTGCTCGACCACATCGAGGCGGACGGCGACCGGTGGCGCTGGGTGATGACCCGGATCCCGGTGCTGGGGATCAGCATCGCCCCCGCGTTCACCGAGCGGATGACGTTCACGCCCGAGGAGCGGATCGACTTCTCGCACGCCCCGCCGGACGGGAAGCCTGAGCGCGCGTCGGCCGAGGGCACCTACGAGCTGTCCGACGTGGACGGGGGCACCCATCTCGCGATCGACCTCACGCTCTGCGTCGACCTGCCGCTTCCCCGGGTGGCCCGGCGTGCGGTCGACAGCGTCATGGACAAGGTGATGGCGCACATGGGCGACAGGTTCGCCGCGAACCTCGACCGCGAGCTCGGGCTGGTGCCGGCCCGGTAGCCCGCGCCCTGCGCGACGACGGCGCGCGCGGGCCTAGGGTCGGGCAGGTGGCCACCACCCCCGACATAGCGCTGCTGACGCGACCGCGGTCCATGCCGGGTTCCAGCTGACCGTCACGACGCTGGTGTACCCCGCACTGTTCCGCGCCCCGGACTGGGAGCCCGCCCACACGGCGCACCGGCGTGGGATCACCCCCGTCGTCGCGGTGGTCTACACGGCACTCGTCGCGACGTCGGCGTGGGTGGTGGCCGACGGCGTCCGGGGTCCGAGCAGCGTGGTCGCGCTGGCCGGCGTCGCGCTGGCCCTGGGCGCCACCGCGCTGGCCGCGGCGCCGCTCCACGGCAAGGTCGCCCGCGGGCGGGACGCCACGCTGCTGCGGCGCCTCCGGGTCGCCGACCTGGTCCGGAGCCTCGGGGCGCTGGTCGCGCTGTCCGGTGCGCTCCTGGCGGTGCTCTGAGAGCAGTTCCCGGGGCGGAGGCCCCCCGGGTCGCGGGTCAGAGCGCCAGCCGCTCCCGTACGACGGCGGCGAGCCGGTCCGCGACGGCCTCGGCCTGCTCGGAGGACTCGGCCTCGACCATGACGCGCACGAGCGGCTCGGTGCCCGACGGACGGAGCAGCACGCGGCCGGTGCCGGCGAGCGCCTGCTCCGCCTCGGCCACGGCCTCGAGCAGCGGGCCGTCGCTGTCGGCCCGGGACTTGTCGACCCCCGGCACGTTGACGAGGACCTGCGGCAGCCGGGTCATGACGGCAGCGAGGTCGCGCAGCGACCGTCCGGTCGTCGCGAGCCGGTCGAGGACCTGCAGCGCGGTCAGGATGCCGTCCCCGGTGGTGGAGTGCTGGCTGAGGATCACGTGGCCGGACTGCTCGCCGCCGAGGACGAACCCGCGGGCCTTCATCGTCTCGAGCACGTAGCGGTCGCCGACCTTGGTCTGCTCGACCTTGATCCCTTCCCGCTGCATGGCCTGGACGAACCCCAGGTTGCTCATGACGGTGGCGACGACGGTGTCGTCGACCAGTCGGCCTGCGTCGCGCAGCGCCAGCGCGAGGATCGCGAGGAGCTGGTCACCGTCGACCACTGCCCCCTGGTGGTCCACGGCCAGGCAGCGGTCGGCGTCGCCGTCGAGGGCGAATCCGAGGTCCGCGCCGTGCTCCACGACCGCGGCCTGGAGGACCTCGAGGTGGGTGGAGCCGCAGCCGTCGTTGATGTTCAGCCCGTCCGGCTCGGCGCAGATCGCGACGACCTCCGCACCGGCGTCCCGCAGCGCCTTCGGGCCGGCCTCGTAGGCGGCTCCGTGCGCGCAGTCCAGGACCACCTTCAAGCCGGCCAGCGACGTCGACCGCGTGGCGTCGAGGTGCGCCGCATAGTCGGGCACCGCGTCGTCGTACCTGGTGATCCGGCCGACCTTGCCCCCGGTGGGGCGGTTCCACGGCTCGCGGAGCCGCTGCTCGATCGCGTGCTCGATGGCGTCGTCGAGCTTGATGCCGCCGCGGGAGAGGAACTTGATGCCGTTGTCCGGCATCGGGTTGTGGCTCGCCGAGATCATCACACCGAGGTCGGCGTCGAGCGACGCGGTGAGCTGGGCGACCCCGGGTGTGGGCAGCACGCCGAGGCGGAGCACGTCCACCCCAGCCGAGGCGAGTCCCGCGACCACGGCCGCCTCGAGGAACTCCCCGGAGATCCGGGTGTCACGCCCGACGACGGCACGCGGCCGGTGTCCTTCGAAGACACCGGCCTCGCCGAGGATGTGCGCCGCGGCCACCGAGAGGTCGAGCGTGAGCTCGGCCGTCAGCGTGCCGTTGGCGACGCCCCGGACACCGTCGGTGCCGAAGACCCGGCCCCGCGTGCCAGTCAACGGACGACGATCAGCGCTTGCTGTACTGCGGCGCCTTGCGGGCCTTCTTGAGCCCCGCCTTCTTCCGCTCGATGACGCGCGCGTCGCGGGTCAGCAGACCGGCCTTCTTCAGCGACGGGCGGTTCGCCTCCACGTCGATCGCGTTCAGGGCACGGGCCACGCCGAGGCGCAGGGCGCCCGCCTGACCGGTGATGCCGCCGCCGTGGATCCGGGCGATCACGTCGAACCGGCCGACCAGGTCGGTGGTCACGAAGGGCTCGTTGACGACCTGCTGGTGCAGCTTGTTCGGGAAGTAGGAGTCCAGGGTGCGGCCGTTGACCGTCCACTGGCCGGTGCCCGGGACGAGGCGGACGCGGGCGACGGCCTCCTTGCGGCGACCGGTCGCGGCCGCCGGAGCGATCGTGGCCGGGCGCGCCGGAGCGTCCGCGGACGGCGCGCTCTCGGTGCTGTATGCAACGCCCTGCTCGTCGACCTGGTAGGTCTCCTCGGCGTCCTGCTGCTCGGTGGTCGTGTCAGTCACGAATGAGGTCCTCGTCGCTTTTCTTTGTCTGCGGTGCAGTGGTTACTGGGAGACCTGGGTGATCTCGAAGGGCTGGGCCTTCTGAGCCTGGTGCGGGTGGTTCGGCCCCGAGTAGACCTTCAGCTTCTTCAGCATCTGGCGGCCGAGGCGGTTCTTCGGGAGCATCCCCCACACGGCCTTCTCGATCGCCTTGCGGGCGTCCTTGTCGAGCAGGTCGCCGAACGCGGTGGCCGTCAGGCCGCCCGGGTAGCCGGAGTGGCGGTAGGCCATCTTCGTCACCCGCTTGTTGCCGGACAGGGCGACCTTCTCGGCGTTGACGATGATGACGAAGTCACCACCGTCGACGTGCGGGGCGAACGTCGGCTTGTGCTTGCCGCGAAGCAGGTTGGCGGTCTGGACGGCGAGGCGGCCGAGCACCACGTCGGTGGCGTCGATGACGTGCCACTCGCGCTGGATGTCAGCGGGCTTCGGGCTGTACGTACGCACGGTCATTGCCTTCTGTCGTCTCGGTGTCGTTACGGGGCGGTCCACCAGAACTGGTCTGGCGGACCTGGCGCGGGCCACGCCTGAGAGCACAGAAGTGTCGGGGGCAGCCGCGACCGACAAGACTACCGGTGGCTCGGCGGGTGGGTCAAAACGAGCGGGCGCCGAGCGGCCGCCACATGTCCGGCCGGTCGGGCGGCAGGTACGTGGTGCTCGGTTTTCCCATCCTGGGGGCGCGGGGACTAGGTTGTGCAAGAGCCGATGATTCCACCAGATCCCAGGAGCAGCCGTGCCCGACGCACCCGAGTCCCTCACCATCCGGGACAACCGGACCGGCCAGGAGTACGACGTGCCGATCACCGACGGCGCCGTCCGCGCCGGTGACCTCGGCAAGATCAAGGCCTCGGAGGACGCTCCCGGGATCGCGGTCTACGACCCCGGGTTCACCAACACCGCCTCGTGCCGCAGCGCCGTGACCTACATCGACGGCGAGCAGGGGATCCTCGAGTACCGCGGCTACCCGATCGAGCAGCTCGCGGAGAAGTCGAGCTTCCTCGAGGTGGCCTACCTGCTCATCCACGGCGAGCTGCCCACCAAGGACCAGTACGACGCCTGGGTGCACGAGATCACCTACCACACGTTCGTCCACGAGAACGTGAAGAGCTTCGTCCACGGGTTCCGCTACGACGCGCACCCGATGGGGATGCTGATGGCCTCCGTCGGGGCGCTGTCGACCTTCTACCCCGACGCCTCCAAGATCAGCGACCCGGACAACCGGCACATGCAGATCGTCCGGATGATCGCCAAGATGCCGACGCTCGGTGCCTGGTCCTTCCGGCACGCCCAGGGCAAGCCGTACATCTACCCCGACAACGAGCTCAGCTACACCGCGAACTTCCTCTCCATGCTCTTCAAGATGAGCGAGCAGAAGTTCGAGGCCGACCCGCGGCTCGTGCACGCGCTCGACGTGCTCTTCATCCTGCACGCCGACCACGAGCAGAACTGCTCCACCAACGCGGTCCGCTCGGTCGGCTCCTCGCAGGTCGACCCCTACTCCGCGGTCGCGGCCGGGATCGCGGCGCTCTACGGCCCGCTGCACGGCGGTGCCAACGAGGCGGTCCTCAAGATGCTCCGCCGGATCGGCAAGAAGGAGAACATCCCCTCGTTCATCGAGGGCGTGAAGAACGGCAACGAGCGGCTGATGGGGTTCGGCCACCGGGTCTACAAGAACTACGACCCACGGGCGAAGATCATCAAGCAGGCGGCCGACGACGTCTTCGAGGTCACCGGCGTCAACCCGCTGCTGGAGATCGCGCTCGAGCTGGAGAAGATCGCGCTCGAGGACGAGTACTTCGTCAAGCGGAAGCTCTACCCCAACGTCGACTTCTACTCCGGGCTCATCTACGAGGCGTTCCAGTTCCCGCCGGAGATGTTCACGGTGCTGTTCGCGATCGGCCGGACGCCCGGCTGGCTGGCACAGTGGCTCGAGCTCGTGCAGGACCCCGACCAGAAGATCGCGCGCCCCAAGCAGATCTACACCGGTGACCGGGGGCTCGACTTCCCCGCCGCCTCCGAGCGCTGGAAGTGACCCCAGGGCCGCGGCCGACGTACGTCCTCGTCGACGGCGAGAACATCGACGCGACCCTCGGGGTCTCGATCCTCGGCCGTCGCCCGCAGCCTTCCGAGCGACCGCGCTGGGAGCGGCTGCTCCAGTTCGCCGGCGGCAACGCCGAGGGCGAGACCCACGGGCTCTTCTTCCTCGCGGTGACCTCCGACCTGCCGATGTCCTTCGTGCAGGCGCTGATCGCGATGGGGTACCGCCCGGTCCCCCTGCGCGGCGACGGCACCGAGAAGGTCGTCGACATCGCGATCCAGCGCACGCTGCGTGAGCTGAAGGACCGCTCCGCCGACGTCGCCCTGGTCAGCAACGACGGCGACTTCGTCGAGGACCTCGCAGCACTCCTCGAGGGCGACCGGCGCGTCGCGGTCATCGGCTTCGACGAGTTCCGCAACCACCAGTTCGCGGCGCTCGAGCACCGCGGGCTCGAGCTCTACGACCTCGAGCACGACGTCGATGCGTTCCAGACCCGGCTGCCGCGGGTGCGGATCATCCCGATCGACGAGTTCGACCCGCGCGACTTCCTCTAGCCACCACGCATCACCGTGGCGCCGCGGCGCCACCACGGTATCACGGTGGCGCCGCGGCGCTCCTTCTCGGCATGAACTCACCACACCCCCTTGCCGCCTGGGTCGAGCGCAACCAGAAGCCCCGCCGTCGCCGGGAGACCCGCCCGGTCCGTTTCGCCGACGTCGACGAAGGCGCCGTGCGCCGCTCCCGCGGCCGCTCGGTCTTCCCGCTCCCGCGCGGCCCCCAGGACTGACGTGCTCTCTCAGCGGACCCGCTGCACCCGGCTCTCGTCCCACACCGGCTCGTCGGCCTCGTAGACCGAGCCGTCGGCGCCGTACACCAGGAACCGGTCGAACCCCTTGGCGAACCATCGGTCGTGGGTGACCGCGATGACGGTGCCGTCGAAGGCCTCGAGCCCCTCCTCGAGCGCCTCGGCCGACTCCACGTCGAGGTTGTCGGTGGGCTCGTCGAGCAGCAGCAGCGTGGCACCGGACAGCTCGAGCAGCAGGATCTGGAACCTCGCCTGCTGGCCGCCGGAGAGCGACTCGAACCGCTGCTCGGCGGCGTGCGCGAGCTCGTAGCGGTCCAGGGCCCGGGCAGCAGGCTCGCGCGGCATCCCGTCCCGGTGCTCGTCGCCCCGGTGCAGGATCTCCAGCAGCGTGCGTCCCCTCAGCTCGGGGTGGGCGTGGGTCTGGACGAACCAACCGGGGCGCACGCGCGCCCCGAGCCGGGCGCGGCCGGTGTGGCTGACGTGCTCGATCGGCACGTCCCCGACCGGCCGGTGCTCGACGTCGGGGTCGGAGCCGCCCGCGGCGAGCAGCCGCAGGAAGTGCGACTTCCCCGAGCCGTTGGACCCGAGCACCGCGACGCGCTCGCCGTACCAGACCTCGAGGTCGAACGGCTTCATCAGCCCGGTGAGCTCGAGCCGCTCGCAGACCACCGCCCGTTTGCCGGTGCGGCCACCCTTGAGCCGCATCCGCACCGACTGCTCGCGGGGCTGCCCCGTCGGCGGGCCGGCCTCCTCGAACTTGCGGAGCCGGGTCTGCGCGGCCTTGTACTGCGCGGCGAGGCCGTCGTTGTACTCGGCCTTGATCTTGTAGCGCAGCACCAGCGCCTTCAGCTTCGCGTGCTCCTCGTCCCACCGGCGGCGCAGCTCCTCGAAGCGGGCGAACCGGTCGCGACGGGCCTCGTGGTAGCTCGCGAAGCCGCCGGCGTGGGTCCACACCGTGTTGCCGGCCGCGCCCAGCTCCACCGTGACGACCCTCGTCGCGGTGTTGGCGAGCAGCTCCCGGTCGTGGCTGATGAAGAGCACCGTCTTCTGGGACTCGCGGATCCGCCGCTCCAGCCACCGCTTGCCGGGCACGTCGAGGAAGTTGTCGGGCTCGTCGAGCAGCAGCACCTCGTCAGGACCGTCGAGGAGGAACTCGAGGACCAGCCGCTTCTGCTCGCCGCCGGACAGCGTGGTGAGGGCGCGGTACTTGGCCCGCTCGTAGGGGACACCGAGGGCGGCGGTGCAGCACACGTCCCAGGTGACCTCGAGCTCGTAGCCGCCGGCATCACCCCACTCCGCCAGTGCCATCGCGTAGCGCATCTGCGTCGGCTCGTCGTCGGTCTCCATCAGCGCCAGCTCGCAGCGCTCCACCTCCGCGGCCGCCCGGCGGGCGCGGTCGGGAGAGACCGAGAGCAGGAGCTCGCGCACCGTCGTCGAGTCGCGCCCCACCATCTGGCGCATCACCCCGAGCCCGCCGGTCCGCGTCACGACGCCCGCGTGCGGCACGAGCTCGCCGGTGACGATGCGCAGGAGCGTCGTCTTGCCGGCGCCGTTGGCGCCGACGAGCGCCACCTTGGCGCCCTCCCCCACCCGGAACGAGACGTCGTCGAGCAGCACCCGCCCGTCGGGCAGCTCGTACCGGACCCCTGCGACGTCGACATGTCCCACGGTCGACCACGATCCCAGATCGGCGAAGTCGATAGCCAACGGTTATGGCGGATGCGAGGATTCCCGCCATGCGCCATCCGACCGTCGCCGAGCTCGAGGCGCACCTCGACCACCTGCGGGCCGCCCCAGCCGGGACAGGGCGGCTCGAGCTGGTGGTCTGCCGCACGGGCTACGGCAGCCGCCGCCTCCTCGACGAAGGGACGCTCGACCTCGCGCTCGGTCTGGTCGGCGACGATTGGAGCACCCGGCCGAGCCGGGCCCCCGGGGGGCTCCCCGACCCGGACAAGCAGGTGACCGTGATGAGCGCGCGGATGGTCGCGCTCCTCGCCGACGAGCCCAGTCGACAGGCGCTCGCCGGGGACCAGCTGTACGTCGACCTCGACCTGTCCGTGGACAACCTGCCGCCGGGCTCCAGGATCGCGGTCGGCGAGGCGGTCCTGGAGGTGACCGCGAAGCCCCACCGCGGGTGCGCGAGGTTCGTCCGTCAGTTCGGGAAGGACGCGATGCGGTTCGTCAACGGCCGCGCCGGGCGACGCCTCCGGCTGCGCGGGCTCAACACCCGTGTGGCGGTGCCGGGCACCGTCCGGCCGGGCGACGCGGTGACCGTTCTCCACAGGGAAGCGACGCTCGGCGTGCACGTTCCGGTCGCCTGACGCAGGATCGGGGACATGTCACCGCTCCCCCGACCGTCGGCCCGCCCCCTGTCCCGCGCGCTGGCTGTCGGCCTCACGCTCGCCTGCGCGCTCACCGCGTGCACCGGGCCCGAGGACCGGGAGGCGGCGCCCGCCCCGCCGGCGACCTCCACGCCGGCCGCCCCTGCGCACCCCGCCCCGAGCACCCCGACAGCGGCGCCGACGCCCGGCCCCCTGGACCCGGCGGTGTCGATGACCACTGCCGGAGCGGCGCTGTACGCCCGCAGCCAGCCTCAGGAGGAGCCGCGCCCGCGGTACGACGTCGTGGCCACCGTCGACCCCGCCGACGGCCGGGTGCGGGGAGAGCTCGCCGCGGTGCTCCCCGTCGGCGACGCCGACGTGGCGACCTTCCGGCTCTTCGCCGGCCTGCCCGCCCTGGACGCCTCCGTCCAGCTCGGTGACGTCGAGGTCGACGGCGAGCCGGCCGCCATCAGCCGTGAGGCGTCGATCGTCGAGGTCGCGCTGCCCCGCGGCCACGACGACGCCGTGACCGTCCACCTGCCGTTCGGCTACACGCTGCCCGACGCAGACGCAGACGCAGACGCAGAGGCAGACGCAGAGGCAGACGACGGGCCGGCGGACTCCGGCGCGCTCCTCGGGGGCGAGCTGACGCCCGCCGGGATCGGGCTGCTGTCCCGGCACGAGGACGTCCTGACCCTGGGGCACTGGATGCCGCTCTGGGTCCCCGAGGGGCGCAGTGCGGACCCGGTTCCCGACGGCTTCGGCGACATCGGCGCCTTTCCGGCGGCGGACGTCTCCATGCGGCTCGACGTGCCCGAGGGGTGGACGGTCGTCGACAGTGGCGTCCGCACGGGTGCGCGGACCACCGACGACGGGCGGCGCACCATCTGGTCGGAGGGGGCCGGCATGCGGGACTTCGCCGTGGCTCTTCTCCGCGACCCCGCGACCCGCTCTCGCGAGCTGGACGGGCCCCTCGAGGGGGTCACGCTCTCCGCCACGGCCCCGGTCCGAGCGCGCGGTGAGCTCGACGGCGTCCTCGACGAGACGGAGGCCGCGGTCAGGTCCCTCTCCGCGGCCTTCGGCGGCTACCCGTGGCGCGAGTACGACGTGGTGGCCACCCCCCTCGGGGGCTCCGTGGCCGGGATGGAGTGGCCGGGGGCGACCTTCGTCGAGAGCGGCCTCTTCGCGGGCGGCCTGCCCGGGCTCGGCGACCTCGGCGCGTCGCTCGACGAGCTGGGGCTCGACGAGGAGGCGCTGGCCGGCCTGCTGGAGGGCGTGGGCGGTGACCAGGACCTCGGGCTGCTGCTCTCCTCGACGCGGCCCTGGACGATCGCCCACGAGGTGGCGCACAGCTGGTGGACGGTGGTGGTCGGCAACGACTCGGTGCAGGATCCTGTGGTCGACGAGCCGCTCGCCCAGTACACGTCCTGCCTGGTGGTCCGCGACCTGCTCGCCCGTGGCAACGAGGTGTGCCGCCTCCAGCTGGAGAGCGGCTTCGAGCAGATGCGGATGCTCGGGGTGCCGGACGGCCCCGCGGACCGGCCGAGCGACGAGTTCGAGAGCAGCCTCCAGTACGGCGGCCTGGTCTACGGCAAGGCCGCGATGTTCTACCTCGAGCTGGAGGACCGGTTCGGCGTCGGCAGGCTCACCCGGGCGCTGAGGACGCTCGTCGAGGAGGGCGCCTTCCGGATGCTCACCGGCGACGACGTCCGCGAGGTGCTCACCGCGGCGCTCGGCCCCGACGTCGAGCCGCTCTGGACCCGGTGGATGACCGAGGCCCACGGCGACGCCGACCTCCCCTGACCGCCGAGCCGTCAGGCGTGCCGGGTCGAGCCGTCACGCGTGCCGGATTGAGCCGTCGCTCGTGGCTGGCTCAGGCAGACGCCGAGGGGCCCTCCTGAGCGAGGTGGGCGGCGCGACCCGCCTCGAGCCGGGCGACGGGCACCCGGAACGGCGAGCATGAGACGTAGTCGAGCCCGACCTCCTCGAAGAAGTGGATGGAGTCGGGGTCACCGCCGTGCTCACCGCAGACGCCGAGGTGGAGGTCCGGCCGGGTGCTCCGCCCGCGCTTGGCGGCCTCCCGGACGAGCGCGCCCACCCCCTGCCGGTCGAGCGTCTCGAACGGGGAGACCCCGAAGATGCCCTTCTCGAGGTACGTCGAGAAGAACGACGCCTCGACGTCGTCGCGGGAGAAGCCCCAGGTCATCTGCGTGAGGTCGTTGGTGCCGAACGAGAAGAACTCGGCCGCCTCGGCGATCTCGTCGGCGGTCAGCGCGGCCCGCGGCAGCTCGACCATCGTGCCGACCTTGAACTTCAGCTCGACCTGCTGCTCCTCCTGCACCGCGGCGGCGACCGCCATCACGTCGGCCTTGACCAGCTCGAGCTCCTGCACCGCGGCGACCAAGGGGATCATGATCTCCGGGCACGGGTCGCCGCCGGCCTTGACCCGGGCGGCGGCTGCCTCGAGGATCGCGCGGGCCTGCATGGTGAACAGCCCGGGGATCACGACGCCGAGCCGCACGCCACGCAGCCCCAGCATCGGGTTCTCCTCGTGCATCCGGCGGACCGCCCGGAGCAGCCGTACGTCGCGCTTGTTCGGGGTGCCGGCCGACTCGGCGACAGCGACCTTCATCGACAGCTCGGTGAGCCCCGGCAGGAACTCGTGCAGGGGCGGGTCGATGAGCCGGATGGTGACCGGCAGGCCGTCCATCGCCTCCAGGATCTCCTCGAAGTCCTTCCGCTGGTGCGGCAGCAGCGCCGAGAGTGCCTTCTCCTGCTCCTCCTCGCTCTGGGCGAGGATGAGGTGCTCGACCAGCTCGCGGCGGTCGCCGAGGAACATGTGCTCGGTCCGGCACAGGCCGATGCCCTGGGCGCCGAACCGCCGGGCCCGGGCAGCGTCACCGGGGGTGTCGGCGTTGGCGCGCACGCCGAGCCGCCGGGTGGCGTCCGCATGCTCCATGAGCCGGGCCACGGCGTCCACCAGGTCGTCCCCGGTCGCGGCGTCGTCGCCCTCGAAGTGGCGCACGACCAGCGAGTCCATGACCGGGACCTCGCCGAGGAAGACTTCGCCCGTGGTGCCGTCGATCGAGATCAGGTCGCCCTCCTGGACCTCGCGCCGGTCCGAGGTGCGGAACCGCCCGTGCCGGACGTCGACGTCGAGATCGTCCGCACCGCACACGCAGGTCCGTCCCATCCCGCGGGCGACCACGGCGGCGTGCGAGGTCTTGCCACCGCGGGAGGTGAGGATCCCCGCGGCGGCCACCATGCCGTGCAGGTCGTCGGGAGTGGTCTCGCGGCGGACCAGGATCACCTTCTCGCCCTGCTCGGCCATCTCCATCGCGGTGTGCGAGTCGAAGACGGCCTTCCCGACGGCCGCACCCGGTGAGGCGTTCATTCCCTTGGTGAGCAGCACGCGCTCGGCCTCCGGGTCGAACTGCGGGAACATCAGCTGGGCGAGCTGCGCCCCGGTCACCCGCTCGAGAGCCTCGTCGAGGTCGATCAGTCCCTGGTCCACGAGCTGGCAGGCGATCCGGAACGCCGCCCCGGCGGTCCGCTTGCCGACCCGGGTCTGCAGCATCCACAGCTTCCCGCGCTCCACGGTGAACTCGATGTCGCAGAGGTCGCGGTAGTGGTCCTCGAGCTGGCGCATGGTCCGCATGAGCTCGTCGTAGGACTCCTTCTCGACCTGCTCCATCTCCGCGAGCGGCACCGTGTTCCGGATGCCGGCGACCACGTCCTCGCCCTGGGCGTTCTGGAGGTAGTCGCCGTAGACGCCGTGGCGCCCCCGACGCCGGGTCGCGCGTGAACGCGACACCGGTGCCCGAGTCCATCCCGAGGTTGCCGAAGACCATCGAGCAGACGCTGACCGCAGTCCCGAGGTCGGACGGGATCCGCTCCTGCCGACGGTAGAGGATGGCGCGCTCGGTGTTCCAGGAGTCGAAGACCGCGGCGACCGCCATGTCGAGCTGCTCGCGCGGGTCCTGCGGGAACCCGCGCCCGCCGTGGTCGGAGACGACCTGCTTGTAGGTGGCGACCAGCTTCCGCAGCTGGTCGGCGTCGAGGTCCAGGTCGTTCGATGCGCCCGCCTCCTTCTTCAAGGCGTCCAGCGCCTCCCCGAAGAGCTCACCTTCGATGCCGAGCACCGTGCGGCCGAACATCGAGAGCAGCCGCCGGTAGGAGTCCCAGGCGAACCGCTCGTTGTCCGCCTGGGCCGCGAGCCCCTCGACCGACTCGTCGTTGAGCCCGATGTTGAGCACGGTCTCCATCATCCCGGGCATCGAGAACTTCGCGCCGGACCGCACCGACACGAGCAGCGGGTTGTCCGCCTGACCGAGCCGCTTCCCCATCTGCGTCTCCAGCGCTTCGAGGTGCTCGCTGACCTCGTCGCTTAGCCCCGCGGGCATCGTCCCGGGAGAGCCGTCGTCGGCGGAGGCGAGGTAGGCCCGACATGCCTCGGTGCTGATGATGAAGCCCGGCGGCACCGGCAGCCCCAGGTTCGTCATCTCGGCCAGGTTCGCGCCCTTGCCGCCGAGGAGGTCCTTCTGGTCCCTGTTGCCCTCTGAGAAGGCGAAGACGTACTTGGTCATCCCCCCATCTTGCACCTATCGTCGCCTCGGCTGCAGGGGTCAGCCGCGGGAACGGTCGAAACCGTCCTCCGGGCGGAGACGCTGACCCGGGGTCGGGGCCGGGTCTCGCAGCAGTCAGTCAGCGGTCTGCGCGGCCCACAGATTGATGCCGGAGTCGACTGCGTCGGCCTCGATCGCGGCCAGCTCCTCGTCGGTGAACGGCGGGCCGGACAGAGCGTCGAGGTTGGTGTCGAGCTGCGCCACGGACGAGGCGCCGATCACGGCCGAGGTGACGCGCGGGTCTCGCAGCGCCCACTGGAGTGCCATCTGGGCGAGCTTCTGCCCGCGTCCCTGCGCGATCTCGTCGAGCCGCCGTACGTGCGCGAGCACCTGGTCGTCGAGGTGCTCACCCGGGAGGGTGCTCTGCTGGCGCGCCGCACGCGAGTCCTCGGGCACCCCGTCGAGGTAGCGGTCGGTCAGCAGCCCCTGCGCGAGCGCCGTGAAGACGATGCAGCCCATCCCCTCCTGCTCGAGGGTGTCGAGCAGCTCGGTCTCGATCCATCGGTTGAGCATCGAGTACGACGGCTGGTGGATGAGCAGCGGGGTGCCCAGCCGGCGGGCGATCTCGGCCGCCTCAGCGGTGCGCTTCGCCGAGTACGACGAGATGCCGACGTACGTCGCCCGCCCGGACCGGACGGCGTGGTCGAGCGCCGTCATCGTCTCCTCGAGCGGCGTCTCCGGGTCGAACCGGTGGCTGTAGAAGATGTCGACGTGATCGAGCCCCATCCGCTGCAGCGACTGGTCGAGCGAGGCCAGGACGTGCTTGCGCGAGCCGCCGCCCACCCCGTAGGGGCCGGGCCACATGTCCCACCCCGCCTTGGTCGAGATCACCAGCTCGTCGCGGTGTGCCTTGAAGTCCTCGCGCAGGTAGCGGCCGAAGTTCTCCTCGGCCCGGCCGTACGGCGGGCCGTAGTTGTTGGCGAGGTCGACAGTGGGTCACCCCGCGGTCGAACGCCCGGCGCAGGATCGCCCGCTGGGTCTCCTCGGGCCGGTCGTCGCCGAAGTTCTGCCAGAGGCCGAGGGACAGCGCCGGCAGCTTGAGCCCGCTCCGGCCGCAGAAGCGGTACTCCATCGAGTCGTAGCGGTCAGGGGCGGCGGTGTAGGAGCTCACCCTTCCACCGTTACCCGGGTCTCGAGCACCCGGAACCCCTTGGCGGAGGCGAGTCTCGTCGTGGGGAACCCCTGGTCGTCCGAGCCATCGCTGCAGGGAGTCGGCGCCGAGGTTCTTCCCGACCACGAGCACCGCGCGGCCGCCCGGTGCGAGCCTCGGCAGCCAGGTGAGGAGCAGCCCGTGCAACGCCTCCTTGCCGATCCGGATCGGCGGGTTCGACCAGATCTCGTCGAACCGCAGGTCAGCCGGCACCTGCTCCGGCGTCGCGGCGCGCACCCGCTCGGCGATCCCGAGCGCGGCGGCGTTGTCGCGGGTGAGGAGGAGGGCACGCTCGTTGACGTCGACCGCCCAGACCTCGGCGTCCGGCCTGGTCACGGCCAGCGCGGCGGCGATGACGCCGTACCCGCAGCCGAGGTCGAGGTAGGTGCGACCGGTCCGCGGCGGCGTGGTCTCGCGGAACAGGACCGCGGTGCCCACGTCGAGCCGTCCCCGGGCGAAGACCCCGGAGCCGGACGTCAGCTCCAGCGCGTGACCCCAGGCGTCGGCGGACACCGGCTGCCGGGTGAACGGCACCGAGGGGTCGGCCGAGAAGTAGTGCTCAGCCAAGGGTGCGCACCGTCCTCGTCGCGGCGGCCTGCGCGGCCAGGTCAGAGTCCGGCGGGTAGCCGACCTCCTCCAACGTCAGCCCCCACGGCGGTACGACGGGCACGCGCGGGTCGCGGACGGCGGCCGCGAGGACCGACCGCCGGCCACGCGTGGTCCTGGCGCCCCTCCCCGACGGCGAGCAGGCACCCCACCAGCGAGCGGACCATGTGGTGGCAGAAGGCGTCGGCGCGGACCGTCAGCTCGACCACCCCGCCGGCGGACCGGTCCCACCGGCAGCTCGAGCAGCCGGCGGACCGTCGTCGCGCCCTCGCGGCGCTTGCAGAAGGCGGCGAACTCGTGCTCCCCGAGGAGCGGCTCGCCGGCGGTGTTCATCGCGGCCAGGTCCAGCGGCCGGGCCCAGGCCAGCACGTGACGCCGGGTCAGGGGGTCGACGGCGTGCGGGGTGTCCGCGACCCGGTAGCAGTAGCGGCGCCAGCGGGCACCGAACCGTGCGTCGAACGCGGCGGGGACGGTCCGCGCTCCTCTCACCCTGACGTCACCCGGCAGCACCCCGTTGAGGCGGCGGGCGAGCGCCTCCACCGGCGGGGAGCCGGACCGGCCGGCGGTCGCCGCCAGCGTCTCCCCGTCCACGTCGAGGTGCACCACCTGGCCGCGGGCGTGGACGCCGGTGTCGGTGCGCCCCGCGCAGGTCACGGGAACGGCCGGGCGTCGCAGCACCGTGGTGAGCGCAGCCTCCAGCTCGCCCTGGACGGTGCGGAGCCCGGGCTGGGCCGCCCAGCCGTGGAAGTCGGTGCCGTCGTAGGCGAGGTCGAGTCGCACGCGGGTCGTGGGCAGCACCGGCCCATCCTCCCAGCCGGTCGGACCGCCGGGACCACCCCCTAGGGTCACCCTGTGACCGCGCGCCGCCTCCTCCTGCTGGTGGGCGGCTGTTTCGTGCTCGGCGTCGGCGTGACCCTCCTGCTCACCCCCGCCCTCGGCTCGGACGGCTTCTCCTCGCTGGTCAACGGCATCAGCCTGGCGACCGGGATGCCCTTCGTCCTCGCCAACCTGGTGGTCAGCGTCGCCTTCGTGAGCTTGGCCTGGGTGCGCGGGCTGCGTCCCGGGATCGGGACCGTCGTGCAGATCGCGGTGGTCGGGTCGACGGTCTCCGCGCTCCTGCCGCTGCTCGACCAGCCCGACGCCGTGGTGGGCCCGCACCGCCATGCTGCTGCTCGCCTTCCCGGTCCTCGCGGTCGGGATCGCGCTCTACCTCGGCAGCCACCTCGGCGCCGGTCCGGCCGAGGCGGCTGCGCTCGCCTGGGACCCGCCGGTGCCGTTCGCCTGGAGCTACAGCCTCGTCCAGGGCGGCGGAGCGCTGCTGGGCTGGCAGCTCGGGGCGGCGATCGGCCCCGGCACCCTCGCGGTGATCCTCCTGCTCGGTCCCGTCGTCACGCTCGCCGGCCGGCTGCTCGGGCTCGACGTCCACCAGGACGCCGAGCCACGGCAGGCTCCCGGCTGACCGGGGCACGACGAAGGCCCGCCACCCCGGTCGGGGGTGACGGGCCTCGGCGTCGGAAGGGTCAGGCCTTCTCGTCGGCCTCGTCGGCCTCGTCGGCCTCGGTCTCCTCGGCCGTGGCCTCCGCGTCCGCGGCGGCGACCTCGTCGGCCGCCACGTCCTCGGCCAGCGCGTCCTCGGCCACGGGTGCCTCAGCAGGCGCCTCGGCCGGTGCCGTCGGCAGGTGCCTCGGCGGCGTGCCTCGGCACGGTGCCTCGGCCGCCGGGGCAGCCGCGGCGGTCTCGGCCGGAGCGGCCTTGGCCGCGCGCTGCTTCGGCGCGTAGGGCTCGGTCACGAGCTCGATGACCGCCATGGGAGCGTTGTCGCCCTTGCGGGGGCCGATCTTCGTGATCCGGGTGTAGCCACCCGGACGGTCGGCGAACTGCGGCGCGATCTCGGTGAAGAGCGTGTGCACGACGCCCTTGTCCCTGATCGTGCGCAGCACCAGGCGACGGTTGTGCAGGTCGCCCTTCTTGGCCTTGGTGATCAGCCGCTCCGCGACCGGGCGCAGCGTGCGCGCCTTGGCCTCGGTGGTGGTGATCCGACCGTGCTCGAAGAGCGAGGTCGCCAGGTTGCTCAGGATGAGCTTCTGGTGGGCCGGGCCGCCGCCGAGGCGGGCGCCCTTCTTGGGGGTAGGCATCGTTCTTCTCGTTCCTCCCGGGCCGTGTCAGGTACCCGGGTAGTGGGGGTCAGATCAGTACTGCTCGTCCTCGACGGATCAGTATTGTTCGTCTTCGACGAAGCTGTCGTCGTCGTCGTCGTACGCCGCCAGGGCGAGCGACGGGTCGAAGCCCGGCGCGCTGTCCTTGAGCGAGAGCCCCATCTCGTGGAGCTTCAGCTTGACCTCGTCGATCGACTTCGCGCCGAAGTTGCGGATGTCGAGCAGGTCCTGCTCCGAGCGGGAGATGAGCTCACCCACGGTGTGGATGCCCTCGCGCTTGAGGCAGTTGTACGACCGGACGGTCAGGTTGAGGTCCTCGACCGGCAGGGCCAGGTCGGCGGCGAGCTGCTCGTCGACCGGCGACGGGCCGATGTCGATGCCCTCGGCCTCGACGTTGAGCTCACGGGCGAGCCCGAAGAGCTCGACGAGCGTCTTGCCGGCCGAGGCGATCGCGTCGCGGGGACGGATCGACCGCTTGGTCTCGACGTCGATGATCAGCTTGTCGAAGTCGGTGCGCTGCTCGACACGGGTGGCCTCGACCTTGTAGGTCACCTTGAGGACGGGCGAGTAGATCGAGTCGACCGGGACCCGGCCGATCTCGTTGTCGGCGCCCTTGTTCTGGGCGGCGCTGACGTAGCCACGACCCCGCTCGACGACCAGCTCCATCTCCAGCTTGCCGCTGTCGTTGAGCGTGGCGATCTTCAGGTCGGGGGTGTGCACCTCGACACCGGCCGGTGGCGCGATGTCGGCGCCGGTGACGTCACCGGGGCCCTGCTTGCGCAGGTACATGGTGACCGGCTCGTCCTGCTCGGAGGAGACGACGAGGTCCTTGAGGTTCAGGATGATCTCGGTGACGTCCTCCTTGACGCCCTCGATCGTCGAGAACTCGTGGAGCACACCGTCGATCTTCAGGCTGGTGACCGAGGCACCGGGAATCGAGGAGAGGAGGGTACGGCGGAGCGAGTTGCCGAGGGTGTAGCCGAAGCCCGGCTCCAGCGGCTCGATGACGAACCGCGAACGGAAGTCGTCGACGACCTCCTCGGACAGGGTGGGGCGCTGTGCGATGAGCACTGGTGTCTTCCTTCCCGGGACCGACCGCTATTTGAGGGTCCCGACCTTGAGGTGGCGCCGGTGGCCGCGGGCGCGGCCACCGGCGGGCAGATCACTTCTTCGAGTAGAACTCGACGATGAGCTGCTCCTGGACCGGGATCTCGATCTGCTGCCGGACCGGGAGCTGGTGGATCAGGATCCGCATCCGGCTCTGGACGACGTCCATCCAGCCGGGCACGATCCGCTCGCCGAAGGTCTCCCGCGCCACGATGAACGGGGTCATCTCCAGGGACTTCTCGCGCACGTCGACGACGTCGTACTGCGAGACCTGGAAGGACGGGATGTCGACCTTCTTGCCGTTGACCAGGAAGTGGCCGTGGTTGACGAGCTGACGGGCGTGGCGACGCGTGCGGGCGAACCCGGCACGGTAGACCACGTTGTCGAGGCGGCACTCGAGGAGCTGCAGCAGGTTGTCACCGGTCTTGCCAGGACGCCGCGAGGCCTCGTGGTAGTAGCGGATGAACTGCTTCTCGAGGATGCCGTAGGTGTAGCGGGCCTTCTGCTTCTCGCGGAGCTGGAGCAGGTACTCCGACTCCTTCGCCCGACCGCGGCCGTGCTGGCCGGGCGGGAAGGGGCGGCGCTCGAACGCCATGTCGCCGCCGACCAGGTCAACACCCAGTCGACGCGACTTCTTGGTCATGGGGCCGGTGTAACGGGCCATGGTTCACAGTCTCCTGTTCGCTTCGGTCGACGGTCAGACGCGGCGGCGCTTGGGCGGCCGGCATCCGTTGTGCGGGGTGGGGGTCACGTCCTGGATGGTGCCGACCTCGAGGCCGATCGCACCCAGTGAGCGGATCGCCGTCTCACGGCCCGAGCCCGGACCCTTGACGAAGACGTCGATCTTCTTCATGCCGTGCTCCATCGCCCGACGACCTGCGGCCTCGGCGGCCATCTGCGCGGCGAACGGGGTGGACTTGCGCGAGCCCTTGAAGCCGACGGTGCCGGCAGAGGCCCACGAGATCACCGCGCCGGTGGGGTCGGTGATCGTGACGATCGTGTTGTTGAACGTGCTCTTGATGTGGGCTTCGCCCTGAGCGATGTTCTTCTTCTCCTTGCGGCGCACCTTCTTGGCGCCGGCAGCCTGTCGGCTCTTGGGAGGCATTCAGTTTCTCCTGAGGATCTGGGATGGAAGCTTCGAGGAAGTCAGCGAACGGACCGCGAGGGTCACTTCGCCTTCTTCTTGCCGGCGACGGTGCGCTTGGGACCCTTGCGGGTGCGCGCGTTGGTCTTGGTGCGCTGACCGCGGACCGGGAGGTTCATCCGGTGCCGACGGCCCTGGTAGCTGCCGATCTCGATCTTGCGACGGATGTCGGCCTGGACCTCACGACGGAGGTCACCTTCGATCTTGTAGCCCTCGATCGCGTCGCGGAGCTTCACCAGCTCCTCGTCGCCCAGCTGGTGGACACGCATGTCCGGGCTGACGCCGGTGACGTCGAGCAGCTGCTGGGCGCGGGTACGGCCGATGCCGTAGATGTAGGTGAGTGCGACCTCGATGCGCTTGTCGCGCGGGAGGTCGACACCGACGAGGCGTGCCATGAAAGGCGGTGTCCCTTCGATTCTTCTGGAGGTGTCGTGTTCGTGACGCGTCCCGCGTGTCTCCCGGGCCCCGGCCTCCAGACCGGGGGTGACGCCGGCCCGGAGGCCGGCGAGCGTGCACGATTGCAAGGTATTCAGTTGTGACGCCGGGGCTGTTCGACCCTCAGCCCTGGCGCTGCTTGTGGCGAGGGTTCTCGCAGATCACCATGACGCGGCCGTGGCGACGGATCACCTTGCACTTGTCACAGATCGGCTTGACGCTCGGGTTGACCTTCATGACGAGGGCCTTCCTTGACTCGAAATCGGCTGAGCCCACCCAAAGGGATGGGTGGGTGTCACTTGTACCGGTAGACGATGCGACCGCGGGTCAGGTCGTAGGGCGAGAGCTCGACGACCACCCGGTCCTGAGGAAGGATGCGGATGTAGTGCTGCCGCATCTTGCCGCTGATGTGGGCGAGGACCTTGTGCCCGTTGCTCAGCTCGACCCGGAACATTGCGTTCGGGAGAGCCTCGACAATCGTGCCCTCGATCTCGATGACGCCTTCCTTCTTCGGCATGTCCTCCGCAATCTGTTGTCTGAGGTGGTGGTCTTGTCTGCCGGGTGGCCCGGGAACCGCCCCGGGGACCGTCGTACGACGCTCCGCCGGGTGGACCTCGTGAAGCAGCTCCGTCACCTCATCCCACCGCCGGAGGGCGGAAGGCAGCCGCGAGGCACGACGAAACAGACCCACGTTGGGCCGACGTACGAGTTTAGAGGAAAACCGCAGGTGAGCGTTAATCGGGCCACCGCCGCAGGAGCGGCCGCCGATGGTTTGTACAGTGGCGCCGTGACCAGGGGGGGTGCAGCTCGTCGAGTGGTCGCCGCCGCCGCGTACGGCGGGGGCGGCCTGTCCGTCCTGGGCGGCTCGCTCTGGGGGCTCCTCGTCGCCGAGGCCCAGCTGGCCCGCCGCGCCATCGGCAACGCCGACCACGACATGGTCCACGACCCGTCGGGGTGGTACGGCCACGGTCGTCCGGGGCCGGCGCTGCGGATCGCCCTGCTCGGCGACTCCTCCGCCGCCGGCTACGGAGTCGACTCCGTCGAGGAGACGCCGGGTGCCATCTTCGCCTCCGGGGTCGCCGAGGCCGCCGACCGACGGGTGCACCTCACCGCGGCGGCCAGGGTCGGCGCCCAGTCCAAGGACCTGCAGGGCCAGCTCGACCTCGTGCTCACCGATCGTCCGCACGTCGCCGTCGTCTTCATCGGCGCCAACGACGTCACCCACGCGGTTCCGGTCCGGAGCTCGGTGCGGCTCCTCGCCCAGGCCATCCGGCGGATGCGCGAAACCGGCGTCGAGGTCGTCATCGCCACCTGTCCCGACCTCGGGACGATCGAGCCGCTCGCGCCGCCGCTCAAGCAGATCGCCCGGGCCTGGTCGCGGCGGCTCGCCGCGGCCCAGGCTCGCACCACCGTCGAGTGCGGGGGGCGGAGCGTCGCCCTCGCCTCGATCCTGACCTCCGAGTTCGCCCGGCTCTCCGACCTCCTGTTCGGCCCCGACCGGTTCCACCCGTCGGCGGCCGGCTACCACCGGATGGCCTCGGCCGTCCTCCCCACGCTGCTCGCCGCGCTCGACCTGGCGCCCGCCGAGGACGCGGCCCCCGAGTACGCCCGTGGCGAGGCGCTGCTCCCCCTCGACGTCGCCGCCCTCGAGGCCGCCCGTCACCCGGGGGCCTCGGTGGAGCCGGTCACCGAGGAGGAGAGCAAGGCAGCCGGGCTCCGCGGCCGGTTCGCGCTGCTGCGACGCCGTCGCCGCCGGCCCGAGGGCGAGGTGGAGTCCCCCCTCGAGACCGAGGAGGAGGACGAGCTGGCCGGCTCGGCGCGCACCGCCGACGCAGGGCCGACCTCCTGACGTCATCGGTTGCCACGCTGAGACGGACCCGGGAACGACGAAGGGCGCCCCGGCCTCGGCCGGGGCGCCCTTCGCGGGGGGACAGGGTGGGGGTCAGTCCTGTCCGCGCAGGATCGCGAGGATCCGCAGCAGCTCGATGTAGATCCAGACGATCGTGACCGCGAGGCCGAAGGCGGCCCGCCACGACTCGCGCTCCGGGAGCCCGGCCGCGATGCCCCGCTCGACGAAGTCGAAGTCGAGGATGAGCATGAGGACACCGAGGGCGAGGCCGATGACGCTCGAGATCAGCCCCATGGTGCCGAAGCCGTTGAAGCCGAAGCCCGCGCCGAACATCGACAGCACCAGGTTGACGAGCGAGATGGCGACGAAGCCGAACATCGCGGCGACGACCCAGGTGCGGAACTTCTGCCCGACCTTGATGTCGAAGAACTTGTACGCCGCGAGCGTGCCCGCGACCGCGCCGGCCGTGCCGACGACCGCGCCGATGACCAGCCCGGGGCTGTCCGGGTTGCCGAACTGCGCCTCGATCACCTTGCTGAACGCGCCGACGAAAAGCCCCTGGAGCACTGCGTAGACGAGCACCAGCGGTGGGCTGACGACCTTCTTGAAGGAGTTGACCATGGCCAGCGCGAAGCCGCCGAAGGCACCGAGCATCGAGAGCATGTAGAGGGTGCTGATGACCCCGGTCGCGACGGTGCCGTCGGCGTTCCGGATGTCGCCGGTGAGCGCCCAGGTGGCGGCGGCCACGAGGACGACCACCCCCAGCGTGATGCCGGTCTTCTGGACGACCGAGTCGATCGTCATCCGCCCCTGGTCGATCCGCTGGGGAGCGTACTGGTCGGTCGGGGCGCCGGTGCCCCAGGCGGACGGCTCGCCGTAGCCGGGCGGCGGTGGCGCCTGCGTGCCGGACGCCGGGTAGCTGAAGCCGGTGCCCTGGGCGCGGTTCGATCCGCGGCCGTTGAACCCCTCGGACCGGCGGAAGACGGGGTTGCTGCTCTGCATCTGGTCACTCCTCGAGAAACCGGCGCGACACCCCAGGTGGGCGTCGTCGCATGTCACTACCCGTTCATCGTAGGCGGACGACCTGAAACGAACCTGAAAACCCCGCGGTGTCAGGCGTGGCGCGCGACGTGGCGTCGCGCCAGGTCGGCGGCACCGACCAGCCCTGCGGCGCTGCCGAGCCCGGCGAGCCGGAGGTCGGGCCCCGGGTGCACGTCGCCACCGGTCAGCTCGCGCCGCAACGCCCTCTCTGTGGGCGCGAGGAGGGCGTCACCCGCGTCGCTCACGCTTCCGCCGAGCACGACCAGCGACGGGTCCAGCACCGCGGCGAGCGTCGCGATCCCCAGGCCGAGCGCTCCGGCGAGCCAGTCGACCAGCGCGAGCGCGCCCGGCTCGCCGGCCTTCGCCCGCTCCACGACCATCGCTGCGGTGACCCGATCGGGGTCTCCTCCGGCCGTCTCCAGGAGGCCAGGCGCACGTCCGGTCGCCGCGGCGGCCCGCGCGTCGCGCTCCAGGGCGCGTCCGGAGGCGTACTGCTCGAGGCAGCCGCGACGGCCGCACGAGCAGAGGTGACCGTCGCGGTCGAGACCCAGGTGACCGAGCTCCACCGCGCCGTCGCCCCCGCGGTAGAGCTCGCCGTCGAGGACGAGCCCCCCGCCGACCACGGTCCCGAGGACGAGGGTGAGCTGGTCCGCGACGCCGCGTCCGGCGCCGAAGCGGTGCTCGGCCCACGCCACGGCACTGCCGTCCGGCTCGACGACCACGGGGAGGCCGATCGCCCCCTCGAGCCCGTCGGCCGTTCCGGAGCCGGCGGCGCAGATCCCGACCGCGATGACCTCGTGCCGTGTCCGGAGCTCCGCGACGGTCGCCGCGACCGTCGCGGACAGCTGGTCGGGGTCGTCGGTGGGCGACGGCACCCGTGCCCGCTCGAGGAGGACGCCGTCCTCGTCGACCACACCGGCGGAGGTGCTCGTGCCGACGACATCCACACCCACCGCAAGAACCATGGGGTCACCCTAGGTGTTCGGACCACCGACGTCGGGCATCGCCCGGGGCCACCGCCCAGCAGCGCCGTCGTGCCGACCCTGGTGCCCCCGGTGGGACTCGAACCCACACTGCGAGGTTTTTAAGACCTCTTCCTCTGCCGTTGGGATACGGGGGCGACGCCGGAAACGTACCCCGGCCATGCGACGGCGCGGGCCCTCCCCAGCACGTCGTCGAGCATCTGCTCGGTGAGCTTGCCGGTGAAGGTGTTCTGCTGGCTGGGGTGGTAGCAGCCGAGCACCGTGACCGGCTGCCCGGCAGGTGACCGCACCACACCCTCCGCGCCGTGACCGAACCGCGGCTTCGGGCGCGGCACCGTGAAGCCGGTGGCCCGGAGCCCCCGCAGGGCCGCGTCCCAGCCGAAGAGCCCGAGGCAGACCACGGCCCGCACCGACGGACCGACCAGCTCGAGCTCGCGGTGCAGCCACGGGGCGCAGGTGTCGCGCTCCTCCACGGTCGGCTTGTTGCCCGGCGGCGCGCAGCGCACGGCGGCGACCATCCGGGTGCCGAGCAGCTCCTGCCCGTCGCCGGCGTGGACCGAGGTCGCCTGGCGGGCCAGGCCGACGCGGTGCAGCGAGGCGAAGAGCCAGTCGCCGGAGCGGTCGCCGGTGAAGATCCGTCCGGTCCGGTTCCCACCGTTGGCCGCAGGCGCGAGCCCCACCACGAGCACCCGGGGCGCCTCGTCCCCCCACCCGGCGATCGGCCGGCCCCAGTAGGGCTGGTCGGAGAGCGACGCCCGCTTGGCCGCGGCGACGTCCTCCCGCCACCTCACCAGACGGGGGCAGGCGCGGCAGACGCTGACCTGCGCGGTCAGCGAGCCGAGGTCGGCCTCCGCCGCGCGGGCGGCCACCTCGGCCGCGTCGTCGGCGACCGGGGTCGTCGGTGCGGCCGGGTCGTCCGGCCAGCCGGTGCCGGGCGGGACCGGCGACGGGAACGGCTGTCCGGTCAGCGGGTGCGGCAGGGGTACGGCGGCCACGGCTCAGACCGCCGACCAGGCGATCCCGTCGAGGATGTCGCGCACCGACACCTGCACCGACTCCACGGACGTGCGGGCGAGCACGCGGTCGAGCACGAGCGCGCCGGCGCCGATCACGTCGGCCCGCCCCGGGTGCATGTAGGGCAGTGCCCGACGCTCGGCGACGGTCATCCCCAGCAGCCGCGACGTCGCCTGGTGGACGCCGCTCACCGGCACGACGGCGCCGTCGACGCCCTCCCTCGTCAACGCCGGGAGGTCGAGCACTGCCGCGGCCACGGTCAGCCCGGTCCCGGAGACCGCAACCGCGGTGCGGGCCGATCCGAGCGCGACGCCGTGACCGGGGAGCGTGTCGAGCGCCGCGTCGATCTCCGCAGCCGCCGCCCGGACCGAGGCGGCCGACGGCGGGTCCTCGCGCAGGTGCCGCTCGGTCATCCGCACCGACCCCACGTCCAGGGAGTGCCCCGCGCGGACCTCCCGGTGGCCGTCGCCGAGGACGAGCTCGGTCGAGCCGCCCCCGACGTCGACGACCAGGACCGGTGCGGGGACCGGTCCCAGCGTCCGGGTCGCCCCGGCGAAGGAGAGGCGCGCCTCCTCGTCGCCGGTGACCACCTCGGGTGTGACGCCGAGCCGGGCCTCGACGCCGGTCACGAAGTCGTCGGCGTTCGCGGCGTCGCGCACGGCCGAGGTGGCGCAGAACCGGGTCCGGCCGGCGCCGTGCCGGTCCACGAGGACGGCGTACTCCTCGACGGCGGCGAAGACGCGGGCCAGCGCCTCGTCGGCCAGCCTCCCGGTCCGGTCGACGTCCTGGCCGAGCCGGACCATCCTCGCCTCACGGACCAGCTCGGTCTCGGTGCCGGTCGCGGGGTCGAGGTCGGCGATGAGGAGCTTGATCGTGTTGGTGCCGCAGTCGACGGCGGCGACGCGGGTCACTCGTGGCCTGCGGCGGTGACGCACGGCCCTGCCGACCAGAACCGGCCGAGCCGGTCGAGGACCTCGTCGCCCAGCGGGTTCACGCCGCGCCCCTGGGCGAGCGACTGGCCGGCCAGCACGTGCAGGCACTTCACCCGGTCCGGCATGCCTCCGGCGGAGATCCCGTCGATCTCCTCGACGTGCCCGATCGCCTCGCGTGCGGCCAGGTAGCGGTCGTGCGCAGCGGCGTACTGCTCGGCCAGGTCGGGGTCGGACGCGAGCCGGGCCGTCATCTCCGTCATCAGCCCGGAGCCCTCCAGCGTCCCGATCAGCGACGCGGCCCGGGGGCAGGTGAGGTAGAAGGTGGTCGGGAACGGGGTGCCGTCCGGCAGCCGCGGCTCGGTCGTCACCACGTCGGGGTTGCCGCACGGGCACCGGTGGCCGACCGCGTGGATCGCCCGCGGCGGCCTGCCCAGCTGCTCGGCGACCACCGCCTCGTCGCGGGGATCGATCACCGCTGCCCGCGCTCCTGCTCGTCCGCGGTCGGTCTCGGCGGGACGATCCGCTCGGCGGGCTCGAGGTCGGGTCGCGGGTGACCGGCCTCGTCGATGCTCGTCAGCGTCGTCTGCCACCACTCCGGCTCGGGGTCCTCGAGCTCCTTCGGGGCCGACAGCGAGCTCTGGTGGTCGAGCGGCTCGCCGTCCTCGTCGAGCACCCGGTAGCCGACCTCGCCCGGGAACCCGAAGGCGAACCGCGCCCGGGCCTGCGAGATGACGTAGGCGTCGTCCTGCCACCTCCGCTTCTCGCGCTGGAGCTCCTCGATGTTCTCCTCGGACCGCTCGATCCGCTCGTGCAGCGCCCCCAGGTGGCGGCGCTGCTCGACGTAGGCCCGCAGGCTCGAGGCGTAGGAGACCATCAGCGCGGCGAGGACGAGCACGAGGACCGCCGCACGACCGGTCAGCCGCGGCCTGGCCCCGGCCACGGCCCGGGCCCCGGAGCCGGCTGCCGCGCGCCATCCGCGCTCCCCCGGTCGGGCCCCGCGCCGCGGGTGCGACCGACCGCCTCGAGGACCCTGTCCTCGAGGTGCGGGGGTGCGTCCCGGCGCCATCGGTGGTGCGAGCCCCGGCGCGTCAGGCCGAGAACCGCGGGAAGGCGGCCCGGCCCGCGAAGCGGGCCGCGTCGTCGAGCTCCTCCTCGATGCGGAGCAGCTGGTTGTACTTCGCGACCCGCTCCGAGCGGGCCGGCGCGCCGGTCTTGATCTGACCGCAGTTGGTGGCCACGGCGAGGTCGGCGATCGTGGTGTCCTCGGTCTCCCCGGAGCGGTGGCTCATCATGCAGCGGAAGCCGCTGCGGTGCGCGAGGTCGACGGAGTCGAGGGTCTCGGTCAGCGAGCCGATCTGGTTGACCTTGACCAGCAGCGCGTTGGCGGACCGCTCGTTGATGCCGCGGGCGAGCCGTTCGACGTTGGTGACGAACAGGTCGTCGCCGACGATCTGGATCCGGTCGCCGAGCGCGGCGGTCATTCCCTGCCAGCCCGCCCAGTCCTCCTCGTCCATCGGGTCCTCGATCGACACGATCGGGTAGGAGTCGCAGAGCTCGGAGTAGTAGGCCAGCATCTGCTCGGCGCTCCGCGACTGCCCCTCGAACTGGTAGGCGCCGTCGGAGTGGAACTCGGTGGCGGCGACGTCGAGTGCCAGCGCGATGTCGTCGCCCAGCCTGAGGCCGGCCGCCGTGACCGCCTCCCCGATCAGGTCGAGCGCGGCGCGGTTCGACGCGAGGTCGGGCGCGAAGCCGCCCTCGTCGCCGAGCCCGGTGGCGAGCCCCTTCTGCTTCAGCACGGACTTGAGCGCGTGGTAGACCTCGGCGCCCTGGCGCAGCGCCTCGCGGAACGACCCCGCCCCGATCGGCGCGACCATGAACTCCTGCACGTCCACGCCGGTGTCGGCATGGGCGCCGCCGTTGAGGATGTTCATCATCGGCACCGGCAGCAGGTGTGCGTTCGGACCGCCGACGTAGCGGAACAGCGGCAGGTCGGCCGACTCGGCCGCGGCCCGGGCCACCGCCAGGGAGACCCCGAGGATCGCGTTGGCCCCCAGCTTCGTCTTGTTGCTGGTGCCGTCGAGGTCGAGGAGCGTCTGGTCGACGAGCCGCTGCTCGGACGCCTCGAGGCCGACCAGCTCGGGGCCGATCACGTCCAGCACCGCGCCGACCGCCTTGCCGACCCCCTTGCCGCCGTAGCGGTCGCCGCCGTCGCGCAGCTCCACCGCCTCGAAGGCGCCGGTGGAGGCACCCGAGGGCACCGCGGCCCGACTGACGGTGCCGTCGTCGAGGGCGACCTCGACCTCCACGGTGGGGTTTCCTCGCGAGTCGAGGATCTCGCGCGCTCCGACAGCTTCGATCGACGCCACAGTCTTCTCCGTCTGGTCAGGGTCTGGTCCGCAGCCCAGCCTAGACCGACCGCTCCGGCTGGGCACCCAGGCTCGCGGTGGCGAGCAACCGGCGTACCTCCTCCCGCAGCTCCTGCTCGGCGTCCAGCCCCGCCTCGCGGGCGACGGTCACGAGCCGGAGAAGCTCCGCCCCGAGCGCGGGCCCCGGGTCCGTCGGTCCCGGCCCGGGCTCGGCCGGCAGGACGCCGGCCTTCGCGAGCCGGCCCACGACCTTGTCGGCGTAGGCCAGGGCGGGCAGGGCCGACGGGATCCCCTCGACCGGCGAGCTGCGCTGCTTCTCCGCTGCCTTCAGCGCCTCCCAGTTCCGGTCGACCTCGGCGGCGTCCTCCACCTCGAGGCCGGCGAAGACGTGCGGGTGGCGGTAGACGAGCTTGTCGGCGATGCCACCGGCCACGTCGTCGATGTCGAACCCGTCGCCGCCGCGTTCCGCGGCGACCCGGGCGTGGAAGACCACCTGGAGCAGCAGGTCCCCGAGCTCCTCGCGGAGGTGGGGGACGTCGCCGGACTCGATCGCCTCGAGCGTCTCGTAGGTCTCCTCGAGCAGGTACCTCGCCAACGACCGGTGGGTCTGCTCGCGGTCCCAGGGGCACTCCCCGCGCAGCCGGTCCATCACCGCCACGAGGTCGAGGAGCCGGGCCCCCGGAAGGTCGTACGACGCCGCCGGCGTGCCGTCGGGGGCCAGGCCGGCGTCGAGGAGGAGGATGACGTCGGCGTCGCCGGCGTCCTGCGCCGACCCGTCGAGCCACGGTGCGACGTCGTCGACCTGCTCGCAGGGCACGCCCTCGGACCGGAGCGCCGACGCGGTCCGGGCGTCGTCGGTCAGCACCCGGTCGGCGCCGAGGACGGCACGCCAGGCGGCCCCGGTCATCAGCCCCGGAGCGACCCGGGGGCTGGTGCCGAGAACAGTCAGCCGCACTTCTGGGTGGCCGGGAGCTGCGCCACGAACCCGTCCTCGGTCTGCTCGGCTGCGCCCGAGACGGCGAGGTCGGAGACGGCGACCGACAGCGACCCACCGGCGGGGGTCAGGATCCCGTCCTCGACGGTCCCGTAGCGGGGGTCGATCTCGATGTCGGCCCGCTCGGCGTACTCCGACCGAAGGCGGTCGCCCTCGGCGAAGGCGGCCTCGTCGTTGACCGCCTCGCCGCCCTGCCCCTCGGCCTGGAGCGACTCACGTCCCAGCTCGAGGATCGCCTGCTGGGCGGCGGCGAACTCGCGGACCACCTCGTCGAAGGTGTCGCGGACCTCCGCCGGCACGGTCTCGCGAGCAGCGGCCAGCGACTCGACGGTCTGCCGCACCCCGGCCTGCTCCACCTCGTCGACGTCGCCGACGTCGGCGGCGAGCTCGTTGGCGAGGAGGATCTGCAGGCTGCTGAACCTGGCGGTCCGGGTCGGCGTGCCGGACTCGGTGCCGGGCAGCCCGCCGAGCGAGCAGAGCACCAGGGCGAAGTCGTCGACCTTGTCGTCGGTGATCCGGTCACCGTCGACGGTGGCTGCGACCCCCGGCGCGTTGCCCCCGCAGGACGCCAGCAGCAGGGCCACCGACAGGGCCGCCACCCCGGTGCCGAGGCGGCCCCGGCGGGGCGCCTTCCGCGAACCCTCACGCACGTCGCTCGTCACGTCCGGTGTCTCCTTCGTCGTCGTACGCCGGTCGGCCAGACCGCTCATCCGGCCGGCACCGCCGGTCGGTCGACCACCGCGTCGACGACCTCCCGGACCCAGGTCAGCAGGGCTTCGTCCCGGATCGGGCTGCCCCCGACGGGGGCGGTCGACGGTCGCGGCACCAAGATCGTACGCAGGGCGTCCTTCACGACGCTGCGCGGGTAGAGCCGGTTGAGCCGCACCCGCCCGGACTCCGGGAGCTCCACCGGCGCGAACCGCACGTAGCCGCCCTGCACGGTGACGTCGGTGAGCCCGGCCTGCCGCGCCCGGGCCCGCAGCCGCGCCACCTCGAGCAGGCTGCGGACCGGCTCGGACGGCTCTCCGTACCGGTCGACGAGCTCCTCCCGCAGCGCGGCGACGTCCTCGTCGCTCCTGACCTCGGCCAGCCGCTTGTACATCTCGAGCCGCAGCCGCTCGCTCGGCACGTAGTCGTGCGGCAGGTGCGCGTCGATCGGCAGCTCGATCTTCATCTCGGCCGGCTGTTCGCCCGCGTCGCCCTTGAACTCGTTGACCGCCTCGCCGACGAGCCGCACGTAGAGGTCGAACCCGACGTCGGCGATGTGGCCGCTCTGCTCCCCGCCGAGGAGGTTGCCCGACCCGCGGATCTCGAGGTCCTTCATCGCGATCGCCATGCCGCCCCCGAGGTCGGAGTGCTGGGCGATCGTCGCGAGCCGCTCGTGGGCGGTCTCGGTGAGCGGCTTCTCCGGTGGGTAGAGGAAGTAGGCGTACGCCCGTTCGCGGCCCCGGCCGACCCGGCCACGGAGCTGGTGGAGCTGGCTGAGCCCCATGGTGTCGGCACGCTCGATGATCAGCGTGTTGGCGTTGGAGACGTCGAGCCCGGACTCGACGATCGTCGTCGCGACGAGGACGTCGAACCGCTTCTCCCAGAAGTCGACCATCACCTGCTCGAGCTGGTGCTCCCCCATCTGGCCGTGGGCGACGACCACGCGGGCCTCGGGCACCAGCTCCCGGATCCGGGCGGCTGCCCTGTCGATCGACTGCACCCGGTTGTGGATGTAGAAGACCTGACCTTCGCGCAGGAGCTCGCGACGGACCGCCGCGACGATCTGGCGGTCCTCGTAGGCGCCGACATAGCTGAGCACCGGATGGCGCTCCTCGGGCGGCGTCGTGATCGTCGACATCTCGCGGATGCCGGTGATCGCCATCTCGAGGGTCCGTGGGATCGGCGTCGCCGACATCGCGAGGACGTCGACCGCGGTGCGCAGCCGCTTGAGCAGCTCCTTGTGCTCGACTCCGAACCGCTGCTCCTCGTCGACGACGACCAGGCCGAGGTCCTTGAACCTGATGTCGGGGTTGAGCAGCCGGTGCGTGCCGATGACGATGTCGACCGTGCCGTCGGCCACTCCCGCGATCGTCTCCTTGGCCTCGGCGTCGCTCTGGAACCGGCTCAGCGCCTTGATCACGACCGGGAAGGCCGACATCCGCTCGGCGAACGTCGAGTGGTGCTGCTGCACGAGCAGCGTCGTGGGGACCAGCACGGCGACCTGCTTGCCGTCCTGGACCGCCTTGAAGGCCGCCCGGACCGCGATCTCGGTCTTGCCGTAGCCGACGTCACCGCAGACCAGCCGGTCCATCGGGACCTCCCGCTCCATGTCCTGCTTGACCTCGTCGACGGTGCTCAGCTGGTCGGGGGTCTCGACGAACGGGAAGGCGTCCTCCAGCTCGCGCTGCCACGGCGAGTCGGGCCCGAACCGGTGACCGCGGGTGGCCTGGCGGGCTGCGTACAGCTTGATGAGCTCGGCGGCGATCTGGCGCACCGCCTTCTTGGCCCGCCCCTTGCGTCTCGCCCAGTCGGACCCGCCGAGCCGGTCCAGGCTCGGCTGGTCCCCGCCGACGTACCTCGTGACCTGGTCGAGCTGGTCGGTCGGCACGTAGAGCCGGTCCGGGGGGCCGCCTCGCTTGGAGGAGCCGTACTCGAGGACGAGGTACTCCCGGGTCGCCCCCTGCACGAGCCGCTGCTTCATCTCCACGTAGCGCCCGACGCCGTGCTGCTCGTGGACGACGAGGTCGCCCGGCTTCAGCTCGAGCGGGTCGATCTGCTTCTTGCGGCGGGCCGGCATCCGCCGCATGTCCTTGGTGGAGGCGCGCTGCCCCACGATGTCGTCACCGGTCACGATCGCGAGCCGCTGCGCCTCGTCGACCAGGCCGTGCGCGAGCGTGCCGGTGGTGACCACCGCGACCCCTGCCGGCACGTCGTCGGCGGTGGCGACGTCCTCGACGAAGCGGACCGCGACGTCGTGCTCCTGGAGCACCTCGACCATCCGCTGAGCCGGGCCGTGGCCCTCGTAGACGGCGGCCACGCGTCCGCCGTCGGCGAGCCAGGCGCGGATGTCGACCACCGCGCGCTCGACGTCGCCGTGGTAGCTCTCGGCCGGCCGGATCGCGACCGTCCTGCTCTCCGGCGCGCCCTCCTCGCCGCCTCGTCCGGATGCGGGTGCGCCATGGCGCACTCCCGATCGGACGAGGCCTGGGTCGGGGTCGTCCAGGCCGAACGGGCTGATGCTCCACCACGCCTTGTGCTGCGCCAGGGTGTGCTCGCGCACGTCGGCGAGCGAGCGGTACGACGCGCCGCCGAGGTCGATGGGCGCGGCGCCGCCCGACGCGGCGGCGGCCCAGGAGGCGTGAAGGAACTCCTCGCTGGTCGCGACGAGGTCGTGCGCGCGGCTCCGGACCCGCTCCGGGTCGAGGACGAGCGTGTGCGTGCCCTGCGGCATCAGGTCGACCAGGAGCTCCATCTCCCGAACCAGCACCGGCGCGAGCGACTCCATCCCCTCCACCGCGTGACCCTCGGCCAGCTTCTCGGTGATCTCCCTCAGCTCGGGGTGGCGCTCGCCGAGCGCCCGGGCTGCAGCCCGCACCTCGTCGGTGAGCAGCAGCTCGCGGCACGGAGGCGCCCACAGCCGCTCGGCCTTCTCGAGTGTCCGCTGGTCGGCGACCGAGAACATCCGGATCTCCTCGACCTCGTCGCCCCAGAACTCGACCCGGAGCGGGTGCTCCTCGGTCGGGGGGAAGACGTCGACGATGCCGCCGCGGACCGCGAACTCGCCCCGTCGCTCGACCAGGTCGACCCGGTGGTACGCCGCCCCCGCGAGCCTGCGGACGACGTCCTCGAGCTCCATCTCGGCGCCGACCGCCAGCTCGACGGGCTCGAGGTCGGCGAGCCCGCTGACCTGGGGCTGGAGCACCGAGCGGACCGGTGCGACCACGACCTTCAACGGACCGTTGGTGACGTCGGTTCCGGGGTGCACGAGCCGGCGGAGCACGGCGAGCCGGCGTCCCACCGTGTCGCTGCGCGGCGAGAGCCGCTCGTGCGGCAGCGTCTCCCAGGCCGGGTAGTAGGCGACGGTCGAGGGGTCGAGCACGCACGCCAGCGACTCGACGAGGTCCTCCGCCTCGCGGGCGGTGGCAGCGACGGCCAGCACGGTCCGGCCCGCGTCCACCAGCCCCTTGACCACGAAGGGGCGCAGCGCGGAGGGTCCGGTCAGGTCCAGGGCGGTGAGCCGGCCCTCGCGTGCGTCCTCGACGGCGCCTGCGAGCCCCGGCTCGCTCAGCACCAGCTCGGCCAGACCGACGAGGCTCATCGACGTACTCCCACTCGTTGCGCCCACACGAAGCGCCCCCTGCCGTGTCGGAGAGGGGGCGAGCCGAGTCTACGGACCCGCCGAGGGTCAGGAGCCGGCGCGCGGTGTGACGTCGAGCGTGTAGGTGACGGCCCGCTCGCGGAGCGCGACCGGCTTGCGGACGACGAGCCGGTAGGTGCCCGCCGTGACGTCGGCACCGAGCCGCAGGACGCTGTCGCCCCTGCGGCGCTTCACCACGTCGCCGTCGGCGTCGCGGACGGTGATGACCGCGCGCTCCTCGCTGGGCGGCAGGCCCGGGTAGTCGAAGGTCAGCCGGGCCCCGAGCCGACTGTCGGTGACGGTGAGCTCGTGGGAGCTCCTGCGCTCCCCCGCGTCGATGCTGCCCGAGCGCTCCAGGGCGTACTCCGGCAGCGTGCCGGGAGTGGCTCCCTCGCCCTGCCCGTCGAGAGCCCAGTCGTGGACGTACGACGGGCCGTTGGGGTCCTGCTGCACCGCGGCCCTGATGCCGTCGAGCCCGGTGGGGACCCCGCCGAGGAACTCCGCGAAGAACGCCTTGGTCGAGTCGGACACGATTCCGGTCCGGATCGGCTCGGACAGGTTGTGTCCCGCGCCGGGGAGCTCGAGCAGCCCCTTCGGGTGGGTGGCGGCGTCGTAGGCCTTGCGGGACTTCTCGGGGAGGATCACGGTGTCGTTGGTGCCGAGCACGAACAGCAGCGGCGGGGCGTCGGCCCACGACGGCTTCATGCCCGCCCGCGAGCCGGAGCGGATCACGAACGCCGTGAACCGCCGGTCCCGGACGCGCGGGTCCAGCAGGGCGATGCCGGTGATGGCTCCCATGGACGCGCCGGTGTAGCCGATGCGGTGCTCCAGGATGCCCGGCGCCAGCGTGCGGTCGGCGAGCACGGCGTCGAGGGACCGCGACACGATGCGGGCGAGGGCGAGGAAGTCGGTCGACGCACCCAGGGGCGGCACGGCCACGACGTAGCCGGCCCTCACGAGGTAGCTGTTCCCCTCCAGCGCCACGGCCGGGTCCATGCCGTGGCCGTGGCCGACGACGACGAGGGGGCGCTCGGCGACCATGCGGCCGTCCGACGTCGGGTAGCGGACGAGGACGGCGCCGTCCGGCGAGGGCACGGAGCGGGTCTCGTAGCTGGCGTAGGAGGCCGTCCGCGGCGACGGGTCCGCCCCCGGGACCGCGGCGCGGGGCGTCGCCGCCTGCACGGTGACGGTGGCGGCACCCACGACGGCCGTCACGAGGACGGGCGTCAACAGCTTCAGTACGAGCGACATGGTTCCTCCCAGAACGGCCGCCAGATTATCCGCGTTGCGGATCCAGGCGACGGGACCAGAGACTAGTGCGACACGGGACCTATGGCCTGTCAAACCCCGAAATACCCTACGGTGTGACCATGCCCGAGCCCGTCCGCGCCACTGCGCACCAGCCGCCCCCGGGGGTCTCCGACGACACCGTGGCAGGGGTGGGCAAGCTCTCCGAGGCGTTCGAGTACGTCGAGCGGGCGCGCGGTCACCTCTACTCCTTCCACCAGCTCATGGGACGGGCCGACTTCCTGGTCGAGGAGGCCGCCGGGATGCTGCGGGAGGCCGGGCACGACGAGCTGGCCACCCGGCTCGAGGAGGAGCTGGTCGGCCGCAACGTCCTCGACGGTCGATGGACCTTCCAGGTCGTGGAGGAGTACGACGACACGTACTACGACTTCTTCCGTGACCTCGACCGCGAGGTGACCGAGGACCTGATGGGCGGCGTCCGTCACGTGTTCGAGGCGAGGATGAAGGAACGGCGCCGGAGCCGCGGCGAGCCCGCCCACGAGGCCGACCCGCAGGGGTAGGACGATGGCGTCGAAGAGCCCCGCGGTGGAGGTCGAGGTCGACGACCGCGTGGTGCGGGTGTCCAACCCCGACCGCGTCTACTTCCCGGCCCGCGGGGAGACCAAGCTCGACCTCGTCGAGTACTACCTCTCCGTCGGTGACGGGATCGTCCGCGCCCTCTTCGAGCGTCCCTGCATGATGCACCGCTTCCCGGAGGGCGTGGCCGGCGAGAAGGTCCACCAGAAGCGGGTGCCGAAGGGCGCGCCGCCGTGGCTGGAGACGGTGCGGCTGCACTTCCCCCGCTACGACCGTCACGCCGACGAGCTCTGCGTGACCGAGCTGGCCTCGGTGGTCTGGGCGGTGCAGATGTCCACCGTGGAGTTCCACCCCTGGAACAGCCGCCGGGCCGACACCGAGAAGCCCGACGAGTGGCGGATCGACCTCGACCCCGGACCGGAGTGCGACTTCGCGACGGTGCGCCGGGTCGCCCACGTCGTCCACGAGGTGCTGGACGAGCTGGGGGTCGTCGGCTGGCCGAAGACCAGCGGCGGCAACGGGCTCCACGTCTACGTCCGCATCGAGCCCGAGCACGGCTTCGCCGACGTACGGCGAGCGGCGCTGGCGTTCGCGAAGGAGGTCGAGCGGCGCGCACCCGACGACGTGACGACCGCCTGGTGGCGCAAGGACCGCGACCCGCACGCGCTGTTCGTCGACTACAACCAGAACGCGCGCGACCACACGATCGCTGCGGCGTACTCGGTGCGGGGCAACCCCGAGGGCACGGTGTCGACGCCGATCCGGTGGGACGAGGTCGACGACGTGGAGCCCCGCGAGCTCACGATCGCCACCGTCCCGGCCCGTTTCGCCGAGCTCGGCGAACTCCACGAGGGGATCGACGAGTCAGCCTGGTCGATCGGGCCCCTGCTGGAGTGGTCCGACCGGGACGGGCTCGACGAGGATCAGGCGGGCGGGTCGGCCGCCCAGTAGCGCTGGACGAACTCCGTGATCGTCGTCGCCAGCTCCGGACGGCAGACGAGCAGGTCGGGCAGGAGCACGTCGTCCTGGTTGTAGGCGAGCTCCTTGCCGTCGGCGCGGCTGGTGTGCAGCCCGGCCGCCCGGGCGACGACGACCGGAGCCGCCGAGTCCCACTCGTACTGCCCGCCCGCGTGCACGTAGGCGTCGCTCACGTCCCGGACCACCGAGATCACCTTGGCCCCCGCCGACCCCATCGGCACGAGGTCGGCCCCGATCTCGGCGGCGAGCGCCTCGACGAACGCCGGCGGACGGGTCCGGGAGACGGCGATCCGCGGACGCGCCGCGGTGCTCGACGGCACCGTGGCCGGCTCGGCCGTGCTGAAGGTCGTGCCGAGCCCCGGCTGGGCGACCGCGCCCGCGACGAGGTCGCCGTCCTCCCAGAGCGCCACGTGGACCGCCCAGTCGTCACGCGGCGGCTCGGAGAACTCGCGCGTGCCGTCGAGCGGGTCGATGATCCAGGCGCGCCGGGCGGAGAGCCGCGCCTTGTCGTCCTTGCCCTCCTCGGACAGCACGGCGTCGCCGGGCCGGTGCTCGGCGAGCAGCCGCATCAGCAGCTCGTGTGCCGCCAGGTCCCCGGCGTCCTTCAGCTCCTTGCCCTCGAGCCCCTGGCCGCGGACCTCGAGAAGCAGGTCGCCGGCCACGGTCGCGGCCCAGGCGGCGAAGCGGTGGTCGTCGGCGACGACGTCGGCGGTCGGGACGGGCAGCGCAGGAGTATCGGTCACCGGGCCAGCATGCCAGAGCGGCCGGGCCCGCCGGCGCTCAGTAGCCGAGCGCGGACAGGGAGTCCCCCAGCACCTCTTCCATCGCCTTGACGTCGGCCGGGGCCAGGTCGCGGCGGAACGCCTCCGTCCGCCCCGAGCCGAAGTCGTAGCGGGCGAAGCCGCTCTCGAACCTCGGCGTCCAGCCGAGCCCCAGGTGGTCGAGCACCTCGGTGAGCCGGCCGCGCGGGTCGGCGACGATGTCCTCGTAGCGCACGCGCAGCCACTGGTGCCCGGGCACCTGTGCGCGGGCCTCGTCGTGGGCCTCCATGAGGAGCTGCCAGGCGAGCGCGGCGAGCACCGGGAACGACCGGTCGTGGGACTCCCAGAGCTCCTGGCGGCGCGGTGTCAGCGGCCCGAAGTGCCACTCGGTCGGTCCCGCGGTGCCCGTGCCACCACGGCATCTGCAGCCACGAGTTGGCCACCCCGCGTCCGTCGCGGACCACCTCGACGAACAGCGCGTCCGGGAAGCATGCCTTCAGGAACCCCGACCTGGGCCAGCCCGTGAACTTGTGCAGGAACACCGGGGCGCCGAGCCGTTCCGCCCGCTTGTCGACGAACGCCGTCATCCGCGACTGCAGCCACGGCGTCGCGTCGGCCGCGGTCAGGTCGCGGACCGGGTCCACCAGGAGCGGTCCCACCTCCTTGGCGATGCACGCGGTACGCCTCCGACGGAGCGAAGCGGGCGCCGCCCTTCCTCGTCACCTCCGCGGGCAGCCGGCGCCACAGGTCGTTCTGCAGCCGGCTGCTGGTCCGCAGCCCGAGGTCGTCGAGGTTGGTGACGAACCCGGTCGCCCTCGTGGCGGGCGAGCACCTCGTGCACCAGCGTGGAGCCGCACCGGCCCGTGCCGAGGACGAAGACCGGTCGTGTCATGTGAGGTATCCCAGCTCTCGCAGGAGCGGCTCCTGGAACCGCTCGACGTGTGCGTCGCGCGCACCGGCGTTCTTGTCGGTGAAGGCGAGCCGCGCCAGCGAGGACCGCCACTCCGGGTCCTGCCCCAGGCCGGCGAACGACGCCACCTCGCCCAGCACCCGGCCGGGGTCGCGGACGAGCTCCTCGTAGCGCACGTGGTGCACCAGCCCCGGCGGGACCGCTGCGACGCCCGAGCGGATCGCCTCCACCTCGCGGACCCAGTGCCGGGCACACAGCTCGACCGGGTCGCGGCCCTCGGCGGCCCACTCGACCGGCGTGCCGCCGTACCACCAGATGTGGCTCTCGGGCCACCAGTCGACCTTGGCCAGAGAGCGGGCGACCGCGCGCCCGTCCCGCGTGACGACGACGAACCGCGCCTCGGGGTCGATGCCGTGGAGCAGCGGGACCCGGCGGTTGTGGCCGATCCGCTTGCTCACCAGCACCGTCCCGCCCGAGGCCCGGACGGCGCGACGCAGGTCCCGGGCGAGCCGCGCCTGCCGGTCGTCGGGGGTCGGGGTCGGCCCCGACTCGCCGACCCCGCGGTGCGCGAACACCGGCTCGCCCTCGACCGGCTGCGGGAAGACCCGCTCGAGCAGCGAGCGACGTCCGGCGTACCGGTAGGCGTTGTCCCCCTCCTCGCCGAACCAGACCCGGGAGCGGGTGGCCGGCCACCGTCGGGCGACCCGGTTGAGGACGGCGACCTCGGGGACCGCCGGCAGCCGGCGGTGGTAGTTGCTGATCCACGCCGCGTCGGGGTGGAGCGCCAGGGCCCGGTAGAGCAGCGAGGTGCCCGACCGCGGGGCCCCGACCACGAACAGCGGTGCTCCGCCGCTGCGACCCATGCCCCTCTCCCTTCCTGCCCGTGAGACCCCAGTGTTTCACCCGTTCCGGGCGTGGTGGTCCGGATTTAGTGGAACGATTCGTCGTCGGTATCCTTGCGCACAGCATGGGTCACCTGACCCTGACCCGGGGGGTTTTTCCGTTGCAGCTGGCCCAGATCATCCGTCGTACGTCTGTGGGCGTGTGGGCGCTCGCGTTGATTCCGGCGCTGGCACTCGCCGCGCTGATGTTCCTCGTCACCCTCAGCCCGGCCAGCTACCGGGTCGTGGCCACGATCGGCGTCACGACGCCGACCGGCTCCGACACCGCGGCCTCGATCACCCAGGCCGTCGACTCCTTCCGCTCCGCGCTCACCACGCAGGCCGTCCGGGACGCTGCCGCGCAGGACGTCGGCCTCGACCGGGTGCGCGAGCAGGACGTCACGAGCAGCCGGGTCGGCGTCTCCAACTTCGTCGACGTCGAGGTGTGGGCGGAGGACCCCGAGCTGCTCGAGCCGCTCGTGCTGGCCCTCATGGAGAACGCGAACGATCTCGTGTTCATCCCGGTGATCAACGCCGCCGAGGCGCAGCAGGACTCCGCGCAGGAGGCGTTCGAGTCCGTCCAGGGGGAGATCGAGGAGACCAGCAGCGAGGGCGTCGCGATCCCGGTCGAGAAGTACCGCGCCAAGGCCAGCGAGGTGACCCAGCTCCGGGTCTCGCTCGCGTCCGCCCGGGCGCGCGGGACCGGTGAGGCGACGCAGCTCCAGGAGTCCCTCTCCGAGGCCTCCAAGCAGCTGAGGCGGCTCTCCCAGCAGGTCCGTGAGCTCGAGGAGCTGACGTTCCAGTTCGACCGGGCCCGCACCCGGCTCTCCGACACCTCGGCCGTGGTCTCCGCCACCGAGTCCCGGCTGGTCGCGGCGAACGAGCCGAGCGCCGCCGAGTTCGGGGAGGTCGTCGAGCAGTCACGGACCACCATGCTGCTCCGCGCGCTCGTCGCCGGGCTCGTGGTCGGTGTCGCGGTGGCGGTCGGCTTCGTGCTGCTCGTCGGTGCGCTGCGGCGCGGCGACCCCGAGAGCCAGGGGCGACGGGCCGAGTGACCGTGCGGGTCCTCTACGTCGGCGGCACCGGACGCAGCGGCAGCACGGTGCTGGCGAACGTGCTCGGTGAGCTCCCGGGGATGGTGTCGGTGGGCGAGCTCCGCTTCCTGTGGGAGCGCGGGATCCTCGAGAACCGGCTCTGCGGCTGCGGGGAGCCGTTCGCCGGCTGCCCGTTCTGGAGCGACGTCCTCGACCGCACCGTCGGTGAGCTCGACGACGACGCACTGGCCGCTCTCGCGCGCACCGTCCACGACGAGCTGCACGACGCGACGCGGCTGCGGGGGCTACCGCGCAGTGCGCTCTCTGGCAGCCCCGCTCCGACGTCCGGGTCCCGGGTCGCGGAGCTCCTCCCCCGCCTGTACGCCGCGATCGCCGACGTCTCCGGGGCCGACGTGGTCGTCGACTCCTCCAAGCTGCCGACCTACGCGCGGGTCGTCGCCGACCTCCCCGGCCTGGACGTCTCCGTGGCGCACCTGGTGCGGGACCCACGGGCGGCGGCGTTCTCGTGGCGCCGCACCAAGGAGCAGCCGGACCGCGGCGGGATCATGGAGCAACGCGGAGCCGCGAAGAGCGCGGCGCTGTGGGCGGCGTGGAACTACGGCCTCGAGCGGCTCATCCATGAGCCTGGGCGCTACGCCCGAGTGACCTACGAGGAGCTGCTGACCGCCCCGCAGCCGCAGGTGCACAGGTTGCTCGACTCGCTCGACATGGCGCGTGACTCCTCCGCCGTCTTCGCCGACGAGACCACCGTCCGGCTCTCGGTCAACCACACCGTCGCGGGCAACCCGGCGAGGCACCGGCACGGGCTGGTCCCGATGCGGCTCGACGACGAGTGGCGCACGGCGATGCCGGCGCGGGACCGCCGGCTCGTGACCGCGATGACCTACCCGCTGCTGCGCCGCTACGGCTTCCCGCGGAGGGTGCGGTGAGCCGGCTCCGTGCCGGCTCCCTCGCCGGTGCTGCCCTGGTTCTCTTCGTCACCTCGCTCGCCGGGTGCACCGGCGACCCGGCTCCGGCCCCCATCCCGGCCCCGACCCCGACCCCGAGCGCTCGTCCGGCACCGACAGCGCCGATGCCGACCGCGACGCCCGCCGGCGAGCACGTCCTCGGCCTCAAGTGGAACTGGAGCCAGCGCGCGACGCTCGGCTACGCAGCCGACGCGGGAGGCGGCACCACCTTCGCCGAGGTGGAGTGGTGCGCGGTGGAGCCGGTGCAGGGACAGCGCGACTGGGCCCGCAGCGACGGGATCGTGCGCCGCAGCGCTCAGCTCGGCCACGAGGTGATGCTCAAGATCCGCACCGGGCAGTGCTGGGCGACCGAGCCGCCGGTGCCGGGCGTCCCCGACCGGACCGAGGCCGCGACCAAGACCCCGTCGACCCTGCCCGTGGATCAGGCGACCTACGAGGAGTTCGTGACCGACCTGGTCAGCCGCTACGCGGCGATGGGCGTGCACACCTACGCGGTGGAGAACGAGCCCGACGTCTTCAACTTCTGGGCCGGCGAGATCAGCGGCTACGAGGAGCTGGTCCGGCTCGCCGCGCCGGTCATCCGGGCGGCGGACCCGCAGGCGAAGATCCTCGAGGCCGGGCTGTCCAGCACCGGGTACGGCGTCATCCTCGCCCAGGAGCTCTCCGACGCCGGGGACAGCTTCGGGGCGCTCGAGGCCTACCGGGGCTACTACGCCCGACGGCTCGCCGGAGGCGTGTCCCGGTGGCCACAGGTGACCGACACGGCGCAGCTGGCACAGGTGCTGTCGTCGGCACCGGCGGTCCGAGCCCGCGGGGTGTTCGATGCCGCCACCCGGCTCGTCCAGGACGGCGTCGTGGACGTCTACCAGCTCCACTTCTACGAGGAGACCAGCGAGCTGCCCGGGTTGCTCGCGATGATCCGGAACCGGATCGGGGACGCCCCGATCGAGGGCTGGGAGGTCGGCGTCGCCTGGCCCGGGGACGGCTACGACGCCGAGGAGGCCGCTGCCGAGACGACCCGGCTGGTCGCCACGCTCCTCGCCGACGGGGTGACCCGCGTCGTCTATCTTCCGCTCGCCTACACCCCGGGCAACGACCCGCAGGTCTTCCGCGGGCTGATCGACGAGTCAGGGAGGGTGCTGCCCGCCGGCGAGTCGTACCAGCTCCTCGCCGACCTCCTCCTCGCCAGGACGGAGCGCGAGTTCCACCGGGTGGACGACACCAACGGGCTCCGAGGAGTGGTCATCGACCGGGGCCGGCAGGGCCAGGCCGCGGTGCTCTGGACGGAGGACGGCGCGGCAGGGTTCGAGCTCCAGGACGGCGAGTCCGCCACCGACCACCGGGGCCGGCCGCTGCCGGTGCCGCTCCAGGTCGGCGAGGACCCCGTCGTCGTGACGACCGAGGGCACCTCGCTGGGCGCACGCCTCAGCACCACCCCTTGAGCCGTCAGCGGTGCCGGGTCGAGCCGTCAGCGGTGCCGGGTCGAGCCGTCGACGGTGCCGGGTCGAGCCGTCAACGGTGCCGGACCGCCATCGCGCGGAGGTAGGTCTCCTCGAGCAGCTCGGTCGCGCGGTCCCAGCTGTACCGGTCGACGACGTCGTCGTGCAGCCGGGTGGCCCCCTCCCGAACCCCGTCGGGATCCTTCAGCGACCGCTCGAGGGCGTCGACCAGCGACTGCTCCTGCTGGCACCGGAAGAGCATGCGCCCGGGCTCGGAGTCCCCGACGACCTCCACGTGCGGCGGGATGTCGCTCGCCACGACCGGCCGCCCGTACGCCGCGGCCTCGAGCAGGGTGATCGGCAGCCCCTCCAGGCACGACGGTTGCACGAAGAGCGCTGCATGGCCGAGAAGGGCGGCGAGCGTCTCGCCGTACTGGAACCCCGCGAAGACCACCCGGTCGTCCCGTGCCCCCAGCTGCCGGAGCAGTGCGGTGTACTCGTCGGTGTTCGAGGAGTCCCCGACGATCACCAGCTTCAGATCGGTCGGGACCCGCCGGAAGGCGTTCAGCAGGATCTCCGGGTCCTTCTCGGGGACCAGCCGACCGAGGAAGAGCACGTAGCCGCGCTCCTCCAGCCCGAGCTCGCGCAGCAGGGTCGGGCTGGCGGCCACCGGCTCGGGCACGCCGTTGGGGATGTACGTCGTGGCGCGGCCGTGGCGTTCGCGGTAGTGCCGCTCGAGGTCCTGGGACACCACGACCACCTCGTGCGGCACCCGGGCGGAGAGACGACCGCCGAGCCGCAGCAGGCGCTGTGCGGGGCCGTTCCACTTGGCGCGCTCGTCGTCGAGTCCGTGGATCGTCTGGACCACCGCCGGCGCGAGTCAGCCCGCGGACGACCGGGGTGAAGAGCCCCGGCCCGAGCGCGTGGAAGTGCACCACGTCGTAGCCGCGACCGACGGTGGCGGCGGCCGCCAGCCCGCTGTGGACGAACGCCTCGGCGCCGCTGCGGCGGACGGTCGGGAGCTGCACCAGCCGCATGCCCCGGTGCTCGGTCAGCGCCCGGTCGCCGGTGTAGCTGGGCCGGCTGTAGACGACCACCTCGTGACCACGCTCGACCAGCCGCGCACCCAGCTCCTCCACGTGGCGCTCGATGCCGCCGAACGTCGCGGGCACCCCGCGCTGGCCCACCATCGCGATCCGCAGGCGTCTCATGACCGTGCCCCTGCCTCTCCGTAGATCGTTGCCAGCGCCTCGAGGTGCACCCCAGGCGCGAACCGCTCCTCGGCCAGGCGGCGAGCGGTCCTGCCGCGCCGATGCGCCTCGTCGGGCTCGAGGAGCGCCTCGACCAGGGCCTTGCCGAGCCGGGCCGGGTCGTCACGCTCGACCAGCCAACCGGTCTCCCCCTCGCGGACGAGCTCGGGGAGCCCGCCCATGGTGGTGGCGACGACCGGCACGCCGGAGGAGAACGACTCGAGCACCGACAGCGGCTGGTTCTCGTGCCACCTCGACGGCACCACGGAGACCGCTGCGCCGCGGACCAGTGCCATGAGCTCGGGCTTCGCGAGCCTGCCGTGGAACCGCACCCGCCCCGGCGCCACGTCGGCGGCGAGCCTCTCGAGGTCGGCCCGGTCGGGGCCGTCGCCGGCGATGTCGAGCACCGGCCCCTGGATGGCCCCGGCGATCTCGCCGACCGCACGGATGAGGGTGTCGACGCCCTTCTCGAAGGAGAGCCGCCCGGCGAAGACGGCGCCGCGGCCTGGTGACGCCTGGGCCTCGGTCGCGTCGACGTCGGTGAGGTTGTCGAGCACCACCACGCGGTCCGGGTAGACGCCCGCGCGCGAGATCTGGTCGGCGAGGAACCGGCTCGGCGAGATGAACCTGCCGACGGGGTCGTAGGCCTGGAACCGGCGATGGAGCCACACCTCGAGCGACGCGATGCCGCTCGCCGCGCGCGACCCGTCCTTGCAGCCCCTGCGGGCCGCTTGCCACGGGCCGCCGTCGACGCACGCCGTGCACGGCTCGCCCTTGTCGAGGAACTGGTAGGTGGGACAGGCGAGCTTGTAGTCGTGCATCGTGAGGACGACCGGGATGCCGCGCTTCGCCGCCGCGGAGAGCACCGAGGGCGAGAGCTGGTGGTAGATGTTGTGGCAGTGGACGACGTCCGGACGCCAGGCGTCCAGAGCCGCTCCCATCGCGGCGCCGGCCTCGCGCGACCAGATCATCCGCGCCGCGAGGCGGACGCGGTCGCGGGCGCCGTCGGGTGGGGGCTCGAACTCGACGTGGGACGGCAACGGGCCGAGAACGTGGTCGGCGTCGTTCTCCGGGTGCTGCATCCCCCAGACCCGCACCTCGTGACCTGCGTCCCGCTGGCGCGCGGCGACATCGAGCATGTACCCCTCGGCGCCGCCCCGACGGTAGAGGAACTTGTTGACGTGGAGGATGCGCATCAGACCGCCCGTCCCTCGGGTGCCACGGGGACGGTCGCGCCGCTGTCCTCGGCCGCTGGCTCGAGGGCATGGAGCACCGCGACCGCGAGCCCGGCCACGGCGTAGAAGTACATGCCGACCACGACCTGGGTGAAGAGGTTCATCACCAGACCCATCAACGCGTAGCCGCAGGCGACCCCGGCGAAGCCGACCAGCGACGCCTTCGCCAGCCCTCGACCCCGCGGCCTGGCCACCCGGACGGCCCGGAGCGCCGTCGCGACGTACTGCCACACGAGGTAGACGTAGGCAGCCAGCCCCGCCACCCCCAGCTCGACGTAGGAACGGAGGAAGTCGTTGTGCGGCTGCTTCGCCTCCTCGCTCTCCGCGGCGATCTGCTTGAGGCCGATGCCGGTGACCGGCGACTCGCCGGCCAGCTCGAGGGAGGCGTTCCAGTACTCCACCCGCCAGCTCAGCGAGTTCGCCGACGCACCGCGGGCGCTCTCGCTCTCGGCGAGGTCGGCGAACCGCTCGGCGATCCCCGGCACCAGCACGACGACGAGCACCGCTGCCCCCGCGAGCGAGAGGAGCGCGCGCCGGCCGAGGGTGGCCGCCACGACGGCACAGCCGAGGGCGGCGGCGAGCCAGGCGGCTCGGGTGTAGGTGAGGTACAGCCCGGCGAGAGCCGCCGCCATCGTCAGACCTGCGAGCACCCGACGTCGCTGGTCGCGGTCGCTGGTCAGCACCGCGAACGCGACGACCGCGAGCAGGGCGAGGAAGGCCGCCAGCGGGTTGGAGTGGGTGAAGGTGCCCCGGATCCGCTCGAAGCCGCCTGCCGCGAACAGGTTGGAGTTCGTCGACAGCTGGTAGGCGGCGACGAGCAGCGGTACGACGGCGGCGAGCGCGAACGCCGCGAGCATCTGGGCCCGCCAGGCCCGCCGAGCAGCCAGCCGCTCCACGACCAGCAGCATCAGCAGCATGCTGGACAGCCGGGACCACTCGACGAAGCTGTCGACTGGGAGGGGCGAGGTGAGGACGCCGAGGAAGGCCACCGCCACGAAGATCATCGCCGCCCACGAGAGCCTCGAGAACGGCGCCGCGCCCGGCCTCCGGGTCTCGGTGATCAGCCAGAGGACGGAGACACCGATGAAGAGGATGCCGAGAAGCGCCGCCGGGTCGGGGATCGCCGCGGCCCCGCCGAGCTTGAACGCGTCCAGGGTCGTGCGCGTGGCGAGCACCGTCAGCACGAAGACCTCGAACCGTGCGAGTGCGAGCGCGAGCAGTCCGGTGGCGGCCAGGATCCCGACCGGCGCGAGCACCTGGAGCCGCGGCTGCTCGAAGACGTAGGCGTAGGTCGTGGCGGTCACGCACAGCGCGGCCACCACTGCCAGGGCAGCCGTGACGAGCCCGTTCCTCGTCCAGGTCATGGGTGTGTCCCCTTCAGGCGTGCGATCCGGCCCGCGCGGCGCCGCGCCGCCATCTCCACCGCGAGTCCGGCTCCGAGTCCGAGCGCGGCGGCCAGCAGGACCATCGTAATCTGCGCCGCCCTCGCCGGGTCGCTCCCCACCAGATGGTCACCGAGCAGGTGGAGCCCGACGGCGACCAGTGCGGCGAGGACCGTCGCCACCGCCGTGCGTGGGAAGGTGCGCAGCCCCGCGTAGCTGTGCTCGAGCCGGCTGGCGCGCAGGCGCCGCCAGGCATGGGCGACGTTGACCACCTGGGCCCCGGAGTACGCCGCGGCGACCCCCAGCACCTCGTAGCCGGTGCCCCACAGCGGCAGCACGAGCACCGGGAGCAGAGCCCAGTTCGCGAGCACGCCGTACACCGTGTTGCGGAGCGGGACCCTGGTCTCCCGGGTGGCGTAGAAGGGCGCCAACAGGGCTCGCTGCACCGCCGAGGGAGCCAGCGACGTGCTGAGCACGACGAGCACCAGCCCGAGCAGCCGGGCGTCCTCCTCGGAGAAGCGGCCGATGCCGAAGACAGCGACCGTCGCCGGCAACGCGAGCACGCAGGCCACCGCGGTGAGGGGGAACGAGACGACGACCATCAGCCGCATCGCCGTCACCGTCAGCCTCGCCGCCTCCTCCCGGTTCTCCGCCGCGTACGCACGGGTGAGCCGGGGCAGCACCGCGATCATGATCGAGCGGAACAGCACCGTGCCGCCGACGGCACTGATCAGCCGGTTCCCGTAGTGCAGCACGGTGACGGACCCGGCAGGGAGGAAGGAGGCGACCACCGTCTCCACGATCCGGGCGAGCGGGTTCAGACCGGCGGCGGCCGTGGGGCGCGACATCAGGCGCAGCAGCCCGCTGCTCTCTGCGTCGCGGAACGACGGTCGGGAGAACCGGAGCCCCCTGGCGAGAGCGACCAACAGCATCAGCACCAGCTGCACAGCGGAGCCGATCACGTAGGCCTGCGGCAGGATCGCGATGTCACCGCGGACCGCGACGATGATCGACGCGGCGGTGAGGTTGAGCGCCGCGGTCATCGCAGCGGGCACCACGAACATGTGGCGGGCGTTGAGCCAGGCCCGCAGCACCTCGCTGACGGCGGTGAGCGGGATCGTCAGCACCATGACCTGGAGCAGCTCGACCGCGAGCTCCCGCTGGGCCGAGGAGAACCCCGGGGCGAGTGCTGCCAGCAGCGGTCCGCCGAGCGACCCGAGCAGGAGCGCGACGACACCGCCGCCCAGCAGGGCCGCAAGCAGCACGCTCGTGCCGAGCCGCCGCTCGCGCACGGAGTCCAGCTGGGTGTTCCAGGTGGCGAACGTCGGCACCAGCACCTGGTTCCCCAGCACCATGAAGATCGCGGTGAGCGCGAACGGCACCCTCGCGGCCGCGACGAACGCGTCCGTCGCCGTTCCGGCACCGAAGACGCCGGCGGCGGCGATGTCCAGGAGCAGCCCGGTGCCGACCGCGACGGTGGCCGCCACCCCGGTGAGTGCGCTCTGCCGGCCGACCGTGCCCTTCGGTCCCGACCTGTGGGGAAGTCCCTTCACAGCGCGGTCAGCCGGGCACGATGCGGGCGTGCTTGGTGGCGGCGGCGGCCGCGAGCTCGCCCTCCAACCGGTCGCAGGCTGCACGCACCACCGGGTCGAGGTCGAGCGGCGGGCGCGGGCGCGCGCTGCGGGCGTCGACGTGCTCGACCGACTCGGCGGAGAACGGCAGGTCGAGGAAGGCGAAGAGCGCGCGACCCACGGCCTCAGGCTCGGCCACCACCTGGTCGTAGCCGACGAGGTGGACGTCGTCGCGGTCGTGGAGCCCCTGCTCGAAGTAGAGACGGTTGCGCACCAGCCAGAAGAGGGCCGCCCCGGACTCGGGCGAGAGCGTCGCCGGCCGGACCTCCTTGAGGAGCTCGAGGGACTCCGGCGACAGGCGCTGCGCCTGCCAGCGGCCATGTCCCTCGCCGGCCGCGATCTCGGCCATCACCCGACGGTTGACGTCACCGAACTTGCTGACCGCCGACCGAACCCGGTCGTCGACGCCGCGGTAGACCCAGACGGCGCGTGCGGGGGTGGAGGCACCCACCTCGTCGAGCAGGTCGCCCGTGCGGTGGCTGTCGCAGAGCGCCTTGAACAGCACCAGCCGGTGCCGCTCCCGGGCGACCAGCCCGCGGACCACCCCCGGCCCCTGGAGCTGGAACCGTTCGAACGCTTTCCTGCTGTTCTCGTTGTAGACCTTGACCGAGGGGTCCGACTCGACGCCTCGGACCACCATGTTCGTGCCCGAACGCTGGACCCCGACGACGAACGCGGCTCGCGCCTCACCCGGCTGCACGCCATGGCGGCGTACCCACTGTCGCGAGGCGACGGCAGCGCGGAGCCGGTCCCGGGGGTCGAGCTGGTCCTCCTCGACCAGCCGCCCGATCCCCTCGTGGCGCGCCCAGTGCACGTGGCGTCGCGCCCGTGCCACGGCGCGGCCCCAGCGCCCCGCGTCCTCGGGAAGCGTCGGTCCGGCGGCCGGACCCGACGGCAGGGCGGAACCCTCGTCCATGCGATGCCCCCATCGATCTGTCGTGCTCCTGCGCGCGTCCAAGGTCGCGACCACAGGAAGGCCGGAGCGACCCATCCTAGGCGACCAGCCGGCCGACGCGGACCGAAGTCTCGACCTGGGTGTCGCGAACGTCCGATTTAAGGGTTATTAGTGTCTTTAGTCCCGAAACGCCGGACCTGACGGCCTTCTCGTGCCTATCCTGCCGGGACCACACGGATCCTTACTGTTGGGAGGCGGTCGTCCGTGCTCTTCGTCATGCGCCCCTTGTGGGCAACCCTCGCTCGCTCCGGCGCCGGCAGCCCCCGCAGGGGGCCCCTCGCCGGCGCGCTGACGGCAGCCGTCGTCGCCGGCGCCGCGCTCGTCAGTGTGCCGATGGCCTCGACGGCCGGCGCCACCGAGGCACCAGAGGCCACCACCGCGGCGAAGATCGCGCCGAAGAAGTTCGACCAGCCCGCCTGGGCCGCCGAGTGGATGACCGGCAAGACCCACTACACCGAGGCCACCGCCGTCGAGGCCGCGAAGCGGTACGACGTCATCGCCGCCCAGCCGACCACGTTCAAGGTGTTCGGCCCGGCGATGCGGCGGGCGAACCCCGACCTCAAGATCCTCGCCTACGTCAACGGCCCGTTCGCGGCCCGCTGGGCACCGAAGTACGCCGAGAACATGTACGCCCACAACGCCTCGGGCAACCGCGTCCAGGCCACCGTCTTCGGCAACGACCTGATGAACGCCTACATGCCCGAGTGGAAGCGCGAGGTCGTTCGCCTCTGCAACGACGCCCTCCGGCAGAGCGGCTACGACGGCTGCTTCCTCGACAGCCTCGGCAACGGCATCTTCGACGGCACCTACCTCAACAGCAAGCCGGTCGACCCCCGCACCGGGGAGGTGTACACGAAGCTCCAGTGGATCAAGGACACCGGCGCACTCTCGCAGTACGTCCGCGACAACACCGGCGTCCCGATCGTCACCAACGGCCTCGGCAGCGGCCCCCGTTGGGCGACCCAGAGCGTCCACCACCTCGGCGACGGCTCGGACATGTCGATGGCCGAGCTCTGGCTGCGCCAGCCGCACGCGTCGGCGACGACGTTCCCGGCCGCCAAGGCGTGGAAGCAGAACGTCGACATGCTCACCGAGAGCGAGGCCCGAGGCACCGGCGTCCTGACCGTCACCAAGATGTGGGGCAAGGACAACACCGCCCGGACCGTCTCGCAGTGGTACGAGTACACCCTCGGCTCGTTCATGCTCGGCGCGAACGGCAAGTCCCGGATGTTCTTCCTCGCCGACGGCTGCACCCCGCACGTCTGCGGCTCCGGCGCCAGCGACCTCTCCGACCAGCCGGCACCCGACCTCGCGGTAGGTAACCCCACCGGCGCCTACTCCGCGGTCGGCAACGGCACCTACAGCCGCAGCTTCGAAGCCGGCTACGTCGCGGTCAACCCCCAGAAGACCGACCTCAAGGTCACCCTGCCCGCCGGCACCTGGAAGACCCTCGACGGCACCTCGGTCAGCGGCACGGTCACCGTGCCGGCCACGAGCGGCCTGGTCCTGACCAAGGCCGGCGGGACCATCCCGCCCACCCCTGAACCCGACCCCCACCCTGACCCGGACCCCGGAACGGCACCCGACGCGGACCCGTCACCCGGTCCCGCACCCGAGCCGGGCCCCGGCACGGCGGGCGTCCGTTGCGCAGGCCTGCTCGCGACGATCGTCGGCACCAGCGGCCGGGACCGGATCATCGGCACCCCGGGGCCCGATGTGATCCACGCTCGCGGCGGGAACGACTACGTCAGCGGGCTGGGCGGCGACGACGTCATCTGCGGCGGCGGCGGCCGGGACACGGTCGTCGGCGGAGCCGGGGACGACACTGTCCGAGGCGGCGCGGGCTCCGACCACCTCGGTGGTCGATCGGGCGACGACATGATCTTCGGCGGCGGCTCCGCGGACCTCATCGGCGGCGACGACGGCCGCGACGGCTGCTCGGGCGGCCGGGGGCGGGACCGGGTGCGCTGGTGCGAGACGCCGGCTCGCCGCTGACAGCACTTCAGCACGGCAGGAACGGCCTCACCCCTGAGGGGGTGAGGCCGTTCCTGCGTCTGGGATGCAGGGCGGTGGATCAGACCACCCACCGCCACTCGGCGCCGAGTCACCGCCGCCGGCGTTCCTGCAGGTCAGACAGGGTGAAGGACTGCGGACAGCGCATGCACGACAGTGCACTGACCAACTGGTCCCGACCCGACTCGGGCCCTTAGTCCCGAAACGTATGACCGAAGGCCCCTTCGCACCTACTCTTTCTTCAGCAGGTTACGGACCCTTAACTGTTGGGAGGCGGTCGTCCGTGCTTATTTCAGCACGCCCATTTCGGGCAACTCTTTCTCGCTCAGGGGCTACGAGCCCCCGCAGGACCCACCTCGCCGGCGCGCTGACGGGAGCAGTCGTCGCCGGCGCCGCGATCGTCGGTGTGCCGATGGCCTCGACGGCCGGCGCCACCGAGGCCACCGCGGCGAAGATCGCGCCGAAGAAGTTCGACCAGCCCGCCTGGGCCGCCGAGTGGATGACCGGCAAGACCCAGTACACCGAGGCCACCGCCGTCGAGGCCGCGAAGCGGTACGACGTCATCGCCGCTCAGGGCATGACGTTCAAGGCGTTCGCCCCGGCGATGCGGCGGGCGAACCCCGACCTCAAGATCCTGGCCTACGTCAACGGCCCGTTCGCGGCCCGCTGGGCACCGAAGTACGCCGAGAACATGTACGCCCACAACGCCTCGGGCAACCGCGTCCAGGCCACCGTCTTCGGCAACGACCTGATGAACGCCTACATGCCCGAGTGGAAGCGCGAGGTCGTTCGCCTCTGCAAGGACGAGATCGCTCGCAGCGGCTACGACGGCTGCTTCCTCGACAGCCTCGGCAACGGCATCTTCGACGGCACCTACCTCAACAGCATGCCGGTCGACCCCCGCACCGGGAAGGTCTACGACAAGGTGCAGTGGGTCAAGGACACAGGCGCCCTGACGCAGTACGTCCGCGACAACACCGGCGTCCCGGTCGTGACCAACGGCCTCGGCAGCGGCACACGTTGGTTCAACGGCAGCTCCCCGCAGCACCTCGCGGACGGCTCGGACATGTCGATGGCCGAGCTCTGGCTGCGCCAGCCGCACGCGTCGGCGACGGCGTACCCCAGCTCCAAGACCTGGAAGCAGAACGTCGACATGCTCACCGAGAGCGAGGCCCGAGGCACCGGCGTCCTGACCGTCACCAAGATGTGGGGCAAGGACAACACCGCCCGGACCGTGTCGCAGTGGTACGAGTACACCCTCGGCTCGTTCATGCTCGGCGCGAACGGCATGTCCCGGATGTTCTTCCTCGCCGACGGCTGCACCCCGCACGTCTGCGGCTCCGGCGCCAGCGACCTCTCCGACCAGCCGGCACCCGACCTCGCGATGGGGAACCCGACCGGCGCCTACTCCGCGGTCGGCAACGGCACCTACAGCCGCAGCTTCGAAGCCGGCTACGTCGTGGTCAACCCCGAGAAGACCGACCTCAAGGTCACCCTGCCCGCCGGCACCTGGAAGACCCTCGAGGGCGCCTCGGTCAGCGGCACGGTCACCGTGCCGGCCACGAGCGGTCTGGTCCTGACCAAGGCCGGCGCCAGCCAGCCCGCGCCGGCACCGGTACCCACGCCGGAGCCGACCCCCACCCCCACGCCCACCCCTAGCCCCACGCCTACGCCGGACCACACGGTCCACCGGTGCGACGGGGTCGTCGCGACCATCGTGGGCACCGAGGGCAACGACCGCATCGAGGGCACCGAGGGGCCGGACGTGATCCAGGCCCTGGGTGGTAACGACTACATCAACGGCCTCGGCGGCGACGACATCATCTGCGGTGCCACCGGGACGGACAAGATCGTCGGTGGCTCGGGCAACGACGTCGCCTTCGGCGGTGGCGGCAACGACGACATCGGCGGTCGCATCGGCGACGACCAGCTCCTCGGCGGTGCCGGTGACGACGTCCTCGCCGGCGACAACGGCCGCGACGGCTGCGACGGCGGCGAGGGGAAGAACACCCTCCGCTGGTGCGAGTCGACCTCGGCCGGCCGCGTCTGACGCGAAGCTCCACCAGGAACGGCCCTACCCGCGAGGGTAGGGCCGTTCTCGGCTTTCCGGGGGTGGCTCAGCCGACCACGTCGAACCGGTGCCCCGCCACGGCCTGCGTGTTGCCCGCCGCGTCGACCGCCCGCTTCTGCACGTAGTACTTCCCGCTGCCGGGAGCCGCTCGGTCGTCGAAGGTGAACGCCCAGCTCGTCGACGCGGCACCCGGGTCCCCGAGAACGGCATCAGCCCAGACCAGCTGTGAGCTCCAGCTGCCCGTGGTGGCGTTCCACCACTGGTTGGTGGTCCGGGTCCGGTCCTTCACCGCCACCTGGACCTTCGCGACCGACCGGTCGTCCGCCACCGTGCCGGTGATGCTCACCGGGCGGGCGTCCATCACCTGGTTGCTCGTCGGAGACACGATCTCACTGGTCGGCGCCGTCGTGTCCGGCGTCCCGGTGACGATCGTGAACTTCGTCCCCACCACCGCCTCGGTGTTGCCGCTGGAGTCGATGCCACGCTTCTGCACGATGTAGGCGCCCCCCTGGCTCGGCGCCGAGGAGTCGTCGAAGGACGCGGTCCACGCGGTGGTCAGCTCACCCGGGGCGGCGACGACGGCGTCCGACCAGCTCGCCGTCGACTGCCACGACCCGGTGCTCGCGTTCCAGAACCGGCCGCCGGTCCCCTGCTCCTTCACCGCGACCTGCACCCGGGCGACGCCGACGTCGTCCGTCGCGGTCCCGTTGATCGTCACCGGGCGCGAGGTGAGGGTCTCGTTGACCGTCGGCGACGTCACGGTCGTCTGCGGCTTGGTCGTGTCGGGAGCGACCTCCCCGGCCACCACCTGCCACTTGCTGATCCGCTCGTTGTTCTGCTCGGTGATGTAGAGCATGTCGCCGACGAGGTCCAGCCCCTGCGGCATGTTGAGCTTGCCGGGCGCGGTGCCGGCGCCGCCGAACTCGCCGACCCACCGGCCGGTGAGCTTGTCCCACACGACGATCTTGTTGCGCGGGGTGTCGGCGACGTAGAGGTAACCGGCGTCGACCTCGACGTCGAAGGGGCCGCCCATCGCGAACCCGACGGGCGCCTTCGGACCGATCGTGCGGAGGTAGCTCCCGGTCGCGCTGAACACCTGGACGTTCTTGCGGACCGCGTCGGCGACGTAGATGTCCCCTGTGCCGTCGTCGACCGCGATCCCCCGGGGCCGCCGGAACTGACCGTCAGCGGTGCCCAGTGAGCCGATCGTGCGGAGGTGGGTGCCGTCGGTGTCGAGGACCTGGATACGCGCGTTGTTGGTGTCGGCGACGTAGATCTTGCCGTCCGCACCGATGTCGACGCCGTGCGGGTTCTTGAACTGGCCGTTGCCGGTGCCGCCGTTGCCCTTCTCCCAGAGGAAGTTGCCGTCGGAGTCGTAGGTCTTGACCCGGTGGTTGTCGGTGTCGGCGAGGACCAGCCACTCGCCGGACGGGTGCACGGCGATCATCCGGGAGTAGTTGAACTCGAACTCCGAACGTCCGCGTGAGCCCCACTCCTGGAGCATCGTGCCGTTCGGCGCCAGCTTCTGGATGCGGAAGTTGTAGGTGTCGGAGACGAAGATGTTGCCGGTCACCGGGTCGACGGCCGCCCCCCGCGGGGAGTTGAACCGTCCGGGCGGGGGTGGCTGCGCCGGGTCAGGGTACGTCGCCAGCTGGACTCCGTCCGCGGAGTACTTCTGCACCTGGAACTGCGGCATGTCACCGACCCACACATTGCCGTCGTTGTCGACGGTCGCCTCACGGCCGCCGTCGGTGAACTTGCCGGCGCCGAAGCTCTTGATGAACGTGCCGTCGATGGTGAACTTGTGGAGCCGGTTGCCTTCGGCGTCGACGACGTAGGACACGTCGTTGACCGGGTCGACGGCGATGCCCCGGAGGTCTCCGCGCATCACGGCGTCCGCGGCCGGGCTCGTCGCTGTCGGGGAGTAGGCGGACCCGTAGGTGAACAGCGCCACGAGCCGCTTGTTCGTCACGTCCACGGAGAAGACGCTGACCCGCTTGTTGCCGCTGTCGACGACGTGGAGCCGGCCGCGTGAGTCGAAGGACATCCCGTGCGGGGACTTGATCTGCCCCAGCTTGGTGCCGAACCCCTTCAGCTCCCACAGCTGCTGGGTGCCGTCGGGCTCCCACACCGAGATCCGGTGGGCCCACGTGTCGGCGACGAAGACCAGGCCGTCCCGCACGGCGACACGTGAGGCGTAGCGGAAGGTAGACGGGGTCTCGCCGATGACGCCGTTGGTGCCGAGGCTGTTGAGGTACTGACCGGTCTCGGAGTACCGGTCCACCTGCCGGCGGTCGGTGTCGGCCATGTAGACGTCGCACGTGTCCGGGTCGACCGCCAGCCCGTACGGCGCCTGGTGCTGGGTCGCTCCGAACCCGGCATTGTCGATGAACGGCCCGACCAGGGTCCCGTCCGCTCGGAACCGGAGCACCCGCATGTTCCAGTAGTCGCCGACGAGGACGTCGCCGTTGCACATGGTCGCGGCGCCCCAGCCGTACAGTCCTGCATGGCCCGGGCCTCCGATGACGGCCTTGGGGACCATCGAGAGCTCGGCGGCACCCTGGGCGCCGGGTGCGCCGAGGGCGAGTCCGGACACCGCGAGCGCGAAGGCTCCGAGGAGGCCGGGGAGGAGTCGGGTGCGACGGTTCCTCGAGAACATGGGACTTCTTCCTGCTGGGCGGCCGGCCCCCGAGGGACCGGCCGCGCGGATGGTGAGTGGTGGTGCTTCAGCTGATGGTGAACCGGACGCCGGAGCCGGCGACGACGGTCTCGGCGTTGCCCGAGGTGTCGACGGCGCGCCGGGTGACGACGTAGGCGCCGCTGCCGCCGACCGGCGAGAACGCGTAGCTCCAGGTCGTGGACGGCTGGTCGGGCGAGTCGAGCGAGGCTCGGATCCACGCCTTCGGCTTGACCTGCCACTGGCCGGTGACCGGGTTCCACCACTGCTTGGTGGTGCGGTCCTGGAACGCGACCTCGACCCGCGCAACCGCGGTGTTGTCGGTGGCGGTGCCCTCGACGAGCACCGGCGCGCCGGTGAACCGCTCGTTGGCTGCCGGCGCGGTCACCGAGCTGACCGGCCGCTCGGTGTCCTGGACGACGGTGCCCTTGACCACTCTCCAGGTGCTGATCCGCTCGTTCTTCTGCTCGGCGATGTAGAGGACGCCATCGACCAGGTCGAGCCCCTGTGGCTGGTTCAGCTTGCCGGAGGCTGTTCCCGATCCGCCGAACTCGGCGACGAAGGAGCGGCTCGCCTTGTCGAAGACGACGATCATGTTGCGAGGAGTGTCGGCGACGTAGAGGAACTCGTCGTCCACCTCGACGTCGAACGGTCCGCCCAGCTGCACCGGCATGGTGCCGGGCGCGCCGAACGTGCCTTCGTACTGCCCCGTGGCGGAGAAGACCTGGACGTTCTTGCGGGTGGCGTCGGCGACGTAGACCTGGCCGGTGACGTCGTCGGCGACGACGCCGCGAGGCCGGCGGAACTGCCCGTTGCCGGTGCCGGGTGAGCCGACGTAGCGGTCGAACGAGCCGTCAGGGTGGAGGACCTGGACGCGGGCGTTGTTGGTGTCAGCGACGTAGATCCTGCCGTCCGGCCCGATGTCGATCCCGTGCGGGTTCTTGAACTGGAGCGGGCCTGGACCGCCTTCGCCGACCTCCCACAGGAACCCGCCGTCCGCGTCGTACTTCTTGATCCGGTGGTTGTCGGTGTCGGTGACGATCACCGAGCCGTCACGCGGGTCGACCGCCAGCAGCCGGGTGTAGTTGAACTCGTACGGCGAACGGCCGCGCGTTCCCCACTCCGCCAGCATGGTCCCGTTGGGGGCCAGCTTCTGGATCCGGAAGTTGTAGGTGTCGGAGACGAAGAGGTTCTTCGTCGACGGGTCGACCGCGACCCCCCGCGGGCCGTTGAAGCCCCCCGGAGGCGGCGGCTGCGCCGGGCTCGGATAGCTGAAGAGGTGGTCGCCCTCGGAGGAGAACACCTCCGCGCTGAACCCGGGCATGTTGCCGACCCAGACGCGGCCCTGCCGGTCGACGGTCGCCTCGCGACCACCGTCGGTGAAGAGCTGCTGCCCGAAGCTGCGGACGTACGTCGCGCCGCCCGCCTCGAGGCGGAACTGGTGGACCCGGTTGCCCTCTCCGTCCACGAGGTAGGAGAACCCGCGCTCCGTGTCCATCGCGAGCCCGCGCAGGTCGCCCCGGACCACCTGGTCCCCGGTGCCGCCGGAGACGAACGGCCGGCCGTACTTGTACTGGAAGGCCAGCTGCCGGTTCACGGCGTCGACCGCGAAGACCTGCACCCGCTTGTTGCCCTGATCGGCGACGTGGAGCAGGCCGCCGGCGTCGAAGGACATGCCCCTCGGCTGGCGGAACTGTCCGTTGCCGGAGCCGCTCCCCTGCAGCCTGAACAGCTCCTGGGTGCCGTCCACGGCCCACACCGAGATCCGGTTCGCCCAGGTGTCGGCGATGAACACGAAGCCGTCGCTGACCGCCACCCGCGACGGGTAGCGGAACGTCGTCGCCGTCTCGCCGACGACCCCGCTCTGGCCGAAGCTGCGGAGGTAGGTGCCGGTCGACGAGTAGACGTCGACCTGGCGGCGGTCGGTGTCGGCCATGTAGACGTTGCACGTGTCCGGGTCGACCGCTAGGCCGTACGGCGCCTGGTGCTGGGTCGCGCCGAACCCGGCGTTGCCGATGAAGGTGCCCTTCGAGGAGCCGTCCTCGCCGAAGCGGAGGACGCGCATGTTCCAGTAGTCGCCGATGAGCACGTCGCCGCTGCACATCGTCGTCGCACCCCAGCCGTAGAGGCCGGCGTGACCGGACTGGCCGACGGTGCCCTGCGGCACCATGCTCACCTCGGTCGCGCTGACGGCAGCCGGTGGAGCGGCGCCGAACGCCAACCCACCCAGCGCCAGGCTCAGCGCGCCCACCAGCGCACCCCGGACTCTCGCCCTTCTCATCTTTCCCACCCGTGTTCCCCCCGTTCAGTGCCTCATCATTGCCGCCGGAGCCGGAGTCGTCCTAGGACTCCGGTCCCGGGATTCTCACCCCGTCGAGAACCTCGTGCTCACCGTCGTCGACCACCTGTCAGCAGTGTCCTTCGCCTGCACCTGCAGGAAGTAGGAGCCGGTGCCGGGATCGGCCCGGTCGTCGAACAGCCACGACCAGCCGGTGCTGGTGGCGTTCGTGTCAGCCAGCGTCGCCGACGTCCACCTGATCGCCCCCCAGGACCCGGTCTCCGGGTTCCACCACAGACCGCTCACCCGGTCCTTGACCGCGGCCCTGACGAGGGCGACACCGCGGTCGTCGGTCGCCATCCCGACGGCTGAGACCGGCCGCGGAAGGCTCTCGTCGAGCGTCGGGCTCGAGATCGCCGCCGTCGGCGCCTCCAGGTCCGGTGCCGGCGGCTCGGAGTCGTCGATGTCGAACCGCTGACCGAAGGAGGGCTGCACCTTGTTGGCCGCATCCTTGGCCCGCACGGCGACGTAGTAGCCGCCGGACCCCGGACGCGCCGAGTCGTCGAAGGCGTAGGACCACTCCGACGCAGGGGTCCCGGGTGCAGTCAGCGCCGAGTCCTCCCACACCTGCGGCCCCCACGTGGCGCTGGAGGCGTTCCACCACTGGTTGTTCGCCCGGTCCTTGACGGCCACCTGCACCGATGCGAGCGCGACGTCGTCCGTCGCGGTGCCGGCGATGAGGGCTGGACGGTCGGTGTACACCTGGTTCTTCACAGGCTCGGTCAGCACCGCGACGGGCGCCTGCACGTCCGGCGTGGCGTTCGAGACGATGAACGTCGACGAGGCGAACGGGGCCACCGACACGTTGCCGGCCGCGTCATAGGCGCGGACGCGCACCGTGTAGCGGCTCCCCTCGATCCCCGCGGGGAACGACCAGCGCCACGTCATCGAGGTGCGGTCACCCCCCCGGAGCGCCGCCACCGGCCACCGCCCGCCGGTGGCCCACGACGAGCTGTTCACGTCCCACACCAGGCCGGTGGCCTGGTCACGCACGCTGACCTCGACCGAGGCGACGCCGTCGGGATCCGTGGCGGTGCCGGTCAGCTCGACCGGCCCGGAGGCGACCGTGCTGCCGCTCGTCGGAGCGCCGATGGTCAGCGTCGGCGCGGTGCGGTCGTTCGACTGCGAGCCGGTGGGAGCGAAGACCTGCACCCGGTAGTTGCTCGAGTCCGCGACGTAGAGCCGCCCCGAAGCGTCCGTGTCGAGCCCCGATGGGCTGCGGAACTGCCCGGGGCCGCTGCCGGTCGAGCCGAACTCGCCCTGGAACGAGCCCGACGTCGTGTAGACGATGACCTTGTTGCGGGCAACGTCGGAGACGTAGAGGAGGCCGTTGCTCAGCTCGACGTCCCACGGACTGGAGAACCGTCCGGCCGTGGTGCCGTTCGACCCGAACGACCCGAGGTAAGCGCGGCTGCTCAGCCGCCACACCTCGATCCGGTCGCGCGCCGGGCTGACGGTGTAGAGCCGGTCGTTGGCCGCATCCACGGCGACACCGTGCACCTGGTTGACCGCGGAGCTGGACAGGGACCAGAGCTCCTGCCCCGTGGCGGTGGAGAACGCCTTGACCCGGTCGCCGACGTAGTCGGCGACCAGCGCCACCACGGTCCCGGACGAGTCCCGGTAGAAGTCGACGTCCAGCGTCCAGCGCATCGAGCCGGTCGCCGTCGAGTCCTGCCCGTTCCCCACGTCGAAGCGGTAGTTCATCGAGGCGTCGTAGACGCGGACGGTGTGGGAGCGCGTGTTGGCCACCCAGACATCCCCGCTGTAGGGGTCGACACCGATTCCCCGCGGATAGTTCATGCCGTACGGCGGGTTGGAGCTGCGCCTGCCCCAGGACCCGAGGGGAGTGCCGTCGGGGGAGAACTTCTGGAAACGGTGGTTCCACGTGTCAGCGATGAGCACACCGCCGTCGGGGGCGACGGCGACGTCGCGGACCTTCGACAGCAGCCCGGTCGCCGGCTGGGTGGCGGGGTTGGGGTAGTCGTTGACGTAGGCACCGTCGCCGGTGAACCGCTGGATCCGGAAGTTGCCGTAGTCCGCGACCCACACGTGGCCGTCGGGTGTGACGTCGAGCTGCCGCCCGCCGTCGGCGAACTGCCCGTTCCCCTCACCCGTGGAGCCGTAGCTCCTGACGTGCTGACCGGTGCCGAGCGTGAACTTCTCGATGTTCCCGCCGTCGGCATCGACGACCCACAGGGCGTCGTTGGCCTCGTCCAGCGTGATGCCGCGGAGGTCGCCGCCGAACGGTCCCGTCAGCGTGCGGACGTGCTGGCCGCTGTTGGTGAAGTGGGTGATGACGTTGTTGCCGCCGTCGGCCAGGTAGATGTCGCCGTTGTCGGCGACGGTGATCCCCCGGACCGTGTTGATCTGGCCGGGGCCCGTGCCATAGGACCCGAAGCTCGCGACCTGGGTGACCGACTTCGAGGCGTCGTTGACGGCGTACTTCCGGATCTTCGGCGGGTCGCCGGCGTTGTTCCAGTAGTGGCTGTCGGCGACGTAGAGGTTGCCGTTCTTGTCGGTGGCGATCCAGGCGTAGTACCTGGCCCCCGAGTTGAACTCGTAGAGGAACTTTCCGTTCTTGTCGTACTTCGCGATGTAGCCGCGAGGCTGGCCGTCGCCGATCTCCGGCACGTAGACCGAGCCGTCGCGCGGATCCACTGCGAGCGAGTAGGGCTGGCCGCTCCGCTCCGTCGCCGGCCGGCCGAAGGCGCCGAGCTGGTTGCCGTCGCGGTCGAACCGGCGGACGTTGAAGTTGAAGTAGTCGCCGACCAGGATCTCGTCGGTCACGGGGTTGTGCTGCAGTCCCCATGCGTAGACGCCTGCCAGGCCGCTGCCGCCGATGCTCCGCTCGAACACCGGATCGTTCCACGCTGCCGACGCCGGCGCTGCCGTCCCCAGGAGCACAGCGGCCCAGCCGCTGATGGCGATGCTCAGTGCGGCGAGCACCGTCAGGGGACGTCTCATTGTCTGACCTCGATGATCCGGTTGTTGAACGCGTCCGAGATCAGCAGGTTGCCGTTGGGCAGCACGAGAGTGTCGAAGGGCTGGTTGAGCGCACCGGCGCCCATGTCGTTGCCGTTCGCCTCGAGCTGCTGCGACCCGTTGGCGCTGACCAGCACCACCCGGCCGCGCCCGGAGTCGGTGACCCAGACGCTGCCGTCCGGGTTCGCCGTCACGCCCCAGGGGCGGCGGTAGGTGAGGACCCCGCCGGTCGGCTTGGTGTAAGCCGTCCAGGTCCCGCTCGGGCTCCGCTTCTGGATCCGGTTGTTGTCGGTGTCGGCCACCCAGATCGTGCCGTCCGGCGCGACCGAGATGCCGGTCGGCTGCGAGAACTGACCGGCGCCGGTCCCCTGCGCCCCGTAGGTCTCCTTCCACGTGCCGGTTCCGTCGGTCGCGATCGAGAAGCGTTGGATCCGGTTGTTGGCGGAGTCGGCGACGACGAGGTCGCCGTCGGGCATGAAGTCGAGCCCCTGCGGGAACTGCAGCTTTCCATTCGTCGTGCCGCGCGTGCCCCACCGCGTGACGTAGGCGCCGCCGGCGGTGAAGACCTCGATCTCGTGGCTCTCCCGGTTGGCGACGAAGACCCGGTCGGTCCCGGGCTGCACCGCGATGTCCCAGGCGAAGTTGATCGACCCAGGATCGGCGACGGTGCCGCGGTAGCCGAAGGCCATGGCGCCCGTGCCGTCGAGGTTCCACCGGGCGATCCGCTGGTTCCACCAGTCGCTGGCGAAGACGTGGCCGGCGCCGTCGAGGTCGAGCCCGCGGGGGGTGTTCACCCCGCCGACCGGCGGCTTGGAGCCGAAGAGCCGCTTCTGGAACACGCCGGACGAGGCACTGAACTCCTTGACCGCGAAGTCCCACTCGTCGGAGGCGACGAGGGTGCCGTCGGCCGCGACGTCGATGCCCCGGACATCGACGAGCCGCTGACCGGTAGTCGTCGGCGCGATGTTCATGACCCACGTCCCCGGAGTTGCGCCGTCGGCGGTGAAGACCTGGATGCGGTGGTTCCCCTCGTCGGAGACGAACGCCCGGGTGCCGGCCGCGTTGATGGCGAGACCCCGGGGATCGCCCATGAACTGGCCGTTGGCAGTGCCTCCCCGGCCGAACCGGAACTGCTCCTGTCCCGCGGCACTGATCGCGACGACCTGCCGGTCGCGAGCGTTGACGACCCAGAGGTCGTTGGTCACCGGGTGGATCTCCGCCATCCGCGGCTGGTTGAGGGCGACACCCGTGGCGAAGTCCGCGATGAGCGTGCCGTTCAGGTTCCACCTCTTGATGCGTCCGTCACCGTCGATCGTGTAGACGAGCTCCTGCATCGTTCCGGCGGCGTTGCGCCCCTGACCGATCGCCAGGCCGTAGACCTGGGTGAACTGCGCCGCACCGGTGCCCTTGCTGCCGAAGGCGAACCGGTAGTTGAGGTTGGCGTCGTAGACGCTGACCCGGTTGTTGGGCGTGTCGGCGACGTAGATGTCGCCGTTCGCCGCCCGGGCGATCGATCGCGCCGCCGCGAGCTCGCCGGGGAGGCTGCCCCGGCCGCCGCCCGCCTGCGCCTCGATGGCACCCGACGAACGGTTCACCTTGACGATCCGGTAGCGGGCGACGTCGAGGACGTAGTGGTGCGTCGGCGTGGAGAGGACGTCGACCGGGGTCACCTCGGCGAGGCCGGGGCCGGCGAAGTCGCCGACGTAGGTCAGCTTGCGGGCGTTCGTCGTCTGGAAGTTGACCCCGGCCGGCGAGGTGTCCCTGTTGCCGGCGGCGTCGAGCGCTCGTGAGGCCACCCAGTAGCGGCCGGCGCTCTCGGGCGGCGAGAAGCTGGCGGACCACCCGGTCGAGGTCGCGCCGGTGGAGCTCAGGGTGGCGTCGAACCAGGCGATCCCGGTCTGCCAGGCACCGGTGGTGAAGTTCCAGTAGCGGTTGACAGCGTCCCGGTCCTTCACGTGCACCTGCACCTTGGCGACCCCGACCGCATCGGTCGCCTGGCCGGCGAGCGTCACCGGCTTCGGCTGCAGCGAGTTGTTCGACGGCGAGGTGAGGGTCGTCTCCGGCGCCACTGTGTCCGGCGCCTGCGTCTGCGCCTGGACCGTGAACGGGCTCGTCGCCGCGCTCGCGTCGATCTTCCCGGCGGTGTCGACCGCACGCACGTTCGCGGTGAACCTGCCGGCGGTGGCCCCGGCCGCGATGGCAGCCGGCGCGTCGAACGTCGTGCTCCATCCGGTGGACTTCCCGCCCGGGGCGGTGAGCGTCGCCGGCACCCGGACGATCGCCTGCTGGAACGAGCCGGTGGTCGGGTTCCACCACCTCAGCGTGTCGCGGTCGCGCACCGCGATCTCCACCCGGTCGACCGCCACGTCGTCGGTCGCGGTCCCCGAGATCGTCACCGCACCGCCCGGCAGCACGGCGTTCTTGGCCGGCGACGTGATGGTCGTCTCCGGCGCTGCCCCGTCGACGGGGGGCGGGGGCGGCGGCGCAGTGGACCATGTGTAGCTCTGCACCCGGTCGTTGAAGGTGTCGGCGACGTACAGGGTGTCGCCGGCGACGTGGACCGACTGCGGCTCGGAGAAGGCACTCGGGCCGGTGATGGTGCCGGTGACGACTCCGTCGGCAGCGTCCATGATGACCACGCGGTGGTTCGCGGTGTCGGCGACGTACAGCCTGCCCTGCGTGTCGACGGCAGCGCCCTCGGGCTTGCTGAGCCCGGTGTAGCTGCGCACGACGGAGAAGGAGGAGCCGTCGGTGCTCTGGACCCGCACCACGCGGTTGTTCGCCTTGTCGGCGACGAAGAGGTCGCCGCTGACCGGGTCGACGCCGAGCCCCTGCGGGTTCTTCAGCCCGAGGGCGGCGGTCGAGACACCGATCTGCTGGCGCGTCGCCACGTCGTAGGAGACGATCCGGTTGTTGCCGCTGTCGGCGACGAAGGCGATCCGGTCGGCGTCGCGGATCTCGATCCCGGCCGGGAACTTGAGCTGGTTCGTCGCCACCGATGTCGTGGTGGTGCAGCCGCCGTCGAGCACCTGGAGCCGGTTCTGGTGGGTGTCTGCCAGCCAGATGTTCCCGGTCGTCCGGTCCACGGCGAGGTCGGCCGGCCAGTTGAAGCCGATGCCGGCCGTGCCGCGGTCACCGCAGATCTGGAACCCCGTCAACTGGCCGTTCGCGTCGAACTTCGCATAGCGGTGGTGCATCCGGTCGGCGACCAGGAGGTTGCCGGCGGCGTCGGTGTCCATGCCGTTGGGCTGGTTGAAGAGGCTGCTCGAGGTGCGCCCCGGTGCGGTCGCCCCGATCTTCTGGGCGTAGCTCCACGACGGGTTCGCATCGGTGCCGGATCGGTCGAACCGCTGGGCGGTGAACCCCCACAGGTCGGCCGCCCAGACGTCGCCGTCGGGGGCCACCGCCACGCGGCGGAGCTGGGAGAAGGTGCCGGGGGTGTCGAACCCGCCGTGGCCACCGACGGCGCCGACGAAGGTGCCGTCGAGGGTGAGGACCTGGACCCGGTTGTTGTTCGAGTCGGCGACGTAGAGCAGGTCGCCCGCGACCGCGACGCCGTACGGGTTCTTGAACTGGCCGTTGCCGGTGCCACTGACACCGAACGAGTCGAGGCAGGCGCCGGAGGGGCTCAGCTTCAGGACGTTGTTGCGGGTGTAGTTGGCCACGTAGTAGTTGCCCGCACTGTCCTTCGTGACGTCACGGAACGCCGAGAAGGTGCACCCGGAGGCCGGCTGCGAGATCGTCCGCACCTGGTTGCCCGAGTCGGCGTCGAAGATCCGGATCTTCAGGGCACCTGCGTCGGCGACGATGATCTCGTTGCCGACCGCCGTGATGCCGATCGGGGACTTGATCTGGTCACCGGTGGGCCCGCGGAACCGCTTCTGGAAGGCGCCGGTCGAGCCGTTGAGCCTCACGATGCTGGTGTTGCCGGTGTCGGCCACCCACACCCGGCCGGTTCCGTCGACGCCGACGTCCCGCGGGTTGTTGATGCCGTTGTTGCCGAAGCCGTGGACGCCGTGACTCCAGGCCACCGAGCCGTCGTTGCGATACTTCACGACCCGGTCGTTGCCGGTGTCGGCGAGCACGACACCGTCGGTCGTGGTCTCCAGGCCGGACGGGTAGACCTCCGCGCGTCCGGAGCCGCCGATGGTCTCGGCGAACTCTGGCACGGTGCCGGTGTCGGCGCTGGCCGTGGGCGCCAGCGCGGTGAGCGTGACGAGAGCGGTAGCAGTTGCCACGGTGGCCGCTCCTGCCTTGCGGCAGCGGTCGCTGAAGCGGGTCTTGAGATGTGTGCGCACGGGTTTTTCTCGGTTTTCTCAGTAGGCGCCCTTGGAGCTCGCGACGGCGTTCACCGTGCGGGCACCAATGGCGAGGTCACCGAGCAACGACCAGTTGTCGGCGTAATAGGTGTCGAGGGCGGCGGACTCGTCCCAGGCGAGGTCGGAACGACCGCTGACCTGCCACAGACCGGTGATCCCCGGCTGGACGGCGTGACGGCGGAGCGTGTCCTCGTCCATCCGGGCCACCTCCTCCGGCAGGAAGGGCCGCGGTCCGACGAGGGACATCTCGCCGCGTACGACGTTGAGCAGCTGCGGCAGCTCGTCGAGCGACGAGCGCCGGAGGAACTGCCCTACCCGTGTGATGCGCGGGTCCTGCTTCATCTTGAACAGGACCGAGTCGAACTCGTTGGCCTCGGCAAGGCGGGACTTGATCTCGTCGGCGTCCTGCACCATCGTCCGCATCTTGTAGACCTTGAACGGACGGCCGCCCTGACCGATGCGGGTCTGGGTGAAGAAGGCCGGGCCACGGCTGTCGAGTCGCACCGCGAGAGCCATGACCGCGAGGAGGGGCGCGAAGGCACCCAGCAGCACGAGGCCGCCCACCCGGTCGATCGCCGCCTTCAGCCCGCGGACGAAGTGGGAGGGGCGCGGCGAGCGGACGTCGACGATCGCGGAGCGTTCGATGCCGCCCGGCGTGATCCGGTGCGGGGCGACGGAGTCGAGGACCCCACCGACGCCGATCGCGACGCGCGTCTGCTCGAGCGCCCAGGTCAGCCGACGGAACGCGTCCGCCGTGACACCGGCTCCGGGGGTCACGATGACGAGGTCGGCGCGCCACTGCCGCACACGGGGGTCGGCCTCGTCCAGCCCGACCACCGTCGGCACGCCCAGCACGTCCCGGGGCGCCGCCTCCGCGGTGAGCTCCGGCTCCATCAGCAGCCCGCCGACGACCTGGAAGTGGGGCGTGCGCGCCCATCGCGCCGTTGCGGTGGCGACGGCCGCCCGGTCTCCGACGACGACGATCCGCACCGGCGCCTGCAGCCGCCACCGGACGGCGCGGCAGGCCAGCGCGGTCGCGGCGGCGGCACCGATGGTGGCGAAGGTCTCCGGGATGGTGGCCACCGGCAGGCCGGCGAATCCGACGCCGCCCGCCACGAGGGCGAGCGGCAGCATCGTGCTCTGGGTGAGCGACCGGAACTGCCGCGTCACTGGCGTGGTGACCGCCCGTCCGCGGTGGTAGGTGCCCAGCATCCAGATGCCCAGTGCCGCCAGCGCGGACACCGGAGCGGCGAACTGCGAGCGGTCCACCCCGAACGCGACGACGACGCCCACGACGAAGGTCAGCATCACCTCGACGTGGAGCCCCCACAGGCGCAGCCACGTGGAGAACGGACGACCCTCCGCCTGGCTCGCGGCGTCGGCGTCGGCGACGTGCGCCGTCGACGGCCCGTGTGCCTGTGCCTGGATCGTCGCCGCCCCGGCCGCGAGGGCCGGCTCCGGGCGTCGCGCCTGCCGCGGGATGGTCGTGTGTGATGGCTCGCTCAAGCCCTGGATGTGTGTTCTGATCCCCTGTGCGGTGACGGCAACGTCACCTAGCCCGCCTGACATAGGCGCAATACCCCCCGGTATGGCTTGCTTCCCCTTGATGTGCCTCCAGCGTCCCCACGCAGTGAGGCACGGACGAAATCATCGCCTATCGCACCCGTTCGAGCAAGCGCGGGTCGGTCAGCCACCCAGATGGACTACCAAGGGCCGCGGTGCGGGGACGGAAAGACCTTGGGCGCGAGTGCCGGAGGTCACGTGTTGAACCGGGACTGTGTGGCCGCCAGCCCGTCGGTGGCGAGGCTCTCGACGGCGTCCGCGGCCTTGTCGACCTGGAACGGGAGTACGCGCCTCTCCTCCGCCGAGTAGTCGGAGAGGACGTAGTCGGCCGGTGACTGGCGTCCGGGCGGCCGGCCCACTCCGACCCTGACCCGGTAGTAGTCACCGGTGCCCAGGGACTTGCGGATCGAGCGGAGCCCGTTGTGGCCGTTGTCGCCGCCGCCGAACTTCACCCGCAGCGTCTCGAAGGCGATGTCCAGCTCGTCGTGGACGACGACGAGATGGTCGGGCGCGACCTTGTAGAAGGAGCAGAGCGAGGCCACCGGGCCTCCGGACTCGTTCATGTAGCACCGACCCCGGGCCAGGACGAACCTCGACCCGCCGGGGACCAGCCGTCCCTCGACGACCTCGGCCCGACCGCTCTTGTGCGCCTTGAAGCCGCTGCCCATGCGGTCGGCGAGCTCGGCGACGACCCGGTGGCCGACGTTGTGCCGGTGGCCGGAGTAGGAAGGGCCGGGATTTCCCAGCCCGACGACCAGCCACACGTCGTCGTTCACGGATCCCGGCCCTCCTCCTCGGTTGTCAGTCGCGGATGGCTCCGCTCAGGCGCCGGGGTTCTCCTCGCCGGCCTCGCCCGGCACGCCGGCGACCGCAGAGACGGTCTCCTCGCCGCTCTCGGGCTCCTTGGCGGCCTCCTCGACGGCGTCGGACTCCGACTCGAGCTCCATCTCGTAGGCCTGGGTGACGTTGACGACGAGCATCTCCTCGTCGCCGTGCAGGGAGGTCCCCTTCGGCAGCGGCAGGTCCTTGGCCAGGAGCTGCGAGCCGGCCTCGAGCCCCTCGACCGAGATCTCGATGAGGTCGGGGATGTGCGTCGCCTCGGCATCGAGGGAGATGGTCGAGTTCTCGACCGTGACGACGGTCTCCGGGGCGGCGTCGCCGACGGCGTGCACGGGCACGTCCACGGTGACCTTCTCGCCCTTGCTCACGATCAGCAGGTCCACGTGCTCCAGGACGCCGCGGACCGGGTGGCGCTGCACCTGCTTGGGCAGCGCGAGCTGGGTCTTGCCGTCCAGGTCGATCGAGAGGAGCGCGTTGGCGCCGCCGTGCTTGAGCGCCATCATCGTGTCGTGGCCCGGGAGGATCACGTGGACGGGGTCGGTGCCGTGGCCGTAGAGAACCGCGGGCACCTTGTGCTCGCGGCGGATCCGCCGGGCCGCGCCCTTGCCGAACTCGGTGCGGGACTCGGCCTGGAGCCTGGTCTCAGACATGGGGGAAATGCTCCTCTGGTCGACTGCTTCACGAACGTGGTGGTCGTCGCGGCGGGAGGAGACGGACCGCTGCGCGCGCATGGCAGCGCGGAGCGTGACCGCGTCGATCACGGAGCGGGCCGGGTCTCCCCTGGTCTCCCTCGCCGAGGCAACCGGGAAAGCCTACCGGAGCCCTGCCGCCCATAGCCAATCCGCCCCGGGGCCGGCACGGTTTCCCACGGGATGCAGACCCCCGCCCCCGCCTCGTCCGATCGGGAGTGCGCCATGGCGCACTCCCAATCGGACGAGGCGGGGGCGGCGGGGCGTCAGGCCTGGCCGTCGAAGAGCGAGGTGACCGAGCCGTCCTCGAAGACCTCCCGGATCGCCCGGCTGATCAGCGGGGCGATCGAGAGCACCGTGAGCTTGTCGAAGTGCCGGTCCTCGGGGATCGGCAGCGTGTTGGTGACCACGACCTCGCTCGCCGGGCAGTTCTTGAGCCGGTCGACGGCGGGGTCGGAGAGGATCGGGTGGGTCGCGGCGATCACGACGCCGGCGGCGCCGTCGTTCATGAGCGCCTCGGCGGCCCTCACGATCGTCCCGCCGGTGTCGATCATGTCGTCGACGAGGATGCAGATCCGGCCCTCGACCTCGCCGACCACCCGGTTGGCCACCGACTCGTTGGGCCGGTGGATGTCGCGGGTCTTGTGGATGAACGCCAGCGGCGCCCCACCGAGCCGGCTCGACCACTGCTCGGCCACCTTGATCCGGCCGGCGTCGGGCGACACGATCGCGAGGTCCTGGTCGCCGTACTTCTTCTTCACGTAGTCGGTGAGGATCGGCAGCGCCATGAGGTGGTCCACCGGCCCGTCGAAGAACCCCTGGATCTGCGCGGTGTGCAGGTCGACGGCGATCAGCCGGTCGGCGCCGGCGGTCGCGAAGAGGTCGGCGATCAGCCGCGCCGAGATCGGCTCGCGGCCGCGGTGCTTCTTGTCCTGGCGGGCGTACCCGTAGAACGGCATGACCACGGTGATCCGCTTCGCGGAGGCACGCTTCAGCGCGTCGACCATGATCAGGTGCTCCATGATCCACTCGTTGACCGGAGCCGTGTGGCTCTGGATCACGAAGGCGTCGGACCCCCGCACGGACTCCTGGAAGCGGACGTAGATCTCGCTGTTGGCGAACTCGTAGGCGGTGGTCGGCACCAGCGTGATGTCGAGCAGCGAGGCCACCTCCTCGGACAGCTCGGGGTGGGCCCGTCCCGTGAAGACCATGAGGTTCTTCTCGGTGGTGCGCTTGATGCTGCTCACGCGGTGCTCTCCTAGGTGGGGGGTACGACGATTGTCACTCAGGCCCGGGCGGCTGCGCACCTTCGGGCGTGGCGTGGGGCGGCTGGGCCGCACGGGACGCCGCCTCCGCGGCCGGCGTCCCGGGGCGACGGCGCTCCACCCACCCCTCGATGGTGCGCTGGCGCGGGGAGGAGACCGCGAGCGCGCCCGGGGGGACGTCCTCGCGGACCACCGTGCCGCCTCCGGTGACGGCGCCGTCCCCGATGGTGACGGGGGCGACGAAGGTGTTGTTGGAGCCGGTCCGGGCATGCCGGCCGACGGTCGTGCGGTGCTTCTGCGCGCCGTCGTAGTTGGCGAAGATCGTGCCCGCCCCGATGTTGGTGCCCTCGCCGATCTCCGCGTCGCCGACGTAGGACAGGTGCGGCACCTTGGCCCCGTCGCCGATGCTGGAGTTCTTGACCTCGACGAACGCTCCGACCTTGGCCCGCTCGCCGACCAGGGCGCCCGGGCGGAGGTAGGTGAACGGACCGACGTCGGCGCCGGCGCCCACGACGGCGAGCTCGCCGTGGGTGCGCACGACGCTGGCGCCGCGGCCGACCTCCACGTCCTTGAGCGTGCTGTCGGGACCGACGACCGCGTCCTCGGCGACCACGGTGGCGCCGAGCAGCTGCACGTTCGGCAGCAGGGTGACGTCCCGCTCGAGCGAGACCGTGACGTCGACCCAGGTGCTCGCCGGGTCCACGACGGTGACGCCCTCGCGCATCCAGTGGTCCAGGGTCCGGCGGTTGAGCTGCGCCGCGAGCGCCGCGAGCTGCGCGCGGTCGTTGGCCCCCTCGGTCTGCACGACGTCGTCGGTGAGGTGCGCGCCCACGGCGGCGCCGACCGCCCGGGCGATCGCGACCACGTCGGTCAGGTAGTACTCGCCCTTGCTGTTCTCGTTCGTGATCCTGCCGAGCGCCTCGGCGAGGAAGCCGCCCGTCGAAGGCGTAGATGCCCGAGTTGATCTCCCGGATCGCCGCCTGAGCGGGGTCGGCGTCCTTCTGCTCGACGATCGCCGTCACGGCCCCGTCCGGGTCGCGGACCACCCGCCCGTAGCCGAACGGGTCCTCGACCTCACCGGTCAGGACGGTCACGGCACGCCCCGACGTGGCGTGGTCGGCGACCAGGCCGGCCAGCGTGGAGCCCTCGAGCAGGGGCGTGTCGCCGGTCATGACCACGACCGTCCCCGACAGCGGCGTGCCCGCCTCGCGCAGCGTGTCCACCGCCACCCGGACGGCGTGGCCGGTCCCCTCCTGGGTCTCCTGGACCGCGAGGAGGGCGTCGGGCACCTGGTCGAGGATGTGCGGTCCCACCTGGTCCCGGCCGTGGCCGACGACGGCGACGACCCGTTGGGGGTCCACAGCGCAGGCGGCGGTCAGCACGTGCCCGATCATGGTGCGCCCGCAGAGCGGGTGGAGGACCTTCATCGGTCTTGGACCTCATCCGCGTGCCGCTGCCCGCAGCGAGGACGATGACGGCGGCAGGGGCTGGGGGCTCGGTCACGGGCGGGGCTCCTCCGCGGTCGGTGAGGGGGTCCTGGCTCCCCGGGTAGGAGTCGAACCTACGTCGCTTTGTCCGCATTCAAAGTGCGGCGGGCCCTGCCGACAGACCAACCGGGGATCGGCGGGGCCAGCCTACGGTGCAGCGGCCGCGCCGGACGATCCACCTCCCGGGCACGGCGACGGTCACTCCGCGGCGTCCGAGGGGGTGCGCGCCACCACGAAGACGCGTCGGAACGGCAGCACGGTCCCGCGGCCGGTGGTGGGGTAGGCCTCGCGCAACGCCATGCGGAGCTCCCGCTCGAACTCCTGCCGGGGCCGGTCAGGGAGGGCCTCGAGCGTCGGCCGCGCGCCGGTGCCGGCCACCCACCCGAAGACCGGGTCCGTCCCGGGGAGGAGGTGCAGGTACGTCGTCTCCCACGCGTCGACGTCGCAGCCGAGGTCGAGCAGCGCCTCGAGGTACACCTCGGGATCGTGGGCGTCCGGCCCGGCTACCCCCCGGAGGTACGGCGCGAAGCGCGGGTCCTGCTCGAGCCGGTGGCGCAGGGCGTGGCTGGGGGCGGTGAAGTTGCCCGGGACCTGGAAGGCGAGCCAGCCGCCCGGGGCGACCTGCCCCACCAGCCGGGGCAGCAGCGCGAGGTGGCCGGGCACCCACTGCAGGGCGGCGTTCGACACCAGCACGTCGACCGGGGACGGCGGGGTCCAGTCGCGGAGGTCGCCGAGGACCGTCGTGACGCCGGAGCCTGCTGCCGCGGCGACCATCTCCGCCGACGAGTCGACGCCGACCACGTCGGCCCAGGGCCACCGCCGCTCGAGCAGCGCGGTCAGGTTCCCCGTCCCGCAGCCGAGGTCGACCACCGAGCGCGGGTCCGCGGCCGGCACGCGGGCGAGCAGGTCGAGGAACGGACGCGCCCGCTCGTCGCCGTACTCCAAGTAGGACGCCGGGTCCCAGGTGTGCGCCATGACCCGACTGTCCCGCCGGCTTTATCTCGATGTCAAGATTCTTGACCGGTATGCTCGCCGCATGCAGGACGAGGTGGACCGGCTGGTCGAGGCGTGGCGGCGGGAGCGCCCGGACCTCGACCTCGCTCCGATGGAGGTGCTGAGCCGGGTCACCCGGCTCGGGCACCACCTCGACGCCGCACGGCGGGCCGCGTTCACCGGCCACGGGATCGAGCCCTGGGAGTTCGACGTCCTGGCGGCGCTGCGGCGGGCGGGTTCGCCGTACGAGCTGTCCCCCGGCCGGCTGCTCCGCGAGACGCTCGTCACGAGCGGCACGATGACCAACCGGGTGGACCGCCTGGTCGCCCGCGCCCTGGTCGAGCGGCTGCCGGACCCGCGCGACCGGCGCGGGGTGCTCGTGCGGCTCACCGCCGCGGGCCGGTCCACCGTCGACGGCGCTCTCGCCGCGCTGCTCGAGCACGAGCGGCCGCTGCTCGCCGCCCTCGACGACGACGAGCGGCGGCTGCTCGCCGGGCTCCTGCGCCGGCTGTCGCTCTCCATCGAGCCCGGCTGAGACGGGCCGGGAGCGGGCCCGTCAGAAGTCCGCGTCGCTCGCGCCGGCCTCGGTCCTCGCGGTCGTGGTGACCGTGTTGCCGGCCGCGTCGAACGGCGTGGCGCTCGGCGCCCAGGAGAGGGTCGCCGGGGCGGTGACCGTGGTCGGCGTGCCCGTGGTCGTGCCCAGGGTCACGGTCACCGTGCCGCCCGACTGCACCATCGTGGAGTTGGTGAAGTTGGCGGTGGCGTTGAAGTAGGCGCTGGGTGAGGTGACCGTGCCCAGCGGCAGCAGCGTGCCGGTCGAGGTCCGCACGGTCACGAGGTTGGTCGAGCCCGACACGATGAACCGGACCGTGACGTTCTGGGAGCCGCCGGTCCAAGTCGCCAGGACCGAGGCCGGGTCGATCTGCTCGGAGTAGGTGAGCACCAGCGCGTCTCCCGTCTCCGGGCGGCCGACCGTGCCGCCGGTCTTGTTGACGGTGTCGACGGCGGCCGCGGTCGGGGCCACGCCGTCGACGGTGACGGTGTAGCCGGTGCGGGTCCGTGAGCGGGTGGCCGCGTCGGTCATGGTGAGGGTGAACCCCTGGGCACCGGTGGACGCGCCCGCGGTGAGCGTGGCGCTCTGCCAGGTGTAGCTGACGCCGCCGACGGTGCTGCCCGTGTTGGTCAGCGCCGCCGCGGTGGTGCCCGCGGTCACCGCGCTCACGTCCGCGGTGACCGCGGAGACGCCGGAGGCAGGGTTGCCGGTGTCGGTGACGTCGGCGTGCACCCGGTAGGTTCCCGAGGGCCGGACCGCACCGGTGAGGTAGCCGGTCCCCGTCTTGGCGATCACGACCGCGCCGGCATCCGGTGCGGTGAGGTCGGGGTGCGCGGCGAAGGAGCTCTGCCCGTTGTCGCTCGTGCCCAGGAAGGCGGCATGGGCGAGCCCGCCGCCTGCGCCTCCGGTGGCGAGGGCCGGGGGGAGCAGCAGCGTGACGCCGAGCGCCGCGCCCACCGCGACGCCGGTGCGCCGGCGGCGGAGCCGCGGCAGGAGCCGGCGTGCCGGCCGGCCGCTGGCACCTCGCTGGGCGCGCAGCCGTCCTCGCGAAGGGTCGGTCGCGGCGGCGAGCACGGCGAGCGCGGTGCCGGCCGCCCAGGCGGCGAGCGGCCAGAGCTCACCGGTGGAGCCCCAGAGCCGCGGCAGCCCCACCAGGGGCACCCGCAGCCTCGCCAGCCCGAGCACCGCGTCGGCGCCGACCGGCGTCGAGTCGGCGGACGGGTTCGCGTCCCCCTTGGTCACCAGAGAGCCGTCCGGCAGCACCTCCACGACCCGGTGGGAGAGCACCCGGCCGGCCACGGCCGGGTCGTCGACCAGGACGATCTGCCCCACCTCGACCTCGCCCGGCTCCACCGGAGCGAAGACGAGCGCGTCGCCCGCCCGGACGGCCGGGGCCATGGAGGTGCTCTCGACCACCGACGTCGACCAGCCGAGCGCCGAGGGCAGCACGGCCCAGCCCACGAGGGCGGCCATCGCGGTGAGGTAGGCGGTGGCCAGTCCGCCGACGACGAGTCGAACCCCCATCAGCTCAGGAGTTCTGCGCTTCCCAGGTGAAGGTCGCCGAGGAGCTGAGCCCCTGGGCGGCGTTGTTGTCCTGGACGGTGTAGGTGAAGCGGTAGGTCCGGTTCTGGCCGGAGCCGGTCGGCGAGAAGGCGGCGATCCCGTTGCCGTAGTTGGTCGCGCTCGAGGCCAGCCCCGCCAGCGTGCCGTTGTAGAGCGTGCTGCCCGCCACGAAGCCGGCGCAGCTGCCCGAGGAGCCGCCGGTGCCCTGCTCGACGGTGAGGTCGAGGTAGGTGCCCAGCCCGCCGGTGTTGGCGGCGTACAGCTTCACGGCCGCGGCCAGGCTGCCGTTGTAGGTCACCGTGATGCACTTGGTGCCGGTGTCCAGGGGCTTGAGGTTGCTGACGTTGAACATCGCCACCGCCGCGTCGTCGTCGGAGAGCGACACCGTGCCGGACGCGAAGCTGTTCGCCCCGTTGTCGGTGGAGCCGCTGAACGCGGCCTGCGAGCCCTGCCAGACCAGCGCGCTGCTGGCAACGAGAGCCGTCGGCACCGCCGCCCATCGCAGCCACAGGGCCTTGCTCGAGAGCACCGTCATGGTCACGTCCTGTTCCTCTGCGCGTGCCGGTGCGAGGACACGCCGTCCCCCGGTCCGCTGTTCGTCGTGCCCCAGGCAGGGGCTCGAGGTTCCCTTCGGCGAGCCGGCGACGGACCTGAGCGGAACTACGGAGAAAGCGCCGCCGTCACTCCAGGAGCTCGGCGGCCCCCAGCCACTCCTCCTCGAGCGCCTCACGCTCGGCGACCACCTCGCGCAGCCGGGCGTCGAGCACCGCGAGCCGCTCGAAGTCGGCAGCGTGCGCCGCCAGCTCGGCGTGCAGCGCCTCCTCCTGCCGCTGCACCTTGGCGAGCTGCCGTTCGACGCGGGCGAGGGTCTTGCGCGCCTCGCGCTCGCCGGCCGACCCGGTGCGCGCGGCACCGGCCGGCGCGTCGTCGGTCGCCGCACCCGGTGCGGGACGCGGCGCGTCCGGGGGTACGGCGCTCGCCCGCCGGCGCTCGAGGTACTCGTCGACCCCGCGGGGCAGCATCCGGAGCGAGCCGTCGCCGAGCAGGGCCCACACCGCGTCGCAGGTGCGCTCGAGGAAGTAGCGGTCGTGGGAGACCACCACGAGGGTCCCCGGCCACCCGTCGAGGAAGTCCTCGAGCACGTTCAGGGTCTCGATGTCGAGGTCGTTGGTCGGCTCGTCGAGCAGCAGCACGTTGGGCTCGGAGAGGAGCAGCCGAAGGATCTGCAGCCGCCGGCGCTCGCCGCCGGAGAGATCCTTCACCCGCGTCGTGAGCCGGTCCCCGGTGAAGCCGAACCGCTCCAGCATCGACGAGGCGGTCACCTCGCCCGTGGCGGTGCGGGTGACCCGCTTGATCTCCTCGACCGAGTCCAGCACGCGCGTCTCGGGGTCGATCTCCGCGACCGTCTGGGTCAGGTGCTCGAGCGCGACCGTGCGGCCGGTGCGGACCTTGCCGGTGTCGGGGCGCAGCTCGCCGGAGACGAGGCGCAGCAGCGAGGTCTTGCCGGCCCCGTTGACGCCGACCAGCCCGACCCGGTCCCCTGGCCCGAGCCGCCACGTGACGTGGGAGAGCAGCGTCCGGTCGCCCCGTCGCAGGTCGACGTCCTCGACGTCGACGACGTCCTTGCCGAGCCGCTGCGTGGCGAACCGCTGGAGCTCGAGCCGGTCCCGGGCGGGCGGCACGTCGTCGATGAGCTCGTTGGCGGCGTCGATGCGGAACTTCGGCTTCGAGGTGCGGGCCGGCGGACCGCGGCGCAGCCACGCGAGCTCCTTGCGCACCAGGTTCAGCCGCCTGCCCTCGGACGCGGCGGCCTGCCGCTGCCGCTCCGCCTTGGCCAGCACGAACGAGGCGTAGCCGCCGTCGTAGACGTCGACGACCGCGTCGTGGACCTCCCAGGTCTCGTCGCAGACCGCGTCGAGGAACCACCGGTCGTGGGTGACCACGACGAGCGCCGTCGTACGGCGGGAGAGGTGCCGGGCCAGCCAGTCGACCGCCTCGACGTCGAGGTGGTTGGTGGGCTCGTCGAGCACGACGAGGTTGTGGTCGCCCAGCAGCAGCCGGGCCAGCGAGCACCGTCGCCGCTCGCCACCGGAGAGCCCGTCGACCTGACGGCCGAGCGGCACGCCGGCGAGCAGCACCTCCACGACCTCGCGGGTCGTGACGTCGGCGGCCCACTCGTGGTCGGACCGGTCGCCGAGGACGACCTCCCGCACGGTCGCGGCCGGGTCGAGCTCGTCGCCCTGGGTGAGATGGCCGAGGCGGAGCCCGCGGGAGTGCGAGACCCGGCCGCCGTCCGGCTGCTCGAGCCCGCTGACGATCTTCAGCAGCGTGGTCTTGCCGTCCCCGTTGCGGCCGACCACCCCGATCCGCTGGCCCTCCCCCACGCCGAGAGACACCTCGTCGAGGAGTGGCCGGACGCCGTAGGACTTCGACACGCGCTCGAGGTTGACGAGGTTGGGCACCGAGCGGCTCATCGCTGCCCTCCGGTGACCCGGGCGCCGGGGACCGGGCCCCGCACGACCAGTGCCGGGGCGGTCCCGTGCTCGCGCTGCAGGTGCAGGTCGACCACCTCCGCGTGGGCGGCACTCTCGCAGAGGAAGACGGTGGTGGGGCCGCTGCCGCTGACCAGCGCGCCGTGCGCCGACGCCTCCCGTCCCCCGGCGAGCAGCTCGCCGAGGTCGGGGCGGAACGAGAGCGCAGCCGGTTCGAGGTCGTTGGTGAGGGCCGCCCCGAGCCGATGGGGGTTCCCGGCTCGGAGCGCGGCCAGGAGCTCGTCGGGCACCTCCGGCTCCGTCCCGCCCGGGCCGTGCGCGTCGGCGCCCGCGAGCTCGTCGAACCGCTCGTAGACGGCCGGTGTGGAGAGCCCGCCCGCGTCGGGCACGACGACCCACCAGTACTCCCCGCGGGTCATGACCGGGGCCACCCGCTCCCCCCTGCCCGACCCGATCGCCGTGCCGCCCTCGAGGCAGAACGGCACGTCGCTGCCGAGCTCCGCGGCGAGGTTCAGGAGCTCGGGCCGGGGGGTGTGCAGCCCGAACAGGGCGTCGGCGCCGACCAGCGCGGCCGCGGCGTCGGTGCTGCCGCCGGCGAGCCCGCCGGCCACCGGGATCCGCTTGCGGATGTGCAGGGCGGCAGCCAGCTCGCGGCCGTGGTGCTCGGCGAGCCGCTCCACGGCCCGCCATGCGAGGTTCGTCCGGTCCGTGGGCACGTCGCCGGTGTCCACGCCGTCGCCGGAGACCGTCAGCTCGACGCGGTCGGAGGCCCGCAGCGTGACGTCGTCGTACAGCCCGATCGCCTGGTAGACGGTGGCGAGCGGGTGGTAGCCGTCCTCGCGCACCGGCCCGACGCCGAGGCAGAGGTTGATCTTGGCCGGCGCGGAGACCCGCACCTCGCGGCTCACAGGTGCAGCCCTTCGGCGATCCGCGCGAAGGCGGCGATGTCGAGCTGCTCGCCGCGGGTGGCCGGGTCGACGCCGGCATGGTCGAGGGCGGCCTCGACCCGCGCGACCTCGGCGACCGCCTTGAGCGCGCCCCGGACCGTCTTCCGCCGTTGCGCGAACGCGGCGTCGACGACGGCGAACACCTCGGCGCGGCCGGCCGTCGTCGGCGGAGGGTCCCGACGCGTCCAGGCGACGAGCCCGGAGTCGACGTTGGGTGCCGGCCAGAAGACGTTGCGTCCCACCGCACCGGCCCTGCGGACGTCGGCGTACCACGCCGCCTTGGCCGACGGGATCCCGTAGGTGCGCGACCCCGGCGGCGCGGCCAGCCGGTCGGCGACCTCCGCCTGGACCATGACGAGACCGTGCTCCAGGGAGGGCAGCACGGCCAGCAGGTGGAGCAGGACGGGCACCGAGACGTTGTAGGGAAGGTTCGCGACGAGTGCGGTCGGCGGCGGCCCCGGCACGCCGTCGACGCGCATCGCGTCCGCCTCGACGAGCGCGAAGCGGTCGCCGGCCTCCGGGGCGTACGCCGCCACGGTCGCCGGCAGCGCGGCGGCGAGGACGGGGTCGACCTCGATGGCGACGACGCGGCGTACCTCCGCCAGCAGGGCGAGGGTGAGGGAGCCGAGACCGGGGCCGACCTCCACGACGACGTCGTCAGGTCCCACCCCCGAGGACCGGACGATGCGTCGGCAGGTGTTGGCGTCGATGACGAAGTTCTGCCCGCGCTGCTTGGTCGGCCGGAGCCCGAGCTGCGCGGCCAGGGAACGCACCTCCGCCGGCCCGAGAAGTCTCGGACCGGCGGATGCGGTGGAGTCGTGGCTCATGTCCGGGCGAGCCTACCGGCCGCGGGGCAGGGCCCCGCGGCGTCCAGGGTCAGCGGGGCAGCCCGAGGACCGAGGAGCAGTGCGGCCAGGAGCCGTACCCGCCCGTGGCGGCGCGGAGCCGCTCTGCGACGGCGATCTGCGCCTCACGGCTGTTCGCGCTCGGCAGCCCGGTGCCGCCGTACGCCTGCCACGTGCCGAGGTTGAACTGGAGGCCGCCGTAGTAGCCGTTGCCGGTGTTGATGGCCCAGTTGCCGCCGGACTCGCAGGCAGCGAGGGAGTCCCAGACGCTGCTGCCGGAGGCGTAGTTGGCCGCAGGTGCAGCGGCGGGCTCGCGCTCCTTGGTCCCGACCTTGACGAGCCGTGCGACCGGGTTCACCACGTCGCGGACCTGGAGCGCCTTGCGTCCCACGAGCTCCCCGTTCTCGAAGCGGAGCCGGTAGGTGACGTCACGGTGGCCGGCGCGGCCCTCGCGGGCGACCTCTTCCTCGCCCTCGTACATCGAGTCGTCGGAGCTGGTCTCGGTCGTGAACGGGATCGCCTCGTCCTTCACGGCCTTCTTGACCACGCGCACCTTGGTGACGGTGATCTTCTCGCCGCCGTCGAGGACCTTGCCCAAGCGCGGACGGACCTCGTCGTCCTTGTCGACCTTCACGTCGCGGAGCTCGAGCGCGTCGCGCACGGTGAGGGCGGCGACCTTCTTCACCTGCGGCTTCTTGCCGGCGACGGCGAAAGTGAGCTTCTTGGGGGTGGCGATGGTGAGCGCCATCCCGCTGCGGTCGATGGAGGCGCCACGGCTCGTGGAGAGGTTCGCACCCTCGACGCGCAGCCCGATCTGGTCGAGCGCGGTGGTCACCTCGGTCGCGGTGACCCAGTGGCGGGACTCGTCGCCGTCGAGGTTGATGTCGAGGGGACGGCCGAAGCGGACCGCGATGCGGCTCCCCTCGTCGACCTCGGCGTCGAGCTCGGGCGCGACGACGTCGTGGGTGCCGACGTCGATCCCCTGGTCGTCGAGGACCTCGCGGACGGTGTCCGCGTCGGTGGAGACCTCACGTGCCTCGCCGTCGAGCGAGAGCGTGAGGGTGTTGCGGGCGAAAGCGGGGTAGGCGAGAGCGGTGGCGATGAGAGCCACGGTCACCGTGGTGAGGATGGCGGCGAGAGCCGCCCGGCTCCTGAGGGTCGCGGTGAGAAGCACGCGTCTCCAATGGTCGATCTCTCCGGGCCGCGGGCGCGGCAGCAGGGAGCGACCGGCCGACGGGGGTCGGCGTGGTCGTGGTGCGTGATCTCCCATGTGCCGCGCGCGAGAAGCATGACCGCTCCCGGCTGACTCGACGACGGTAACGAAGAGGTCACGGAGCGCAAAATCGAGAGTCACGCCGTTTGCCGTCGTTTGCCCGACCTTGGACCCAGGTCGTCACACGGGCGTGAACCACGTCACGGCCGGGGTGGGCCGAACGTCCCGGTGGTCTGTACCACCGGGTGCCGCTCTCCCGTCACCAGCGGCCGCCGAAGGCGTCGAACGTGTTCGCCTCGACGGCCTGGCAGAGCTTGCCAAGGTCCTCCCCCCGCTCGGCCGCCATCAAACGAACGGTCAGCGGGACGAGGTAGCTCGCATTCGGCCGCCCCCGGTGCGGGGTGGGGGTGAGGAACGGCGCGTCGGTCTCGACGAGCAACCGGTCCTGCGGCGCCACCACCAGCGCCTCCCGGAGCGGGGCGGCGTTCTTGAAGGTGACCGTCCCGGCGAACGACAGCCAGAACCCCCGGTCGAGGCAGCGCCGGGCGAAGTCGGCGTCACCGGAGAAGCAGTGCATCACCACCCGCTCCGGCGCACCCTCGGAGTCCACCACCCGCAGCACGTCGTCGTGGGCGTCGCGGTCATGGATGACCAGGGTCTTGCCGAGCCGCTTCGCGAGGTCCACGTGGAGCCGGAACGACTCCTCCTGGGCGGCTCTGCCCTCCTCGCCGGTGCGGTAGTGGTCGAGCCCGGTCTCCCCCACCGCCCGCACCTGAGGTGCCTCGGCGAGCCGCTCGATCTCGGCCCAGGTCTCGTCGAACGTCCCTGCGGCCGCGAGCCGGGGCGCTTCATTGGGGTGCAGCGCCACCCCGGCGACGATGCCGTCGTGGGCGCCGGCGACCTCGACCGACCACCGTGCGCTGGCGAGCTCGCAGCCGATCTGCACGATCCGGGGGACGCCCACGGCCGCGGCCGCGGCCAGCGCCTCCTGCGGCGCCAGCTCCTCGGTGCCGTCCAGGGTCATCTCGAGGTGGCAGTGGTTGTCCACGACCGGGTGCGGCAGCGGCTCGGGGGCGTCGGGACGCCGGCTCATCGGGCGCCCTCCGGGGACGGCCGGTGCACGGCGTCGTACACCTCTCTCTTGGGGAGCCCGGTGCGCTGCGCCACCGTGCGGATCGCCTCCTTGCGCGGCACGCCGGCCGCCTCCTCGTCGGCGACGAGGGCGGCGACCTCGGCGGGGCCCGAGGGTACGACGGCGGGGCCGGTGCGCCCGGACACGACGAGCGTGACCTCGCCGCGGACCCCGTCGGCCGCCCACGCGGCGAGCTCGGCGAGCCCCCCGCGCACGACCTCCTCGTGGGTCTTGGTCAGCTCACGGCACACGGCGGCGGCCCGGTCGCCGCCCCACGCCTGGGCCATCGCCGCGAGGGCGGCCTCCGTCCGGTGCGGAGCCTCGAAGAAGACCATCGTCCGCGGCTCGTCGGCAAGCTCGGCGAGCCGGCGGGCCCGCTCCCCCTGCTTGCGCGGCAGGAACCCCTCGAAGCAGAACCGGTCGACCGGCAGCCCGGAGACCGCGACGGCCGTGAGCACGGCGCTGGGACCTGGCACCGCGGTGACCCGGACCCCGGCCGCTACCGCTGCCGCAACGAGCCGGTAGCCCGGGTCCGAGACCGACGGCATCCCGGCGTCGGTGACCAGGAGGACCCGCTGCCCGGCGACGAGCGACTCGAGGAGCCCGCCGGTGCGGCCGGCCTCGTTGCCGTCGAAGTAGGAGACGACCCTGCCGGCGACCTCCACACCGAGCTCGGTCACGAGCCTGCGGAGCCGTCGGGTGTCCTCGGCTGCGACCACGTCGGCCCGGGCCAGCTCGGTCGCCAGCCGCGGCGACGCGTCGGCCACCCGGCCGATCGGCGTCGCCGCGAGCACCAGGAGTCCGTCCACCCGCCCATCCTCCCCGATCGCCTCCCACCCCCACGCCGCGGTGCCGATCCGCGGGCGAGGGGGGGTCGTAGGCTGACCGCCGTGACCGTGACCGACCCGACCCCACGGCGGACCACGGGGCTCTCGGTCACCGCCGACGGCAGGAGGGTGCCGCCGGTCGCGCAGCGGCTGGGCGCGCGGCGTACGCCCGACGACGCGCTGGTCGGGTGGGCCGTCACGCTCGGGGTGACCGCGCTCGCGGCGTTCCTCCGGTTCCGGCAGCTCGGCCGGCCCGACGAGTTCGCCTTCGACGAGACCTACTACGCCAAGGACGGCTGGTCGCTCTGGCGCCACGGCTATGCCCAGAACTGGGTGGAGAAGGCCAACGAGCGGATTATCGCCGGCGAGGACCCCTCCGGGCTGCAGACCGGCGACCCGACGATGGTCGTGCACCCCGAGCTCGGCAAGTGGCTGATCGGGGCCGGGCAGCAGCTCTTCGGGTTCGACCCGTCCGGCTGGCGGGTCGCCTCCGCCCTGGCCGGCACGCTCATGGTGCTGGTCATGGTCCGCATGGTGCGGCGGCTGACCGGGTCCACCCTCCTCGGCGGCGTCGCGGGGCTGCTGCTCTGCCTCGACGGCCTCCACCTGGTGCTCTCCCGGCTCGCGCTGCTCGACATCTTCGTGGCGCTCTTCCTGCTCTGCGCGGTCGCGTGCCTCGTGGCGGACCGCGACTGGACGCGCTCACGGATGACCCTGCTCGCCGCCCGGGCCCGCACCCAGGGCCCGTGGGGACCGGTCGCCGGCCTCTGGTGGCGGCCGTGGCGGCTGGCGGCCGGCGTGATGTTCGGCCTGGCGATCTCGTGCAAGTGGACCGCCGTCGTACCTCTGGCCGGGTTCGGCCTGCTCGTGGTGCTCTGGGACAGCGGCGCACGACGGGCTCTCGGGGTGCGGGGGGCACTGCTCCGCTCCGCCGTCGTGGACGGCCTGCCCGCGTTCGGCTACCTCGTGGTCGTCGCGTTCCTCGTCTACGTCGCGTCCTGGGCGGGCTGGCTGGTGCACGCCGACGTCTACGAGGAGGCACTCGCGCGCAACAACTACGGGGACTACTGGGGCGACTACACCGAGCGGGATCCCGACGGGTTCCTCCCGTCGCTCGCGCAAGGGCTGCGGAGCCTCTGGCACTACCACACCGACGTCTGGCAGTTCCACAGCAAGGGACTGGTCGACGCGACGCACAGCTACCAGTCCTCGCCCCCGTCCTGGCTGGTGATGCACCGGCCGGTGGTCGTCGCCACCGAGCTCGACATCGCGCCCGGCAGCCAGGGGTGCACCGCCGCCGAGGGACGCTCCTGCATCCGGGAGGTCATGCTGCTCGGCACGCCGGTGCTGTGGTGGGGAGGCGTCGTCGCCTTCCTGTACGCCGCCTACGCCTGGGTGGTGCGCCGGGACTGGAGGTACGGCGTCGCGCTGGTCGGCCTGGCGACGACCTGGCTGCCGTTCTTCCGCTACGCCGATCGGCCGATCTTCTCCTTCTACGCGGTGGCCATCCTGCCGTTCACCGTCATCGCAGTGACCCTGCTGCTCGGTCGGATCCTCGGGCCCGCCGACGGTCACCCCCGGCGCCGCCTGGTCGGCGCGACGGTGGCCGGCGCGTTCGTCGTGCTGGTCGTCCTGACCTTCGCCTGGATCTGGCCGGTGCTCACCTACGACCTCCTGCCGCTCGGGGACTGGCACGACCGGATGTGGTTCCGCTCCTGGATCTGACGCAGCCGGGGGGACGCTCCAAGGCAATGTCATGCAATGGCTAGGTGGGGCCATGCAGATCCACGGTTCCCGCCCTAGTGTCGGAAGGACCGTCGATTGATCGGGGAAGCTCATGACCGAACGCACGTACACCGTCCTGCGGGACCTCGCCACCGCGAGCCTCGACGAGCCGTTCGGAGGTGGCCGCGCGTCGGCCGCCCGTCCACCCGGCCCGAGCGAGCCCCGGGTGGACGTGGCCACGCTGACCAAGAACGAGGTGCGCGACCTCGCCCGCGACCCCGACGTCCGCGCGGTCGCGCCGGTGATGCCGACGCAGCTCGTCTTCCCGGTTCCCGACGATGAGCTGGAGGGCGTCGAGGCCGCGGAGCCCGCCGGCACGAGCACCTGGGGAGTCTCCGCGGTGGGCGCCGACTCGTCCGCGCGGACCGGGGACGGGGTGGTGGTGTCGGTCCTGGACACCGGCATCGACGCGAGCCATCCGGCCTTCGCCGGCGTCGACCTCGTCGAGGTGGACTTCTCGGGGTCCGGCACCGGGGACCGCCAGGGCCACGGGACGCACTGCGCCGGCACCGTCTTCGGCCGCGACGTCGAGGGCACCCGGATCGGGGTGGCGCCTGGGGTCGGCAAGGCGCTGATCGGCAAGGTGCTCGGCGACGACGGCAGCGGCGACTCGGACATGATCTTCCGCGGGATCCAGTGGGCGGTGCAGGAGGGCGCCCAGGTGATCTCGATGTCACTCGGGTTCGACTTCCCCGGGCTGGTCAAGCGGCTCATCGGCTTCGGCTGGCCGGCCGAGCTCGCCACCTCCGCGGCCCTCGAGGCCTACCGGGCGAACCTGCGGATGTTCGACGCGCTGATGCAGCTGATCCGCAGCCAGTCGGCCTTCGGTCCCGGCACGATCCTCGTCGCCGCGGCGGGCAACGAGAGCAAGCGCAACCTCGATCCCAACTTCGAGATCGCCGCGTCGCTCCCGGCCGCGGCCGAGGGAGTCGTCTCGGTGGGCGCCCTGCAGGAGGGTGCCGCCGGCCTCACGATCGCCTCGTTCTCGAACACCTTCCCCCAGATCGCCGGCCCGGGGGTCGGCGTCGTCTCGGCGAGGGCCGGAGGCGGACTGGTCTCGTTCAACGGCACCAGCATGGCCACCCCGCACGTGGCCGGGGCCGCCGCGCTCTGGTGGGAGGAGGTCGGGAGCTCGCCGCTGCCGCTGTCGGCCCAGGTGGTGTCGTCACGGCTGCTCGCGAACGCCGACACGGCCGCGCTCGCGGCGGACGTCGACGTCGCCGACCGCGGAGTGGGGCTGGTCAGGGCGCCCTGAGCCCGTCGGCCGCGGCACGGCGCACGGCCGCGCTGAGCTGGTCGAGCGCCGTGCTCGGCAGCCGCCAGCGCTGCCAGTGCAGCGCGACCCCGACCGGCGACGTTCCCGGCAACCGCACCAGCCCGCCTCCCGCGGAGCCCTCCGCGAACTGATGCTCGGGGACCAGCCCCCAGCCCAGGCCGGCATGGACCGCCGCCAAGAAGTCACCGGTGCTGGGCACCCGGTGGACCACCGGGGGTCGACCCACGTCGTGCGCCGCGAGGATGCCGTCCTGCAACCGGTCCTTCTCGTTGAACACGACCATCGGGACCGTCGACCATCGCAGCGCCCTCCCCCGACGGTGCCGTTCCACCAGCGCCGGCGCCGCGGCCGGGACGTACCGCAGGGTGCCGAGCGGCACTACGGAGCAGCCCTGCACCGGTTGCGGCTCGCTGGTCACCGCGGCGAGCACCTCACCGCGGCGGAGCAGGTCGTGCGACAGCGACTCGTCCTCCACGAAGAGACGCAGGGCCGTGCGGGGGGTCGCGGCGACCGAGGTGAGCACCGGCCGGAGCCAGGTCGCCAGCGAGTCGGCGTTCACCGCGACCGCGAGCTCGACGACCTCGTCGCCGCCCAGCTCGCCGACCGCCTCCGCGGTGAGCAGGTGGAGCTGTCGCGCGAGTCGCAGCAACGGCGCCCCGGCCGCCGTCACCACCGCCGGTGCCGTCCGCCGGACGAGCACCCGTCCCGCCTGCTCCTCCAGGGCCCGGACGCGCTGGCTGACCGCACTCGGCGTCACGTGCAGCCGCCTGGCTGCGGCCTCGAAGGAGCCCTCCTCGGCGATGGCCAACATGGTCTCGAGCTGGGCCGGGTCGAACCGCATGGGTCGAGTGAAGCACGGCTGATGAGCATGAAGAAACATTCGTTGGTCTTCACCGAGCTCTTCGCCTACGTTCTGGGGTGTGCTCACCCCCATGCTCTCCGGCTTCGTGACCGGTGGCTCCCTCATCGTGGCCATCGGCGCGCAGAACGCCTACGTCCTGCGGCAGGGGCTCCTCCGGCACCACGTGGCGGCCGTCGTGGTCGTCTGCGCGCTCTCCGACGTGGTGCTCATCGCGGCCGGGGTCGGCGGCATCGGCGCGATCGTCGACCAGGCGGAGTGGGTCATCGACCTCGTCCGGTGGCTGGGCGTCGCCTTCCTGCTCTGGTACGCCGCCGGCTCGCTCCGCCGCCTGACCCGACCCGAGGCGCTGGACGCGGGCGGTGCGGCCGCAGCCCGGCGCGAGCCGCGGCGTACGGTCGTGGGCCGCGCGTTCGCCCTCACCTGGCTGAACCCGCACGTCTACCTCGACACGGTGCTGCTCATCGGGTCCATCGCAGCAACGCACCGCACAGCCAGCACCGACGCGCTGGACGGTCGCTGGGCGTTCGGGATCGGAGCAGTCGTGGCCAGCATCGTCTGGTTCGGAGGGCTCGGCTTCGGGGCACGAGCCCTGGGACCGATGTTCGCAAGCCCGCGCGCCTGGCAGCTCCTCGAGGTCCTCGTGGCCGCGACGATGATCCTGATCGCCGCCAAGCTCGCGCTTGGTTGAGGGAACTCGTCAGGGCTCCGCCCATGACAGGGTGGTGCCGGTGGAGGACGAGGTGGAGCAGCGGCGCGCCGCACGCGCGGAGCGGGCCGACCAGCACGTGGCGGCGCGGCGGCTGCAGGACGAGCGCGAGTCGGCCAGGGCCCAGCTCCTGGTCGACCGGTTCGTCGCGCAGGCCCGACGGGCAGGTCTCGCCACCGAGGAGCTGACGGCCCGTCCCTGGTCAGGCAGAGGCCGCTACCGGACGGGTGTCACGGGGTGGTACCTGCGCAAGGGCCGGTCGGTGGGGGTCGGCGAGGACGGGCGCTACTACGTGCTCGTCGTCGCGCCGGTCCGGTTCGGCCGCTGGCGGACCGTCCGGCTCGAGCCCACACCGCCACCGCTGGTGGTCGGCCGTGGCGCGCGCGACGGTGAGGCGATCGACCTCGAGGCGCTGCTCGCCCTGCGCCTGAGATGGTCAGAGGCCGGCGGCGGCTGACCGGTGCAGGGGCGAGGCAGCAGGGCAGCCCCGCCCGGCGGTCATCGACGGCTCACTCGAGCTCGGCCAGCGCCCGGCGGAGTGCCGCGCGCTCCTCCTCGTCCGACTCGCCGACGAAGGCAAGGAGCGCGGTGGTCCGGTCGGCCTCGGCGAACTCGGTGAGCGCCGACCTCATCAGGTCGGCGGTCATCGCGCCGCGGGTGTCGGCCGCCCGGTAGAGGTAGGCCCTCCCCTCCTTGCGCTGGTGCACCAGCATCTTCTTCGAGAGCCGGTCCATGACCGTCATCACCGTGGTGTAGGCGATGTCGCGGTCGGCAGCGAGGGCCGCGTGCACATGTCGCACGGTGCGCCAGCCGTCGGCACCGTCCCGGTCCCCCTCGACCGACCAGAGGTGCTCCATGACGGCGCGCTCCAGCTCCCCCATGCGCGAGCTCAACCCCATGACCGGATCCTAACGTGGGCTCCCGGGAAGGTGACGACGACGAGATGGAGGAGGCGCACGGGTGGCCGTCCGGCCGCTTCCTCCCCATGATGGAGCTGTGGACGAGACTGACGAGGACCCGCTGGAGAGGCTGCGCCGGTGGGAGGAGTTCGGCGCTGCCTGGGAGGTCGTGCACACCGCGGGCGACCAGGTGACCGTCTCGCTGCGTCGCTGTGACGGCGGCGAGGAGGTGGGCCGGATCGTCTCGAGCGACCCCCGGCTCCGGGCCCACGTCGAGCGCTAGCCCCGTGGTTGAGCGCGCTCAGGTGTGCGCGACCCGGTCGACCTTGTCGTGGTAGCGGTGTCCCACCTTGCCTCCGAGCATCGCCGCCAGCAGCGAGACCACGAGCACGGCCGCGGCCGTGATCAGCCCGCCGGTGCTGAGCTCATCGGTGGACAGCGGGACGCGCGGCAGGTCGACGCGGTCGAGGAGGTTGTACTCGGTGCCGAAGATCGCCCCGAGTCCGATCGCGATCACGGTGACGACGAGCCCGATGATCCAGGTCGCCAGCCCCTGACGACCGCCGTCGAACCGTGACATCCGGCCGGCGACGTAGCCGCCGGTGTAGTAGGCGAGCGCCAGCACCACGAGCAGGACGATGCCCGCGGCGATGCCGATGGTGCCGGCCTGCCGCTCCGCCTCGTTCTGCGTGATCTGCTGCGACGACCCGACGGCCGTCAGGACCGCACCGACGAGGCTCACCAGCAGGATCGTCATCCCGACGGCCACGAGCCAGCCGAAGAACGCCCCGCCCCAGTTGGTCCCGCCGAACCGCTCGCGGGCCTCGCGGTGGCCGCGGTGGCTCTGGACCGGCACGGTGCTGTCCTTGCCCACCATCCGGTCGTCGACGACGGTCCGGTCCTCGCTCGTCGCAGCGGTCAAGCCGTCGTCGTCGTGGTGCTTGTTCCTGATCGCCATGGCGGGCTCCTGGTTCCCAAGTGGTCAGAGTGGTGTCCGACGTAGATGAGTACCCGGACATTTCGAGCGCCAAACGCCGAAACCCGTTGCTCCTACCGGAGGGGTTCCTGGCAGGATGACCCGGCGGCGGTGGGAGGGGACGAGGGTGAGGACGCGGGATGCTCTGCGGCACCGTGCCGGCGCGCACCGCACGGTCCTGTCCCTCGCCTTCGTCACGGTGCTCCTGACCCTCACCATGGCGTCGACCGTGTCGCTTCTGCACCGCGCGGCGAACGACGCCGCCGTCACCGGCGTGCTGACCGCCGCCACCCTCGACGAGCGGGTCGTCCGCGTCGAGGCGGAGCTGGAGGACGACACCGACCTGGCCGCTCTGGACGGGGAGGTCCGGGAGCGGCTCACCGGCTCCCTCGCCCTTGCCCGGCCTGCCGTGTGGTCCCGCGCGGTCTCCGCGTCGTACGCCCTGCCCGGTCCCGACCCCGAGGAGCCGGAGCTCACGGTGTTCGCGTCGTACGGCGACGAACCGGCCGACGGCCTCGAGCTGGTGGCGGGGTCCTGGCCCGCCGCGAGCTCGGGGGCGTCCTCGGTCGGGCCGGTCGCGGTGGCGATGCCGCGGCCTGCGGCCGACCGCATCGGGGTCTCTCCCGGCGACCGGTGGACGGTCCGCAACCGGTTCACCGACGAGCCGGTCGACGTCGAGCTGACCGGCGTGTTCGTCGTCGCGGACCCGGACGCGGCGGCCTGGCTCGGGGACACCCTGCTCACGCGCGGCGTCCGGACCGGCTCGTTCACGACCTACGGCCCGCTCGTGGTCGGTCCGGCCACCTTCGCCGACCGTTTCCTCGACGAGGCGACCGGCTCCTGGACCGCCGACCCCCGGCTCGCCGAGGTGCCCCCCGCCCGGCTGGCGGAGCTCCGGACGGGCATGACCGACCTCGACCGGGCGCTGGACAGCGCGGGTCTCTCGGTCGAGACCGACCTGACGGAGGTCCTCGACCGGGTGGACGCCCCGCTCAACGCGACGAGCGCGACAGTCGTCCTCGGTTCCGCCCCGCTGGTCCTCCTCGCCGTGGGCGCGCTGCTCACGGCCGGCCGGCTGGTGGGCGACCGGCGGCGGGTCGAGCTGGCGCTGCTCCGTGCACGAGGGGCCTCGACTGCGCAGCTGGTGACGGTGGCGCTCCTGGAGGCACTGGTGCTGACCGTCCCGGCGGTGCTCCTCGCTCCCGTGCTGGGCCGCCTCCTGGTCGCCACCTGGGGACCGGGCCGGCTGTCCGGCGGGGGCGCGCCCGGACTCGAACCGGCCGGCTGGTGGATCACGGCCGCGGTCGGCACGGTGGCGGCACTGATGCTCGTGCTGCCCACCTTGCGCCGGGAGGAGCTGACCGTCGCCGTCCGCTCCGGGTCCGGCTCGCGGCGGGCCGCCCTCCGGCTCGGGGCGGTCGTCCTGGTCCTCCTCGCCGCGGCGGTGGCGGCCTGGCAGCTGGAGCGGTACGACAGCCCGCTGCGCGCCGGCGAGCCCGACCCCGTGCTGGTCGGGGCCCCCGCCCTCCTGCTCCTCGCCGGTTGCCTGGTCGTGCTGCGCGCCCTGCCGGCGGCGCTCGCGGCAGCGCAGCCGTGGGCGCGCCGGACCCGCGGTCTCACCGGCGCGCTCGCTGCCTGGACGGTCAGCCGGCAGCTGGGCCGCCAGGTCGGTCCGGTCCTCACGGTGCTGCTCGCGGCATCGGTGGCCGCCTTCTCGCTGACCTGGCTCGCGTCCTGGAGCCGGTCGGCAGCCGACCGGGCGGCATTCGACACCGGCGCCGACCTGCGGGTCGAGGACCCCGGTCGGGTGCTCACCCACAGCGGGCTCGCCGGGACGCCGGGCACGGACCGGGTCGTGCCGGTGGCCCGGTCCACCGACTCCTTCGGTGACGCCCGGGCCGAGCTCCTGGCGATGGACGCCGCAGCGGCCTCGGAGGTGCTCGTGCTCCGCGACGACCTCGCCGACCGTCCTGCATCGGACCTTCTGACGTCCCTGGCCGATGCGACGGACTCGGCCGGGCTGCCGGTCCCCGACGGCACGACCGCGCTGGAGCTGACCGGCCCCGCGGCGGCCCGCCCGGCCGCCGGCGCACCTCGCGAGGCGCTCGTGCAGGACGACACCGGGATGGTGCACGCCCTCCGGTTCGAACGGAGGGCCGGCGGGTCGGTGGTCGAGCTCGGCCACCTGCCGCCACCGATGAGCCTGCTGGCCATCCGGCACCGCACCGCCCCCGGGGCCGGGGCGGCTCCGGGGGACCCGGTGGTGCGCCCGGTCGACGTGGCCGGGACCCGGGGAGAGCCCCTGGTCCCGGAGGGCGGCACCTGGCAGCGACGAGCGGGCGCCACACGTACGGCGCTGCTGCTGGCAGGCCGGCTGGGCGGCGGGGCGCTCCCCGTGCTGGTGACCCGCGGGCTTGCCGAGACCGTCGGCGACCAGCCGCTCGTCGCCGACGCGAACGGGCTGTCGCTGAGGCTCGACGTGGTCGGCGTGCTGGAGGGAGTGCCCTCGGTGGACCCGGGAACGACCGAGGGGATCGTCGTCGACCTCGCCGCGATGAACCGGGTGGTCCTCGTCCAGTCCGGCGGCCTGCCGACCTCCGACCAGGAGTGGTGGCTCGACGTCGGGGGGGCCGACCTCGCCGGGACCGCTGCCGCGGTGCGGACGCTCGCCGCCGAGCACCCGCAGGTGACCGTCACCGACCGGCAGTCGCGGCTCAAGGCGCTCGAGTCCGGCCCGGTCGGCACCGCCGTCACCGGGGTGCTCGCCGTCGCCCTCGTCGCGGCCCTGCTGACCGTGCTGAGCGGCCTCGCAGCCGCGGCCGGGGCCCTCGGCCCGACCAGACGGAGAGAACGGGCGCTGCTCCGGGCGATCGGTGCCGCGCCGCGTCAGGTGGCGCGGCTCGCCGTCCTGGACCGGGTCGGGCTGCTCGCCGTCGCCGGGCTCACCGGGGTGGCCGTCGGGCTCGCCGTCGCCTGGTGGACGCTGCCCCGGGTCGCGCTGACCGACGGGTCGGCGGCGCCGTACCCCTCCCTGCTCGTCGAGGTGCCCTGGACGCCGCTGGGGCTCGGCGTGGTCGGGACGCTGTCGGTCGGGCTGCTGCTCCACACCTGGGAGACCCGGACCGGGCGGGCGACGGCGCCGGACCGCGGGGAGGAGCTGCCGTGACCGTCCTCCGGATGGCGTCGCGCCGGGCGGCCACCGACCTGGTGCCCCTGGTGGCGCTCCTCGTCCTGCTCGCGGCGACGGCCGCACTGGCCGCGGCCGCACCGCGGCTGCACAACCGGACCGCCGACGAGGCGCTCGGCTCGACGCTGGACGACGCCCCACTCGCCGCCCGTGAGCTCACCGTGCGGTCGACCAACGCCAAGGGGCTCGACCAGCTCGCGGTCATCGACGAGCAGGTGCAGGGTTCGGTCAGCGGTGCCTTGTCCGCCGTGCTGGGCGACCCCGCGTTCGCTGTGGTGACGCCGCGCTACGACACCTACCGCTGGCCGGCCGGCGAGCCTTTCCGGCCCCGCCCCTACGCCTGGCTCAAGGTGCGCCACCAGACCGGGCTGCTCGACGACGTGACGTGGGTCCGCGGGCACGCTCCGGCCGAAGTCGGGACGGCGTCCGTCGACGGCACCCCGGCGGGCGCGGAGGTGCCTCGGCTGGAGGTCGCCCTGGACGCCGGCGTCGCGGAGCAGCTGGAGATGTCCGTCGGCGACGAGATCCTGCTCCGGCCGCTGCAGGGCCAGCTCGGCCGGGGCGGCCCGGTGCTCGTGGTCGTCAGCGGCCTCTACACGCCGCGCGACCCGGACGACGTGGCGTGGGACTTCGACCCCCTGATGCGGTCCCCGGGACGGGAGACCACCGGGCAGGGCGAGCTCCTCGCGCTCTACGCCAGCGCCCTCGTCGCGGACCCGCGGGCGGTGAAGGCAGCGGCCGCCACCCTCGACCTCGAGTGGCACTACCCGGTCCGCACGGAGCGGCTCGACGCCGAGAACGCCGCCGCCGTGCTCACCGGCATCGAGCGATTCTCCACCCAGGGGTTCGCGCTCGAGTCCTCGGAGCGGATGATCCTCGGGACGGTCCCCGACTACGTGGCCGACAGCGGGCTGCGCGGCCTGCTCGGCGGCTACCTGCGCCAGGCGACGACGGCGCAGGCGGTGGTGTCGATGGTGGTGGCCGGTGTCCTGCTGGTGGCTGTGCTGGTCGTCGGGTTCGCGACGCGGCTGCTCGGCCGGCGCCGCGCAGGCGCGCACGCCCTCCTCCGGGCACGCGGTGCCTCGTGGCCGCAGCTGCTGGGCGTGCAGACCCTCGAGGCGGCTCGCCGTCGCGGTCCCCGCTGCGCTGCTGGGCTACGCGCTGGCGGTCCTGACCGTGCCGGCTCGCCCGTCCCCGACGTCGTCGACCCTCGTGCTCGCGCTGACCGTGCTCACGGTCGCCCAGACCGTCGTCGCCTCCTGGCAGGAGACGGGACGTCCGCCGGGGGACCCTGACGGCGGCGACAGCCCGCGGTGGGGCCGGCGCGACCTCGCGGACGCCTCCGTGGTCCTCGCCGCCGTCGGCGGTGCCGCACTCGTGCGCGACCGCGGGGTGGGCGGCCCCCTTGCCGGCGTCGACCCGCTGGTCGCCGTGGTGCCACCGCTGGTCGCCCTCGCCGCCGGGCTGGTCGCGCTCCGCTGCTACCGGTGGCTCTCCCGTCCGGCGCTGCGCGCGGTCGGGCGGCGGCGAGGCGCAGTGGGCGTCGTCTCGCTCGCGGCAGCGGCACCCCGGGCCGGGGTGACGTCGGTGGTCATGGTCGTCCTCCTCGCCGGGCTCGCGTTCTCCGTGTTCGCCTCGGCGATCACCACCACCATCCGCCACGGCCAGGAACGGGCGGCGTACGACGAGGTCGGCGCGGACTTCCGGCTCGACAGCCCGGGGTTCTCCGAGGAGCAGGTCGACGCGGTGAGGTCGCTCGACGGGGTGTCAGCCGTCGCGCCGGCGGTTGCGCTGCCGTCCGTCACAGCGTCCGGGGACGCCCACGGCGTGGACCGCGTGGCCTTCGTCGCCGTGGACACCACCGCCTACCCGGCGGTCGCCGAAGCGGCCTCGCAGGAGGACGTGCCGCAGCTGGCGGGGCTCTCGGAGCGTGCAGAGGGTGACGCCGTGCTGCGGGTCCTCGTCTCGCCCGGGGTGCTCGCTGCCGGGGACGGGCTGAGCCTCGGGCTGGGCAGCGGGATCGGCGACGTGCCCGTCGAGGTCGTCGGCACCCTCGACGGGTTCCCCCTGGCCGCCGACGACGACGTGGTCGTGGCCGACCTCGACGTGCTCCAGGAGTCCGAGGGCGGAACCCTGCGGGCGACCTCCCTGCTCGTGAGCGGGCGGGCATCGCTCGCAGACCGGCTCGCCGGCACCGTCGAGGCCTGGGACGCCGGGGTCTCGATGACCGACCGCCGGTCGCTGCTGGCGGGGACCGGAAGCCTGCCGTTCGTCGGCAGCACCGTGGCGACCTTCCGACTCGGGTTCGTCGCCGTCGCGGCGTACGGCCTGGCCGCCGTCGTGCTCTTCCTCCTCCTCACCGGCGGGGCCCGGGCCCGGCTCCTCACCACGCTGCGCAGCCTCGGCATGAGCCGCCGGCAGACGCGGGCCGTCGCCGCGCTGGAGCTGGCGCCGGTGGTGGTGCTGGCCGTCGTGGCCGGCACCGGTGTCGGCGTCGGCCTGGCCCACCTGCTGATCCCGGCGGTCGAGCTGGTGCCCTTCACCGGCGGCTTCGCCGCCCCCGACCCCGTGGTCAGCCCGGCCGTGCTGGCGACGCTGGTCGTGGCCGTGCTCGGCCTGGTGGCCGCAGCCCTTCTCGGCGTGACGGCCCTCGCCGGCCGGCGACGTGCCGGCGACCTTCTGCGGACAGGAGCAGACGAGTGAGCGACATCCACATCCTGTGCGACAACGTCGTGCGGATCTACAAGTCCGACGGGATCGAGGTGGTCGCCCTCCAAGGGCTGGACCTCGTGGTCGAGCGCGGTGAGCTGGTCGCGCTGGTGGGCGCCTCCGGCAGCGGCAAGTCGACCCTGCTCAACATCCTCTCCGGGCTCGACCTGCCCACCGCCGGCCTGGCCCGGGTCGGCGGCCAGGACCTCCTCGCGATGGACACCAAGGAGCGGCTCCGCTTCCGGCGTCACGTCGCCGGGTTCGTGTGGCAGCAGACCCATCGCAACCTGCTGCCCTACCTGACCGCGGGCGAGAACGTCGCGGTGCCGATGGTGGCTGCCCGGGTCGGACGCCGGGACCGCGGGAGGCGCGTCGGCGAGCTCCTCGACCTGCTCGGCGTCGCGGAGCTGCACGACCGGCGTCCCGCCGAGCTCTCCGGCGGCGAGCAGCAGCGGGTCGCGATCGCCGTCGCCCTCGCCAACCGCCCCGAGGTGCTCTTCGCCGACGAGCCCACCGGCGAGCTCGACTCCGCGGCGTCGGCCGACGTCCTGGAGGCGTTCCGCTCGGTGAACCGCGAGCTCGCCACCACCGTCGTCGTGGTGACCCACGACCCCTCGGTCGCCGAGCACGTGCAGCGCACGATCGGGCTCCGCGACGGCCGGACCTCGAGCGAGGTGCTGCGGCGCCCCGGCGACGGCCACGAGCACGACCAGGTGATCGCCGAGGAGTACGCCGTCCTCGACCGGGTCGGCCGGCTCCAGCTCCCCCGCGAGTTCACCGAGACACTGGAGATGCAGCGCCGTGTCCGGCTCGAGCTCGAGGCCGACCACATCGGCGTCTGGCCGGACCGGCCACCCGCCGATCTGGCCGCCGCACCCCCGAAGGAGGAGGAATGAGCCGCGACCTCATGGTGTCGGTCGAGGGAGTGCATCGGAGCTACCGTCGCGGCTCGCACGAGGTGCACGCCCTGCGCGGCGTCGACCTCGACGTCCCGCGTGGGACGGTGGCCGCCGTCGTCGGTCGCTCGGGCTCCGGCAAGACGACCCTGCTCAACTGCGTCAGCGGGCTCGACCGACCCGACGCCGGCACCGTCTGCATCGACGGCGACGACGTGACCGCCCTGGATGAGGACGCCCGCATCGAGCTGCGGCGCACGACCGTCGGGTTCGTCTTCCAGTCCTTCGGGCTGATCCCGATCCTCACTGCGCGGGAGAACGTCGGCATCCCGCTGCGGCTGTCCCGCACCCCGGTCAAGGAGCGGGAGCAACGGGTCTCGGAGCTGCTCGAGCTCGTCGGTCTGGACGACCACGCCCACCACCGCCCCTCCGAGCTCTCCGGTGGGCAGCAGCAGCGGGTCGCCGTCGCCAGGGCGCTGGCGGCCCGCCCCAGCCTGCTGCTCGCCGACGAGCCGACCGGCCAGCTCGACTCGATCACCGCCCGGTCGGTGATGCGGCTGATGCGGTCGCTGGTCGACACCCAGGGCGTCACCGTCGTCGTCGCTACGCACGACCCGGTGCTCATCGACATGGCCGACGAGGTGCACCGGCTGCACGACGGCTCGCTCGCATCGAGCCCAACGGGCGACCACCCGCTCTCCCGGTGACACGCGCCTGAGATGCTCGACCCCATGACGACGGTGGCGGTGCTCGGGACAGGGACGATGGGCGCCGGCATGGCCCGCAACATCGCGGCGGCGGGGCTGCCCACCCGCGTGTGGAACCGGTCACCGGAGCGGGCTGAGCCACTGGCGGCGGCCGGAGCCGAGGTGCACACCGAGGTGGCCGGTGCGGTCGAGGGGGCGGACGTCGTCCTGACCATGCTCTGGGACGACGCCTCGGTGGCGCAGACCCTGCGGGAGGGCGCGCCGGCGCTCGCACCAGGCACCGTGCTCCTGCAGACGACCACGGTCGGGACGGCGGGGGCCGAGCGGCTCGGGGAGGTCGCCCGAGAGCTGGGGCTGGTCCACGTCGACGCACCGGTCCTGGGCACGAAGCGGCCTGCGGAGGCAGGTGCGCTCGTGGTGCTCGCCTCGGGACCCGCCGAGGCCCGCGAGCGGGTGGCGCCGGTGCTCGACGCGATCGGGTCGCGGACGATGTGGCTCGGCGAAGCCGGTGCCGGCTCGCGCCTCAAGCTGGCGGCCAACGCCTTCGTCATCTCGCTGACCGCCGCTGTGGCGCAGTCGGTGGCCCTGACCGAGGCGCTCGGGCTCGACCCGGCGGCCTTCCTGGAGGCGACCGCGGGCGGTCCCCTCGACTCGCCCTACCTCCGGACCAAGGGCGGGATCATGATCGACGGCGACTTCACGCCTTCCTTCGGGATCGCCGGAGGCGAGAAGGACGCGGGGCTGATCCTCGAGGCCGCCGCGGAGCAGGGGCTCGAGCTGCCGCTGCTCGCCGCTGTCCGCGAGCAGGTCACGCAGGTGATCGCAGCGGGGCACACCGACGAGGACCTCGCAGCGATCGTGCGTGCCTACCGGTCGGGTCCGTAGAGCCCGAAGTGCAGCTCGGGGTCGGCGGGGTCCCAGGTGCCCAGGAACTGGGCCCGGTCGCCCATCGCCGCCGAGCGGCTCACCAGCTGCTGCCCGAGGGCGAGCTGGGTCGGCTCCCATGCGGCCAGCGCCTTCTCCACGTCCTCGTGCGCGGACAGCGCGTCCGCCAGCGCCCACGCGTCCGCCGCCGCCTTCGCCGTCCCGGCTGCGGCGTGCGGCCTGGCGGTGAACGCGGCGTCGCCGAGGATCGCCACCCGGCCGAACGCCATCTGGGACGGTGCGTTGTCGATGACGCACTGGATGTAGGGCCGCTCGGTGCGGGCCACCAGCTCCGCCGGCGCCGGTGGCAGCTCGCGCTCAGCCTCGACAGGGAGCTCCTTCAGGTAGCGCGCCTGCACGCTGCCGGACCGGACCGACACCGCCGACCGGCTGCCGCGGGTGTCGGTCATCAGCTCGTCGAGCGCCGGTCCCTCGGGGACGTTGCGGTACCACACGAAGTTGAGCAGCCGCTGCCCCTTGGTCAGCTCACCGTCCGGCCCCGGGATCGGGTACATGCAGACGTGCGACCGGTCGGCGACGGTGTAGGACAGGGCGTCGTCGAGCAGCTCCCGGGTCGCGGCCGAGACGAAGCTCTCCGGCACCGTGCCGCGCCAGCCGACATAGCCGGAGTACGCCGACCGCAGCTCGGGCAGCAGCCGTCGGCGCCCCGTGGAGGAGATGCCGTCGGCGAAGACGACGAGATCGGCACGCTCGCGGCGTCCGCTGAGGAACCGGAGCTCCGCGGTGTCGGCGTCCTGGTCGACCCCCACCGCGGACTCCCCCATGTGGTAGCCGGAGGTCCCGAAGTCGCCGAGCAGCGTCCGGTACAGCGTGGTCCACGAGGTGAACCGCCACGATGTCGGCTCCTCGTGCACCACGTCGTTGCCGGCCCCGATGTAGCGGAGCACCGAGGACCCGGTGCTCACCTGCTCGATGTCGAGCTCGTCGTGCCGCTCCTCGATCCACCGCACGGTGTCCGGCTGCAGCACGATCCCCGAGCCCAGCCCGTCCAGCACCGCGGCGGAACGCTCGAAGAGGTCGACGGTGAACCCCCGCTCGCGCAGGAGCAGGGCGGTGGTGAGGCCGCCGATCGACCCTCCCACGACGATCGCGCGGCGCTCACCCATGGTGGTGCTCCGGCGCGAAGGGGTGGTCCTCGAGGTTCACCACGATGGCGTCCTGCGTCGTGCGGGCCACGACCATCCGCACCGGCTCGGTGTCGCTGACGTTCTCCTCCCAGTGCACGACGTTCGGCTTGATGAAGACGAAGTCGCCCGGGTGCGCCTCGCGGGCCTGGTCGAGGGCGTCACCCACCCACCACCGACCGGTGCCGCTGAGGACGTAGAGCGCGGTCTCCGACTCCCCGTGGTGGTGGACGCCGGTGCGCCCGCCTGCGGGAAGGACCGAGATCCCCATCCAGATGTCCTGGGACCCGAGCCTGCGCGCCGACACCGCCTCGAACCTCTGGAGACCGGTGGTCTGCGGTGTCTGGTCGGAGAGGTCGTCGCCCTTGACCACGTGGACATCGTCGGACATGCAAGCTCCTTGGCGGGAGAACGGGACGGCGCCAGCATGCCGCTTCCTCCCCCGCCGCACCATGTGTGAGAGCACAGATTGGCACCGATTCCCTGTGGCATGCCACAGTGCCGCCATGACCCAGCTCCAAGCCGACGAGAGCCTGTCCCGATGGCTGGCAGCGGTGGCCCGGATCGCCGCCGCCGTCAACCAGCCGGTGTCGCTCGGCTCCCTCCTGGACCTGGTGGCCGAGACCGCCGCCGACCTCATGGGGTACGACTTCTGCGCGGTCCTCCTCCCTGATCCGGAACGCCGGGCCCTGCTCATCGAGGGCCACTTCGGGCTGTCCGCGACGTACGTGCGCAAGGTCAACGCCGACAACCCCGTGGCCCTCGGTGGCGAGACTCCCGAGGCGCCGTCGAGCCGGGCGTTCCTCTCGCACCGCTCGGTGCAGGTCGCCGACATCGCCGACGAGGCGTTCTTCCCGTGGGGCGGTGTCGCCCGGGAGCAGGGATACCGGTCGATGGCCGCCGTACCGCTCCTCGTCTCCGGAGAGGCGCTCGGCACGCTCAACTGCTACACCCGGCGCCCGCATGTCTTCGACGAGCACGAGCTCCGGCTGCTGGGGATGCTCGCCGACCAGGCGGGGGCAGCCATCGCGTCCGCGCGGCTCCGGGAGCGGGAGGCGGCGACGATCGCCGACCTGCGAGCCACCACCGAGGCGCACGACGAGCTGACCGCGGTGGCGCTCGGCGGCGGAGGCGTCGCGGGGGTGGCGACCGCGCTCGCCGACCTGCTTGGCCTGCCGGTGACGGTGGTGGAGGAGCCCGCCGGCACTGTGCTCGCGACGGTGGAGCACGCCGGCCGGACGGTCGACCCGGGTGAGGGCAGCAGCCACGGCGCCGAGGTGCTGCTGGAGTCGCGGCTCGTCGCCTCCATCTGGCTGCCCGGCTCTCCCGAGGAGCTCGGGCCGCTCCGGCTGCGGGCGGTGGAGCAGGCGGCCACGGTGTGTGCGCTGGAGCTGCTGAGGAGCCGGACCGCGCTCGACGCCGAGTGGCGGGTCTCCGGCGAGGTCGTCGGCGACCTGGTCACCGGCAACGCGGTCGGGATGGCCACGGTGCTCGAGCGCGCCGACCGGCTCGGCCACGACCTCCGCCGCCCGCATGTCCTCATCACCGCGGCCGGCGACCACGAGCGACTCCTCTCGGTGGCCCGCTCGCTGGCCGGCCGCGCCACGCCGCGAGCACTCGTCACCTCGGTCTCCGGGACGGTCGTGCTCCTGTGGCCGGCAGGCCCGACCGAGGAGCCGGGAGAGCGAGCGGAGGAGCTGCGGCAGCTCGCCGTCCGGTCGGGAGAGGCCGCGACGGTGGCTCTCTCCCCGGTCTGCCGCCAGCCGTGGGACTACCCCGCCGCCTTCCGGCGCGTGCGGGGCGCCGCGTCCCTCGCCGGCGCCTCCGGCGCGGCGGACGCAGTCGTGACCCTCGAGGGGCTGGGTCCGCTGGGGCTGCTCCTCCAGGTGGAGGACGCCACCGAGCTGGTCCGCTTCGCCGACGCGCGCCTGGGGGCGGTGCGCGACCACGATCGGGCCCGGGGGGCCGAGATCGAGGCCACGCTCCGCGCCTACCTCGAGCACGACCTCAGCACGACCGCCACCGCGAGGGCGCTGTTCGTCCATCCCAACACCGTCGGGCTCCGGCTGCGTCGGGCCGAGCAGCTCCTCGGCGTCTCGCTGACGAGCGTCGCGGCGCTGGCGGCGCTGCACCTGGCGTTCAGTGCGGCCAGGGTGGCGGCTCTGTCAGTCGGTGACCACCTCGACGGGCACTGAGGGCCCCGGCCGGCCGGCTGCGACCTGCCCGCCCATCGTGCGCGGCCACGTCAGGAGGGGGAGCGTCCACAGCGCCGCGACGATCAGGAGCGCGGCCGTGGTGTGCTCGGCGGCGATCGCCGCGCCGACGAGTGGCGTTCCCGCGAGGATCAGCGTGTTGGCGTGGCTGTTCACCATGCCGACGGCGGCCGCCGGGCGGTCGGGACGCCTGGCCTGGACCGCCGCGATCACCGTGGCGAACGGCAACCCGCTGAAGATCCCCACCACCAGCACCGCGGCGACAGCGACGGCGGGGGTGCTGCGGAACGCCAGGGCCAGGGTGGCCACCGCGCAGGCCACCAGGGAGAACCTGGCCACCGCGACGATCCGTCCCGGGAGCCGGCGGGCGACCACCCCGCCCAGCGGCCGGCTGAGCACCGAGCAGCCCAGCACCAGCGAGGCGACGGCTGCCGCCGTGGTGCGGCCGAACCCCCAGGTCTCCACCAGGACCAGGGCCGCCCAGTTGCTCAGGACCACCCCGATCCCCAGCGTCACCGCATGGACCGAGCCCAGCCGGTGCAGCTCCGCGTCCGCGAGCAGGGCCCGGCCCGTGCCGGCGCCCCCGGGGCCGACGACGGCCCGCCTCCGCTCGGGGAGGTTGACCAGCGCTACGCACAGCAGCGCCACCACGGCGACGACGCCGGTGGTCGCCCAGGCCGACCGCCACCCCAGCAGCGGCTCGGCCAGCGGCACCACGAGCACCGCCACCCCGGAGCTGCCCAGCGCCACCCCTCCGAAGAAGCCGATCCCCGAGGTCCCGGCGCCGGACCTGCGGGCCAGCTCGGCACCCGAGACGAAGCAGACCGCGAACCCGGCACCGGACAGCGCCCGGGCGACGAGCGCCAGCCAGGTGGTCGGCGTGAGGCAGGCGGCGGCATGGGCCAGCACCACCACCAGCAGGCCGAGCACCGAGGCGTTGCGCACGCCGATCCGGTCCACCAGCACCCCGCTCGGCAGCTGGAGCAGCGCGTACGGCGTCGCCAGCGCCGTGGTCATCAGCCCGATGGTCACCAGCCCCGCGTCGTACGCCGGCACCAGGCTGGCCGCGCCGGCGCCGGCGGCGGTCATCGCCCATCCGGCGGAGCCTCCCAGCAGGCAGGCGACCGCGAGGGTCGAGGCGACCCCGGGTGCGCGTCGGCTCACCCTCCGGCTCGACCCAAGGCGGGCTGCGCGGTGAGCACGCGGTCGCTGGTCGCCCGCCGCACCAGGCTGGTCGCGAAGATCTGCTCGCGCCCGGGGCCGATGTCGCCGTCGTGCTCGATCCGCTCGGCGAGCATCCGGGCCGCCGCCCGGGCCATGTCGTCGAGGGGCTGGCGCACGGTGCTGAGCTGGAAGACCTCCCACGACGCCATGGGGACGTCGTCGAAGCCGATGATCGAGACGTCCCCCGGCACCAGCACGTTGAGCGACCGTGCGGCGTCGATGGCTCCGAAGGCGATGACGTCGTTCCCACAGAGGATGGCGGTCGGCGGGTCCTCCAGGCGGAGCAGCTCCCGGGTGTGCTGGTAGCCGCACTGGTGCGAGTACTGCCCCTCGCGCACGAGCGTCATGTCCAGCTCGGCCCCGAACTCGGCCATCACCTCGAGGAGCCCCTCGAAGCGGTCCCGGCTGGTGGAGGTGTTCGAGGGTCCGCGGATGACGCCGATCCGTCGGTGGCCGAGCTCGAGGAGGTGGCGGCCGGCGACCCGCCCGCCCTCGTGGTTGTCGGCGAAGGCCCGGTCGACGTCGAGGCCGTCGACGTAGCGGTTGAGCAGGACGACCGGCACCTCGCGGTCCACCAGCGCCTCCATGAACCGGGAGCCGAGGGTGGCGGTGGTGACGAGCACGCCGTCGATCGAGGCGTCGACCAGCCGGTGGAGCGCGTCCTGCCCGGTCGGGATGTCGGTGCGCTCGGAGAACAGCACGACCCGGTAGCCGAGCAGTCGCAGCTCGTCGTACACCGGCGTGAGCAGCGAGGGGAAGAACGGGTTGGTGAGGTCCGCGACGACCACGCCGACCGTGCGGTTGGACCCCGGGAGCTCAGCGGCCATCGAAGCCGGCCGGTAGCCGAGCCGCTCGGCCGCCTCGGCGATCCGCTGCCTCGTGTCCGGCCGTACCCGCGGGTCGCCGCGCAGCGCCCGGGACACCGTCGACTGCGAGACGCCCACCTCCCTGGCGACCGTCCAGCTCGTCGTCGCCTGAGGCCGGGGCCCGCGCCGCCGCCGCGGCAGACCCTTCGCGGAGTCGGCCTCGTCGCTGGGCATCAGCCGGCTCCCTGGTCGGTGGGGACGGCGTCTCGATCGGCAGTCATGCATCGAGTATGCACAACTTCTCGCTCGTAGGTAAGAGGGGCTCACAGCGCGATTTAACCGACTTCGACAGCCCCACCTACCCCGAGCGATGCATTGCTAGTCACGAAATGCTTGACATTGCATCCTCGGAGGGGTGAGGGTCGTCACACACGGTCGGCGGCACGCTCGCAGGCCGTCCCCGGCAGCCGGGCTCCCGTGCTCACCGAGCAGCAGACGGGCGGCCACGGTCCACTTCTTCTCCGACGAGAGGCATCAGATGAGCAGTTCAGCAAAGGTGCGCCTGACCCCCCGCAAGTGGGCCGCCGTGGCCGCGGCCGCGGGGCTCTCCCTGTCCGCCTGCGCCAGCGCCGGCGGAAGCGACAGCGGGGCCCGCGGCAGCGAGGGCGCCAGCGAGGCCAAGGACGCGAACGGCGCGGTCAACATGGTCATGGCGCCCGACCCCGTCTGGAAGTGGATGGAGCAGGAAGGCATCAAGCAGGAGATGGAGGAGGAGGCCGGCATCCAGATCCTCACCTCCTCGTCGTGGGACGAGTTCGGCGTCTACGCCGGCGGTCACGCCGACGTCGTCTCCGCGGCGTCGTACGAGGTGCCGGACCTCGAGGAGCAGACCGGCGAGCCGGCGACGATCTTCGGCAAGTTCAACTCCGACCGCAGCGTCCTGGCAGTGCCGAAGAACAGCAAGGCGCAGGACATCTGCGACCTCGAGGGCAAGAAGATCGTCAGCCACAGCGCCGTGTCGATCACCATCATGTGGGGCGTCTACGCCAAGGAGTTCTGCGGCCTCGACCTGCGTGCCGGCGGCGGCGACTTCGAGCTCGTCGTCACCGACCCGCAGAACGCCGCCTCGCTGATCACCCGCGGTGACGCCGACGCCGGGCTCCTGCTGCCCGACTTCTCCATCCCGCAGCTCTCCAGCGGCGACATCCGCCCGCTGTACGACTCCAAGTCGGTCTCGCAGATCTACGCCGAGAACTTCAGCAGCGACCCCGAGGAGGTCACGCACCCGCAGAACAACGTGTTCGTGGCTCGCAAGGCCTGGGTGGAGAAGAACCCCGAGGAGGCAGCGTTCCTCATCGAGATCTGGGACCGCGGCGTCCAGGAGTGGGCCGAGAACAAGGAGCAGATCATCGAGTCCTTCCCGGAGGACTTCGCCGCCGAGACGCCCGCGGAGAAGAAGTTCATCCTGGACTGGCTCAACGAGAAGTACGACTGGTTCGTGCCGACCACCTACCTCGACGAGGCCTGGGTGGAGAGCGAGAAGGAGCTCTTCGAGCTCATGAGGGACTCGGGTTACATCGACGAGAACGTCGAGACCCCCCACTTCACCATCATCGAGTCCAGCTGACCCTGGTCGGCGACCAGGAGAAGGAGCTGACGTGACGATTCCCGTGCTCAGCGCCGGGGAGGCGACGACCTCCACCGACGCACTCACCGACGGCGAGGACAGCGCCCGCCGGTCCGCGAGCCGGCGCCGCTGGCGTCGGTTCGGACTCCTGGCCGCCGGCTGGCTGGCCATGTGGCTGGTCTGGGAGTCGGGTGCCTGGTACCTCGGCACCCGCATCCTCCCCGCACCGCTCACGGTGGTGCAGGACATGGTCGAGATCGTCAGGAGCGGCGCGTTCCTGACCGACTTCTCGGCCAGCGTCCTGAAGACGTTCGCCGGCTTCGCCGTCGCCGCGGCGGTCGGTGCGCCGATCGGCTACCTGATGGGGCGCTACAACTACTGGCGGGCGTTCTTCCACGACGGCGTCACCGTCGCCGGCACCATCCCCGCCATCGTCTACGCGGTGCTGTCGCTCATCATCTTCGGGCTCAGCAACCTGGGCCCGATCCTCGCGGTGGCGCTCGTGTCCGCCCCCTACGTGGCGCTCAACGTCGCCGAGGGGATCCGGGGCGTCGACAAGTCGCTCATCACGATGAGCGAGGCGTTCGGCCGCACCCCACGCCAGATCAGGCGCGAGGTTCTCATCCCGACGATCGTGCCGTTCGTCTTCGCCGCGATCCGGATGTGCTTCGCGGTCGCCTGGAAGGTCGAGGCGCTGACCGAGGTGTTCGGCGGCCGCAACGGCGTCGGCTTCCAGATCCGCACCGAGTACCAGCTCTACGACATCGCCGCCGTCCTGGCGTGGATGTTCCTGTTCATCGCCTTCATGCTCATCGTGGAGCGGCTGCTCGCCAAGGCGGAGTCGCGGCTCCTGGCCTGGCGTCCCGAGGAGAGGAGCGGTGCCCTGTGAGCGCCACCACCACCACCAAGCGCGTCTCGACCACCGAGCGCACCGAGCAGATCCCCGGGTGGCGCAAGGCGCTCACCTCGGACTCCGGCGCCCGCACCGCGTCGTACCTCGCCTTCCTCGTGTTCTGGCTGGTCGCGGACTTCGCGTTCACCCGGGTCCCGGGTCCGGTCGAGGTCGTCCAGCGGCTCGTCGAGGAGTTCGCCCGCGGTGAGGTCTTCGGCAACTTCGGTATCACCCTCTACCGGTTCGGCTTCGGCGTCGCCCTCGCCACCGTCGTGGGCATCGCGATCGGTGTCGTGATGGGGCTCTCGCAGCTCTCACGCGCCTTCTTCGAGACCCCCGTCCTGGTGGGGCTCTCGATCCCCGCGATCATCTGGGCGTTCCTCACCGTGATGTGGTTCGGGTTCGGCAACACCGGCCCGATCGTCACGACCTTCCTCACCGCGGTCCCGTTCGTCATCATCAACGTGGCCCAGGGCGTCCGAGGGGTCTCCCGAGACCTCCGCGACATGTCGTCGACGTACAACGTGCCGCTCTCGCGCCGGGTCAAGGACCTCGTCCTGCCGGCGGTGACCGGCTACGTGGCGGCCGGCGTCCGGTTCGCGATGATCATCGGCTGGAACGGCGTGCTCCTCGCGGAGTGGTTCGGCGGTTCGGGAGGTGTCGGCTACCGGGCGCGGTTCTGGTACGACGCCAACCGGTTCGGCGGGTTCGCCGCCTGGGTGGTGCTGTTCGTCGGCTTCATCGTGATCCTCGACCGGTTCGTCCTCGACCGGGCGATCCAGCGCTCCTTCCGGTGGCGCGACAGCTCCTCCTGACCCGCCAGCCGCAGCCCAGCCAGCCTCAGCCTTCTGACCAACCTAAGGAGATCCCGGTGGCCGTCCTCACCGTGCGCAACCTCTGCAAGACCTTCAACGTCGGCACCCCGCGTGCCAGCCGCGTGCTCAACGACATCTCGTTCGAGGTGAAGGGGCAGACGTTCGTCTCGATCGTCGGCCCGTCCGGCTGCGGCAAGAGCACCCTGCTCAACATCATCTCGGGCGTCGAGGAGCACACCTCCGGTGACATCTCGCTCACCAGCGACTCCGGTGGCGCCGCCCGCATGGGCTACGTGTTCCAGGACCCCCGGCTGCTCCCCTGGCGCAGCGTCATGAAGAACATGCTCTACGTCCAGGACAGCCAGGACGAGGCGACCATGTCGCGTTGCCGGCACTACCTGGACATGGTGGGGCTGTCGAAGAACGGGGACTTCTTCCCCAACCAGCTCTCCGGCGGCATGCAGCAGCGTGTCGGCATCGCCCGTGCGTTCGCGGTGGAGCCGGACCTCCTGCTGATGGACGAGCCGTTCAGCCACCTCGACGCGATCACCGCCCGCGGGCTCCGCGCGCAGCTGCAGGAGATCTGGTCGGAGTCGAAGAAGACCGTGGTCTTCGTGACCCACGACGTGGTCGAGGCCGTCGAGCTCTCCGACCGGATCATCGTCCTGCAGCCCGGCGGCAAGATCTTCGAGGACATCACCATCGACCTGCCCCGCCCGCGGCGTCAGTCCGACCAGAAGGTCGCCACCCTCCAGGCCGAGGTGCTCGCCCGGCTCGAGAACATGAAGGCCGCCACCAACCTCAGCGAGTCGGTCGCCTGACCTCCCCGCCCTTCCGAGCCGACGGCCCGTGTCCTGACCCACGGGCCGTCGCCCCCTGCCCCACGATCCGAGAGGGACCCATGAGCAACCAGCTGAAGGCGCCGACACCTGCTTCGAGCGCCGCCGACCAGGAACAGGTGCGCGAGGTCGTCCGCACCGTCATCGAGGACGTCCGGGCACGAGGCGACGAGGCGGTCCGCGAGTACTCCCAGAAGTTCGACTCCTGGGCGCCCGACTCGTTCTTCCTCGGCGCCGAGGAGATCGAGAGGATCGTCGGCGGGCTGCCCTCCCAGGTCGTCGAGGACATCAAGGAGGTGCAGGGCAACGTCCGCGAGTTCGCGCAGGCGCAGCGGGACTCCATGCACGACTTCGAGGTCGAGACCCAGCCCGGTGTCCACCTCGGCCAGCGCCACCTGCCGATCGCGGCGACCGGCGCCTACGTGCCCGGCGGCCGCTACCCGCTCACCGCGTCCGCGCACATGACCGTGGTGACCGCCAAGGTCGCCGGGGTGGAGCGGGTCACCGCCTGCACTCCCCCGATCCGCGGAGAGGTGCCCGCAGCCACCGTGGCGGCCCTCCACCTGGCCGGCGCCGACGAGATCCTGCTCCTCGGCGGCGTCCAGGCGGTGGCCGCGATGGCGCTGGGCACCGAGACGATCGGCCGCGTGGACCTCATCGCCGGCCCCGGCAACGCGTTCGTCGCCGAGGCGAAGCGCCAGCTCTTCGGCGAGGTCGGCATCGACCTGTTCGCCGGCCCGACCGAGATCCTCGTCGTGGCCGACGAGCACGCCGACCCGTTCGTCGTGGCCGTCGACCTGCTCAGCCAGGCCGAGCACGGGCCCGACTCCCCCGCCGTCCTCATCACCACCTCCGAGAGCCTCGCCCGGCAGGCGGTCGAGCACGTCGAGAAGCTGCTCCCCGGCATGTCGACCCGCGACATGGCCGGACCGGCCTGGCGGGACCACGGCGAGGTCCACGTCGTGGGCACGCTGGACGAGGCCTACGCGCTCGCGGACACCTTCGCCAGCGAGCACGTCCAGGTGCTGACCCAGGAGCCGCGGCTCGCGCTGGAGCGGATGCACCACTACGGCGCCCTGTTCCTCGGCGAGGGGACCTGTGTCTCCTACGGCGACAAGGTGATCGGCACCAACCACGTGCTCCCCACCCGGGGCGCCGCCCGCTACACCGGTGGCCTGTGGGTCGGGAAGTACCTCCGCACGGTCACCTACCAGGAGGTCACCGACGAGGCCGCCAGCGCTCGGCTCGGCGAGCTCTGCGGCCGCACCGCCCGCGTCGAGCTGTTCGAGGGGCACGCCCGCTCCGGCGACGTCCGGGCCGCGAAGTACGCCGGCGCCGCGCTGCCGTGGCGCGACGGCGTCCCCGCCACGGTCTGACCGCTCCACCCGGCACCACTCGGTCGCGTCCCGCGGCCGGGCTCCCCCACGAAAGGAAACGACACGATGAGCGACCGCAGGGGCCGCACCATCGACATCCACGCCCACGTCATCACGCCGGAGTGCCAGGCGAAGGTGGACGGGCTGATGGCGCCCGAGATGGAGCCGTTCAGCTACTTCGGCGGCGACGAGACCAACGCCTACCAGGTCGAGCACGTCAAGGCGATCATGCCGAAGGCGACCGACCCCGCGGTCCGGCTCGCCGAGATGGACGAGATGGGCATCGACATCCAGGCGATCTCCGTCGCCCCCGCGGGGTACTTCTACTGGACCGACCCCGAGCTCGGGCTCGAGCTGGCCAGGATCCAGAACGAGAACCTGGCCAAGATCGTCGCCGACCACCCCGACCGCTTCGTGGGGCTGGCCACCGTGCCCATGCAGGACGTCCGCGCCGCGGTGGAGGAGCTGGAGCGGACGGTCCGGGAGTACGACTTCCGCGGCGTCGAGATCAACACGAACATCAACGGTCTCGACCTCGACGACCCGCGGTTCCGGCCCTTCTTCGCGAAGGCCGAGGAGCTCGACGTCCTGGTCATGCTGCACCCGAACGGGTTCACCGGTGGCGAGCGGTTCCGCAAGTACTACCTGACCAACGTCATCGGGAACCCGTTGGACACCACCGTCGCGCTCACCCGGATCATCCACGGTGGCGTGCTCGAGGAGCACCCCGAGCTCAAGCTGGTCGCCGTCCACGGCGGTGGCTACCTGCCGTTCTACTCCTCGCGGATGGACCACTCCTACGACCTGCGGCCGGAGGGCCGGCACCACATCACCCGGCCGCCGAGCAGCTACCTCAAGCAGGTCTACGTCGACTGCCTGGTCTTCGACTCCACGCACCTGGAGTTCCTGGTCCAGCAGATGGGTGCCGACCACGTGCTCGTGGGCACCGACTACCCGTTCGACATGGGCCACTACGACCCGCTCGGCCAGATCGACGGTGTCTCCACCCTCACCGACGAGTCGAGGGACGCGATCCGCGGTGGCACCGCCGCCAGGCTGCTCAAGCTGGACCGCTAGACGCTGTACGTCGAGGGGCCGGTCACCGGGGAGGGTGACCGGCCCCTCGGCGTTTTCGTGGCGCTCGTCGAGGGTGGGCCCCGGGCCGACGCCGAATTCCGTCCACCTGGACGACTTTCGCGCAGCTGCAGCCGCCTCCACGCCGGAAACCCATCCATCCGGACGGATTTCGACAGGCGCCGCCGTACGACGCTCCGCGCCTCGCGACGTCAGGCGATCCCGGCCGGCATCCTCCGCAGCTCGGGCAGCCGACCCGGCCTGACGCCGAATTCCGTCCACCCGGACGACTTTCGCGCCCCTGCAGCCGCCTCCACGCCGCAAACCCATCCATCCGGACGGATTTCGACAGGCGCCGCCGTACGACGCTCCGCGCCTCGCGACGCCAACCGCGCATCCCGGCCCCCGGCGTCCTCCGCAGCTCGAGCAGCAGACCCGGGCCTGACGCCGATTTCCGTCCACCCGGACGACTTTCACGCCCCTGCAGCCGCTTCGACGCCGCAAACCCATCCATCCGGACGGATTTCGACAGGCACCGCCGTACGACGCTCCGCGCCTCGCGACGTCAACGCGATCCCGGCCGGCATCCTCCGCAGCTCGGGCAGCAGACCCGGCCTGACGCCGAATTCCGTCCACCCGGACGACTTTCGCGCCCTGCAGCCGCCTCCACGCCGCAAACCCATCCACCCGGACGGATTTCGACGGGGCGGGCTGCACGCGACACGGCCGGGCGACAGGCGCCAACCGTACGACGTGAGGGGCCGGCCGCGACGGCAGGCGCCGCGACCAGGCGACGACTCAGACCGGCTCGACCGGGTCCGGCGCCAGACCGGATGCGAGCACCCCATGGACGGCGCACCGCTCGTCCATGTCGGAGAGGTCGCCGCTCACGCCCACCGCTCCGAGCAACGCGCCCTCCTCGTCGTGCACCAGCACCCCGCCCGCGGCCGGGGCGAACCGTCCGCCGGTGGCGGCGGCCAGGGAGCCGAAGAAGACCGGCTGACGTTCGGCACGGACGGCGAGCTCCCGGGAGCTCAGTCCCATGCCCACCGCGCCGTACGCCTTGGCGACCGCGATGTCGGCGCGGAGCACACCGGCACCGTCCTCGCGCTTGAGCACCACCACGTGCCCACCTACGTCGAGTACGGCGACCGCCAGCGGCGCGGAGCCGAGCTCGCGGGCGCGCCTCAGCGTGGCGTCGGCGACCATCTCGGCCTGGGCCAGCCTCATCGCTGCACCTTCCCCTCGAGGACGTCGAGCAGCGCGGCGGCGTCGGCGTCGCCGAGCCCTGCCGCGACGGCCCGCTCGTAGAGCGGCAGGGTGGCGTCGAGCACCGGGGTCTCGAGGTCCAGCGAGCCGGCAAGGGCCTGCACGAGCCCGACGTCCTTGACGAACATCGACACCCGGGCGGTCGCCGGCTCGTAGCTGCGGTCGACCATCAGCCGGCCGCGCTTGTCGAAGATCACCGAGCCACCGGCGCCGTCGCGGATGGTGTCGTAGAGCTGCTGGGGGTCCAGACCGGCCCGCAGCCCGAGGGCGAACGCCTCGGCGGTGGACGCGTTGTGGATCGAGACGAGGAGGTTCGCGACGAGCTTCATGACGGTGCCGTGGCCGAAGGGACCGAGGTAGCGCACCGAGCGCGAGAACCCCTCGAGGAGCGGCCGGACCGACTCGAAGGCGGCCTCCTCCCCGCTGCCGTAGACGACGACGTCGCGCTCGCGTGCCTGTGCGCCGGTCCCGCTGAGCGGGCAGTCCAGGAGCGTCGCGCCGCTCTTGGCGAGCAGGTCGCGGCACTCCCGCTTGGTCTCCAGGTCGAGGGTCGAGGTCTCCACCACCACCTGGCCGGGCCGGGCGGCCGCAGCGAGGTCGGCGCAGACGGCGAGCGCCGCCTCGGGCCCGGGCAGCGAGGTGATCACGCAGTCGGCGGCCGCAGCGACGGCTGCCACGTCCGGCGCGCCGACCCCGCCGGCCTCGACCAAGGCGTCGACCCGCTCGCGGTCGGTGTCGGTGCCGTGCACGGTGATGCCGGCCGCCACCAGGTTCGCGGACATCGCCGACCCCATGATGCCGAGCCCTACCAGTCCCACGTCGTGACTCAAGGAATGCCCTCTCCATGCATAGTGATGTCCGCCACCCTAGCCGCTCCGACCCGCCTCTGACCAGGGCGAAGTCGCCCGCCCGCCCGCACTCTCAGGCACAACGACCCCATGCAGGCAACCCGCCATGCAATGCGATGCACAGGGGTCAGGCGACGGCGCCCCGGCGGAGGAGCAGGTCCAGCGCAAGCCGCACCTCGGGTCGGTCGAGCCGGGCGCCGGACACCGTCTCGATCCGGCCGAGCCGGTGGCGGACGGTGGTGACGTGCACGCCGAGGCGGTCCGCGGTCGCCGCGGCCACCCCGCAGGCGTCGAGGTAGGCGCGGAGCGTCGACACCAGCTCGGACCGGTGCGCCCGGTCGTGGGCGACCAGCCGGTCCAGCGCCGTCAACGAGGCACCCGGGTCCAGCCGGGCGACCACGCCACGCACGAGGACCTCCGCCTCGACGTCCTGGAACCTCGTGGACGCGGAGTCCGACCGGGAGGCCAGGGCACCGAGCGCGGCGACCGCCTCGTCCCGGAGCCGGCCCAGGGAGCCGACCCCCGTGCCCACCGAGCTCACCGCGGCGTGCAGCGGCGCCAGCCGCCCGCTGCCGGCCAGCCGCACCACCTCGTCGGGCAGCCGCCGCAGCGCGTCGTCGCCGGTGCGAGGGGCAACCTCGACCACCGCCAGGACGTGGTTGCCGAACCGGGTGGCGACGGCAGGACGGCGGAACGACTCGCAGCACAAGGTGACGTGGTCGGCCAACCGGCCCCACACGTCGTCCGTGCCGAGCGACCCCACGGGCGCGGCGGCCGGGTGCGGGCCACGGTCGACGGCGGGCTCGGCCGGGGCGGCGGCGATGACGACGAAGGTGCCGGTGGCTCCCATCCCGAACTCCGCGGCGGCCGGCAGTGCCGCAGCCTGCCCCTCCAGGAGCACGCGGACCAGCCGGGAGCGACGGTCCGCCTCGGCGTCCGCCCGCTCGCGGTGGCGGAGGAAGACGGGCGTAGCACGGTCCACCGCCTGCCGCAGCGCCGGAACGGCACCACCGGGCAGGGGCACGGCTCCCTCGGCGACCCAGACGACCCCGAGGGTCCGGGTCCCGGCGCGGACGGCCGTGAGCAACCGGCGCCGGGCCTGCCACGGCCCGTCGCGAAGGTCCACCACGTCGTCGGTGGTGCGCAGCTGTTCCAGGCTGCCGGTCCGGGTCAGGTGCTCGAGCCACGGGTCGGGCGTACGCCGCCCCAGGATCGCCTCGGCCCGCCCCCGGTCCATCTCGCCGACGAACGCTGAGTAGGCGAGGACCCGGAAGGACGGGTCCTCGATGATGACCGGCCCACCGACCGCGGCCGCGATCTCGTCGGCCAGTGCGAACAGGTCCCCGGCCACCTCGCCGGCAGGAGCGCCGGTCCCCGACAGGAGCGCCCGCAGCCGCGCCACGACGTCCAGCCACGGATGGCCGCTCCTCAGCCACAGGACGGGGACCCCCAGCCCCTCGGCCAGCGCGCTCAGCTGCGCGGCGCGCCCGGACTCCTCGGGACGACGGTGCAGGACCGCCGCGGCCCCGCACCGGGCCGAGGCCTCCAGCGCCTCCGCCGCCGGCGCGCCCGCCACCACCACGAGGGCGCCCTGCTCCACCTCCGGCTCCCCGTCCCACAGGTGCACCGAGCCGACGGCCCTGACCCGGTTCCGGCGCGCTGCGTGTCCGTCGGGTGCAGCACGTCACTCTAGCGCGGTCTGCACCTCGTGAAGAGGGATCTGGGTCCACGGGTCCGTAGCACCTTTCTGAGCATCGCAGGGCGCAAACATACTCCGGAAAAGAGCGCTACGGCCCGCCTCGCGTGGTCTCTAGGCTGGCCCGGCGCGGAGCCGCTCCGCGACCGACGAGAGGAGTTCGCTGTGAGAATGGTCGACCTGTCCCAGGACATCTACCAGGGCATGCAGGTGTACCCCGGGCACCTCAAGACCGTGGTCTTCGACCACGCGACGCACGCGGAGACCGCGGTGCGCTTCGAGGGAGGGTTCTCCTTCCAGACCAAGGGGTTCATGATCAACGACAACGGGCCCACCCACGTGGACTCGTTCTCGCACCTCGACCCCGACCCGTCGGCGGAGACGATCGACCAGATGTCCCTCGACCTGTTCTACGGTCCGGCGGTCTGCCTCGACGTCTCGCAGGTCGGTGCCCACCAGGACATCACCGCCGAGCACCTCGACGCAGCGGAGGAGGCCGGCGGCGTCCGCGTGGAGCGCGGCGACATCCTGCTGCTGCACACCGGGACCCACGGCAAGTACGCAGGCGACCCCCGGTACCTGAGCGAGTTCCCGGGGCTCGGGGAGTCCGGCAGCCAGTGGATCGTCGACCACGGGGTCAAGACGTTCGGGGTGGACAGCCCCACCCCCGACAACCCGGTCAGCAAGAGCTACCCGTGCCACATGATGTGCCGGCGCCACCACATCACCCACTACGAGAACCTCACGAACCTGCACGAGCTGATCGGCAAGCGGTTCACCTTCGCCGGCTTCCCGCTCAAGGTCATCGGCGCCCACGGCGGACCCACCCGCGCGGTGGCGATGCTCGCCGAGGACGGCGAGTGAGCTCGGCGGAGTCCCTCACCGCCCTCGCCGGCGACCGGGTGGCGGGACGCACCGCGATCGTCACCGGCGCCGGCAACGGCCTCGGCCGGGCGATCTCGCTGGCCCTGGTGGCCCGCGGCGCCCGGGTGGTCCTCGTCGGCCGCACCGAGGACAACCTCCGCGCGGTGGCCGCTGAGGCCGACGGGATGGCCGGGTCGACCCGCGTGGCGGTGGCGGACGTGGGCTCCCCCGCCGCCGTCGAGGCGCTGCGGGACGAGCTCGCCGACGAGACCGTGGAGGTCCTCGTCAACAATGCCGGCGTCGCCGGTCCGGTCGCCCCCCTGGTGGAGATCGAGCCGGACGAGTGGGACGACGTGTTCACAGCGAATGTCCGCGGCGTCTACCTGATGTGCCGCGCGTTCCTGCCGCCGATGGTCGAGCGCGGGGAGGGTGACGTCATCAACGTCGCCTCGGTCAGCGGCAAGCGCCCGCTGGTACGGCGGACGCCGTACACCGCCTCGAAGATGGCGGTGATCGGGCTGACCACCACCTTGGCGTTCGAGGTCGGACCCGCCGGGGTCTCGGTGAACTCGCTCTCCCCCGGGCCCGTGGAGGGGCCGCGGATGACCCGCAACTTCGCCCGCGAGGCGGAGCGCACCGGGGTCACCCCCGCCGAGGCCGAGGAGGCGTTCGTGTCACGGGCCGCACTCCACCGGATGCTCACCGAGGAGGAGGTCGCCGCGGCGGTGGTGGCGATGCTGCACATGCCCGGTCTCTGCGCGGCCGACATCGACCTCTCGGCGGGCATGGTCGCCAGGTGAGGGCCGGCCGGGGCCGGCGGTCAGCCGCGGGCCCCGGGGCCGGCCACGAACCGCCCTCGCCGCTCCCGCAGCGGCGAACCCGCCTCGGCGACCAGCTCCCCGCGCAGGTAGGTCTGCACGACCCGGCCGGTGACCTGCCGACCGGCGTACGGCGTCCATCCGGCCTTCGAGAGCACGTCCTCGTCGCGCAGCGTCCGGGAGGCCGTCGGGTCGACCAGGGCGAGGTCGGCGTCGGCGCCCACCCCGATGCGTCCCTTCCGCGGCCAGAGGCCGTAGGTCCGCGCCGGCACCTCGGCGTACACGCGGACGACGTCCTCGTAGGACAGGTGACCGCGCGCCGCGGCGTCCAGGAGCAGCGCCATCGTGCTGTCGAGCCCCGGCAGACCGAAGTGGACGTTCCACATGTCCCCCTCGCGCTTCTGGGCGAGGGTCGAGGGGGCGTGGTCGGTCGAGATGTGGGTGAGCGTGCCCTCCCGCAGCAGCCGCCACATCCGCGCCTCGTCGTCGGCGGTCCGCGCCCGCGCCGGAGGGGTGAACTTGCGCAGCGAGCCGTGGTCGTGGACCTCCTCCTCGCGCAGCAGGAAGTACTGCGGGCAGCTCTCGGCCCGCAGGGCCGCACCTGCCGCCCGCTCACGCCGGACCAGCTCGGCCACCTCCGGGTGGCTCACGTGAGCGATGGTGGCCCGCGCCCCGGTCCGCTGCACCAGCAGCGCTGCGACCGCCGCCGCCACCACCTCCGCGTCCCGGTCCCGCCAGTCGAGCAGCAGCCCGTTGTCCTCGCGCCCCTCCCGGCGGAGCAGCTCTTCTGCCGAGGCGGTGATCGACTCGTCCTCGCAGTGCAGCAGGCTCACCGCACCCACGTCCGAGGTGGCCCGCAGGTGGGTCCGCAGCGCCGCGGCGTCGTGCCCCGGCACGCCGTGGGTGGTGCAGGTGAAGACCTTGAAGAACGCTGCTCCCGCCTCCCACAGCGGCTGCACCTGCGCCGCCGAACCCGGCCACGCGTGGGCGGCCAGGCCGTAGTCGACCTCCGAGCGGTCCTCGAGGTAGGCGCGCTTGTCGGCCAGGTCGTCCCGGCTGCGCACCGGCGACCCGTGGCTGTGCTCGACGATCGTCGTGACACCGGAGGCGGCCGCGGCCGCCGTGCCGGTCGGGAAGTCCTCGCGGTCGGTGCTGCCCGGGTCCATCAGGTGCACGTGCGTGTCCACGCCGCCCGGCAGCACCAGGAGCCCCGTGGCGTCGACGGTCCGCGCGGCCGGCGGCACACCCGGGCCGAGGTGGACGACCCGGCCGTCGCTCACGCCGACGTCCAGCCGCCGCCGCCCGGCCGGTGTGACCACCGTGCCTCCCCGAATGCTCAGCTCCATCCTTGCCACCGTCGCCGTCCTTCCTGCCGCCACCAGGCGGTCGCGTCCTCGACCCGGCACACCGCCGGCTCGCCGTCCTCCAGGAGCGGAGTCCCCAGATGAGCCCACCCCGCGTCGCCATCGGGTCCACCGGTGGCACGATCACGATGACCGGCGCCCCCGGCTCCGGTGTCCTCCCCGAGCTGGACGCCGCGCAGCTGGTGGCGGGGGTGCCCGGTCTCGCCGAGGCCGCCGAGGTCACGGCGACGACGTTGGCCTCGGTCCCGAGCGCGCACCTCCGGCCGGAGGACGTGCTCGGGTTCGCCCGGTGGGCCGCCGAGGCGGTCGACGAGGGCGCCGACGGCGTGGTGCTGGTCCAGGGCACCGACACCATCGAGGAGACGGCCTACCTGCTGGACCTGGTGTGGGACCGCGCGGCACCGCTGGTCGTGACCGGGGCGATGAGGAACGCGGCGGCCGCCGGCCCGGACGGACCTGCGAACCTCCTCGCCGCGAGCGTCGTGGCGGGCAGCCACGCGTCCCGGGACCGGGGGGTGATGGTGGTCCTCGACGACCACGTGCACGCCGGCGCCCGTGTCCGCAAGACCGACTCGACCGCCCTGCACGCCTTCTCCTCGCCACCCTTCGGGCCGCTCGGCCGAGTGCACGAGGGCCGGGTGTCGTACGTCGCCCCGCCCTCGCTGCGGCCGCCGGTCCTCGACCCTCCGCCGGAGGGCGCCGGCCCACGGGTCGCGCTGCTCGAGACGCACCTCGGCGACGGCGGCGAGCTGCTGCGGACCGTCGCCGGCCAGGGGTACGACGGCGTGGTGCTGGCCGGGTTCGGCGTGGGCCACGTCTCCGCCGAGACCGCTCAGGCGGTCTCCGACGTCGTGGACGACCTCCCCGTCGTCCTGGCGTCGAGGACCGGGGGCGGCCCGGTGCTCACCAGCACCTACGGCTTCGTCGGCTCCGAGCGCGACCTCGTCGCCCGCGGCGCCCTCCCCGCCGGGTGGCTCGACGCGCGCAAGTCGCGGCTGCTGCTCTGGCTGCTGCTCGCCTGCGGCGCGGACCAGGTCAGGCTGCGGGAGGAGATCGCGGCCCGGGGCGCGCTGCCCGGTGCTGCGGCTCACGCGGACCCGAGCAGGTAGCGGAGCACCACGTCGTGGGAGGAGGCCAGGTGCCGCCGGGTCAGGTCGGCGGCGCGCCCGGCGTCCTGCGCCTCCACCGCCTCGAAGATCTGGCGGTGCTCCTCCTGGAGATGGCCGACGTCGCCGACCACGTCGAGATGGAAGTAGACGTAGCGGTCGGTGAGCCGGCGCAGCTGCTCGACCAGTGCGATCATCCGGGGCCGCCCGGCACGCTCGTAGACGACGGCGTGGAACGCGGCGTTGGCCTCCACCCACTCCGAGGGCGTGGTGCCGGGGTGCTCCATGACGTCGAGGAACCGGCGCATCACGGCCAGCTCGGCGCGTCCCACCCCGGGGACCCCGTAGCGGGTCGCCATCGGCTCGACCGCACCGCGCAGGTCGTAGAGCTCCTGCAACGCGTCGACCGACAGGGGGGTCACCACCGCGGTCGACCCGCGCACCTCGACGAAGCCGTCGGTGGCCAGGACCTGGAGGGCGTCGCGGACGGGGATCCGGCTGACGCCGTACTCCGCGGCGATCGCGGCCTGCGACAGGGTCGTGCCGGGCGCGAGCGTGCCGTTGTAGATCCGCTCCCTCAGCCCCGCCGCGACCCGGCCGGAGGCGGAGGACGGCGGGGAGTCCCCGGCGGGCGCGGCGGCGGTCGCCGCCGGGCCGCCGGGGGCTGCGCTACTTCTCACCTCGGCGCATCGAGCCGACGACCAGCCGGTCGATGCTGACGTCGAGCACGTCGTCGTCCGAGGCGCCCGCGAAGAGCCGGAGCATCTCCTTGATGTCGGCGTGCACCCGCGGGCTGTGGGAGCGGAGCATCCCGATCCGGTCCTCGACGTCCTTGGCCAGCTCGTCGGCCGTGGCCACGACGCCGTTGAGGAGGCCGAGCTCGAGCGCGCGGCCCGCCGGGATCGCCTCCCCGCTCGCGGTGAGCCAGAACGCCTCCCGCTCCCCGACGACGCGGGGCAGCCAGGCGAGGACCAGGGCCGGTGCGAGACCGATGGTGACCTCGGGGAAGGAGAAGCGGGCACCCTCGACGGCGACGGCGACGTTGCACGCCGCGATCACCCCGACGCCGAAGCCCGCCGCGTCGCCCTGGACCTCGGCGACCGTGACGAGGCGGGTACGACGCAGTGCCCGGGTCAGCGCGACGAGCACGCCCACCTCCTCGCGGAGCTCAGCGGGCGTCGAGCCCTCCCGCTCGCGGCCGAGGCAGAACGCGTCGCCGGCCGCACGGATCCGGAGGACGTGCGCGTCCGCCGGGGGCTCCTCGAGCAGCCGCACCAGCCGGCGGCACAGCTCGACGGTGAACAGGTTGCCCGGAGGCCGGTCGAGCTCGACGGTGACGACACCGTCCACGGTCTCGGAGATGGTCATGCCGGTCATCAGTTCAACCTCCCGGTTGCTCGTCCGCCGTACCAGTCGACGTCGTCGGGTGCCGTGCGCACCGTCACCGCGCGGACGTGGGTGAAGTCGTGGAACGACTCCCAGCCGCCCTCGCGGCCGATGCCGCTCTCCTTCAGCCCGCCCCACGGCGACGCCGGGTCGAGCCGGTGGTGGTCGTTGACCCACACCATGCCCGCCTCGAGCCGGGAGGCGACCCGGTGGGCGCGCGCAACGTCGCGCGTCCAGACCGACGACCCGAGCGCGAACGGGGAGTCGTTGGCGATCCGGACCGCCTCCTCCTCGTCGTCGAAGGGGATCGCGACGACGACCGGGCCGAAGATCTCCTCGCGGGCGACGGTCATGTCGTTGGTGACGTCGGCCAGCACGGTCGGCTCCATGAAGAAGCCGCCACCGAACCCGTCCACCTCCGCGACCCGACCGCCGGTCACGAGCCGGGCTCCCTGCTCGACGCCCTGGTCGACGTAGCCGAGGATGCGCCGCCGCGCCCGCTCGGAGATCACCGGGCCGAGCTGGGTGTCCGGCAGCGCCGGGTCGCCGATGCGGATGCTCCGGGCCACGTCGGCCAGGGCGTCGACGAACGGCGCGTAGATGTCGCGGTGGACGATGAGCCGGCTGCCCGCGATGCAGGTCTGCCCGGCGCCGATGAAGCCACCGAACGCGGCGCCTCGCGCCGCGACGTCCACGGGGGTGTCGGGGAAGATCAGCACCGGCGACTTGCCGCCGAGCTCGAGGGTGGTCTTGGCGAACCGCTTCGCTGCGGCGACGGCGATGCTGCGGCCCGGCTCGGTGCCACCGGTGAAGACGACCTTGCGCACCAGGGGGTGCTCGGTGAGTGCCGCACCGGCCGTGGGCCCGAGGCCGTTGACGACGTTGAGGACGCCGGCGGGGATGCCGGCCTCGGCCGCGATGTCACCGAGAAGCATCGCGGTCAGCGGCGTCTGCTCCGACGGCTTGAGCACGACGCTGTTGCCGGTCGCCAGCGCCGGCGCCAGGCTCTTCGACGCGATCATCATCGGGTGGTTGAACGAGGCGAGGATCGCCACCACGCCCAGCGGGAGCCGGCTGGTGTAGGAGTGGTAGTCGCCGCGCATGGGAACGACCGCGTCCCGGTCGGCCAGCAGGAGCGAGGCGTTGTAGCGGTACCACTCCGGCAGCCGGGTGATCTGTGCCTTGGTCTCGGTGATCGGCCGCCCGTTGTTGGCCGTCTCGAGCCGGTAGAGGTCCTCCATCCGCGCCTCGATGCCGTCGGCGAACCGGTGCATCAGCCGGGCGCGGTCATGGATCGGCATCGTGCTCCAGACGCCGGACTCGAACGTCTCGTGCGCGGTGCGCACCGCCCGGTCGATGTCGTCGAGGTCAGCGTTCTCGACGACGGCGAGCACCTCCCCCGTCGCGGGGTTCAGCACCTCCAGCGGCGCGGCGCCGCCCGGGGTCACCTCGCCTCCGATGCGGAGCCCGGTCGTCATCCTGCCGGCGGGCAGCTCCACCGTGGTCGCGGTCATCGCAGTCCACCCTCCCTGTTGTATACGAGTTGCCGTGACGGTATACATACCGGCGTACCGCCGTCAACCGCACCTACAGGCAGGTCCGATGAACCGCGAAGCCGAGCTCCTCACCACCGCCTGGCGCGCCCGGGTCGCCGCCGGTCCGGACAGCTGCGCCGTCCGCTACTTCGACGCCGCCCTGACCGCAGCGGAGCTCGACCGGCGCTCCGACGCCCTTGCGGTGGCGCTCCAGGGGCTCGGCGTCCGCAAGGGCGACCGCGTCGGCGTACGCCTCCAGAACGTGCCGGACTTCTCGGTCACGCTCCTCGCCCTCTGGAAGGCCGGCGCCGCCGCGCTGCTGCTCAACCCGATGTACCGGTCGCGCGAGCTGCGCCACCTCCTCGTCGACTCCGGCGCGTGCGGCCTCGTGACCGACGAGCAGGAGGTCGAGGAGATCGACGCCGTCGCAGCGGGCACCGAGGTGCGATGGACCCTCGCGTCGTCGGCTCGCGCCCACCAGACCCGCCACGATCCCCGCATCTTCTCCGGCACCGCAGCGTCGACAGCCTCAGCCGGCGCAGCCGGTGACCGGCACCTCGGCACGCTGGTGGACCGGAACCTGGGGGTGGCCCCCGAGCCGGTGCCCCTCGACCCCGGCGACATGGCGCTGCTCACGTACACCTCCGGCACGACGGGGCCGCCCAAGGGGGCGGTGAACACCCACGCGAACGTGCTCGCCGCGGCGCGCTCGTACGCCGAGTGGGTCGAGCTCGGAGCCTCCGACGTGGTGCTGGCGGTCGCTCCGATGTTCCACATCACCGGCGCGGTCATCAACGCGACCATGGCGCTGGTCGGGGGCGCCACGCTGGTGCTCACCCACCGGTTCCATCCCGACGTGGTCGTCGACGCGATCGCCGAGCACGGCGTCACGTTCACGATCGGGTCGATCACGGCGTTCCACGCCCTCGCGGCGTCACCGCGGGCGGACCGCGAGGCGTTCTCGTCGTTGCGGGCGCTCTACTCCGGCGGCGCGCCGGTCCCGCCGGCCACCGTCGAGCGGTTCGAGAAGCGGTTCGGCCACTACATCCATCCCGTCTACGGGATGACCGAGACGTCGTCGGCTGTGGTCGCCGTACCGCTGGGGTCCCGGGCACCGGTGCACCGCCCGAGCGGGACGCTGGCCGCCGGGGTCGCGATGCCCGGGGTGACGCTCCGCGTGCTGGACCCCGAGGGCCGCCCGCTGCCACCGGGGCAGGAGGGGGAGCTGGAGGTCCGTGGCCCCTCGGTGGTGCCGGGCTACTGGCGCAACCCCGAGGCGACCGCCGCGACGATGCCCGGGGGGCGGCTGCGGACCGGCGACGGGGCGGTCGTCGACGAGGACGGCTGGGTCTACCTCGTCGACCGGATCAAGGACCAGATCAACGTCTCCGGCTACAAGGTCTGGCCCCGCGAGGTGGAGGACGTCCTCTACGAGCACCCGGCGGTCCACGAGGCCGCCGTGGTCGGTCGGCCCGACGCCTACCAGGGTGAGTCGGTGGCGGCGTTCGTCTCCCTCGCGCCGGGCCACGAGGTGGAGCCGGACGAGCTGAGGACGTTCGTGCGGGAGCGGCTGGCCGCCTTCAAGTGCCCTCGCGAGGTGGTGCTGCTGCCGGAGCTGCCGAAGACCGAGACCGGGAAGATCCGCCGGGCCGTGCTGCGCGAGACCGCGTCCTGACGCAGCGGACCCGGAAGGGTCACGTCTTCTTGGTCAGCGCCGAGGGCTTGTGAACGGCGGTGCCGCCGCTCTTGTCGCTGCGGACGAGGTACTGCGGATCGTCCTTGCTGGCCCGGACGGTGCGCCCCGCCTCCTCGGTGTCCTCGGTGATCTTGCGCTCCACGGTGCCCTCGGCGGTGCTCCCATGGCTGTTCCAGGTGACCTTGTCACCCTTCTCGAACTCGGCCATCCGGCTGCTCCTTCCTCGGCGGCGCCGCGCTGACGCCGGGTCGACCCTCGCTCCCGACCTACCCGGCACGGTCGCCGCCACACCTGACAGAGTTGCGGCGTGGACAGGGCGACGATCGGTGTCGGCGTCGGCGGAGCTGCCGTCGTCGGGGTCGCCTTCGGCATGGCCCGGTACGCCTACGGCCTCTCGCTGCCGGACGTCCGCTCGGAGTTCGGGCTCTCCGAGCTGCTCCTGGGGCTGATCGCCAGCGGCACGTTCGGCGGCTACCTCGTCGGGCTGGTGTCCGCGCCGCGGCTCGCCGCCCGCCGGGGACCGCGGGCCCCCACGACAGTGGGTGGCATGTGCGGGGTGGTGGGTGCGGCGACCGTCGCCCTCGCCCCCTCCCCGTGGGTCCTCGCAGCAGGGGCGGTGCTCAGCGGCAGCGCTGCCGGCTGGGTGTGGGCGCCGTACTCCGACATCGTCATCCGGGTGGCTGCGCGGCGTCACCAGCCGACCCTGCTGGCGGTGATCACGACCGGCACCAGCCTGGGACTGGTCGGGCTCGCCGGGCTGAGCCTGCTGGCCACGTTCGGCTCGTGGCGACTGACCTGGGCCGGGATCGCCGTCGCCGCCGCGACCGCGGCACTGGTGAACCTCCGCGCCGTGCCACGGCTGGATGCACGGCGGGCCGACGGGGGCAGCGCGCCGAGGTCGCCATGGCGGCGGGCCATGCTCCGGCCGCTCGTCTACACCGTCCTCTACTTCGCCGCCATCACCGCCTACTTCACCTACGCCAGCGAGGCCGCCCGCAGCGGCGGTCTGGGCGCGGCGGCCGCACCCCTGGTGTTCGCGCTGGTCGGGATCGGTGGGCTGGTCGCGCTGCGCACCGGCCGGATGACGCGCGCCCTCGGCGCCCCGGCTGTGGGCGTCGCCAGCGTGTTCGTCGTCAGCGGGGCGCTGGTCCTGCTCGGGCTGGGCCGTGCGTCGCTGTCGCTGACCCTGCTCTCGGCGCTCCTGCTCGGAGCGGGGTACATGGTCGGCTCGTCCCTGCTCGCCATCTGGACGGCGGAGGTCGTCCCCGACCGTCCCGGCGACGGGTTCACGGTGGCCCTCGTGGTCGGCGCCGTGACCTCGATCGCGACGCCTGCGGCGATGGGCGCGCTGATTCCGCTTCTCGGCCTGGCCGCCACGCTCGTCATGACTGCCTCGGGCGCCACCGCGGGCGCCCTCGTCCTCGCCGTCGCGCCGCGGGTGCAGCGTGCGCGTCGGCGAGGACGGGCGCTGCCTCAGTCGGGGACGTAGTCGAAGGTGTCGGGGTTCGGCCCGATCCGGCCCGCCTCACCACGATCGAGCGCGGTGATCGCCTCCATCGCCTGCTCGTCGAGCTCGAAGTCGAACAGCGCGGCGTTCTCCGCCATCCGCTCGGATGAGGAGGCCTTGGGGAAGACGACGTCGCCCCGCTGGAGGTGCCAACGCAGGGTCACCTGGGCCGGCGTACGACCCACGTGCTCGGCGATCTTGACGATCACCGGCTCGTCGAGCACCTGGCCGCGCGCGATCGGCGACCAGGCCTCGACCAGGATGCCGGTGTCGCGGCTCGCCGCGCGGACGGCCTCGTTGCCGAAGAAGGGGTGCACCTCGACCTGGTTCACCGCCGGGACGACGTCGCACTCCCGGGCCAGCCGCTCGAGGTGGTCGGGCTGGAAGTTCGAGACCCCGATGGAGCGGGCGCGGCCGTCGGCCTTGAGCTCCTCGAGGACCTTCCAGGTGGAGACGTAGTCGCCGCCGTACAGGGTGGGCAGCGGCCAGTGGATCAGGAACAGGTCGACCTGGTCGAGCCCCAGGTCGGCCAGCGTCCGGTCGAAGGCCCGGCGGGCGACGTCGGGCTCGTGGAAGCCGTTGTTGAGCTTGCTGGTCACGAACAGCTCGTCCCGGGGGATCTCGGAGGCGCGGATGGCGTCACCGACCCCCTTCTCGTTGCCGTACATCTCGGCGGTGTCGATGTGCCGGTAGCCGGCCTCGAGCGCCTGGCCGGTGATGCGGGCGGTGTCCTCCGGTGGCACCTGGAAGACACCGAACCCCAGCTGCGGGATGGTGTTGCCGTCGTTCAGGGTCAGGTTCGGGATGTCAGTCACACAAGGTCTCCTACCCACGGCCCGGCGGGAGTACTCGACTCCCGTGGCGGTGAGGTGCCTTTCCCCGGACCGGGGCACCGGGGAGGATGCCCCCATGCCCCGTGACGTCGGCCCCCTCCGGCCGTGACCGACACCTCAGTCCCCGGACGTGAGGACGACGTCGTCCCCTTCCGGGAGGCGGCGCGCGCCTGGTTCTCGATCTCGCTGCAGACGTTCGGCGGCCCGGCCGGGCAGATCGCCGTGATGCAGCGGGAGCTGGTCGAGGAACGCCGCTGGATCGGGCAGCGCCGGTTCCTGCACGCGTTGTCCTACTGCACGCTGCTGCCGGGCCCGGAGGCACAGCAGCTTGCGATCTACATCGGCTGGCTGCTCAACGGCATCCGGGGTGGCCTGGTCGCCGGCACCCTGTTCGTGCTGCCCGGGGTCGTCGCCCTGCTCGGCCTCTCGTTCCTCTACGTCGGCTTCGGGGAGACGACCGCCGTGGAGACGCTGTTCGCGGGGCTGGCCCCCGCGGTGCTGGCCGTGGTGGCGCAGGCGGTGGTGCGGCTCGGCGGGAAGGCGCTCGGCCACCCGGCGCTCGTCGCGCTGGCGGTGGCGGCCTTCCTGGCGCTGACGGTGTTCTCGGTGCCCTTCCCGGCTGTGGTCGCGTCCGCGGCCGTGGCGGGGTGGGCGCTGGGCCGGTGGGCGCCGGCCACGATGCGCACCCGGGTCGGGCAGGGTGCCGACGGTGGCGGCCCGGCGCCGCTCATCCCCGACGATGCGCTGCACCAGGAGCGGCCGAGCCGGACCCACGCCGTGCGGGTGCTCTCGATCGGCGCCCTCGCGTGGGGGCTCCCGGTGGGGGTGGTGGCCGGCTGCACCGGCGTCCACAGCGTCTTCACCGACCAGGCGCTGTTCTTCTCGGGTGCGGCGCTGGTCACCTTCGGCGGCGCCTACGCGGTGCTGGCGTACGTCGCGCAGAAGGCGGTCGAGGTGTACGGCTGGCTGGCCCCGGGTGAGATGGTCCGCGGCCTCGCGCTCGCGGAGTCGACCCCGGGCCCGTTGATCATGGTCGTGCAGTTCGTCGCCTTCGTCGGGGCCTACCGTGACCCGGGCTCACTGGACCCGTGGGTCGCGGCCACGCTCGCGGCCCTGCTCACCACGTGGGTGACGTTCGTGCCGTGCTTCGTGTTCATCTTCCTCGGCGCCCCCTACGTGGAGCGGCTGCGCGGGAACCGCTCGCTCTCCGCGGCCCTGACCGGGGTGACCGCGGCCGTCGTCGGCGTGATCGCGAGCCTCGCGGTCTTCTTCGCCCTGCACACCCTGTTCGACGGCACGACCCGCGCCGGCTGGGGCGTGCTGTCGCTCGAGCTCCCGGTGCTCGACACCGTCCGCCCGGCTGCGGTCGGCATCGGCCTGCTCGCCGGGGTGCTGCTGTTCCGGGTCCGGTGGTCGGTGCTGAGGGTGCTGGGTGTGTGCGCGGTGCTGGGAATGGCGCACGGCCTCGTCACCGCCGCGGTGTAGCAGGTTCCGTCCCGGGAGCGCGTGGCTCAGGGGTACCGGTAGTAGGGCAGCCGACGCGAGTGCTTGCGGATGTTCTTCCAGTTGCGCAGGTACTGACGGTGCGCCTTCCGGCTCTCGACGTTCAGCGTCGTCTCGTCGCTGCGGGAGAGGGAGCCGGCCACCCAGTTCTGCGAGCCGGTCATCACCACGTGCGAGCTGCGGTCCCTGCGGTAGTTGCCCTTGACCAGCACGTACTTGGCGTGGGTCCGGACCTCGCTGTAGCCGTCGTCGTTGTGGTCCCAACGGCTGTCCCACAGGTTGATGAGCCGTCGTTCCGCGGCGCCGCGCAGCCGCTCGGCGATCTGCAGCGACGGAGCACCGTAGATGACCGAGACCTTGCACCCCTGCCGAGCCAGGTTGAGCAGCCTGCTCGCCAGGTAGTTCCCCCGCTTGCCCTTCCAGTAGAACATCGAGACGTGGACCTTGGTCCGTCCGTAGTCGCTGCGGCACCGGATCTGTCGCAGGTCCCGCAAGGTCGGGTCGGTCTTCTTCCGCGCGTTGCGCATCGGGAAGAACCGGCTGACGAACCTACCGTCGTTGATCTGCACCTTCTTGTCGCCGGCCTTGCGGTCGTCGGTCATGTCCCGGTGGATCCGCGCGTAGCCGCGGTAGCTGACCTGTCGGTTGTTCATCGTGTAGAGGTCGTTCCACCCCCGCCGGGCGCCACCGCGGTTCAGGTTGGAGGAGCTCACCATGACCACGTGCCGGGCCTTGCCGGTGCGGGAGAACGCGAAGAACTTGCTGTGCATGTTGCCGCCGGCTCCTCGGCAGCTGCCCCGGCACCGCTTGACGTAGCTGCCGTCCTTGCCCCAGGTCACCGCGCGCTTGGTCGGAGCGTCGACGCTCTTGAACAGCTCGGACCGGGTCATCGGCTCCTGGGGCGCAGCGGGTCCCGCCATCTTCCCGCTGGACCGCTTGAGGGGCCGGTTGCACCGGCCCCGCTTCGGCTTCGAGTCGGGCTTGCCGTCACCGTCGCGGTCCCGGACGTTGTCGCCGTTGAGCACCCTGACCAGCCGCCGGGAGTTCCGGTTGTCGATGTCCTCGTCCAGGATCACCCGGACCGAGATGCCGCGCCGGCAGGCGCGCACGAGTGCGGTGACGCTGCTCTTCCGGTCGAGCAGGTAGGTCGCGATGTGGATCGTCGGGTTCGGATACTTCTTGTTCGGGCCTTGCGCCCTGTTGATCGCGCGCTCGACGTGGTTCACGATCCTGTAGTTCGCTTTGTTCGACCCCCAGGGCTTGGGAACGTTGAACGTGCCTCCGCCGGCCGGTTGGTACGCCGACGCGGGCGCCACCACTCCGATCAGGGACACGACCAAGAGGGTGGCCAGTAGCCACGAGGCTTTCCGCACAGCAAGTCACTCCAGACGCGCATGTCACTTCTTTCGCTTGTGCCACCGGACGCTACGCCGTCGTATGCCGGATGCCCAGGCGACCGGCCGTTCGGTCGCCCTCGGATCACTCGGCGCGGCAGTGCCGCGTCCGGCCGGTCTGGACACCTCGGGGGCCGGGCCCTCGTTCGGCGTACGCCGTCAGCGGAAGGCGGCCTGCCCGGTCATCGCCTGCCCCACCACCAGCGTGTGCATCTCGACGGTGCCCTCGTAGGTGAGCACCGACTCGAGGTTGTTCATGTGCCGGATGACGGGGTACTCCAGCGAGATGCCGTTGGCGCCGAGGACGGTGCGGGCCGTGCGGCAGATCTCCAGCGCCTCGCGCACGTTGTTGAGCTTGCCGAGGCTGACCTGCTCGGGGCGCAGGACGCCGAGGTCCTTGCGGCGACCCAGGTGCAGCGCCAGCATGACCCCCTTCGTGTACTCCAGGTTCATGTCCACGAGCTTCTGCTGGGTCAGCTGGAAGCCTGAGATGGGTCTCCCGAACTGGGTCCGCTCGTTGGCGTAGGACAGGGCGGCGGCGAGTGAGGAGCGCGCCGCGCCCATCGAGCCCCAGACGATCCCGTAGCGAGCCTCGTTGAGGCAGCTGAGCGGGCCCTTGAGCCCTCGCACCTCCGGCAGCACGGCGGACTCCGGCAGCCGGACGCCGTCGAGCACGAGCTCGCTGGTCACCGAGGCACGCAGCGACTGCTTGTGCTTGATCTCGGGAGCGCTGAAGCCGGGGGTGTCGGTGTCGACGACGAACCCCCGCACTCCCTCCTCGGTCTGGGCCCACACCACGGCGACGTCGGCGACGGTGCCGTTGGTGATCCACATCTTGCGTCCGTCGAGGACCCAGTCCGCCCCGTCACGCCGGGCGCGGGTGCGCATGCTGCCGGGGTCCGAGCCGACGTCGGGCTCGGTGAGGCCGAAGCAGCCGATGGCCTCTCCGGCCGCCATGCGGGGCAGCCACTCGTTCTTCTGCTCCTCCGAGCCCCACCGCCAGATCGCGAACATGGCGAGCGAGCCCTGGACGGAGACCAGCGACCGGATCCCCGAGTCGGTCGCCTCGAGCTCGAGGCACGCCAGGCCGTACTCGGTGGCGGACATGCCGGCACAGCCGTAGCCCTCGAGGTGCATCCCGAGGACTCCCAGCGCACCGAGCTCCTTGGCGAGCCCGCGGAGGTCGTCGATCCGGCCCTGCTCGAACCACTCGGCGACGTACGGCTCGATCCTGCTCGTCGCACAGCTGGCGCACGGAGGCGCGCACGGCTCGCTCGTCGGCCGAGAGCAGGTCGTCGATCCCGGCCGGGTCGAGCGGCTGGAAGGGGGGCAGGGTGGTGCTGCTCGTGCTCATCGGGTGGTCTCCTCTGTCAGCCAGCTGCGGACCTGGTCGTTGTGCTCTCCCAGCCCCGGGGGCGGGGAGTAGCGCGTGATCGGGGTCGCCGAGAAGGTGATCGGGTTGCGCACCTGCGGGGACCGCCCCTCCCCCAGGGCAACGGTCGGGCGCAGTCCCAGACGCTCGGCGAGGTCGAAGGCATCGGAGACGGAGCCCACCGCGCCCGCCGGCACACCGACCGGGGTGAGCCGCTCGACCCACGCGTCGACGGTGTCCGCAGCGAGCAGCCCCTCGAGGAGCGTCACCAGCGCCGTCGCGGTTGGCGACCCGCTGCGGCGTTCGTCTCGAAGCGCGGGTCGTCTGCCGCCGAGGCGGCGCCCAGCACCGCCACCAGCCGTCGGAACTGGCCGTCGTTGCCGCAGCAGACCGCCAGGTGGCCGTCCTTCGCGGCGAGCGTCTCGTAGGGCGCGATGGACGGGTGCTGGTTGCCCATCGGCGCCGGCGCCCGGCCGGTCGTGAGGTACGCCGACGCCTGGTTGGCCAGCGAGCCGAGGAGGCTGGAGAGCAGGTTGACCTCGACGTGCTGACCCGTGCCAGCGGTCTCGCGAGCACGCAGGGCGGCGAGGACGGCCACCACGGCGTCCTTGGAGGTGAGCACGTCCACCAGTGCGACGCCGACCTTCGTCGGCTCGTCGGCGCTCCGGTGATGCTCATCAGGCCGCCCACCGCCTGGATCAGGAAGTCGTAGCCGGGGAGGCTCGCGCCCGCACCGCTGCCGAAGCCGGTGATCGAGGCGTAGACGACGCCCGGGTTCCGCGCCGCCACGTCGGCGTAGCCGAGGCCGCGACGCTCGAGCGTCCCGGTGCGGAAGTTCTCGATCAGCACGTCGCACCGGCGCGGCCAGCTCCTGCGCCAGCCGCAGGTCGGCAGGGTCGTCCAGGTCCAGCTCGACGGACTGCTTGGAGCGGTTGGCGCACTCGAAGTAGGAGCTGGAGGTCGCCGTCCACGGCGGCCCCCAGTGCCGGGTGTCGTCACCGACGCCGGGTCGTTCCACCTTGATGACGTCGGCGCCGAGGTCCGCCAGCGTGGCCGCGGCGAGCGGCCCGGCCAGCACCCGGCTGAAGTCGGCGACCAGCACGCCGGCCAGCGGCAGGCTCATCGGCGCTCACCGCGGGAGCCGGCTCGAGGCTGCCGTTGACGCGGCGAGGGACCCGCCACGGGTTGTCGCTGCGGCCCGCCGGCGGCAGCCAGGCGTCGGCCGCGGACTGGTAGGCCACCGGCCGGACGAACCGCGTCGAGCGCCTGCGCCCCCACCGAGGTCGCCGACGGCGCCGTGGTCGACGGCCACGGCCCGCCGTGCTGCTGGGCCCAGGTGAACGCGACGCCGGTGGGCCAGTCGTCGACGACGACCCGGCCGACCTTCTCGCTCAGGGAGGCGACCAGGCCGGCCGCCTGCGGGTCGTCGGCACCGCCGGTGACGACGCTGGCGGCCAGGGACCCCTGGAGGGCCGCCAGGGCGGTCTCCGAGCTGCTCGTCGTCGTCGTACTCGCAGACCAGGAGCGACCGCACCGAAGCACTCCTCGAGGAGCCGACCTCCCGCCTCGAGCGCGGCCACGTCGGCGCGCGAGCACGGCGGCCGGCGCCGCCCATCCCGAGCGACGTCGGCTCCAGCCGTTCCACCACCGATCGCCCCGGCGTCCTGCATGGCGGCCAGCCCGTCCCTGACCGCGGACGCGATGCGAGTCGGTCAGCATGACTGGCGCCGGCCCGGCCTCCCGCAGGGCGGCGGCGACGGCGTCGGCGGCGCCTGCCCCTGCCGGAGCCAGCAGCAGCCCCGGCTTGGTGCAGAACTGGCCGTGGCCCAGCGTGAAGGAGCCGACGAAGCCGGCCGCCACGCCCGGCAGGTTCCCTGCGCCGGCCCGGGTGACGACGACCGGGTTCACCGTGCCCATCTCGGCGAAGACCGGGATGACGACCTCACGCTCGTTGGCGATCCGCCACAGCGCGAGTTCCGCCGTTCTGCGACCCGGTGAAGGCGACCGCGGAGATGGCGGGCGCCTTGACCAGGTCCGTGCCCGCCTGGTGACCGTTCACCATGCCGAACGTGCCGTGCGGGGCACCGGCTGCGGCAAGGGCGTCGAGCGCGATCTCGGCCTGTCGGTGGCTCAGCCCGACGTGCGCGGGATGCGCCTTGACCACCACCGGGCAGCCGGCGGCGAGCGCGGCACCGGTGTCGTTGCCCAGCACGCTGAAGGCGAAGGGGAAGTTGCTCGCTCCGAACACGGCCACCGGGCCCAGCGGTCGGTTCACCCGCACGATCCGCGGGGTGGTCGCCGTGGCCTCGTCGACGGTGACGCCGAGGTAGGACCCTTCGGCGGCCACGTCACCGTAGAAGCGCAGCTGGTTCGCCGCGCGGCTGACCTCCCCGGACAGCCGCGCCTCGCCCAGAGCCGTCTCGCGGTCGGCCAGTTCCACCAGCTCGTCCCGATGCGCCTCGAGGGCGTCGGCCACGCTGCAGAGCCAGTGCCGGCGCTCCACCGGGCTGGCCCCGGCCACCGCAGCTGCCGCGACCGACGCTCGGGCCACGGTCAGCGCCAGCTCCTCGGGCGTGGTCTCCTCGGCGGCGTGCGCCTGCTGCCCGGTCCTCGGGTCGTACGACGTCACCGCGGTCATCGGACGTCTCCGACCGCAGCCTCGAGGACGTCGAGGGCGTCGTCGAGGAGCCCCATCTCGATCACCAGCGGGGGCAGCAGCCGGATCACGTTGCCGTAGGTGCCGCAGACGAGGGTCAGGACGCCCTCCCGGTGGCACCGGGCGGCGACCTCCCGGGCAACCTCGGGTGCCGGCTCCTTCGTGCCCGGGCGGACGAACTCGAGGGCGAGCATCGCGCCGCGGCCGCGCACCTCTCCGACGGTCGAGCCGGGACCGGCCAGCGCGGCGAGCCGTGGCATCGCGCGCTGCTCGATCTCCCGGGCTCGCTGCACCAGGTTCTCCCGCTCGATGGTCTCCAGCGCACCGAGCGCAGCCGCGCACGCCACCGGGTTGCCGGCGTAGGTGCCTCCCAGCCCGCCGGGCGCGACCGCGTCCATGAGCTCCGCGCGGCCGGTCACCGCCGCCAGCGGCATGCCTCCGGCAAGCGCCTTGGCCGTGGTGACCAGGTCGGGGACCACGCCGTCGTGCTCGCAGGCGAACATCGCTCCGGTCCTGCCCAGACCGGTCTGGATCTCGTCGGCGACGAAGACGATCCCGTGCTGGGTGGCGAGCTCCTGGACGGCCTTGAGGTAGCCGGGCGGCGGAACGATGAACCCGCCTTCGCCCTGGATCGGCTCCGCCACGATCGCCGCGACGTTGTGCGCCCCGATCTGGGTCTCGACGACGTCCCTGAGAGCGGCGAACGCCTCCTCCCCGGCGTTCTCGGGGCCGCTCGGCCACCGGAAGGGGTACGGCGACGGCACGCGGTAGACCTCCGGGGCGAACGGCCCGAAGCCGTCCTTGTAGGGCACGTTCTTCGCCGTCATCGACATCGTCAGCAGGGTCCGGCCGTGGTAGGCGTGGCCCAGCACCACCACCGCCGGCCGCCCCGTGGCCGTGCGGGCGATCTTGATCGCGTTCTCGACCGCTTCGGCGCCCGTGGTGAACAGCGCGGTCTTCTTCGCGTGGGTCGCCGGGGGTCAGCCGGTTCAGCGCGGCGGCGACGTCGACGAACCCGTCGTACTGGGTCACCATGAAGCAGGTGTGGGTGAACCGCTCGGCCTGCTCGGTCAGCCGGCGCACGACCTCCGGGTGGGAGGCGCCGACGCTGGTCACCGCGATGCCCGAGGCGAGGTCGATGATGTGGTTGCCGTCGACGTCGACGATCACCGCCCCGCCGGCCCGTTCGACGAAGACCGGCATGGTGGTGCCCAGCCCTCCGGCGAGCTCGGTGCCGCGCAGCTCCTGGAGCTTGCGCGAGGCGGGGCCGGGGATGGCGGTCGCGAGTATGCGACGCTGTTCAGGCTGCGACATCGGTCCTCCGTCGGGTCTCGGTGGTCCGACCGTAGGCAGGTTCGCCCGTCTCGTCCTTGTCCGACCCGACGAATCCCATGCGTTTCCCGTCCTGGCGACCAACCACGGGCGATCGCGCACGGCTGGGGATCAGGCCGCTCCGCGGCTCCGCAGCGCCAGCCACGTCTCGGCGAAGACATCCGGGTCGTCGAGCTCCAGCCCCAAGAGCTCCCGGGCGCGCGCCACGCGGTAGCGCAGCGTGTTGCGGTGCAGCGCAAGCGCCTTCGCCGCAGCCTCGTACTGCCCGCGGTGCCGCAGGTAGCCGACCAGCGCCTGGAGCTGCTCCGGGCCGGCGTGCACGAGGAACCGGTCCACGGCCCGGGGCACGACGCCGTCCGTCGGCCGAGGCCTGACCAGCTCTCCGGGCGCCACCGCCTCGAGCGCGCGCTGGGTGCGGGGCCGCGCGGCGCCTGCGGCCTCGACGGCGACCAGCCCCGACACGACAGCGGCTGCGGTCGGGTCCGTGCCCGCCAGCGCTGCCTCGAGGTCGTCCAGACCTCCGTGGCCGGCGGGCAGCAGGCACCACGCAGCCCCGCGGTCCACCATCACCGACAGCGCCTCGGGGCACCAGCGCTCCACAGCGCCGACCAGGTCGTTGCTGTCGCGCCCGCGGACCGCGAGCACGCTGACCTCGCGGGGCGGCGGCGGCACGCCGGTCGCGGTGGCGAGCCGCCGGGCCGCGTCGGCCAGGCCGTCGTCGACAAGGAGCGCCACGCAGCGCCGGGTGGCCTCGCGCGCGGACTGGCTCCGCTGGTGCCGCACCGCGTCGAGGCTCAGCAGCGCCGCGGCGGTGAGGACGACACGACGCTGGGCGGGGTCCAGCTGTCGGGGGGACCCCGCCGCCAGGTAGCCGACGATCCGTCCCTCCACCGACAACGGGAACACGACGACCACGTGGTCGGAGGAGCTGAACGAAGCCGACGAGTGGACGCCCGCCACCTCGAGCCGGCCCACCTCGGCCTGGAGCGCCTCCATCTCCTCGACCAGGCCGGCGGGGAAGCTCTGGTCCACCTTGCCCTGAGCGGTGAGCAGCGCCGCCCAGCCCTCGAGCAGCACGGCCAGCCGGCGCAGGATCGCCGCCCCCGGGTCCGGGGCCACCGCAGCGTCGACGAGAGCGCGGTGCGCCGCGACCGCATCGGTGAGCTGCTGCTCCGTGGACCGTGCACGCGCCGCCCAGTAGGTGCGCGACACCAGGAGGAACGGCGTCGGAGCCGGGACGACGAGCAGCGGCAGCCCCGCCTCACGGCACGCGTTCACCAGGGGTGCCGGCGGAGCGTCGTGCACCGGGCCGAGTCCCAGCGCCAGCGCGCTCACCTCGGCCTGCGCGAGCCGGGCGACGTAGCGCCGGCACCCGATCTCGCTGCGCGGCAGCGCGAGCCCGGTCGTGAGCAGCAGCTCCCCGCCGCTGAGGTAGGCGTTGGGGTCGACCAGCTCGCTGATGTGGACCGCGCTGATCTCGGTGTCCGGTGCCGTGAACCCCTGCTCGGGCACCAGGTGGTGGCCGAGCGCCGAGCACAGCGACGCGACGGTGGGGATCGTCATGCCCGCCACTCCGGGCGCTCGAACCAAGGCCGGACCATTCTGGGCACCCTACCGAGTGACGCGCAGGTGGCTGGCTCATACGGTGGGCCTTTGACCACCGTCGAGCGGCGCGCAGACCGCCGGCTCGGCCGCATCCGTTGGAGGCCCCATGACCGTCTACGCCGTACGCGACCCCCGTGGCGGGACCGAGCACGAGCCCTACCCGACCTCGACCGACGAGGAGGTTCGGGCGGCGGTCGCCTCGGCACACGGGGCTCACGCCGCGTGGGGCCGCACGTCGACCGTCGCCGAGCGCGCCGAGCTGGTCCGCCGGGTGGGACAGCTCCACCTCGAGCGCAAGGAGGAGCTGGCGGACACCATGGTTCGCGAGATGGGCAAGCCGCGTGACGAGGCCGTCGGCGAGGTGGAGTTCAGCGCCGCCATCTACGACTACTACGCCGACAACGCCGAGACGTTCCTCGCCGACGAGCCGATCGAGCTGCTCGACGGATCCGGCTCGGCGCTGATCCGGCGGACCTCGCTCGGCGTGGTGCTGGGCATCATGCCCTGGAACTTCCCCGCGTACCAGGTCGCCCGGTTCGCCGCCCCCAACCTCGCGCTGGGCAACTCCGTCGTCCTCAAGCACGCCCCCCAGTGCCCCGCGTCGGCGGCAGCGCTGCAGCAGATCTTTCTCGACGCCGGCTGCCCCGAGGGCGCCTACGTCAACGTCTACGCCACCAACGAGCAGGTGGCTGAGATGATCGCCGACCCGCGGGTCCAGGGTGTGTCGCTCACCGGCTCGGAACGGGCCGGCGCCGCGGTGGCCGAGATCGCCGGGCGCAACCTGAAGAAGGTGGTTCTCGAGCTGGGCGGCTCGGACCCGTTCATCGTGATGAGCTCCGACGACCTCGACGCGACGGTCGACGCGGCGATCGAGGCTCGCTGCGGGAACACCGGGCAGGCCTGCAACGCCGGCAAGCGCATCATCGTCATCGACGACCTCTACGACGAGTTCGTGGAGCGGTTCACCGCCAAGGTCACCTCGGGTGTGGTCCAGACGCCGCTGTCCTCGGAGAGCGCGGCGTCCAACCTCGCCACGCAGGTCGAGCAGGCCGTCGGCGGCGGGGCGGTCCTGCGCACCGACGGCGAGCCCCAGGGCGCCTTCTACCCCGGCGGGGTGCTGGAGAACGTCACCCCGGACAACCCGGCGTTCCACCAGGAGCTGTTCGGCCCCGTGGCGATGATGTTCAAGGTCGGCTCCGAGGACGAGGCCGTCGCGCTCGCGAACGACACCCCGTTCGGGTTGGGCTCCTACGTGTTCACCACCGACCCCGAGCAGGCGCAGCGGATCGCCGACCGGCTCGACGTCGGCATGGTTTTCATCAACGGCGTCAACGCAGACGGCGTCGAGCTGCCCTTCGGCGGCGTCAAGCGCTCGGGCTTCGGCCGGGAGCTGGGGCGCTACGGGATCGAGGAGTTCGTCAACAAGAAGCTGATCCGCACGATCGCCTAGCCGCCGACGAGACCCCCGGCCCCAGGGCGGGGGTCTCGTCGCTCATCCCTGCAGGAACGCGCGGAACAGCAGCTCGCGATCGGCCTGGGAGCCGTCGTCGTCCTCGGGGTGCCACTGGACGCCGACCAGCCAGTGGTCCGGGTGCTCGATGGCCTCGACGATCCCGTCGTCGGCCACGGCGGCGACCCTCAAGCCGTCCGCGACCCGGTCCACTGCCTGATGGTGCCCGGAGCGGACCGTCAGCCGGCTGTCCCCGAAGACGCGCCGGAGCCGCGTGCCCGGGACCAGCGACACCTTCTCGTCGAGGAACATCGGGGCATCCGGGCCGCCACGGTGCAGCGCGTAGTCGGCGATGTCGGGAATGATCGAGCCGCCCCAGGCGACGTTGACGAGCTGGGCGCCACGGCAGATCGCCAGCACCGGCCTGGCCGCCTCCACGGCCGCGCGGACGGCGGCGATGCTGTCGTCGTCAGCCCGCCGGTCCACGCCGTAGGAGTTCGGGACGTCGTCGTCGCAGCCGCCGTAGCAGGTGGCCGACACGTCGCCGCCGCCGAGGACCAGGACCCGGTCGTACGCCGCGACGGCCGCCGGGCGCGGCAGTGCCGTCGAGGTGTCGAAGAGCTCGTAGGAGGCGCCGAGCTCCACCAGCGTCTCCAGCGCGCACCGCGTGAACCTGCGGACGAGGTCGGCGACCGGCGCGGTGAGGTCGGGGAAGTTGAGCGAGACCAGCACGGCGACCCGGGGCCCGTCGCCGGTCCCCCGGTCCTCCGGCTCCACCTCGCTGCGCAGCACCACCGGAACCGGCGTCGGCGCGCCCGCGTGGCCGGGCAGCCCGTCGGTCATGCCAGGGCTCCACGACGGGCCAGCGACCGGTCGGCAAGGTCTGCGAAGAGCGCGAGGTCGGTCGCCGACGTCTCGTGCAGGTCCTCGGGATGCCACTGCACCCCGAGCACGTCAGCGGTGGCGTGCTCGAGCGCCTCGACGCACCCGTCGTCGGCCCAGGCCACCGGGCGCAGCGCCTCCGCGATGCGGTCGACCGACTGGTGGTGGTACGACGACACCGGCACCCTGGTGGCCCCGAGCACGCGAGCCAGGCGGCTCTCCGGAGCGACCGCGACCTCGTGGACCGAGCTGCGGTGGTCCACCGAGGAGAGCGCGAGGTGCTGCACCAGCGTGCCGCCCAGCGCGACGTTGAGGACCTGCATCCCCCGGCAGACCGCGAGGGTGGGCAGGCCGAGGTCGATCACCAGCCGGGCCACGGCGAGCTCCACGGTGTCCTGGAAGTCCACGACGCCGACGACCTCGGGGGCGGGCTGCTGGCCGTAGCGGAGCGGGTTGAGGTCGGCCCCGCCGGGCAGCAGCACGCCGTCGAAGCGGGCCAGCCGGTCTCCGAGCCCGCCCGTGGGGTCGGCGGCGGGGGCGTGCAGGACGAGCGGCTCCCCGCCACCGGCCCACACCGCCTCGCACATCGCCTCTGCGGCGATCGTGCCGCTGAACCGGAGGATCCCGACCTGCTCCGAGCGCCGCCCGACGACGGCGACCAGCGGCCGTCGGCTCATGACCGCTCGAGCGGGTAGTCGAGGCTGGGCAGCCACTGCTCCCAAGCCGCGCGCAGCCGCCCGTCGGCGATGACGGCGGCGAGGGCCTCGTCGAGCTCGGCCAACGTCTCCGGGCGGTCCTTGGCCACGCCGATCGCCCAGCGGTTCCCGGTCTGCACCGTGAAGGCCAGCTCGTACGTCGGGTCCGACTCGCCCAGGGGAACGAAGACGACATCGTCGTCGACGACCGCGTCGACCACGCCGTCCCGGAGTGCGGCGAGCATGTCCTCGTAGACGTGGTCGCTGTCGAACGGCACGGTGACCGAGCCCGGGAACGACTCCGCGAGCGCCATGTTCGCGCTGTCCTTGATCGCCGCCACCCGCTTCCCGGTCAGGTCCTCCGGACCCCTGACCGGGTCACCGCGCCGGATCAGCACCCCTTCGTGGAAGACGCCGTAGGGGCGGGTGAAGTCCACCTGCTCCTGCCGGCTGGCGATGACGCCCTGCCCGCAGAGCACCGCGTCCGTCCGGTGGTCGCGCACCGAGGCGAGCATCTCGCCCCACGGCATGATCACCCATTCCAGGGGTCGACCGAGCTGCGCGGCGAGCAGCTCCGCCACCGCGGGCTCGAAGCCCTGCCTGCCGCCCGGCGCCGACGCCGGCCCGAAGAGCGGCGGGGCGTCGGCGTCGATGCACGCGAGCCGCAGAGGCGGGCGCTGCGAGTCAGCGCTCATGGCAGGTCGTCCCAGTAGAGGTCGCGCTCCCACTCGGTGACCGCGCCGCAGAACCGGGCCCACTCGTCGGCCTTGTAGTCCACGTACAGGTCCGCGAGCTCCTCGCCCAGCGACTGCCGCAGGTAGGTGTCGCCCTGGAACGCGGTGACGGCCTCGCCCAGCGTGAGCGGGAGCCTGTCGAACTGCGCCTGGCCCTCGGTGCCGTAGGAGGAGCCTGCCTGCGGCGGACCGGGATCGATCTGGTTCTTCAGCCCGTCGTCGATGGCGGCCAGCATGACCGCGTGCGAGAGGTAGGGGTTCACGCTCGCGTCGGGGAGCTTGTACTCGAGCCGGCCGTTCGCCGAGAGCCGGACCGTGCAGGTCTTGTTGTCGAGTCCCCAGTTGATCTGCGACGGAGCGAACTGACCGGCGTCCCAGTAGCGCTTGTAGGAGTTCACGGTGGGCCCCATGACGAGCATGGCGCCCGCGGTGTGGGACAGGAGCCCTCCCAGCGCGTGCCTGCCCTCCTCCGACAGGTGCAGCTCGGTGACACCCGCCTCCTCGAGGACGTTGACGTCGTCGCGCCACAGGCTCCAGTTGTGGTGACAGCCGTTGCCCATCATCCCGGTGGCGGGCTTGGGCATGAAGCTGGCCTCGATGCCGAGGTCGCGGGCGACCTGCTTGCAGATCTGCCGGTAGGTCACCAGGCGGTCAGCGGTCAGGTCCGCGCGGTCGAACATCCAGTTCAGCTCGAGCTGACCGGAGTCCTCGTAGTCGCCCTCGATCATGTCGAGCCCCATCGCGGTGGCATACTCCACGACCCGCTGGAAGATGTCGCGGTTCCGCTCCAGGTGCTCCACGTGGTACGCCGGCGACGAGTCGGGCCGGAAGGTGGCCTCCCGGCCGGGACCGGACCAGGTCATCTCCGGCTCCGTCCCGGTCCGCAGCTCCAGTCCGGTGCGGTCGGTGAACTCGGCGTGCATCCGCTTGAAGACACCGCGGCTGTCGGTGGGAAGGTGCTGCCCGCCCACGAGCCGGACGTGGTCGGGCTCGTACAGGGAGCAGAAGAACCGCCCGATCGACGGGTCCCAGGGCAGGACCTCGAAGGTGTCGAGGTCGGGGATCGCGGTGTACTCCGCCGCGTGCACGCCGCCGCCGAGCAGGAGACCGGAGCGGTCGGCCTGGAGGTTGCTGATCGCGGTGCGATGCTGCTGCACCCCCCGGACCACCATCCGGTCCAGGTGCGCGACCGGGACGACCTTGCCGACCACGCGACCGGTGATCGTCACCGCCTGGTAGTAGACGTACTTCACCTGGTGCTTCTCCACCAGCTCACGGACGCGGTCGAGCGCCTCCGGGCGGGCGTTCTGCTCGCGATGCAGGTCGAGGGGTGTTCGGCTCATGGTGGACCTTTCGGAAGGGGCGGACGGCGGTGCGTCAGGCGGCGGGGAGAAGGGCGAAGGCGGCGCGCAGGTCGCGCTGACGGGAGGGGGGAAGGTTCACCGCCACGGTGCCGATGTGCCTCCCCCGACGGTGGTACGTGACCAGCGCCCCCTCGACCACGGCGTCGAGGTCCCCCTCCTCGAGCCGCACCTCGTCGGCCAGCCCCGGCGAGCCGAAGGCCTGCAACCGGAGGTCGAGCTGGTCGCTCCAGAAGGACGGCACCGGCGCGAAGGGGACGGGGTCGAGTGGCGCACCGGTGAGCTGGGCGGCCAGCGTCCGAGCAGCACGCCTGGCGGTGTCGGTCGGCATCGACCAGTGCTCCACCCGTCGCGGTACGTCGTCGACGAGCGGGTTCGGGAACCTGGCGACATCGCCCACGGCGACGGTGCGCTCCGCCCCGACGACGGCGAGGTGGTTGTCGCACAGGACGCCGTCGGACAGGTCGAGAGCCGGGTGACCGACCAGCCACTCGGTGTTGCACACCGACCCGACCGCCTCGACGACCACGCTCGCGGGCAGCGAGCGGCCGTCGGCGAGCAGGACGCCAGTGACGCGGTCGCTGCCGGCGAAGCCGGTGACACCGACCCCGGTGGCCACCGCGATGCCGGCGGCCTCGAGGTGGCGGCGCACGGCTCCGGAGAGGGCGCTGCCGAGTGCGCGCTGCATCGGCTCCCCGTAGGGCTCGACGAGCGTGACGCGGCAGCCCATGCGGCAGAGCGTGGCTGCGGTCTCACAGCCGATGAAGCCACCGCCGAGGACCACGACCGGAGAGGCCGGTGAGAGCGCCGTACGAAGGGCGACGATGTCGTCGAGAGTCCGGATCGCGAACCGTCCCGCGGCGGGACCGGGCAGGTCGAGCCGGCGTGGCCTGAGCCCGGTGGCGACGACCAGCCCCTCGTGCACGAGCTCGGTCCCGTCGTCGAGGACCACCCTGCGGTGCCGGTACTCGTTCGAGACCGCCCGCCTGCCGAGCAGGAAGTCGACGTCGGCGACGGACGCGCGACGCCGAAAGGCGACCCTCTCGTGGAGGCGCGCGGGGTCGGAGTCACCAGGGTCGGCCAGCAGCTCCTTCGACAGCGGGGGGCGGTTGTACGGCAGGTAGTGCTCGTCGCCGACCAGCGTGAGGATCCCGGTGTACCCGGCAGCGCGGAGCTGCTCGGCCGCACGGAGGCCGCCCAGCGAGGCGCCCACCACGACGATGCGCGAGGTCATCGGTGGTCAGTCCTCGACGGTGATCGCCTGGACGGGACAGACGTCGGCTGCTTCCTCGACCTCGAAGCGGTAGCTCTCGTCCGCCTCGCTGTCGTGCTCGAGCTTGCCGTCGTCGTTGATCCGGAAGACCTGGGGTGCGGCGATCGCACACTGGCCGTGGTCCTGGCACAGGGACAGGTCGACGGTGATCCGCATGGTGGTGCTCCTTCGGTGGTGGGACGTGCCGGTCAGCGGACGTCGAAGGCGACCGGCAGGGTGAGCGGGCCGGTGTTGCCGGAGTCCGCCAGCCAGGTGCTCGGTCCGTCGGCGCGCAGGTTCGGCATCCGCTGCGCGAGCAGCGGCAGGGCCTCGCTCATGTCGCTGCGCGCGACGAAGTGGCCCAGACAGTGGTGAGCACCGGCCCCGAAGCCGTAGTGCGGCTTCCGGCCCTCGGCGGTGATGTCGAAGCCGCCGTCGCCGAAGGCACGCGGGTCGGTGCCGGCCGCCTCGCTGTAGAGGTGCACGGTCGTGCCCGCCTCGATCGTCAGCCCCTCGAACTCGAAGGTCTCACGGGCCTCGCGGGTCACCCAGCGGATGGTCGGGTTCACGCGCATCACCTCCTCGACGGCGGCTTTGCCCAGCTCGGGTCGCTGCGCCAGGAGCGACCACTGCTCGGGGTGCTGGAGGAAGGTCTGGATCGCCAGGCCGAGCTGGTTCCGCGTCGTGTCGTAGCCGCCGAAGATCAGCAGGACCAAGGCGTCACGGAGCTCGGCGTCCGACAGGGCGTCGGCGTCCCGGTGTGCCTTGACCAGCGCCGTCACGAAGTCGTCGCGCTCGCGGTGACGCCGGTCCTCGATGAGCGCGTCGGCGTAGGCGTAGAGCCGCTCCAGCGCGGCCTCGATGCGCGGCAGCTCCTGACGCAGCGTCACGCCGAGCGCGAGCCCGATGACGGCAGCCTCGGTGGCGATGACCTTCCACTCGTCCTCCGGGATGCCCAGCATGATCGCGAGGACGCGGGCAGCGTAGGGGTCGGCGAAGTCGCTGACGAACTCGCAGCGCCCTGCGTCGGCGAACCCGTCGACCAGCTCGGTGCCGAGCGCCTGGAACCGCGGTGTCAACGACGCGATCAGCTTCGAGGAGAACGCCGGGTTGAGGAGCCGGCGCAGCCGGTGGTGCTCCTCCCCCTCCTTGTTGAGGATCCAGCTGGCGAACCACCTCGCGAAAGGCCCCTCGGTCACCCCGTTGTGGGCCGGCCAGGCCGCGCTTCCCTGGCGGAGCCTCGGGCTCTTGATCAGCCGGGAGACCTCGTCGTACCGCAGCACGGCGATCCCGTAGTCGGTGCGTGCGTACCAGCTGGACTCGCGGGCGTCGTGCACCTCGCGGGAGGTGATGGAGAAGGCCGGGTCGGCGACGTTGAGGAAGGGCGCCAGGTCTGGCGTCTGGACGGACATCGGCTCTCCGCAACGGTGAGGGGTGGTCGGGAGCCAAATCCTCTAACGCTAGGGTTTTTCTGTCAACACCCAGGTTCTCCAGGCTTCACGACCGTCCGCTCGCCCCGCTCAACCCAGGGTCGGCGCTGCGATCGCCCAGCCGAACCCCGGCATCGGCTCGGCCACGCGGTCGTAGCTGCCGAGGTCTGCGAGCGGGTGTCTCGCCAGCCGGTCACCGGGGATCCAGCGCGGAGTGTTGCTCAGCACGACCCGGCGCTCGCGGTCCACCACGACGACCGGGGCGCCGACCGCCGTGATGATCGGCAGCACGGTCGCCTCGAGCCGCTCGGTCAGCAGGTCGGTGCCGGCGACACCCAGGAAGCGGTCGCCGACGACGATCGGCGAGGCCATCGTGAGCACGAACTGGTCCGAGCCGCTGTAGTCGACGTACGGGCCGAAGACAGCCGGCCCGGACCCGTCACGCGCCCGGGTGAACCACTCCATCTCCAGGTAGTCGTAGACGTCGACGTCGGCCGGGTCGAAGTTGAGCAGCAGCCGTCGGACGCCCTCGCCGTGACGCTGGAACCAGAACAGGAAGCGGTCGAGGTCCTCGACCACCCCCGGCGCGGCGACGTACCCGTAGCCCCAGGCCACGTCGTCGGACCGGAGCCAGCGCTCGCAGAGCGCGCGGACGGCACCGAGCTCCGGCTCCGCGAGCGCTCCGACGTCCGAGGCCGAGCGCGCGTACGCCGTGCGCACCTCCGCGGCCACCGCCTCCAGGCGCTCGAGGAACCTGCCGAAGACGCGCGCGACCTCGACCGCCGCCTCGTCGAAGCGACCGGACAGCTCTCGATGTGTCAGCTCAGCCACGCGCTTCCTCCCTTGCGCCTTGTTCCGCGGCATCTGTCCTCGAGCCCGTGTTGTCGTGGAGCGCCAGGTGCGTGGTGATGATCCGCCGCAGGTTGCGGCGGACGTGACGTTCGGTCACCATCCTGGCGCGGTCCGCGTCCTCCTCCGCGATCGCGGTCGCGATCTCGTGGTGCTCGGCCGCCATCGCGGCCACCTCCCCCGACGCCAGCTCGTCCAGCCAGAGCAGGCCGGCCGTCTCGCCCTGGAGCTTGACCTCGAGACGGGTGAGGCGGGTGGACTGACTGGCGATCGCGACCTCCACGTGGAACCGGCTGTCAGCCTTCAGCCTCGCACCGCGAGACGACGCTGCCGCCATCTGGTCGACGAGACCGAGCAGCTTGCGGACGTTCGCCCCCGTCGCACGCTCCGCCGCGAGCCGGGCGGCCGCACCGCTCACCGCGGCCTGCTCGTCGGCGGCGTCACGCAGGGTCGACACACTGGTCGACAGCAGGCGGCGCCGGTCCGGCTCCTGCGGCGGCTCGAGCGACCGCCGGACGAAGGTGCCGCCGTTGCGACCCCGCCGGGTCTCCACGTAACCGCGGTCGCGAAGTGTCGCGATCGCGTCGCGCAGCGTCATCGGTGAGACTCCGAGCTGCTGGGCGAACTCGGACTCGGGGGGCAGGTGCTCGCCGTCGGCGAGGAGCCCGAGCGTGATCGCCTCGCTCAGCCTGCTGACCACCTCCTCGGCCCGACCCGCGGACTGCAGGGGCGCGATCAGCGACTTCTCGATGCTCACTCCCCACCTCCTCCTCCTCGGGTCACGCGCCGGCCGGCCTGCCGACGGCACGCATGAACACCTTGCCGTAAGCCTCTTGCGCAGAAAAACCCTAGCGTTATAGGTTTCCGGCGCACCACCATTCCCTGTGGCCGGCGTGACTGTGCGCGGCCACCATGCCCCAACGGAGCGACCATGAGTGAACCGCCCACGACGCAGGCCGAGCACGACTACCTGCACCACCCCGACCCGGATGCGCAGCTCCTGTCGACGCTCGGCTACGAGTCCGAGTTCAAGCGGGAGATGAGCCCCTGGGCGAACTTCTCGCTCGGCTTCACCTACCTCTCCCCGGTCGTCGGGATCTACAGCCTGTTCGCGATCTCGCTGATGGCGGGCGGTCCGCCGATGATCTGGAGCCTCCTGATCGTCGGCGTGGGCCAGCTGCTCGTCGCACTCGTCTTCAGCGAGGTCGTCGCCCAGTTCCCGGTCGCCGGCGGCGTGTACCCGTGGGCCCGCCGGCTGTGGGGCCGCAGGTACGCCTGGATGACGGGATGGGTCTACTTCGTGGCGCTGCTCGCCACCATCGCCTCGGTCAGCTACGGCGCCGGCCCCTACCTGGCCGCGATGATCGGGTTCGAGTCGACGGTCAACACGACGATCGCCTGCGCGCTCGTCCTGCTCGCCGCAGCCACCATCATCAACTTCCTCGGCACCAAGGTGCTGGCGACCGTGGCCATCTTCGGTTTCGCCGCCGAGCTCATCGGCGCCCTCGTCGTGGGCGCCTGGCTCCTGATCGCGCACCGCGAGCAGAGCTTCGGAGTCCTGTTCGACACCTTCGGCACCGGGGGCGACGGAAGCTACCTGCCTGCGTTCGCGGCCGCGGCGCTCCTGGGCGTCTACCAGTACTACGGCTTCGAGGCCTGCGGTGACGTCGCCGAGGAGGTGCAGGACCCGGGTCGCATCATCCCCAAGGCGATGCGCCGCACCATCTACATCGGCGGTGCCGCTGCCACGTTCGTCACGCTCGGGCTCGTCCTGTCGATCTCCGACATGGGCGCCGCGGTCTCCGGGGAGAACGCAGACCCGGTGGGCACCGTGCTCACCGAGGCGTTCGGCAGCGCAGGCTCCAAGGTCGTCCTCGCGGTCGTGCTGATCTCCTTCCTCTCCTGCGCGATGAGCCTCCAGGCTGCGGCCTCCCGGCTCGCCTACTCCTACGGTCGCGACGACATGATCGTCGGCAGCACGCTGCTCAAGAAGTTCTCGGCCAGCCGCCACGTGCCGCCGTACGCCCTGCTCGTCGCAGCGGCGGTCCCGGCCGCCATCGTCGTCGGCTCGAAGGTGAGCGAGGACGCCCTGGTGAAGATCATCAGCTTCGCCGCCTTCGGCATCTACCTCGGCTTCCAGATGGTCGTGCTCGCCGCGCTCCGCGCTCGGCTCAACGGATGGGTGCCGTCAGGCAAGTACTCGCTGGGGGCCTGGGGGCTGCCGGTCAACGTCGCGGCGCTTGCCTACGGCGTGATCGCGATGGTCAACATGGCCTGGCCGCGCACCCCGGACCTGCCGTGGTACGACAACTGGATCGTCCTGCTCTCTGCGGTGGTCGTCGTCGGGTTCGGCATCGTCTACATGGCGGTGCACCCGACCCACGGTCGCAGCGAGGCGCCCTACGACGACGCGATCCCGCGTGCCGACGAGGAGCGCACCCCCGTCGCCGGCTGACAGGTCTTCTGCTCAGGAGTACGACGGCCGTGGAGGCTCATCGGGGTGCGGTCCCCGAAGGGCCTCCACGTAGCCTCGCCTCGACCGCGAGCGCCAGCGCCAGCCGGTCGTCGGAGCCGGTCAGGTCGAGGTCGAGCAGCTCGCCGAGCCGGTGGACCCGGGCACGGACCGTCTCCCGGTGGACACCGGCTGCGGCGGCCGCTGGGTCCCACCTTCCGTTGGCACGCAGCCAGTGGGCCGCCGTCTCGAGGAGGACGACTCGCTCCGGGTGACCCTCCAAAGGAGCGAGCAGCGACGCCAGGTGCTGCTGGGTCGACGGGGAGGCGAGGACAGCTCCGAGTCGTGAGGAGACCGTGTTCTCGAAGCGCAAATGCGGTCGGTCGCGGCGGGTGAGCTCCGCCGCCGCGACGGCCTCGTGGACGGCGAGCTGCAGCTCCCGCGCGGGGTGCGGCGCCGAGATGCCGGCCCGGGTCGGGCCCTCGGCGAGCAGTCCCGGCACGCGCGCGGCTGCGAAGTCCGGCGCCGCGATGACGAGGTGGACCGACCGGCGCGGCGCCGGGACGTGCCAGGCGCCGAGCGATAGCGCCCGTCCTGCCTTCTCGGCGGCAGCCGGCCCGGTGAACGCGATGGCGACCAGCGGCTCGGGGAGTGCGATCCCGGCCACGTCACCGAGGCGCGCGGCGGCGTGGTGGTCACCGGACATCAGCAGCTCCACGACCACCGAGCGCGCCGCGATGTCGGTGGCCGGCAGGAGCACGGTGAGCAGAGCAGCGGCCGTGCCGACCATGCCGGCGAGGCCGGCGGCGTCGATCGCGGCCGCCGGACCGGCTACGCAGAGGGTTCCGACCCGGTTGTCGTGCGGCCCGAGCGGCACCAGGTACACCAGGTGCCCTCGCACCTCCTTCATCAAGCTCCGGCGGCGAGCCACCTCCGCCTCCCGCGCCAGCTCGGTGTAGCTGTGCTCCGGCACGTCCGGGAGCTCACCGCCGGTCAAGGTGACGCGATGGTCGGCGCCCAGCAGCACGACCCGGCTGCGCAGCTCGCGGGCCAGGGTGGCCACGACCGCGCTGCTGCCCCCGGTCGCGGCTCGTGCCAGACGCTGCTGGCTGCGGATGATCTCGGACTGGTGCCGGCGCGCCTCGGAGGCAAGGAGGTCGGCGACCCGGCGGTCGACCGCCACGAACGGAGTGCGCTCGGGGACCTCCAGCAGCGTGAGCCGGTGCCGTCTCGCTGCCCGGAGCAGCTCCTCGGGAACCGACTCGAACCAGGGCTCGACGCCGAACCCGACCGCACGGGCGCCGGCCTCGCGCAGCCGCGACGCCCAGCCGTCCGCTGTCGCGGCGCGGTCGTCGGCCTCGGTCAGCCACATGCCGCTGGTCAGCAGCAGCTGCGTGCCCTCCAGCCAGGGGGTGGGATCCGGCAGCTCCGAGACGGCGACCCACGCCACCTCCTGGTCGAGACCGTCCTTTCCGCAACGGGCGACCAGTCCCAGGTCGGGGTCGGCGACCAGCGCCCGGAGCGTCAGCGGCACGGAGGCTGCTCCTCCTGGTCCTCCTGGCCGGCGGCGATCAACGGCGCGGCCAGGAGGTCGGGCCGCCGCCGCACCAGCTGCGGCTTCGACTCGCAGAGCTCCCCCAGGGGGTCGGGCGACCTCGTGGAGCACGTCATCGTGACCCAGCCGGACCGGGACGTGACCTTCTCCTCGCGTGGAGCACGCACGTGGTCCGGGCTGAAGATGCCCGAGGGCGTACGCGAGGAGCCGGGGTGTGCGTTCGCGAACGCGACCCACAGGTGCCCGTCGCCGGCGCGCAGCCGCGCCGGATGGGCGAAGTGCTGGTCCGGGTCCTGCAGCGGTGGGGACAGCGGCACGCTCGTTCCTGGGAAGCTGACCGGGAGCGGCCACTCGACAGCGGCAGGCACCGCCACCACGTCGGTGTCGCTGAGCGCCAGGACCTGGGACGGCTCGAAGGGCTCGATCTCCTCACCGGACAGCAGCCCCAGCCTTCCCCAGGCGCGGGTGAGGGGCCGCTCGGTGCCTTCTCCAGGGACGGCCCACGCGGAGTGGCGGCCGAGGTGGGTGGCCCGGCGCCTGGTGACCCCGCCGGCGGGGTCCACGGCCACGACCGTGTGGTGCAGCGCACCGTCCGCACCCGGTTCCACCAGCGACGTGACCACGTCGCAGGCGTTGGCGCGCGCGAAGGCCGCGAGCAGCTCGAGCGCGGCCTTCCAGTGCCGGGATGCCGCGCGGGCGCCGGCTCGGTCCTCGGGGGCTCCCCCACAGAGGTGGAAGGCCGGCAGGACGGCCAGGTCGCACGGGCCGGCGGGAGCCTCGAGCTCACCACACCGGCCCGACAGCACGCCCAGCCGGACCTGCGCGGCCGTCGGGGCGGTGCCGAACAGGCTCTCCGCCGCTCGCCGCGGCCAGCGCCTGCTGACGGCGAGCTGCCGGTACTCAGCGGGACGTCTGCCCGCCAGCACCGCACTCCTCGCCGCCGCGCCGCCGTCCAGGTCCAGTCGCGCTGTCACGAAGCCTGGGCCCGCGTCCATCGCCGCGGCCGGGGCACCGTGATGGTCGAGCACACAGGTGCCGCCGCTGAACTGCACCCCCAGCTCTGCTCCCGCCATGTCGGCGGCGACGACCGGCAGGGCGTTCTCCCAGGCCCGGATCCGCCAGGTGGCGCTCGGCGCCGGCTCGTCGACCCACGCCGTGGGCACGGCGAGCCAGTCGGCGCCGGCGAGCGCGGCGTACCGTGCCGGCTCCGGGTAGTCCAGGTCGGCGCAGATCGCCGGCGACACCCTGCCTGCGGGTGTCGCCCAGACCGGTGGAAGAGCATGGCCGTCGACCGCCCAGAACGGGTCGGCCAGAAAGGGGTGGATCTTGCGGTAGGCGCCACGACACCCGTCCGGACCGACCAGCACGCAGCTGTTGTGGAGGGTGCCGAGCGCGGAGTCGACTTCGGGAACGCCGACGACGAACCACGCCCCCGTGAGCCGGGCGAGCCGCGCCAGCCGCTGGACCGACGGGCCGTCGAGGGGCTCTGCGAGGGCTCTGATCTCCTGCTCGTCCGGCCAGCAGTAGCCGGTCACGGCCATCTCCGGGGCGACGATCACGACGGCGCCGTCACGTGCAGCGGCGGCGCCGTGGTGCTCGATCGCCTGGAGGTTGGCCTCCTTGTCACCCCGGGCGGCGACGAGCTGCAGGGCGCCGACGATCGGCTGACGCGTCACGGCTCCTCCCCTCCTCTCCGGTCAGTCGAAGACGATCACGCTTCTGGTCCGCTGTCCCGAGCGCATCGCGTCGAAGGCCTCGTTGACCTCGCCCAGCGCGATCCGGTCGGAGATCAGGGTGTCCAACGGGAGACGGCCGGCCAGGTACAGCTGTGCCACTCTCGGGAAGTCGATGCTGGGCACGGCCCCACCGTAGTTGGACCCGATCAGCGTCTTGCCGCTCTCGGCGAGGTCGAGGACGTCGATCCCGGCCTTCTCCCCGGCGCCGGGCAGCCCGACCAGAACACCGGTGCCACCGGTCGTGAGCAGCCCCGGCAGCTGCTCGATCGTCTCGGGCCGGCCGATCACCTCGAAGGCGAAGTCCGCACCGCCGTCGGTGATCTCGTGCACCCGGTCGGTCACGTCCCCGTCGGCGCGCACCGTGTGCGTGGCGCCGAAGGAACGAGCTGCCGCGAGCTTCGCGTCGCTGGTGTCCACGGCCACGATCGGGTGCGCTCCCGCCAGGGTCAGCCCCATGACGACCGCCAGGCCGACGCCGCCGCAGCCGATGACCACGGCGGAGGAGCCGGCGCTCACCTGCGCGTTGTTGACGACGGCGCCCACTCCCGTGGTGATCGAGCAGCCGATGAGGCTCGCGACGTCGAAGGGCACCTCCTTCGGGATGCGGATCGCCGCGCTCTCCGGGACCACGGAGTACTCGCCCATGCTCCCGACCGCGAGGTAGGGGTAGACGGTCCCCCCGTCGCCGGTCGTCAGCCGCGTCGTACCGTCCGGCAGCAGGCACTCGTTGGAGCGGGTCCCCGTGCACGCCCACGCCTTGCCCCGGACGCAGGCCCGGCACCTCCGGCACGGGTAGTACCAGGACAGCACCACGTGGTCGCCGACGGTCACGTCCTGAACGCCCGGACCGACGGACTCCACCACTCCGGCGCCCTCGTGTCCCATCACCGTGGGGGACGGCAGCTCCCACTCGCCGTCGAGGACGTGCCGGTCGGAGCCGCACACGCCCGAGGCGCCCATCCTGACGAGCACCTCCCCGGGACCCGGGTCGGCGACCCGGACCTCCCAGATCTCCAGCCGGTCGCCTGCCCCGGGGTGGACAGCGGCCATCGCCGTGCGCGGCATCAGATCTCCGTTCGGGTCGTCGTACGTCCCTCGCGGTCCTCTGCCGCAGGTGACGACGGTGCGTCGTAGCCGCCGACCCCCTGCGACCGGTTGATGGCGGCGGTGAGGAGCAGGTGAGTCACGCCCGCGACCACGACCGCGGGGACCGACGCCGTCAACCAGTTGAACAACGGCTGGGTCTCGAGCGTCTGCGGGTTGTAGAGCAGGACGTAGGCGACGGCACCCAGTGCGGTCGAGCCGATGCCGGCCAGGTTGAACCCTCCAGTGAAGTGGTACGGGCTCTCCCCCCGGTGTGCGTACAGCCCAGGCAGGTCGACGTGCTGGCGCCGCAGCACGAAGTAGTCGGCGCAGACGGTGCCGCAGATGGCCGCCAGGAAGGCGCCGGTCCAGGTCACGAACAACAGGAACTGGTCGTAGAGGAGGCCGGGGAAGAACGCCAGGATCGCCGGCAGCACGAAGAAGCCTGCGCAGAGGACCTCCCACCGGACGTTGTTCAGCATGTTGCCGCCCGCTTGGCGGAATGCGAGACAGGTGGAGTACACGATCGAGGCGAGGCTGGTCAGGTTCGCGAAGGCGATGAAGACCAGGGCGGCGACGCCCAGCCAGGCTCCACCCAGGGGCACCATCCACACGGTGGGGTCCGAGTCGCCCAGGGTCAGCGCGGCCGCCATGCCGACGACCTGCGCGACGATCGTGGCGCCGAAGAGCCCGATGAAGGCCGGCCAGAGCGCTGCTCGGGGGCTCGTCGTCAGCCGCGCGAGGCTGCCCATGACCGGCCACCACGAGAAGCCGACCCCGAGGTTGAACTCGACGGCCAGCGCGAAGTTGAGCCGGTCGTCCTCGAACGGGTCGAGGGGTGCCGCGCTCAGCAGCTCCGACCAGCTGGTCTCGGTGAAGAGGACGGCGATCATGGCGAGGGTGAGGATCGCGAGGCCCGGTGCGACGATCCGGTTGAGGAACCGGATCGTGAGCGGCCCCTTGGCGAGGATCGCCCAGGCGACGGCGATGGCGACCAGCGCGAAGAGGGTGACCGGGAGGTCGTTCGGGCCGATGTCCGTGCCGAACGACTGGTTCGAGACCTGCGTGGCAGCGCGCCCGAACATGACGCCCAGCAGCGAGGACCACCCGATCTCGGTGAAGAGGATGACGGTGAAGACCATGACGGCCACGCCACCGAAGCCGAAGGCGCTCCGCAGCATCGTGTACTGCTCGACGCCGTAGCGCTGGCTCGACACCACGCTGGCGAGGAGCATGATCGCCACGCCGATCGCGTTCCCGATCAGCATCGCGAGCAGACCGTCGGCGAAGCCGACCAGAAGCGCGGTCGCGCCACCCACCAGGAACGCCCAGGTCGCGATGGCGAGGCCGATGTTGACCCAGGTGAAGTCCGCGAAGCCCCACACCCGCTCTTCGCGCGTCACCGGGAGCGACCCGAACGTCGCCTCTCTCGTGACGTCCTCGTGCGCGGCCATCAGAGGGCTCCTGCGATCATCCCGGCCAGCGCCGCCACCACCACGATCAGCACGAAGACGACCAGGTCAGCGCGGGGCAGTGGCATCGAGTGCACGGCGCCGCGTTCCTGTTCGAGGATCGCGAGGCGACGCTCCAGTTCCTGGCGAACCGCGCGGTCGGTGGCATCCATGTCCCCTCCATCGTCAGATCGGGTCGGACGCCGTCGCGCCCGGTTGCTGCCGTGAGCCTAGAAGCCATCGAGGCCGGTGGTGACACTGCATTCCCGCCAGACTCCTCGCGCAACCCGCGGGTTCCCAGTGCTGGTGCTTGCGAGACAGGTCGCCACACTGGACGTGAGCTCCCGGCACGCAGTCGACGAAAGGCCCTCCGTTGTCACCAGAGACACCTCCCCGGATCGTGCGCGACGGGCGCGTGGGCCAGGTCGACGCGACCCAGGTCCCTCGCTTCGCAGGGCCCGCGACGTTCGCGCGGCTGCCCCGCATCGACGAGGTGTCGGACGTCGACGTCGCGATCGTCGGGGTTCCGTTCGACGCGGGGGTGTCCTACCGTCCCGGCGCCAGGTTCGGGCCGGCCCACGTCCGCGAGTCGTCCCGGCTGCTCCGGCCGTACAACCCGGCCCTCGACATCGAGCCGTTCGCCGGGCAGCAGGTGGTGGATGCGGGAGACATCGCTGCGAACCCCTTCGACATCGACGCCGCCATCCTGCAGATCGAGAGCTCGGCGCGGGTGCTGCTCGAACGCGCCGACCGGATCGTCAGCATCGGTGGGGACCACACCATCGCGCTCCCGCTGCTCCGCGCCGTCGCCGCCAAGCACGGGCCGGTGGCGGTCGTGCACTTCGACGCCCACCTCGACACCTGGGACACCTACTTCGGTGCGGAGTACACCCATGGCACCCCGTTCCGCCGGGCGTCCGAGGAGGGGCTGATCGACCGCACGGGATCGATGCACGTCGGGACCAGGGGTCCTCTGTACTCGACCCAGGACCTGAGCGACGACGCGGAGCTCGGCTTCCAGCTCGTCCCCAGCGTCGAGATGGACGACATCGGGGCGCGGGGCGTCGTGGAACGCATCCGCGAGCGCGTCCAGGAGCGCCCCGTCTACGTGTCGGTGGACATCGACGTCCTGGACCCCGCCTTCGCGCCGGGCACCGGGACCCCCGAGGCCGGCGGCTTCACCAGCCGGGAGCTCCTCGCCGTCCTGCGCTCCTTCTCGAGCCTCGACCTGGTCGGGGCCGACGTCGTGGAGGTAGCCCCGGCCTACGACCATGCCGAGATCACCGGCGTCGCCGCAGCGCACGTCATCTACGAGACGCTGTCGGCGCTGACCCCGCGCGCTCGTCCCTGAGCCAGTGCCAGGCCGGCATCACAGCTCGTACCCCAAGCCGTTCCGTCCGTCCTCTACCCGGCCCTCAGCTGGGTGAGCGGCGGGGGTCAGCAGGCACGCGCCCGACGGACCGGAGGCGGGCCGCTCCGTGGACGGGTCCCTTGACACGCGCAGCACGTGGTCTTCACAGTTCGGCTGTGATCACATCCCAGCCCGAGTCGCAGGCAGCGACCCCTTGCTCATCCATGTCGAGGAAGCGGTGACGACGGACTCCGTGACATCGGAGCATCTGGGCGCGGGCCGGCGACCGTGGCGATCGTCCGGAACTGTGGAGGCGGTCGTCGAGGCCGATCCGCAACGGGTGTACGACCTGGTCAGTGACGTGACGCGCATCGGCGAGCGCAGCCCCGAGTGCCACGCCGCAGCCTGGGAGTCGGGCGAACCCGGCGTGGTCGGTGCGGTGTTCCGCGGCCGCAACCGGTGGGGTGTGAGCGCGCGTTGGTCCCGGCGATGCGTGGTGACCGAGGCCGAGCCCGGTCGCCGGTTCACCTTCCGCACGATCCCCGAGCCGTGGGACCTGAGCCGCCGCGACTCCACGACGTGGAGCTACGACATCGCGCCCGCGGACGAAGGCAGCCGGGTCACCCACCACTACGAGATCACCGTCCCGCCACTACGGCCCTTCCGTCTGCTGTTCGGCGCCCTGCTGCCCCACCACCGCGACATGCGCCCCCACATGCAGCACAACCTCGAGGTCCTGGCCAGGCAGCTGGGAGACACGGACCCGGCAGCCGGCCGGGCCGACCGAGGGTGAGCAGCGAGAAGGGAGAGTCTCCAGCTCCGAACCCGGGCGGCGTCACGCCCGCTGGTCGCGGGGCGGTGATCCGCGGTGCTGTGTCGAACAGCCGCCTGCGTCGGCTGCTGTTCGGCTACCTCGTCTTCAACATCAGCGAGTGGGCCGTCTACCTGGCCCTGCTGGTGTGGGCGTACGGCGAGCACGGGGTCCGAGGGGCGAGCCTGATCGGCGTGCTCCAGCTCGCGCCTGCGGCACTGCTCGCCACGCCGCTGTCGACGCTGCTGTTCCGGTTCGCCCGCGGTCGGTCACTGGTGGTGGCCTATGCACTCCAGTCGGTCTCCCTGCTGAGCCTCGCGGCGGTGCTGTTCCTGGAGCTGCCGTTCGCCGCGGTCGCTCCGGTCGCTGTCGTCGTGGCCGTCACCGTCACCCTGACCCGCCCTGCGCATCATGCGCTGGTGCCGGACATCTCCGAGACGACCACGGAGCTCACGGCAGGCAACGCTGCGTCCGGAGCGGTCGAGGCCACGGCCACCTTCGTGGGGCCCCTGCTGAGCGCGCTCCTCCTGGCCGCGTGGTCGCCGGGCGGCGTGGCGCTGGTGATGGGTCTTGCCAGCGCGTCGTCGGTCGTCGTCGTGGCGCGCGTCCGCGGCTCGGCTGCCCGGCCTCCCGCTCCTACCCGAGGGTCGTCGTCGGCCCGGACGCTGGCGAAGGACCCGGTGGCCCGGCTGCTGTGCGGGCTGGTGGCGGCCGAGTACGTCCTGGTCGGGATGATGGACATCCTGCTGGTGGTCCTCGCGCTGGACATCCTGTCGATGTCGCAGGCGGGGCCGGGTCTCCTGAACTCGGCCCTGGGCGTCGGCGGCGTCCTCGGCGTGGCGTTCACCGTCGTCCTCATCGGTCGCACACGACTGGCTCCGTTCGTCGTGCTGGGTGCGGTCTGCGCCGGCGTACCGCTGATGCTCGCCGGTGTCGTGGGCTCGCCGCTGGGCGCGCTGGTGCTGATCGCGGTGAGCGGCGCCGGGAAGCTGGTCTTCGACGTGTCCAACCGGACCTTCGTGCAACGGCTGCTGCCCGACCGGTTGCTCACCGCGATGTTCGGGCTGCAGGAGTCGCTGATGATGGCCGGCATGGCCGCCGGCACCGTGCTCGCTCCCGCCCTCGTGGGGCTGCTCGGCGGCGGCTGGGCGTTCGCCGCCGCCGGGCTGCTGCTGCCACTGGTGGCCCTGGTCGCCGCTCGTCCGCTGCGGCGCCTCGACCGGTCCATGGTCGTTCCCCAGGACGTGCTGGCGCTGCTCCGTGGGGTCCCGCTGCTGGCCGTTCTCACACCCCGGGTGGTCGAGCGGATGGCCCTGGAGGCGACGTCGTTGCACCTCGGGGCGGGAGAGGTGATCATCGCCGAAGGGGATCCGGGCGACCGCTTCTACGTCGTTGCCGCCGGCCGGGCTGCGGTCACGCAGTCCGGGGCGCACCTCCGCGACCTGAGCGAGGGTGGGTGGTTCGGCGAGCTCGCCCTGCTCCGCGACTCCCCCCGCACCGCGACCGTGACCGCGGCCACCGACGTGGAGCTGCTGGCCGTCGACCGGGACTCGTTCCTGGCCTCGGTCGGTCTCAGCGCCCATGCACGCGCCGTGGCCGACGGCCACGCAGACGCTCACTACATCTGAGGGCTGACCCGCCAGAGGTGGTGTGGTCGGGGGACCCCCTTGAGCTCGTGTGCGCCGCGGTCCTCGAAACCGAAGGAGGACCCCGCCACCAGGTCGACCACGGTCGAGGAGACGAGCACGTCGCCGCCACCCGCCATCCCGGAGACCCGGGCCGCGGTGTGCACGTTGATGCCGGCCAGGTCCTCACCGCGCACCTCCACCTCTCCCGCGTGGATGCCGGCCCGCATCTCCATTCCGAGGTGTGACCGAGCGCGGGAGACCACGGCCAGGGCGCAGCGGATGGCCGAGCTGGGGAGCGGGAACGCGCACAGCGTGCCGTCGCCGAGGTCCTGGACCATGCGCCCGCCGTGGCGAGAGACCTCGGCCCGCACCATGGCGACGTGGTCGAGGAGGAGTGCGCGCCAGCGTTCGTCGCCCATCCGGACGACCTCCGTGGTGGAGCCGACGAGGTCGGTGAAGAGGACGGCGGCGAAGACGCGTTCGGCCGTCAGGGCGTAGCGCTGGCCAGTGAGGTGCTCGCGTATCTCGTCGAGGATCGCCGTGGTGTCGCCGAGGAAGGGCAACATGTCGGGGCCGGGCAGCTCGACGTACGTCGATCCAGGGATCGCGTCGGCGACGTACCGCGCCATCGCGGTGCCATAGAGCGTGTCGGCGCGCACCAGCACGAGGGTGGGCACCCCGATCGTCGGCAGCAGGGCACGGAAGTCGGCGCCGAAGAAGGCGGCGTTGACGGCACCGGCGATCCGTGGCTTGAGGTTGCGCCGCGCGACCCGTCGCCACCACGACCGGAACTGCGGGTCGCTCATGGCGCTCGGACCCTGGATGGCCAGATCGTGGTCGGCCTCGGTGGCGGTGGTGGGGTCGCCGGCCGTCTCGATCAAGCTCGACACGGTCTGAAGGTCGACACCGATGGTGTAGTCCTCGGCCCAGGTGATCTTGGCTGCGCCGTTGACCATGACGAGCGAAGAGACCCGCTGGGGATGCCGCTCGACGAAGGCCAGGGCCACCAGCGTGCTGGGTCCCGCAGCCGTGACCGCCACCCGCTCGACCTGCGCGGCGTCCAGGACCGCTGCTGCGGCGTCCGCCCAGTCCGCCAGGGTCGGCGGTGTCGCCCCGATGTCACTGGCGCCGACCCCGGGCAGGTCCAACCGCAGCATGCGGCCGATCCCGGCCAAGCCATGCAGCCAACGCAGCAGACGAAGCTCGTCGGCCGCATCCTCCATGGAGTCCATGAACCCCTGACCGAGGTTGAGGATCGTCAGGTCGGAGTCAGCACCGCCCGAGGGCCACAGCTGCCATGCGAGATACCCGTCGGGCACTGCGATGTGGTTGACCGGCGGCAAGTCCATGGGGTGAACCTACCGACCGGATCCGCGTCCGCCGCTGGACGGTGCCCAGCGGCCTGCGGGCCGATGGGTGGGTACACCCATCGCCGGCGGTGGACAGTTGGGTGTGCTGGCCGATGTGGGGTGCGGTACGCCGTCCCTAGCGTGGACGGCATGAACACACAGCACATCGAGACCCTGATCATCGGTGCCGGACAGGCCGGTCTGGCGACCGGCTACCAGCTCAAGCGGCTCGGCCGCGAGTTCCTGATCGTCGACGGCATGGCTCGCATCGGCGACAACTGGCGCTGCCACTACGACAGCCTGACGCTCTTCACGCCAGCGCGGGCGAGCAGCCTGGACGGCGTACCGTTCCCAGGCGACCAGTGGCACTTCCCGACCAAGGACGAGTTCGCGGACTACCTCGAGCTGTACGCCATCGCGAACGACCTCCCCGTCCGGATGCAGACCCGCGTCGAACGACTCACAAGTCGCGAGGACGGCGGTTTCACCGCGACGCTCGGGGATGACGAGGTCACCTGCGACTGCGTCGTCCTGGCGACCGGCACGTTCGGTCGTTCGGCCCAGGTCCCGGCGCTTGCCGGCGAGGTCGACCCAGGAATCCGGCAGCTGCATTCCAGCGAGTACAAGCGCGCCGACGAGCTTCCCGACGGGCCCGTGCTGGTCGTTGGTGCGTCGCACAGCGGTCTGGACATCGCTTACGAGATCGCCGCGACCCGCCCCACCACGCTGGTCGGACCGGAACGTGGCAACGTCCCGCTCGAGTGGGGAACCCGCCGCTTGGAGAGGGCTTTCCCGGTCATCGAGTTCGTCTTCAACCACGTGCTGACGCGACGCACCGCGATGGGGCGCAAGGTCATGGCGAAGATGCGGCATCACGGAGCCCCCCAGCTGCGGGTCAAGCGCCACCATCTCGCCGACCGTGACGTGGAGTGGATCACCGAGCACATCACCGATGTCATCGACGGTCGGCCATGCCTCCCGGACGGACGGAGCTTCGACGTGGCGAGCATCGTCTGGGCGACCGGCTTCCAGCAGCGCTACGACTGGGTCGAGATGCCGCTTCCTGTCGAGGATGGCTGGCCGGTTGAGTACCGCGGCGTCGTCGACGCGATACCGGGTCTCTACTTCTGCGGACTGGCGTTCCAGTACTGCTTCGCCTCGGGGGAGGTCAACGGGGTCAGCCGCGACGCGGAGTACCTCGCGCGCCGCATCGCCGCCCGCACTCCGGCCCCGGCACCCGCTGCGGCATGAGATCGACGGACGAAGGGGAGAGAGCCATGGACACCGACACCGCCACCGCCACGACCACACACGAGGCCTCGGCGCGGGGCAGCGCTGCGATCGTCGCGATCGGTCCGCTTCTGCTCCTGGGCGCCCTGCTGTGGCACCCGCCGCTACCCGGGCGGCTGCCGGACAGCGACGCGGTCGCCGCCGCCGCGGCCGCAGACACCACGCAGTGGGGACTGTCCCATCTCGCGCTGGCGATCGCGTCGGCGATGATCGTGCTCGCCTTCACCGCGGTCCGCGGCCACCTACGTGACCGCGGCGACCGCTCGCTGAGTGCGGTCGGCCTCGGGTTCGTGGTCATGGGCAGCACGCTCTACGCCGTACTGCCCGGAATGGAGTTCTCGGCCCTGGCCGCCGACAAGACCGGCGCTGACCTCGCGGCCACCCAGGACGCGCTCGAGTCGTGGTTCGTGCCGGTCCTCATCGGCAGCTCGCTGCTGTTCGCGATCGGTACGACGCTGTTCGCCGCCGCGGTGGTGCGCTCGGCCGCACTCGGCCGGACCGAAGCGCTGGTGATCGCCGGCGCCCTGGTCTGCTTCGGGCTCTCGCGGCTGGTGCCGGTCGGCGTGGCGCAGTTCTATGTGCAGCCGGCCGCGGCGCTGCTTGCGTTGCTCCCGATCGCCGCCGAGATCGCTGCCCGCGCGGCCGGGCCAGCGCGCGCCGGCGCGGCCTGACGCGGCGTCGAGGGGCAGCTGTCCGGCCTGCTGAAGCGACTACGCTCGATGGCGTGAGGGGATGATGCGTCATGAGCGTCCTGGACGACCTGCATCGGGCCCGCGAGGCCTACGAGCGCCGCGACTGGGTGCGGGCCTACCGGGTGCTGTCGGACCAGGACGAGTCCGACCTTTCCGGGGACGACTTCACCGCACTCGCCACGACCGCGTTCCTGCTCGGTCGTCGCAATGACGCCGTTCAGGCGTTGCAGCGGGCCTACCGCGACTATCTCGAACAGGGGGATGTTCCCGGCGCCGCCCGCGCGGCCTACCGACTGGTCGTCGCGCTGTGGGAGGGCGGCGAGGTTGCCATCGGCAGCGGCTGGCTGGCCCGAGCCGGGCGGTTGCTCGACGAGCACGGCGACGACGTGGTGGAGCGCGGATATCTCCTCGAGCGGGCAACCATGCAGCACGTCATGCGGGGCGAGTTCGGCGAGGCGGTCGCCACCGCGCCGAAGGTGACCGAGTACGGCCGGCGGTTCGCAGACGCAGAGTTGGCAGCCATGGGACTACACATGGAGGGGCGACTGCTGATCTTCTCGGGCCGGGTCGCTGATGGGTTGCGCTTGCTTGACGAAGCGATGGTCGCAGTCCTGGCCGGTGAGGTCTCGGCGATCTTCTCGGGCGCGATCTATTGCTCGTCGATCGAGGCGTGCCAGGAGATCTCCGACCTGGGGCGGGCAGCCGAGTGGACGCACGCGTTGACCACATGGTGCGACACCCAGCCCGGGCTCGTCGCCTTCACCGGGCAGTGCGCCGTGCACCGGGGCCAGCTCATGAGGTTCCACGGCGCATACCAAGATGCCCTGGCCGAGCTGGAACGTGCTGCGCAGCGGTATGCCGCAGCCGGTGGGAGCCCGGCTGTGGGTCAGGCACACTACGAGCGAGCCGAGGTCCTGCGACTGCTAGGCGACTATGGCGCCGCGCAGGCTGCCTACAAACGCGCCGAAGAGTCCGGTCACCCCGGACAGCCCGGCCGAGCGCTGCTGTGGCTCGGCCGACAACGCGTCGACACAGCGGTGCCCGTCATCCGGCGGTTGCTGGCCGAGCGGCAGGACCCGGTTCATCGCTCACAAGTGCTTCCTGCGGCGGTTGAAGTGCTGGTCGCCTCGGGCGAGCTGGACGACGCCGCGGCGCAGGCTGAGCAGCTCCGCGAGTTCGGTACAGCGTTCGACTGCAGTGCGCTCAGGGCAACCGCGGACCATGCAACCGCGCTGGTCGCGCTCGCGCGTGGCGAGCTTGAGACCGCCCTGGCGGCTGCACGCCGGGGAGTGGAGGAATGGGCTGCCCTCGAGGCGCCGTACGAGGTCGCGCGATGCCGCGTACTGGCGGGCAGGACGCTGAGATCGCTCGGCGATGAGGAGTCGGCTGTCGACGAGCTGACCCTGGCCCGCCGCGCGTTCGCTGAGCTCCGGGCAGGGCCGGCGGAGCGTGAGGTCGCAGGACTGCTGGGCGATACCTCGGGGCCGGCGGGGCTCAGCCCCCGTGAACTGGAGGTCCTGAGGCTGGTTGCCGCGGGGAGGAGCAATCCGGAGATCGCCGCCGAGCTGGTGCTCTCGGAGAAGACGGTGGCGCGTCACCTGTCCAACATCTTCGCGAAGTTGGACGTGGGTTCACGCACCAAGGCGGCCGCATTCGCCTACGCACACGACCTCGCCTGATCTCTCCGACCATCTGGACGACAAGCAGTCGCCTCGAACTCCTCGACGATCAGGCGGACCGCCACGACCTGCATCGGCTCAGCCCCGCGGCCAGGGCGTCCACGGCCTCGACGCTTCAACTCCTCGACGTCGTACCCCTTCTCGGCTTCGTCGGCCCCATGCTGAGACGCTTCCGTCCCGACAGCTGCCTGGTCGGGCACATCCGTCCCGACAGCGATGTAGACCACTATTGACGTAGCGCATCGGTGCAATACACCCTTGGCCAGAGGGGAGTGCCACATGAGCGACGGACTGTTCGTCACGGCGGCGCTCGTGCTGCTGCTCCTCGTCCTCCCGGCGATCCTCGGTCTCGTTGTCGACATGTGGCCGGGCAACGGACCGCGAGCCGACGCGCTCCTGACTGCCGACCACGCCAGGGCCAGGGCAACCCTCGCCTACTACAACGAGGTCCACGACTCACACAGCGGTTAGTCACAACCAGGCTGTTGCCAGCGCCGCAGTGGGGTTGTCCGGCCCTCCGTCGCCCCCGAGCCAGTACGCCGTACCCGGAATGTCGGTGGCGTCTGTCAACGTGAATGGTGAGCGGACAACTCCAAACCGAAGACGGGAACTGAACTGACGGGGCGATTTCCCCCGGGGGTCGGCTCCCCACCTGGCCGCGAGAGGCCGCACACAGAGACGCCGGACAAGACCGAGACCTGACACAGATATTGAGTCCGCTGCAGACGTTGTCTGCTGTCTCGATGCTGCGGTCCGGGGTCGAGACGTCTGCTTCACCAGTTGTTCAAGGACCTCCCTGACTGGGTGCGAGGTCGCCACGATTCAGTACGCCAAGGAGGCCGAGCACCACGTCGAGAAGGTCGGGCAGGAGTCGCCGTACGAGCTGCTCGGCAAGTGGGCACACATGCTCGGGTTCCGCGGCCAGTTCGCGTCCCAGTCGCGGCGCTACTCGGTCACCCTCCGCGCGCTGCGTCGGGCCCGCCGCCGCAGCCAGGCCCTCATCGCCGAAGCCCGGTCCGCCGGCCGACCCCTCGACCTCGCCGCGCTCGAGGCCGCCCTCCTCGCCGACGAAACCACCCTCGCCATCGGCTCCTGGAAGGACCTCGGCGCCGGCTGGGCCACCGAAGCCGCAGGTGACGCGGGGGTTTCGATTGCGGTGGAGCTGAGGGGATTCGAACCCCTGACCTTCTCATTGCGAACGAGACGCGCTACCAACTGCGCCACAGCCCCAGTGCACCGGGCGAACCGGCGCGGATCAGAAGATACCACCCGTCCGGCGCCCACTCGAACCGGGCGTCAGCTCCCGACTGCGCGTTGCGAGGAGCCGTCCGCCGGCGGGGTCGCGGTGGCGGCCTCCGCGACCAGAGCGCTGTCCGCCGCGTCGCGGCCCGAGCTCGACACCCGCGGGTCGGCCAGGTCGATCGTGCGGACCGAGCGGGTGGCGCGAGGCTTGCTGACGTAGGTCGGCAGGGTCACCGGGAGCGGGTCCCAGAGCGTGCCGCCGTCGGTGGTGGGCTCGCAATCGCGGAGCAGGGCGACGGGGTGCGACGAGGTCTCGTCGAGCCCGGTGACGATCGTGGGAGGGACGACGCTCGTCTCCACGACCGGCCCGACGACGACCTTCTCGGCGGTCGGCTCGGCCGGGGCGTCGGACGACCCGCCAGCTGCAGTCCGTGGACGGGACCGTCTTCGCCGACGGGTCCACGGGGCGTCGTACCTCGGCGACGGCAGCGTCCCAGCGGGCGTGCTCGCGACGGACCAGCACCCGCGCGAGCACGAGGAAACCGAGCGTCGCCGCGGCCGGCACCGCCGGCGCCCAAGGCAGCAGGACGCCGAAGGCGGAGAGACCACCGACAGCGGCGGTCGCGACGAGCAGCGCGGCGACGACCCGGCGCCGGCGCTTCGCCGCGGCCTTGGCAGCGACGCGGTGGACGACGAGTCCGGCGGCCTCGACCGGGGTGCGCGGCGCGGGGACCGACGGCGCCGGCTTCGGCTCGGTGCGCGCCTCGGTGCGCGCCTCGGCGGGTGCGGCCGTCGGCTTGGCGATCGGGGTGCGGGCGGGTACGACGAGCCGCGACTCGCGCTCGTTGACCGCCTCACGGCGGGCGAGCACACGACCGGAGTCGGAGACCTCGTCCACGGACCGGGTCTTCGCCACCTCGTCGTGGTGCTTGAGCGCCTTAGGGATGAGGACAACGGCCCAGACCAGGGCCAGGGCGACGAAGATCAGGCCTGACAGTTCCACGGAGCAAACGTTAGGAGGCTGTGGTGTTCACGGTGCGCAGGATGTCCGGTGTGTCGCCGTACAACTCCTGTGACTGATGTGATTCGCGCGGCCCCGCGTCGAATTCCGTCCACCCGGACGGCTTTGCGGCCGTCAGGGCCGTCCTCACCGCGATTCTTGTCCGTATGGACGAATTTCGGCGACCCGGCCGCCCAGGCACTCAGGCCGCTCAGGCGCTCAGGCGTGCAGGCGGGCAAGCGGGCAGCGGGTCGACGGGCAGGGCGGCTCAAGAGCCCAGCAACCGCCGCAGCATGCCGTGCGGCACCTCCTCGACGGTGACCGCGAAGATCCGGTGGTCGCGCCATTCCCCGTCGATGTGCAGGAACCGGGGCGCGTAGCCGATCTCGGCGAGGCCGAGCTTCTCCACCACCCGCAACGAGGCCGTGTTCTCCGGCCGGATCGCGATCTCGATCCGATGCAGCCCCATCGCGAAGCAGTGGTCGATCGCCAGCGCGACCGCGACCGGCACGTGCCCCCGGCCGGCGTGCCGCCGGTCGATCCAGTAGCCGATGCTGGCGAACCGCGCGGAGCCGCCGACGATGTTGCTCACCGTCACCTGCCCGGCGAAGTCGCCGTCGACGAGGAGCGCCAGCGGCAGGCAGCGGCCCTCGCGGGCCTGCCGACGAAGGTCGCGGACCATCGCCCGGAAGGTCACCAGTGCGGCGTGGTCACCGGGCGGCCGGGTCGCCTCCCACTGGCGCAGCCACGTGCCGTTGCGGCTCCGCACCTCCTTCCAGGCGGCGTGGTCGCGGCGCTCGATGGGCCGCAGGGTCACCGGCCCCTGCTGGAGGCGGATCCGCTGCCACGGCACCCGGCCGTCCGACAGCCATCCGGTCAATGGTCGCTCCCGACGATCTGCTCGACCGCGTGCTGCAGCAGGGGTACGACGACCTCGAGCCCGTCCTTCACCCCGCCGCGGGACCCCGGGAGGTTGACCACCAGCGCCGCCCCGCTGACCCCGGCCACCCCTCGGGAGAGCACGGCGGTGGGGACCCCCTTGGCCAGGCCGTGGGCCCGGATCGCCTCGGCGATCCCCGGGACCTCCCGGTCCAGCAGCGGACGGGTGACCTCCGGCGTGCGGTCGGTCGGGGTGAGCCCGGTCCCGCCGGTGGTGAGGACCGCGCGGGCACCGGCCGCGACCGCGGCCCGGATCGCCTCACCCACCGGCTCGCCGTCCGGCACCACGACGGGCGGCTCCACGGAGAACCCCGCGTCGACCAGCGCCGCGACGATCAGCGGGCCGGTCGTGTCCTCATAGACGCCGGCCGCGGCCCGGTTGGACGCGACGACGACGGCGGCCCTCATCACGGGGTGGTCCTCGACCAGTCGCCGCTCTTGCCGCCGGTCTTCGTCTCCACCCGGACGTCGGTGATCGTCGCCGCCTTGTCGACCGCCTTGACCATGTCGACGACGGTGAGCGCGGCGACCGAGACCGCGGTGAGCGCCTCCATCTCGACGCCGGTGCGGTCCGTGGTGCGCACCGCGGCACGGATCTCGACGGCGTCGTCGGCGACCACCAGGTCGACGGTGACACCGCTGATCGCCAGCGGATGGCACAGCGGCACCAGCTCGGGCGTCCGCTTGGCGGCCATGATCCCGGCCACCCGGGCCACGCCGAGCGCATCGCCCTTGGGCATCCCGTCGCCCCGCAGCAACGCGACGACCGCAGGGGCTACCAGGACCCGGCCGGTGGCGACCGCCTCCCGCCGGGTCGCCTCCTTGGCCGAGACGTCGACCATCCGGGCGGCGCCGGACTCGTCGACGTGGGTGAGCCGCTCCCCCATCAGAACTCCCGGTCCAGGGTGAGGATCTCCACCATGCTGTCGACGCGGGCGAGGTCGGTCTCCGGGGGCACGACGATGAGCGCGTTGGCATCGGAGAGGTCGCCGAGCAGGTGCGAGCCGTGGCCCCCGACCGGCGCGACGTGGAGGCCGCGCACGTCGGTGCCGTAGCGCGCCCTCACCAGCTGGGTCTTGCCGTGCGCGGAGCGGAACGACTCGGTCAGCCGGGCCGGGAGCGTCGGCCGGGTGACCGGCGTCCGCCCCATCATCTTCCGCAGGGCGGGCAGCACGAACAGCTCGAACGAGACGTACGACGACACGGGGTTGCCGGGCAGCGCGAAGATCGGGATCCGGTCCTCGCCGATGTGCCCGAACCCCTGCGGCTTGCCCGGCTGCATCCTCACCTCGCCGAACCAGACGGTCCCGAGCTGGGACAGCACCTCCTTGACGACGTCGTACTCCCCCTTGCTGACACCACCGCTGGTGACCACCATGTCGGCGCGCACCAGCTGGTCGGAGAGCGCGTCGGAGAGCTGCGTCGGGTCGTCGGGGACCACCCCGACCCGGTAGGCGATGGCACCGGTGGACCGGACCGCGCCGGCCAGCATGAACGAGTTGGCGTCGTAGATCGCGTCGGGCGCCAGCTTGGTGCCGGGCTCCCGCAGCTCCGAGCCGGTCGAGAGGATCACCACCCGGGGCCGCGGCCGCGAGCGGACCTGGGCCCGGCCGAGGCTGGCCAGCAGCCCCAGCTGACGAGGCCCGAGGAGCGCGCCGTCCTGCAGCACCACGTCCCCGGCCCGGACGTCCTCGCCCTGGCGCCGCACGTGCTGCCCGGGCGCAGGAGCCCGGAAGACCCGGACCGCGGCCGCGCCGCCGTCGGTCCACTCCACCGGCACCACGGCGTCCGCGCCGTGCGGCACCGGGGCCCCGGTCATGATCTTCACCGCGGTCCCCGGCGACATCGCGTAGAGCTTCGCCTGCCCGGCGGCCGACTCGCCGACCACGGGCAGGGTCACCGGGTCGTCGTCGCTCGCCGCCGCCACGTCGTCGAGGACGACCGCGTAGCCGTCCATCCCGGAGTTGTCGAAGGCCGGCAGGTCCATCGGCGAGACGACCCGCTCGCAGACCGGGAGACCGAGCGCCTCCAGCAGCGGCTGGTCGTACGGCGGCAGCGGCTCGACCGACGACAGGACTCGTTGCAGGTGGCTCTCGACGGGGACCGACGGCTCGTTCGAGACGGGGGTGAAGGACACCCCCAGACCCTAGCGCCGCGGGCTCAGCCCAGCCTCGTGCCCTCGGGCACCTCGCCGGACGAGCCCTCCTCCCCGACCTCGACCTCGCCGACCACGGTGACCCCCGAGCCGAAGGTCCAGTCGCCGTGGACGACGAAGGAGGTGGCGTCCTTGAGGCTCGGCGCGCCGCCGGGGAACCGCTCCTCGAACCCGCGGACCAGCTTGTAGGGCTTGTCGAGGTCGACGAACGGCACCGACGGCGGCACCTGGTGGAGCAGGGCGTCCTCGTCGAGCTCGTAGCAGTCGCTGCGCAGCACCAGCAGGTCGTTGGTCGTCTTCACCGGGACGAACCGGTCCCGGCCGACCTCGATCGTCCGGGCGCCCTCGAACACCTCGATCGCCGCTCCCATGGCGGTCTCGATCTGGATCACCTCGGGGCTGGACGGGTCCGCCGGGTCGACGGTCTTGACGTTGCGGATCATCGACAGCCCGAGGATCCCGTCGCGCGCCTCCAGCTCGGCCTTCACCGCCCGCAGGTCCATCCAGAGGTTGTTGGTCGAGGCGAACCGGTGCCGGTCCAGGTCGGCGAGGGCGTCGGCGTCCTCGGGAAGGGTCTGGGCGGTCTCGCGCAGGACGATCCTGGCCGTCGTCCTTGCGCCGGGCGAAGTGGCCGCCCTTCCGGTCGCTCGGGGTGCGGCGCACCGCCTCGATCGCGAAGGGCGCCCCGCTGGCGGCGAACCAGCCGGCCACCCGCGGGTCCGGCACCGCGCCGAGGTTGTCGGAGTTGGAGACGAACGCTCGGGTGAACCCGGCCTCGAGCAGGGCGTCGAGGAGCCCGGTGCCCTGCATCGCGGTGTAGATGTCGCCGTGGCCGGGCGGGCACCACTCGAGGGTGGGGTCCGCCGGCCAGGAGACCGGCGTGAGGTCGTCGGAGCGGAGCTTCGGCTCCTTGTTCTGCAGGAAGTCCAGGGGCAGGTCGCCGACGGCGAGGTCGGGGTAGCGCTCCAGCACCGCCAGCGTGTCCTCACGGGTCCGGAACGAGTCCATGAAGACCAGCGGCAGCCGCGCGTCGTACCTCTTCCGCACAGCGAGGACCTGCCGGACGATGACGTCGAGGAAGCACAGGCCGTCGCGGACCTCGAGCAGGGTCTTGGCCTTGTCCAGCCCCATCGACGTGCCGAGCCCGCCGTTGAGCTTGACCACGGCGGTCCGGCCGATCGCGTCGGCGGCGACGTCGTCGGGCACGTCGACGTCGGCGAGCGCCTCCATGTCGAGCGGCTCGATGGTGTCCTCGGGCACCATCCCGGTCTCCCCCGCCTCCACGAGCCGGTAGTAGTGGGCGAAGACCTCGATCGCCACGGGGTCGACCCCCTCGGCCGCCATCTTGTCGCGTGCCTGCCGCAGCCCCTCGTCGCTCATGGGTCGATCGTATGCAGGAGGCTACGGTGGCGCTCGTGGAGGACCCGTCAACGGCACCTGGATCGGCACCTGGATCGGCACAGGTCGCGGCGCAGAAGACCGCGCTGCGCGACCGGTTGCTCACCGACCGGCGCCGGCTCTCGCTGCTCGAGATCGGCGACGCGGCGCGCGCGATCGCCGACCACCTCCTCGCCACCCCGGCCGTACGACGGTCCGCGACCGTCGCGGCGTACGTCTCGGTGGGCAACGAGCCGGGGACCGGACCGCTCCTCGACGCGCTCCTCGCCTCCGGCCGGCGGGTGATCCTGCCGGTGCTGCTCCCCGACGACGACCTGGACTGGGCGGTGCACACCGGGCCGCTCCAGCGGGCGCGCCGGGGGCTGCTCGAGCCGGCGGGGTCGCGGCTCGGCCCGGAGGCGGTCGCCGCTGCCGACGTGGTGCTGACCCCCGGGCTCGCCGTCGACCGGCGCGGGATGCGCCTGGGCCGGGGCGGGGGGTCCTACGACCGGGCGCTGGCCCGGGTCCCGCCGGCCACCTTCACGTGCACGCTGGTCTACGACACCGAGCTGGTCGAGACGGTGCCCGCCGCGGGGCACGACCGACGGGTGACGGCGGCGGCCGCCCCGGGCGGGGTCACCTGGTTCCGGGGCTGAGGGTCAGCGTCTGCTCGGCCGCCTGCTCGACGGCGTCGCGGCTGGACGGCCACGCCCGCGTCTGTCCCCGGGCCCACAGCTCGGTCTGGTCGGTGTAGTGGCCGCTGAACGCGTGGCCGCTGGCGCCGGTGAGGTTCACCCAGCGGGAGCTGTCGAGGTCGGCCATCGAGACGACCATCCGCATGGAGGGCACCCAGTTGACCTCGTAGCCCTCGGCGGCGTTCCATCCGGTGGCGTTGACGACCGCGGTGCCGCCGGGCAGCTCCCACGGCCCCCGGTTCACGAGCCCGGCGACCAGACCGACGTCGGACTGCCCGATCGTCTGGTTCTCCAGGCTCAACGTGTGCTGGTGGCCCCAGGTCCATCCGTCGACCCGGCGGGACTGCAGCCGCACCAGCTCGTCGCGGGCGTCGCGCAGCGCCTCGCGGAGGATGTCGTCGCGCCCCTCCCGGACCCCGTCGGTCAGCTCGTCGTCCCACCAGCGTGCTGTTCGGCTCCCTCAGCAGCCCGCGCACCACCTCGAACCAGCGATCCCCGCCGCGGACGTTGGTGACCACGGCGGTGGGCAGCTGGTCCTCGAAGGTCAGCCGGAGCAGGTTCTTCCAGACCGCGTTGAAGTACGCCGCCGCGGCCGAGTCGACCGGCTGGGTGAAGTCCCATCCCTCGAGCAGCTCCTGGCCGGCGGAGTAGTACGGCCCGCCGGGGTCCACGTCGAGCAGGTAGGGCACGAGATCGGGGGCGAAGCCGTGGTGGGTGTCGTTCTGGATCTCCGCCATGTCGGCGACGCTGAGCGTGCCCCTCCTGGTCAGCAGGTCGACGATCCGCTGGCTGCGGTACCCCTTGTCCCACGCGCTGCCCAGGTCGTAGGGGTAGCCCCGGCCGACCGGCGCCTGGTTCGCCGTGGCGATGAACCCCTCCTCCGGGTCGAGCACCGACGGGAGCGCCTCGAACGGGACGAAGTCGCCGGTCCAGTCGTAGGCGGGGTCCCAGCCGGGAGCCGGGTAGTCACCGGAGTGGCCCGTCTTCCGGATCGGGATGAGCCCGGGTGCCTGGTAGCCGATGTGGCCGTCCCGGTCGGCGTACACCATGTTCTGGCTCGGGGCGGCGAAGAGCCGCGCCGCCTTGCGGAACTCCTCCCAGTCGGTCGCGCGGTTGATCGCGAAGACCGCCTCGGCGGTGCGCGTGCGGCGCAGCGCGGTCCACGCCAGCGAGACGGCGTAGCCGGAGGCCGCGGTCGGGCGACCCGGCCCTCGACCGGCGCGTTGGCGCCGACCGAGGCGTAGGTGGGGCTGACGTCGGAGAGCAGCGGACCGTGCACGGAGGTGCGGACCGTGAAGGTGAACGGCTCCTCGCCGGCGATCCGGATCGTCTCCTCGCGCCGTTTGAACTCACGCCACTCGCGGCCGCGGAGGTAGCGCTCGCCGTCGACGGCCTCCAGGTAGAGGTCGGTCACGTCGGGACCGAGGTTGGTGAACCCCCAGGCGATCTGCTGGTTGTGGCCGATGATCACGCCGGGGAACCCCGCGAAGGTGAACCCGCTGACGTCGAACGGGCACTCGTCGCTCAGCTCGTTGCAGTGCAGCCCCATCTGGTACCAGACCCCGGGCACCGTCGGCGCCAGGTGCGGGTCGTTGGCGAGGATCGGCTCCCCGGTCGTGGAGTGGTCGCCGTCCACGACCCAGGCGTTGCTGCCGACCCCGTCGCCGCTTCCGACCATGACCGGCATCGCCTCGAGGGTCGCGGAGAGCTCCTCGAGGGCGAGCGACCGCGTCCTCGCCGAGGGCGGGTCGGCCCGCCGGGGAGGCCGGGCCGGTCACCTGCTGGAAGGCGCCGTCGACCACCGCGCCACCCTCGACGACCGGCCGGTGGCGGCGGTAGGGGTACGCCGGGTAGAGCTCGTCGACCTGCTCGGTCGTGAGGCTGGTCGAGGCCATCGCCCGGTCGACCTCGTCCTGCATGTTGCCGCGCAGGTCCCAGGCCATCGCCTTGAGCCAGGCGACCGAGTCCGCCGGTGTCCACCTCTCGACCCGGTAGTCGAGCCCGGTCGAGCCCGAGCAGGGTGTACTCCAGCGACAGCTCGCTGGGCGAGCGGTCCTCGAGGTAGGCGTTGACCCCGGCGCTGAACGCCTCGAGGTACGCCGCCGCCTTCGGGGCGAGCCGGTCGACCTCCCGCTCGGCGACCCGGCGCCACCCCATCGCCCGGACCACCTTGTCGGTCTCGAGCGTCTCCGGACCGAAGAGCTCCGAGAGCCGGCCCGCGGTGATGTGGCGTCGCACGTCCATCTCGAAGAACCGGTCCTGGGCCTGGACGAACCCCTGGGCGAAGAAGAGGTCCTCGGCGGTGTCGGCGTAGAGCTGCGGCACCCCGGCGTCGTCCCGCAGGACGGTCACCTCCGCGTCCAGCCCGTCGAGGGTGATGGTGCCCTCGGTCTGCGGGAGCGACCGACGCACGGTCGTGAAGGCGAGCGCGGCGACGGCCACCAGGACCAGGACCAGCCCGGCGGCCACGTAGGAGGACCAGCGCAGCCACCGCGGACGGTCGCGCCACCCGCGTCGCGGCTCCTCGGAGGCGTCGGTGGGGGCGGACTCGCTCAGGGGGTCGGGCACACCGGACATTGTGCCGTCTGGCCGGTCGGCGGCCCCGCAGGCCGGGTCAGGCGGCGCTGCCGGCCTTCGTGCCCGAGGTCGTGGAGCTGCCCGAGGAGGAGCCGCCGGCGGCGTTGCCGGACGAGCCGCTGCCGGCGGAGCCGGACCCGGTCGAGGAGCCCGACGACTCCTTCGGCCCGCCCGTGCCGGAGCCGCCCTTCTCGGAGCCGCCCTTCTCGGAGCCGCCCCTTCGAGCCGCTCTTGTCGGAGCCGGTGCCCGAGCCGTCGCCCGCCGACGAGCCGGTGCGGCTGTCGGCGCGGCTGTCGGTGCGGTAGAAGCCCGAGCCCTTGAAGACGACGCCGACCGCGTTGAACACCTTGCGGAGCCGCCCCTCGCACTGCGGGCAGGTGGTGAGCGAGTCCTCGGAGAAGCTCTGGACCTGCTCGAAGAAGTGTCCGCACTCGGTGCAGGAGTACTGGTAGGTCGGCACGGCGGCGGCCTCCTTCACGTCAGCAGCTCCGGACCGGTCGGCCGGGACTGGCACTCTCGACTTTCGACTGCCAATCCTAGCCTGTCCGGCGGGGCCGGCGCCGCCTCTGTGGAGAGCGCCGGCACGGAGCCGCCGGACTGCCTACCCTCGACCGGTATGCCGACCGCTCCGCTCGCCCGCACCCTCCGGCGCCTGCGCCGGGCCGTCCTCGCCCGCCGCCGTCCGCTCGCGGCGCTGCTGGCGGCGCTCGCCGTCCTCTCGGCGGTCCGTGCAGCGGCCGAGCCTGCCGACCCGACCGGCCCGGTGGTCGTGGCGGCCCGCGACCTCTCCGCGGGTACGACGGTCCGCGACTCCGACCTCACGGTGGCCCGCCTCCCCCTCGACGCGGTGCCCGCCGGGTCGACCGACTCGGCCGGGTCGCTCACCGGGCGGGTCCTCGCCGCTCCGTTGCGCGAGGGCGAGCCGGTGACCGACGTCCGCGTCGTGGCCCCGGGGCTGCTCGACGGGTTCCCGGGGCGGGTGGCCGCGCCGGTCCGGGTGGCGGACGCGGACACGGTGGTGCTGCTGGCGGCCGGGGACCAGGTGGACGTGGTCGCCGCCTCGCCGGACGGCGGCGGAGCGCGAGGTGGTGGTCCCCGACGCGCGCGTGGCCGCCGTACCCCGGCCGCCCAGGGACGGCGGCGCGATGGTCCCCGGCGGGCTGGTGGTGCTGGCGGTCACGGAGCCGCAAGCGCTTGCCCTGGCCGGGGCCTCGGTGACCTCGGTGCTCTCGGTGGTGCTGAGCCGCTAGCGTCATGCCGTCCGATCCATCAAGGAGTGGAGCAGAGGCATGAGTGGGTTCAAGGCTTTCATCCTGCGCGGCAACCTCGTCGAGCTGGCCGTCGCGTTCATCATGGGCGCCGCCTTCGCCACCGTCGTCACCGCGTTCACCGAGATGCTGATGGGGTTCGTCGGCAAGCTCGGTGGCGAGCCCGACTTCGGCGACGGTGACGTTGGCGGGCGTCAACGTCGGTGAGTTCATCAACGCGCTCGTGGCGTTCGTGATCCTGGCGGCCGTCGTCTACTTCTTCGTGGTCGTGCCCTACACCCGGGCGAAGGAGAAGTTCTTCCCGAGCACCGAGCCCGACGGCACCCCGGAGGACATCGTCCTGCTCACCGACATCCGCGACGCGCTGCGCGGGGGCGCCGCGAGCACCCCGACGGCCCCCGGCGACCGCGCCTGACCCGGTGACAGGGGCTACGGTCGCCAGATGGTGACCTGGCATCTGACGATCGACGCGAACGACCCGGCCGCGTTGGCGCGGTTCTGGGGACCGGTCCTGGGCTACGTGCCCGAGCCGCCGCCGGAAGGCTTCGACTCCTGGCTCGCCTGGTACCAGTCGGTCGTGCCTGACGAGAAGCTCGACGGCGACCCGGAGGACTACCTCGACCGGCTCGTCGACCCGGCCGGGGAGCGGACCGAGGATCTGGTTCCAGCCCGTGCCGGAGAAGAAGACGGTCAAGGCCCGGTTCCACTTCGACATCTACGTGGCCGACCGCTCCGCCCCGATAGAGGAGATCGTCGCGACCGTCGATGCCAAGGTGGCCGAGCTGGTCGCCCTGGGCGCCACCGTCGACCACGTGAACCGGATCGACACGGAGACGCTCCAGCGGTACGGCGTCGTCATGCACGATCCGGAAGGGAACGAGTTCTGCGTGGCGTGACGTCCCGGCGGCAGGCCCGACGTACGAGCGCGAGAGGTGTCCGACGAAACGCTCCGTTCCGGCGACGAAAATAGAGCTTTCCGTCGGAGAACGGCCCCGCGGGCACTCCTCGAGGGGCTCAGCCGTGGTGCGGGGGCACGTTGCTGCGCAGCCACTCGTCGCCGGCCGGCTCCCCACGCTCGGGGTCGCGGTCGTCGCTCGTGCTCTCGGGCAGCACGTCGCCGAACACCTCGGCACGCCGTCGCCGCCGCTCCTCGTCCGACTCCTCCGACCGGCCGTCCACGGACCGACGTCCTGGTCCGGTCACCGGGTGCCTGCGGGCGCGGGCTCGGCCGCCGTCAGCCAGGAGAGGTCGAACCCCGGTCGGCGAGGGGCCCAGCCGGTCTCCTGGTTGAAGCACGACGAGCTGACCCGCAGCGAGCGGGCGAGCGGCTCGAGCCGACGCCCGGCGAACCGGGAGCGGACGAAGGCCCCTCCGGACCGTCCCGACGCGGCTGCGTAGCCGTCGACGAGCACACGGCGGCGTACCGGCTCCGCGCCGACGTTGAAGACCCCGGACGGCGCGGTGAGAGCCGCCTCCACCGCGGCGGAGACGTCGTCGCTGTGGATCACGTGGACGAACCCCTCGGGCTCCCCCACCCCGACCGGACGTCCGTGGGCGGCCGCCCGCAGGGACCAGCGGGTGAGCTTGGAGTCACCGAGGACGAGCCCCATCCGGAGCACGACGCCGGTGCGGCAGGGAGAGCCGAACTCCTGGACCACGGCCTCGCCCACCGACGCGGGCTCGGTGGCGGCGGTGACGCACAGCGGGGACCGCTCGGTCACCCACTCCTCCCCCTGGTCGGCGTAGATGAACGAGACGCTCTGCTGCACGACCCGGCGCACGCCCGCGGCCCGGGCGGCGGTCACCAACGACCGGACGCCGTCGGAGCGCAGCAGGTCGTGGGTGCGCCATGCGTGCTTCCAGCGGGCGGCCGCGCCGACGGGGAGCTGCGCCGAGACGTTGACCAGGGCGTCACACCCGCGCATCGCCTCGGTCATCGTGTCCGCGTCGAGGAGCGCGAGGACCGAGCGCCCGAGGTCGACGACCTCGTGCCCGGCGGCCTGCAACCCCGGGACGGCGCAGCGACCCACCACGGTCTGCGCCCCCGCTACTGCCACCCTCACGCGTGAAGACCTCGCTTTCCCACTCCCGACCCGAGCTCCCACACCCCACCGGCCGACTGCACAGTCTGTGGTCACAGATCCGTAACGACAAGAGGCTACCCCACGGTCAAGCTGCGGTAGAGCTCGACGGTCCGGGCGGCCACGGCGTCCCAGCCGAACTCCTCGACGGCGCGGCGCCGTCCGGCCTGGCCCATCTCCTCGGCCTTGGTCGAGTCCGCAGCCACCTCGTCGACGGCCGCGGCGAACCGGCGCTCGAACCCCTCGGGGTCGTCCGGGTCGAGGTCGACGAGCACCCCCGTGACTCCGTCGTCGACCACCTCGGGGATCCCCCCGACACGGCTCGCCACGACGGCGGTCTCGCAGGCCATCGCCTCCAGGTTGACGATCCCCAACGGCTCGTAGACCGAGGGGCAGCAGAACACCGCCGCGTGCGAGAGCACCTGCCGGACCTCTTCGCGCGGCAGCATCTCGGAGACGACGAAGACGCCGTCGCGCCGCTCGCGCAGCTCGGCGACCGCGGCGTCGGTCTCCCGCCCCAGCTCGGGGGTGTCCGCGGCGCCGGCCAACAGCACCATCTGGAGCTCGGGGGCCATGTGCAGCCCCGCCCGCAGCAGGTGCGGGACCCCCTTCTGCCGGGTGATCCGGCCGACGAAGGTGAGGTAGGGCCGGGACAGGTCGACCCCGATCCGCTCGAGGACCTCGGTGCTCGGGTCCGGGTGGTAGAACTCCGCGTCGATGCCGTTGTGGATGACATGCACCCGGGCCGGGTCGATCGCCGGGTAGGCGTCGAGGATGTCGGCCGCCATCCCCCGGCTCACGCCGACGACCGCGTCGGCGGCCTCGTACGCCGTGCGCTCCGCCCACGACGACACCTGGTAGCCGCCGCCGAGCTGCTCGGCCTTCCACGGCCGCTGCGGCTCGAGCGAGTGCGCCGTCACGACGTGCGGTACGCCGTACAGCAGCTTGGCGAGGTGCCCGGCCATGTTCGCGTACCAGGTGTGGGAGTGGACGACGTCGACGCCGCTGACCGCCGCCGCGATCGAGAGGTCTGCGGAGAGGATCCGCAACGACGCGTTCGCCCCCGAGAGCCGTGGATCGTCCTCGCCGTGGGCGGTCGCACCCTCGCGCGGCTCGCCCATGCAGTGGACGTCGACGTCGACGAGTTTGCGGAGCTCACGGACCAGGAAGTCGACGTGCACCCCCGCTCCGCCGTAGACGTGGGGTGGGTATTCACGGGTGAGCTCGGCAACGCGCATGGCTTGATTCAACCCTGCTGGGCTACTGTCGGTCCATGGTGAGGGTCCTGAGCATCGTCCTGGCCGGTGGCGAGGGGAAGCGGCTGATGCCGCTGACGCTGGACCGGGCGAAACCGGCTGTCCCCTTCGGGGGCTCCTACCGGCTGATCGACTTCGCGTTGTCGAACCTCGTCAACGCCGGGTACACGAGCATCGCCGTGCTGACCCAGTACAAGTCGCACTCGCTCGACCGGCACATCTCCCAGACGTGGCGGCTGGCGCCGATGCTGGGCAGCTACGTGGCGCCGGTGCCGGCGCAGCAGCGCCGGGGGCCGCGGTGGTATCAGGGCAGCGCCGACGCGATCTACCAGTCGATGAACCTGATCCACGACGCCCGCCCGGACATCATCGTCGTCTTCGGCGCCGACCACGTCTACCGGATGGACGCCTCGCAGATGGTCCGCGCGCACCAGGAGTCCGGCGCCGGCGTGACAGTCGCCGGCATCCGGGTCCCCCGCAAGGACGCCTACCAGTTCGGAGTGATCCAGACCGGTGAGGACGGCGAGACCATCGACGACTTCCTGGAGAAGCCGACGGACCCCGCGGGACTTGCCGACTCCCCCGACGAGGTGTTCGCCTCGATGGGCAACTACGTCTTCTCGGCCGACGTCCTCGTCGACGCGCTCGAGCGCGACGCCGCGGACCAGTCCTCACGCCATGACATGGGCGGCGACATCATCCCGATGATGGTGGACGAGGGGAAGGCCGCGGTCTACGACTTCAAGCGCAACGAGGTCCCCGGCTCGGAGGGCCGCGACCGCGACTACTGGCGCGACGTGGGGACCGTCGACAGCTACCACGAGGCGCACCTCGACCTGGTCTCGGCGCTGCCGGTCTTCAACCTCTACAACACCGAGTGGCCGATCTTCAGCGCCCACCACCAGCTCCCGGGTGCGAAGTTCGTCTCCGGTGCCACGGCACGGGACTCGATCGTCTGCGCGGGGTCGGTGGTCTCGGGGGCATCGGTGGACAGCACCGTCATCGGCACCAACTCCTACGTGCACGAGCACGCCACCGTGCAGCGCAGCGTCATCCTCGACAACGTCACCATCGGCCGCGGTGCGGTGATCAGGAGCGCGATCATCGACAAGAACGTCGTGGTGCCCGACGACTGCCTCATCGGAGTCGACCCCGAGGAGGACCAGCGGCGGGGGTTCACGGTCAGCGAGGGCGGCGTCACCGTCATCGGCAAGGGCCACCGCTTCACCTGACCCGGCAACGGGTAAGGATGGGCCCATGTCGAGCACCCATCTCTGGATCCGCCACGAGGCCCGTTCCACCGAGCGACGCACCCCGGTCGTCCCCGACGACGTCCGCAGGCTCGTCGAGGCCGGCTTCACGGTCACCGTGGAGGAGTCGCCGCAGCGCGTCTTCACGATCGAGGAGTACGCCGCGGCCGGCGCGGCGGTCGCCCCGACAGGGAGCTGGACCGACGCCCCCGACGACGTCTACGTCGTCGGCATCAAGGAGCTCCCCGACGAGCCGGGCGAGCTGCGGCACCGGCACGTCTACTTCGCCCACGCGTTCAAGGGACAGAGCGACGCCGAGGTCACGCTCGAGCGGTTCCGCAAGGGCGGCGGGCAGCTGTTCGACATCGAGTACCTCACCGACGACAACGGCAAGCGCGTCGTCGCCTTCGGCTTCTGGGCGGGGTACGTCGGCGCCGCCCTCGGCGTCCTGCACCTCGGCGACGCGCTCACCGCACCGCTCCACCCCATGGAGAAGGCCGAGCTCGACGAGCAGGTCGCGATCGCCGGACGCTCCGGCGTGCGGGCGCTCCTCGCACTTGTGACCGGTGCCCGCGGACGGTCCGGTCGCGGCGCCCAGCAGGCCCTGGCCACCGCGGGGGTGCCGGTGACGAAGTGGGACCGCAAGGAGACCCGGGACCTCCACAAGCAGGCCCTCCTCGGCCACGACATGCTCGTCAACTGCGTCGTCACGAAGGTGCCGGCCACCCCCTTCGTGGAGGCGGCCGACCTCGACCACGAACGGCGGCTCCGGGTGCTGGCCGACGTCACCTGCGACGTCACCGGTCCCACCAACATGCTGCCGGTCAACACCGCGATCACGACGTGGGCCGACCCGGTGCGCCGGCTCCACGACGGCGGACCGGAGGCGAGCCCGCTCGACGTGATCGCGATCGACAACCTCCCCTCGCTGCTCCCCCGGGAGGCCAGCCTCGGCTTCTCCGCCGACCTCACGCCGTACCTCCTGCTGCTGGCGGAGCCCGGCGAGCCGCAAGGGGCCTGGCGAGCGGCGGCGCACGCGTTCGAGCGGGCCCTCGCCGGCGAGGAGTGACTCAGGCGCAGAGGCCGTTGGCGGCGGCCTCGGCCACCTCGTCGGGGTCGTCCCGGTCCGGCTTCGGGTCGGAGGCCTTCGCCGCGCCGTGGGTGAACTGCCGGTCGAGCCGCTCGTCCCGGCGCAGCTCGCGCCACAGTTGGTCGGCCTCCTCGGCCAGCGCGAGCCGGTTCGGGTCGGGCTCGTAGCTGCCGAACGGGACCGTGAAGAACTGGACGCGGCTGAGCCCGATGCCGCGGACCTCCTGTGCGAGACCGAACAGGTCGCTGAGGTCGCTGAGGTCGGGGTCGGTGGTCAGCGACTTGGTGCCGGCGTTGAGGAACCTGAGCAGCCGCGGCGGGTTGAGGAGGGTCCCGGCCGAGACCGCCTTGTTGACCATCGAGGCGAGGAACGCCTGCTGGCGGCGCATCCGGCCGATGTCACCGTTGTCGGAGATCTCGTGGCGCACCCGGACGTAGTTGAGCGCCTGGTTGCCGGTGACCTCGTAGCTGCCCGCCGGCAGGTAGATGTCGCCGATCGGGTCGTCGACCTCCTTCGGCACGCAGACCGGCACGCCGCCGAGGGCGTCGACCATCGACTTGAAGCCGTTGAAGTCCACGACCACGAAGTGGTGGACCCTCAGGTCCGACATCATCTCGAACTGCGCGATGGTGCACGCCTCGCCGCCGAGGGCGTAGGCGTCGTTCCACTGGGCGATCTCGGCAGCCGGCACCGTCGACTCGCCGTCCCGGCTCCGGCACTCCGGACGGGGCACCATGAGGTCCCGCGGGATGCTCACGCCGTACGCCCGCTCGCGGTCGGCGGACAGGTGCAGCAGGATCGTGGTGTCGGTGAGCCCCGGGGTCTCGCCGAGGACGTCGGTCTGGCCGGCGCGCGTGTCCGAGCCGAGGATCAGGATGTTGAGCGGCTCCTTCGGCCCCTCGACGTCGAGCCTCGTCGGGGCGCGGCTCGGTGATCTGCTGGAACCCCTGGGAGATCGTGATGTTGCCCTCGAGGTGGCGGTAGACCAGGAACACGCTGCCGGCCACCGCCAGCAGGACCATCGCCGTCGACGCCGCGACCGCCTTGAGGACGGGTCGCCGGGACCCGGGCAGGCGATGCTTGCCGTAGTAGCCCATGACCGTCGGATCCCTCACTGTGCGGTGGCACGGACCGGCACCCACCCGAGCCGGTCGGCTGCACCCTCGTCGTACCCATGATGCCCACAGCGGCCAACTTCACCCCCCGCCGATACTGCCCGGGGCGTCGTTCTGGACGCCGCTGACAACCGAGCAGGCAATAACCGGCCGCTGGCACCAGGATGGCACCGACATGCCAAGATGTCCTCTGACGTGTCGGGCCTCACGCCCCCGTCAGGCCCCAGTAGCTCAGTGGATAGAGCAGCCGCCTCCTAAGCGAAAGGTCGCCAGTTCGACTCTGGCCTGGGGCACCACCGCAGTGCCGAGTTCCGCAACACGTGGCTGGAGGCCGCCGTGACGCTGGCTCAGGAGATCCAGGGGTCCCAGTCCGCCGAGATCAAGACGATGCAGGACCTTCTCGGCTGACGGGCGTCGGTCAGAGGACCGGCCGGCCACCGGTGACGGCGATCCGAGCCCCCGAGACATAGCTGCCGTCGTCGGAGGCGAGCAGGACGTAGACCGGCGCCAGCTCGACCGGCTGCCCGGGACGGCCCAGCGGGGTGTTGGTACCGAACTTCTCGACCGCCTCGGCCGGCATCGTCGACGGGATCAGCGGCGTCCAGACCGGTCCCGGCGCGACGCTGTTCACCCGGATCCCCTTCTTGCCCAGCATCTGCGCCAGGCTCGCGGTGAAGTTGGCGATCGCGGCCTTGGTGGCGGCGTACGGCGCCAGCGTCGGGTTCGGCATGTCGGAGTTCACTCGTGGCCCACGTGTGGTCCCACTCCTCGTCCGGGATCTCCTCGAGCGACTCCCGGGTCATCTGGTAGGCCGCGTTGCTGACGAGGATGTCGACCTTGCCCAGCTCCTCGACCGCGGTGGCGACGATGTCGCGGCAGTGTTGCGGGTCGGGGACGTCGGCGCCTCCTCCGGGCTGCGCTCTCACCGCCCGGAGCTAGTCCGTCGAGCGCCCGCTCATCTTGTCCCTGATCCGGTCCAGGATGCCGGTGGGCACACCGACGACCTTGTTGAGCGGCGGCTCGTCCGGCGCGGCCGGGTGCGGCCGGGTCGGCGCCAGCTTCTTCGCCCTGGTGATCTTCGCGCCGAGCTCCGCCTGCTCGTCGGCGCTGAGCGCCGCCTGCATCCGGGGGAACAGCTTCGGCTCCTCCTCCTCGTCGATGTGGTGGAGGAGGTTCTCCTTGATCGTCCGGAAGGTGGGCATGAACTCCGGGTCGTCGCCGGACATCCCCTCCCACTTCTTCAGGAGCTTCTCGACCTCGGCGTGCTCCTCGATCTCCTCGTCGATCAGCTCGTCGCCGTCGGGCAGCGCCTTGCGGGCGGCCGGGTAGAGGTACATCTCCTCGGCGACCGAGTGACGGGCCACCTCGGCCGTCAGCCGGTCCGCTACGTCGCGGCGCTCCTCGGCGCTGGTCGCCGCCTCGAGCTGCTCGAAGAACTCCTTCATCTCCTGGTGGTCCTTCACCAGGACGCTCACCATGTCGGTTGCGTTGTCGGACTCGGCCATCGTCGGCGACACCCCTTCCGGATCGGTCTCGCTGGCGTCGTACCCCGATGGCCGGGGGTCATGCCCGTCGCGGCCGGCTCAGAACGGCACGGCGGTCCGGAGGAGCCCTTCGCCGGGGCTGCGGCCGGAGAGCGTGCGACAGAAGTCGAGCGCGTCGAGCGTCAGCCGGGGTCCGTCGTGGCCCACCTGCCACCGGCCTCCGGCGACTCCGGTGAGGGTCAGGTCGAACGGACGGTCGTGGCGTGCCGCCCACTCCTCGACGACGTCCGCGACGATGCGGCCGTCGTGGTCGGCGGTCAGGTGCGGCTCCCGGCCGGTCGCACGGCAGATGTCGGCGCGGTGGGTCCAGGGGTCGCGGGTGAGGATCGTGTCGAGCAGGTAGCCGACGCGCCACCTCTCCTTGGCGCCGGCGCTGTCGTCGGTGAACGACAGCGCACGCAGGGGTCGGGGCGCCCGTGCGCGGCCGGTCGCGGCGGCTCGTCCCGTCCGGCGCATCTCTGCGGCGGTCCCCGCCTCGGTGAGGTGGGCGTGCTCCCGCACCTGCAGCGCGGTCAGCTCGTCGATCGGCGCCTTGCCGGAGCGCTTCGCCGCGCGCCCCGCAAGCGCCTGCTGGCGCACTGCCTCGCGCAGGCTGGTCACCATCTTCGCCATCCCGACACAGTGACCGGCCATCGCACGCACGTCCCACCCGGTGCACTCGGTCGGACGTCGCCACTCCTCCGGCGTCAGGTCGACGAGCAGGTCTGCCAGCCGCTCGTACTCCGTCGCCGCCAGCCGCTCCGCGGTGCTGCGGTCATGACCGCTCGTCCACGGCTTCCGGCGACCGGCGTCGTCGCGGCCCTTCGTGCTGGTGGTGGTCGTCATCTTTCTGAGTCCCTTCGCGTCGGTTCCTGGGGCGGGTCCTGGTCGTCCGGCGGCCGCGGCACGCCGACGTGGTCGGCGTACATCTCGACTGCCCGGTCGAGGAGCTTGCGGTAGCGGTCGCCGTGCGGGTCGTTCGAGAGCTGCCCCTCGACGAGCCCTCCCACGAGGGAGACCCACAGGTCGATCGCCCCGTCGTCGGTCACCCCGACCTCGCTCATCTGCTGACGGAGCAGCGCCATCACCGCCAGGGACGGGGCGTACGACGCAGCGCTCGGCTCGAATCCGGGTACGGGGCGCTGGTTGAGGAGCTGGTACCACGCCGGGTCGCGGACGCTGTGGTCGAAGAAGTGGCGGGCGATCGCCAGGAGCCGTGCCCGTGGCTCCTCGGGAAGGGTCATCTCCTGGCAGAGGCGGAGGTAGTCGGTCCATCCCTGCCCGAACATCGCGTCGTAGATCGCGTGCTTGGAGTCGAAGTGGGAGTAGAGCGACGGTGCGCGCATCCCGACCCGCTCGGCGACCGACCGGAGCGTCAGCTGAGCCACTCCCTCTTTGCGGGCGACCTCCCACGCTGCGGCCAGGATCTCGCGGCGCGTTGCCTCACGCCGTTCGGCGATCCTACTGCCAGTAGCCGTTCCTAACATGGTTAGGAACATGTCACCGCATCGGCTACCGGGTCAAGGGCTTGCGACGATGCACGGCGACCCGTCCAGACCGCCGCGCGGGTCGTCGGTCAGCCGGTGGCGCCCTGAGGCTCCGCCGCCGGGCCCTCGACCGGCGGCTCCTCGGTCGGCGGCACGACCGGCGGGTCCTTGGGGTCCTTCGGCGGCTTCGGCTTGGGGTCCTTGGGCGGCTTGGGCTTGGGGTCCTTGGGCGGCTTCGGCGGCTTCGGCTTGGGGTCCTTGGGCGGCTTCGGCTTGGAGTCCTGGGGACCCTGGGGCTTGTCCGGCTTCGGCTCCGCGGGCACCTCGGGACGCTTCTTCTTCTCCTTCTCCGGCTTCGCCTCCTCCGGGGGCGGCGGCGGAGAGGGGATGACGAAGGTGCCGGTGCGGTAGCCCGCCTCGAAGGCCATCACCAGGTCGACGTAGTAGTCGGAGTGGTTGTAGCGGAAGATCGACGACCGCATCGAGCTCTCCGGCAGCACGCTGCCCGAGGCCGGGCAGAGGTACGCCGCGGCGGCGAGTGCCGCGTCGTCGAGGTCGTTCGGCGTGGTGATGCCGTCGCCGTCACCGTCGCGACCCGCCCAGCGCCAGGTGTCGGGGATGAACTGCATGGGGCCGACCGCGCGGTCCCACACCGTGTCCTTGTCGAACCGGCCGCCGTCGGAGTCCGGGATCGCGGCCACCGGGCCGACCCCGTTGAGCGCCACGCCGCGGATCAGGGGGTGCGAGACGCCCTCGGAGTCGAGCTGCGAGCCGCCGTACCTCCCGTGGTCGGACTCGACCCGGCCGATGGCGGCGAGCAACGTCCACGGCATCTCGCACGCGGGCGACGTCCGGCCGACGGCGCGGGCCGCGTTGCGGTAGGCCCGCAGGGCCGCCTCCGGCACGTCGAAGCTGCCGACCGCGCTGATCTGCGAGAGGTCGTTGCCCTTGGCGCTGAGCCGCGCGGCGTCGTCCAGGGGACGGAGGACCACCAGCGGCTCGACCTGCTGGACCGGCACGTCCGGCTCGGCGCTCAGCTCCTTGGCGGGCTCGCCGCTCGCCGCGGGCGCGACCACGAGCGGGCCGGCCAGGAGGGACAGCACCGCGACCGACTGAGAACTTCTCCACCCACGAGCCACGCCACGATTCTATGTCCCAGTTTGCTGCACCGTGAACGAAATGCCTGCTTTGCTCAGCCGGTCGAGCAGCGTCTCCCCCATCGCCTGCGCCGTGGTCACCTGTCCGGCGGTCGAGGGGTTGTCGTCGAAGGCGAGGCTGAGCGCGGACTCGGCGACCATCCTCGCGGTCTCGCCGTACCCCGGGTCGCCACCGGCCACCTGCGTGCGCACCTTCGTGCCACCGCCCTCCCCGACCAGGTCGACGGTGAACCACGACTTCTCGCGCTTCTCCTCGGTCGGGCCGCCGCCCTGGGGGATCTTCTTCTTCAGCAGCTCGCGCACCGGCGGCAGCTGCGCCGCCGTCACCAGTCCGGCGACCCCGGCGGCCATGCCCCCGGCCATCGGCAGCGTCTTGAACCCCATGAACTGTTCGTAGCTGAACTCCGGCCCGTAGTCCTCCCGAGCCGCGGCCGAGCGCTTCACGATCTGCGGGTCGAGCGTCGGCATCGGCAGGAGCCAGTAGCCCAGGTCGGGGTCCTTGCGCGGGGTGGCCGACCCGGTGGCGCGGACACGGCGACCCTCAGGACGCGGCTCGACGCGCTTCCGCTCCTTGCTCGCCTCCTGCATCTGCCTGCCGCGCGACATCTGTCCGAGTGCCGAGTGGAACGTCCCGCCGGAGAAGGCGCCTCCGGCGCGGACCACGCCGCGGATCGTGAGGGGCACGCCGTCGGGCAGCTGCTTGACCGTGAACAGCACCCCCAGGTCGTAGGGGATCGAGTCGAAGCCACAGGCATGCACGAGACGCGCGCCCGTGGCCACGGCCCGGTCGTGGTGGGCGAGGTACATCCGGTCGACGAACTCGGGCTCGCCGGTCAGGTCGACGTAGTCGGTGCCCGCCTCCGCGCACGCGGCGACCAGCGGCTCGCCGTTCTCGAGGTAGGGACCGACGGTCGTGACGACGACGCGGGTCGCCTCGGCCAGCTCCCGCAGCGAAGCCGGGTCGGTCACGTCCGCGGTCAGCAGCGGCAGGTCCGCCAGGGAGGGGTCGATGGTGGCGAGCCGGTCACGGACGGCGGCGAGCTTCTGCTCGCTCCGGCCGGCGATCGCCCAGCGGCAGTCCGACGGCGCCTGACGGGCGAGGTACTCCGCGGTCAGGGCACCGGTGAAGCCGGTCGCCCCCAGGACCACGATGTCGTAGCTGCGGTGGGTGCGGTCGGGCACGAGAGCTCCTCGGAGAGGGTGGGGGGCGTCCTTCCACTGTGACAGGTCACGGAACCGCCGAGGCGCGGCGTGCGTCCCAACCAAGAACGACGACGACCGAGGATCGGGGACACATCATGCGTACCAAGCTCGCCTTCGGCGCGGCCACCGTCGCAGCCACTGCGTCGCTCAGCTTCGCCGTCAACGGCATCGCCACCACCCAGATCAGCGGAGGGCTGCTCGCGCACCCCTCCGGCCGGCGCGGACGAGCTGGCGCCGTTCGAGGACTGCGAGGAGCTGCGGCAGTGGTACGTCGACCGCGCGGTCGAGAAGGTCGGCCCCTACGGGCTCGGCGGGCGACTTCGGGATCTTCTACCCGCGTGACCTCGCGGAGTCGATGGCGAGTGGGGCACCCGAGCTGGCCGACGCGCAGCGGACCACCACCGGGAAGGGCGTCTCGAGCTCGGAGAGCGGCACGAACGTGCAGGAGGCCGGGGTCGACGAGCCGGACCGCGCCAAGACCGACGGGGACCTCGTCGTCCACCTGAGGGGCCGGTCGCTGGTCGTCACCGACGTCTCGGGCGACTCCCCGCGCGAGCTGGGCACCCTCACCCTCCCGCGCACCCTCCACTCCGCCGAGCTCCTCCTCGTCGACGACCGGGTCCTGGTGCTCGGGCACGCGTTCCTACGGGTGGGATCGCCCGATGCCGGTCGACCTCATCGCTCCGTCCCGGGCGATGCTCCCGCCGGTGGCGCAGGCCAGCCGCCTCCTCGAGGTCTCGATCTCGGACCCGGCCGCCCCGCGACTCGTCTCGGACCGCTCGATCGGCGGCGAGCTGCTCTCGGCCCGGCAGTACGGCGACACCGTGCGGCTCGTGGTCCGCACCGCGCAGCCCACCCTCGACTTCGTGGCACCGGACCGCGACCGCACCCGCAAGGAGGCGAAGGCGGAGAACCAGGAGATCGTGCGGAACAGCACCGTCGACGACTGGCTGCCGAGCATCCGGGTCGAGGACGGGGATCGGTCGCCGCTCGTCGACTGCCAGGACGTCCGTCACCCGGCGACCGGCTCAGGCTTCGGGACGATCACCGTGGTCACGATGCCGGACGCCGACCCCGCCGATCTCACCACCACGGCGGTGACGGCGGAGGGCGACCTGGTGTACTCGTCCACCGACCGGCTCTACCTCGCCACCGCCGCCTCGGGATCGGCGACCGACGTGCACGCGTTCACCCTCGACGACGCCACGACGTCGTACCTCGCCTCGGGGCGGGTGGACGGCACGGTCCGGGACCGCTGGAGCATGGACGCCCACGACGGCGCCCTGCGGGTCGCGGTCGCGCACGGCAAGGGGTGGTCGCCGACCGACAACGGGATCACGGTCCTGCAGGAGCGCGGAGGCGACCTCGTCGAGGTGGGCTCGGTGCGCGACCTCGGCCCGCGCGAGGAGATCAAGTCGGTGCGCTGGTTCGACGACCTGGCCATCGTGGTGACCTTCCGGCAGACCGACCCGCTCTACACCGTCGACCTGTCCGACCCGGACCGGCCCCGCACGCTGGGCGAGCTGAAGATCCCCGGGCTTCTCGGAGTACCTCCACCCGATCGGGGACGACCGGCTGCTCGGGCTCGGCCAGGACGCGACGATGCGAGGGATGGTCCGCGGTGGCCAGGCGTCGATGTTCGACGTCTCCGACCTCCGCGACCCGCGCCGGACCGACACGCTCTTCCTGGGCCGGCACAAGGTGCCCGCCACGGCGTACGACCCGCGCGCCTTCACCTGGCTGGGGTCGCGGGCGCTCGTGGCGCTCGACGACCACTGGGACGGTCGGGGGGCGGTCGTGGAGCTGCTCGTCGCCGATGACGGGTCGCTGAGCGAGGGCGAGAGCTGGCCGCTCCCCCGGTGGCAGGCCGCCGAAGCGCGGACGCTGCCGGTCGGCGACGGCAAGGTCGTCCTGGTGACCGACGACGTCGCCTTCCTCTGACCCACCCCCCTTTGCGTTGAGCCGTCACTCCTGCCGGGTCGAGCCGTCACCGGTGCCGGGTTGAACCGTCAGCGGTGCCTGGTTGAGCCGTCGCTCGCGCCGGCGCTCAGCCGAACCGAGCGAGCGAACGGGCCTTCGCCTTCTCGGCCTCGACCGCGCGGTCCTTGGGGGGCGCCGTCGTCACCAGCGAGTCGAGCAGCCGTTGGGTCGCCTCGGCCACCTCACGGACCGCGATGTCGAACGCGTCGGCGTTCGCCTGGCTCGGCTTGGTCGCGCCGCTGACCTTGCGGACGTACTGCAGCGCGGCGGCCCCCACCTCCTCGCTCGTCGCAGGCGGCGCGAAGTTGTGCAGTTGTCTGATGTTGCGGCACATGCGGCCAGCGTATGCCTGCGGACAGGCACCAGCGACGGCTCAACCCGGCACGGGCGACGGTTCAACCCGGCACCAGCGACGGTTCGACCCGGCACCAGTGACGGCTCAACGCAGAAGGAGGGTGGGGTCAGAGGGGGCGGACGAAGACGTGGCGGGCGATCTCGGCGTCGATCTCGGCGGTCTCGCCACCGGCACCGACGAGCACGCCGACCGGCCCCACCGAGGCGGACACCTCCTGGCCCGGCAGCGCACCGACCCGGCGCAGGGCGCTCATCAGCACCTCGTCCTTCTGGACCTCCTCGCTGATCCGGCCGATCCGGATCCGCGTCGTGGTCCCGCGCTGCACGACCGAGTCGAGCGCCACGACCCCGTCCATGAACGACTCGCCCTCGTCGGCGCCGAGCTCGGTGAGCCCCGGGATCGGGTTGCCGTACGGCGACTCCGTCGGCCGGTCGAGCAGCTCGATCAGTCGCCGCTCCACCGCCTCCGACATGACGTGCTCCCACCGGCAGGCCTCGGCGTGGACCAGCTCCCAGGGCAGCCCGATCACGTCGGTGAGCAGCCGCTCGGCGAGCCGGTGCTTGCGCATGACCCGGGTGGCGAGCCGCCGGCCGTCCTCGGTGAGCTCGAGGTGCCGGTCCCCCTCGACGGTGAGGAGCCCGTCGCGCTGCATCCGGGCGACCGTCTGGCTCACCGTGGGACCGCTCTGGTGCAGCCGCTCCGCGATCCGCGCCCGCAGCGGCACGATGCCCTCCTCGTCGAGCTCGTAGATCGTCCGGAGGTACATCTCGGTGGTGTCGATGAGGTCGCTCACCGGGTCATTCTGACCGATGCCACCCCCGACCGCCCGCTTGGGAGGGCTGGCAGGGTGATCACGTGGCGACATCGGTGTTCTGGTTCCGCCGCGACCTGCGCCTCGGGGACAACCCGGCGCTGCTCGCGGCCTGCACGGCCGACGAGGTCGTGCCGCTCTTCGTGGTCGACCCTCTGCTGTGGTCCCGGGCCGGCCAGGTCCGCAGGGCCTACCTCGCCGCGTCCCTGCGAGCCCTCGACGCCTCCATGGGCGGCGCCCTCGTCGTCCGCTCCGGCGACCCGGTCGAGGTGGTCCGCCGGGTCGCCGCCGAGGTGCAGGCGGGCGCGGTGCACGTCGCGGCCGACTTCGGCCCCTACGGCTCCCGCCGCGACACCCGCGTCGAGGAGGCGCTGGGCGAGGACGGTGTGGAGCTCCAGCGGCTGGGGTCGCCGTACGCCGTGGCTCCCGGACGGGTCCGCAACGGCAGCGGGGAGCCCTACAAGGTCTACTCGCCCTACTACCGCGCCTGGTCCGAGCACGGCTGGCGAGGCCCCGCCGACCCGCCGCGCGACCCGGCGTGGGCCGACCTCGACGGCGAGCCGCTCCCCGACGCGGAGCCGCCGTCCGGGACGACGCTGCCGGAGGCCGGAGAGGCTGCTGCGCTGCGGGCCTGGGCGGAGTTCCGCGACGAGCGGCTGGCGGAGTACGACGAGCTCCACGACGTCCTCGCCGCCGAACGGTCCAGCGGCATGTCGACGTACCTCCGCTGGGGTGAGATCCACCCGCGCACGATGCTCGCGGACCTGGCGCCGAAGCGGTCGGAGTCCGCGGTCAAGTACCGCAAGGAGCTCGCCTGGCGGGAGTTCTACGCCGACGTGCTCTGGCGCGACCCGGACAGCGCGCGCCGCGACTACCGCCGCGAGCTCGCGGCGATGAGGTACGACGACCCGGGCGAGGCGTTCGAGGCGTGGAAGGAGGGGCGCACCGGGTTCCCGGTCGTCGACGCCGGGATGCGCCAGCTGCGGGCGACCGGGGTGATGCACAACCGCGTCCGGATGATCTGCGCCAGCTTCCTCGTCAAGGACCTGCACGTGTGGTGGGGCCACGGCGCCCGCCACTTCATGCAGTGGCTGGCGGACGGGGACCTCGCCTCCAACCAGCACAACTGGCAGTGGGTCGCCGGCACGGGCACCGACGCCTCGCCGTACTACCGGGTCTTCAACCCGACCACGCAGGGCCGGAAGTTCGACGCCGACGGCAGCTATGTCCGGCGCTGGGTGCCGGAGCTCGCCGACGTGCCGGCCCGGGAGCTCCACGAGCCGGTCGACGTGCCCGGCTACCCGGCGCCGATCGTCGACCACGCGGCGGAGCGCAAGGAGGCGCTGGCCCGCTACGAGGAGGCCAGGGGCCGGTGACCTGCCGCGGTCAGGAGCCGACCAGGCTGGGCCGCTCGGCGATCCCCACCTGGCGCCCGGTCAGCGTCGTCCAGTCGACCCGGAAGTAGAGGTGCCGCAGCCCGGCCGCCCACGGCTCCGGGTCCGCGGTCGCCCGGATGCGCTGCACCTCGTCGGGGTCCTCGATCCGGTGGCAGCGCCCGGCCGCCATCACGCTCCACCCCCGCCGGAGGTCCTCGTCGAGCTCGTCGACCTCGAAGGCGACCTCGGCGTCCACGACGTTGTTGGCGATCTCGCCGTAGGGCAGCGTCCGGAACACGATCTTGTCGTCGACCAGCGAGTAGCTGACCGGGAGGATCCTCAACCCGGCCGCGGTCGTCATCGCGACCCGTCCCACCGGCTTGCGCCGCAGGAGCGCCAGGCACTCCTCGACGGTGAGCTCCACCAGGTTCTCCATCACGTTCACCCTCCTTCGGGACACCCCCGTCCTGGTTCCACCATGCTCCCGCGCCGAGCACCGGCACAACGAGACGTCGGGCTCGTCACAAAAGTGCGTTGTGCCGAGGGGGCGGCCGACCTACGCTCTTCGGTACACGGGAAAGGAGGTGGTCCAGGCAATGAGTTCTTTGCGGACACGTGAGGTGGCTGCTCGCTAGCAGCGCACCGTGCCAGCCCTCGGCTCGCCCGAGTGCGCGGACTGGCAATACCAGGCAGTCACCCGGCCCGTAGGCGCTCCGGAGAGGTCCGAACCGGAGGATACCAACGCCTACGGGCTGTCTGCTTTTTCCTCCTCCAGCGGCGCCGCGAACTGGGCGGCGTGCAGCCGCGCGTACGCCCCGCCGGCGGCGATCAGGGCCGTGTGGTCCCCCTGCTCGACGATGCGACCGGCCTCCATCACCAGGATCAGGTCGGCGTCGCGGATCGTGGACAGCCGGTGGGCGATGACGAACGACGTCCGGTCGGTCCGCAGGGCCGCCATCGCCTCCTGCAGCAGCAGCTCGGTGCGGGTGTCGACCGACGACGTCGCCTCGTCGAGGATCAGCAGGGCCGGGTCGGAGAGGAACGCCCGCGCGATCGTCACCAGCTGCCGCTCGCCGGCCGACAGGTTCGACCCGTTCTCGTCGACGTGGGTGTCGTAGCCGTCCGGAAGGGTGTGCACGAACCGGTCGACGAACGTGGCCCGCGCCGCCGCGAGGATCTCCTCCTCGGTCGCCTCCGGCCGTCCGTAGCCGATGTTGTCGCGGATCGTCCCCTCGAACAGCCACGTGTCCTGGAGGACCATCCCGACCCGCGACCGGAGCTGGGCCCGGCCCATCGCCGCGATGTCGACGCCGTCGAGCGTGATCCGTCCCGAGCCCAGCTCGTAGAACCGCATCACGAGGTTGACCAGCGTCGTCTTGCCGGCCCCGGTGGGCCCCACGATCGCGACCGTCTCCCCCGGGTGCACGACGAGGGAGAGCTCCTCGATCAGCGGCCGCTCCTCGTCGTAGGAGAAGGAGACCCGGTCGAGGACCACCTCGCCGTGGGCCACCTCGCTCGGCGGGAGGTACGGCGCGCCGCGGCTGTCGAGGCCGTCGAGCCCGGTCTCCTCCTCGGCGTCGAGGAGCTCGAAGACCCGCTCGGCCGACGCGACGCCCGACTGGAGGAGGTTGACCATCGAGGCGAGCTGGGTGAGCGGCTGGGTGAACTGGCGGGAGTACTGGATGAACGCCTGCACCTCGCCCAGGCTCATCGCCCCGGAGGCGACCCGCAGACCACCGAGGACCGCGACGAGCACGTAGTTGAGGTTCCCGATGAACATCATCACCGGCATGATCAGCCCGGAGACGAACTGCGCCCCGAAGGAGGCCTCGTAGAGCGAGTCGTTCTCCTCGGCGAAGAGCCGCTCGGACTCGGCGCGGCGCCCGAAGACCTTGACCAGCTCGTGGCCGGTGAACGTCTCCTCGATGTGCGCGTTGAGCCGGCCGGTGCGCCGCCACTGCTGGACGAAGAGCCCTTGGGAGCGCCGCATGATCCGGGTGGTGACGAGCACCGAGAGCGGCACCGTCACCAGCGCCACCAGCGCGAGCAGCGGAGAGATCCAGAACATCATCGAGAGCACGCCGACGACGGTGAGCAGCGAGGTCAGCATCTGGCTCATCGTCTGCTGGAGCGACTGGCTGACGTTGTCGATGTCGTTGGTGACCCGGCTGAGCAGCTCACCGCGCGGCTGCTGGTCGAAGTAGCTGAGCGGGAGCCGGTGGATCTTCTCCTCGACGTCGGCCCGCATCCGGAGCACGGTGCCCTGGACGACGTCGTTGAGGAGGTACCCCTGCAGCAGGCCGGCCACCGCCGCGAGCACGTAGACGAGCACGGCGCCGAGCAGGACCGTCGCCACCGCGTCGAAGTCGACGCCCTGCCCGGGGACGAGGTGGTCCATCGCCGCCACCATGTCGGCGAAGGTGCCCTCGCCCTGGGCCCGCAGCTGCTCGGCGGCCTGCTCCTGGGTGGCGCCGGCGGGGAGGTCGCGGCCGACGAACCCGGCGAACACCAGGTCGGTGGCCTCGCCGAGGATCCGCGGGCCCGCGACGGTGAGCGCGACGCTGACGAGGGCGAGCAGCACCACCGCGGCGGCCTTCAGCCGCTGCGGCCCCATCCTGCGCACGAGCCGGCGGGACGAGGGGCCGAACTCCATCGACTTCTGACCGAGCATCGGCCCGCCGAACGGTCCGCGTCCCGGCCCTGGACCCTGGACGACCCGCTCGGTCTCCCTCATCCGGCCGCTCACGCGACCTCCTCGGCGGTGAGCTGGGACCGGACGATCTCCTGGTAGGTCACGCAGGACCCGATCAGCTCGTCGTGGGTCCCGCGGCCGACGACCTCGCCGTCCTCGACCACCAGGATCTGGTCGGCGTCGAGCACCGTCGTCACCCGCTGGGCGACGACGACCACCGTCGCCTCGGCGACCAGCGGGGCGATCGCCCGGCGCAGCCGACCGTCGGTGGCGACGTCGAGCGCGGAGAACGCGTCGTCGAAGAGGTAGACCAGCGGTCGCTTCACGAGCGCCCGGGCGATCGCGAGCCGCTGACGCTGGCCGCCGGAGACGTTGGTGCCACCCTGGGCGACCGGCGACTCCAGCCCCTCCGGCATCGCCTCGACGAAGTCGCGCGCCTGGGCCAGGTCGAGCGCCTCCCACAGCTCCTCGTCGGTGGCGTCGGCGTCGCCGTAGCGGAGGTTGGAGGCGATGGTGCCGGAGAACAGCAGGGCCCGCTGCGGCACCAGCCCGATCGCCCCCCAGAGCACCTCGGGGTCGAGGTCGCGGACGTCGACGCCGTCGAGCCGGACCGAGCCGCCGGTGGCGTCGTACAGCCTCGGCACGAGACCGACGAGGGTGGACTTGCCGGCGCCGGTCGACCCCACGATCGCCGTCGTCGTGCCGGGTGCCGCGGTGAACGTGACACTGCGCAGCACCGGGTCCTCCGCGCCGGGATAGCAGAAGCTGACCGCGTCGAACGCGACCTCGCCGCGCAACCGCTCGGGCACCCGCGGGTGCCGGGGCGGCAGCACCGAGGTGGGCGTCGCGCGGACCTCGCCGATCCGGTCGGCGCAGACCGACGCGCGTGGAACGAGGATGAACATGAAGGTCGACATCATGACGGCCATCAGGATCAGCATCAGGTAGGACAGGAACGCGGTCAGCGCGCCCACCTGCATCTGGCCCTGGTCGACCCGCTGGCCGCCGAACCAGATCACCGCCACCCCGGAGAGGTTCACGATCAGCATCACCGCCGGGAAGATCGCCGCCATCCACCGACCGGTGCTCAGTGCGACGTCGGTGAGCTGCTCGTTGGCGTCGCGGAACCGGCGCTCCTCGTGCGGCTCGCGGACGAACGCACGGACCACGCGGATGCCGGTGATCTGCTCGCGCAGGATCCGGTTGACCGCGTCGATCCGTTCCTGCATCTGCCGGAAGTAGGGGCCCATCCGGCTGATCACGAACCCGATGGTGAGGAACAGCGCCGGCACGGAGACCGCCAGCAGCCAGGAGAGGCCGAGGTCCTCCTGCATCGCCATGAGGATGCCGCCGACCATCATGATCGGCGCCGTCACCAGCATCGTCGCGCTCATCAGCACCAGCATCTGGACCTGCTGGACGTCGTTGGTCGAGCGGGTGATCAGCGACGGGGCGCCGAAGCGGTTCATCTCCTGCAGGGAGAACGAGCCGACGTGGGCGAAGAGGTCGCGACGCACGTCGCGGCCGAACGCCATCGCGGTGCGCGCGCCGACGAAGACCGCGCCGGCGCTGCAGAGGATCTGCACGGCCGCGACCGCGAGCATCACCGCGCCGGTGCGGACGATGAAACCGGTGTCGCCCTGGGCGATCCCGTCGTCGATGATGTCGGCGTTGAGCGACGGCAGGAACAGCGAGGCCAGCGTGCCGACGAGCTGCAGCACGACGATGAGGGCGATCCACCGCCGGTAGGGGCGCAGCCCCTCGCGCAGCAGCCTCAGCAGCACCTCACGGCCCCAGGCGCTCGGTGTGCCAGGGGCGGTCGGGCGTGGTCAGGGACCGGCGGTAGCGGAACCGGTCGTGCAGCCGCCCCCTCCGCCCCTGCCAGAACTCGAACGTGTCCGGGACGACGCGGAAGCCACCCCAGTACGGCGGCCGCGGCACCGGGCCGCCCTCGAACCGGGCCACCACGTCGGCGTACCGGCGGTCGAGCTGCTCGCGCGAGTCGACCACCTTCGACTGGGGGGACGCCCAGGCGCCGAGCTGGGAGTCGCGGGGCCGGCCGGCGAAGTAGGCGTCGTTCTCCTCCTCGCTCAGCCGCGCGGCGACGCCCTCGACGCGGACCTGGCGTTGGAGCGGGTGCCAGGGGAAGACCAGCGAGCAGTCCGGCTGCCCGGCGAGCTCCTCGGCCTTGCGGGAGGAGTAGCTGGTGTAGAAGAGCAGCCCGTCGGGCGACAGCCCCTTGAGCAGGACCATGCGCGAGGAGGGCCGCCCGGTCGCCGACACGGTGGAGAGCACCATCGCGGTCGGGTCGTAGAGCTTGGTGTGGATCGCGGCGTCCAGCCAGGTGCGGAGCATCGCGAACGGGTCCGGCTCGAGGTCGGTCTCGTCCAGCCCGCCGAGGGTGTACTCCTCGCGGAGCTCGGCCAGGCTGGCCTGCTCGGGGTGGCTCTCGGCAGCGCTGCGGGGGCGGTCTGGCACGTGGGTCAATGTACGCCGGGGCTCCGACACGCACCTGCGGCGTGGTGCAGAATGCCCCGGAGACGACACGAAGGAGACGCGCATGGCCGAGGTGCACCACGGGCTCGAGGGCGTCATCGCGTTCGAGACCCAGATCGCCGAACCCGACAAGGAAGGCTCCGCGCTGCGCTACCGCGGCGTCGACATCGAGGAGCTCGCCGGCCGCGTGCCCTTCGAGAAGGTGTGGGGGCTCCTCATCGACGGCCGCTACGACCCCGGGCTCCCGCCGGCAGAGCCGTTCAACATCCCGGTCCACACCGGCGACGTCCGCGCGGACGTGCAGGCGGCGGTCGCGATGCTCGCCCCGATGCTGGGGATGCGGCAGACCTACGACATCAGCGACGACCAGGCCCGCACGGACCTGAGCAGGGTCGCGGTGATGGTGCTCTCCTACGCTGCCCAGTCCGCGCGCGGCCTCGGGCTCCCGGTGGTCAGCCAGAGCGAGGTCGACAAGGGCGGCACCCTCGCCGAGCGGTTCCTGATCCGGTGGAAGGGCGAGGCGGACCCCAAGCACGTCAAGGCGATCGACGCCTACTGGAGCTCCGCGGCCGAGCACGGCATGAACGCCTCGACGTTCACCGCCCGGGTGATCACCTCCACCGGCGCCGACGTCGCGGCGGCGTTCTCCGGCGCGATCGGCGCGATGAGCGGCCCGCTGCACGGCGGGGCACCGTCCCGCGTCCTCGGGATGATCGAGGAGGTGGAGCGGAGCGGCGACGCGGAGGCCTACGTCAAGCGGCTCCTCGACGACGGCGAGCGGCTCATGGGGTTCGGGCACCGGGTCTACCGGGCCGAGGACCCGCGGGCCCGCGTGCTCCGGCGCACCGCCAAGGAGCTGTCGGCCCCGCGCTACGAGGTCGCCGAGGCGCTGGAGAAGGCGGCCCTCGCCGAGCTGCGGGAGCGGCGCCCGGACCGGGTGCTCGAGACCAATGTCGAGTTCTGGGCGGCGATCGTCCTCGACTTCGCCGAGGTCCCCGCGCCGATGTTCACCTCGATGTTCACCTGCGCACGCACCGCCGGATGGTCGGCGCACATCCTCGAGCAGAAGACGACCGGGCGGCTGATCCGGCCCAGCGCGGTGTACGCCGGCCCGGACTCCCGTCCCGCCTCCGCGATCGAGGGGTGGCAGGAGGAGTGGGGGGCGTGAGCCGGCAGGTCGCGCCGCCACGGTGAGCGGCGGGCTCGTGAGCCGGCTGGTCTCCGGCGGCCAGACCGGTGCCGACCGGGCAGCGCTCGACGTGGCCCTGGCGCTCGGCGTTCCCTACGGCGGCTGGTGTCCGGCCGGTGGCTGGGCCGAGGACCACGGGTCGCCGCCCGGGCTGCTGGCGTCGTACCCGCTCCTGCGCGAGACGCCGACCGCCGACCCGGCCGAGCGCACCGAGTGGAACGTCCGGGACAGCGACGCGACCCTGGTCCTGCTGCTGGGGTCCCTGTCGGGCTCCCCCGGGACCGCTCTCACCGTCGCGTGCGCGGCGCGGCTGGGACGGCCGCACCTGGTGGCCTCGACGCGTGACGTGGCGGCCGTCCGGGCGTGGCTCGCGACGCTGGCCCGCCCCGTGGTGCTCAACGTCGCCGGTCCGCGGGAGAGCGAGCACCCCGGGCTGTACGACGCCGCGGCGCTCACCCTCCGTGAGGTGCTCGGACCCCGCTCCGCTCCTTGACGGGAGCACCTGCGGCGGGCCGATTCCTCGGCCGACCCTCAGCGACCTTCCGCGAGGTAGCCCAGGAGGTCTCCCGGCTGGCACTCGAGCTCCCGGCAGATGGCGGTCAGGGTGTTGAACCGCACCGCCTTGGCGTGGCCGTTCTTGAGGATCGAGAGGTTCGCGATCGTGACCCCGACCCGGTTCGCGAGCTCGGTCAGCGTCATCCCGCGCTCGGCCAGCAGCCGGTCCAGGTGCACGACGATGGCGTGGTCCGGCTCGTCGGGCTGCGGTCGCTCCCGCCTCACACCAGCCCCTCGACGTCGCGACGGAGTGCGGTCCCCTGCCGGAAGACCTCCGCCGCGACCGCCACGCCCAGCCCGGCCAGCAGCGGCAGCCACGACAGGGTCGCCTCCTGCAGCACATACGGCGCGACGAGCGGGTGCTGGAGCACGGCGTGCTCGCCCCAGGAGCGGAGGAGGAGCGCGGCCTGCCCGCCGACCCCGACCGCGGCGGCGATCGCGTAGAGCCGGCGCGCGTTGGCCGGGACGAAGGGGTCGCCGTGGCGCAGGGAGCGGACGATGAGGAGCAGGAGGGCGAGCACGGCGACCGTGACCAGCCCGACGAGGACCTCCGACCCGATGAGGCTGAGCGTCTGGGCGAGGTCGGGGTCGTAGACGCCCACGGAGACGCCGGTCGGGAACGTCATCTCCAGGGCGTCACCGGCGGCGACCTCGCCCCCATCGCTCAGGGAGGGCAGCCCTGGGGTGAGCTCGACCCGGACGGCCTCGGCGTCGAGGGTCGCGGGCACCTGCGGGTACGTGCCGAACACCGAGCCGCTGCCGATGCCCAGCGCGCCGGGGCCCAGCACCGGCCGGACGACGCCGAGGAGGGCGGTGGCGACGAGGCCCACCACCAACACAGCCTCGAGCGCTTCCGCTGCCCATCGCCTCACTGATCCGCTCATACCGACGCCGCCTTATCGTGAAACGATGTTATTGATTAACGATAAGGCACGGCGGACCGACCCGCAACCACACCGACGAACAGTCAGCGCGTGGCCCGCTTCGCGGCGTACATCGCCCGGTCGGCGCTCGAGAGCACCTGCTCCGCGTCGTCACCGGGAGAGGCCGAGGCGATGCCGACGCTGACGCCCACGGAGTACGACGAGCCGCCCGCCTCGACCGGCCGCTCGACGGCGCGACGGATCCGCTCCGCCACGGCCCGCGCCCCGGAGCCGGGCGCAACCGCACCGGAGGGCTCGTCACCGCGCGGGTCCTCGAGAAGCACGACGAACTCGTCACCGCCCACGCGGGCAACCGTGTCGGTCGGCCTCAGCAGAGCCCGGATCCGCCGGGCGACCTCCGCCAGGACCTGGTCGCCGACCTGGTGGCCGGCCCGGTCGTTGACCGCCTTGAACCGGTCGAGGTCGCAGAACAGCACGCCGACCTCGCCGCCGTGGCGGGCCGACCGGTCCAGCGCCTGCTCGAGCCGCTCCGCCAGGACCCGGCGGTTCGGCAGCCCCGTCAGCGCGTCGTGGGTCGCCGCCTCCGCGAGGCGGTCGTTGGCCTCCTGCAGCTGCTGCTGGGCGGCCAGTCTCTCGGAGATGTCCTGCACATGAGCGATGAAGTGCTGGGGCTCACCGTGCTCGTTGTCGGCCAGCGCGACGGAGATCTCCACGTGGACCACGGAGCCGTCGGCCCGGAGGTAGCGCTTCTCCAGCCGGTAGGCGTCGATCGCGCCTTCGACCAGGCTGGCGAGGAGCTCGAGGTCGGCGTCGAGGTCGTCGGGGTGGGTGATCTCCTGGAAGGTGCGGGCGAGGAGCTCCGGCTTCGACCAGCCGACGATGTCGCAGAGCGGGGCGTTGACCCGCAGCCAGCTGCCGTCGAGGTTGACCAGCGCGACCCCCAGCGGCGCGTTGTCGAAGGTGAGCCGGAACCTCTCCTCGGTCTCCCGCAGCTCCCGGTAGAGGTCTGCTCCGGCGTAGGCCTGCTCCAGCAGCACCGCGGTGGTCTCCATGGCCGCGGCGTCGTCCTGGGTCAGCGGCTGCGCCAGCCCCGAGGCGACGGAGAGGACCGCCAGGTCGCCGTCGTACCCGAAGGGGACGGCGAAGATGCCGTCCCGCAGCACCGGCCTCCCTGTGCGCAGCGCGAGCTGGTTGACGGCCGGGGGGCCGGCCGGGCCCCGCGACCCGCGAGGAGCGAGGACGGACAGGTGACCGCCGTGGGGCAGCCACAGCGCCACGTCGGAGGCTCCCCACGCCTCGCCGACCGCCTCCAGGACCAGCCGGTGGAGCTGCTCAGGGGAGGTCGCGCCTGCGCACGCGGCCGAGACCCGCTGGAGTGCCACCGCGCGCCTGGCCGACCGCTCGGCCTCGTCGCGCGCCGTGACCAGTGCGGCCTCGAACGCCCGGCGGTCGCCGGCCTCGAGGATGGTGAGGTGCAGGGCGCATCCGCCCGACGGCGTGGCCAGCGACCGGGCGCCGACGAGCGCCGGCACCTTGAGACCGTTGCCGACAAGCTCCAGGGCGAGCCCCTGCAGGGTCCTCCCTCGGAGCAGCAGCGGCAGGTGCAGGGTCCGCCACACCGCGCGCGGCCCGGGCGCCAGCAACGACTCCAGCGGCTGTCCGACGAGGTCGCCGAGGCGCAGCCAGCCGAGCAGCGTCGCATTGGCCCACAGCACCCGACCCGCGTCGTCGGCGACGACGTAGCCGCACGGGGCATGCTCCAGCAGCGCCTCCGCGTCGGGGGCGAGCGCCCTCGACAGCACCGACGGCGAGGACGCCGCGCCGCTCAGGGCAGCCGCCTCAGGAAGGCGCCGACGACGGTGGCGGTCTCGTCCGGACCGCTCATGTGCGGGAAGTGGCCGGTGGCGGTGAGCCTGGCCAGGGTGCTGCCGGGGATGTGCCGGTGCAGGTAGTCGGCGACCTCGGACGGCACCATCGGGTCGTCCGACGGCTGCACGACCAGGGTCGGCACGGTGAGCCCGGCGATGTCCGGGCGGTGGTCGGACAGGAAGATCGCGCGGGCGAAGCACATCGCGATCCTCCGGTCCGTGGCGACGAAGCTCGCAGCGAGCTCCTCGGCCAGCTCCGGCCGGTCGGCGTTGCCCATCGCCAGCGGCGCGAGCGCGCGGCTCCACGCGACGTAGTTGCTCTCCATCGTGGCGAGGAGCTGTTCGACGTCGGTCCGGCCGAACCCGCCGGTGTAGTCGCCGTCGTCGATGTAGCGCGGCGACCCCCCGACCATCACCACGCCCGCGAAGAGGTCGGGCCGGGCCACAGCGGCGAGCGCGCCGATCATGGCGCCGGCGGAGTGGCCGACGTAGACGACCGGCGGCAGGGCGAGCTCGTCGAGGAGCGCGACGAGGTCGAGCACATAGCCGTGCAGCGTCGAGTGCCGCACCGGGTCGTGCGCCGAGCGGTCCGAGCCGCCCGAGCCGACGTGGTCGAAGAGGACGATCGACCGGTCGACCGCGAAGGCGTCGACGAAGCGGGCCCACATCGACTGGTCGGTCCCGAAGCCGTGCGCGAGGACCACTGGGGCGCTCGAGGCGCCGTCTCTCGCGGTGCGGTCCACCCGTGTCACGTTGTGGCGACGTGCCAGCGGCGACAAGCGCTCTCGTGTTGCTGCAGCAGGCACGATGTGGTCCTTCCTGGAAGCCCCCTCGGGTCGCCGCGGTCAGCGGTGACGAGGACCCATCGGCCGGGCTCGCCGCAGGTGAAGGGGTTCCGGCCGGCGATCCGCTCCGAGGAGGCGGCTCAGGCGGGCGTCAGCCGCTCGACCGGCTCGTTCCGCTGCGGCGTCTGCGGCCAGTCCGGGTCGACGCCCGGCATGTCCGGCTCGACCTCAGCGGGGTCGGGCGTCGGCATCGGCCTCTCGACGTCGGGCTCGAGGTCGGGTTCTCCGGGGGTGCTCGTCATGCAGGTGTCCTACCCAGCCTCGATGCCTGCTACCCGGAGACGGCCCGGCGCACCGCGGCCATGCTCCGCGCCACGTCGTCGTCGGTCGTCGACCAGTTGCTGACCGCGATCCGCAGCACGCTGCGGCCGTGCCACCGCGACCCGCTCATCCAGGTCTCGCCCTCGGCGAGCAGCCGCCGGACGACCTCCTCGGTCCGGTCGTCGTCCTCGAACGCGACGCACACCTGCGTGAACACGACGTCGTTGAGCACCGTCGCGCCCGGGATCTCCTCCATCGCCCGCGCGAACGCCGTGGCGTGGCCCGCCATCCGCTCGACCATCGAGGCGACCCCCGACCGGCCCACGGCGCGGAGCACCGCCCAGACCGGGATCGCCCGGCCCCGACGGGAGAGCTCCGGTGTCTTGTCGAGCGGCTCGCCGGCGGCATCGTGCATGAGGTAGTCGGCGTGCACGCCCATGGCCGCCCGCATGGCCGCCGCGTCCCGCACGATCGCCATCCCCGAGTCGTAGGGCACGTTCAGCGTCTTGTGGGCGTCGGTGCCCCAGGAGTCCGCCAGCTCCACCCCCGCCACGAGCGGGGCGTACGACGGCGTGGCCGCTGCCCAGAGGCCGAAGGCCCCGTCGACGTGGACCCAGGCACCGTGCTCGTGAGCGACCGCGACGGTCTCCTCGAACGGGTCGAACGCGCCGGAGTGGATGTTGCCCGCCTGGAGGCACACGATCGCCGGCCCGTCGCCCACGGACAGGGCGTCAGCCAGCGCCGAGGGCAGCATCCGTCCCTCCTGGTCGACACCGACCGGCGTGGGTGCCCCGAGGCCGAGGTAGCGCAGCGTCAGGTCGACCGTGTCGTGGCACTCCGCGCCCACCAGCACCCGCACCCGAGGCCCGCCCTGGATCCCCTGGGTCGCGACGTCCCACCCTGCCCGGCGCAGGACGGCGTCGCGGCCGGCGGCCAGGCAGGTGAAGTTCGCCATCGTCCCGCCGGTGACGAAGCCGACCGCACTCTCCTCGGGGAGCCCCAACAGGTCCAGCAGCCAGGCGGAGGCGACGTCCTCGACGGCGCTGTGGGCAGGCGTGAGGAGCCGCAGGCCGCTGTTCTGGTCCCACGCGCTCACCAGCCAGTCCGCAGCGAGCGCGGCGGGGTGGCTCCCCCCGATGACGAAGCCGAAGAACCGCCCCGACGGCATCGCGTTCAGCCCCGGCTCGCAGGCCGCCGCCAGCAGGTCCACGACGTCGGCAGCCGAGGTGCCGTCCTCCGGCAGCTTGTCGCCCAGCGCCTCGACCACCTCGGCGACCGAGGCGCGTGCCGGGATCGGCCGGGTGTCGAGGGTGGCCAGCCAGTCGAGTGCGTGCCGGTGGGCCTGCTCGAGGGCCGCGGTGTGCTCGTCCATCCCCGGATTCTGGGGCCGGGTCAGGACCTCCGGCCAGGACCGGAGGGCCCGAGTCGGACCGGCACCGGTGACGGCTCGACGAGGGGGAGGAGACGCTTGCCGAAGTACCTCGCCGACGGGAACTCCCGGTAGTAGCCGTACCCCTCGACCGGCACGTAGCCCGACGACTCGTAGAGCCCGATCGCCTCCGGCTGCTTCGTTCCGGTCTCCAGCACCATGACGTCCGCTCCCGCGGAGCGGGCCGACTCCTCCAGGGCAGCGAGCACGGTCCGGGCGAGCCCCCTGCTCCGTGCGGGGGGTACGACGTACATCCGCTTGATCTCCGCGGCGACCGAGCCGCCGAGCGCCACCACGTCGGGGCGGCGCCGCCAGCCGCCCATCGCCACCGGCACAAAGTCCACGGTGCCGAGGAGGAACGCGCCGGCCGGCGGGTCGAACATCGCGAGGTCCAGGGGCGTCTCGTCGGGTCCGCCGTAGCGCACCACGAACTCCTGCTGGAGCTCGGCGACGAGCGCCTGGACGACGGGGTCGCCGAACGACCGCTGGTCGATGTCCATGCGTTTGCCCTGGTTCCGGTCGGGGGGTAGACAGATGACAGACTAGGTGGCCTGCCGTTCTGACAGCGCCGTCAGGTCCCCCTCCTCACCACCATGAGAGAAGAGCTCCGTGACCGACGCGATCACCATCCCCGACGCGCTCAAGCCGGCCGACGGCCGCTTCGGCGCCGGCCCCTCGAAGATCCGCACCGAGGCGGTCGACGCCCTCGCCGCCACCGGGACGAGGCTGCTCGGCACCAGCCACCGCCAGGCGCCGGTCAAGGAGACCGTCGGCCGGGTGCGGGAGGGGCTGCGGGAGCTGTTCTCGCTGCCCGAGGGCTACGAGGTGGTGCTCGGCAACGGCGGCGCCACCGCGTTCTGGGACATCGCGACGTTCGGGCTGATCCGCGAGCGGAGCCAGCACCTGTCGTTCGGCGAGTTCAGCAGCAAGTTCGCCAAGGCCGCCCAGCAGGCGCCGTTCCTCGGTGACCCGACGGTCATCGCGAGCGAGCCCGGCACCCGGCCGGCGCCGAAGGCGGAGGCCGGGATCGACGCCTACGCCTGGGCGCACAACGAGACCTCGACCGCCGTCATGGCGCCGGTGCACCGCGTCGAGGGCGCCGACGCCGACGCGCTGGTGCTCATCGACGCGACCTCCGGCGCCGGTGGCCTGCCGGTCGACCTCGGCCAGGTGGACGCCTACTACTTCGCGCCGCAGAAGTGCTTCGCCTCCGACGGCGGGCTGTGGGTCGCGCTGATGTCGCCGGCCGCGCTCGCCCGCGCCGAGGAGCTGGCGAAGGACCGCTGGGTGCCGGCGTTCTTCGACCTGCCGACCGCGATCGACAACTCCCGCAAGAACCAGACCTACAACACCCCGTCGGTCGCCACGCTCTTCCTCATGGCCGAGCAGCTCGACTGGATGAACGGCCATGGCGGCCTCGACGGGATGGTCGCCCGGACGACGGCGAGCTCCGACGCGCTCTACGGCTGGGCCGAGAAGACGTCGTACACCACGCCGTACGTCGCGAACCCCGACGAGCGCTCGCTGGTCATCGGCACCGTCGACCTCGACGACCGCATCGACGCCGCCGAGGTCGCGAAGGTGCTGCGGGCCAACGGCATCGTCGACACCGAGCCCTACCGCAAGCTCGGCCGCAACCAGCTGCGGATCGCGATGTACCCCGCGGTCGACCCGGCCGACGTCGAGGCGCTCACGGCGGCGGTCGACTACGTCGTGGAGCGGCTCTGACGGCGCCGCCACCAGACCCGCACCAGGAGCAGCACGGCGGTCGCCGCAGCCAGGCCGGCGGCGGTGACCGTGACGTCGCGGCGGACGTCGCGGCCCTCCTCCGGCTGCGCCGGCTGGCCGGCCGGCCCCGCGGCCGGTCCGTCGCCCGGTTGCGCGGGCGCCACGGCCTCCAGCAGCTCGCGGGGCAGCCGCACCGACAGCACGTCGGTGTTCGCGCCCTCGGTCGAGACCAGCACCCGGCGCCCCGACGGCAGCATGGCCAGCCCCTCCCCCTGCGGCTGGTCCGGCAACCCCGCGCTCACCTCGGAGCTCCAGGTGCGGGCGTCGTGGACGGCCATCGTCGAGTAGGTCCGCAGCAGCACGTGGCGCCCGTCGGGGAAGTAGGCGCCGTCGGTGACGAGCGCGGGCGCGCCGCCGACCGGGCGGAGCACGTTGAGCGTGTCGGTGCGCAGGGTGCGCGGCGCGGCGAAGACCTGCCCGCCGAGAAGCCCCTTGCTCACCACGTGGAGCCGGCCGGTGCGCGGGTGCACGAGCAGCGCCTCGGCGTCGCGCGGCCCACCCCGGTAGGTCAGGTCGTAGCGGGTCGCCGCCACCGTGCGGTCCCCCGGCTCCGGCATCGGCAGCCGGTAGACGGCCACGGACATCCGCTGCGCCCCGTTGTCGCCGATGTCGCCGACCCAGAGCGCTCCGTCCGGGCCGGCGGCGAGCGCCTCGACGTCCACCACGTCGTCGGTGGTGTAGGTGGTGAGACCCACGGTCTCCCCCGTCGCCTTGTCGACGACGTGGACCTGCGGGCCCGACCCGGAGTCGTTCACGGTCAGCACCGCGGAGCCGGCGTCGACGAGCCCGCTGGACTCGTCGATCGAGCGGTCCTGGAAGGTGAAAGCCGGCGATGTGTCAGGCGGCGCCTGGCTGAGCGCCACCGCGCCGCCGATCGCGAGCGTCGCGACGACCAGCTGGAAGCGGAGCGGCCTCTCCATCAGCCGAGGAGGTCGCGGAGCCGGGGTCGCACCCGCCAGCTCCCGACGAGCTCGTCGAGCTCCCGGCGGGCGTCGTCGGCCCGACCCGGACCGGTCCGCACCGCGCGGAGCAGGGTGTTGCGCGGCGTGTGCCGGCTCTCCACGAACTCCATGACGTCGACCCGGTAGCCCTCCAGCCGCAGCGTCGCGGCCCGGAGCGCGTCGGTGAGCGTGTCGGCGAACCGCTCGCGCAGGATGCCGTCGCGCACCAGGGAGGAGTACGGCGCCGGAGGCGCGGCGCTCCGCAGCTGGGCCGCGACGTCGTGGTGGCAGCAGGGGGCGGCGAGCACGAGCGGCGCCTCCCACCGGACCGCCTGGGCGAGCGCGTCGTCGGTGGCGGTGTCGCAGGCGTGGAGAGCGAGGACGACGTCGGGGCGCACCGCGAGCGACACCTCCCCGATGGTGCCCTGCACGAACGTCGCCTCGCCGGCGACCCCGAGCGTCCGGGCGACGGCGCTGTTGTGGTCGAGCGACTGCTGCTTGACGTCCACGCCGACCACCCGGACCGGGAGCCCGCGCACGGCGCTGAGGTAGCGGTGCGCGGCGAAGGTCAGGTAGGCGTTGCCGCACCCGAGGTCGACCACCTGCAGCGGCTCGTCCTCGGTCGGCTCCCGCAGGGCGCCCGCGGCGGTCGCGTCGTCGACGGCGGCGCCGAGCGAGCGGAGGAACTCCTCGACCTGGCGGTACTTCGCCTGCCGGCTGGGCTTGACCCTGCCGTGGGCGTCGGAGATGCCGAGGGCGGCCAGCACCGGGTCGTCCTCGGGGAGCAGCCGGCTCTTCGGGCGGTCGTGGGCGTGCACCTCGGCCTGGCCGACCGGCTCGGCGGCGGCGACGTGCACCATCGCCTCGCGCTTCTTGGTCACCCGCAGCTGCAGCTGCTCGGTCGCGGTGTGCACGTGCCAGTTGCCGAAGGGCTCGGCCAGCAGGACGTCGACCGCCTCGGCTGCTGCGTCGCCGGTGTGGTTGGCGGTGAAGGCCTGCGTGGCGTCGTACGACGTGACCTGGAGGTGCCTGCCCGCCTTGAGGTCGACGTAGCGCAGCTCGACCCGGCGCCACCGCGGCTCCGCGCCGCGCTGCCTCCCCGCGGCGACCGCGCGGACCAGCCGCTCGTCGTCCAGCAGGAGCGCACGGACCCGATCGAGCGCGGCGCCCAGCGGCTCAGCCACGGGACACCGACGTCATCACGACGATGGCGATCAGCAGGAGCAGGGCTCCTGGGATCACCAGCCGCCGGTACTTCGGGCTCATCCGGGAAGTGTAAGGAGTCGCTCGGCGCCCGGAGCCGGGAGCGGCGCCTCCCGCCGCTTGCGCAGGTAGAGGAAGATCGCGACGCACAGGAGCGTGCCGAGGATCGACATCGCGCCGCCGCCGATGAGGCTCCACCGGGCGCCGAACGTCTCGCCGACCCACCCGACCAGCGGCGACCCGAACGGCGTGCCGCCCATGAACACCATGAGGTAGAGCGCCATCACCCGGCCGCGCAGCTCGGCGGGCACCGAGAGCTGGATGAGCGTGTTGGCGCTGGTGATCGTGGTCAGGGCGGTGATGCCGATGAGCGGTGTCAGCGCCACGAACGACAGGTAACCGGGCATCAGCGCGATGACGATCTCCATCGTCCCGAACGCCACGGCCGAGAACAGCATGAGCCGAATCGTCGGGCGCTGGCGGCGGGCGCTGAGCAGGGCGCCGACGATCGAGCCGATCGCCATCGTCGAGCCGAGGACGCCGTACTCCCCGGCGCCCTTGCCGTAGACCTCGGTGGCCATCAGCGCCGAGGTGAGCTGGAAGTTGAGCCCGAAGGTGCCGACGAAGAACATCACGCCGAGGATCAGCACGAGGTCGGGGCGGCCGCGGACGTAGCGGAGCCCGTCGACGATCATCCCGCGCCGCTCCGGGCGGAGCCCGTCCTCGGGCAGGTCGCCCCGGATAGCGGAGAGGGCGACCAGCACCGCGCCGTAGCTGGCGGCGTTGAGCAGGATCACCACGCCGGTCGCCTGCACCCCGGAGCCGAACGCGGCGATCATGAGCCCCGCCAGACCCGGGCCGATGATCCGGCCGGCGTTGAACGAGGCGGAGTTGAGCCCCACGGCGTTCGACAGGTCGTCGGGACCGACGAGCTCCCCGACGAACGCCTGCCGCACCGGCGCCTCGAAGGCGGTGGCGATGCCGAACATCAGCGCGATCACGTAGACGTGCCACTGCTGGGCGACGCCGGTGACCGCGAGGACCCCGAGCACGACCGCGGGGGCGGCCATCATCAGCTGGGCGAGCTGGAGCAGCCGCTTCTTCGGGAAGCGGTCCGCGATCGCGCCGGCGTACGGCGACAGCAGCAGGATCGGCAGGAACTGGAGCCCCGTGGTGATGCCGAGAGCGGTGCCGCTGAAGCCGGACAGCACCAGCACGAGCCAGTCCTGGGCGACCCGCTGCATCCAGGTGCCGACGTTGGAGACGAGACCGCCCGTGGCGTAGAGGCGGTAGTTGCGGTTGGCGAGGGCACGGAAGGTGGGGCTCAACTGTTGCTCAGTCTCTCGAGGATGGGGGCTGCCTTGCGCAGCGTGTCGCGTTCGTCGGGGGTCAGCTCACGGAGCCGGCGGGCCAGCCACGCGTCGCGGCGGCGGCGCTCGGCGGCGAGGAGCTCCTCGCCCTGCTGGGTGAGGGAGATGACGACCTGGCGGCCGTCGGTGGGATGGGGGCGGCGCTCCACGAGGCCGTCGTCCTCGAGGCAGGTGACCGTGCGGGTCATCGACGGGGGCCGGACGCGCTCGGCACCGGCGAGCTGGCCGATGGTGCGCTCGCCCTCGCGGAAGAGGAGCGCGAGCACCGCCATCCCGCCGACGCTCACGCCGACGTCGTCGGCGTGCTCGGTCCGGAACCGCCGGTTCAGGCGCGCGACCGACACCCGGAGGGTGGCGGCGAGCCCCGAGTCCGTGCGGCAGACCTGCTCCAGTGATGGCATGGTCGTTAGTCTAGGTCATTAGCACTGCTAACAAAAGTGGATCCGAAACCCTGTGTCTGCTGTCACCTGGACCTGCAGGGTTCCGGGCGCTCAGACGTCGCGCCAGGACTCGTCGGCCTTGTCGTGGCCGCGGGCGGCCATCAGCGTGAGGCCGCCGGCGACGGTGATCGAGGCGCCGATGAGGTACGACGACCGCGGCGATGCCAGGAAGGCGATCACCGAGGCCACCTCGTTGACGTGGCCTGCGAAGGTGATGCCGACGTCGAACCCCTCGGTGGCGAGCAGCTCCGCGGTGGCCTTGCCCATCCAGGCGTCCCCGCCCGTGGCGATCGCGAGCCGGTCGTGCGCTGGTGTGGTCGTGCGGGTCTCGTACCCACCTCGACGGGCGGCTACCGTGGACAGTCATGGACATCGCTGTCGACCCGACATCGGGCGTCCCGCCGTACGAGCAGCTGCGCAGCGGCATCGCCGGGCGGGCCGCGGACGGCTCCCTGCCGGCCGGCACCCGGCTCCCGCCGGTCCGCTCGCTCGCCGCCGACCTGGGGCTCGCCGCCAACACGGTCGCCCGGGCCTACAAGGAGCTCGAGGCCGACGGGGTGGTGGAGACACTCGGGAGGCGAGGGACGTTCGTGCTCTCCCGGGACGGCGTCGGGTCGCGGGACGAGGCCCGCTCGGCGGCCGCGGCGTACGTCGCCGTCGCCCGGCGGCTGGGGCTGACCCGCGAGGAGGCGGCGAACGTGGTCGGGGAGGTGTGGACCGGATGAGCACGACAGCGCGACGGGTTCAGGTGCACGGGCGGGTGCAGGGAGTCTTCTTCCGCGACTCGTGCCGCGCCGAGGCGAGGGCCCGGGGAGTGGCCGGCTGGGTGACCAACGAGCCCGACGGCTCGGTCAGCGCCCACCTGGAGGGCGACCCGTCGGCGGTGGCAGCGATGGTGGCCTGGTGCCACGAGGGGCCGCAGCACGCCCGGGTGGAGCGGGTGGACGAGAGCGACGCGCCGCCGGAGGGGCTCACCGGCTTCGAGGTGCGCTGAGCCCACGCCGGCGTTTCCACCCCTGGCCCCGGGGAACGCTGCGAGGGACAATGGTCGCGGCGGGTCCACGAAGGGAGTGCGGATGGGACTGGGAATCTTCCTCATCGTCCTCGGAGCGATCTTCACCTTCGCCGTCCGCGGTGACACCTCCGTCGTCGACCTGCAGGTGGTCGGGGTCATCCTCATGCTCGCCGGTGCGGTCATCGTCTACTTCACCCGGAACGGCACCATCAAGGTGCGCACCGTGCGAACCGTCGACGACAACAGCGACCCCCAGCGGCCGGTGCACACCGTCTACGAGACGGTCACCGAGAAGGACCCGAACAACGACTGACCTTGCCTGGGTAAAAGATCCCGGAATTCCGGACCTTTCGTCCCTTGGGTGCGGGACTCTGATCCTCCGAAGGATCGGCAACCCCCGCAGGAGGCACCGTGTTCCACCGTCCCAGGCTCGCCGCGTCACTGACCGGCGTCGCGTTCACTCTCTCCACCGCGGCGCTCACCGCACTCCCGGCGATGGCCGCGTCGCGTGACCGCGACGGCGACGGCATGCCGAACCGGTGGGAGGCCAAGCACGGGCTGAACGCCAACCGTGCCGACGCCCACACCGACCTCGACAAGGACGGCCTCGCCAACGGCGTCGAGTTCCGCAAGTCCACCGACCCCGGCGACGAGGACACCGACAACGACGGCCACGACGACGGCGACGAGGTCAGGGACGGGCTGCGGTCGACCGACGCCAACGACGCCGACACCGACGACGACGGCGTCAGGGACGGCGACGAGGACGCCGACGGCGACGGCGTCGACAACGAGGACGAGGACGACGCCGCGGAGCGGTGCGCCAGGGACGACGACGACCGTGACGGCGACGACATCTCCGACGAGGACGAGAACGACTTCGGCTACCGGGTCGGCGACGAGGACTCCGACGACGACGGGCTCGAGGACGGCGAGGAGGACCACGACGAGGACGGCGAGGCCGACGAGGACGAGGACGACGACGACCTCGACGACTGCGAGGAGGCCGACGAGGACGAGGACGACCTGCTCGGAAGCATCGTCTCCTTCGACTCCGCCACCGGCAACCTGGTCGTCTCGACCCGCGCGGCCGGCGACCTGACCTTCGTGGTCACCACCGAGACCGAGATCGAGGTCGAGGACGCCGACGAGGACGGGTCGACCGCCGACCTGGTCCCGGGCATGACCGTGCTGGAGGTCGAGGTCACGGACGTCGAGGACGACGAGTGCGAGCGGGAGACCGAGTTCGACGACGGCGAGATGGTGGTCGAGTCCGAGGGCAACTGCGACGCCGTCCCCGGTTCCCCCCTGGTGCTCGAGGAGATCGAGCTCGAGCGCCCCTGACTGACGCGCGCAACAGCCCCCGGACACACGTCCGGGGGCTGTTGTTCGTCCGTCCGAAACTGTCGGAAGCGGCCCGTAGCGTCTCCTCATGGAAGCCGAGCACACCGCGGACGGACCGTCGACGCAGACGGTGATGGCGCACCCGGTGACGTGGTTCGCGGCCCGGGTGCACGAGGTGCTCGACGAGGTCACCATCGTCTCGACCGCCGGGTTGTCCGGCCAGGCCGCCGGGCGGGCGGCGGTCGAGCTCGCTCGGGCCGAGGCCCGTCTCGCCGGGCTGCGGCTGCGGCTGCTCGACAAGGCTGACCGCGCCGATGTCGGGGAGCAGACAGCTGCCACCACGGCCGCGTGGTGGGCCCAGGCCGCGACCGTCGACCGGTCCCGGGCCCGCCGCGACGTGCGACTGGCCGGGTGGCTGACCGGCGAGCTGCACCGCACCGATCTCGCCCTGACTGCCGGCGGCGTCTCGGCCGCCCAGGCCGAGGTGATCGTCGACGCGGTCCGCGCGCTGCCGCCCGACATCGGACCCGGGGGTCGAGAGAAGGCCGAGCAGCACCTGCTCGAGGCCGCCGCGCGGTTCGGTCCGCAGGAGCTGAAGGTTCTCGGCAAGAGGCTCCTCGAGGTTGTCGACCCCGAAGGCGCCGACGCCCGGCTCGCCGAGCGGCTGGACAGGGAGGAGCGCGCCGCCGCCCGCCGCTGTTACCTGCAGCTCCACGACGACGGCGAGGGCACCACCCACGGCCGGTTCGCGATCCCCGCCCTGACCGGAGCCATGCTCAGGACTGCGCTCAACGCCTTCGCCTCACCCCGGCGCCCCGACGGCTACCAACGCACCGGTGCCGCCGGCCCTGCAGTGACCAGTGCGGTGCTACTCGGACAGGCCTTCACCGAGCTGGTCGAGCGATACCCCGCCGACCGGATTCCGCACACCGGCGGCACCAACGCCACCCTCCTCGTCACCGTCGATGTCGACACTCTCCTCGGATCCCTGCAGACGGCCGAGCTGCTCACCGGTCACCGGCTCTCCCCCGGCCAGGCCCGCCGCCTGGCCTGCGAGGCCGGGCTGCTCCCCACGGTCCTCGGCGGCGACTCCCGCCCCCTCGACTACGGCAGAGAACGCCGCTTCCACACCCCCGGCCAACGCAAGGTCGTCCAGGCCCGCGACCGGACCTGCCGTGCCGAAGGGTGTGACATCCCGGCGACCTGGTGCCATGTCCACCACCTCACCCCGTGGAGCCGAGGCGGCCGCACCAGCATCGACGACGCCGCCAGCCTCTGCGCCCGGCACCACACCACCGCCCACGACCCTGCCTACCAGACCACCCGGACCGCCAACGGCCGGCTCAGGTTCACCCGCATCCGGCAATAGCGAGGATGTCGGTGCGGGTCAGGCGACGCCGAGCAGCTGCCGGATCGGGTCGATCGCGAAGTAGACGACGAACATCGCAGCGATCAGCCACATGAGCCCGTGGATCTCGCTGACCTTGCCGCGGACGAGCTTGACGACGACGTACGCGATGAACCCGGCTCCGATGCCGGCGGTGATGCTGTAGGTGAACGGCATCAGCACGATCGTCAGGAACGCCGGCAGCGCGATCTCGATGTCGTCCCAGTCGATGTTCTTGACCTGCGTCATCATCAGGAAGCCGACGAGGACCAGCGCCGGGGTGGCCGCCTCGTTGGGGATGACGTCGACCAGCGGCGTGAAGATCGTGGCGAGCAGGAACATCAGGCCGGTCACGACCGACGCCAGCCCGGTGCGGGCGCCCTCGCCGACACCGGAGGCGGACTCGATGTAGGAGGTGTTCGACGACACCGAGGCGGCGCCACCGGCGGCTGCGGCGATCGAGTCGACGACCAGGATCGACTCCGCCTTCGGCGGGACCCCGTCGGCGTCGAGCAGGTTCGCCTCCGCGCCGATCGCCGTCATCGTGCCCATCGTGTCGAAGAAGTCGGCGAGCATGAGCGTGAAGATCAGCAGCGCGATCGCGATGTACGCCGCCGCGTCGTAGGACGCCAGCGTCGAGCCGAAGCCGCCGATGTCGTCGAAGATCGCCAGCGCCCAGAGGTCCTTGAGGTCCTGGACACCGGGAACGTTGGCGATGCCGTCGAGCCCCGGGAGCGTCGGCACGTTGAGGTTCCACCCGCGGGGGTTGGTCTCCTCGGCGGAGATGAAGCTCGGCCCGACCTTCGCCAGGCTCTCGACGATGATCGCGAGGACCGTCGTGGCCAGGATGGAGATGAGGATCGCTCCCCTCACCCCGCGGACGTAGAGCGCGATGATGAGCACGAGCCCGAAGACGAACACCAGGATCGGCCAGCCGGCGAGCAGCCCGCCGACGCCGAGCTCGACGGGGACGGGCCCCACGCCGGTCCGCCGGACGAACCCGGCGTCGACCAGCCCGATCAGCGCGATGAAGAGGCCGATACCGACGCTGATCGCCGTCTTCAACGGGGTCGGGACGGCTTTGAAGACCGCCGTCCGGAATCCGGTGAGCACCAGCACCAGGATGATGACGCCTTCGAGGAAGACGAACGTCATCGCCTCGGTCCACGTGTAGACCTTCGCGATCGAGAACGTCACGAACGCGTTGAGCCCGAGGCCGGTTGCGAGCGCCAGCGGGTAGCGGGCGACCACGCCCATGAGGATCGTCATCAGCCCGGCGACGACCGCGGTGGCCATGGCGACCAGGGCCAGGTTCGGCTCGTCCCCGCCGCCGAGGAACTTCCCGGCGCCGTCGGTCTGGGTGCCGATGATCAGCGGGTTCAGCACGATGATGTAGGCCATCGTGAAGAAGGTGACGATGCCGCCTCGCACCTCCCGAGCGACCGTCGACCCCCGCTCGCTGATCTTGAAGAACTGGTCCACCGGATGGTCCCCTCGAGCTCGGGCGGAAAGGCGGCTGATGCCGCCGCACATGGTGCCAGAGCGCGGTGTCGGTCGAGCGACCGGCTCGGATAGGTTCGACTCGTGCCCACCCCCGACTCAGAGCCGCAGCCGCACCCGGACATCGGGGTGCGCCAGGTCCACGAGATCGGCAACCGCACCTACCTGGTCGCCGACGTCGAGCCCCTCGACGTCACCGGGTTGCGGACCGTCACCATCGGCACGGCGCTGTTCCTGCTGGCCGGGCTGGCGCTCCTCCCGTTCTACGGGTGGCTCGAGACCCACGACCGTGAGTGGTGGCTGTGGACCTGCGCCGCCGGGTTCGGGATCGGGCTGTTCGGCTACGACCACTGCCGGCGCCGCGCCCGGCACCTCCACCCCCCCGGTCCGGACGAGGTCACGCCAGGTCGCTGACCACGGCCGCCGCCGCCCGGCGGCCCGACACGAGCGCCCCCTGGAGCGAGCTGGTGTCCCGGTGGTCGCCGGTCACGTAGACCCGCCCCTCGCCGTACGGCACCCGGACCGGCCGGCGGAAGTCGTGCGGCGCGGTCATCGCCGGGAGCGCGTGCGGGAGGTCGTAGGTCGCCACCCGCTCCCACCCCGAGGTGTCCTGCTCGTGCAGCTGGGCCAGGACCGCCAGCAACGCTGACTCGTCCACCTCGTCGCCGTGCTGCACGTGCCGGCCGTGGACCACCGACGTCGCGACGAGCGCCCGTCCGGCCGGGGCGTACGACGGGGCGGCGGCCGAGACCACCAGGCTGTTGGCCACCATCGACCCGTCGGCGTCGGTGACCAGCGTGCTGTCCTGCCCGGGGACGACCGGTGCGGAGTGGTAGACGGTCGTCACGCCGCGCGCTGCCGGCGGCAGGCCGAGGCCCGGCACCAGGTCGTGGGCGGTCCAGGCGTCGGTGGCGACGACGACCGCCCGTGCGTCGACGGTCCCGGCGTCCAGCACCACCCCGTCGGGGTGCACCTCGGCGACCGGTGAGCCGAGCCGGACCGTGCCCGGTGCGAGGTCGCCGGCGAGCTGCTCGGGCAGCGCCTGCATCCCGGCGGCGGGCACCGTCGAGCGGCCCCGGGCGAACATCCGCAGCATGAGGTCGAGGAACCGGCGGGAGGTCGTCAGCTCCTCCTCGAGCACGACCCCGGCGAAGAACGGCCGCAGGACCGTGTCGACGGTCTCGTCGGTGATCCCGGCGTCCGCCCACGCCTCGCGGGCCGGGACGTCGTCGCGGGCGAGGAGCCGGTCGGCCGGGAGCGCGGCGGCCGCGGCCGCGTAGCCGCCGAGCCGGAGCTTCTGCCCCCAGCCGAGCAGCGGGGTGCCGGCGAGCCCGAGCGCGTCGGCAGGGCGCGCCAGCGGGTTGCCGAGCCGGTGCAGCCGGCCGCCCCGCCGCACGACGACGGCGTCGTCCATCCGGCGGAGGTCGAGGCGCACCAGGTCGACGGTCGCCCGCACCTCGGGGTAGCCGTCGTTGAGGACCTGGAAGCCGCGGTCGAGGAGGAACCCGTCGACCCGGTCGGTGCGCACCCGGCCGCCGACGGCGTCGGCCGCCTCGACGACAAGGACGTCGAGCCCGGCGCGGGCCGCCTCTCGGGCGCACCGCAGGCCGGCCAGCCCCGCCCCGACGACGACCACGTCATGCCGTTCAGCGCCCATGGGGTGATCGTGCCAGCCGGGTGGTCGCTGTGCGGGTTGACGGGCCGGTCACCTGGGCAGGCTTCCGGCATGTCTGACGTCATCCTCTTCGACATCGACGGCACCCTCGTCGACTCGACCTACCACCACGCGCTCGCCTGGCAGCGGGCGTTCGACCGCCTCGGCACGACCCTGCCGTTCTGGCGGATCCACCGCACGATCGGCATGGGCGGCGACAAGCTCGTCGGGGTCGTCGCCGGCGACGACGTCGAGAAGGAGCACGGTGACCAGCTGCGTGACTGGTGGGCCGAGGAGTACCGCGAGCTCGTCGCGGAGGTCCGGCCGCTGCCGGGCGCCGTCGACCTGGTCCGCGAGGCCGCGGACGCCGGCATCCTCATCGCCTTCGCCTCCTCCGGTGAGACCGAGTTCTCCGAGAAGTCGCTCGAGCTGCTCGGAGTCCGCGAGCAGGTGCACACGATGACCAGCGCGACCGACGCCGAGGAGTCCAAGCCCGACGCCGACATCCTCACCGCCACGCTCGACAAGGTCCCCGCCGAGCGTGCGGTCCTCATCGGGGACACGCCGTACGACGTCGAGGCGGCCGGCCGGATCGGGCTGGCGTGCCTGGGCGTGCTCAGCGGCGGGTTCGGCAAGGCCGAGCTGGAGGAGGCCGGCGCCGCCCTGGTCGTCGCGGACCTGTCCGAGCTGGCCGGCACCGACTGGTCCACCTACCTGCGCACCCCCACCCGCTGACCCGTCAGGAGACCCCAGCGACCACTACTTCCCGTGGCTGTCGGCCCAGGGGCACGCGCCGTACGCCTGGTCGGTGCTGGGCGCGGTCGCGCACGCCACCGAGCGGGTCGACCTGATGACCTACGTGACCTGCCCGACGATCCGCTACCACCCCGCGGTGGTCGCGCAGAAGGCGGCGACCTGCAGGCCGACGGCGGTTCACGCTCGGGCTCGGCAGCGGCGAGAACCTCAACGAGCACGTCGTCGGCGAGGGGTGGCCGACGGTGAGAACCGGCAGGAGATGCTCGCCGAGGCGATCGAGATCATCCGCGAGCTGCATACCGGCGAGCTCGTCGACCACCACGGCGAGTTCTTCGACGTCGACTCCGCGCGGATCTGGGACCTGCCCGACCAGGGCGTGCCGATCGGCGTCGCGGTGAGCGGGGCGGCGTCGATCGAGCGGTTCGCCCCGCTGGCCGACCACCTGATCGGCGTGGAGCCGGACGAGTCGTTGGTGGAGACGTGGAACGCGACCGAGGGTGCGGCGAAGGTGGGCGAGCGGGCGCGGGCGGTCGGCCAGATCCCGATCTGCTGGGACCCCGACGAGCAGGCCGCGGTCGCGCGCGCGCACGACCAGTTCCGCTGGTTCGCCGGCGGCTGGTCGGTCAACGCCGACCTCCCGACCACCGCCGGGTTCGCCGCCGCCACCCAGTTCGTCCGTCCTGAGGACGTGGCCGGGAGCATCCCGTGCGGCCCCGACCTCGACAAGATCGTCGAGGCGGTCGGCGCCTACTGGGAGGCGGGGTTCACCGACGTCGCGATGGTCCAGATCGGCGGCGAGCACCAGGAGCGGTTCCTCGACGAGGCCGCCGGGCCGCTGCTCGAGAAGCTCCGCTCCGCCGCGCCGTGAGCCGATCGCGTGCGTGGCCCTTGGCCGGTGGGGGTAGGCAGGAGCCATGAAGGACGTTGACCCCGATGCCGACTTCGTCCAGGTGGTGCACCGGTCCGCGGTGCGGCTGCTGGACACCGTGCGCCACGACGAGCTCCCTGACGGGGGCGTCTACGACGTGGACATCGCCTCCGACACCGGCCTGGAGCTGCCGACGGTCCGGGCCTCCCTGCTGGGGCTCGGCGAGGACACCCTCGATGTGCGCATCCAGGGCGACGACGACCCCTGGGTGGTGCGGCAGCGCACCGCTCAGGAGCGCTGACCCGCGGCCGCGGCGCGCCAGGCCCGCCATCGCTCGTCGAGCCCGCGCGCGTCCTCGCGGACGAACCTGAAGTAGTCCCGGGTCTCCTCCACCCGGGCGCGGCCGGCCGAGCCGGGCGGGAGCAGCTGCACGGCCTCCTCGACCGACTCGATGATCCGGTCGACCATCGGCAGCCGGGCCGACTGGATCGTGCCCCAGATGTCGCCGTCGCGGACCCGGAAGAGGTCCCCGCGACCGGCAGGGTTCCGTTCGCGGACGACGAGGTGGGTGTCGGTCAGGTAGCGGACCGCGCCCGAGATCGCCGCCGTCGAGACGCCGAGGCCGCTGGCCAGCTCGGCCGCGGTGTAGGCCTCCTGGTCGTCGGCGAGGATGAAAGCGAAGACCCGGGCCGGCATCCGCGGGATGCCGGCGGCCTCCACGGACTGGCCGAGGCGCTCCACAGCACGGGCGAGGTCGGTCACCCTCGTCACGATACAACATTCACAAGGTTGTGAACATCGTGAGACGATGGTGAGATGGCTGCGATCGAGCTCCACGACCTCGTCAAGACCTTCGGCCCGGTCCGGGCGCTGGACGGGCTGCACCTCGCCGTCGAGCCGGGCGAGGTGCACGGCTTCCTCGGACCGAACGGCGCCGGCAAGTCCACCGCCATCCGGGTCCTGCTCGGCCTGCTGAAGGCCGACTCCGGGACCGCCACCATGCTGGGCGGTGACCCGTGGCGGCAGGCGGCCGAGCTGCACCACCGGGTCGCCTACGTCCCCGGCGAGGTCAACATGTGGCCGAACCTCAGCGGCGGCGAGGTCATCGACGTGCTCGGTCGGATGCGCGGCGGGCTCGACGAGAAGCGCCGCGCCGAGATGCTCGAGCGGTTCGAGCTGGACCCGCGCAAGAAGACCCGCACCTACTCCAAGGGGAACCGGCAGAAGGTCGCCCTCGTCGCCGCGCTGGCGAGCCGCGCCGAGCTCTACCTGCTCGACGAGCCGACCTCGGGGCTCGACCCGCTCATGGAGGCGGAGTTCCAGGAGGCGGTCCTCGAGCTGAAGCGTGACGGCGCGACGGTGCTGCTCAGCTCGCACATCCTGGCCGAGGCCGAGGCGCTCTCGGACCGGATCAGCATCATCCGCTCGGGACGGGTGGTGCAGAGCGGCACGCTCGCCGAGCTGCGGCACCTGACCCGCACGACCGTCATCGCGGAGACCGCGTCGCCGGCCGCCCGGATCGGGGAGGTCCCCGGCGTGCACAACCCGCAGCTCCACGACCAGAGAGTCACCTTCGACGTCGACTCCGACCACCTCGACGGGGCGGTCAAGGCGCTCGCCGCGCTCGGCGTACGCTCGCTCAGCGCCCACCCGCCGACGCTGGAGGAGCTCTTCCTGCGTCAGTACGGCGAGGAGGTCACGACGTGACGACCGCCTTCGTCGGAACCCGCCACCTGGTCCGGCTGATCCTCCGCCGCGACCGGGTCCGGCTGCCGCTGTGGCTGGTCGGCCTCGGCGGCACCGTCGCGCTCAGCGCCCTGGCGGTGCCCCCGATCTACGACACCCCCGAGAAGGTCGCCGGCTACGCCCGCGCGGTCGGCTCGAGCCCGATCAACTACCTGATGGCCGGCCGGCAGGCCGGCATCGACACCCTCGGCGGGATCGTGGCCAACGAGATCTCGCAGGTCGCCCAGCTCGGCATCTGCCTCATGGTGCTGTTCCTGGTCGTCCGGCACACCCGCGCGGAGGAGGAGTCGGGCCGCGCCGAGCTGCTGCGCTCGGGCGTGCTGGGCCGCCACGCGGGCACCCTGTCAGGGCTGTTGTACGGCGTGGCAGCGGCGCTGCTGATCGGCGTGATCACGACAGTGTCGATGCTGGCCGCCGGGCTCGAGGCACTGGGCAGCCTCACCTACGGCACCGGGATGACCCTGCTCGGCCTCGCCTATGTCGCCGTCAGCCTCGTCGCCGCCCAGCTCGCGACCACCGCCCGCGGCGCGCTCGGGCTCGCCGGCGCCGCGATCGCCGTCGGCTACCTGGTCCGCGGCGTCGGCGCCATGCAGGACAACGCCCTGGTCTGGGCCTCCCCCTTCGGCTGGGCGCAGGCGATGAACTCCTTCGGCGAGGAGCGGTGGTGGCCGGCCCTGCTGCTGGTGGCGGCCACCGGCGTGCTCCTCGGCCTGGCTGCGTGGCTCACCGCGCATCGCGACTTCGCCGGCGGTCTGTTGCAGACCCGTCCCGGGCGGCCTCGCGGCTCACGGTTCCTGGGCACGCCGGTCGGGCTCGCCGTACGACTGCAGCGCGGGCTGCTCATCGGCTGGGCGGTCGGGCTCAGCGCGCTCGGTCTGCTGTACGGCGCGGTCATCCCGACGATCCCGGATCTCATCGAGTCCAACCCGGACCTCGCTGTGGTGTTCGGCGTCTCCGCCGACGCCGAGCAGGCACTCATCGATGCGTTCCTTCAGTACGTCTTCGTCTTCATGGCCGTGATCCTGACCGGGTTCGTCATTGCCTCGGTGCTGCGCCTCCGCACGGAGGAGGAGTCCGGCCGGGCCGAGCTCGTGCTCGCGACCCGGGTGCGCCGCAGCTCGTGGGTCGCCGCGAACGTCTTCGTCTCCGCTCTGGGTGCGGCGGTGCTCTGCCTGCTGATGGGGCTCGGGCTCGCCGTGGGGTACGGCCTCGGCATGGGTGAGTGGGACCGTGTCATCGACCAGCTCGCGGGCCAGCTCAGCTACCTTCCCGGCGTGCTGCTCCTCGCCGCCGTCGCCGTCGCCATCGCCGGCCTGGTGCCCGCGTGGTCCCTGCTGGCCTGGGCGACGGTCGCGTTCGTCGCCTTCCAGGTCCTGCTCGGCGAGACGCTGCGGCTGCCCGACTGGGTGGACGCGTTCTCGCCGTTCTGGCACCTGCCCGGGCTTCCCGTCGAGAGCTTCGCTCCCCTGCCGGCACTCACCCAGCTCCTCCTGGCCGGCGCGCTCGTAGCACTCGGGCTGTGGGGGTTCCGGCGTCGTGACGTCTCTGCTGGTTAGTGGTTCGTGGCTTGAGGGGCTCGCGGCGGTCCGGTTGTGGCACCCACGGCACGGTGTGACGATCGATTAGTCTTCGACGGCATTCGCCTGTGGCCCGAGCCGAGCTGACGTCGAGGTGACCGTCGTGCCATGTAACAGAGGGGTGAGGAACTTCAACGAGTCAGACACCGCCTCTTTCGAGACCACGTTGACTGCGAACGGGAACAACACGGGGATCCCCGTGCCTGAGAGCGTCATTGATGAGCTCGGCGCAGGAAAGCGTCCGCCGGTCTTGGTCGACGTGAACGGTTACGAGTACCGAAGCACGATCGCCGTGATGGGCGGTCAGTACTTCATCGCGGTCAGCGCGGCCGTACGCGCTGCCACCGGACTGGTCGGCGGTGACCCGATCCGGGTGACTCTGAGGGTTGCCACCTCCCCGCGGACTGTGGACATGCCCGCCGACTTCGCAGCCGCCCTTGACGCAGATGAAGCCGCGCGCCACTTCTTCGACGGTCTGCCCAACAGCCTTCGGCGCTACCACGCGGACAACGTCAACGCGGCCAAGTCCCCCGAGACGCGACAACGACGTATCGACAAGGCCATCGCCCTGTTCTCGGAGGGAAAGCGTCGGTAGTCCAGGTGGCTCGGCGAGGGAGTGATCATCCGGAACCGTCGCAAGCCCTGGCCGACGCTGCGTCGCTCCGCCGCGGAGCCTCCGGTGTGCCGCGGCCGGCATGACACGCGGCGTCAAGGCCACCTCAGTGGGCAGTCGGAAACAGTTGACCGCAGCATGTCTCGGTAACCCAGGCGAGCCAACGTTCCGGGGTGCTGCCGTGTTCGGTGACCATCAGGAGGTAGGCGTCCTCGCTGAGAGCGGTGTAGACGATCCCGAGGGCGTCCTCGAGCGTGAGGTTGGAGTTGAAGCCGGCGCGGGTCGAGACGTTCTCGAGGAGGTGACGGTAGCCGGCGTAGCGAAGCTTCTTGTTGTGGGCGAGCATCCCACCGACTTCAGGATCGGCCGAGGCCGCTCGCATGACGTCGAAAAGAGGTGCGGCGCGACCGATCACCGCAGAGGATCTGTCGCACATGAGGCGGAGGGCTGCCGGGCCGTCAGTGCCGGCAACCACCTGCGCGTACCACTCTTGATCGGCAATGTCGGTCTCGGCGTCACCACGAAGAGCGTGGTCGAAGGCGGCCTGCAAGATCGCGGTCTTGCTGCCGAAAGCGAGATAGAGGGTCTGAACGGCGACGCCTGCTTCCTTCGCGATAGCGGTCATGGTGGTGGTGACGAAGCCGTCGCGCAGGAACAGCTCGGTGGCGGCGTCGACGACCTTGCCTCGAGTGGCGGCGGCCTGCTCGGCCTTGCTGGTGCGGTTCTTCGTCCGTGATCCGGCAGCCACGAAAACCTTCCTCGATCACCTGTTGACAGTCACTGTAATCCCGTTCTAGCGTGCGATGCTGTAATGCCATTACACCCTGGACAGATTACATCACGGATCGCTGCGCGCGTCCTAGGAGTTCGCCAGCAGTGCCACCACCGCGGCACAGGCCACCCCCACAGTGAGGAGAATTGTCATGACCGAGCACCTGACGATGAACACCGTTGTTCATGCTGCGTTCCGGCGTACGATCTCGCGCTTCGACGCCGCGCTGATCGCATTCCCCGACGGGTCCCGACAACGGGCCGATGAGCTCAAGCGCGCCTGGGACTTCTTCGAGGAGGAGCTGCACCACCACCACCGCTACGAGGAGCAGTACTTCTGGCCGGCACTGCAGCAGACCGACGCCGACCTCAGCATGATGGCCGACCTGGACGGCGAGCATGACGCGATGCGAGCCGCACTCGATGCGGCCAGCCGGGCGATGGCCGCCTTGCAGCTCGACCCGCGAGGTATGCGCGCGGAGGCGGCGCGCGGTGCTGTTGCACACCTCGGCACCGTGCTGCTCGATCACCTCGCGCACGAGGAACGCGACCTCGAGCCCATCTCAGCCGCATATCAGGACGCGCCACCGATGAAGGCCGCATTGACGCAGGTGAAGAAGGCGCACTTCAGGAGAATGGGGAACCTTGTCGAGTGGTTGCAGGACGGCGCCGACGAGTCGGACCTCGCGGGGATGCGCAAGGAACTTCCGCCCGCCGTGATCTTCCTGTTCGGCAGGATCGCAGGACGCCGCTATCGCCGCGAGATCGCACCCACCTGGCCGCGTGCCGCTCGAGGCGCCGCATCACCGTCGTGACACGACGGCCGGACTGTCGGCCTCGGATCGGGAGGTGTCAGCCGACCCGTTCTCCGGGGAAGCCGTCGTCGAGGCACAAGATGTTGTTCTCGCTGTCCTTGAACCAGGCGGCCTTGCCCACATCGCCCATGGAGGCGACATCGTCGTCCCACTCGACGCCGGGCATGTCGTCGTAGTGCTCGAACGTCACGCCTTTGGACTTGAGTTCGCGCACGGCGGTCCCAACATCGGCGACGTGCCACTGAGCGATCGTGTGACCGGCCCGGCCTGCGTACTCGGTCTGATAGACGCTGAATGTCGAGCCGCCGTTGGTGCGGTAGAGGAGAACGACGCCCTCCATCTCCTGGAACGGCGACAGTCCGAGCTTGTCGGCGTAGAACGCTCGAGCGCGCGCGAGGTCGCCGGCGGGGATGTTGACGGTCACGGTTCCCTGGTCGAGCATGGCTCCTCCTCCTTGTGAGAGCGAGCCGACGTGGCCCGAAGGGGGTCTGACGGTCTCGCTTCGGTGACGAGCAAGACTCTTCTCGCCCTCGGGATCTGGCTCAAGCGATGACGACTCTTGATCGAAGCGGTCTAGGCGCCGGCCTGAGAGCCTGTTGCATCCCTACGCAACGCTCGATGGCGCTTCGATCAAGGACTCGAAGGAGTTCCGCTGCTCGGCCGGACCCGGGGCACGACATCGACGAACCGCCGGCCGGCGAAACTCCCGCGACCACACGTGCCACGTGGGGTATGACAGTGAGGTGCGAGAGAAGATCGTCCCCAAGGGTGCCCGGATGGCGGCGGCGCTGCTGCTGGTCTTGACGCTTGCCGGTTGCTCGCCCGACGGCTCGACACCCGAGGTTGCGCCCTCGCCGACCACCACGAGCTCGTCGACATCCACGCCGTCCTCGTCATCACCGACAGCGCCCGCCACCGAAGCCGGCCGGGAGGCCGCCCTGCCCACACCGCTCAGCCCCCGTCAGCAACGGCGCCTCGACGTCGAGCTCATCGCCGCGGCATGGAAGAACGACGTGCCACGCGCCCGCCGCCTGATCGCTCGAGGCGCCGATGTGAACACTGAAGATGACACCATGCAGAGCGCGTTTCTGATCGCCACCAGCGAGGGCCACCTGGAGCTGCTCGACCTCACCTTGCGTCACGGTGCCGACGTGAACGCCAAGGACAGCTTCAATGGCACCGGACTCATCCGCGCCGCCGAACGCGGTCACTGGGACATCGTCGGACGCCTCATCCAGGCCGGCACGCCGCTGAACCATGTGAACGATCTCGGGTGGACCGCGCTGCACGAGGCGATCATCCTTGGCGACGGCGACCAACGTGCCCTCGACACCGTTCGGGTCCTGGTCGCTGCCGGCGCTGATGTGAGGATCCGCTCGCAACGCGACGGCCTCACTGCGATCCAGCACGCGACGAACCGGGGGTACGACCAGATGGCCGACCTCCTCGCAGCCGCGACCGCAACGCCCCCGGCCCGAGGGAACGAGCGCGGCGACGCCCCACAGAACCGGACCCTGCTCGCGGCTGCCCGGGACGGTGACGCCGACGCCGCGGCGGTTGCGTTCCGCGGCGGCGCCCGGCTCGAGACCCGCGACAACGAGGGTCGCACACCCCTGCTGCTCGCGGTCACCCAACGGCGGCTGCCCGTTGCCAGCCTGCTGGTGGCGCTGGGTGCGAACCCGGACGCACGTGACGACCGCCACGACACACCCTGGTTGGTCACCGGCGTGACCGGCGACGTGGAGATGGCGAAGCTGCTGCTGACCGCCGACCCCGACCTCAAGCTCCGCAACCGGTTCGGCGGGATCTCGATCATCCCGGCCAGCGAACGCGGCCACGTCGAGTACGTCCGGTTCCTCGCGAACAACACCGACATCGACGTCGACCACGTCAACGACCTCGGCTGGACCGCGTTGCTCGAGGCCGTGATCCTCGGCGACGGCAGCCGGCCCTACCAGGAGATCGTCCGCACCTTGCTGAAGGCAGGCGCCGACCCTTCCATCGCCGACAACGACGGGGTCACAGCACGGGAGCACGCACGCAACCGTGGCCAGGGCGCGGTCGCGACGATCCTGCGTCGCGCTAGCTGACCACGCGGCCGTGACCAGTACGCAGGATGCGCCGGCTCAGCAGGCTGCTAGGCGCACGCGCATGCCGCCACGATTCCGGATAGGTTCGACGACATGACCCCCACCCTGCACCGCGTGGTCGGCGCGCTGGTGCTGCTGGTCGCCGGAATACTGAGCCTGCCCTTGGCTGCGTTCCTCCTTGACGATCAAGGTCTCGAGAACTGGATCATTCCCGCCCAGCTGCTCGTCATGGCCGTCATCGGCGCCGGGGTCACCTTCGCTGTCCCTTCCCTTGCACGCCACGGCGCACCCGCGGGACGCCGCGCTCTGACCGGCGCTGGTTGGGGGCTGCTCGCAGCCCTGGTCGGCGTTCTTGTGTTCTGGCTACTCATCAGCGGTCTACGCGGCGCCTGATAGGAACGCGTAGACGTCGCTTCCGTGCCAGCAGACTTTCACCGATGGCTCATTGCCTCGCAGGCAACTGCGAGATGACGCATCCGGGTGCCGGTCGACGGGCCCCGAATCGGCCGCTGCACCGGCGCCTGCCGGGCGCAGTTGCGTGCCGGACTCCGCGCAGTGCGAGCCGTGCCTACCCAACGTCTCGGTGTCCGTGATGGTCGTGGGCGCGCGGAGTACGCCGAGCTGGCCGAGCAGTCCGGCGACGTCCATGATGATCCGACTCTCGACGAAGGTGCCGTCGCGGAGCGGTCGAGGGTCCGAGCCTCGACCGTGACGTTGCGTCCGGTCGCCGGGATACCCATGAACTCGCCCTCATGAGTGCCTGTCCAGGTCGAATAGCCCAGGATGCTGTCACCTTCGACGAGCGTGTCGTGGAGGTTCCACCGGAGGTCCGGGAAGCCGACGAACATCATGTGGAAGACGCCGGCAAGGCCGTCGCGACCGGGCCGTAGTCCTATCGGTGATGGAGGAACCACCTGTCAGCGATAGGAAGTCAAGAGATGAGGTTCGCGCTGTCCGGCGTGCTGCGCCTGCTGAGGCACGACCGACTGGACTGCCCGGTGGGGCCGCTACGAGCGCTGCGCCTCATCAACACGAGCGGCGAGCTTGTCGAGCGCCATCGCCCATCCGGCAGCGCCTGGGGAGTCGGCGGGAACGCCGGCGTGAGTCAGCACCATGCGTGTCCCACCATCGAGCTGCTCGAGCTCGATGGTGACGTGGGTGGTGGTCGGGTGTCCCTCGGGCATGCCCATCTGCTCCGGCGACATCACGTTGCCGTTCTCGTCCGACATGGAGTCGGTGTAGACGAGGCGCTGGTTCTCGATGACCTCGAGATACTCGCCGGTGAACCACATCTGCATCGTGCCGTTCGGCGTCGTCATCTCCATGCACAGCAGACGGGTGCCTCCCTTGCGGACATCCATCCTCGCAGTTGGGATTGTGGCCCCGCCCGGGCCGTACCACGCGGCGAAGTGCTCCGGTTCTGTCCACATCTTCCAGATCAGATCTGGCGGCACTTCGAGAGTCCGCTCGATCACCAGGTTCTGGCCGCCACTGTCATCGCTCATCGTCACTGCCTGTCTGTTGCTGTTGATGTAGTTGCTGAAGGTAGGTGTCCATCCGGAGGAAGCGGGCCTCCCACCTGAGTCGGTACTTCGCCCGTTGACCTCGCTACGGAGCCGTCCTTTCACGCCCCAGAGACCTCGACCAAGCCATGCGTGCCGAAGGTGGCCGTGGAGTCCGGGAGCTGAACACAGGTTCACGCGTCCCCTGCACGCACCGGCCTCAGCCTCGCGGTGAACGCGATGCTCAGAGGGCCAGTGACTGCGCTCATTGTCGCCATACTTCCGGAGCGAAGCGGCGACGTCCATCCGCCGCTACGCCGCACCGACGCACGCCGCGATCACCAGCGCCCTGGCGTCAGCGCCGATCAGGCGTGAGAGGCGCGTCCTGTTCCTCCAGAGGTGGACGAGCTTGACGAGGAGGCCGAGCCCGAAGTCGCGGTCCTGCCGCTTCCTCCTCGAGACCCGCTTGAGCCAGCCGGCGTTCCCGGTGAGGTGGAGAGCGACGGCAGGCACCAGCGCGATGCCGACCCAGGAGTCAAGGCTGTAGTCGGGTCCCTCGCGTGTGAGGAACTCGGTAGCGAAGGCCACCAGCAGCAGGGCGGGGATCAAGATCCTGGCCCAGCGCGTGCGGGCCATCCTCGGCAGGGTGGTGTCGCGGCTGCGCGTCTGGGTCATCGTGCCGTTCTCAAGGGTGTCGGCCGACTACCGCGAAGTACTCGCTCCACGGTTGATGTGGCCGACCGGCCGCTGCAGTACGCCGCGCAGCGAACATGTCCTGCCTCCGTCAACCGCATGCCCGACGGCCTGAAAGCGCACGCCGACCCGACGGCGCGAGACCTGGCTACGCTCACCAGCACAAGTGACAAAAGGTGGGGAGCGTTCGATGGCTGTTCTACAGATGCGACTGGTTGTCGAGGCCGCAGACTACGACCAAGCGGTCGCCTTCTACCGGGACGTGCTCGGCGCGCCCGAGGAGCTGTTCGTCGACAGCGGCGACGGCGCACGAGTCACGATCCTCGACGTCGGACGCGCCACCCTCGAGCTGAGTACACCTCAGCAGGTAGACCTCATCGACCGGGTCGAGGTCGGCCGTCGGGTCAGCCCACGGTTGCGCGTCGCGTTCGAGGTTGCCGACGCCGAAGCCGCGACTCGTCAGCTCACCGAAGCAGGAGCCGAGCTGGTGGCGCCACCGACAGTGACGCCCTGGAACTCGCTCAACAGCCGCCTCGAAGGACCAGCTGAACTGCAGCTGACCTTGTTCCAAGAGCTGGCTCCTCCATCTGACGAGACCTGATCGGGCCTCGTGCCGCCGCGGAAGGTCGGGTGCTGCCGGTGTGACTTGCCGCCAGGAGCACGGAACCCGATTGCGCCGGCCGCTCGAATGGCGGAGGGTCGAGGGGATCCCCAACAGCAGGGCGAAGGAGAGCCATGAGCGCTCAGCGAACCCACGCGGTGACCACCGACGACGACGTCACCGTGCGAGCGTCCGTGCAGGGTCAGGGTCCGCCCTTGGTGTTCCTGCAAGGTGTGCTGGGCGATGGTGATCTCGACTGGCAACGGGTGGTTCCGCACCTGACCGGCCGGTTCACGTGCCACCTGCCGAGCATGCGGGGCCGTGGTCCCAGTGATGATCACCCGAACGTGATGATCGACCGGCTCGGCGGGGACTACGCGGCGTACGTCGAGAGCCTGGGCGAGCCTGCTGGGCTGGTCGGTTGGTCTGCCGGCGCCGGGCATGCACTCGCGGTGTCGGCTCGCTGCGAAGCAGTCATCGCGACCGCCTTGTATGAACCGATCGCTGGCATGTTGATGGACGCGGAGGAGCGAGCCGACCTCCTCGGCGCCCTCGCACGCGGCGTCAGCCTGGTCGAGCAAGGCGATCTCCCGGCGGCCATGCGCGCGATCGCTTCTTTCCCCTTCACTCCCGACGATCTCGCGGCCGCAGACGCCGCCGGATATCTCGAAGCCGCCGGCAAGTACGCCCCTCATGTCTTGCGGGTCTTCCAGCAGGTCGGGGCATACGACGGCCCGATGCCCGAGGACCCCGCGGTGCTGGGCGCCATCAGTGCTCCGGTCCTGGTCCTGCACGGGACGGAGACCAGTCGGGTCTTCGACGTCAGTGCCCAGCACATGGTCAGCCATGTGCCCGACGCGCGAAGTCACGCCGTCTCCGGAGCTGGGCACGCGGGCCCGCTGACCCATCCCGGCGTGGTGGCCGAGGCGCTGACGGAGTTCTTCGACGGAGCCTTCACCTCCGACTGAGTCTCCCGGCGGCGGCAGGGCGCCCCCGAGGAGCCGCACGATGCGTCCACCAGGGTCTACCGTGACCGGATGCCCCCAGCCCGAGGACGTCGGCTCCTGGGGATCACCAGGATCCGGGCTACGCGCTGGGGAGCGCTGGCACTCTGCGTGCGACCTGCCTACATCCTGACCGAGTTCATCGTTGCGGCTGCCACGAAGGGCGGCTACAGCTTCCTCTCCGACTCGGTCAGCCGGCTGGGTGAGGTCGGTTGTACGGCGGCCTACTGCTCGCCCCGTCACGAGTTGATGAACGGATCGTTCATGGCCTTCGGCGCCTTGCTGGTCTGCGCTGCGGTGCTGCTCACGCGGGCTCTGGGGCGATGGGTCACGGGGCTGCTCGTGGTTTCCGGGCTGAGCTCAGTCGCGACAGGCCTTGCGCCTCTCGACCAGGACGCCGCGCTGCATGGGATCTCGGCGGCACCCTTGTTCGTGGCGCAGCCGATCGCGCTGATCGTTCTCGGTGCGCGGTCGCGACACGACCGGCCGCGTCTCGGTGGGGCGCTGCTGGCTGCGGGAATGGTGACGGCTACGGCGGCAGCATTGTTCGCGCTCTTCGGTGACGACGGCCCTGCGTCGGGTGCCCTCGAACGCCTTGCCCTGTGGCCGGTGCTGGTGGCGTTGGCTGGGTTCGCAGCGACGCGACTCCCGCCCGACGGTGGTCCAGGACGCGGTCATCGAGATAACAGCTCCATCGCCGAGCACTGACTGACGGCGCCCGAGGTGCGGACAGGCCGGCTGGGCGATGATGAGTGAGTGTCGATGACTGAGTTGCTCGCCCACGGAACCGTCGTCCTCGACGGCGGGCTGTCGAACGCCCTCGAGGATCGTGGGCACGACTTGTCGTCGGCCCTGTGGACCGCGCGGCTGCTGCGCGACGACCCGGGCGAGATCGTCGCTGTGCATCGGGCGTACTTCGCCGCCGGCGCCCGAGTCGCCACCACTGCGAGCTACCAGGCGAGCGTGCCGGGGATGGTCGCCGCCGGAGCGTCGCACCGCGAGGCCGAAGCGCTGATGACTGCCAGTGTCCGGCTTGCGCGGGAGGCGCGCGACCAGGCTGCGACCCACACCGAGGCCCCCCTGTTCGTGGCTGCCTCTGTCGGGCCGTACGGCGCCGCGCGTGCCGACGGTTCGGAGTACACCGGCCGCTACGGCCGCACCGCGGCGCAGCTGCGCGACTTCCACGGGCCCCGGCTCGAGCTGCTCGCCGCTGCAGGGCCCGACCTGCTCGCAGTCGAGACGATCCCCGACGCGGACGAGGCGGAGGTGCTGGTGCCGCTGCTCGACGAGATCGGGATGCCGGCGTGGTTCAGCTACTCCGTGGCGAACGGCACGACCCGGGCCGGCCAGCCACTCCCATCGGCGTACGAGGTCCTGAAGGGCAGTACGACGATCCGCGCCGCCGGGGTGAACTGCTCGGCCCCCGCCGACGTCCCCACCGCCGTACGGACCGCGGTCACGGTCACCGGCCTGCCGGGAGTGGCATACCCGAACCGCGGCGAGATCTGGGACAACGCCGCTCACGAATGGACCGGGCCGGGCGCCTTCGCCCCCGACGAGGTCCACAGCTGGATCGCCGCCGGGGCGCATCTGGTCGGCGGCTGCTGTCGGGTCGGCGAGGACGACATCGCGGCCATCGCCCAGGTGGTGGCCGCCGCCTCCTGACCGACGCAGGACGCCTGGCCTCGTCGTGGCGCTGAGGCACGTCCTCGAGGTACTTGGACCAAAGTGCAACGGAAGTCCGGCCGCCACCGTCCTAGCCTGGGGTGACGCCATCTCCCACGCGCAGATCGCGGTCTCTGGGACGCTCGCGTTCGCGGGTCTTGGCGCCGTCCGACGGTCAGCTGACGAGACGGCGTGATGAACATGGCACTTCGCGATCTCAAGACGGTGACGACGACCGCCCTCGTCTCGCTCTTGATGGCGACGCTGACGGTGGGATCAGCAGGTACGGCGAGCGCCGTACCGCCACCCGCGCCAGTGCTCGTGGCGCCGAGCGACGGCGCCTCTGTCACGATCCCGTTCACGGTCTCGTGGTCGGTTGTCAGCGGGGCCGGCGGCTACAACTGGCAGCTCAGCCGGTCGTCGAGCTTCGAGAAGGTGGTCGAGCACAACGACAGGCTGCTGCCCGGCGTCGCGACGACCGACGACATCGTCAGCGGCATCCCGCCGGGCACGTACTTCTGGCGGGCACAGGCCGTCTCACGCAACCTCGAGGCAGGTGCCTGGTCCAGCGGCCGCCGGGTCGTGGTGACCGGGTCGAACGCCGGAGTACCCGCGGCCCCCAGGCTCGACCCCCCGCACGACAGCACGCAGTTCCACCCCTGGGAGAGCATCACGTTCTCGTGGAGTAGCGCACCTGGAGCGGTGAGCTACGTGTTGCAGGAGTCGACCGACCCGGACTTCCCGGTCGGCACCCGGGTGCGGCAGGTCAACCTGCCCGGGACCACTGAGCGCATCTCCCTCAGCCCCGGCCATCAGGGCAGCTATCAGGCTCGGGTCCTGGCCGTCGACGCGGACGGCCTGATGAGTGCGCCATCGAACCTGGTCCCGTTCAGCGTCAGCGACACCAACCCGCTGCCCGGACCACCGGCGCTGGTCGGCCCGTCGAACGGCACGGCCCGCGCGTTGCCGATCACCCTCTCGTGGACTCACGTGCCGAACCACCAGGACGACGGCTACCAGGTGCAGGTCTCCGGAAGCTCGACCTTCAGCACCGTCGAGGAGACCTTCCGGACCAGCGACAACCAGCTCGTCGTGCCCACCCTGACAGCCGGCACGAAGTTCTGGCGGGTCCGGTCCCAGCACGGCTACACGAGCGCCACCGAGGCCTACACCGACTGGTCGTCGACCGGAAGCTTCGTGGTCCCCGCGGCGGCGGTCGGCGTGGGGACGGTCACCTTCCCCCGTCGCGCGTTCAGCGGTGGCGAGGCTCGCGGCGCTGTCGACCTGACCGGTCCGGCGCCGTCCGGCGGCGCCACCGTGTCCCTGAGCGCCAGTCACCCGGCTCTACTCCCGGAGCTGCCCGACTCCCGCGTCGTTCCCGCGGGTAGCACCTCGGTCAACGTGCTCGTCGCCCCGACCGGGTTCCCGAACTCGCTCCGTGGGATGCGGGTCGGGTTCGTTACCGAGCCGACCCCGGTGACGGTGACGGCGTCCTTCGCCGGCAGCAGCGCGTCGACGACGATCACGGTGCTGCCACCGCAGCTCAACGACACTCCCCTGCAGCTGTTTCCGGTCCAGGCGACCGGCGGCGCGGAGATGATCGGCATCGTCGACCTCGAGGTCGGCTGCTTCGCGGGGTTCTGTGACGGGCTAGCCCCACCGGGCGGCTTCGACGTCAGCCTCTCGAGCTCGTCTCCGACCGTCTCCGTCCCGGCTACGTTCACCATCCCGGCCGGTGCCGGCGGCGACTCGTTCCCGATCAGGACTACACCCGTCAACCGGCGGACCCACGTCACCCTCTCAGCCCGGGCGGGCTCGGCCGCGGCGCACTGGACGCTCACACTGACACCCTCACCCGAGCCGGACTCGCTCCGGCTGGTGCCCGAAACGACCAGTGGCGGCTCCCAGGGGCAGGTGGTCATCCCGCTGTCGGAGCTCGCCGGTCACGACCAGCTCGTCCAGGTCACGAGCAGCAACCCAGCCGTCGCGCGGGTTCCTGGCCACGCGACCGTGAACGCCTCGACCGATCTCGGCCGGTTCGACATCACGACCAGCCCGGTCGAGCAGCCAACACCGGTGACCATCTCGGTCACCGGGCGCGGCATCACCCGCTCGGCGACGCTGACGGTCGCGCCGTCCCTGCCTGCGCTGACCGGGCTCGGGGTCAGCCCGAGCAGCGTCGCAGCGGGGACGTCGTCCACAGGGACGGTGACGCTCGGCAGCCCAGCGCCGTCCGGTGGCGTGACGGTCACGCTCGGCAGCAGCCTGCCGGGTTCGGCCGGCGTGCCGGGCACCGTCACCGTGCCCGCCGGGTCGACCAGCGCGACGTTCCCGGTCTCCACCTCTCCCGACGCCCGCACGACCACCGTCCAGCTCTCCGCGACCTTGGGCGACACCACCCGGTTCGCGGCCCTGAGCGTCACCGCGACGTCGTCGGTGGCGCTCGGCTCGGTGTCCCTGAGCCCGACGACCGTGCCCGCCGGCAGCTCCTCGACCGGCACGGTCCGGCTCAGTGCGGCCGCGCCGTCCGGCGGCGCGGTCGTCGCACTGTCGAGCAGCTCCGGCGCCGTCACCGTGCCGCTCGGCGTGACGGTGTCGGCAGGGTCGACGAGCCGCACCTTCGCGGTGACCACGAGCAACGTCTCGGCGCAGTCGTCCGCGGTCATCACCGGAACGTCGGGTGGTGTCTCACGCAGCGCCACGCTGACCGTCAACCCGCCGACTCCTGCGGCCCCTACGTTGCGGGCCCCGGCCAACGGGGCGACCGGGGTGGCCCAGCCCGTCACTCTCGACTGGAGCGACGCGCCACATGCGGCCAGCTATGAGGTGCGGGTCGACGACAGCTCGACGATGTCGTCGCCGTACGTCGCGAATCCCACCGTCACGGCCTCAGAGACTGTTCTCAGCGGGCTGCCCACGCGCCAGCTGTGGTGGCGCGTTCGGGCCCGCAACAGTGCCGGCGTGTTCGGCCCGTTCTCCTCGACCCGGAGCTTCACCCCGACGGCGGGGACCACCGTGTCCACGCTGTCAGCGGTGGTCGTCTCGCCCACTTCGGTGACCGGAGGAACGGCGGCGACCGGCACGGTGAGCCTGTCTGCGCCGGCGCCGTTGGGCGGAACCGCGGTAGGCCTCGCGAGCTCGGACGGGTCGGTGTCGGTCCCCTCCACGCTCACGGTGGCTCCCGGCCAGTCCAGCGCCACCTTCACGGTCTCGACGACCAGCGTCACCTCTGCGAGGTCGGTGACGCTCACCGCCACCGCCGCCGGCGTCTCCCGGACGGCCACCGTCACGGTGAACCCGCCCACCACCGGCATGCTCCCGGCTCCCTCTTTGCAGGCGCCCGTCAATAACGCGCGGTTCGACCAGGGCAGCACCATTGCCTTCGACTGGTCCGACGTTGCCGGGGCGGCCGGCTACTCGCTCGCCATCGACGACCAGGAGACGTTCGCGTCGCCGGTCATTGTTCGGACCGTCACACCGTCGACGTACTCGACCAGCACGCTTCCCAGGACCCGGATGTGGTGGCGAGTGCAGGGCGTGGACAGCTCCGGGGCCCCGGGCGCCTGGTCGACCTCGCGAAGATTCGAGGTTCGTTGACGAGCCGACGAGCAAGGCGGATGGGTTGACCCTGACGCCGCCTTCCAGGGCGCAGCGGGACACCGGTGACGCCAATCCTTCGCACGCGCTGGCTGACAGAGCCGTCGTGCGCCCGCCCATGTCCTGGAAGGTAAAGCCTTCCGACTAACTCTGCGCGAAATCGGGCGTTTCGTCACACTTGGGGACCTAAGTCACGGACAGTCCCTGGGAGGATTATCTTGTCTACATACCTTCGCCGCGCGCTGATCGCCGGCGCCGTCACCGCCGTCGCCTCCGTCGGCGCCGCCGTTCCGGCTCACGCCGAAGACGCGCCGGTCGCGTGCGACCCGGCCGTCACCCTCGCACTCGAGACCGCGCAGACGAACGCCAGGGCTGCGCAGGACGCCTTCACCACCTTCAAGAAGGGCTCCACCAAGGCACAGCTCGAGCGTTTCAAGGAGGAGCAGATCGAGGAGGCCGAGGCCGCCGACAGGGAGGCGGACCGCCTCGAGGAGGAGGCCCTCGAGGCGGACCGAGCTGCACGAGCCGAGGCGCGAGCAGCTGCTCGAGCGGCCCGTGCTGTCGCGCGCGCCGAGGCCAAGGAGGCGAAGGCCGTCGAGCGCGCCTCCCGCCACGAGCTACGAGCCCTCGCCCAGGTCGAGAAGAAGCGGCTCAAGGCCGAGTGGGATGTCGCCAAGGACGCCCTGAAGGACGCACGCAAGGCGGCGGAGGACTGTGCCGCCCCCGAGCCGACCGAGCCGACCGAGCCGACCGAGCCCACTGAGCCCACCGAGCCCACCGAGCCCACCGAGCCCACCCCCTGATCCAAAGCTGTCAGACCGACTGCTTGGCCTGAACCCAGCTTCGACCTAGGCTCCGACGCATGACGGAGTACCAGGTGACCCGGTGGCGCGAGCTCCCGTCGATCGTCGCGGTCCGGGCGGGCGCGGAGACCCTGAAGGCTGAGCTGGCCGCTCGGTTCCAGGTGGCGATCGACGAGGCAGCGATGCGACTCGGCGACACCGGCGCCGACGACTACCTCGCAGGCTGGGAACGGACCCCCTGGGTCCAGGCCGACGGTACGCCGGACGAGGTGCTCGACCGGGTCACCGCCGACCTCGACGCGCAGTGGCCGGCCGACAAGATCGCCGACTACTTGGACGGGCTCGGCCGCTGAACCGGCCTATCCCTTGACGCGCCCGGTCTCGTAGGCCCACATCGCGACCTCGACGCGGTTGCGGGCGCCGAGCTTGTTCATCAGCGCGCCGACGTGGGTCTTCACCGTGCTCAGGGTGATGTGCAGCTCGTCGGCGATCTCGGCGTTGGTGCGGCCGCGGGCGACGGTGAGCAGCACCTCCTCCTCGCGCTCGGTGAGCGGCTCGATCGGCTGGGCCGGCGAGGAGGCTCGCTCCAAGCCGGCCAGCGTGGTGAGCAGGCGGCGGGTGATGTCGGGCGAGATGAGCGCGTCGCCGTTCGCGGCTGCGTGGATCGCTTGCACTAGCAGCTCGGGCCCGGCGTCCTTGAGGAGGAACCCTCGGGCGCCGGCCTTCAGGGCGCCATGGACGTACTCGTCGAGGTCGAAGGTCGTGATGACCACGATGGCCAGGGGGTCCTCGACGCCTGGGCCGGCGAGCCGGCGGGTGGCCTCGACGCCGTCGATGCCGGGCATCCGGATGTCGAAGAGGCAGACGTCGGGACGCAGCTCGCGCGCCACGGCCACCGCCTCGTGACCGTCCGTTGCCTCGCCGACTACCTCGATCCCGGGCTGCGCGTTGAGGATCATGGTGAGCCCGGTGCGGACCAGGAGCTGGTCGTCGGCGACCACCACCCGGATGGTCATCGCGGCACCTCCCGCGGCAGAGTCGCCTCGACGGTCCAGCCGCCGGCCGGGTCCGGCCCGGCCTGACAGGCGCCGCCGAGCAGCTTGGCTCGCTCAGCCATCCCGAGCAGGCCGTAGCCGACTGTCGTCGCGGGCCGGGCTGCGTCTCCGTCGTCGTGCACACGCAACCGTACGACGCCGTCGTCGCCGGTGACCCTCACGGTGACCGCTGTGGCGTTGAGCGCGTGTCGGATCGCGTTGGTGACCGACTCCTGGCAGATCCGGTAGACCGCCACCTCCACCGGTTGCGGAAGTCCGGCGAGGTCCCCGCCGCGGTGCACCTGCACGACCGGGCTCATTCGGGTCAGCTCGTCGAGATCGCTCAGCCCGCGCTGCGGCGTGTAGTCGGCCGCCTCGCCGTCGCGGAGCACCCGCACCATCGTGCGCATCTCGTTCAGGGTCCGCGAGGCCTCCGCCTCGATCACTGCCAGCGCCTCGACCGCCGACGCCGGGTCGGTGGCTGCCACCGCCCGCCCCGCCTGGGCCTGGATCGCGATGGCCGACACGTGGTGCGCGACGGTGTCATGCAGCTCGCGGGCGAGCTCACCGCGCTCGAGCGTCCGGACCTGCTGCACCTCGCGCTGGCGCGCAACCGCGCGGTAGCGCATCGCGGCCCCGAGGGCGAACGCCGCCACCAGCACGGTGGCGCCACCGATCACGTCCTCGAGGGTCTCGCTGGTCGCGAAAGACAAGCCGGCCGGTACGGCGACGATCGCCGTCCCGACCAGCGCCTCGGGGCCGGAAGCCCAGCGGTACAAGGCGTAGGGCAACAGCAGGACCGCGACCATGGAGTAGAGCCCCGCATCGGCGACGTCGTCGAGGATCATCGGGATGTGCAGCACCATCGCGCCGCCGAAGCCGACGGCGGTCGCAAGGAGTGGACGAGTGCGCCGCCAGAGCAGGACCGGGAACACCAGGAGTGCGACCACGGTGGCCAGGGGCCGCGCCGGCACGTCGGAACGGAAGATCGCCTCGCCGGCGGCTGTGAGGAGCAGGGCGCCGACCAGGACCCAGTCCCACCACACGCGCGTCGGCGGGTCCGGGGCACGGGGCTCGGCAAGGACCGAGCGGAGAAAGGCCGCGAGCACCTCTCCAGCCTAGAGAGCGGCGACGCTCGGCGTACGGGGCACAAGAATGAGCCCCTTCTCGTCCTTTCGGCCGAGGAGCCACCCGCTCCTGAGCCCGATGTACGCCGCTCGCTGCCGGGCCACCGTGGAGGCATGTCGAATCTCCTCTACCGGCTCGGCCGGTCTGCCGCCACCCGGCCCTGGGCCGCCATCGGCGCCTGGGTCGTCCTCGCGCTCGTCGTCATCGCCTCCTCCGTCGCCTTCGGGCGCGATCTCGAGGAGAGCTTCGAGGCACCCGGCCTCGACTCCTACCAAGCCGCGGAGCTGCTCTCCGAGGCCCAGGCCGACGAGGGCGGGGTCACCGCCCACGTCGTACTCGAGGCCCAGGACGCTGCGTCCCGGCTGGCGCCGGTGGAGGCCGCTCTCGAGGCACTCCCGCGCGTGCTCAGGACGACCAGCGACGTCTCGCCGGACGGCGCCATCGCACTCGTGCGCGTGCAGTACCCGGCGATCGAGCACCTCGACGCCTCCGACCTGGACCACCTCAAGGACGCTGTCGACGACCTGCGCGACAAGTCGTCGCTGACGCTTGAGACCGGAGGCGACCTGTTCTTCGCGTTCGAGGAACCACCCACCGGGCTCGGCGAGGTCGCGGGGCTCGTCGTCGCGATGATCGTCCTGCTGATCGCCTTCGGTTCCTTCGTCGCGATGGGGCTGCCGATCGGGATGGCGCTGTTCGGTCTGGTCGTCGGCGTCACCTCGATGAAGCTGGTGACGTACCTGATCGACATCCCGATGTGGGCGCCGCAGCTTGCGGCCATGGTCGGGCTCGGTGTCGGCATCGACTACGCGCTGTTCCTGGTCACCCGGCACCGCGAGCACCTTGCCCTGGGGATGCCGGTCGCCGAGGCGGCCGGCAGAGCCCTGGCGACAGCAGGACAGGCGGTGATCTTCGCCGGCGGCACGGTCGTCGTGGCGATCCTGGGGTTGCTGGTCGCGGGAATCCCGTTCGTGACCGGTGGTGGGGTCGCCATCTCCGCGATGGTGCTCGTGATGGTCCTCGCCTCCATCACCTTGCTGCCGGCACTTCTCGGGCTGGCGGGGCACCGGATCAACGGACGCCGGCGCAGGCCGCACAGGCCCAGCACCGGCTGGTACCGGTGGGGTGCCCACGTGACCCGCAACGCGACGGCCTACCTCGTCGGTGGGGTGGTCCTCATGACTGCCTTGGCCGCGCCCGTTCTCGCGCTCAACCTGGGCTTCCCCGACGACGGGACCAAGCCCGAGTCGAGGACTGAACGCCGGGCCTACGACCTGATCGCCGACGGGTTCGGCCCCGGGGCCAACGGGCCGCTGGTCATCGCGGTCGACATCTCGCAGGACGGGGCCGTCGTGGCACCGCTGGCCGCGGCGATGGCAGCCGACCCGGGCATCACCTCGGTCGGCGACCCGACCATCGACCGCACCGCCGGCGTGGCGACCCTGGTGGCGCAGCCGACCACGTCACCCCAGGACGAAGCCACCCAGGACACCGTCGCGAGGCTCCGCAGCGAGGTCTTCCCGACGGTGCTCGACGGAACCGCGGCGACCGCCCATGTCGGCGGTCAGACCGCCACCTTCGCCGACCTCGGTGACCGGGTACAGGAGCGGATGCTGCACTTCGTGGTGGCCGTGCTGCTGTTGTCGTTCCTCTTGCTCACCGTGCTGTTCCGGTCGGTTCTGGTGCCGCTGAAGGCGGTCGGGCTGAATCTGCTGAGCGTCGGCGCGGCGTACGGCGTGCTCGTCATGGTCTTCCAGTGGGGCTGGGCGGCCGGCCTGATCGGCGTCGAGTCGACGGTGCCGATCGTGTCGTTCATCCCGCTGTTCATGTTCGCGATCCTGTTCGGTCTCTCCATGGACTACGAGGTGTTCCTGCTGTCGCGGGTGCGCGAGGAGTACCGCCTTCACGGCGACAACACCCGCGCAGTCATCGCGGGGATCGCCGGCACCGGGCGCACCATCACCGCAGCCGCGCTGATCATGGTGGCGGTCTTCTCAGGCTTCGTCCTGGGCAGTGACCCGGTGGTGAAGATGATGGGAGTGGGACTGGCCACCGCGATCTTCCTCGATGCGACCGTCGTCCGCCTGGTGCTCGTCCCGGCCACCATGAAGCTTCTGGGCGACGCGAACTGGTGGCTGCCAGGGTGGCTGGACCGGCTGCTGCCGGAGCTGGACGCTGCGTCGCCGGAGGAGCCGGTTCGGGAGGTCGGTGACACCTGGGCAGTGGCGCGGGAACGATGAGCCGAGCCATCGCGCGCACGTGGTGCAAGGCGCTCGACCGTTACGCTGCGTCGAACCTCTCATGACGCCGGCTCAGCGGTGCGGGCAAGGTGCAGCAGCCGTCGCCAGACCAGGATCGAGAAGACCGACCACGGGACCAACGACACCACCGCGAACATCAGGCCGACCTGCCCGAAGTTGGCGGGGATGGCCATCAGAACGGCGCTCGCCAGACCCCACACCGCCGTGGCTCGCGGGAAGATCGAGGACCGCAGCATGAGGATCGTCAGGATCAGCAGAGTCGCGAAGCCGAAGAAGTAGTAGACGTCGTACGCCGTGCCCTTCCACGTCGCCACCATCCCGTCTCCAGTGGCCAGGAGGGCGACGCGCGACGCGGGATCGGCGTCGTCGTACGCGTGGGCGAGCGCCAGCATCTCGAGCGGTCGCGCGGAAGCCATGAGGGCGGCCGTCCCCACCACGCTGAAAGCGAGTGCGATCACGACCGCCGACCGGCTCACGCGCCACAGCACGACGGCCAGCGCGATGTAGACCATGAAGGCCAGCGTGTTCGAGCCGATGAAGAGAAGGTCCAGCGAGAGAAGGCCGAGCACCGGGTTCTCCACCAGCAGGTCGAAGAACTCCGCGGTCGACGGCGGCGGGGGCCAGAGCAAGAAGCGGCCGATCTCCAGCACGATGGTCACGACCACCGCGAAGGCGCACCATGCGCCCGTGAGGAGGAGCCCGCGCCACTGAAACGCGTCGTCACGGACCATCTGCTCGTCGACGTGGACCAAGGCCTTCTCCCGTTCCAAGCTCGCCCCGCTTGAGGTGAACGCAGCCGGGCCGCGCCTGTTCGCCTCAGCCTTCGGGGCCGCAGCTCACGTCGGCCAGGGCACTTGGTCACGCCGATGGCCGATGGCTTCGCCTCAAGTGGCCCCGGCCGTGCGGCGGACCGGCTCAGTGCCACGCTGGCATCGACAAGGCGCGTAGGTCGGGTACAGGATGGTCGGCATCTCGACAGCCGGGCCCGGCAGGGGCCTCCGGCCATCCAGGAGGTCGCAGTGAGCACCATCCTTGTCGGAGTGGACAGCGGGGACTCCTCCACCAGAGCAGTGGAGTACGCGGTGGAGGCGACTCACGGCGCGGACGTGGAGATCGTCATCGCTCACGTCATCCACTGGTCCCCGTTCACCTTCAACACCCCTACGGACAACGAGGAACGACCTCGCAAACGAGCGGAGGAGCTGGAGCACGCGCGCACCACCGTGGTCGGTCCCATGGCGGCGCTGGCCGAGGAGTCCGGACATCGCTTCCGCACTGAGATCCGGCACGGCAACCCCGCGCGCACACTCATCGCCTTGGCGAAGGAGTCGGAGTCGAGCCAGATCGTGGTCGGTCGGACCGGTGACAGCGGCTTCACGGAGGCGGTCTTCGGCAGCGTGGTGGGTCGACTGGCCCAGACGTCGCCCGTGCCCGTGACGGTGGTGCCGTGATGAGCGTGACTCCTCAGAACATCCTGGTCGACGGCTTCGAGCAGGTTTCCGCATGGGTGACCAGCACGGTCTTCTACGCCGTCACCATCGGCGGGGTGTCGGTGCCCCTCATCCTGGTGTGGCTGGTGGCGGCCGGTTCGTTCTTCACGGTGTGGATGGGCTTCGAGAACATCCGCGGCTTCCGCATCTCCTTCGACACGATCCGGGGCAAGTACTCGAGCCCGGAGGACGCCGGGGAGGTCTCCCACTTCCAGGCGCTGGCCACCGCGGTCTCCGGCACGGTGGGACTCGGCAACATCGCCGGTGTGGCCGTAGCGATCTCGCTCGGCGGTCCCGGGGCGACCTTCTGGATGATCGTGGCCGGGTTCCTGGGCATGAGCACGAAGATGGCCGAGTGCACCTTGGGTGTGAAGTACCGCCACGAGCACGCCGACGGCACCGTCTCCGGCGGGCCGACGTACTACCTCGAGGACGGCGTCGGGAAGCTCGTCAACAAGACGTTCGGCAAGGTGCTGGCGACGCTGTTCGCGATCTTCTGCATCGGCGGCGCGCTCGGCGGCGGCAACATGTTCCAGGCGAACCAGGCCACCACGCAGCTGCTCAACGTCACCGGCGGGGAGGATGGCTTCCTCGGCGACCTCCGCTGGGTCGTCGGGCTGATGTTCGCGATCCTCGTCGGCGTGGTGATCATCGGAGGCATCAAGAGCATCGCCCGCGTGACGGAGAAGATCGTGCCGTTCATGGCGATTCTCTACATCACCGCCTGCACGATCGTCATCCTGGTCAGCTTCGACCAGATCCCGAACGCGTTCTCCCAGATCATCAGCGGAGCGTTCAGCCCTGAGGGGATCACCGGCGGTGCGGTCGGCGTGCTGCTCGTCGGTTTCCAGCGCGCGGCGTTCTCCAACGAGGCAGGCATCGGATCGGCCTCCATCGCCCACTCGGCAGTGAAGACCAAGGAGCCGGCCACCGAGGGCTACGTCGCCCTGCTGGAGCCCTTCATCGACACCATCGTGATCTGCACGATGACCGCTCTCACGATCGTCATCACCGGCGCCTGGGACGACCCCGATGCTCCGACGACCGAGGGCGTGTCGTTGACCTCGCGGGCGTTCGAGTCCGTGCTCCCCTGGTTCCCGAACGTGCTGGCGGTCGCGGTGATGTTCTTCGCGTTCTCGACGATGATCAGCTGGTCCTACTACGGCATGAAGGCGACGGGCTATCTGTTCGGCGACAACCAGGCCGCGGAGAACGTGTTCAAGGTGGTCTTCTGCATCTTCACCTTCATCGGCGCGGTGGCCACCCTGGGCCCGGTCATCAACTTCTCGGACTCGATGATCTTCGCCATGGCGGTGCCCAACATCATCGGGCTCTACATCCTGGCCAAGATCGTGCGGAAGGAGGTCAAGGGCTTCCGCTCGCGGGTCGAGGACAAGTCCATCAAGACCTACACCTGACGGGGCTGGGCGCTGCAGGCAGAGTAGGGGCATGAGCGCCCACCCCACGAACGGCATGCGGCGCGAGGTCGCCGGCGTCGTCGTCACCGATCACTGGCTCGAGCTCCCGCTCGACCATGACGACCCCGGCGGCCCGACGGTCGAGGTGTTCGCCCGCGAGGTCGCTGCGTACGACGGCCACGACCGGCCGTTGCTGGTGTTCCTCCAGGGAGGCCCGGGCCATGAGGCGCCGCGCCCGACCGGCTTCCCTGGGGCGCCTGCCTGGTTGGAGCGCGCGCTGCAGGACCACCGGGTCCTCATGCTCGACCAGCGTGGCACCGGCCTCTCCACGCCGTACGGCGCCCCCGACCCCGACCCGTCCGCCGACGCGAACCGGCTGCGGCACTTCCGCGCCGACGCGATCGTGCGCGACGCCGAGGCGTTCCGGGAGCACCTCGGCGAGGAGCGCGTCAGCGTGCTGGGCCAGTCCTTCGGCGGCTTCTGCGCGCTGCACTATCTCAGCAGCTTCCCGGAGTCGCTGCGCGCCGTCGTGTTCACGGGCGGCCTGCCGGTGGTCGGACGCCCCGTCGACGACGTCTACGCGACCACGTTCGCGCAGATGCGCACGCTGAACGAGCGGCACCACCGAGCGTTCCCCGGCGACCGCGACCGGCTGGCCCGGCTCCTCGACGCCTGCGCCGCCGGCGAGGTGCGCGACCCCCAGGGAGAGCCGCTGAGCCGTCGACTGGTGCGAACGATCGGCAACCGGCTCGGGATGGACGGTGGCTCGGCGGAGCTGCACTACCTGCTCGAGCGAGACCCTGGCTCACCCGCTTTCGTGCACGATCTGGTCGCGACGCTGCCGTTCGGCGTCCGCAACCCGCTGTACGCGGTGCTGCACGAGTCGAGCTACGCCGACGGCGTGGCCACGCGCTGGTCCGCGGCACGGACGCTGCCCGACGACTTCGCCGGAGACTCCTTGCTGCTCACCGGCGAGCACCTCTTCCCGTGGCACTTCGAGGACACCCCGGGTCTGCCGCCCTACCGCGCGGTGGCCGAGCTGCTCGCGGAGGAGGAGTGGCCCCGGCTGTTCGACCCGGCCGTGCTCGCCGACGTCGACGTGCCCTGCGCGGCCGCGGTCTACGTAGACGACCCCTTCGTCGATGTCGGCCTGTCCCTCGAGACGGTCGACTTGATACCCACCCTGCGGCCCTGGATCACCAACGAGTTCCTCCACAGCGGCCTTCGCGTCGGTGGCGGGAAGCTTCTCGACCGGCTGCTGGGCATGACTCTGCGAACCTGACCCCGGTGCCGAAGCGAGGAGCGTGCGCCGACTCGTTTGCGAAGCGGATCAGCCGACCATCGAACGGGTCAGGCCTCGACCGAGCAGTAGCTGCGGTCGTACTCCGAGGTCCCCGGCCGGCAGTAGGACTCCTGCGCTCGCCATGTCGTGCCGACGAAGGTCAGGACAGCCACGGCCAGCAGAGCGACTCCGCGGGTTGCCAGGCCGGCGCGGCGCTTGAGCCGCTGCGCTCGGATCAGGAACACGACGCCCGTCGCGGCCAGCACCCACTGCGCGATCCCGCCCAGTGAGCCAGCGGCTCGTCGCGCGCACGGCACGCAGCCGGTCGACGAGCAGCTGTAGTTGTTGGTGCAGTCGGTCATGATGCCGAAGCCGACCGCGAAGGTTCCGAACGTCCCCAGCAGGGAGGACCCGATCGCGATCGAGACCAGGACGAGACCGACGGCACTGCGCTTCGTGTTCATGAGCCGAGTGTCGCGGGCACGCGGCCCACCCGACATCCGTACGAAGACTCAGATCACCTGTCGCCATCGGTCGCGAGGCGAGCAACATCAGTCGTCGTCGTCAGCCTCGTCCTCGTCGACGCCCTCGTCGTCGATGGCGTCGGCGGCATCTTCCTCAGAAGAGTCGAACCCGTCACCGGGTAGTGCGTTCCAGTCAGCTCATCGGTGACGGAGCGCCACGTGTCATTGACCGTCGCGGCCGCTTTGGCCGGCCAGACGACGTGCAGAGCGCACGCCCCGTTCACGGCCAGCAGCGCGAACAACGCCCATGCGGCCTCCTCCGGGAGGACAGCGCCTCTCGACGGGTCGACGTTGAGCAGACCGACAGCAGCGGCGAACGAAGCAACGAGCGCGGCTGTGGACAGCAGGGTCGTGGACCGTGTCCGCAGGCTTCCCAGCGTGGCGTCCTGTTGGCTGAGGATCTCCTTCGTGCCATCCAGCGCAAGCACCAGGTGTGCTGCAGCGCTCTCCGAACCTGACCCTTCGCGGTCTCTGCGGCGCCCGCATCTCCTGCGGTGTCCCATAGTGCTTCACGCTAGAACCAGTGACGGCCCAGCGGAAGAAGCATTGCCGAACACGCAGAGGGATCCCGCTCAGTGTTCGGAACCGAGAAAGCCCCGGAGCTGCGTGAGTGCGTCGGTGCGGGCGTTGAAGACCGACTGCAGGACGCCGTCCGCCCGGCTGCCATCTGCGGGTAGCAGTCCGATCTGCCGGGCGAAGGCGAGCCCGTCGTAGTAGATGGTGTTGTGCTTGAGCAAGCCCGCCTCGAACCGCATCACGTCGACCCCGCGAAGTGCGACATCTCGATCGGTGGCGTGGATGCCCTGGAACGGGCCGCCGGTGAAGGTCGCCGACGCCCGCCACTGCACGACGGCGGTGTCACCCTCAGCAGTCACGTCGTGCACGTCGACGCGGAAGTCGGGCATCGCGGCGAACAGCTCCTCGAAGAAGCCTGCAACGGCATCCACTCCTGTGAAGACGCCGACGGCAACGAAGTCATCGACGACGTCGGGGGCATCCAGCGCTCGCAGCGCATCGACGTCGTGTCGGTTGACGGCTTCGATGACTCTCAGAGCCAGCTGTGCTGGGTCTCTACCCGCGTGATCCGCACCGCTGCCGACCACCCCTCGCTCCTCTTCCTCCATGAGCCTGCTCTCCTCACTGGGAACGCCGACACGGTGCTCGTGGTCCCGCACCGACGTCGCCTGTTCTCGACACTAGCCCTAGAGCCTGGCATTGACCGGCTGTGTGATGACGAGTCATGCGCGGCGGTTCCCAGGGCCTGCTTCCTACCAGCCGGTGGTTCCAGGCGGCCCTTTGAAGGGTCCGGTCACCTTGCTGGTGATCCAGCCGCCGTAGAAGTCGCCTTGTTGAGCGATGACCGTCTCACCATCGACCGTGCATCGATCCATGCGGCCGGGATAGACGGCGACGTGGCCGACGAGCGCCTCGTAGCCTGAGGTGGGGTGCGGGAAGTGCCAGGCCGCCCGAGGAACCACTCGGCCGCCCGGAGTGACCACATCGAAGTACGACGCCGATCCTTTGAACTCGCACCACGTCGTACGAGCGACCGGCCTGAGCAGGCCGGACACGAAGTCTTCGCCGGGGATGTAGTAGACCGGCGGATGGCTCGTCTCCAGCACCCGTAGCGATCGCCGGGTGTCCACCACGACCTCGCCATCCAGCTCGATGACCACGCGCTCGCTCGACGGGATCACGGTTGGCGGCCGAGGGTAGTCCCACACCGACTCGGTCTTCGCCCGATCCACGTCCTCACTCATGGCTTCATCATCGCTCGGTGCAGCGAAAGTCGCCGGGGTCTCGACGATCGCCGGGAAGCGGCTCGTCCGAGCATCAGGACCTCAGGCGTCGACGGCAAAGTAGCTGCGGCTGTACCCCGAGGTCCCCGGCCGGCAGTAGGACTCCTGCGCTCGCCATGTCGTGCCGGCGAACGCCAGGACAGACACGGCCAGCAGAGCGACTCCGCCGACTTCGTCGTTGCGCACGGCGCACAGCCCGCCTGGGAGCTGCTGTAGTTGTTGGTGCAGTCGGTCATCACGCCGAACCCCACAGCGAACCATCCGAACGTCCCCAGCAGGAGGGAGGCTCCGATAGCGAGCGAGACCACGACGAGGCCGGTGAAGGTGAATCCGGGCTTCATGAACCGAGTGCCGCTGGCCCGCCGCGAGCGCGATATCCGTACGAAGGCTCAGATCGGACTGTGTTGCCGCGAGCCGGACAGAGTGTGGGTCGCTTGGCGCGGCACGCCACGAGGGGCCCGCACGTCAGCCGAGAGCTCAGATCCAGCCCATGCGGTGGGCGGTGTTCACGGCTTCGTGGCGATTGGTGGCGGCGAGCTTGGCGGCTGCGCTGGACAGGTAGTTACGCACGGTGCCGGCGGCGAGGTGGGTGCGACGGGCGATCTCGTCGACCGGCGCACCGTCGGCGGCAGCCTCGAGGACCGCGGTCTCGCGCGGCGTAAGGGGGGAGTCGCCGAGCGCCATGGCCTCGGCAGCGAGGCCGGGATCGACGTACCTGCCGCCGGCGGCGACGGCGCGGACGGCAGCGGCAAGCATCTGCGCGCTGGTGGTCTTCGGGAGGAATCCGCGGACGCCGGTCGAGAGGGCGCGTTTGAGCAGTCCGGGTCGGCCGTGGCTGGTGACGATCAGGCAGCCGCACCCGGGCAGGGCTGCGGCGATCCGGGAAGCGGCTGCGATGCCGTCAAGACCAGGCATCTGGAGGTCGAGTACGGCGACGTCGGGGCGCACAGCGAGAGCCTGGGCGAGGGCTTCCTGGCCGGTTGCGGCCTGTCCGACGATCGTGATGTCCTCCTCGAGGTCAAGCATCTGGGCGAGCGCGACCCGGATCAGGTGCTCGTCGTCAGCCAGCAGGACGCGGATCATCGCGTGGCCCTCATGACGCCGGGCGCGAAGTCGACGCGCACGACGAAGCGGTCGCCCTCCAGGCCGGAGGTCAGCCGAGCGCCGCGGTCGGACAGCTGGTCGGCCAGGGTCGTGAGTCCGCTGCCGTCACCATCCGTGGGTTGAGGGGAGAGCACGCCATCGTTGGAGATCACAAGCTGGTCTCGGGCGTACGTCAGGTCCACCTCGGTGGCTCGCGAGTGGCGCAGCACGTTGGTGACGGCCTCGCGGATGACGCGGGCGACGCTCTCGTGGCGCTGGGGAGGCACGTCGTCCACGGCCGCGTGGGCGGTTGCGCCGGCCGCGGCGAGCAGGGACACAGCGCCGTCGACCTCCGCCGGAAGGTCGAGTGGACGATAGCCGCGGGCGAGGTCACGGGCTTCCCGAAGGGCCTCGTGGGCGGTGGCTCGGATCTGGCGGACCTGTCCTGTGGCCCGGGCGTCACCCCGCGCGGCGAGGATGGCGGCGAGCTCGGCCTGGACGGCGATGGTCGAGAGCCGTCGGCCCATCACGTCGTGGACGTCTTGGGAGAAGCGCAGCCGCTCACGTGTTACGGCGAGCGCCGCCTCATGGTCACGAGCCCGCTCCAGCGAGGTGACCACGCCCATCAGCCACAGCGAGCTCTGCACAGAGAAGATGAGGAAGAAGCCCATGCCGAGGCCGAAGACCGCCAAGCCGAAGCCGCCACCGAGCACGCCGGTCGTGACCGCCGACGCGACCAGGATCCCGTTGCGGACGCGGGTGTCCAGGAGTCCACCCGCACCCCACGCGAGAGCGGCGACGATGACCAGGGAGGTGCCGCCGCGGGCGTCACCGGGGAGCAGGAGGGCTGACGACGCGGCCACGACCACGACTCCGAGCAACAACCCGAGCGAGCGCCAGGGCAGCGGACCCTTCTCCGGGTGCAACCTGATCGCGTCGCGGAGCACCACCGTGCCGGCCGCACCCAAGACGAGGGTGCCGATCGCGGCGGCCGACAACGGGAGGGCCGAGGTCATGGTCGCCATCGCGCCAACGTAGGTGAGGAACAGGAGGAGCCAGTAGAGCGCGTACAGGGATGTCAGCGTGTAGGCGACGACGCGCTCCACCTGGGTACGCCGTCTCCACCAGTCCCAGGTCATCACGCTCCTCATCCTGTCAGTCACGCGGCTCCCAGGTCATGGCTCGGTGCGCGGCGAGCACGCCGAGGACCGTCCACCCGAACAGGTAGCCCAGCGCAGGCAGGGCATCGCCCCAGGTGGCCCACCAGGTGACGGCATCCGCGCCGAAAGCGCCGGGCTCGAGCCCGAACCAGGCCACCCGGACGAGGTCCTCCAAGGCGGCCGCCGGGAGCAGGTCGAGCCACCGCTGGGCCTCTGCAGGGAACGCGGCGCGGGCGATGCCGATCGTCGCGAGCATCAGGACCGGAAGACTGGTCAGTTGAGCGGCCTCGGCGTTCTTCGTCCACGCTGCCGTCCAGAGTGCCAGGGCTGCGAACGCGACACAGCTCAGCAGCAGCCCGAGCATCAGCAGCATCGGGTTGGTGGGCAGGCCGAAGCCGACGAGACCGGCGATGACTGCCGCCACGACAGCCACGACAAAGACGAGAGTCACCCCGGGCAGCGCCATCGAGACGATGATCTCGAAGTCGGTGGCCTCGCCCGAACGCAGCCGCTTGAGCACCAGTTCGTCGCGGCGCGTCACGAACATGGAGAGCAGGTTGTAGTAGACCGGGAACAGCAGGGCCATGAGCAGGACCAGGGTCAGTGGAGTTGCGCCGGCGGTGCCGGTCCGCTCCGGGGTGGTCGCCATAAGGCCGAGCGGCAGGAGCGGGACGGCGATTGCATAAACGACGGTCAGCAGGTTGCGGCGGATCAACAGGGTGTTCGCCCGGGCGAGTCCGAGCACACGAGCAGTCATCGGGCCATCTCCGTTGCGGGGTGGGTTTCCAGGTCTCTGGCGGCGCTGCGACCTTCCGCAACGTCCAGGAAGATCGACTCCAGCGAGGCAGCACGGGCCGAGAGGTCGTATAGGCGGACGTCGTGCTGATCGGCCCAGCCGAGCAGCGTCCACAGCGTCTGCTGGAGGTCGTCGGTCTCCACGAGGGTGTAGCCGTCCGTGCGCACCACCCTGGCCGCAAGCGGGGGTGCGTCCAGGTCCGGTGTCCGGAAGGAGATGACCGAGGGCTGGTCGGCGATGATCTCCTCGCGGGTGCCGGACAGGACGACGTGGCCAGCACGCATGATCGAGATCCGGTCGGCGAGCGCCTCGGCTTCTTCCAGATAGTGCGTGGTGACGAGGACGGCCACCCCGTCCTCGCGCAGCGACCGGATCAGCTCCCAGACGCGGTGCCTGCTCTCCGGGTCCAGGCCCGTGGTCGGTTCGTCGAGCATCAGAACCTCCGGGCGACCGGTCAGAGTGCAGGTCAGGTCCACCCGCCGCTGCTCACCGCCGGAGAGAGCTCGCATCCGTATGTCGGCGCGCGCACCCAGGTCGAGCAGGTCGAGCGACTCCTCGACCGGACGGGCATCGGTCACCGTGGCAGCCCACATCCTGAGGGTTTCGCGCACCGTGAGGTCGCCAGAGAAACCGCTGCGCTGAAGCAGGACCCCGGCCCGGCGGCGTACCTCCGCACGGTCGGTGATGGGGTCGAGTCCGAGCACTCGCACGCTCCCGCCAGACGGCGTGGCCAGCCCTTCGGCGACCTCGAGCAAGGACGTCTTGCCGGCTCCGTTGACCCCCAACAGGGTGTGGATGGTGCCGAAGCCGACCTGGAGGTCGACTCCGCGTACGGCTTCGAAAGCGTGGCTCCCGCTGCCGTAGCCCCGGTGCAGGTCCTGCACGTCGATGGCGTCGAGGTCGATGTTCATGCGTCCAGCGAACCTCCTCGAAGGTGCTGGCAGTAGTGCGGCGGATCACCAGTCACACTGACATCTGTCATGTGGCCACCCCGGCTCACGCGGCCCAGCGAGGCAGCGGGCTCATCGGGGCGCTGGGTGAGTACGCCGCCCGCAACGGACGCAGGACGGGCGAGGACGATGCGTACCGAGTTCGCGTGCCACCCGTCATCAGCCTCGGTGGAACGAACCAGTCCCCCTCTGCCAGTCTCCGCAGAGCCTCAGCCTCCGCCTTCCACCCGGAGTGCATCAAGCGCCGACTCACCACCGACGGCTCCACAAGGATGACGAGCTGCTGGTCATCTCCCTACGACCATGGCTGACTACGCCGCAGCATCGCCGCTTCTCGGACTGCGCTGTCGAGATCGTGGTCGACGCGACATCGGAGGACATCGCGTCGGTCCGCGTCCACTCCGACCGGTGGGTGGACTTCCTGCACGTCGTGCGCGGTCGTGGGTCGTGCGGCTCTTCCAAGTCCACGTGGCACGGCCGTTGAAGTAGGGGGCGTCGATGTCGAGCGTGGACGCGGAACTGCGCGGGCTGTCTTCCTCGCTCAGTCCCGAGGGCCGGTCCTTGGCAGGGGACGCTGTGCGGGGTCCGCTTGGGCGAGCGAGGTGGCAGACCGATGAGCCAACCGAAGGTTCGGCGGGGTCGCGGGGTCGAGTGGGTTGACCTCGCAGATGGAAAGGACCCGAGCACTTGGATTCGCCATGACTCCGGATCCAAGATGGGTGAGGACGTCGACGGACAGCCCGGACGTCTCGCGCTGCTGATGGGCGATCGCCAACGGGGTCTGATCCAGGACGTCGACGTCGACGACGTGCACCGAGAGCAGGTTTAGGTCGTCGGCCCACGACGTGAGTTCTGCAACGACACAGTCGGACTCCGCGCCCACCTCGGTCGAGGTGTATCGAGTGATGCGCCGTCCCTCAGGTCGCCGATGCTCAAAGGAGGTTGCGAGGTCGGCAACCACGAGTCGTAGGGTCTCGGTGGTCAGCAACAGAGGGCGGCCGTCCAGTGACAGCTGGCGGTCTGCGTCCGGGGCGTCCCGGAGATGGGTGGCCCCAAACAATCAGCGATGCCGTTGCCGCTCACTGGCGAGGTGAGGCCGCAGTCGAGGTCGATGTGGGCGAGTCCGACGCATTCACACACGGCGGCCTTCGCTCCAGCGCTGACACCTCGCTGAGTGGTGCAGGCCCCGCCGATGATCCGTACTCGATCGTCGGTTCGGTCTCGAGGCGTTGATGGGCGTGTTCTGAGACCGTGCGCGCGACTTGAACCACCTGCGGAACCCCGCGCAGTCGGGGCTGCTCCGGGTCGGGACGCGTCCGCAGGTGGATGACATCGCGGTGGTGCCGATCGCCTTCGGCGGCCCGATCGGGTCAGGAGCCGCGGGGCGGGGCCTCGTGGGTCCGCCTGCCGGTCCATAGCCGCCAGACCCTGGCCCCCACCCCAAAGGGCACCAGCAGCAGTCCGAGCGTCGTGAGGGGGAGCTCGAGGGTGAACGACGGGGGGCCGCTCTGGGCCGAGGTGGCGTCCATCGTGATGAAGAAGGTGGACCAAGTCGCGGTCGCCCCCGGCGCAGCAGCGGACTCGACGGCGGCGAGGAAGGCGACGGTGCTCATGACGAGCCCGAAGCCTCCAACAGCTATCGCGGCCGCGAGCCACAGGGTGCCGCGCGACCACGACGGGACCGACCGGGAGCCGGCGACCTCGGCGGCCAGCACTCTGGGCGGACCGAATCGGTTGATGGCTGCCGTCACCCCGCCGTCGGCGGCGGACTCCGCGAGATCGGCTCGCAGCTCGTCGACCCTCGACCGAAGCTCACGACGGCGCAGCCCCTGATACTCGAGCGCGGCGTCGTACTGAGTCAGGTAGACAACGGCCCGCAGACCGTCGCGGAAGCCGAGTCCAGGGACGCGGTTCTTCAGATGCAGGCCGAGAAGCGCACCGGCGAAGGCGATGGCGAAGAAGGCAAGGCCGCTCAGGCCGAACACGGTCAGGTCGATGCTCATCCTGGGGCTCCCTTCGAGGTGATGCTCGAGACCAGCGCCGCCAGGTGGTTCCAGGAGTCGAGCGCGCGGGTCAGCTCCTCCCCACCGGTGGCGGTGAGGCGGTAGTACTTGCGGGCCGGACCTCGCTCCGAGGGGACGTAGTGCGCCTCCACCCAGCCGGCACGCTCACAGCGCGCCAACGCGGGGTAGACGGTGCCCTCGGCGATCTCGGTGAGACCGGCTTCCTGCAGGCGCACGACCAAGGCGTAGCCGTAGTCCTCTCGCTCCCTGAGCAACCAGAGCAGCAGAAGTGCGATCAGCCCCTTGAGCATTTGGGGGTCAGAGGCCGACATGGCTACTACATTATGTTTAGTAGCATGCGATATCAAGTAGATGACCGCTCCTCCAACCTCGGTGTTCCGCAGGCCTGTCCTCCGGAGCGCCCATGTCGGGATCGCAGCACCGGGACCGCGACCAGGTACGGCGCCGACAGCACCCGGCGGCGCGTCGGCTTGGATGCCCAGAACCGAACGGTCGATGGGAGACCGACCAGGGCGACGACCACAGCACCGGCCACGCCCGCACGGGGTACCTGCAAGAGCTTCACGATCGAGTGAGGGGTGACACCCGCAGCGGACGACAGCGTCGAGTCCGGCCCCGTGGCCGCGCACGTGGTCGGAGTGTTCGTCGACATCACCTACGTGGAGCAGACCGACCCCGAATGTCCCGAACTGTGTGAGGGTGGACTTGCGGTGGACTTCCAGGTGACCAATGTCTCGGACGCGCCGCTGACCTCCGCCGAGGTGGCGCTGCCGGACAACAGCACGGCTCCTGCCTGGCTGGAGACCCCAGCGCGCGACCCACAACCCTGATCGACGCGGTTCTGCAGGGATTCTCGCCCCGTGAGTCCAGTCCGGTCACGGCCCTGGTCGGCGGCCTCGACGCGATGGGCGACGGAGTCCCGGAGCGCTCTTCACCGGTCCCCGCAGGGCTGTCCCGCGGGTCGCGAGCCAGCTTCAACGCTGCAGAGGCCGCACCCTGGGCATCGTCCCTCACATGGCGGCTGCCATCACCGGGCTCGCCGCGGTGCTGCACACCAGCGCGGTGACGTTCCAGTGGCGCGTGGTGCGCACCGCGGTGTTGATCAACCTGCTCAACCCCAAGCTCACCATCTTCTTCTTCGCGTTCCTGCCGCAGTTCGTTCAGCCAGGCAGCACCAACGTCGTGCCGCGGATGCTGGGCTTGAGCTTGGTATTCATGGTGGCCACGCTCGTGGTCCTCGCGCTGTACGGCGTCTTTGCCGCCGGCACGCGGCGTCACGTCATTTCCCGGCCCCGAGTGGTGATCTGGATGCGACGGCTCGTTGGCGGCGCCTATGTTGTCTCGGCCGGGCGCCTGGCTGTGACCAGCCGCTGACCGGCTCGCTCGGCGACAACCCGAGAGCGGTTCACCGAGATACAGACATGGCGGCGCTCCTTCAGCCAGATGAAACTCGAACCTACGCAGTCTCGGTGGGTGGCGGACGCACTACTGCGGCGGCTCCGCGAGGAACGCAACCTGCCCAGGTTGCACCCGTCGGTCGACCGCTGCAACGCCGCCTCGGATGCTCCGTCGGTCCCGGTGGCGGTGCTCGACCGCGGCGGGATCGCCGCCGATTATGTCGTCCGGCACGCCGACGGCGATGAGGACTCCTCGAAGTCGCGAGCGTGCGCTCGGTGCGGGCGTTGGAGTCCGACTGCGAGACGCCGTCCGCCCGGCTCCCGTCTGCATGCAGCAGTCCGATCTGTCGGGCGGATGTAGGCCGGCCGTCGTAGATGGTGTCGTGCTTGAGGTCGGTTGACGGCATCGATGACCGCCAGAGCCAGCTGTGCTGGTCTCGACCCTTGCCGAGGAAGCCGGCTGGCCAACAGGGACATCCGGCCCTACTCCCTCACGAGACACCCGCGTTACGGTCGGCATTCCGGCCGCTCTCGGCGTCTCAGAAGAGACGGGGTCCTTGATGACCACGACAAACTCCCACCGGAGACGATTCGCGCTCCCCGTCGCGTCCGCCGCCCTGGCGATGACCGGCCTCGTGGGGTCCCTGGTCGCTCCGGTCGCTCCGGTTGCCGCGCAGCAGGTGATCGTGCCCACGGTGCCGGCCGTCCTTCCGAGCATTGACTGGCAGCCCTGCCGCGACGGGTTCGAGTGCGCCCGTGTGCCGGTTCCGCTGGACTACGACCGGCCCGACGGTGCCACGATCTCGCTGTCCGTGATCCGCAAGCCCGCCGGCGACGCCTCCCGGCGGATCGGGAACCTGTTCATGAACCCCGGCGGGCCCGGCGGATCCGGGGTGGACATCGTTCGTGGCCTTGCCCAGTTCCTTCCGCTGGAGCTGCGCGAACGCTTCGACATCGTCGGCTTCGATCCGCGCGGCATCCTGAGGAGCACCCCGTTGCGGTGCTACCGAACCTTCGACGAGGTGTTCGAGAAGCTGCCCTTCTTCGCCTATCCCGTGACCCGACGGCAGGAGAACCGCCAGGAGGCATACGACCGGTCGCTCGCGCGAGCGTGTCGCAAGCACGCGGGCCCGATCAAGCGGCACATGTCGACGGCCGACGTCGCGCGCGACATGGATTCGCTGCGTCAGGCGTCCGGCGACTCCCAGCTCAACTATCTCGGCTACTCCTACGGCTCGGCGTTGGGCCAGACCTACGCCAACCTCTTCCCCGACAACGGCAGGGCCATCGTGATCGACGGCGTGCTCGACCCCGAGGCGTGGGCCGGCGTGGCACGCGGCCACCGCGAGCCGGTCGGATCGCGACTACGCAGCGGTGTCGGAGCCAAGCGGACGCTCAAGGAGTTCTTCCGGCTGTGCGACGAGGCAGGCACAGAGTGCAGGTTCTCAGGTGACTCGAAGCGACGGTGGAACCGGCTGGTCCGCAAGTTCCAGAACGACCCGGCGTTCGTGCGACGTGTCGGAGGGGGCTACTCCGACTTCATCGCGGTCACCCTCGGCGCGTTGTACGCACCCTTCATCTGGCCGGAGCTCGCCTCGTTCTACCGGTTCCTCGAGCGTGAGGCGTCACGAGAACGCATCGCGGCGCAACGGGCGCTGATGCGCGACCAGCTGGGTCTGGCGGCCGGCCCCCAGGAGGAGTACCCGAACTTCATCGAGGGTTTCCCTGGCGTGGTCTGCTCGGACGGCATCAACCCACGCGACTACGGAAGGTGGCGGCGGTCCGCCGACCGAGCACAGGAGGAGCAGGGTCATTTCGGTCGGCTGTGGAGCTGGACCGCGAGCGCGTGCGCCTTCTGGCCAAGGGGCGCAGGTCAGGACCAGCACCTCGGACCGTGGAATGCCACGACCGCGAACCCGGTGCTCGTCGTCGGCAACCGCTACGACCCGGCAACGCCGTACACCGGGGCGCGGGCCGCGGCCAGGTTGCTGCCGAACTCGCGGTTGCTGACCTATGCCGGGTGGGGGCACACGGCGTTCTTCAGCGGCAACTTCTGTGTCGACGCCGAGGTGACCCGCTATCTCCTCACCACGACGGTCCCTGCGCGGGGCACCGTCTGCCAGCCGGCGGGTTCACCGTTCGGCCGGCTGTCCGCGCGAAGCAGCGCGTCGGCTGAGCTGACGGCGGCGATCGCAGGCACCCTTCCGCTGCCGGTACGCCGCGCCCTCGACCGCTGAGGCGTCGGCTGGCGTGCCTGCCGCGGGTTAGGTCGTGGAGGTGCGGCCGGACTGCGCGCTCCGTTGGTGGCCCGGGGTCGAGTGCGCCCGAGGCCGCGGGACCACTGCCGTGGCACTTGGGCGGCCGACGTCCTGGATCCGCGGGAACGGCCGAGCCTCCTCGAGCTCGTAGGCGAGCTCCAGGAGGGTGCGCTCGTCGCCGAGGTCCGCGGCGAGGTGGATGCCGATGGGAAGGCCGGAACCCGTCGTCCCCATCGGCAGGCTCATCGCGGGGCTCCCGGCGGCGTTGTTCACCGGAGTGAAGCCGACGTACGCCTCGAGCCGCGCGAAGAGCTCGTCGAAGTCGAGGGTCGGAGCCAGGTGGCCGAGAAGCGGCGTCGTGTGCGTCAGGACGGGGGAAAGCAGCACGTCGAACTGTCGGAAGGCGGTTCGGTACGTCGCCGTGGCCCTCCGGAGCCGGTAGACCATCTGGGGTACTCGTGGCAGCTCGTGTCGGGACCGGGCCGCGAGGCCGCGGGTGAGGTTGTCCGTGCGGGTGACGTCGAACTGCCGGTCCAGGACCCTGCCGGTCGCGGTCGCGAGCAGCCCGAGCAGAGCCCAGTAGCGAGCGAAGTCCTCGGCGAAGCTCGGGGAGACCGGCAGCGCCGTCTCCTCGACCGTGTGTCCGAGGTCCTCCAGGAGTGCCGCCGCGTCGAGAACGGCTCGGCTCGTCTCGGCGTCCGCGGGCGCGCCGGTCGCCGAGCGGAGGACGAGTCCCACGCGGAGCCGTGTGTGGCTCGGGCCCTCGACATACCTGACGGGAGGAAGCGTCATCGGCCGCCGGAACGACTCCGCTGCGGCGAGGAACCGAGCGGTGTCCCGGACGCTGCGGGTGAGCACGCCCTGGCAGACGATCCGGACCGGCATCTGACGGTCCAGCGGGTCGTCGACGAGCCTTCCCCGGGTCGGCTTCAGCCCGACCAGTCCGCACACCGCCGCCGGGATCCGGATCGAGCCGCCGCCGTCGTTGGCGTGGGCGATGGGCACCACCCCGCTGGCCACGAGGGCTGCTGAGCCACCGCTGCTCGCGCCGGCCGAGTAGTCCAGGTGCCAAGGGTTGCGGACCGGCTCGCCGCGGATGTACTCGGTGGAGGCGCTGAAGCCGAACTCCGGCAGCCGGCTCTTGCCCAGGATCGTCACGCCGGTCGCGCGCAGCTGGGTGACGAAGGGGCTGTCCTTCTTGGCCGCTCGAGCGGTGAACGCGTCCGTGCCATGGTTCGTGGGCAGTCCGGCGACGTCGATGTTGTCCTTCACGTAGGTCGGGACACCGGCGAGCCAACCCTTGTTGTCGGCGTCCGCCTCCGCGACGGCCCTGTCGTGATCGGCATGGTGCACACCGTTGATGAACGGCTGCATGCGGCCGGCCCGAGCCACGGCGGCGGACGCCACCTCCCGCGGGCTGACCTGGCGACCGAGCACCAGCTTCGCAAGAGACGTCGCGTCGTGGTCGCCGAGCGCATCGTCGCCGAAAGCATGCACGGTCCGGGCGCTCCTGGACGGCTGGCTCGGAAAGGCGCCGGTCCCGGCGGCCCGCTCCGGCGCCTTGCTGTCCCCGTCGCCGCGCTGCTTCATGGTTGCAGTCTGCCCGCGCACACCTGACGACGCCCAGCGGCCAAAAGGCCCGAGCCATCGGCCCGTCCTCATCTGCAATGCCCCGTTCGGATCATGCGTCGGGCGCCAGCAGCGGCGTACAGATGGAGGGACGCACCCTCATCGACCGAGCTCGACGAAAGGAGCGGTCATGACCGGCGTCGCAGTCGAACGCGACCAGTCGCAGGACACCCTCGCTGCTCCAGAGCCGCAGGTCGACGCCTCGCGGCTGCGTCACCCGTATGAGTCCAGCCGGTTCGCCCTGGCCATGATCAGCTCCGCCGTCGTCGGCTCTGTCTTCGTCTTTGTGGTGCTCAGCGTGATCACGATCGGAGGGCTGCTGTCGTGGGCCTTCGGCGTGGTCGGCGTGGTTCTCGTCCTGTGGCTCGCACTGCAGTTGTGGCGCGTCCGGCTCCTCGCCGACGGCGTGAAGGTGGACCAGCGCACGACGCCTGCACTGGCGCGGATCGTGCAAGACGTGAGGGAGCGCCTCGGCTACACCCGGCGGGTGGACGTCTTCGTGGTCGACCGGTTGGCCCGCCTGATCCCCGGCGAGACCCGGACCACGAGCCTGACCAGCTTCTTCGGCGTACGCGTGGTGCTGCTCGAGGGCGGCGTGGTCGGCGACCTCGACGACGACGTAGCTCGTCGCCGGCTCACCTTCGTCCTGGCGACGCACATCGGGGCACTGAAAGCGCGGCACGCCCAATGGACGACCCTCCTGCTCGTGCTCGACGCCCTCAGGCTGAACGTCATCGTGTGGCCGTTGGTGACGCCTTGGCTGAGGGCGACGGTCTACACCGGCGACCGGATCGCTTACGTGTGTTGCGGCGACCTGTCCATCAGCGCGCAAGCTGCCTACCGGGCGCTCGTTGGCGGTGAAGCGGTCACGCAGCTTCGCCGCCCGGGGTTGGTCGAGCAGGCACTTGCCGTGCGCCGGAGCAGAATCCTCCGCCTGGCCCAGTTGCTTCGCGGCACCCCGCACGTTCCGAACCGGTACCTTGAGCTTCTCGCGTTCGCGTCGTCGCACCAGCCGGAGGTGTTCGAGGAGCTGCGGGCCGAGGTCCACGACCCTGCGGGACAGCTCGACCGGCTGCTACAACACCGCTGGTCGACACGAACGTCCCGGCATCGGCTGATGCCGGTCACCGTCGCCATCTCGTCACTGAGCCTGCTGACCAGCGCCGCCGCTGGGCTCTTCTGGCCCGCCGAGTCAGTCCGCTGGGTGGCGACCACCGCGGAGGTGATGGGTTGGCCGGTCGATGACGAACCGACGAAGCAGAGTGCCCCGCCGCTTGCTGAGCTCCTGCCGGTCGAGGTGGCCGACGCGTGTGAAGCCGCCTCGGAGCCGGCCGGCTTCGGGACCGGCGTACGCGCGGCCTATCTGTGCTCGTTCCCGGCTGCCGGAGTCGAGCTCGTCTACGTCCAGTATGGTGACGCGGCCGCCACCGCGGCCGCGTTCGCTGCCGAGGCCACCGCCGTTCCGTCGATCGGTGCCTGCTCCCAAGGCCGACCCGCGCGGAGCTCGTGGTCGGACCGCGGACGCGCAGTGGGCGAGCTGGCGTGTTTCAACGCTCCGGACGGCTCTTCCGTCCTGGTCTGGTCGACCACCGAGCACCATACGCTCGCCTACGCCGTGTCGGATCGCGATCTCGAGCAGCACTACGCGTGGTGGCTGACCCTGCCCGAGCTGCGCTGACGTGATGAAGGCTGAAGCCGTCCACCGTGTCGACGGCCTTCGATCCTGAGCACGCCCCATATCGCCCTCGACCTCGACTTGGTTCGCCCGCCTTCGGCTCGCACAATGGACAGATGATGATGCTCCAGGCTGCCATCGCGATCGGGCTGCTCGGCATCATCGTCTATGTCGCCCTCCGGCTCGTGGCCCCGCCCACGGAGAGCCGTGCGCCGACCCTCACCGGTCATTGGACGGTCGCCCACCGGGACGCCGACGGCGAGACCCGGGTTTCGGTGATGAAGGTCAGTGACGGAGGGGCCGATGTGCTCGACGAGCACGTCGTCGCGACGATCCCGACTGCCGATCCTGACTACGACGCCAAGTTCATGACGGCCATGGCCGCCGCGCGTGAGCGTCAGGCGCTGTTCGAGGCGCAGGAGGACTAGCGCGGTTGCGCTTCGGGATCCGGCACGACGTCGCGCCAGGAGTGCTGCGGCGCGAAGCCGAGGAGCTCACGGGCCTTGTCGATGGAGTAGAACGTCTCGTCGCGCCCGATCTCCCGCCGCAGCTCCACGCCCTCGTAGAACCGCTCCCGTACCTCCTCGGTCGACGCGGCGACCGACTTGTCCGCGTTGGCGACGTTGAAGACCTCGTAGCCCAACCCGTCGACCTCCAGGCAGCGCTGCACCATCTGGCCGAGGTCGCGCGCGTCGATGTAGGCGAAGATGTTGCGTCGCCGCAGGGACGGGTCGGCGACGAAGGCCGGGAACGTCTCGGCGTACTCGTGCGGCTCGATCACGTTGTTGATCCGCAAGCCGTACACGTCGACGCCGGTGCGAGCCTGGAACGCCCGCGCCGTCACCTCGTTGGCCACCTTCGACATTGCGTACGAGTCCTCCGGCACCGTCGGGTGGTCCTCGTCCACCGGCAGGTACGCCGGCCGCCGCTCGCCCTGGGCGAAGCAGATGCCGTACGTCGTCTCCGAGGACGCGAACACGATCTTGGGGACGCCCAGGCGCGTCGCAGCCTCGAGCACGTTGTAGGTGCTGAGCACGTTCGTCGCGTAGATCCTGGCGTCGGCCGCCCGCAGGATCGCCGGCACAGCCGCGAAGTGCACGACCGCGTCGTACGCCGGCTTCTGCGGCAGCTCCAGCTCCTCCATCCTCGCCAGCCCCGCCACCGCCGAGTAGGTCTCTCCCCCGTCGGTCAGGTCGACCTTGAGGTCGGCGACGTCCGGATGCCCCAGCGGTACGACGTCGGCGTTGGTGACCTGGTGACCCTGCTCGGCCAGGTGCGCCACGACGTGCTTGCCGGCTTTGCCGCTGCCACCGGTGAAGAAGATCCGCATGCCCGTCATCCAAGCACCTGCCCCTCCATCTGGCCGCGTGAACGTCACGCAGCGGGGACCGTGCCGATGGTTTGGCCTTCTGAGGCCGTGCCGTCGAGCACCAGCCAGCCGGTGGCGGTTCCGGCGACCTCGCCGCCGACCGAGATCGCGTAGTCGGTCCCGGCCTCCAGGGCCGCGGACGAGTAGATGAACGAGCTCGAGGCCTTGGGGGTGGTGAAGGACGCGATCTGTATACCGGCCGCATCGGCGATGGTCACCACCGTGTCCGCCGGCACGGTGCCGCCGAAGGTCAGTGCCAGCGTTGCCTGCGTGGAGCTCTCGCCCGGCGCAACCGCCATGGTCGCCGTGCCGTTGGCTGCAAGGGTCCCGCCCGAGACGGTGAACGCGTCGTCCACGTCGAGCGCACCGTTGCGGGCGTCCTCGGTCCCGGAGACCACCAGGGTCCCGCCGGACATGGTCATCGATCCGTTGACATCGACACCATCGCTGTCGGTGTCGACCACGAACGTCCCACCGCTGATCTCCAGGAGCCGGTCACCGTTGTCGCCCTCGGCCGGGCCGCCGAAGCCGCTGCCCTCCATCGCCGACACTGTGAGCGATGCAAGGTCGTCGACCGGGCCGGTCGTGGTGGTGGCCTGGTCGCCCATGGGTGGGCCTCCCTCCGGACGGTCACCCCGCCCGCCGGGCCCGCCGACCGCACCGCCAGCCGCCTCGTCAGTCGTCTCCACGAGCGCTTCTGCGCCACCTGCGACGTTGATGCCGTCGTCGCTGGACACCACGGACACCTCGCCCCCGGAGAGGTACATGTAGGCGCCCTCGATGCCCTCGACGCTCTCGGTGATGGTGATGTCGCCTCCTGCGATGCGCAGCACGTTGTCGGAGTGGATGCCGTCGTCGCCTGCGGCGATCGTCAGCGCTCCGCTGAGCACCGTGACCTGGCGAGCGGCATCGACGGCGTCGGAGCCGGCCGTCAGGTCCAAGGTTCCGCCGTCGATCCAGACGACGCCCACGGCGGCGTCCGGCTCATCGGTGACCGACTCGTTGTCGGAGCGCAGGGCGTCCCCGCCGACGTCTGCCGTGAGCGTGCCGCCGCTGACCAGCAGGTGGTCCTTGCCGCGCACGCCGTCGTCGACCGCCTCGACCGTGACGTCGCCGCCGGCCAGGACGAGCGTGTCCTTCGAGGTGACCGCGTCCGCGGCGTGGGCGGTGACCGACAGTGCCCCGTCGCCTGCGATCCACAGGTCGGCGCTCGAGAACAGTGTCGCGTTGGGCGTGTCCTCGACCGACTCGTCGACCGTGGCACCCTCGGCGTCGGCGAGCACGTTGTCGCTGCCATCGGCGAGCCGGACCACGACCTGGTCGGCCTCGACCACGTTGATCGCTGCCACGTCGGCGGCGGTGATGTCCACGCCGTCGAGCACGAGCGTGACCACCCCGTCGGGGGCGTCGACGACGAGCGAACCCGAGGTCAACGTGCCGCTGACACGGTAGGTTCCGGCGGCACCGATCGTGACCGTGTCCGCGTCGGCGCTCACGCCGGCACCGCCCTCGGACGCTCCATCGGCCAGGGTGATGTCGACCGCGTCAGCCATGGCGACATCCAGGTCTGCCTCGTCGATGTCCAGGTCCGCGTAGCTCACCTCGGGACCGCGGTGGTCACCGACGAGGTGGCTGCCACCTCGGACGAGTCAGCGGAGTTGGCCGTGCCAGCGCTGCAGCCGCTGACGACCAGTGACCCGGCCAGGGCAAGACCGGCGAGGAAGGTGGAGGGGCGCTTGTTCATGTCAGACCTTTCTAGGCAGCCGCGGCGGGCGCGACGGCGGAGGGCAGGTAGCGGCGGAGGGACCGTGACCACCTGTTCGAGGGCAGCTCGGAGCGCAGTGCCGCGAGCGATGTGCAGTACTTGCTGATGCGGGCAGGGCGAGCGCCGCTCGCCCACAGGGCGCGGTCGACGGAGCCGGCCCCGCCCGTGGACTTGGTCTCGACGATCAGCAGGTCGCCGTAGTCCATGTGCCGGCCGTGTACGTCGGCGGCAGCGACCCGCAGGTCGACCGTGACCCGCGCGCCGGCCGTCACGAGCGTCACCCGCTCGTACGACGTGGTCAGCACCTCGGCAAGCCGGTGGGCGGTGTCGCCGATCCGGTCGAAGCCCGCGACGAAGGCGGCGACCTCGGCCGGTAGGGGGCACGCGCCCCGAGCCACGTCCACGTCGAGCCACTGACGACACTTGGACGTGACGCCGGATGACGAACGCAGCTTGACCTCGACGGCGCTCGTGCCCGTGTCGAGGTAGTGCCTCGTGCGCACCTTGTAGCGGTGGGGGCGGCCGCGGGCGGCGTCCCGGTAGCTGTCCAGATCAGATGTGTCGTAGTACGTCGAGGAGTACCGGAAGCTGCGTCGCTCGTCCGATCTCGAGCACGCCCGGCTCGTCGCCCAGCGAGGCGAGCACCGTCCCCCAGACCGCCGGCTGGACGACGTACTTGCGGTCGATTCGGGTCTGCAGCTCGGCCCGCTCGTTCACCTCGTCGAGGGTGAGCGCGGGCAGCAGGTGCACGGCGTCGATCCAGTCCGTCATCGGGCGCCCGCTGCCATGGTGGGCGTCGAGGCCTCGCGCGGGGCGGAGTCGGACCGGGCGTCCGGTGAAGCTGTCCACGTTCCGGCCCGGGGTGCCCCCGGTGGTGGGCAAGGTGAACCTCACGTCGCACAGGGTCGTCTCGGAGACCAGGTCCACCTTGTGCAGCGTCACCCGGTCGATGCGAGCGCCCAGGATGTCGCCCACGAGGTCTCGAGCCACCGCCTCGTCGGTGACAGCGCGGTCCAGCACCATCGTCTGCTGGCGGGCGCGGGAGAGCAGCGCGCGGCTGTCGCCGACCGCGATGACCCCCAGCAGCACCGCCATCAGCGTGAAGCTCACGTTCGGCGATGTCGACGGGAAGCCGCCGAGGAGGCCCAGGGCGATCGCGGTGAAGTAGTACGCGATCTCCGCGTGGTCCATCTCGGTCGACCGCAGGCGGATGATCGACAGGACGGCGAAGATGCCGAGGCCGAAGCCGAGCGACAGCTCGGCGGTGGACATCGCGAACGTGACCCCCATGACACCGACGTTGATCGACAGGAACGCGACCACCAGGTCGCGTCGGCGATGGCGCGGGAAGTACAACGCGAAGACCATGAGCCCGATGGCAACGAGGTCAGCGGCAATGAAGGCGAAGACAGACACGAGAGTCCTTTGACGTCCGGAGGGGGGTGGTGTGCTTGCTGACCCCATGGGACACCGCCGGCGTGGGTGGACCCTGTGTGTCAGATGTGCGCCCCGTGTGAGCACGTCGAAGGTCGTCGGCTTCAGCCTCAGAGCTGCCGGAACGGAGCGGCGTAGGAGAACTCGCCGACGAGCGCGCGGCGCCCGTCAAGCACCCGGACCTGGAAGTAGTCACCCCACTGCGGCTCGGGTGGCGCGATCCCGTGCTGCGACGAAGGGCTGAAGCCGAACCGGCCGTAGTAGGCGGGCTCCCCGAGCAGCGCGACCAACGACTCGTCGAGGGCCTCTGCTGCGCCGAGCACCGCATGCATGAGTGCGCTCCCCACACCCCGCCCCTGACGGTCCGGCCGCACAGCCAGGGGGCCCAGCCCCAGCGCCGGTACGCCGCCGACGGTGCCGCGCGTGCACACCACATGCCCGACGACCGCCCCCTCCCCCGGGCCTCCCTCCGCCGGATCGACAGCGACGAGGGACAGCGCCGGCTGCCAGCCCGGGTCGGTCCGCAGCTCGGCGAGCAGGCTCACCTCCACGGGCGAACGTTCCGGCGCCTCGGTGTCGGCGAAGGCCGCCGCGACGACGTCGCGAACCGTCTCGACGTCGCCTGCCTGCTCTCGCCTGACCAGCACGAGCCCTTCCCGGTCGCTGGGACCTATCGCGTGATGCCGGCTTCGACAGCCGGCGTGGTCAGCACGCAGAACTCGTTGCCTTCCGGGTCGGCCAGGACTGCCCATCCCCCATCCGTCGTGCGCAGGTCATCGACCATGCTCGCACCGAGGTCGAGCAGCCGCTGGACCTCCTCGTCTCTCGTCCGGTCCACCGGGCGAAGGCAGATGTGCATCCGGTTCTTCACCGCCTTCGGCTCCGGCACCTTGAGGAAGAGCAGCCACCGGCCCGCCGGCCCGCACAGTCCGGCCTCGTCCTCCGAGCTGTCGTCGTCGGGCTCGAAGTCGTCGAGGACCTGGCTCCACCAGGCCACCTGAGCCATCGGGTCATGCGCGTCGATGCAGAAGTTCGCCGTTCGAGAAGCCATCACCCCAGCCTGGCAGATCGACCACCCTCGTGGCTCGCACGCTGCGCCGCTCGACCCGTCACGGTTCGCTGCGCCACCGCACCGAGGCGGCATGATGGGTGCCATGGGACATGCCGAGGACACGACCGCGACCGGCGTCGACGACCGCAGCCTTCGCTCGCTGCGAGGCTGGAACCTCGCCCTGACGCTGCTGCACCTCGGGCAGGCGGTCGCTGTTCTCGTGCTGGCCACGGACTTCGCCGTCGCTGTGACCCGGTCGCTGCCCACCGGCCCGCCGGGCACGCCGTCGGCCGCCCCGGAGGCGCTCTTCGACCTGCCGGTCGGCGCCGCGATCGCCGCGTTCCTCGCGCTCGCCGCCCTCGACCACCTGCTCACCGCCACGGCACTCCGCCGCACCTACGACGACGACCTCCGCGCCGGGATCAACCGCTTCCGATGGGTGGAGTACTCCTTCAGCGCGACCCTCATGGTGGTGCTGATCGCGCTCTACACCGGCATCGACGGGATCTCGGCGCTGATCGGCATCGCGGGCGCCAACGTGGCCATGATCCTGTTCGGCTGGCTCCAGGAGTCGGCCAACCCGCCCGGACGTTCCACCACGACCATGAGGCCCTTCTGGTTCGGCTGCATCGCCGGCGCGGCGCCGTGGGTGGCGATCGGCTACAACCTCGTCGCGGCCGAGGAGATCCCCGGCTTCGTCATCGGCATCTTCGTGTCCCTGTTCGTGCTCTTCAACAGCTTCGCGCTCAACCAGTGGCTGCAGTACCGGCAGGTCGGGCCGTGGCGCAGCTATGCGTTCGGCGAGAAGGCCTACCTGGTGCTCAGCCTCGTGGCGAAGTCCGCCCTGGCGTGGCAGATCTTCGCCGGCTCCCTGGCCGCCTAGGGCGCGTCTCTCCACGAGTGGGGGTCGGTCAGTTGGCCACCTAGGTGAGCCTGTCCTGCGTGAGCGACGAGACAGCCCGAAGCCCTTCACTTCGAATACCCCCCAGGGTAGACAAGAAGTATGAACAACTTGACCACGACCCCGGCTTCGTCCCTCCTCATCCTCGGCGGTGGAACCGCCGGCACGATGATCGCCAACAAGGTGCGCAAGCAGCTCCCGGACTGGTCGGTCACCGTCGTCGACAAGGACGACGTCCACGACTACCAGCCTGGCTACCTGTTCATCCCCTTCGGCATGAACGAGCCGAAGCAGATCCGCAAGACCAAGCGGCCCTTCTTCGCCGACGGTGTCGGCCTGGTGATGGGCGAGGTCGACGTCGTCGACCCCGAGTCCCAGAAGGTGACCCTGGAGGACGGCCGCATCCTGGCCTACGACTACCTGGTCATCGCCACGGGCACGACCCCGCGCCCCGACCAGACCGAGGGGATGCTCGGCCCCGAGTGGCACAAGAGCGTCACCGAGTTCTACACCTACGACGGCGCGGTCTCGACCCGCGCGGCGCTGGAGAGGTTCACCGGAGGCCGGCTGGTCGTCCACGTGACCGAGATGCCGATCAAGTGCCCGGTCGCCCCGCTGGAGTTCAGCTTCCTGGCCGACGACTACTTCACCAAGCGCGGGATCCGCGACCAGGTCGAGATCGTCTACGTCACCCCGCTCGACGGCGCCTTCACCAAGCCGGTGGCCAGCCGCGAGCTTGGGCACAAGCTGGAGGAGAAGAGGCATCGCCCTCGAGTCCGACTTCATGATCGAGTCGGTCGACCAGGAGGCCAAGGTGCTCCGCTCGTACGACGAGCGCGAGATCGCCTACGACCTGCTGGTCACGGTGCCGCTCAACATGGGCGCCGACTTCGTGGCGAAGTCCGGACTGGGCGACGAGCTCAACTACGTGCCGGTCGACAAGCACACCTTCCAGAGCACCCAGCACGACACGATCTTCGCGCTGGGCGACGCCAGCAACATCCCGACCTCCAAGGCCGGCTCGGTCGCCCACTTCTCCGTCGACGTCTTCATGGAGAACCTGCGGCAGCTCGCCGCCGGCCAGGAGATGACCCACCGCTTCGACGGGCACGCCAACTGCTTCGTGGAGTCCGGTGGCGGCAAGGCGCTGCTGCTCGACTTCAACTACGACACCGAGCCGCTCACCGGCACCTTCCCGCTTCCCAAGGTCGGGCCGATGTCACTGCTCAAGGAGTCTCGGGCGAACCACCTCGGGAAGCTCGCGTTCCGCCACATCTACTGGAACGCCCTGCTCCCCGGCCGGCCGCTCGGCCTCAAGGCCGACATGACCATGGCCGGCAAGAACGCCGAGTGAACCCACGGCACACCGCCGGCAGCACCCCCACCAAGCGAAGGAGAGACACCATGCCCACCACCACCATCGCCGGACATGCCTACGACGTCAACGAGGAAGGCTTCCTCACCGACCCGCAGGTGTGGACCGAGACGCTCGGCACCGAGCTCGCGAAGCTGATCGGCATCGAGATGAGCGACGCGCACTGGAGGGCGATCCGCTTCCTGCGCGAGGACCACGGCGTGATGGGCGAGACCCCCACGCTGCGCAGGGTCAGCACCCAGGCCGGCATCCCGGTCAAGGAGCTCTTCGCGCTGTTCCCCAAGAAGCCCGCCAAGAAGATGGCCTACGTCGCGGGCCTGCCCAAGCCCAAGGGCTGCGTCTGAGCCGGCCGCCGTACCACTCCCCCCGTCAGCCACCAGCGTCAAGGAGACGCCATGACCGCCACCGAAACCGCCCCCACCTTCGTCCCCTCGTTCGATGACGAGGATGCCGGAGACCGCAAGCTCGCCATCATCTGCTCCAAGGGGAACCTGGACATGGCCTACCCGGCCCTGATCCTCGGCAACGCCGCCCTCGGCGAAGGCGTGGAGACGCACCTGTTCTTCACGTTCTGGGGCTTCGACATGATCAACAAGAAGACGATGGAGCACCTCAAGTTCTCCTACCTCGGCAACACGGCGATGCACCCGCCGGGCTCCGCGGCCTCGATGCCGCAGGGTCTGGCCGGCATGCCGGGGATGACCGCGATGACGACGAAGATGCTGAAGAAGCAGATCGCCGACCTCGACATCCCGGAGGTCCCGGAGTTCCTGGAGCAGATCCACGAGTCCGGCGGCCACCTGTGGGCCTGCCGCCTCTCCGCGGACATGATGAAGGTCCACGAGGAAGACCTCTATGAGGGAGTCGAGGGCATCATCTCCGCCAGCGACTTCATCGAGATGACCGACGGCGCCCAGCTGCTGTTCATCTGACCACTCGCGGCGGTCGACGAACGCGGCAACACCGGGCCGGGTGACGAACGGCGTCTACCTCACCCGCGACCCTCGACGCCGCGACCTGGGGTGCCGAGCTCACCTCGGGCGGGGGCCGTGGGCGGCGCATCGACGTCGTCGAGCCGGTGGGCGGCGTGAGTGGGCGCGCGACGCGGAATTCCGTCCAGGTGGACGGCTTTCGCGGACGATCGCCCCCCTCGACGGCCCGAATCCTGTCCAGGCGGACGAAATTCGGCGGCTGGACGACCCGGGGAGTACGGCGGCCGCTGCGCGGACCAACGTTGCGCGTGGTCGGTGCCGAACGCCCCGGCTCAGCTCTTCTTCTTGACCAGTGTGAGGGCGTGGGCGCAGTTCACCGCCGCCTTCGCGTCGACCATGCCGCGACCGGAGTGGATGTCGAAGCCCCGGGCCATCATGTCGACCGCGGTCGAGCGCAGGCACCTCTTCACCTGCGCGGGCCTGGCCTTCGGGTTCGCCTGGAGCATCAGAGCCACCACGCCGGCCACGTGCGGTGACGCCATCGACGTGCCGGAGATGCAGAAGTAGCCCGGCTGCTGGATCTCCGGGCACTCGGTGAGCGGCGCGAGCACCGACGGCGACAGGGCGGCCATGATCGTGTCGCCGGGGGCGACGACGTCGACCTGCGGGCCGGTGCGGTCGGCGGCACCGCGGCTGGAGAAGTCCACCATCTGCTGCCCCTCCTCACATCGGGAGGAGTCGACGGACTTGCACGCGGCGCCGACGAGGACGGCGCCGTTCCTGGGGTCGTGGTAGCCGCCGATCGTCCCCGGCTCGGGTCCGTCGTTGCCGGCGGAGAACACGACGTGCACACCGCTGCCCACGACGGACCGGATCATCTGCGACATCGCGTCGAAGTCGGTCGGCTCACCACAGTCGAGGCCGAGGCAGTTCGGCTCGGTCGGAAGCAGGCCCCAGGAGTTCTGGGTGATGTCGATGCCGTACTCCTTGCGGTGCCTGATCGTCCAGTCGAACGCAGCCAGCGCCGCCTCCTCCCAGTCGATGTCGTCGACGATGCCGAAGCCGGGCGTCGCCACCCGCATGGAGATCAGGGAGACCTTCCGAGCGACGCCGGCGAGGTCCGGACCGCCCTGGGACGCCGACAGACTGCCGTCGCCGCCCACGGTGCCCGCGACGTGGGTGCCGTGCCCGATCTCGTCCTGAAGGGCCAGCGCCCCGGTCGACTCGGCGTACGCGTCCCACTGATCAGCGGTGAACCCCGCCTGCTGAGCGGCCTCGGCGTAGGAGAAGTTGAGCCCCTTCACCACCCGGTCACCGAAGTCCGGGTGCCCGGCGAAGATGCCGGAGTCGAGCACGGCCACGGTCACACCCGCACCGGTCACACCGGGTCGGGTCGCCTTGACCCGCTTGCCACCCACGCGGGTCGTGTACGTCGAGCGCCTGTCGAGGCCGATCGCGTTGATCTGCTTCTTCGAGGCGTAGAGCGTGGAGGTCAACCGGCGCTGCGGCTCCACCGCGACGACGCCCGGCAAAGTCTCGACCGCACCGACCACCCGCGGCGGCGCCGTCACGGCCACTGCTCCGATCGTCGGCAGCTCGATGGCGCGCTCCACGCCGAGGTTGCGCAGCGCCCTGAGCGTGCCGGCCGGGATGACCCCGCCGTCGAAGGCGACGACGACCTTGCCGAACCCGGCCGCATCCGTCGGGACGGAGACCATGGAGCCCTCGGACTGCTCGGGACTCGCCCCCGCCTGTCCGGTCACCATGAGCGGGGCGGTGCCTGCAGCGAGAACAGCAGCAAGCGTCACCAGGCGTCGAGAAACTCCATGCATCATCGTCGAACCTCCAGAACGAGTCGTCAGAGGGTCAACGACGCACATCCGTGCCGGTTACTGCCCAGCTCGAGATCGGGCCCGCCGCGCCGGCCGGGTGCGGGGGTTGTCGACCCTCCGGCTACTCGTCGCGCAGGGCGCGGTGCTGGTCCAGGTTCCGCCCGGCCTCCGGGTCGGGCCGCGTGTCCGGGTCCACGCCGGCAATGGTGTCCTCCAGCCGCACCTGCGGCGGCAGGCTGCGGTAGCCCTGCCTGCGCTCCTGCACGCCGTCGTCGTCCCGGTCCGAGGTCACGCCCTCACCCTAGCCGTGACCTCCGCTCCGTCGACAGCCTCGACGCCGCGCCCTCCTCCTGACTCCTGGAACCGCTGGCAGACGAGGGCCGGCACGGGCAGAATCCCAGCGTGAGCGAACGCACCCGGGTCCGGCGCCTGCCCGAGAAGGCCGCCACTGACACCGACGCCCTGCACGCGCTGCTCGACGCCGCCAAGGTCGCCCATGTCGCGTTCGTCGACGGGACCGGCCCGGTGAACATCCCGGTCGCCGCGGCCAGGGACGGCGACCGGCTGCTGCTGCACGGGTCGACCGGCAGCCGGCTGTTCCGCACCCTGGCGGAGGGTCCGGAGGTCTGCGCCACCGTGACCCTGCTCGACGGTCTGGTGCTCGCGCGGTCGGCGTTCGAGTCCTCCATGCACTACCGGTCCGCGGTGATCTACGGCGTGCCCTCGACCGTCCCCGACAAGATCGCCGCGCTGCGTGCGATGAGCGAGGCGTGGATGCCAGGCCGGTGGGAGACCCTGCGGCCGCCGACGAGCAGGGAGCTCGCCGCGACGATGGTGCTGGCCCTGCACCTGAGCGAGTGGTCGCTGAAGGTCAGCGACGGCCACCCGGAGGACGCGCCGGAGGACCTCTCCGCCCCGGTCTGGGCCGGGGTCCTGCCGATCGTGTCGTCGTACGGCGACCCGGTGCCGGCCCCCGACCTGCGCGGCGACCCGCCGATGCCGACGTACGTCTCCGGCTGGCGACCGTAGCCAGCCGACCGTAGCCAGCCGGCCCGTTTCTCAGCGCAGCGAGCGCCGCGCCACCGGGAAGTCGAAGTAGCGGTTCGGGAACGGCTCGTCCGCCAGCGTGTAGTGCCACCACTCGTTGGCGTAGTTGGTGAAGCCGACCGCCTCGAGGGTCGACTTCAGCAGCAGCCGGTTCGCCCTCGCCTCGCCCTGGATCCGCGGGTCCAGCGTGTGCGACAGCGTGTCGAAGCAGTCGTAGCCGGTCCCCATGTCGACGGTGTTGTCGGGAAAGCGCTCGTCGTACGGCGCGTAGCAGGGCACCAGCCCCATGCTCGGCCGCCACCGTGGCTGGGGAGCGGCAGGCAGCTCGACCAGGGTCAGGTCGACGGTGCTGCCACGGCTGTGACCAGACCGCGCGGCGATGTAGCCGTCCTCGAACAGCTGCGACTTGTCGACGTCCGGGTAGAACTCGGCCTTCATCCGGTCGTCGCGGAGCCGCTCGGCCCACCGGACGAAGTCGTCGACGGCGGTCTGGGGCCGGTAGCAGTCGTAGACCTTGAGCGAGTACCCCTGCGCGAGCAGAGCGTCCTGCGCCCGCGCCAGCGCCCGCGCCGTCGGCCTGGTCACGATGCACAGTGGGTCGCGGTAGGCGTGGATGCGCCGACCGACGAAGTTGTGCTTCGTCGTGTAGCGGATGTCGTGCAAGATCGACGGGTCCACCTCGCTGAGCGCCACGAAGATCGGCGGTGCGGACCTGGCGGTGGGCTTGGCCGTGGCGGGTGCGTACGACGCCCCTGCGACCAGGCTCAACCCGAGGAGCGCGGCCAGGACGGAGCGGACCAGACGGAGGTTCCGGCAGGGAGACATGCCCGGCATCGTAGACATCGGACGGCCACCTCGACCAGAGGGAACGTCGCCCGCCTACAGCGGCGGTGGCTCGAGGGTGCGGGGCTCGAGCCCGAGCGAGCGCACGTGCTCGGCGACCTGCGCCAGCGAGGCGAGCCACACGTCGTCGTACGCCACCGCCTGCCCGATCAGCCGGTCCAGCACCTGGGCCCGGGACGGTCGACCGGTCAGGAACGGGTGGTTGGTCAGGCAGAAGCAGCCGCCGACGTCGCGCATCGCTGCGAGCTCCAGCCGCCACATCTCCTCGGCCTTCGCCGGGCTCTCGATCAGCCCCTCGCCGGCGACGCCGGGGACGAAGCAGTACTGCTCCCAGTCGTCGAGCGCCCAGTGGATCGGGATCTCCACCACCGAATCGACGGCGTCCACACCGGTGACCGCCAGCTCGTAGGGATGGTCGGCGTCCATGAGGCTGGAGTCGTAGAGGAACCCTCGCTCGGCGAGGAGCCGCGGAGTGGCCCACGTCGGCTCCCACATCGGGGCGCGGTATCCCACCGGCCGGACACCGGCGACGCGCTCCAGCGCCTCCAGGCCACGGTCGAGGTACGACGCCTCGGTCGACTCGTCGACGCCCTCCAGCGACTCGTGGAGGTAGCCGTGGTGGGCGACCTCGTGGCCGGCGGCCACGACGTCACGGACGACGGCCGGGTAGCGCTCGGCGGTGTAGCCGGGGACGAAGAACGTCGCCGGGACGCCGTGCCGGTCGAGGATGTCGAGGATCCGCGGGACGCCGACGAGCGGCCCGTAGGACTGGTGGCTCATCACGCCGGGCCGGTCCCGCGACCCCGGGGAGGCGTGCAGGATGGCGGACTCGGCGTCGACGTCGAAGGTGAACGCGGCCACCGACCGCTTGCCGTCCGGCCACGGCACCGGGGCGGCGGGGACCGGGGAGCCGCTCATCGGCGGGCCTTCGCGAAGAGCGAGCAGTACTCGTAGGCGAGGTTCGCGGCGGCGATAGCGGTGATCTCCGCGTGGTCGTACGCCGGGGACACCTCGACGATGTCGCCGGCGACCACGTTGGCGCCGTCGAACCCGCGGACGATCGCCAGCAGCTCACGGCTGGTCAGCCCGCCGGCCTCCGGGGTACCGGTCGCCGGAGCGAAACCCGGGTCCAGCACGTCGATGTCGATCGAGAGGTAGACCGGCGCGTCGCCGACCCGCTCACGCACGCTCTCGATCACCCGGTCCACGCCCAGCCGGTCCATCTCGCGAGCATGCACGATCGAGAACCCCATGGACGCGTCGTCAGCGAGGTCCTTCTCGGAGTAGAGCGACCCGCGGATCCCGACGTGCATCGTCCGCGCTGGGTCGAGCAGCCCCTCCTCCCACGCGCGCCGGAACGGGGTGCCGTGGGTGAAGGGGGCGTCGAAGTAGGTGTCCCAGGTGTCGAGGTGGGCGTCGAAGTGCACCATCGCCAGCGGGCCGTGCTGCGCGCGCAGCGCCCGCAGCGCCGGGAGGGCGATCGTGTGGTCGCCCCCGAGGATCACCAGGTTCCGTCCGTCGCCGGACAGCTCACGGACTCCCTCCTCGATCTGCTCCAGCGCCTGCGCGATGTCGAACGGGTTCGCCGCGATGTCACCGGCGTCGACGACCTGGACGCCCGCGAACGGCGCCACGTCGAGCGCCGGGTTGTAGGGGCGCAGCAGCCGCGAGCCCTGGCGGATCGCGGACGGGCCGAACCGGGCGCCGGGACGGTAGGTGACACCGGCGTCGAACGGCACACCGACCACGGCCACGTCGTACGACCGCACGTCCTCCCGTCGGGGCAGGCGCGCGAACGTGGTGTGGCCTGCGAAACGGGGCACCTGGAGACCGTCGACCGGCCCGACCGTCCCGCCCTCGGTGACGCGGGGCTCTTCCATGGCTGTCCTCTCGATGTGCGGATGCTGGTGGCGCGTGGGGGTCACGCCCGGGCGCGGGTGGCGCCGCCGTTGACCTGCACGACCTGGCCGACGAGCGCCGCCATCCGGAAGTCGGTGAGCAGCGCCACGGCGGCGGCGATCTCCTCGGGCCGCCCGACGCGGCGCATCGGGATCTGCTGCCCGTACTGCGCGACCATCGCCTCCCGGGTGAGCCCGGCGGCGAGCGCGTCCACCTCGAGCTGCGGGGTGTCGATCACTCCCGGGGCGACCGCGTTGACGACCACGCCCTTCGGGGCCAGCTCGCGGGCGAGGGTCTTGGCCAGCGAGATGATGCCGGCCTTCGAGGCTGCATAGGCGGTGGCCTCCGGCCAACCGGTCACGCCCCACTCGGAGGAGACCAGCACGATCCGGCCACGTCCGGCGCGGAGCATCCCGGGGAGCACCGCCTGCACCCAGTGGAACGCCCCACCGAGGTTGGTGTCCACGACCCGCCACCAGTCGTCCGGGTCGTGGTCGAGCAGCGGGGCCATCGTCATGTAGGCGTGGTTGACCACCAGCACGTCGACCGTGCCCACGTCACGGGCCATCCGCTCCACGAGGCCGCGCACCGCACCTCGGTCGGCGGCGTCGGCGACGGCGGGGAAGCCCCCGGTGGCCTCGACCACCTGCTGCATGCGCTCGTCGTGGTCGAGATCGTTGACACCGACGCGGGCGCCGTCGGCGGCGAGCCGCTCGGCGATGGCGCGGCCGATCCCCTGCGTGGCGCCGGTGACCAGCGCGACACGGCCGGCCAGCGGTCCGGTTCTGGCGCCGGTGGTGCGACCGGTGGTGGGACCGGGCATCAGATCACGGCTCCTGCGTTGGGCGAGACGACCTCGCCGGTCATGAAGGTGGCCTCCTCGACCAGGTAGCCGACGGTGAGCGCCACCTCCTCCGGCACCACGAGCCGCCGGGTCGGGAGCGTGGCGAGGAAGGCGGGGTCCCGCCACGGCGAGTCCGCGGCGAGCAGGGGCGTGTCGGTCGGCCCGGGAGCCACCGCGTTCACCCGCACGCCGGTCGCGGCCACCTCCGCGGCCAGGCTGCGCACCAACCCGATCACCGCGCCCTTCGCAGCCGCGTAGTGAGCGTCCCGGTCGCCGCCACCGATCGCCAGCTCGGAGGTCACCGCGACCAGCGTCCCGTCGCCGCGCTCCACCATCCCCGGCAGGGCGGCGCGCGCCAGGTTCACCAGTCCGCCGAGGTGCACGCGGAGCATGCGGTGCCACTGCTGCTCGGTGAGGTCTCCGACGTCGGCCATCTCGTAGTGGCCGGCAGCCGAGACCACCGCGGCGACCGGCCCGTGCTCCCGCTCGGTCTCGGCGACCGCCGCCTCCACCTGCCGGCGGTCGGACACGTCGACGACGCAGCCGGCGTGCCACTCGGACGGCTGCAGGTCGAAGCCGGCGACCCGCCAGCCCCGGTCGGTGAGCTCAGCGGCGATGGACGCGCCGATGCCGCTCGCCGCGCCGGTGACGACCGCCAGCCGCCCGGCGTCCCGGTCAGCGGGCGTCATGCTCGGTCGCCAGGTAGTCACGGGTCGCCTCGTCGTACTCCGGGTCGTCGACCTCGAAGGTCGGCACGGTGGTGATCCGGTCGCGCACCGTGAAGTAGATGGCGGTGCCGACGACGCCGAGCCCCACGACGGCCAGAGCCACCGACCAGTTGAGGAACGGCGCGTCCGGGTAGAAGTCACGCGGCCAGGCGATGTTGAGGAACTGGAACGTGGCCCACAGCACGGCGGCCACCGCGAGCGGGGTGCTCCACCTTCCGAGGTGGAACGGGCCGGGCTCCCAGCTGCCCCGCACCCGCGACACGAGGTTGGCCACGAGCGGGAACAGGAACGCCAGGTAGAAGCCGCCCGAGGTGAAGTTCAGCATCAGCGTGTAGAAGTCCGGCGCCAGCTGGCTGAGCACGATGATCAGCGTGCCGACCGTGGTGGCCACGACCAGCGCGACCACCGGCTGCTTCTCCCGCCGGGTCAGCCGGGAAAGGGCACCGGCGGCCGGCAGCGCGTGGTCGCGGGCGTAGGACCAGATCAGCCGGGAGGCGGAGGTCTGCAGCGCCAGGAACGAGGCGAGGAAGCCGATCGTGAACAGGATCTCGGCCATCTTCGCGGCCCCGGTGCCGAGGTGGAAGGCGAGCGTGTCGTAGACCGGGTCGGTGCTGGTCGCCGCGATCTCCTCCGGAATCGCCAGGATGATGGAGAGCGCCGAGAACATGACGATGAGCGCGATGAAGGTGATCGAGAAGAGCACTGCCTTCGGCAGGTTCTTGCGCGGGTTGTGCACCTCCTCGGCGATGGAGCCGGCGCTCTCGAACCCCACGAACGACCAGCCCACGAAAGCCATCGCGATGAGGAACGGGCCGGACATCGACAGGTAGCCGTCGAGGCTGAACCCCTCGGTGAGCACCGAGATCGGGTTCTCCCGGTGGAACAGCAGGAGCCACACGCCGAGCCCGACGGAGCCCACGATCTCGGCGATGATGCTGGCCGTCATCAGCAGCCGCAGCACCAACCGGCCCGCGACGTTGGCCGCGGTGCCGAGCATCAGGATCACCCAGGCGAGCAGGGCCTGCTGCCCGGCGCTCATCTCCCAGTCGAAGACGTTGCCGACGAAGCCGGCGGCGAAGACCGACACCGCCGACATCGCCACGACCAGCGTCCACATGTAGAACCAGCCGGCGGCCCAGCCGTATCCCTGGCCCATGAGCCGGCGGGACCACTGGTAGATGGAACCCTCGAGCGGCCAGCGGGACACCAGCTCGGCGAAGACCAGCGCGACCAGGAGCTGGCCGGCGAACACGATGAGGAAGTTCCACCAGAACGACGGCCCGGCGGTGCCGAGCGCGAGGCCGAAGATCCCGTAGAGCGCCACGATCGGCGAGATGAACGCGAAGGCGAAGGCGAAGGCGGACCAGAGCGTGAACTCGCGCTTGAGCCGGTGGTCGTCGTGCACGTCCTCGTAGCGGACGTTCTCAGCGGTCATCGTGAACCTTCCTCCAGGTTGCCCGACAGCATGGGTGGCGCCGTCGGCGTGGATCAAGGATCGGGCGGCGACGTCGGAGGAAGTCACAGTCGCGGAGCCCTCGGGTTGTGGGCGTGCACAACGGCGGGGATAGCCTGCGGCGCGTGACCAGTCCCCCGCCGTCCCGACCGGTCCGGCGACGTGACAGCGGGGAGGTGACGGTGCGGGACCTGCTGGCCGTGCCGGCACTCGGTCTCCGGCTGCTGGCGGCACCCGAGGCGGTCGGCGTGGTCGTCCGCTGGGCGCACCCGACCGAGCTGCTCGACCCGCGTGCCTACCTGTCCGGCGGCGAGCTGGTGCTCACCGTCGGCTCCTCGCTGGCCGACGACGCGGGGGTGTGCGAGCGGTTCGTGGAACGGCTCGTGGAGTCGGGCGCGAGCGGGCTGGGGTACGGCGTCGGCGACGTGACCGACGAGGTCCCGGCAGCGCTGGTGGCCGCGTGCCGCGACCGCGGGGTGCCGCTGCTGGAGGTGCCCGGCGGGGTGCCCTTCCAGGCGATCACCGGGCTGGTCGCCGACCGGCGAGCCGAGGCGATGGCGGCGACCGAGCGACAGGTGCAGGGCCTGTCGACCCGGCTGCTGGAGGGGATCGCCGCCGGAAGGCCGCTGCCGCAGCTGCTGGAGCTGGTGGGCGTCGAGCTCGGCGGCCGGGTGGAGTACCGCGACGGCTCCCTGCAGTGGCAGCCGGGCGGGGAGGCGGACGTGCCTCCTTCCGCCTCGACCTTGGACCACCTCGGCTCGGTGCTGGCGGTCCACCAGCACGAGGAGGACGTCGCTTCGGCCCGCGGTCGCGCGGAGGCCGGCCGTCTCGTCCAGCTGGTCCTCGACCGCAAGGCCGACCCCGACGCCCTTCGCCCGGCACTGGAGGCACACGGCGTCGACCCCGACGCCCCGGTCACGGTGACCGCCTGGCCCGAGGGCGCCGCCGGCATGCTGGCGGGGCGGTGGAACCCGGTCCTCGTCGCCGACCTCGCCGGGTGCACCGTGACGCTCGGCGGCGACGAGCCGCAGCTGCTCGACGTCGCGCACGAGACCGCCCTGTCGTGCGGCGTCGCACCCCCGGCCGGGCAGCCTGACCTCGAGGCCGCGGTGCGCACCGCCCTCGCCGCGCTGGACCTCTCCCGTCGACGCCGGGAGCCGGTCACCCATCGTGACCTGGTGAGCTTCGAGGGGCTGCTCGAGCAGCAGCCTCCGCACGTCGTGAGCCCCTTCGCCGAGACGCTGCTGACGCCGTTGGCGGTGCACGACTCAGAGCACGGCACGGGCCTCGTCGCCACGCTCCGGGCCTTCCTCGCCGCCGACGGGTCGGTCAACGTCGCCGCGCGCGAGCTCCACCTCCACGCCAACTCGCTGCGGCACCGACTCCGGCGGATCACCGACCTGACCGGCTGCGACCCCCGGTCGTTCGACGACCGGGTGTCGCTCGCGATCGGCCTGTGGGCGTGGGACCGGCGGCCGCGAGGTCGCCGCTGAGGCGTCCGCCCCGAGGCGCGGGCCCACCGACCGTGTTGCTCGGCAACGACCGCGGCTAGCCTCACCGGGTGACCGACGAACGCGTGCAACCTTTCCCCGCTGATGCGTTCGAACGGGTGCTGTGCGTGGTCGCCCATCCCGACGACATCGAGTACGGCACGTCATCGGCGGTCGCTGCCTGGACCGGGCAGGGCGTCGACGTGGCCTACCTGCTCCTGACGCGCGGCGAGGCCGGCATGGACGCCCTCACACCCGACCGCACCGCCGACCTCCGCGTGCGCGAGCAGGTCGCCGGCTCGGCCGCCGTCGGGGTGAGCCACGTCGACTTCCTCCGCTACCCGGACGGGGTGCTGGCCTACTCGCTGGAGATGCGTCGAGACATCGCCCGCGCGATCCGGCGGTTCCGACCCGACGCAGTGCTGGTGGGCTCCTGGGAGGTCGAGTTCGTCGCGGGCCTCAACCAGGCCGACCACCGGGTGGCCGGCCTGGCAGCCGTCGACGCGGTGCGGGACGCCGGCAACCGGTGGGTGTTCCCCGAGCTGGTCGACGACGAGGGGCTGGCCCCCTGGTCGCCACGGTGGCTGCTGGTCTCCGGAGACCAGCGCCCGACGCACGGCGTCGACGTCACCGGCGAAGCGCTGCAACGCGGGATCGCCTCGCTGGAGGCCCATCAGGAGTACCTGGCCGGAATCCCCGGCCACCCGCCACCGCGCGTGATGATCACCGGCATCACCGCGATGCAGGGACGGCGCTTGGGCGTCCCTCACGCCGTGCTGTTCCGAGCCTTCGACTTCCACGCGCCTCCGCCCATCGCGGTGGAGGCGATGCGGCTGGCGGAGCTCGCGGAAGGGACGACCTCGACCGCGTGAGGCGGTGCTGCTGCGACGGGGGTAGCCTGCGGCGGTGTCCAGACCAGTGGTGGCCGAGATCGTCCGGTCGGGGTTCGTGGAGGGCCGTCACTACGGCTCCGTGGTGGCGCTCGCTCCCGACGGCGAGGTCGAGTGGTCGGTCGGCGCGGTCGACGTGCCGGTGCTGCCGCGGTCGTGCAACAAGCCTCTCCAGGTCCTCGGCATGGTGCGGGCGGGGCTCGACCTGCCGCCCGACCTCCTGGCCCTGGCGTGCGCCTCCCACTCCGGGGAGCCGTTCCACGTCGAGGGCGTACGACGCGTCCTCGCCTCGGCCGGCCTGTCCGAGGACGCGCTGCAGACGCCGCCGGACTACCCGCTCGACGACGTCGCACGCGAAGACGTGGTGAGAGCCGGCGGACGCCGCTCGCCGATCCTGATGAACTGCTCCGGCAAGCACGCGGCGATGCTCGCCACCTGCGTGGCCAACGGCTGGCCCGTCGAGAGCTACCTCGAGGTCGGCCACCCGCTCCAGGTCGCGATCGCCGCGACTTTCGCCGACCTGAGCGCCGAGCCGGTCGCGACGGTCGCGGTCGACGGGTGCGGTGCGCCGCTGCTGTCGGCCTCCCTGGTCGGGCTTGCCCGCGCCTTTCGCTCTCTGGCGGTCGCCACCGACGGCCCGGCGCGGCGGGTGGCCGACGCGATCCGGGCGCACCCCGCCCACGTCTCCGGCACCCGCCGCGACGAGCGCGAGCTGCTCGCGGCGATCCCGGGTGCGATCGGCAAGGCCGGCGCCGAGTCCTGCTACGTGGTCGCGCTGCCGGACGGCCGGGCGTTCGCGCTCAAGGTCGACGACGGCGCGCCGAGGGCACGACCGGTGCTGATGGCGGAGGCGCTGCGACGCTCCGGGGTGCTCGACCTCGACGGGGTCGACGCGGACGCCGTACGCCGCACTGGCGAGCACGTCCTGATGGGCGGCGGCGAGCCCGTCGGCGAGATCCGCGCCGCCTTCTGACCGAAGGGCCCGGTCGCTCCGCCGAGGCGGGGCGACCGGGCCCTGTCATGCAACCGTCGTCAGTCCAGGTCGAACCGGTCGAGCTCCATCACCTTGGTCCACGCGCCGACGAACTCGCGGACGAACTTCTCCTGGGCGTCGTCGCTGGCGTAGACCTCCGCGAGGGCCCGCAGCTGCGAGTTCGACCCGAAGATCAGGTCGACCGCGGTGGCCGTCCACCTGGTCTCGCCGCTGGCGAGGTCGCGGATCTCGTAGACGTTCTCCTCCGCCTCCGACGCCTTCCACTGCGTGCCGGGAGCAAGCAGGTTGGCGAAGAAGTCGTTGGACAGCACACCCGGCCGGTCGGTGAGGACGCCGTGCTGCACGCCTCCGACGTTGTTGCCCAGCGTCCGCAGCCCGCCGACGAGGACGGTCATCTCGGGTGCGGTCAGGTTCAGCATGTAGGCCCGGTCGACCAGCAGGATCTCCGGCTGCGTCTTCTCACCGGCGCGCAGGTAGTTGCGGAACCCGTCGGCGCGCGGCTCGAGGACACGGAACGAGTCGACATCGGTCTGCTCCTGCGTGGCGTCGGTGCGACCCGGGTGGAACGGCACCGTGACCTCGACCCCGGCGTCCTTCGCCGCCTTCTCGACCGCCGCCGATCCGGCCAGCACGATGAGGTCGGCGAGCGAGATCTTCGCACCACCGGCCTCGTTGAACGACCGCTGGATCCCCTCGAGCCTCTCGAGGACCGAGGCGAGCTGCTCGGGCTGGTTGGCCGCCCAGTTGCGCTGCGGCTCGAGCCGGATGCGAGCGCCGTTGGCGCCACCGCGCTTGTCGGTGTAGCGGAAGCTGGCGGCCGAGGCCCAGGCGGTCGAGACGAGCTCGGACACCGTCAGGCCGGAGTCGAGCACGGTCGCCTTGAGGGCTGCGACGTCGTCGTCGCCGACGAGCTCGTGGTCGACGGCCGGCACCGGGTCCTGCCACAGCTGCGGCTCGGCGACCCAGGGGCCCAGGAACCGGTCGACCGGCCCCATGTCACGGTGCAGCAGCTTGTACCAGGCCTTGGCGAAGGCCTGCGCGAACTCGTCGGGGTTCTCCTTGAACCGCCGCGAGATCTTCTCGTACTCGGGGTCGAAGCGCAGCGCCAGGTCGCTGGTCAGCATCGTCGGCTTGCGCTTCGGCGAGTCCGGCATCGGGCCGGGGACGACGTCGTCGGCGTCCTTCGCGACCCACTGCCAGGCACCGGCGGGGCTCTTGGTCAGCTCCCACTCGTACTCGAACAGGAAGTCGAAGTAGTCGTTGCTCCACTGCACCGGGGTGCTGGTCCAGGTGACCTCGAGGCCGGAGGTGATCGTGTCGGCGCCCTTGCCGGAGCCGTGACCGCTCCGCCACCCGAGTCCCTGCTCCTCCAGCGCCGCAGCCTCGGGCTCGGGGCCGACCAGGTCGGCGTCCCCGGCGCCGTGGGTCTTGCCGAAGGTGTGGCCACCGGCGATCAGCGCGACGGTCTCCTCGTCGTTCATCGCCATCCGGGCGAAGGTGGTGCGGATGTCGCGCGCCGAGGCGAGCGGGTCGGGGTTGCCGTTCGGCCCCTCGGGGTTGACGTAGATCAGCCCCATCTGGACCGCGCCGAGCGTCTCGTCGAGCTCACGCTCGCCGGCGTACCGCTCGTCGCCGAGCCAGGTGTCCTCCGGGCCCCAGAAGATCTCCTCCGGCTCCCAGACGTCCTCGCGGCCGAAGCCGAAGCCGAAGGGCTCCAGGCCCATGTCCTCCAGTGCGACGTTCCCGGCGAGGACGAGCAGGTCGGCCCAGGAGATCTTCTGGCCGTACTTCTGCTTGACCGGCCAGAGCAGGCGGCGGGCCTTGTCGAGGTTGGCGTTGTCGGGCCAGCTGTTGAGCGGCGCGAACCGCTGCCCGCCGTCGCCGGCGCCGCCGCGGCCGTCGTAGATGCGGTAGGTCCCCGCGGAGTGCCAGCTCATCCGGATCATCAGGCCGCCGTAGTGGCCGAAGTCCGCGGGCCACCAGTCCTGTGAGGTGGTGAGGACCTCGACGACGTCGCGCTTCAGCGCCTCCACGTCGAGCTTCTCGAACTCCGACCTGTAGTCGAACTCCTCGCCCAGCGGGTTGCTCTTCGACGAGTGCGCGTGCAGCACCGAGAGGTCGAGCATGTTCGGCCACCAGTCCTGCAGGGAGTGCGGCCGGCCGCCGGTCTTCGGGGTCGGGGAGTCGATCGCCGGGTTCTCGCTCTCGCTGCCCTGCGCGGCCGCCGAGTCGTGCATCACCGGGCAGCCCTCCTCGGCCTTGCGGTCCACGCCCTGCGGGCTGGCGGGGGCGGAGTTGTCCTGGCTGTCGCTCATCTGGTTCCTTCCGGATCGGGTGTTCACTGGGGGGTACGACGCGTCGCGCAGGTGGGGCAGGTGCCCCAGTACACGACCTCCGCCTCGTCGACCGTGAAGCCGTGGTCGTCGGAGGCGGTGAGGCAGGGAGCGTGGCCGACGGCGCAGTCGACGTCGGCGATGGCCCCGCACGAGCGACAGATCACGTGGTGGTGGTTGTCGCCCGTGCGGGCCTCGTAGCGGGCGGTCGAGCCCGCCGTCTGGATCCGCCGGACCAGCCCCGCGGCGGTGAGCGCCCGCAGCACGTCGTACACCGCCTGGTGCGAGACGGCGGCGAGGTCGGTGCGGACCAGCCGGATCAACGCCTCGGTGTCGAGGTGCGGATGCCGGTGGACCGCGGCGAGCACCGCCAGTCGGGGCCGGGTCACCCGCAGGGACGCCTGCCGCAGGGCGGTGGCGTAGTCCGGCGGCTGCATGGGGCCCATCATGTCCTGTTAACTGGAACAGATCAAGATTCGACCCTGCTCTCCCTGCTCACCCCCGGGCGACCCACTGCGTGAAGCTCCGCGGCTCCCCCAGCCAGTCGACGAGGCCGTCGCTCGACCCGTCGGCCCTCGTGCCGGCGACCCGGACCGCGACACGGACCCGGCCGGGGTGGCCGAGCGCCCGGCGCGACATCCGCATCCGGACCTGCTCGTCGGCGTAGTCGACGGTCATCCGGTGAGACCCCTCGACCGGCGCGCCCCAGGTGCGGTGACCGAACCCCTCGGTGTGGAGCAGCTGGTAGTCCGTTCCGCGGAAGTAGCCGCCGACGAAGACGAACTCGGGACCCTTGTCGCTGCGGTCGGTGTCGAGGTAGACCGCCCCGCCGGACCCCGTCGCCGGGTCGCGGCGCAGGTTCGTGTGGGTGGTCGTGACGACGATCCTGGAGCCGCTGTTCTCCACGTGGACCGACCGCAGGTCCGAGCCGTGGAACGTGTCCTGGGGGTCCCGGACCCCGATGCTGTCGGCGCCCGCCGGGGCGGCGGTGCCGAGGGCGAGGGTCGCGGTGGTCAGGGCGGCGATGCGAGCGATGGTCGTGAACATGGTGTTTCCTTCTCTGCTGGAGGGACGAGGTTGCGGCGTCTGCCACGCGAGCAAGACGCGGTCCGCCTCGGGAAGGTTGCATTCCGCTTCAGGCGGCCCCGGCCGGGCAGGATGACCGCGTGACCGACGTGCAACGGGTGCTGGAGGCGCTGGCGTCGCCCACCCGACGCGAGATCCTCTGGCTGGTCTGGGAGGAGGAGCTCCCCGCGGGGGCGATCGCGCGGAGCTGCGGGGTCAGCCCCGCCACGGCGTCCGAGCACCTCGCGGTGCTCCGCAGGGCCGGCCTCGTCGACGTGCGGGCGGACGGCTCCTTCCGTCACTACCGCGCTCGGCAGCAGACGGCGCGGTCCCTCCCCGCGCTCCTGCTGGAGCGGGGGACACGGTGGACGACCGCCGACGACCTGCCCGAGCGCGACCTGGCCCGCGCGCGCACCACCCCGCTGGTCACCGCGGAGTGCGAGGTCCCGGTGCCCGTGCAGGTCGCCTTCGAGGCGTTCACCGACGCGGCGCTCTACAGCCGGTGGCTCGGCGTGCCGGTCAGCATCGAGGACGGGCACTTCAGCACCACGCTCGAGTGGGGCACCGAGGTGCGCGGTCGCTACACGCACGTCGTCGAGCCGTCGCTGATCGTGATGCGCTGGGACTTCGCCGATGCCGGCGTGCCGGTCCCCGGACGCGAGCTGGCCGCCTACTGGCACGCGAGCGCCGCTTCGGACGGCTCGACCCGGATCGAGGTGCAGCAGACCGTCGAGGACGACGAGCAGGCCGCGTTCATGACCGCAGCCTGGACGATGGTGCTCGGCCGGCTGGTCGAGGCGCTGCCTGCTGCTCTGGGCGACCGCCCGGCCCGCCGGCGAGCGGCGCGGCCCAAGCAACGCAGGGAGTAGGGCGCAACGACCCTTGACGGGCGTGGGGCGAGCGGGTCACCCGAGGAGGTGAAGGCCAGCATGGCCGCCTGGATGGACATGTCCGGCATGTGAGCCCGGCTCCCGGCCCAGGTGGTCAGCCCATCCGGTCGGGACCCGCGCGACGGGCGGTGACCCGGATCAGCACGCGTCGCTCCGCCTCCATGCTGCGGCGGTAGTCGTCCCAGTCGTCGTGCTCGCCGGAGACCCCCCGGAAGTACTCCACCAGCGGCTCCATCGCCTCCGGGAGGGAGAGCACCTCCGCGTCCCCCTCGACGTACACCCACGTCCCGAAGAAGCCGTCGGGAAGCACGCAGAGCTGCACCCAGGGGTCGCGCCGGACGTTCCTGGTCTTGTACGCCGCCTCGCGGCTGCTCACCACGAGCCGCCCCTGGTCGTCCACGCCGACGAGCACGGGGCTCTGCTGCACCCCGCCACCCTCGCTCCGCGTGGCCATCACCGCGTGGTGGTGGGCCCGGACGAACTCGCGCGCCTTGTCCAGCTCCATCAGCTCTTCCCTCCGCCCAGCAGCACACGGGTCATCTCGTTGCGTGTGTCGAGGAGCTCGTCGAGCGCCTCGTCGAGCTGGCCGGCCGTGACCTGTAGCTCCCGGGCGTCGCTCGCGTCCGCCGCGACCAGTGCGGCGCGGCGCAGCAGCTCCTTGAGGAACGACGCCGTGACCCCCTCGGTCCGCGCGATCACGGTGTCGAGCCGGCTCTCGTCGACGGTCAGTCCGCCGCGGTAGAGCCGGAACAGCCTCGCCCGCGCCTCCGCGTCCGGCAGCTCCAACGGCACCGCCTGGTCCACCCTGCCCGGGCGCGCGGCGAGAGCCGGTTCGAGCAGCTCGGCTCGGTTGGTGGTCAGCAGGAACACCACGTCGACGTCCTCGGCCAACCCGTCCATCTCGTTGAGCAGCTGGAACAGCAGCGGGTGGTGCCCCGGACGCATCCCGCGGTCCTCGGCGATCAGGTCGACGTCCTCCACCACGACCATCGCCGGTTGCAGGGTCCTGGCCACGGAGCAGGCCGTGCCGATGAGCCCCAGCGAGTCCCCGCTCAGCTGCACGATCGTCACCCCCTCGAGCTGGCTGGTCAGGTAGCGCACCGAGTGCGTCTTGCCGACCCCCGGCGGCCCGTACAACAGCAGCCCCCGCTTCAGGTGCTGGCGCGCCTCGAGGAGCCGCTCGCGGTGTTTGGCGACACCGACGACCTGACGCCGGATCGCTGCCAGCGTCCCCTCCGGCAGGACCACCTCGTCCTCCGAGAGCGAAGGGCGGCGGTGGAACTGCAGCGCCGCGCCGCGCTCGCCGAACATGTCGCGGCCGAACGAGATCACCTGGCCCCGGAAGACGTTGTGGACCAGCGCCAGGCGCCGGAGCTCGGCGGCGATCGCGGCGGCAGCGCCGGAGCGGTTCGCGACGACGTCGACCTCCACGACACCCGAGCCGCCTTCGGGATCGGCGGCCTGCACGAGGAGCGCCGACCTCGTCTCCCCCTCCGTGACCAGGTAGAGGCCGGCCCGCACGGCCCGGTGGACCTCGCCGTCGGGGCCGCGCGCCAGGTTGACCCACGACACGTTGCCCGGGACCGGGCCGAAGTCCATCTCGTCGTCGTCGTCGTACCACCGGCGCTGCAGGAGGTCGCCGAGCCCGAACGACTGGTGCCGGTAGCGTGCCAGCCCGACCAGCCGGTGTGAGCGGAGCTGCCCGTCGTCCTGCTCCAGCCACGCGTCCAGTCCCACCTGGACGTTGACGAACTCGTACGACGGCCACGACTCCTCGATCACCTCGACCCCGTCGAGGGGCACACCGAGGTGCTCGTGGATCATCGTGGCGAAGGTCGGCGTGTCGTCGGCGCGCGCTCGGCGCACGACACGCCGCCGGGCACGTCGCGCGAGCTTCCCGAGGTCCGACAGCCGCAGCTGCTCGTCGTCGTCACGGTCGACGCCGTCGAGCAGCCGCACCCGCGTCGAGGGCACGACCTCCGCGTCATCGTCGTCGGCGTACCACCCGGGCATCGCCCTCACGACCGCCACCCGCCCTGATTGCTCACCTGTCCAGCATCTCCCCACCGTCAACCGCCAGGACGACCTCGCAGACGGCCCCTGCATGCAGCCCCTCGGCCTCCCGCACGCTCTTCTTCAACGGCAGCACGAAGCACCCCCGAGCCGAGTCCGGGAAGAGCGAGGTGCGCCAGGTGGTCGCCCCGACCGTGACCTGCACCCGGACGCTGCCGAACCCCTCGCGCGGACCCGCCTCGGCGGCGACGTCGTCGGAGACCTCCGCCGGGACCGTGAGGAAGTGCCACGACCCCGGGTCGCCCGGGGAGTGCTCCCACACCTCGGCGCTGAACGTGTGGCCGGCCATGCAGGGATCGTCTCATCGACGCGTCGGTGGCATCGTGGGCACATGACGGCGTGGCACGAGCTCGAGCGGTCCGAACCCGACTTCGCGCAGCGTGTGCGGAGTCTCTTCGACGCGCACCGGCACAAGACCATCGCGACCCTGAGAGCCGACGGGGCGCCGCGGATCTCCGGGATCGAGGCGGTCTTCCAGGACGGTGAGCTCACTTTCGGGTCGATGCCGGGGGCGCGCAAGGGCGCCGACCTGCGGCGCGACCCGCGGTTCGCTCTGCACAGTGCCACGGTCGACCCGGTCGAAGGTGCTGAGGCGCAGTGGCCCGGAGAGGCGAAGGTCTCCGGTCGGGCGGTGCTCCTGGACCAGGTCGCGGGCGACGCCGACATGTTCCGTGCGGACGTGGCCGAGGTCGTGCACACCCACCTCGACGAGAAGGCCACGAAGCTGGTCGTGGAGTGGTGGACTCCCGGTCAGGGGCTCCGCCGGGTCGAGCGGGCGTAGCCGGTGGACCACTCCTACGCCCTGACCGTCACCTGGACCGGCAATACCGGCGAGGGGACAGCGACGTACCGCGGATACCGGCGCACGCACACGGTCACGGCCGAGGGGCCCCCGGAGCTGCTCGGCTCCGCCGACCGCACGTTCCACGGGGACCGCGAGCGGTGGAACCCCGAGCAGCTGCTGCTCGCCGCCCTCGCCCAGTGCCACATGCTGTCCTACCTGCATGTCTGCGTGCAGTCAGGGGTCGTCGTGACGGCGTACGTCGACGAGGCGACCGGGTCGATGACGACCGTCGCCGACGGCAGCGGACGGTTCACCGAAGCCGTCCTCCACCCCGTGGTCACGGTCTCCGACGCCGGCATGGTCCAGGCCGCGACCGCGGCGCACCGCCGCGCTCACGAGCTCTGCTTCATCGCAAACAGCGTCAGCTTCCCGGTGCGGCACGAGCCGGTCGTCCACGTCGGCTGACCGCGGCGCTCACGCAGCCTGCGCCGCCGCCTCCTCGTCGCGCTTGCGGTCGGGCGCCGAGGACTCGTGGATCCACACGTGACCCCGACCGTTGCAGTGCTCGTTCACGCAGACCAGGTGGCCTCCGGGTGATCTCGTCACGCACATGGCGTCTCCTGTCTCGACGGTTCCCTCCTGTCGAGTCCATCGGCCGGAAGAGGCTCGGGCTGAGCTTCCCGTCCGGCTGGGGAGAACCAGGGTGTTGCTCCTTCTGTGATACGCCCGTGGACCGACAGTTCCGGTGACCGACACGGGACGGCGCTCAGTCGCAGCCGAGGTGCTCGAGCGCCCGCGGCCACACCTCGACGTCGTCCTCGCTCCCGACGAAGGCGCGCTGCCTGCCCGGGGACAGCCAAAGGCGGTCGCCGTCACGTTGGAACCCGGTGTCGACCGCGGCGGCCGGCAGCTCGGCGTGCGCTTCGTACGCCTCGTCGAAGAAGGCGCCCAGACCGGGCAGCGGATCGCGGACGTACTCCGCCTTGCCGAGGTTCAGGAACGTCATCGACTGCCACTCGCAGTGCTCGGGACCGGTCCATGACTCGACGATCCTCGTGGGCACCGGCCTGCCCGCAGCGTCGGTCCAGATCTGCAGACCGATCGAGTCGGTGAAGCTGCGCGGCAGCTCCGCGTAGTCGCAGTGCGCCCACGACTCGACGTACCAACCCGGACCCCCGGCTCCCTCGGTGGCCGGCCCGTCGCGCACCACGACGGCTTGCTTGGCGACGCCGTCGACCTCGACGACGTAGAGGACGCGGTCGTCCTCCTCCCTGGCCACGACCAGCCCCTCCTGCTGCCCGCCGAACCGCCACTCGCTGCGGGCGACCTCCAGCGCCTCCTCGGCACTGTCCGCGGTGGCGCCCTCGGCGTACTCCGCCGCGTCGCTGAAGCCGCCGTCCCCGAAAGTGCCGCACTCCACGACGTCCCCGGCAGCACCGGCCCGCCGGTGGGTGGCGTCGGCTCGCGCGACGTGTAACGGACCGTCGTACCCGGCCCCGCTCCGTGCGCCCGAGGTCGCGCCGGGCTCACCGCAGGCCGTCAGTACCGACGTCACGCTGAGCGCGACGGCCACCGCCGACAGAGATCTCATGCCGCTGTGACGCGGGGCCCGACCGTTCGGTTCCCGGAACTCAGTCCTCGGCGAGGTAGGGATCGACCCAGGCGCTGATGATCAGCGCAGCCCGGGCCGCCTGGTTGCGGCCGGTCAGGAGGTGGTCGGCCCCCTCGAGGGAGACGAAGCTCCGCGGGTGCCGCGCCGCCCGGAAGATCTCGCTCGCATTCTCGATGCCCACGGTGTTGTCGGTCGGCGCGTGCATGACCAGCAGCGCCCGGTGCAGGGTGCGGATCTGCTCGTGCAGGTCCGCTGCGCGCACGTCCTCGATGAAGTGACGACGGAGCGTGAGCGCCTTGCCGCCGATGAGGAACTGCGCCTCGCCGTCGGCCAGGATCCGCTCGATGAGCGCGTCGTAGTTGTGCTCGACGTGGCTCGGGTCGTACGGCGCGCCGATGCTCGCCACGGCGCGCACCGAGGTGACCTGGTGGGCGGCTGCGATCACAGCCGCCCCCCCGAACGAGTGCCCCACCAGGAGGCGCACGTCACGACCGGACTCGTTCATGAACCGCACGGCCTGCGCGGTGTCGGCGACCTTGTGCGAGAACGACCCGTCGCTCCAGTCGCCCTCGGAGTCGCCCAGTCCCAGGTTGTCGAAGCGAAGCATCCCGATGCCTTCGCTGGCGAGCTGCTTGCAGATCCGGCTGGCGGCCGGGCTGTCTTTGCTCAGCGTGAAGCCGTGGGAGAAGACACCCCAGCCCCGGGCCTTCCCCTCGGGGTGCTCGATCCGGCCGGAGAGCGGAGGACCGGTTGTGCTGGGGAACCACACCTGCTCGCTCACGTGACCGATCCTTCCAGACCCGGACCGGGGCGGTCGCGGCTGGCGTCGGGCTGGGCGCCACGGCGCTGGTACGGCGGGGCTCTCTTTCCTCTGTTTCCTTGGGGATTCTCGGCCTTCGGGGCCGCGGGAATGTCGGTGGCGACCCGTAGGTTCGGGGTATGAGGAAGCACCCGTCGCGGACCGGTTCGGAGGCCACGGCCATGTTGGCGACATGGCCGCCGCAGCCGCCTCCGCCGGAGGGGACCGAGGTGTTCGGGCTCGGTGATGCGGCGACGTTGGCGTTCGTGGTGGAGCGGCGGCGCCGGCAAGACCGCGGCAGCAGCCGAGGAGCTGCGGGGGGTGGCCGCGTTCGCGGACGCGAACCGGGTGAATGAGTCGGATCCGATGATCGTGCGGGCGGTCGACCCCGACCTCGGTCCGTCGTACTACGGGCCGCTGCTCGGCCGAGAAGGCGAGCTGCGGTTGGCCGGGCAGGGGGCATTCGCGGTGTGTGAGTTCGCGGTCTGCGAGCTCGCTGCGGCGTTGGGGATGTCCGAGCCGGCTGCCCGGGCCTACGTCGGGCAGGCCGTGGAGCTGCGTGACCGGCTGCCCCGGTTGTGGGGGCGGGTGATGGACGGTGCGGTGCCGGCGTGGAAGGCCCGCGGAGTCGCGGCCGAGACGATCCCGTTGCCGGTCGAGGCGGCGGCGTATGTGGATGCCCAGCTGGCGCCGTTCGCATCCCGGCTCTCCTCACGGCCGGATCCTGCGGGCGGTGGAGGCCGCGCAGGCTGCGGTTCGACCCCGCCGCCGCTGCGGAACGAGCACGGAAGGCGGCCGAGAGGCGCGGGGTGTGGACCGAGGACCGGGTCGACGGCACCAGCCAGATCCACGCGGTCACCGGCACCGCAGACGCGGTCGCGTTCGACACCGCCCTCAACCACGTCGCCTCCTCGCTGAAAGCACTCGGTGATGAGGACCCGGTGCAGGTGCGGCGGGCCAAGGCCCTCGGGGTGCTCGCCGACCCCCAGCACGCCCTGGACCTGCACGCCACCGCCGAGCTCGCCGCCGACGGAACCATCCCGGCGCAACGGCCCACCCGCACTGCCACCACGGGTGGTCCCACGATCCATGTGCACCTACACACCGACGCGATCACGACCTTCACCAGCACCAGCGGCCCGGCCGGGTCGCCGGCTGAAGGGGGCACCGGGTGTGCCGGTGTCGGGGTGGCGCGGGTGACCCGGCTCGGTGCCCGGTCGGTGGCGGCGGTCGAGCAGTGGCTGGCCGACCTGGCCCCCGGCGCGCGGGTGACGATCACCCCGGTGGTGGACCTGACCGAGCAGATCAGCGTCGACGCCTACGAGGCCCCCGACCGGCTGCGGACCCACATCGTCGAGCGGGACTCCGGTTGCCGGTTCCCCTGGTGCGGGCGGCAGGGCCGCCACGACCTCGACCACATCGACCCCTACGTCCCCACCGACGACGGCGGACCACCCGGCCAGACCTCGACCACGAACCTGGCCAGGCTGTGCCGGTTCCACCACCGGGTCAAAACCCACTCCGACTGGCACTACCGGCGAGAACCCGACGGCACCCTGACCTGGACCTCACCCCTGGGCCGCAGCTACACCGTCGACGCCCACGGCACCCGAGCCCACGACTGACGGCCGACCGTTCGGCGCGGGACCGGCGGTGTGGCGCGCCCTTCGTGCGACTCTCGATCTGTGGACGCGTTCAACTTCGACGAAGTGATGGAAGCGGTCGTGCACGGGTTCGAGATCGGCGGCGTGGTCATCCTCGTCGCCGGCTCGCTCGCTGCCCTGCTGCACGCGGGGCTGTCGTCCCGCCGGGTCGGATGGATGACGGCGTACGGGCAGGCCCGGCGCAACGTCGGGCGGGCGATCCTCCTCGGCCTGGAGTTCCTCATCATCGCCGACATCGTCCTGACGATCACCGTCGACCCGACACTCACGAGCGCCGCTGCGCTCGGGCTCATCGTGCTGGTGAGGACCTTCCTCAGCTTCTCCCTCGAGGTCGAGCTGGAGGGGTCGCTCCCCTGGCGTCGCGCGGCGTCGGAGGCGGCGACCGAGAGCACGCAGGCCCGGCGCGACAGCGACTAGTCGGAGACCAGCCAACGGCCGAGCAGCGTCCCGTCCTCCTCGAGGAGCGAGACCAGCTCGAGGGGCACGTCGACGCCCGCTCCGTCGGTGATCCGCAGGTGGCTGCCCACGACCGCGCGGGGCGCGACCGTCACGCACAGCTCGTCCACGACCCCCGCCCCGAGCATCGCGCCGAGCAGCTGAGGCCCGCCCTCGCCGAGGAGGTTCCGCAGCCCCAGTCCGGCGAGCGCCTCGCGCATCTCGCCCAGCTCCACCGAGTCCTTCCCCACCACGACCACGTGGGCGTCGCCCAGCAGCCGCCGGCTCTCCGCCAGTGCCGGCGCGGCCTCACAGGTCACCAGCAGCACCCTGCCCGCGGGAGCGTCCCGGAGCCTCTCCGGCACCTCACCCGCGCGGCTCACCAGCACCAGTGGGACCACCGCCGGGCCGTACCGCTCCGCGCGCGCCGTCCCCGCGCCGACGACGACCGCGTCCGCCATCGACCGCAGCAGGTGGAAGACCCGCTTGTCCGCGGGGTCGTTGATCGAGCCGGTCAGCCCGTCCGCCCCCGTGGCGGCACCGTCGAGGGTCGACACCATGTTGACCCGCAGCCACGGCAGCCGCGGCGGTGCGTACAGCGACCGGAGCCGCTCGTCGTCCGGGTTGTCCAACGGTCCGCCGTCGCGGGCGATCAGGACTCGCACGTCGCCCTCCCCACCCAGTACTGCACGCCGAAGGGGTCGTCGCTGTAGTCGAGCTCCAGCGGGGTGCCGCCGAGCACCTCCGCGAGCGTCACCAGAGCCGGCCAGTCCCGCACCCACAGCTCCTCCGCCACCGCGGCGTCGAGTCCGTCGAGGGGCTCCCCCGCCCGGAGCCTTCGTTCCACCTCGGCGTCGAACCCCGCCGCGCGCCCGTCGAGATGGCCGGGAGCCCTCTCGCTCCGTCGGGCGGTGCCGTTGGCGACCACGACCACCCCCGCGGCCTCGTCGGCGAGGCGTCCGCCGAACCCCGCCTCCGCCAGGAGGTGACGCGCGACCCGCTCACCGGCCGGCGAGTCGAGCCCACGCCCGAGCTCCTCGGGGCGGAGCGGCGCCGAGGCGACCCGGAGCGAGCCGGGGTGGCGCGCCACCAGCCAGCGCACGGCTGCACCGCAGGCCGACCGCAGGTCGGGCACCGGGTCCTCTGCGCCGGCGTACGCGGGGAGCAGCGCAGGCGTCGACGGGACCAGCACGAAGTCCCTCGTCATGCCAGCCCCCGGATCATCCGGGCGGGAGGTCGACGCCCGGCGATCGACCAGACCATGTCGACCACCTGCCGTGTCTCGCGGACCTCGTGCACCCGGTAGACCCGTGCCCCGGCCAGCGCGCACACCGCCGTCGCCGCCAGCGTCCCGGTGAGCCGCTCGCCCACCGGCAGGTCGAGCGTCTCCCCCACGAAGTCCTTGTTCGACAGCGACACCAGCACCGGCCACCCGGTCGCCGTCATCTCGCCGAGCCGGCGGGTGAGCTCCAGGGAGTGCAACGTGTTCTTCCCGAAGTCGTGTGCCGGGTCGATGACGACACTGCGCCGGTCCACGCCTGCGGCGACCGCCCGCTCGGCGTACGCCGTCGTGTCAGCGACCGCGGAGGCGACCACGTCGGCGTACTCGACCCGGAACGGTCGCGTGCGCGGCGCGACGCCACCGGTGTGCGTGCAGACGAGTGCCGCATCGTGCTTCGCTGCGATGTCGACCAGCCTCGGATCGGCGCCGCCCCACGCGTCGTTGACCACGTCCGCCCCCTCGGCGCACACCGCGTCGGCGACCTCCGCGCGCCAGGTGTCGACGCTGATCACGAGCCCGGGGTACGCCGCGCGCACCCGCGTCACGAAGCCGACGACCCGACGGCGCTCCTCGTCGGCGTCGATCTCCGCACCCGGAGCCGCCTTGATCCCGCCGATGTCGACGATCTCGGCGCCCTCGTCGACGACCTGGGCCACCCGGTCGAACGCCTTGTCCTCGGCCCAGGTCGCTCCGCGGTCGTAGAACGAGTCGGGGGTCCGGTTGACGATCGCCATCATCAGCGTCGCGTCGTCGTCGAACTCGTGCCGGCCGAGCTTGAGGGTCATCCGCGGGCCCTGCCCGGCAGGAACCGCTCCGCGGGCGGACGCTCGTGCACCGGGACCGGCCGGAGCACCGGCACCACCTCGCCATCGGACGGCTGGAACTGGCGCAGGAGCACGCAGTCGTCCTGGTCGCCCCGGTCGGAGCGGAGGTGGGCGGCGGAGATGATCTGCGTGGCCATCGCGCCGAGGTCCCGCAGCGCCTGGTGGCTGTGCGCGCGGCGGCCGAGGTCGACCTGGGCGATCGCGTCGACCCCGTGCGACGCCACGGTGTCGGCGAGCGCGGTCAACTCGACGGCGTAGCCGGTCGGCACCGACATCTGCGCGAAGGTGCGTCTGCGGACCGCCCACTCGCCCGCCAGCGGCTGCACCAGACCGGCCAGCTCGGGGAAGAGCAGCGCGATCAGCGGCCGGGCCACCAGCTCGGTGACCCGGCCCCCTTCGTAGGCCACGCTTGCGTCGCCCTCGGCGAACGGCCGCTCGTAGAACCCCTTGACCAGCGAGACGGTGGGGTCGGTGACCAGCGGTCCGAGCAGGCCGGGGACGAAGTGCGGGTCCCAGTCGAGCAGGTCCGCGTCCATGAAGACCAGCACGTCGCCGCGGGTGACGAACAGCGACTTCCACAGGGCCTCGCCCTTGCCGGGCAGGGTGCCGAGGTCGGGGCGGATCTCCGCGGAGCGATGGACCACGGCGCCCGCCTGCGTGGCGACCGCGAAGGTGTCGTCGGTCGAGTCCGAGTCGATGACGACGATCTCGTCGAGCAGGGCGGTGCTCCCGGCGAGCGCCTCGCGGACGCGGCCGACGATCGCCCCGACGGTGGCGGCCTCGTTGCGGGCCGGCACGACCAGGCTCACGCTCAGCCCCGAGCCCGACTTCGCGGCAGCGAGCTCCTCGACGGTCCAGTCGTCCCAGTGATGGGTGTGCGCCGTGAACCAGGCATCGGTCTCGGCGGGGGTCGTGGGCACGGGTCGAGGCTACTTGCCGGTCCGGCAGCCCCTACCCGTGCCCGTCGTCGGTGCGGTCAGCGTCGGGTCGCTGTGAGCAGGAGGTACTCCCACGCCATCCGGCCGGACTCCGAGGTGAACTCGGCGGCGAGCTCGAGCAGCTCCCGGTCGAGCTCGGCCGCCCGCTCCGGGCTGTCGGCGAGCCCCTTGTAGGCGGCGATCGTCGGGCCGTAGGACGCCTTGAAGAACGCGAGGAACTCCGCACCGTCGGCGAACCGGTCGATCTCCAGGGTGCGGCGCTCCGCGCGGGTCACCTCGGCCCGGTCACCGAGGAGCCCCTCGACATGCGACGGGTCACCCCACAGGGGCGGCGGGCTGGCGCCCGGCGGCGGCGGAGCGACGTACGGCTTCATCGCGGCGAACATCCGGCCGATGAACCCCTGCGGTGTCCAGTTCACCAGTCCGATCGTGCCTCCTGGGCGGACGACCCGAACCAGCTCGTCGGCGGCAGCCTGGTGGTGCGGGGCGAACATCACGCCGACGCAGGAGAGCACGGCGTCGAACTCGCCGTCGCCGAAGGGCAGGTCCTCCACGTCCGCCGTGAGCCACGCCAGGGAGGCCCCGCGGGCGGCCGCATGACGCTCGCCGGCCTCGAGCAGCTCCGGGGTGAGATCGGAGGCGACGACGTCGGCGCCGGCCAGCGCTGCCGGGATCGCGACGTTCCCGGCCCCGGCCGCGACGTCGAGGACCCGTTGACCCGCTTCGATTCCGGCCTCCTCGACGAGGAGCGCGCCGAGCGTGGGGATCACCTCGGTCGCCACGGAGGGGTAGTCGCCGAGCGCCCACAGGGCGCGGTGCTTCGCCTTGAGTGCGGCGTCGTCGGTGGGGACAGCAGTGGTGCTCATGTGGAGCTCCTTCTCGTTCGTCGGTGGTTCCAGAGTCGAGCCTGCCGCGGACGTTCGGTAGTTCTGGATCTGTACCGATCCCCCGAACGGGTGGTTCCGGTCCCGCGGCGAGCGCGGGAGACTCGGGAGATGGCGGGATACGGACAGTTCTGCCCCGTCGCCAAGGCGATGGAGATCCTTGACGAGCGCTGGACGATGCTGGTGCTGCGCGAGCTCATGCAGGGAAGCACCCGGTTCAACGAGATCCGCCGCGGCGTCCCCAAGATGTCGCCGGCGCTGCTGAGCAAGCGGCTCCGCTCCCTCGAGCGCGCGGGTCTCCTGCGCCGCGGCGAGGAGGGTCGCTACCTGCTCACCGAGGCCGGGGCCGACCTGTACGACGTCGTGCAGGGCATCGGGCTGTGGGGGTTGCGCTGGGTGTCCGAGCTCGGGGAGGACGACCTCGACCCGCACCTGCTCATGTGGGACATGAGCAGGACCGTGCCGGTCGAGCGGTGGCCCTCGGGACGGACCGTCGTGGAGTTCCACTTCGACGACGTCGAGCCGAGAGCGCGATCGTGGTGGTTCGTCGTGGCCGACGGCACGGTGGACGTCTGCGACGTCGATCCCGGCCATGACGTCACCGCGACCGTCTCCACCGACCTCGGCACCCTCATCCGGATCTGGCGAGGTGACCGCTCCTGGCACGACGCCCTGCGGCAGGAGACGGTGTCGGTGGCTGCTCCTCCGCGGATCCGCCGCGAGATGCCGTTCTGGTTCGGCCGCTCGTCGCTCGCCGACGAGGCCGCGGCCCTCGCCGCCGTACCGGCTCAGCGCTCTCCGACGAGAAGCTCCGCCGCGACTGCGCGAGCGGAGCTTTCCGTCTGACACCTCACCAGCGGGTGGGGCGGATGCCGTGCTCGGCCTCCATCCGGTCCGCGATCCACTCCCGGCGGTCGAGCCGCGCGTCGAGCGACTCGGGGACGTGCCAGCCGGGCGGGGCGTCCAGGGTCCAGCGCCGTACCGGCTCCGGGGCGAACCGCGCCCTGCCCCGGGTCGCGGCCAACCGGTCCACGACCCGTTCGACGGACCGCATGTCCATGCCCGTGACCTTGCAGTACTCCAGCCCCACGGCACGGCACCGCTCCTCGCGGGCCACGTCCCGGCTGTGCCGGAGCGCCGTGCGGTGCGCCGCCCCGTCGTACTCCACGACGAGCCCGGCGTCCGGGTCGAACAGGTCCGCGACGCAGATCCGGCGACCGCTGCGGTCGAAGACGTCGCGGTTCACCAGCGGCCGCGGAAGCCCAGCGTCGACCTCCCAGACCAGACGCAGGCGACTTTCGGCCGGAGAGCGCGACCACTCGCTGCAGAACGGCAGGGCCTGCTCGACGACGGTCGAGCGCCTCCAGGAGCGGTGCCCCGTGAGGTAGCGCTCCATCCGCCGGGTCGACACCAGCTCGGCCGCAGCGGCCATGTCCATCGCGACGACCGCCTCCCGCCAGTCCCGGGTCCGGCGCATCTCGTCGAACAGCGCCCGGAGGGCCGTGGTGGCCGCGATGCCGTGGAGCACGCACCGCTCGGCGTCGGGTAGTGGCTCGTAGGCCAGCGCCGTTCCCGCGTGGGTCCGGCGCCCGGACGATCCCCCGACCGCCAGCAGCACGGGGAGCTGCGTCCGTCCGTCACCGAGCAGCCCGTCGAAGTACGCCGCGCCGTGCAGCCGAAGGGAGCCCCAGCCCGTGACTGCACCGTCGCGGCCGAGCTGGGTGCTCTTCTCCAGGATCCGCTGCTCGACCGACGACCGGTCGGTGCCGCTCGGGACGTAGGCGTTCGGCCCGACCCGCACCCAGCGACGCGACCGGGCCTGGTTGCGGGTGGGTCCGTGGCGGCCGGTGGGGTCGAGCGGGACCGGTCTCACGAGCCCCTCGGGCCCGGCGCAGCGGGGGTCGAACGGGTGGTCGGCCATCGCCCCAGAGTGCCGTTCCGGCGCCGATCACGTCGGACGCTCTCCACAGGCACCTCGTGCCCTGCACTGTCCGACGAAAAGCTCCGGTCTCCGCCTGGGATCGGCGCTTTTCGTCGGGAAGCGCGTCGGGGCGGCGCGAGAGTACGGCGGCAGCGGCTCAGAGGCGGATGAGGGGGTCCTTGGCCAGCTCGGCGCGGGCCAGCGTGAGCAGGTGGACGTCGTCGGGGCCGTCGAAGATCCTCATCGCCCGGTGCCATCCCCACATGGCGGCCAGCGGTGTGTCGTCGGAGACGCCGGCGCCGCCGTGCACCTGGATCGCCCGGTCCACCACCTCGAGCACCGTGCGGGGCACCGACACCTTCGCCTCGGCGACGAGGTGGCGGGCCGCCTTGTTGCCCTCGGTGTCGACCACGTGCGCGGCGTGGTGGCAGAGCCCCCGGGCCTGGTCGAGAGCGATCCGGGACTCCGCGATCCGGTCCCGGACCACCCCCTGCTCGGCGAGCGGCTTCCCGAACGCCACCCGCTCCTTGGTGCGGGCGACCATGAGGGCCAGCGCCCGCTCCCCGGCTCCGAGCGCGCGCATCACGTGGTGGATCCGGCCGGGCCCGAGGCGGGCCTGGGCGGCGGCGAAACCGCCGCCCTCCTCCCCCAGGATGTTCTCGACCGGCACCCGGACGTCGCGCAGGACGATCTCGCAGTGCCCCTGCTGGTGCTGCTGCCCGAAGACCGGCAGCGACCGGACGACCTCGATGCCGGGGGTGTCCATCGGCACCAGCACCATCGACTGCTGCCGGTGGACCGCAGCGGACGGGTCGGTCTTGCCCATGACGACCAGCAGCGCGCAGCGCGGGTCTGCGGCGCCGGTGATCCACCACTTCCGTCCGTTGATGACGTACTCGTCGCCGTCGCGCTCGATCCGCGTCTCGATGTTGGTGGCGTCGCTGCTCGCCACGGCCGGCTCGGTCATCGCGAAGGCCGACCGGATCTCGCCGGCGAGCAGCGGCTCGAGCCAGCGCGACCGCTGCTCGGGCGTCCCCAGCAGGTGGATCAGCTCCATGTTGCCGGTGTCCGGCGCCGACGAGTTGACCGCCTCCGGCGCCAGCTCCAGGCTCCAGCCGGTGAGCTCGGCGAGGGTGGCGTACTCGAGCTGGGTCAGCCCCGACTCGTGCGGCAGGAAGAGGTTCCACAGCCCCTGCTCGCGGGCGGCCGCCTTCAGCTCCTCGACGACCGGCGGCACGCTGTGGTCAGCCGGCCCCCGCTCCTCGCGGTAGCGCTGGTAGACCGGCTCGGCCGGGATCACCCGCTCCTGGACGAACGTCCGCAGCCGCGCGTGCAGTTCGGTCGCGCGCTCGGAGGGTGCCGCGAAGGCCGGGTAGATCGAGCCCATCAGATGTCCGTCACTCTCAGTCCCGAGTGCGCCCTGTGGCGCCGGTTGATGCGGATCAGGTTGGCGGTCATCGCCGCGGCCTGCTCGGTCGCGGAACCTTCCTCGACGGGCAGCGCATCGGCGCCCTGCTTGTCGAAGCCGAGCGGGTTCACGCAGTCGACGACGACCTTGCCGGCGAGGGACGAGGCGAGGCCGGCAAGGAGCTCGCGGTGCCCTCCGCACGGTACGGCGGTGGCGACCGCCCGGTCCTCGCTGCGGCTGCCGAGGACGACCCGGAGCCCTCCGGCTGCGAACCGGCGGCTCAGTCCGCGGCCCTGCGGGCCGGTCCCGCCCAGGACAGCGATCGTTCGGTGCTCGAGACCGGGCGCCTGATCGGTCATGATGCTCCTCGGGTCGGTCGGGTGGTCAGCGGTGGAGCAACCCGACGACGTCGCAGGTCACAGCGCGCGATCCGGCGAGGTGCAGGTCGACAAGCATGGGCGTCATCATCCCCTAGGCCGTTCTCAACGACGCCAATGGGCCCTAGGGTCGGGCCATGCTCGACCACCTGGGAATCAACTGCCGTGACCTCGCCGCCAGCGCCGCCTTCTACGACCGGGTGCTGGGGGTGCTCGGCCACCGCCGGCTCATGGACTACGACGTCGCGATCGGCTACGGCACCGAGGCGCCGACGTTCTGGATCGCCGCCTGGCAGGGCGACACACCCAACCGCGAGATCCATGTCGCCTTCACCGCGGCGTCCACCGAGGCCGTCCAGGCGTTCCACGCCGCCGCTCTCGAGTCCGGCGCTGAGGAGCTGCACGCACCGCGGCTCTGGCCCGAGTACCACCCCGGCTACTACGGCGCCTTCGTCCGGGACCCCGACGGCAACAACGTGGAGGCGGTCTGCCACACCGCAGCCGAGGAGTGACCTCTCAGAAGGTCTCGAGGTCCTCCCAGCGGAGGGTGTCGAGGGCCGGCTCGGGGAGCGGCGGCGGGAGCTGCCGCTTGGTCAGCTGCGCCTCCGAGTGCGCCCCGCAGCCGTGGTCGAGGGAGACCACCCTGCCGTCGTCGTTGGCGTAGGCGTTCGCGCAGACCCCGAAGAGCCGTCCCAGGGGACCGCTCAGCTTGACGAAGAACCCACAGGTCACGCAGGCCGCCGGGGCGGACTGGGCGATCGGCGCTTCCGGACCGTGCGTGCCGTCGTACCACCGGTCGGCGGCGAGCTCGCGCCCCTCGACCGAGAGGACCCGCGGACGGCCGAGGCCGAGCTCGTCGGCGACCGCCTTGACCTCGTCGGGGTCGACCTCCTCGTCCGCGGCGGTGTACGCCGGGGCGAGCCGGTCGTCGTCGTCCTCGGGCGGCAGCAGGTCGCCGGGGCCGAGGTCGCCGGGGCGGATCCGCTCGCGGTAGGGCAGCCACTCGGGGGCGAGGACGGCGTCGGTGCCGGGGAGCAGCACCACCTCGTCGACGGTGACGACCTTCTGGCGCGAGGCGCGGGCGAGCGTGACCGACCAGCGCCACCCCCGGTAGCCGAGCCGGGTGCAGGCGAAGTAGTGGGTGACCACCTTGGCCGCCTCCGCCTCGTGGCCGAGGTGGTCGCCGACGTCGCCCTCCGCCACCAGGTCCAGGAGGGCGGCGCGGGCAGCGTCGACCGCCTCGGCTCCGACGGCGTCGAGCTTGGGCGGCTTCGTGGCACGGGTCACCGGAGGATCATCCCAAACGGACACGCCCCCTGTCGCATCGAGGTCGGTCAACGCCCGGGCAAGATGGGCCCGTGGACCAGGACCCGGCGCAGGAACCCCCCGAGGAGGCGCCCGAGCGACCGCGCCGGGTGCGCCGCGTGGCCGGCGCATCGGCGCGCGGGCTGCGTCGTACCGGGGGCGGGAGCGTGCGCGCGGCGAGCTACGTCCTGCGCCAGGCCCGACGCGCCAGCCACGCCGAGGGAGCCGGCGACAGCGGGCTGTCCCGCCTGATCGAGCTCCACGCGTTCAACGCCGCCGGTGACGCCGCCGTGGCGATCAGCCTCGCCGGCACGCTGTTCTTCCAGGTGCCGACCGCCGAGGCGCGGAGCCAGGTCGCGCTCTTCCTCGGCCTGACCATGCTCCCGTTCGCGATCGTCGCCCCGTTGATCGGCCCGGTGCTGGACAGGTTCAGCCACGGCCGTCGCTGGGCGATCGGCACCACGATGGCGCTGCGCGCGTTCCTCTGCTGGGTGCTGGCCACCGAGGTCGTCGACGAGTCGCTGGTGATGTTCCCCGCGGCGCTGGGGGTGCTGGTCTCGTCCAAGGCGTACGGCGTGACCCGTGCGGCGGCCGTGCCGCGTGTCGTCCCCCCGGCCCTCGGACTGGTCAAGGCGAACTCCCGCATCTCGCTGGCCGGCATCGTCGGGGCCTCGGTCTCCGCGCCCATCGCGGTCGCGGCCTCCGGGCTCGCTCGGCGCGGACTGGTCGCTGCGCTACGCGTTCCTGGTCTTCGTCGGCGGCACGGTCCTGGCGATCATGCTCCCGGACAAGGTCGACGACCCAGCCGGCGAGGAGACCGCCATGCTGAGCGGGACCACCCGGGCCCGGGTGCCGGCGCTCGTCGTCCGCGGGCTGCGGTGCAACGGCGGGCTCCGGCTGCTGTCCGGCTTCCTCACGCTCTTCATGGCGTTCCTGCTGCGCGACGTGCCGTTCCCCGGCTGGGAGGACCGGCCCGAGCTGCTGATCGGTCTGGTCGTGGGCGCGGCCGGCCTCGGGAACTCGATCGGCATCGGGCTCGGCTCGGTGCTCCGCAACGTCCGGCCGGCGGTGGTCGTGGTGCTGGTGCTCGTGGCCGACACGGCGGCCGCGCTCGTGGCAGCGCTCCTCTACAGCCTGCCCACGGTGATCCTGCTGGCGCTGACCGCGGGCGTCAGCCAGGCGCTCGGGAAGCTGTCGCTCGACTCGCTGATCCAGCAGGAGGTCCCGGTGCGGACCAGGTCGAGCGCGTTCGCCCGCTCCGAGACGCTGCTCCAGCTCTCGTGGGTCGTCGGCGGCTTCCTCGGCATCACCTTGCCGCTCATCCCCCAGCTCGGACTCGGGGTCGCGGCTGCGCTGCTCATCGTGATCACCGTCTGGGTGGTCTCCGACGTGCGCGCCCGGGTCAGCGCAGAGGCGCGGCAGCCCCGCTGACGCCGGGGGTGAGCCTCAGCGCTCGAGCTCGTCGGCGAGCGCCCGGAGCAGCATCGCGGTCGGCTTGACCGCCTTCGGGTCGGGGTGCCGACCGTTGCGGTAGCCCGTCTCGATGCTCTCCAGCAGCCGGTAGAGGTCCTCGATGATGTTGACCATGTCGGCGGGCTTCTTGCGCATCGCCTTGGAGACCGACGCCGGGGCGTCGAGGACCCGCACCTGCAGGGCCTGGTCGCCCTTGCGACCCTGGGCGATCCCGAACTCCACGCGCGTGCCGGCCTTGAGGCTCGGGACGCCCTCCGGCAGCGCGGAGGCGCGGACGAAGACGTCGCCGCCCTCGTCCGTGGAGAGGAAGCCGAAGCCCTTCTCGACGTCGTACCACTTCACCTTGCCCGTTGGCACCGGTGCTCCTCGTGTTGTCGGGGCCGTCAGGCCGCCTGGTGCTGACCGCGCCAGCCTACGGGGGCGATGTCGGCCCCCGCCAACGGGTTCAGCGGAACAGCTCCGGCTGCGGCAGCCGCTCGTTCATCGACCCCGACCGGAACCCGCGCGGGTCGACGTGCGCGGAGCGGAACCCCGCGTCCACGACGGCCTGGCAGACGGCCACCTGGTCCTCCGGCCGTCCGGCCAGGAGCGCGACGACCTCCCGGTCGAGCTCGACCGAGCCCTCACCACCGAGGTCGCGCACGCGCAGGTCCCTCGACGGGTGCCCCAGGCCGGCCAGCGTCCGTCGTACCGCCTCCTCGGCGCGCTCGACCCGGGCCAGCCCGGCCGGAGTGACCTCGAGCCCGTAGGCGATCCGCGAGCTGAGGCAGGCGGCCGCCGGCTTGTCCCAGGTGGGCAGGTCCCAGGCGCGGGAGGCGGCGCGCACCTGCGCCTTGGTGATCCCGGCGTCGGCGAGCGGCGTCCTCGCGGACCGTTCGGCGGCGGCCCGGATCCCGGGGCGGAAGCCGGCGACCACGTCGTCGGCGTTGGTGCCGGTCACCACGTGGTCCAGCCCGTGCTCGGCGGCCAGCGGGCCGAGGACGTCGAGCAGCTCCGCCTTGCAGTGGTAGCAGCGGTCGCCGTCGTTGCGCCGGTAGCCCTCCCGCTCCATCTCGTGGGTCTCGGGGGTGAGCAGCCGCACCCCGAGCTCCCGCGCGAACCTCGCCGCCGGGCCGCGCTCCCCCTCGGGGAGCGAGCCGGAGTACGCCGTCGCCGCCGCCACCCGGTCGGCGCCCAGGGTCCGCACCGCGGCGGCGAGCAGGAAGGCGCTGTCCGCACCGCCGCTGAAGGCGACCAGCACCGACCCGAGCCCCCGGAGCCGCTCCTCGAGGGCGGCCAGCCGGGTGGTGAGCAGGTGCTCCTCGAGCCAGGCCGGGAACGCCGTCAGGTCGGGCAGCACCGCATGGGTCCCGGCACCGACCAGCTCCGCCTCGGTGCAGCCGCCGGTGAGCACCGAGACGCTGGTGATCCCGGCCGCCAGCGCCCCCTCGACGTCATGGACGTGGTCACCGACGTAGACGGTGGCGCCGTGGTCGGCCAGGACCGGCCCCTTCCCCGGGCCCCACACACCGCCGACGACCTCGTCGACGTCGAGGCCGAGCGCGTCGACGTGGAGCAGGGCGTTGGGCTCGTGCTTGCCGGTGATCAGGATCGTCCGGCCCCGGTGCGACCGGACCGCGGCCAGCGCCTCGTGGGCCCCGGCGAACGCGAGCGTCGGGGGCACCGCGATCGCCGGGTAGAGCTCCCGGAACCGGTCGACGAGCCGGGTGACGCGCTCGGCGCCGCCGCTGCCTCGTCGTCGTCGGGGAAGTACGGCGCCAGCATCATGTCCAGCGGAGGACCGAGCCGCTCGACCAGCGTGGCGACGTCGAACCGGACCCCGGCCTCCTCGCCGAGGGCGGTCAGGCAGGCGGCGAACCCGGGACGGGTGTCGATCAGGGTCATGTCGAGGTCGAAGCCGACGACGGGCGGGGCGGGGGTCACCGGCCCAGGCTACGGGTCCGGGTCGGCGTCGCCCGGCGTCGGTATCGTGGTGCGGATGCCCTCCGCCGCCCTGCCCCGCACGCTGGCCGACCAGCTCCGCAGCTGGCCGGACGAGCGGCTCGGCTCGCTGCTCCGGATGCGGCCCGACCTCGCCTCGCCCGCGCCCCAGGACTCCTCCCAGCTCGCCTCGCGCGCCAGCACGCGCGCCTCCGTGCTGCGGGCCCTCGACGGGCTGACCCGGCTCGAGCTGGTCGTCCTCGACGCGGTCGTGGTGCTCGGTGGCCGTGCGACGCCGGACGCTGTCGCGGACGCGGTGAACGGCGACCGTCGCTCCCGTCCTCTCGGCCCTCGACCAGCCTGCGTGCGCTGGCCCTCGTCTGGGGCGCGGACGACGAGGTCCGCACGGTCAGCGCGGTGGCCGAATGCCTCGGGTCCGGGGTCAGCCACCTGGGTCCGCCGGTCGAGCAGCTGCTGACCGGGACCGGACCGGAGCGGGTGGCGGCGCTCCTGGCCGACCTCGGCGGACGTCCGTCCGGGGACCGGGCCGAGGACGTCGTGCGGGTGGCCGTGCTGCTCACCGACCCTGCGTGCGTCACCGCGCTGGTGGCCGGCTGCGACCAGCCGGCGCGCACGATGCTCGACCACCTCGAGCGGACCGGTTCCGACGGCGCCTCCGACCAGGCCACGAGACCGGTCACCGTGGCCACGGCGAGCACGCCGGTCGAGCAGCTCGTCGCCCGGGGGCTGCTGCTGCCGCGGGACCGGCGCCACCTCGTCGTACCCCGTGAGGTCGGGGTCGCCCTCCGCGGCGGGCGGACGACCCGTGAGCCCGTCGACGAGCCACCGCCGCTGGCGACCACCGAGCGGGCCCAGCGGCTGGTGGACCGCGCGGCGGCCGGGGCGGCGTACGAGCTGGTGCACCGGACCGAGCTCCTGCTGGACCACTGGGGCGCCGAGCCTCCCGCCGCGCTGCGCCAGGGGGGCCTCTCGGTGCGCGACCTCAAGGCGACCGCCGGGCTGCTGCACACCGACGAACGCACGGCGGCACTGCACGTCGAGCTGGCCTCCGCCGCCGGGCTCCTCGCGCAGGGCGAGACCGCCGAGCTCGACGCGGCGTGGCTGCCCACCGACGCGTTCGACGCGTGGCGGGGGCTGCCGCTGGCCCGGCGGTGGGCGCGGCTCGCGGCGGCGTGGCTCCACGCCGAGCGGCTCACCGGGCTGGTCGGCGGCCGGCTCCAGGGCAAGGGCGTCAACGCGCTCTCGCCCGACCTCGAGCGCAGCTGGCTGCCCGACGCCCGCCGCACCGCACTGACCGAGATCGCCTCGCTCGACGACGGGTGCGTCCTGGCGGCGGGCGCCGGCGTGCCCTCGCTGGTCGCCCGGATGCACTGGCTCCGGCCGCGTCGGCCGGCCTCGCGCGCCGAGGCCGTGGGCGTGGGCGGTCGAGGAGGCGGCGGTCGTCGGCGTGCTGGGGCTCGGCGGCGTGTCCACACCCGGACGGGCCCTGCTCGCGGACGGGGCCCCGGCTGCCGCGGAGGCGGTCGCCCCGCTGCTTCCCCAGCCGGTCGACCACGTGCTGCTCCAGGCCGACCTCACCGCGGTGGCACCGGGCCCCCTCGAGGAGTCGCTCGCCCGCGACCTGGCCACCGTCGCGCACGTGGAGTCCCGTGGTGGGGCCACCGTCTACCGGTTCACCGAGGCGTCGGTCCGGCACGCGTTCGACGTCGGCTGGTCGTCTGCGGAGGTGCTGGAGACGATCACCCGGGCGGCCCGGACCGAGATGCCGCAGCCGCTCCGCTTCCTCGTCGACGACGTCGCCCGCACCTTCGGGACGGTCCGGGTCGGGGCGGTCTCGGCGTTCCTGCGCAGCGACGACGAGGCGGCGCTCGCGGCGCTCGTGCACGACCCCGCGGCGGCCGGCCTCCGGCTGCGGCGGATCGCGCCGACGGTGGTGGTCACCGACACCCCCGCCGACGTGCTGCTCCCCCGGCTCCGCGAGCTCGGCGTGGCGCCGGTGGTCGAGGGCCCGGACGGCGTCGTCCGGGTCGCCCGCAAGGACGCCCACCGGGCTCCGACGCCGCGGTCCCACCGTGGCGCGTCCTCGGGCGAGGCGTCCGCGCGGCTCACCGCCCGCACGGCGGCGACGGTCACCGCGATCCGGGCCGGCGACCGGGCCGCCGCGGTGAGGCCGGCCGGTGCGCCGGCCCAGCCCCGGCAGTCGCCGGCCTCGGCGCTGGCGCTGCTGAGGGAGTCGGCGGAGTCCGGGGCGACGGTGTGGATCGGGTACGTCGACAACGACGGCTCGACCCATGACCGGGTGGTGGACCCCAAGCGGCTCGACGGCGGCCGGCTGGTGGCCTTCGACCACCGGTCGGAGGAGCTGAGGTCCTACGCCGTGCACCGGATCAGCTCCGTCCGCCCCCTCTGATGTCGAGCCGTCAACCGTGCCGGGTCGAGCCGTCAACGGTGCCGGGTCGAGCCGTCAACCGGTGGCCGGACGTCGAGCCGTCACTCGTGCTGGGACGCGCGGCGTCGTACCGTCTCCTCATGACCAACCGCGTGACCGCCGCCGACTTCACCTCGCTGGGGCTCGAGGACTGGCGCGTGCTGCGCACCGCGATCGAGGCGAACTTCGGCTGCGGGTCGTACGCCGAGGCCGGCCGGTTCGTCGCCGACCTCGCTGCTCTCTGTGACGAGCGGGACCACCACGTCGCGGTCGACCTGCGCTACCCCGACCTGGTCCACGTGACGTCGACGACCCACTATCTCGACGGGATCACCGACCGGGACGTCGAGCTGGCGCGGTCCGTGAGCGCACTTGCCGCCGAGCGGGGCTACCAAGCCGCCCCACGGGACAGCGTCGCGCTCGAGGTCGCGGTCGACGCCCTGGACATCGAGGCCGTGCGCCCGTTCTGGCAGACGGTGCTCGGCTACGTCCCCGAGCACACCGCGGAGGGAGAGCAGGTCACGGCGCTGATCGACCCCGAGGGGATGGGACCTGCGCTGTGGTTCCAGCAGCTGGACGAGCCGCGAGCCGGACGCAACCGCATCCACCTCGACGTCGTGGTCCCGCACGACGTCGCGGAGCAGCGGGTGAAGGACACCATCGCCGCCGGTGGCACGCTGGTCAGTGATGCTGCGGCGCGAGCCTTCTGGGTGCTCGCGGACGCAGAAGGAAACGAGGCGTGCGTCTGCACGTGGCAGGACAGGGGAAACTGAGATGGCCGGTGACGAGGAATGGGCTGCCAGGTTCGAGGCCCGCGGGCTCGACCAGTGGCAGGTCCGACTGAGCAAGGCGACCACGACGTACACCTGCGGCTCGTTCACGGCCGCCGGTGAGGTCGCCGCGGTCGTCGCGCGCGTCTGCGACGAGGAGGGTCACCACGCCGAGATCGACGTGCGCTATCCCGACGAGGTGCGGGTGACGACCTGGTCGCACGACGTCGGCGGGCTGAGCCAGCGCGACCTCGACCTGGCCCGCGCCATCACGGTCGCGATCCAGCGCCCGCAGTACTGAGACCCGGCACGAGCGACGGCTCGACCCGGCACCGTTGACGGCTCGACCCGGCACCGTCGACGGCTCGACGGTGGGTCAGGAGTCGAAGCCGAGGCCGAGCCGGTCCAGGGTCCGCAGCCAGGCGTTGCGCCGGCCGCGCCGGTGGTCGGCCCGGTCCAGGACCACCGGGTCGCCTGGATCCCCACCGACGCCAGCGGCTCCGGCGGGAACGGCAGCGGGCGCCTGCGCACCATCTCGAGCCGGGTCCGCTCGGTGTCCGCACCGTCGAGCAGGTCGAGCAGCACGTCGGCGGCGAACCGGGTCGCGCCGACGCCGAGCCCGGTGAAGCCGGCCGCGTGCGCGACCCGGCCGCCGTGACCGGTCCCGAAGAACGCACAGAACCGGGTGGAGGTGTCGATCGGCCCCGCCCACCGGTGCGACACCCGGATCCCCTCGAGCTGCGGGAACGTCGTGAGCAGGTGGGAGGTCAGCAGCCGGTATGTCGACGGCCGCTGCTCGTACGACGCCCGGACCCGCTTGCCGAACCGGTACACCGCGTCGTAGCCGCCGAACAGGATCCGGTCGTCCGGGGTGAGCCGGTAGTAGTGGAACTGGTTGGCCGCGTCGTCCATCCCCTGCCGGTTCGCCCACCCGACCGATGCCCGCTGCGCAGCGGTCAGCGGCTCGGTCACGACGGCGTAGTCGTAGACCGGCACCGTGTGCGCGCGGAACCGGCGCAGCAGCGACGGGAACACGTTGGTGCCCAGCGCGACGCGGTCGGCCCGCACCGAGCCCGCCTCCGTGCGGACGGTGACCCGGGCGTCGGACGACAGCCCGGTGACGTGGCTGTCCTCGAAGATCTCGACCCCGAGCGAGGTGGCGACCCGCGCGAGCTCGTGCACCATCTTCGCCGGGTGCAGCAGCGCGGTGTCGGTGCCCTCCAGCCCGGCCAGGTAGGTCGGGCTGTCCACCTCGGACCGCACCTCGTCGGCGGTGAGGAACCGCCCGCCTCCCTCGGCGGCCGCCGACCGGAGCCACTCGACCTGGTGCGGCTCCACGGCGACGCTCAGCTCGCCGGTGCGTTCGAAGTCCACGTCCATCGCGTAGTCCCGGACGGTCGTCTCGATGCCGTCCAGGTTCTCGGTGCCGAGCCGCTCGAGGATGGGGTACTCCGCCGGCCACCGGGTGCGGCCGTTCTCCTCGCCGTGGGTGAGCGAGGCCGCGCAGAAGCCGCCGTTGCGGCCCGAGGCGGCCCAGCCGAGCCGCTGCGCCTCCAGCAGGACGACCCGCCTGCCCGGGTCGCGCTCCTTGGCGCGGAGCGCGGTCCACAGTCCGGTGTAGCCGCCGCCGACGACGCAGAGGTCGGCCTCCACGGGTCGCGCCAGCGCCGGGTGCCGAGCAGGCGACCCGACGTCGTCGATCCAGAAGCAGGCGTCCCGCGACCCGGTCAGCGCCGCGTCGACGACCGCCGGAGCGGGCGCCTGCCTCTCGAAGACCGTCGACTCACCCGATGGCATGGGCGTCCCCGACCGACAGCGCGGCGTCGAGGATCGCGAGCCCCTCCCGGGCCTCGTCCGGAGTCGTGTTGCACGGCGGGACGACGTGGATGCGGTTGAAGTTGGCGAACGGGAGCATCCCGCCCTTCTTGCACGCCGCGATCACCTCGTTCATCGCCGGGCTGCTGCCGCCGTACGGCGCGAGCGGCTCCTTCGTCGCGCGGTCCCGGACCAGCTCGACCGCCCAGAACACTCCCGTGCCGCGGACGTCGCCGACGCACGGGTGCCGCTCCGCGATCGCGGCCAGCTCGGGCCCGATCACGTCGGCGCCGAGGGTCGGCAGCATGCGCGACCATCCCCTCCTCGCGCATCGCCCCGATCGTCGCGACCGCGGCAGCGCAGGCGAGCGGGTGTCCCGAGTAGGTCAGCCCGCCCGGGTAGACCCGCTGCGCGAAGGTGTCGTAGATGCGCTCGGAGACGATGACCCCGCCGAGCGGCACGTAGCCCGACGTCACGCCCTTGGCGAAGGTGATGAGGTCCGGGGTGACCCCGTAGTGGTCGAGCGCGAGCCACGTGCCGGCGCGGCCGAAGCCGGCCATCACCTCGTCGAGCACCATGACGATCCCGTGCTCGTCGCAGAGCTCGCGGACGCCGGCCAGGTAGCCCGCGGGCGGCGGCATGATGCCAGCGGTGCCAGGAATTGTCTCCAGGACAATTGCTGCGACGGTGCCGGGACCCTCGAGCTCGACCGTACGACGGAGGTGGCGCAGCGCCCGCTCGCACTCCTCCTCCTCGGTGGTGGCGTCGAACTCCGAGCGGTAGAGGAACGGGCCGAAGAACTTCACGGTCCCGGACGAGCCGTAGTCGGAGGGCCAGCGGCGGGGGTCACCGGTGAGGTTGACCGCGGTGTTGGTGCCACCGTGGTAGCTCCGGTACGCCGAGAGCACCTTGATCCGCCCGGTGTGCAGCCGCGCCATCCGGACCGCGTGCTCGATCGCCTCGGCGCCGCCGTTGGTGAAGAACACGTGCTCCAGCCCCGCGGGAGCGAGCTCCGCGACCAGCCGGGCCGCCTCGGAGCGGGCGTCGTTGGCGTGCTGCGGCGCGATCGTGCAGAGCTTGGCCGCCTGCTCCTGGATCGCCCGGACGACCGTCGGGTGCTGGTGCCCGATGTTGGTGAACACCAGCTGCGAGGAGAAGTCCAGGAGCCGGTTGCCCTGGTCGTCCCAGAGGTAGGCGCCCTCGGCCTTGGTGACCACCATCGGGTCGAGGGTCGCCTGCGCCGACCACGAGTGGAAGACGTGCTTGCGGTCGAGCTCGTAGGTCCGGTCCGTCATCGTCGTACCTCTCGCTGGTCCTGGCGTCACTTGTTCTGCGGGAAGGCGAGCTCGAGCCCGCCGCTGGGCTTGACGGCCGGGTCGTTCCACCGGGAGGTGACGACCTTGCCCCGGGTGTAGAAGTTCACACCCTCGGTGCCGTGCGCGTGGCTGTCACCGAAGAGCGAGCTCTTCCAGCCGCCGAACGAGTAGTAGGCCATCGGCACCGGGATCGGCACGTTGATGCCGATCATCCCGACCTCGACCTCGAGCTCGAACTTCCGCGCCGCGCCGCCGCTGCTGGTGAACAGCGCGACACCGTTGCCGTAGGGGTTGTCGTTGACCAGCTCGACGGCCTCGTCGTACGTCGACGCCCGGACCACGCTGAGCACCGGCCCGAAGATCTCGTCGGTGTAGACCGACATGTCGCTGGTGACGTTGTCGAGCAGCGTGGGACCGAGCCAGAACCCGTCCTGCGCACCGTCGAAGCCGGACTCCCGCCCGTCGACGACGACCTTGGCGCCGGCCGACTCGCCCGCCTCGACGTACGACGCGACCTTGTCGCGGTGGGCGCGCGTGACCAGCGGACCCATGTCGCAGCCGCGGGTGCCGTCACCGGTGCGCAGCGACCGGGTCCGGTCGGCGATCTTCGCGACGAGGTCGTCGGCGATCGGGCCGACGGCGACGAGCACGGAGATCGCCATGCACCGCTCGCCGGCGGAGCCGAACCCGGCGTTCACCGCCTGGTCGGCGGCCAGGTCGAGGTCGGCGTCGGGGAGGACCACCATGTGGTTCTTCGCGCCGCCCAGCGCCTGCACGCGCTTGCCGTTGCTGCTCGACCGCTCGTAGACGTAGCGGGCGATCGGGGTGGACCCGACGAAGCTGATCGCCTTGACGTCGGGGTGGTCGATGAGGGCGTCGACCGCCTCCTTGTCGCCCTGGAGCACGTTGAAGACGCCGTCGGGGAGCCCGGCCTCCTTCCACAGCTCCGCCATCCAGATCGAGGCGGAGGGGTCCTTCTCGCTGGGCTTGAGCACGACGGTGTTGCCGGCCGCGATCGCGACCGGGAAGAACCACATCGGGACCATCGCCGGGAAGTTGAACGGGCTGATGATGCCGACGACGCCGAGCGGCTGGCGCTTGGAGTGGACGTCGACGCCGGTCGAGACGCCCTCCGAGTAGCCGCCCTTGAGCAGGTGCGGGATGCCGCAGGCGAACTCCACGACCTCCTGGCCGCGGGAGACCTCGCCGAGGGCGTCGGAGAGCACCTTCCCGTGCTCAGCGGTGATGAGGGCGGCGAGCTCCCCCTTGCGCTCGTTGAGCAGCTCCCGGAACCGGAAGACGACCTGCGTCCGGGCGGCGATCGAGGTGGCCGCCCAGGCCCGGGACGCAGCGCGGGCGGAGCCGATGACGCGCTCGGCGTCGTCCTGGCCGGCCAGGGCCACCTGTCCGGTGACCTCGCCGGTGGCGGGGTTGGTGACGTCCGCGGAGCGGGTCGAGGAGCCGTCGAAGCGGGCGCCGTCGGCCCAGTGCGAGATGAGAGTGGTCATGAGGCTCATCCTGGTCGCCGGCACCCGCCGGCCGACAGTGGCACTTCGTCACTGGTAACGGCGAACTCGTGACGATGTGTCACGCTTGAGGCGTGCAGCCGACCCTCCGCACCGTGCTTGCCTCGGACGCCCTGCGCCGGGGTGCCCCCGAGGTGCTCACCGGCCAGGACCGGCTCGACGCCCCGGTGCGTTGGGTCCACGTCGGGGAGGTGCGCGAGATCGCGGGGCTGCTTCGCGGTGGCGAGCTGATCCTCTCCACCGGCCTCGCGATGCGGGGGGCGCCCGACGAGGCCGCGGCCTACGTGGAGGAGCTCGCGCGGGCCGGTGCCGCTGCCCTCGTCGTCGAGCTCGGCGACCGGTTCCCGGCCGTGCCCCAGGAGGCGGTCCGCGCGGCGGCCCAGCGCTCCTTCCCCGTGGTCGTCCTGCACCAGCGGGTGCGGTTCGTCGAGGTCACCGAGGAGGTCCACCGCGGGATCGTCGCCGAGCAGCTCGAGCAGGTGGAGCTGGCCCGCGAGGTCCACGAGACGTTCACCCGGCTCAGCCTGGAGGGCGCCGACGCCGCCACCATCGTCGCGACCACGGCCTCGCTCTGCGGCTCGTCGGTCGTGCTCGAGGACGTCGGCCGGCACGTCGTCGCCTACACCGCCCTGGGCCGCCCCGCGCCCAGCCTGCTCACCGACTGGGAGCGCCGCTCCCGGGCCGTCGCGGAGGCCGGGACGACCGGGGTGACCGGGCCGGAGGGGTGGATGACCGCCACGGTCGGCACCCACGGTCGGCGCTGGGGGCGGCTCGTCGTGCCCGACCCGCAGAGCGCCCAGGCACGGCTCGCGATGATCCTCGAGCGGGCGGCACAGGCGCTCGAGCTCGGGCGGATGGTCGAGCGGGACCGGCTCGGCCTCGAGCTCCAGGCCCAGGGCGGCCTCCTCACCGACCTCGCCGGCGGACGGATCCGGGACGGCCGCACCGCCACCGCCCGGGCCGAGTCGCTGGGGCTCCTGCCCGCCCCCCGGTACGTCGGCGTGGTCGCCGTCCCGGCCGGGTCCGCCGGGACGCCCCGACGCCGACCCGGTCGCCGAGCACGACCGGTCCCGCCAGCTCGTGGAGCGGCTCTCTCGCGCGCTGGGGACCGCCGGCCTCTCCGGGCTGGTCGGCACCCTGCCCAGGACCGGGGGCCGTCCGGGCTCCCAGGTCGGGCTGCTGCTCGCCGTACCTCCCGGGTCGCGGCGCGATGACGAGGACCGAACCGTCCTGGAGGCCCTCGCCGACGCGGTGGCCGGCGACGCGGTGCTCGGCGTCGGCCCGGTCGCCTCCTCGGTGCTCGACGCCGGCCACGGACTGCGCCTCGCCGCGCACGTCGCCGAGGTCGCTGCCGCGATGCCGGACGCCGACGAGCGGCGCTACCACCGCAGCTCCGACGTGCGGCTGCACGGACTTCTCGCGCTGATCCACGAGGACCCCCGGGTCCAGGCGTTCGTGGAGGGCGAGCTGGCGCCGCTGCTCGAGCACGAGGCCAGGACCGGCAGCGGGCTGCTCGACCTGCTCCGGCAGCACGTCGCGGCCGGCGGCAACAAGACCCGGCTGGCGGAGAGCTCGCACCGCAGCCGCCCCGCGGTCTACAAGAAGCTCGCGCAGATCGAGCGGCTCCTCGGCGTCGACCTCGACGACCCGCTGTCGCTGATGTCCGTCGGGGTGGCCCTGATCGCCTACGACCAGGGCTCACCCACCGGGCACTAGCCTCAGATCAGCCGCTCCACCTGCCGGAAGGTGTTCTTGCCGGCCCCGCCGGCGCCGGTGTCGAAGCCGTCGCCGCCGGCGAGGAGGTCGTCGCCGGCACCTCCGTTGAGCGTGTCGTCGCCGGCAGCGCCCTGGATGTTGTCGTTCCCGTCGCCACCGGACAGCGTGTCGTCGAAGGTTCCGCCGAGGAGGTAGTCGTTGCCCGCCTCGCCGAACACCTTGTCGGCGCCGGCGCCGGCGCAGATGGTGTCGTGACCGCCGCCGCCGTAGACGGTGTCGTTGCCGTCGAGAGCGACGATCACGTCGTCGCCCGAGGTGCCTCGGATCACCTCTCCCTGCTTGGTCCCGACGATGGTGGCCGCCTTGCCGTTGCAGGAGTACTCAGCGGGAACCGGGGTCTCCGAGGCAGGAGGTGCCACGGGGGTCACCGGCTCCTCCGGGATCACCGGCGTCTCCGGGACGACCGGCGTCCCGGCGCTCCGGGACGACCGGCGCCTCAGCCGCGGGCGTGTCGGAGACCTGCGTCAGCACGAGACCGCCGTGGTCGCGCACGGTGACCGAGCCGGTGACCGGACGGCCGTGCTGGTCGGTGTAGGCGACCCCGGCCGGGAGGGTGAGGGGCAGCGCCGCTCCGGTGGGGTTCACGGCGACGAGCCCGTTGGTGAAGCTGCGGGTGTAGAGGTTCTTGCCGACGACGGTGTAGCCGGCGTTGGCAGCGCCCAGCGCCAGATCGGGCGCCGGCTGCGTCGACAGATGACTGGCGCCGGAGCCGCACACGAACGGGGTGCAGCCGTCGTTCATGAAGAACATCGCCGACCGGCCCTGCGTGCCGAGAAGGAAGGTCGCGAGCGTGTAGTCGTACCACTGCTGGGCGACCGCCTCGGGGGTCCCGCCCTCGGTCCACATCTTCGTGACGGTGAGGGTGCCTGACCCCTTGGCCTCGGAGTCGACGATCATGTCGACGCTCTGCTTCCAGACCGACGTGGACGGCCAGGCGTCGCCAGAGGCGTGCGGCAGCCGGAGCCACGCCTCGGCCATGGACAGGTCGGAGCCGTGGACCAGGTGTTCGGTGTGGTCGGTGAAGTAGCGGCGACCGGACCCGAGGCCGTTGGTCACGACCGGGTAGTCGACACGGTTGCGGACGTACTGGGCCACATCCCGCGCGTCCTGCATCCACTGGACCTTCGTGTAGGGGGCGCCGGTGCGCGGGTCGATCGGCTGGCTGGTCACGTAGCTGTCGTTGAGCACCGCGTTGCCCATCGAGTCGATGAAGCAGCCGTCGTAGCCGGACGTCCCGACGCCTTCGTTGCAGAGCCGCAGCTGCTCCTCCTTCCACGAGTCCAGGTGCATGTTCACCAGCTGGGTCTTGAACGTGCGCGCAATCACCCGCTGGCCGGAGGCGTCGTGGGCGTACACGCTCTCGGGGTAGTTCGTCTTCGTGTTGGCGAAGGGCCCCAAGGTGTAGGTGAGCAGGACGAGGTCCGGGTTCGCGGCGTGCATCGCGTCCACGTGCGCCGGGAAGGCGCGTGGCATGGCGGCCACGACGTCGTACTTCTCGGCGACGTCGACCGCGGACTCCTGGGTGTAGGTGTTCTTGCCGGTCATCCACTCCGCGGCCCAGGCCGGGTTGTCCCAGTTGGAGTCGGGGACGACCGGGGTCGACGTCGTGGGGACGTCGGCCGAGGCCGGTGCGCCTGTGACGACGAGCGGGGCGACGCTCATCGCCGCGCCGACGGCGAGGGCGCCGGCGGCCGCCAGCCGTCGGCGCGGGCGGTGGAACGGGGTGGAGCTCGTGTGCTCGGAACGCATGACGCTGCGCATGTGACTCATCGCCTCCCAACGATTGAAGAGCCAGAGGGGGGCTCACGCCCCGCCCGGGCCACAGGCGGCCACGCGGCCGGCCCGTTCGAGAACCGTAGGCAACCGATAGGACCTTCGTATGGCCGTTTCGGGACGTTGGTCCCTATACCCTCCCGTCACTGCCCGAACAGCCGGCGCCCACCCCCCGTTCGGGCCATGCCGGGCTCCCGCACGGCCGCCGCACGACTGGTCACCAGCGGCTCCGTAGACTCGGCAGGTGCACGACGGCCCGCTCATCGTCCAGTCGGACAAGACCCTTCTCCTCGAGGTCGACCACCAGCTCGCCGTGGAGTGCCGCAAGGCGATCGCGCCGTTCGCCGAGCTCGAGCGCTCCCCCGAGCACATCCACACCTACCGGCTCACCCCGCTGGGGCTCTGGAACGCGCGCGCGGCCGGCCACGACGCCGAGCAGGTGGTCGACACCCTGCTCACGTACTCCCGCTACGCGGTCCCGCACGCGCTGCTGGTCGACATCGCCGAGACGATGGACCGCTACGGCCGGCTCCGGCTCGAGAAGCACCCCAGCCACGGCCTGGTGCTCGCCGGCACCGATCGCCCGGTGTTCGAGGAGGTGCTCCGCGCCAAGAAGGTGCAGGGCATGCTCGGCGCCCGCGTCGACGAGCTCACCGTCTTCGTCCACCCCTCCGAGCGCGGCAACCTCAAGCAGGCCCTGCTCAAGCTCGGCTGGCCGGCCGAGGACTTCGCCGGCTACGTCGACGGGGAGGCGCACGAGATCGCGCTGGCCGAGGACGGGTGGCACCTGCGTCCCTACCAGAAGGAGGCGGTCGAGTCCTTCTGGCACGGAGGGTCCGGGGTCGTCGTCCTCCCCTGCGGCGCCGGCAAGACGATCGTCGGCGCCGCCGCCATGGCCACCGCCAAGGCGACCACGCTCATCCTCGTCACCAACACGGTCTCGGCGCGGCAGTGGCGCGAGGAGCTGCTCAAGCGCACGTCGCTGACCGACGAGGAGATCGGCGAGTACTCCGGTGCGAAGAAGGAGGTCCGCGCGGTCACCATCGCGACCTACCAGGTGATGACCACGCGTCGGAAGGGCGTCTACGCCCACCTCGAGCTGCTCGACGCCCGCGACTGGGGACTGATCGTGTACGACGAGGTGCACCTGCTGCCCGCCCCGATCTTCCGGATGACCGCCGACCTCCAGGCCCGCCGCCGGATCGGCCTGACCGCGACGCTGATCCGTGAGGACGGCCGTGAGGGCGACGTGTTCTCGCTGATCGGGCCGAAGCGCTACGACGCGCCGTGGAAGGACATCGAGTCCCAGGGGTGGATCGCCCCCGCCGACTGTGTGGAGGTCCGGGTCACCCTGCCGGAAGGTGAGCGGCTCGCCTACGCCACCGCCGAGCCCGAGGAGCGCTACCGGCTGGCGTCCTGCACGGCGTCGAAGACCCGGCTGGTGGAGCAGATCGTCGCCCGGCACGAGGGCGAGCCCACGCTGGTGATCGGGCAGTACCTCGACCAGCTCGACGAGATCGGCGAGGCGCTGCGCGCCCCCGTGATCAAGGGCGAGACGCCGGTCAAGGAGCGGGAGCGGCTCTTCCAGGCGTTCCGGGAGGGCAAGGAGAAGCTCCTCGTCGTCTCCAAGGTGGCCAACTTCTCGGTCGACCTGCCGTCGGCGTCGGTCGCCGTGCAGGTGTCCGGCTCGTTCGGTTCACGCCAGGAGGAGGCGCAGCGGCTCGGCCGGCTGCTGCGGCCCAAGACCGACGGGCGCTCGGCGCGGTTCTACACGATCGTCACCCGCGACACCGTGGACGCGGAGTTCGCCCAGCACCGCCAGCGGTTCCTCGCCGAGCAGGGCTACGCCTACTCGATCACCGACGCCGCCGACCTCTGAGGCGGCATCACCGACGGCTCGACCCGGCATCAGCGACGGCTCGACAGGGGGTGCGTCGAAGGGGTGGTCCCCGGCGGGCCAAATAACCCGTTGCGGCCGGTGGGACGATGCTCTGATGCCCGCAGTGCCCCCACCACCGCACCATCTGCCAGGAACCACCGTGCCCGACGAGCTCGGCCTGGAGCGCGACCACCTCACCCGGTCGCGGGCCGACCTGGCCCGGATGCGCGAGCGCACGGCCGCCCTGGACTCCTCGGCCGCCGGCGACTGGGTCAGCCGCCGGATCCTCGAGTCGACGATGTACGCACGGATGAAGGCGCTCGAGGACGACCCGACCGTGCCGCTCTTCTTCGGCCGGCTCGACTACGAACCCGACCACGTCGAGCGCGGCGCCTCCTTCCACATCGGCCGCCGCCACGTGACCGACGAGGACGGCGAGCCGATGGTCGTCGACTGGCGGGCGCCGATCAGCCTGCCGTTCTACCGCGCCTCCTCGCGCGCCCCGATGGGGGTCCGGCTGCGCCGACGGTTCGGGTTCCAGCAGGGCCGGATCACCGCGTTCGAGGACGAGCTGCTGGGAGCAGGAGAGGGCCGGGAGTACTCCCGGCTCCTCGAGCAGGAGATCGAACGCCCCCGGGTCGGCCCGATGCGCGACATCGTCGCCACGATCCAGCCGGAGCAGGACGTCATCGTCCGCGCCGATCTCGCCACCTCGGTGTGCGTGCAGGGCGCGCCCGGGACCGGCAAGACGGCGGTAGGGCTGCACCGGGCGGCGTACCTGCTCTATGCCCACCGCGACCAGCTCTCCCGGCAGGGCGTCCTCGTCGTCGGCCCCAACGCCAGCTTCCTCAGCTACATCGGCGACGTGCTGCCGGCGCTCGGGGAGATCACCGCCCAGCAGAGCACGGTCGCTGGGTTGGTCGAGTCGACGCTGACCCGCACGGACGCCCGGCACGCGATCCGGGGCAAGGACCCGACCGAGGTCGCCACCCTCAAGGGCGACGCGCGGATGGCGGAGGTGCTGCGTCGGACCGTCTGGGGCCATCTCACGCCGCCCACCGAGGCGCTCGTCGTGCCGCGCGGTGCGCGCCGGTGGCGGATCCCGGCGTACGAGGTCGAGGAGATGCTCGAGGAGCTCCGCGGCCGCGGGGTGCGGTACGCAGCGGCGCGGGCGATGCTCGCCCAGCGGCTCGCGCACGCGGTGCTCGTGCGGATGGAGGACGCCGGCGAGGTCCCCGACGACCGGGTGCAGGACGCCGTGGCGCGGAGCCGGCCGGTCAAGGCGTACGTCGACGCGTGCTGGCCCGCCCTCGCCGCCGACCGGCTGGTGCACCGGCTGCTCACCGACCCGGAGCTCCTCGCCACGGCGGCCGACGGCCTCCTCGACGGGGACGAGCAGCGGACGCTGTGCTGGCATGAGCCACCGCGGTCCGCGCGGTCGGCAGCCTGGAGCGTCGCCGACGCGGTCCTGGTCGACGAGGTGGCCGACCTCCTCGAGCGCACGCCGTCCCGCGGCCACGTCGTGCTGGACGAGGCCCAGGACCTCTCACCGATGATGCTGCGGGCCGTCGGCCGGCGTGCCGCGACCGGGTCGGTGACGGTCCTCGGCGACCTCGCCCAGGGGACCACCCCGTGGGCCGCTCGGAGCTGGGAGGAGGCGCTGACCCACCTCGGCAAGCCGGGTGCGCACGTCGAGGAGCTGACGCAGGGGTTCCGGGTCCCCGGCGAGGTCATCGACTTCGCAGCCCGGCTGCTCCCGGTCATCGCGCCGGCGTTGCGCCGGCCGACGTCGGTCCGCCGCGCGCGCGGGGACCTCGAGCTGGTCCCGGTGGACGGCGTGTCGGCGGCCTCGGTGTCGGCGGCCTCGGTGCAGCGGGTCGGTTCCACCGGGGTCATCGTCCCGGACGGCTCGGTCGACGCGCTGACGTCGGCGCTCGCCGACGCCGGGGTCACGCACGGCGTCCTCGGCCGCGGCGACCCGATCGAGCGGGGCGACCCGGTCGACGTGGTCCCGGCGTCGCTGGCGAAGGGGTTGGAGTTCGACCACGTGGTGCTCGCCGACCCCGAGGGGATCGTCGCCTCGCAGCCCGACCGCCGGGCCGGGCTGCGGCTGCTCTACGTCTGCCTGACCCGGGCGGTCACCAGCCTCGTCGTACTCCACGACACCGCTCTGCCGCCGGAGCTGAGCGGTCCGCACCCGGCGTCAGCGTGATCTTCAGGGGTCGCTCGGCAGAATGGGACGCATGGCTGACGACCCCCTGCTTTCCGCCCGGGCGCAGGTGCTCCACGACCTCGAGGTGACCGGAGCAGCCGACGCCCCCACCGTCTCGGCGCTCGAGGAGGCGGTGGCGAACCGACGGTGGTGGGCGGCGCAATGGGAGCAGGGCGTCGCGTACGCCGCCGGGCTCGTCGCCCAAGACGTGCAGGACCACCTCCTCGGCGACCGCGGCAGGTGGCCGCTGTGCCTGGTCTGCGACGAGGCGACCCACGCGCTCTACATCCACCCCGAGCTGGGCGGTCCCGACCCGGTCTGGCGCTGCGAGGAGACCGGGCGCGACGTCGCCCCTCTCGGCCGGCTCACGGCGACCTAGCTGCACGCTGTCCGACGAAAAGCTCCACTTGTCGCGGGCAGACGGAGCTTTTCGTCGGAGAGCGCCCCGGCGGGACGCTGCGCGCCCGGCTCAGCCTCGGCGGCGCCGGACCAGCTTGACCAGCACGAACAGGGCGAGCAGCGCGGCGCCGACCTGCTTGCCGTAGGACTTGAGCAGGACCGGCAGCACGGTGGCACCCAGGTCGAGCGCCTCCTGTCGCGTGGCCTGCTGGCGCGGATCCGCTGTCGGGCCCGTCGGGGCAGGCTCCCTCGGCGGGGTCACGGTCGCCGAGCCGGACCCGGACGGCGGTGCGACCCCGGGCGGGGTGGCGTCGGGCGGCTCGGTACCAGGCGCCTCGGTCGCCTTGGCCGGCTCAGCCTGCTCCGCCGGTACGGCGACCTTGGACTGCAGGCAGGCCACGAACTGGGCGAGCAGCTTGTCGGAGACGTCCTGGATCACCCCGCGGCCGAACTGCGCCGGCTTGCCGGTGATCTGCAGCTCGGTGACGACCTGAACCCGTGTCGCGGTGCCGGCCTCCTCCTCGAAGGTCGCCGTCACGTGCGCCCCCGCCGTGCCGTTCCCCCGCTTGTCGCGCCCCTTGGCGTCGAGGACCAGCCGGCGGCCCGCCTCGTCGCGCTCCACGAACGTGCCGCTGCCGGCGTACTGCAGGGCGACCGGACCCAGCTTGACCTTGCAGGTGCCCTGGAACACGTCGCCCTCCACCGAGGTGACGACCGCGCCGGGGAAGCACTCGGCGACCGAGGAGATGTCCTCGAACGCCTCCCAGGCGGTCGCCACATCGACGGGCACCGTGAACGAGTGGGTCAGCTCCACGCGCTCACGCTCCCGCGGCCGCGAGCACGGCGCGCCGGGTCAGCACGGTCGCGAGGTGGCGCCGGTAGTCCGCGTCGCCGTTGAGGTCGCTCGGCGGCGAGGTGCCCTCGGCGACCGAGGCCACGGCCTCGCGGACCGCCTCGTCGGTGGCGGCGCTGCCGACGAGCGCCTGCTCCACGGAGGCGGCCCGCAACGGCCGGTCCCCCATGTTGGTCAGCCCGACGCGTGCCTCCTCGATCGTGCCGCCGGCCGCCCGGACGGTGGCGGCGACCGCCACGATCGACCACTGGTGCGAGACTCGCACGAACTTCTCGTAGTGCGCCCCCCAGCCGGTGTGCTTGGGGAACCGGATCTCGGTCAGGATCTCGTCCTCGCCCACCGCCGTCTCGAAGAGCCCCTGGAAGAACTCCGTCGCGGGCACCGTCCGGGTGCCGGACGTGCCGAGGATCGTGAACGAGGCACCGAGCGCCAGCGCCGCCGCCCCGAGGTCGCCGGCCGGGTCGGCGTGCGCGAGGGCGCCACCGACGGTGCCGCGGTGCCGGATCTGCGGGTCGGCGATGGTCTCGGTGGCCTTGACCAACAGCAGCAGGTGCTCATGGACGGCCGGGTCGTCGAGCAGGGTCTGGTACGTCGTCATCGCTCCGACGACGAGCGCGTCACCGTCGTCACGGACCCCGTGCAGCGACTCGACCCTGCCGAGGTCGACCACCAGCTCGGGGGCGTTCATCCGCATCCGCATGACGGGGAGCAGGCTCTGCCCGCCGGCGAGGAGCTTCGCCTCGTCGCCGTGCTCGACGAGGAGGGTCAGCGCCTCCTCGATCGTGGTCGGGGCGGCGTACTCGAACTGGGCGGGAATCACTGCTCTCCTCCAACGTGTGAGCCGGCACCGGGATCCTGGTTGGGCGCATCCGCCCCGAAGTGCTCCTGCGCGTCCGGTTCCGGCTCCACCGGGGCTCCGTCGGGCACCACCCGGATCGCCTTCCACACCCGCTCCGGGGTGCACGGCATCGGCACGTCGGTGACGCCGAACGGGCGCAGCGCGTCGACCACGGCGTTGACCACTGCCGGGGTGGAGGCGATGGTGCCGGCCTCGCCGACGCCCTTGGTGCCGAGCGAGGTGTACGTCGCGGGGGTGCTGGTCCGGTCGGTGACGAAGCTGATGGTGTCCGCGGCCGTCGGCAGCGTGTAGTCGACGAAGGAGCCGGTCACGAGCGTGCCTGCCTCGTCGTACACCGCCTCCTCCCACAGCGCCTGGGCGATCCCCTGCACCAGACCGCCGTGCACCTGGCCCTCGACCAGCAGCGGGTTGATGACGGTGCCGACGTCGTCGACACAGACGTAGGAGCGCATCGACGACGCACCGGTCTCGGTGTCGACCTCCATCGCGCACAGGTGGGTGCCGTGCGGGAAGGAGAAGTTGTCGGGGTCGAAGGTCGCCGACCCGTCGATGCTCGGCTCGGCACCGTCGGGCAGGTCGTGGCCGGTGAAGGCCGCGAGGGCGATCTCCTGGATCGTCACCCCCTTGTCGGTGCCCCGGACCCCGAACCGGCCAGCGGAGAACTCGAGGTCGTCCTCGGACGCCTCGAGCTGGTGGGCAGCGAACACCTTCGCCCGCTCGATCACCTTGTCGGCCGCCCGGACCACCGCCTCCCCGCCCACCACGAGCGAGCGGGAGCCGTAGGTGTCCATGCCGCGGTGCGAGATCTGGGTGTCGCCGTGGAGGACCTCCACGTCCTCGAACGGGACCCCGAGCCGGTCGGCGACGATCTGCGACCACGCGGTCTCGTGGCCCTGGCCGTGCGGCGACACGCCGGTGATGACCTCGACCTTGCCGGTGGCCAGCATCCGGATGTCGGCGTGCTCCCACCCTCCGGCCGCATAGTTGAGCTGGCCGAGGACCCGCGACGGCGCGAGCCCGCACATCTCGGTGAAGGTGGAGACCCCGATCCCGAGCTGCACCGGGTCGTTGCTCTCCCGGCGGCGCCGCTGCTCGGCCCGCAGCTCGTCGTACCCGAAAAGCTCCTTGGCCTTCGCGGTCGCGGCCTCGTAGTTGCCCGAGTCGTAGGTCATCCCGGCGACGCTGGTGAACGGGAACTCCTCGTGCTTGATCCAGTTCATCTCCCGGACCTCGAGCGGGTCCTTGCCCAGCTCCTCGGCGAGCTCGGTCATGATCCGCTCGATCGCGAACGTCGCCTCCGGCCGGCCGGCGCCGCGGTAGGCGTCGACCCAGGTCTTGTTGGTGTGGAGGTTCGTGAGGTTGAACTGGTAGGAGTCGAACTTGTAGATGCCGTTGAACATCCACGCCCCGAGCACCGGCACGCCGCCGCCGATCAGTGCGGCGTAGGCGCCGAGGTCGGCGAGCAGGTCGACCTTGAGGCCGGTGACCCGCCCCTCCTTGGTCGCCGCGAGCGTGAGCCGCTGCCACTGGTCGCGGCCGTGGTGGCCGCTGACCAAGGACTCCGAGCGGGTCTCGGTGTACTTCACCGGCCGGCCGAGCCGGCGTGCGGCGAGGAACGCGATCCACTCCTCCGGCGTGACCTGCAGCTTGCCGCCGAAGCCGCCGCCGACGTCGGGGGCGATCACCCGGATCTTCGACTCGGGCACGCCGGTCGTCGCCGCCAGGGCGAACCGGACGATGTGCGGCACCTGGGTGGCCGACCACATCGTGATCTGCTCGCCAGTGGGGTCGACGACCACCGAGCGCGGCTCCATGAACGCCGGGATCAGCCGCTGCTGGCGGTACTCGCGCTCGACGACGATGCCGTTGGCACGGGCCTCGGCGATCGCCTCGTCGACCGACCCACCACTCCCCTGGGCGGCCGAGTCGAGCTGCCAGAACGCCGACTTGTTGGTGCCGAGGTCGGGGTGGGCGAGCACCTCGTCGGTCTCCGCCTGCTTCAGGTCGAGGACGGCCGGCAGCTCGTCGTAGTCGACCTCGACCAGCTCGGCGGCGTCGCGGGCCTCGGCCGCCGAGCGGGCGACCACGACCGCCACGACCTCGCCGGCGAACGCGACCCGGTCCACGGCCATCGGCGGGTGGTCCGGCGTCTTCTGCTCGGGGTTGACCGGCCATGCGGTGATCAGCGTGCCCTGGTCGTCGGCTGCGTCGGCACCGGTGACGACCGCGACGACGTTGGGCGCGGCCTTGGCGGCCGACGTCTCGATCGAGGTGATTCGCGCGTGGGCGAACGGGCTGCGCACCATCGCGAGGTGGAGCATCCCGGGCAGCTGGATGTTGTCGGTCCACCGGGTGCGCCCCGTGATGAGCCGCTGGTCCTCCTTGCGCCGCCGCGAGCTGCCGATCTCGGGACCGGTCGAGGATTCGGTGGTGGTCATGACGCGCTCCCCTCGTCGGCGCCCGCGAGCTGCGCCTGAGCGGCGTCACTGCCCTGGCCGGCCGCCATCTGCACGGCCTTGACGATGTTGTGGTATCCGGTGCAGCGGCAGAGGTTGCCCTCCAGGCCGTGCCGGATCGCCTCCTCGCTGGGACTGGGGTTCTCGGCGAGCAGGTCGACGGCCTGCATGATCATCCCGGGGGTGCAGTAGCCGCACTGCAGCGCGTGGCACTCCTTGAACGCCTCCTGCACCGGGTGGAGCCGGTCGCCGTCGGCGAGCCCCTCGATGGTGACGACCTCGCGGCCGTCGGCCTGGACCGCCAGCACGTTGCACGACTTCACGCTCCGGCCGTCGAGGTGGACCGTGCAGGCGCCGCAGTTGCTGGTGTCGCAACCGACCACCGTGCCGACCTTGCCGAGCCGTTCCCGCAGGTAGTGGACGAGGAGCATGCGTGGCTCCACGTCGTCGGTGTAGCTGGCCCCGTCCACCTCTACGCTGATGCGCGTCATGCAGAACCCTCCCGGGTGTTAGGCGATCGTGCGCTGATCCTGACTGCCTTTCGTTGATGTGACAAGGCTCCCCACCCCGCCTCGTCCGACTGGGAGTGCGCTACAGCGCACTCCCGTCCGGACGAGGCCGGAGGTAGCGGCCGCGCCGGTGCTCGAGCGGCTCGTCCTCCCCGCCGATCTCGAGCCGCTCGACCCGGCAGGTCAGCTGCCTCGACCAGCCGACGTCCCGTGCGTCCTCCAGCACCACCCCGGCCCAGGTGTCCGCGTCGGCGAGCCGGGGACCCCAGGGCGTCTCCTCGAACGCCGCCTGCTTGAACGGCCCGCCCGGCGCCGGCGCCACCCCGGCGAACACCTCGGCGAGGTCACGGTGGCGCCACTGCAGCAGCGCGACGACGGCGCGCCCCTCGCCCTCCAGCGCGTCCGCCAGGTCGGAGTCGGGGTCGACCAGCCCCAGGACGTACGACGGCTCGCCGGCCGCGACCAGGACGCTGGAGACGGTCAGCCCGGCCGGCCCCGGGGCGGTCCACAGCGACACCGCCCCGCCGAGCCGGCCACGGAGCTGACGGACCGGGTCCGGCGACGGGTCGCGGAACGGGTGCTCGCTGTGGATCGTCACCGGGCCGTCCCGGGCTCGTGGGCGCCGTGGTGGATCCGCCCGTCCAGCTCGGCCAGCCTCCGTCCGCCGCCACCCCACCGGGCAGCGATGATCTCGGCGGCGATGCTGACCGCGGTCTCCTCCGGGGTGCGCGCCCCGAGGTCGAGCCCGATCGGGGACGCCAGCCGGGCCAGCTCCTCGTCGGCCAGCCCGGCGTCGCGGAGCCGGGCCATCCGGTCGTCATGGGTACGCCGCGAGCCCATCGCCCCGACGTACCCGACCTCGGGGAGACGCAGCGCCACCTCGAGCAGCGGCACGTCGAACTTCGGGTCGTGGGTGAGCACGCAGAGCACCGTGCGGGCGTCGAGCCGACCGGCGTCGCGCTCGCCCTCGAGGTACTTGTGCGGCCACGAGACGACCACCTCGTCGGCGGACGGGAAGCGGGACGCAGTGGCGAAGACGGGCCGGGCGTCGCAGACGGTCACGTGGTAGCCGAGGAAGCCGCCGATCCGGGCGACGGCCGCGGCGAAGTCGATCGCACCGAAGACGACCATCCGCGGCGGCGGTGCGAAGGCCCACACGAAGACCCGCATCCCCTCGCCGCGGCGCTCCCCGTCGGGCCCGTAGCCGAGCACCCCGCTGTGGCCGGTGGCGAGCTGGCCGAGGGCGTCGTCGCCGACCGCGGCGTCGATCCGGTCGCTGCCGAGCGAGCCGGTGAGCACCGGCGTCTCCGGGTCGGCTCCGGGGCGGACCAGCATCCGGGCGCCGACCCGGGACCGGTCGGGGTGGTCGACCAGCGTCGCGACGGCGACCGGACGGTCGTGGGCAAGGTCGTCCGCCACGTCGCCGAGCTCCGGGAAGGTGGTGCGGTCGACGCGTTCGACGTACACGTCGAGGATGCCGCCGCAGGTGAGCCCGACCTCGAAGGCGTCGTCGTCGCTGACCCCGTAGCGGTTGAGCCGCGGCGTGCCCTCGGCGACCACCCGCTGGGCCAGCTCGTAGACCGCCCCCTCGACGCACCCTCCGGAGACCGAGCCGACCGCGGACCCGTCGGGCCCGACCAGCATCGAGGCGCCCGGGGGCCGGGGCGCGGAGCGGAACGTGGCGACCACCGTCGCCATCCCCACCGGCTGGTCCTCCCGCCACCAGCCCATCAGCTGGTCGACCACCTCACGCATCCCTGATCACCTCGAGCACCTTCCGGAAGGCGGCCAGCGAGTGGCCGGCCACGAAGTGGTCGACGTGCGGCAGCGCCGCCGCCATCCCCTGCTGCACCGGCTGGTAGCCGGCCGCTCCCTTGTGCGGGTTGACCCACACCACGCGATGGGCGAGCCGGCGCAGCCGCGCCGCCTGCTCACCGAGGAGCGCTGCGTCCCCGCGCTCCCACCCGTCACTGAACACGACCACGACGGCTCCGCGGGCCACCCCCCGCTGGCCCCACCGGTCGAGGAAGACCTTGAGCCCCTCCCCGAGCCGGGTGCCGCCGGACCAGTCGGGCACGGTCTCGCCCGCCGCGACGATCGCCTTGTCCGCGTCACGCAGCCGCATCGCCCTGGTCAGCCGGGTGACCCGCGTGCCCACGCTGAACACCTCGACCCCGCCGGTGGTGCCGATCCGGTGGGAGAGCCGCAGCAGCGAGTCGGCATAGCTGCTCATCGAGCCGGACACGTCGACGAGCAGCACGACCCGGCGGGTGCGGGTGGTCCGGTGCCGCCGGGCGATCTCCATCGGCTCGCCCATCCGGTCGAGGGTGCGCCGCAGCGTCTCGTGGGTGTCGACGACCCCGCGCCGCGCGGCGGCCCGTCGGTAGGAGACCCGGGTCGGCGGGGTGGGCGAGAGGTGGCCGAACAGAGCGGTCAGCCGGGCCCGCTCGCCCGGGTCCAGGGTGGCGATGTCGCGGTGCTGGAGCAGCTCCACGTCGCTGGCGGCGACCTTCACCACCTCCTCCTCGTCGTCCGAGCGGCCGCTCTCGTCCTCGGCGCCGAGCGGGGCCTGGGCCACCGGCGGCCGTGCGGGGGGTGGCGCACCGGCGCGGCCGCCCTCGGTCTCCTCGAGGAACCACCCGGTGAAGACCCGGTCGTACGGCGCGAAGTGCTCCGGGCTGGTGCACAGGGTCGCGCGACCCGCCCAGTAGGTCGCCCGACGGTCTCCCACCCCGACCGTCGCGACCGCCCGGAGGAAGGTCCGGGACCGGTCGGCGGTGACCGGCAGCCCGGCGGCCCGCAGCGCGCGGGTGAACCCGAGCAGCAGCTCGTCGGCCGCGACGGTCGCCGCGCTCATCGGGCCGCCATGCTCAGCCGGCCAGCATCCGGTCGAGGGCGGCCCGCACCCGCTCGGCGTCCTCCCGGTACTTCACCGCGGCGCCCAGGGTCCGGGCCGCGGACTCGACGTCGAGCTCCCGGGTGCCGATCCGGTCCAGCGCCCGCGCCCAGTCCAGGGTCTCGGCGACCCCGGGGGCCTTGACCAGGTCGGCGTCACGGAGCTGCTGGACGAGCGTGACCACCTGACGGGCCAGCGTCTCGGCGACCTCGGGCGCCCGTGAGCGGACGATGGCGACCTCACGGTCCAGCCCGGGATGGTCGATCCAGTGGTAGAGGCAGCGGCGCTTCAGCGCGTCGTGGACCTCCCGGGTGCGGTTGGAGGTGAGGACCACGACCGGCGGGGTGGCCGCGGCGACCGTGCCGAGCTCGGGGATCGAGACCTGGTACGTCGACAGCACCTCGAGCAGGAACGCCTCGAACTCGTCGTCGGCCCGGTCGATCTCGTCGACGAGGAGCACCGCGGGGCTCTCCCGGAGAGCACGCAGCACCGGCCGGGCGAGGAGGAACCGCTCGGAGAAGAGCCCCTTCTCGACCTCCTCGACGTCGCTGCCCGACGAGACCGACTCGACCGCCCTGAGGTGGAGGATCTGGCGGGGGAAGTCCCAGTCGTAGAGCGCCTGGGCTGCGTCGATCCCCTCGTAGCACTGGAGCCGGATCAGCGGCAGGTCGAGCGAGGTGGCGAGTGCCTCGGCCAGGGCGGTCTTGCCGGTCCCGGGCTCGCCCTCGAGGAGCAACGGCCTGGCGAGGGACAGCGCGAGAAAGCCGACCGTCGCGAGCGCGTCGTCGCACAGGTAGCCGGTACGGCCGAGCCGGTCGGCGAGGTCGGCGGGCGACTCGATCTCCGCGGCGGTCACCGGACGCCCCCGGACAGGTCATCGGGGCGGTCGACGTCGCGGCCGGTCGCCAGGTCTTCGCAGCTCACCTCGGTCACCTTACGACCGGCGAGGTAGGGACCGGCTCCCACGTCGCCGGCGAGGGTCGCGCCCAGCGGTGCCCAGTGGTCGCGCCCGAGCAGGACCGGGTGGCCGGGACGACCGGCGTACGTCGCGCGCACGAGGGCGTCCGCGGCGCCGCCGGCGTCGTGCCAGGTGGCGAGCACCCGGCTCACCACCTCGGCCCCGACGTCGGGGAGGTCGACCAGCGTCACGAGGACCGCGCGCGCGGTTTCCGCTTCGAGCGCGGCGAGCCCCTCGCGCAGCGACTCCCCCATCCCCTCGTCCCACCGCTGCGCGACGACGACGGCTGCCCCGGTCCTGGCGGCGGCCGGGGCGGCGTCAGCGGCCGCGGCGCCGACCACGACGGTCACCGCGGGGCAGCCACCCCGACGGAGGGCGTCGACCGTGGCCGCGAGGCGGGACGTCCCGTCGGCGTCGGTGAGCAGCGCCTTGGGGGTCCCCATCCGGCGCCCGGCGCCCGCGGCGAGGACCAGCCCCGCCACGCCGTCGTACACCCCCGGTCGAGCCGTCACGGGTGCCGGTGGTCGCGCCGTCACTGGTGCCGGGGCTGCGGGACCCTCGTGAGCGGCACCCACATCGTGAACCGGTCGGCCCGGTAGGTCGACCGGGAGACCTCGACCGGCAGCTTGTCGGCGAACGCCCTGCGAGCGATCCGCAGCACCGGGTGACCCACCTGGACCGCGAGCAGCTGGGCCTCCGGCTGCTGGGCGAGCCCGGCGTCCACGGAGTCCTCGCCCCAGGTCGGGGTGAGGTTGCGCGCCTCGAGGTCGGCGTAGAGCGACTCGGGCAGCCTCTCCAGGAGCCCGGGCACGAGGCTCGTCGCCAGGTAGGCGTCCTCGACGCACATCGGGGCGTCGTCGGCGGTCCGCAGCCGCTGCCAGTGGACGACCGAGTCCCCGACCTCGATCTCCAGGGCACGCGCGACGCCGGGGCCGGCGGACTCGAGCCGGGCGAGCAGGGTCCGGGCGCCGGGGCGCATCCCCCGCCGGCGCATCTCCTCGCCGAAGCCGGTCAGCCGTGGCACCTGGTCGAGCCGGTGGTCGGCGACGAACGTGCCTCGGCCGGGGATCCGTTCGAGGAGCCCTTCGCCGACGAGCGCGTCGAGGGCCTGGCGGACGGTCATCCGGGCAACCCCGAAGAGCTGGACGAGCTCCCGCTCGGAGGGCGCGGGCGAACCCGGTGCGGCGCCGTCCACCAGGGAGCGGACGTACTCCCGCACCTGCACGTGCTTGTGCACGACCGTGGACCGTGTGCTCGAAGTCACCGCCGCTTCACCCATCGTCTCACCCCTCCGACGGGGTGCCCCCCTCCCGTCGCAGCCAGCCTAGACCGGTGGACGTGCCGCTGGACATGGCCGAAACGGACCCCTTTATTCGGTCGTGACCGCCCGCAGCACGTCGAGCCGGGCGGCCCGACGTGCTGGGACCACGGCGGCGAGGACCCCGACGACCGCGGCGGCGAGCACGAAGAGGAGCATCCTCCCCCAGGGCACCACGATCTCGCTGAGCCCCTCGTCCTGGATCGCGTTCATGAGAGCCAGGCCGAAGGCGAGCCCCATGACGAGCCCGAGCAGGGCGCCGAACACGGTGATGACGATCGCCTCGAGCCGGATCATCGTCCGCAGCTGGCTGCGGCTGACCCCGATCGCGCGGAGCAGGCCGACCTCGCGGGTGCGCTCGATGACGGAGAGCGCCAGCGTGTTGACCACCCCGAGGATCGCGATGACGACCGAGAGGCCGAGCAGTCCGTAGATGAGGTTGAGGAAGATGTTGATCTGCGCCTTCTGCTCCTCGGCGAACTCCTGGGGGTCCTTGAGCGTGACGGTCGGCAGCTCCTCGGTGATTCGGGCGACCCCCTCGCGGATCGCCTCGGTCGAGGCGCCCGGCTCCTTGCTCACGAACAGCATCGAGTCGAGCGCGAGCAGCCCACCCTTCTCGAAGGTGTCCTGGGTGACCAGCCACTCCGCGGGCACCGCGCCGTTGGCCGCGAACGTGCCGGCGACCTCGACGTCGACGTCGCCGCCCTGGAACTCCAGGGTCACGACGTCGCCGACCTCGTAGCCCTCGCCGTCCGCGACGTTCTCGGCGACCAGCACCTTGCCCTCGGTGAGCGACTGCAGCGTGCCCGCCGCCATCGGCACCGCGAGCACCTCGGCGAAGTCGGTCGGGGTCGATCGCCGCCATGAAGGCGGAGCCGCCGCCCTGGACGTCCGGGAACGCCTGGCGCAGCGAGGCGACGGCGTCCACGCCGTCGAGCTCGCGGATCTGGGCGGCGACGTCGGTCGAGAACGGCTGGCCGACCGCGTTCGAGACGACGAACTCGGAGGTCAGGGACTCCTCGATCGCGATGTCGGTGCTCGCGGAGGCAGAGCTGCCGAGGATCGACATCATCGCCATCAGCGCCAGCCCGATCATCAGGGCACTGGCGGTGGCCGCGGTCCGGCGCGGGTTGCGCAAGGAGTTCTGCGTGGCGAGCCGGCCGACCGAGCCGAACGGCCGGAAGAGGACGCCGAACGCCCTGATCACCGGCCGGGCCGCGAACGGCGACAGGAGCGCGACGCCGACGAGGACCGCGAGCATCCCCGGGCCGAGGAAGAGGAGCACCTCGCCGAACGTCTCGAGGAGGCCGACGGTCATCAGCGCCGCGCCGAGAGCCACGAGCAGCAGCCCGACGGCGAGCCGCATCCGCAACGCCGACTCCGGCATCGCCACGTCGTCGCGGAGCGCCTGCACGGGGGCGATCCGCGACGCGCGCCGGGCCGGCAGGTAGGCAGCCAGCGACGGTGACCACGATGCCCACGCCGTACGACGCCGCGACCGTGGTCCACTCGACCGGGAACTCGGCACCGGCCAGGTCGAGACCGAAGAGCCCGAAGATCCACCGCAGCCCGAGTGCCAGCAGGTAGCCGCCGCCGAGCCCGAGCGTGGAGCCGACCACCCCGACCCCGAACGCCTCGAGGAGGACCGACCGGTTCACCTGGCGCCGGGAGGCACCGAGCGCCCGGAGCAACGCGAGCTCACGGCTGCGCTGCGCGACGAGGATCGAGAAGGTGTTGATGATGAGGAAGGTGCCGACGACGAGGGAGACAGCGGCGAAGACCAGCAGGAACGTGTTGAGGAAGCCGAGGACCTCGTCGATCGTCGCCTGGTTGGCCTCGACGACGTCGTCCCCGGTCCGGGCCAGCACCCCCGCGGGGAGCACCTGCTGGGCGGCGTCGGCGAGCTGCTGCTGGCTGACCCCCTCGGCGGCGTTGAGCGAGATCGCGTTGTAGACGTCGCGACCGCCGAAGAACTGCTGCTGCATGTAGTCGAGGTCGAGCAGGCTGAGCGTCGCGCCGTTGAGCCCGCCGGAGCCGAACTCGACGAGCCCGGTCAGCTCGGCCTCCACGGTCGGCGGTCGGCCGGGGGTGACGAGCCGGACGGTGTCCCCGACGGCGTACGCCGCCTTCTCGGCGGTGGCGATGTCGAGCGCGACCTCGGGGAGCTCACCCTCGCCCGTGGGGCCCGGCAGCGCACCCTCGACGACCTCGATGATCGGGTCGCCGGTGATCGCCTTGGTCTCCACCGGGTTGAAGGCGAGCCCGGGCGGGCCGTTGCCGCCGACGACCTTGCCGTCGGAGCCGATCACGAAGACCGACATCAGCGTCGTGCTGGGGTAGACCCCTGCGGCCTCCGGGAGCGCCTCGAGCTCCTCCGCGACGGCAGCGTCGATCAACCGGGAGTCCTGCTGGGAGTCCCAGTCGTTGGCGCCCGCGTAGGCGACCTCGACGTCCGCGGTCGACCCTTCGACGATGTCGTCGAAGGCGCCGCCCATGGCGTCGGTGAAGATCAGCGACCCGGCCACGAACGCCACGCCGAGGACGATCGCGAACGCGCTGAGCAGCAGCCGCAGCTTGCGGGCGACCAGGTTGCGCCAGGTGACCTTGAGCATCGTCAGGCCCCCGGGCCGCCGTGGCTGGCGAACTCCGCCATCCGTTCGAGGACGCGCTCGGCCGTCGGCTCGCGCATCTCGTCGACGACCCTGCCGTCGCCGAGGAAGACGACCCGGTCGGTGTAGCCGGCCGCCACCGGGTCGTGGGTCACCATGATGATCGTCTGGCCGAACTCCGTGACCGAGCGGCGCAGCAGCTGCAGCACCTCGGCCCCGGACCGCGAGTCGAGGTTGCCGGTGGGCTCGTCGGCGAAGACGACGGCGGGCCGGCTGGCGAGGGCGCGCGCCACCGCGACCCGCTGCTGCTGGCCTCCGGACAGCTCGTTGGGGCGGTGGTCGAGCCGGTCGCCGAGCCCGACGGTCTCGATGACCAGGGAGTACCACTCCTGGTCGGGCTTGCGGCCGGCGATCGACAGCGGCAGCAGGATGTTCTCCTCCGCGGTGAGCGTCGGCACGAGGTTGAACGACTGGAACACGAAGCCGACCCGGTCGCGGCGGAGCCGGGTGAGCGCCTTGTCGTTCAGCTGGGAGAGGTCGGTGTCCCCGAGCACCACGGTGCCGCTCGTGGCGTCGTCCAGCGCGGCACAGCAGTGCATCAGCGTCGACTTGCCCGATCCCGAAGGGCCCATGATGGCGGTGAACTCGCCGGTGTAGAGGTCGAGGGTCACGCCGTCGAGCGCGTGCACCTCGGCCTGCCCGGTGCCGTAGGTCTTCCGGAGCTCCGTGATCCGGGCCGCGAGCCGGCGGTCGTCCTGGGTGTGCGGGAGCTGGGTGGTCTGTTCAGTCACGTCATGTCCTCGGTAGGCCGGGCCTTCCGGCGTCGTCCGCCGCTGCGCCGGCACCCACGAACCTACCGACCTGCACCGACAGGGCTCCACCGGGTTTCGGCCGGGCGCACCCCTGAGCCGACCCTGACGCTCCCCTGACCGACGCTAGAACATGTGTTCGAAGCGGCGTACGGTGGCCCCATGCCGATCGCGCTCCAACCGTCGCTGTTCGACGCTCGAGGTCGGTACGCCGGCCTTCGGCGGGCTCGCCGGCCGGGTCCGCCGTACTCCTCTGGCGCACGGCGCCTGGGTCGACCACCTGCCGGGGTGGCTCGGCGGCGCCGACCAGCTCTTCGCGGCGCTCGTCGACACCGTGCCGTGGCAGGCCGAGCGTCGGCAGATGTACGACCGCGTGGTCGACGTGCCGCGGCTGCTGAGGTTCTACGGCGAGCACGAGGAGCTCCCCCACCCGCTGCTCGCCGAGGCTCGGCGACGGCTGAGCGACCACTACGGGCCGGAGCTCGGGGAGCCGTTCGTGACCAGCGGGCTCTGCTTCTACCGCGACGGCCGGGACAGCGTCGCGTGGCACGGCGACCGGATCGGCCGCGGGCGCGACCAGGACACGATGGTGGCGATCCTGTCGCTCGGCGAAGCCCGGCGGCTGGCGCTTCGGCCCAACGGCGGCGGGGCCGGTCGCACCCTCGGGTTCGCGCTCGGCCACGGCGACCTGCTGGTGATGGGCGGCTCGTGCCAGCGGACCTGGGAGCACGCCGTCCCCAAGTCGGCCCGGCCCTGCGGCCCCCGGATCAGCGTGCAGTTCCGCCCCCGCGCCGTGCTGTGAGGCTGGCGGGCACAGCGAAGGGGCCCGGCCGAAGCCGGGCCCCTCGCTGAGGTGGTGCTGGTGTCAGGCGTGGATCAGAAGTCCATGCCGCCCATGCCGCCGGTCGGGTCGCCGCCCATGGGCGCCGCCTTCTCCGGCTTGTCCGCCACGACAGCCTCGGTCGTGAGGAAGAGCGCCGCGATGGAGGCGGCGTTCTGCAGCGCGGAGCGGGTCACCTTGGCCGGGTCGAGGATCCCCTCGGCGACCATGTCGACGTACTCGCCGGAGGCGGCGTTGAGCCCCTCGCCGGCGGGCAGGTTGCGGACCTTCTCCACCACGACGCCGCCCTCGAGACCGGCGTTGACCGCGATCTGCTTGAGCGGGGCCTCGGCCGCGAAGCGGACGATGTTCGCGCCGGTGGCCTCGTCGCCGGTGAGCTCGAGCTTCTCGAACGCGGCGGTCGTGGCCTGGAGCAGCGCCACGCCACCACCGGCGAGGATGCCCTCCTCGACGGCTGCCTTGGCGTTGCGGACAGCGTCCTCGATGCGGTGCTTGCGCTCCTTGAGCTCGACCTCGGTGGCCGCGCCGACCTTGATCACCGCGACGCCGCCGGCCAGCTTGGCCAGCCGCTCCTGCAGCTTCTCGCGGTCGTAGTCGGAGTCGCTCTTCTCGATCTCGGCGCGGATCTGGTTGACCCGGCCCTGGATCTGGTCGGCGTCGCCGGAGCCCTCCACGATCGTGGTCTCGTCCTTGGTCAGCACGACCTTGCGGGCCTGGCCGAGCAGCTCGAGGCCGGTGCTCTCGAGCTTGAGGCCGACGTCTTCGCTGATGACCTGGCCACCGGTGAGGATGGCGATGTCCTGCAGCATGGCCTTGCGGCGGTCACCGAAGCCCGGAGCCTTGACGGCGGCGGACTTGAAGGTGCCACGGATCTTGTTGACGACCAGCGTCGCGAGCGCCTCGCCCTCGACGTCCTCGGCGATGATCAGCAGCGGCTTGCCGCTCTGCATGACCTTCTCGAGGACCGGGAGCATGTCCTTGACGTTCGAGATCTTCTGGTTCGCGATCAGCACGTAGGCGTCCTCGAGGACGGCCTCCATGCGCTCGGGGTCGGTCATGAAGTACTGCGAGACGTACCCCTTGTCGAAGCGCATCCCCTCGGTGAGCTCGAGATCGAGCCCGAAGGTGTTGCTCTCCTCGACGGTGATGACGCCTTCCTTGCCGACCTTGTCCATCGCCTCGGCGATGATCTCGCCGACCTGGACGTCGGCGGCGGAGATCGAGGCGGTCGAAGCGATCTGCTCCTTGGTCTCGACGTCCTTCGCCATGTTGAGCAGCTGCTCGGACACGGCCTCGACGGCCTGCTCGATGCCGCGCTTGAGCGCCATCGGGTTGGCGCCGGCGGCGACGTTGCGGAGCCCCTCGCGGACCATGGCCTGGGCGAGGACGGTCGCCGTCGTCGTACCGTCACCGGCGACGTCGTCGGTCTTCTTCGCGACCTCCTTGACGAGCTCGGCGCCGATCTTCTCGTAGGGGTCCTCGAGCTCGATCTCCTTGGCGATCGAGACACCGTCGTTGGTGATCGTGGGGGCGCCCCACTTCTTCTCCAGGACGACGTTGCGTCCCTTGGGGCCGAGGGTCACCTTGACCGCGTCGGCGAGCGTGTTCATCCCACGCTCGAGACCACGGCGGGCCTCTTCGTTGAAAGCAATGAGCTTCGGCATAACTCCTGCGGTTCCTCACGCTGAGAGCTGGCAGGTCCAGGGAGGACGCCCGCGACGGCCGGTCCGGCTGACCCGGCGAACCCTTCCCGCCGGCGCTGGTGGACCTCGTCTCCCCGGTCCAGGTGCTATCACTCTCATGATGAGAGTGCTAATGCATGTTTAGCACTCGACCCTGGCGAGTGCAAGCGAGGCAGCCCGCTCCCGGCGGGTCCGGGCCGAGGGCGTACGGCGCCGCCGTGCCCGTCGGGCCGCGACGAGGTCAAGTGACCCGTTCGGACCATTGACCGCTCTGCGCCTCGCTCCTAGTCTGGACAGACCTCGTGGGTGCGACGGGGTTTCGACCGGAGAAGCGTGCAAGCGCTTCTCCGGTCATCTTTTCGCCACGGGACCCCGCAGCCGCTCAGCGCCGGGCGCGGGCGACGGCGTCGGGCAAGGCGTCGGCGAACGCCTCGGCGTTCTCCGGGAGCAGGTCGAGGTAGAGCCCGGGCTCCACCGCCTCCAGCTCGCCCACCACGAGCCGGCCGTCAGGGAGCCGCATCAGGTCGACCCGGGCGTAGCACAGCTCGCCGCCGAGCAGCTGCTGGGCGACCGCGAGGGTCTCGGTCGCGACGAGCGCCGCCTCGTCGTCGAGCTCGACCGGCGTGGACGTGCCGCCGTACCACTCGTGGACGCGGAGCTCCTCCCCGGACGGGACCTTCCGCACTTGCGAGACGGGGATCCCGCCGAGCACGAACACCGACTGCTCCCCCTCGGTCCGCACCGACTCGACCACCGGCTGCACGACCCAGGGACCACGGGCGCCCTGGAGCCCGACCGGGAGCCCGAGGTCGAGCCCACGCTCGATGACCACGACACCCCTCCCTCCGGCACCCACCCGTGGCTTCACCAGGACTCGTCCCGGGAACTCCGAGGCCGCTGCGGCGAGGTCGGCAGGGTCGTCGAGCAGGACCGTGGGGACCACCGGGACGCCGGCCGCCGCCAGCTCGAGGAGGTAGGACTTGTCGACGTTCCAGCGGAACGTCGACGCCCCGTGCAGCAGCACCGACCACCGCTCGACGTGCTCGGCCCAGGCGAGGAACTCCGGCAGCCGCTCCTCGTAGTCCCACGTGCTCCGCACGGCGACGACGTCGGCCGAGGACCAGTCGACGGCCGGGTCGTCCCAGACAGCCCACCGGGCATCGAGGCCGCGCGCTGCCAGGGCGCTGACCAGGAGGTCGCCCGAGGGCTCGCCGTCGGGCCAGGCTGCGGAGGTGGCGAGCAGGACATCGGGCACCCGAGGAGGCTAGTCCCCGGTATCACGGCCCCGTCCGGCGGCTCATTCCCAGCATGGACCAGACACGAGCGACCACCACGACCGACCGGCCCTGCCCGTGCGGGCAGGAGCTCGACCTCTGCGACCGCCGGCACTGCCCGCGGTGCGGCCACCGCATCGTCCCGCGGCCCGTCGCCACGCTGGCGCGAGCCGCTTGACCGGCGCGCGGGCTCAGCCTCCGGCGACCGCCGGGATCACCGACACCTGCGTGCCGTCGGGGGTCGCGGTGGCCAGCCCCTCGAGGAACCGCACGTCGTCGTTGCCGACGTAGACGTTGACGAACCGGCGCAGCTCCCCGCGGTCGTCGAGGATCCGGGCCTTGATGCCGGAGTGCCGTGCGTCGAGGTTCTCGAGGACGTCACCGAGCGTGGCCCCCTCAGCGGTCACCTCCGACTCGCCGCCGGTGTAGGTGCGCAGGATGGTCGGGACGCGGACGTGGACGCTCATGCTTCTCTCCCGTGGTTCGAGGGGTTCAGGCCAGGCCGGTGGACAGGAACGCGGAGTACGACGGGTCGATCGTCGCCGAGGGTGCCACCCGGCCCGCGACCGCGTCGAGGGTCTTGAGGCCGTCGCCGGTGTTGAGGACGACCGTCTCCCGGTCGGGGTCGAGCTGGCCGGTCTCGACGAGCTTGCGGAAGGTCGCCACCGTCACGCCGCCGGCGGTCTCGGGGAAGATCCCCTCGGTCCTGGCCAGCAGCTGGATGCCGTCGCGGATCTCGTCGTCGGTGACGTGCTCGACCGCCCCGCCGGTGCGGCGGGCGACGTCGAGGACGTAGGGGCCGTCCGCCGGGTTGCCGATCGCCAGCGACTTCGCGATCGTCGCCGGCTTCACCGGGCGTACGACGTCGTGGCCGGCCTTGAAGGCCGCGCTGACCGGCGAGCACCCCTCCGCCTGGGCACCGAAGATCGTGTAGGGGGTGTCCTCGACCAGCCCGAGCGAGACCAGCTCGCGGAACCCCTTGTCGATCTTGGTCAGCTGCGAGCCGCTGGCGACCGGGACCACGACCTGCTCGGGGAGCCGCCAGCCGAGCTGCTCGGCGATCTCGAAGGCCAGGGTCTTCGAGCCCTCGGCGTAGTAGGGGCGGACGTTGACGTTGACGAACGCCCACCCCTCCTCCTCGCCGGCGATCTCGGAGGCGAGCCGGTTCACGTCGTCGTACGACCCCCGGACCGCGACGAGCGAGCCGCCGTAGACGGCGGTCATCTGGACCTTCGCCGGCTCGAGGTCGTGCGGGATGAAGACGACCGTGCGGATGCCCGCCCGGGCCCCGGCGGCGGCCACCGCGTTGGCGAGGTTCCCGGTGGAGGGGCAGGCGAAGACCTTGGACCCGAGCTCACGGGCCGCGGACAGGGCGATGGCGACCACGCGGTCCTTGAACGAGTGCGTGGGGTTGCCGGAGTCGTCCTTGACCCAGACCTTCCGGGCGCCCACCTCGCGGGCGAGGCCGTCGGCGCGGAGGAGTCGGGTGAACCCGGGCTCCATGTTCGGGCTCTGTGCGATGTCCGCCGGGACCGGCAGCAGCTGCTGGTAGCGCCAGATGTTCTTCGGCCCCGCCTCGATCTCGCGGCGGGTCACCTGCGGGAGGTCGTAGCCGATCTCCAACGGCCCGAAGCAGTCGCGACAGGCGTAGAAGGGGCCGAGCTCCTGGGTGGCGCCGCACTCGCGACAGACCAGCGAGACGGCGTTGCCGAACGCGCCCACGCGCAGGGGGGATTCGGTCACTGATGCGCTCAAGGAGTCCTCCTTCTCATCTTCCCCGGAACGCGACCGTCGCGCCGGGACGGAATTAGCACCGTGACCGCAGCTCCAGTGGAGGTGAATGCTGTGGCGGGTTGCCGGGGCTTCAGCGGGCCGTGTCCCTCTGCCCCTCTCGATGAGCAGGACCAACTCTAGAGAGGCGTCTCACGATGCGCGCACGCGTCCCGACATCCGAGACGCGTTGTCTCGGGATCTCCGCGAGGATGGGGGTCATGCGCTGGTGGCCCGTCAAGGCGGTCGTGAACACGGTCAACCTCTCCACGCCGTTCGGCCTGCTGGTGGCGGCGGTCGGACGGGCGCGCCCACGCCTCGGTCCGCGCGGGCTGGTGCTGGCCACCGGCTACCGGCTGCCGGTCCCCGCCGCCCGCGCCTTCACCGTCGGCAACGTCATCCTCACCCCGCACGAGCAGGGGTACGTCGAGCAGCGGCCGGCCCTGCTCGCCCACGAGGAGCGGCACACCTGGCAGTACGTCGCCTGCCTCGGCCTGCCGATGGTGCCGCTCTACCTGGTGGCGGCCGGCTGGTCCTACCTGCGTGGCGGCGACGTCGCGGTCCACAACCCGTTCGAACGGCTGGCCGGGCTCGCGGACGGGAACTACCCCCTGGTCAGCGCCCGGGAGCAACGTCGGCGTCGGGCGATCCGACCGCCGCGGCGTCCTCCACGACCTGCTTGAGCAGCTCCATGACGCCGTCGGGCCCGTCGACCACGATGTCGGCCAGCTCCACGAGCGCCTGCTGCTCCGTCGACCCCGAGCACACCAGGAGACCGACCATCCCCTCGCGGCGCAGGGCCGCGATCGCCTCGAACGCCTCGACGTCGCCGAGGTCGTCGCCGACGAACATCATCGCGTCCGCGTGGTGCTCGCGCTTGAGGGTGCGGACCGCGTTGCCCTTGTTCATCCCCGGCGCGCGCACCTCGACGACCATGCGACCGGGCTCGATCACCAGGTCGTGGCGACGGGCTGAGCGCGTCCAGCACCGGGGTCAGCCGCTGCGAGGGCTCCCGCCGGGTCGGGGAGCCGCCGCGTGTGCACCGCGACGGCGAGGCTCTTCTGCTCCAGGTAGCGCGTCGCCGAGCCCCTCGCGGCGCAGCAGCTCCGGCAGCTCCGCGACGAACGAGGCGAGCCCCTTCGGTGGCCGTGGCGAGACGACCCGGCGGCTGGACGCGGTCCACCGCTCGTTGCCGTACTGCCCCAGCACCGCGAGGTCCTGGCCGGTCGCGACGACCCGTTCGCCCACCTCCTCGAGCCCGCCGAGCGCGACCGCCTGCCGGGCGGGCCGGCCGGTGACGACGGCGACCGCGTGCACCTGTTCGGCGAGCGACGACCAGGATGTCCGGCGGCGTCCGCGTGGATGTGCGCCTCGCTCGGATCGTCGACGATCGGGGCGAGCACGCCGTCGAAGTCGAGACAGATGACGGCCCGGGCGGCGTCGGCGACGAGCTCGTCGTACCGGTGCCGGGCAGCGCGAGACCGGAACTCCATGGGGACCAGCCAACCAGAACGGGCAACCGGCCGCGGCGCTCAGGCGAAGTCGGAGGTGAGGATCAGCGTCAGCCGGTCCATCGACATCGGGTCGATCGCCGGCTCCACCCGCTCGATCCCGAGGTCCTTGGAGAGCAGTTCGGCGGCGTCGCGGAGCCGCTCGGGGTAGTAGATGGTGGTGGCCGGGATCGTGCCGTACCAGTTGTCGGAGCCGACGACCTGCCAGCCCGCGCTGCCGATCCGCTCCGAGGTGCGACTGGCGAGCCCGGTCACGTTGGAGTTGTTGTAGACGTCGATGTAGACCTCACCGCGCTTGACCGTGGGCTTCGCCGCGACCGCCTCGAGCACGACCTGCGGCTCGACCGGGGCCGGCCCCGCCACGAGGGCGGCCCGGTCGCGCACGGGCTCGTGGTCGAGTGGCGAAGAAGGCGATGCCGGCCATCACGACGGCGGCGGCGCTCATCAGCGCGAGCGGGGACGACATCGCGAACCCCTCGTCGCCGCGGGTTCCCGCGCGGTGGCGGAGCCGACGGCGCACCTCAGACCTCGAAGCCGAGCCGCCGGGCGGAGCGGGCCCGCTGGCGCGCCGCACGGAGCCGGCGCAGCCGGCGCACGAGGAGCGGGTCGTGCGCGAGCGCCTCGGGGCGGTCGATGAGCGCGTTGAGCACCTGGTAGTAGCGGGTCGAGGACATGTCGAACTTCTCGCGGACCGCCTGCTCCTTGGCGCCGGCGTACTTCCACCACTGGCGCTCGAAGTCCAGCACCTCGCGGTCACGCTCGGAGAGCTCGCCGGCTCCGGCAGGCCGGTCGGTGGCGACAGCTTTGGCGGTGTCCATGCGATGAGCTCCTGTGCGCGTGGGCGACTGCGTGGGTCGGACGGCCCCATCCTAGGGTCGAAACACAACGATGTCATTCGACCCACGCCGCTAGGGTGACCAGGTGAGCAAGGACTCGGGCACCAAAGCCTTCGACCTCGTGGTGGTCGCCAACCGTCTTCCGGTGGACCGGGTGGTGGAGGAGGACGGCACGCACTCCTGGCGCCGCTCCCCCGGGGGGCTCGTCACGGCGGTCGAGCCGGTGATGCAGCGCAAGCAGGGGGCCTGGGTCGGCTGGGACGGCGGGCCGGACGGCCCCGACGAGCCCTTCGACCAGGACAACATGCGGCTGGTGCCCGTGCCGCTCAGCGCCGACGAGATCGAGCGGTTCTACGAGGGCTTCTCCAACGCGACGCTGTGGCCGCTCTACCACGACGTCGTGGCGAAGCCGGAGTACCAGCGCGAGTGGTGGGACGCCTACGTCACGGTCAACCGGCGGTTCGCCGAGCGTGCGGCCGCCCTCGCTGCCGAGGGCGCCATGGTGTGGGTCCACGACTACCAGCTCCAGCTCGTCCCGAGCATGCTCCGTGAGCAGCGCCCGGACCTGCGGATCGGCTTCTTCCTGCACATCCCGTTCCCGCCGACCGAGCTCTTCGTGCAGCTCCCCTGGCGCCGGCAGCTCCTCGAGGGGCTCCTCGGCGCCGACCTCGTCGGGTTCCAGCGCCCGGGAGGGGCACAGAACTTCGTCCGGCTCGTGCGCCAGCGGGTCGGCCACAAGACGCACCGCGAGCTCGTCCACCTCCCCGACGGGCGCACCGTGGAGGCCGCGGCCTTCCCGATCTCCATCGACTACGCCGGGCTGGCCGAGCTCTCCCGGTCGGAGTCCGTCGCGGCGAGGTGCAAGGAGATCCGCGAGCAGCTGGGGAACCCGCGCATGCTCCTCCTCGGCGTGGACCGGCTCGACTACACCAAGGGGATCTACGACCGGCTCCGCGCGTTCGGCGAGCTGCTCGCCGAGGGGACGCTGAGCGTCGAGGACGCGGTGTTCGTCCAGGTGGCGACCCCGTCCCGGGAGCGCGTGGACGAGTACCGCAGGCTCCGCGACGAGATCGACCGGCTCGTCGGCCGGGTCAACGGCGACTACGGCCGGATCGGCCGACCGGCGATCTCCTACCTGCACTCGTCGTACCCGCGCGAGGAGATGGCCGCCCTGTTCAAGGCCGCCGACATCATGGTGGTGACACCGCTGCGTGACGGGATGAACCTCGTGGCCAAGGAGTACGTCGCGTGCCGCGACGCCGAGGACGGCGCGCTGGTGCTCTCGGAGTTCGCAGGGGCGGCCGACGAGCTCAAGCAGGCGTTCCTGGTGAACCCCTACGACGTCGACGGCATGAAGCAGGCGATCGTCGACGCGACGCAGGCGAAGCCGCGTGAGCTGACCCGCCGGATGCGGGCGATGCGCAGGACCGTCAAGGACCACGACGTCGTCGACTGGGCGGAGTCGTTCATGGGTCGGCTCGCCGAGGTCCGCACGTAGACTCGGCCCATGGATCTGATCCCGAAGCCGGACCAGATCGTCGCAGCCTCCGCGAACGTCGCCCAGAAGGTGCTCTACGGCGGGCTCGCCGATCTGCGCCCGATGCCCCGCACGCTCATCGACGACGGCACCCTGCGCGAGGTCTACCACTACCGCCCGCTCGGCAAGGTCAAGGAGACCGGTGACCCGGTCCTGCTGGTGACGCCGCTGGCGGCCCCGTCGCTCTGCTTCGACCTGCGGCGTGGCTGCTCCCTCGTCGAGCACCTCGTCACCGGCGGCCGCCCGACGTACGTCGTCGAGTACGGCCAGGTCGCGTTCAAGGACCGCGGCCTCGGCACCGAGCACTGGGTCACCGAGGTGGTTCCCGAGGCGGTCCGGCAGGTGAGCCGGCACGCGGGCGGTCGCCCCGTGCACCTCGTGGGGTGGAGCATGGGCGGGATCTTCGCGCTCCTCACGGCGGCCGCCTGGTCGACGCTGCCGATCGCCTCCGTCACCGCGCTCGGCGCGCCGATCGACGTCAAGCAGGTCCCGCTCATCGCGCCGGTCCGGCCGTTCCTCGGGATCGGCGGGGACAAGGCGGCGCCGCTGGCACTCGCCTACCGGATGATGGGCGGCATCCCCCAGCCCCTGGTCAAGAAGGCGTTCCAGCTCTCGGCGTTCAACAAGCTGGTCACCAAGCCGTTCGTCCAGCTCGCCAACCTCGACGACACCGACTTCCTGGCCCAGCTCGAGGCGGTGGACCGGTTCACCGCCAACATGATCGCCTACCCCGGTCGGACGTTCGGGCAGCTCTACCACCGGATGGTGCGGCACAACGAGCTCGCCACCGGCACCGTCCACTACGAGGGGCGCGACATCCGGCTCGCCGACATCACCGTGCCGGTCCTCGCCTTCGGCGGCGCGACCGACACGATCGCACCGGTCAGCTGCGTGCGCCCGGTCGAGAAGCTCCTCACCGGCGCCCCCGAGGTGCGGTTCGAGGTGGTGCCCGGCGGCCACCTGGGGATGCTGACCGGCCGCGCCGCCCGCGGCACCACCTGGCGGATCCTCGACGAGTTCCTGTCCCGGCACTCCAGCGACGTCGCCGAACCGGCGACCCCGCCGGCCGTGGCCCGCCGCACCCCACCCAAGAAGGCGGCCGCGAAGAAGGCAGCCCCCAAGAAGGCGGCCGCGAAGAAGGCAGCCTCCAAGAAGGCGGCCGTGAAGAAGGCCGCCCCGACGAAGGCGGCCGCGACGAATGCGGCCCCCTCGAAGGCCGCCCCGAAGAAGGCGCCCGCGGCCGAGCCCGGGATCGGCACCAACCCGCAGCGACGCTTCTCCTCGGCGAGCTCACGCGGCCTCGCCTCCCGCCCGACGGGTCGTGGGCGAGACACCGCATGACCCGGCTCCCCCGTCGCACGCTCGCGTTCCTCCTCGCACCGGTGCTCCTCGCGGTCGCAGGGTGCTCCGAGACAGGTCGCGGGTCGGTCGCCGCCGAGCGGACCGAGCCCCTCACCTACGTCGCGCTCGGTGACTCGTTCACCGCCGCGCCGTACGTGCCGTCGACCTCGCTGGCGGAGGGGTGCTTCCGCTCGGACGGCAACTACCCGCAGATCGTCGCGGCGCAGCTCGGTGCCGAGCTGCGCGACGTGAGCTGCAGCGGCGCCGACACCGGCGACCTCACCGGCGAGCAGTCGGTGGCCGGCGGCCGCGGCGGCGTGCCCGCGCAGCTCGACGCGGTCGACGCCGAAGCCGACCTGGTCACCGTCGGCATCGGCGGCAACGACCAGCGACCTCTTCGGCACGCTGATCGCCCGTTGCACCCGGCTCTCGGACCGGTCCGGCTCTCCGTGCGCCGACGAGCTCACGGCGTCGTACGGCGACCTCCGCGCTGTCATCTCCGGCACCAGCCGCCGGGTGGCGGGCGTGGTCGACGAGGTGCGGGCGGCCGCCCCGGACGCGCAGGTGGTGCTGGTCGGCTACCCGCGGATGGTCTCGCCGGACGAGGCGTGCGCCGCGATGCCGCTGGCGCCCGGCGACCGGCCATGGCTGGCCGCGGTGGAGAAGCGGCTCAACCAGGCGCTGCGCCGGGCCGCCCGGGAGTCGGGCGTCGCGTTCGCCGACATGTACCGCGCGTCGGCGGGTCACGAGATCTGCTCCGACGACCCCTGGGTCAACGGCAGGCGGACCGACCAGTCCCGCGCGCTGGCCTTCCACCCGTTCGCGGAGGGGCAGGACGCCGTCGCCGACGTGCTGCTCGGGCTGCTGGCCGAGCGGTCGTGACCGGCCCGACCCTCGCCTCGCTCGCAGAGCGTGGCCTGATGGCCGCGGACTGGGCGGAGGCCCTGGCACCGGTGGAGGCCGAGATCGTCGCGATGGGCCGGTTCCTGCGAGACGAGCTCGCTGCGGGACGCGGCTACCTCCCGGCCGGCGACCACGTGCTCCGTGCGTTCGCGCGGCCGCTCGCGTCGGTGCGGGTGCTCGTCGTGGGCCAGGACCCCTACCCCACGCCGGGGCACGCGGTGGGGCTCAGCTTCTCCGTGGCGCCCACCGTCCGGCCGCTCCCGCCCAGCCTCGCCAACATCTTCCGCGAGCTCGTCGACGACCAGCAGGTGCCGGCCCCGACCTGCGGCGACCTCTCCCCGTGGGCCGACCAGGGCGTCCTGCTGCTCAACCGGGTGCTCACGGTGCGGCCCGGCGACGCCGGCTCCCACCGCGGCCGCGGCTGGGAGCGGGTCACCGAGCACGCGATCGAGGTGCTCGCGGCGCGTGGCGGCCCGCTGGCGGCGGTCCTGTGGGGACGCGACGCGCAGACCCTCAAGCCGATGCTCGCGCACGTCCCGTGGGTCGAGTCCGTCCACCCGTCGCCGCTCTCGGCGCGGCGGGGGTTCTTCGGCTCGCGCCCGTTCTCCAAGGTGAACGAGCTGCTCCTCGCACAGGGCGGCCAGCCGGTCGACTGGCGGCTTCCCTGACCGCTCAGCAGCTGCTCTTGAGCCCCGAGGACTCGATCCGCTCCAGCACGTGGGTCATCAACCGGCGCAGGCAGTCGACGTCCTCCTTGCTGAGCCCGTCGTAGATCAGCGAGTGGACGAACTCGACGTGGGTCGGGCGCCGCTTCGACCAGCACCGCGTAGCCGTGCGTCGGTCATCGTGACCATCTTGACCCGCCCGCTCGTCTGGCTCCGGCAGCGCTCGACCCACCCGCGCTTCTCCAGCTTGCTGATCACGTGCGAGAGCCGCGACAACGAGGAGTTGGTGCGCGCCGCCAGGCTGCTCATCGTGGTGGTCCGGTCGGACTCCTCCGAGAGCATCGCCAGGCAGAGGTAGTCGAAGTGGGTGAGGTCGGAGTCGCGCTGCAGCTGGGAGTCCAGGGTCGGCCCGAGCCGGAGCATGACCCCCGCCAGGGGGAACCAGGAGGCGAGTTCGTCTTCGGTCAGCCAGCGCGTCATGGCCACATCATAGCGTACACTTGATCCTTCAACATTCGATCCTCACGCTCTTCCTCCCGGAGGTCTCCATGTCCGACGCCAGGATGCCCGCCCTGTATCTCGGCCACGGCGCTCCTCCGCTCCTCGACGATCCCGTCTGGAGCGGCGAGCTCCGCGACTGGGCGGCAGCGCTTCCCCGGCCACGTGCGATCCTCATCGTCAGCGCACACTGGGAGTCCGCACCGGTGAGTCTCAGCGCGACCGCCGCGGGAACGCCGCTGGTCTACGACTTCGGCGGCTTCCACCCCGCGCTACTACCGGGAGCGATACGCGACACCCGACGCCTCTGCGCTCGCGGCCCGGGTAGCCGCGGCGATGCCGGACCACGAGCCGGTCCACCAGCACGGCAGCCGGGGGCTCGACCACGGCGCCTGGGTGCCGCTCAAGATCATGTACCCGGAGGGCGACATCCCGGTGCTGCAGATGTCCCTGCCGACGCACGACCCCGCCCGGCTTCTCGACCTCGGCCGCCGGCTCCGTCCGCTGCGCGACGAAGGCGTCCTGGTCGTGGGATCCGGCTTCCTCACCCACGGGCTCCCATTCCTCGAGGACTTCCGGATCGATGCCACCGCGCCCGGGTGGTCCCGTGAGTTCGACCTGTGGGCCGGCGAGGCCCTGGCCAGGGGGGACGTCGACACGCTGGCGTCGTACCGCGACCTCGCTCCGGGGATGCCCTACGCGCACCCGACCGTGGAGCACTTCACGCCCCTCTTCGTCGCCCTCGGCGCCGCGACCGACGCCGGCGTCCCGGGGGTGCAGACGATCGACGGCTACTGGATGGGGCTCTCGAAGCGATCGCTGCAGGTGGCCTGAGAGCACGACTGCCGCACGGCGGGAGGGGTTCAGCCCCTCCACGGACAGCACCGCCAGCCTCACGTTCGTCGGGACCGCGACGTCCCTGCTCCGCCTATCACGTTCACGGTCCTCACCGACCCGAACTTCCTCCACCGCGGCCAGCGCGCCTACCTCGGCAAGGGGCTGTGGTCGCGCCGGCTCACCGAGCCAGCGATGCAGCCGGCCGACCTGCCGGTCCTCGACGCGGTGGTCCTCTCGCAGCTGCAGGGTTGAGGGCGCCGCGCTCTGGGCACGTCCCTGCCATGACCGCCGAGCCGAGCCCCGACCAGCCCTGCGACGACGTGCCCCGGCTCCGTCGTACCGCCGAACGGCTCTTCGGCCATGCCGACCTCCTTCCCGGCCAGGAGGAGGCGATGTGCGCCCTGCTCCGGGGCAGCGACGTGCTGCTCGTGTCGCCGACCGGCTCCGGCAAGTCGCTCAGCTACCAGGTGGCCGGGGTCCTCCTCGACGGGTGCACCGTCGTCGTGTCGCCGCTGCTCGCGCTGCAGGAGGACCAGATCCAGGGGCTCGGCGTCGAGCACCTGGAGCTCAGGGCCGCCCGGCTCAGCTCGGCCGAGACCGAGCGGCAGCGGGCGGAGGCGCTGGCCGCCGCGGCGGCGGGCGAGCTGGAGTTCCTCTTCCTCTCCCCCGAGCAGCTCGCGAACCCCGAGGTTCGCGGCGCGCTCGCCGAGGCGCGACCCAGCCTCGTCGCGGTCGACGAGGCGCACTGCGTGTCGGGCTGGGGCCACGACTTCCGGCCGGACTACTTCCGGCTCGCCGAGCTCCTCGCCGAGCTCGGGTCGCCGCGGGTCATCGCGATGACCGCGACCGCGTCCCCGCCGGTCCGCGACGACATCGTCAGCCGGCTCGGCCTGCGGGACCCGACGCTGGTCGTCACCGGTTTCGAGCGCGACAACATCGCGCTCGAGGTGGCCCGGGTCTCCGACCCCGACCACCAGCGCGAGCTGGTTCTCGAGGCGGTGGCCGAGCGCGAGAGGGGCCGGCATCGTCTACTGCCGCACGCGCCGCGGCGCGGAGGAGTACGCCGCCGCGCTGGCCGGCTCCGGGCGGAGCGCGGCGGTCTACCACGCCGGCCTGTCGAAGAAGCGGCGCACCGAGACCCACGAGGCGTTCCTGGACGGGCAGGTGCAGGTCGTCGTGGCGACCTCGGCGTTCGGCATGGGGATCGACAAGCCCGACATCCGGTTCGTCGTGCACGCCGACGTGCCGGAGTCGCCGGACACCTACTACCAGGAGGTCGGCCGGGCCGGCCGCGACGGCGAGCCGGCCACCGCGCTCCTCGTCTTCCGCGCCGAGGACCTCTCCCTGGGCAGGTTCTTCGCCTCCGGGATCCCCCGGCGCACCGACGTCGCAGCGGTGCTGAAGGCGCTGGCGGGCGTCGGCGACGACCCCACCCGGCACGAGCTGGTCCGCGAGCGCACGGGGCTCGGCCCGCGCAAGGTCGGGAGGATCCTCAACCTCGCCGAGCAGGTCGCCGATGCCGGCGGACCGACCGGCTCGGGCAAGCGGGCGGTGGACGCGGTCGTGGAGCGGGCCGAGGCGCACCGCCGGCTGCAGGAGTCCCGCGTGGAGATGATGCGCGGCTACGCCGAGACCGACCGGTGCCGCACCGAGTACCTTCTCGGCTATTTCGGGGAGGAGGCGTCCGCGCTCTGCGGCCACTGCGACAACTGCCGCGACGGCGTCGCCGAGCAGTCGGCGAGCAGCTCCGACGAGCCGTTCCCGCTCCAGTCCGACGTCCGCCACGACGACTTCGGCGAGGGCGTCGTCACCGACCTCGAGGACGACCGGCTCACCGTGCTCTTCCGGGACGTCGGCTACCGCACGCTCTCCCGGGAGGTCGTCGCGGAGCAGGAGCTCCTCGAGGTCGTCGAGGAGTGAGCCACGTCAGCGGCGGGCGACGTACCAGCTCGTGGCTCCGCGCCCGCCGGCCTTGCTGAGCGAGATGTGCACGTGGTCGCGGTGGCGCAGCGTCGGCGAGCAGTCGCGCTTCCGTCTGCACGAGGAGCTGAGGTAGTCGGTGGGCGCGAACTGGTCGCGGTACGACGCGTACATGTGGTCGTCCCAGATCACGTACATGACGCCCATCCGGCGGGCCTTGGCGTCCTCCTCGCCGGCGGCGTCGGCCCTGAAGAGCCTGCGCAGGAACCGCTCGACCTCGGCACGGTCGCCTGCGCTGGTGGCGTCCATCGACCAGTCGATCGCACGTCCGTCCTTGTGCTCCGAGGCGCCGCCACCGCAGGCGCGGATCGAGGCGACGGCGGTGCCTCCGTCGAAACGGCGGTTGATCCAGCGGGCCAGCTCGCGGGTGCCGGGCTTCGCCCTCTCCACGCACCTGGTCTGGCCCTCGTAGCCGGCGTACTCCTCCGGCGGTCCGTCGTACTCGACGGCGAACGCGACCGCGGGCACGGCCGTCAACGCGAGCGTGGCGAGCAGCAGACGCGGAGCGGCGGGTGCGGGTCTTGAGCTCTCTGAGTCGTCCGAGCACGGCTTCAGTGGTGTCCTTCGTCAGACCGTGACCGGCTGGAGGACCGGCTCGCTGTGGCCGTCCGGCGCCAGGTAGAAGCCGTCGTCGAACAGGATGACGCCGTTGCAGAGCCGGCACCACCCCTGCTCGGAGTGGTCGGCCACCACGTGGGCGGTCCAGCAGGAGCGGTCCTCAGCAGTCGGGCAAGATGGCGTGTGTGCACACATCGTCGTGTACCTCCCAGGTTGTGTTGCCTACCTCCCAGTGGGGCAACTTCACCCACAGTGCCCCAACGGGGCCGTCCTCACGCACGTTCCGAGGAAACTAGTCACACCGGACTGATCCAGCGAGCCGTTCGGTCGACTCGGACGCCTCGCGACCGCGCGCTACCGTCACTCCCGCGCGGTGAGCGCAGCGAGCCATTCGTCGACGTCGCAGGTCTCCTCGCCGCGGGCCACCTCCTCGCAGGTCAGCCGGACGAACTCCCGGGTGTTCCACCACGGGAGCCGCAGCACGTCCACCACGCCGTCCTCGGCGTCCACGGTGATCTCGGTCAGCACGGAGGTGGCCCGGACCCGGACCCGACCCTCGCCCAGCGGCGCCGTCGACCGCAGCCCGTCGGCGAGCAGGTCGCGGCTGAACACCCACCTGCTCCGGCGGGTCTCCGCGGAGACCTGGAGGGTCACCGCCATCGGGTCCCGGGGGTCGTATCCCAGCCGGACGTCGACCGTCTCGGTCCCTTGCTCGGTGCGGATCCATCCCGCGGTGTCGACCTCGACGCGTCCCATGGCGGCCACCTTCCTTTCCCGGCTCAACGAGCGCGGTGACCTCCGGTTACCCGAGGTCATCGACGGCAAACCGCAGGTTTCCGCGCGCAGCCGGGTGGCACGATGGCAGGAGCGGTACGACGCGGCACCACCGACGAGGAGGCTGACATGACCAGCGACGGCATCGAGAACATGAGTGTCGACCACGAGGAGGAGCTGAGCCAGATGCAGCCCTACGACACCCTGGACGACCGGGGGGTCGAGGACATCCTCGACGAGGGGATCGTGCCGCCTCAGAAGTGGTCTCCCGGCCAGGGGTTCGGCAACACCGCCGCCGAGGAACAGCAGGGCGAGACCCTCGACCAGCGCATCGCCCAGGAGGAGCCCGAGGTCGACGCCGAGCAGTGGAGCGAGGAGAACCTCGACGACGACCAGGTCGGCGACGAGCGTTCCGGCCGGCTCGTCGCACCGGACGAGGGCTCCCACGAGGACGTCGAGAAGGACGCGGTCGCGACCGACGTGGGCATCGACGGGGCCGCGGCGACCGCCGAGGAGGCCGCCATGCACGTGATCCCCGAGAACGACCAGCGCTGACCCAGGCGCGCCCGATCAGACCAGGTGTTGTCGCCGGCGTCCCTCACGCAGAACTTCGACAGGATCGCCCGGGTGGTGTCCTGCTTGTTGTCACGGTCCTGGGCCCAGGCTTGGACGTGGTACGAGTGCGGGTGGTCGTACGTCCGCATGTCGAGCCTCCACCGCGTCGATGTCGCGTTCGGGCTCGTGAGCGTGGCGACGTTGCGGACCACCGTGGACCCCCACTTCGTGGCGCAGGTCGCGCCCTCAGCAGGGTAGGAGAGCTGCGTCTCCGGCGGAGCGCTGCTGGCACCGCCGGTGCCGAAGGCGAAGAGGAGCCCGTTGGAGCTGGGGATGTAGACGCGCCCGCGGGAGACGGCAGCGGAGCCGTAGATGAAGGCGCCGGTCTGGTAGGACCACAGCTCCTGGCCGTCGCTGAGCCGCAGGGCTCGGACCGCACCGCCGAGGTCTCCGACGAACAGCACCTGGTCGCCGTCGACCCCGGTCACGGCCGGGGACGAGATCACCTCGGTGCCGCCGGCGGAGCGCCACACCTTGGCGCCCGTCCGGGCGTCGAGCGCGTAGACGCCGGCGCCGTAGCCGATGTAGAGCCGGTCGCCGACCAGCGCTGCCGTCGAGCGGGTGGCTCCGTAGACCTTCGGGACGTCGTCGCGGATGCTGAACCTCCAGATCTCCTCCCCCGTCCTCAGGTTGAGCGCATAGACGATGCGGTTCTTCCCGGCGATGTAGGCGACCCCGTCGGCGAAGCCGTTCACACCGGGAGCGGAGATCGTCGCGCCCGCGCCGACGTCGTTGTCCATGTTGAAGATCTGCGTCTGCACGCGCCAGAGCTTCTTGCCGGTCAGCGCGTCGAGGGCGTAGATCGCGCAGTCCGGGCTGGAGCCGCCCACGACCAGCAGCGCGCGGCCGGTCGCGTCGCGAGCGAAGGCAGGCGGCGACCAGGACCCTGCGTTCGGCTGGCTGCCAGCCGGGTCACCGAAGCCGTCGAACGACCACTTCATGCTGCAGTCAGCGGCCTCGTTCGGGTCGACGGCGTTGTAGGCGAGCACATGGCCGCCGTCGTCGTTGCCCGAGACGCCGTTGTCGCCGAAGTAGGCCACGAGCCCGGTTCCGTCGGGATCGACCACGACCGGGGACGCCGAGACGACGCCGCCGATGTTCGCCTTGCAGAGCATCGCGCCGGTGGTCGCGTCCAACGCGTAGAAGTTGCGGTCGGAGCCACCGAAGTACAAGACGTTGTCGACGACGGCCGGTGTGGACTGGATGTGCGCCGGGATCTTGAAGACCCAGACCCGCTCGCCGGTCGCGGCGTCGTACGCCGACATCGCGCCGCCCTGGCTGCCCTGGTAGACCAGCACCCGCCCGGCAGCATCGTTGCCGACGACGGCGGGGCTGGCGTAGTTGCCGCTGCCGGTGTTCGCCTGCCAGGCCACGCGGAGCGACGCGGCGTTCGAGGCGCCGACGGCAGTCTCGGCCGAGACGCCGGAGTGCACGGCGTCGTGGCCGAGCATCGGCCAGTCGTCTCCGGGCGGGACCTCCCCTGCGGCGGGTGTGGGCGCCAGCCCGAGGCCCACCGCCACGAGTGACGTAGCGAGGAGGACGGTCGCGGCCCGAGCTCTCGACATCTGATGCCCCCTGGACGTGAGACGTCCATTCACGGTGGGGGCACCCGAACGCGCCCCGCTTCGCACGCTAGGCACCGGGGAGCGACCCGGCCACGGACCTTGTCCCCCACCTGCGGGACGTGCGGCACCGCGCTCACACCCGGCGTGGGGACACCCCGTCCGCGAGGTCTGGGCGGCCGGGGCGGGTCGAACGAGCTGGTTGGCTCAACACGTCGGACCTCGACGTCTCCCGAGGCGCGCGCACCTCAGGCTGTCTCCTGCCCACGGTACGGCACGCCTGGTCGATCCTGCGGGGTGATCGACCGGCCAGGGTCCTCTGTCATCGACACCGTTGACCAACGACCACTGACGGCGGCCGAACCCCAGGGGACAATGGAGTCATGGATGAGCGAACCTGGATATTCATCCTGTTGTGGGCGCTGGGCCTGGGCGCCGGCTTCTGGATGGTACGGCGGGGCCACGATCCCCGCTGGGTCTACCTTGCGGCACTGCTGGGCCCGTTGTTCGTGCCGATCGCGGTGGAGCGCGTGCGCAGCCGGCCCGCGATGGTCGGCGATGACCGCGTCCCCGATCGCGACGGCGGGCTGCGGGTGCTGGTCGGCTACGACGGCTCCGCGGAGTCCCGCGACGCGGTCAGGACGGCGCACCGGCTCTTCGGCTCGCGCTCGAACACGGTCGTCCTGGCTCGGGTCGTGTCCTTCGACGCGGCCGAGGAGGAGAACCACGCCGCCGTCGACGACGCGCGCCGCCGGCTCACGGAGGCGAGGACCGACCTCGGTGCTCCTGGAGCCACGGTCGAGGTGCTCGCCGGGCCACCGTCCGAGAGCCTCTGCCAGTTCGCCCTCGAGCAGGACATGGACCTGCTCGTGGTCGGCGCCCGCGGCCGAGGTCTCACCCACCGTGTGCTCGGCAGCGTGGCGAACCGCGTCGTCAAGAACGCCCGTGTGCCGGTCCTGGTCGCGCATGCGAGCCCCGAGCCGGTGTCAGGAGTCGAAGCCGCGACATCCTCGTCACACCATCGTGCTGACGAGGTGAAGGAAGGACGGACCCCCTCGGTGTGAGCCAGGTGCGTGATCTCCGGACACTCGTGCCTGCGCTGGGTCGGCTCACTTCTCGCCGTCCGTTTCGAGCGCGTGGTTTGCGCTGCGCGTGCGTAGGAGATGATGGCGCGGCAATGCGCGTAGCTGGAACTGCTCGCGGATCAGCGCAGCCAGCGTTGTCCGGAATTCGACGATCCTGGCCTCCCAGACCCCGATCCGCGTCCTCCGATCGGCCCGGTGAGAGGTTGCCTCGAGCATCGGGCTATGCACTCTGCGTAGACTTATCTCGAACTCTCGCCCAGATTGTCGCGACGGAGGAGGTGTGGACCCGTGACTGTTCGCAGACTGACGCCGGATTCGAGATGAATCTGGAATCGTGGGCGTACGCCGCGATGCTGGGCTTCTGCCTCGCCGGCACGCTGCCCCTCGTGCCGATCTTCCGGCTCACCGTGCTGCACCAGCCGCGACGGCTGCTCCTCACCATCGTGGCGGCGGGTTCGCCGTTCCTCGTCTGGGACCTGGCGGCAACTCATGCAGGGCACTGGCGGTTCGACCCGGCGCAGACGCTCCCCTGGCGTGTGGTGGGCCTTCCCCTGGAGGAGATCGCGTTCTTCGTCGTCATCCCGTTGGTGACGGTCCTGACCTATGAAGGGGTCCGTGCGTTCCGCCGACGCAAGCCTGCCGCCCACCTCCCGCGCCGGCAGGAGCTGCGATGACCTACACGGCACTCGCCGTCGTGGCAGCGCTGTGCGCGGTCGCGCTGGACCGCTGGGCAGCCCGGACCCGGTTGACCAGCACCAGCGATTGGTGGGCGGCCTACGGCATCATCGTCTTCTTCCAGCTGCTCACCAACGGATGGCTCACCGGACGCGGCATCGTCCGCTACGACGACGACGCCATCATCGGCAGCGAGCGCGTGACGTTCGTGGGCGACGGCCGGCTCGTGTTCGCTCCGGTGGAGGACCTGGCGTTCGGGTTCGCACTCGTGCTGACGAGCGCGGTGGCGTGGGTATGGCTGGGACATCGCCGGGTGACTGGGCAAGGTGAGCATCGTGAGGCGCTCGCCGTGAGAGGACCGATGGACGTGGGCATCCCCGGGCCGACCACCGGGCAGATGCTGCGAGCCTTCCGCTCGGTGCGGAACGACCCGTTGTCGTTCCTCACCGACGTCGTGGCGCGGCACGGGGACCTCGTCGCGTTCCCGGTGCCGGGCGCTCCCGTCGTGCTGGTCAACCATCCCGACGTCGTCCGGCATGTGCTCCAGACCGCGTCTCGCCGCTGGGGCAAGGAGACGATCCAGTACGCAGCGCTCGCGCGGGTGACTGGTCCGGGGCTCCTGGCCTCGGCGGAGCCGAACTGGATCGAGCACCGCCGGATCGCCGCCCCGGCCTTCCACCACCAGCGGCTCGACGCGGTGGGAGACCAGGTGCGCGCGGCGGCGGATGAGGCCATCGCCGCCCTGCTCGGCGACCTGGGCGGCGCCGCAGGCGCCCTGGTCGACGTCTCCGCACTGACGCACCGGATCGGTCTCGATGCCGTCGGCCGCGCGCTGTTCTCCGCCGACCTGTCTGCGGAGGCGCAGCGGCTGCTGAGTGCGACGAGCGAGGCAGCAGGGCTGGTGGTCAAGCTGGGCCGGTCGGTCGTGCCGATGGCCACGTCCGCGCCCACCCCCACGAATCTGCGGCTGCGTTCGACGCGCCGTCGTCTCGACGCCATCTGCGCCCGGCTGGTCGCAGAGAGGCGTGCCCGCATGAGACAGTCGCCGTCGACCGCCCACGGTGACGACCTGCTGGGGCTGCTGCTCGAGAGCGACCTCAGCGACGCCGAGATCCGCGACGAGCTCGTCACGATGGTCATCGCCGGCCACGAGACCGTGGCAGCGGGCCTCGCCTGGGCCCTGATGCTGCTGGCCGAGCACCAGCCGGCGCAGGACCGGCTGCGCGACGAGCTCGCGACAGCCCGGGGCCCCGTGTCGCTGATCAGCCACCGGGCCGAGCTTCCGTGGGCGAGCGCCGTGGTCGACGAGGCGCTCCGCCTGTATCCCCCCGCCTGGGTGCTCTCGCGCCGCTCCCTCGAGCCCGACGTCATCGGCGGCCACGAGGTCCCCGCGGGGACGATGGTCATCGTGAGCCCCTGGCTCCTGCACCGTCGCCAGGACGCATGGCCGGAGCCGCAGGCGTTCCGTCCGGAGCGCTTCCTCGACGCGCGCGGGAGCTCGGGGCCGGGGCGTCCTGGATACCTGCCGTTCGGGCAAGGCCCTCGGTTGTGCATCGGGCGCGAGTTCGCGTTGGGCGAGATGGTGGTCGTGTTGGGTCGGCTCCTCCAGGCGTATCGGGTCGACGTGCCACCGGGGTGGCGGCGCCCCGCGGCGCAGGCGAAGGTGGCGGTGCACCCGCGTGGCGGCATGCCGCTGCTTCTGACCCCTGCGCCTGGTGGCGGGCGTGGCTGATCTCCTTCTGGTCATGCTGCTGCTGGGAGCCCTCGGGAGCGCCTGGTTGATGGTGGGGGGCCTCAGGGCGGTGCCGGCCGGCCGGCCGCCAGTCGGTGACGTATCCCTGTCCGTGGTGATCCCCGCGCGAGACGAGGAGCGGACGCTGCCACTGCTCCTCCGGTCGCTGCGGGCTCTCGCAGGGGGTGTGCCAGAGACCGTCGTGGTCGACGACGGGTCGCGGGACGCGACCGCCTCGGTCGCGACGTCCGCGGGCGTGACCGTTGTGGCACCCGGTGAACCGCCGTTCGGGTGGACCGGCAAGGCGTGGGCATGCCACCGCGGCGCGCTCTCGACAGACAGCGACCTCCTGCTCTTCCTCGACGCCGACACCGACCTGGCTCCCGACGCCCTGGGCGGGCTGCTGACCCTGCACGGTCGACGCGGAGGCTTGGTGTCGGTGCAGCCGTTTCACCGGGTCGTGCGGCCCTACGAGCAGCTCTCGGCGTACTTCAACGTCGTCTCTCTGCTGGCCAGCGGCGCGTTCACCCGCCGCTCCCCTTCGCACCCGATGGCCTTCGGACCGTGCCTGCTGACCTCCCGCGCGGACTACGAGTGCGCCGGCGGGCACGCAGCAGTGCGAGGGGCCGTCCTCGACGACGTGGAGCTCGCAGCGGCGTACCGCCGAGCCGGCCTGCCGGTGACCTGCGCCGTCGGCGGCCGCGCGATCCGGATGCGCAGCTATCCGGGAGGGCTGCGGCAGCTGGCTGACGGGTGGACCAAGAACTTCGCGTCCGGAGCAGCAGCCACGAGACCGGGACCCGCCCTCATCACGGTGCTGTGGGTGGCTGCCCACCATGCGGTCGCCGTGGGTGGGTGTGCCGCGCTCGTGGCGACGCTGACGGGGCTGCAGGCCCCGCTGACCTCAGGACATCCCGCCCTGTGGGCGGTGGCCTGGGTGGCCGTCGCGGGGCAGCTCGCCTGGGCGCTGCGCAGGGTCGGGTCGTTCCGGTGGTGGACCTGGGCGCTGTTCCCACTGCCGCTGATCGCCTTCGACGTCATCTTCGCCAGGTCCGTGGCGCTCACCGCCGTCCGCCGTTCGGTAGTGTGGCGCGGCCGCCGCGTCGACCTTCGCAGGCGCGGCTCCGTCGGGGGTGCCTGATGCTGCGTCTGGTGATGTCCGAAGCCCAGACGATCGTCGTGGACGTCGTGGCCTGGGGCGCCTTCCACAGCGCGACTGGCTATGCCGCCTACCGGCTGGGCGATGATCGGCTGAGACGCGAGGGCTGGTTGCTGCGCCCACGTCCCTTCGAGGTCGGTGGGTCGTGGTACCGCCGTCACCTGTGGATCCACCGCTGGAAGGACAAGGTGCCCGAGGCCGGCGGCCTCTTCCGCCGGGGGATCAGCAAGCGCCACCTCCCGGCGTACGACGACGCGGGCCTCCAGCTGTTCGTCCGCGAGACGCGGCGCGCCGAGCTGGCGCACTGGTGGGCGATGTCCTGCGGACCTCTCTTCGCGTTGTGGAATCCGCCCCTGGCCGCCGGACTTCTCCTGACCTACGGCGTGGCCGTCAACGTGCCGTTCATCGTGATCCAGCGGTACAACCGCTCCCGGGTCCTGGCGCTGCTCGAGCGGCGGTCCCGGTGATGCTCCACGACCCCGGGCGCGCAACGAGAACCCGCGACCGGCAACGAGACGGGTCCCGGCACGGCCCCGTTGCCCAGCTGCTGTTCGCGTGGGCCCCGCTGAGCCTGATCCTCGTCGCCTACGCCATTGCGAACTGGGTGAGCGCTCCGTTCGGCAGCCGGCGCCACGGGTGGCACGAACCGGCTAGGACTGGCACTCAACGTCGCCGGTCCCGCCGACGCCGATCGGGCCCTCTTCGGAGTGGTCCCCTCGGCCTGGCTCCAGCAGCAGCTGCTCGACGGCACGACGCACTGGTACGACGCGGTGGCAGTCGCTCGTCTACGTCACGCACTTCATCTCTCTCCCGCTGGTGACCGCCATGGTCTGGTTCCGGTTGCGGGACCGGTTCGCGGCGTGGGTCGCCGCCTTCATCGCCTTCACGATCGTGGGCGTCAGCGGCTACATCCTGTATCCCGCCGCCCCGCCCTGGCTGGCCTCCGACCTCGGCGTGGTCGGCACCGTCACCCGCATCTCCCACGTCGGCTGGGAGTACCTGCAGCTGGGACTCGTCGCCGATCTCACCACGGCTGGTCAAGGTGCCAGCAATCCGGTGGCTGCGATGCCGTCCCTGCACGCGGGAGCCCCGATGCTCATCACGCTGTTCCTCTGGCCGCGGCTCAGGAGGCGCTGGCGTGCGGCACTGCTGGGCTACGTCCTCATGATGGCGCTCACGCTGGTGTACACCGGCGAGCACTACGTCGTCGACGTCGTCGCCGGATGGCTGACAGCCGCAGTCGCCGTCGGTCTCGTGGCGGCAGTGCGACGCCGACGTGCGAGGTCGTCGGGCGCCGAGACCACGGCGTGGGCGCGGATGCGCGCTTGACGGCCGCCAGCCAGGCACCGCGATGACCGGACATCTTCTGAGCTGCTGCGGTCGGAGCCTGCGGACCGGTCCGCCGCGCGGCGCGGCGACGTACTCCGCGCGTCGTGGCGCAAGCTCACGTGAACGCGGGCATCACCCGGTCGTGGATCAGCTGCAGCTGGGTGTCCACGTCGGGCACGCCCTCGATCTCCCGACCCATCAGTGACGTGACCATGGCCTTGTCGACGATGGCGAGGATGAGGTGGTTGATCCCGGCGGACGTGATCTCCCGCTGCATCTTCTCTGCACACTCCTCGGGCGTGCCCGCGATGGAGAGCCGCTCGGCGATCTCGGGTGAGGTGAGCTCGATGCCCTTGGCCATGTCGCCGGCGCCGATGGCCTCGATGATCGGTGCCATCTCCTCGGGCTCCACGCCGTTGCGGCGGAGCTGGTCCTCCGGCATCGAGGACGCGTAGAGACCGACCATGCTGCGGGCGGCGTCCTTGGCGACCGCCGAGTCCTCAGCGCAGGAGAACACCACCCAGGCGCCGAGATCGAGGTCCTGCACGTTCTTGCCGGCGCGCTCGGCGCCGATGGTGCAGTGCTCCATCATGTAGTCGTAGGCCTCGCGGGTGTAGCTCAGCGCGTGGTGGCAGCCGTCGGAGAACTCCGCCGACACCTGGAACGACTTCGGCCCCTTCATCGCGCCCATCTTCACCGGCAGCCTGTCCTGCACGGGACGGGCGAAGGTGAACAGCCCGTTGTAGGTGAAGAACTCGCCTTCGTGGGTGATCGCGCCGTCGTCGAGGAGCGTCCGGATCACCTGGACACCCTCCTTGACGCGGGACAGCGGCTTGGTCTTCGCCCAGTCGATGGCGTACTGCGCGAGCAGCCCGAAGTTCCCGCTGGAGAGCACGACCTCGGCCCGGCCGCCGCTGAGCTCGTCGAGGGTGGCGGCGGCCTGCGCGATCAGCGTCGGCTCGCGCAGCACCACGCCGGACACGCTCGGGCCCATCCTGATCTGGGAGGTCTCGGCCGACGCGGCCGCGAAGAGCAGCCAGAGGTCCTTCCACCAGGTCTCGTCCGCGGCGTAGACGCCGTAGAAGCCGAGCTCGTCGGCCTTCTTGATCGAGGCGAGGGACTCGCTGATCGGGTACGTCGGGACGATCACATAGCTGAACTTCACTGTTCCTCCTGGGTGGGTTCGCTGCCCTGGTCCCTCATCGGTCGGCGGTGCCGTGGTGGGAGAGCGCGGACGGCACGGTGGGAATCGGCACTGCTGGGCGGCATCACACATCCGCTTGATCGGCAGCGGCCTCGACCTCGGCGAGGAGCTCCGAGCCGGTGACGACCTTGGTCGCGAAGTGCCGGTGCATCCACTCGAGGTGGTCACCGCGGCTGTTCATGATCCGCAGGCTGTCCCAGTTGGGGAACTCCTGCTGGAGCACCCAGCGCTCCATGAGGCGGGGATCGACCTCGAAGACGTGCTCGTGCGTGGTGATCGCGACGTCGGACACCCGGGTCGGCTCGGGGGGCGTGACCTGCTCGGCGTACCGGTAGCCGATGGGTTCCCTGCTCTCGTCACTCATGGCGTGGGTCCCGTCTCGTAGGCACGGTCGAGGAGGTACTTCCCGGGATTCATGATGTTGTTCGGGTCGACGGAGCGCTTGACGTCGAGCATCACCTCGAAGCCGCGACCCAGCTCGTCGGGCACCAGGTCGACCTCCCCCTCACGGCAGGAGCCGTGGCAGGCGCTGATCGAGCCCTGGTGGGCGATGGCGACGGCGGCGATGTCGCGCTTGGCCTTGACCCACATCTCCCACGCGCGGTCGTCGAGCTGCTGCTCCCAGATGCCGACGTCGATCTCGGTGAGGTAGTCGACGCCGGTGTTGCCGGAGGTGTAGGCGAACATGCCCCAGTCGTCGAACACGTCGGTACGCCGCCGCAGGTCGGCGACGATCTCGTGCCAGGCCTTCGACACCGAGGGGAGGTGGGTGTAGTTGACCGCCGCGTCCTCGCAGTGCCAGCTCATCGGCACCACCTGACCGGACTTGGTCCGGCCGTGCAGTGGCGTCGCGTAGCGGTCGTGCCGCGCCGCCCAGTCGCCCTCGGAGATCTCGTCGCCGAGGTAGCGCGCGCCGTGCTCCTTCGCGATCCTGAACAGCCGCCTGCCAGCCGGCCGGACCTCGTCCTCGTAGCCGTACATCACCGCACAGACCAGCGCCCGCACGTCGCGCGGCTGCGGGATGTACGCCTCGTCGTCCCTGCGCAGGTAGGCGACCTTCCACTCGTCGAACAGCACCGCTCCGGCGAACGTCGCGACGCCGGCGCGGGCGAGAGCCCCGACGCAGCGGTACGCGTCGTCGTAGTTGTCGAAGGCCCAGAACGGCGACAGCTCGGCCTCGGGCTTCGGGAACAGCTTGAGCGTGGCCTCGGTGGCGATCCCCAGCGTGCCCTGGTGGCCCATGAACAGGTGCTTGAGCTGGTAGCCGCTGGAGGACTTGCTGATCTTGTGGCCGATCCCGTCGCCGACGTGCATCACCTCACCGGTGGGGAGCACGTGGTCGAAGCTGAGCACCAGGTCGCGCGTGTGCCCGTACCGGGAGCCGATGAGCGACCACCCGCTGGTGCCGATGCGCCCGCCCACCAGCGAGCACGGGTACGACGCGGGGTCGTCGGGGTAGAACAACCCGTGCACCGCGAGCTGCTCGTTGAGCTTGAGCATGCTGATGCCGGTGCCGACGGTGACGGTGCGGTTCTCCAGGTCGAGCTCCTTGACCTGGTTCATCCGCTTCACGTCGACCACGATGCCGCCGCGGAGCGGGACGGCGCCGTCGGTGAGACCGGTTCCCCCGTCGCGCGGCACGATCGGCACCCTGAGCTCGTTGGCGATGCGGACGACGCCGGCGACCTGCTCGGTGCTCGTCGGGAGAACGGCGAGGTCGGGCAGCCGTTCGGCCCAGCGGTGCACCGGGAACGGGGCCGGGACCCGGGTCCGGTTGTAGCGGTCCGGCTTGGACGTGAGGATCTGGTCGTCGGCCAGGACCGTGCGCAGCGCGGTGACGACCTCGTCGAGCCGCTCGACCTGGATGGTCACGCCCCGTCACCGCCGGGACCGCGCCGTGTGCCGCCGACCGTGATCCCGAGCGACTCGGCGAGCAGCTCGTGGATGTCGACCACGTCGATGTGCGCGTCGTCGCCTGCCTCGCCCAACGGCCGCTCGGACCACGGACAGGCGCTGACGAGGGTGTCGACGCCGAGCGCCGAGGCCTTCTCGAGGCGGCTGGCGGAGATCGCCGCCGTGAGCTCGGGTTTCTCGACCGGGAGGCCACCGCCGCCGCCGGAGCAGTAGGACCACTGCGTCACCCGGTCGACGTCCTTGAAGTCCAGCCCGGGGATCGCGCGCAGGATCTCCCGCGGCTCCTTCCAGATGCCCTTGCGCTTGTTGAGCCGACACGGGTCGTGATAGCTGATCGACCGCTCCACCGGCACGGACGGCGTGAGGCGACCCTCGCGGATCAGCTCGGCGAACAGCTCGACGACGAGCACCACCTCGATGTCGTAGTCGGCCCCGAAGTACTTCGGGTAGTCCTCGGTGAACGAGATGTAGTCGTGCGGGTCGAGGACGAGCACCCGCTTGGTTCCGGTGGAGCGCCAGTTGTCGAGGTTGTGCCGGGCGAACCGCTTCGCCTGGTCGACGTACCCCATCTCCGCGGCTGGACCTCCGCAGCACCACTGCTCGCCCATCAGCCCGAACTCGTAGCCCGCGAGTCGCAGGATCTGGGCGACGGCGCGAGGCACGGACGTGCGGTAGAAGGCTGCCTCGCAGTCGACGAACAGCACCGTCTCCCCGCCGATCGGGAGGTCGAGGCCGTCGGACCAGTCGCGGACGTGCTCCTGGCTGATCGGGGTCTCGCCGAGGACCGGCTCGTGGGTCAGCTCGTCGGTGCGTGCGTTCCACGACTTCCAGGCCGGCTGGTGCACGCCGCTCTCGACGGCCAGCGCACGGACGGCCTTGACGACGTCGACGGTGCGAGTGCGGAACCGGTAGAAGTCTCCGGTGAAGAGCGTGTTGGGGCAGCGCAGCTCGCAGGCGCCGCACTGGGTGCAGTTCACGTAGTCGGCGGCGACGTCCTCGATCGTCATCTCACCCCGGTCCATCGCGACGACGTTGGCGTGGAACGCCGTCGGGGTCCAGGACTCGTTGCGGGTCACCTGCATGACCGGGCAGACCTCGCGACAGAACTTGTGGCCCGAGGAGAAGCAGTTGTACGACGCGTTGCGCCACTGCGCGGTGAACTCCTCGGTGAGGGTGGGATCCTCGGGCTCTTCGAGCTCGCGCGCGATCTCGTCGGGGAGCTCCGTCAGCTCGACGGGGTTGTCGCGCATGCCCGGAGTGAACGGCACGGACACGGGATCTGCCGGGCCCTCCCGGTCGAGCTGCGTCATGCGGGACCTCCTGACGGACGGAGCGTGATGCAGGTCAGAGTCTTCGCAAGATACGGCTCGGCCGCTCGGCGCCACAAGGGGTGGCGGGGAGCGTCCTGTGTCCCGGATGCTGGGGCAGCGGAGGTGCGGGCATGGTGATGACGCCGGTCGACCAGACCACGGTGCGGCAGGTTCGAACTGAAGCAAGAACTGCACCAGTGGAGCCTCGTCGAGGCCGACACTCCGATCGCCGAAGCTATCGGGCAGGTGACCCGGCGGGGCCTCACCCCGGCCAGGCCCGGGACTGCGGGTCACGTCGATCCAGGGCGGCGAGCACGCGACGGCCCGCCTGCCGCACTTCCGCATGGCCCGTCAGAGGAGCCACCGGCCGACGGGAGTGTGATCGGGGTACGGTCGGCAATGGAGCCGACTCCGGCGCCATAAGCAGGGAGCCACCATGGCCGACAAGTCACCGCGCCAGCACATGACCAAGAAGGACGGCAAGTCCATCAAGGAGAAGCGGGCGGAGAAGCACGCGAAGGCAGACGCCAAGAACAAGACCGAGATCGTGCCGCCGAGCAAACGGTAAAGGCCGGGTTCTCGACATCGACGGACCCCAGCCTCCGGGTGGTCTCGGTAGGACCATGGGCATTCGCCGGAAGGCGGCGGAATGCAGTAGCGCGGCTGGTGGGCTATTCGCGGCGGTAGGAACTCCTCGCCGACGTGATCGGCGAGGAGGCTGCGGACGAGAGGCGTTGCAGATCGGCTGGCTGGGCATCGCAGCTAGGCAGCCAAAGCGTCACAGTGCCCGCCAGGCGCCGCCAGCCGAGGGGGAATGCTCGATGAACGGATCCACCGCCACCGCCGCCGCAGTCCTGGCGCAGCTGGAAGAGCACGCCTCACCCGACGGTGCCGCCTCGACGCGGAAGCGGGTACCCGCCGAAGTGCCAGTACTGGGCGTGCGCATGGGGACCCTGTTCTCTATCGCCGAGCAGGCACGCCATCTCCAGCCCACCGAGATCGACGCACTGGTCGCGCAGGACTGCTACGAGGCCCGGCTGGCGGCGTACTGCATCCTCGACTTCCAGGCTCGCCGCTCACCGGGTGACCCTGCTCTGCTCGCGGCGTACCTGCGCCACCACGACCGCATCATCACCTGGGACATGGTCGACCGCGCAGCACCGTGGGTGGTGGGCGCGGCACTCTCCGAGGGGCCCTACGACGTACTGCACGACCTCGCCCGGTCGCCCGACCCGCTACGGCGTCGCACTGCGATCACGGCGCCCTTGTGGTTCGTGCGCCGCGGCACCGACGCCGACCTCGCATCCCCGACCGGGCACCACTTCCTTCCCACCTCCGGTGTCCGGGACTCCGCGATGGCCGGTTACCGCCGGCGTACCGGGCTGTGAGCCGGTGCCGATCGCGGACGCGGGGCGTCGTGGAGATCACGCGCGGTTTCCGGATCCCGGCGAACCGCAGCCGAGCACCGGGCGGTCAGATCGTCCGGACAGCCAGACTGCTCACTCCTCCGCGTCGCAGGCTCGGTGGAGGTACTGGCGGCACTCGGCCGCGGTGAGGTCACGTGCGACCTGGTCTGCAGCGAGCTCGCGTAGCTCCGCCACGTCGAGCGTCCACACCCGGACAACGTCGGTCGTGAGCGAGTCGGTGGCGAGGTGGCGCCCGTCCGGCGAGAACGCCACCGACGAGACCTCGTGGTCCGACGTCGGAAGCCTCAGCAGCTCCGTCCCGTCCTCGGCGTCCCAGACGATCGTGAGCCCGTCCAGTCCTCCGGTAGCGACCAGCCGCCCGTCGGCGCTGAAGTCCAGGCCGATCACCCCCGCCTCGTGCCCGTCGAGCGTGTAGGCGACCTCGCCGGAGGCCACGTCCAGCACCTGGGTCTCCCCGCCGACGGCGGGCAGGGCCAGCTTGGTGCCGTCGGGCGAGAACTCCGCATCATGGCCGTAGCCCGCCTTGGGGATCTCCCTGACCTCGCCCGATCGCCAGTCCCACCAGACCACGTCCCAGCCGGGCCGGGACGCGAGCGGGAAGGGGTCTCCGGCCAATGAGTTGCGCTGGCGGCGATTGAGCGGAAACCGGAGGGCGGCCACCCGGTTGCCGTCGGGACTGAGCACCGGGTCCCGGAAGCCGTACCCGTCGCGGGCGCGCAGTCGTGCCAGGCTCGCGCCGTCGCGGGAGCGTATGTCGATCCTGCTCACCGTCGCGACGGCCACGTGCCGGCCGTCCGGGCCGAACGTCGTCCGCGATCTGAACCGGCGCACCGAGGGGGACTCGGGGGTGGAGAACAGCAGGTCCCCACTCGCGGTGTCCCAGACCGCAGCACCCGAGAGCGAGTTCCCGATACCGACGGCGCTGCCGTCGGCGCTGACGTCGAGGGCACGGAACCCGGCATCCGGCCGCACCGTCACGCCCGGTGCGCGGAGTCGGACCGGCCTCTCGTCCGCGGTGTCCTGGTAGACGTCTACCGAAGCCCCCTCAGCGACCGTGAAAAGCCGGCCGTCCGGGCCGAAAGCGGTGCCGTGGGCGCCGAGGGCTCCACGGGCGTTCATCACCTCGGCGTCACCCGCGAGGCCGACGTCCCACACGCTCGCCGTGGTGATGGACCAGTCGCCGCCCAGCAGACGGGTGCCGTCGGGCGAGAACGCCAGACCGATCAGGCCCCCACCGGTCGAGGCCCCCGGGAGCGTCAGGGTCTGCCGGGCAGCGCGCGGGGTGACCTCGAAGAGGCGGATCTCACCCCGGTCCTCGCTCGCGGCCAGCTGCCGCGAGTCCGGAGACCAGGCCAGGGAGAAGATGCTGCTGCGCGCGTCGCCGAGCGTGTGCACCAGGCGGCCGGTTGTGGCGTCGTAGATCCGCACCTCCCCGGCTCGTCCACCGGTGGCGACCCATTGTCCGTCCGGGCTGACCGCGAGCGTCTGGACTGGCGACGAGTGCCCCGACAGCCGGTGTCGGACCTCCCCGGTGCGGGCATCGACGATGGCGGCGCTCGACGGGTCGCCTACGACGGCTGCCATCCACCGCCCGCTCGGACTCAGCTCGGCCTCCGACACCGGCCCCTCGAACCGGAGGGTCTGCACCGACGGACTGCCGTCGCTGCCGACGGTGGTCACCCGGACCTGCCCCGACTCGCGCCAGACCGCCGCGAAACGCTCCGGACCCTGGGTGGCGAACGACGGGCTCCACACCGCTCCGTCGCCGAGCACCTCGGTCAGCAGCTCGTCACTCTGCGGGCCCCACACCCGCAGGGCTCCGTCGTCGCCCGCGGTCGCCAGCTGGCCCTCGGGCCCGAAGGCGACCTGGTTGACATCCACGTCGTGCCCCGTGAAGCTCAGGACCGGCTCGCCCGTGGCGGCGTCGAGGACCTCGACGAGGCCGGAGTCCTCCGGGCCCTCGTGGACGAGGAACAGTCCGTCAGGGCTCCACGACACCGACCCTCCCGCGCCGTCGACCATCATCGTCAGCCGGCTCGAGGTCACCGCAGCGTGCAGGGACTCGACCGCCTCGCGAGTCGGTTCGTCGCCGGCGAGGGCCGGGGAGGTGGCCTCCAGGGCCAGAAGCACCGCAAGTTCGGGGTCCTCTTCGCGGAGCGCACGCGATGCCGCGGCCAGCTCACGCATCGTCGCCAGCGTGGCCTGGGTGTCGGCTCGGCCACCTTCCCGCACCGCGAGCGCGCCCGCGAGCAGTGCGATGACGAGCGCCGCGACCACCGCGACGAGCAGCCCACGAAGCCGGCGGTTGCTCCGCGCCTGCTCGCGCAGTCGCTCCTCGGCCGAACGAGCCTCGGCGCGAGCCAAGGACTGGCTCGCCCGAAGGAAGTCGCTCTCCGTCACGGCGAGGTCGGCTCCGCCGGCTGCCTGCCACTCACCGACCCGCGCCAGCCGCGTGCCTCGGTACAGCTCACTCTCGGGACGCCCCATCGCCTCCCACGAGTCGGCGGTCATGGCGAGGTGCCGCAGCATCAGCTGGCCCTCGACGTCCGCATCCAGCCACCCGCGCAGTCGTGGCCAGGCCTTGGCCAACGACTCGTGAGCGAGCTCGACGGTCTCACCGTCGGAGGTGACCAGCCGGGCCGCCACCAGCTGCTCGACGATCTCCTCGTGGCGGGTGTCGGCGGCCAGCAGGCGCCGCGGGATCTGGCTGCGGGTGGGTTCGCCGGCGCTCATCGGGACCACCAGCCTGAGCAGGAGCGCACGGGCGGCCCGTCGGTCGTCCTCGTCGAGACCCAGGAAGACCTGCTCGGCGCTCCGCGCGACCGCACCCTGGATCCCGCCGGAAGTCCGGTAACCCTCGACGGTCAGCGTTCTCCCCTCGCGACGCTCCCAGGTCTGGGCGAGCGCGTGCGACAGCAGCGGCAGGGCGCCCGGCTCGCCGGAGACCTCCTGGACCAGCAGGTCGACCAGACCGGGCTCGAGCAGGAGACCCGCCTGTCGCGCCGGTCCTTCGATCGCGCTGGACAGGTCGTCGGTGCTCATGCCACTCAGCAGGTGCAGGCCGCGCTCCAGCAACCGCGCGAACGGGCGGTGGACCGAGACCGCGGCGAGCCGATCGGCGCGCAGCGTCATCACCAGGTCGTCACCGGCCTCGACATGGCCGACCAGGCGAGCTAGGAAGTCATGGCGCTCCGCCTCCTCCTCACACAGCGTGACCACCTCCTCGAGCTGGTCGACGACCACGACACCGCGTGGCCGAAGCCCCCCGACCTGCTCGAGCGCGAGCATCGGATGCGGACCGGGAGTCATCACCGTCACGCTGCGCCCCCTGCGCCGCAGGGTTGCGACGACTCCGGCGCGCGCCAGCGATGACTTGCCGCTCCCGGAGGCGCCTATCACCGCCAGGACGTGCTCACGAGCCAGGACTCCCAGGCAGGCAGCGACCTCGGCGTCACGGCCGAAGAACTGCTCGGCGTCGTCGACGTCGTAGGCGAGCAGACCGCGGTAGGGACAGTCCAGCGTGGTCCGCACGAGCTGTGCGGAGGGCAGCAGACCCGGGTCCTGGTGGAGGATCGCCTCCTCCAGAGCTCCCAGCTCCGGCCCGGGGTCCAGCCCGAGCTCACCGGCCAGCACCGCGCGGGCGCGCTGCAGCGTCGCCAAGGCCTCTCCCTGGCGTCCAGCCTGGTACTGCGCGCGGGCCAGCAGCGCCCAACGGTTCTCCCGGTAGGGCTGTTCGGTGACGAGCCGGCCGGCGTCGGTGAGCACCTCCCGCCAGTCGCCGGAGGCGAGGGCGGCATCGACCCACAGTTCCTCGGCGTCGCGCCGCAGCTCCTCCCATCGCTGCGCCGCCGCCTCCCCGGGGGACCACCCCGACAGCTCGGCCAGCGCCGGCCCGAACCACAGAGCCAATCCCTGGGTCAGCGCGTACAGAGCCCGGTCCGGCTCGTTCAGCGTCAGCAGCTCACGGGCCCGGCGCACCAACTGCTCGAAGCGCAGACCGTCGATCGCATCGTCCGAAAGGTCCAGTACGTAGCCCTGCCGGGTCGTCCGGACGGCGTCCGGACCGAGCGCCTTGCGGATCCGACTGATGCTCCCCTGAACGACCTTCATCCAGGTCGGCGGGGGGCGCTCCTGCCAGAGCGCGTCGGCGAGCCGGTCCGGGGTCACCACCTCGTGCGGACTCATCGTCAGCGCGGCGAGCACGACGCGGTCCCGCGGCGCCAGAGCATCGCCGTCGCTCCCGCCGTCGACAGCGATCGGGCCGAGCATCCTCACGCCCACACCTCGAGGGTCACGCTCAGGATGGGCAGCGTCAACACCCCCTTTACCGGGTCGTTACCGATGTTCGGGGGGAGGACACCGCCCGGCCGTACGACGGAAGCGCAAGTACCGTGATGGAAGGAGTGGTCCCATGATATCCACCATCTGCCTGGTAGTTCTCGTCGTGGCGTTCTACGCGACGCTCGGGAGAAGTTCCACACCACGCGCTGAACGGCTCCCCGTGTCCCGATGGACAGCGAAGGACCTCCTGCGCAACGTCGTCCTGGGGTATCGCCGCCACCTGGAGCTGGACCGACGCAATCCGATGACACCGCACAAGCGGACTCCCTTCCACGGCTGAGCTGGTCGTCGCGGCGCCTGGCGGTGCACCGACCCCGACGTCAATCACTCGACGGCCTCGCCGCCGGCGTTGACCGCTTCCACGGTTCGAAGGCTGGCGCGTTGCCGCAGGAGGCTGCGGCAGCACGGCCTCGCTCTCAGCTCGTTACTGCGCACCGAACTGGACCGGATCGCGACCCGGCCGCACCTCGATGACGCGACAGAGGTCTACAGCGCACTTCGTATCGAGCGGTACGCGCTGGCAAGCATGATGCGGGCGGTGCTCGACCTGCGCGGGCCGTTTTCGTGCGGTGAGGGTACCCCGCTGGCGCGCTCCACGTTCCGCGGGCCCAGTCGCGTCGAGAACAGGTCCGTCGTGACCCACGCCGAGACGGTCGCTCCATTGTCACGTTCCACAGCGCGGCGGAGCGTGATCTGTTCCCCGCGGTCCGTGACGATCCGTACGGACCGCTGATCCAGCGGGTCAGCCGTTGTCGGCCGGGCGCGGTGTCTGCTGGTAGAGGGCCATGGCCCAGCGGGGGCCCCGTCGCACGTAGACGCTCGACATCAGCCCGACAAACGCGGGCTCGGACTCCTCGCGGTACGCCGTGCCGACGTAGACGATGGCCACGCTCTCAGCGCCGATGTCGACGAATCGCGCATCGCTGATCTCATAGGCACGCCACGGCGGAGCCTCTCGAAGGGCGGCAACCACTGTCGCTCGGTCCATCACCTCGCCGTTGGCGAGCACCATCGGCGTCGTCGGTCATCACCTGACGGTAGAACGCATCGCCCGTGCTGTCGCACAGTGAGTCCCACCCGTTCCGCTCCAGGCTGAGCAACAGGATCCACAGATGGGACGCTGGGTTGGTCGCGCCGCGCACGGATGTCAGCCCGGCACACAAGGAATTCCCAAGGTCGGTAGACAAGGGTGGAGGCGCCCGACCAGCGTCAGCTGGGCCTCGACACCCTTGGAGCGCCCTTCATGAAACGATCATTCATCAGGCTGGGCGGCGCCGCATTCCTACTCACGCTCACGGTCGGCGCACTGCCGTCCGCAGCCGATGGCGGCTCCCGCCAACGGCACATCGAGATGCAGGACGATTGCGACCCGACCACGTTCAATGCGGTGCTCGGGGAGGGGGCGTGCGTCGGAGACGGCGACACCACGTTCGAGGAGCTCTTCGAGAGCCTGTCCGAACGAGACCCAGACGGGCACTGGCGGAACCACCCCGACCGCACGCACGTCCGCAAGGGAACCGACCTGGTCATCTCCAACACCGGGGGTGAGTTCCACACGTTCACCGAGGTTGCGAAGTTCGGCGCGGGTTGCGTGCCCGAGATCAACGATCTGCTTGGCCTCGTCGGCCCCCCGGCGGCTGACTGCGAGGCAGCCTTTGGCGATCCCCGGACCGCGCTTCCCCCCGGGGCTACCGGGACAGTCACGACCCACAAGATGTCTGCAGGCATCCACCGGTTCATGTGCGTGATCCACCCTTGGATGCACACCAAGGTAGAGGTGCGCCGCCGCTGAAGGACATGCGGCCGCCAGGGAGCTCAGCGGCGACTGCCGACCGGTGCGCATCATGGGAGCCGATGTGCCGAGACCACGCTCGGGCGGATGTGGACGGTGTTGCGCACGAAGACGCCGCTGCCCCCGAGGGCCTTGCACTCCGCGTCACGACCGTGGTGATCGCACAGAGCCGGGCTCCCGGAAGCCGAACGGTATGCGGCGGCGGCTGCACCCCGCCGCCGCCATCGGTGAATGCTCGCCAGCGGCGGTGGCGGATCCGCATGCGGTGACCAAGCCCAAGCCGAGATCGCCCGAGGTAGCGTCGCCGCGTGACGTTGAACCATGTCAGACGCGGAAGCGGCAGCCCCCTGTTGCTCGTGCACGGTCTTGGTGCTGGCTGGCAGTCGTGGACCCCCATCATCGGGCAGCTGGCGAAGCACCGTGAGGTGATCGCTGTCGACCTGCCGGGATTCGGCGAGACGCCACCGCTGACCGGCGAGGTCTCGATCGCCACCCTGACCGACGCCGTCGCTGGTTTCATCCGCGAGCAGGGGCTGGACGGTGTCGCCACTGTCGGACAGTCGATGGGCGGCCGCATGGTGCTCGAGCTCGCTCGGCGGGGAGTCGGCGGCGACACCGTGGCACTGGACCCCGGCGGATTCTGGAGCGACGGCGAGCTCCTCCTCTTCGGCGCCACCCTGAGGCCGTCGGTCGCCCTGGTCAGGGCGCTGCGCGGCGTGCTGCCGGCTCTCCTCGGCAACCCCGTGGGACGGACCTTGCTGCTGGCGCAGCTGTCAGCGCGGCCCTGGGCACTGTCGCGCGACACGGTGCTGCCGGACGTGTCCGGGCTCGCCGACGCCCCGGCGACCGCCGCAGCCCTGAACGCCTTGACGAAGGGGCCGAAGCAGCAGGGCGCACCAGCAGGCACGGCGCCGGGCCGTGTCACCATCGGTTGGGGCCGTCGCGACTTGGTGACCGTGCCGAGACAGGCTGCCCGGGTCGTCGAGCTGTACCCCGACGCAGTGCTGCACTGGTTCGAGCGGTGCGGTCACTTTCCACAGTGGGATGCACCGCTCGAAGCGACGCGGCTCATCCTCGACAGCACCGACTGACGCCGGTACGTCGAACCGACGGGGAGCTGCGTCGTCCTAAGCGCATCGGCTCGCGGAGCGCGCCAGTGCAGGATCGTCACGCGGAGCGTGAGCACAGCGGGATCATCACCTGGGACTTCGGTTCACCGCGGTTTTCGAGGAGTCACGCTGTCTCGCGGTGGCTGGCTGGCGGATCGTGGCCCAACGCCAGCACTCTGCGCAAGTTGTGCGTCGATGACCTCTCAACCGCAAGCGAGGCACGGTCGACTGGCGTGGGGGCCGCACTTCTGGACGAGCTCCGCGACCGTGCCCGCTCGGCGGGATGTCATGTCATCGACCTGGACTCCGGCGTACAGCGGCACGCTGCTCATCGCTTCTACCTACGAGAGCGGATGGACATCGTCTCCCACCACTTCGCACAACGCCTGTCGTAACACCCCTACACCTTCATAGCCCCCGCCCCGATGACCGATCCGCCACCGGCATGCTCCGCGTGACCATCCCCAATCGGTGACGGCGCCGAGTTCGGGCACGAGGTGCTGGTCCGCCCGGTTGGTCACCGCAGACGGTTCCCCCTGCGGGATTCATGGCCAGCGAACCCGCTGTGTGGTCCGGACGGCGCATCTCGTGACGTCGAGACCTGTGTCAGCGATTGGTGGGCCACTCGGGGCAGGTGGCTTCGTAGGAGCGCTGAGGGTAGTACTCCTGCCACTCCTCGCGGGTGAGGTTGCGCCCGGCGATGGTGCACGCTCGGGTCACCCATGACTGCCATCGGGTGCCGACGGTCCAGGTCTTGCCTTCGCTACCCGCGACCAGCAGATGGGCGCTGTCGGGAAGGTAGATGATCTGGACCTCGGCCGCCGGGACGGGCAGGGGGATGGTGGCCTGCCGTTCACCCGTGGTGGCGTCAACGATGGTGATCGTGCCGTCATCGACGGCGGCGAACTGGGTCCCATCCGGCGACAGGGCGAAGTTCCCGAGCCTCTCGTTCCACGGGGCTGCCTCCCCGACACGCTTCCAGGTGGTCGTGTCGACCAGCTGCACCTCTGCCGCATCCGCGTCGAGGTTCACCGCGAGGGCCAGCGAGCCGTCCGGTGAGATCTCGGCTTCCCAAACCCGCGCGATGGGGAACGTCCCCGGCGGGGCTACGCGCTCGACCTCACCACTCTTGGGTTCGACGCGCAGGACCGCGCCGTCGTGGCCGAAGGCGAGCACCGAGCCGTCGGGGTGCGCAACGATCGCCAGAGCCGGCTCACCCAGCGCGATCGGTGACTGGACCGGCTGCAGGTCCGCAGCGTCCAGGACGAGCAGGGCGTTGCGCCGTGTGTCGTTGACGTAGACCAGGTCGGCCGTGGCGCTGAAGGCCGGAAACGCGCCCCCGCCGAGCCCGCGCTGGGCCACCTGACTACCCGTGGCGGTGTCCCAGAGCCGCAGGGCTCCCGTCTCGCGCCAGCTCAGCATGCGCGTCGAGTCAGGTGACCAGACGTGGTAGTCGTCGCGCGGGCGCGTCGGCCTGGCCGGTGTCCTGCGGCCAGTGTTGTTGTCCACGAACCACATCCGGCCGGCCCGCTGACGTACCAACGTTGCTCCGTCGGGCGCGGGTTTCGAGATGTCGAGCTCGACCCGGTCCCACGCCTTCCCGGTCGAGAAGAGCTCTCGCTGACCGGTCAGATCCCAGGCGCTCACTGCGGTGTCAAGACCGACGAGAAGGGTGCGGCTGTCAGCGGAGAAGGCCAGCGGCCCGGACACACGGCCCGTGCCGCGCGGCTGCGGGAGGTCGTCTGACGATGTCTCCCACAGCAGGTAACCGCCGTTGGTGGTGCCTGCGGCGAGGCGGGTGCCGTCGGGGGAGAACTCCAGGAGCTCGATGGAGTCACCGGCGTCGGAGTGCATCTTCGTGCGCTCGAATCGCCACGTCGAGGTGTCCACGAACACGACCTCGCTCCCCGTGCCGAAGGCCAGAGTCCTGCCGTCCGGACTGATCGCTCCGGAGCGCGCGGTGATCATCGCGGCAGGTCTCAGGTCAAGGGAGTCCACCAGCCGTCCCGAGTCCACGTCGTACACGCGGATCGGCCGGTCCCTGGTCTCAGTGACCGCGGCGTAGAGTCGGGTCCCGTCGGGACTGAGCTCGAGGACCGGGTACTCGCCCAGCCCACCCACCCGAAGCACCGGCTCCGTGGGGTCGTCGAGACCCCACACGGTGGCACTGGTGTCGAGCACGTTATGGCCCGTCTGGTCGAACCGGTCGACCGCAGCGACCAGGCGCGAGCCGTCGGCGCTGAAGTCCAGGTCGTACTCGACCGAGGCCCCCTCGGGGAATCCGCCGAGCTGCCGGTCGGCGAGGGTGCCGTCCGGCACGTTGTAGAGCCGGATCGGCTGCGGGTTGATGCGGGCTGGGGCGCCGACGTTCCCGGTCCACTGGTTCACCGCCATCGCGAGCAGGCTGCTGTCGGGTGAGAAGGCGATTCCGCTGGCCGGGATGTCGTTGGCGAAGGGAAGGGACTCCAGGGTTTTGGCGGCCATCAGCTGCAGACCCTCGCCCTCACCAGGCCTGCTGCCGGCGATCATCGAGCCGTCAGGACTCGCCGTCAGGTCGACGAGCGCGCCGCCGGCGTCACGTACGGACAGCAGCTCAGGCGACCTGAGAAGCACGTCGACCAGCGTGTCCCTCGAGTGTGCCGAGTCGTCGAACTCGAGCGCCGACACCGCGAGCAGGAGTGAAAGGGACGGGTCCTCGTGCTCGAGCGCGACGGCACCCGCTTGCCGCGCGAAGGCCAGGTCGGCTGCGGCTCGGGCCCGGTCGCGCTCACCGGCCGCACGGTCAGAGCTGCGCACCGCGAGCACCCCCGCGACTAGGGCACACACCGCGAGCACGGCCACACCGGTGAGGGCACCGCGGAGTCGGCGGTTGGTCCGACGCTCCCGTCGGACCCGCTGTTGGGCAGCGCGCAGCTCGGAGGCGGACAGGTCTGCGGAGGCGTCGAGGAAGGCGGTCTCGGTGCCGCTGAGGTCGGGCCGGGCCCGCTCGCGCCACTCCTGCACCTGGGTCAGGCGCGCTCCACGGTAGAGCTCGGTGTCTGGGCGGCCCATCGCGTGCCACGCGTCCGCGGCCTCAGACAGGTGACTCAGGAGCCGCTGGCCTCCGAGGTCGTCGTCGAGCCACTCCCGGAACCGCGGCCACACCCGGACCAGCGCCTCGTGGGCGATCTGCACCGCATCCCCGTCGATGCTGACCAGGCGGGCGTCTATCAGCTGCTCCACCAGGCGGGCGTGGTCCTCGTCGACCGCCACCTTGTCCCTCGACACCCTGGCCCGCACAGGGAGGCCGGCTTCGGTCGCCACGACGAGACGCAGCAGCAGGCCGCGCAGCCGGGCTCGCTGGAGGTCATCCATGGCGCCGTACAGCAGCTCCGCCGACTGGGACACGGCGTGCTGGATCCCTCCGGTCGCCTTGTAGCCCTCGAGGGTCAGGGTCGAGCCCTCCCGTCGCTCCCAGGTCTCCCGCAGGACGTGGGAGAGCATGGGCAGCCCCGCAGGCTCACCGACCGCCTCTCGGACGACGAGGTCGACCAGGCCGGGCTCGAGGCGAAGTCCGGCGCCATGGGCCGGGGCCTCGATCGCGCGCCGCAGGTCCGGCTCGCGCATGGGTCCGAGCAGGTAGAGGCCGTCCTCGAGGATTCTGGCGACCTCGGGGTGCGGCGCCAGGTCGCCGAGGTGGTCGGCGCGCAGCGTCATCACGAGCCCGCCCCCCGCACCCACATGGGTGGCCAGCGCGGTGAAGTACCGCTCCCGCTCCGCCGGGTCGTCGCACAGCGTCACCGCCTCCTCCGCCTGGTCGACGACAAGAGTCTGGCGCCCGCGGGGCTTCAGGCCGGTCAGCGACTCCAGCGGGTGCACCCCGGGCCGACTTACCAGCACCGGCGTCTCGGCGCGCACCAGGGACGCGACCACGCCGGCGCGCACCAACGACGACTTCCCGACCCCGGACGCGCCGACCACGACCAGCACGCCGGTGTCCCTCAGTCGACGCAGGCATGTGGTCACGTCGTCCTCGCGTCCGAAGAACACCTCCGCGTCGTCGGCGTTGTACGGCAGCAGCCCGCGGTAGGGGCAGCTGTGGCTCGACTCGGCGGCACGCGCGGCAGACAGGGACGGGTCCTGGTTCAACAGCCGATGCTCGAGGTCGACCAGCTCGGCACCGGGATCCAGGCCGAGCTCGCTCACCAGCATCGCCCGAGCCCGCTGCACTGTCCCGAGGGCCTCGCCCTGGCGCCCGGCCTGGAAGAGCGCGGTGGCCAGCAGCGCCCAGCGTCGCTCACGCATAGGCGCCTGGGCGATCAGGACACGGGCGTCCTCCAGTACCGCAGCGGCCTGCCCGGTCCGCACCTTGGCCTCGATGCGCAGCTCTTCGGCTTCCATCCGCAGCCCCTCCAGGCGGCCGGCCTCCACCCGTCCCGGCTCCCACTCCTCCAGCTCCGCCAGCGCGGGTCCTCGCCACAGCCCTAGCGCCTCCTCCACCAGGAACTCCGCACGCGAGGCATCACCCTCGCTCAAGGCTTCCCGGCAGCGCTCCACCAGCCGCTCGAAGACCCGGTGGTCGAGCTCGTCGTCGACAAGGGTCAGCCGGTAGCCTGTCGGCACCTTTTCGATCGCAGCCGCGCCCAGCACCTTGCGGAGCCGCCAGACACAGCCGTAGACGACCTTCGACCACGAGGCCGGCAGGGCGTCTCCCCACAGAGCGTCCGCCAGGGCCTCGGTGCTCACCGGCCTGCGGGCGTGCACCACCAGCGCCGACAGCACCACGCGGTCCCTCGGGCTGAAACCGTTCGGATTGTCCTCGACCTGCAGGGGGCCGAGGACGGCAATACCCATGACCCGACTCTCAACCCGTCCCGGGCACCCGTCAACAGCGCCGATATCCGGCTGATATCAGTCCGGCATCGGCGCGATATCCGCGTGGCTCACAACGGGAGCGAGGTCGCAGATCGCGACCACCCGAGGAGTCCGTCATGAACCGAACCGATCTCCGACTCTCCCGTGTGGCGGCCCCGCTCGTCGCCACAGCCGCCCTGCTGACCGCCTGCAGCGACGACTCCGGCGACTCCGCCACCCCTGAGCCTGACAGCACCGCGCTCAGCTCGCCGGCGTCCTTTACGCTCCTCTCCGACGTTACGGACTCCGAGACCCCGCTTGACGCGGGTCGCTACGGACTCACTGGCGCCGAGGATGCGAATCCTGACCTTCCCTGGGCGGTGGTGGAGGCTCCCGCGGGCTGCGACCACTTCGGCACCTGGATCATCGACTGCACGGAGCGGGAGGAAGATGACTCAGCCACCCTCGGCTACTGGCCCCTGCACTCGGTGCGTCAGGACCCCTGCCTGTCCGCGTCCAAGCCCGTGGACACCCTCGACGACGCACTCGTGGCCCTGCGCAAGCAGCGCTACTCCCGGGTCACCTCACCAAGCCCCTTCACCGTTGACGGGTACGACGGGGTCCTCGTCGAGCTGCAGATCCCCGAGAAGTTCGACTTCGCATCGTGCCCCGAGTTCCACCCCTGGGACATCGACGCCGCAGGGGGTCTGCCCTACTACCAGTCCCCGGGGACGGTGAGCCTGTGGATCCTGGACATCGACGGCGACCTGGCAGTCATCGACGTGCGCGACAGGAGTCGGCTCGGAATCGCCATGGCCGACTCCCTCGAGCTCATCCCCAGAACCGACTGAGCGCGGTGGTGACGACCAGGCGGGATCGGCTTGCGGTCATGCTTCGCAAGCCGATCGTTCACTGACAAAAGACACTGGCCGCGCTAGAATTCTGTACATGACGACACTCTCGCTGGCTGATGCCCGAGCGAACCTGTCCAAGCTCGTGGAGTCCGCCGTGACGACCCACGAGCGGTTCGAGGTCACCCGCAACGGTGACCGGGCCGTCGTGGTGCTCAGCGCTGAGGACTACGACGCCCTGCTGGAGACCGTCGACGTCCTCAGCCGCGCCGAGGAGGTGCAGACCCTGAAGGAGGGGCTCGATGACCTCGACGCCGGGCTCACCTCGCCCCTAGGTGAGGTCCGCTCGGCGATGCTGCGGCGCGGACGCATCCAATCTTGAGTACGGACCCGGGCGAGGACGGCGGCTACGACGTCGTCCTGACCCGGAGCGCAAGACGAGCCCTCGAGGAGCTGTTGCCCGAAGCGGTCGCTGCGGCCGCCTTCGAGTTCATTGCTGGCCCGCTGCGCACCGATCCCCACCGTGTCGGCAAGCCCTTACGCGAACCATTGGCGCCCCTGTGGTCAGCACGGCGAGGCGAGTACCGCGTCCTCTACCGGATCCTCGAACGTCGCCTCGTCATCGAGGTCGTCTCGGTGGTCCACCGTCGAGACGCCTATCGCCAATGACCGATCGGCACACGGAACGCGCCGGTACGGGATTCGTCAGCGGTCTGCGGCGATCCTGGGGCCATGGCGGTCCAGCCAGGCAATCAGGCCTTCGAAGACCTCGAGAGGACCTGAACGCCCCGCGGCAAGGTGGTTGCTCCGCGCGCGCTCGAACTGGGCGGCCAGCTCTCTTACGACGACACGGGGGGTCATCCCGGGATAGTTGCGACACATCATCGACACTCGCCTCGCCTGTTCGTCCACCGAAACCGAATCGCTGGTGACGTCGGCGAAACCCCAGACGGCGTCGGCGAAGTCGACGGCCCTCGAGCCTGGCCCCACGTCGTCGTCCCAGTCGATGATCGCGATCGGCCAGCCGTCTCGGAACACCGTGTTGTGCGGTCCCAGGTCGCCGTGGCACACGGTCTCGGCACCGCGGCACAGCGGTGTCCCGGCCACGGCATCGTGAAAGCGTTGCACCAGACCGGCGGCTGCGACCAGCTGCTCATCGTTGAGGTTGAACGGTGGGACACCGAGCACTGTCCCCTCGATGAAACTCAGGATGTCGTGCCCATCGTCGGTTCGGCCAAGCCACCGCGGTGCACCGTCGAAGCCGACCCGCTCGAGGTGCATGAGGAGCTCCGCGATGTACACCGAACCCTCGTGCGGAGGAATCCGCACCGTGCTCCCGACGCGGACCACACCTCGGCGCGCGCCGCCATGTAGCGGCTCTCCTTCTTCGCGCCCGCTCACGCAGCCATCCTCGCCGACGAGCCAGGCGGGTCCAACCACGACCTGATTTGCCGCAAGCGGATCCCTGGCTGGGTGCGCGCGCGGGGCAGCCCGAACCCGGTCGGCCGGGCCTCGTAGGCGACCGCAATTCTGGACGAGGCGGCCACGTCATACCATCCGGTCCGGCGACCGCAGTGTGACGCCGGTGCAACGCTGGACCACCGCGGGACGACGTAAGGGGTGTGACCAACCTGGAACTGGGCGACTCGGAGACGCCGGAGCTCGAGGAGACCTACCGCGAGCTGCGGCTACCGCTGCTCAGGCTTGCCTTCCTGCTGACAGGCTCCCGCGATACGGCCGAGGACATCGTTCAGAGCGCGTTCGCCTCGGCGCAGCCACGCTGGCACCGGATCGACGACCCGCGAGCCTACCTCCGCCGCAGCGTCGTCAACCTGGCCAAGGACGGCCAGCGGTGGGAGTTCCGGCGACGCAGGCTGCTCCGGCCTGAACCAGAGCCCGTCACGGCGATCCCCGAGATCGATGAAACCTGGGCTCTCGTGCGACAGCTGCCGGCCACCCAGCGTGCCGTCGTGATTCTCCACTACTACGAGGACCTGCCACTCGTGGAGATCGGTCACCTGCTCAACCGCCCAGCGAGCACCGTGCGGTCCGACCTGCACCGCGCCCTCGCCCGACTCCGGAAGGCTCTGCCATGACCACGCGTCCCGACCACGAACACAAGCTGGATGAGCACCTCCGCCGCACCCTGGCCGCCGTCGCCGCCACCGTGGAGCAGCGCTCGGCGGACGGCTCGGTGCCGGTCCCCCCGCACTCCCTGCGTCGCCGGCGGCTGATCGTCGGTGCCGGCGTCACGATCGCCGCCATCCCGCTGGCCGCGGCCGCGATGGTGCGGTTCGGCCCCGAGTACGTCGACGAGATCCCGCCCGCGAACCCGATCGTCAGCGGTCACCTCGACGGCGAACGGTACTGGGTCGTAGACGGCCGAGAGATCCTAGGCTGCGCGGGCTTCCCGTCCGGCGTCGAACTGATCGCAGAAGAAGACAACGTCGTCGGTAAGGAGTGGAACACAGTCGGCGCCTTCTTCGGCGAGCCCACGGCAGAAGGCTGCGCGCCGCGGCCGGCCGACGGCCAACCCGAAGACACCTACTACTCGGACGGCGGCCTGATGGTGGGCGACGGCATGCTCTGGATGGGAGCGCTCCACCCGGACATTGACCACGTGCGGGTCTCCCTCGGCAGTGGCGAGCCGGTCGACGTCGAGACGTTCGAGCACGAGGGCGGCACGTACTTCGTGCTGGAGCTGCCGCCAGGTACCGCAACTTTCACTGTCACATACCTGGTCGACGGCGAGGTCGTGGAGCCGCCCAGCGGGGAAGACGCCGAGCACACCATGCCCGGCAACTGACGCGACAGTCCGCGCGGCCGCTTCTCCCGTCGGGAGGACTCCGCGGAAGTTCGCACCTCCCACGAAGATGTGCCGCGGTGGGATCGGCTTGCGGCACGTCCGGCGTATGGGGGCGGCAAGTTGCGCCCGCGCGCCGGGATCGCCCTGTCCATCGTGCAGTCGGACACCTTCGGGATCTCTTAAGCGCTCATCGGCTCGCTCGTGCTCGCTGAGGTCACCCGATGGAGCGATCAGGCCCAACCCTTTGCCGGCGAGGCGTCTGAGGGTGGTCAAGCCGACCCGCGTCACCGACAGGATCGCTGAGCTGCGTGGTGCGGCCTCGCGGGGATGAGGGCCTTAGGGTCAAGGTCGAAAGGCCCCCGGCAATGGTGTCGAACCCAACTACGCTGTGAGGGTGTCCATCCCCGCACAGACCGAGTACCGCATCACTGCCACCGCGCAACCGAACGGTGCCGCGACCGTGACGGCCGGTGAGGCGTCCCTCACCATGGACACCCGTTGGGGCGCCGAGGGAGTGGGTGAGCCCGGACCCGCCGAGCTGCTCGCAGCAGCCTTTGCGGCTTGCCTGCTCAAGAATCTGTCCCGCTGTCACGAACTGCTCGGATTTCGCTACGTCGAGGCTCAGGCCGAGGTCGTCGCACGGCGCCAGGACAGCCCGCCCCGTTTTGTGGGTATCACCTATACCTTGCGGGTCGCTACGGACGAGACAGACAGGCGCGTCGAGCTCGCTCACCAGAACCTGCGCAAGTTCGGGACTGTCTACAACACTCTTGCCGCAGCCTCCGACGTCCACGGATCGATGGAGTCCTACCCTGTCAGCGAGCAAGCGGGGTTGGCGTAACACCACCGGCACATGATGGTGCGACCGCTCGCCCCGCCATCTGGTCCTGAATAAGGCTGACTTCGGCCACGACTAGCCCCGTCACCTGGGACAGGCCACAACCGCGGGGCGGCTTGCTGAGGAATCAAGGGTCTGCCTGGACCGCAGCACCAGAGCTTCGACCTGGAGTAGGCGACGCTGGAGAACGACAACTGCCGAGCGGTCGCCTGGTCAGGCAAGTACCTACAACTGACGCTCATGTCGATCCCGCCCGGCGAAGACATCGGCCTCGAGGCGCACCCTGAGACCGACCATTTCCTTCGCCTCGACGGCGGGCGTGGCCACGTCCGGATGGGCCCCACCGAGAGCCAGCTCGACTTCGACCAGGAAGTCGAGGACGGCTGGGCCATCATGGTCCCCGCCAGCACCTCCCACAACATGACCAACGTGGGCGACGAGCCGATCCGCCTGTACGCCGTGTACGCACCAGTGCACCATTCCGCCGGTGCGTTGCAGTCGACCGCCGACGACGCCGAGCGTGACGAGGAGTTTGGTGCCGACGAGCCGCGCAAGTGGTCCGTCCAGCCGGACAAGCACGCCTCGGATAAGCACCCCTGAGCTGAGGTCGCTACCAGCGCGACGGCCTCTCGGGGATCTAGCCAAGAGCAGCGGTCGTCGAACCGATCGCCAGCCACTTCGAGGGCGGTGCGAGACTGCGCGCACTCGCGGGGCAAAGACCGCACCAGCCGGGGCGTCACGTCCATCAAGCGCGGGACCGCAGGGATCGCGCCATGGGGGTCCGCTACTTCGTGAGTTTCGGCTGCGTGTTCAGCCGGAGCAGACGATGCGGAAGGCGTTGACCATGAGATCGATGTCGTCCTCGCAAGCGACCAGAGGAGGAGCGAGCCGGATCGTCTGCCCGTGTGCCTCCTTGGCGAGGATGCTGTGGTCGAGCAGTTGCTCGCAGACGTGCCGGCCGGTGCCTATCGCGGGGCTGATGTCGACCCCAGCCCACAGTCCGCGTGCCCGCACTTCGTCGATGCCCTGACCGACGACCTGGCCAAAGGCCGGCAGCCAGCCGACCGCCGAGGGTCTCGGATGCGGGCTACCTTGATCGCGGTCTCGACGGCCTCGGCGCCCGAGTTCATCGGCAGGATCATCTCCTTGCCGCACAGGTGCGCCAGGTCGCGAGCGAACGGGCCCAGCTGGTCGCTGTAGAACGCCCTCGAGGTGAACGTCAGCCGGCCCAACTGCTCCTGCGCGAGCCACCAGGCGGGGGTTCGAGTGGCCGAAGTTGAGGGCGCTGTACCCGGCGAGGCAGTCGAGGTAGCGACGCCCTTCCACGTCGGTGACCCAGGCGCCCTTGCCGGCCGACAGAACCACCCGCAGCGGGTGGTAGTTGTGCGCAGCGTAACCCCGTTTGGCTCTATATGGACGTCCGTGTCGTTCGTGAGGAGGCTGCTCGCCTCGGGAGTGCCTGTGGTGCCCGTCATGCGGCATTTCCTCACTCCGACCCTCGCGGACCCCACCGCATGCAGTCCTTCTCGGCGGGTCGAAGCGGCGCCGCATCAGCCCAGAATGACGCCTAGCGATCCTCGAGTGGGACGACCCGGGCAACCGCGATCAATGGCGGCGGCGCAGGGACGCGGGCAACCATCAGGGCGTCACTCACCGCACGGGGTCCGGCTGGCGAGGTAGGGGCGGCTCGGCTATGAGCCGAGGTAGCGTGCCGCCATGCGATTCGGTGTGGTGGGAACGGGGCCCTGGGCGGGCATAGCGCACGGCCCGGGGCTGATGGCAGCCGAGGGTGTTGAGCTGGTCGGTGTCTGGGGTCGTAGCCCAGAGAAGGCGTGCACGCTGGCGACGGGGCTGGGCATCTCGGCCTACGACGACTTCGAGGCGCTGCTCGCGGACGTGGACGCCGTCGCCTTCGCCGTGCCTCCCGAGGTCCAGGCAGAGCTCGCGCTGAGGGCCGCGACGGATGGGAAGCACCTGCTCCTGGACAAACCGGTGGCCATGACCGTTGCCGCTGCGCATGCCCTCCGTGAGGCCGCAGCGGCGGCTGGTGTGGCCTCGGTGGTCTTCTTCACCGACCGCTTCGCGGACACGTCGCGGGCGTGGTTCCGAGATGTCCGGGCGACAGAGGGCTGGCGCGGCGGCTGGTTGCGGTCGTTCGGCTCGCTGCAGGAGCAAGGCAACCCGTTCGGTGCCTCGCCGTGGCGGTGGGAGAGCGGCGCCCTGTGGGACATCGGCCCGCATGCTCTGTCGACGTTGAGTGCTGCCCTCGGCCCGGTCAGGTCTCTGACCGCCGTCGGTGGTGACGGCGATCTGGTGACGCTGGTGATTCGTCATGAGTCCGGCCCGACCAGCACCGCTTCGCTCACACTGTTCGCACCACCGGCTGCGGTCGGGTTCGAGGCCGCGGTGTGGGGCGACGTCGGCGTGTCCCCCATGCCGGTACGCCCCGGTCGCTCGCCGGCGGATCTGTTGGCCATTGCGGCCCAGGAGCTCGTGGAGTCGGCCCGCAGCGGCGAGCCGCACGAGGTCGACGTCGCCTTCGGTGCCCGAATGGTGGAGCTACTCGCAGACGCTCAGGCGCAGCTCGACGCGGCCCGCAGCTCCTGACCTGCCGGGAAAGGCACGGCGGACCCGAGAGCAGATGGACGCACAAGGGTCGATGGCATTGGCGTCGGAAGGACGCGGGTCCGACGGCCGGCGGATCGCGCGTTCGGCTGGCGCGCGATGCCATCCAGGTGACAGCCTGCTCACGATGCGAGAGTGCTAAGCCGAGAAGGTCGCCCACCGGAGATACAGGCCCGTGACGGCGCCACCCCCACCCCCGAACGAGGAGAGCCTTGATCTACATCACCGTCAAGAAGAAGCTCAAGCCGGGCACCGCGGACGCCTATCTCGCGGCGAGTCAGGCCTACACCGACGCGACCCGCGCCGAGCCGGGCAACAAGTGGTACGAGCACTACCGCAGCGTCGACGACCCCGACACCATCCTGACGATCGAGGCCTTCGACGACGCTGCGGCCGGCGAGGAGCACGTCAACTCCGAACACTTCCAGCAAGGGGTTGACGGCGACGCGAAGCAGTACATCGCCGAGCGCCCCGACATCCTCTATATCGACGCCGCGGACCGCGACGGCTGGGACAAGATGTCGGAGTTCTGAGCTGGGAGATGGGCGCGTGGGTGAGCGGGATCCCGCTCATCCACGCTCTCGCGACCTCCCGAGCGCTCCGGCACCAGCCGCCAGCATGAGGGGGCACGTCCTCGGGCCAGGTGTCCGAGGCCTCCTCCACCCGCCCATCGCCCTGGTGGCACCGGACCTCGCGGATGTAGATCGCGAGGAGCTCTGGTGAACGATCCCTGCACGGTCACGCTCCGCGTGACGTTCCGGTATCGGCGAGAGGTCTCAAAGGGGCTTGTGGCGTCGGGATGAGTGTTCTCAGACCGCTGGACTCCGTCATTGTGCGACCGCTGTGCTCTGACCTGTCCGACAGCCTGTCGATGGCACCCTTCAGAATCTGTGCATGGCTTGCGACGAGCGCCTGGCAGAGCGGGTCCGCGACCTGCTCAACGGCCAGGTCGAAGCGGAGAAGAAGATGTTCGGTGGCCTTGCCTTCATGGTGGAGGGCCGGATGGCCTGCTGCGTGAGCGGCCAGGGACTGCTGCCTGCTCCTCCGCGATCGGGAACTCGGTCTGGTCCAGGACGTCGACGTCGAGGTGCACTGAGAGCAGATCCAGATGGTCGGCCCACGAGGTGAGCTCGCCGACGACGCGGTCGGTGTCGGCGTGGACCTCGGTCGTGGTGTATCGGACTATGTCGAGTTCGTCGAGGCGTTGTTGCTCGTACGGAGTCGCAAGGTCAGCGGCCACGAGTCGGAGCCTGTCGGCAGTGAGCAGCGGAGGCTGGCCGGGCAGGCCTGACCGTCGGGGTCTGCGTCCGGGGCGTCGAGGAGGTGCGTGATGCCCATCCAGTCGGCGATGCCGTTGCCACTCGCGAGCGAGGTGAGGTCGCAGTCGAGGTCGATGTAAGCGCGTCCGACGGAGTCGCCGACGGCCGCTTTCGCGCCGGCGATGACTCCAAGCTGGATCGTGCAGTCCCCGTCAAGGACGAGAACTCGGTCGTCTCGCCCGGCCTCGAGTATGTGCTGGACGTGTCCCGCGACCGTGTGGGCAGCGTCGACGACACGCGCCGCACTGGCCAGTCGTGGATGTTCGGGGTCCGGATGCATCCGCAGCCGGACCACGTTGCCTTGGTTGGTCGCCTCTAGGCCGGCATCGTCGAGCCGTTTCATGAGGCCGTATCGGCGGAAGGCGTCGGGGGCCTCTTCCTGGCCGGGACCGTGCGCACCGGCAGAGGTCGCCGCACCGATCACATGGACTCGTCCAGTCACGGTCGCCACCCTAAGGAGCACCTGCGTTGGTGTCAGGTGGGTGAGCGTTCCCATCCTTACCACCTCGTTGCTCATCGCCATGGAATTCAGACCCTCGACATCCTCACCCGCTCCCGGTTAGCCAGCGACTCGAATCCGGCTGGGCCCAGGTCGATGACCACGGAGCGCAGGCGGCTGCCTCCCGCAAGGCCGATCGGCTCGCGGAGCGCGCGCCGGCACGGGTCCCTCTTGCGCGCCCGCACGCGGCGATGAGGAGGGGTCAGCGGTGGACGTCCGCGGGTGGCGTTGAGGTGCAGACGATCTCTTGCAGCGCCGCGACATGGCCTTGGTAGGCCCTACGGCCCTGACGGGTTAACGACAACCACACGCGTCGGGAGTCCACCCCGAGGCGTTCGTGCTTGACGTAGCCAGCGTCGACGAGGGCCGCTACTTGCTTGCTCAGAGCCGACGTGCTGAGGTCGAGGTGAGCGGTCACCGGGGCCGCCCCATCGATTTGCGGTGCGCTGTTCCTCCGGCGAGATAGATCGCGGCGGCTGCGACGGCGAGGGCTACGATCGGCCAGGTCGCTTCTGTGACGTCGGCGACTGCGAGGGCGGCGGCGACGCACAAGGACAAGGAGCCGACTGCGACAAGTAACCCGCGGCTCGTCGGGAGGGTCCACGGCGTCCCCATCCGGTATCCGGCCGTGAGGTTGATGGCCGGGGCCAGCCAGAGGACAGGTAGCCGACCGGGAGGAGGATCAGGCCGATGAACAGGGCCTGCTGGGACCAGCGTGAGCCTTCGCCGTCATAGTCCAGGTCAAGCGGCGCGGCGGTCACGCCGTTGCGTAGCTGGGTGGTCTCCCCGAAGCCGGGCGTCGAGCCGGAGTGCCAGACCGTTCCGTTGCCGGCGTCGATGAACCAGCCCAGCCCGCAGGACGGGGAGGCGGGGCTCGCGGGGCGCATCAGCAGCGCCTTTCCGTCGGCGCTGAGCACGTCATCCTGCCCGTTCATCATCATCTGCAGGTAGAGCGCCAGGTCGTCGACGCTGTGGCCATGAGCCCGCCCTGGGGCGCCGGCAGCCATGTCGAGGAAGGCGACCACCACCGGGATCGTCAGCATCCTCCAGATCTGGTTGACCATCACGACCACGGCGACGAACGACGGCATCCCGGCCGCTGCGGCGATGGACGACGCCCAACGGCGGACGCGCGAGGTCTTGTCGGCCGCGGCCAGCTCGAGCAAGGGTCAGGGGATGTCCGAACTCCGAGTGGGCCGAGGCCTCCCCGTCTGCCAGGGCCCTCCGCTGCGTCCTCGGTGGCCAGCTCCTCGGCGTCGCCGAAGAGCCCCGCCGCTGACGTCCTCAACTCGCGTACGACGTCGAGCAGTTCACGCTCGCGCCACTCGAGCACGAGCCCAGGAACGTGCGTGCCGGCCATCGAATCCCGATACTTCGCGATCCACTCGCGGTCCGCGACCGGCCACGGATCGGCTTCCGTCATCACCCTCAGTATCTAGGTCGAACAGTTTCTAGATACTGCCATGAACCCGAGGTCATGGTGGCCGCGGCTCGAGCAGCGGCGCTCGCTCGCACGCGCTTGGCGTCGCCAGAGAGAGCGGCTGATCCATTCGACGCGGAATAGGAGGGGGTGGTCGACTAGCACGTCCGACGCACCGTGATGCGCACGTCCGAGGTCGCGACACCGGTGTTCCCTACGGCGTCGGTGTACTCGACCCGCAGCGGGCCGGCCTTGCCGCGGGTGCCGCGATAGCGGATGACGAACGTCGTCCAACTCTCGTCCCCCTCGTCGGTGACCGGGAGGGTCGCCCCCTCCGCGGGCACCGCGCGCCGCCAGACCTGCTGCTGCCATCGGCCGGTCCTTCGACCGACGCCCTGCGATCCCGCCCACTGCTCTGGAGCGCCTGGGGCCATTCCGAATGAAAACGCCAGGTCGCCGGGTCGCCGCTCGTCGACTCGCACCGCCAGGATCTCCAAATCGGACAGGTTCTCCCAGACCACACGGTCCACCCGCACCTCACCCGGCCCCCGGTTGACAAAGACATCGAAGCCGACGGCCCCCGTCGGCGGGTCCCCAGGGATGCACAGCCGATGGCCGATGCCGTAGTACTCGAGCTGATCCGTCGAACTAGGAGGCGCATCGCTCGGTCCGGCCTCACACGCGGAGAGCACGAGGATGACAGCCGTCAAGCCTCCTGCCAGTCCTGTCCGCGCGGCCATATCACCGGGGAGGTCGAGCGATGAGCGCACCGGGCTTGGACAGGTCTCCGTAACGTCCGCACAGTCTCCCGCGGCCGAACTTGAACTCGACGAAGTTGCGCGTGGAGGACGTGAACCCCGTGCGCGAGGAGAGTGTGAGGTCTCCGAGCAGCCCCTTCATCGCGGTACTGAGCGTCACCCCGTCACTCCAGGTCATGGCGGTGCTCACCGCGGTCTCGTCCGTCGAGCCCTTGCGGTACGGGGAACATCGAACCTTGGGCTTCTTCTGAGCCGGCACCGAGACGCCCTTCGTCAAGTCCGTGCCCTTGACCCACTTCGTGGTGCGCACCCAAGTAGCGATGTAGACCCATTCGCCTGCGCAGTAGTCGTACTGCTGGTAGTCGTACCTGCCGTACTTGAAGAACGACCTGAAGTAGACGCCGACCTTCCGCCGCTGGGCCGGGAACGTCACGACACTGTCGACTGACTTGGACCACGCCCGGGTCCCGTTGAAGGTCCCCGGCGCCCCGCCGACCGACCACGCGGCGCCGAGGTAGGAGCTGGTGCCCTTGCCGAACTTCCACACCTGCTTGGTGGCCTTGGTGCTGCTCCACCACTGACCGACGACGGTGTTCCGATTCCCGAAGCGCTTGCGGAGCTTCCACCGATAGCCGCCATTGCATGTGACGGCGGTCGTGGGCACGCTCGCATAGTCCTGGCGTCCGAGCCGGGCCGATGAACCGCTGGCGAGCGACGCTGCGACCATTGGTCCGCTCTCGGCGGGTTCGAAGTCGACCCGCAACGAGCCGACGACTGGCGCCCTGCCAGTCACTGCCTTGCGCGTCGCCAGCAGTGGCGCGCGCGTTGACGCGGACTCCCGCACGCTCAAAGACCTACCGCTCGAGGCCAGTGCCACGGGCCGAGTGGTGGTCAGCACCCTGTCAGGAGCAGACACCACCAACCGAATGACCAACGTGCCGGACACATCAGCGTGCTGGATCCAAGTCGCCGCGTCGGCCGGAGCGACGGTGAAGCAACCGGATGCATCTGTCTCGCCTTCACCCAGCAGGGAGGGCAAGACGACGTCACCCTTGCGAGTGGCCGAGTCAACGGCGTCGGTGTACACCCTGACCCGTGCCCCTGCTTCGACTCCGGGCTCAGCGACTCTGCCGCTTAGCACCCCGCCCTCGGGGCAGCTCACTGCAACGCCCGCGTCACTCGACTGTGGCACGAGCATGACCGCCGCCACAGCCACCGAGAAGGCCGCCAACCCACCGACGCGAGATCCCGAGGGTGGCATCATTCCCCGACCTTAGCTTAGCGAGGAGCCCTCGGAGAGCGGGTACGACGACCATGAGTTCGACGGGCACCCGAGCGCAGGCGAGCGGCGCCATGAATCCACCGAGCGAGCGCCCTACGACCACGAGGTCGCCACGACTGCCCAATGCATGCACGAAGGTGTCCACGTACTCCGACCATCCGGCTGACGGGTCCTCGTCGCGACGTCGACCGCGACCACCTCATGCTCGCGATCGAGGAGCCGCGGCACGACGAGATGCCAGTCTCACGCGGTCCCACCGCCGCCGTGGAAGAGTGCGAACCTGGCCACGACCTCACACCAGTCTCGATGTCTCGTGTGCCGATGGGCTCGCGGGACGCGCGCCAGTGCAGGATGGTCGCGCGCGGGACGCGCGCCAGTGCGGGATCGTCGCTTAGGACGCGCTCCAGTCGGGATCGTCACATGCGTCCCGGTCTACGTGCGGCGCCGCGATTTCATCAGGAGCAGTTGCTAGCGCCCGCGGCGGACACCCGTGGCTCAGGGGGAATTCACGGTCCTGCATCTGGAGAGCAGTTGCTCCGGCACTTCGGGCCAACGCCCAGGGAAGTCAACAGGCTTTCTCATAGGTCCGTGACCACCAATGCTGTCCGGACGTCTCTTGTCGACGCCACCCGTCCGCCACCAAGTCGCGGTCCAGGTCCGCCAACCGTTGTGCGATGTCGGTAGATGGGTTGGGCTCCTCCAGGCCGTCGAGGTCCAGAAAGGGCAGCATGGGGAAGGTGGCGCCTTCATGCTCGGTCGTCGCAGCGCCCGAGTCGTCGTCGGTTGAGCGCGCGACGAATCGGTACGCCCCGCCACCGGCGCCCCCCAGGCCCTTGAGCACTGCCGCGAACAAGGAGTCCCCACCCAGTTCCTCCAGATGTACCTCGACGGTACGCGTGGTCATCACGGTCTCCTCCTGCATCCTCGGTGAGCATGACGCCGTGCCTCGATGCTAGGTGACCTTCGAGGACATTGACAGAGACGAGACGCTCGTGAGCGCGAGCCCACGTCACCAACCCTCACGGCATCGATCAGGTGCTGCGACCACCGCGAGAACCCGTGCATCCCGCTGTGACACGCTCCGCCTGCCGATCCGCATTCGGACAGCTGATCATCAAACGACGTTTGAGATGCCCCCAGTCCGGGGTGGCGGCTAGTCCGATGACGTGAGACACCCCCATGCCGATCTCCGGAACCAGGACACTGTCACCGGCTCCATCGCAGATGTGTCGCGCGAGACATCCGAGGGCCCTTGCAGCGCCCGCTCGGGGTCTCGAGGATGGAGGTATGGCCGAGTTAGACGACAACCTCACCGAGGAACGAGCCGCCCGAGAGCGCAACGGACGCGCGCTGGGTTGGCTGTCGGGGCTTGGCTTGCTCATCTTCCCCTGGATCGCTGCCGGCGTACTCGCCACCGTCGCCACCATGGTGGGGCCGGAGAGCTGGGAGGCGGATCGCAGTTTCCCGTGGCTGCTCCTCGCCACCGTGGTGGCGGGGCTCGGCTGGGTCATCTACGGGAGCCTGCGGATCCCAGGATTCCGCCGCAGTGCTCTGCCCGGTGCCGCGATCGCGCTGACCCTGATGGGTGCGGGCTTCGCCCTGGTGTGGATGCTGGCCTAACAAGGGGGGCCATGAACGACTGGACCAGTGAGGATGGGCCAGCGAGCTACCCGGTCACCTTCTTGTGGTCGCTGCCCCGTGCGGTGTCCGCCTCGTTCGAGCGCATGATGATCAAGCGCGGTGACCACACGGTGATCGACGAGCCGTTCTCGCGTCGCTAACTGAGTCCGGAGCGCAGCTCCCAGCGGTACGACGAGCACGGCGTTGGCTTCACCGGCCAGGAGATCCTGGACGGGATCGAGGAAAGCGAGCGCCGGAGCGTCCGGTCTTTGTCAAGGACCTCGCCTACCAAGCCGCCGACATGCTCACCCCCGAACTGTTCGGCAGGGTGCGGAACTCGTTCCGCAATCGGGACGATGAACCGATTGATTGCCCAATTAACAGTGGGGTTCGCGCTCGAGGCGGTGCGTCCGGGAGAAATGGCGCAGGTCGTGGTCCGAGGGTTGGCCGACATAGGGTCAGGCGTCGCCACCGTCCAGCGACGGGGGCCCGCCGCGTTGGCGGCGACTACGCCGACCGGCCGGCCTGCCCCTCCCCGCGACCGGCTTGAGGCGCCACTGTTCCAACGCGGCACACTCGGTGGGCGGGGCCTAGGTGCGGGCACGCGAAGGCGAAGGGTCGGCTGAAGGGTAAGCAGCCCAAGTTGAGCCACAAGCAGGAGGCGCACCTGGTTTCTCTGGTGCACAGCGGCGAGTACAGCACTCTCGAGGTGGCCGAGCTCTTCGGCGTTGGCCGCTCCACCGTCTACCGCGCCATCGAACGCCAGCGCCTCGCAGCGAAGGCAACCCTCCACGAAACCAGGTCGAGTCGCTGACCCGACCATCGCGTCGGCTGTCCCGCATCCGACACCCGAGCGGGACGCCGACGCCTCAGAGCCTCGGTCGGTTCGTAGGGCCCGATCGTGGTTCCCGTTCCGGATCAGTGAGCTGATCTACGTCCGCTTATCCGGCGCCGTCACCGGCGCGCTCAGCAAGCCATCGGGCACGCCGGCCGCGGGCGGCGCCGGGATCTGCCCCTCGAAGGGGGCGACGCCGAGGGCGATGACGAGTCCGAGGAGGCGCCCGCTGTCATCGGCAACCCCGGTTCCTGACGACTGCGAAGGGAGGTCAGCGTAGGGCGTACGTCGCCAGCGAGACCGCCACGTAGTGCGCGATGAAGGCCAGGATCGTGAACGCGTGGAAGACCTCGTGGAAGCCGAACCACGCGGGACTGGGGTTCGGCCTCTTGAGTCCGTAGACGACGCCGCCGAGGGTGTAGAAGAGGCCGCCGACGACGAGCAGCACGACCACCGATACGGCTGTGGCGGTGCTCAGGCGGCCGGCGCCCTCGACGAAGTCCGGGATGAAGAACAACGCGAACCAGCCAAGTCCGATGTAGATCGGGGTGTAGAGCCAGCGTGGGGCGCCCGTCCAGAAGACCCGGAAGAGCACCCCGAGCAGGGCGCCGCCCCAGATGCCGACGAGCAGGTGCATTCGGGCGTCTCCCTGCAGGAGCAGCATCGCGAAGGCGGTGTAGGTGCCGGCGATGAGGATGAAGATGTTGGAGTGGTCGAGCCGGCGCAACAGCGCCCAGACGGCCGGCTGCCAGGTGCCGCGGTGATAGATCGCGGACACGCCGAACAACAGGAGCGCCGAGCCGGAGAAGACCCCCGCGCCGACCTTGGTCCCGGTGCTCGGCGACAGCACGATCAGCACGACCCCCGCCGCGATCACGAACGGCACCGAGCCCGCGTGCAGCCCGCCGCGCAGCCGTGGCTTCAGCTCGGCCATCTTGTCGGCCATCACCACGAGGGCCGCCTCGTGATCGAGAAACATCTTCACGACAGGACCCGCAGGGCCGCGGGCCGGGCCCCGGCCACGGTCGGGGTGGTCGCCGACGTCGGCAGTACGCCGAGCGGCTCACCGTCACCACCCATCGGCACCGATGGGGTCTCGACCTTGGTTCCGCGCAACACCGTCACCTGCTCCAGTTCGATATGCCCGCCGATGTAGAACTTGGGCGACGCCCTCATCGTGGGGCGTCGTGAGGCTGCCTCGATCACCACCACGTCGGCAGGCCGTCTGTCACCGAGGGCGGAGCGTGCCACAGACCGATCCCGCTCTGTTCACGCTACGCGTGCCCATCGGCTACTCGGGACGTGTCATGCAGGCGGCGGCCCAGTGCTCCAAGTATCGACTCTGCGGGTCGAGACCCCCGCGCGGGACCCGTCGGGGTCGTTGGCATGCAGCGATGACCGACCGCCGCCCCGGGTGGGGGGCGGCCGCGTCGCTCACTCGCCAGGCGTTCCGCTCAGCGGAGGGCCGCCAGGATCTCCTCGGCCAGCGGCCCGGAGGACGCCGGGTTCTGGCCGGTGTAGAGGTTGCGGTCGGTCACCACGTGCGGGGCCCAGGCCTCGCCCGCTTGGAAGTCGGCGCCGAGCGCCACCAGGCGGTCCTGGAGCAGCCAGGGTGCGCCATCGGCCAGGCCGGCCTGCGACTCCTCGGTGTTGGTGAACCCGGTCAGGCGGTAGCCGGCGAAGGGGGACCCGCCCTCGGAGTCCTCGGTGGCCAGCAGCGCGGCGGGCGCGTGACAGACGATGCCCAGCGGCTTGCCCGACGCCAGCGTGCTGGTCAGCACGCGCGCGGACGTCTCATCGGAGCTGAGGTCCTCCATGGGCCCGTGGCCGCCGGGGTAGAAGACCGCGTCGTAGGCGTCGGGGTCCACGTCCTCGAGCCGGAGCGGCTGCGCGAGCTGAGCGATGCGTCCGATCTCGGCCTCGAGCTCGTCCGCGCGCTCCTGTCCCCCGTTCACCTCGGCGGCGAGGCTGCCTGCGTCGACCACCGGCTGCACCCCACCCGGGGTCGCGATGCTGACCTCGTGTCCCTCACCGGTGAAGGTGCGGAACGGGACGACGAGCTCCTCGGCCCAGTAGCCCGTAGGGTGCTTCGTGCCGTCCTTGAGCGTCCAGTGGTCCGATCCGGTCACCACGAACAGGATGTTGCTCACGTGTCTCTCCTTCGTCGTCGTCCGCCGGGATCACCCGACGGGGGTGGAACACGCGCGCGGGCGGCGCCATTCCGGGGCAGCAGGCCATGTGGGGCGGCTCACCCCTGACCCCGGTCGAATCTGGGCCGATCGTCACCCGGGTGCCGAGTCGCCACGCACGCGAGATGCGGGCTCAACCGGCAGAGCCCTCGACGGCGCGAGCACCATGCCGCTGCCGCTGCTGCCGCGCCCCTGGGAAATGGGCGCGCTTACCTCTCAGATGACCGACGCGACCCCTTGGCGCGCCGATGGGTCAGCCCGGACGGTGACGCCGTCTCGTCGGCAAGCCAGCAGCGTCGGGTCGTTGTTTCCACCGCACACGTACCCGTCGGGCGCCACCGCGACCACCTCGTAGATACGGTCGTCAACAGGGAAGTTGACGATGAACGGAGACGAACCGTACGCGGGGCAAGTCCCTGCCGAGTCATACTGCGGAATGATGCTGCCGACCTCTGTGAACGGTCCACCGGCGGTCGCATCTCGGCGCCAGGTATGGAGCCGGACTCTGTCAGCGGTGCAGTTGTAGATCGCGATCGAACTGTAGCGCGCATACATCAGCGGTGGAGGCGGCGGTGGCGGCGGAGGCGGCGGTGGCGCGGACCGTGTCTAGAACGTTGCCTCTTGTGTGGGTCCGGTTCGCCCACTGCGATTGACCGCGCGTACCCGCCACGTGTACGTGGAGCCGTAGGCAAGGCGCTCACTTCGCAGCTCTGTCCGGGTGGTCTCCTCGAGGTCGCCTTCTGGTGTTTCGACCTGGAACCGCACGGCTTCGTTGATCCGGCCGCGGCCAGGGTCCAGCCGGCGAATGGTTGGTCGACGCTCGACGTCCTCCTCACCGTCGCCCGGGGAGATGATCTGGGGCTTCTCAGGGAGCGGGATGGCTTGGACCGCTACTGCGGGCGATAGTGTCGAGGTGATCTCACACAGCGCCCGCTGTGCCGTGTACATCTCGCCCTCGCGGGTTGGCCGGGGAGCGGTACGGATTGGCTGGGTTCGTAGAGTGCATGGAACCTGAGGAGCCAGTCGCCGCCGCGGAACACGTCGACAATGGCCCCCATCAGCAGGTTCTCCACGAAGAGTGCATCGGCCCGCTCGTACAGCGGCGTCTGGATCGCTGGTGTGGGCACCTCTTCGACCACGTCCACGAGGGCGGGCGGTGACTCCTCTGTTCCGGCGCAGGCGCGAGCGGTGACGAGCAGCTCCTGGCCCTCCCGGGGGGCGGGAGCGACCGGTACCAGCGCTGCGGAGGCGTTCTTGTGGATGAACCCCGAGTTGGGGGCGGCACTGGCCACATCGAGGACTTGGAGGAACGCGCCTGCCAGGCCGCCCTCGACGACGACAGCGGTCGCGCATGCGTGCACTGGTTCCCTGATGCGCAGGGTGCCGTAGTTCTCGACGGTGCCCGTGATCGGAGTCGCACTGTTGGGGCCGAAGGTGTCGCAGAGCTCCTGGGAGACACGCACGGTGTCGGCGGCCGGCAGCGACGGCACACTGACGATCTGGGTGCTTGCATACGCCTCACCCACCCCGAGTTCGGCTCCCGAGCCAAGCGTGAGAGTGAAGCGGGAGCCGGGCAGCAGATCGGCGAGTAGCACCTGGCTCGCTCCAGCGCACACCGGTGCTACCGCGTGGGGCGTGGGGATCGGGTCGCCGGGGCCAACCACGACCGGGCTTGACCATTCGGAGATCGAGATGTCGCACTCGGGCATCGATTGTGCGACCTGGATCGACTCTCCATCGCGAAGCGGCGCCGACGCCATGTTCCACCACAGGGAGGAGGCGTCGAAGCAGGTCTGCCCCCCTGTCAGATCAGCGCCAAGACGACGTTCGAAATGGACGGTGGCGCCAGGAGTGACACCGACCACGGAAAGGCTCTCATGCAAGCCCTCAGGTTTCCCATAACGGTGGGAGCGGGAAGTGTCGGGGTACCGGTGCCTCGCCCGGGCAGTGGTAAGACCTCAACGGCGTGCGGCCGGCCGAAGAAGCCGCAAGCCTCCTGATGAACCGAGAGTGGTCGCGCCCCGCGAACAGCGGGATCCAAACCGAGGCGGGGGTTGCCATCGACGGAGGTCACGGTCCAGCAACCGCGCCGTCGACAAAACCTCCACCGTTGCTCCAGGTACGGCGCCAGACAGCCAGAGGCACCGTGCACATTCGAACACCGGTCCGATTGGAGCAACGAACCCGACCTCAGTGTCGTCCTGGGGGCCTGGGAGCGTTGCCACGAGGACCGTCGGAGTGGGGCTCTCGTCGCCATTCCAAACCTGGCGAGCACCGACCTTCTCGCCACCGTTCAGCGGCCGCGCGAGCTCGATGACGGCGTCGGCCCAGCGGGCCGTGCTCTCACCGACGATCTCGCCGGAGTCGACCTCCAGTTGGACGACCGCCCCTCTGCTGCGGCCTGCCGGTCCTGCTGTCGCTGGGGGTCGTGGGCGCGATCGCCGGATGGTCACTGCAGAGCTGGGCGCTGATCGGGCTCGGGCTCGCGCCGGCTGCACTGGGGTGGGCGCGACTGGTCCGAGGCCGACGACATGACAGCTCCCGTCAACACTCAGGAGCGGCGCCGTCCACGGATTCAGCGACCGTCCAGACCACCAGCGGCAACACCGACCCCACCTCGAGAGAGAACCGCCGATGAGCCAGCACTACGACCTGATCGTCATCGGCGCCGGCATGGCCGGCGGCGCCGCCGCGAACAAGTGCGCGGCCCAGGGATGGCAGGTGGCCATCGTCGACTCGCTTTTCTACGACGGCACGTGCGCCTTGCGCGGATGCGACCCGAAGATCCTGCGCCGCGGCGCCGAGATCATTGACAGTGCTCGCCTGATGCGCGGCAAGGGCATCGACGACGCGGGCCTCTCCATCAACTGGGGTGACCTGATGAAGCACAAGCACGGCTTCACCGACCCGGTCCCCCAGAACATGGAAAACGGACTGACCGGTAACGGCGTCACCACCCTGCACGGCCACGCCAGGTTCACCGGCCCGGGCCAGCCCGAGATCGACGACATCCCCGACGACGCCGGCCGGTTTCTGGTCGCCACCATAGGGACTGGGCGAGGCTCGCGCTGTTCATACGTGTACCGGTGCCGGATCGCCACCCGGTGATTGACCGGGAGCCGAAGGGTGCCGCTGCGGGGGTCGCCCCTCAGAGGTCGCGCTGAGTTGTCGTGGCTCAGGCAGCCAAGGTGATATCGTTGAACTGATATCGGAGGTGGTCATTATGGAACAGATCCTGATCCGCAACCTGCCTGCGGGGACCAAGGCCGCGCTCCGTGCGCGTGCCAAGCAGCGTCACCGGTCGGTCGAGGCGGAGGCGCGCGACGTGCTCACCAAGGCTCTGGAGGGCGAGCCCCTCACCATCGTTGATCTCCTGAGCACCGACGAAGGTGCCGACATCGACTTCGAACCCGAGCGCCTGGGCCTGACGGCTCGCTCGGCACAACTGTGAAGTACCTCTTGGACACTAACGTGGTGTCCGCGCTGCGGGTCCGAGGACGCAACCGACCCGTCGAGGTCTGGGCAGCATCGGTTCCCGTCGGTGACCAGTTCGTCTCAGCATTCACCATCGCTGAGATCGAGCGCGGAGTGATTGCCAAGGAGCGAGCCGACGCCGAGCAAGGAGCCGTCCTGCGTCGCTGGCTCGAAGAGAATGTCCTGCCCGCCTTTGCCGATCGGGTGCTGTCGTTCGACCTGTCGGCGGCCCGGCTCCTCGCGGCCTATCGGGTTCCCGAGCAGGCACCCTTCGACGACGCCCTCATCGCCGCCGTCGCGGAAGCTGCCGGAATGACGATCGCGACGCGCAACACCAAACACTTCGAACCCCTCGGCGTCTCGTGCCTCAATCCATGGGACGCGACCCCGCCCATAGTCTGAGCCACCCCCGGGGCACTGGGCGTCGATGGCGGCCACGAGCGGGATACGCGGCCGAGGCGGTCGCGTGCCTGGCGGCCTTGCGCCAGGAGTGTGGTGAGCGCTGGCTGGTGCGGTCGGGACATCGCCCGATGCTCGGGCCGGACCACAGCCCGTGGCCCGGCCGGGCCAACCCTTTGAGGTGCGCCATGAACGCCCTGCTTGTCGGGTACGCCCGATGCTCCACCGATCAGCAAGACCTCACCGCTCAACGCGACGGTCTCCTTGCCCTCGGCTTCGAGGTCGACCGATCTATGTCGACCATGGCCTGACCGGCACCAACCGCGAACGGCCTGGGCTTCGTGAGGCACTCGCCGCATGCCGCGCAGGAGACACGCTCGTGGTCACGAAGCTTGATCGTTTGGCCAGATCGCTACCCCACGCTCGGGCGATCGCCGACGAGCTGACCACGAGGGAGATCAGCCTCAGCCTCGGCGGGTCGGTCTATGACCCCACCGACGCCGTCGGACGGCTGCTGTTCAACGTCCTCGCCATGGTGGCCGAGTTCGAGTCCGACCTGATCCGACTCCGCACAGTCGAGGGGATGAAGGTCGCGAATGCGAACGGCCGACTGAAGGGCAAGCAGCCCAGGCTCAGCCGCAAGCAGGAAGCGCACCTGGTCTCGTTGATGCACAGCGGCGAGTACAGCACCCTCGAGGTCGCCGAACTCTTCGGCGTCGGCCGGTCCACCGTCTACCGGGCGATCGAGCGGCAGCGCATAGCTGCGAAGGCAGAACTCGCTGACGCCTCGGCACGACGCTGAACTCGATTGTTGTCGGTGTTCCGCAACCGACACCCTCGCGGGACGCCGACCAGCGAAGCTCCATCGAAGCCGACCGCGGGCCTCTGCATCCCGACAACGGTTCCGCTTACGGCGCCAAGAAGGGCGTCCGGTTCAGGGCAGGAGTGGCGATCACCCGACCTCAGCCGTGGCGAGGACGTCGGGTTGCGATGAGACGCTGCCACGAGCTGGGTCGTGACCGTCGGTGAGGCGTGTGTCTAAGCGCGAGGCGGATCGGTCAGCAATGCGCGCGGATAGTGGCGTCGAGGACGTCAAGCATGAGCGGCCAAGTCTCCTCGACCCGGGGCTCACGGTGCGCGAAGGCCCCCGCAGCCTCGAGCTGGATGAAGCCGCGGAGGATGGCCTGCTGCTGAGCAGCATGGCGTCCGGCTGCTCGCGCGAAATCGTCAGTAGCGGGGCGGTCGAGCGCGCCGGCAGCGTCGTAGCGGCCGGGACGCTCACGCGCGTAGGCGCGATGGGTGTCCGCGAGCGCCGTGAGGGCGTCGCGGCCCGCGAGCCCGGCGATCGCGCCGTCGATGGCGTCCGCGAGCTCGTCGAGCGCCAACACGGTGAGGGCTGCGTGCAGCTCGTCGGTACTGCGGACGTGGGCGTAGAGGCTGGGCGCCTTGACCCCGACGACGCAGGCGACGCTGCTGACCGTGACGGCAGGCAAACCTTCGGTGTCGGCGAGGGTCGCGGCGGCGCTGAGGACGCGTTCGCGGGTGAGCCCGAGCTTGACGTTCACATGTGGCTCACCGGCGTACCCGTCGGGGGAACGACTCGAGGTTCAGCCAAAGCGGGTGTCACAAACGCTCGATGACGAACCAGCGATCACGGACCGTGGTCACCCTCGCATTTAGGGTGTCGACATCTGGTTGGGCGACAGAAGGGAGGCGTCATCATGGCTGATGAGCGTTCAGTTCAAGCTCACTACCGTGCTGTCGGATTGCTCGAGCGCATCGTCGCTGGTTTGCGCGAAGCGGGTAAGGACCCTGACGCGCCGACTGTGGATGACCTTGCGCCGGCCGATGAGTTTCACTCGGCCGGGCGCGCTGCTACGAAGGATCTCGCCGCACTCGCTGCACTCAAGCCGGGAACACGGGTGCTTGACGTGGGCAGCGGCCTGGGCGGCCCGGCACGATTCCTCGCCGCGACGTACAGGTGTGACGTCACCGGCATTGACCTTATGCCTGAGTTTTGCACCGTGGCCAACGAGCTGTCCCGCATGACGCGCCTTGCAGAGCGGACCCAATTTCGTCGAGGCAATGCTTTGGCGCTACCGTTTGATGATGGCGCGTTCGATTGCGTGTGGACGATTCAGACGCAGATGAACATTGCCGGAAAGCGCCAATTTTACGGTGAAATAACGCGCGTCCTGCGACCCGGCGGTCAGTTCGTGTTCCAGGACATCTGTGCGGGCAACGGACAGCCGCTCGATTTTCCCGTTCCCTGGGCGAGTGAGCCGGGGCAGAGCCACCTGATTTCCCCGGAAGACTTGCGAACACTCTTGCGCAGGTTGGGCCTCAAAGAGCACACGTTCCGGGACGTGTCTTCGACGATACTTGCCTGGCTGGACGCAAACCGACCGCCGGCGGGCACACCGCCTCCTCTTGGACTGCACCTGGTGCTTGGCGAGCGACATGCCCAGAAGCGTGCCAATTCCGGCCGCGCCTTGCGTGATGGGCGGGTGAGGTACGTTCAGGGTGCGTATCTCAAGCCCTAGTGAGTGCCGATGACAGGTTCTTGGAGCCCTTCGGCCGCACTGGGTTGCCGTGCAGCTCGCGCAATCGCTGTAAAAGTCGCCCAACTACCCGGTCGAGCGGACCGCTGGCTCGCATCGGGTCGCCGCGGCCGCTCACCGCAGCGTTGAGTTCATGCACAACGACGATAAGGACCATCCAACACGCTGGCCTGCGGGGAGCTGAGGAAGGTGAACCCGTCGAGCATCATGCGGCTGTCTGTCATCCCGGAAGGGGATCCCGCTGTGGTCACGATCCTCTAACGGCCAGGATCGTGGCGCGGCGGGTCGTGGCACGGCGTCGGGCTGGGTGCTCCCCTTGACAGTCACTCGCGTCGGTTAGACGAATCTTCTCCGCTGCATAACGAGCAGATCCGGACGCATGAGGCCCAATCTCACTTCGCCGGCTTGCGGCTGCCAGTGCAGTTAGCGCGTCGATCGGGCTGCGCCCCGCGGGCGGTGCCTCCAGATGCAGGTGTGGCCTGGTCACGTTTCCGATGAAGCCGACGGGGCCGACCACGATGTGTTGGTTCACGGACTGCCCGACCGAGACGCTGATCGAGGCCAGGTCGGCGTACCAAGTCTCGGTGTCATCCTCGTGCTGGACGACAACCTCGTTGCCGTAGGCGCCGTCGTACCCGGCGAAGGTGACACAGGGCTCGCCGATGGGGGTGACGACGAACGAGTGAGCGGGCGGGAGGCTGACCTGTGAAGTCGCCGAGCACTCAGGCGTCGACGACGATGGCGATGATCAGCGGGCTGCGGCGGAACTTCTGGTGTGCCCACCTGCCCACGTCGTGGGTGATCATCTGCTCGAGCTGGTGTGCTTCGCCGATGCCTTCCCGGGCAGCGCGGGCAAGGGTCTTCTCGACCACGGGGATCGCGGCCTCGAATTTGCTTCGGTCGTGCACGAAGCCCCGGATCAGGAAGTCAGGCGGCTCGGCCAGGCCTCCTGTGTCAGCGTCGACGATGGTGAGAACGGTGACTACGCCTTCTTCCGCGAGTCGACGCCGGTCCTTCAGCGTGGCCTCCGTGGCCCCGCCGACGGTCTGCGCATCGACATAGACGTTGCCGGCCGGGACCTTGCCGCTGATCGTCGCGCGGCCGTCAACGAGGTCCACGGCGACCCCGTCGTCTGCGATGACGACCCGGTCCGGATCGATGCCGGTGCTGATGGCGAGATCGGCGTTCGCCTGCAGGTGCCGCCACTCACCATGGACGGGCATCACGTTGGCTGGGCGGACGATGTTGTAGCAGTAGACGAGCTCCCCGGCGCTGGCGTGTCCGGAGACATGGACCCGGGCGTTGCCCTTGTGCACCACCTTGGCGCCCCAGCGGGTGAGCCCGTTGATGACTCCCGAGATCGCGTTCTCGTTGCCCGGGATGACCGAGCTGGCCATCAGCACGGTGTCCCCCGGAACGACTCTGATCTTGTGCTCGCGGTTGGCCATCCTGGAGAGCGCAGCCAGGGGCTCCCCCTGGGATCCCGTGCAGACGATCGCAGCCTTGGTCGGAGCCATCCGTTCCAGCTGTTCCAACGGGACGACGAGGTTCTCGGGATAACTGAGGTAGCCAAGCTCGCGTGCCACGCCCATGTTGCGCACCATCGACCGACCGACGAACGACACCTTGCGTCCGTGTGCTTCGGCCGCGTCGAGGATCTGCTGGATGCGATGGACGTGGCTTGCGAAGCTCGAGACGATGATCCGCCGCGGTGCCGTGCGGAAGACTTGCTGAATGGCCGGCGTCAGCTCGCGTTCGGACATGGTGAAGCCGGGGACCTCTGCGTTGGTGGAGTCCACCATGAACAGGTCGACACCCTCTTCGCCCAAGCGGGCGAACCCGCGCAGGTCGGTGATCCGGCTGTCGAGCGGGAACTGGTCCATCTTGAAGTCCCCGGTGTGCAGCACCAGACCGGCCGAGGTTCGGATCGCCACTGCGAGACCGTCGGGGATGGAGTGGTTGACGGCGAGGAACTCCAGGTCGAACGGCCCCAGGTTGATCCGGTCGCCTTCCTCGACGTGGCGCAGCTTGGGCCTGATGCGGTGCTCCTTGAGCTTGGCATCGATCAGCGCCAGTGTCAGCCGGGACCCGACGACGGGGAGGTCCGGCCTCTCGCGGAGGAGGTAGGGCACGCCGCCGATGTGGTCCTCGTGACCGTGGGTGAGGACCACGGCGGTGACGGCGTCGAGTCGGTCGCGGATCCAGGTGAAGTCGGGGAGGATGACGTCGATTCCGGGTTGGTGCTCCTCGGGGAACAGCACTCCGCAGTCAACGATGAGCAGCTTCCCCCGGTGCTCGAAGACCGTCATGTTGCGTCCGATCTCTCCGAGGCCGCCGAGGCCGATGATGCGAAGTCCGTTCGCCGGCAGCTTCGGGGGTGTCTGCAGCTCGGGGTGGGGGTGGCTCACGAGCTCACGCTATCTGAACCGGGTGCCGGTCCTCGTGACCCAGCGGAGCCCGACCCGACGGCGCCGAGCTGGCTCGGGATCGGCTGGCTGTGAACGAGCGTGAGACGCGAGACTGCGCGGGTAAGAGCCACACAGCGGTGCCGCAGCCCGATGCCTTCGGCGCCGACTCCGGCGTCTCGCGCGGCGTCGTCGATGATCGCGGCGGGTTCGACAAGAATGACGTGGTCAAATTCGAGGCCCTTGGCGAGGCTTGGTGGAACGATCTCGACTCTGTCATTGACCGGCAGCGTGTCTCGCAGTGCGTCGACACTGGTTTCGCTGGCGATGACACCGACCATGCCGAGTTCCACGAGCGCCTTGGCGACGCCGTCGGTGGTGGTGGTGGTGAGGTTGGTGTCGTTGAGTACGTCGACGGAGCTGTCTGTCCGGACCGAGCGGGCGGGGGCGACCGAGACGCCGAGATGGGGCAGGACCCTGTTCGCCAGATCGATGATCACGCCCGGGACGCGGTAGCCGGCCGGCAATTCGGTGTGTTCGGGCCTCGGCGCGGCCGAGGTGTCCCATCTGGGTGGGCCAGTGTCCCGCGGCCCACGGGGTCGCCCCCTGGGCGAGGTCGCCGAGGACCGTGAGGGCACCGGTGAGGCATCCGCTTCCGACTCCTGCGCATCGTCGTTCCGCTCGCCTGGTTGTGCCGAACCGGCAGCCGACGAGCCTGAGCAGATCGCGCGGACTCGATAGCGTGGCCGCATGCCCATCAAGCTTGAAAACGTTGGCATCGCCGTCCGCGACCTCGAGGCGACTATCGCGTTCTTCACCGACCTCGGATTGACCGTCCAGGGCCGCGACACGGTCAGCGGCGAGTGGACCGACATCGCCGTCGGCCTCGACGGCAACCACGCCAAGATCGCCATGCTCCAGACGCCGGACGGCAACGGCCACCTCGAGCTGTTCGATTACCTCTACCCTGACGCGATCGAGACCGACCCCACCCGGCCCAACGAGATCGGCATGCACCGTGTGGCCTTCTCGGTCGATGACATCGATGACGCACTCGCGATCGCCGCGAGGCACGGCTGCCACCCGCTGCGCGGCCTGGCGACCTACCAAGACGTCTACAAGCTCACTTACATCCGCGGCCCCAGCGACATCCTCGTGATGCTCGCCCAGGAGCTGAAGAACAGCTGACCGGGTGTCGCTGAATGCGCGTCCCCGTTTGCCAATCCGCTCGCGCAGCGTGCCACAGGCGGATTCCCTCATCGAGACTGGAACGGGTGGCCAGACAATGTCCCGCCGCATCGTGTGGTTGGTCGGAGGTGCCGTGCGATGCGTCTTGTCGCCCTCAGTTGTTGGTGCGAGGAGCCAAGCGGTTCTCGTAGGCAAAGACGACCGCCTGGACCCGGTCCCGGAGCTGCAGCTTCATCAGTACTCGGGCGACGTGTGTCTTGACGGTCGCGTCGCCAACGACGAGCTGCGCGGCGATCTCTGCGTTCGACATGCCACGGGCAAGCATGTGCAGCACCTCGAGTTCGCGGACGGTGAGCAGGTCGAGCTCTGGTGGCGGGCTGGGCGCCGGGGAAGCCGGCTCGGGGACAGCGGTGAAGGCCTCGATGACGCTGCGGGTGACAAGCGGGTCGAGCAGTGCATCACCGCGCGCCGCGACCCGCACTGCCTCTGCCAGCCGCTCGGGCGGTGCGACCTTCAGCAGGAACCCGCTGGCTCCGGCGCGCAACGCCTGCCGCACGGACGCGTCGTCGTTGAACGTGGTGAGCACGACGACCTTGACAGTCGGCTCGCTGGCGAGGATCTGGCGAGTCGCTGAAAGTCCGTCCAGTCGTGGCATCCGGACGTCGATGAGCACGACGTCCGGGTGGAGCTCAATTGTTGCGGCCAGGGCCTCAATTCCGTCAGCGGCCTCCCCGACCACCTCGATGTCTGGCTCCGCCTGGAGCACCAACCGGAGCCCGACGCGCACCATCGCCTCATCGTCGACGACCAGCACCCGAATGCTCATGAGGTATGACCAGACGACAGAGGCATCGTCACTCGCACCGCGAATCCGCATCCGGGCACGGGCCCGGCCTCGAGACGGCCTCCGTAGAGCGCGACCCGCTCCCGCATACCACCGAGCCCGTGGCCCGCTCGTCCGGCCTCGAACGGACTCGTCGCACCACACCCGTCGTCCTCGATGAGCAGTTTGATCTCTGCCTCGTCGTAGCCGATGGTGACGCGCGCAGTGGCCCCGTTCCCATGCTTGAGCACGTTGGTCAACGCCTCCTGCACCACCCGGTACCCCGCGAGTTCGAGTCCCGCCGGCAACGGACATGGTGAGCCTTCGATCCGCAGATCGACCGGTACCCCGGCGGAGCGGACCCGGGCGGCGAGCTGGTGAACGTCGTCGAGACGAGGTTGAGGCGCCAATCTGGTGTCGCTCCCGATCCCCGGTACGCCGTCGTCGGCAGAACGCAGCACGCCGAGTACCCGGTGCAGCTCTGCCACGGCTTCACGGCCCAGTCCCTCGACGTCCAGCAGCACTTTCCGCTCCTGCGTCCGGTCCGGTTGGCTGTCGAGCTGCCGTCGTACACCGCCCACCTGCAGCGTCATCACGCTGACCGTGTGTGCCACTGAATCGTGCAACTCTCGGGCGATGCGAATCCGCTCTGCCTGGACCGCCTCCTGAGCGCGAATCTCGCGCTGGGCCGCCAGATCGGCAGCCAGCGCACGCAGGTGGGTGTTGCGCTCCGCCTCGCGCCGCAGCAGCCTGCCCGCCCCCCACGCCGCGCCGCAACCCAGCAGGGCGATCACCACGTCCCAGGGGCGTGAGGTGAAGGCGGCGCCGACGATGAAGAGAGCGACCGTCGCCACGACCGCCGGGATGCTTGCCCGGTCTGGGCAGTGTCTGCCGACACTGCCCAACGCCAGCAGGCATCCGACAACCATGACCGCGGTCAGGGCCAGACCGGTCGCTGGAACCTGCGAGACGACCACCAAGGTGACCAGGAGCGCCAGACACAGCAGCGGCCATGCCGACCTCAGCAGCATCGCGCCGGCCGCGACCAGGGCCAGAACCGCAGTCACCGCCGGTCGCTCCGCCTCGACGCCCGCGACGGCGACCTCGAGCAGCCCCGTCACCGCAAGCACGACCGCGAGCGCGAGGTCAGCGGGGCGGACGAAGCGCATGACCTCACGCTAAACCGGCCGAGGCACCCCTGTCGTCCCTCCTGCGGTGACACCGTCCCCTCGCCGCTCCCCCGTCCGAAGGACAGAAAGATCCTCACAGCGGCTGACGATCGAGGTCGAGGTCCGGACCATGCTGGACAGCAACGTCAGCGGACCCAACCCCGAAACCTCAGGAGAACCCATGAACCCCCCGGCCATCCGGACCCTGGGCGCCCTCACCGCACTCGGCGGTGTCGTGTGGGGCACCGCCTGGATCATCAGTCCCTCGCAGAGCGGTGCGAACAGCCCCATCGAGATCTGGGCCAGCGGCGTCTTCCAGATCGGGCTGCTCTCCCTGCTTTCCGTCATGTGGGTCACTGCAGCGACCGGCACCGGTCGGATGGCGCGCAACCTCCTCGCCGCCGAGGTCGTCGCAACCGTTCTCGCGTTCGCCTGGACGGTCCCGTACCTGGCCGACGCGAACCGGCCAACAACCGGCGTCCTCGTCGTACTCGACGCGTTCTGGCCGCTCAGCATGGCGGGGTTCATCGTCGTGGGGGTCCTGGTGGCACGGGCGAAGCGTTGGCCGGCGCCGCTGAGCTACCTGCCCCTCGTGGCAAGCCTGCTCATCCCCGTGGACATCGCCGTGTCGTGGACGCCCGATGTGGTGCGCAACGCCGTGATGGGCACCTACCTGGCGTTGGGCTACGGCGCCACAGGTCTGGCCCTGATTCGCCAGGCCCATCGGCTACCCACCAGAGATCTTGCGGTCAGCAGCGAGGTCCCCACCAACGCCCTGACAAGGGAAACACGTCCTTGACGATAGTTGTCACACCTCAGATTGCTTGGCCTTTGGCCCTCCGCCGGGTGAAAGCGACCGCAGGCAGAACCGCTCACGGTGACGAAGGGGAGGCTCCCGACTACCGGGACCGACGACGGTGCCGTCGCCGGATGAGGATCACTACTGGGCAACGCCTGTCGCCGTGACCAATCGCAGTGGAGCCTCGTGTTCGGGCGAGGTCTTCAGAGCACGAACGGAAGCGAGTGCTCATCCAGATGGCATCTCGTGCTTGACAAGTCGAACTCGGTGAGATGTCAGAGATCGTCCACAGGAAACGTGCTGTACGTCCTGGTGAGCCGAATCGACTCGTCGTACCCGCCGACGATGACGAGCTGGCCCCTGGTGACTCCAACTGTGGAGAAGGACTGCCGCCCGCTCCTGAGCTGTGGGATAGCTGCCGAACGGCCCCCTATGACGTCGACCAGCTCGACCCCATCGCCGCCGCCCGCGACGACGACACGATCGCCGGGCAGTGCAACAACGGAGTCGGTCAGCTTGTAGCGACCAGACACCATGTCGGGACCGCGACTGAAGCGGCCGGTGGCGGGATCGTAGAGCTCCGTGCTGGCGAGCAGCGTCAAATCGTCCGGTGTGCCGCCAAGCACCAGGACCTGCCCGGACTCAAGCGATGCGATGCCGTGCTTGAAGCGCGCAGTGGCGAGGCTCCCCACCTCGCTGGATCGCCCATCAGGACAGATGGTGACCGCTCGGTTGGTCGCGACCTGCGAGCGGGTCTGGCCGCCGACGACCAGCACACAGCCATCAGGGAGCGGCGCTGCCGCGAGACCGTCCGCAGCCACAGGGAGTCGTGGACCAGGAGCGAACTCGCCGGTCCGCGGGTCGTAGATTTCCGTGGTGTCGGTGTAGGTCGAGGGTCCAACCCAGCCGCCTGCCACCAGAACCCGGCCGTCGCCGAGCAGTGCGGCGGCGTGGCCACCACGTCCGAGTCTCGGCGATCCGGTAGTCGTCCACCGCTTCCGTACCGGGTCGAACAACTCCGCGCTATTCAGTGGTGGCTGGCCCTCCTCGGCGAAACCGCCCACCACCAGCACCCGGCCATCGGCCAGGGAGACCGCCGTATGCGCGTCACGCGCCTGTGCCAAGTCTGCGACTCGCGTGGCCGACGTACCGGACACGACGAAGGTCGACGTCGTGGCTGAAGAGCAGCCATCGACGTCACAGCCGCCTGCCACCAGAAGGTCACCGTTGACCAAGGCGGTCATGGTGTGCGCGGCGCGGCCAGCCAGCCCGGTATCGCCCGCGCTGTCGGATGACGCTGACGGAGCCTGTTGACTGACTTTCCCCTCGGTCGCAGCAGAGCACCCGCCCAGGGCCAGACCCAGCAGCACCACCACCGCGACTCTCAGCACTACCCCAGTCTCACGACCTCCACGTAGGAAGGCAGCACGAGGACCACAACCGTTGCGAAAGTGATAGCGACGCAGGGACCCCGAACGGAGGCCGCGCCGGCACGGCCCGCGTGCGCATCGCGCACGCCCCGCGATGACCACCCTCCCTGGAGCAGGTGACACAGACCTGCCTACAGCGCCCAAGACGTGTGCACACTCGGTCCTTGGAACGCCCGGATGTTGGCCGGCGTCAGGTTGACGAGGCGGTGGGGTTCTCGACGATCTCGCGCAGGGTGGCGAGATGGTCGGTGAAGGCAGTGCGGCCTGCGGGGGTGAGTTTGAGCCAGGTGCGGGGCCATTTGCCAACGTAGCCTTTGCGGATGGCGATGTAGCCGGCTTGCTCGAGGGTCGAGGCTTGGCGCGACAGCAGCGAGTCGCTGACCTGCAGGGTGTCGCGCAGGAACCGGAACTCCAGCTCGTCTGCTTGAGCCAGGCCGGCGAGTATCGAGAAGCGCACGGGCTGATGAACCAGGTCATCGAGGCGCGCGCGCGGGTGGGCGGTCACGCGCCGCGCCGGAGCCGCCGCGCCCACAGCAGTGTGGGAGCTGCCCCCACGATGGCCCCGACGGTGAAGGAGAAGCCGATGGTGCCGTCAAGCAGGCTCCCGAGAGAGAACAGGGCTGCGGCGCTCCAGAGCGCGAGCGCCCACTCCAACCACATCGGGGTTCTCCGCGCCCGCACCTGGCGCCACCGACGCAGGTAGGGGAGATTGGTCCCCACCGTGACGGCGACGGCGACCACCACGAGTGTCACTCCCAGCAGGCCGGCCACCCCACCCGAGTTGTCGTTGAGATCAATGGCCATCCCGAAGAGCAGCAGCGTGAGACCCATCGCCACGTAGACCGGATACTCCTGCGGGGCCCGGGCCCGCACGGCGGACTCCACCTCCTCTGCGTCTGTCAGCATGGCTTCCGCCTCCTGCTTCCTCGGTTCCATCGTCATTCCTTCCATTGAAGTACTTGACGCTAAGGAAACTACTTGTCCGGCGATCTGTCAACGTGTTAGTTCAGGGAGGACATCTCGCGAGCATGCGGCTTCTGGCGGCGTCCCTCCATTTATGACTGTCGACGGCCCGCTCGGGTGTCGGATGCGGGACAGCCGACGCGATGGTCGGGTCAGCAACTCGACCTGGTTTCGTGGAGGGTTGCCTTCGCTGCGAGGCGCTGGCGTTCGATGGCGCGGTAAACGGTGGAGCGGCCAACGCCGAAGAGCTCGGCCACCTCGAGAGTGCTGTACTCGCCGCTGTGCACCAGAGAAACCAGGTGCGCCTCCTGCTTGTGGCTCAACTTGGGCTGCTTACCCTTCAGCCGACCCTTCGCCTTCGCGACCTTCATCCCCTCAACCGTGCGGAGCCGGATCAGGTCGGACTCGAACTCCGCGACCATGGCCAGGACGTTGAACAGCAGGCGACCGACGGCGTCGGTCGGGTCGTAGACCGACCCACCCAGGCTCAGGCTGATCTGCCCGGCGGTGAGCTCGTCGGCGATCGCCCGCGCATCGGGCAAGGAGCGAGCCAGGCGGTCGAGCTTCGTCACCACCAACGTGTCGCCCGCGCGGCAGGCGGCGAGTGCCTCGCGCAATCCCGGTCGCTCGCGGTTGGTACCGGTCAGGCCGTGATCGACGTAGATCCGCTCGGCCTCTACCCCGAGCGCGACCAGCCCGTCGCGTTGGGCGGTGAGGTCTTGTTGATCGGTGGAGCATCGGGCGTACCCGACAAGCAGTGCGCTCATGGCGCACCTCCAAAGGAGTGGACCCGGCCGCGCCGCGGGATGCGGATGGCTCGGGCGTCGGACGGAAGCCCGACCCGACCAGCGACGGCTTTCTATTCCCGGCGCGCAATTGCCGCGACTTCGACAACTACTTCCACCGACCTGTTTTTCGTCATACGATATTGAGCATGGTCAGCGACGAGCAGATCCAGCAGTGGGCGGATGAGGCCGAAGCCGGCTACGACGTCGAGAAGCTGAAGCGCCGCGGACGCGGCCGCCCTGGCCGTGGCGCCGAACCGATGCAGGTGGTCGCCGTACGGCTCACCGCTGAAGAGCTCGCTGCGGTCGACGCGATCGCCGAGCGCGAACACATCTCGCGTTCCGAGGCGATCCGCAGGGCGCTGGCCGGCTTCGCCGCGTGAAGGTCCACCCCAGCGCGCTCAAGCACGGAGTGCTCCAAGAGGACGCTGTCCAATCAGCCGACTGGCCGCTCTGGGTAGAGCCGATCGAAGACAATGACTGGCCGCGTCGCGAGCTGCGCCTCGGATTCGACACCCAGGCGCGCCTGCTCGAGACCGTCGTCCTCATCTTCGAGAGCGGCGACGAGATGGTCATCCACGCCATGCCAGCCCGGAAGCAGTACTGGGACCTCCTGCCCTGAGCGCAACAATTCATCTCGCCAGAAGCGGATCCGCTTGCGGTGATCGGCTCGCGGCGTCTTCTCGCCTCCGCGGAGTCACCGATCGGCGTTCCCTCTTCGGGCACAGCATCGCTCCAGCACCCGCGTTGCCGCCCGCGTAGGGTCGGGGCGTTGACGTGGAGGCTGGCCGCCTTCGCGGTGGCTTGGAGAACGGCCTGTGGCCGCTGGTCGAGACCCTCCTCGGGTGGCACGAGGTCGCGGGACTGGCTGTAGCGGTGGTCCGCGAGGAGGAGGTCGTCGCGCGCGGGTTCGGTGTCCGGGACGTGCGCACCGGCGCACCGGTCACACCCGAGACGATGTTCCATCTGTCGTCGGTGTCCAAGCCCTTCGTCGCGACCGCGGTCGTGTCGCTGGCGATTGCTCGGGATGCCGGCGAACCAGTGCTCGACCTGGATGCGCCGATCACCGAATGGGTGCCTGAGTTCACGCTGGCCGACGGGCGGGAAGGCGAGGTCACGGCTCGGCGGCTGTTGACCCACTCGAGTGGCCTCCCCGACGTGTCGGACTACGGCTGGCACGAGCCTCAGCTCGGCGACGACGCGCTCAGCGAATTCGCTCGCAGCCTGTCGGACTGGCGGTTGACGTCGGAGCCCGGCTCGACGTTCTCCTACTCCAATGCCGGGTTCGAGCTCCTCGGGCTGCTGTCCCGGGTCACGGGTACAACGTTCGAGGACGCGGTCCGCCAGCGGCTGCTGACCCCCCCTCGGGATGCGGGCCAGCACCTTCCTGCGCGCCGACGTGCCCCGGGAGCTGGCCGCCCCACCACACGTGGGCATGCCGCTGTCGGTGCCCGACGACGCCTATCCCTACACCCGGCGGCACGCCCCGAGCTCGACCCTGCACTCCAACCTGGTCGAGATGTGTCGCTGGATGGTGGCCCACTTCGAGCACGCCCAGAACGATGTTGGGGGGGTCCACTGGGCAGCGAGAACGGCTGGACTCTGGGCTGCGCGACCTGATGTGGAAGCCGGTGGTGCCGATCGGTGAACCTCTTTGGGCCGAATCGGCCGGGCTCGGCTGGTCCGTGGGCAGCTACCGCGGGCACCGCACGCTGAGCCACAGCGGGCTGGACCCCGGGTTCGGGTCGAGGCTTATCCTGGTGTCTGAACGTCGGGCCGGGGTTGTCGTGCTGGCCAACTCCAACAGCGTCCCCGCCTCGCTCATCGCGAAGGCGGCGCTCGACATCGCTACCGCCGATCGACCCGCCTCGGTGACTTCCACGGTGATGCCTGGGGAGGTGGGCGAGGGAGTGGCGGCGATGCGCGCCTTGCTGCCGTGGGTGGTGGGCCCCGTCGCCGAGACGGTGTCGACGGCGGGCCCTGACGCCGCAGTGGAAACGTTCCACCGACTGGCCGCGGTCGAGCCGGCCGAGTGGGACGTCGATGACGAGGGGTTCGGCGACGCCGTGTGGGGAGCCATCGAGCTGCGCCGGACGAGCCTGGTCTGGCCCCTCCTGCGGGTCTGGACCGAGGTGCGTCCGGACTCAACCGCTGCCTGGACGATGAGCAGATGGGCTCATCAGGTAGACGGGGAGTTCGACCTGGCCAGGAGCCTCCTTCGTCGCGCCCTCGACCTCGACCCAAAGAACGAGGAGGCCGGACTGATGATGAGCAGCCTTTCCCCGGGCCTCACGCAGATGCCCCCTCGCCCGCCGGCCCCGGCTTGACCTCACCTCGAGATTGGCTGCCAATCCGGCTGGTGCTCGAACATCGGCGTCTCGGAGACGAACGAGCGAGCCCTCCCGTTGGGCTTCATCGTCGTCAGGCCACCGGCGAACTCACCGTCGGCGTCGATCCTTGTGTACAGGAACAGGATGAGCCCCCCGTCGGGGGACCAGACCGGATCTGCGGATCCCTCGGTGGCGTCGTTGTTCGTGGTGAGGTTGCGGAGATGGCTGCCGTCGCGCCTCACACGGTAGATGTCGCCGCGGCTCGACGGCGTCGGGTAGGCCTCGAAGACCAACGAGCGTCCGTCCGGGGACCACGTCGCATCGCCCGGCCCCAGGCCGAAGGAGGTCACGCGACGCTGGTGGCTGCCGTCGACCCGGACGGTGAAGAGCGCGGACTCCTCGCCTCCCTCGCCGTCGTCGCGGTAGCGGGTGAAGACCAGCCTCCGCCCACCGGGCGCGAACCGCGGCGCGCCGTCGAAGGTCTCGTCGTCGGACAGCTCTGTGACGCGGCGCAGGTGTGAGCCGTCTGAACGCGCGATGTAGATGCCCTGCTGGGCCGGGTAGTCACCGCGATCGGCCTGGAAGGTCAACAACGACCCGTCTGGGGACCACCCCGGGTCTCCGCTCACGCCGACGGAATCGGTCACCTTCCGAAGCCCGGAACCGTCCGCCCGGACGGTGAACACGTCGTTGACCGGCGTGTCGTCGCTGGGGTCGGGATCGGTCCGGTCGCTGTCGAAGGCGAGGCGGTGCCGGTTCGGGGCCCACACGGACCAGCCGCTGTTCGCGGCCTCGTCGGTGATCTGTCGCTGACGGCTGAGGTCGGCACGCGCCACCCAGGTCTGCCAGAAGCCAGCGTCGTCTTGACGCATGAAGGTGATGCCACCGTTCCGGTCCGGCGCGTCGGCTGCGGCGACGGGACCCCCGACGCCGACCGCGCCCGTCACGGCAAGGCTCAGGGAGACCGCACACACGACCATCGAGCTCCTCCGAGGCACCAAGGATCCACTGCCCTCCGGACGGAGCTGGCGACCCGTCCAACAAGACGGGTTCTTCTCTGCCTGGGCGGTCTGGCTGGTCATGTCGTCCTCCGGAGGTGGCTGCTGGCTGTGCCCTCACGCTAGGAACCCCCGCTCGTCGCCGCGTCCGGGCAGGCCCGCGACCTGCGTGGGCTCGTACTGTGGCCAGCCGCAGTGTGGGCGAGTCGCCAGCGTGGGACGATGGGGCGCATGGGGCAGACCGTCCTCGTGGTCGATGACCATGCCGACTTCCGGAGCGCGGCGCAGGCACTGCTCGAGGCCGAGGGCTACGAGGTCGTGGGGCAAGCGGGGTCCGGTGCCGGAGCGCTCGCGGCCAACGAACGACTCCGTCCTCACGTCGTGCTTCTCGACATCCGGCTCCCGGACACCGACGGTCTTGCCGTGGCCGAGCTGCTGGCCGGGCTCGCCGACCCGCCCGAGGTGGTGCTCGTCTCCAGCCGGGAGGCCAACGTGTACGGCGCAAGGCTCCGCAGGTCCCCGGCCCGGGGCTTCCTGGTCAAGGGCGACCTGAGCGGCGACGCGCTGCGTCAGCTGCTGGCGGGCTGAGACCGACGAGGTGGACGCGCAGCATCCGGTCGTCCTCGCCGCCGACCTCGCGGTCGGCATCCTGCTCCTGCTCGGCGGCGCGCTGCTCTGGCGCCGGGAGCGCGCCGCGGGGGCGCTGCTCGCCGCTGTCGGCGCCACCTGGCTGCTGAGCTTCGTGTGGCCCGCGGCCCTGTTCTGGCACCGCGGACTGCTCGTCCACCTGCTGCTCGCGTTCCCCGGCTGGCGTCCGCACTCCGCGCCAGCGCGGGTCGTGACGTTCGCGGTCTACGTCATCTCGGTGGTCGTCCCCGCCGTCTGGTTCGACGACGGGGCCACCATCGGTCTCGGCGTCGGACTGGTCGTCGCTGCCGGGTGGAACGTCCGCGGGACGTCCGGGTTCGGCAGGCACCATCGCCGCCAGGCGCTGTGGGCCTCGCTCGTGGTCGGGTTGACTCTGGTGCTCGGAGGGGTCGTCCGGCTGGTGGTCGGAGCGTCGGCCTGGGTGGTCGCGCTGGCGGCGTACGACGTGGCCCTCGTGGCCGTCTCGCTGCTGCTCTTGGAGGGGACGACCCCGGCGCGGGTGGCCACGCTGCGCGACCTGGTCATCGACCTCGGCGACTCCCGGGAGCATCCCAGCCGCCACGCCCTGGCTCGCACGCTCCGGGACCCCGACCTGGTGGTGGCGGTGTGGGACGACGAGCGAGCGGCCTACCTCACGGCCGACGGCGAGCCGGTGCCCCCGGCCACGCCCGGGCGCGGCACGACGCGCGTCGATCGGGACGGCCACCCTTTCGTGCTGCTCGTGCACGACGAGGCTCTCGAGGGTGACGCACGACTGGGCGAGGCGCTGGACCTCGCCGCCCGGATGGATGCCGTGAACACCACGTGGCACGGCGAGGTCGCCCGCCAAGCCCAGCGCCTGGCGGAGTCGCGCCGGCGGCTGCTGGCCGCCTCGGATGACGAGCGGGCCCGGCTGGAGAGGGAGCTTGCTCGGGGGGTGGAGGCCCGGCTCGACGAGCTGGGCGTGTCACTGGCCGGGCTCGAAGGCGCGCCCGAGGGCCACCTGGACCGTGCCGCCCACCATCTTGCCGGCACCCGCCAGGAGCTCGGCGAGCTGGCTGCCGGGCTCCGGCCGCGCGCTCTCGCCCGCGGCCTCGAGGCGGCCGTGCACGAGCTGGCCGGGTCGGTCCCGCTCGACGTGGAGGTGGAGTACGCCGCCGGCCCGCTGCCCGACGAGATTGAGTTGGCGGCCTACTACGTGTGCGCCGAGACGCTGGTCAACGCCGTCAAGCACGCCCCCGAGGCGGCCCTGTCGCTGAGCGTGCTCACCTCGGGGCGACTGCTGCGGGTCATCGTCGTGGACGACGGACCGGGGGGCGCGGCCCTCGCCTCGGGCGGCGGCCTGCTCGGCCTGCGTGACCGGGTCGAGGCCCTCGGCGGCCGGCTCGACCTGGCCTCCGACAGCGCCGGCACCCGGGTGACGGCCGAGCTTCCGCTCGACCGTCAGCCCCGGTGATCTCGCCGTCAGGCCACCCGCTGCCACTCGAGGTCGAACTGGAAGTCCGGCACCTCGGGCTCGGGGACCTCCTCGAAGACCAGGTCCCCAGCGTCGGTCAGGGTCCAGCGGAGGTGGATCACCGACTCCTCATCGAAGCGCCACCAGAGGTCGCGACCGTCGACCTGGTAGATCCCCTCGAGGTGGTCGGTGATGTCCGGGGCCACCTGGTCCACGGTCCAGCGTCCGTCGTCGAGCACCGTCGTCCATACGCCGTGGTTGAACGCCACGTTCTCCGGGTTGAGGCCGTGCGCGGCGAGGTAGTCGTCGGTGAGCCGGAAGCGGTAGGTCCCGTCCGGGAGGTCGCCGCCCTCGGGGACGATCGTGTCCGCGGTGACCTGCGCCGGAGCGGGCTCGCCCCCGGTCGCGTCCCCGACCCGCTGCCACGGGCGGCCCCAGTGGAAGTGCCCGTCCGCGGGTCCCTCGACCGAGCCGAACCGGAGGCTCCCGTCGTCGGCGAGCGACCAAGGCACCCGGAAAATGAGCTGCTCCTCGGCGGACAGCCAGTAGAGGTCGTCCCCGCGGACCTGGTAGGTTCCCTCGAAGCTCTCGGTGAGGTCGGAAGCCACCTGGTCGACCTGCCAGCGACCGTCCCGGAGCTTCACCGTCCACACCCCGTGGGCGTAGCCGATGTTCTCCAGCGTGACGCCCTGGCTCGCGAGGTAGTCGTCGGTGAACTCCACCCGGTAGACCCCGTCGGGAAGCCGTCCCGGGTCCGGGGTGAGGGTGGACGGGGTGATCGCGGCCGCGCTCGGTGAGCACCGGGCGAGGGGGGTCACGGAGGCTGTGCCGTCGAGTGCGGCGATCCGGTCGATCAGCTCGGATGTCCCGGCATCCGCGCGCAGGCCGTCGGTGACCTGGGTGGCGGCATCGGTGACCACGAAGGAATCGGCGCCGCTGGCGTGGACGATGGTGCCGTCGCCCTCGCAGAACGCCGTCGCCAGCTCGTGGTCGTCCGCGCGTGTGTCCACAGCCCAGTCACGGGTGGCCCGCGCGGCCTCGTTGAGCCAGTCCTGCTGCTCCTCGGTCAGCTCCCCGAACGCCTCGGTGTTGACCACCAGCGAGTTCACCTTGGCGAACAGCGGCAGGTTGCCCACGAGGGTGCTCGCCGATCCCAGTGTGCCGGCCAGCGCGACCTGGGACTCGGCGGCGACCATCTCTCCCGTGAGCTCCGCGTCGGTGGGCCGGGCCCCGAGTGCCTCGAAGAACGACCAGGTGGTCTCCGACAGCGGCGACCGGACCATTCCTCCGGCAGCGAGCCGGTCGACCAGCCCCGGTCCCCCCTCGACGGTCATCAGGTGCCGGATGCCCTCGGGCATAAGCGCAAGTCCCGTGATCCCGACCTCGTCCAGGCCGGCCAGCAGGTCGCGCGACAGCTCGTCGTCGAGGGCGACGGCGTCCATGTGCTCGTCGGTGGTCACCAACAACGGCGTGGTGAGCGCGCGCAGGGAGGTCACCCCCTCGGTGTCCCAGGCGCGGGCCGGGACCATGCCGAGGTCCAGGTCGCCGTCGACCACGAGCCGCGCGACCGCCTGGTCCCAGTCGTCCACTCCGACGCCCGCGGCCCGGTGGCGCAGTTCTATGCGGAGCGCGCCGTCCGAGCGGGACTCGACTTGGTCGGCGAACTCGGCCATCTGGTCGCTCGCGGGTCTGCCCGGCGGGTCGTCGGTGCCGATCGTGAGGACGGTCGGTGGCGGCGTACCGCCGGACCGGGTGGCACCCTCGGTGAGGTCGCTGCAGGCGACCAGCATGAGCGCCAGGGTGAGTGCCGATCCGGCCGCGCCGGCCCGTCGGACCCGTTGTGCTGTCGAGCCCATGGCTCGCCTCCCTCGTGGTGACCGTCAGTGCTCCCGACGCTAGAGATCAGGCGGCGCGCGGCCATCCGGGCTGGCCCCGGATCGTACGCCCGCACCGTTGCGGCTGGCCACAGGTCGATCGGGTGCACAATGCCGCCATGACCGCCATGACCGCGATGCCGGTGAGCCGGCGGCGCCGGCTCGGCGTCGCTGCCACCGCACTCGCGACGGGGGTCGTGGCGGCGGCGTCCGTCGCCCACACCACCAGGGCTCCACGCGTGACGTCGTACGCCGCCGCGTCCGACCCCGCCGCGCTGCTGGGCCTGGCCGCCGCGGTCGCCCTCCTTATGGCCGGCGGTCTCGCCGTGTTCGTCGCCCGCGGTCCCGTCGGCGGCCTGTGCCTGCTGATGTCAGCGGTCTGGGTGGCACCCGTCTTCGTGGGCTGGGAAGCCGGGGCCCCGGCGCTGCGGGCGTCGGCAGCCATGGCCCCGTCCCTCGCCGTACCCGTGCTGTTCCACCTCGCGGTCACCGGGCAGCGGGCGCCGTCGACGTCGCTGCGCGCGACGGTGGCCACCGGCTATCTGGTGCTCGGCGGACTCGGAGTCGTCGCCGGGGTGGTCCACAATCCGTTCCTGGATCTCGACAGCTGGAGCAACGTCAGCGACTTCGTGTTCCTGGAGGCGGACGCCGGGGTGGCAGGGGCGCTGCGCCGGTGGCTGCTCGTGTCGACCGTCGTGGCGGGGGTCGTGGCCGGGATCGTGATCGTCGTGCGGGCCGTGCGTCTCGGGAGCTGGCGAGGCGGGTCGATGTGGGGACCCGCGCTGGCTGCCCTGATGAGCGAGGCCGGCTATGCGGCGTTCCTGCTGCGCCAGCCACTGGAGCAGTTCACCTCCGGGACCGGGGCGGCGCTGTTCGTGGTCCGCGCCGCGTCCCTGGTGGCGCTCGGTGCCGCCGTGGCGTGGCGGGTGGACGCGCGGCGACGGCTGCTGCACCGGATGACGGGCCTGGCCGCGGAGCTGGGCCAGCGGCCCCGGCCGGGGGTTCGAGGAGTCGATGCGTGCGGCACTGCGGGACGACGGCCTCGAGGTCCGGTACTGGATGCGCGAACGAGGTGAGTACGTCGACTCCGCGGGGTGGCCCCGGCCGGATCCGGGGCCCGACGGTCTCGCCCGGGCACACGTCGTCCGGGGGGACGAGCCGGTCGCGCTGGTCAGCTACGACCCGGAGCGGATCGACGTGGTCTCCCTCGAGCAGGAGCTCGGGGCGGCGGCCCGTGTCGCGATCGACAACGAGCGGCTGCGGGCCGAGAGCCTCGCGAACCTGCGGGAGCTGACCGAGTCCCGGGCCCGTGTCGTCGGCACAGGGACGAGCTGCGACGCACCGTCGAACGCGACCTGCACGACGGTGCCCAGCAGCGGCTGCTGGCCGTGGTCTTCGAGCTGCGCCTGGCGCGGGGGGACGCCGCCGCGGCCGGTGAGGACGCGCTCGTCGCCCGGCTGGACGAGGCCGTCGAGTCGGCCGGCGCGGCGCTCGCGGAGCTGCGCGAGTTCGCCCACGGCGTGTTCCCGGCCGTGCTCGACGAGTCGGGCCTGGAGCAGGCGCTGTGGTCGCTCGCCGACCGGGGCCGGGTCCCGGTGGACCTCGACGTCCAGCTCGGCGGCATTGCCGCGTCCCCCGCCGCCGAGCAAACGGCGTACCTGGTGGCCAAGGCCGCCCTCGACGGCGCCCCCGAGGGGCTCACGCTCGATGTCGGCCGGCGGGATGGGCAGATCGTGCTCGTGGCCTCCGGCGTCGGCGAGGTGAACGGGGTACATCTCTCGGACCGGGTTGGCGCGGTAGGCGGCGAGCTGCGCCATGGTGAGGGGCGACTGGAGGCGGTGATTCCGTGCGAGTAGTGGTGGCCGAGGACGTCCTGCTGACGCGGGAGGGCATCGTCCACCTGCTGGGCGCGGCGGCGTGGAGGTGGTCGCGGTCGTCGAGGACCCGGACGCGCCTGCTGCGGAGGTGGCTCGCCACCGGCCCGACGTGGTGGTCGTGGACATCCGGATGCCGCCGACCCAGACCGACGAGGGGCTCGTCGCGGCGCGCCGATCCGGACGTCCTTCCCGGGGACCGCGGTGGTCGTGCTGACGCAGTACGTGGAGCCGGCGTACGCACTCCGGCTGCTCGAGGAGCACGAGGGGTCGGCTACCTGCTCAAGGACCGGGTGTTCCACCCCGCGGTGCTGGTCGACGCCCTGCGGCGGCTGTGCGGAGGGCGAGACCGTCGTGGACCCCACGATCGTCGCGCAGCTGATGGGGCGGCGCGGGCGCACCGATGCCGTCGAGCGGCTCACGCCCGGGAGCGGGAGGTGCTCGGGCTCGTCGCGGAGGGCACAGCAACAAGGCGATCGCCGCGCACCTGGTCGTCACCGAGCGGACGGTGGAGGCCCACATGACCCAGATCTTCACCAAGCTCGGCCTCACCGACGACCCGGCGTCCCACCGTCGCGTGCTCGCCGTCCTGGCATTCCTCCGCGCTCAGCCACAGGCGCCGGGCCCCAGGTGACGCCGACCCCGTCTGATGCAGCTCTCGTCAGGGACGGCGCGTGTTGAACACCGCACGCACCAGCCACGCCGGCACACCCGCCTCCCCGACGCCCCGTCCCTGCCATCGACTCCTGGGCGCGACGGTGCATGGCTCTACAGCATGGACGACCCAAGGTGCCTTCCATGGTTCGGGCCATGAGGGCCCGCTTCGCGAACCGACCACTGGCTCCGGCTGTCTCGTCCATGCCGGCACCAGGAAGCACCTCGGGGAATAACACGCGGAGTGCCACAGCGGGATCCTCGTCCGGACCAACGACTTGAGCGTCACGCCCTCGCTAGCTGGGGTCGGGCCCGGCGGTGATGCCGAACCGGTGCGCCACCAGCACAGCCTGCACCCGGTCCCGGGCGTCGACCTTGGCCAGGATGCTGCGCACGTGGGTCTTCACGGTGGCGAGCGACAGCACCAGGTGGTCCGCGATCTCGCCGTTGGTCAGACCGGACGCCATCAGGGCCAGCACCTCGCGCTCGCGCGGGCTCAGAGACGCGAGGTGCGGCGGTTCGGGCTCGGCGGCGGGGGCCCGCTCCAGGAAGAGGTCGACCATGCGGGCCAGCACCGCCGGCGCCAGCGGCGCCTCCCCAGCCGCCGTCCGTTCCACGGCGGCCACCAGCTCCTGGGCGGAGGCGCCCTTGAGCAGGAAGCCGGCGGCCCCGCGCGCAGAGCGTCATAGACGTGCTGGTCGAGGTCGAAGGTCGTCAGGACGAGCACCCGCGTCGGCAGGGCTGCGGCCACGATCCGCCGCGTCCCCTCGATCCCGTCGGTGCCAGGCATCCGCACGTCCATCAGGACCACGTCGGGTCGCAGCTCGGATGCGAGCGTCGCCGCGTCGGCGCCGTCACCGGCCTCGCCGACCACCTCGACGCCTGCCAGCTCGAGGATCAGCCGCAACCCGCTGCGCACCATGGGCTGGTCGTCGGCCAGCAGCACGCGCGTCATCGCGCCGGTCCCCCGGTCGCCGGCAGCCGCGCGACCACCTCGAAGCGGCCCTCGACGCGCTCAGCCGTGAGGGAGCCGCCGAGGAGGCGAGCTCGCTCCGCCATGCCGAGGATGCCACGGCCCGCCCCGCTGTCGTCCTGCGTCAGGGCAGCGTTGTCGACGCGGACGACGACGTCCTGCTCCGACCAGTCCACCCGCACGCCGACCTTCTCGCCGGGCGCGTGCTTGCCGGCGTTGGTGAGGCACTCCTGGACGATGCGGTTGACCGCGAGCCAATGGCGTGGGGCGTCCTCCCACGGCGTGCCGGTCACTTCGAGGCGGTTGGCGATCCCCAGCCGCTGCGCCCTCTCGACGAGCTCCTCGAGGCCGCGTCCGTCGGGCACGACGGCGAGCTCACCGCCACCCAGCAGGTCGAGGATCGCGCGCAGTTCGCGGCCGGCGCGCTGGGCGGTCTCGCGCACAGCTGCGATGGGTTCCACGGCTCGCTCGGGGGCGAGCTCGAGGGCCTGCGCCGCGGCCTCCGAGTGGATCGACATGAGCGTGACCTCGTGGCCGACGACGTCGTGGAGCTCGCGGACGATGCGCGAGCGCTCCGATCTCGCGGCCTCGCGTCCGGCGGTCTCGCGCTCCTCGGCGACCCGGCGGTCCGCGGCCCGGTCCTGATGTGCCAGCCACCGCCCGACGGCGAAGGACCCGAGCACGAGCAGCCAGAAACCCAGCACGCCGAGCAGCTGCGAGACGCCAGTCAGCGCCTCGGCCGCCTGGCGGAGGTCCCAGTCGAGGAGGAGGTCGACCATGCCGACCTCCTGCTCGAGGGCCAAGATCCCGAGGGTCCCGCTGGCCAGACCCCAACCGCAGGCCAGCAGCCCGCGACCCAGGCTCGGGCACCAGCGGCCGAGGGAATAGAACAGCACCACTGCGGCGACATAGCCCATGAAGAGGAAGGCGTCGGTCGGCACCCACCACAGCGAGCTGCCGACCACGACGGCGATCGCCGGGCGGCTGCGACGCCAGGAGAGCGGAAGCATCGACACGACCGCCAGCACCGGGCCGAACCAGTCGTTCGACGGCGACGACAGGGGCCGCACCGGCTGCAGCCACAACACCTGGGCCAGGCTCGCGAGGACGAAGACAGCCGCAAGCAGCGCGTCCGGCCGACGCGAGATGGCTCGCCATCGGTCGGCCATGGGCTGAGACATGGGCTGAGACTAGGACGATCCGCGCCTCGCCGGACTCAACCCGTGGGATGAGCTCGAACCAGCCCGTGACCTGATGCGGCGACAGGTCACGCCTCTCTAGCGTCACGCCATGACCATGACCTCACGCACCACCACCACCGATGCAGGCCCCCGCAACCGTGCCCTCGTCGCCGCTCGCGTCGTCGCCGGCCTGCTCGGCATCAACGGGCTCATCGGCGCGACCTACTTCATCGTCATCGCCCCCGAGGAGGCCGTGTGGGTCGGAGCCTGGGTCGACGTGCCAGTCGTCACGCTGATGCTCAGCGGCTTCGCACTCAAGCTCGCTGTCGCCTTCGCCCCCCGCCTGCCCCCGGAGCGCCGCATCCGGCTCGGCTTCCTCGCCGTCGCGCTCGGGATGACCGTCACGCTGGTGAAGATCCCCGTCTATGACGAACCCGAGGGCGTGCTCTTCCTGGCCTTCGACGCCGTGCTGCTCGGGGTCCTGCTGCTGTCGTCGCGCGCCACGAGAGGCTCGACGCGGAGCTGAGACGGCTGGCCTGCGGCGTGCAGGGCACAGTGACGACCTCCAGCGTCAACAGACCGCGACGTCCACTCCTGGTGCTGCCACTCGGTCGAGAGGCAAGACCCCCTCTGACCTGCGGATCTGTGTCCT